>NZ_CP125875.1:0-3471426 GCF_030060435.1 Vibrio harveyi
CAAAATCTTAAATTGAAGAGTTTGATCATGGCTCAGATTGAACGCTGGCGGCAGGCCTAACACATGCAAGTCGAGCGGAAACGAGTTATCTGAACCTTCGGGGAACGATAACGGCGTCGAGCGGCGGACGGGTGAGTAATGCCTAGGAAATTGCCCTGATGTGGGGGATAACCATTGGAAACGATGGCTAATACCGCATAATACCTTCGGGTCAAAGAGGGGGACCTTCGGGCCTCTCGCGTCAGGATATGCCTAGGTGGGATTAGCTAGTTGGTGAGGTAATGGCTCACCAAGGCGACGATCCCTAGCTGGTCTGAGAGGATGATCAGCCACACTGGAACTGAGACACGGTCCAGACTCCTACGGGAGGCAGCAGTGGGGAATATTGCACAATGGGCGCAAGCCTGATGCAGCCATGCCGCGTGTGTGAAGAAGGCCTTCGGGTTGTAAAGCACTTTCAGTCGTGAGGAAGGTAGTGTAGTTAATAGCTGCATTATTTGACGTTAGCGACAGAAGAAGCACCGGCTAACTCCGTGCCAGCAGCCGCGGTAATACGGAGGGTGCGAGCGTTAATCGGAATTACTGGGCGTAAAGCGCATGCAGGTGGTTTGTTAAGTCAGATGTGAAAGCCCGGGGCTCAACCTCGGAATAGCATTTGAAACTGGCAGACTAGAGTACTGTAGAGGGGGGTAGAATTTCAGGTGTAGCGGTGAAATGCGTAGAGATCTGAAGGAATACCGGTGGCGAAGGCGGCCCCCTGGACAGATACTGACACTCAGATGCGAAAGCGTGGGGAGCAAACAGGATTAGATACCCTGGTAGTCCACGCCGTAAACGATGTCTACTTGGAGGTTGTGGCCTTGAGCCGTGGCTTTCGGAGCTAACGCGTTAAGTAGACCGCCTGGGGAGTACGGTCGCAAGATTAAAACTCAAATGAATTGACGGGGGCCCGCACAAGCGGTGGAGCATGTGGTTTAATTCGATGCAACGCGAAGAACCTTACCTACTCTTGACATCCAGAGAACTTTCCAGAGATGGATTGGTGCCTTCGGGAACTCTGAGACAGGTGCTGCATGGCTGTCGTCAGCTCGTGTTGTGAAATGTTGGGTTAAGTCCCGCAACGAGCGCAACCCTTATCCTTGTTTGCCAGCACTTCGGGTGGGAACTCCAGGGAGACTGCCGGTGATAAACCGGAGGAAGGTGGGGACGACGTCAAGTCATCATGGCCCTTACGAGTAGGGCTACACACGTGCTACAATGGCGCATACAGAGGGCGGCCAACTTGCGAGAGTGAGCGAATCCCAAAAAGTGCGTCGTAGTCCGGATCGGAGTCTGCAACTCGACTCCGTGAAGTCGGAATCGCTAGTAATCGTGGATCAGAATGCCACGGTGAATACGTTCCCGGGCCTTGTACACACCGCCCGTCACACCATGGGAGTGGGCTGCAAAAGAAGTAGGTAGTTTAACCTTCGGGAGGACGCTTACCACTTTGTGGTTCATGACTGGGGTGAAGTCGTAACAAGGTAGCGCTAGGGGAACCTGGCGCTGGATCACCTCCTTATACGATGATTACTCACGATGAGTGTCCACACAGATTGATAGTTCACAAGCGCAAGCTTGTAGCTAACATAGCTCTTTAACAATTTGGAAAGCTGACAAAACAAACTTTTAAGTTTGTTTGTAAAGTTCTCAATGTTTGTCTTTATGACAAACACCAATACAACACATTCAAGTGTTCTTGGAATTTGAGTCCGGCAAAATCGAGTCTGCATCATGTATAAAAATTGCAGACAACTTTGGTGACTTGTTCATCAACTCGAAACTCCTTCGGGTTGTATGGTTAAGTGACTAAGCGTACACGGTGGATGCCTTGGCAGTCAGAGGCGATGAAGGACGTATTAACTTGCGATAAGCCCAGATTAGGTAGTAAAAACCATTTGAATCTGGGATTTCCGAATGGGGAAACCCACTAGCATAAGCTAGTATCGCTGCGTGAATACATAGCGCAGCGAGGCGAACCGGGGGAACTGAAACATCTAAGTACCCCGAGGAAAAGAAATCAACCGAGATTCCGAAAGTAGCGGCGAGCGAAATTGGACTAGCCCTTAAGCTTTTTATGCGTCAGGTGAAACTTCTGGAAAGTTGTGCGATACAGGGTGATAGCCCCGTAACCGGCAACGCATTTAAAGTGAAATCGAGTAGGGCGGGACACGTGATATCCTGTCTGAATATGGGGGGACCATCCTCCAAGGCTAAATACTACTGACTGACCGATAGTGAACCAGTACCGTGAGGGAAAGGCGAAAAGAACCCCTGTGAGGGGAGTGAAATAGAACCTGAAACCGTGTACGTACAAGCAGTAGGAGCACCTTCGTGGTGTGACTGCGTACCTTTTGTATAATGGGTCAGCGACTTATATTCAGTGGCAAGGTTAACCATCTAGGGGAGCCGTAGGGAAACCGAGTCTTAACTGGGCGTTCAGTCTCTGGATATAGACCCGAAACCAGGTGATCTAGCCATGGGCAGGTTGAAGGTTGAGTAACATCAACTGGAGGACCGAACCGACTAATGTTGAAAAATTAGCGGATGACTTGTGGCTAGGGGTGAAAGGCCAATCAAACCTGGAGATAGCTGGTTCTCCCCGAAAGCTATTTAGGTAGCGCCTCGGACGAATACTACTGGGGGTAGAGCACTGTTAAGGCTAGGGGGTCATCCCGACTTACCAACCCTTTGCAAACTCCGAATACCAGTAAGTACTATCCGGGAGACACACGGCGGGTGCTAACGTCCGTCGTGGAGAGGGAAACAACCCAGACCGCCAGCTAAGGTCCCAAATTACTACTAAGTGGGAAACGATGTGGGAAGGCTCAGACAGCCAGGATGTTGGCTTAGAAGCAGCCATCATTTAAAGAAAGCGTAATAGCTCACTGGTCGAGTCGGCCTGCGCGGAAGATGTAACGGGGCTAAGTAGTAAACCGAAGCTGCGGCAATGTACTTTAGTACATTGGGTAGGGGAGCGTTCTGTAAGCGGTTGAAGGTGTGTGGTAACGCATGCTGGACGTATCAGAAGTGCGAATGCTGACATGAGTAACGATAAAGGGGGTGAAAAACCTCCTCGCCGGAAGACCAAGGGTTCCTGTCCAACGTTAATCGGGGCAGGGTAAGTCGACCCCTAAGGCGAGGCCGAAAGGCGTAGTCGATGGGAAACGGGTTAATATTCCCGTACTTCTTACAATTGCGATGGGGGGACGGAGAAGGCTAGGTGGGCCTGGCGACGGTTGTCCAGGTTCAAGTGCGTAGGCTTAAGAGTTAGGTAAATCCGGCTCTTTTTAAGGCTGAGACACGACGTCGAGCTACTACGGTAGTGAAGTCATTGATGCCATGCTTCCAGGAAAAGCCTCTAAGCTTCAGATTGTAAGGAATCGTACCCCAAACCGACACAGGTGGTCGGGTAGAGAATACCAAGGCGCTTGAGAGAACTCGGGTGAAGGAACTAGGCAAAATGGTACCGTAACTTCGGGAGAAGGTACGCTCTCGACGGTGAAGTCCCTTGCGGATGGAGCTATTGAGAGTCGCAGATACCAGGTGGCTGCAACTGTTTATTAAAAACACAGCACTGTGCAAAATCGTAAGATGACGTATACGGTGTGACGCCTGCCCGGTGCCGGAAGGTTAATTGATGGGGTTAGACTTCGGTCGAAGCTCTTGATCGAAGCCCCGGTAAACGGCGGCCGTAACTATAACGGTCCTAAGGTAGCGAAATTCCTTGTCGGGTAAGTTCCGACCTGCACGAATGGCGTAATGATGGCCACGCTGTCTCCACCCGAGACTCAGTGAAATTGAAATCGCTGTGAAGATGCAGTGTACCCGCGGCTAGACGGAAAGACCCCGTGAACCTTTACTACAGCTTGGCACTGAACATTGACCCTACATGTGTAGGATAGGTGGGAGGCTTTGAAGCACGGTCGCTAGATTGTGTGGAGCCGTCCTTGAAATACCACCCTTGTAGTGTTGATGTTCTAACGTCGACCCCTAATCGGGGTTGCGGACAGTGCCTGGTGGGTAGTTTGACTGGGGCGGTCTCCTCCCAAAGCGTAACGGAGGAGCACGAAGGTGGGCTAATCACGGTTGGACATCGTGAGGTTAGTGCAATGGCATAAGCCCGCTTGACTGCGAGAATGACGGTTCGAGCAGGTGCGAAAGCAGGTCATAGTGATCCGGTGGTTCTGAATGGAAGGGCCATCGCTCAACGGATAAAAGGTACTCCGGGGATAACAGGCTGATACCGCCCAAGAGTTCATATCGACGGCGGTGTTTGGCACCTCGATGTCGGCTCATCACATCCTGGGGCTGAAGTCGGTCCCAAGGGTATGGCTGTTCGCCATTTAAAGTGGTACGCGAGCTGGGTTTAGAACGTCGTGAGACAGTTCGGTCCCTATCTGCCGTGGGCGTTGGAAGATTGAAGGGGGCTGCTCCTAGTACGAGAGGACCGGAGTGGACGAACCTCTGGTGTTCGGGTTGTGTCGCCAGACGCATTGCCCGGTAGCTAAGTTCGGAATCGATAACCGCTGAAAGCATCTAAGCGGGAAGCGAGCCCTGAGATGAGTCTTCCCTGATACTTTAAGTATCCTAAAGGGTTGTTCGAGACTAGAACGTTGATAGGCAGGGTGTGTAAGCGTTGTGAGGCGTTGAGCTAACCTGTACTAATTGCCCGTGAGGCTTAACCATACAACACCCAAGGGGTTTTGATGGACTCGATGTAAGAACATTGAATGTGTGTAAGTAGAACTTAAAATCAGTTTTCCAGATTAAAGAATTTGCTTGGCGACCATAGCGATTTGGACCCACCTGATTTCCATTCCGAACTCAGAAGTGAAACGAATTAGCGCCGATGGTAGTGTGGGGCTTCCCCATGTGAGAGTAGGACATCGCCAGGCTTTATTTCCGACTTGTCTGAATACAGACGAGTCACCATAAAGTTCTAAATAAATTTAGAGTTTTATGTTGACTTTCAAAGTGGAAAGCGTATTATACGCACCTCGCTTAAGTGCTAAGGCACTGAAAGCCAAGCTCTTTAACAATATAGACCTATCAATCTGTGTGGGCACTCGTTGATGATAATCCAATTAGATACTTCGGTATCAAATTAGGTTTCAATGAAACGAAGTGACCATTGAATCGAAAGATTCAGCACAGTCAATTCAAACATTACTTATGTAATGTTCAGTATTCATTGAGCCGAACAAAATCTTAAATTGAAGAGTTTGATCATGGCTCAGATTGAACGCTGGCGGCAGGCCTAACACATGCAAGTCGAGCGGAAACGAGTTATCTGAACCTTCGGGGAACGATAACGGCGTCGAGCGGCGGACGGGTGAGTAATGCCTAGGAAATTGCCCTGATGTGGGGGATAACCATTGGAAACGATGGCTAATACCGCATAATACCTACGGGTCAAAGAGGGGGACCTTCGGGCCTCTCGCGTCAGGATATGCCTAGGTGGGATTAGCTAGTTGGTGAGGTAATGGCTCACCAAGGCGACGATCCCTAGCTGGTCTGAGAGGATGATCAGCCACACTGGAACTGAGACACGGTCCAGACTCCTACGGGAGGCAGCAGTGGGGAATATTGCACAATGGGCGCAAGCCTGATGCAGCCATGCCGCGTGTGTGAAGAAGGCCTTCGGGTTGTAAAGCACTTTCAGTCGTGAGGAAGGTAGTGTAGTTAATAGCTGCATTATTTGACGTTAGCGACAGAAGAAGCACCGGCTAACTCCGTGCCAGCAGCCGCGGTAATACGGAGGGTGCGAGCGTTAATCGGAATTACTGGGCGTAAAGCGCATGCAGGTGGTTTGTTAAGTCAGATGTGAAAGCCCGGGGCTCAACCTCGGAATAGCATTTGAAACTGGCAGACTAGAGTACTGTAGAGGGGGGTAGAATTTCAGGTGTAGCGGTGAAATGCGTAGAGATCTGAAGGAATACCGGTGGCGAAGGCGGCCCCCTGGACAGATACTGACACTCAGATGCGAAAGCGTGGGGAGCAAACAGGATTAGATACCCTGGTAGTCCACGCCGTAAACGATGTCTACTTGGAGGTTGTGGCCTTGAGCCGTGGCTTTCGGAGCTAACGCGTTAAGTAGACCGCCTGGGGAGTACGGTCGCAAGATTAAAACTCAAATGAATTGACGGGGGCCCGCACAAGCGGTGGAGCATGTGGTTTAATTCGATGCAACGCGAAGAACCTTACCTACTCTTGACATCCAGAGAACTTTCCAGAGATGGATTGGTGCCTTCGGGAACTCTGAGACAGGTGCTGCATGGCTGTCGTCAGCTCGTGTTGTGAAATGTTGGGTTAAGTCCCGCAACGAGCGCAACCCTTATCCTTGTTTGCCAGCACTTCGGGTGGGAACTCCAGGGAGACTGCCGGTGATAAACCGGAGGAAGGTGGGGACGACGTCAAGTCATCATGGCCCTTACGAGTAGGGCTACACACGTGCTACAATGGCGCATACAGAGGGCGGCCAACTTGCGAGAGTGAGCGAATCCCAAAAAGTGCGTCGTAGTCCGGATCGGAGTCTGCAACTCGACTCCGTGAAGTCGGAATCGCTAGTAATCGTGGATCAGAATGCCACGGTGAATACGTTCCCGGGCCTTGTACACACCGCCCGTCACACCATGGGAGTGGGCTGCAAAAGAAGTAGGTAGTTTAACCTTCGGGAGGACGCTTACCACTTTGTGGTTCATGACTGGGGTGAAGTCGTAACAAGGTAGCGCTAGGGGAACCTGGCGCTGGATCACCTCCTTATACGATGATTACTCACGATGAGTGTCCACACAGATTGATACGGTTTATAAAAAAGAGACGATACTGGGTCTGTAGCTCAGGTGGTTAGAGCGTTCGCCTGATAAGCGAGAGGTCGGTGGTTCGAGTCCACTCAGACCCACCAATTCCCTTCCCAAGGAATTGGCATACAGTATCGACACCTTGATGGGGCTATAGCTCAGCTGGGAGAGCGCCTGCCTTGCACGCAGGAGGTCAGCAGTTCGATCCTGCTTAGCTCCACCATCTTTAAGCGCATTCGATGAGTGCTTTTAAAAATGGTTTCGAAAGAAATCTAGCTCTTTAACAATTTGGAAAGCTGACAAAACAAACTTTTAAGTTTGTTTGTAAAGTTCTCAATGTTTGTCTTTATGACAAACACCAATACAACACATTCAAGTGTTCTTGGAATTTGAGTCCGGCAAAATCAAGTCTGCATCATGTATAAAAATTGCAGACAACTTTGGTGACTTGTTCATCAACTCGAAACTCCTTCGGGTTGTATGGTTAAGTGACTAAGCGTACACGGTGGATGCCTTGGCAGTCAGAGGCGATGAAGGACGTATTAACTTGCGATAAGCCCAGATTAGGTAGTAAAAACCATTTGAGTCTGGGATTTCCGAATGGGGAAACCCACTAGCATAAGCTAGTATCGCTGCGTGAATACATAGCGCAGCGAGGCGAACCGGGGGAACTGAAACATCTAAGTACCCCGAGGAAAAGAAATCAACCGAGATTCCGAAAGTAGCGGCGAGCGAAATTGGACTAGCCCTTAAGCTTTTTATGCGTCAGGTGAAACTTCTGGAAAGTTGTGCGATACAGGGTGATAGCCCCGTAACCGGCAACGCATATAAAGTGAAATCGAGTAGGGCGGGACACGTGATATCCTGTCTGAATATGGGGGGACCATCCTCCAAGGCTAAATACTACTGACTGACCGATAGTGAACCAGTACCGTGAGGGAAAGGCGAAAAGAACCCCTGTGAGGGGAGTGAAATAGAACCTGAAACCGTGTACGTACAAGCAGTAGGAGCACCTTCGTGGTGTGACTGCGTACCTTTTGTATAATGGGTCAGCGACTTATATTCAGTGGCAAGGTTAACCATCTAGGGGAGCCGTAGGGAAACCGAGTCTTAACTGGGCGTTCAGTCTCTGGATATAGACCCGAAACCAGGTGATCTAGCCATGGGCAGGTTGAAGGTTGAGTAACATCAACTGGAGGACCGAACCGACTAATGTTGAAAAATTAGCGGATGACTTGTGGCTAGGGGTGAAAGGCCAATCAAACCTGGAGATAGCTGGTTCTCCCCGAAAGCTATTTAGGTAGCGCCTCGGACGAATACTACTGGGGGTAGAGCACTGTTAAGGCTAGGGGGTCATCCCGACTTACCAACCCTTTGCAAACTCCGAATACCAGTAAGTACTATCCGGGAGACACACGGCGGGTGCTAACGTCCGTCGTGGAGAGGGAAACAACCCAGACCGCCAGCTAAGGTCCCAAATTACTACTAAGTGGGAAACGATGTGGGAAGGCTCAGACAGCCAGGATGTTGGCTTAGAAGCAGCCATCATTTAAAGAAAGCGTAATAGCTCACTGGTCGAGTCGGCCTGCGCGGAAGATGTAACGGGGCTAAGTAGTAAACCGAAGCTGCGGCAATGTACTTTAGTACATTGGGTAGGGGAGCGTTCTGTAAGCGGTTGAAGGTGTGTGGTAACGCATGCTGGACGTATCAGAAGTGCGAATGCTGACATGAGTAACGATAAAGGGGGTGAAAAACCTCCTCGCCGGAAGACCAAGGGTTCCTGTCCAACGTTAATCGGGGCAGGGTAAGTCGACCCCTAAGGCGAGGCCGAAAGGCGTAGTCGATGGGAAACGGGTTAATATTCCCGTACTTCTTACAATTGCGATGGGGGGACGGAGAAGGCTAGGTGGGCCTGGCGACGGTTGTCCAGGTTCAAGTGCGTAGGCTTAAGAGTTAGGTAAATCCGGCTCTTTTTAAGGCTGAGACACGACGTCGAGCTACTACGGTAGTGAAGTCATTGATGCCATGCTTCCAGGAAAAGCCTCTAAGCTTCAGATTGTAAGGAATCGTACCCCAAACCGACACAGGTGGTCGGGTAGAGAATACCAAGGCGCTTGAGAGAACTCGGGTGAAGGAACTAGGCAAAATGGTACCGTAACTTCGGGAGAAGGTACGCTCTCGACGGTGAAGTCCCTTGCGGATGGAGCTATTGAGAGTCGCAGATACCAGGTGGCTGCAACTGTTTATTAAAAACACAGCACTGTGCAAAATCGTAAGATGACGTATACGGTGTGACGCCTGCCCGGTGCCGGAAGGTTAATTGATGGGGTTAGACTTCGGTCGAAGCTCTTGATCGAAGCCCCGGTAAACGGCGGCCGTAACTATAACGGTCCTAAGGTAGCGAAATTCCTTGTCGGGTAAGTTCCGACCTGCACGAATGGCGTAATGATGGCCACGCTGTCTCCACCCGAGACTCAGTGAAATTGAAATCGCTGTGAAGATGCAGTGTACCCGCGGCTAGACGGAAAGACCCCGTGAACCTTTACTACAGCTTGGCACTGAACATTGACCCTACATGTGTAGGATAGGTGGGAGGCTTTGAAGCACGGTCGCTAGATTGTGTGGAGCCGTCCTTGAAATACCACCCTTGTAGTGTTGATGTTCTAACGTCGACCCCTAATCGGGGTTGCGGACAGTGCCTGGTGGGTAGTTTGACTGGGGCGGTCTCCTCCCAAAGCGTAACGGAGGAGCACGAAGGTGGGCTAATCACGGTTGGACATCGTGAGGTTAGTGCAATGGCATAAGCCCGCTTGACTGCGAGAATGACGGTTCGAGCAGGTGCGAAAGCAGGTCATAGTGATCCGGTGGTTCTGAATGGAAGGGCCATCGCTCAACGGATAAAAGGTACTCCGGGGATAACAGGCTGATACCGCCCAAGAGTTCATATCGACGGCGGTGTTTGGCACCTCGATGTCGGCTCATCACATCCTGGGGCTGAAGTCGGTCCCAAGGGTATGGCTGTTCGCCATTTAAAGTGGTACGCGAGCTGGGTTTAGAACGTCGTGAGACAGTTCGGTCCCTATCTGCCGTGGGCGTTGGAAGATTGAAGGGGGCTGCTCCTAGTACGAGAGGACCGGAGTGGACGAACCTCTGGTGTTCGGGTTGTGTCGCCAGACGCATTGCCCGGTAGCTAAGTTCGGAATCGATAACCGCTGAAAGCATCTAAGCGGGAAGCGAGCCCTGAGATGAGTCTTCCCTGATACTTTAAGTATCCTAAAGGGTTGTTCGAGACTAGAACGTTGATAGGCAGGGTGTGTAAGCGTTGTGAGGCGTTGAGCTAACCTGTACTAATTGCCTGTGAGGCTTAACCATACAACACCCAAGGGGTTTTGATGGACTCAATGTAAGAACATTGAATGTGTGTAAGTAGAACTTAAAATCAGTTTTCCGAATTAAAGAATTTGCTTGGCGACCATAGCGATTTGGACCCACCTGACTTCCATTCCGAACTCAGAAGTGAAACGAATTAGCGCCGATGGTAGTGTGGGGCTTCCCCATGTGAGAGTAGGACATCGCCAGGCTTGTATTTTATTTTCACTTTTTATGAAAAAGTGAAGACAAAAACTTAGACTTTAGGTCTAACCAGTGCGGAGCGGTAGTTCAGTTGGTTAGAATACCGGCCTGTCACGCCGGGGGTCGCGGGTTCGAGTCCCGTCCGCTCCGCCACTTATTCAGACAAAGCCCTAGCAGAAATGCTAGGGCTTTTTCGTTTGCGCTATTATTTTGGTTTACGACCAACGAGTCCCGCTCGTGTGCAGTCCAATTGAGTGCAAGTCCAACCGCTCCGCCACTTATTTAGAAACCCAGCCTCCGGACTGGGTTTTGTCATTTCTAGAGTACGATTCCCTCTTTCTAGAAAACGAGCCCGCAAAAGTTTCAGATAACCTGCAATTTCTTCCGATGTCCCTACCTTAATTACTGTTATTCAGAAAAACACCACACAACGATGTGGTTCGACAGAACAACTTTTGTTTTTAGATACTCATTGACTTTTCAACTAGAGCTCAGTGGCTCGTAAATTTGCTTGAGCATTAATGTTTGGACTTCGTCACACTCACATAGAGCGTCTTGTCCTCGCTAGTAAAGATCTCGAGGTTTGCAAAAGTGAATCTGATAGATTTTGCTAGCTATCTTTATGCATTCCTGTAGATTTTTCTCAAGTTGAAGCTATTCATTACCACTTTGGCTGTATTTGGTTGATCGAACTATAAAAGGTGCTGGGCTAGGGAATAGAGTATTGTCTAGAGGTCTAGTCGCGAACAAAGTATAAAAAAGGCAGCCAGTTGGCTGCCTAATTCTAAGAATTATCGTGGTACTTATTCTTGAGATGCTTTTGCTTCTTGTGGTTCCGATGAAACTTCTGCTTCCATGTTTTTCTCTGCTTGTTTCGCTTTCTCAATCATTGGTGTAATGGTTGAGCCTTGGATAAGGATTGAGAACACCACTACTGAGTAAGTCATTACCATGATGATCTCTTTTACATCAATCAACTTCTCTGGAATTACTAAGATGCCTGAGGGAATTGATAGTGCCATTGCCAATGCAAGACCGCCGCGCAAGCCACCCCAAGTTAAGATCTTAATAGACCAAGGATTATATTTTCTATAGCGCTTAAATCCGATGTAAGAAATGAACACGCTTAGATAGCGAGCAGCCAGTACTAGTGGTACTGAAATTGCCATCATGATCCAGTCTTCTTTGTGGAATTCGAACAGCAGCATCGACATACCAATAAGAAGGAATAGCACGCCATTTAAGAACTCATCGACCAATTCCCAAAAGTGGTCTAGATGATCTTCACTCTCTTTAGAGAAGCCAATGAAGCGCGTCCAGTTACCGATCATGATGCCCGATACCACCATCGCAAGTGGTCCAGATACGTGAAGGTATTCTGCAAATGCGTAACCAGCGGTTGGTACACCTATAGTAAGTAGTAGTTCCATTGAGTGGTCATCAGTTGCGCTGATTAGGTAATGGAAAATTAAACCTAGTACGAAGCCGTAAACGATGCCACCAATCGCTTCTTGAATGAATAGCATTGTCACACTACCTACCGTTGGAGCTTCAGTACCGAAGGCGATGGTGAATAGTGTTACGAAAATAACCAGACCAAAGCCGTCGTTAAACAGAGATTCACCTTCGATCTGTGTAGAGATTCGTTTTGGTGCATTAAGCTTTTTAACAATGGCGAGTACTGCAATCGGGTCGGTTGGGGAGATAAGCGCACCGAATAGCAGGCAGTAGACGAGGTCGAATTGAATGCCGATAGCTTGGCAGAAGCCGTAAAGTACAAAACCAATAAAGAAGGTTGAGAAGAGTGTTGCACCTAAAGCGAGTACGGTGATTTCCCATTTTTGGTCTTTGAGGTTAGGGAGTTTTATACCCAAACCACCGGCAAAAAGTAGGAATCCGAGGATACCTTTAAGAAGAAAGTCCTCGAAGTTAATGCTGGTAACCGTTTCGGTCGCTATCTCGGTGAGATGAAACCAATCATTTTGACCTGCGATTAGAATGAGGAGTGAAAGAATCATCGAACCGGCAGTGATTGCGATGGTGGTTTGCATCTTTCCTATCTTACTGTTTACAAAGGCAATAACCATTGCGGCTGCAGATAGAAAACATAAAGTATGATAGACCGACATAGAGCTCTCTATTTGTAACATTTTATGAATGGAATTCTCGGACGATGTTGACTAAATAGCAAACATTTTTTCGAGATTATTTTGTAACTCGACGGAGACAAAATAATCAGTAATTCGCATTTTAGACGTCTAGACTCCTTTAATTTGTGTGATAGGATGGAGAGATAACTAAAGGAATGAGGCTGTACTGTGGGAAGTAATGTAAGACAACAGATTGAAGCTCAATTAAAGCAACGTATCTTGCTGATCGATGGTGGTATGGGCACCATGATTCAGGGATATAAACTTGAAGAGCAAGACTATCGAGGAGAGCGCTTTGCGGATTGGCATTGTGATCTAAAAGGCAACAACGATTTGTTGGTGCTCACTCAGCCTCAATTGATTAAGGAAATTCACAGCGCTTACTTAGAAGCAGGCGCTGATATTCTTGAAACCAACACCTTTAACGCGACGACGATTGCGATGGCTGACTATGAGATGGAAAGCCTGAGTGAGGAAATCAACTTTGCCGCTGCAAAGCTTGCGCGTGAAGCCGCTGATGAGTGGACGGCAAAAACGCCAGAGCGCCCACGTTATGTCGCGGGTGTGCTTGGTCCAACAAACCGTACTTGTTCTATCTCCCCTGATGTAAACGATCCGGGCTATCGTAACGTCAGCTTCGATGAGCTTGTTGAAGCTTATTCAGAATCAACTCGAGCGCTGATCAACGGTGGCTCTGACCTTATTCTGATCGAGACTATCTTCGATACACTTAACGCGAAAGCTTGTGCCTTCGCGGTTGATAGCGTCTTCGAAGAACTAGGCATCGAGTTGCCAGTTATGATCTCCGGTACCATTACCGATGCTTCTGGACGTACGCTTTCTGGTCAAACAACGGAAGCCTTCTATAACTCTCTTCGTCATGTTAACCCTATTTCATTTGGTTTGAACTGTGCGCTTGGTCCTGACGAACTGCGCCCGTACGTAGAAGAGCTTTCTCGTATTTCTGAATCTTTTGTTTCTACTCACCCAAACGCGGGTCTACCGAATGCTTTTGGTGAGTATGACCTTTCGCCAGAAGATATGGCGGAACACGTTAGAGAATGGGCGGAGAGTGGTTTCCTTAACCTAATTGGTGGTTGTTGTGGTACCACGCCAGAGCATATTCGCCATATGGCAATGGCAGTTGAAGATGTGAAACCTCGTGATTTGCCTGAGCTTACGGTTGCTTGTCGTTTATCCGGTCTTGAGCCTCTTACTATTGAAAAAGAGACGCTGTTTATCAACGTGGGTGAACGTACTAACGTAACTGGTTCTGCTCGATTTAAACGTCTGATCAAAGAAGAACTCTATGATGAAGCGTTAGAGGTCGCCCGACAACAAGTTGAGAACGGCGCTCAGATCATCGACATCAACATGGATGAAGGCATGTTGGATGCAGAAGCCTGTATGGTTCGCTTCCTAAACCTATGCGCATCTGAGCCTGAGATCTCTAAAGTGCCTATCATGGTCGACTCTTCTAAATGGGAGGTTATCGAGGCGGGTCTGAAGTGTATTCAGGGCAAGGGCATCGTAAACTCCATCTCTTTGAAAGAAGGTAAAGAGAAGTTTGTTGAGCAAGCAAAGCTGATCCGTCGCTATGGTGCTGCAGTTATCGTTATGGCGTTTGACGAAGTTGGTCAGGCAGAAACACGTGAGCGTAAGCTAGAAATCTGTACTAATGCTTATCGTATCTTGGTTGATGAAGTCGGCTTCCCACCAGAAGACATCATCTTTGACCCGAACATCTTTGCGGTTGCGACGGGCATCGAAGAACACAACAACTATGCCGTGGATTTCATCGAAGCGGTTGCTGACATCAAGCGCGACTTACCTCACGCGATGATCTCTGGTGGTGTGTCTAACGTTTCCTTCTCATTCCGCGGTAATAACTACGTTCGTGAAGCGATTCACGCGGTGTTCCTATACCACTGTTTTAAAAATGGTATGGACATGGGCATCGTTAATGCGGGTCAGTTGGAAATTTACGATAACGTTCCTGATAAGCTGCGTGAGGCGGTAGAAGATGTGGTTCTTAACCGTCGTGATGATTCGACTGAGCGACTACTAGATATTGCAGCAGAATACGCAGGTAAAGGCGTTGGTAAAGAAGAAGATGCGTCTGCACTAGAGTGGCGTACTTGGGCGGTAGAAAAACGTCTAGAGCATGCGTTGGTTAAAGGCATTACTGAATTCATCGTTGAAGATACCGAAGAAGCTCGCCTTAATGCATCCAAACCGCTGGAAGTAATCGAAGGTCCGTTGATGGACGGTATGAACGTGGTGGGTGACTTATTTGGTGAAGGTAAGATGTTCCTTCCGCAGGTAGTGAAATCAGCGCGTGTTATGAAGCAGGCAGTAGCGCACTTAGAACCTTTTATTAATAAAGAGAAACAAGCGGGCTCTTCCAACGGTAAGATCTTACTGGCTACGGTTAAAGGTGATGTGCACGATATCGGTAAGAACATTGTTGGTGTGGTACTGCAATGTAATAACTACGAGATCATCGACCTTGGCGTAATGGTGCCATGTGAGAAGATCCTCAAGGTAGCCAAAGAAGAAAACGTCGACATCATTGGTCTTTCTGGTTTGATCACTCCGTCCCTTGATGAAATGGTGCATGTCGCCAAAGAAATGGAGCGTCTTGATTTCGATCTTCCACTTCTGATTGGTGGTGCAACAACATCGAAAGCGCACACGGCGGTTAAGATTGAGCAGAACTACAAACATCCTGTGGTTTACGTCAATAACGCTTCTCGTGCGGTTGGTGTATGTACATCATTACTTTCAGACGAACTTCGTCCTGGCTTTGTTGAGAAACTGGACGTGGACTATGAACGCGTACGTGATCAGCATAATCGTAAGAAGCCGCACACCAAGCCTGTTACTCTAGAAGAAGCACGAGCGAACAAAGTCGCGATTGATTGGGATAAGTACACGCCTCCTGCTCCTGTGAAGCCGGGCATTCATATCTTTGATGACTTTGAAGTGTCTACTTTGCGTAAGTACATCGACTGGACGCCTTTCTTTATGACTTGGTCGTTAGTCGGCAAGTATCCAACAATCTTTGATCATGAAGAAGTGGGTGAAGAGGCTCAACGCCTGTACAAAGATGCTAACGAACTACTAGATCGTGTTGAGCGTGAAGGGTTACTCAAAGCGCGAGGTATGTGTGGTCTATTCCCTGCTGCAAGCGTGGGTGATGATATCGAAGTTTACACCGACGAGTCGCGTACTGAAGTGGCGAAAGTGCTGCATAACTTGCGTCAGCAAACGGAGAAACCGAAAGGCTTCAATTACTGTCTGTCTGATTATGTTGCACCGAAAGAGTCTGGTAAGCACGATTGGGTTGGTGCTTTTGCTGTAACCGGCGGTATCGGTGAGCGTGAACTTGCCGACGAATACAAAGCACAGGGTGATGATTACAATGCCATCATGATTCAAGCGGTAGCGGACCGTCTGGCGGAAGCATTTGCTGAGTATCTACATGAGCGTGTGCGTAAGGATATTTGGGGTTACGCTGCGGATGAAGATCTGTCGAATGAAGACCTGATTCGTGAGAAATACCAAGGTATTCGTCCTGCTCCTGGCTACCCAGCATGTCCAGAGCATACTGAGAAAGGACCGCTTTGGGAGCTTATGAATGTTGAAGAAAACATTGGAATGTCACTGACATCGAGCTATGCGATGTACCCAGGTGCATCCGTTTCGGGTTGGTACTTCTCGCACCCTGACTCTCGTTACTTTGCGATCGCTCAGATCCAAGAGGATCAGCTGCAAAGCTATGCTGATCGCAAAGGCTGGGATAGGATCGAAGCGGAAAAATGGTTAGGTCCCAACATTAACGGTTAACCAAACCAGATCGAAACGAAAAGGGCTGCCATGTGCAGCCCTTGCTTATTAGTGGATGAAAGAGTTTTTATTGCTCGAACAATTCAGTATGCAGTTTTTGAATCGCTTGGCGAGATACCGACTCGTGAACAAGGAAGCACAGGTTATGTGGACTTGCTCCGTAACAGATCATACGTAGGTTGAAGTCTTCTAGCGTGCCAAATACTTGCTTCGCGTAGCCTTTGCTTTCACTCATGTTGTTACCAATCAGAGCGACGAGACATAGGTCGTGTTCTACTTCTACTTTACATAGCTCTTCAAGCTCTTCACGCGCGGCTTGTGGTAACTGAGGAGCACCGCCAGACGTGTCTGTTTGGTCAAGAGTGAGTGACACACTGATTTCAGATGTGGTGATCAGATCTACAGAGATTTTGTGCTTCGCTAGGATCTCAAATACTTTGGCTAAGAAGCCGTATGCGTGGAACATGTTAGCACTGCGTAATGTCACCATGGTTTGGTTGCAGCGCAGAGCAAGTGCTCGGAATAAAGGTGAGCTCTCTACTTGGTGGCGGATCCATGTACCACCTTTTTCCGGTTCTTTAGACGAGCCTACGAATACAGGGATGTCGTGACGAAGTGCCGGAACTAGCGTTGAAGGGTGTAGAATTTTTGCGCCGAAGTTTGCCATCTCTGATGCTTCGCTAAAGCTGATCTCTGGGATTGGCGCTGCTTTTGAGGCGATACGTGGGTCTGTGGTATAGATGCCCGGTACGTCGGTCCAAATCTCTAGACCTGCTGCTTTCACACCTTCTGCAATGAGTGCTGCACTGTAGTCACTGCCGCCACGACCAAGCGTGGTGGTATTACCTTCTTCATCTGAGCCAATAAAACCTTGGGTGATAACCACGTATTCTTGGCAAAGTGGTACTAACTTTTCTTGTGCTAGCTGCGAAATTGTCTCGACATTAGGTTCAGCTCGACCAAAATTACCATCGGTTTTTAGCACGTCGCGAATATCAAAACGAACTGCGTTCACACCACGCTCACGCATTAGTTGTGCAAGGATATGAGTCGACATTAATTCACCACAAGCGACTAAATGGTCTGTCAGTTTGGTGCTTGCTTGGATTGAAGCAGCCTCTGCCAAGCTCGTGACGGTATCAAGAATCGAATAAACCTCAGCTGCTGCTTCGGTTGCGTTTTCTAGCTGCGACAGAATCGATTCGTGGATACCTGCTAGTTTCTGAAGTACTTCTGCTCGATGTTCTTGGTCTTGAACACCATTTGCCAGCTCAACCAATAAGTTAGTGACACCTGAGCAAGCGCTGCTGACGACAAGACGAGTATTTGGGTTGTTTTCTATGATAGTGGAGCAACGACTCATTGCCTCAAAGTTGGCAACACTGGTTCCACCGAATTTTGCTACGTTAAATGCGCTCACTGCGTTCTCCCACGACTTCCTGAAAAAATAACAACAATTAATTGGTTGCCCAATACATCCAATGTTTGGTGAGGAAAGGAACAGAGCAAATAGAGAGGTAGTTAGAATGTAATTTGAAAATTTACCCTCAGAAGCTCTTCATCATACGGCGCTGATGACAGTTGATGGGACTCAACCCAAGTCAACCGACAAGTCAAATCCTGCAACTTTGACTTACCTCGGCACTACTCCCCCTGAGTGATTGGTATTGGAATTGCGGCTCCACAAATCACCTGCCTGGGTAGTGCTCCTCTTCTGCATAAAGCTTAAACATTGAACGGTTTTGCTGTCACATTGTCAACCAATATCTCAACCATTATGAAAGTTTTTATTAACGAATTTGTGACAGTGGTTTGACCTCTATACTTAGGGCTAATTGCCGATAGAGGAAAAATCTATTAGGGTGAAAACTCCGATGCCTGAGCCAGCATTTTACATAGAACTTTTATAACGCTCAGGATGAATGACTGCAATCAAGGAGCTGACATGCCGATCCAAAGCTTTATTCCCCCACATCGTATTTTAATGGGACCTGGTCCATCTGATATTTCACCTCAGGTTTTACAAGCGCTTAGCCGTCCAACGGTTGGTCACCTAGACCCACTTTTCATTGCTATGATGGATGAACTAAAACAACTGCTTAAATACGCTTTCCAAACGGAAAATGAATTTACTATCGCAGTCTCTGCGCCGGGTAGTGCAGGTATGGAAACGTGCTTTGTCAACTTGATTGAAAAGGGCGACAAAGTCATCGTCTGCCGCAATGGTGTTTTCGGTGAGCGTATGCGTGAAAACGTGGTTCGTGCTGGTGGTGAAGCGGTTGTCGTCGATGATGAGTGGGGAACGCCTGTATCGGTCGATAAAGTTGAAGAAGCATTAAAGCAGCACCCTGATGCGAAGATTCTTGCTTTTGTTCATGCAGAAACGTCGACGGGCGCGGTGAGTGACGCTCAAGTCTTGGGTAAGCTTGCGAAGCAATACGGTCTGCTATCGATTGTCGATGCCGTGACTTCGCTTGGTGGTGTACCTCTCAAAGTCGATGAATGGCAGTTAGATGCTGTGTATTCTGGCAGCCAAAAATGTTTGTCTTGTGTTCCCGGCTTATCGCCAGTGACTCTTTCTCCGGCTGCTATTGAGAAGATTCAATCCAGGACGACACCGGTTCAAAGCTGGTTCTTGGATCAAAGCTTAGTATTAGGTTACTGGAGTGGAGAAGGCAAACGCAGCTATCACCACACTGCACCGGTGAACAGTTTGTATGCGCTACATGAAGCTCTACTTATCCTTAAAAATGAAGGCTTAGAAAATGCATGGGCGCGTCACCAGTTAATGCATGAGAAGCTTAAAGCGGGTCTGCAAAAACTAGGTTTTGAATTCGTGGTAGAAGAAGAATATCGACTACCGCAATTGAATGCGATTTATGTCCCTGAAGGAATTGATGAAGCAAAAGTGCGCAATCACTTACTTGAAACCTACAACCTAGAGATTGGTGCAGGTCTTGGTGCACTTGCTGGTAAAGCATGGCGAATTGGACTGATGGGCTATGGTGCTCGACCTGAAAATGTTGCTTTGTGTTTGCGAGCTTTAGAAGAGTCACTGACTGAGTAAATCGCCTCGGTAATGAGGTAAAGAAAAGCGAAGGTTATTCCTTCGCTTTTTTGTATTTATTGCTCAGCGCTGGACGTTGGTGTTGGTGAGATAGCTTGAGAAGGTGGCTGATAGTTGACGCCACTGAAATCAATTTTAGGGAACAAGAACTGTGCCTCAGCGCGAATTTGTTCTGCCTTGCTTGTGTCATCCAACCCTTGATATGCCAGTATCAAGTTGTTGTAAAACGCTGGGCGTGGCTTGTCTTTAATGATTTCCAGAGACCAATCAATGTAAGGCTGAATCAAGGTTGGATCTTGTTTATATAAGCCGATGTTTAAGAAAGTACTGTATACATCCCAATCGAAACGATCTTTCCAAACCACAGGATTTGTCACCTGATTTAAGATGTCCGGGTTGGTCGGGCGCGTTGTTTCAAACTTGGTTAAGACATAGTTGGTGTGCAATGCGCTAACCATATAGAAAGTAAATACTGCTGGAATGACGAGGCTACATACTCGCAATAAACTTTTGGTTACTTTGCTAAACGGTGCTTGGCGGTAACGAGAAACTCGTTGGTCGACCCAATAAAGCAGAATCACAAAGATCAGCCAATGCACCAATGAATGATAGAAGGGATATTCTAATTGCGAGTGCAGCACGATTGGAATAAACAGTGCCAGCAGTGCTAAGCGAGTACCGCGTTTGGCTTGGTAGATGCGATATAGCACTAACGCCATTGCCAAAAAGATCCCCAGAATTGGCAACAATCCGCCCTCTACCGCCCAGTACAACAATTCATTGTGCGGGTGATCCATCGATGGCAAGCCCGCAGGATAGCTTTCATTGAGTGCATGCTGACGCGCTGTGTATAGCATGTATTCTGACTCAAACTTGCCGTAACCGTACCCAGTGAATGGCTTCTCAATCACCATGTCCAATGTTTGTGGGAAGGTGTAAGCACGTGGTGACTCCATATTCACCTTTTCACTGGCAAGACCGTTTCCATCTGGGAAGGCAATATTCATCACCACAATCGACAGCGCGAGACCTGTTGCCATCGCCATCACCCATCGAACAAAACGTGCACGCGTTGCAAAGCGATACATGTATGGAATCACCAGCAAAATAGCAATGATGGATGCTAGCCAACCAGTACGAGAGGCAAGGGCAACGATAAGAGGCAGTGTCAGTACAGGTACGGCGTACAACAGGTAAATATCGCTGAGTTTACGAGAATATTTGTAAGGCTGTCTGGCGAGTAGATAGCTGGCAATCACTAAACCAGTTGCAAGGAAGCTCGCCATGACATTTGGTTGCTGGAAGATGCCATAAGGGCGGTTAGCTACCGTGTCGTATCCAAATACGTTTCCTGGTTTAAGGTAAAGGTATTGCGTTAAACCGAAAATTGCTTCGATAACAACGGCAAGGACAATAAACCACAACAAGCGCTGGCGATGCTTGTTACTGAAGTGGAACTGCTGCAGTACAACGAAGAACAACATGCCGCACCACAGACCAATCAGTTTATTTGCTGCGAGCGCACTATCCGCATTGGGGTAGAAGATAGGTAGCGTCATGATGATACAGCTGATCAACAGACCGATTGTTAATTTGGAATAGCGTAATACACGATTGGTCGCAAGTTGGTAGCAACCAATACCAAGTGCAAAGCTGAACGCAATCCACGTGGTCGCATTAAAAGACAGTGCTAGTCCAGAGCCACCCGGATTTGGCATAAAGAAGTGCATCGCCAACAGAAAGAGAGCTGCTAACGCGATGAGAAACTTGCGGTTAAGAGGAACTTGCACTTTACCTGGAGAAAGCTTAGTTCCACTGACGTGTATAGTTGCCATAGTTATTGTGTTGTTTTGAATGAAAAAAGACCAGCATTGGCTGGTCTTTGTACTTTACCTGTTTTTTCTACTTCAACATAGGCTTAAGGAAGCGAGCTGTGTGCGAACCTTCGATCTGAGACACATCTTCAGGCGTTCCTTGTGCGATGATCTCACCGCCGCCTTGTCCGCCTTCGGGACCTAAGTCGATAATCCAGTCTGCCGTCTTAATTACATCGAGGTTGTGCTCAATGACGACAACGGTATTTCCGTGGTCTCGCAGACGGTGCAGTACAGTTAGTAGCTGCTGGATATCGTGGAAGTGCAGACCGGTTGTCGGCTCATCCAAAATGTATAAGGTTTTACCAGTATCACGCTTAGACAGCTCTCGAGCCAGTTTCACACGCTGAGCTTCACCACCTGACAACGTAGTTGCTGCTTGACCTAAGCGAATGTAAGACAAACCAACATCCATTAGCGTTTGCAGCTTACGAGCAATCGCTGGCACTGGGTCGAAGAAAGTACGTGCATCTTCTACCGTCATTTCTAGTACTTCATCAATGGTCTTGCCTTTGTAACGAACCTCAAGTGTTTCGCGGTTGTAGCGTTTACCTTTACACACATCACAAGGAACGTAAACGTCAGGTAAGAAGTGCATTTCCACTTTGATTACGCCGTCGCCCTGACAGGCTTCACAGCGACCACCACGAACGTTAAAGCTAAAGCGCCCCGGTTTGTACCCGCGAGAGCGCGACTCTTGCGTACCCGCAAACAGTTCACGAATCGGAGTAAATATGCCTGTGTAAGTGGCAGGGTTTGAACGTGGTGTGCGACCGATAGGGCTTTGGTCAATGTCGATAACTTTATCGAAGTGCTCTAAACCTTTTATCGCTTTGTATGGTGAAGGATGCGCCGTTGTTGCACCGTTTAATTGAGTATGGGCAATCTTAAAGAAGGTATCGTTGATCAGAGTCGACTTACCTGAACCGGATACACCGGTGATACAACTGAACAAGCCAACAGGAACGGAAAGATCGACATTCTTTAAGTTGTTACCTGTCGCGCCAAGTAGTTCAACGGTTTTCTTTGGATCGCGTGGCGTACGCTCTTTTGGTACCGCAATCTCTTTCGCGCCACTGAGGTACTGACCAGTCAGTGAGTTCGGATTGGCGATAATCTCGTCCATCGTACCTTCAGCGACCACGTTACCACCGTGTACACCTGCGCCTGGACCGATATCGATCACGTGATCAGCGCAACGAATCGCATCTTCATCGTGCTCAACCACTAATACTGTGTTACCCAAATCTCTTAAGTGGGTTAGGGTTTTCAATAGGCGTTCGTTATCACGCTGGTGGAGACCAATCGATGGCTCATCTAGAACATACATGACGCCCACTAAACCAGCACCAATTTGGCTTGCTAAACGAATACGTTGAGCTTCACCACCCGATAGGGTTTCCGCGCTGCGCGATAAGTTGAGGTAGTTCAAACCCACGTTAACTAAGAACTGCAAGCGGTCGTTGATTTCCTTCATCACTTTTTCAGCGATTTGGGCGCGTTGACCTTCTAGTTGCAATGAGTGGAAGAATTCCAATGCGTCGGCGATGCTGAGTTCAACAATCTCCGGTAGTGTCGTATCGGCGATAAAGACGTTACGAGCTTCAAGGCGTAGACGAGTACCGCCACAGCTTGAGCAAGACTTCGTAGAGATGTATTTCGCAAGCTCTTCACGTACCGAGTTAGATTCAGTATCGCGGTAACGGCGTTCAAGTGTGTTCAGGATCCCTTCAAAAGGATGGCGCTTAACGCGAATGTCACCACGATCGTTAATGTACTTGAACTCTACTTCAGTACGCCCCGAGCCTTTAAGAATGATGTCTTGGGTTTTCTTTGGTAGAGAGTTAAATGGTGCGTGAAGATCGAAGCCGTAATGATCCGCCAGCGCTGTCAACATCTGGAAGTAATAGTAGTTCTTTTGATCCCAACCGCGAATCGCGCCTTGTGCCAAACTCAGCGTTTCATCTTGAATGACTCGGCTTGGATCAAAATATTGCTGCACGCCCAAACCATCACAGGTGCCACACGCGCCAGCAGGGTTGTTGAAAGAGAACAAGCGAGGCTCAAGTTCTTGCATGCTGTAGCCACAAATTGGACAAGCAAAGTTGGCTGAGAAGATCACTTCTTCGCCCTCGCCGTCCATTGGTGCCACAACCGCAATACCACCAGAAAGCTCTAGCGTGGTTTCGAAGGATTCAGCTAAACGTTGCTGCAAATCTGGGCGAACTTTAAAGCGGTCCACAACTACTTCAATAGTGTGTTTCTTGTGTAGTTCTAGCGGCGGTGGATCAGAAAGATCGCAAGTTTCACCATCGATACGTGCGCGGATGAAACCTTGAGCTGCTAGGTTCTCCAGTGTCTTAACGTGCTCACCTTTACGCTCTTTCACGATAGGAGCAAGTAGCATCATTTTGCTGCCTTCTGGCAACTCTAAGACTTTATCGACCATTTGGCTGATGGTTTGTGCTGCTAGAGGCGTATGGTGTGTTGGACAACGAGGTTCACCAACGCGTGCGTAAAGCAGACGCAGGTAGTCGTACACCTCAGTAATAGTACCAACAGTAGAGCGTGGGTTATGTGATGTTGATTTCTGCTCAATCGAGATTGCAGGAGACAAACCTTCTATGTGGTCAACATCTGGTTTTTCCATAAGAGACAAAAACTGGCGTGCGTAAGCTGATAAGGATTCGACGTAACGTCTTTGACCTTCAGCATACAAAGTATCGAATGCGAGAGAGGATTTACCAGAACCACTCAAACCAGTAATGACAATCAGTTTATCGCGGGGGATAGTGAGGTTGATGTCTTTGAGGTTATGGGTGCGGGCACCACGAACTTCTATTTTATCCATCGTTTTTGCTCTATGTATAACCAAGTGACGCAAGTATTACATAGTGTGAGAAATGTGCAAAGAAAATACTGGACAAAAAAACAGTAAAAGAAAGCCCAGCATTAAGCTGGGCTTTAGAATCAGTAAGTTTGAGTTATTTACACTTCTTTCTTCGTTGCGTGTTTACCTAGCTCAGACTTTTTTTCGTCTTTTAGGTATAGGTTTTCGAAGCAGTAGTTTGTGGCTTCGATGTAACCTTCTACGCTACCACAGTCGAAACGTTGACCTTTAAATTTGTACGCCAATACACAACCTGCTTTTGCTTGCTTAAGCAGTGCGTCAGTAATTTGGATTTCGCCGCCTTTACCCGGTTCCGTGTTTTCGATCAGTTCGAAAATGTCTGGAGTTAGGATGTAACGACCGATGATCGCTAGATTACTTGGCGCAGTACCTTGTTCTGGTTTCTCAACCATGTCGTCTACGCGGTAGATGTCATCTTTAATCATCTCACCAGAGATTACGCCGTATTTATGAGTTTCTTCTTCTGGTACTTCCTGAACAGCAACGATTGAACAACGAAACTGTTTGAATAGCGCCACCATTTGAGCCAACACGCCTTCCTGCTCGTTCACACAAAGGTCATCGGCAAGTACTACTGCAAATGGTTCATCACCGACCAATTCGCGACCAGTAAGGATTGCGTGACCTAGACCTTTCATCTCACGCTGGCGGATGTAAGTGAAGTTTGCAGAGTCAATGATTTCACGGATATCAACCAATAGTTCTTCTTTGTTTGTTCCGCTGATTTGGTGTTCCAGTTCGTAGTTTTTATCGAAGTGGTCCATGATTGAGTGCTTACCACGACCTGTTACGATGCACATGCCATTCATGCCAGCTTGGATGGCTTCTTCTACACCGTACTCAATCAGTGGCTTGTTCACTACAGGCATCATTTCTTTAGGCATAGACTTAGTCGCTGGGAGGAAGCGCGTACCATAGCCAGCTGCAGGGAACAGACATTTTTTAATCATTGGGGGAATATCCTTTCTCATTTTTTAATCAAGAATCTGGGCATCACTTTAACACGAGAGATGCATATGAATCATGAATTAAGTAGGAAAAAGTACGTCAATTTGAGCCTAAATAAGCATGAGCCATCACTGTATGAGCGAAATTGTGTTGTTCATCTGATTTATGACAACAGGTTTTGGTCTGCCCAAGCGATAGCTTGAACGCGATTCTTTACGGAGAGCTTTTTGAATATCTGATAAAGGTGAGATTTAATGGTGAATTCGCTGACGAACAATTCTTCTGCCATTTGATTGTTAGATGCTCCTGCCTGAAGACAACGTAAAACTTGCAACTCACGGATGGTTAAGTCCACGGTTGCTGGGGCGGTGTGCGTGCTGAGGACATTGCGATAATAGTGAAGCAATTGACTAGTGACATTTCTTGGCAACCAGTTCTGACCATTCACGATTTCTCTCAAGCCTTCACCTACCTGCTCTAGAGAGTCTTCCTGATAAAATACGCCTTTTAGTTGCCCAAAAGACAACAACTCATCGGTGGTTAAGCGTTTAGGAACATTGAATATGACCGTTTCAAAATTCTTCCAAATTAAAGGCAAGTTTTTGATCGATTGTACGAGTGTTTTATGTTCACTAAAGTCAATCAACAGGATTTTATTGCGATGCTTTGGATTGGCTTCCATCAGTGCTTGTGTGGAGATGACAGGGATATCAATATCAGTGTATTTCACGAGCGCTTCGACTTTTTTCTCTGCGTCGTCTTCCATACTGATTAAAAACAATTTTCTCGCATAAGCTGATTTTTTCACGCGCCCTAATCTCCTTGAGTGAAGTTCCATGAGGTCAAAAACGCAAATACGGTGTCATCAATCACAATTTGGAGCTATAGCGTTAGAGAGGAAATGCGTTGAGATTCAAAGGTTCGCGAAACGATATCTGCAAAACGAATCAAAAATGCTACGCCTAGAGGTTGGAGTGAGATTTTGATTCCACAATTTCTAATCTCAGAACACAATGGGATTAGGCTTTAATCAAAACACCAAAGCGTGTATTCTTATGCGCTAAAATTTTATATATAGATCCAGAGTGAAACGGAGCACATCATGGCCAGCCGTGGAATTAACAAAGTTATTTTGGTGGGGAATCTAGGTAACGACCCTGAAATTCGTTACATGCCTAATGGCGGTGCAGTAGCAAACATCACGATTGCAACTTCTGAGTCATGGCGTGATAAAGCGACTGGCGAACAGCGCGAAAAAACAGAATGGCACCGTGTTGTGTTATTCGGCAAGCTTGCTGAAGTAGCGGGTGAGTACCTACGTAAAGGTTCTCAAGTTTACGTTGAAGGTCAACTTCAAACTCGTAAATGGCAAGACCAAAGTGGTCAAGATCGCTACTCAACAGAAGTGGTTGTTCAAGGCTTCAATGGCGTAATGCAAATGCTTGGCGGTCGTGCTCAAGGTGGCGCTCCAATGGGTGGCGGTCAACAACAGCAGCAACAAGGCGGCTGGGGTCAACCTCAACAACCGGCTCAACAGCAGCAATACAACGCTCCTCAGCAACAGCAACAACAGGCTCCGCAGCAACAACAGCCGCAATATAACGAGCCGCCAATGGATTTTGACGACGATATCCCGTTCTAAAATCTAATTGATATTGAATTTAAAAGGCCGCGAATTTCGCGGCTTTTTTATTCCCGTTATGTTCTGTCATTGTGGTTCACATTATTTCCGTATCGCCACAAAAAGGCAGCAACTCTCAAATATCGAATGATGCCTTGTTTCTTTCCGCCTCAGCTTCTCACATTCATACGAATGCGATTGTTTACTGAACGCTTATCAAGTATAAACATTTCAACAAGGTATATGATGAATAGAAAAGGAATTTGGTATTCATGAGGTATACCCCAACTCTTAAGCTAAGCACGCGGCTGGTGGCTTTTGTCACCATGATCGTCATTTGCGCAATGTTTATCTTGTTTGTCGGCGGCACCCTCTCTTTTAAGCGACTAGGGCAAGAGTATCTCAACCATTATTTGGAAGGGATCGTTGAAGTGGTTGATAAAGAGATGGAAGACCCTGACGCAGCATATTCCATGCAGCGTTGGATGCCAAAGATGCTACAGGCAAGTAACATTGTTGAGATGACGCTCTCGACGAATAACGCCGTCGTATACCGCTTCAAAGACACCTCCCACAAGATAGACAGTTCCATGTTGTTTGAGCATGAGTTTCAGCTCACTCACAACCAAGACTATGTCATCTACTTTAAGGCTATTCCTCCTTATTTAGGCTACGGCTATTCAATGCAAGCTTTGTGGTCGATTACGCTCGCGGTCATCTTGATCATCTTCTGCTTGATGCGTGGTGTTGCATGGCTCAAAGAACAACTTGCTGGCTCTGAAATGCTCGAAGAGCGCGGTCGTATGATCTTAGCTGGGCGGGTTGAGCAATACGCGAAAGGTGATGAGCGAGAATGGCCATACACGGCAAGCGAAGCATTGGATGTATTAATTGAAGAGCTGCAAGATGCCCGCCAAGAGCGCAGTCGCTTTGATACCTTTATTCGTACTCAAACTTTCCTCGATAAGTTAACTGGTACAGCAAACCGAGTTTTGTTTGATAGTAAGCTTGAATCGGCGCTGTTAGAAAGTGGGGCTCGTGGCGCAGTGATGCTGATACGAGTTCAAGACTGGAAATCTGTAGAAGAAGAACAGGACAAACAAACTTGCGATGAATTTATCGTTGAGATTGGTAGTTTGCTGTCCAATTTAGTTCAACGTTATCCCGATGTCGTATTTTCTCGTTACTACGATGCTGACTTTGCACTTTTCTTACCTCACCAAGCAGCGAAAGATGTCGCAAACTTGGCGTCTCAATGTATTCGTCAATTAGAAAAACTCCATCCTCCTTATCCATTGGATTCTGATAACTGGTGTCATATCGGAATCACCATGTACAAAGAAGGAGAGCGTCATAGCCAAATCATTGATGAAGCAGAAACCGCATTGCGTAGTGCCCAATTGCAGAACAACAATAATTGGAGCCGTTTTAAAAAGTGGAATCATGATGAAGAAGCACGAGGCAGTGTGAGATGGCGTACGCTATTTGACACAGCACTCACGTCTGAAAATGTGATACTCTACGCACAATCAGCCTATTCAATAAGTGATGTGGCGCATAAAAAACCATTGCACGAAGAGTTAACATGTCGGATTCGCGATCCGGAAAATGGCATTGTTAAAGCTTCTCGTTTTATTTCTGCCGTTCGTCAAGTCGGCTATGAAGCGCAAATGGATCGCGCCGTTATTGGTACATTCTTAAAAGACTTTAAACACAACTTTGATAGCTCTAAGCAATATGTGCTTAATCTTCATGTTGTGCCTTTTGGGCAGCGAGAATATTTCAAGTGGTTCCGTGATGAACTCTTACAATTGTCACGGGAGCAAAGAAAGTGTCTCATTTTTGAGTTTGTGGAAGCACAATTTGTAAGACACTTAGACTTTATGCGACCAGTCGCTAAAATGCTGTCCGGTTTAGAATGCTACGTAATGATTGGGCAGGCCGGACGTACCATTGTCAGCACGCATTACTTAAAAGAAGTAGACATTCGTTATCTCAAGCTTCATCGCAGCTTGGTAACAAAGATCGATCAGAGACATGAAAACCAGTTGTTTGTTCGCAGTATGTTGGGTGCGGCCGCAAACAGCAAAACAAAAATAATAGCAGTGGGTATTGAGAATAAGCACGAGTTGAACACGCTTAATGAGTTGGGTGTTCACGGTGGGCAAGGGCGTTACTTCTCTTCTGAAGAGCAGTACCTTCCTCGTTCTACACCGGCGCCGACTTCTCAATCTGAATCCCAAGTTAAACTGGGACGAAGAAATCGCTGGCGAAAAAAATAAAGATAATAATCATGGATTTTAAAGCAGTACTCGACAAGCTCAAGCGATCATCGGTCGGTGGTCGCACTTGCTTTTTGGTTATTCAGCCAGACGCAGTTTATTTATCATCACCGACGAAAAGCAGCCGACCATCTAAATTTGAGATCTCAGAATCAAATTGGGAACGTGCCTGTGAACAGGCATTAAGTGTAGCTGCAAGCTCTTATGATTCGTTAACGGTTGTGTTAGCTCACAACTACTATCAGATGTACCAAATCGACAAGCCTGCTATGCCTCGCAATGAGTGGCCATCGGCGTTGCCGTTTTTGTTAAAAGAGCTGATATCTGAGCGTGCTATTGACATTATTGCCGATGCAGTAGAGCTACCAAACTCGAATAAAGTCCAAGCTTATGTTCTTTCTCGCAAAATTCTCGATAAGATTGTACTGCTTGCGAGTCGAGTTCAACTGAGCCTTGAAGCGATTATTCCTGAAGATGACATCTGGGGTGATACCTCAGGTGAACTTGGTAATTTCTTATTGCTACAACGCAGCGCACGCGGACACTTCCGTATCAGCGCATTCGTTGATCATACTATCGCTTTCCACCGTTCTATTCGCAGTGTAACGCCACCACTAACGGGCGTACCTTCGAGTGACTTGCAAATGGATAGCTTGTCGCTAGAGCTACAGCGTTCAATCGATTACCTCTCTTCTCAACTGCGTCATGTTCAGTTGCACCAACTGAAGGTGTGTTGTGACGATGAAGATGAACAAGAACTGGTGGAATCGCTTAACTACCGCTTAAGCACCAAAGTCTCTCCGCTGCTTACTGAAGAACACGAGCTATCTGGTCATGTATTGGCAGATACGGCGTTAGCTACGTCCAGTGAGCGACGTGTCAATCTTTATCCAGACTTCCTTAAACCGAAGAAGAATTTATTAACCCTCAAAAACGTTGCTATTTCTTGGGGTGTTGCGGCTGCGTTGATCTTTGTTTCTTACGGTTATGTGACTTGGCAAAGCCAAGGTGTAGAAGATGAAATTGCGATTGTGAAAAGCAAGGGCGATATCATGAAGTCAGAACTTCAACACCAACAAGCCAAATTACGTAAGCATCAGCCAGACACCAATAAGATCGCGGCCAAAGCGCGTTTAGAGCGTGAAGTAAAAGCGAAGCGTGACTCATTAAAAGCCGTTGGTAAGTACGATGATTCACAACGTACAGGCTATTCTGGCGTAATGCAGGCTTTAGCCAAGTTGGGCAGCAACAATATTTCTTTGTCTGCAATTCGTATTGATGCATCGACTTTAGATCTCCAAGGTTTGGCGAGATCGCCAAGCGCAGTTCCGAATTGGGTAAGCCAGTTCAAAAATGAAATTAGCCTTGTAGGGCGCACGTTTGATGACGTAAAAATCGGACGTAATGAAGACAACATCGTGACCTTTGAATTGAAGACGCGCGGAGACAAAGAGAAATGAATGAGTTTTGGTCCTCGTTAGAAGAGCGCTTCGATGAAATGAGCGGGCGTGAAAAAGTACTCATCGCACTGTGTGGTTTAGTGACGGTAGTGATGTTGCTTTTCACTTTGGTCTTGGAGCCAAAACTGAATGAGGTTACGAGTAACGATAAGCAGCTACGTAACTTAAAACAGACGAATCAACAGACAGAAATCGAGATCTTACGTATTCAAGCGCAGTTGAAAAAAGATCCGAACGCGGAAATTGATCAAGCTATCTCTCAATTGCTTATGGAAAGCCAACACCTTTCAATGCAACTTTCAGAGATCATCGAACATTTGATTACTCCTTCGCAAATGGCAAGTTTGTTGGAGAGTGTCTTAGAGCAGCAAAGTGGTATTCATTTGGTATCTCTACAAACTTTACCTGCTGAACCAATTACAGAAGACAAAGAAGCGTCGCAATACTCGGGTTATTACGTACACCCTGTGCGCATGGAGCTGACTGGCGATTACTTTTCAATTGCTAACTATCTGACGAAATTAGAAGGTTTACCAGCGAGTTACTACTGGCGAAGCTTTAGCTACAACGTGGAAGAATATCCAAAAGCAAAACTTGTACTGGAAGTTTACACCTTAGGTTCACGAGAGGAGTTTATTGGTGGTTAAGCAGATCATAATCTCCCTAATGCTGACAGTTGTTGCTGGGCATAGCTGGGCAAGCCAAGACCCAACAGCACCATTAGGCTGGCAAAAGCCAGTCACAGAGCAAACAAAGCCGAAAGCAAAACAATATCGCTTGCCAACACTGAACAGTATTGTATGTAAACCAAATACTCAATGCGTGGCGATTTTGAATAACCGTATTGTTGAGCCGGGAGCGAAACTCAATGGCTACCGTGTAGCCAGTATCAACAGTGAATTTGTAACTTTAAAGCGTGGTGACCGTCAGTGGAAACTAGAGCTTTTTGGTTTAAACGTAAAAAAATAATAACCAGAGCCTGATCAGATATGCGCAAATTAGTTGTAGGAATCGTGGTTGCTTCCTTAATGGGTTGTTCTATGGGTCATCGAGATCCAGTGGAAGTGAAGCAAGCACTTAATGAGTCTATCAATGAAGCAAATAGCCGTGCACTAGAAGAGATCCCTTCTTCTGTAGAAGCCGATCTTATGCCGAACTTAGACACTAGCGTGTCTTCAGAGCAAGGCACTTTAAAGCGTTTTAGAATCCAAGCGAACGCAGTAGAGGCTCGTAGCTTCTTTGCCTCTTTGGTGAAAGGAACTGAATACAGTGTGGCTATCCACCCAGCAGTGCAAGGCAACATCACCGTTAACCTTTCCGACGTCACCCTAGATGAAGTGCTCAACGTTGTACAAGACATGTATGGCTACGATGTTGTGAAATCAGGCAAAGTGATTCAGGTTTATCCTGCTGGTATGCGCACAGTGACCATTCCTGTTGATTATCTTCAGTTCAAACGTTCTGGCCGCTCACTGACCAGTATCGTGACAGGGTCTGTGACATCTGCGGGCACTTCTAGCTCTGGTGGCAGTTCTGACGATTCAGATTCTTCTGATTCAAATAACAACAACGGTGATAGCTCAACCACATCGACTGGCGGTACACGCATTGAAACCATCACCGAAAGTGATTTTTGGCCGATGCTGCAACAAGCCGTTGCAAACCTAATTGGCTCAGGTCAAGGCCAAAGTGTTGTTGTTACGCCACAAGCGGGTGTGATCACCTTACGTGCTTTCCCTGATGAAATTCGTGAAGTTCGTGAGTTCTTGGGCGTTTCTCAGGAGCGTATGCAGCGCCAAGTTATCCTAGAAGCGAAGATTTTAGAGGTGACGCTAAGTGATGGTTACCAGCAAGGTATCAACTGGTCGAATATGACTGCTTCTATTGGTAATTCAGGTAGCGTAGTTATCAACCGTCCAGGTCCTACAGGTGGTCTACCTCCATTGGATGCGATTGGTTCACTTTTAGGTGGGCAAACTAATATCACCATCAGTGATGGTAACTTCTCAGCCGTGATGAACTTTATGGCGACGCAGGGCGACTTGAACGTGCTTTCTAGCCCACGTATTACCGCAGCAAATAACCAGAAATCAGTTATTAAAGTCGGTACCGACGAATACTTTGTAACCGAACTTTCTAGTAATGCGGGTAATGGTGAAAACTCTAATGCGGTTCCTGAAGTTGAGTTGACGCCTTTCTTCTCAGGGATCTCTCTAGATGTTACGCCACAGATTGACAACAAAGGTAACGTATTCCTGCATGTTCACCCTGCCGTAATTGAAGTGGAAGAAGAGATTAAGAAGCTAAACCTTGGTGGTGACTTCAACAACGTTCAACTCCCGCTGGCAAAAAGCTCGATTCGAGAATCTGACTCAGTGATTCGCGCAAAAGATGGCGATGTGGTGGTTATTGGCGGCTTGATGAAACAGCAAAATATCGAGCAAGTGTCAAAAGTACCGTTCCTAGGTGATGTGCCTGCACTTGGTAACTTGTTCCGAACTATCAATAACGTATCGCAGAAAACAGAACTCGTCATTCTTTTGAAACCAACAGTTGTGGGCGTAAATACATGGCAGAAAGAGCTAGAGCGCTCACGTGATTTACTGCAAGAGTGGTTCCCTGACGCTGAGTAATTGGCGTTAGGAAGTCTCTGTTTAACGTGGTGTTGTAATTCGAGTATGTATCTGTCGCATTTTGGATTTCGAGTTCAACCTTTCTCACTAACCCCAAATACAGAAATGTTTCTGGGGTTGGTACCTCATTATGAGGCGATTCAGACCATTATGGCAGCCGTCAAAATGGGGGAAGGGGTCATCAAAATAACAGGTGAAGTGGGCACGGGTAAAACCATGGTGTGCCGAAAACTGATTGAGCAAATTGAATCACAAGTCGAATTAGTTTATTTGCCAAATCCGGTTCTAAGTGGTGAGCAATTGCAGTTTGCTGTGGCCAGAGAGCTTGGGATTGAAGATACTGATCCACTTAAAGTCGTTTCACTGATCCAAGAGCGGCTGATCCAAGTCCACGTGTCAGGGAAAAAAACGGTACTGATTGTTGATGAAGCACAAGCTCTGTCTTCTGAGGCGTTAGAAACCTTGCGCTTGTTTGGCAACTTGGAAACGGAACAAGATAAGCTGATTCAATTGGTCTTGTTTGGTCAGCCCGAATTAGATGAGCGATTAGAGACTCACGAATTGCGCCAATTTCGTCAACGCATTACGTTCAGTTGCCAACTGCGTCCTCTCTCGATCGAAGAGGGCGTTGCCTACATCAACAATCGTCTAGATAAAGCGGGTAATGGGGCGCATATCTTCTCTATTGAACAAAAGAAAGCCATTTGGCGCTCGGCGATGGGCATCCCGAGATTGATTAATCAGATCAGCCATAAAGCTTTACTTACTGCGTTCAATGACCGTTGTACGCTTTTGAAAAATCATCATGTTTACGTTGCCATGCATGACACTTTTGACGCACGTAAACCTAAGTTTAAATCTCCCGTATTTTGGGGATGGAGTCAGCCTTGAGTGCCATCAATAAAGCATTATCAGAACTTGCTGAAAAAGAATCGCCTTCGGAACTAACCAAGGCAGAGATCCCGAGTATTTCTCGAAGCAAACCATGGCTATGGCTTGTGGGGGGCTTTTCGTTGAGCTTAGCTGTCGGTGGCTGGGCGGTATCTCAAGGTCCCGCTCCTATTGAAGAGATTGCAACAGTTTCGTCTTCAACGACTAATATGGAGAATGTTCCACCTTTGCCCGTAGTTGAAGTAAGCCAATCTCCAACCAGTAAGACAACGCCACAATTAAATGATGTGGTGTACACGCAACGAATTGAAAAACCGAAGGTAAAAGTCGCATTATCTGCTGCGAAATCAACGCCAGAGGTGGATGATTATGTTCCTCGTAATGAGGTGAGCAGCACGGTCGAGCAGCCAGTGTTGTTGGCGAGTCTGAGCAATAATGTGACGAATTCATCGAATGTTGAGCAAGAGCATTCGATGAGAATTGAGCAAGTAGAACTGACCCATCAAGAGTTAGCTGAAAAAGCGTTGGCACGTGCGGATAAAGCGATGGATGCGAATGACATGAAAACCGCATTATCATCTTTTAATGAAGCACTTCGTTACCAACCAACGAACCTTGAAGCTCGTCAAAAGCTAGCCGCATTATATTTTGGCAAAGGTGACACGCGCAAAGCCTACGAAATCCTACAAGCTGGTATCTCGCTAGATACGAATAACCAGTCACTTCGCTTAGCGTTATCAAAGTTATTGGTGAAAGCAGATCAACCAGAAGCGGCGCTGAGCCCTCTAGTGCATCTGCCTCCTGCACCAAGCCGTGATTATCTAGCGATGCGTGCCGCTTTGGCACAAAAGCAAAAACAAAACCAAATTGCTCTAGAAAGCTACCAACTGCTGACGCAGCGCGAACCTGACAACGCGCGCTGGTGGCTTGGTTTAGGTATTCAGCAAGAGCGAGCATTGGATTTTTCGGCTGCTATTGCCGCTTATCAACAAGCTTTGGGGAAAGTGGGTATTTCGAATCAGTCTCAGGCATTTATTCGTGACCGTTTGAACATCTTAAAACAACTGGAGAACGCGCAATGAAAATTCAGTTGAGAAAGCGCTTGGGTGATCTACTTGTTGAAGAGGGGATTGTCTCTGAAGAACAAATTCAGCAAGCATTGAGTGCTCAGCACAGCACAGGACAAAAACTGGGTGATGCGTTGATTGACCTTGGTTTTATCAGCGAAAAGCAGATGCTGGAGTTCTTATCTCAGCAGCTCGGTTTGCCATTGATTGATTTGAGCCGAGCCCCGATTGATGCCGATGCTGTACAAGTTTTGCCCGAAGTGCACGCGCGGCGCTTGCGTGCCATGGTCGTTGCTCGAAACGGTGACACGCTACGCGTTGCAATGAGTGACCCTGCGGACTTGTTTACTCAAGAATCCCTGATGAACTTGCTTGGTGAATATGACCTAGAGTTCATCATTGCGCCAGAACGTCAGTTAGTCGAAAGCTTTGACCGTTACTACCGTCGTACAAAAGAAATCGCCTCGTTTGCTGAGCAGCTTCAGGCTGAGCACCAAGACGTTGAAGGCTTTGACTATGGTATTGATGAAGGTGATAGTGAAGAAGTTACCGTCGTAAAACTGGTTAACTCGATGTTTGAAGATGCGGTGCAAGTCGGCGCGTCAGATATTCACATCGAGCCTGATGACAAAGTGCTTCGCTTACGTCAACGTGTTGATGGTGTATTGCACGAGACGCTTCTAAATGAAGTTAACATTGCCTCTGCGCTGGTTCTGCGCCTTAAACTGATGGCGCACTTAGATATTTCTGAAAAGCGTTTGCCACAAGATGGTCGCTTTAATATCAAAGTTCGTGGTCAATCGATCGATATTCGTATGTCGACACTACCAACGCAATACGGTGAGTCGGTGGTGATGCGTTTGCTCAACCAATCTTCTGGTTTGCGCAAACTTGAAGACTCTGGCCTACCTCCAGAACTGCTTGCTCGCTTACGGCGACAGCTTTCTCGTCCTCACGGTATGATTTTGGTTACGGGACCGACAGGTTCTGGTAAAACCACCACGCTTTATGGCGCGCTGAGTGAGTTGAATGAACCGGGTAAGAAGATCATCACTGCAGAAGACCCGGTGGAATATCGCCTACCACGTATTACTCAGGTTCAGATCAACAGTAAGATCGACCTAACGTTTTCTCGCGTGCTACGTACCTTCCTGCGTCAGGACCCGGACATCATCCTCGTTGGTGAGATGCGTGACCAAGAAACAGTAGAGATTGGTTTACGCGCTGCACTGACTGGTCACTTAGTGTTAAGTACGTTACACACAAACGACGCAGTAGACAGTGCGCTACGTATGATTGATATGGGTGCGCCTGGTTATCTAGTTGCGAGTGCGGTCCGTGCTGTGGTTGCTCAGCGTCTGGTTCGTCGTGTTTGTCCCGACTGTAAAACCACGGATGTATTGGATGAATCGCGCCAGCAATGGTTGGCTGGTCGCTTCCCGAATCAAGTCGGCACCACTTTCCACAAAGGTGCGGGTTGTCAAAACTGTAACTTGACGGGCTATCGAGGTCGAATCGGTGTGTTCGAAATGCTTGAGCTAGAGAATGAAATGATGGACAAGCTGCGTGCTAATGACGCGGTAGGGTTCGCTCAAGCAGCGAGACGTTCCGAGAATTACAAGCCACTACTTGCTTCAGCGATGGAACTGGCATTGCAAGGTATTGTTAGTTTGGATGAAGTGATGACCCTAGGTGAAGGGGATGCTTCTGGTAAAACCGACCCAATTTTCATGTAGGTAAGTGAATGCCAACTTTTCGTTATCAAGGTCGCACTTTAGACGGCTCATCCACCAGTGGCAAAGTTGATGCTGTGAATTCTGAAGCTGCAGCGGAAGCATTGATGAATAAGGGGATCATTCCTCTTAACCTGCGTTTGGAAAAAGAAGCGGTAAAGAGCAAAGTTAGCCTGTCTAAATTGTTCGTACCGGCGATTCCGCTTGAAGTGATTATCCTGTTTTCTCGCCAGCTATTTAGTTTGACGAAGGCTGGTGTACCACTGCTGCGTTCTATGCGTGGTCTGCTGCAAAACTGCGAAAACAAACAGCTCAAAGAAGCGCTTGAAGATGTGGTAGCGGAGCTGAGCAATGGTCGTGGCTTGTCCTCGGCAATGCAGCCACATTCCAAGGTGTTCAGCCCGTTGTTTGTTTCTATGATCAACGTTGGTGAAAACACAGGTCGACTAGACCAAGCTTTATTGCAATTGGCGAATTACTACGAGCAAGAACTGGAAACTCGTAAGCGAATTAAAGCAGCAATGCGTTACCCAACATTCGTTATTGTGTTCATCACTATAGCGATGTTTATTTTGAACATTTTGGTGATCCCAGAGTTTGCATCGATGTTTACCCGTTTTGGGGTGGAGCTTCCTTTGCCAACCAGAATCCTGATTGCGACCTCTAACTTCTTTGTGAATTTTTGGGGACTACTCATTGCGGCAATCGTTGGGGCATTCTTTTTATTTAGAGCTTGGGTTGCAACCGCAGATGGTCGAGAGAAGTTCGATAAGTTCCGTCTACGATTGCCAATCGTGGGCGATATCGTAAACCGAGCACAGCTATCTCGTTTCTCAAGAACCTTTTCGTTGATGCTGAAATCCGGTGTACCTCTAAACCAGTCTTTAGCTCTGGCTGGTGAGGCGCTTGGCAACAAGTTCTTGGAAAACCGAATTTTAGAAATGAAGTCTGCTATTGAAGCGGGCAGTACCATTTCTGTCACGGCAATCAACAGTAAAATTTTTACGCCTTTGGTTATTCAAATGATAGCGGTTGGTGAAGAGACTGGTCGTATCGATGAGCTTCTCTTAGAAGTGTCGGACTTCTACGATCGAGAAGTGGATTACGACTTGAAGACACTGACCGCTCGAATTGAACCACTACTTTTGGTCATTGTGGCAGGCATGGTTATGGTGCTCGCACTGGGTATTTTCCTTCCAATGTGGGGGATGCTGGACATCATCAAAGGCGGCTAAACCAGTGGTTGAAAATCAGAGTCGCGCAACGCTTATCCTTGCAGGTGTTATTGGGTTAATTTTGCTGGTGGCGTTTGTGCATAGCCTCAAGCCAGTAGAGCAGCAAGCGCAAGTCACTGGAGCCAAGCTTGCCAAGGTTTGGATGCAAGATAGCGTGCAACGTTATCATCAGGCGTGGATGGTTCATGGTGAGCCCAAACATATGTCGATGGATGGGTTTGAACTCGATATGACAGAAGCAGGTCTAGTGTCGCCATTTCGTCAAGACGGGGTTTTGGATTGTGGCTTTTGGTTAGCGGTGCATTACCCGCAACGTAAAATTATGGCGAGCGAGTTGTTAGAAATTCGTGGAGCAATTAAAAGTAATAGTTATACATGTCACTATACTTATGAAAATGGACAGAGAGTTGTCGTTATATCTGACGCTAATTACCTGAAAATAGACGTCGAAATGTCGGCGGAGTGAATTTTTTGACACTTAAGTACTATAAATAGGAATGAAAGTCGGTATAATGCAAACATTACCATAAGAAAAAGGTTGTAATTGAAAGTAAACCATTTGGTTATTCACTTTTTAGCGCAGCTTTTACTTAACAATGGCGAATCGTCATTCTGCTCAAGCGGTAGAGAAAGTACTCACCTAACTAATTTCGCTTAGTGTGTTGAGACGCAAAACCGTTTTGACAATATCCAAAATGGTCGTGTGACCGATAAACTTTGCAGTCACTCTGCATGCTTACATAGAGAGAGTAAACAATGAAAAGACAAGGTGGTTTCACCCTTATCGAATTGGTAGTGGTAATTGTAATCCTAGGTATTCTAGCGGTAACTGCAGCACCACGTTTCCTTAACCTGCAGTCGGATGCTCGTGGTTCTGCATTGCAAGGTTTAAAAGGAGCAATGGATGGTGCTGCTGGAATTGTATACGGTAAGGCGGCAATTGAAGGAAAAGAAGCTACATTCGGTCAAACACTAGAGAATGACATTCAGACCGACTATGGATACCCAAAACCTGATGCTAACGGTCTGGTTAAGTCAGTTTCTGGTCTGAATGAAGATTGGGCGTGGGCATCAACAGCAAGTACTTCGGGTGCTGCTGGTACATTAGTTGCTACTTTCCCAACTTCTACACTGAAAGCTGGCAGCACTGGCAATACTGTAGATAAGATTAAAGAGACAGAGTGCTACGTTACTTATACCTCTGCGTCAGGTAAAGGTATCGATGACGGTGCTAAAACAACAGTAACTGACACTAAATGTTAATCAGTTAAGAAGTTCCTTGAAAGGTCAGCTAGTCTGACCTTTATCTCTTTATTTTGGTTAATCTCGGAATAGTGCATATGCGTAAATCATCGGGTCTTAGTGCAATAGAGTTTGTGGTTGTGCTGATTATCTTAGGTGTGATCGGTTATGTGGTATTACCAAGATTTATCAGCTTTGAACCAGAAACTTACGAAGCGAAGTGGGAGCAAACTAAGCAAACCGCTGAGCACGTTTCTGAAACGCTAAGCAATAAAGAAACCTACGATCGAATTGAAGAAGAATTGGAGCGCTCGAAAGGAGAGAAATAACTTGTTGGTGGTTATTTGTACACTTGCTCACACTTCGAATTTAAAACTTATAAACCTATCATTATTCTCATAATTTCATCGTATACTTACTTCGCTTGTCTTAAGCCTAAGGTTGGGTTATGAAAATTCGCAGCTCTACATTAGGGTTTACCTTGATGGAATTGATCTTAGTGATCGTTCTCTTATCTATTCTCTCCCTATTTGCTGCCAGCCGTTTTATAGGCAAAGGCAGTGTGTCTGCATTTGCACTTCAAGAACAAGCCATTTCTGTGATTCGCCAAGTTCAAGTGAATCGCATGCAGTCGAATATCAATATCCCAAACAAGTCTTATCCTGAAAGATGTCTACCCAGTAGCTACAAAGCTGGAGAGGACTCTAGCTACACTAACTTTTGTCTATCGATTACGAGTACTTGTATAGGATCTAGTGCAGCGTGCAATCTGGTTAGTAAGGAACGAGATGCTCGAAGCGATGTTGTTGTCGATAACTCAGCACAGTTTTCTATTATTAATGGTGCCTCTAGTCCCATTGAATTTGATCTATTGGGTAATCCTCTCAATGTTTCCTCTGCTGGTATTTCTATTCTTATTCAAGATAAAAACGGTCAAAGCCAGTGCCGAGTATTGATCAACCCTCAGGGTTATGTTTCGGAGGGAGCATGCTCATGAGAAAGCACATTGGTATGACGCTTATTGAGATGATCATTGCCATCGTTCTTATGGGGATTGCGATGGTAGCGTTTACGTCTTTTTTAGTTCCTCAAATTCGTGATTCAGCAATGCCTCATTATCAAATGCGTGCGGCTGCCTTAGGGCAGGGATTTATGTCGCAAATATTGGCGCGCGGCTTTGATGAAAACAGTGACTTCGATGGTGGTACTGTTCGATGTGGTGAGAACGGTGTGAATTGCACTGAGGTGAGTAAATTAGGTGCTGATAGAAAACTCGACGGTTCTTTGGAGGCAACGCCTAATGATTTTAATGATGTAGATGACTATATCGGGTGTTGGAGTACGTCTACAACGGTAGGTCAATGCCAAGGAGCGAAGCGTGGGAGTATTGCTGATGTGTTAGGGAAGAGCGGTGAAGATAAATATCGCAATTTCCGTGTTGAGGTCGGAGTTGCGTACGACAACTTATCTACGGCAAAAACGACAGGCATCACTAACTATAAAAAAATCACTATTACTATTTTTGCAAGCAACACTCAGCCATTAACACTCACTGCCATAAGAGGAAACTACTGATGAAAGCTCGTGGTTTTACCTTAATGGAAATGATCGTCACCATTGTGATCGGGAGTTTTATCATGCTGGGTATTGCGGGTTATGTTCAGCTTGGTATGAAAGGTTACGCGGATACAATTGACCGACAACGTATGCAAACTCAAGCCCAGTTTGTGTTGGAGAAAATGTCTCGAGAAATTCGCCATGCGGTACCGAATAGTTTTCATGAGCCTGATGACACGACGAAGTGTTTAGAGTTTGTACCTATTGAGTATTCAGGGTTCTACACACTGACAAATAACGACTTGGAGTTCTTATTGGGCAATGACGCCACGTTAAACCCAATGCCCGCTAACGCTTGGATGGTTATTAATCCGAGTCGTTATGAAGATCTGCAACCTTCTTCTTCACAAAGTTTAAATGTTGGTGGTCTAGCCAAAACTGGTGATGTCTTTGTTATTAGTGGGGCTGCCAGTACGATTGGGGGCTCTTCTATTTCGAGCCGTCATTACGTCTATCAAGATAAGTCTGAAGTACGTTACTGCTTCGAAAATAATCAAATAACGCGCAATGGAATTACAGTCGCGGATAGTGTCGATACTTCTGTAAGTGATATGCACTATCTAGAGCCAACGCTGCAGCGTGGTGGTCTTGTACACATCAATTTAGAGTTCACTCAAAACGGGGAGCGTAGTGTTTACCAACAAGACGTGCAGGTGCTCAATGTTCCGTAGAAATGTCCAACAAGGTAGTGTTCTGATCGTCGTGTTGTTTGTCATCATAGTGATGGGGTACTTAGCTGCTTCTTTGATGAGAGTAAGTTGGTCAAACCAAAGTACATTAACGAAAGAATTCTTGGGCACCAAAGCTTGGTTTATTGCTCAATCTGCCAATGAGTGGGCACTAACTCAGCTTTATCCATTAAACACAGATGGCTCCGTCATCGCTGATGTTTGCTCTAAGATTGAAAACGGTAATACATCTCCTCCTACACAGATTACACAAGGCTCGGGTTGCCGAATCAATACTATGACATGTTCAAATATCGGTACCTTTAACGCAGGTACCTCTGAAGCTGAATCTCTTTTCAGAGTGCAAGCCACAGCAATTTGTGGTTCCGGGGTTGCACAAGTACAGCGCCAACAAGAGATTTGGGTTAGGGAGTAAATAAAATAATGAAAAAAATAATATTAATCATAATTACAATGCTTGCTTGCCTGCTTAATTTTCCTGCTCAAGCTGCTACTTGTGATGTGTGGGGAAATAAAGACTTTACTGTAACCTTTAATGTGGTTGGTCCTGCATCAAATAGCTATGTGTATTTAGAGCACAGTGGACGCCATCCTCGCGAAGTGCTTTGGTATAATGGCTATGAATATGGTAATGCAAACTACTACTTCGATGAGCCTAATTTATTAGCAGGTCAACCTTATAACATTCGTCTTGAACATCAGGTTAGCCATAATTCTGGAACGTTAAAATATTATCGCAAGTTTGCTGGGGAAAGTGACTGGCAACTAATTAGTACAATAAATAATGTTAACTTGAAAAATGGTAAGTTAAGTCTTTATGAACAAGGAAGCCCAAGTGGACTTGATTGCGATGGCAGTCTACCTGCTCCAATAGAACCTGAATTACCTAGTAATATTTGTCAATATTTCCCTGAGCCAATTCAGGGGATGAAAGGTTATTCAGAAAATACACTTAATGTGCCAAACAAGAGTGCGCGTGTATTAGGTTGGTCGGAAGACTACAAAAGCTTCTATACGGTCACAAATAAAGAAGACCTATTTTATTACTCGTCAAATGCTCAACAACCAAATAAAGCTCAATATATTCTGGCGGGTTTTGATAAAGCGAACGTAGATGATGCTCGAGATAGACTGTATCGTTCCCCTATTTGTGGAAGTGATACGGGGTGTGATGTCGGTAATAATGATGGGCATCTAGAGGCGAGAAAAGCGTCTGAACCTACAGGTGTTCCTACCGATTTTGGCGACCATTCATTGTCGTTAGAGGCTCATAATATCGGCTATAAGTGTGACAATACTAGCTTGTGTAGCGCGACACGCTACTCTCTAAATGGCAAGAGTGGAATCGAGATTAAAATCGAAAAGAATCTTGATAGGTTATGGGTAAGTCAGAACAATTCGCCTTTTGATCAAATTAAAGTAATTTTACCCGACGGCACCAATGTTCGTAACTTCAGAGCTGAAGCGGGTCCGAGAGATGACTTGAGAATTGTTATTCCTCAAGATTCTACTGTCACTTTTGAGCGTTGGGAGCATGTTGGGCACACTAAGTATTCTTTTTATAACAATTCCAGAATCAACGTGAGTGGTAACTCAGTTGTTTTCTCTAATCCTATCGATGTTACAACAAACTACTACGCAACAATTTATGCGCCAAATGCGTCAGTGAATTTTCAAACAAAATCTAAACAATTCTATGGGTTTATCTTAGCCGATACTGTTAATTTCAATAACCCAATTACGGTGCATGGTTCAGTAACAGCGCGTCATTTGACAATGAAGAAAAATGTCGTAATTCAAAAGCCTGATTATTCGTGCCCTGTGGAACCTCCAGTCCAGCAATGTAATTTACTTCCAATGGAAACGTTTAGTTCATCTAATGTTGATAACTGGTCTGTTATTGGTTACGACAGCAGCATTAAGCCGCAAGTAGTTAATGGACGATTTCGATTAAATGGTAATAGAGCTCGTCAAGCGACTGCTTCTGCTTACAACTACTTATTCCCATCCGATGAGAACTACTTAGAAGTTGAGTTCGATCACTTTGCTTATGGTGGTGGCTATAATGGTGCAGATGGCGTTGCGTTGGTTATCTCTGATGCTAATGTGCCTCCGCAAACAGGGGCTTTCGGCGGACCATTGGGTTATGGTATGAAGCTACACAAAAACCACTCTGGTGAGGTGTCTCATGATGTTGAGGGCTTTGCTGGTGGCTGGTTAGGCATAGGTATCGATGAATACGGCAACTTTTACCGAGAAGGTGGGGAAAACCTTGCTAGTCATGGCTCTGCAAACAGTGTTGGCGTGCGTGGCGCAGGCATTAAAGACAACAACGGTAAATGGCTAAAAGGTTACAAGTACATCAAAGGAAAGCAGTTTAACCAACCGTTAGATAATCGTTCGAGCACTCCTCATCGCTACAAGGTTATTTTGAACTCTCGCAATTCGGGAGCGATTACTCTATCCGTACAGCGAAAGGTTGGAGTTAATGGTCAATGGCATACAGTAATTAGTAATTTTGATGTATTAACTGAAGGGAACTTCAATTACACACCTGAAAACTTCCGTATTTCAGTTACTGCTTCCACGGGGGCACTTACAAACACACACGAAATGGATAACTTCCAAGTTTGTGCCGATAAATACCAGAAAATAACGGAAGGCATTCACCACTTCGAATTTGATTACGCTGGTACTGGCAGTATTTGTCAGGCGTCCGAGGTAACACTACGAGCATGTATGGATGCTTCTTGTTCGAAAACGTACCCATCTTCAGTATTGAGCTCGAACCCGGGAGCAACGGTTGATCCTGTGACGGTGTCCTTATTGCCGCAATCGGATTCTCTTGTCGCATGGGAAGGGGGAGATCATGTTACGTTCTCTGACTCTGTTTCGTTGAAGCTACAAGCGTTCCAATCAGGTTCAGCAAAACTTGGAATTGCAAGTAGCTCGGTTCCACAGTTTGGCTTCGACGGAGCGAAGTGTCGTATCGCTGGTGGTCCGCTATCTGAGCAAAACTGTAATATCGTATTTAACTCTGCGGCGTTGGGTGTAACGGTTCCAGATAAGGTCGCTGGTAAGCCATTCTTCAATACCAAAGGACAGGCACAATATAGCAATCAAAGTTCGCCTTATTTGGAGTTTTGTAGTTCACCAAGCCAACAGGGCGGTGACGGCGAAAATCGAGATGTTCAGTTATCCATTGAAAGAATCGAACCGACAAGCAATGCAGTATCAGTCCCCGCTTATGTCTCTTTCAAAAAGAGAGATGGTTCTTTCAGTAACGAGGTTACCGTTGGGACAAATACTGTTGAGGTTGCTGATGTCTACTTTAATAAGCAAGGTAAAGCTTACTTCAACTTAAAGTATCCAGAGGCAGGCAAAGTCGCGCTGAAGGCGAAAATAAAAGATGAAAAGGATTCGTTAGGACAGAATAGCTTTGTGAGTTTTCCAGCATATCTCAAATTGACGGTTGATGGTGGTCTGTGTGGTTCAGGCTCTTGTAGCCAGAAACTGGTTGCTGCTGGAGAAGAGTTCACAATGAAAGTGACGGCTTATCAATTTGGTGATGATAAGAAGCCAGCACAAAACTATCAACAATCAGGTTTAACGATTAGTCATAAAGTGTCTTACCCGCAGTTTGATAGTGCGATTCCTGGCACTTTAGGGACGACCACATACGATCATATCAATCTAACTAATGGTACGGGGTCAGTGACGCAAACTGTGTCCGAAGTTGGTGCTTTTGATTTTACGATTACACCACCTGAAACGTATCTCGGCAGTAAAGCTTTCACCATTACGCCAGCAGAAGAAAATATTGGTCGTTTCTACCCTAAGTATTTCCGAGTTGATGAAGCGAAAGGAAATCAATGGGCTTACCCGCATCAAGAAAACTTTGCTTATATGGGACAAGGCTTTGGCGTCGAGGAGTTTTATGTTGAGGCATTAAATGCGGATAAAGGCGCTTTAACAAACTACGCCTTCTTCTCTAGTGGCTTACAAGCAAAGTTTGGTTTGAAAGATACTAGCTCTTATCAGCCTCGTTTTATTTTGAACAAAACCTATACGGGGACTTGGGTGAATAATGGTGCTGCTTATGTCACTTCAAGAAGTCTAGGTAAGTTTACTGGTTCAATGACGGATGGGTTAGAGCTATCAAAAGGCTCTGTCCCAAGCTACCCAGATGGTCCGCTCAACTTCAACGAGAACGCGAAAGATACGGCGATATCAATCAAATCTGCGGATGATAATAAGGATCCAGTATCTATCGATGGTAGTGAGGGGGTATTGCCTACCCAACCTGACATCCGCTTTGGTCGTGTAGACCTAGATGATGTCGGTGGCAACCAAGGCTCGACGCTGAGAGTGCCATTACGAGTTGAATACTGGAATGGTAGCCGCTTTATTGCTAACCCAAATGACAGCCAAACCGATGTTACTGGTGTGAAGGCTAAACAAGAGCATATTTGGCCTAAAGGTGATAATGCGAAACCTAAGGATGTCACGTTAGGGGCTGGTGGAGAGGTCGCTTCTGGTTATTCTCGTTCTGTAACAGCAAAAGAAGCAGAGCCGTATCGCCAGCAAACTCGCGTATGGCTTAATCTTGAAGGTGGTGGCAATTCGCTCCCTTGGCTCAAATACGACTGGGATAAAGATGGCTCCGAAGAAAACCCATCATCGGTAGTTACGTTTGGTATTCATCGAGGCAATGACCGAGTGATTTATCGTGGTGAACCGGGCTTAACCGGACAATAACAAACTTCGGTTTCTTGCGTTAAGTAAGGAAACTGCAAGAAATTGAGGCTTTCTGCTCATGTTTGTGTACCAATGCCTTGCTGTGACAGCGAGGCATTGGTACATTTAGGACAATTTTTGTCTTCTAAATTTTTGCAGGATGAGCGAAGAATATGTTTAAAAAACTTCGTGGCATGTTTTCAAACGACCTATCTATCGATTTAGGTACTGCCAACACTCTAATTTACGTAAAGGGACAGGGTATTGTCCTTGATGAACCTTCTGTAGTTGCTATTCGTCAAGATCGTGTAGGTTCTGCAAAAAGCGTTGCTGCTGTAGGCCATGCGGCAAAACAGATGCTTGGTCGTACGCCAGGTAACATCTCAGCTATCCGTCCAATGAAAGATGGCGTTATCGCTGACTTCTACGTAACAGAAAAAATGCTTCAGCACTTCATTAAGCAAGTGCATGACAACAGCATCCTTAAACCAAGCCCACGTGTACTGGTTTGTGTTCCTTGTGGTTCTACTCAAGTTGAGCGTCGTGCGATTCGTGAATCTGCACTAGGTGCTGGTGCGCGCGAAGTTTACCTAATTGATGAGCCAATGGCGGCAGCAATCGGTGCAGGTCTGCGTGTCTCTGAGCCAACAGGTTCAATGGTGGTTGATATCGGTGGTGGTACAACTGAAGTTGCGGTTATCTCACTAAACGGTGTGGTTTACTCTTCTTCTGTACGTATTGGTGGTGACCGCTTTGATGAAGCTGTGATCAACTACGTACGTCGTAACTACGGCAGCTTGATCGGTGAAGCAACGGCTGAAAAGATCAAACACGAAATCGGTTCTGCTTACCCTGGTGATGAAGTTCAAGAGATCGAAGTTCGCGGTCGTAACCTAGCAGAAGGTGTGCCACGCAGCTTTAGCCTGAACTCAAACGAAATCCTAGAAGCATTACAAGAGCCACTGTCAGGCATCGTATCGGCAGTGATGGTTGCACTAGAGCAGTGTCCACCAGAGCTTGCGTCTGATATCTCTGAAAACGGTATGGTGTTAACAGGTGGTGGTGCACTACTGAAAGACCTAGACCGTCTACTAATGGAAGAAACTGGTATTCCAGTGGTTATCGCTGAAGATCCACTAACCTGTGTGGCTCGTGGCGGCGGTAAAGCACTAGAAATGATCGACATGCACGGTGGCGATCTATTCTCTGAAGAATAAAGTGCAGGGTGGAGTCCATATGGGCTTCACCTTCATTTCCGCTCTCTGTAATTTCAATCTGCTCCATACCTAGAATCTCTTCATGTCAGATTCTCAGGTTGCCAAGTAAGGCTCAATAATCATGGTAGCAATCAGGTTAAAAACAAGATGAAACCGATTTTTGGCAGAGGTCCATCTCTGCAATTGCGTCTGTTTTTTGCTGTCATCGTGTCGGCGAGCTTGATGCTGGCTGATAACCGTCTAGATACGTTTTCCAACGTCCGATACCTATTGAACAGTATGGTTGCGCCAATCCAATACGCAGCTAATTTGCCTCGTAGCATGTTCGATGGAATGTTCGAGAGTTTAAATACTCGTCAGGCACTGATTGAAGGCAATCGCAATTTGAAGCGCGAAGTGCTTCGCCTGAAGAGCGAGCTGATCTTGCTCGACCAGTATAAAGAAGAAAACCAACGCCTGCGTAAACTGCTCGGCTCTTCATTCGTCCGTGACGAGAAGAAAGTCGTCACAGAAGTGATGGCTGTGGACACGTCACCGTACCGCCACCAAGTGGTGATCGATAAAGGTCGTATTGATGGCGTTTACGTTGGTCAACCTGTTATCAACGAGAAAGGTATCGTTGGTCAGGTAACGTTTGTGGCCGCGCACAACGCACGTGTCTTGTTGTTAACAGATGCGAAAAACGCAATTCCAGTCCAAGTGATTCGTAACGATATTCGTGTTATCGCTTCCGGTAATGGTGAAGTGGATGAAATCCAACTAGAGCACATCCCAACCAGTACCGATATCCAAGTCGGCGATTTGCTGGTGACATCGGGTCTTGGGGGTATTTATCCAGAAGGCTACCCAGTCGCAACTGTTACGAATGTGGATCACGATACTCGCCAAGAATTCGCATCAATCAAAGCGGAACCTGTGGTTGAGTTTGATCGTCTGCGCTACTTGCTATTGATTTGGCCGAATGAAGACCGTCAACACAAAGTACTGCAGTCCAATGTAGAAGAAGGTTCAGAACAAGAGGTAACCGATGGCCAATAGTGTATTTAGAAGCCGAATGGTCATCGGCGTCAGCTTCTTCGTCGCGCTAGTCTTGCAAACTATTCCATGGCCAGGCGTTTTGGATTTACTACGTCCATCATGGCTGTTCCTTGTTACCTGTTATTGGGTGCTGGCACTGCCGCATCGTGTCAACGTTGGTACCGCTCTGGTTTTAGGTTTGCTTTGGGATATTTTGATTGGCTCGACGCTCGGGATCCGAGGGATGATGATGTCGATCGTTATCTACTTGGTTGCGTTGAACTTCTTGGTGATTCGTAACATGGCATTGTGGCAACAATCGATTTTGATTGCCTTTTTTACCGTGCTACTGGAACTTCTTATATTCTGTGGGGAATATTTGAACCAGGACGTAGTATTTAATCCATTATCTCTGTGGACTGCGGCAATAAACTGTATACTTTGGCCATGGATGTTTTTATTAATGCGACGCGTCCGTCGCGCATGGCACGTAAGGTAGCGTTGTGAAAAAGGGCTTATCCCTCGTTCTCGCATCGGGTTCTCCGAGAAGAAAAGAGTTGCTTGCTCAACTAGGTTATGACTTCGATATTGTGCTTCCTGATATAGAGGAAGCCAAACAAGATCACGAGCAAGCAAAAGACTATGTTTTGCGTCTCTCTCTGGAAAAAGCTCAAGCAGGCTTAGCGATGGCTAAGCCTGATTCCGTTGTATTGGGCTCCGATACCGTGGTGGTGTGCGATAACCACGTATTAGAAAAACCAAAAAATTTCGAAGATTCAAAACGCATGCTCAGCGATTTATCGGGTCGTCAGCATCAAGTGATGACTGCGGTGAGCGTCGTATCAAAAGAACAACAACACTCAGTGGTCGTTATCACTGACGTGTGGTTCAAAACTCTGACTGAAGAAGAAATAGAACGATACTGGCAGTCAGGCGAACCATGCGATAAAGCTGGAAGTTATGGTATTCAAGGACTCGGCGGGCGTTTCGTCACCCGAATCGAAGGCAGTTATCACGCCGTAGTAGGCTTACCTTTGTTCGAAACCGATCAGCTAATTCAAGAATTTTTATAATTGTTTTGAGGTGTGCACATGAGTGCAGAATTGCTGCTTAACGTGACCCCGAGTGAAACTCGTGTGGCCATGATTGAAGGTGGAGTACTACAAGAAGTTCATATAGAACGAGAATCGCGCCGTGGCATTGTTGGCAATATTTATAAAGGCAAAGTGAGCCGAGTATTGCCGGGCATGCAAGCGGCGTTTGTCGATATTGGTTTAGATAAAGCGGCATTCTTGCACGCGTCAGATATTGTTCCGCATACTGAGTGTGTGGCGGAAAACGAAAAGCAACAATTTCAAGTTCGTGATATTTCTGAGTTGGTTCGCCAAGGTCAGGATATTGTTGTGCAGGTGGTTAAAGACCCACTAGGTACCAAGGGCGCTCGCCTGACGACTGATATTACCCTCCCATCACGTTATCTTGTCTTTATGCCTGGGGCTAGCCATGTTGGCGTTTCTCAGCGTATCGAAAGTGAAAGTGAACGTGAGCGTCTAAAGAAAGTGGTTAACCACTACTGCGACGAGCACGGCGGTTTTATTATTCGTACTGCGGCAGAAGGTGCAGACGAAAAAGAGCTCTCTCAAGATGCGGCATTTTTGAAGCGCTTATGGCAGAAAGTCATGGAGCGTCGCTCGAAGTACAAAACCCGTTCGACCTTGTATGGTGAGTTAGGCTTGGCACAACGCATCCTGCGTGATTTTGTTGGCACTGAGCTAGACAAGGTTATGGTTGACTCTCGTCTTGAATACGAGAACCTTAAAGAGTTTACGTCTGAGTATGTTCCTGAGCTGACTGATAAGCTTGAGTTGTACGAAGGCGATAAGCCAATCTTCGATATGTACGACACAGAGAACGAAATCCAACGCTCTCTGGAACGTAAAGTTGAGCTTAAGTCAGGTGGCTACCTAATCATTGATCAAACTGAAGCAATGACAACGGTCGACATCAATACTGGCGCGTTTGTCGGTCGTCGTAATCTTGAAGAAACCATCTTCAACACTAATGTTGAAGCGACTCAAGCGATCGCTCGTCAGCTGCGTCTACGCAACTTAGGCGGCATTATCATTATCGACTTTATCGATATGGCGTCAGAAGAACATCGTAAGCGTGTACTAACTTCGTTGGAAACGGCGCTCTCAAAAGATCGAGTGAAGACCAACATTAACGGCTTTACTCAGCTAGGCTTAGTTGAGATGACTCGTAAGCGTACGCGCGAAAGTATTGAACATATCTTATGTTCTAGCTGTCCTACTTGTGAAGGTCGCGGTAGCGTGAAGACAGTAGAGACCGTGTGTTATGAGATCCTACGTGAAATTACCCGAGTGAACCGTGCTTATGATGCAGACAACTTTGTCGTATACGCGTCACCATACGTAGCGGAAACACTATTGGGTGATGAATCTCACGCACTGGCTGAACTCGAAGTATTTATTGGTAAGCAAGTTCGTATTCAAGCTGAACCCCTGTACATTCAGGAGCAGTTTGACGTCGTCATGATGTAATTGGAAAATTTGTGAATTCTGGTTTTAACCGTTTCGGGCGTTTCTGCGCGTGGACTTTAGTTACGTTATTGGTGCTTTTAGCCATCTTAGTAACCACACTACGCGTAGCATTGCCACAACTTAACCACTTCCAAGATGAGATCAAAACCTGGGTCAAGCAAGGCACAGGTTTTGACTTTTCTATTGCCAGCGTTGCTGGCTCTTGGCGTAATAGCCATCCCTCTATCGCACTGCAAGGCCTAGAAGCGAATCTGCCGAATAACCAAGACGCGCGCTTTGCCGTGGATGAAATTCATATTGAATTCGACTTGATTCAATCTCTCCTAAAGTTTAAGCCTGTGGTCGCAGATCTCACCATTGATGACTTGGCATTAGACATTCGTACCGTTGATTTGTTGTCTAAATCAGAAAATAACGACCCAGCAGCGAATGTCAGCCAAAGTGAATCAAAGCTGATTGATCAGTTGGACTCCTTGTTACTGCGTCAGTTTGAAGATTTCACGATTACCGACTCACGTATTTGGTACAAGTCAGTGTCTGGTGAAACACGCCGCTTGGACATCGAGCAATTACGTTGGAGCAACCAAGGTAAGCATCACTTAGCGGAAGGCACAGTGAGCATTGCGGACGCAAGTCTCAACTCATTGTTAGTGCGTGCTAACTTCAAAGATTATGGTTCGCTGCGTGATATCTCAGGTGAATTTTACGTAAGTGCAAAAGATGTGTCCGTGACGCCTTGGCTAACCACTTACATGCAAGATGAGTCTGGCGTTGAGTCAGGCAAAGTGAGTCTCAACACTTGGTTGACGTTGCAACACAGCCAACCAAGTTACGCTTATGTCGATCTGCAACCCTCTGAGTTAGTGTGGAATGAGAAAGGGCGTCATGAACTGCTGCTGGAGTCTGGTATTTTCAAGCTTTCACCAGATAAAGAAGGCTGGAAAGTAAATGGTCACTCACTGCAAATCCGCACCGATGACCGACCATGGCCTGAGCTGGATGTTGCCTTTGATTGGCAACCAGATGGCTGGCTACTCAACTTATCCCAATTAGACATTGAAGCGTTAACCCCGCTCGTTAAGTTAGCACCTAAATCAGAATCCACTACGGATTTGCTAGATAAACTAGCGCCGAAAGGACGAGTGGAAGACATTCGCCTGTCGATGAATGGTGGTTTAGACACGCTACGTTACTCAGCCGAACTGGATGAATTGGGTTTAACGCAGTGGGAGCTGCTGCCTGGCTTTAGTCATGTGCAAGGCAAAGTCTCGGGTAACCTAGAACAAGCAAAAGCGAAAGTGACGGTTATCGATGATGTCTTCCCATATGGGGACGTATTCCAAGCGCCTTTAAACATCAAACAGGGTGAAGTCGACATCGTTTGGCAGCAAGATGAAGATGGTTGGCGTTTGTGGTCTGATAAAGTGACTGCGGCGACACCAGATCTGCAAGTGCTGGGTGCGTTCCGTCTCGATTTCCCGAAAGAGCAAAGCCCATTTCTGTCGTTTTATGCAGAAGCTGATCTCTACAACGCTGGTGAAACGTGGCGTTACCTTCCAACTCTAGCACTTGGGCAAGATTTGACAGACTACCTATCTACTGCGATTCAGGGGGGTAAGGTCAATACTGCGAAGCTGCTTTGGTATGGCGAGCTAGGTGACTTCCCGTATAAAGAGCATAACGGCATGTTCCAAGCATGGGTTGGATTGAAGAATGCGAAGTTCAGCTTTGATACTGCTTGGCCAACCATTACAGATTTACAACTCGATTTGTTGTTTGAAAACGATGCCATGTACTTGGATTCGAAGTCTGCCACGTTAAATGGCGTGAAAGCGAAGCGAATCACAGGTCGTATTCCCGAGCTTGCAGAAGGTGGCCATATCGAGATCGAAGCGAAAGCAAGCGCACCGGGTAATGAAGTTCGTGACTACATGATGGCAACGCCACTGGTTGACTCTGTGGGGGCTGCGTTGACCGCACTGCAAGTTAGTGGTCCTGTTTATTCAGAATTCCAACTCAATATCCCATTTGATACCGAGAAAGACGCTCGCGCATGGGGCTATGCGGATCTTAAGAACAACCGCGTAGATATTGATGCGCCGCCGATGACGTTAGAGAACGCGACTGGCCGTATCAAGTTCGATAACGATGTAGTGACTACTTCTGGTCTATCTGCTGAATTATTGAAGCAGCCAATCTCACTGGACTTTCGTGGTGAGAACGCCGAGCAAGGCTACAATGTGACCATCAATACCCTTGGTGATTGGGAGGTAGACCCACTCAAACCTTACCTTGGCGAGCGTTGGTTAAGCCTTGTTTCAGGTCATGCACCATGGCAAATGGACATCGATCTACAACTCAACGATGTGGGTTTTACCTATCAAGTGGATGTGCTTGCTCAGCTTAGTCAGTTAGCAAGTGAATATCCGTACCCGCTTGGGAAAAAGCGGGGCGAAAAAGGGCAAGCGAAGCTCCAAGCTTCTGGAAACCAAGAAAGTGTTTCGGCTCGTTTGCAGATCCCAAATGCGAAATACCAAACGGAAATCGACATTTCAGGCGATGTCCCAGTATTGACCGCAACAAATCTCGTTGTGGGGAACGGCGGTTTCAAAATCAGCCCTGTGGTAGGACACGACGCTTCAATTCGTTTGGATGATTTGAGCCTCGATAAGTGGGCGGATTTAATGCACGTTCCACAAAGTACCACACAGTCTGTTTTGTCGAGCATGAAAACACCGACTGTTCCACTTCCAACGCGTATTAGCATGGATGTGAAGAATTTGGAGCTTGGTGGTATCGAGTTTCACGATGTGGATTTGAATGCACGTAAGAAGAATCTAAGCTGGCAGCTCGATGTTGATAGTCAAGAAGTGAAAGGCAAAGCCAATTACCTCAAACCGTATGATTTGTCCGTCTCATTGGAGCATTTACACCTGTATATTCCAGGTTTTGATGAGATGACGAAAGAGCGCAGTTCTCTGTTCGCTAGTGAAGATCAGAGCGCACCACTAATCTCAAACTTTGACCGCAAGTTTCATGCAGAAATGCCAAACTTAACTTTGAACATTGATGATTTCTGGTTGCAAGGTTACAAGGTCGGCAAGGTAAACGTGGATGTCGAGCGTGGCAATAATCGACTTGAATGGAAGAACGTAACTTTCAGTAGTGGTCAAAACCGTATTGATATGAGCGGTTGGTGGGAGCTAACCAAAGAGCGAAGTCATTCAAACCTATCCATGAAAGTTAAGGGTGATAACAACAGTGATTTGATGGAGCGCTTTGGGATAACCTCTGGCATCCAACAAGCGCCGTTTGAAATCAATGCCAACCTAGACTGGGATGGCGCGCCGTGGTCGATGAAGACTCAAAGTTTGCAAGGTGACGTCTCTACCGAATTTGGTAAAGGCGTGATCACCGAAGTGAGTGGCGCGGCGCGATTGCTTGGTCTGTTTAGTCTTGATTCGATCATTCGTAAGATGCAGCTCGACTTTACCGACGTGTTCGACAAAGGGATGGCATTCAACTCAATCACGGGTACAGGCAAAATCCAAGATGGTGTATTTATCACCAACGATATTGTGATGGATGCACTGGCCGGTGAAATGAAGATTCGTGGCATCGCCGATATGAACACCCGCTTGGTGGATGCGGAAGTGAATTTTACTCCGGACATTACTTCAGGTTTACCTATGCTGACTGCCTTTGCTGTAGCGCCTCAAACGGCGTTGTACGTACTGGCGATTTCGACGGTTATCTCTCCAGTAGTGGAAGTCTTCACGCAAGTAAACTACGAAGTGAAAGGTCCTCTGGATTCACCTACTGTAAAAGAGATTTCACGAAGCAAAGGTGAATACAAGTTGCCAGAAAAACTGCGTGAGCAAGCGAAGTAATTGCGCGGTTAGTCTTCTGACGAACAAGGAATTGAATACATGGAACGTGTTGGCATCATTCAAATGACATCAGGTCCAGATATCGAGGAGAATCTGGACTTCATTGCCAAGCAATGTGCATTGGCTGCTGAGCAAGGTGTGAAGCTGGTTGTGACACCAGAAAACGCTACGCAGTTTGCCAATCGAGAGGTGTATCACCAGAACGCAGAAACTTTGGGTGACGGTCCTATCCAGCAGTGTTTATCTGAGATCGCACAACGCAATCAATTAACGCTAATAGTCGGAAGCATGCCGATTCGCACTGAACAAGGCGTGACTACCACGACATTTGTTTTCTCACCGCAAGGCGAGCGTATTGCTCATTACGATAAGCTGCATATGTTTGACGTGGATGTAGCCGATGGGTATGGCAGCTATCGTGAGTCGGATACCTTTAGTGCAGGTAATCGCATCGTGACGGCAGAGACCAATATTGGTACGGTAGGCTTAAGTATTTGCTACGACGTACGCTTTCCTGAACTGTTTAAAGCACTACGCTTAGCAGGAGCACAAGTTATCGTTGTGCCCGCTGCGTTTACCGCCGTCACGGGAGAGGCGCATTGGGAAGTACTGCTAAGAGCGCGTGCGATTGAAACCCAGTGCTGGATTCTTGCCTGCGGGCAAACGGGGACGCATCCTTGTGGTCGTCAAACCTGGGGGCACTCCATGGTGATTGATCCTTGGGGGCGCGTTCACCAACAATTGAATGACCAAGTAGGACTGCTGGTGGCAGAGATAGATTTGTCACACAACCAGCAAGTAAGGCAGAATATGCCGCTGACTCAACACAGTCGCTTTCAAAATGAATTGAAACGGAAATAAAAGAGCTAACTATGAGCATAAACCAAATAGAACAGGCACTCCTTGCCCCAAACGGTCTGACAGAGCAAGACATCGCTGACACACTAGCGAGCATTGCGACGCGCCAGATCGATTATGCGGACATTTACTTTCAGTCCAGCTGGCATGAGTCTCTGGTTCTAGAAGACAGTATCATTAAAGATGGCTCTTTCAATATTGACTGTGGTGTCGGAGTACGAGCAGTCACAGGCGAGAAAACCGGTTTCGCCTACTCAGACCAAATTCAACTAGAAGGTTTGAAGCAAAGTGCGATTGCAGCGCGTGGTATTGCGCAGCAAGGTCAAAACGGCAAAGTGCACGCATTCAAGCGTTCTGATAACCAAGCTTACTACGATGCGGTAAACCCACTAGCAAGCTGGGAAAAGCAACAAAAAACTGAACTGTTATTGTCTCTGGATGCGTACATTCGTACCAAAGAGCCACTCATCAAAGAAGTGTCGATAAGCATCAGCGGTGTGCACGAGCAAATGCTAGTTGCAGCAACCGACGGTACTTACGCTGGCGATATTCGCCCGCTTGTTCGTCTATCAATCAGTGTTCTTGCTGAAAAAGGCGATCGCCGTGAACGCGGTAGCGCTGGTGGTGGTGGTCGTTTCGGTTACGACTTCTTCCTATCTGAAACGAACGGCGTGAAACAAGCCTTCCAATTCGCAGATGAAGCGATTCGTATGGCGCTAGTGAACTTAGAAGCAGAAGCAGCACCTGCAGGCATGATGCCTGTGGTACTTGGTTCTGGTTGGCCTGGCGTACTGCTGCACGAAGCAGTAGGTCACGGTTTAGAAGGTGACTTCAACCGCAAAGAGTCATCAGTGTTCTCTGGCAAGATGGGTGAGCAAGTGACGTCTCCACTTTGTACTATCGTGGATGATGGCACGCTGAAAGACCTGCGCGGCTCATTGAACGTGGATGATGAAGGTGTGAACGGTCAATACAACACGCTTATCGAAAATGGTGTGCTGAAAGGCTACATGCAAGACAAGCTAAACGCACGCCTAATGGGTGTGAACCCTACAGGTAACGGCCGTCGTGAGTCTTACGCACATCTACCAATGCCACGTATGACTAATACTTACATGCTACCGGGCGAACACACACCAGAAGAGATCATCTCTACGGTGAAGAAAGGTCTGTACGCACCAAACTTCGGTGGCGGTCAGGTGGACATCACTTCTGGTAAGTTCGTGTTCTCTGCATCGGAAGCGTACTTGATTGAAGATGGCAAAATCACTCGCCCAGTGAAAGGCGCAACGCTGATTGGCTCTGGCATTGAAGCGATGCAGCAAGTTTCTATGGTGGGTAACGACCTAAGCATCGACAGAGGTGTTGGTGTGTGTGGTAAGGCGGGGCAAAGCGTACCGGTTGGCGTTGGTCAACCAACATTGAAACTCGACTCCATTACCGTTGGTGGTACTGAGTAAACTTCATCTGAAATAGAATTAAAAAGAGCGCTCATTGAGCGCTCTTTTGTTTTTAGGGGGAGGGTATTCGCTATAGGTTCTCTTCAGCAAATTCAGCCAAGCGGCTGCGCACCACACCATTGAGGTGAATATTGGCACTGCCTTCAAAGTTTTTGAAGCGTTCTACCATATACGTCAAACCAGACGTCACTGGGGTTAGGTAGTGTGAATCAATCTGTGCCAAGTTACCCGAGCACACAATCTTGGTGCCTTCACCACAACGGGTGATGATGGTTTTGATTTGTGAAGCGGTTAAGTTTTGGCACTCATCGAGCAAGACAAACGCATTCTGGATAGAGCGGCCACGCATAAAGTTGATCGATTTAAACTGAATGTTGGCTTTATCACAGATGTACTTCATCGAACCTTCGGTGCAATGGTCGTTCTTGTGCAGCGCTTCCAAGGTGTCGGTCACCGCGGCTAACCAAGGCATCATTTTCTCTTCTTCCGAGCCCGGTAAGAAACCAATCGACTCACCAATATCTGGCGTGTTCCGCGTTACGATAATCTTATCGAACATGCCTTTTTCAATGGTTTGTTCTAGTGCTGCTGCCATTGCAAGGAGCGTTTTACCACTACCGGCAGCGCCGGTCAGAATCACCAAATCAATATCAGGATCAAGCAAGGCATCCATCGCCATGCCTTGATAGATATTTTTCGGTGTAATGTCCCAAGCGCGACGATGCATCATGCGCTCACGACTCAGGTCGAGCAGCGTAACCTTATCCTCATTAATGGTTTCTACTCGACCTACAAAATCACTCTCTTCATCAATCACGTATTGGTTGATAAAGGTCGGCTCGAACGGTTCGCGGTTGAGTTTATGGAACGTTTTTCCACCCAGCGCGTAACTCTCAACTTCATCCACATCACTCCAAAAATCACCTTCACGTTGTTGGAAGCCTTTGGTGAGATATTGGATATCATCAATCAGTTGATCCGTACGATAGTCTTCAACGAAACGTACGCCAGCGCCTTTGGCTCGCAAACGCATGTTGATGTCTTTGGTTACGAGCACGACTTCACGTGGTGCGCGTTTGTTTTGCAGATAAAGCACCGCATTGAGTATGCGGTTGTCACCGGCTTTGTCGGCGAAGGCTTTGACGGTTTCCTGCAATTCGAAGTCCGCCAAAATAGAGATGGTGCCTTGGCTTGGGTTGTCTTTAGAAACTGGAATACCTTCTGAGATTTCATCTGGTGTTGCGTCTTTAAACAGATCTTCCAAAGCGCGAATCGCAACGCGTGCATCCCTTGCTACATCACGTTTACTGTCTTTGATTCGGTCGAGTTCTTCCAACACGGTCATTGGGATGACGACATCGTGTTCTTGGAAAGAGAAGATGGCGAAGGGTTCATGAAGAAGAATGTTGGTATCGAGTACAAACAGTTTCCGATCGGTATCGCCCATAGCGTCTCCTTGCCGCAGCGCGGCTTTGCTGGCTAGTAGCTAAGAAGGAACAGTCTTCCTAACTCTGATTGCTTGCAATAGAGGTTGTCGGGCAATGTCGGTTAGTGCGCAACCGAGTAGCAAGACAACTTACTGCAAACCCGTGTTGATCCTAATCGTGTACTTAATGCGCTCAAATCATGCTTGATGACTCTAAGCGCCCCTCATTAGAAGTATACGTAAAATTTACTTCTTACAACTTAATAATTGTCATGAGTTTTTTACAATTTGATTGCATTCCTAATTCAGGAAAAAAAGTTGCCCCTCTGGGCGGTTTCGGCGTGACCTAAATCACAGCTTCAAGTAAGATTAGCGACCTTTTTCTGCGTATAGGCTACGCCCGATTTATCATGTTCAGCTGGCTTAAAAATGCACAGCACAAAGTGGCATGACAAGCACGATTGGCATAGCAGAAGCCAGAATCAGATCTAAACTATTATCCATGCCCATCGGGATGGGTAGAGACCAACAAGAAACAACAACGAGGTAGTCAATTCATGACATTTGCTTTGGGGCAGCGCTGGATTAGCGATACGGAAAGCGATTTAGGTTTAGGTACCGTAGTAGCAATGGATGCTCGTACTGTGACATTGATGTTTGCAGCATCAGAGGAAAACCGAGTTTACGCACGTAACGATGCACCAGTTACCCGAGTAACGTTCAACGTCGGTGATGTCATCGATTGCCAAGAAGGTTGGTCATTAAAAGTTGAAGAAGTACTGGAAGATGAAGGTCTATACACCTATTTCGGTACTCGTGAAGACACGCAAGAAACGGCGATTGTGTTGCGTGAAATCTTCCTAAGCAACCACATTCGTTTTAACAAGCCGCAAGACAAGTTGTACGCAGGTCAAATCGATCGCATGGACAACTTTGTACTTCGCTACCGTGCGCTACAAAACCAATTTGAGCAACACAAGAGCCCAATGCGTGGTCTGTGTGGCATGCGTGCAGGCTTGATCCCTCACCAGCTTTACATCGCGCACGAAGTCGGTCGTCGTCACGCGCCTCGCGTATTGCTAGCGGATGAAGTTGGTCTGGGTAAAACCATCGAAGCGGGTATGATCATCCACCAGCAAGTGCTGTCCGGTCGTGCTGAACGTATCCTTATCGTGGTGCCAGAGACACTGCAACACCAGTGGCTCGTTGAGATGATGCGTCGTTTCAACCTGCACTTCTCTATCTTCGATGAAGAGCGTTGTATTGAAGCGTTCGCAGAAGCGGAAAACCCATTTGATACGCAGCAATACGTGCTGTGTTCACTGGATTTCCTACGTAAGAGCCGCAAGCGTTTCGAGCAAGCGCTAGAAGGCGAGTGGGATCTATTGGTTGTCGATGAAGCGCACCACTTAGAATGGAGCCAAGACAAACCAAGCCGCGAATACCAAGTGGTAGAAGGCTTGGCAGAACGCACTGCGGGTGTGCTACTGCTAACGGCAACACCAGAGCAGCTAGGTCGTGAGAGTCACTTCGCTCGTTTACGTCTGCTAGACCCAGATCGCTTCTACGATTACGACGCATTCGTTGAAGAAGAAGAGCAATACGCACCTGTTGCGGATGCTATTACTTCGCTGTTCTCTGGTGAGAAACTGCCTGACGAAGCGAAAAACCAAATTACAGAACTGCTTTCTGAACAAGACGTTGAGCCGCTATTCCGCATTATCGAAAGCGACAGTGATGAAGAAGCGAAAGCGTCAGCGCGCCAAGAGCTGATCGACAACCTGATGGACCGTCACGGTACAGGTCGCGTTCTGTTCCGTAACACGCGTGCAGCGATCAAAGGCTTCCCGAAGCGTAACGTGCATCTAATGCCAATGGACATTCCGCAGCAGTACACCACGTCAATGCGTGTATCAGGCATGATCGGCGGCAAGATGACACCAGAAGCGCGCGCGGTGAAGAACCTTTATCCAGAAGAAATCTTCCAAGAATTTGAAGGTGAAGATTCAAGCTGGTGGCAGTTCGACTCACGTGTGAACTGGCTGCTTGAAAAAGTAAAAGAGAAGCGCAGCGACAAAGTATTGGTTATTGCCTCTCGTGCAAGTACGGCGCTGCAACTGGAGCAAGCACTGCGTGAGCGTGAAGGTATTCGTGCAACTGTATTCCACGAAGGCATGTCGATTCTTGAGCGTGACAAAGCGGCTGCTTACTTTGCGCAAGAAGAGGGCGGCGCGCAGGTTCTTATCTGTAGCGAAATCGGCTCAGAAGGTCGTAACTTCCAGTTTGCTAACCAGCTTGTGATGTTCGATTTACCGTTCAACCCAGACTTGCTAGAGCAGCGTATTGGTCGTCTGGACCGTATCGGTCAGAAGCGTGATATCGACATCCACGTCCCTTACCTAAAAGGCACATCACAGGCGATCCTTGCTCGTTGGTTTGATGAAGGTCTGAACGCGTTTGCTGAAACCTGTCCAACAGGTCGCGCGGTTTACGATAAGTACTCTGATGCGCTGATTGAAATGCTGGCGTCTGGTGATGTTTCAAACCTTGATGAAGTGATTGAAGAATCAGCAAAGATGAACAAAGAGCTGAAATCACAACTTGAGCAAGGTCGTGACCGTCTGCTAGAGATGCACTCAAACGGCGGCGAGAAAGCGCAGCAGATCGTTGAGAAAATCTCATCGACAGATGGTGACACAAACCTAGTGACGTTCGCACTATCTCTGTTCGACACCATTGGCTTGAACCAAGACGACAAAGGCGAAAATGCACTTGTGGTAACGCCATCTGAGCACATGATGGTGCCAAGCTACCCAGGCTTGCCATACGAAGGTGCGACTATCACATTTGACCGTGATACAGCGCTATCTCGCGAAGACATGCACTTTATCAGTTGGGAACACCCAATGATTCAAGGTGGTATTGATTTGCTGATGAGCGAAGGTGTGGGTACCTCTGCGGTTTCTCTGCTGAAGAACAAAGCGCTACCAGTGGGCACTATCCTACTTGAATTGGTATACGCGGTGGATGCACAAGCACCAAAACGCAGCGGTATTACTCGTTTCTTACCGAAGACACCAATTCGCATGATGATGGATGCTCGTGGTAATGATCTGTCTTCTCAGGTTGAGTTTGAAGGCTTCAACCGTCAGCTTAGCCCGGTAAACCGTCACCTAGGCAGCAAGTTAGTGACATCGGTACAGAAAGACATTCACAGCCTAATCGAAGCGGGTGACGCATTGGTTGAGCAGAAAGTGGAAGACGTTCGCAAACAAGCGCATCAAGACATGCAACAAAGCTTGAATGCCGAGCTTGAGCGTCTACAAGCACTGAAAGCGGTTAACCCGAATATCCGTGATGAAGAAATTGAATCGATTGAAGAACAAATCAAAGAGCTAACAGGTTACATCAACCAAGCTCAGGTTCAGCTAGATTCGCTACGTCTGATTGTGGTCAGCCACAACTAATCAGCGTTCAAACACACGAAAAAAGGTCTTCAATTGAAGACCTTTTTCTTTATCTGAGTTTGGCTTACCTCAGCGGTTCAGTTAATCGCTCGCAGCTAATTACATTAGCCACTTCCACCAAATAAACAGCGCTAAGAAGCCGAATAAGTAAATCAAGCCAGCAATCGACAACCACTTCAATTTACGACCTAGCGCTAATGGTTTAGGTAAGTCGGTTTTGCTCACCAGAATGTAGTTCAGTAGTGCAAAGAACGGTGTCGTCATAAACGCCAGTACCATGGCAAAGTTCAGCATTGGTAGCAGTGCTGAAGCCCAGAACACCACAATACCTAAAGCCAATAGCGATACGATCAGCATGATTGCAGACGTCGCTTTCGGATCGGTTTTTGGCTGTGAACGCAGCAGGCGCTGAGAGTCTGAAATCACACGTGAGTAGCCATCAATCACCGTAATCGTACTACCGAAGATACAGAAAAACGCAATCACTGCAATTAGGTAACGTGACCACTCACCAATGGTCGAAGCGTACAAGCCAACAAGCTGGTGGGAGAAGCCTACGCCAGAGCTCTTAAGTTCAATGCCTGAGCCGTGTAGCATCAACGCACCTAGCGATACAAACACCAAAGCCAATACCGCAGTACCAATATAGCCGACATTGAAATCAAACAACGCAGATTTTGCGGTGACTTCTTGTTGGCTAGTTTGGCGTTTGAGCCACGCAGACGTCAAACAAGAGATCTCGATTGGTGCTGGCATCCAGCCCATGGTTACAACGATAAAGCCGATAGCTGCAATTGACCAAGGAGAAGGGGGTTCAAAGTTCGCAACGGGCTCTACCGGATTACCAAATGCAATCGCCACTGCTAGTAATGTCGCAATAGTCAGTACTGTCATGATGACTTTCGAGAGCGTATCCAGCGCTTTGTAATGACCAGCGAATAGGATCACCAAGCACGTGACCAATACAATGATACTGAGTGATGCCATCGACAATGAAAATGGAATGAAGTAGCCCAACAAGCTCGCACTGAACATCAGAAGCGCTGCTGTATTGATCACCGCAGAAACGGAACTGAGAAACAAGAACAACCAAAGGTAGGGGCGACCAAGCTTAGCGTAGCCTTCAACCAAGGTTTTACCTGTGCCCATGGTGTATTGCACGCCTGCTCGAAAAAATGGGTATTTAAAAAGGTTTACTAGCAGGATAAGCACGGCGAGTTGCCAGCCATAAATGGCACCAGCTTTTGTTGAAGCAACGAGGTGAGAGCCACCCACCGCCGCAGAAGCCATGAGAATACCGGGACCCAACGAGCGTACAAATTGGGAGATTTTAGATTGGGGTTGATCTGGTACTGCCGATTCCATTTGTTATTGTCCTTGTTCATCAACGATAAACTATAAGTAACATGCCCAGTATGGTTGTCAATTTAAATTTACAACTTGGTTTGGATTTATTTTTATTAGTGGTTTGACTTGTTAATTTTTGTTATTTCAAAAAGTTATATCGACTCAGGTTCGCGATAAAATTAAACGTGTTTTGTGCATGCATCTTGAGGGCTCTTGGGTATAATCAGCGCGTTTTTATTCTGTAGAGATCCTGCCCATGGCAATGCTTGAGTACAATCCACCAACCGATCCTTGGATTGATGTCGTTTTTGAAGATGAGCAAATATTGGCTGTGAATAAGCCATCCGGTCTGCTCTCTGTGCCGGGCCGTCTCGCTGAGCACTATGACAGTATGTGGAGTCGCCTCACTGAGCAGTATCCAGACATTCAAGTGGTACACCGTTTGGATATGTCGACTTCCGGTTTGATGGTTCTGGCGAAGAACAAACATGCAGAAAGTGCTTTAAAGAAGCAGTTTCAATATCGATTGACGCATAAGATCTACTATGCACGAGTTTGGGGGCACGTAGAACAAGAAGAAGGTGATATTGACCTGCCGCTGATTTGCGATTGGCCTAACCGTCCACTGCAGAAAGTGTGTTTTGAAGATGGCAAACCTTCTAAGACGCTATTCCAAGTGGCGAAGCGAGAAGAGCACCCTGATGGAGCGAAGACGACGATTGTACGTTTACTGCCTATCACTGGTCGCTCACACCAATTGCGTGTCCACATGCAAGCATTAGGTCACCCGATTGTGGGGGATGAATTTTACGCAACTGAAGAAGCAAAAGCTTTCTCTGAGCGCCTAGAACTGCACGCCGCTGAATTGAGCTTTTACCATCCGAAATGCCATTGGCTGCGCAGCATTTTTGTTCCTTGTGATTTTTACCCGGAAGCGGAAGCGATGATCTTTGACTATTTCGACCCAGCGCGTAAATTACCAGATTACAAAACACTGCCACGTCCATAAATTCATCTTTAGGCAGTGAACAAGGAGTTGTTATGTCACTGCCTAAAGTGGTCTTCCTCGACCGCGCGACTATTCCCGTTCAAATTCAAGTTCCTCGTCCAAGCTTTGCCCATGATTGGGTGGAATACGATCTGACTTCTTCTGAGCAAGTTGTTGAACGCCTTTCTGATGCAGATATCGTGATCAGCAACAAAGTGATGCTCGACCAAACCGTTCTCTCTCAACTTCCCAACCTCAAGATGATTGCTGTCGCGGCTACGGGTTTTAATAATGTCGATGTTAATTATTGCGCTGAGCACAATGTTGCGGTCGCCAACGTGCGTGGCTATGCGACTCGCTCGGTGCCTGAACATGTCATTGCGATGCTTTTTGCTTTGCGCCGCAACTTGTTTGGTTATCATCAAGACATTGCCGCAGGCGAGTGGCAACGTAATAAACAGTTTTGTTTCTTTACGCATCCAATTGGGGACGTTGCAGGTAGCACTTTGGGGGTGGTTGGCAGCGGCGCATTAGGTCTGGCGACGGCACAATTAGCGAAAGCGTTAGGTATGAACGTGGTGTTTGCGGAGCGCAAAGGCGTAACCGAGTGCCGAGAAGGCTATGTCTCTTTTACTGAAATGCTAAATCAAGCGGACGCCATCACTCTGCATTGTCCATTGAATGATGAAACACGTAATTTGATTGGCGAAGCGGAACTTAAGCAGATGAAGCCAACATCAATTTTGATTAATACCGGACGTGGTGGCTTGGTAGATGAGCAAGCCTTAGTGGATAGCTTAAAACAAGGTGAGATTGCTGGTGCAGGGTTTGATGTCTTTACCCAAGAGCCCGCCGATGAGAGTAATCCGTTGGTTGCCAATATGCACTTACCCAATCTATTGTTAACGCCACACGTCGCTTGGGGCAGTGATTCATCGATTCAGCGTTTGGCTGAGATCTTGATTGAGAATATTAACGCCTTTGAGCGTGGTGAAAGCCTCAATCGCTTGGCGTAATACCTGAAAATAGGCATGAAAAAAGCAGACTCACAGGTCTGCTTTTTACTTTCTTAAGCGTTGAATTACATTTCTTCTTCAAATGCTTTCAGAATTTGGAAGATTTCACGGTAAGATTTTGCTGGTTTACCGGCTTTCTTCTCTTTTGCTGCTTGGCGAGCAAGTTGGCGTAGACGTTGACGATCCGCTTCTGGGTACAATTCCATTACGTCATCAATCGCTTTATCGCCTTCTTCTACAACGCGGTCACGCAGTGCTTCTAGCTTGTGCAGAGCAGCTGTCGCTTGTGAGTGCTTGTTGCGGATTTTATCCAGTGCCGCTTGAATTGGTTCTGGATCTTCGTAGCGCATTAGCTTACCAATGCGTTGTAGCTGACGACGACGTGCTTCGTTTTTAAAGCGTTGTGCATCAGCAACCGCTTCGCGCAGTTCTTCGCTCAATGGAAACTTTTCTAGAACCGCCGGCTTAAGACCAACTAGCTCTTCACCAAGCTTTTGCAGCTCTTCCATGTCTCGCTTCATCTCGGATTTACTAACCCAGATGATCTCTTCTTCTGGTTCCCATGGCGCTTTTTGATTCTTACGTGCCATTTCAGTTGCCTGTGTTTTGATTAATATTATGACTATTTTAACAAGAATCGTGGGGAGAAAGCGAAATTCTTGTTATTCTATTGTGCATCGAATACATGATGTGAAAGACAATGGATATTAAACAGCAGGTTGCTGAGCAACGTACCGAGCTAGAACAAGCCGTTTCACGTGCACTAGAAATCGCTGCGGCGAAGTCTGATGCCGCTGAAGTCGCAATCACCAAGAGTACGGGTTTGAGTGTTTCCACTCGCATGGGTGACGTGGAAAACGTTGAATTCAACAGCGATGGCGCACTAGGCATTACTGTCTACCGTGGTCAACGTAAAGGCAGTGCTTCCACATCTGACTTGAGCGAAGCTGCTATTGAGCAAACCGTTCTAGCAGCACTAGACATCGCTCAATACACATCAGAAGACCCGTTCGCAGGTCCTGCTCCAAAAGAATACATGGTGAAAGAGGTGCCAGACTTAGACCTTTTCCACCCAGATGCTCCTGATCCAGACTACGCAGCGCAGGTCGCTATCGCAGCTGAAAAAGAAGCGCTGAACTACAGCGACGCTATTAAGCAAAGCGATGGTGCGAGCTACGATAGTCACTACGGCGTTAAGGTTTACGGTAACAGCCATGGCTTGTTAGCAAGTTACGCATCAAGCCGTCATAGCACTAGCTGTTGTGTGATTGGCGTGGGTCAAAACGGCGAGATGGAACGCGATTACAGCTATACCGTTGCGCGCCATCGTGACGATCTTTGGTCACCAGAAATGGTTGGTCGCAAAGCGGCAGAGAAAACCATCAGTCGCCTTGACGCGCAAAAGCTTAAGACGGGCAAATACCCAGTGATGTTTGCTGCGGACGTAGCGACAGGCTTGATTGGTCACCTAGTGATGGCAATCAGCGGTGGTAACCTGTACCGCAAATCTTCTTTCCTATTGGATCACCTTGGTAAGCAAGTATTGCCGGAGTGGTTCAACATTTCTGAGCGTCCGCACGTACTACGTGGGTTAGCTTCAAGCCCATTCGATAGCGAAGGTGTCTACACGCAAGATCGTGAAATCATCACCGATGGTGTTTTAGCAACCTACTTGCTAACTAGCTATGCCGCTCGCAAGATGAAGATGGACCCAACGGGTCACGCTGGTGGTATCCATAACTGGTATGTGAAGTCGACAGGTCAAAATTTCGAGCAAATGCTAAAAGAGCTGGGCACAGGTTTACTGGTAACAGAAACTATGGGTCAAGGCGTAAACGTTGTAACTGGCGATTACTCTCGCGGTGCAGCTGGTTTCTGGGTTGAGAACGGTGAAATCCAATACCCAGTGTCTGAAATTACCATTGCGGGTAACTTGAAAGACATGTTCAACCAGATTGTTGCTGTGGGCAGCGACGTAGAAACACGCTCGCAAATCCAAACTGGTTCTATCTTGTTGGATACCATGAAGGTTGCTGGTGAATAAGCTTGCTAACCGCTAGATACGAAAAAGCCTGATGTGTTCATCAGGCTTTTTTATTGCTCGTTATTGGCGGTTCGCTACACAGCTTAAATCATTAAGGTTGCGAGACCGAGGAAGACTGATAGACCAATTACGTCCGTTACTGTGGTCAGAGCCATACCACCAGCGAGGGCTGGATCGATGTTCATTTTCTTGAGTAGGATTGGAATGGTAACGCCCGCAATACCTGCCACAAGCAGGTTGGTTAGCATGGCCGCCGAGATAATCCCACCAAGCATCCAGTTTCCTTTCCAGGCAACCACAATACCACCGATGATCAGCGCCCACATGATGCCGTTTAGCAAGCCGATAGCCGCCTCTTTCATCAAGAGTTCGCGTTTGTTCGAGTCACCGATATGACCGAGAGCTAAGCCACGGATTACAAGTGCAACGGTTTGGTTACCTGCTACACCACCCATTGAAGGCACGATGGTCATTAGGACAGCAATCGCAGCCATTTGGTCTAGAGTCGCTTCAAACATGTTGGAGACAGAAGCAGCGGCTAGTGCAGCAAGTACGTTGGCACCAAGCCAAATGCTACGTTTACGAGCAGACTTTACCACAGGCGCGAAGGTATCTTCGTCGTCGTCCATACCCGCCATACTCATCATTGAGTGTTCAGCGTCTTCACGGATAACGTCGACTACGTCATCGATGGTGATACGACCGACAAGATGCTGGTTTTCATCCACAACCGGAGCTGATACCCAGTTACGACGTTCAAACAGGCTTGCTACGTCAGAGTCACTGGTATCAACTGTAATTGCATCGTCGGCGTCTTCCATCACTTCACTGACTTTGACATCAGGTTGCGTGGTGATCAGCGTGGTGATCGGTAGTTCACCAATCAGTTTGCTGTCATCATCAATCACGTATAGTGCGTCAGTTGCTTCAGGCAGTTCGCCTTTCATACGCAAATAACGCAGGACTACATCCACATCAACGTCACCACGAATGGTGATTACGTCGGTGTTCATCAGTCCACCCGCGGTATCCTCAGGGTAGGATAGGGCGGTTTCGACGCGTAGACGATCCGCTGAATCCATCTGAGACAGAACTTCGCGTGAGACGTCGTCAGGCAAGCTACGTAGGACGTAAGCCACGTCATCGGTGTCCATGCCTTCCGTCGCTTCTGCAAGCGCTTCAGGAGCCATTTTGGACACAAGACTGTCTTTAACGTCTTCGTTCAGCTCGTCAAGAATCTCACCGTAATCTTCTGGGTCGGTAAGTTGCCAAAGAACCTCACGACTTTTACGCGGCGAAGCTTCTAAAAGGTGGGCGATATCCTCAGGTTCCATGTCCTGCAGTTGGCGACGAACATGGACGAAGCGACCGTTTTCCAGTGCTTCAGTGACTTCTTGGAGGGCTTGGTGAGCTTGGTCGAATTCTATTTGCTCTGCCATTCATTCCTCCTAATTCCTGATATTTACAATGCTTTGAATAATAACTTAATTCTAGGCACCTTTTAATAACAACTTATGAAAGTCGACAAAATTATTTATCGGAATTTAAGCAGGAGGTGAAAGTTATGTGGGATATCTGGCTATAGATAATAAAAAAGCGAGTGAATCACTCGCCTTCATCAAACTTATCTTCAATCAAATGGCAAACAGCATCAAGAGCTTGCTCGGATTGGTCGCCAGTTGCGTGGATAGTCACGTATTGTCCTTGGGCGGACTCCAGCATCAACAACCCCATGACGCTGTCTGCGGTCGCGGTTTTGTCTTCTTCGTTGTCGATGGTGATCACCGCATCGAAGCTTTGCGCCAGCTCTACCAGTTTAACCGCAGCACGAGCGTGCAACCCTAAGCGGTTTTGGATCAGTACTTTACGACTTATTTCCACCGTTATTCCTTAACGTTCTTTTCCAATGAAGTGTGGCGAATTTGTACTTGGTGTCCTTTATCAGCAAAGAACTCACCGATTTTTTGAGTGAGATAAACCGAGCGGTGCTTGCCACCAGTACAACCAATCGCAACTGTAAGGTAGCTGCGGTTGTTTTTCTCGAGTAGAGGTAACCAAGTCTCAATGAAGCTCTCAATTTGGTATTTCAGGTCAAGTACAGACTGATGCTGCTCTAAGAACGCACCGATTGGAGCGTCTAAACCAGTGAGAGGGCGCAGTGCTGGCTCCCAGTGTGGGTTTGGTAGGAAGCGTACATCGAACACGTAATCCGCGTCTGATGGCAAGCCGTACTTGAAACCAAATGATTCAAACACCATCACCAAGTCTTTGCGTTCCCTGCCTTCAACCCGCATGCGTACCGTTTCGCTAAGGTCATGAAGAGATTGACCACTACTGTTCAACACTAAGTCTGCATGGGCTTTTAGCGGCATTAGGATGTCGTGCTCAAGTTCGATAGCTTGATCAAGAGAGAGCGACTGGCTGCCAAGTGACAGTGGGTGAATTCGACGAGTTTCGCTGTAGCGCTTGAGTAGAGTTTCTTTGTTGGCGTCTAAGAAAAGTACTGTCACATCCAGTTCAGCTTTTAGCTTTTCAAGTGTGGTGTTCAGTTCTTTGAGTTTCTTAGGGATATTGCGAATATCGATACTTACTGCCACGTTCTGTTTGCTATCGGAAACCGATTGAACAAACGCATCAAGCAAGTTAACTGGTAGGTTGTCTACACAATAGTAGCCCAAGTCCTCAAGCACACGTAAAGCAACACTCTTCCCGGCACCAGAGTGCCCACTAACAACGATTAATCGCATGGTGATCGTCCTGATTACTGATGAATCATAATGTCGTAGAGTTCTTCATCGCTCTGAGCGTTACGCAAGCTCTTAAGTACTTGCTTGTCGCTTAGGCGCTCTGCCATAGAGGATAATGTTTTGAGGTGCTCTTTGCACTGTTCTTCTGGAACAAGGAGAGCAAAAAGAAGGTCGACAGGTCGATTGTCGATAGCATCAAACTCAATCGCCTCGTCACATTGAAGTAACACCGCGATGGCTTTGTCGCTTGATTGCATTCTTGCGTGGGGGATAGCAATACCGTTACCGATACCAGTACTACCCATTTTTTCTCTGCTGAGCATACACTCAAACAGTTCCGTAGAATCTTGACCCGTGTTCTCAGCAACAATTTGACTGATCATCTCTAGGGCACGTTTCTTACTTGTACAATGGACTGCACTTTTGGTGCAGTCCAGTGACAGTATCTCGCTCAGTTGCATGATTAATGACTGTTTAGTTTTTCTTTGTGCTTGTTAAGTTGACGAACTAATTTATCCACCAGCGAGTCAATTGCTGCATACATATTTTCGTCGTTCGATGACGCGTGGATTTCGCCTTGATTTATGTGGAGTGTAGCTTCCGCTATTTGGTCAAGTTTTTCAACTTTTAGTACCACGTGAACTTGGTTAATGTGGTCGAAGAACCTTTCGAGCTTCTGAAACTTAGATTGAACATAGTCTTGCATTGAATCGGTAAGATCAACGTGATGGCCTTGAATATTGATTTGCATAGACTTTCCTTTTCAGTTGGTGCCTTAAAGTAGGCGTTTACGCTGACTTGAAGGGGCGATACCCAAGGATTCGCGATATTTCGCAATCGTTCGTCTTGCGACTTGAATCCCTTGGTCAGCCAGAAGAGCAGCAATCTTGCTATCACTTAAAGGTTTAGCGGTATTTTCCGCTGCGACCAGTTTCTTGATGAGAGCACGAATTGCTGTGGACGAACATTCTCCACCATTGTCTGTACTGACATGGCTAGAGAAGAAGTACTTCAATTCAAAAATGCCACGTGGTGTGTGCATGAACTTCTGCGTTGTCACACGAGAAATCGTTGATTCATGCATGTCCACTGCCAATGCTACATCGTTTAGTACCATTGGTTTCATGGCTTCTTCACCATACTCGAAGAAATCTTGTTGATGTTCAACAATACATCTTGCAACTTTGAGAAGCGTCTCGTTTCTGCTTTCTAGGCTCTTAATCAGCCATTTTGCCTCTTGCAAATTGCTGCGAATGTACTGGCTATCCGCACTGTTGCCTTTGCCTAGCTGCGCATATTGTTGATTTACTTTTAGTTTTGGAATGCTGTCAGGGTTAATGGATACGGTCCACTTACCATGATCTTTAAATACGGACACATCTGGAATGACGTATTCAGTGTCATCCGGTGTGATGCGACTGCCTGGGCGAGGATCAAGTTGTTGAATTAGCTTCAAGACTTCACGCAGGTCAGCTTCTTTAAGCTTAGTCTCTTTGATGACTAGCTTGTAGTCGCGATTACCAAGGTGATCGATATGATCGCTCAATACCATTTTCGCTTCTGCTAGCCACGGCGTATCTTCTGGGAAGGTCGCTAATTGCAGCAGTAAACATTCTTGTAGGTTGCGGGATGCAACACCAAGCGGGTCAAATTGTTGAATACGCTTACGCACTGCTTCGATTTCATCTAACTCGACTTCCTCATTATTGAAGCTCTCATGGATTTCTTCAGGAGAAAGAGTGAGGTAGCCATAATCATCGACAGCATCGATGATCGCGAGTGCGATGGTGCGGTCTGTTTCACTGAAAGGCGTGAGATCTAATTGCCACATGAGGTAATCATGCAGTGATTCAGTGGTTTCACCTTGGTAGACCGGCATGTCGTCATCAAGCGCTAGACCTGTACTGCCAGTGTTAGCGCTGTAAACATCATCCCAGGTGGTATCGATTTCTAGTTCAGAACTGATTTCAGATTTTTCAATTACGTCTGAACTGTCTGGAAGATCGGGTTCAGAGGTGTCGTTGGCACTGGCTTCAGCGGCTTCGGATGCTGACTTATCTTCACCATTTACTTGAGGTTCATCGTGACCTTCTTCAACTTCCAATAGCGGGTTGGAATCCAGCGCTTCTTGAATTTCTTGTTGAAGATCGAGCGTCGACAATTGCAACAAACGGATGGCTTGTTGCAGCTGCGGCGTCATGGCTAACTGTTGACCTAGCTTGAGTTGTAATGAAGGTTTCATTCAGTGTTACTTACCTTGTAATGCTCAGAATCTTACCGTTCCTAATGTAATCATAGACGGAATTGTTCGCCGAGATAAACTTGTTTCACCTGCTCGTTATTGAGAACTTCATCCGGAGTTCCCGATGCGATGAGATGTCCTTGGCTTACGATATAGGCTTTTTCACATACGTCCAAGGTTTCACGAACGTTGTGGTCAGTGATTAGTACACCAAGACCGCGATCGCGCAGGTGTTCGATGATTTTTTTGATGTCGTTAACCGAAATAGGGTCAACACCCGCAAATGGTTCATCCAGCAAAATGAACTGAGGGTTAGCAGCTAGTGCTCGCGCGATTTCTACACGGCGGCGCTCACCACCCGATAGTGCCATACCCGCACTGGTGCGTATGTGCTGTATGTGGAATTCTTCTAACAAATCTTCCAGCTTATCTTGACGCTCTTCTCGCGTTAACTCTTGACGAGTTTCCAGAACCGCCATGATGTTGTCTTCAACCGACAGCTTACGGAAGATGGAGGCTTCCTGTGGCAGGTAACCGATACCCATACGAGAGCGGCTATGCATCGGCAGAATACTGATGTCTTGGTTGTCGATTGTAATGGTGCCTTCGTCACGTGGTACCAAGCCAACGATCATATAAAACGATGTGGTTTTACCCGCACCGTTAGGACCCAATAGACCAACAATCTGACCAGACTCTACTTCAAGGCTTACATCAGTTACCACCTTGCGTTTTTTGTAGCTTTTAGCAAGGTTCTTTGCACTTAGTACTGCCATATTAGTTCTCGACTTGGTTCGGTTGCAGGATGGTTGTTACGCGCTCATCCTTCGAGCTGTCAGCGACTAGCTTCTGTTGACCAATTTGGTAACGAATTGACGAACCTTTGATGGTGTTTCCGTCTTGAGCCAGTTGCGCTTGACCTTTCATGGTCAATTCATCAGTAGAAATACGGTAGTCTAACTCAGTCGCCTGACCACTGAGCGTTTTGCCATCGTCCATTAACTGAGAAAAGGTAGCTGGTTTGCCAAATGCTTGGATCTGTTTGATAGACTCGGTTTTAGGATCGCGAGTCACCACGATTCTATCAGCATCGATATTGATGCTACCTTGCTTAAGCGATACATCCCCTTTGAAGATCACCTGATTACTCTTCATGTCCACTTGTTGAGTGTCTGAATTAATGTAAACCGGCTGTTGTGTATCCGACTTAAGTGCTAACGCTTGTGGCGCTGCTAAAACCAATGCCAATAGGCTAAGGTGTAACGGTTTCATATCGACCTTGAACTTCATCAGTTAGAGTCGCAGTGTGAGCCTTTAAGTTGCCCTGCATTGCGCCCCCAGTAGTTTCAAATTGCGGTCCAACCAACATCACTTGTTGATCGGCTTTAAAATCACGATTGGTTAGATTAATCACCAATTTGTCTGTCGCCATGGTATCGAAACTTGCACCAGGCAAAAGGTTTTGCATTAGCACGTTGTCGTACAGCGTCAGAATTTGGTCTTCATCTAAGACTGCTCTGGTTGCAGTCACCTTCCACTCAACCACACTACCTTCGCGGTACACCATGAGTGTTGGGCTCTTAAATATCGTGTCTCCACTTTTGGCATAATGATCCAAATTAGTGGAACGGATGATGTAACTGCGGACACCATCTTCACCATAAGTGATGTTTTCTAGTCCAGTACCACTGAACATAGGCAGTTCTAAATTTGGTGCTACTTGGATATTTTCATTGCTTTTTGGCGTCATGAGGTAATAACCGCACCACGCAACAACAAAAATCAAGAGCAAATAAATAAGGCGAGTAAAACTCATAAAATAAAGGCCTTTATCTTAGCTCAGTACTTCCCTGACCATTGCCTTAATCTGTTAAATCAATCGTTAAGTCTTTTTGGTGACGCAATATTACATCACGCCAGCCTTTAATAAATCATGCATATTCAGTGCGCCGACAATTTTATTGTCATCACACAAGATCAGAGCATTGATGTTTTTGTCTTGCATCAGGTTTAAGCCTTCTACTGCCAGCATCTCAGGATGGGCGGTAGTTGGGTTTTTCGTCATCACATCACCAATGGCTGTGGTATGGATATCAATGCGTTTATCTAACGTACGACGTAAATCGCCATCAGTGAATATACCAAGCATAGCATCGTGCTCATCGACGATAGCGGTCATGCCTAAGCCTTTTTCCGAAATCTCAAGCAGTGCGTCACGAATTAAAGCATCTGGTGACACTTTTGGTAGTGAATTACCAAAGTGCATAATATCAGACAGCTTAAGCAGCAATTTTCTTCCCAGTGCGCCACCTGGATGTGATAACGCAAAATCTTCTGCAGAGAACCCTCGAGCTTGGAGAAGTGCAACTGCCAGTGCATCGCCCATAACCAACGTTGCCGTGGTGCTGCTGGTTGGAGCAAGACCAAGCGGACAAGCTTCTTTTGGTACAGTAATTTGCAAGTGGAGATCGGACAGTTTCGCCATGTTAGATTCCGGCTTACCTGTCATGCTGATGATCTTAATGTTCAAGCGTTTCAAAACAGGGAACAGAGATAAAATCTCATGCGATTCACCTGAGTTTGAAATGGCGATAACAATGTCGCCAGCACTGATCATACCGAGATCACCGTGAGCCGCTTCACCTGGGTGAACGAAAAATGCAGAGGTACCTGTGCTTGCAAGCGTAGCGGCAATCTTGTTGCCAATGTGACCTGACTTGCCCATACCCATCACGACAACCTTGCCGTTGTTGGAAAGAATCAATTCGCAAGCTTGCTCAAACTGCGCATCAAAGTATTGGTCTAGCTGTTGTAGTGCTTTCACTTCGATATCGAGTACTTGTTTAGCAGCAGCGCGAAAATCAAATTGAGTGGACATATCAGTGCTCCAATTTGTCTTTACTTATTATGTTATTAAGCAGCCATGTTTGCGAATAGGTAAACTTGGTAAGCCAAGAAACACACAAACAAAATGCCACCTTCAATGCGGTTGATGCTACGAGATTTACCCAAGCACATCGCTACAAGTAGTAGAGATACACCCAGCATTACCCAGAAATCACGCCCCATTGCATATTCGCTTAGCATTGATGGATTAATAATGCCCGGTAGACCCATTACCGCAAGAATGTTGAATACGTTTGAGCCGATGATGTTACCAACTGCCATATCGTCTTCGCCCTTTAGAACACCAGCAAGAGAAGCTGCCAGCTCAGGAAGACTAGTACCAATGGCAATAATGGTTAAACCGATCACGAGGTCACTCATGCCAAAGTACTTCGCAATGATCACGGCGTTATCAACCAACATACTTGCTGCCAAAGGAAGCAGTATCAGACCGATCACTACCCACATCACCGCTTTTGAGTTGCTCACACCTTCTGGTACTTCAGACTCTTGATCTTCAACAAACGCATCACCCGCTTTTTGCTCTTTACGGCTAATTTGCAACATTGCAAACAAGAAACCACCAAACAGAATGAACAGCAGCACGCCTTCGTAAAAACCTAAATGGCTATCCCATAGCAAAATACCCGCCAGTACGGTTACTGCTATCATCAAAGGCAGTTCACGGCGAATAACTGCAGAACTGATAGAAAGGGGCTTAATAAGCGCTGTAATGCCTAGGATTAAAGCAATGTTGGCAATGTTGGAACCCAATACGTTACCAACGGCAGTATCGGTTTTTCCATCCCATGCTGCTGTCGCCGAAACCATCATTTCCGGCGCAGATGAACCCATTGCTAGGATTGTCATACCGATCACTAAAGGTGAAATACCGACGTTGCGGGCCAGAGCAGCAGAGCCAAAAACAAGTTTATCTGCACTCCAAACAAGTAAAACAAGACCGACGATAAGCAACGCAACGGCTTCGAGCATGATGATTCCTAAGTAATAAAATAAGTGAAATGAGTAACCGCTAATTTTGACCTTTTGCGGCCAAAAATGGAAGATAAACAACAAATAAATTAAAGGTTAGTAACGAAATTGTGTTTAATTGTTGCTCATTCACTTGTCTGTTGGAATACGGCTATTCTGGAATGGGATTTAAACACCTTCCTTGGGTTTCGTCATATTTTATGCTGAATTGCTTGAATTTCGTCGGCTTTATTTAATCGAACAGTGCTTTTAATTCAGGTTCATTGTGCTTATGATTGCAGCCTAATAAGTGTACCGAAGTCACTTTAGGATATTCTCGACGTAATATCTTGAAAACAATCGGGGTTGAGTTGGATTGCAACTCTGTGAGAACCGCTCACAACTAGTAGAAGAGATAGTATGTCGAACAACGATTTAGTTACCGTTAACAATCTCACTTTTTCACGTGGAGAGCGCAAGATCTTCGATGGCATTGATCTGCATGTGCCAAAAGGAAAAGTGACGGCCATTATGGGACCGTCGGGGATTGGTAAAACGACACTGCTGCGCCTTATTGGTGGGCAGATTTATCCCGAGCAAGGGGAGATCTGGTTTGATGGCGATAATATTCCATCCCTGTCTCGTAAAAAGCTTTATCAAGCACGCAAAAAAATGAGCATGTTGTTCCAGTCGGGAGCTTTGTTTACTGACTTGAATGTGTTCGACAATGTGGCGTTTCCTTTGCGTGAACACACGGAACTTTCCGAAGAATTAATTCGTACCATGGTGCTTCTAAAGCTTGAAGCGGTCGGATTACGAGGTGCGGCAGAATTGATGCCAAGTGAGCTTTCCGGCGGCATGGCTCGCCGAGCTGCACTAGCTCGTGCCATAGCCTTAGACCCAGATCTCATCATGTACGATGAACCTTTTGTTGGGCAGGACCCAATCACTATGGGCGTTTTGGTTGAGCTAATTAGCAACTTGAATCGCGCATTGGGGCTGACTTCAATCGTCGTCTCTCATGATGTGCCTGAAGTGATGAGTATCGCGGATTGGGTCTACTTGATGGCTGATGGCAAAATCATTGCTTTTGGTACGCCACAAGAGTTGATCGATAATCCCGACCCACGTGTGAAGCAATTCTTACAAGGGGAAGCCGATGGTCCCGTGCCGTTTCGCTTTCCTGCTCAAAGTATCGAAAAGGACTTATTTGATGGTCGATAGCTTTATTCAATTTGTCGCTTCATTAGGTAAACGAACATTAGCCATCTGTGAAGCCTTTGGTCGTGCGACCTTGATGCTTGTTGGCGCATTAGTGACTCGACCTCAGCCAATCAAGAATTTTCCTCTGTTGATTAAACAGCTTTATTCCGTAGGTGTGCAATCGCTGGCGATCATTGTCGTTTCTGGCTTGTTCATTGGCATGGTGCTTAGCTTGCAAGGTTATGTTGTGCTGGTGGATTACGGAGCAGAAGGCAGCCTGGGTCAAATGGTCGCTCTTTCGCTACTACGTGAGTTAGGACCAGTAGTAACTGCGTTATTGTTTGCTGGTCGCGCTGGCTCAGCACTGACTGCAGAAATTGGGTTGATGAAGGCAACGGAGCAGCTTTCAAGCATGGAAATGATGGCTGTGGATCCACTAAAACGTGTCATCGCACCACGTTTTTGGGCTGGGGCTATCTCAATGCCATTATTAGCTATGATCTTTATGGCAGTTGGTATCTGGGGCGCTCAGCTTGTTGGTGTGGATTGGAAAGGCGTAGACCACGGCAGCTTCTGGGCTGCGATGCAATCTTCAGTGGAATTAGGTCAAGACATCGGTAACAGCATGATCAAGTGTATTGTGTTCGCGATTACCGTTACTTGGATCGCTCTATTTAATGGCTATGACGCTATTCCAACTTCGGAAGGGATCAGCCGAGCAACGACGCGCACTGTTGTGCATTCTTCTTTAGCAGTACTGGGACTAGACTTTGTACTGACCGCATTGATGTTTGGGAATTAATCATGCAACAAACACGTAAAACAGAATTATGGGTTGGCAGCTTTGTATTAGCAGGAATTTGCGCGATTCTTGTGATGATTTTTCAGGTTGCTGACGTAAAAAGCATTGGCTCTGGCAATACTTACACCCTGAAAGCCGAGTTCGATAATATTGGTAGCTTGAAAGTACGTTCTCCTGTGAAAGTAGGTGGCGTTGTTATCGGTCGTGTAAGTAACATTACACTTAACCCTGATAGCCTATTACCGGTAGTGAGCTTGTCGATTAATAGCCAATATAACCAATTCCCAGAAACTTCTAGCGTGCAAATTTTGACATCTGGATTGATTGGTGAGCAGTACATTGGCTTGGTACCGGGCTTTGTTTTTGATGATGAAGAAATGCTTGTTGATGGTGACACCATCGAAGACACCAAATCTGCATTGGTACTAGAAGACCTGATCGGTCAGGTTCTATACAGCATTGGTGGCTCAGGCGATTCTGGTGACACGAGTAAGGAATAATCCATGTTTTCTAGACTATTACTTTCTTTCTTAGCAGCATTTACTGCATTTGGAGCCGTTGCTGCTGAAGTAGATAAAACTCAGCCATACCAAATGATGAAGCAGGTTGCAGAAGTGACGTTTGAGCGTCTCAAAGCGGAGCAACCGCAAATCAAAAAAGATCCAAACTTGCTAAAAACCATCGTTGAAGAAGAGCTTATGCCTTATGTCAACGATCGCTATGCGGCATTGAAACTGCTTGGTCCAAACCTAAAAGGGGCGAAGCGTGAAGATGTGGGTGAATTCATCACAGCATTTCGTGCTTACTTGGTGACGTCATACGCGCAAGTATTAACGCAATATACGGATCAACAAATTGAGTTTGGTCCGGAGCCAAAACTGGATCCTTCTAAGCGCATTACTAGCGTCAAGGTTGAAATCATCGACGCACCGCGTCCAAATATCAAACTTGAATTTAAACTGCGCAAAGATAAGAAGACCGGTGAGTGGTTAGCATTCGATATGGTGGCTGAGGGTATTAGCCTACTATCAAGCAAACAATCGGAGTGGAATACACAAATTCGCCAAGAAGGTATTCTTGCGGTTGCTAAAGATTTAGAGAAACTGGCTGCACAGCCAATTCGCTTCGAGGCAGCAAAGTAATGGCACAGTCTCATTCTCAGTGGCATTTACAGGCAGACATTCTTAAGCTTACAGGGGCGCTGGATCGCGATTCGGTGCCGTCTTTGTGGGCGGTGGCACAGCAATGGCGACCTTCTCAAACCGAGCTAGAATGCTCACTCCAAGAGATTGAACGCATCGACTCTGCGGGAATGGTGATGTTAATCCACTTATTAGAGCATGCAAAAAAGCAAAACTGTCATATAATGCTCAGTTTCGTGCCAGCGCAATTGCGCACTTTGTTTCAATTGAGCAACGTTGAATCTTTAGTGGCCAAACATATACAGAATTATCAGGGGTAAATTGTGGATAGCGCAAAAGTACAACAGTTACTAGAAGAAGCACTAAACCTTCAAGAAGTGCATGTAAAAGGTGAAGGGAGCCACTATGAAGTGGTTGCTGTTGATGCTTGTTTCGATGGAATGAGCCGCGTTAAGAAGCAGCAGTTAATTTACGGTCCTCTGATGGATTACATCCAGCGTAACGACATTCACGCGCTATCAATCAAAGCGTTCACTCCAGAAGAGTGGGCTCGTGATAAGAAGCTAATGTCGCTTTAAGGTTTATTGATGGAAAAGTTTCGAGTTATTGGGTCAGATAAACCACTGGTTGGTGAAGTGACCATTTCAGGTGCAAAAAACGCAGCACTGCCGATTTTATTTGCGTCTATCTTGGCGGAAGAGCCAGTAGAAGTGGCAAACGTGCCACACCTTCGTGATATCGACACAACCATGGAACTACTAAAGCGTCTAGGCGCAAAAGTAAGTCGTAATGGTTCCGTTCATGTCGATCCAAGCAGCATTAATGAATACTGCGCTCCTTATGATTTAGTAAAAACCATGCGTGCTTCTATTTGGGCGCTTGGTCCTCTTGTCGCGCGCTTTGGTCAAGGTCAGGTGTCTCTACCTGGCGGTTGTGCTATCGGTGCTCGTCCTGTTGATCTACACATTACTGGTCTAGAACAGCTTGGCGCGACCATCACTCTTGAAGATGGTTACGTTAAAGCAGAAGTCGATGGTCGCCTTAAAGGCGCGCACATCGTGATGGACAAAGTGAGTGTTGGTGCAACCATCACTATCATGTGTGCAGCAGCACTTGCTGAAGGTACGACAACACTAGACAACGCGGCGCGTGAACCTGAAATCGTTGATACGGCTGACTTCCTAAACAAACTTGGCGCGAAAATCTTTGGAGCAGGTACTGACACCATCACTATTGAAGGTGTTGAGCGCTTAGGTGGCGGCAAACATAGCGTTGTGGCTGACCGTATCGAAACAGGTACATTCCTAGTTGCAGCTGCCGTGTCTGGCGGTAAAGTGGTATGTCGCAACACCAATGGTCACCTGCTAGAAGCGGTACTGGCTAAGCTAGAAGAAGCGGGCGCGTTGGTAGAAACTGGTGAAGATTGGATCTCTGTTGATATGACAGATCGCGAGCTGAAAGCTGTGAGCATTCGTACTGCACCACATCCAGGTTTTCCAACGGACATGCAAGCACAATTTACGCTGTTAAACATGATGGCGAAAGGTGGCGGCGTGATCACTGAAACTATCTTTGAAAACCGTTTCATGCACGTGCCTGAATTGATGCGCATGGGCGCGAAAGCGGAAATCGAAGGTAACACAGTAATTTGCGGTGATGTAGATTCTTTAAGTGGTGCACAAGTGATGGCAACTGACTTACGAGCTTCGGCAAGTTTGGTGATTGCTGGTTGTATCGCGAAAGGCGAAACCATCGTTGACCGTATCTACCACATCGACCGTGGTTACGACAAAATCGAAAATAAACTGTCTGCACTTGGCGCAAATATTGAGCGCGTAAGTGAGGCGGGTTAAACTGCATCGCAGTTGACCTAGATATGAAGAGAGCCGAAACGTAGGTTTCGGCTTTTTTATATCGCGTTTTCTTTCATAGTTCATGACTATGTTCAAAGAGACAATAATAGCTGTAGCTGGCGCAAAGCCGGTTCTTGGAGAACAACAATGATTGCACTGTTACGTGTATTTGCTGTCGCAATTTTCGCAATTGTGATGTTTATTGGTGGTTGTGGTTACTGCCTACTTAGCCCTAGAAACCCTAAGCACGTTTTCACGTTCGGTCGTCTATTCGGCAAAATGTCACGTGTATTTGGTATCAAGCTAGAATTGCGTATTCCGGAAGATGCGTATTCTCGCGGTCAGCATGTTTACATTGCTAACCACCAGAACAACTGGGACCTTTTCACTGTATCTTCAGCTGTTACACCTAAGGTAGTAACGGTAGGTAAGAAGAGTCTTGCGTGGATGCCTTTGTTTGGTCAGCTTTACTGGCTAACAGGTAACATCTTGATTGATCGTGCAAACCGCTCTAAAGCAAAAGGTACTATCGACCAAGTTGTAGACAGCATCAAAAACAGCGACGTTTCAGTGTGGATGTTCCCTGAAGGCACACGTTCACGTGGTCGTGGTTTACTGCCATTTAAAACTGGTGCATTCCATGCAGCTATCGGTGCAGAAGTGCCAATCATTCCAATCGTGTGCAGCTCTACAGGTCACATTAAACTGAACCGTTGGAACAATGGTCATGTGATCATTGAAATGTTACCTCCAGTAAGCACGGAAGGTTACGGCAAAGAGGGCGTACGTGAGTTAGCTAATGTTTGTCGTGAAGAGATGAAAGCGAAACTGGAAGCCTTGGATGAAGAAGTGAAACAGCGCAACGCAGCTTGAGTTTTACGGCGATATCATCGCAAAAAGACAATAAAAAACGGGTAGCTTGAGCTACCCGTTTTTTATGTTTGTCAGCAAGGGCAATTATTTGCGAACTGCGATTGCTTCAATCTCGATACCGACATCTTTAGGCAGGCGAGCTACTTCTACACAAGAACGTGCAGGGTAGTTTGCTACTTCGTGCTCATCGAAAAACTTGCCGTAAACTTCGTTCACAGTACCGAAGTCGTTTAGGTCTTTCACGAATACTGTCATTTTAACGATATCAGTAACCTTAAGACCTGATGCTTCCACAACTGCTTTTACGTTCTCTAGAGATTGACGAGCTTGCTCTGCGATGTCTGCAGACACTTCACCTGTCGCTGGGTTTACTGGGATTTGGCCAGAAGTTAGAACCATGTTGCCTAGATCTACGCCTTGAACGTAAGGACCGATTGCTGCTGGTGCAGACTCAGTGTGAAGTACTTTCGTCATTTGAATTGTTCCATCTGTTTAGGGGAATAAAGAGTTTACTCAAGCATCTTGAGTGTTCTTAAGAATAAGCAGTGTGCCTTTAAACATGAAGCACGTAAAGTGCAAAATACCCCGCATTGGCGGGGTATCAGTCAATTTATCGTTAGCAAGAATCGGAGCAGAAAATTAACGCTCAGTTACGATCTCACGTGCGAAAACTTTCTCACAGTATTTACACTTCAGACGGATTTCTTCCTTCTTCTCGAACACCTGGAAGCTGCTCGCAACCGGTTCGTTGTGTGTAATACAGTTGCTGTTCGGACACTCAAACACGTTGTTGATTCGCTCAGGGAGTTCTAGCGCTAGCTTCTTCACTACTTCGTAGTTTTCGATTTGGTTAACGGTCGCGTGTGGTGCGTACAGTGCTAGTTTACTTGCCTGCTCTTCGTTGATGAACACGTTTTCAATCTTGAGTAGGTCTTTATGACCGAGTGCAGATGAAGGCAGATTCAGACCGATGGTGACACGTTGAGAAGAGTTGTGCATATCGAACAGCTTCAACACTTTGATACCAATTTGTGCTGGGATGTGGTCGATTACTGTGCCGTTTTTGATTGCTTCAACCTGCAATTGAGTTTCTTTAGCCATGTCTTTTTCTCCCTCGATTACAGTGTTTCGTTAAGAACCAGTGCCAACAACGCTTGGCGCGCGTAAACGCCGTTTTCTGCTTGTTGGAAGTAGTAAGCGTGTGGTGTGACGTCGACGTCTGTGGTGATTTCATCCACGCGTGGCAGTGGGTGCAGTACTTTCAAGTTTTCACGTGCACCTTCTAGTAGTGCCGCCGTTAGGATGTAAGCTGATTTGATGTGCGCGTATTCGGATTCATCAAAGCGCTCTTTTTGTACGCGAGTCATGTACAGAATGTCGAGCTCAGGAATCACGCTTTCCATGTCTGTGTGTAGGCTGTATTGAATGCCTGCTTCATCTAGCTCTTCACAGATGTAATCTGGCATTGCGAGTGCTTCTGGTGCAACAAAGAAGAAGCGAATGTTATTGAACTTTGCCAATGCTTGAGTCAACGAGTGCACGGTGCGACCGTATTTTAGGTCACCAACAAACGCAACGTTTAGGTTGTCTAGACGACCTTGCGTTTCCGCGATGGTGTATAGGTCGAGTAGCGTTTGCGTTGGGTGTTGGTTTGCGCCGTCACCTGCGTTGATAACTGGTACGCCGTTAGAGAACTCTGAGGCTAAGCGCGCTGCGCCTTCTTGAGGGTGGCGCATCACGAATGCATCGACGTAAGAAGAGATAACTTGAACTGAGTCAGATAGCGTCTCGCCTTTTTTCGCCAGAGAGGTGTTTCCACCGTTATCAAAACCAATAACATCGCCACCGATACGTTGAATTGCTGTCTCGAATGACAGGCGAGTACGTGTGGATGGCTCAAAGAAACAGCTTGCTACAACCTTGTTTTTAATCAGTTCTGGACGAGGTTCTTTTTTTAGCTGACCTGCAGTTTCTACAATCAGTTCCAGTTCTTCACGTGAAAGCTCTGGAATAGAGATGATGTGCTTCTGGTAAAGCGAGTTCGCCATGATCTTCTTCCCTATAACAGTGGTGACTACCCCCAAAATTCACCGCGATGGAATTTTAGGCATAAAAAAACCTCCCCAATTGGGGAGGTTTTAAAATTCAATAGAATTAACGAAAATAACAGCACGTAAGCGTAGTCGCTTAGCTAGAGCAAATCGCGTTTTTACGTCAGCAATCGGCGTGGTCATTTCGTAATCCTCAGACAAATTGCCGAGCATTATACGCTTAACTTTCGTGAGCGCAAGCGATTACATCATGGTTTTTGTTACCATTTTTAATACTATGGTTTAGCTGCCTAATGTTGCCACCATCACGGCTTTGATGGTGTGCATGCGGTTCTCGGCTTCGTCGAATACGATAGAGTATTCAGATTCAAACACCTCTTCGGTTACTTCAAGCCCTTTCATACCGTATTTCTCCGCGACCTCTTTACCCACAGTCGTTTCATCGTTGTGGAAGGCTGGCAGGCAGTGCATGAACTTCACATGAGGGTTACCCGTTTGCTTAATCACATCCATATTGATTTGGTAAGGTGTCATCAGAGCAACACGCTCATCCCAAGCCTCAGCCGACTCACCCATCGACACCCAAACGTCGGTGTATAAGAAGTCACACCCTTTAACGCCTTCTTCAACGTTTTCCGTCAGCGTGATTTTCGCACCGGTTTGTTGGGCAATTTCTTGGCAAGTTGCCACTAATGCTTCTTCTGGCCAGAACGCTTTTGGCGCTACAAGGCGGATGTCCATGCCCATTTTTGCTGCGCCAACCATGAGTGAATTCCCCATGTTATTGCGAGCATCACCAAGGTAGGCAAACGTCATTTCATGCAGTTGTTTCCCGCGTCCATGCTCTTGCATGGTCAGGAAATCTGCAAGGATTTGGGTAGGGTGGAACTCATCCGTTAAACCATTCCAGACAGGTACACCAGCATAAGTACCAAGCTCTTCAACAATGGATTGACCAAAACCACGGTATTCAATCCCGTCGTACATTCGACCAAGAACGCGAGCGGTGTCTTTCATCGATTCTTTATGACCGATCTGCGAGCCAGAAGGACCGATGTAAGAGACTTGAGCGCCTTGGTCAAAGGCCGCGACTTCAAACGCACATCGGGTACGAGTAGAAGATTTCTCAAAGATTAGTGCGATGTTTTTACCTTGAAGTTTCTTCTGCTCTGTTCCTGCATATTTAGCTTTTTTCAGCTCTGCAGACAGTTCGAGCAAAAACTGGATCTCTTTAGTTGAGAAGTCCAATAGCTTCAAAAAGTTGCGATTACGTAGATTGAAGGCCATAGCTCGTCCCTTAGGTCGTTTGGTTGATAAAGAATAAAAGCATTAAAACATATAAATGCTTTTATTGTGAATAATTATTTTAACTAAAGACAAAAAAAAAGGTTGATGCATTCACATCAACCTTAGTCTCAATTGGTTTTATTTGGTGGGAGAGGTTTCTCAAATATCGTCACGTTCGATTGGGCAGCTCATACAACGTGCACCACCACGACCGCGACCAAGTTCGTTACCCGGAATAGTCAGGACTTCAATGCCGGCTTTGTCGTACTTCTCGTTAGTGTAGACGTTACGCTCGTAGCCAATCACAACACCAGGTTTCACCGTCAGTACGTTGTTGGCATCGTTCCATTGCTCTCGTTCAGCTTCGTAGCTGTCACCACCGGTTGTGATGATCTTCAATTGGTCTAAGCCAAGTGCCGATTCGATGGCATGCAGATAGTTGTGTGATGCTTCGACATGCATTTCACCGTTGCCTTTAGGTGTTAGGCGCCAAGTATCTAAATCTTTACGCATGATTTCTGGGTATACCGAGAAAGTGTCCACATCCATGTGCGTCATGACCGTATCAAGGTGCATGCACGAGCGGTGTTTTGGTAGGTCGATAGCAATCACTTCTTTCGCCTGACCAGATTTAAACAGGCTTGCCGCTAAGTTTTCGACACCTTGCGGAGTTGTACGCTCAGACATACCAATCAGAACCGCACCTTTACCGATAACCAGTACATCACCACCTTCAACGTTAGCATTGTCGTAGTGCTGGTCTTCATCACCAAAGTAGTTAATGAAGTCTTGACCCGCGAAGGTTGGGTGCCAGCGATAAATCGCGCGCAGATGGTTGGTTTCGCGTTGACGTGCTGGCATCATCATTGGGTTAAGAGAAACGCCGCCGTATACCCAGCATGACGTGTCACGGGTAAAGAGGTGGTTAGGCAGAGGTTCGATAACAAAATCCAGTGGGCGCTTCATCTTCGGCAACATTGATGAAGATTTGATTGGCAGTTCGGAGTAAGCCAAGCCGCCAAGAAGAATGCTTGCTAGGTGCTCATCGTCCATCTCTGCGAAGTACTGACGTAAGTCACGAGCGAAAGTCGGACCGTAACGGAAGTCAGAGATCTGAGTGTTCAACAACCATTGTTTTGCTTCTGGAACCGCAAGGGTCTCAACCAGTAGATCATGAAGCAGTAACACTTCGACATCTTGCTCACGCAATGTGCGCGCGAATGCGTCGTGTTCTTCACCTGCCGCTTCTACCGCCAATACGTCATCAAACAGTAGCTCATGGCAGTTCGATGGCGTTAGGTGGGTGAGGGCGCGCTCTGGGCGGTTTAATAGAACTCGTCTTAGTTGACCAACTTCTGATCCAACGTACAGCTTACTCATTTTGCATCCTTACAAATATTCCAGCCGTTAGTTATGACAAGCTTGGTGCAAAGATGCAAGTCCTAGAACTTTGCTTATATATTGCAAAAATATCATTTTTTGGCGTTATATTTTGTAAATGGTTTCTTGGTGTATTTTAATTCTATATTTTGTTGTTTGTTCATGATTTTTAAAAAGTGCGTTTTTATTCTTTTTCGTTCGAGAAAGGAGTCATACATCAATAGTGCATAAAACGTGCATAACCATTCTGAAATATGCAGTTTTTAGCTTTCTTTTATTCGTTAGGTCAGAATTACCGAGCCGTTGCTGTATTCACTCCAAGATCATAAACACGCAAACAAGTCTAAAATTACTCGTCTTAGGTTCAATTAGGATCTTCTGAATATTAAAGATTAGCTGTTTTTGTTAATTTTTTGTTTCTGTGAGCGGGGTTTAGATTTGCGAGCAAAAATTATCATCAAGAATCACCGCAGTTTGGTGTTTGTTTGTGGCTTTTCATCGCAATCCGTGCCATATTTCACCGCATTAACGTACTCAGTTTAGAGTATAGTGTTTCCATCAAGTAACTAATCTGGAGCCAAAACATGTCTCACGAAGATGAATATCTATCAGTAGAAGAATTAATTGAGATTCAAAAGGAAGAGACTCGCGATATCATTGCAGCATTGCTAGAAGACGGCAGCGATCCAGATTCACTATACGAAATCGAGCACCACCTATTTGCTGAAGACTTCGACACGCTAGAAAAAGCGGTTGTTGAAGCGTTCAAGATGGGCTTTGAAGTTCTTGAAGCTGAAGAAACAGAAGATGAAGACGGCAACAAGCTACTTTGCTGTGATGCAACAATGGAATCTGCACTAAACGCAGAAGCGATTGATGCTCAGGTTGAGAAACTGGTTCATCTTGCAGAAAAATACGACATCATTTACGACGGTTGGGGGACTTACTACGAAGGCGAAGATGCGCTTTACCCTGAAGAAGATGATGAAGACGAAGAGTAATCCTCTTATTCAATCTAAGAAGCCAGCGTTTATCGCTGGCTTTTTTGTGCCCTGAAAATGATAACCGCAGGTAACGATAAATAATTCTCATTGAGTTTGTGTGCTTATTGCCTGTAACCCTAAGTTACTTGTGTATATAATGCGTGAAAATTGATCTAGCTCAAGGTAACTATGCAACTCTCACTCGCCGGTTTATGGCAAGTCTCTCCACTGACGGACCTTTCTATCCCACAGGATGACATTACTTTCCCTGCTCCTTTGAGTCAGGTATTGCCTGCTGAGCTGACAGAAGAAGCAATTCGTCAGCAAGAGTGGCACCTGATGCATGACATCGAAGTGGATGAATCCATGATGGCATTCCCAGCGGTAGAAATGGTGTTGGGTGGTGTGGATTACCATGCTGAAGTGCGTTTAAATGGAGTTGCATTGTTCGACTGTGATGGCTCACAAAGCGTGTACAAGAAAGACATTCGTCCGTTCATGCAGATGGGGCGTAACCGTTTTGAGATTCTGTTCCTTGAGGAAGAAGAAGATCTTCTACTCGATGAAGATAAGCCAGAGTTGTGCTCACTTGCGGATCATGAATACCAAAAGAGTGATGAGCGCTTGGGGGTATGGCAAGAGCCGTATCTACAGTTCATTCGCAATGTGCGTTTAGACCGTGTAGCAACCGAGCAGATTTGGCACCATGGTGGTGGTTGTGAGTTTAAAGTAGACTTGTACTATCAAACTTTTGCGCCGGGTCTAGTATCGGCATCGGTTAAGTTTAATGGCATGACTTACCATATTCCTATTGATGTCCGAGCGGATCATGCGAGTGCTTTATTCCAGATCGAAGCGCCAAAGTATGCCGATCTTAACGATCCCGATCCAAAAGATCTCTACGAACTCGTGGTGGAGTTGGATGGGCAACGCCAAGCATTTACAGTGGCGCTTAGCCAAGAGCTCTGTGTTACCCATCTTGTACTTTAAGTTTTGGGGATAAAGCGCTATAACGTTTTAAGCATCACGACTTCACATGCATCATGCCCTGTTTGTCCTAGCGGGGCATCGAGATGCTCAAAGCCTAGCTTTTCGTACAAACCTACCGCCTCTCTCAGACATTCGGTCGTTTCCAAATAGCACTGCTGATACCCAAACTGTTTCGCCAGTTGTAAGCTTAATGCGACGATGCGTTTGGCTAAGCCATGTCCTCGCGTTTGAGGTAAGAAGTACATCTTTTGCAGCTCACACACATTTGGCTCACCAGCTAAAGGTGCAAAGCCGCCGCCACCCACAATCTCGCCTTGGTACTCGACTACCCAGTAGGCTGCGCCTTGTTGATCGTAAACCGAGTACATGTCATCAAGCGTTGGATCTGCCACACCATAACCTTTATCTGCGGTTAAACCGTATTCTGCAGAGACTTTACGAATCACGTTCGCAACTTGCGAGTTATCTGCTTTGGTAAGAGGTCGAAGAACGTATTCCTCAGCCTGGCACACTTTCGTTAGCCCTTTTAGGTAAGTCTCTAGACCAAGTTTGAGTTGCTCTTGTTCGCTGTCATCGAGTTGGGTAAGCAGTTGTTCAAAGAAGCTGTTTTGCTGCTGGTCTAGTTGCGATAACGCCTGTTGCCCTTGTTCTGTAAGCCCGACAAGTTGGCTACGTTTGTCTTTTGGGTTTTCGATGCTCTCAACCAAGCCTAATTTAATCAGACCAGTAACGGTTCGGCTCGCATTGGACTTGTCGACATTAAGCTGCTGTGCCAATTGATTGATGGTTAACGGCTGCAGCTGGATTTCACCTAATGCGTGCGCTTGTACTGGAGTGAGAGCGACATCGCCGCATTGTTTATCGAGCATACCAAGCAATCGGACGGCTTGACGGGAGTAGTGTCGGAGTTGACGAGCATTCATAATCACTTACCTCTGGAAACAAAGTTGCGCACTGCAATTAAATTAATTGCGGTGCGCAACTTTGTCAATGGTAAATGTTATTTTGCTTGTTAGGAGGTGTATTGAGCCTCCATGTTTAAGCGTGTTGGTGTAGACAAAATTGTGGTGCTTGGTTATCTGATTTACGCATCCATACTTTCTCGTGGAAGTAGTAAGCCACTGTGTTCAAGCTTGGCTCTAGCATCGCCATAATACCGCCGACAAACGCATCACCTGTTAGTAAGTAAACCACGCTAAACGCAACACTGAAGTGGATAGTGGCAAAGCTTGCGGTTTTTAATTTGGTCATCCACTGACGAGCTTTAAGCGCTGGGACTTTTGCCCATGCCTTTTCATGAAAGTAGAAAGCGACGGTGTTCACTGAAGGCTCAATCATGGCAATTAAACTACCAATTAGAATGTCGCCAGTAAGCACGTAAGCGACACTAAACGCGATAGTAAAATGGAGTGCTGCAAAGGTTAGTGTCTTTTTCATGATAATTACTCAATCGTTGTGTTGTTTCGATAGGTCTATTATTGAGAATTATTATCATTAAATCTAATGGGCAGTTAAGATTAGTTTGATAGGTAAAAACTATTAAATAGGAGGGGAAGTAGGAGAGAAGAGCGAATATCTTTGAAAGCTTTCCTAGCGATAAAATGCAAAAAGGGTTGATGCTTTCACACCAACCCTTTGATTCTTTTACTCTAGCCTTTAGCGATTAAAGTGCAGCGATCGTTGTCTTCTGCTCTTCTAGCTTAGCTAGCGTCTCTTTGTAGCCTTCAAGTTTTTCACGCTCTTTAGCAACAACTGCTTCAGGAGCTTTCGCTACGAAGCCTTCGTTACCTAGTTTGCCTTCGATACGCTTGATTTCGCCGTGAGTTTTCTTGATTTCGCCATCTAGACGAGCAAGCTCAGCGTCTTTGTCGATCAGACCCGCCATTGGGATCATCAGCTCAGACTTAGCAACCAATGCTGTTGCACACGCTGGCGTTTCTTCGTCAGCAGCAAGTACGCGTACAGATTCTAGTTTCGCTAGAGACATCAGTACTTGTTTGTTTGCTTCTAGACGCGCTGCGTCTTCTGCGTTTGCAGCTTTCAGCATAACGTCAAGCGGCTTACCTGGGTTGATGTCGTATTCAGCACGTAGGTTACGGATGCTGGTAATGAACGCTTTCACCCATTCAATATCGTCTAGCGCTTCTTGGTTGAAGTTTGCTTCGTCGAATTGAGGCAGTGCTTGAAGCATGATTGTCTCGCCTTCTACACCTTCAACGAGCGGCTTGATGCTTTGCCAGATAGTTTCAGTGATGTAAGGAATCACTGGGTGAGCTAGACGTAGCGTCTTCTCAAGAACCGTGATTAGTGTACGACGAGTACCACGCTGTTGCGCTTCAGTACCTTTCCATAGAACTGGTTTAGTTAGCTCTAGGTACCAGTCACAGAATTGGTTCCAGATGAATTCGTAAAGCGTGTTAGACGCCATATCTAGACGGAAGTTGTCGATATGGTTGTTGAACGCTTTCGCTGCAAGTTCAAACTGAGACTCGATCCACTTGTCCGCTAGTGAGTATTCAATCTCACCACCGTTGAAGCCACAATCTTGCTCTTCTGTGTTCATCATTACGTAACGGCTTGCGTTCCATAGTTTGTTACAGAAGTTACGGTAACCCTCAAGACGCTTCATATCCCAGTTGATATCGCGACCTGTTGATGCCATTGCTGCAAGAGTAAAACGTAGTGCGTCTGTACCGTATGCTTCGATACCGTTTTCAAACGTCTTACGAGTGTTCTTCTCGATTTTCTTCGCTAGCTGAGGCTGCATCATGTTGCCACAACGCTTCTCTACTAGAGACTCTAGGTCGATACCATCGATCATGTCGATTGGGTCAAGTACGTTACCTTTCGACTTAGACATCTTGTCGCCGTTTTCGTCACGGATTAGACCAGTAACGTAAACTGTCTTAAATGGTACTTGTGGTTTGCCGTTTTCGTCTTTCACGAAGTGCATGGTCATCATGATCATGCGCGCAACCCAGAAGAAGATAATGTCGAAACCAGTTACTAGTACGTCTGAAGGGTGGAATACTTTCAGATCGTCAGTTTGCTCTGGCCAACCTTGAGTACCGAACGTCCATAGTGCAGAAGAGAACCATGTATCCAGTACGTCTTCGTCTTGGTGCAGTTCAATAACTGACTCTAGGTTGTTGTTCTTACGAACCTCTTCTTCGTCACGACCTACGTAAACATTACCTTGGTTGTCGTACCAAGCTGGGATGCGGTGACCCCACCATAGCTGACGAGAGATACACCAGTCTTGAACGTCACGCATCCAAGAGAAGTACATGTTTTCGTATTGCTTAGGAACGAATTGGATGTCGCCGTTTTCTACTGCTTCAACTGCTGTTTTTGCTAGAGGTGCAGTGCGTACGTACCATTGGTCAGTTAGCATTGGTTCGATAACCACGCCACCACGGTCGCCGTAAGGAACTTGTAGATCGTGATCTTTCACTTCTTCAAGTAGACCTAGCTCGTCGAATTCAGCAACGATAGCTTTACGAGCGGCAAAACGCTCCATACCGTGGTACTTAGCTGGTAGTTCAGTGCTGTAAGCGTCGCTTGCTTCGCCGTTGGTGTTGAAGACTTCAGAAGCGTCACGGATGTTCGCGTCGAAAGTCAGAATGTTGATCATTGGTAGCTGGTGGCGCTTACCAACTTCGTAGTCGTTGAAGTCGTGCGCAGGTGTGATTTTCACACAACCAGTACCTTTTTCCATATCTGCGTGCTCATCGCCCACGATTGGGATGCGACGATCAACGATAGGAAGGATGATTTCTTTACCGATAAGATCTTTGTAACGTGGATCTTCTGGGTTAACTGCAACACCAGTATCGCCTAGCATGGTCTCTGGACGAGTCGTTGCAACAACGATGTAGTCTTTGCCATCCGCTGTTTTAACGCCATCTGCTAGTGGGTAGCGGAAGTGCCACATGTTGCCTTTAGTGTCTTTGTTCTCTACTTCTAGATCTGAAATCGCTGTGTGTAGCTTTGGATCCCAGTTAACTAGACGCTTACCGCGGTAGATTAGGTCGTCTTCGTATAGACGTACGAACACTTCTTGAACGGCGTTAGATAGACCATCGTCCATCGTAAAGCGCTCACGATCCCAGTCTACAGATGCGCCAAGACGACGAAGCTGCTTAGTGATAGTGCCGCCAGATTCGCCTTTCCATTCCCAGATTTTGTCGATGAAAGCTTCACGACCGTAATCGTGTTTTGTTTTGCCTTCTTCTGCAGCGATCTTACGCTCAACAACCATCTGAGTTGCGATACCTGCGTGGTCCGTACCTACTTGCCAAAGAGTGTTTTTACCCTTCATGCGCTCACAACGGATAAGCGTATCCATGATCGTATCTTGGAACGCGTGGCCCATGTGTAGGCTACCAGTGACGTTCGGTGGCGGGATCATGATGCTGTATGATTCTTTAGTAGTGTCACCGTGTGGCTTAAAGTAGCCTTTCTCTTCCCAAGTCTGATACAGAGCTTGTTCGATTGAAGTTGGGTTGTATGTCTTTTCCATAGCGCTCTTTTAATGGATACGTTGATGGTTGAATCTAAGTCAATCTTTATAAGTGAACTCTCTGAGTGGAGAGCTTAACTATAAGGATTGACCGTTAAGGATATTGAATTTCGATCGTTTGCAGTTGATAACCTGCCTGACGGTAAATTTTATACCTTTCTCTTGCGAGCTGTTTAGCTTTTTCTTCGCAAGGCACGAAGTCTACCACTTGAGCAAACTTGTTCGCAAAGGTTGTCTCATTTTCCGCCAAATTAATTACCAGTTGACGGTTCCAATTAGGTTTTACACCTTCATGGCCGATTTCAATATTGGTGGCGTATTTCGGTCCTTCGCCTACAAGATTATGTGCCATGAACTTGTCTGCATCAATTTGCCAAAAGGCTTCGGCGAGCTGCTCGGCGTGCGGTTTGTCTTGGCAGTTCAGATACACTTTTGCGCCTTGGCGAGCAAAGTGCTGAGCCAAAAACACGATGTATTCTTCAAAGCCAGTCACCGTTGCTTGTGGGCTCTCTTCGTTAATGATGTAGAAGGTTGCAGTTTGCATCATTCTCTCGCTTGCCGTTGGTCTCTTCCTAAGACCATCTTAAATCCGATTTTCAATCAAGAAAATCGAGGTAATAAAAAAGGGCCTTGCGGCCCTTTTAGATGTTGTTCAGAAATTACTCTTCTGTCTCTTGGCCGCTGCGGTTCAAAAGGAATTGGACAAGCATTGAGACAGGACGGCCCGTTGAGCCTTTCGCTGCGCCTGATTTCCAAGCAGTACCTGCGATATCGACGTGTGCCCAGTTGTACTTCTTAGCAAACTTAGACAAGAAGCAACCCGCAGTGATAGTACCAGCAGGACGACCACCGATGTTTGCCATATCAGCAAACGGGCTCTTCAATTGCTCGTGGTACTCGTCTGCCATTGGTAGACGCCATGCACGGTCACTTGCTTGCTCAGAAGCGTTTACTAGCTCATGAGAAAGTGGGTTGTGGTTAGAGATTACGCCGCTAATATGGTGACCTAGTGCGATAACACAAGCACCAGTTAGCGTTGCAACGTCTACTACGCAATCTGGTTCGAAACGCTCTACGTAAGTCAGTGCGTCACAAAGAACAAGACGACCTTCTGCATCCGTGTTTAGAACTTCTACGGTTTGACCTGACATGGTTGTTAGGATATCACCTGGACGGTAAGCGTTGCTGCCTGGCATGTTTTCACAGCCTGCTAGAACACCAATAACGTTGATTGGTAGGTTTAGCTTCGCTAGCGCTTTCATTGTACCGAATACAGACGCAGCACCACACATGTCGTACTTCATCTCATCCATACCTTCACCAGGTTTTAGAGAGATACCGCCTGAATCGAACGTCAGACCTTTGCCGACTAGTACGATAGGTTTTGCTTCTGATTCTGGGTTACCTTTGTATTCGATAATCGACATCATTGATTCGTTCTTCGAACCACGACCTACTGCTAGGTAAGATGTCATGCCCAGTTTTTCCATCTCTTGCTCACCAATGATCTTGGTGGTTACAGTTTCGTAATCGTCAGCAAGGCGACGTGCTTGAGAAGCAAGGTACGCTGGGTTTGCGATGTTTGGTGGCATGTTGCCAAGATCTTTTGATGCTTTCACACCAGATGCGATAGCTAGACCGTGAGTGATTGCTTTCTCGCCTAGGTTTAATTCACGACGCGTTGGTACGTTGAATACTAGCTTACGCAGTGGACGACGAGTTTCTGGCTTAACGCTCTTGAACTGATCGAATGTGTAAAGACCATCTTTAGTCGCTTCTACTGCCTGGCGAACTTTCCAGTAAGTATCACGACCCTTAACGTGTAGTTCAGTTAGGAAACATACTGCTTCCATAGAACCTGTTTCGTTAAGTGTGCTGATCGTCTTTTGAATGATTTCCTTGTACTGGCGCTCGCCTAGCTCACGTTCTTTACCACAACCTACGAGTAGAACGCGCTCTGACAAAACACCTGGTACTTGATGCAGTAGCAGCATCTGACCAGGTTTACCCTCTAGATCACCACGGCGAAGTAGTGAACTGATGTAACCGTCACTGATTTTATCAAGTTGCTCGGCTACTGGAGAAAGGCGACGTGGTTCAAACACACCAACAACGATACATGCGCTACGTTGTTTCTCTGGACTGCCACTTTTAACACTGAACTCCATGCGTACTCCTACATCCTGAAGACAAATTGCTCTAAATGTTAGATAATGATCGCTTACTTGTTGAATTTAAGCTCAGGTCTTACCAACAGAGCTGATTTAAGCGCTAACATCTAGTTTATAATTTTTAAAAAAATAAATGGTTCAACGGGAAACTATAGTGATTCGACCAAAAAAACAAGTTTTGTATAGGTAATTTCAGCGTGATTATTGTTAGATATTTGATCCGCGAAACACTCAAGAGCCAATTTGCGATTTTCTTCGTGCTTTTTTTGGTGTTTGTGAGCCAGAAGTTTATCAGTGTTCTTGCTGATGCTTCGGACGGGGATATTCCTGCTGGGTTAATTTTCTCAGTTGTTGGTTTAAACATGCCAGCAATGGGGCTATTAATGCTGCCATTAAGTTTGTACATCGGCATATTGATCACATTTGGTCGTTTATATGCGGAAAGTGAAATCGTGGTGATGAATGCGACGGGTATCGGGAATAAGTTCCTGGTACAAGCTGCGTTGTACTTGGCGATCATCACATCGGGTGTGGCAGCGTTCAATGCATTATGGCTATCGCCTTGGTCACAAGACCGTGTTGAGCAACTTTATGAGCAAGTCGCGGCAGAAAACAGTGTCGACTTATTGAAGAAAGGTCAGTTCCAAGGCACGCCAGATGGTTCTTCGGTTGTCTTTATTGATGACATCAAAGACAGCACGTTAAGTAATGTGTTTGTAGCACAGATGCGTCCGCGTGATTCCATCTTACCAAGCGTGATGTTTTCCTCTTCTGGTGAAGTAAAAGAACTGTCGGATGGGCGTCAGATCATCACTATGCATGAAGGTACGCGCTATGAAGGTGTGCCGACTCGTGTTGAATACATGGTTACTAAGTTCGATCAGTACGAAGGTTTGATTGGTCAGCGTGAAGTGAAGCAAAAAGGTCGCGATTGGGAAGCGTACCCAACGGCAGACCTGATTGGTCACCCAGATCCTGAAGCGCAAGCTGAGCTGCAATGGCGTATCTCGTTGTTCGTGTGTATTCCACTATTAACGATGCTGGTTATTCCTTTGTCGGCAGTGAACCCGCGCCAGGGACGCTTTGCTAAAATGGGACCGGCTATCTTGATTTACTTGGCGTACTTCCTTGCGATTAGTGCAACGAAATCCGCGCTAGAAGATGGTGCTATTCCTGCTGCTATTGGTATGTGGCCAATTAATGCCATGTTATTGATTGTCGCTATCTTGGCTAACATGATGGACAGTGTTCCAGCTCGACGAATTAAAGACAAATTCCGCAAGAAGAGGCTCGCGTAAGCTGTGTTCAAACTCTTAGACCTTTACATCGGTAGAACGATTATCTCTACCACAGCCTTGGTTCTGGCGACTTTCGTCGGCTTGTCGGGCATCATCAAGTACGTAGAACAGTTGCGTAAAGTTGGTCGTGGTGCTTACGACCTAATGCACGCGCTTTACTTTGTTTTGCTGAGTATTCCTCGCGATATCGAAATGTTCTTCCCAATGGCGGCGCTGCTGGGAGCCTTGATTGGTTTGGGCATGCTTGCTTCAAGTTCTGAACTTGTGGTTATGCAAGCCGCGGGTTTCTCTAAGTTGGATATCGGCTTATCAGTACTTAAAACCGCAGTACCCTTAATGCTTATCGTTATGACGCTCGGTCAATGGGGCGCACCAGAGGCGCAAAAGATGGCGCGTGACCTACGTGCATTTGCTCTATCTGGCGGTAGTATTGTGTCGGTGCGGGCTGGGGTGTGGGCTCGCGATGCCAACGACTTCATCTTTATCGGTAAAGTGGAAGATGACAAACTCTACGGCTTGAACATGTGGCGTTTCGATGAAGATAAGAACTTAGACAAAGTTATCTTCGCAGAAGAAGTCGACTACCAACAAGATAACAATTGGTTGATGCGTTATGTCCAAATCACCGATATGGAAAATGAAAACGTCATTACCAAGCGCGATTTAGAGCAGATGGAATGGCACACCTCATTAGCACCAGATAAGTTGGCGGTGGTAACGGTGAAACCAGAAGAGCTTTCTTTAAGTGGCTTATATGACTATGTGACCTATTTGAAAGCCTCGGAACAAGATGCTTCGCGTTATGAACTCGCATTTTGGCGCAAGCTATCTCAACCACTCTCTATTGCGGTGATGATGTTGATGGCGCTGTCGTTTGTTTTCGGTCCATTGCGTAGTGTCACCATGGGTGCAAGAGTACTCTCAGGGGTAGTTGCAGGTTTTACCTTCTACATATCCAGTGAGTTCTTTGGACCTCTGACCTTGGTATATGGTATTCCGCCAGTGTTCGGTGCCTTGGCCCCTAGTTTGGTGTTCCTAGCAATTGCGGTATCCTTGCTAAGAAGAAAACTGTAGGCTTTCAAAACGCGATAAACATAAAAAAGGAAGGCACTGTGCCTTCCTTTTTCTATTCTGCTTGCGCGGTTTCGCTATTTTGCTTTCGGCAAGACAACGACTTCGGTTTTTGCCCAAATGTCGTGGAAACCACGTTTTTGTGGGTCGATTGGTATAGTCAAGTTAGCCAAACCAAAGCCCGACGTACCTAAACGAATTAAAGCCTGAGTAACCGTAATTGGCGCACCATCCTTACTGTTACGAATTTGCATTTTCCAAGCTCGCATGCCCAGTGTTTGTCCTGCGCGGGTCCAGAAGAATACAAAGAAGTAGATCCACACCACAGCCAGATACAGCGTGAATAATGGGCTTAGAAATGGATGCTTTCCTAGCATATCTGCTGCATCCACATATTCCCCATAACTCAGCAAGCCTGCCGCATTAAGCGCAAAAACAATCGCCATTACTACGCCTGCTGCCATCATCTCAATCGCTAGGATGATCAGCGTGTCGTAAAACAATGCTGCGAGTCGACGGAAAAAGCCCGCTGGTGGAAGAGTTGTCGAAGTCGTCATAATTCCATCACTTACCTTTAAAATTGTGCGTCAGAATATAGATTCCATTAGCTTGTGAAAAGAGAGCTAACGCACAGAGTCTTCAATTGTGGGCAAATCACAAGTTTGAATACGACTCTATCGCTAATCAACTATCCAACAAAGTAACCGAGTTCAAACTTCCTATCATGCAATCTGTGAAAGCATCAAACATGGGTTACTTTGCTTAGAACACAAGATTACGAATGATGTGATAGAGGTACAAGATGATCGTAATTACAGGCGCGAGCAGTGGCTTAGGTGCGCAGTTAGCTAAGTTGTATGATGCTCAAGGCGAAGAAACACTGTTAACTGGTCGCAGCGAAAAGAAGTTAAATACGCTTGCTCAACACCTCTCGAGTAAAGCTAAGGTAAGAAGTTGCGATCTTATCGACGCATCTCAAGTCGAGAAGTTGTTTGATGAGTTGCCTCAAGTGCCTTCAACTCTGATTCATTGTGCGGGAAGTGGTTATTTTGGTTTGTTAGCCGAGCAAGACCCACAAGAGATTCAAAAGCTTATTGAAAACAATCTCACCTCCGCAATTCATGTCCTAAAAGAGTTGGTAAAGCGTTATCAAGAGCAGCCTGTAAATGTTGTGATGGTGATGTCGACAGCGGCACAACAGCCAAAGGCACAAGAATCGACTTATTGTGCGGTGAAGTGGGCAGTTAAAGGTTTGATTGAGTCCGTTCGTATGGAATTAAAAGGCAAACCAATGAAAATTATCGCTGTGTATCCAGGTGGCATGGCAACCGAGTTTTGGGAAACGAGTGGTAAGTCATTAGATACGAGCAGCTTTATGAGTGCCGGTGATGCGGCGCAAATGATCCATGGTGCGCTATCTAATATTGGTAATGGTTACGTTTCGGATATTACCGTTAATCGTTTATAGGGTTTAATGGTTGGTGTTATAACAAAGTGAAATGGCAGACTGAGCTAAGATGAGATCTCCTTTGTCACACTTTGTGGCGAAATTATCAGCAAACGATAGTTATTTAAGGTTTTTCTGCTTGCGCAGGTCAAAAGCTTACGTATAATGCCAACCATCAAAGGGCAATAGCCCAGAGATGCCGGTGTGGTGAAATTGGTATACACGACGGATTCAAAATCCGTTGCCTTCGGGCGTGGCGGTTCAAGTCCGCCCACCGGTACCATATTCCAAGACAGAGCCTCGACGAAAGTCGGGGCTTTGTTGTATCTGAGGTTTGTGAATTCAAATCCAGCGTGGCGGCAGGCGTGCCTGTCCAATCAACTCCGCCCACCGGTGCCATATTCCAAGACAGAGCCTCGACACTATCGAGGCTTGGTTATTTGTTGGAATCTTATTACGCGGGCTTAAAGAGGAGCGGCTCGATAGTCGACGTTAATTGGTCCATTTAACTTGGCATCAATTTGGCTATTGTGCGCTGCTATCGTTAGATTGACCTCAAGATGCAGCGAGCTTTTATCCGGATCTAATGGCTCTTCGTTTAAACCAATCATCATTTTAAGTTGCATGTCCAATTGGGCATGAAGTTCCATTGTGCCATCTTCTTTATTGTACAAATTGAACGTGGATGTTGGGTCGCCTATTGGCGTGATGCCTTGTTCATTCATTAAAGAGATAAGGACGCTTGCAAACAACTCTTGGTTAGCAAAGTAGCTTACGCCTGTCGGCATTTTACTGATGTCATCTAATGTTGAATCTTCATTGCGACTGATTTGTGCACCATCAACTAGATAAGTTGCACGATCAAAGTCTTTCTCAAACTGCTCACTGCGTTTTTCATCCACTTTTGCGGCTATTTCTTTGAGTGCATTGGTGACGGCTGTGGGGTTAGTCAGCGTGACATATTGTTTGGTTTGCGCAGCAACAGGCTCTTGAGTAAGCCCACAATCGTCAAGATTTAAGTGGTTGTCATTGGCTTGCATCGTCAAAAAGGCAGAAGCAAACTCAGGATCTGATGCTGAAATCTCACCAGCACCAATACCCTGTCCATAGTAACTTACCCAATCATTTAAACGTTGCGATGTTTTGTCACTACCATGTGCGCGTTTATCTAACTCTGTAATTAGTGCATCAAGCAGTGTTTCAGTTCGACACAGTTTAGTCAGTGTTAACAACTGCTCTTCATGTGGAATATCGGCTTGCTCTAGGTCATCCATTACTTGCATTTTGAATCCTGGAGAGTTGAGCAATTGGACCAGTTCTTTGCTGGTTGGATGATTAAGAATAGAGTTGAGTAAATCGCTGGCTTGAGTCTGAGATAAGCCTTGCGTTAATTCAGACACGATACGTTGCTGGTAACCACTCTTGTCGTCAGCGCCAAGCTTTTGCTTATCGACATCAGCTAAGTCAAATTGCGCGCGTAGCATGATCTTTTGCGCACAATTATCGAGGTTGTGAAGTACTTGATAATGATCTTTCTGATTGAATGCATCCGCTACTTGGTTGAAGTCTTCTTGAATACCTTGTGGAAGACGATGTATGTCATCAACAACGGTTTGGGCGATCTCGGCAATTTCTCGTTGAGTCAATTGATGGTGTTGTTTGTCGCATGCCTCGTGAAGTAAGCCTTCAAATTGTTTTCCTGCTGCATTATTTGGAGCCAACCATTGCTCGTGGTCGTTGTTAGCAAGTAATTTTTGAGCGCCATTTGGAGAGGCAATAAAATCATGAACGGCTTGGGCATTGAAAGCGGTCATGGCCTTGCTGATGGCATTCGCCTCACCAACAATGGTCTGGATGACTTTTCCGCTTAACGGCTTACTACCGGAGGTAATATCTAACTTAGAAGCTAGATGTGAGGTGATATCACTTCCGTACTCTTTCTGTAATGAGTTGAGAAAGAGCCCCATGGTTTGAAGGTTAAGATTGGATTGAGTTTGAGTGTGCTTTGCAAAAGGAGAAAGCGTTTTGCCTTCAAAACGACCACTTTTTAAAGTGACCTCTCCTTGATTGTTTTGATTGGCAACCACAGTGTTATTTTTAGCAACACTAAGAAACTGTTGTAGTTGTATAGCCATATCGGTATCTCTATAAATTCTTGAGGAAAATTAAACGCAGATAGCAGTATTGAGCATGCTATTTTTAGGGGGCGAGTCCTCTTGGGTACTCTCTAGCAAATGACGGCATTTCTCTGTTTGACTGATGAAACACGACAGTGCGCTTTCTAGGTCAAACACAGTACAAAGACCAGCATCCACGCTGTATGTCAAAACGATACTCGCTGTGTGAGTTTCAAGGCTTAGAGACATATTGAGTTCTTTATATAAGGCTTTATTGAACTGCATTAAACTTGATAATTGTTTTATGCCTTGTTGGGAACTTAATGGTCCTACTAGCGATGTCAGGATCAGCCGTTCACGTTTAGGGTCCAACTCGATGTCTAGTAAAAGAGTTTCATCAACCATCAAAGTACAATGCCCGTCTTCGTTGGGCTGGAGTGTGTCGATGCCTAGGTCTGTAACTAATTCTTGAAATAATTGCTCAATTAATGTGCTCACGTCAGCAGTCTCAATGGTTTATTTAGTTGATGGCAATGTATAAGAGCTGTGTCGAGAAATCTGTCAATGACGGTTGTGATGTTTTAGGTTACTAAGAGGATTAAATAGTTAATGACATGAAATTCAAATGATTATTATCATGGTTTTTATGCTTCTAAATAGCGAGATTGATAATAAATTTCTTGTTTTTAATTTAATGTTTTAATTGAATAAATATGAAAATTGTAAATATATACTTAGCTTTGTCTTTTCCTGTCTAATTCCTATTTTTATGTAATTACTCCTTTGTTTTATATTGAAAGTGAGATCTTGTTCATACTCAATGCAACCGGTTGCGCTTTTTTGTGTTGGTTATTTTTGCTACAGTTTTTGTAGTTCGAAATTTACACAATGGGAGCAAGGCTATGAAAAAGATCCTCTTATGCTGCAGTGCTGGAATGTCGACCAGTATGCTAGTGAAGAAAATGGAGCAAGCTGCTGAAAAGCAAGGGCTTGAGTGTAAGATTGATGCACTGTCAGTTAATGCGTTTGATGAGGCAATTAAAGAGTACGATGTCTGTCTGTTAGGTCCGCAAGTGCGATTTCAGTTAGAGGAGTTGCGCAAAACAGCACAGGAACATGGTAAGAATATTGATGCAATCTCTCCACAAGCCTACGGGATGATGAAAGGAGAAGAAGTACTCCAGCAAGCTTTAGAACTTATTAACTAATTCAATAATTTTAAATAGAAATAAGAGTTGCCACTAAATATAAATATTTGGTGTGGGATTCTTTTGTCTGAAAATAAGGATGGATTCTATGAAGCTCTATGATGCGATTATAGGAATAGTCGAAAAACATATAGCCCCAATTGCAGCGAAAGTAGGTAATCAGCCTCATGTCAGAGCAATGAGAGACGGATTTATTGTGGCAATGCCGTTTATTATTGTTGGTAGTTTTATCTTAATTTTTGCTTTCCCACCATTTGCTGAAGACACGACGTTTGCACTAGGACGAATTTGGTTGGATTTTGCGACCACGCATTTCGATACCATTATGATGCCCTTCAATATGTCGATGGGCATCATGACCATATTTGTCTCGCTTGGCGTCGCCTATAGTTTGGCGAAAGCGTACAAGATGGACGGTATCACCAGCGCCGTATTGTCTTTGATGTGTTTTTTGCTGGTAGCTGCACCTGCAAAAGACGGAGCGCTTGCTATGAAACATATGGGGGGGACCGGGATCTTTACAGCGGTAATGTGCGCCTTCTTTGCTGTTGAGCTATACCGCTTCATGAAAAAACACAACATTACTATCCGCATGCCAGAACAAGTACCACCTGCGATTGCTCGCTCTTTCGAAGTTCTTCTTCCGGTACTGGCTGTATTTCTAACACTGTACCCATTAAGTATCTTTGTTCAAACCCAATATGACATGTTGATCCCTGATGCAGTAATGGCGATGTTTAAGCCATTGATCAGTGCTTCCAACACCTTACCAGCAATCATCGGTGCATTGCTTGTGTGTCAGCTACTTTGGTTTGCTGGTATTCATGGTGCCGCAATTGTGGTTGGTTTATTGTCTCCAATCTTCCTAACCAACATCAGTGCCAACATTGATGCGTTTGTCGCGGGTCAACCAATTCCAAACGTATTCACTCAACCATTCTGGGATTTCTACATCTTTATTGGTGGTTCGGGCGCAACGCTTGCCCTTGTTATGTTGATGTCATTTAGCCGCTCTGCTCACCTAAAGAGTATTGGTCGCATGAGTGCGGTACCTGGTTTTTTCCAAATTAATGAACCTGTGATTTTTGGTAGCCCAGTCGTAATGAACCCAATTCTATTCATTCCATTTGTGTTTGCACCAATCGTCAACGCAACCATTGCTTACTTTGCAGTACAACTCGGCTTTGTTGGTATGGGGGTTGCGACCACGCCATGGACGACTCCGGCGTTAATTGGTGCCTCATGGGGGAGCGGTTGGACATTCTCACCTGTGCTGTTGGTGATTGGGCTTCTGATTCTTGATCTCTTCATTTATCTGCCGTTCTTCAAGATGTTTGAAAAGCAGGTTATGGAACAAGAGTTACCTACGAGCAAAGAAAGTAAAGACGCTGAACAGCCATCAGGCGAGGGCGTGACAGCTTAATCATGATTTGGCTGTCGCTTGGCAGCCTTCATTTCCGGAGAGAAGAAATGGAACAAGAACTAGTCGTAATGGAAATTATCTGTAATGCAGGTGAAGCCAGGAGTTTGAGCTACGAAGCGTTGCGTCTATCGAGAGAGAAAGATTTTACCGCCGCAGAGGAAAAGCTTTCTCAAGCAAAAGAGTGCATTAACAAAGCGCATCTGATTCAAACCCAATTGATTGAAGAAGATCAGGGGGAGGGCAAAGTGCCAATGACTCTTGTTATGGTACACGCACAAGACCACTTAATGACAACCATCTTAGCGCAAGAAATGGCAGTGGAAATCGTTGCGTTGAACAAGCAGTTAGCAGCGAGATAAGGACGGTACGATGCCAAGAAATGCAATCAAACTCGCCATTATAGGTGGTGGAAGCAGTTATACCCCAGAGCTTGTTGAGGGGGTAATTAAGCGTTTGGAGTTCTTGCCTGTAAAACAGATGCACTTTGTCGATATTGAATCAGGTGCGGAGAAATTAGAGATCATCAAAGGCTTGGCACAACGGATGATTGATAAAGCAGGAGCTGACATTGAAATCAAAGCCGGCTTTGATCGTCGTGAAGCGATAAAAGATGCAGATTTTGTAATGACTCAATTTCGCGTTGGCGGACTAACGGCACGAGCGAATGATGAGCGAATTCCAATCAAGTATGACGTTATCGGTCAGGAAACCACGGGTCCCGGAGGTTTTGCAAAAGCGCTGCGCACTATTCCTGTCATTCTCGATATCTGTAAGGACATTGAAGAACTTTCTCCACACGCGTGGATGTTGAACTTTACTAACCCTGCAGGTTTAGTATCAGAAGCGGTCAGTAAATACTCCAACGTAAAAAGTATAGGTTTGTGCAACGTTCCTGTATCTATGGAGATGATGATTGCCGAAATGATGGATTGCGAGCCAAAAGAGCTTCAGCTTGAGTTTGCTGGTTTAAACCATCTTGTTTGGGTGCTCAAGGCTTGGTTGAAAGGAGAAGACATTACGCAAACCGTTCTGGAAAAAGTTGGGGATGGTGCCAACTTCAGCATGAAAAATATATGGGAAGAGCCGTGGGATCCTGCGTTTCTTAAAGCGCTTGGAGCCATACCTTGTCCGTATCATCGTTATTTCTATCAAACAGATGCGATGCTAGCGGAAGAAAAGCAGAGTGCAGGAGAGCAAGGGACACGTGCTGAGCAGGTGATGGAAACAGAAAGCGCATTATTTAAGCTTTACCAAGATCCTAATTTAGACCACAAGCCAAAGGAATTGGAAGAGCGAGGCGGTGCTTACTATTCTGACGCGTCGTTGAATCTCGTGGATGCAATTTACAACAATCGTAACAGTATTCATGTGGTGAACGTGCTAAACAATGGTGCTATCAATGGCTTACCGGATAGCGCGGTGATTGAATGCAGTGCAGTGATCGGCAGTTGGGGAGCGAAGCCGCTGGCGGTTGGTGAGCTGTCTAACAATATCAAAGGACTACTTCATCAGGTCAAAGCTTATGAACAGCTCGCTATTGAAGCTGCAGTTGAAGGAAGCTACGAAAAAGCGTTAATGGCGTTAACCAATAATCCGCTTGTTCCTGATATCGGACGGGCTAAGTCCATTTTGGATGAGATATTAGAAGTAAACGCCGCGTATCTGCCTCAATTCAAATTGACGACTTTGTAAAGTAAGGAACCGCACCAATGAAAGTGATCTTTAACGCAGATGATTTCGGTTTAACTCCGGGTGTGAACAAGGGAATTATCAAAGCCCATCAACAGGGTGTGGTTCAGTCTACAACAATGATGGTGGGAATGGATGCAGAGCGGCACGCGATTGAATTAGCAAAGCAGAACCCAAATTTGAACGTTGGTGTGCACCTTCGTTTTACTACCGGTATTCCTTTAACGGGACATCCAAATCTTACTCGTGGTCAAACTCAGTTTGTTAGTTACGATGAGCTATGGAAGATACAAGATTTCGAAGAAGAGGTGGTCTATCAAGAAGCGGTGGCCCAGGTGGAAGCATTTCTTAAATTGGGTCTACCACTAAGTCATTTAGATAGTCACCACCATGCGCATACACATCCACAACTGCTTCCGGTGATTCGAAAGGTTGCTCAGAAATACAAAGTACCTTTGCGTGGTAGCGGTTTGTGCCACATAGAGAACAGTGTGAAGTATTACTTTACTGCTGAGTTCTATGATCAAGGGGTTAGTTTGGAAGGCATTATGAAGCATTTATTGAGTTTGAAAGCTCAATATGACGTAGTTGAAGTGATGTGTCACCCGGCGGAAGCGGACCAATCTCTATTGTCGAAAAGTAGCTACGCCCAACAAAGAGAGGTGGAACTTCAAGTCCTGACTTCTCCCGTTTTTAAACAAGAACTTGCTCAGCATGGTATGGCAATCACGGATTACTCTGCTCTCGTTTCTTCAAGTGGAGTCGCCAGTGTATGATTAAGGCTGTCAGCATTGCCCCCTATACACCTTACGATTTGCTGGCAGCCACTTTTCGCTAAGTCATGATTAACAAAACAGGAAGTTGGATTAAGCAGCATTATGGCAAGGATTAAAGATGTAGCCGAACTCGCAGGAGTAAATCGCTCAACGGTTTCTCGTATCATTAATGGAGAAGGGAAGTTCCGAGAAGAAACGAGAAAGAAAGTCGAAGCTGCGATGGCAGAGCTCAACTATCGCCCTAGTGCAATCGCGCGTTCACTCGCGACCTCTTCTAGTAATATGGTTGGCCTTTTGGTGACGTACTACACGGGTGGGTTCTTTGGTGAAATGATGGAACAAGTGCAGACTGAGTTGGATATGCACAAGAAGTTCCTCATCGCGGCACAAGGACATCATTCAGCGGAAGGGGAGCGAGAGGCAATTCAGCGTTTTAATGATTTGCGCTGTGATGGTTATGTGCTCCATAGTCGTTATCTTTCTGATGATGATTTGAGAGAACTTGCCAAACTACCAACACCATTTGTACTGCTCGATCGGTATGTCGAGGGCATTGAAGAACGCTGTGTGACCTTTAACCATCATCACGCGAGCCGAATTGCTGTTGAGCATTTAATCGCTGGTGGCCATCAAAAAATAGTTTGCATCGCTGGTCCCTCTCAACGCCAAAACAGTTTGTTGAGAAAGCGAGGTTATATTGATGCAGTGAAAACGGCGGGTATAGACATCGATGAGAGTTGGTGTGAAGAAGGAAACTACGGTCGTCAAAGTGGGTACGATGCAATGGCAGCTCTTTATAGAAGGCATCCCGATTTGACCGCAGTGTTCTCATGCAGTGAAGAAATGACCGTGGGTGCCATGCAGTTTCTTCATGAGCATCGTATCTCCGTACCGAAGCAAATCTCATTGGTGAGCTTCGACAGTGTGGATTTGTGTGAAAGTTTGTACCCAACTGTGTCAGCGGTACATTTCCCGATCAGTGATATGGCCAGAGTAGCGGTGCAAACGTTGATAGGCTTAATAAAAGAGCAACCATTGATGACTCAACCCGAATTTGAAGCGCAATTAAAGCTGCGCAAAGCCGACCGAATAATTACTTAGTTTCCCTTTCTTATCGACCTGGTTAGTGCAACTTTGTTGACGACATGCACAGAGGTGCTTGATACATCCTCCTTATTGATGAATTCATTTACAAAATTGACTACTATTATAGGCTTATCAGGAAAACCGAATCAGTAGTGGAAAAGTGGCAGCAATTAAACTTACAGTGGATCGTATTCAGCCCGGGTTACATATCCGTCTTCCGCTAAAGTGGAATGATCACCCATTCCTACTCAATAGCTTCAAAATCAAAGACCAAGAACAAGTTGAGATGATTCGTCATCTTGGTGTGAAGTTCGTTTATTTCAATCCCGAGCAAAGCGATGCGTCTCCTTTACCTGCAAATCAACCTCAGGTCGAAGTAACGCAAGACAATACATTAGATCTTGAAGCGCAAAAGCTTTGGAAAGAAAAGCAAAAACGCATAGAAAAGTTAAGCGCGTATCGACGCCGTGTCATTCAATGTGAAAAAGAGTTTGAGCGTTCACTTGCGAGAATGCGTTCAGTGATGACCAAAATTCGCAACCGCCCTGTCGATGCAGTAGGGGAGGCACAACAACTGATCGATGACATCGTTGATAAGTTAATGTGTGATGACAATGTGACACTGCACTTAATGAACGGTAAAAACGAGTTTGAAGATATCTACTTCCACTCCCTTAATGTTGCGGTAATCGCGATGATGATTGGACGTGCGAAGGGGTATTCAGCGGAGCAACTTAAAGCGCTTTCTTTTGCTGCTTTGTTCCATGATATGGGCAAAATCAAAATTCCAACCGCTATATTAAGGAAGCAAGTTCCACTCACTGAACCAGAAAGCAATTATCTAAAGCTACATACTAAGTATGGCTTGGATATGGCTAATCAAATTGAAGACTTTCCTGACAGTGCAAAAACAGTGATAGCGCAACATCATGAATTGCGTGATGGCTCTGGCTATCCTGAAGGTTTGAAGGGAGATGAGATTGATGAACTCGCTCAGGTGATTATCGTTGCGAATGCTTTTGATAATTTATGTCACACCTCGATTGCTGCTGAACAAAAAATTCCATATACGGCGCTTTCCCACCTCTATAAGAATTGCAAACACTTATATAAAGAAGAGAACCTCAACATCCTTATTAAGTTTATGGGGGTGTTCCCACCGGGAACAGTGGTTCAGCTCTCCAATAATATGGTGGGATTGGTTATCTCTGTTAATGCGTCCCACTTACTATTTCCAAATGTACTGGTCTATGACCCAGCAGTTCCAAGAACTCAAGCGCCAATCATTGACCTTGCATCAAAGGACATAAAGATAGTTAATGCGATTCATCCGTCTAAATTGCCGGAGAAAATCAAAGAATACCTTAATCCACGTTCACGTATTTCTTATTTCTTCGATAGTGATGAGTAGTTATCCACAGCTTTTTGTGGGTAAATTGTAGAAATCCTGAGTGTTATTTCTGGGTAATTTTAAGGTTGGATGGAAAGTATCCATTTGGCATGTTTTTTTAGAAAAAATGCATTTTTAGTATTGCCAAAGAAAATCTTCTCCCTATAATGCGCATCCATCGACACGGCAGGCGCCACAAGGCTTCAGCAGGGTCGGAGAGGTGAAAAGCTTCTACGAAAAATTAGTTGAAAAAAGTGTTTGACACTCTCAATTATCTCGCTAGAATGCACCTCCGCTTTGAGAGAAAAACTTCTCGATAAGCAAGCTCTTTAACAATATAGACCTATCAATCTGTGTGGGCACTCGTTGATGATAATCCAATTAGAAATTTCTCTTAATAAAGAGCGGTTTCAAATTAGGTTTCAATGAAACGAAGTGACCAATCAAGTCTTCGGACTTGGCACAGTCAATTCATTATCGTTCTGTTGGAACGATAATAGCTTTAAAATTACATTAGTAGTTTTGAAGTCAGTATTCATTGAGCCTCTCCCTATTTATTTAGGGAATCAAAAACTTTAAATTGAAGAGTTTGATCATGGCTCAGATTGAACGCTGGCGGCAGGCCTAACACATGCAAGTCGAGCGGAAACGAGTTATCTGAACCTTCGGGGAACGATGACGGCGTCGAGCGGCGGACGGGTGAGTAATGCCTAGGAAATTGCCCTGATGTGGGGGATAACCATTGGAAACGATGGCTAATACCGCATAATACCTACGGGTCAAAGAGGGGGACCTTCGGGCCTCTCGCGTCAGGATATGCCTAGGTGGGATTAGCTAGTTGGTGAGGTAATGGCTCACCAAGGCGACGATCCCTAGCTGGTCTGAGAGGATGATCAGCCACACTGGAACTGAGACACGGTCCAGACTCCTACGGGAGGCAGCAGTGGGGAATATTGCACAATGGGCGCAAGCCTGATGCAGCCATGCCGCGTGTGTGAAGAAGGCCTTCGGGTTGTAAAGCACTTTCAGTCGTGAGGAAGGTAGTGTAGTTAATAGCTGCATTATTTGACGTTAGCGACAGAAGAAGCACCGGCTAACTCCGTGCCAGCAGCCGCGGTAATACGGAGGGTGCGAGCGTTAATCGGAATTACTGGGCGTAAAGCGCATGCAGGTGGTTTGTTAAGTCAGATGTGAAAGCCCGGGGCTCAACCTCGGAATAGCATTTGAAACTGGCAGACTAGAGTACTGTAGAGGGGGGTAGAATTTCAGGTGTAGCGGTGAAATGCGTAGAGATCTGAAGGAATACCGGTGGCGAAGGCGGCCCCCTGGACAGATACTGACACTCAGATGCGAAAGCGTGGGGAGCAAACAGGATTAGATACCCTGGTAGTCCACGCCGTAAACGATGTCTACTTGGAGGTTGTGGCCTTGAGCCGTGGCTTTCGGAGCTAACGCGTTAAGTAGACCGCCTGGGGAGTACGGTCGCAAGATTAAAACTCAAATGAATTGACGGGGGCCCGCACAAGCGGTGGAGCATGTGGTTTAATTCGATGCAACGCGAAGAACCTTACCTACTCTTGACATCCAGAGAACTTTCCAGAGATGGATTGGTGCCTTCGGGAACTCTGAGACAGGTGCTGCATGGCTGTCGTCAGCTCGTGTTGTGAAATGTTGGGTTAAGTCCCGCAACGAGCGCAACCCTTATCCTTGTTTGCCAGCACTTCGGGTGGGAACTCCAGGGAGACTGCCGGTGATAAACCGGAGGAAGGTGGGGACGACGTCAAGTCATCATGGCCCTTACGAGTAGGGCTACACACGTGCTACAATGGCGCATACAGAGGGCGGCCAACTTGCGAGAGTGAGCGAATCCCAAAAAGTGCGTCGTAGTCCGGATCGGAGTCTGCAACTCGACTCCGTGAAGTCGGAATCGCTAGTAATCGTGGATCAGAATGCCACGGTGAATACGTTCCCGGGCCTTGTACACACCGCCCGTCACACCATGGGAGTGGGCTGCAAAAGAAGTAGGTAGTTTAACCTTCGGGAGGACGCTTACCACTTTGTGGTTCATGACTGGGGTGAAGTCGTAACAAGGTAGCGCTAGGGGAACCTGGCGCTGGATCACCTCCTTATACGATGATTACTCACGATGAGTGTCCACACAGATTGATACGGTTTATAAAAAAGAGACGATACTGGGTCTGTAGCTCAGGTGGTTAGAGCGTTCGCCTGATAAGCGAGAGGTCGGTGGTTCGAGTCCACTCAGACCCACCAATTCCCTTCCCAAGGAATTGGCATACAGTATCGACACCTTGATGGGGCTATAGCTCAGCTGGGAGAGCGCCTGCCTTGCACGCAGGAGGTCAGCAGTTCGATCCTGCTTAGCTCCACCATCTTTAAGCGCATTCGATGAGTGCTTTTAAAAATGGTTTCGAAAGAAATCTAGCTCTTTAACAATTTGGAAAGCTGACAAAACAAACTTTTAAGTTTGTTTGTAAAGTTCTCAATGTTTGTCTTTATGACAAACACCAATACAACACATTCAAGTGTTCTTGGAATTTGAGTCCGGCAAAATCAAGTCTGCATCATGTATAAAAATTGCAGACAACTTTGGTGACTTGTTCATCAACTCGAAACTCCTTCGGGTTGTATGGTTAAGTGACTAAGCGTACACGGTGGATGCCTTGGCAGTCAGAGGCGATGAAGGACGTATTAACTTGCGATAAGCCCAGATTAGGTAGTAAAAACCATTTGAATCTGGGATTTCCGAATGGGGAAACCCACTAGCATAAGCTAGTATCGCTGCGTGAATACATAGCGCAGCGAGGCGAACCGGGGGAACTGAAACATCTAAGTACCCCGAGGAAAAGAAATCAACCGAGATTCCGAAAGTAGCGGCGAGCGAAATTGGACTAGCCCTTAAGCTTTTTATGCGTCAGGTGAAACTTCTGGAAAGTTGTGCGATACAGGGTGATAGCCCCGTAACCGGCAACGCATTTAAAGTGAAATCGAGTAGGGCGGGACACGTGATATCCTGTCTGAATATGGGGGGACCATCCTCCAAGGCTAAATACTACTGACTGACCGATAGTGAACCAGTACCGTGAGGGAAAGGCGAAAAGAACCCCTGTGAGGGGAGTGAAATAGAACCTGAAACCGTGTACGTACAAGCAGTAGGAGCACCTTCGTGGTGTGACTGCGTACCTTTTGTATAATGGGTCAGCGACTTATATTCAGTGGCAAGGTTAACCATCTAGGGGAGCCGTAGGGAAACCGAGTCTTAACTGGGCGTTCAGTCTCTGGATATAGACCCGAAACCAGGTGATCTAGCCATGGGCAGGTTGAAGGTTGAGTAACATCAACTGGAGGACCGAACCGACTAATGTTGAAAAATTAGCGGATGACTTGTGGCTAGGGGTGAAAGGCCAATCAAACCTGGAGATAGCTGGTTCTCCCCGAAAGCTATTTAGGTAGCGCCTCGGACGAATACTACTGGGGGTAGAGCACTGTTAAGGCTAGGGGGTCATCCCGACTTACCAACCCTTTGCAAACTCCGAATACCAGTAAGTACTATCCGGGAGACACACGGCGGGTGCTAACGTCCGTCGTGGAGAGGGAAACAACCCAGACCGCCAGCTAAGGTCCCAAATTACTACTAAGTGGGAAACGATGTGGGAAGGCTCAGACAGCCAGGATGTTGGCTTAGAAGCAGCCATCATTTAAAGAAAGCGTAATAGCTCACTGGTCGAGTCGGCCTGCGCGGAAGATGTAACGGGGCTAAGTAGTAAACCGAAGCTGCGGCAATGTACTTTAGTACATTGGGTAGGGGAGCGTTCTGTAAGCGGTTGAAGGTGTGTGGTAACGCATGCTGGACGTATCAGAAGTGCGAATGCTGACATGAGTAACGATAAAGGGGGTGAAAAACCTCCTCGCCGGAAGACCAAGGGTTCCTGTCCAACGTTAATCGGGGCAGGGTAAGTCGACCCCTAAGGCGAGGCCGAAAGGCGTAGTCGATGGGAAACGGGTTAATATTCCCGTACTTCTTACAATTGCGATGGGGGGACGGAGAAGGCTAGGTGGGCCTGGCGACGGTTGTCCAGGTTCAAGTGCGTAGGCTTAAGAGTTAGGTAAATCCGGCTCTTTTTAAGGCTGAGACACGACGTCGAGCTACTACGGTAGTGAAGTCATTGATGCCATGCTTCCAGGAAAAGCCTCTAAGCTTCAGATTGTAAGGAATCGTACCCCAAACCGACACAGGTGGTCGGGTAGAGAATACCAAGGCGCTTGAGAGAACTCGGGTGAAGGAACTAGGCAAAATGGTACCGTAACTTCGGGAGAAGGTACGCTCTCGACGGTGAAGTCCCTCGCGGATGGAGCTATTGAGAGTCGCAGATACCAGGTGGCTGCAACTGTTTATTAAAAACACAGCACTGTGCAAAATCGTAAGATGACGTATACGGTGTGACGCCTGCCCGGTGCCGGAAGGTTAATTGATGGGGTTAGACTTCGGTCGAAGCTCTTGATCGAAGCCCCGGTAAACGGCGGCCGTAACTATAACGGTCCTAAGGTAGCGAAATTCCTTGTCGGGTAAGTTCCGACCTGCACGAATGGCGTAATGATGGCCACGCTGTCTCCACCCGAGACTCAGTGAAATTGAAATCGCTGTGAAGATGCAGTGTACCCGCGGCTAGACGGAAAGACCCCGTGAACCTTTACTACAGCTTGGCACTGAACATTGACCCTACATGTGTAGGATAGGTGGGAGGCTTTGAAGCACGGTCGCTAGATTGTGTGGAGCCGTCCTTGAAATACCACCCTTGTAGTGTTGATGTTCTAACGTCGACCCCTAATCGGGGTTGCGGACAGTGCCTGGTGGGTAGTTTGACTGGGGCGGTCTCCTCCCAAAGCGTAACGGAGGAGCACGAAGGTGGGCTAATCACGGTTGGACATCGTGAGGTTAGTGCAATGGCATAAGCCCGCTTGACTGCGAGAATGACGGTTCGAGCAGGTGCGAAAGCAGGTCATAGTGATCCGGTGGTTCTGAATGGAAGGGCCATCGCTCAACGGATAAAAGGTACTCCGGGGATAACAGGCTGATACCGCCCAAGAGTTCATATCGACGGCGGTGTTTGGCACCTCGATGTCGGCTCATCACATCCTGGGGCTGAAGTCGGTCCCAAGGGTATGGCTGTTCGCCATTTAAAGTGGTACGCGAGCTGGGTTTAGAACGTCGTGAGACAGTTCGGTCCCTATCTGCCGTGGGCGTTGGAAGATTGAAGGGGGCTGCTCCTAGTACGAGAGGACCGGAGTGGACGAACCTCTGGTGTTCGGGTTGTGTCGCCAGACGCATTGCCCGGTAGCTAAGTTCGGAATCGATAACCGCTGAAAGCATCTAAGCGGGAAGCGAGCCCTGAGATGAGTCTTCCCTGATACTTTAAGTATCCTAAAGGGTTGTTCGAGACTAGAACGTTGATAGGCAGGGTGTGTAAGCGTTGTGAGGCGTTGAGCTAACCTGTACTAATTGCCCGTGAGGCTTAACCATACAACACCCAAGGGGTTTTGATGGACTCGATGTAAGAACATTGAATGTGTGTAAGTAGAACTTAAAATCAGTTTTCCAAGTTTTTTGCCTTCAGTTTTTAGAAAAAGCTGAAAGTAAAAGCAAGAATTTGCTTGGCGACCATAGCGATTTGGACCCACCTGACTTCCATTCCGAACTCAGAAGTGAAACGAATTAGCGCCGATGGTAGTGTGGGGCTTCCCCATGTGAGAGTAGGACATCGCTAGGCTTTAAATTTAGTTTTTGCCTTTTTAAAAAAGGTGAAGACAAAAGTTAAGAGAGCCCGTTTGAAAAAGCGGGCTTTTTTAGTCCTAAAGGGACATCTTGATGCTGATATAGCTCAGGTGGTAGAGCGCATCCTTGGTAAGGATGAGGTCCCCAGTTCGAGTCTGGGTATCAGCACCATTACAATCAGAATTTTACTTGGCGACCATAGCGCTTTGGACCCACCTGACTTCCATTCCGAACTCAGAAGTGAAACGAAGTAGCGTCGATGGTAGTGTGGGGCTTCCCCATGTGAGAGTAGAACATCGCCAGGTTCTCATTTAGACTCCAGAGTCTAACCAGTGCGGAGCGGTAGTTCAGTTGGTTAGAATACCGGCCTGTCACGCCGGGGGTCGCGGGTTCGAGTCCCGTCCGCTCCGCCACTTATTTAGAAACCCAGTCTCCGGACTGGGTTTTGTCGTTTTTGAACAGAATAATTTCCTTTTCAGGGAATGAGTCCCGGTTGCCCGCAACCCCGGCCGTCCGCCACTTATTTAGAAACCCAGTCTCCGGACTGGGTTTTGTCGTTTTTGAGCATAATAATTTCCCTTTCAGGGAATGAGTCCCGGTTGCCCGCAACCCCGGCCGTCCGCCATTTATTTAGAAGTCCAGTCTCCGGACTGGGTTTTGTCGTTTTAGGAAACATGATTTTCTCTTATGGGTAAATAAGTCTCGCAAGGTTTTATCTGTAGCCTACAAGCTCAACCACTTATTCAGATAAAGCTCTACATTCGCACCCCAGTCTTTCCACGAGTATTGAGAAATTTAACCTATCATTTGGTTACGTCTGAGATACCCTCTATTTGCTCTCTTACATCAAAGACAGGGTTTATCTTATGACCCACCAAATACTTATCTTCTTCAATCATAGCAATCTCTGTTTGTGTTCCCTTCTCTGTATCACTGGTTAACTGTACTTGGTCATCACTTCTCATATTTACGCTGAAGAAAACTTTGTTTGCTTTACTCTTATTTGTCAGAAGGATTAACCTAGTAAAGGTTCTTTTGGGAGTACAACCTAATGATGCAGCAGATACAAAGTGAAACACTAAGAGTCTTATTCGAAAGCCTGTCTTCTCAAGATGGGATTGCAGTTATTAACCCTGCGACTGAGCAAGAACTGATTCGCTTAAAACCTAGCTCTTTGGACGAGCTAGATGTGCAAATAGAAACGTGTAAAGCGGCTCAAGTTGAGTGGGAAAAACTCAGTGCTAAAGTACGTTCCGCTTCGCTGAAAAAGTGGTTTCAATTACTTGTAGAGCACACGGAAGATATTGCTAACATCATTACCTTAGAACAAGGCAAACCGCTTTCTGAAAGTCGTGGAGAAGTCGCATATGGAGCATCTTTTGTTGAATGGTTCGCAGAAGAGGCTAAGCGCGCCTATGGTGAGGTTATACCTGCACCAGCGGTAGATAGACGACTCTCTACCATTAAACAGCCTGTCGGCGTGTGTGCTGCGATTACACCATGGAATTTCCCTATTGCAATGATCACTCGAAAAGCGGCTCCTGCTTTGGCTGCGGGATGTGGGATGATCATTAAACCTTCTGAATTAACGCCTTTGACTGCTCTGGCAGTGGTGGAGCTTGCTCATCAGGCTGGCATCCCTAAAGCTCTATTGTCTACCGTTGTTTCTGAGCAAGCGGCAGAGTTTGGTTTGGTATTAAGTACCGATCCGCGAATTAAGAAGATCTCTTTCACGGGTTCGACACGTGTCGGCAAGATCTTGATGAAGCAGGCAAGTGATACGGTTAAAGCCGCTTCTATGGAATTAGGTGGCAATGCGCCTTTTATTGTTTTTGACGATGCAGATTTAGAAGCTGCGGCGAATGGCTTGATTGCCTCTAAGTTTCGTAATGCCGGACAAACCTGTGTGTGTACCAACCGCTTGTATGTGCATCAGAACGTAAAAGAGGCGTTCTTAACTAAGTTTCTAGATAAGGTAACAAGCCTGACGGTCGGTAATGGTCTTGAGAAAAATACAACTCTTGGTCCTGTGATTACAATGGCTTCTAAGCATCGTCTAGAAGCAGTGATCGATCAGGCAGTACAAGAAGGGGCAACGATGCTTAATCTGCCTCAAAAACGCTCTGGGCGCTTTATGGAGCCTGTTATCTTAGATAATGTGGAACAAGGTATGGCGATAGTGCAACAAGAGCTGTTTGGCCCGGTTCTGCCAGTCATTAGTTTTGATGATGATGAGCAAGTGCTCTCGATGGCGAATGACACTGAATATGGTTTAGCTTGTTACTTCTACACCGATAGCTTGAAGCGCATCATCAAATTTAGTGAAGGTTTGGAATATGGCATGGTGGGGGTAAATGAAGGAATTATCTCTACGGAAGTGGCACCGTTTGGTGGGATCAAAGAATCAGGCATTGGTCGTGAAGGGGCTAAGCAAGGCATGGATGAGTATCTAGAGACGAAGTACATCTGCCTTGGCGGTTTGAGCTAGCCTTCCGCTTAGACACTCATTGATACGATACAAAAAGAGAAAGCTAGGTACATCGCCTGGCTTTTTGTTTATTGAGATAAAGTTGGATGAAGAGAGGGAGCGGTGCGTTTTCTTCAGATGCAAAAAAGCCGCATCAAGTGATGCGGCTTTTTCTAATATGGCTCCTCCTACTGGACTTGAACCAGTGACCTGCGGATTAACAGTCCGTCGCTCTACCAACTGAGCTAAGGAGGAACAAATTTTAATAAGTGGTGCCGACTACCGGAATCGAACTGGTGACCTACTGATTACAAGTCAGTTGCTCTACCTACTGAGCTAAGTCGGCACATTTTCGTTAATAAGTAATCGACTTACTAACCGAAAGATGGCTCCTCCTACTGGACTTGAACCAGTGACCTGCGGATTAACAGTCCGTCGCTCTACCAACTGAGCTAAGGAGGAATTATCTTGTTTAAGAATAAATGGTGCCGACTACCGGAATCGAACTGGTGACCTACTGATTACAAGTCAGTTGCTCTACCTACTGAGCTAAGTCGGCGTACCGTTATTCTTTCTATTGTTCGTGTTAGACACCAACAATTTTAAATTGTGGTGCCCGGAGGCGGAATCGAACCACCGACACGAGGATTTTCAATCCTCTGCTCTACCGACTGAGCTATCCGGGCGACGAGGTGTATTAAAAGGCTTTTCGGCTTTCAGGTCAACAATAAAATTAAAATAAATTATCGTTTGATGGATTTGTGCTCGGAGTGGGCTGTTTTTATGCATTTTGAGCAGCAATGCACCATGCTTTAAGCGCTGTTTTAAGAAAAGTAGGGCGTTCTGTCGCAAAATAAAGGCGATAAAAACAAAAAAGCACGTCTGAAAACGTGCTTTTTATTGAACAATTGACTTTAAACTAGTGCTTTACTGAGAACTTGTTCACCCAACCTTCAAGTTCATCAGCTAAAGATGCCAATGTTTGGGTGCTTGATTGGCTTTCTGTTACCACCGTATTTAGCTGGCTGCCGCTTTCTTCAATTAGGTTGATGCGGTGTGCAATGTCATCACTCACTTGCGTTTGTTCAGCCGCTGCTGTTGCTATTTGTTGGCTCATCGCAGTAATAGACTCTAACGCGGTTACTATCTGTTGAAGTGCCTCTGAGGCGTTCATTGATTCAGTTACTGTGCTTTCGCTGGTCTCGGCACAGATCTCCATTGTATGGATAGCATTGCGCGAACCCTCTTGAAGGTTAGAGATCATCTGTTGAATCTCTTTTGTACTGTCTTGCGTGCGACCTGCTAGGTTGCGTACCTCATCGGCAACAACTGCAAAGCCTCGACCTTGTTCTCCTGCACGGGCTGCTTCAATCGCGGCATTTAGCGCCAGTAGGTTAGTTTGCTCTGCAATATCGCCGATCACGTCGAGAACTTTCACGATACTGTTTACATCTTGATCAAGGTCCGCAACCGCTTTACTTGCCGTATTCAACTGAGTCGCCAACCCTTGGATGTTGTCTACAGTGCTATGGATTAATGATTGCGTGTGCTGACTCTGTTTATCTGCTTCATCGGTGTTTTGTGCTGTATCGCTTGCCGAACTTGCTACATGGTTAGCCGAAGAAGCCATTTCTGTCATTGCTGTTGCGATCATTGCCGTCGATTGTTGCTGAGACATGGTTAGATCAGCGATCGAATTAGAGCGAGACTCTACCGCTGATAGCTCTGAACGCAAGGCGTGCATTGATTCGTCCAGGTTAGTTACCATCTTAGCCAGAGATTGACTCATCTCTTGTACAGCACCATAGATGCTGTCTTTTGGTGCGGTATATTCAAAGCTGGTTTGGATATCTCCTTGAGCAACGGCTTGAACCGCTTCACGTACGTCATTTGGCTCACCGCCGAGTAGATTAAGCATCTTACGGATGGAGATAATCAACCCACCTAGTATCGCCCCCGCAATTGCTAGACACAGTGCTAGTTGCCATTGAGCTGTTGACCAGAAGCGAGCATTGACCTCATTAAACCCGATGCCAGTGCCTACCACCCAGTTCCAATGGGGCGTTTTCTCTGCAATGGAGTGTTTTTCTTCGATCGTGCCGTCAGGGAGTTTTTGTGTCCAAGTGTATTCAACGATTTGACCTGTTTTACGACCTAGGACATCTAAGATTAATTGACCAACACTGTTGCCGTCGCCATCGCGGAAATCATGGAAACTGGTGCCATGCAATTGAGGGTCGAGCGGTGCTGCCACAAAAATCATGTTTTCGTCGGCAACATAAACGTATTCGTTGTCTTTGTAGATATTGTTGCGAAGTAGGCGAGTAGCCAATGCTTTGGCTTCATCTTCAGGCATCTTGCCTTCCACTGCCATTTTCTCAACTTCAGTTAGAATGCTGTATGCACTCTTAAATAGCTCAGTCACTCGAGCTTTGTTATCAAGGTTACTTGCGACGCGTAGTGTCCAAAGACCTGTTGCAGTAAGAGCAAGTAACGCAATCAAGATGATTGCAGATAATAAATAGGCTTGAGTTTTTAATTTCATAGTTAGCTCACGAGACGTATTTAATACTATGCAATGCATAGCTTATTAGGGGGCGTAATAATAAATTCATCATATTGAAGATGTATACACGCGCCTATGCATCAATGTTGAAACTATGATTTGGATTAAATTTTTAGCGTGAAATAAGTGTGTTTTATCAAATGAATCTTGAGTTTATAAGGGTTTTTGAAGGGGAGGAGTCTTAAAGCTAAATGGAGATACTGAAAGTAGATAAGTGTTTTTATAATGCAGATAAGAAAAAAGCCAAGTCCGAAGACTTGGCTTTCAAAGTTGGCTCCTCCTACTGGACTTGAACCAGTGACCTGCGGATTAACAGTCCGTCGCTCTACCAACTGAGCTAAGGAGGAACTATTCTGTTTTGTGTCTTGCTTTAAGCAAGTGCACCAAATATGGTGCCTCGAGGCGGAATCGAACCACCGACACGAGGATTTTCAATCCTCTGCTCTACCGACTGAGCTATCGAGGCAAAAGAATGGTGCCGACTACCGGAATCGAACTGGTGACCTACTGATTACAAGTCAGTTGCTCTACCTACTGAGCTAAGTCGGCGTACCGTTTTCTTTTTTGAAGAGTAAACTCTCCATTTTTTAGAATCTCATTTACATGAAACTCTAGAAGTTGGCTCCTCCTACTGGACTTGAACCAGTGACCTGCGGATTAACAGTCCGTCGCTCTACCAACTGAGCTAAGGAGGAACTATTCTGTTTTGTGTCTTACTTTAAGCAAGCGCACCAAATATGGTGCCTCGAGGCGGAATCGAACCACCGACACGAGGATTTTCAATCCTCTGCTCTACCGACTGAGCTATCGAGGCAAAAGAATGGTGCCGACTACCGGAATCGAACTGGTGACCTACTGATTACAAGTCAGTTGCTCTACCTACTGAGCTAAGTCGGCGTACCGTTTTCTTTTTTAACTGTTCGTGCTAAGCACCAACAATTTTAAATTGTGGTGCCCGGAGGCGGAATCGAACCACCGACACGAGGATTTTCAATCCTCTGCTCTACCGACTGAGCTATCCGGGCGACGGAGCGCTATTAAACGGATTTTCCCGCTTTGCGTCAACCACTTTTTTTAAATAATTTCAAAAAAGTGGTTGTTCGAACGCTTTTTATTCAACTGTCACTACAAAGTGTGTCCGGAGTTAAATTCCTTTTTGAAATTTGTAACTTTTTCTAGGTAACGACGCGCTTCTGCGTTCGGGTGTTTCTTGGTAAGTGCCCAATAAACTTGGTTTGGTTGCAAAGAATTTAAATCTCTCATCGCGCGTTTGCGATCAGTGCGATGGAAAGTGTTCAAAACACCACCAGTTCCGCCATTATAGGCAGAAATCATGCTGTATTCTAATGAAGTTGGATGCTGTACGTCTTTTAAATAACGGTTCTTAAGGATGTAAAAGTAAGCCGTTCCAGTATCAATATTGTTTTCTGGGTTAAATAAGTATTCAGGACTTGGCTGCCCAGAACGATTCTTCACTAGCTTAAATACGTCTCGACCTGCTGTTTTAGGTACGACTTGCATCAAGCCATATGCATTTGCCCAACTTACTGCGTATGGGTTAAAGCTACTTTCGGTTTTGATGATGGCGTAAATCAAATCTTCAGGAATATCGTATCTCTTTGATGCACGACGTACGATGTCCGCATATTGGTAACTGCGCTGCGAGAAGTGATCTTCTACCATCGGGATTTCAACGTAATACGCTTTCTTAAAGTCGACATCTTTAGTTTTGACTTGGTTGGCGATCAAGTAATCGGCAAAGCGATTTGCTCGCCATGACCACTGAATCGGCTTTTTGTCTTGGTCGACAACCTGCTTATACAGGAAAGGTTGCCCCTCAAGTTTGATCTCTTTAGAAGAGAATAAGTCGACATTAGCCGGGTCATCTGGCGTTAACAACGTGGTGATAATGGCGTTCTTTAGGTGTTTTTGCGGTTCGGTGGGAGAAACCGTTTCGATGGTAATAACACCTTTTTGGAAGTCGACTTCAGCACGACTCAAATAATTATCGATGTATTTTACGTAATTGCTTTTACCTGCAAACTTCACTTCACGTTGCCCCCAACGTTTCTTAATGTTGCCTGAGAAGCTGTTGATCAGTGCGTCGAGTGCATCGGTATCTTTTTCAAACTGTCCCGGCAATTCTGCAAGGTTGTTAGCAAAACGGTTAGTTGGCTCGTAATCGACGTCGTAAATTTTTTCGACGAATTCACGGCTACAACCAGCCATTAAAAGTGCAGTAGCGATAAAGGCAATCTTTTTCATAGTTATTAGGGTTGTTAGACGTTAATACAAAAATGACACCACAAGGTTGGTTGTGATGTCATTGTTTTAAAACAAGTTTGCTTTATTCGCTTGGTGGCGTGTAGCCTTCGATGTGTACATCTTTACCTTCAAACAGGAAATTCACCATCTCTGTTTCAAGTTGTTTACGATGCTCAGGATCCATCATGTTAAGCTTCTTCTCATTGATCAACATCGTTTGTTTGTGTTGCCACTGAGCCCAAGCTTCTTTCGAGATATTATCGAAAATACGTTTACCTAGTTCACCTGGGTAAAGTTGAAAGTCTAGACCTTCGCCTTCTTTCTTTAGTCGAGCACAAAAAACAGTGCGGCTCATAATGACTCCTTGCAATTAATTAACGAAGCTCGTGGGGCAGAGCTTCCAGTAAGAGTTTTACTGGGGCTGCCAAACCGACTTCTTCAGGTTTAGATAAGTTATACCAAAGACCTTTGTTACCTTCCATCACCACATTAGGTTGCTTTGACAGGTCAATCAAAATCGGTGTGATATCGAGATGGTAATGGCTGAATGTATGACGAAATGTAATCAGAGTTTCTTGACGTTTAATATCGTTGGCTTGAATACCACGTTGTTCTAGTAGTAATTCAATATCGCTCTCTACATCAATATGTTCGGTTTGTGGGAAACAAAAGAGCCCACCCCAAATACCTGTCTGTGGTCTTTGTTCTAGCCACACTTCGTGACTATCACCATTTTTGTGGTGCAGCATGACGAAACGTGTCTGCTTAACCGGCTTGTCTTTCTTCGGCTTCTTACCAGGGTAATCAAGCACATTACCTTGTTTTTTTGCTATACAAAGTTCATTGACCGGACACAAGGTGCACTTAGGCTTACTGCGGGTACACATCATGGCACCCATATCCATCATGGCTTGATTGTACTTGTCGACGTCTGTTTGTGGCGTGTGCGTTTCTGCGATTTCCCATAATTGATTCTCGACTTTCTTTTGTCCCGGCCATCCATCCACGGCAAAACAGCGCGAGAGTGTGCGCTTTACGTTGCCGTCTAATATCGCATGTGGCTGTTTATAGACAGACGAAAGAACCGCAGCTGCGGTGGAGCGACCAATCCCCGGTAGGGCATTCATCAGCTCTAGGTCTAGAGGAAACTCACCATTGTATTTATGGGCGACCTCTTTTGCGGCTTTATGAAGGTTACGAGCACGTGCGTAATAACCTAAGCCGGTCCAAAGGTGCAGCACTTCATCTTGCTCAGCATTGGCAAGATCGACCACGGTCGGGAAGCGCTCCAAAAAGCGTTGGTAATAAGGAATAACCGTAGTGACCTGAGTTTGCTGAAGCATGATTTCAGACAACCAGACACTATAAGCGGTCTTGTTTTGTTGCCACGGAAGATCTTTTCTTCCATATGCGTCATACCATTCTAAGATGGCACTGGCGAAAGGTGTCACGACTTGCTCTGTATTCTATTATTGGTTAGGAGCAAAATTGCACCACAGATTGTGGTGTAAGTACAACAGATAAACTGTGGGGATATTGTGTCTGGTTTGCTTGCTTTTGGGCTGCCATAGTCCGATAGCTCAACAAATACTTGCACCTAGGTGAATTCTTTGGATAATCCCCGCTTTGATTAATCAATGTGCAGGCAAAATCAATGAGTGAAGTAACCACTAACGAATACAACGAAGACGGTAAAATGATCCGTAAAATCCGCAGTTTCGTGCGTCGCGAAGGTCGTCTAACTAAGGGCCAAGAAAATGCGATGAACGAGTGCTGGCCAACAATGGGTATCGACTACAAAGCTGAACTTCTTGATTGGAAAGAAGTATTTGGCAACGATAACCCAGTAGTGCTTGAGATCGGTTTTGGTATGGGTGCTTCATTGGTTGAAATGGCAAAGAACGCGCCAGAGAAAAACTTCATCGGTATCGAGGTGCATAGTCCAGGCGTTGGTGCTTGTCTTGCAGATGCTCGCGAAGCAGGTATCACGAACCTACGTGTAATGTGTCACGATGCGGTAGAAGTATTCGAACACATGATCCCAAATGGTAGCCTAGCAACGCTACAACTGTTCTTCCCAGACCCATGGCACAAAAAGCGTCACCACAAGCGTCGTATCGTACAGCTTGAGTTCGCTGAAATGGTTCGTCAGAAGCTTATCCTTAATGAAGGTATCTTCCACATGGCGACAGACTGGGAAAACTACGCTGAGCACATGATTGAAATCATGAACCAAGCACCTGGTTTCGAAAACATCGCTGAAGAAGGCGACTTCATTCCTCGTCCAGAAGAGCGTCCACTGACTAAATTTGAAGCTCGCGGTCACCGTCTAGGTCACGGTGTGTGGGATATCAAATTCAAGCGTACTGCTTAAGGAGCCAGTAGATGTACCACTACGCGATATTAGCGAATCCGGGTCATAACCGTATTTACTTTGATAGCGCAATGACGATTGCATGTTCTGAGCTGAAAGCGATTTTGGCGTCGGAAGGTGTTGAAGTAACTGAAATTGGCAACAAAGACGTGGGTCTGCCTGCTGCACTTGTGTTCTCTTGCGAAACCGAACTAAGTGAAGCACAGGCAGGCAAGATTGCTGCGTCATCTATCTACTACGCGCTATTTGAAGTGCGTGAAGATGGCTTATTACGTCCAATTCAGGCGCCTGCATTCAATACTTTCCCTGAGAGCATGAGTCAGATCCTGCGTTACACAGGTAAAACAAACGAGCAGTTTACGCGTTTGATGGTGAACCTAGGCGTCAGTGCTGCCAACACGGGCAGTGCGCAATTAACGCTGATGGATCCTATGTGTGGTAAAGGTACAACACTGTTTGAAGGTTTGATCCACGGCTTGAATGTTGTGGGTGTTGAGATCAACCAGAAATGGGTTCAAGAGATCCAAACCTTCATCGTTAAGTTCATGAAGAACGGTCGCTTTAAGCACAAAGTGAGCAAAGAAAAGCGCACTTCTGGTGGTAAAAAAGTGGCAGATGGCTTCGTGGTTGAGGCAGCAGCAGACAAAGATGATTACAACAAAGGTAATCTTCAAACGATGAAGCTGTACTCAGCAGATACGCGTATTGCTGACCAAGTTGTGAAGAAGAACTCGGTAGATGTGATGGTGTCTGACTTGCCTTACGGCGTGCAGCACGGCAGCAAAAATGCCAAAGACAGCAAACTGAACCGCAGCCCACTGGAGCTTCTAAAAGAGGCTCTGCCTGCATGGAAAGTGGTTCTGAAGAAGCAAGGCTCTGTGGTGCTGTCTTTCAACGAATTCACCTTGAAGTGGAAAGACGTGGCGGCATTATTTGAAGAGCAAGGGTGGAAGGTACTTTCAGAAGAGCCTTACATCGGTTATCTTCACCGTGTTGATCAATCCATCAACCGCAACATCATTGTGGCAATAAAACCATAATCGACTTGAGTCGAATCAATTCCATGGAAAAGCCAACGTCCGCGTTGGCTTTTTTTACCTCTGAACTCAGCCATTTGGGTTCTTGTGACAAGAAGGTAGAAGATGAAACCTACAGCGCAAATTTTGACAGACATTCTAGCGGAAGTTCGCCCTTTAATTGGTCAAGGCAAAGTCGCCGACTACATTCCCGCATTGGCAAAAGTACCCAATACCAAACTGGGTATTGCGGTATACACCAATGAGGGTGAAGTGATTAAAGCGGGCGATGCAGAAGAGTCATTTTCGATTCAGTCGATCTCAAAAGCGTTGAGCCTGACTCTGGCTATGTGTTTGTACAAGCAAGAAGAGATCTGGTGTCGTGTAGGTAAAGAGCCTTCTGGTCAGGCGTTTAACTCGATGATCCAGCTAGAGATGGAGCAGGGCATTCCACGTAACCCGTTCATTAACGCTGGTGCTATTGTGGTTGCTGATTTGCTGCAAAGCCGTCTCTCTGCGCCTCGTCAGCGTCTATTGGAATTTGCTCGTCAGCTATCTGGTGATACTCATATCGTATACGACAAAGTGGTTGCTGCGTCTGAAATGATGCATGGTGACCGCAACGCTGCGATTGCGTATTTGATGCGTTCATTTGGTAACTTCGAGAACGAGGTTATCCCCGTTCTGCAAAACTACTTTCATGCGTGTGCGTTGAAGATGAGCTGTGTCGATCTCGCAAAGACCTTTAGCTACTTAGCCAATAAAGGTACGTCGGTGCAAACGGGTAAGCCTGTGGTATCACCGACGCAAACTAAGCAGTTGAATGCATTGCTAGCAACTTGTGGCTTGTACGATGGTGCTGGTGAATTTGCTTACCGCGTTGGTATGCCGGGTAAGTCAGGTGTTGGTGGTGGCATCATCGCTGTCGTACCGGGTGAAATGACGATTGCTGTTTGGTCTCCAGAGCTTGATGCATCTGGTAACTCACTCGCTGGTACTAAAGCACTTGAACTACTTGCCGAGCGTATTGGTCGTTCGATTTTCTAAGGAAAAGAGACGAGAAGTGAGAACGGACTTCGTCCTTGTGGATTAGTGACTTAGGGAACGCTTCGCTTTAGATAAGTATTGTTACGAATAAAAGAAAGGGTTGGCGTTTGAGCGCCAACCCTTTTTGTTTCTCGAAGGACGCAGTCCGTTCCCAAACCTCGATTCCTTTTCTTATTCCTCTTCCGCCATAAAGGCTTCAAGCAAATCATTGAGGAACAGCTTACCTTTCTCGGTAATTTGCCAGTGAGTCTCTGTTTCACTCAGATAACCCATCTCAAGTGCCCAATCGATAGTCTCTTGAATTGAGCTCAACGGCAGACCTGTTGTATCGATGTAGTCTTGTTTCGGGCACGCTTCCATTAAGCGGAAACGGTTCATAAAGAACTCAAACGGGCGATCTTCATCAGCCACAAGCTGTTCACTATCCAGATATGGCTTCACCATGTTTTGATATGCCATCAGGTAGCCACGTGGGTGCTTGACCTTAGTGGTACGAACAATGCGACCATCAGCAAAGCTCAGCTTACCGTGTGAGCCACAACCAATGCCAAGGTAGTCACCAAAGCGCCAGTAGTTCAGGTTATGCTGGCACTGATAGCCCGGCTTGCTGTAACCAGAAATCTCGTATTGAACGTAACCCGCCGCTGCGAGTTTCTCATGTCCTTGCTCGAAGATATCCCACAAGTCATCGTCATCTGGCAAAGTCGGTGGCTTGTAGTAGAACATGGTGTTTGGTTCGATGGTCAACTGATACCAAGACAAGTGCGGCGGCGCCAACTCAATCGCTTTGTCCAAATCTGCTAAGGCTTGTTCGATGCTTTGATCTGGTAAGCCGTGCATGAGATCGAGGTTAAAGCTGTTCAAACCAATTTGGTGCGCCAGCTTAGCAGCATTGACGGCTTCGTCTTGACCGTGAATGCGCCCCAAACGCTCAAGCTTCTGTTGTTCAAAGCTTTGCACACCGATAGAGATGCGCGTTACACCAGCCTTGCGGTAGCCAACAAAACGCTTTGCTTCAATGGTGCCTGGGTTAGCTTCCATGGTGATTTCGATTTCAGGCTTGAACGGAATACGCGCTTCAATGCCCTTAAGTAGGCGCTCGATGCCTTCTGCCGAAATCAAACTCGGCGTACCACCACCAATGAAGATTGAATGCAGTGGACGTGGCGCTTCGTTAAGACGGTATTTCTCAATGTCGGTATCCAAATCTTCAAGAAGAGCATTGATGTACTCTTCTTCTGGGATCTCGGCTTTAAGTGCGTGAGAGTTAAAGTCGCAATACGGGCACTTTTGTACACACCATGGGATGTGTACATACAAGCTCAGTGCTGGGGGCGTTAACATGGTCTAATTCGCTCGTGATTACTGAGACACTTGCTCAGACAGTTGAGCAAACAACGACTTGAGTGCTTTACCGCGGTGAGACAGTTGTTTTTTGCGTGCTGGTTCAAGCTCGGCTGACGCGCAGTTGTCTTCAGGTACGAAGAAGATTGGGTCGTAGCCAAAGCCATTTTCACCGTGTGCTTCAGTTAGAATGCGACCTTCCCATTTACCGTGACAAACGATAGGGGTTGGATCGTTCTCGTGACGCATCAAAACCAATACGCAGTGGAAACGAGCGGTGCGCTCTGCTTCTGGTACGCCTTCCATTGCTTTAAGCAGCTTCTCTAGGTTCTCTTGGTCAGAGGCTTTTTCACCTGCATAACGCGCAGAGTAAATGCCCGGAGCGCCTTTCAAGAAATCGACTTCTAAGCCAGAGTCGTCCGCAATCGCAGGAAGACCCGTTTCTTGTGCTGCATGGCGAGCTTTGATGATCGCGTTTTCGATGAAAGTCGTGCCAGTTTCTGCTACTTCAGATACGTTGAATTCACTTTGCGCCAATACTTCAAAACCGAAGTCAGACAGCAGATCTGCCATCTCACGAACTTTGCCTTGGTTGCCTGTTGCTAGCACTATCTTTTTCATGGTCGTCTCTTTCTGTAGCGATAAAGGGAGAACGTAGTGTTCTCCCTGATTAAATTGGTTCTAGAGTTATGATGTTCTAAAAGCTTTTAGATCATCACAACCTAATTACTCTTCGACATAAAATTTCTGGGTGAATTTAAGCTTACCTGAGCCTTTGTTTCCAGCTTTAACGTCAATATCGAAGGTAAAAGTTTCTTCGTTAGTAATACCGAGCTCTGCTAGGTAGTAAATCGCATCGCCTTCTTTCACTTCACGGAAGGTGAGCTTTTGCGTTTGACCGATAAGGTTCTTCGCCTGACCACTGATTTTAGCTTCAACGGCTGGCTTACCCAGAGAGGCACTGTCTAGCACACTGATGTTCAGTACTGCATTGTAGCCGTTGCGCTTGATGTCGTAGCTACGGGCGATCTTTGGGGTTAAAAAGGTCGAGTTAAATGCGATGTAGTGGACCTCGATGTCTTTCATGGTTTTGAACTGACCTGCCATGCTTGGTAAAGACAACAGGCTGATCAGTAGGGCGGTAATCCATTTGCTCATTATCACTTCCTCGGAATCGGGCGTTTTATTATTGGTACGAATTTCGTAAATAAAAAGCCATCAAATGATGGCTTTAATTTCTGTAGGTATTTGCACTGGGGATTCTATCCGAATTTGTTTATGACGTCCCAGTTCACCTTTTTCTATGTGAACCAAACCTTTAGCAACTTTAAATTGTTTGGCTAAAAACTTGGTTAGGTGTGCATTCGCTTTACCATCGACAGGCGGTGCGGTGATGGCAATTTTGAGCTCTTCACCATGCAAGCCGACGATCTTATCGCGGCTTGCTTTTGGTTGGATGTAGAGCCGAAGCACCACATCCTCGCCGTCATGCCAAACTGCTTCTGACATTATAGTTGGTACCAGATAGGACCAATCATGTCGCCCATCAGGAAGTTGGCAAATTGTAGACCAATGAACAGCACAAGCACGCTCAAGTCGAAGCCACCCATTGCTGGGATGATGCGACGGATTGGCGCTAGCATTGGCTCAGTTAGCTGGTGGAATACGTACTCGATAGGGCTGCGACCTTGGCTAACCCAGCTCAGGATTGCACGGATCAATAGTACCCAGAACAACAAGCCGCCAGCGGCTTTAATCAGAGACAATAAGCCTAGGAATAGGAAGTCCATGCTAAATGAAACTGACCCGCTAGAAGCGATCAGGATCAGCGCAACAAACTTAAGCACACACAACACGTAAGCAAACAGCACTGTCGCTAGGTCGATGCTACCAATGGATGGGATCACGCGGCGCAGTGGACCCACAACCGGTTGGGTTGCTTTGACGATGAACTGCGAGAATGGGTTGTAGAAATCTGCACGAGCAGCTTGCAACCATATACGCAAAATGACGACCATGATGTACAGGTCAAATAGGGTTGAGATGAGAAAACTCATTGAATTCATAAGGTACCCTTAACAAGTAAGTGAGTGACACAGAGTGGGTATCACTCAAGTCATTAAAACAGTTTTTCCATTTCTTCAGCGCGAGCAACCGCAGCTTGCATTGCTTTCGCCACAATATCAGACAGTTGGTGCTCGTTGAACGTACGTAGCGCTTCTGCCGTTGTGCCACCTTTTGATGTCACGTTCTCGCGTAGCGTTGAAAGCTCAGTTTCTGGATTTTCCACTACCATGCTTGCTGCGCCAAGTGCTGCTTGCTGAACCAACGTGCGAGCCGTGTCTTTATCGAAACCTTGAGCAATTGCTTCTGCTTGCATCGCTTCCATAAACAGGAAGAAGTAAGCTGGTGCGCTGCCTGCCGCGGCAATCACATTGTTGATGCCAGATTCTTGTTCGACCCAGCATACCTTACCGCAGGCTTGCATTAGCTCTGCCGCGAAGGCTTTATCTTGTTCTTGCACATGTTCAGGCGCGTAAAGACCACTCATGCCCAAACCAAGTTGCGATGGTGTATTTGGCATCACGCGAACCAAGTTGAGCTTAGTCGCTAGCATGTCATCCAAGCGTGAACAGTTGATGCCAGCCGCAATAGAGATAACCAGTTTATTGCTGAAGTCGATAGATTGCAGTGGTTTACACACTTCTTCCATCATTTGTGGCTTCACAGACAATACCACAACATCCGCTTCTGTCGCGGCTGCGATGTTATCGCTGGTGGTACGGATACCAAAGTTTTGCTCAAGAGGTTGGCGACGTGTCTCCGATGGGGCGGTCGCAATGATGTTCTGTGCTGGGTAGCCATTTGCTACGAGACCAGAAACAATCGCACGCACCATGTTTCCCGCGCCGATAAAGGCAATCTTTTTATGTTCCATATGTCTGATTTCCAAATATAAATTCTTACAATTTGTTGTGCGCTCAGGTGTATAATTGCACCACTTTGCTCTGAGTGCCGAAATAGAAGGCACTCAGACTCAAATTCGCAGTGTCTAACAACGAGTCGCTTTTATTGCTGTTTGCTGTAGTCGCGCGCGCCAAAAATCGCTGTGCCAATTCGCACCATAGTGCTACCTGCTTCGATTGCCGCATCCATGTCTCCGCTCATACCCATGGATAGCGTGTCGACATCCGGGTACTGCTGGGCTAGCTTTTGCTTTAGCTCTTCAAGTTGCTTAAATGCGCGAAGTTGCGATTCGTAATCTGGCACGTTGGCAGGAATCGACATCAACCCTCTTAACGTGAGGTTTGGAAGGCGAGAAATCAACTCAGCCAGTTCGAATATTTCTGCATCAGCAACGCCAGATTTTGACTCTTCACCACTGGTGTTAACTTGAATCAGAACTTGCAGTGGTTTTAGCTCGCTTGGACGCTGGTCATTGAGGCGTTGAGCGATCTTAGCGCGATCAATGGTGTGAACCCAATCGAAATGTTCAGCAACAGGGCGTGATTTATTGGATTGAATTGGACCAATGAAGTGCCATTCGATTCGATTATCTGGATAATGCTCGGCAAAGTGCTGAACTTTACTGACGCCCTCTTGGACGTAGTTTTCACCAAACGCCTCTTGGCCAGCTTGGTAAGCTTCGAGAATTGCCTCGACAGGTTTAGTTTTGCTTACTGCTAGAAGTTGCACTGACTCTGGAGCACGACCGCATTTTTGTTCGTCGTGTCGAATTTGAGAGGTGATATGTTCAATGTTTTGTTGAATACTACTCATAGCTGTACTTTAGACTTAAGGATTTTAAATGGATATCACTGAGTTACTGGATTTTAGTGTAAAACATAATGCTTCGGATCTACATCTTTCTGCAGGTGTACCACCAATGGTTCGTATTGATGGTGATGTAAGAAAGCTGGGCATTCCAGCGTTTACACACCAAGAAGTGCATCGTTTGGTTTTTGAAATCATGAACGATGCGCAGCGCAGTGAGTTCGAAGAAAAACTCGAAGTCGATTTTTCATTTGAATTGCATAACGTTGGCCGTTTTCGTGTCAACGCTTTCAACCAATCTCGCGGTTGTGCGGCTGTGTTCCGTACCATCCCAAGTAGCATTCCAACACTGGAAGAGCTAGAAGCCCCAGAGATCTTCAGAAAGATTGCCAATGCTGAAAAAGGCCTGGTACTGGTTACCGGTCCAACGGGGTCTGGTAAATCGACTACCTTGGCAGCCATTGTTGACTACATTAACCGTAATCACAATAAGCACGTCCTAACAATTGAAGATCCGATTGAATTTGTTCACACCAACAATAAGTGTCTGATCAACCAACGTGAAGTACACCGTGATACACACAGCTTCCAAAACGCACTGCGCAGCGCATTACGTGAAGACCCGGATGTGATTCTAGTTGGTGAGATGCGTGATAAAGAAACCATCAGTTTGGCGCTGACGGCTGCTGAAACGGGTCACCTTGTTTTCGGTACGCTGCACACTAGCTCAGCAGCGAAAACCATCGACCGTATTATCGACGTATTCCCAGGTAGTGACAAAGACATGGTGCGTTCGATGCTGTCGGAGTCGCTGCGTTCGGTTATTGCACAAAAACTGTTAAAACGTAATGGTGGTGGTCGTATTGCTTGTCATGAAATCATGATGGCGACACCTGCGATCCGTAACCTTATTCGTGAAGACAAAGTCGCGCAGATGTATTCGATCATTCAGACCGGTGCGGCGCATGGCATGCAGACCATGGAGCAGAATGCTCGTCAATTGATGGCACAAGGCATGGTATCGCGTGAAGAAGTGGATAAGAAAGTTGAAATTGAAGCGCAGCAATTCTCGTAACGAATTACTTAGGAAATAGCGAATAGGGACGATGGATCTGAATAAATTTCTCGAAGGCATGCTGGCGTTAAAAGCGTCGGATCTATACATCACTGTCGGTGCCCCGATCTTGTTTCGTGTGGATGGCGAATTGCGTCCGCAAGGCGATAAGCTGAGCGAAAATGACGTAGCCTTGTTGCTTGATAGTGCAATGGACCCGGAGCGACGACAAGAGTTTCGCAAAAGCCGTGAGTCGAACTTTGCCATTGTCCGTGATTGCGGTCGCTTCCGTGTCAGTGCCTTCTTCCAACGTGAATTACCGGGAGCCGTCATTCGTTGTATTGAAACCAATATTCCAACGTTTGAGCAGCTTAAGTTGCCTTTGGTGCTGCAAGATCTTGCAATTGCCAAGCGTGGTTTGGTGCTGGTGGTTGGTGCGACAGGCTCTGGTAAGTCGACCACCATGGCTGCGATGACGGGTTATCGCAACAACAACAAGACTGGTCATATTCTTACGGTAGAAGACCCAATTGAATTTGTGCATGAGCATAAACGTTGTATTGTGACTCAGCGTGAAGTGGGCTTGGATACTGACAGCTATGAAGTGGCGTTGAAGAATTCGTTGCGTCAGGCACCAGACATGATTTTGATTGGTGAGATCCGAAGCCGAGAAACGATGGAATACGCAATGACCTTTGCTGAAACTGGTCACTTGTGCATGGCTACATTGCACGCCAACAACGCAAACCAAGCACTTGAACGTATTTTGCACTTGGTGCCGAAAGACCAGAAAGATCAGTTCTTGTTTGATCTGTCGATGAACTTAAAAGGCGTAGTAGGTCAGCAGTTGATCCGTGATAAGAACGGTCAGGGGCGTCATGGCGTGTTTGAGATCTTATTAAATAGCCCGCGTGTATCCGATCTGATCCGTCGAGGCGATCTTCATGAGTTGAAAGCAACCATGGCTCGATCCAATGAATTTGGGATGTTGACCTTCGACCAATCGCTCTACAAGTTAGTGATGCAAGGTAAGATCAGTGAAGAAGATGCATTGCACAGTGCGGACTCTGCCAACGATCTGCGTTTGATGTTGAAGACGCAACGTGGTGAAGCATTCTCTACGGGCAGTTTGGCGAACGTTAAGATCGATATGGACTAATCCAATTCAGAAACGAAAAAGGTTGGCGAAACCAACCTTTTTCATTGTGCTTGAAGTGTTTACTCACCCCAAAGGTTTTCAAACCAACTCTCAAGAATCACGACCGCTGATTGGCAGTCGATATTGCCTTTCGATAGCGCTTTGTAGCCACCCATACTGAACAACTCTGCGCGTGCTTCTGCTGTTGATAGGCGTTCATCATGCAACTCAACGGGTAAGCCGTAACGACCGTGCAGGCGATTGGCGAACTTCTTCGCTCGTGGCGTGATGGTTTCTAAGTCTTTACCGTGCAAGTCTGTTGGCAAACCCACCACCAATAGGTCTGGTTGCCACTCTTTAATTTGTTTCTCGATGTCGTCCCAGTTTGGAATGCCGTCATTCGCTTTGAATGCTTTAAGTGGGGAAGCCGTGCCGGTGATTTCTTGCCCGATAGCACTACCAATGCTCTTGGTACCGAAATCGAAGGCCATGATTGTGCGTGACATAATGTGTCTCGAATCTAACTAAATAAAATAGGTTGAGTGTGGAAGCGCGTTAAGCGTGCCCTGTATCCGAAGATAGCTGGCTTGGATCGATACCTAATTTCTCGACTGCTTTTTTCCAACGATCGATAATTGGAGTATCGAAAATGATCTCTGGCGTCGCTTCGATGGTCAGCCAAGAATTCTCTGCCAACTCAGTTTCTAATTGACCTGCACTCCAGCCGGAATATCCAAGTGCCACTAAATAGTCGCTTGGTTCCGCTTCTGTACCAAGTACTGACAAGATGTCTTTAGACGTGGTAACTGCCAGTTCGTCAGTCATTTGAATGCTTGATTCGTAGTAGTCTTTTGGTTTGTGCAAGATAAAACCACGATCTTCAGAAACAGGACCGCCGTTGTACACTGGTCTATCTAAGCTTGCTTCAAACAGGCGAGGGTGCACAGGTTGCACTTCGACTTGATTGAGCATACTACCAACCGTGATATCGACAGGTGCGTTGATCATCAACCCCATAGCGCCTTCTTCGTTGTGTTCACAGACGTAGATAACGCTATTCTGGAAGTAGGGATCTTTCATTCCCGGCATGGCAACTAAGAAATGGTTTGTGAGGTTCATTCTCATCTCGACCTTATAAGGCTATTAAAAATACTTAAGCAAACCCCATGTTTTCACCTGTACGGGTATGTGCATGAGTTTGCTTAAGTTAATCCACAACGCTCTTATTTAACTGTAATACAGTTTGAGTTATTCGCCTTTCACTCGGCGCTCAATCGCGTCCATTAGCTTGCCTGTGATTGAAATATCAAAAGCCGCTTCAATTTCACGAATACAGGTTGGGCTCGTTACGTTGATTTCCGTTAGCTTGTCGCCAATCACATCAAGACCTACAAAGATAAGACCTTTTTCTTTTAGGGTCGGTGCAACCGCTTGAGCGATCTTCATATCAGTTTCGCTAAGTGGGCGAGCTTCACCTGTGCCGCCTGCCGCTAGGTTACCACGTGTTTCACCTTTTGCAGGGATACGAGCAAGGCAGTAAGGCATTGGCTCACCATCAACCACTAGGATGCGCTTGTCACCATTGCTGATATCTGGCACGAAGGTTTGCGCCATCGCGTAGTTTTGACCATGGTTTGTTAGTGTCTCGATGATAACTGATACGTTTGGATCGTTCTCTTTCACACGGAAGATAGATGCGCCGCCCATGCCATCAAGTGGTTTTAGGATCACATCACCGTGTTCTTCACGGAAGGCTTTAATCTTCTCAGCTTTACGCGTCACAATAGTGGTTGGTGTTAGCTCTGGGAACCAAGCTGTGAACAGTTTCTCGTTACAGTCACGTAGGCTTTGTGGCTTGTTAACGATCAGTGCGCCTTGCTCTTCAGCGCGCTCAAGGATGTAAGTTGCGTAGATGTACTCTGTGTCGAACGGAGGATCCTTACGCATTAGCACAGCATCAAGTTCAGACAGTTCAATGGTCTGCTCTGATTTGAATTCGTACCAACCCGTTGGATCTTCTTTTAACTCAACCACTTTGGTGTCTGCGATTGCTTTACCTTGGTCTAGGTGCAGATCATTCATTTCCATGTAGTGGATTTCGTAGCCGCGGCGTTGCGCTTCAAGCATCATGGCAAAGCTAGAGTCTTTCTTGATGTTAATGGACGAGATTGGGTCCATTACGATACCGAGTTTGATCATTATTTTTCTCCGTTTTAACCAAGATCGCCGAAACGAACTTGTAAGGCTGTAATTGCTGTCAGAGCTGCTGTTTCGGTACGCAGAACACGAGGACCGAGTAGCGTCTCTTCAAATTGATATTCGCGAGTCATGTCGATCTCGTCAGAAGATAGACCGCCTTCAGGACCAATTAATAGGCGAACTTTTTCAACAGGTGTTGGCAAGGTGTTGATTGAGTACTTCGCACGTGGATGCAGGTTAAGCTTCAAGCCGTCGTACTCTTCTTGGCACCACTCTTCTAAGCTCATGATAGGGCGAATTTCAGGTACTACGTTGCGACCGCACTGTTCACACGCACTGATCGCAATCTTCTGCCACTGAGCTAGCTTCTTCTCGAAACGTTTTTGGTCTAATTTCACGCCACAACGCTCAGAGATCAGCGGTGTAATTGTATTCACGCCAAGTTCTACTGATTTTTGGATGGTGAACTCCATCTTATCGCCACGCGAAATGACCTGACCAAGGTGAAGATCAAGCGGTGACTCAATGCTGCTTTCTACGCGTTTAGAGATCTCAACCATCACATTCTTTTTGCTGACTTCGCTGATGACAGCTGGGAATTCAGCACCGCTGCCGTCAAATAATAGGACTTCTTGACCTTCTTTCATGCGAAGCACACGACCAATGTGACCTGCTGCATCGTCGCTTAGAGCAATGATGCCAAGTTGTTGAATGGTTTCTGGATGATAAATTCGAGGGATACGCATAGTGTTTCGATTTCCTGCATACGCGAGTGTTTAGACACTAACATGGATGCTTTCTACCGAAAAAACAAGGGGCAAGAGGCGTTTCCATTCCAGTAAATGACAACGCCTCAAATAGTGGAGGTGTACTGCGGTAATTACGGGAAGAATTACAGTGCGCGACAAGCCTCTTGAACGAATGGGTTGTGGTTGCCTTGAATCTTAGCAATGCGTTCATCACGCTCACATTCCCACTTATCTACAGGGTAGGTTTTGTTCCAAGCACTCATCAATTGAGTCTGCTGCTTCGAAAGTTTAAAACCGTATTCTTTGCTCATGTACAGGTAAGTACGCGCAATTGAGCCGCGTGCGCGATCGGGTGGCATGACTTTACGCTGCTTAAAGTTCACTTGCATTTCACAACGACCGTAGCTGACGCCATCCATGCCATTCCACTGACTGAAGTTGTAGTTAGAGCGGTCACCGTTTACCTCTCCGATAGCCGGAGTTAGGTTGTGGAGATCGGCTTCCATAGATTTGAAGACTTTGTCGTTTCTTGTGCAGTTTTTGCGTCCACCATTTTGCCAACATTGACGCTGGTGGCCGAACTGCCATGCAGGAACCACGTGCTCCCACTCGATGCGAGATGCGCGTTTTTCTTGCTTGCGAACTTGATAGCCACAAGAAGAGAGATCCGGCACGCCCTTTTTGCCTTGCCATTTAATGTCACAACCACAGTAGAAGCTGGTTGGGTGATCGGCGTAGATTTTTACCGCTTCACGCTTAGCGGCGGAAAAAGAGCTTGGAGGCGCAGCAATCGCTGTACTAGAAAGCGCAAATAGGAATAGAGAGAACAGGTATTTCATGATTAAAGTCTTTATAAAGTATGACTTTATTCATTCTAACACGCATAAATTAGCTTTAGTGATGAGTAACCTGACAATAGTGAGTAAAAAGCAGCAATTTGAGTGCGTATGTCTCTATTTTTTGAAGGCTAAAGGAGTAAAAGGATGGGCGTTACGAGAGCTGAATACCAGTAAAGTTCAGCGGTTGGCGACATTTTTGGCAAGAATACATCGCTTCTTTGCGCTGCACTTTGTTGTGACGACGAATTGAAAGTGGGTAAGTCATACAAGCACAGCGGTATTCAAAAGTTTTACCTTGCACAGAAGCCACATCAAAGCTGTGAGTGGTTTTAGCTGGAACTTTAAATACCGCTTCCATCACGCCTTGCCACTCTTTTCCGTGAGGTCGAACGCGACCGTACACTTGATAAGTAATGAGATGCGCGACTTCATGTGGAATCACTTCTTCAAGAAAAGCTTGAGGATTTTCTTTAAAGAGCTTCGGATTCAATCTAACTTCATTCGACTGCAAGTAGGCTTTGCCGGCTGCTTTACCACGAACATTGAAAGCCAGAGAAGGGATGATAAAAGAACGTTTGAATGCTTGCTCTGCCATCGCGATGCAATCTGCCATCACTTGTTTGGCTTTGTAGCTCAGTTCTATATCCACAACTCACTCCGTTTATTCAATAAAAAAGCCCCCGCGTTTGCGAGGGCTGGATCATAGCATCAGTTTTCTAAGGCGTGTGTTTTTTCTTAATTGTCGCGTGGTACGCATGCCATGTGCCGTAACCTAGGATTGGCATGGTGAAGAGCATACCAATACCGTACGTCGCGAAGCCGATTAAGATACCACCACAAATTATGGCTGCCCATACGATCATCGCAGGAATGTTGGATTTCACGGCGTTAAAGCTGGTGAAAACGGCAGTCATCATATCGACGCGACGTTCCATCATGAGTGGAATTGAGAAAGCTGAAATGCTAAATACCACGCAAGCCAAGACAAAACCTACTAGCGAACCAATAACTAAGAAAGGCAAGAACTCAGTCAGTGGAGCGCCTTGTACAGAAGGGTATAGAGCATGGAGCAGGGCAGCAATTCGCATCCAGAAAATCATACATACCGCGAGCATCACAGCAAATGCCCACTGAGAGCTAGAGTTGCGTCCAATGGCTTTCATTGAATGGAATAAGCTTGGTTTGTGTCCGCGTTCTCTCTCCCAACTTGCATCATATAAGCCGAGGGCTAAGAATGGCCCGATTAACATGTAAACAATCAGGCTTGGCATCACGACAAGATGCGTGCCTTGCCATTGAACCAGAAGCACGATACCAATCGCAGCTGCCATAAAGCAGATGCCGTAGAACGCGCTGATGAGCGGCATGCGGACAAAGTCATGCAGACCCAACGCGAGCCAATGGAATGGTGCCGATAAGCTAACGGTATTGCACGGAATGGTTCTGGCGTATTCATTATCTGGAACTTCCTTTCGTTTACCTTGGAAGTCAGATGGGTTCACGGTACGAGGCATAACTCCTCCTTGATTTATTCCCACGGTGGCACCTAGGCCATATAAAGATGTTTGGCTGACGTTTTTCATGACTCTATTAGCCACGTGAGCCTGCATCATAGTTCTTTACGTTATATACATCGAAAAGTGCATTTAACATTATGTTAACTATTGGCAGAGATGGGGCAATTTACAAATAATTGCTGAATTTTTGTTCAAGAGAAGACATGAGAAGGAGAAGAAGGGGCAGAAACAAAAAGCCCCCGCCAGAGGCGAGGGCTTTATCGATTCTTGCGTGGCTCGATTACTTGATGCCTGCGAAATCGCGTAAGATAGCTGCTTTATCCGTTGCTTCCCATGGGAACTCTTCGCGACCGAAGTGACCGTATGCTGCCGTCTGCTTGTAGATAGGTTGAAGCAGGTTAAGCATTTCTTGTAGACCGTATGGACGTAGGTCGAAGTGTTGACGAACCGCTTCAATAATGATTTCGTGTGATACTTTCTCAGTACCGAACGTTTCAACCATGATAGACGTTGGATCAGCAACACCGATAGCGTATGAAAGTTGGATTTCACAACGGTCAGCCATGCCAGCTGCTACGATGTTTTTCGCTACATAACGTGCTGCGTAAGCTGCGCTGCGGTCTACTTTCGATGGATCTTTACCAGAGAACGCACCACCACCGTGACGAGCTGCGCCGCCGTAAGTATCTACGATGATTTTACGACCAGTTAGACCACAGTCACCCATTGGGCCACCGATAACGAAACGACCGGTTGGGTTGATGAAGAAGTTCGTGTCTTTAGTGATCCACTCTGAAGGCAATACTGGCTTGATAATTTCTTCCATTACCGCTTCACGTAGGTCAGGTGTTGTTACTGAATCACAGTGTTGAGTTGAAAGAACAACAGCATCGATACCAACAATCTTACCTTGGTCGTATTGGAAAGTTACTTGAGATTTCGCATCTGGGCGAAGGAAATCTAGTTTACCGCTCTTACGAACTTCAGCTTGTTTTTGAACAAGGCGGTGAGAGTAAGTAATTGGAGCTGGCATTAGAATTTCAGTTTCGTTTGTAGCGTAACCAAACATGATGCCTTGGTCGCCTGCGCCTTGCTCTTTAGGGTCTGCTTTATCAACACCTTGGTTGATGTCTGGAGACTGCTTACCGATGGTGTTTAGAACCGCACACGAGTTCGCATCAAAGCCCATATCAGAGTGAACGTAACCAATTTCACGAACAGTTTCACGAGTGATTTCTTCGATATCAACCCATGCAGAAGTCGTTACTTCACCACCAACCATAACCATGCCGGTTTTAACGTAAGTCTCACAAGCAACACGTGCTTTCGGGTCTTGCTCAAGAATTGCATCAAGAACTGCGTCAGAGATTTGGTCTGCGATTTTATCTGGATGACCTTCTGATACCGACTCAGAAGTGAACAGGTGCTTAGCCATGATAGCTCCAATCTTAAGGTTTACTCATGGCTAACTAACGCAAGCTTGCCACGAAAAATACAATACAGTTTGTAGGTGTTTCTACATCTAGACGTCTATTTTAATTTCCCACAGTCGAATTACAAGCTCTTTTTCGATTTGAATTCGCCTAGCTTATTTCCCAATCGTTTGCTTTTGATGGGGTGAATTTCTAATAAATTACCTATTAAGTGCGAAAAGATTGAGTTAAAACCGCAAAAATGGTGAGTAAAACGTTTGCAGTCGGATTTTGGCTTTGAGAGAATGTTGTCCGCACTTTTTATGCCCAGTTTACTCGGTTAATGTGCCCACATTCCTTTATCAATTCGCTTAATGCACTCAGGAGCAGACATGTCTTCTCGTAACGTTCTTTCAAACAAAGAGCTCGCAAATGCAATCCGCGCTCTTAGCATGGATGGTGTTCAACAAGCTAACTCTGGCCACCCAGGCGCACCTATGGGTATGGCTGATATCGCTGAAGTTCTTTGGCGTTCTCACCTAAACCACAACCCAGCTAACCCAGAGTGGGCTGACCGCGACCGTTTCGTACTGTCTAACGGTCACGGCTCTATGCTGATTTACTCTCTACTGCACCTGAGCGGTTACGAGCTATCTATCGACGATCTTAAGAACTTCCGTCAGCTTCACTCTAAGACTCCTGGTCACCCAGAGTACGGCTACGCACCTGGTATCGAGACTACAACGGGTCCTCTAGGTCAAGGCATCACTAACGCTGTTGGTATGGCGATGGCTGAGAAAGCACTAGCGGCTCAGTTCAACAAAGAAGGCCACGACATCGTTGACCACTTCACTTACGTATTTATGGGCGATGGCTGTCTGATGGAAGGTATCTCGCACGAGGCATGTTCTCTTGCTGGTACGCTAGGTCTTGGCAAACTGATCGCATTCTGGGATGACAACGGCATCTCTATCGATGGTCACGTTGAAGGTTGGTTCTCTGACGACACGCCTAAGCGTTTTGAATCTTACGGCTGGCACGTAATCCCTGCTGTAGATGGTCATGACTCTGAAGCGATTAACGCAGCAATCATCGCTGCGAAAGCAGATCCACGCCCTACACTTATCTGTACTAAAACTATCATCGGTTTTGGTTCACCAAACAAATCTGGTTCTCACGACTGTCACGGTGCGCCACTAGGTGCTGAAGAAATCGCAGCAGCGCGTGAATTCCTAGGTTGGGAACACCCAGCATTTGAAATCCCTGCGGACGTATACGCTGAGTGGGATGCTAAAGCGGCAGGTTCTGAGAAAGAAGCGGCTTGGAACGCGAAGTTCGAAGCATATGCAGCGGCTTACCCTGCAGAAGCAGCAGAGCTTAAGCGTCGTCTAAATGGCGAACTTCCTGCGCAGTGGGAAGAGAAAGCAAATCAAATCATTGCAGACCTTCAAGCAAACCCTGCGAACATCGCATCACGCAAAGCATCTCAAAACGCACTAGAAGCGTTTGGTCAAATGCTTCCAGAATTCATGGGCGGCTCTGCTGACCTAGCGCCTTCTAACCTAACTATGTGGTCTGGTTCTAAGTCTCTAGAAGCGAACGACTTCTCTGGTAACTACATCCACTACGGTGTACGTGAATTCGGTATGACAGCGATCATGAACGGTATCGCACTACACGGCGGTTTTGTTCCTTACGGTGCAACATTCCTAATGTTTATGGAATACGCTCGTAACGCTATGCGTATGGCTGCTCTGATGAAAGTTCAGAACATCCAAGTTTACACGCACGACTCTATCGGTCTTGGTGAAGATGGTCCAACTCACCAACCAGTTGAGCAAATCGCGTCTCTACGTCTGACTCCAAACATGAGCACATGGCGTCCATGTGACCAAGTTGAGTCTGCAGTTGCATGGAAACTGGCGATTGAACGTAAAGATGCACCATCTGCACTTATCTTCTCTCGTCAAAACCTTGCACAACAAGAGCGTACGGCTGAGCAAGTAGCGGACATCGCGAAAGGTGCTTACATCCTGAAAGACAGCGATGGCAAGCCTGAGCTAATCCTAATTGCAACTGGTTCTGAAGTTGAACTAGCAGTGAAAGCGGCTGAGCAACTAACCGTTGAAGGTAAGAAAGTGCGCGTTGTTTCAATGCCATCAACAGATGCATTTGACAAGCAAGACGCAGCTTACCGTGAATCAGTACTGCCATCAGACGTAACTGCACGTATCGCTGTAGAAGCGGGCATTGCAGACTTCTGGTACAAGTACGTTGGTTTCGACGGTCGTATCATCGGTATGACAACATTCGGTGAATCTGCACCGGCTGACCAACTGTTCGAAATGTTTGGTTTCACTGTAGAAAACGTAGTGAACACAGCAAAAGAACTATTAGCGTAATTTAGCGCTAGAAATGAAAAACCGAGCATTAGTGCTCGGTTTTTTTGTGCCTATTCAAATTCGTTTCCCCAGTTATCCTTCTCTTTGTGTCCACATTCCTTACAAGTGACATAACGATCCATATCGTAATAGTGACCGCCGTTTATCAGGGTATGAGCCCAAAGTTTTAAGGTTCCAAGAATCGATTTATCCGTATCGTAACTGCTTGGTTTACGGACCAGCACCTCTGAGTGTGGTGTTTCTCTATTGCATCGCTTGCAAAAGTGAGCAGTGGGAAAACCTGACATACGCATTTCCTTTTGGTGGTCAAACAAGGAGTTAAAATGCCAAGCGAAACATGCGATGTCAGAAATCAATATATTAGTGAAATGAATATTTCGGGAAGTGAAAAGATAGTTTACCGCGAGGGAGATCACTTACTTAATGCGTTCAGTCTTCGTATCAGGTACTATCTGTGACACGAATTTTTGGTGAGGCGAAGGATAAATGCTAAAAGTTGCGATCAATGGATTTGGACGTATCGGTCGTAATGTACTGCGAGCAGTATACGAGAGCGGTAAGCACCAGCAGATCAAGGTTGTTGCAGTTAATGAACTGGCTCAACCAGAAGCGATGGCACATCTTCTTCAGTATGATACTAGTCATGGTCGTTTCGGAAAGAAAATCTCGCATGACCAAGAACACCTCTACGTTCACCACGACAGTGGCGAATACGATCCAATTAGAATCCTCCACCTTGCTGAAATCGAACTTTTGCCATGGCGTGACTTAGAAGTCGATATCGTACTGGATTGTACTGGCGTCTTCGGCTCACAAGCTGACGGACAAGCCCATATTGAAGCGGGGGCTCATAAAGTTTTGTTCTCACACCCTGGCGCAAGCGATCTCGATAACACCATTATCTATGGTGTGAACCACGAAACTCTCAAAGACGAACACCGCGTGGTGTCGAACGGCTCATGCACCACCAACTGTATTGTCCCTATCATCAAAGTTTTGGATGAGGCGTTCGGCATAGAGTCGGGTACTATCACAACGATTCACTCTTCAATGAACGATCAGCAGGTTATCGACGCTTATCACAATGATTTACGTCGCACTCGTGCTGCCAGCCAATCGATTATTCCGGTGGACACTAAGTTGCATAAAGGAATTGAAAGAATCTTCCCGAAATTTTCTAACAAATTTGAAGCAATTTCGGTTCGAGTTCCAACAGTTAACGTCACTGCGATGGATTTAAGTGTCACAATTAGTACAAATGTGAAAGTTAATGACGTAAATCAAACCATTGTTAACGCATCTCAGTGTACATTACGTGACATTGTTGACTATACTGAATCGCCACTCGTTTCCATCGACTTTAATCACGATCCCCATAGTGCAATTGTGGATGGAACTCAGACAAGAGTGAGTAACGGGCAACTCGTAAAAATGCTCGTTTGGTGCGATAACGAATGGGGCTTTGCTAACCGGATGCTGGATACCGCTTTAGCAATGCAAGCTTCTTCACAGGTGGAGCAATAAGAGTGAATAAGCGATGGAGAAAATTTTTATTTTAAGCCTTGAAATAAATCTGACGTATCTCCATATCAATAACCAGTTTGAAGAATTAACGGGCTTGGCAGGATTGCCGAGTTTTTAAAAACTTTAATTATTTAATATTTGAGAGGACACATCATGTCTGTAATCAAGATGACTGACCTGGATCTTGCAGGTAAACGTGTATTTATCCGTGCTGACCTAAACGTGCCAGTAAAAGACGGTAAAGTAACTTCAGATGCACGTATCATCGCATCTCTTCCAACTATCAAGCACTGTCTAGAAGCTGGTGCTAAAGTTATGGTTACTTCTCACCTAGGTCGCCCAACTGAAGGTGAATACGCTGAAGAGTTCTCTCTACAACCAGTAGTTAACTACCTAAACGACGCACTAGACTGCGAAGTTAAACTAGCGAAAGACTACCTAAACGGTCTAGAACTAAACGCTGGTGAACTAGTCGTTCTTGAAAACGTTCGCTTTAACAAAGGCGAGAAGAAAAACGAAGAAGAACTATCTAAGCAGTACGCTTCTCTATGTGACATCTTCGTAATGGACGCATTCGGTACAGCTCACCGTGCACAAGCATCTACTCACGGTGTTGGTATGCACGCAGACGTAGCATGTGCTGGTCCTCTACTAGCAAACGAACTAGAAGCACTAGGTAAAGCAATGGACAAGCCTGCTCGTCCAATGGTTGCTATCGTAGGTGGTTCAAAAGTTTCTACTAAGCTAACTGTTCTTGAGTCTCTATCTAAAATCGCTGACCAACTAGTTGTTGGCGGTGGTATTGCTAACACATTCATCGCAGCTGCTGGTCACAACGTTGGTAAGTCGCTATACGAAGCAGACCTAGTTGAAACAGCGAAGAAGCTAATGGACGAGTGTGCAATTCCAGTAGCAACTGACGTTGCATGTGCGAAAGCATTCGATGAGAACGCAGAAGCTGAAATCAAGCACGTTTCTGAAGTACAAGACGACGACATGATCTTCGACCTTGGTCCAGATTCAACTGCTGAACTAGCAGAAATCCTTAAGAACGCTAAGACTATCCTTTGGAACGGTCCAGTAGGCGTATTCGAATTCAAGAACTTCGAAGCAGGTACTAAAGGTATCTCTGAAGCTATCGCAGCTTCTGAAGGTTTCTCTGTTGCAGGTGGTGGTGACACGCTAGCAGCTATCGACAAGTTCGGTATCAAAGCTGACGTATCTTACATCTCTACTGGCGGCGGCGCTTTCCTTGAGTTTGTAGAAGGTAAAGTACTTCCAGCAGTTGAAATGCTAGAAGCACGCGCTAAGTAATAATCGCAAAGCGGGGGAGTCATCTCCCGCTTTCTTGTTTGCTGCAACGAGAGTGGAACTCTGCTAGAATAGCCTCAGTTGTGAGCAAACGTTTGCAAGATTTTTCAATTTAACAAGTTTTGTTTAAAAAACGACAGATAAATAGGATTACATCCATGTCTAAGATCTTCGACTTCGTAAAACCAGGTGTTATCTCTGGCGATGACGTTCAGAAAGTATTTGAAGTAGCAAAAGAAAACAAATTTGCTCTTCCTGCAGTAAACGTTGTTGGTACTGATTCTGTAAACGCAGTACTAGAAGCAGCTGCAAAAGTTAAAGCTCCAGTTGTTGTTCAGTTCTCTAACGGCGGTGCTGGTTTCTTCGCTGGTAAAGGCGTGAAACTTGAAGGTCAAGGTGCTCAAATCCTTGGTGCTGTAGCTGGTGCTAAATACGTTCACACTGTAGCTGAAGCTTACGGTGTGCCAGTAATCCTACACACTGACCACGCTGCTAAGAAACTTCTTCCATGGATCGACGGTCTACTAGACGCTGGTGAAGAGTTCTTCGCTCAAACTGGTAAACCTCTATTCTCTTCTCACATGCTAGACCTTTCTGAAGAGTCTCTAGAAGAAAACATCGAAACATGTGCTAAGTACCTAGAGCGCATGGCTAAGATGAACATGACAATCGAGATCGAACTTGGTTGTACTGGTGGTGAAGAAGATGGCGTTGATAACTCTCACATGGACGCATCTGAGCTATACACTTCTCCAGAAGACGTTGCTTACGCATACGAGAAACTAAGCGCTGTTTCACACCGCTTCACTATCGCAGCTTCTTTCGGTAACGTACACGGCGTTTACAAGCCAGGTAACGTTGTTCTAACTCCAACTATCCTACGTGACTCTCAAGCATACTGTGCAGAGAAGTTCGGTATCGCACCAAACGCTCTAAACTTCGTATTCCACGGTGGTTCTGGTTCTACTGAAGCAGAAATCCAAGAGTCTATCGGCTACGGTGTTATCAAAATGAACATCGATACTGATACACAGTGGGCAACTTGGGATGGTATCCGTCAGTACGAAGCTGACAACCACGATTACCTACAAGGTCAAATCGGTAACCCAACTGGCGAAGACGCTCCAAACAAGAAGTACTACGATCCACGCGTATGGCTACGTGCTGGTCAAGCTTCAATGGTAGCTCGCCTAGAGAAAGCATTTGCTGACCTAAACGCAGTAGACGTACTATAATTCGTCTCAACTGAGTTTCTAAAAACCCGCTCTTAGAGCGGGTTTTTTTATGTCTAAACAATGAGACAAATCCTATTCTTCCTCTGCGTGCAATTGATAACTTAGTCAACTGCTATATGATCGCCTAACTTCATATCCCTTCATGTTGGTACAAATTTCGAAACTCAGCGCATTTCCGCATCAAGTGGCAGAAAACCAAGTAAAAAGTGTGGCGGAATGTAAATCCATTGCGTACTCTGTAACATGCCGGTATCAGAAAATTCTGATAAAGCTTTGTTTTGTAGGTCTTTGCTAAACTCTGACTTTGCAAAATTTCAGTTTTGAGATATTGTGCCAAAAATCTGACACTGTTCAGGAAAACAATAGGGATGTTGTTGTGAATAAGAACCTATAAAAAACAAGGTTCATAAATTAACGGCAATTAGATTTAATATCTTTATTTTGAGGATACGAATTATGGCAGGTGAATCGATGGGTATCGATACCTCTTTAACAGATGGTTTGAGCAAAGCTGAAACATGGCTAAATAACAACTCAGATCTTCTTATTCAATACGGTGTGAACATCATTTCTGCATTGCTGATCCTATTTATCGGTAACATTATCGTTAAAGCGGTAGCAAACAGCGTTTCAAAAGTGCTTGAAAAGAAAAAGATGGACAAAGCTGTTGTTGAATTCGTCAATGGTTTAGTTCGTTACCTTCTATTCGTTATCGTACTTATCGCGGCACTAGGTCGTGTCGGTGTTCAAACTGCATCTGTAGTTGCGGTAATCGGTGCGGCAGGTCTTGCTGTTGGTCTTGCTCTACAAGGTTCACTATCTAACTTCGCTGCGGGCGTACTGATTGTTGCATTCCGTCCATTCAAGTCTGGTGACTACGTAGAAATTGGCGGTGTAGCGGGTAGTGTTGAAGCAATTCAAATCTTCCAAACTGTACTAAAAACACCTGACAACAAAATGGTTGTTGTACCGAACTCATCAGTTATCGGTGGTGCAATCACTAACTACTCTCGCCACGCTACGCGTCGTGTAGACCTAGTTATCGGTGTTTCTTACAGCGCTGACCTTAAACAAACTAAGCAAGTTATCCGTGATGTGCTAGAAAAAGATGAGCGTATCCTTAAAGATCCAGCAATCCAAATTGGTGTGCTGGCTCTAGCTGACTCTTCAGTAAACTTTGTGGTTCGCCCATGGTGTAAAACAGCGGATTACTGGGACGTTTACTTCGATTCTACTCAAGCAATCAAAGAAGCGTTAGACGAAGCAGGCATCGAAATTCCATTCCCACAAATGGATGTTCACTTGAACAAAGTAGAAGCTTAATCACTTCGATTGAGAACATAAAAAGCGAGGTGTTTGCCTCGCTTTTTTTATCTCTAGAGCTTTTATATTTCTAATAAAGTATTACTGCCGGCTAGGAGTAGTCGCTTGAGTTCTTTGCCTGCAAAACCGAAAGTCGATTCGGGTAAACCCGGGGTATAGAGCAATTCTTCATGTTGATAAAGTGCAGTATCCACAATGATAGTGACATGCTCTGGTAACCCTATCGGACAAACCGCACCGGGTACGCAGCCTAGTTGTTCGATCATTTCATCATCACTACAAATTGAAGGTCGTTTGCCGGTAATGGTTTTGATTTGTTTAGAGTCTAAACGCGAGTCTTTGTCGGTCAAGTATATGGCGTAACCTAACCCTTTCAGTTTGAGAAAAAGGCTCTTAGTGTGAGTGCCTGTCCAGCCGAGTTCAGCGGCAACTTTGATATCGGTTTCAAAGTCGAGAATGGCTTCATGCTGCCATTCTCGAAAGGGGATGGAGAGCGCACTAAACCGCTCTCGATTGAGTTGGTAGATTTTCTGCAGTGACTCCATGTCGTATTTCTTTCCTATTTTTCTTTACCAGTATTTGGTGATTAGTTCATTTGCGAGAGCAAAAGCGATAGTAAACATCATAACGGCAACCGCAATATCGATGCCTTTTTTCACTTTTGGTTTTGAGAGCGTCGGGCCTAATTTCGCCGCACCTAATGACAGCGTGTAGAACCACGCAAATGATGCCATGATGGTTCCCATTGCAAATGCGATGCGATCGTTGCCTTCGAACTGACCACCGATGGATCCCAAGATCACCACAGTATCCAAGTATAGGTGTGGGTTCAAAACGGTGACGGCAAGTGCGCCAAGAATTACAGTGCGACGACCGCGTGCGACCACTTCACTTTTTGACTCCGATGCATCAGATGGTTTGAATGCGCTCTTTAGTGACAGCAAACCGTAAACGCTCAAGAAAGCGATACCACCTAATGTCACCGATGTCAGTAGGATTTCATTTTGCGACAGGATCGCACCGCCACCGAAAATACCGAGCGAAATGAAGATCATATCTAGGATGCTACAGATAGTCGCAGTCGTCAGGTGATGTTGACGCTTAATACCTTGGTTAAGGACGTACGCATTCTGCGCACCGATTGGAATGATCATCGTCGCACCTAAACCGAATCCTTGTAATAACACCCAAAAGCTCACAACACACCTCAAAAATTAGCAATAGAACAACAGAGAAATGGAAGATAAAGCTTTTATTGAAATAAGTATAATTAATGATTTTAATATATTATTAGTGTTACTTATCTTGTGTGTTTGGCGTTTGTTAGGGAGGAAAAGCACGTGCGAGGATTGGATTATAAATGGATAGAAGCTTTAGATGCCGTCGTGCATCAAGGCAGTTTTGACCGAGCAGCAGAACACTTATTTGTTTCACAATCAGCCATTTCCCAGCGAATTAAACAGCTCGAAAAGTATCTTGCTCAACCTGTACTTATCCGTGAGCAACCACCAAAGCCGACACCGATTGGTAAGAAGTTACTTGGACTATATCGCCGCGTTAGACTTCTTGAGCATGAAATCCTCCCTGAACTGAAGAACGACACTACCACTCGCCCTGTACAACTCTCCTTGGCGACGAATGCAGATAGCCTCGCAACATGGTTGTTACCTGCGCTGCAGGATGTAATGAAGCATCGCCAAGTGGAGCTTAAGTTAACCATCTACGGTGAATCGCGCTCAATTGAAAAGCTAAGAAGTGGTGAGGTTGCAGGGGCTATCAGTTTGGAATCTCAAGCCATCCCGGGCTGTCGTGCAGACTATCTCGGTCGCATCGATTATGTCTGTGTCGCCAACCCAGAATTTTATCAACGCTATTTCTCTGAAGGGGTTAACAATCAAACACTCGCGAAAGCGCCGGCGGTGTCTTACGACCAATATGATGATCTGCATAAGAAGTTTTTGACTGAACATTTCAACGTAAGACCTGACAGTGTCATTCATCACAACATTAGTAGCTCAGAAGCTTTCCTCAAGATGGCGTTAGCAGGTGTGGCTTATTGTTTGATTCCTCGATTACAGATCACCGATGAATTAGAAAATGGTAAGTTGATTGATATTACGCCGGGTTTTTTGATGTCGTATCGAATTTACTGGCACCACTGGCAGTTAGAAACGGGCGTTCTTCAAGAAATCTCACAAGCGATTATTGGTTACGCTCAACAACATTTACCGCAATAAGTTCCCAGTTGGCTCGCGTTTTAAGTTGAAATCACTGCGAAGTAACACAGTCAAAGTTGTGTTAGAAGTCGCGTAGGGCGCTTGGATAATTGACAGAAGTTTCTATGATGAGTCTATATACACTCCAGTTCATTGGTGTCTCTCCTCGTTGAAGCTAGGATACCAACTCAGTTGCTACAGTGTTCACCGAATCTCTTGAGATGAAATCTGGCACTGGAGTGACCTTAATCTTTCAAAACGGATGGATTTGTCGAATGAAACTGTCTTCATGTTTATTGGCGTCTGCATTAAGCCTTACCAGTATTTCTGTGTTTGCGAGCGATGTACCAAGTTTTGCCCATGTATCAACCACTGGTTACGGTGAGGTAGTTGCAACACCAGATATGGCTACTTTTTCTGTGAAGGTAGTTGATACGACAATGACAGCAGAGCAAGCGAAGCAATCGGTCGACAATACAGTTGATGCGTTTCTTAAGAGCCTTGCAGATGCAGGTTTATCAAAAGATAACATTACTAGCTCAAACTTATACTTGGCTCCACAATATCACTACCCAAAATCGGGCAAGGCGGAACTTGTGGGTTACCGTGCATCACGTAGCATTGACGTGACGGTCAATGATCTTGCGAACTTGAATGAGTACTTGGACATGGCGCTGAAAGCCGGCATCAACCAAGTCGACAATATTCAGTTAAAAGTGAGCAACCAGTCTGAATATCAGCAAAAGGCACGCATGGCAGCGATTAAAGACGCGCAGAGTAAAGCTGCCTCATTAGCGACTGGATTTGATAAGAAGTTAGGAGACGTTTGGCAGATCAACTATAACCAAATGCATGCTCGCCCGGTATTGATGCGTTCAATGGCAATGGATGCAAGAGAAAGTACAAACAGCTACCAAGACTCTACACTCGTGATTCGTGACCAAGTGGATGTGGTTTACAGGCTGAAATAATGCTTAAGTAAATACGGACGAATAAAACGAAAAAAGGCAGGGAATCCCTGCCTTTTGTGTTTGTTCAAATAGATTAGTGAAGGATACGAGCACGGATTGTGCCTTCGATGCCTTTTAGTTTCACTAGTGCTTCTTCTGCGCGAGAAGTCTCAACGTCGATAACTACGTAACCGATCTCAGCGGCAGTTTGTAGGTACTGACCTGCGATGTTGATGCCGTCTTCAGCAAAGATGGTGTTGATTTGCGTCAGGATACCAGGGCGGTTTTTGTGGATGTGCAATAGACGTGAACATTCACGATGCTCAGGCAATGATACCTCTGGGAAGTTCACACTTGATAAGGTTGAACCGTTGTCAGAGTATTTCGCTAGTTTACCAGCAACTTCAACACCAATGTTTTCTTGCGCTTCTTGCGTTGAACCACCGACGTGCGGAGTTAAGATTACGTTGTCGAACTTCTGCAATGGAGACTCAAACGCATCGGCGTTAGTTTTCGGCTCTACAGGGAACACGTCAATCGCTGCTCCTGAGATATGGCCAGATTCTAAGCTATGACATAGAGCAGGGATGTCTACCACGGTACCGCGCGCGGCGTTGATAAAGATAGCGCCCGGCTTCATGCGAGCAAACTCTTCTTCGCCCATCATGTTCTTGGTTTCTGGTGTTTCTGGTACATGTAGAGAAATCACGTCACACTTGTTCAAAAGCTCACTCATAGTGAACACTTGCGTAGCGTTACCTAGCGACAATTTGTTTTCAATGTCGTAGTAGTAAACGCGCATCCCCAAGTTTTCTGCAATGATACCCAACTGAGTACCGATGTGACCGTAACCGATGATGCCCAGACGCTTACCACGTGCTTCGTAAGAACTGTCTGCACTCTTCTTCCAAATACCACGGTGCGCTAGCGCGTTCTTTTCCGGAATACCACGAAGAAGGAGTAGGATCTGACCTAATACTAGTTCAGCAACACTGCGCGTGTTTGAGAATGGTGCATTAAAAACAGGAATACCACGGCTTGCTGCCGCGCCTAAATCAACTTGGTTGGTACCAATACAAAAACAGCCAATTGCAACTAGCTTGTTCGCTGCATTGATCACTTCTTCCGATAAGTTCGTTCGAGAACGGATACCGATGAAGTGCACGTCTTTTACTGCTTCAATCAGTTCTTCTTCCGGAAGGGAACCTTTGTGATATTCAATGTTGCTGTAGCCAGCTGCTTGAAGAACTTCAACTGAAGAAGGGTGGAGTCCCTCTAGCAAGAGGATCTTAATCTTTTCTTTTTCCAGTGAAACTTTGGCCATTTTTCTCGTCCTTAAAATGGAAAGGTGGGCTAATGTGGCGCACATAAAGCAAAACTATTAAAAAGGGGATAATTAACAGTTTTGTCGGAAGACAAACGTTTCCTTGTGCGTCTTCTGTTCAATAAAGTAACAAAAAATTTTTGCTTTGGGTAAGAAAATTACGGAATAAGGCATGCTTTTCTTAGAAAAAGGAAGAAAAAACGGCGCCCTAGGGCGCCGTCTGTAATGAAATAACAGAAAATTTAAATCATCTAATGATTTATTCTTCTATTTTCGCACCTTCTGGTGTGCCAGTGATAACCACGTCTGCACCGCGGTGAGCGAATAGACCCACAGTTACTACGCCTGCAATGGCGTTGATCTTGTCTTCAAGTTCTTTCGGGTTAGTGATTTGCATGTTGTGTACGTCTAGGATCACGTTGCCGTTGTCCGTTGTTACACCTTCACGGTATGCAGGGTCACCACCTAGTTTTACCAATTCACGAGCCACGTAAGAGCGTGCCATTGGGATAACTTCTACAGGAAGTGGGAACTGGCCAAGTACGTCAACGGCTTTTGTGCCGTCAACGATACATACGAATTTTTCTGAAATAGCCGCAACGATCTTTTCACGAGTCAGTGCAGCACCGCCACCTTTGATCATTTCACGCGCTGCGTTGATTTCATCTGCACCATCAACGTAGATATCTAGCATTGCTACGTCGTTACACTCGTAAACCTCGATACCAAGCTCTTTTAGACGCTCAGTAGAAGCAACAGAGCTAGACACTGCGCCTTTGATATCATCTTTGATACTGCCTAGGGCATCGATGAAGTGATTCACGGTAGAGCCAGTACCAACACCGACAATGCTGCCTTTCTCAACATATTTAAGTGCTGCCCAACCAGCCGCTTTCTTCATTTCATCTTGAGTCATGCCAATCTCCTGAATAGATGTTCGTTAACGTTTGCGGCGTGATTATAGCGGTTAAGCGTTACTTTTCCCATTGCCAGATTTGGCTTGGAGTCACGATCTTAGGTAATGGAATATCCCAACTTTCGACGGGAAGATGCTCGACATGCTGACAATCATGGGCGATGCCGATAGGTTTTGCGCCTTCTCCAGTACTAAACCAACGTGAAAGCGTCCGGTCGTAGTAGCCTCCGCCCATTCCTAGGCGATGCCCAACACTGTCAAATCCGACTAGTGGCGTGCAAATGACATCAAGCTCACGAACTGGTTTGAGGAAACGGATATCAAGCGCAGGTTCTAAGATTCCGTATTTGTTGTATATCAACTGTTCATCATTGATGTACTGCAAGAAGAGCAATTGACCTTTAGAGAAAGGATGAATGACGGGCAGGTAAATCGACTTACCTTGCTGCCATAGTGATTCAATCAGAGGTTTGGTGTCTAACTCGCCATCGGCAGACAAATAGATAGCAATGTGCTGTGCGCTTTTTATTTCTGGTAACTGCGAAAACTGGTGAACGAGATCACGTCCAGCTTGAAACTGAGTATCGCTGCAAAGTGCGTTGCGTTTTTCGCGGATAAGTTTGCGGAATTCTTGTCGAGATAGGTCAGACATAGAGAGGATACCCCAGGGTGCCGTTGAGGATTGTGGCCCTTGAACCAGCTGGTTCAAGGCGGATCAGCAATGATAACCGTAGGCTTCTCGGTGCATGCCAAGCTTGCTCAATAGCTATCAAGTACTAACCCTTTGGTATTGCTTATCGGCTCAGGGACTTAAATCCAACTGACGCACACCCCAGGGTAAATTTGGTATCTACTGCTATCCTTGCTTCACTTTACTAAGCGCGCTTTCTAAAGACGCGGTGAGCTTTTCCATTCGCTCAGTAATTTCTTGTTGCTGACCGTTAGATTCGTATGATTTGGTATGCAATTCATAGCAAATGTTCAATGCAGCAAAGGTCAGTAGCTGAATTTCATTGGTTACCTTAGTACGCTCGCTCATCTCTTTCAATCGACGATCAAGATCTTTAGCCGCTGTAATTAGTGACTCTTCTTGCCCCGCAGGACAATTCACTCGTGTCATTTTGCCAAGGATTTCAACGTCGATCGCTTGATTGCTCATGATGAATAAACTCTATATTCGCGCTATCTAAGGCGTTGCGTTATACAACTACCGAGGAGGAAACTATAGGAAAACCGCTATTAAGATTCAAGCATTTCCCTTCACAGAAAGAAAAATGGTGAAGTGATCACACAGGAATTGGGCAAATTGCTCAAATGGTGTCCAAAATTGAATTTGATAGCCGTTTCAGCCGACTAGGCTTGATGGTAGGATATGTCGATACATTATTACGCAAGAATGAGCCAAGATTATGAGTGAAATCACCCTTCCTGAATACCAATCTATTGCTGCCGAATTGAAATCTGCAAGCCTTGCTGTGACACCAGCAGAGTTGCATGGTCTACTTGTTGGCATGCTCAGTGGTGGATTGGCGATTAACGACCAAACCTGGCAACCAATTCTGTTTGATTACACCAACGAAGGTATGGGCTGGCCATCAAGCGCATTAGCACTGGCACAAAGCGTGTTCCAAGTAACCGTTAACGAGCTAACTGGCACTTCTATGGAGTTGTCTTTGCTGCTTCCTGATGAAGCGGGTGAAGAAGGTTTGTTCGCACTAGCAGATGGTGTGTCTGATTTTGTGAACCACTTTATCTCAGGAATGGGTTTAGCGGGTATTGCGATTGATAAAGCGTCAGACGATGCAAAAGAAGCCTTAGCGGATCTAGAAGAAATTGCCAAACTGGGCATTGATGAAGATGATGATCTAGGCGAGCAAGCACTATTGTTAGAGCAAGTAATCGAACACGTTAAAGCCTGCGTATTAACTATTCATGCAGAGTTTGGTGCTCGTCCTGAAAGCAACGAAAACAAACCAACGATTCATTAATCACTTGTTTCCCATTATCGAATAGCTTCTAGAGGTTAGCATGAGGCAATATGACGTTGTAATTGCTGGTGGAGCCATGGCAGGTGCCACACTTGCGTTGGCAATCGACCGTTTATCTAAAGGCGCGCTGCAAATTGCGGTTGTTGAGCCTTTTAAAGCTCAATCGGATCAACATCCGGGCTTTGATTCGCGCTCGATTGCTTTGTCCTACGGTACCGTTAACATTCTGCGTCACTTGCAGTTGTGGTCTGCTATCGAGCCTTGTGCAACTCCAATTGAACATATTCATGTTTCTGACCGCTCTCATGCGGGCATGACTGAGATTACCAAGCACGAAGTTGGCGTTGAAGCCCTTGGCTACGTAGTGGAACTTGCCGATGTAGGTCGTGTCTACCAAGAGCTCTTGGATAAGAGCAAAGCAATCACTCTGTTTTGCCCTGATTCGGTTGCGAACATCGAGCGTGAGCAAGACAAAGCACACATTGAGTTGAGCAGCGGTGAGAAGCTGGAAGCTAAGTTGCTAGTGGCTGCTGATGGCGCTGTGTCGCAATGTTGCCAGCAAATCGGTTTAGAGCTGTCTGAGCATGATTTCGACCAAGTGGCAGTGATCGCGAATATTGTGACGCAAGAGCCTCATCAAGGTCGCGCTTTTGAACGCTTTACAGAGAATGGTCCAGTCGCACTGTTGCCGATGAGTGATAACCGTATGTCGTTAGTATGGTGTCTGCGTCCTGAAGAAGCGCAAAGCGTCGTGAACTTGTCTGACGCAGAGTTTCTTGAGCGCTTGCAGAACGATTTTGGTTGGCGACTAGGTGCGATGCAGAAAGTCGGACAACGCGCGAGCTATCCGCTTCTTCTGCGTCATCGTAAGCAGAACATTTCACACCGCTTTGCTATTGTCGGCAATGCTGCACAAACGCTTCACCCAATTGCTGGGCAAGGCTTCAACCTTGGTATTCGTGATGTGGCATCATTAGCGGAAGAGGTGGTTAAGCAAGCTGAAGATGCCGGTCGCTACCAAGGTTTGATGCGATTTAGCCAGCGCCGTGAAGATGATCGCAGCGAAACGATTTGGTTAACTAGCTCTCTCGTGCATATTTTCTCAAATGATTTACCGGCGATGCGAATTGGGCGTAACCTTGCTCTCGCAACGATGGATAACCTTTCTACTTTTAAGCAGCCGCTGCTACGCCATACACTTGGTCTAGTGAAACGATAAACGGCAACGAATTAGGTAACAAAAGCAATGATGCAAAGTGTAGATATCGCCATCATCGGTGGTGGAATGGTGGGTTTAGCATTAGCTACCGCTTTTAAGGACAGTGACCTGCGAGTAGCCGTTATCGAAGGTGCAGTGCCAAACGACACCCTAAATGAACTGCCAGATGTACGTGTGTCGGCGTTGAGCCGTTCAAGTGAAACCATCCTTCGCAAGCTTGGTGCTTGGCAAGGTATCGAGCAGCGTCGTGCTTCACCATACCATGCGATGGAAGTGTGGGAGCAAGACAGCTTCGCGAATATCGCATTTGATGCGCAGAGCATGGCTCAACCGGATCTTGGTCATATCGTTGAAAACCGCGTAATTCAATTGGCGCTGCTAGAGCAAGTTCAAAAGCTCGATAACGTGACGCTGTTTATGCCTGCTCGTTGTGCAACGCTTGCGGTGGGTGAGCAAGAAAGCTGGCTAACGCTCGATAATGGTCAAGCTATGACAGCGAAGTTAGTGGTTGGCGCTGATGGTGCAAATTCTTGGCTGCGTAACCAAATGGATATCCCACTAACGCATTGGGATTACGGTCATAGCGCGCTTGTTGCGAACGTGAAAACCGCTGACCCACACAACAGTGTAGCGCGTCAGATCTTTACACCGCAAGGTCCATTAGCTTTCCTTCCAATGTCTGATCCTCACATGTGTTCGATTGTTTGGTCTACCGATCCAAATCGCGCAGAGCAACTGCTGGCGATGAGCGAGCAAGAGTTTAATAAAGCACTGACTAGCGAATTCGATGCACGTTTAGGCTTGTGTGAAGTAGTTGGCGAACGTGCAGCATTCCCACTTAAGATGCGTTATGCGCGTGACTTTGTGGTTGAACGCGTGGCGTTAGTTGGCGATGCTGCCCATACCATTCATCCGCTGGCAGGGCAGGGTGTGAATCTTGGTTTATTAGATGCAGCAAGCTTAGCGCAAGAAGTGTTGGCACTGTGGAAGCAAGGGCAAGACATTGGCACCAAACGTAATCTACGTGGTTACGAGCGTTGGCGTAAAGCCGAAGCGGCGAAGATGATAGCGGCAATGCAAGGCTTCCGTGATCTGTTCTCTGGTGAGAATCCTGCCAAGAAATTGGTTCGTGGTATTGGTTTGAGCCTAGCAGGACAACTGCCGGGTGCGAAAGATGAAATCATGAAGCGTGCATTAGGTTTGAAAGGCAACCTGCCGGAACTAGCGCGTCAATAAACACGTTCTTCGCTTCGCAAACAAAAGATACAAAAAAGGCTGGTTAATCCAGCCTTTCTTTTTACATCGATGTTTAAGCTAAGCGTATGCGCATCTGAGCTTCATAATCTCTTGGTTAATCTCTTTTACTGCCTGAAAGTGACGCTTCTCAGCTTTCTCTGGCAACATCAATTTTCCGTTATCAAACTCGAACTTACCGACTCCGTAAATATAGATTCTTCCTTTAAAAAGACGACTTATGTGTTTAGCAATCATACCTGGTGTATAGCGCTTAAACAGTCTCATATTTACTCTTCCTTATCTCTTACCTAGCCCAGTTATTCTACGTTTTTCGCGTAAAAATTATTGTGACAGCAATAGTATTAAGTGCAGTTGAGGTACTTGGCTTTAGAGATTTGTGCTGTCTTAGACAAATTGACAGAGTCATATCTCAAATAGCGTGAGGATTACCTCAAAAAATCATTGTCGAAGGAACCAGTCCTTGAGCTCTCCTGTTCTTACGTGGTGCATTAAGCAACAGTTTTGTTACAGAAATAAGAATAGAAGGAAAATGATTGTTTGCTAAATGTTTTTACTCAATGGGTTGCATTTTGTTCGTTTTGACGAGGTTGAAACCTCAAATGCATTGCTTTCATTGAGTTAGAGGAAGGAAAAGGAAAAAAGTTCCACGCAAAAAAAAGCCCGCTTCGGCGGGCGAATAGTCACAGATGCATTACACAAAAGTGGACGACTGACTTAATGAACGCTGTCATACAAGTCAGCAGATTCACTTTACGTTGGCTGAGTCGTTGTTGAAAACTTAACCAACGAATTCAGCATATACGAGTTTTTCATTTGTGACTATTTATGTTTTAAAAATGATTAAAAATTCTTGAGTGTAATCGGAGAGATATGAGTGAGATCACGCAGGAGTGAGAATCCTGCGCTTGATTACATGTTAGCGGCAGATATCAGCCACGGTTGGTTGGCACAATTGGATTAGATCATCGATGGATAGCGCTAAGCCTGCCATGCGATCTCCACTGCTTATGGTGATTTCTTTTTCTTCAAGTAAACTTGGGTCAAATACGATCGGCATGTAGCGTTTTAAGAGTAGTGGTGTGACAGTTCCAATCTTGTATCCGGTAATCGCTTCTACGTCTGCTTGATCAACACACGTCATACGACGGCACTGCAGTAATGCGCGCACCTTCTTTGGATCAACACTACGATCACCTGGTGCACAAGCAAGCGCATATTGATTCCCCATATCGCGCAAAAGAATCGCTTTGACCATTTGAGAAGGGCGAATGCCGCGTTGTTGCGCGGCATCCTCAATAGTTGTTGCTGGTCTTTGATGAGGAAGAAGACGGAACTCGATGTTCTGGTCCGCCAAAAACTGCATCAAAGGAGTACGAATGGTATTACTCATCTTCAAGGCTGTACGGCAGTGCTGCGATTTCCCATTCACACTCTGGTTGAGCAACCAAGCGCAGACGAGTGTCATCGTCTAGGTTGTTTGGCAATACAATGAGTCCTATCGCTTGGTTGTCGCTGAATTGGTAATGCGTGAGCAATGCGCCTACTGAACGCCAGTTTTCACCAACGCTACGCTCCAGTTCAATCGCACCTTCACCTAAGGCTTCAGCAGTTGCACCTTTAACAATGTACATTGCACGTTTGTTGGTGCCGCGGTATTTCGCGCGCGCTACGGTTTCTTGACCTGTGTAGCAGCCTTTCGTAAAGCTGATGCCCCCCAGCGCTTGTACGTTTAGTGCTTGTGGAATGTGCTCGTTTTGCGCATCAGCTGCCACGTATGGTAGTGCTGCTTCAATATCGAAACGAGTCCAAAGCTCGTGAGTAGTCAGCGTTGCTTTGCTGTCTTCTAATAACGATTGTGCTGCTTCTGCTGTAAGCGCAAGCAACCAGCGGTTTGTAGCCACTTTGACTGCAGTGCCACCAGCCACAGTACGCACGTCGCCAGAATCAGCATTTAATGTTGAGATGAACGCATCTGCATTCTCACCAGCAACACCCAGCACGATGTCGTTTGATTCTTCGATGGTCACTTTCGAGAACACCGCGTACTTTTTGATTTCTTTCAGTTCTACTTCAATCGCTGATTTCGGCTGAACCATTGCATAGCCATCGTTATGGTGGAATAGGCGGAAGATGCTCCATACTTTACCTTTTGCATCACAATGGGCACCCAACATTGATTGGTCTTTCTCAAGAGAAACCACATCGCAGGTAACTTGACCGTGTAGGTATGACTTTTTGTCGTCCCCGACCATGGTGATCATGCCCAGATTATCCAATAGCGAGATAGACAGCTCAGGTAGTGCGTCTTGTGTCGATAGGTTCAGCGGTGAAAAGCGAGTTTGCCATTCCATGATTACAATGCCTTTTGAAGATATTTTTCAGCTATGTTAATTGCAGAATTGGCATTTGTCAGCACTCAATATAACCACGCAATTTTAAGGTGTTTGGCTTTGCTGAACGTTTGTTTATTAAATGCGTTCAGGATTTGCAGCGACTTGGCTACATATTGTGACCCGCACACTAGTGACGTTGCACATCCCTTGTTACACTCCGCACTAAGAACAAGACATCTATGAAGGAATACTGAATGTACACTGCGGAAGAAAAGGCGCGTATTAAATGGGCTTGTCGTCGTGGCATGCTTGAGCTTGACGTGGTGATTATGCCGTTTTTTGAAGAGTGCTTTGAAGCACTGAATGAACAAGAGCAGCGTGATTTTGTCTCATTATTAGAATGTGATGACCCAGATCTGTTTACTTGGGTGATGGGACACGGTCGCAGCGAAAACCTAGGTCATGCATCGATGGTTGATAAAATTGTCGCGCACAACCTCAGCAAGGTTCGTTAATCTCAAGGTTAACACTTCTCTGTACGCCCAAATTGCCAACCAACTTCTTCTCCTAGGTTGCGTTTGGGCGCTTATCTGCTCTGCTATCCCACTCGTCTTATCAACTTATCTGTTATTACTGATTCTTCGCTGCCAAATGCAGGGCGGTTTTGTCGTGCCTTCTGCTCGTGGTGGCTGGTATTTACATCGTGATGGCACGGTACGTAATGACAAGCAAACCTCTACATTATCGAGCGTTGATGTGTCGGCGGCGATGTTCAAAGTCACGTTTGAATTAACGTCGGGTGAAAAAGTCACGATTTGGCGAGACAGTTGTGAAGACGTGGCATATCGTCAACTGTGTTTGATATTACGACAATGGAAAATGGGAGCCGAAGCTCCCATTTGATCTTATATCTGACTCTTACTTTTTAGTGTCAGTGCTATTTGTTTGGCGTAAGAATTGTTGGACCACTATTTTCTAGCTGATTTGGATAATCCAAGGTGTAGTGCAGACCACGACTCTCTTTACGCTGCATCGCGCAACGCACCATTAGCTCTGCGACTTGCAGCAGGTTACGTAGCTCTAGCAAGTTGTTTGATACGCGGAAGTGACTGTAGTACTCATGCGTCTCTTGTTGCAGCATCTGAATACGACGCAGTGCGCGTTCAAGACGTTTATCGGTACGAACGATACCCATGTAATCCCACATAAATAGGCGCAGCTCATGCCAGTTATGTTGGATGATCACTTCTTCATCACTGTTGGTCACTTGGCTTTCATCCCAACATGGAACCTGCGATGCTAGTTCTACTTCGCTGTGATGTTTAAGAATGTCTTTGGCTGCCGACCATGCGTAAACCACACACTCAAGTAGTGAGTTCGATGCCATACGGTTCGCGCCGTGCAAGCCTGTATAGCTCACTTCACCAATCGCATAGAGGTTCTTCAGGTCGGTATGACCATTTTGATCGACCATGACGCCGCCGCATGTGTAGTGCGCCGCAGGTACAATTGGGATCGGCTCTTTAGTCATGTCGATACCCAAATCCATCAAACGAGAGTAGATAGTTGGGAAATGCTTAGTAATGAAATCCGCAGGCTTATGGCTGATATCGAGATACATGCAATCAGCACCTAAGCGCTTCATTTCGAAGTCGATCGCGCGAGCCACGACATCACGTGGAGCAAGCTCTTTACGCTCGTCGAAATCCGGCATAAAACGTGAACCGTCTGGACGACGTAAATACGCCCCCTCACCACGCAATGCTTCAGTCAACAAGAAGTTACGTGCTTCTGGGTGGTAAAGACAGGTTGGGTGGAATTGGTTGAACTCTAGGTTCGCAACACGACAACCTGCACGCCACGCGATTGCGATACCATCACCAGATGACACGTCTGGGTTAGAAGTGTATTGGTAAACTTTGGAAGCGCCGCCCGTTGCGAGAACAACAAATTTAGCGCGAACAGTTTCAACTTGTTCTTCGTTGCGGTTCCAAATATAAGCGCCAATGATCTTGTTTTTGTCGCCGCCGATTTTATCTTCGGTGATCAAATCCAGAGCATTATGGCGCTCAAGAACATGAATGTTTGGGTGGCTGTGTGCATTGTCTTGTAGAGAGGTTTGCATTGCCATGCCAGTGGCATCAGCAGCGTGCAAAATACGTCGACGGCTGTGACCGCCTTCGCGAGTTAAGTGATAACGTGGCTCCTCGTCAGAATCATCATCTTCACGATCGAATGGTACACCACCATCAATCAACCACTGTACACACTCTTTTGAGTTTTCTGCGATGAACTTAACGGTCTCTTCATCACAGATTCCATCCCCGGCAATTTGCGTATCTTCAACGTGAGACTCAATGGTGTCCGACTCATCAAATACGGCAGCGATACCACCTTGCGCGTAATACGTTGCGCCTTCGCTGCGCGGTCCTTTACTTAGAACCATTACCTTACAGTGGTTTGCGACACGCAAAGCCAACGACAAGCCCGCGGCGCCACTCCCTACCACTAACACATCACATTCATGTTCACGATTTGTGTTCATATTACTTTTACAATCCCAAGCTAAGGTAACAAGGCTACCTTGTGTATATTTTGCACACCATGTGCATTCCATTAACGCGACATCCGTCGCTAAGGGCTAAGTTGGGAGACGTATCGAAATCGGCGTTACCTTGGTGACTTCAGCCACTCTTATTTTGCCATGCCTTGGGCATGCAGATGCTTCCTGAGTTTTGTTTGTAACGCGATGTTCTGATAGCCATTAGCCATGCAAATGAAAAGTAATAGTTTGTCAATGCCATTGCTTTTCTATGCTCTACCCAGCACAATCTGGGACAGAGATCATCCATTATACCCATTTCCCCACCAGTATGCTCGCTTGTCAAAACGAGACTTAAGTCGGACGAGGAGCGGGATTTGGCTAGTGACATCACACTGTGAAAAAACAATGACAAAAAATTTGAGAAACCATGGAACTTTCTCATTCACGTCAGGGTCACAATAGTGCTCAAGTAAGCAGTGGTGTCAATACTACGTTTTGCATAATTAGTACCCATATCTGAGAAGAGTAGGGGCATAACAAATAGGAGTATCCGCTCGAATGAACGAGCAGCTGACCGATCAAGTATTGATTGAGCGAGTTCAGAATGGCGATAAGCAAGCATTCAACCTGCTGGTAACAAAGTACCAGAACAAGGTATGTAACCTTATCTCCAGATACGTAAGTAATCCTGGCGATGTTCCAGATGTAGCACAAGAAGCGTTTATCAAGGCTTACCGAGCTATCCCTAGTTTTCGTGGGGAGAGTGCGTTTTACACGTGGCTGTATCGCATTGCAGTGAATACTGCGAAAAATCACATCGTTGCTCAAGGTCGTAGACCACCTGCAACAGACGTTGATGCTGAAGAAGCTGAATTTTACGAAACAGGTAATGCACTTAAAGAAATTTCGAACCCTGAGAACTTAACGTTGTCCAAAGAATTGCAACGGGTAGTGTTCAGTGCAATCGAAGCCTTACCTGAAGATTTAAAAACCGCAATGACTCTGCGCGAGCTTGATGGCTTGAGCTACGAGGAAATTGCTGAAGTAATGGATTGCCCGGTGGGAACGGTACGATCGCGTATCTTCCGTGCTCGTGAGGCGGTGGAAAAGAAAATCAAACCTCTTTTGCAGCGCTAGTACAAGTGATAACTATGGTGAAAATAATGGCTGACAAAGAAAAACTTTCAGCTCTCATGGATGGAGAATTGGTCGATAAGGCTTTAATTCAAGAATTAGAGCAAGACCAAGAGAGCCGTGATGCTTGGCAGAACTATCACCTGATTGGTGATGTGATGCGAGGCGAAGCGCCAGCAAAGCCTGAGTGGAATATTGCTGAAAGCGTAGCGTTAGCGTTAGAAGACGAGCCTGTGCATCGTGCTATCGATTCGCGCAGTGCTAACGTAATTTCAATTAACGACGCGCCAAAAGAGTCGCAACCAGAGCCACAAAAAGCGAAACGCCAGTTGCCTGCATGGTTGACTCAGTTTGGTCAAGTTGCCGTTGCTGCGTGTGTGTCACTTGTTGTGATATTAGGCGTTCAACAGTACGGCGGTAGCGACCCAATGTCGCCGCAAGCTGACCAACTTCCTGTGCTTCAGACTGTGCCATTTGCGGGCAGCGCTGAACCAGTAAGCTTGACGCGTGAATCCGTAGAGCGTTCCGTTGGTGAAGCAAATATGCAAGAGCAACGCAAACGCGTTCATGCTATGCTTCGTGACTACGAACTGCAGCTAAGAATTAACAGTGATGCGTCTCAACAAGATGCACATCTGACACCGGATATTGAATGAAAAAATTTCTGATCAGCGCTTGCGCTCTGTTCAGTCTGATGTCTTCGCAAGCCTTTGCTGGTGATAAGCCAGCGGAGGCTTTATTGCATCAAATGAGCGAGGCGAGCAAGAATTTAAGCTACGAACTCTCTTATATCCTTATCAAAAAGAACAGCATTGAACCTTTGCTGTATCGTCACGCGACTCACGACAAAGACCAGTACGCACATCTTGTGTATTTGAGTGGTCCTGTACGTGAAGTGATCCGTCGCGGCACAGAAGTAAGCTATATCGAAACTGGCGCAGAACCGTTTACCATCGAATCGGGTAAAATGGTTGCTCCAATCATGCCGATGCTGAACGCTAACATCGACGAGCTAAACTTGTACTACGACTACGTAAAAGTAGGTCGTGCCCGTGAAGCGGGTGTTCCAACACAAGTGCTACGCATCGTGCCAAAAGATGGGCTACGTTACTCTTACGTATTGTGGATTGATGAGAAGAGTAAACTGCCACTGCGTGCTGATCTCGTTGATCGTGATGGTGAAATGCTTGAGCAGTACCGTACTATTTCTTACTCAGTGAACCCTAAGATTGGTGAACTGATGAGTGGTTTGGAAGAGGTTCAATTACCCGCGGTTCTGACAATGCCAAAAGGCGATATCGGTACCAGTAACTGGACCGTGGGTTGGACACCGGAAGGGTTCCATCCAAATGAACTGAACCGTTACCGCATGGCAGTGACTGACCAAATGGTAGAAAGCCAACTTTACTCTGATGGACTATTTAGCTTTTCAGTGTATGTAGCTGACAAAGACGAGCACTCGTTGAAAGGTCAACTGGTTCGTCAAGGTCGCCGTACATTGCACAGCTTTGTCAGCGGCAACCATGAAATCTCAGTTGTTGGTGATATTCCGCCGGCAACGGCTCAGCGTATCGCACAATCGGTCACTTTTAATGTAACAAAGAGTGAAGTGCAATGATGACTGCATTGGCTACCGTGACGGGCGTTCACCGTCACGGTCAGCAATATGATGTCGATATCAGCTGCGAGCAACAGACCAGTTGCAGCAGTTGTTCATCGCAAAAAAGCTGCGGCACAGGCGTGGTTACCAAAGCGATCGGTAACAAAACGCTGTCGTGGCATTTGCGTACTCCAAAATCCGTCAAAGTTGGTCAGGTCGTGGAAATTGGTTTCCCCGAAGCAAGCCTTATCAAATCAGCTATGGCGGTCTACCTTCTTCCTTTGTTTGGCTTGATTCTCGGTGCTGTAATTGGCAACTTCCTGCTAGTACCTTTAACCGCAGGCGGTGAGGGCATTACCATCCTAGCGTCGGTATTGTTCGCAGCAGGTGGTATGTGGCTCGCAAAACGTGTGTCACGCCCACTAGAAGATGAGTCAAAACGCCAAGTCACCCTCATTCGAGTTCTCGGTGAACCTATTCAATAAGTTCTAGACTTTAAATAAGGTGCGCCCGTTAACGAAATTGGGTAGAATCTGCCAACTTGATTGAAATGCCGTCAACAGACGGCTTTCTTACTGTCCCTATTTGTAAAGAGTTAGTCACCCTAAATCTATGAAGCACATTCGTAACTTTTCGATTATCGCCCACATCGACCATGGTAAGTCGACCCTATCTGACCGTCTAATCCAAGTTTGTGGTGGATTAAGCGATCGTGAAATGGCCGCACAGGTTCTGGATTCTATGGATCTTGAACGTGAGCGTGGTATCACCATCAAATCTCAGAGTGTGACGCTGAACTACACCGCTAAAGACGGCGAAACGTACCAGTTGAACTTCATCGATACTCCGGGACACGTTGACTTTGCGTACGAAGTATCACGTTCTCTAGCTGCTTGTGAAGGCGCGCTACTGGTGGTTGACGCAGGTCAGGGTGTAGAGGCTCAAACCCTAGCTAACTGTTACACCGCAATCGAAATGGATCTAGAGGTTGTGCCAATCCTGAACAAGATTGACCTACCAGCTGCCGATCCCGAGCGTGTAGCGGAAGAAATTGAAGAGATCGTTGGTATCGATGCAATGGAAGCAACCCGCTGTTCTGCGAAGACAGGTCTAGGTGTTGACGACGTTCTAGAAAACATCGTATCAGCAATTCCAGCACCAGAAGGTGATCCAGAGGCGCCACTTCAAGCGCTGATCATCGACTCATGGTTCGATAACTACCTTGGCGTTGTTTCTTTGGTTCGTATTAAAAACGGTTCACTGAAGAAAAACGACAAGATCAAAGTAATGAGCACAGGTCAAACTTGGGGTGTGGATCGTCTAGGTATCTTCACGCCTAAGCAAGTGGACACTGATGTTCTGCGTACTGGCGAAGTAGGCTGGGTAGTTTGTGGTATCAAAGACATCCTAGGCGCACCAGTAGGTGATACGCTGACGCTAGCGAAAAACGGCAGCGAGAAGCCACTTCCAGGCTTTAAGAAAGTAAAACCTCAGGTATACGCGGGTCTGTTCCCAGTATCTTCTGATGATTACGAAAACTTCCGTGACGCACTAGGTAAACTTAGCCTAAACGATGCATCGCTATTCTACGAGCCAGAAAACTCAGCAGCACTAGGCTTTGGTTTCCGTTGTGGTTTCCTAGGCATGCTGCACATGGAAATCATCCAAGAGCGTCTAGAGCGTGAATACGACCTCGACCTGATTACAACGGCACCAACGGTAGTTTACGAAGTAGAGCAAACTAACGGTGAGACTCTATACGTTGATAGCCCTGCAAAACTGCCAGCGGTTAACGACATCGAAGAGATCCGTGAGCCTATCGCGCGCTGTAACATCCTAGTGCCAGCGGACTACCTAGGTAACGTAATCACACTATGTGTTGAGAAGCGTGGCGTTCAGGTGGACATGGTTTACCACGGTAACCAAGTTGCGATCACTTACGACATCCCAATGGCAGAAGTGGTACTGGACTTCTTCGACCGTTTGAAGTCGACATCACGTGGCTACGCGTCTCTGGATTACAACTTCCAACGCTTTGAAGCATCGAACATGGTACGTGTAGACGTACTACTGAACGGCGACAAAGTGGATGCGCTAGCGCTGATTACGCATAAAGATCAGTCTCAGACTCGTGGTCGTCAGCTTGTTGAGAAAATGAAAGAGTTCATTCCTCGTCAGATGTTCGACATCGCGATCCAAGCGGCTATTGGTAACCACATCATCGCACGTTCTACAGTGAAACAGCTACGTAAGAACGTAATCGCGAAATGTTACGGTGGTGACGTGAGCCGTAAGAAGAAACTTCTGAAGAAACAGAAAGAAGGTAAGAAACGTATGAAGCAGATCGGTAACGTAGAGCTGCCTCAAGAAGCGTTCCTAGCAATTCTTCACGTTGGTAAAGACTAGAGTTGAACTATCTCGTGCTCTTGTCTGTCATAAGACGTTAGATAGTAAAATAAGTGAAAGGGTTTCGGCTCTTTCACTTTCGTATTTTTAGATAAGGGAATTTAATGGCGAATACATTCTCACTGATTCTAGTTATCGTGACTTTGGTAACTGGCGTAGTTTGGCTACTAGAAAAGCTGGTGTTTGCGAAAAAACGTCAAGCGAAAGTAGCGGAGATCCAAGCGCAAACAACCAATGGTCTGGATGCGGTGACGCTACAAAAAGTAGAAAGCCAACCGTGGTGGGTAGAGAACAGCGTTTCTATCTTCCCAGTGATTGCATTCGTATTGGTATTACGTTCTTTTATCTATGAACCGTTCCAAATCCCTTCAGGCTCAATGATGCCAACCCTACTAGTAGGTGACTTCATTTTGGTGGAGAAATACGCGTACGGATTGAAAGATCCGGTATGGCGCACGCAGCTAGTGGAAACTGGCAAGCCTGAGCGTGGCGACATCGTGGTATTCAAGTACCCACCACAGCCAAACGTTGACTACATTAAACGTGTGGTAGGTTTGCCTGGTGATACCGTTCGTTACTCTGCGGATAAGCAGGTATGTATTCAATCGAAAGGTGAGTCATCTTGTAAGCCAGTTAAGCTGAACAATGTTGAAGAAAGTCAATTCATCCAAAACGGTATTCCTCTGATTCAGATGAATGAAAAACTGGGTGAAGTTGAGCACCAAATTTTGGTGAACCCATTAACTCGTGACCGCGTGCAGAACTACCAACCACGTCCAGGTGTTAACGAGTGGGTTGTACCACAAGGTCAGTACTTCGTTATGGGTGATAACCGTGACAACAGTGCTGACAGCCGTTACTGGGGCTTTGTTCCAGAAGCAAACTTAGTCGGTAAAGCTGTTGCGATCTGGATCAGCTTCGAGTTTGATCGTGGCGCAGATAGTGTTCTACCTTCATGGATTCCAACTGGTGTGCGTTTTAACCGCGTCGGTGGCATTCACTAACCATTACATATCGAGAGAGTATGAATTCTCCAATTGAGAAACTAGAGAGAAAGCTCGGCTACCAATTTAAGGATGCTGGGCTTATCAACTTGGCGCTGACTCACCGCAGCGCCAACAGCAAGCATAATGAACGTCTTGAGTTTCTGGGCGATTCAATTTTAAGTTTTGTCATCGCTGATGATCTGTACCATCGTTTCCCGAAAGTGAACGAAGGTGACATGAGCCGTATGCGCGCGACCTTGGTTCGTGGGCACACATTGGCGGAACTGGGTCGTGAATTCGATCTAGGAGATTATTTAAAATTAGGTCCAGGTGAATTGAAGAGTGGCGGTTTCCGCCGAGACTCTATTCTAGCCGATGCGGTAGAAGCCATTATTGGTGCGATTTACCTTGATAGTGATATTGAACAAGTTCGCGGCATTGTACTGAGCTGGTACAACTCGCGTCTTGAGGCGATCAAGCCTGGCGTATCACAAAAAGATCCAAAAACTCGCCTACAAGAGTTCCTGCAAGGCAGAAGAAAACCGCTGCCTGTCTACACAGTGACTAATATTAAAGGTGAAGCGCACAACCAAGAGTTCACGGTTGAGTGTGACGTAGCAGGTGTGGATAAGCCTGTAATCGGTAAAGGCACCAGCCGCCGCAAGGCAGAACAAGCGGCTGCAGAAACGGCACTTGAGCAATTAACGAATGGCTGATAACGAATTCGATATCGATGCGTTTTTCGCATCACACGGTGAAGTAAGTTCACCAGAAAACCAACACTGTGGCTTCATTGCGATTGTTGGTCGTCCAAACGTAGGTAAATCGACACTTCTGAACAAAATCTTGGGTCAGAAGATTTCAATCACGTCTCGTAAACCGCAGACGACGCGTCACCGCATCATGGGTGTGGACACAGACGGCGATTACCAAGCGATCTACGTAGATACACCAGGGCTTCACATTGAAGAGAAGCGCGCGATTAACCGTTTGATGAACCGTGCGGCAAACTCATCTCTAAGTGATGTGAACCTAGTGTTCTTCTTGGTGGATGGTACGCACTGGACGAACGACGACGAGATGGTGCTGACTAAGCTTCAGAAGTCGAACTTCCCTGTTGTACTTTGTGTGAACAAAGTAGACAACGTGCAAGATCGTAATGAAGTGATGCTGCACATGATGGACATGTCGAAGAAGATGGATTTCGTTGACGTTGTGCCAATCTCTGCAAAACACGGTAAGAACATTGAAGTACTGCGCAAGCACGTACGCGATCACCTACCGAAAGCAACGCACCACTTCCCAGAAGAATACGTGACGGACCGCTCTCAGCGTTTCATGGCATCAGAAATCGTACGTGAGAAGTTAATGCGCTTCACGGGTGATGAGCTGCCATACTCAGTAACAGTAGAGATTGAGCGCTTCGACTACAACCCAGAAACCGACGGTTTCCATATCAACGCCCTAATTCTTGTTGAACGTAATGGTCAGAAGAAAATGGTTATTGGTAAAGGCGGCGAGAAGATCAAGACAATTGGTCGTGAAGCGCGTCTAGATATGGAAGAGCTATTCGGTCGTAAGGTTTACCTAGAGACTTGGGTAAAAGTGAAATCTGGTTGGGCAGATGACGAACGTGCTCTGCGCTCACTAGGTTACATCGACGACCTGTAAGTTTGGGAACGAAGACACTTCGTTCCAACATCGACTAAAATATAATATCGATTAAAATAAGGAGCCGCTTGGCTCCTTATTTTTTATTACCGACTTAGGCACACACATTGAAATGAGCAACCAGTCTTCAGAAGGCTTCCAGCGCTGCTTTGTATTGCACCGACGCCCTTACAGTGAATCGAGCTTAATCCTTGATGTATTCAGCGAGGAGTATGGTCGTATCACGTTGATGGCGAAAGGTGCGCGCAGCAAACGCTCTAATCTTAAAGGGGCATTACAGCCCTTCACGCCACTATTGCTGAAATGGTCTGGCAAAGGCTCTATGAAAACCTTACGTCAGGCTGAGCCAATCAGTTTGGGTTTGCCGTTGTTCGGGATAAACCTTTACTCCGCAATGTACGTAAATGAATTAGTCGGGCGCGTGTTAATGGCGGAAGTGCCGATGCCTGCGCTGTTTCATGATTATCTGCATGCACTAACGGAATTGGCTCAGAGTGATAACCCTGAACCGGGGTTGCGTCGTTTTGAATTGGCCCTGCTGTCTTCAATGGGTTATGGCGTCGATTTCTTACACTGCGCCGGGACGGGGGAGCCAGTCGATCCTGAGATGACTTACCGCTATCGTGAGCAAAAGGGATTCATCGCCTCAGTGAGGCGCGATAACCTGACATTTTTAGGTAATGAATTGATTGCGATTAGTGAACGGCGGTTCGTCACTAAAGAGCAATTAAAAGCGGCGAAACGCTTTACACGTATGGCATTAAAGCCGTATCTTGGCGGCAAACCTTTAAAAAGTCGCGAATTATTCATTCAGACATATCGAGCACGGAGTAACGGAAAATGAGCTCAATCTACTTAGGCGTTAATATCGACCATATTGCCACTCTACGTAATGCACGTGGTACTAAATACCCAGATCCAGTTCATGCTGCTGAGATCGCAGAGCGTGCCGGTGCTGACGGTATTACCATCCACCTACGTGAAGACCGTCGCCACATTCTAGATCGTGACGTTCGCATCTTACGTGAAACCATTCAAACTCGTATGAACCTTGAAATGGCAGTAACGGACGAGATGGTTGAGATTGCGCTACAAACTAAGCCTGAGTTCGTTTGTCTGGTTCCTGAAAAACGTGAAGAGTTGACAACAGAAGGTGGTCTGGATGTTGTAGGTCAACTTGAGAAAGTGAAAGCGGCAACGCAAAAACTGACCGAAGCGGGCATCAAAGTATCTCTATTTATTGATGCTGACCGTCAACAGATCGATGCGGCAAAAGCTTGTGGCGCACCTTACATTGAGCTTCACACTGGTCACTACGCAGACGCGACAACAGAAGAAGATCAGCAAGATGAGCTGAAGAAGATCGCAGCTGGCGCGAGCTACGCTGATGACCTAGGTATCATCGTAAACGCAGGTCACGGTCTGACTTACCACAACGTTGCACCAATCGCGGCACTGCCAGAAATCTACGAGCTGAACATCGGTCACTCGATCATTGGTCGTGCGGTTTTCGATGGTCTAGAAAAATCTGTGGCAGAAATGAAAGCCATCATGGTTGCGGCTCGTAAGTAATCAGATTTAATCATGGCAATTTTAGGATTAGGCACTGACATCGCAGAGATTGAGCGCATTGAAAAAGCGCTCGGTCGAACGGGGGAGCCCTTCGCAAAGCGCATTTTGTCGCAAGATGAAATGATAAAGTTTGCTGAACTGAAGCAAAAAGGGCGCTACCTTGCGAAGCGTTTCGCAGTAAAAGAGGCTGCCTCAAAAGCGCTAGGTACAGGCATCGCAAAAGGCGTGACCTTCCATGATTTTACAGTTTCGAATGATGAGTTCGGTAAACCGATATTGACCTTATCCGGTGTGGCGAAGCAAATCGCCGAGTCGATGGGCGTCAATCATGTTCATCTGTCGATTTCGGATGAACGTCATTACGCGGTCGCGACGGTGATTTTTGAATCCTAACTTAGCCTGATTACGGATTAATAACCGAATACGAAAAAGCCAGAGTCGATGCTCTGGCTTTTTTATGTCTCTGATTTATTTCGTTATTTTCTACTGTTCAAGATAGAGTTTCGCCGTCGTGGTGACTTTAATCATTTCATCTTGCAGTTCGAACATTTCCGGTTCGATGTCTTCGATGTCAGCGCCCGAGCGCAGTGCTTGTTCCAAGGTTGCACACAGAGACTTTAATCTCGGCACGCCACAGTAAGAGCTGCTGCCGTGAAGTTTATGTACCACATGGATAAGATCATCACGCGAGAAGTCTTCTTGTTCTAATGCTTGATCGACCACTTCTTCCACCTCAGGAATAAAATCAATCAGCATGCGCAGCATGTCTTTGGCTAAATCTTCTTTGTTGGCACTTTGTTTCAATGCCGCTTGCCAGTCGATGATGACATCTTGCTGTGGCTTTTCTGGCGCTGATGGCGCAGTTTCCACAACTGGTTCGACATAGGATGGCGCAATTTTATCGACACTCTCAGTACAGGTATTTGGGTTCCAGTGGACCAAAACCTGTTGCAGTACATGCTCTTCGATTGGTTTGGTTAGGTAGTCATCCATCCCCGCTGCTAATAGTCGGTCACGCTCGCCTGCCATGGCATGCGCGGTCACCGCAATTACTGGGGTATCTTTGTTAAGCTCTAGCTCTTTAATGTGCTGACAAGCCGTCACGCCGTCCATCAATGGCATTTGAATGTCCATGAAGATCAGGTCGTATTTCTTCTCAGTCGCGAGATTCACCGCTTGCTGACCATTGCTACATGCCGTTACCGTTTCTACACGCTCTTTCAATAGCGCAGAGATCAGTTTCAAGTTAGCTGGGTTATCGTCGACGGCAAGCACCGTCAGTGGTAAGCGTTCATTCACCACTGGCTCAATTGGTGCAATCACCGCTTGAGGCGTTTCGACGTGATCCGTTATTAGGCTTTGTAGAAGCTTGCGACGTGATAATGGCTTGGTCAGACATTGGATCTGATGATCGTTCATCACTTGATCTGCCAGTGCCAGTTCGGTACTCGGCGTACCCATGATCACACTCGGCGCCATGCGTTTGGCTTGTTCAATCCAAGCCGCTACCGATTGATCATCGTAGGTTTGGTTGGCAGCCAAGTTCAACAAGACGTAATCGTAGTTCTCGTCGTTCTCTGGCAGTGAAGAGCGGTAGGTCACCAGAATGCCTTCTTGGCTCAGGATCTGCTGTGTCACTGACGCCGCTTGCATGTTTGGTTCAACCAACAGCAATTGCTTACCAGTTAGTAGTTCGACTTCAATCAGATCGCTCATTGGCATTTCAGTTGAGTGCAAGCGAACCGTAAACCAGAAGGTTGAACCTTGGTGTAGGCGACTGGTTAGACTGATTTCGCCGCCCATCTGGCTTACTAGTTTCTGAGTGATAACCAGACCCAGACCGGTACCACCATAGCGACGTGAAATACTTGCATCCGCTTGGCTAAACGCTTGGAACAACTGCGCTTGCTGACGTTCTGAGATACCAATACCAGTATCGCGCACCATGAATTGCAGTTCGACCGAATCACCGGATTGTGAACGCATCTCAACGCTGATGTCGATATTACCGCGCTCAGTAAATTTGATGGAGTTACCAACCAAGTTAGTAAGGATTTGTTGGATACGAAGCGGGTCACCCACCAAGCCTTGCGGGATCTTCGGATCCACTTTCAAGGTGATTTCCAAACCTTTCTCGTGCGCGCTGGTGGCTTGTAGGTTGATTACTTCTTCTAAGCTTTCACGGAATTCAAATGGAATGTTTTCCAGCGCCAACTTACCGGCTTCCAGTTTCGAGAAGTCGAGGATGTCGTTGATGATGTTCAGTAGGTTGTTTGCGGACTTCTCAATGGTCTGCAAGTAATCCGTTTGGCTGTTCGATAGCTGTGTTTTCAGCATCTGGCGGGTAAAGCCAATCACACCATTCAGCGGAGTACGAAGTTCGTGAGACATGTTCGCCAAGAATTCGGATTTCACACGTGCTGCTTCTTGGGCACGCTTCTTCGCGATGTCCAACTCCACGTTCTGAATCTCTAGCTGTTCCAGAGTCTCACGCAAGTCTGATGTCGCTTGGTCTATACTGTGCTGCATCTCAACGTGGTATTCCGACAGCGAGACCGCCATGGCGTTGATACCGTTTTTCAACTGGTCCAACTCACCGTGCATTTTACCTTCGATACGTACATCAAGGTGACCACGACGAATGCGGTCAACAACGTTCTTCATGTGAGTGATCGGTTGGGTTACGTCATGCATTAGACGAGAGGCGAACACACTCGCGAGACCAAGACCGAGGATCAACACCAAGAACGCAGAGAACACTTCTTGGTATTGCTGCAATCGAAGTGACGAAAGATCCATTTCCACTGCGATGTAGCCGATGGCTTTTGTGCCCTGATTCTCATTTGAGAGCTCCGAAAGATAGTGACCTTCAGATAGAATCGGCACGCGCAGAATAAGCGAGTTATCGAAGATTTCCGAATTGCCTAATTGAGGGATAGGCTTATCCTTCGGGAACATCAGAGCTTCAAAATTGGGGTGGAAGTTAGAAGTGACGAAAAGCTCATGATTTTCATCGAACACCGCGATACTACGAACCAGTTTTGAGTTCTTGCGGTGGGCGTAACTGATAAGGCGACGAACGGCTTCGCGACTTTCGGAAAGTAGGTGAGTTTCACTGGCAATCGCAAGCGGTTCGATAATGCTATTGCCTGTGGTGATAACTTGTTTCTCGAGGTCTTGGTAGCGGTTAAATGAGAAAAAGCCGCTCAGTAATAAACCAATAATGAGAGTGGGAGCGAGAGTTAGTGTAATTACACGTGCTCTTAAGCCATATCTGGTCATGTTATCTAATTACATCGGAGTCTGGATATGGGAAAATAACGCATTATTTCTCAAGCGCACGATAAAGCCTTGAGCAAAGAAGTGACGTCACCGGATAAATGGTAAGCATAATCAAGTCACTCGAATCACACAACGGCTGCAATCAAGAATAGTGAAGCAGTAGAGCAATTAGACACAAATCAGGCACAGAGCATGGCACGTATCTTTCAACCTAAAAAGAAAACGCAACTGAATACCCGTCACCAAGCGGTACAAGTAGAGCGTTTGGATCACCACGGCGCAGGCATTGCTTACCTTAAGAAGAAACCATTGTTTATTGATGGTGCGCTACCGGGTGAGGAGGTGGTAACCCAATTGGTGGAAGAAAAGAGCAAATTCGCTCGCGGTAAGTTGATTAAAATCCTTAAACCGAGTGACGCTCGCGTGGAGCCATTTTGTCCGCACTACCATGAATGCGGTGGCTGTGACCTACAGCATTTGAACTATGACCAACAATTGACGCACAAGCAGCAAACGCTTCGCCAGTTGATGAGAAAATTTGCCGGCAGTGATATCGAGTTGGATGCGCCTGTATTGGGTGAGTCTCTTGGCTACCGTCGCCGTGCTCGTGTGAGCTTGTTCGTAGATAAAAAGACTCGTCAGTTGCACTTTGGTTTCCGTAAGAAACAGAGTAAGCAAATCGCGCAAGTGACAGACTGCCCAGTGCTCGCGCCTGAGTTGAATGTGCTATTGCCAGAAATCTACTCGACGTTAAAAGCGTTTAAGAAGCCAGAGCAACTTGGTCACGTAGAGTTGGTGCTAGGCGACAATGGTCCATGCGTAACATTGCGTCATCTGAGCAAATTGACTGAAAAAGAAACCAACACCTTGGTGGAATTAGCGAAGCGTCACCATGCATCGCTCTACTTGATGCCAGAAACGGATCAGCTTGATTTGATTGAAGGTGAAGTGCCTTTCTATCAAGAAGTGGGTGTCACCGTGCCATTTACGCCAAATAACTTTATTCAAGTGAACCAAGCGGTAAACCAGAAAATGGTCGCTCAGGCAGTAGAGTGGTTAGACCCACAAAGTGATGAACGAGTGTTAGATTTGTTCTGTGGCCTGGGTAACTTCAGTTTGCCTATTGCGAAACGTGCAAAACACGTGGTTGGCGTAGAAGGCGTGGCAGAAATGGTGGAAAAGGCGGCAAATAATGCATCTTTGAACCAAATCAATAACGCGCAATTTTATCACGCTAACCTTGAGCAGGATTTTGAAGGGCAAGTTTGGGCGGCTGAACAATTCGACAAAGTGCTGCTTGATCCGGCACGTGCGGGCGCGAGTGGGATCATCGATCAAGTTTCTGCGCTTGGCGCACAGCGTGTAGTTTATGTTTCGTGTAATCCTGCTACCCTTGCAAGGGATAGCCAGAGCTTGCTGGAGCAAGGCTACCAATTGACCAAATTAGGTATGCTGGACATGTTCCCTCATACCAGCCATCTAGAATCGATGGCACTGTTTGAAAAGTCCTGATAATTGGGACTTTGTTGATCACTTACACGTGGTGGGTGGTCAATAAGCCAACGCTTAAAGCTTGGCGAAAGAACTAACCTGGATGGTGTTAGTCAAACCACACAAATATAATAATTAGGATGATGAGATGGTTGCGGTAAGAAGCGCGCATTTAAACCAAGATGAACAGTTTGAACTTGAAAACTGGGTGGCTAGCCTAGGTCAAGAGAAGAACACAGCGAAACGCTTAACCGAAGTGTATCGTGACTGCCAATCTGTGTTGGCGGATAACGAACAGGCGGAGCTTTTGTTGTGGCGTGGACGAGAGATGATCGAAATCTTGATCACCTTGTCGATGGACAAAGCGACACTTGTCGCGGCGCAACTGTTCCCTTTGGTCTCAAGTGGTGCTTTTGATAGAGAGCTCCTTGAGGAAAAATACAGCAAAGAAATCATTAAGCTGATCGATGGTGTCGACGAAATGGCGGCAATTGGTCAACTAAATGTAACAATGGATGGTGGTGCTGCCTCGTCTCAAGTAGATAACGTTCGTCGCATGCTGTTGGCAATGGTGGATGATTTCCGCTGCGTGGTCATCAAGCTGGCGGAACGTATCTGCAACCTGATTGAAGTAAAAAAAGCGCCGGACGAAGTTCGTCGTGCTGCGGCAAAAGAGTGTGCAAACATCTATGCGCCTCTGGCAAACCGCCTTGGTATTGGTCAGTTGAAGTGGGAAATCGAAGATTACGCCTTCCGCTACCAACAACCAGAAACCTACAAGCAAATCGCGAAGCAATTGGCTGAGCGTCGTATTGTCCGTGAACAATACATCAAAGACTTTGTCGACGACCTTACCCAAGAAATGACCGTATGCGGCATCAACGCAGAAGTCAGTGGTCGTCCAAAGCACATCTACAGTATCTGGCGCAAAATGCAGAAGAAGAGTCTGGCGTTTGATGAATTATTTGACGTACGAGCAGTACGTATCATCGCTGACAAACTTCAAGACTGTTATGCCGCTCTAGGTGTGGTTCACACCAAATACAAACACCTACCAAGCGAGTTCGACGATTACGTAGCGAACCCGAAACCAAACGGCTACCAGTCTATCCATACCGTGATTCTTGGACCTGAAGGCAAGACCATTGAGATCCAGATTCGTACTAAAGAGATGCACGAAGATTCTGAGCTAGGTGTTGCTGCGCACTGGAAATACAAAGAAGGTGCAAGCAGCCGCAGCGGTTACGATGAGAAGATCACATGGCTACGTAAGCTACTCGATTGGCAAGAAGAGATGTCTGACTCTGGCGAGATGTTGGACGAGCTACGTAGTCAGGTATTTGATGACCGCGTGTATGCCTTTACCCCACGTGGCGATGTTGTCGACCTACCAATGGGCGCAACACCGCTCGATTTCGCTTACCACATTCACTCCGAAGTGGGTCACCGTTGTATCGGCGCTAAAGTTGCGGGTCGTATTGTACCGTTCACCCATAAACTGCAAATGGGTGATCAGGTTGAAATCATCACCCAGAAAGAACCAAACCCTTCACGTGACTGGTTGAACCCGACTCTGGGCTTTGTGACGTCGAGCCGAGCACGTGCGAAAATCAACGCATGGTTCCGCAAACAAAGTCGTGAGAAGAACCTAGAAGCGGGTCGTGAAATCCTAGAGCACGAATTGGCGAAAATTGGCGCGACATTGAAAGACGCAGACCAGTACGCGCTGAAACGCTTTAACGTCAACAGCGCCGATGAGTTGTATGTTGGTATTGGTAGTGGTGACTTGCGCATCAACCAGATCATCAACCACATCAACGCGTTGGTAAACAAACCAACCGCGGAAGAGGAAGACCAGCAAGCGCTAGAAAAACTGCAAGAAGCAGAAAATCGCGCGCCAGCGCAAAGCCGTCCGAAGAAAGATGCTGTTGTGGTAGAAGGTGTCGATAACCTAATGACACACCTAGCGCGCTGTTGTCAGCCGATCCCAGGTGATGAGATCTCAGGTTACATCACTCAAGGTCGTGGTATTTCGGTGCACCGTAGTGACTGTGAGCAACTAGAAGAACTTCGTCATCACGCACCAGAACGTATCATTGATACCGTCTGGGGGAGCGGCTTTGTCGGCTCTTACATCTTGACGGTTCGTGTTGAAGCGATGGAGCGTGGTGGTCTACTAAAAGACATCACAACGCTATTTGCGAACGAGAAAATCAAAGTCACCAGCATGAAGAGTCGCGTCGATTACCGCACGCAAATGTCGATCATGGACTTTGACCTTGAAGTGACCAACCTTGAGGTGTTCTCACGCGTTTCGAAACGTGTTGAGCAGATCAAGGATGTAATGTCGGTGAAACGCTTAGGCTAACTTTCACGTCGTACTTGTCACTTTTACTGCGTTAACTGCGTTTTCTTGCTCCATCACATAGGCGAGCTATGCTCAGGAGTCGCGAAAACTTGTTGCCTTGTCAAAGTAACAATTACTTAGTGAAAGCCGCTGAGAAAATAAAATAATCTAGAAGGTGAGTGGTTTTGGCTGCTCACCTTTTTCTTTAGATAGAAAGGTTTAAAGGAACAGAAAATGAGTCATCCAATTGAACAGTTAGAACAAATCATGGCGAAGTTGCGTGACCCAGAAAGCGGTTGCCCTTGGGACTTAAAGCAGACCTTCGACACCATTGTTCCTCACACTATTGAAGAAACCTACGAAGTGGTGGATGCGATTCAAAACCGCGATTGGTCGAACTTGCAAGAAGAGTTGGGGGACTTATTGTTCCAAGTGATTTTCTACAGCCAAATGGCGAAAGAGCAGGGATTGTTCGAGTTTTCTGATGTGGTGGAAACCGTTAACGAGAAGCTGACGCGTCGTCACCCGCATGTTTTTTCAGAAGTAGAATTCGATTCTGAAGAAGCGATTAACGCCAACTGGGAAGCGGAAAAAGCCAAAGAGAAAGCACAATTAGGCAAAGCTGAAGAAAGTATCCTAGACTCAATACCAAACTCTCTACCTGCGCTTTCGCGTGCTACAAAGATCCAGAAAAAGTGCGCAAAATTCGGCTTTGATTGGGACTCGCTTGGTCCCGTTGTCGGAAAAGTGCAGGAAGAAATTGAAGAGGTAATGGAAGAAGTGCTTCAAATTACTCCGGATGAGGAGAAAGTTGAACTCGAATTAGGCGATCTTTTATTTGCTACCGTGAACCTATCTCGTCACCTAGGGAAAGACCCTGAAGTGGCACTGGCAAAAGCCAACTTAAAGTTCTCGAAACGCTTTAAAGGCGTGGAAACTAAAGTTGCAGCGCACGGTAAACAGCTGGCAGACTTTACTCTAGATGAACTCGATTCCATGTGGGATGAAGTGAAACGAGAAGAGCGAAGCTGAAATTGCATGAATACTCGACTTTGATTTGAAGCAAAAAATAAAAAATTACGGTGTGATAGATTTCACGTTGTGGCGGTTAGGAGCTTCTGGTATATTTACGTCCCGTCCAGAAGCACTCCATTTCCCTCATTCAACCAATTTCAGGTTAAACATGACGACAAATTACATTTTTGTTACTGGCGGGGTTGTATCCTCTCTAGGTAAAGGTATTGCAGCAGCATCTCTTGCAGCTATTCTAGAAGCTCGTGGTCTTAAAGTGACTATGATGAAGCTTGACCCTTACATCAACGTTGATCCAGGCACAATGAGCCCAACTCAACACGGTGAAGTGTTCGTTACGGAAGATGGCGCAGAGACTGACCTTGACCTTGGTCACTACGAGCGTTTCATCCGCACCAAGATGACTAAGCGTAACAACTTCACTGCTGGTCGTGTTTATGCAGACGTACTACGTAAAGAACGTCGCGGCGATTACCTAGGTGCAACCATTCAGGTTATCCCTCACATCACTAACGCTATCAAAGACCGCGTAATCGCAGGTTCTGAAGGTCATGATGTTGCTATCGTTGAAGTCGGTGGTACGGTAGGTGATATCGAATCACTACCATTTATGGAAGCTATCCGTCAGCTTGCTGTAGAACTAGGTCGTGAGCGCGCAATGTTCATGCACCTAACGCTAGTTCCTTACCTAGCCGCTGCTGGTGAAGTGAAAACTAAGCCAACTCAGCACTCTGTTAAAGAGCTGCTATCTATCGGTATCCAACCAGATATTCTTGTTTGCCGCTCTGATCGTATGATCCCAGCGAACGAGCGTAAGAAAATTGCGCTATTCTGTAACGTTCCTGAGAAAGCGGTAATCTCAATGAAGGACGTAGATTCAATCTACAAGATCCCTCAACTTGTTAAGTCTCAAGGTCTAGATGACCTAGTTTGTGCTCGCTTTGGTATCAACGCGCCAGAAGCTGACCTGTCTGAATGGGAACAGGTTATCTATGAAGAAGCGAACCCAACTGGCGAAGTAACTATCGGTATGGTCGGTAAATACATCGAACTACCAGATGCTTACAAGTCAGTAAACGAAGCACTTAAACACGCAGGCTTGAAAAACCGTCTAAACGTCACAATTAAATACGTAGACTCTCAAGATGTTGAGACGAAAGGCGTAGAAGTACTTGAAGGTCTAGATGCAATCCTAGTACCTGGTGGCTTCGGTGACCGTGGTATCGAAGGTAAGATTCGCGCAGCACAATACGCTCGTGAAAACAAAGTACCTTACCTAGGTATCTGTCTAGGCATGCAAGTAGCACTGATCGAATACGCGCGCAACGTAGCGGGTATGGAAGGTGCACATTCAACAGAATTTAACAAAGACACTAAGTACCCTGTGGTAGGTTTGATCACTGAATGGGTAGACGGCGAAGGTAAAGTTGAAGAACGTACTGAAACGTCTGACCTAGGTGGTACGATGCGTCTTGGTTCACAGCTATGTCACCTAGAGAAAGGGACGAAAGCTCGTGAACTATACGGTAGCGCGACAGTTCACGAACGTCACCGTCACCGTTACGAAGTAAACAACGTTCTTCGTCCGCAAATCGAAAAAGCAGGTCTGAAAGTATCTGGTCTATCAGCGGACAAGAAACTAGTGGAAATGATTGAGAACCCAGCTCACCCATGGTTTGTAGCGGCTCAATTCCACCCAGAATTCACCTCGACTCCTCGCGATGGTCACCCACTATTCGCAGGTTTCGTTAAAGCTGCTGGTCAAAACGCTCGCGGCGAATTCGAGAAGTAAAAGGATACGGGCGGCGGCGAAGGTTGTGCTGCTGCCCTTTAAAATTGACATTTATATTTGAACGAGAGGAAACATTAATGTCTAAGATCGTTAAAGTTCTAGGTCGTGAAATCATCGACTCACGTGGTAACCCAACTGTAGAAGCTGAAGTACACCTAGAAGGCGGTTTCGTAGGTATGGCGGCAGCTCCATCTGGCGCATCTACTGGTTCTCGCGAAGCTCTTGAGCTACGTGACGGTGACAAAGCACGTTTCCTAGGTAAAGGTGTTCTTAAAGCTGTTGAAGCTGTAAACGGCGCAATCGCTGAAGCTCTAGTTGGCAAAGACGCTAAAGACCAAGCTGCAATCGACGCAGTAATGATCGAACTAGACGGCACTGAAAACAAATCTAAGTTCGGTGCGAACGCTATCCTAGCTGTTTCTCTAGCAAACGCTAAAGCTGCTGCAGCGGCTAAAGGCATGCCTCTATACGAGCACATCGCTGAGCTAAACGGTACAGCTGGTCAGTTCTCTATGCCTCTACCAATGATGAACATCATCAACGGTGGTGAGCACGCAGACAACAACGTTGACATCCAAGAGTTCATGATCCAACCAGTTGGTGCTAAGACTCTTAAAGAAGGTCTACGTATCGGTGCTGAAGTATTCCACAACCTAGCTAAAGTTCTTAAGTCTAAAGGCTACAGCACTGCAGTTGGTGACGAAGGTGGTTTCGCTCCAAACCTTAAGTCTAACGCTGAAGCTCTAGAAGTTATCGCAGAAGCTGTTGCAGCTGCTGGTTACGAACTAGGTAAAGACGTTACTCTAGCTATGGACTGTGCAGCATCTGAGTTCTTCGACAAAGAAGCTGGCATCTACAACATGAAAGGCGAAGGTAAAACTTTCACTTCTGAAGAGTTCAACCACTACCTAGCTGAGCTAGCTAACCAATTCCCAATCGTTTCTATCGAAGACGGTCTAGACGAGTCTGATTGGGCTGGCTTCAAGCACCAAACAGAACTACTAGGTGACAAGCTTCAACTAGTAGGTGACGACCTATTCGTTACTAACACTAAGATCCTTGCTGAAGGTATCGAGAAAGGCGTAGCTAACTCTATCCTTATCAAGTTCAACCAAATCGGTTCTCTAACTGAGACTCTAGCTGCAATCAAGATGGCTAAAGACGCAGGTTACACAGCAGTAATCTCTCACCGTTCTGGCGAAACTGAAGATGCAACTATCGCTGACCTAGCGGTAGGTACAGCTGCAGGTCAAATCAAAACTGGTTCTATGAGCCGTTCTGACCGTGTTGCTAAGTACAACCAACTAATCCGTATCGAGGAAGCTCTAGGTGAGCGCGCTCCTTTCAACGGTCTTAAAGAAGTTAAAGGTCAAGCTTAATTCTTAACTGAATTAACAGCTTAACCTAAAGCTTTTGAAAACGCCTCGCACTTGCGGGGCGTTTTTTTATATGACGGAAGCTCTAAGTGAGCACGCTCCTCCATGTTTCAAGGAAGCGGCCTCAAAGAAGTTAAAGGTCAAGCTTAATTCTTAACTGAATTAACAGCTTAACTTAAAGCTTTTGAAAACGCCTCGCACTTGCGGGGCGTTTTTTTATATGACGGAAGCTCTAAGTGAGCGCGCTCCTCCATGTTTCAAGGAAGCGGTCTCAAAGAAGTTAAAGGCCAGGCTTAATTCTTAACTGAGTTAACGGCTTAACTTAAAGCTTTTGAAAACGCCTCGCACTTGCGGGGCGTTTTTTTATATGACGGAAGCTCTAAGTGAGCGCGCTCCTCCATGTTTCAAGGAAGCGGTCTCAAAGAAGTTAAAGGCCAGGCTTAATTCTTAACTGAGTTAACGGCTTAACTTAAAGCTTTTAAAAACACCTCGCACTTGCGGGGCGTATTTGTATCTAACATATGAGAACGCTATGCTTCGAGAGGCAGGAACGGGCTTCGCCCTTCGGGAGCGCTTCTCTTCGAAAGGTAGGAGCGGACTTGGCTCTTCGAGAGCACTTCACTTGGATACATGAGAACAGGCTTTGCTTTTGGATGTCTTTCGCTTACGTTGATTTGTCATTCCCTAGAACGACGAAGGAGAGAGTAGGGAATCTCTTTGTTTCATTTTGCTGCTTTTTTCCTGTAAGGAGCGTGTGAGTCTCTTTTTCTACCCTAGAGCCAACCACGCATTTATGCTATATATGTCACCTTATCTAATCCCTTCCGGTACAGAATGTTAGCAACGATATGCGAATCTTTGTTATAGCCCTTACGTTACTGTTTGGCTGGCTTCAATATACCCTCTGGTTTGGCAAAAACGGGGTGTCTGACTACTACACAGTAGAAGATGAAATTGAAGTGCAGCAGCAAGTAAACAGCAAGCTGCAAGCTCGTAATAACGAGATGTTCGCTGAGATTGATGACTTACGACAAGGTCTTGATGCAATCGAAGAACGTGCACGTCATGAACTTGGTTTGGTTAAAGATGGCGAAACCTTCTACCGAATTGTCGATGAGGAAGAGCATTAATATGTTGGATACTAACACTCCAACCCATATTGCTATTGTGCCAGCCGCAGGTGTTGGCAGTCGCATGAAGGCAGATCGCCCAAAACAATACCTGTTGATTGACGGCAAAGCGGTACTGGAACATACCGTAGAGAAACTGCTTTCTCACCCAAAAATTTCTAAGGTTGTCGTGGCTATTACCGACGGCGACCCATACTACCCTGAACTCTCCATTGCTCAGCACCCTGATGTGATTCGCGTGGCTGGTGGTAAAGAAAGGGCAGACTCTGTGTTATCAGGGCTAAACTATGTAAGTACACATCTGGAAAGCGAGTGGGTATTAGTCCACGACGCTGCAAGACCGTGTGTATTAACATCCGATATTGACCATTTGATCGACGTTTGTAGCGCACACCCAACTGGTGGCATCCTCGCATCTCCAGTGAGAGACACAATGAAGCGAGCAAACGCAGCACAAGATATTGATCATACGGTAGATAGAGAAGCATTGTGGCATGCATTAACTCCACAAATGTTTAAAACTCAGCAGCTTACTCAAGCACTGACTGACGCATTAGAACAAGGTGCAACCATCACTGATGAAGCCTCGGCTTTGGAATGGTTAGGTGAAAAGCCGGCACTTGTTCAAGGGAATGCGAATAATATAAAAATTACTCAGCCAGAAGATCTTGCGTTAGCCGAGTTTTATCTAAGCCGTGAGCGCGGCGAATAAAGAAAGGATAGAAAATGATTCGAATTGGTCATGGTTTCGACGTACATAAATTCGGTGGTGAAGGTCCGGTAATCATTGGTGGTGTAGCGATCCCTTACGAACAAGGTTTGATTGCACACTCTGACGGTGATGTAGCGCTGCATGCGTTAACGGATGCCCTGCTTGGCGCTATTGCTGCAGGCGATATTGGTCGTCACTTCCCTGATACGGACGAAAAATGGAAAGGTGCAGACAGTCGTGAACTACTGAAAGACGTTTATCGCCGAGTCAAAGAGCAAGGCTACCGTCTTGGTAATGCCGATGTCACTATCATGGCACAAGCGCCGAAGATGGCACCGCACATTGACGCAATGTGTGCTGCTATTGCCGAAGACCTTGAAACCGACATTAGCAACATTAACGTAAAAGCAACGACGACAGAACGTCTTGGTTTTACTGGACGCAAAGAAGGCATTGCAACGGAAGCAGTTGTACTTCTGTTTAAGCAATAATTAGCAATTTGCTCCTCTAAGCTGTGATATCAGCGGAAATACATCATGTCAGACATTTTATCTTCATTGGCTTACCTAACAGGTAAGCCAGTTGCATCTGCAAAAATCAAAGCGCAGCCAGAGCACTTTCAGGTTCGCGAAGATTTAGGTTTTGCCTTTACGGGTGAAGGCGAGCATTTAATGGTTCGTATCCGTAAAACAGGTGAGAACACCAGTTTCGTTGCTAACGAACTAGCAAAAGCCTGTGGTGTTAAGTCGAAAGACGTTAGCTGGGCGGGTCTTAAAGACCGTCATGCTGTGACTGAACAGTGGCTAAGTGTGCATTTACCAAAAGGTGAAACGCCAGATTTTTCAGCATTTTTGGCGCAATACCCGAGCATCGAGATCCTAGCAACGGATCGTCACAATAAAAAACTGCGCCCTGGTGACTTAGTAGGGAACGAGTTCGTGGTTACTTTGTCTGAAGTGACAGATATAGCGGATGTTGAACAACGTCTTGAAAAAGTGAAACAAGTGGGTGTGCCAAACTACTTTGGTAGTCAGCGTTTTGGTAACGATGGCAACAACCTTGAAGAAGCACGTCGATGGGGACGCGAGAACGTTCGTACCCGCAATCAAAACAAACGCAGCATGTATCTGTCAGCGGCTCGTTCGTGGATCTTCAACCGCATTGTTTCAGCTCGCCTAGAGAATGGTGTATTTGACAAGTTCATCGACGGTGATGTTGCGCAGACAGCTTCTGGCACTCAGTTAGTTGATGCAAGCAACATCGCCGAGTTACAAGCACAATTTGCTCAAGGCGAAGTGGCGATCACCGCGGCAATGGCGGGCGATAACGCACTACCAACTCAAGCGGATGCGCTAACCTTAGAACAACCGTTCTTAGATGAAGAACCAGATTTGATGGCACTGATTCGCGGTAACCGTATGCGTCACGACCGCCGCGATATCGCACTCAAGCCACAATACCTAGCTTGGACGGTCGATGGTAATAACATCACGATGACATTCTCGCTGGATGCGGGTTCATTTGCGACCTCAATCGTGCGTGAGCTGGTCATCGAAGAAAAGGTAGAAAGAGAATATTAATGGAAATGGATTCACACAACGCGAAGCCATTAAGAATACTGCTCAGCAATGATGATGGTGTTCATGCTCAAGGAATTCATGCGCTTGCTGATGAGCTGAGAAGCATTGCCGAAGTAACGATTGTCGCACCAGATAGAAACCGCTCTGGTGCATCTAACTCATTGACGCTGGAGCAACCGCTGCGTGTCACCGAGATTGCGCCAAAGACATTCTCTGTGCAAGGTACGCCAACAGACTGTGTACACTTTGCGCTGAATGAGTTGATGAAAGATGATTTGCCAGACCTTGTGCTGTCAGGCATCAATCATGGCGCAAATCTAGGTGATGACGTTTTGTACTCCGGCACGGTGGCTGCTGCTATGGAAGGACACTTCCTTGGCGTGCAGGCGATTGCTTTCTCTCTAGTCGGTAAACAACATTTTGAATCTGCTGCTAAAATTGCTCGCCAGTTGGTTGAGCAGCATCTGATTCGCCCAATTCCAACCAACCGTCTATTGAATGTAAACGTCCCTGATCTTCCGTTTGAAGAACTTGGTGAGATAGAAGTGACTCGCTTGGGTGCGCGTCATCACGCTGAGAATATGATTAAGCAGAAAGATCCACGCGGACATGATATTTATTGGCTTGGTCCTCCGGGTAAAGAGCAAGATGCTGGCATCGGTACGGACTTTTATGCCATTGAACATGGTTTTGTTTCAATCACGCCGCTGCAAGTCGATCTCACCGCTCATGAGTCGCTGCGCGCAATGGACAGTTGGTTAAAGGAAGAGAGTTAATGAGTAACCCACATGCTGACAGGTTGATAGCGTTTCTTATCTCCAGTGGCATCAGTGATCAACGTGTGTTGGATGCGATTTATCGACTACCGCGTGAGAGCTTTGTCTCACAAGCAATGATGCACCAAGCGTACGACAACAATGCGCTGCCGATTGGTCAGGGACAAACTATTTCTCAGCCTTATATCGTTGCAAAAATGACAGAGCTGCTTGATCTAAAATCGGACAGTAATGTTTTAGAAATCGGCACGGGCTCGGGTTACCAAACTGCAGTGCTTGCGCAAATTGTCGATCATGTCTATTCCGTTGAACGCATTAAGTCTTTGCAATGGGATGCTAAGCGTCGTCTGAAACAACTGGATATTTATAACGTCTCTACCAAACATGGAGATGGTTGGCTTGGATGGGAAGCGAAAGGTCCATTCGATGCGATTATTGTCACTGCGGCAGCGGAAAGTGTTCCCCAAGCACTTCTATCCCAGCTGAAAGAGGGCGGTAAGATGATCATTCCTGTTGGTGAAGATGAACAACAACTATTAAAAATTGAACGTCAGGGTGAACAATATCTGTCGACCGTGGTAGAAATGGTAAGATTTGTGCCATTAGTTGCAGGTGATTTAGCTTAAGGGTTAAAGACTAGGTGAAGAAGTTATTACGTCGTTTTGGTATTAGCTGTTTATTGGCTGCGGGACTGGTTGGTTGCGCGGCTCATTCACCTGCACCTGTTTCAAGCCTAAATAAAGATTACTCGACGGTTGAGCGTGGTAGTTATAGAGGGAGTTATTACGAAGTAAAGAAAGGTGATACCCTTTATTTTATTGCCTACGTCACAGATAAGGATGTAAATGATCTTGTTCGTTACAATGAATTGTCTGCGCCTTATACGATTTTCCCGGGGCAGAAGTTAAAACTTTGGGCTCCGAAATATGTTGCGCCTAAATATGGTCATAAAGTGGAACCCGTTGTTGCTCCTGTAGTTGCGGCGAAACCTGTTCCAGTGACTAAAACATCAACAGCGTCAAAGCCGTCAAATTCAAGTAAAAGCTCTACTCAAAAACCTAAACCGACTAAGACTCAAGTTGCACAAAAACAGCCTCCAAAGAAGGTTGAACAATCCAAACCAAAGGAGTATGTTGGGTCAAAAGGTAATCAGAATGTTAAACCGAAACCGCCAGTAACTACCGCGAAAAACGATAAAGTATCGAAGTGGTTATGGCCAACAAAAGGGAGAGTAATCAAGAACTTCTCAGCGGGAGAACAAGGAAATAAAGGCATAGACATCGCAGGACAGCGTGGTCAGCCAATCGTTTCAACCGCAGCCGGCACAGTCGTGTACTCAGGTAATGCGCTACGAGGTTATGGCAACCTAATTATAGTGAAGCATAACGACAATTATTTAAGCGCATACGCACACAATGACAGATTGCTGGTCTCAGAAGGACAAAGTGTTAAGAGCGGACAAAAAATAGCGACCATGGGTAGTTCTGGTTCTAAATCCGTCAAACTTCACTTTGAAATTCGCTATCAAGGTAAATCAGTGAATCCAAAGCGCTATTTACCGTAGAACTTTGAATAACAACTTGCGACATCATTTAGCGACATATTGAGTTGTCATGTCTTGCTAACTCGCCAGGGGGAGGCGTTATGAGTATCAGCAACACAGTAACCAAAGTTGAAGAGTTCGAATATGATAATGCACAATCGGAAGGCATTTCTAACGGACTTGAAAAACCATCTAACGGAACCAAAACAGCAGCACGCGAAGAGTTTGATGCGAGCAGCAAGAGCCTAGACGCGACTCAGCTTTACCTAGGTGAAATTGGTTTCTCACCTCTACTTACTGCAGAAGAAGAAGTACTTTATGCACGACGTGCACTGCGTGGCGATGAAGCCGCTCGCAAACGCATGATCGAAAGTAACTTGCGTCTTGTAGTGAAGATCTCTCGCCGATACAGCAATCGTGGTCTTGCGCTTCTTGATCTTATTGAAGAAGGTAACCTAGGTTTGATCCGTGCGGTCGAGAAGTTTGATCCAGAACGAGGCTTCCGTTTCTCAACTTACGCGACGTGGTGGATTCGCCAAACGATCGAACGTGCGTTGATGAACCAAACTCGTACAATCCGTCTGCCAATTCATGTGGTTAAAGAGCTGAACATTTATCTGCGTACAGCGCGTGAACTTTCTCAGAAGCTCGACCATGAACCAACAGCAGAAGAGATTGCTGCACAGTTAGATATCCCAGTAGAAGACGTAAGTAAAATGCTTCGCCTTAACGAGCGTATTAGCTCTGTCGATACTCCAATCGGTGGTGACGGCGAGAAAGCGTTACTGGATATTATTCCTGATGCAAACAACTCGGATCCTGAAGTTTCCACTCAAGACGATGACATCAAATCTTCATTGATCCATTGGCTAGAAGAGCTGAATCCAAAACAGAAAGAAGTGCTGGCACGTCGTTTTGGTCTGCTTGGTTATGAGCCATCAACGCTTGAAGAAGTGGGACGTGAAATTGGTTTAACACGCGAACGTGTTCGCCAGATCCAAGTGGAAGGCTTACGTCGACTACGCGAGATCTTGATTAAACAAGGTCTGAACATGGAAAACTTGTTCAACGTAGAAGACGACTAAACGTAGGCAGCGATAGAGGCTAGATCAGAATAAACAAAAGGCTATGGGTGACCATAGCCTTTTTGCGTTTTACTGTACCAGTTAGCCCAAGAACTAGAGCATCTTCTTCAAGCGGTATAGCTCTTCCAGTGCCTGACGCGGCGTTAAATCATCAGGGTCGATATTCGACAATGCTTGTTCAACATCACTAGGTTCAGGGATCAGGCTGAGTTGGTTTGCCACATCAACGGTACTCGGACGAGGTGAGTCATTACCTTGACCTAATTGTTCAAGCTGCGACAGTTTGTGACGTGCATTCTTGATGACTGGTTTTGGAACGCCCGCTAAACCAGCAACCGCTAGACCATAAGACTTGCTTGCCGCGCCTTCTTGAACTGCATGCATAAAAGCAATGCTGTCACCGTGTTCTACCGCATCAAGGTGAACGTTAGCGAGATTTGGCAGCAAGTTTGGCAGCTCAGTCAGTTCGAAGTAGTGCGTTGCGAACAGAGTCATTGCCCCAATCTGAGTTGCAAGCCATTCTGCACTTGCCCATGCCAAAGACAGACCATCGTAAGTACTGGTACCGCGACCAATTTCATCCATCAGCACCAAGCTGTTCTTAGTGGCGTTGTGAAGAATGTTGGCGGTTTCAGTCATTTCTACCATGAAGGTTGAACGGCCAGATGCCAAATCATCAGATGCACCGATACGAGTAAAGATGCGGTCTAGAGATCCAATATGAGCTGATTCTGCAGGAACGTATGAACCAATGTGAGCCATCAAAGCAATCAATGCAGTCTGGCGCATGTAGGTTGATTTACCACCCATGTTTGGACCAGTGATGATCAACATCTTACGATCTGAGCTCAGTTCAATTGGGTTAGCTATAAATGGTTCGCTTGTTACTTGCTCCACGACAGGATGACGACCCGCTTGAATGCTAATGCCCGCCTCTTTGTCCAATGTTGGGCGACAGTAATCAAGTGAATCTGCACGCTCGGCTAGGTTTTGTAGTACGTCCAACTGAGAGATCGCCGAAGCAAGGTTTTGCATCTTCTCAAGGTTTGGCATCAACAAATCAAATAGCTCTTCCCACAGTTTTTTCTCAACTGCTAGTGCTTTTGATTTTGAATTCAGAACTTTATCTTCGTGCTCTTTCAGCTCTGGAATGATATAGCGTTCTGCATTTTTCAGTGTTTGGCGACGTACATAGTGTGGTGGAACCAAGTGGCTTTGACCACGGCTAACCTGAATGAAGAAACCGTGTACAGCGTTGTAGCCAACTTTTAGGGTGTCGATACCATGACGTTCACGCTCGTCTGCTTCGAGTTTTTCAAGATACTCGGTTGCGCCGTCTGCAAGCTTTCGCCATTCATCAAGTTCCGCATTGTAGCCTTCTGCAATCACGCCTCCCTCGCGAATAACCACTGGCGGGTTTTCTTTGATTGCGCGCTCAAGTAAGTCGCATACCTCATCCATTGGCGCAGCAAATTGAGCCAACTTTTTAAGGTATGGGTGAGCTAGAGAAGAAGTGACTGCTTCCAACTCTGGCAACTGTTGCATCGCATGGCGTAGACGAGCCATATCGCGCGGACGTGCTGAGCGCAGCGCCAAACGGGCTAGGATACGCTCGATGTCACCAATTTGTTTGAAAATTGGTTGAATGTCGGTGAACAAGCTCTGATCTTTGATCTCACCAATTGCATCAAGACGGTTGTTAAGAGTATCGACACAGCGCATTGGTTGATGTAACCAGCGCTTCAGCATACGGCTGCCCATTGGGGTCGCACAGTGATCGAGTACTTCGGCTAGCGTGTTATCGGTCCCACCAGATAGGTTTTGCGTCAACTCTAAGTTGCGACGTGTTGCCGCATCAAGAATGACTGAGTGATCTTGGCGATCAAACGTCAATGAACGAATGTGTGGTAGGGCAGTACGCTGAGTATCTTTTACGTATTGGATCAAACAACCCGCAGCACACAGACCCAGTGAAGCGTGCTCAACCCCAAAGCCTACCAAGTCGCGCGTACCAAATTGTTGGTTCAATTGCTGCTTAGCGGTATCTAGCTCAAATTCCCAGACAGGACGACGACGGTTACCGTTACGGTTTGACATCAGATGTACGGGTTCAAAATCTTCAGGGAAGAGTAATTCACGAGGCGCAGTACGTTGCAGTTCAGCAGCCATTGCTTCTTCGGTTTCAGGCTCAACTAATTGGAAGCGACCCGAAGTCACATCCAATGTCGCGTAACCGAACTTACCATTGTGATGGTAAATAGACGCAATCAGGTTGTCGATACGCTCTGACAGCAGTGCTTCGTCGGTTACTGTACCTGGTGTAACAATGCGTACTACTTTACGTTCAACTGGACCTTTGCTTGTTGCAGGATCGCCAATCTGTTCACAGATCGCGACAGACTCACCAAGCTGAACAAGTTTGGCTAGATAACCTTCAACGGCGTGGAATGGAACGCCAGCCATCGGGATAGGTTCACCTGCCGATGCACCACGTTTAGTCAACGAAATATCAAGCAATTGAGATGCGCGTTTAGCATCGTCGTAGAAGAGTTCGTAGAAGTCGCCCATGCGGTAAAACAGCAAGATTTCTGGGTTCTCAGCCTTTAGCTTGAGATATTGCTGCATCATCGGAGTGTGTTTTTGTTCAGCTTTCACAGGTAAGTACTTTTGTTTATTTCCGTAGCGGCTTAGGATACGTGAATCCCTATCAAGTAAAAAGAGACAAAGGGCATTTTTGGCTATGGAACGAGCAACAAAATTGAGTGCCGATTTAGGTGCATTATTGGCTAAGCATGGACATGTTTTAACGACGGCAGAATCATGCACGGGTGGCGGTGTTGCAACTGCTATTACTGATATTGCTGGCAGTTCTGCGTGGCTTGACCGGGCGTTTGTCACTTACAGTAATGAAGCCAAAATGGAGATGCTTGGTGTACAAGCTTCAACGTTGGAAGCTCATGGTGCGGTGAGCGAACCCGTTGTGATTGAAATGGTACAAGGTGCCATTCGTAATTCGAATGCTACTATCGGCGTGTCCATCAGTGGTATTGCTGGACCAGGAGGAGGCAGTGAAGAGAAACCTGTCGGTACGGTCTGTTTTGCCTTCGCTGATAACCAAAACTGGCAGCAAGTGGATACCATGCATTTCACTGGTGACCGTGCTCAAGTTCGCAAAAAAGCGGTCGAACACGCACTGACTCAATTGTATCAACATCTGATTTAGAATTTGTGAAATTGCCTTAGCCCAGATTTGATAAGGGCTAGAGCAAATCATGGCTTTAGGTTAGTCAAATTTTTTTCATACAGGTATGGACACTGTATGAATCAACAGTATAATGACTTTCATTGCTGAGCAGTTCTTCTGCTTAAGAAAAATGAATTACTATTCGTCGCCCAAAACAAGATGAATAAATCGGAGAAAGTAATGGACGAGAACAAACAGAAAGCGCTCGCCGCTGCGCTAGGTCAAATTGAAAAGCAATTCGGTAAAGGCTCTATCATGCGCCTTGGTGATAACCGCGCAATGGACGTAGAAACCATCTCAACGGGTTCTCTTTCTCTTGATATCGCTTTGGGTGCTGGTGGTCTACCAATGGGTCGTATCGTAGAAATCTACGGTCCAGAATCTTCAGGTAAAACAACGCTAACTCTTGAGCTTATTGCTGCTGCGCAACGTGAAGGCAAAACTTGTGCGTTTATCGATGCAGAGCACGCGCTAGACCCTGTATACGCGAAGAAACTTGGCGTTGATATCGACGCACTATTGGTTTCTCAGCCTGATACGGGTGAGCAAGCGCTAGAGATCTGTGACGCACTTGCACGTTCTGGTGCTATCGACGTTATGGTTGTCGACTCAGTTGCAGCACTAACACCAAAAGCAGAAATTGAAGGCGAAATGGGCGACAGCCACATGGGTCTTCAAGCACGTATGCTTTCTCAAGCGATGCGTAAGCTAACGGGTAACCTAAAGCAATCTAACTGTATGTGTATCTTCATCAACCAAATCCGTATGAAGATTGGTGTGATGTTCGGTAACCCAGAAACAACGACTGGTGGTAACGCACTTAAGTTCTACGCTTCTGTTCGTCTAGATATCCGTCGTACTGGCGCTATCAAAGAAGGTGACGAAGTAGTAGGTAACGAAACGCGCATCAAAGTTGTTAAGAACAAGATTGCAGCACCGTTTAAAGAAGCAAACACGCAAATCATGTACGGCCAAGGTTTCAACCGTGAAGGCGAACTGATTGACCTAGGCGTGAAGCACAAGCTAGTTGAAAAAGCAGGTGCATGGTACAGCTACCAAGGCGACAAGATTGGTCAAGGTAAAGCAAACGCTTGTAACTACTTACGCGAAAACCCAGAAATCGGTAAGACTATCGATACTAAACTGCGTGAAATGCTACTTTCACCAGCACTACCTGAAGCACCAGAATCAGGTGAAAAATCAGAGCAAGAAGAAGAGTTTTAATCTTCTTACTGAGTCATATTGAACAAGGCCCTGCTATGCGGGGCTTTGTTGTATCTGCTGAAATAAAAATCGAAAAAACAAAGGATGGGCTTATATCAATTAGGGTAGGCAAGCGATCAGAACTAGCGTGTTAGTAGGTTAGAGTGAGCGGTTATTTACTACGATTGAGATAAATCCTGTACAGCAAAAACAGTTTTAGGATCACCATGTACCAAAAGCGTCAAGCGCCGACTCTATCTAGCAAAGAAGCGGCTATTCAATTATTGAGCCGTCGAGACCATGGGCAATACGAGTTATACCAAAAGCTGGCTCTAAAAGGTTATGAAGAGGCAGCCATAGAATCGGCAATCAATTTTTGTCTCGACCACAACTATTTGGATGACCTGCGCTATGCCAAAAGCCAAGTGCGTCAACATGTTTACAAAGGGCATGGCGAGCGCCGAATTCGTCAAGAATTGAACCAAAAACGTGTAGCAGAATCCATCATCGATATGGCAATGGCAGAAGAGCCACAAGACTGGTTTGAACTGGCAAGAATGGCTGCTGAGAAGAAATTCAAAGGAATAAAAGCCAAAGACCAGAAAGAGTACGCTAAACAAGTGCGATTTCTGCAATATCGTGGCTACAGTTTTGACCAAATTAGCTACGCGCTGAGCTTTGAGGACGAAGATTAACGGTCAGTCGTTCGCACTGTTTTTTGTTTTGCTTCAAATTTTTTCTTCTAATGCCTCTTTTCCGCAAGAAAACTAGTCGTAGCTGATTGCATGATCTACAATACGGCAAAATTCTAACTCGACTATTTTCAGGAAGAGCTGCATGTACATGAGCACTGATGAGGTTCGTAACGCGTTCCTCAAGTTCTTTGAGAGCAAAGGACACCAAATCGTAGAAAGTTCATCGTTAGTTCCACATAACGACCCAACCCTGCTGTTCACAAACGCGGGTATGAACCAATTTAAAGATTGTTTCTTAGGCTTAGAAAAACGAGCCTACACTCGAGCGACTACGGCTCAACGTTGTGTACGTGCTGGTGGTAAACACAACGACCTGGAAAACGTTGGCTTTACAGCTCGTCACCACACTTTCTTTGAAATGCTAGGTAACTTCAGCTTTGGTGACTACTTCAAGGAAGACGCAATTTCTTTCGCATGGGAATTCCTAACAGAAACCCTTAAGCTGCCAGCAGACCGTCTACTTGTAACAGTTTACGAGACAGACGACGAAGCATTCGATATCTGGAACAAAAAAGTAGGCGTTCCAGCAGACCGCATTATTCGCATCGGCGACAAGAAAGGTGGTAAACCATACGAGTCAGATAACTTCTGGCAAATGGGTGACACAGGTCCTTGTGGTCCATGTACTGAAATCTTCTACGATCACGGTGAGCACATCTGGGGTGGCCGTCCTGGCACACCTGAAGAAGATGGTGACCGTTTCATCGAGATCTGGAACAACGTATTCATGCAGTTCAACCGTCACGCAGACGGCACTATGGAACCGCTACCAAAACCATCGGTAGATACTGGTATGGGTATCGAGCGTATCTCTGCAATCATGCAAGGCGTTCACTCAAACTACGAAATCGATGTATTCCAAGCTCTTATCAAAGCTGCTGCTGAAGTGATTGGCTACGAAGATCTATCAAACCAATCGCTACGCGTTATCGCTGACCATATCCGTTCATGTTCATTCCTGATCGTTGATGGCGTTATGCCTTCAAACGAAGGTCGTGGTTACGTTCTACGTCGTATCATCCGTCGTGCAGTTCGTCACGGTAACAAGCTAGGCGCACAAGGTGCATTCTTCCACAAACTGGTTGGTGTACTAGCGGAAATCATGGGTACGGCTGGTGAAGAGCTGAAGCGTCAACAAGCTGTGGTTGAAAAAGTACTGCGTATCGAAGAAGAAAACTTCGGTCGTACACTTGAGCGCGGTATGGCGATTCTAAACGAAGCGCTAGATAACCTAGACGGTAAAGTTCTAGACGGCGAAACCGTATTTAAACTTTACGATACTTACGGCTTCCCAGCTGACTTAACTAACGACGTTGCACGTGAACGTGAGTTTGCAATCGACGAAGAAGGTTTCGAGAAAGCGATGGAAGAGCAGCGTCAACGTGCGCGTGAAGCTGGTAACTTTGGTACTGACTACAACGCAGCAATCAAAGTTGATACGCAAACAGAATTCTGTGGTTACGCAGGCACTAAAGGCTCTAGCTCTGTAGCGGCGATGTTCGTTGAAGGCAACGAAGTAGAATCTCTATCTGCAGGCGACAAAGCAATCATCGTGCTTGGTGAAACACCATTCTACGCAGAGTCAGGCGGTCAGTGTGGTGACGCTGGTGAAATCCGCACTGAGTCTGGTGTATTCCGTGTTGAAGACACTCAAAAACTAGGTAACGCAATCGCACACCACGGTGTAATGGCAGAAGGCGTTCTAGCGAAAGGTGACGAAGTAGCAACTATCGTTGACGCAGAGCGTCGCGCAGCTATTTCTCTAAACCACTCAGCAACGCACTTGCTACACGCAGCACTTCGCCAAGTTCTTGGTGAGCACGTAACGCAGAAAGGCTCTCTAGTGAAAGCTGACAGCCTACGTTTCGACTTCTCACACCTAGAAGCCGTAACGGCAGCAGAGCTGAAAGAAGTAGAGCGTCTAGTCAACGCGCAAATTCGTCGCAACCACACGATTGAAACTAACGTGATGGACATTGAGTCTGCGAAGAAGAAAGGCGCAATGGCACTATTCGGCGAGAAGTACGACGACGAAGTACGCGTACTGTCTATGGGCGACTTCTCTACTGAACTTTGTGGTGGTATCCACGCTTCAAACACAGGTGATATCGGTCTATTCAAGATCACATCTGAAGGTGGTATCGCAGCAGGTATCCGTCGTATCGAAGCGGTAACGGGTGAAGGTGCACTAGATGCAATCGAAGCTCAAGCGGCTAAGTACGAAGAGAAACTGGCTGAATCAGCACAGAAAGCAAAATCTCTAGAGAAAGAAATCCAGAAACTGAAAGACAAGATGGCTGCGGCAGAAAGCGCAAATATCATGGGTAAAGTTCAGGATATCAACGGTACTAAAGTACTGATTGCTGCTCTAGAAGGCGCAGATAACAAGAACCTACGTACTATGGTTGATGACATCAAAAACCAAGTCGGTAGCGGCGTTATCCTTCTTGCAAACGTGAACGATGACAAGATCGGTCTGATTGCAGGTGTAACCAAAGACCTTATCGGCAAAGTTAAAGCGGGTGACTTAGTTAAGATGGTTGCTGAGCAAGTTGGCGGTAAAGGCGGTGGTCGCCCAGATATGGCGCAAGCAGGTGGTACTGATGTTGCAGCGCTACCTGCGGCGATTCAGTCTGTACAGCCTTGGCTAGAAGAACGCCTATAAGCTTTTAAAAAATGATTTACGCTCAATCAAGCTTCTTTGATTGGGCGTAATTTTTTTATGGTAACCAAGTGGTTTAATTGACCGTATTTTAACCAGGTCATTTACGCTGCTTGGTTTTTGTTGTAACTACCGCTTATATAATTTATCTCAATGGAGTATGAGTGGTCCTAATGAGACTTTGGTCTTGGGAAGGTGAAGACTGGTGAAAAAGCCCCTTATCGTGCAAAAGTTTGGTGGAACCTCTGTGGGTTCAATTGAAAGAATCCACCAGGTAGCTGAACACATCATTAAGGCGAAGAATGATGGTAATCAAGTTGTCGTTGTTGTGTCTGCAATGTCAGGCGAAACAAACCGACTAATGGAACTGGCTAAGCAAGTAGATAGCGTTCCAACTGCTCGAGAACTTGATGTTTTGCTCTCTGCTGGTGAGCAAGTGTCGATGGCACTGCTAGCAATGACTCTGAATAAATTGGGTTACGCTGCACGCTCACTTACCGGAGCACAAGCGAACATTGTGACGGACAATCAACACAATGACGCGACGATTAAACACATTGATACTTCTACGATTCTGGATTTACTTGAACAAGACCAAATCGTGATCGTGGCAGGATTCCAAGGTGTGAATGAAAATGGGGATATCACCACATTAGGTCGAGGTGGCTCAGATACGAGCGCAGTGACACTGGCTGGTGCGTTAAGCGCTGATGAGTGTCAAATCTTTACCGACGTTGATGGTATTTATACTTGTGACCCACGTGTAGTAAAAAACGCTCAAAAGATGGCAGTTATTGATTTTCCTTCGATGGAAGCGATGGCTAGCCGCGGAGCAAAGGTCTTACATCTTCCTTCTGTGCAGTATGCGTGGAAGAACAATGTACCGCTACGCGTGCTTTCGACATTTGATTTGAACGAAGGCAGTTTGGTAAAAGGGGAAGCAGGCTCAAAAGCCGTCTCTGGTATAGCCATTCAACGTGACCTTGCCATTATTGAAGTCGACAACGAACATTTGTCTAGCATTACAAAGCAATGTCAGATGTTGGGTATCGACATTTGGAATGTGATCGAGGAAACAGAACGAACAGGTATCATGATAAAACAAGATGCATGTGCCAAGTTGGATCTGGTGTTCAGCGATAAAATCCGTAATAGTGAAGCTGTAAGCCTGTTGACCGCTGTGGGGCTAGAAGCCAATGGAATGGTTGACCATGCCTGTGAATTGTTGGCACAGCAAGATATTGCAATCAATTTCTGTTCAACGAATGCACTCACTATGATGCTAGTCTTACCACCTATGTGTGTGGATGCAGCAGCAAACATTCTTCATGATGCTTACGTTACATCTAGTGAAGCATTGAACATTCAGCAAAAACATGCCTTTTTGGGCTAATTTTCAGTGACAAGGTAGTTTACGGAAATATAACTTTTGTTGGATAATAGCTTTGTAGCAAGAAAATTTAGAGATTACTCAAGGAGCAAAGAATGCTAATTTTGACTCGCCGCGTAGGCGAAACACTTATGATTGGTGATGAAGTGACTGTAACTGTACTAGGTGTTAAAGGTAACCAAGTACGTATCGGCGTTAACGCTCCGAAAGAGGTTTCTGTTCACCGTGAAGAAATCTACATGCGCATTCAAGCTGAAAAAGGCAATGGTAACGTTGCTTCTGGTAACTACTAAGCTGCTCCTGTTTACAGAGCTTAGTTTGAATGAAAAAGGCTAGCCGAAGGGCTAGCCTTTTTAGTTTCTGATTAATGTCATTTTTTAAGAGAAGACTCTCTTTTTTTCATCATAATAGGGTGGTAAAGTTTGTTTAATAGTCACTTTGATTAAATCCGCATCGGTTAAGCGATTTTTGCGTTTTTTTTCAAAGAAAGTGTTTGACATATTTTCGGTAAAACGTAATATGTGCCTCCGCAAGACGGTGAGGTGGCCGAGAGGCTGAAGGCGCTCCCCTGCTAAGGGAGTATACGGTTTATCCCGTATCGAGGGTTCGAATCCCTCCTTCACCGCCATTCTTGTAACGTTGAGAAATCAACAAAAAGTGCGTCCTTAGCTCAGCTGGATAGAGTACCTGGCTACGAACCAGGCGGTCGGAGGTTCGAATCCTCCAGGACGCGCCATATCTCTTTTGAGATATAACAATGAAAACGGTGAGGTGGCCGAGAGGCTGAAGGCGCTCCCCTGCTAAGGGAGTATACGGTTTATCCCGTATCGAGGGTTCGAATCCCTCCTTCACCGCCATTCATTGACTGGCCCAACGGCCTTTTTTTTGTTTCGTAAGAAATGAATGTGATTTACTTCACAACTTCTTAGCAAGAAGATCTGCGCGTCCTTAGCTCAGCTGGATAGAGTACCTGGCTACGAACCAGGCGGTCGGAGGTTCGAATCCTCCAGGACGCGCCACTATTTAATAATTCGTTTGATAAACGGGTTATACAAAGTAAAATAAAGATTACTGCGCGTCCTTAGCTCAGCTGGATAGAGTACCTGGCTACGAACCAGGCGGTCGGAGGTTCGAATCCTCCAGGACGCGCCACTCTTTAGGGTTTCCTTGTGAACTCCTGATATTGGGAATACTGATATCGAAAATTGCGCGTCCTTAGCTCAGCTGGATAGAGTACCTGGCTACGAACCAGGCGGTCGGAGGTTCGAATCCTCCAGGACGCGCCACTCTTTAGGGTTTCCTTGTGAACTCCTGATATTGGTAACACTGATATCGAAAACTGCGCGTCCTTAGCTCAGCTGGATAGAGTACCTGGCTACGAACCAGGCGGTCGGAGGTTCGAATCCTCCAGGACGCGCCACTCTTTAGGGTTTCCTTGTGAATTCCTGATATTGGTAATACTGATATCGAAAACTGCGCGTCCTTAGCTCAGCTGGATAGAGTACCTGGCTACGAACCAGGCGGTCGGAGGTTCGAATCCTCCAGGACGCGCCACTCTTTAGGGTTTCCTTGTGAATTCCTGATATTGGTAATACTGATATCGAAAATTGCGCGTCCTTAGCTCAGCTGGATAGAGTACCTGGCTACGAACCAGGCGGTCGGAGGTTCGAATCCTCCAGGACGCGCCACTCTTTAGGGTTTCCTTGTGAACTCCTGATATTGGGAATACTGATATCGAAAACCGTGCGTCCTTAGCTCAGCTGGATAGAGTACCTGGCTACGAACCAGGCGGTCGGAGGTTCGAATCCTCCAGGACGCGCCACTCTTTAAAAAAGCCTCGCTTATGCGAGGCTTTTTTGTATCTGCTGCTTGGCTAAGATATTGTGTCTCTCTTGCGTATTTATCACCGCTTCTTCGCACTAGATTCTGCTTCAAGCGCCTGATCCTGAGCTATTTTCGCTAATACGCTTGTTTCGCTTAAATAGTCATCTTAAAGCTCCACCTTGCGCTTTCTCGAGCCTGATTGATTTACGATGGTAGAGAACCCCATCCAAGCATCGATAATAAAACTAATGTTTTATTATTGTTAATGTCGTGTTTTTGGTGTGTTAATTTATTCTATCCTTTTGTTTTTATTTCACTTTATTCTTAAAGCCTCTTTTCATTTTGAAATCCCAATCGCAGTTTTTGCAAGTACTTTAATTTAGTGTGGTTATATGTTGAGCGATCCCACTAGGGAAGTGAATTTTAGTGCAATTTGTGATCTGAGTAGTGAATAAATAATCAATGTTAGAGATTATTTAAAAGCTTCCTTAAACAAAATTGACAAAATTTAACCAATCGAGATAATCCATTGGTCGGGATTTGACGCTATTAAAGTCCTGCGCATTGTCAGGATGACAAAGAAAGGAAGCAACATGACGAATATAGGAAGCCTGCTAGTAGATGCGGCCACCCTGATGCTAACAGGGATGGCGGTCGTATTTATTTTCCTCACCATTCTAGTTTATCTCGTTCGGCTAATGTCTAAATTGGTGCCAGAAGAAGTACCAGCGCCGATCGCAGCACCGAAAACAAATACCAACGTTCAATCAACCTCTTCAGCTGTTAGTCCACAAGTAGTGGCGGCGATCTCGGCTGCGATTCATAAACATCGCGCCTCAGTCGCGAAGTAGCCGAAAGATAGGATTAAAAAGGAGTTTAAGAGCATGTCTAAACCACTAGCTATCACTGATGTGGTCCTTCGTGACGCCCATCAATCCCTGTTTGCTACGCGTATGCGTATCGAAGATATGCTGCCTATCGCAGCTGAGTTAGATAAGGTTGGTTACTGGTCGTTAGAGACCTGGGGTGGCGCAACATTTGATGCGTGTATCCGTTTCTTGGGTGAAGACCCATGGGAGCGCCTACGCGAATTGAAAAAAGCAATGCCAAATACACCAATGCAAATGCTACTGCGTGGTCAAAACCTTTTAGGATATCGCCATTATGCCGATGACGTAGTAGAGAAGTTTGTTGAGCGTGCGCACGTGAATGGTATGGATGTATTCCGTATCTTTGATGCAATGAATGACGTACGTAACTTCCAAAAAGCGGTGAAAGCCACTGTTGATGTTGGTGCACATGCGCAAGGAACATTGTCTTACACCACGAGCCCAGTGCATAACGCAGACACATGGGTTGACCTTGCTAAACGTCTTGAAGACTTAGGTTGTCACTCTCTTTGTATTAAAGATATGTCTGGTCTGCTTAAACCTTATGAAGCGGAAGAGCTGATCACACGCATCAAAGCATCTTGTGATGTACCACTAGCGCTTCACTGTCATGCAACGACCGGTCTATCTACTGCTACTGCCGTGAAAGCTGTAGAAGCGGGTATCGATATTCTTGATACTGCGATTTCTTCGATGAGTTGTACATACGGTCATACGCCTACTGAGACCGTGGTTGCGATGCTGCAAGGCACTGAGCGAGATACTAATCTGAAACTAGACCAAATCGAGCCTATCGCGGCTTACTTCCGTGAAGTACGTAAAAAATACGCGAAGTGGGAAGGTCAGCTAAAAGGTGTGGATTCACGCATTCTAATCGCCCAAGTTCCAGGGGGCATGCTGACCAACATGGAAGGTCAGTTAAAAGAGCAAGGCGCTGCGGACCGAATTGATGAAGTATTGGAAGAGATCCCACGTGTACGTGAAGATCTTGGCTTTATTCCACTGGTCACGCCGACATCTCAGATTGTTGGTACTCAAGCGGTAATCAACGTTCTGACAGGTGAGCGCTACAAGAGCATCACCAAAGAAACGGCAGGTGTTTTAAAAGGTGAATACGGTGCCGCTCCTGCGCCAGTTAATGCTGAATTACAAGCGAAAGTACTTGATGGTAAAGAGGCAATTACCTGTCGTCCAGCGGACTTGCTTGAAGCGGAAATGGAAACCCTAACTGTTGATTTGATGGAGAAAGCGCAATCTGAAGGCATTAAGCTTGCGAGCGAACGTGTCGATGATGTATTAACTTACGCGTTATTCCCTCAAGTTGGTCTGAAATTCCTGAAAAACCGTGGCAACCCAGATGCGTTTGAGCCAGCACCAACGTTAGAAGCTGCGAAACCTGCCGCTGCACAAGTAACACAGGCTGCTGCTGGTGGTGTTGAAACATACAGCGTGCGAGTTGATGGGCAAGTTTATGAAGTTGAAGTAGGTCCGCAGGGGCAATTAACATCGGTAACGCCAAGTGGGGCTGCCGCACCGGTTCAACCTGCAGCGCCAAATGCTCCTGTTAATAGTGCTGCTGAAGCGGTTCCTGCACCTCTTGCTGGTAACATCTTTAAAGTGAATGTTCAGCCCGGTGCTGAAGTAGCGGAAGGTGACGTTCTACTCATCCTAGAAGCAATGAAGATGGAAACTGAAGTTCGTGCTGCGCGCGGTGGGGTGGTTCAAGAACTGAACGTGAAAGAAGGTGATGCCGTTACTGTTGGTTCACCGCTGCTGAGTCTGGCGTAAGGGAGTATCATGGACGGATTGATGACCTTATGGTCAGAAACAGGGATCGCTAACTTTGAGTTCGGCCAAATCTGTATGATGCTGGTTGGTTGCACCTTGCTGTTTTTGGCGATCAAAAAAGGCTTTGAACCCTTACTGTTATTACCTATTGGTTTTGGTGCCATTTTAGCGAACATTCCCAATGCTGGCTTTACCGAACCAGGTGGTTTGCTCTACTACGTTTATTACATTGGTATCGAATCGGGCGTGTTCCCGCTGCTGATCTTCATGGGCGTGGGGGCGATGACTGATTTTGGTGCTTTGATTGCAAACCCAAAAACCTTGTGGCTAGGTGCTGCGGCGCAGTTTGGTATTTTCGCGACGCTGTTTGGGGCGATTCTGCTTAACTATGTTCCGGGTATGGAGTTCTCCATGGCGGATGCGTCGTCTATCGCGATTATCGGTGGTGCGGATGGTCCAACGGCGATCTTCTTAGCGAGTAAGCTCTCTCCAGGCTTGTTAGGTGCGATTGCCGTGGCGGCATACAGCTACATGGCACTGGTGCCGATCATTCAGCCGCCGATCATGAAAGCCCTAACCACTAAGGAAGAACGCCAGATTAAAATGGCCCAGCTTCGTCACGTTGGTAAGTGGGAGAAAGTGATCTTCCCACTTGCTGTGTTACTGATGACGATTTTGTTCTTGCCTTCAGCGACACCGTTGGTTGGTATGTTCTGTCTGGGTAACTTGATGCGTGAAGCTGGCGTGGTGGATCGTTTATCGAAAACCGCTCAGAACGAGCTGATCAATATCGTAACGATCTTCTTAGGTCTTGGTGTGGGCTCTAAGCTGCAAGCTGAGCAGTTCTTGAATCTAGAAACGCTAGGTATCTTGGGACTCGGTGCAGTCGCATTCAGTATCGGTACTGGGGCAGGTGTTTTGATGGCGAAGCTTCTCAATAAGTTCTCGAAAGAAGACATCAACCCACTTATCGGTGCTGCAGGCGTTTCTGCAGTACCAATGGCCGCGCGTGTTGTGAACAAGGTCGGTTTGGAAGCAAACCCACAAAATTTCTTGCTGATGCACGCAATGGGGCCAAACGTAGCCGGTGTTCTTGGATCGGCGGTTGCCGCTGGTATCTTACTGGCACTGGTGGGGTAGTACACCATCTTGAGTTGTTTGTTGGAAAATTGGTGAAATAGAATTATCTACCAATTTACAAATTGACGATTAACTTCGGTAAACAAAATGGTTTATAGTCAAAGGGATGCTCTTGCATCCCTTTTTGTTTTCTCTCAGGGAATGGGTTATGGAACACAAACAGATCGCTATTACCGAATTCGGCAACGCAGAAGTTCTTGCAATTCAAACCACCTCAACACCAACCCCACAAACAGGGGAAGTCTTAGTTAAAGTGGCATACTCTGGCGTTAACCCTATTGATGTCAAAACGCGAGCGGGGCTTGGTTGGGCTGCGGCACAAAACAAAGACAACTTACCTTGGGTTCCCGGTTATGATATTTCGGGGAAAGTCGTTTCATGTGGCGAAGATACCTCTCGTTTTCAAGAGGGGGATGAGGTAGCTGGCTTTATCGGTTTCCCTATTCGAGGAGGCGGTTACAGCCAATACGTTTGTGTTCCTGAATCTGAATTAAGTCACGTTCCCAATTCGGTCGCCTTAGAGGCAGCGGCAGTATTGCCACTTGCAGGTCAAACTGCGGCTCAAGCGCTGAGTAAAGCTAATGTGACTGAAGGTGACCGTGTATTGATACTTGCCGGAGCTGGTGGTGTTGGTCACTTAGCCGTGCAAATTGCAGTTGCGACCAAAGCAGAAGTGTTTACCACCTGTAGTGAACGAAATTTGGACTACCTCGCTACTTTAGGTGCACACGCAGTGAACTATCAATTTGCACCAGTGTCAGAACGTGTTGAAGATGTGGATGTTTTGATTGATCTTGTTGGTGGCGATGCCGCTTTAGACGCACTCAAATGCCTGACAGATAACGCTCGAGTCATTACTGTTCCAACGATTACTGCAGAACTGATTTGTGAAAAAGCCAAGTTACTTGGTTTTGAAGCCAGCGGTATGTTAGTCGAACCTGACCGTGAACAACTTGACACTTTGTTGTACATGGTTGGCGTTGGGCTGTTAAAAACTGAAGTACAACACGTCTATCCGATGACCGATGTTATTGAAGCTCACAAACAAGTCGAATCGGGGCGGACGCGAGGCAAGATCTTGCTTGATATGACATGTTAGAGGCATTTAATGCTGCCTTTGAAAACTTAGCTTTATGGTTTTCTGACTCCGCATTGTGGGTGCTATTCATTACTGGTTTTCTTAGTGCCACTCTATTGCCAGGTGGCTCTGAAGCTGGATTGATTGCCACCTTATCGTTAAACCAATACTCGGTTTCTTCCATCATTATTGTTGCCACCATTGGTAATACCTTGGGCGGTCTCACCAACTATTGGTTGGGTTTGTGGATTCCAAATAGAACTCAGGATGAGAAGCATGGGCATACCGCATTGAAGTGGCTGTCCAAATACGGGTATTGGGGATTGTTTTTTAGTTGGTTGCCAGTGATTGGCGACCCGCTATGTTTAGCGGCAGGATGGTTAAGGATGAAATTTCTGCCGTGTTTGGTTCTTATATTTTTAGGCAAAGCCGCAAGGTATAGCTTGTTGGCCGCCATCTATCTCGGTTTATTTTAAGGAAAGCGCATGAGAATGTTTTGGGTTAGCGCGTGTTCACTATTAGTGATCACGGGCTGTGCATCAAACTCCCCTGTATCATCATTGCCTGATGGAGTTACTTTCGTAGAGTCATCAAAAGCGGAAGAAGGCAAAGTGAAAATTCCATACCAGAAGTATCAGTTGGACAATGGTTTGACGGTCATTCTGGCACCTGAAGCGTCGGATCCACTTGTACACGTTGATGTCACATATCACGTTGGTTCGGCACGTGAAGAAATTGGCAAATCTGGTTTTGCTCACTTCTTCGAGCATATGATGTTCCAAGGTTCTGAGAACGTTGGTGACCAAGAGCACTTTAAGATCATTACAGAAGCTGGCGGTACACTAAACGGCACGACTAACCGTGACCGCACGAACTACTTTGAAACTGTTCCTGCTAATCAGTTAGAAAAAATGTTGTGGCTTGAGTCAGACCGCATGGGCTTTTTGCTCGATGCCGTCTCACAGCATAAGTTTGAAATTCAACGCTCAACAGTTAAAAACGAACGCGCGCAGCGTTATGACAACCGTCCTTATGGTTTGATTTGGGAACGCATGGCAGAAGCGCTGTACCCAGAAGGTCATCCATACTCGTGGCAAACGATCGGTTACGTTGAAGATCTTGACCGCGTTGATGTGAACGATCTGAAAGCCTTCTTCCTACGTTGGTATGGTCCAAACAACGCAGTACTAACCATTGGTGGTGATATCGATGTTGAGCAAACATTAGCGTGGGTGAATAAGTACTTTGGTTCAATCCCTCGCGGACCTGAAGTGGAAAATGCACCTAAGCAGCCTGCAAAGCTAGCAGAAAGCAAGTTCATCACCTTAGAAGATCGTATCCAGCAACCAATGGTTATGGTGGCATGGCCGACAACCTACAATGGCGAAGCCACTCAAGCGTCACTTGATACTCTATCAAGCGTGTTAGGTAGTGGTACTAACAGCGTGCTTTACCAAGACCTAGTAAAAACACAAAAAGCAGTAGATGCAGGTTCTTTCCATGACTGTGCTGAGCTTTCTTGTAATTTTTACGTCTACGCGATGGGTGATTCTGGTGATAAAGGCGACCTCACCAAGCTATATGATGAGCTGATGACATCGTTGGGTAAGTTTGCGAAGGACGGGGTGACGAAAGATCGTTTGGAGCAACTTAAAGGTCAATCTGAAGCCGATGCGATTTTCGCTTTAGAAAGTGTGAAAGGTAAAGTGACACAGCTAGCGTCGAATCAAACTTTCTTCGGCAAGCCAGATTTGATTGAGGAACAGCTTGAGCAACTTCGTGCTGTAACGCCTGAGTCGGTAGAAAAAGCATACAGTGATTTTATTCAAGGTAAGAACAAGGTCACCTTGAGTGTTGTGCCAAAAGGTAAAACAGAGCTTGCTGTGAAACCAGCGACATTCGTGACACCAAAACGCACTCTTCCTGAGTATGAAAAAATCTCAGACGATCAATTGGCTTACCGCCGAGCAACTGACAACTTTGACCGTTCTGTTCAACCGCCAGTGGGTGAGCCTGTTGAGGCAACCATGCCGAAGTTGTATGACATCCACTTCAACAATGGTTCTGAGTTGTTGGGTACAGTAAGCAGTGAAACACCAACCGTCACCATGCAGTTTAGTTTACCAGCTGGAACACGTTTCGTTGAAGCTGGTAAGGAAGGTTTGGCTCAACTGACTGCCGCTATGCTGCAAGAAGGAACAACCAAACGTTCGGTAGAAGAGATTCAAGCTGAACTTGATAAGTTAGGTAGTGTTATTTCTGTCGATGCAACAGGTTACACAACAGACATTAGTGTTTCCGCCCTGAAGAAGAACCTAGCGCCAACACTTAAGATTGTCGAAGAGATGTTGTTGTCTCCGGCATTTAAGCAAGAAGACTTTGACCGAGTTAAGACGCAAGCGTTAGAAGGCTTGGTGTATGAGCATCAAAAACCAAGTTGGATGGCGTCGCAAGCTAGCCGTCAAGTATTGTACGGAGATTCTATTTTTGCTCGTCCAAAAGATGGCACCAAAGCGGGGCTCCAAGCTCTGACTCTCGATGACGTGCGTGATTTCTATGCGAAGCACTACACACCTCAAAGTGCGCAAATTATTGCGGTTGGTGATATCAGCAAAGCTGACGTTGAGAAACAATTGTCGTTTTGGGCAAATTGGGAAGATGAAGCGGCACCTTTGTATGCCCCTCAAGCCATTGCTCCGCTAGGTCCACAAAAAGTTCATTTGGTGGATAAGCCAGGAGCTCCGCAAAGTGTGGTCATGATGGTCCGTCAAGGCATGCCTTATGATGCGACGGGAGATTTCTATCTGGGTCAGTTAGCAAACTTCAACTTAGCCGGTAACTTTAACAGTCGTATCAACCAAAACCTTCGTGAAGACAAAGGCTACACTTATGGTGCCTATGGCTATTTCTCTGGAAATGTAGAAACGGGTTCTGTTGTATTTACAGCGCAAGTGCGTGCGGATTCGACCATTGCCTCTATTGTAGAAATGGAGAATGAGTTGAATGAGTTCTCACAATCGGGCATGACTGAAGATGAATTGAAATTTATGCGCCAAGCAGTCGGTCAAAAAGATGCACTGAAATATGAGACGCCTACACAGAAAAGCAAACTCATCAGTGATATTTTGAAATACAACTTAGACAAAGACTACTTACAGCAACGAAACGCTATTGTTGAGACTGTCGACAAACAGACTCTCAACGCTCTAGCACAGAAATGGTTCGACCCGAATGACTACCAGATAGTTGTTGTCGGGGACGCGAAATCCCTTCGCCCTCAACTAGAAAAGTTAGGGAAAGACGTGGAAGAGCTTGAAATCATTCGATAGAGTACACATTTAATAGCGGAGAGGAGACTCTCCGCTATTCGTTTCTAACTAGATAAATGACTTTTTGATGGGTTATTTATCTAGATGGATTATATATCAATAACTTAGCTTTCACTTGCCACGCTTGGCGAGTGTCCTGCTCCCAATATAAGCGAACCTCATTTTGACTGATTTTGCTGCGCGACTAAAACAAGTTGCATCAAACCCAGAAGTATTTAAGCAGTTTGGACGCGGTGTTGAGCGAGAAACTTTGCGCTATCGTCAGGATGGACACCTAGCAACAACACCTCATCCCGAGGGTTTGGGCTCAGCGTTCACAAACAAATGGATTACGACCGACTTTTCAGAATCCCTGCTGGAGTTCATCACTCCTGTATCGCACGAGATCCCTGAATTAATGGGGCAGTTGAAAGATATCCATCACTTCACTCAAACCAAAATGGGTGAAGAGAAAATGTGGCCACTTTCAATGCCATGTTACGTGGGCTCGGAGGATGATATTCAGCTGGCACAATATGGTTCATCGAACTCAGCTAAAATGAAAACGCTTTATCGTGAAGGTCTAAAACGCCGCTACGGTAGCCTGATGCAAATTATCTCGGGCGTGCATTTTAACTTCTCTTTTCCTGAATCATTCTGGGACGCTCTGCATGGCGAACAAGATGAAGAAGCACGCCAAGAAACGAAATCTGCTGCGTACTTTGCGCTGATTCGTAATTACTACCGTTTTGGCTGGATGATTCCGTACTTCTTTGGGGCGTCACCAGCACTTTGTGGTTCATTCATTCAAGGTCGTGAAACTGACCTACCATTTGAGAAAGTTGGCGGCACTCTATACTTGCCTAAAGCGACGTCGCTGCGCCTAAGTGATCTCGGTTACACCAACAGCGCACAAAGCGTACTTAAGATTGGCTTTAACTCTATCGAGCAGTATCTTGATGGTCTAGACGATGCAATTCGTCACCCATCGGAAGAGTTTGCTCAGATTGGGGTAAAAGTGGATGGTCAATACCGTCAACTTAACTCGAACATTCTGCAAATTGAAAACGAACTGTACGCGCCAATTCGTCCTAAACGTGTAACTAAGAGCGGTGAAAAACCTTCTGAAGCGCTTAAACGTGGCGGTGTAGAGTACATTGAAGTTCGTTCGCTAGACGTGAACCCGTTCAGCGCCGTTGGTGTGAGTGAAGAGCAGGTTCGCTTCCTTGATCTATTCCTTACTTGGGCGGCACTTTCAGATTCTGACCCTATGGACAACTGTGAGCTCGAATGCTGGCGTGACAACTGGAACAAGGTCATTGTGTCTGGTCGTGAGAAAGGTTTGATGCTACAAATCGGTTGCCAAGGTGAGCGCCTGTCTCTACAAGACTGGGCACATCGTGTGTTTGCTGACCTTCGTCAGATTGCGGTTGAAATGGACTCGGTTGCTGGTGGAAATGCGTACCAAGCAGTTTGTGACAAACTTGAGTCTTGGATTGATGAGCCAGAGCTAACCATTTCTGGTCAGTTGCTTGAGCTGACAAAAGAGCATGGTGGTTTAGGTAAAGTGGGGTGTGCGCTTGGCATGAAATTCCGCGAAGAAAACCTAGCACACAACTATGAACAATATTCAGCCGATGCAATGGAAACGGAAGTTGCAACATCGGTAGAGAAACAAAAACAAGCAGAGCAAAGTGATACTCTATCGTTCGATGATTTCCTAGAAGATTACTTTGCTTACTTAAAACAATAACCAGCAGTAAGGGCAGGGATTGGACATTAAGCCGTTAGTGGTGTCTGTGCTTGGGAGCGTGATGTTAGCCGGTTGTGCAACTGCGCCCCCAAAACAACAAGATAACCTATGTGAAATATTCCGAGAAAAATCCGGTTGGTACGAAGATGCCAAAGACATGGAAGAAGAGTGGGGCACACCGATAAATGTTGCCATGGCGATCATTAAGCAAGAAAGTAGCTTTCGTCATGATGCTCGACCGCCAAAAGATTACATTCTCGGTTTTATTCCATGGGGACGTGTCAGCAGTGCTTACGGTTATGCTCAAGCTCAAGACCCTGCTTGGGAAGATTTTCAAAAAGCGACAGGACAAGGTGGTTCACGCACCAATTTTGACGATTCAATGATGTTTGTCGGTTGGTATACCCATGAGACTCGTCGTCAATTAGGCATTTCGTTATGGGACCCTTACAACCAGTATCTTGCGTACCATGAAGGACGTGGTGGCTATAAGCGTGGGACCTATAAAAGCAAACCTAGCTTAGTTAAAGTTGCAAGACGCGTGGAGCAAACCGCCAAGACTTATGGCTGGCAGCTGAAGCAATGTCGTCAGGAATTAGAAGACAACAGCAGTTGGTTCTTTTAGTCTCCCCCCTAATAGTCAGAGGGGAAATGAACAGAAATAATGACCAATACGTGTAAGTATTGGAGGTTACAATCAGGAGAGATGTAATGCCTTTATTAGACAGTTTTACCGTAGACCACACACGTATGCATGCGCCAGCAGTTCGTGTGGCTAAAACGATGCAAACTCCAAAGGGAGACACCATCACAGTATTTGACTTACGTTTTACTTCACCGAACAAAGACATCCTTTCTGAGAAGGGAATTCACACTTTAGAGCATTTGTACGCTGGCTTTATGCGCAACCACTTAAACGGTGATAGCGTTGAGATCATCGATATCTCACCAATGGGTTGCCGTACCGGTTTCTACATGAGCTTGATTGGTACGCCTTCAGAGCAGCAAGTGGCGGATGCTTGGGTTGCAGCAATGGAAGACGTATTGAAAGTAGAAAGTCAAAACAAGATCCCTGAGCTGAATGAATACCAATGTGGTACAGCTGCAATGCACTCTTTAGATGAGGCAAAGCAAATCGCGAAAAACATTCTAGAAGCGGGCGTTGCAGTCAATAAGAATGATGATTTGGCACTGCCAGAATCTATGCTGAAAGAGTTACGTATCGACTAACTTAGCGTTGAGTTTAGATCTCTGAAAACAAAAAAATAGCCTGACACTGTCAGGCTATTTTTTTGTTGATTAGAATATTCAAAGTGGTGAAGTTAACCGCTCTTCTTGAGCTTTGGGTACACCTTCACCAGCTTGATGCGGTTCTCTTCAATATCGACAATTTCCATTGGATGTCCGGCAACTTGCACACTCAAGTGGCTTTCAGGAATGTCTTCTAAATGCTCTAGAATCAGACCATTCAAAGTGCGTGGACCATCGGTTGGTAGTTTCCATTTCAAGCCTTTGTTGATGTCACGAATGTTGGCGCTACCTTCAATCAGGAAGCTGCCGTCACCTTGGGGAGTAATCTCTTCTGACAAGCTTGGTGCAATGGAAGTCGTAAATTCACCAACAATCTCTTCTAAGATATCTTCCAAAGTGACGAGACCATTAATGTCACCATACTCATCGACAATCAAACCGATACGCTGCTTGTTACGCTGGAATTTCAACATCTGCACATTCAGTGGCGTACCTTCTGGGATGTAGTACACCTCATCAGCAGCGCGCAGTAGTGTTTCTTTGTTGAATTCATTCTTCTCTAGCATTAATCGGTATGCTTCACGTAGGCGCAGCATACCAACGACTTCATCAATCTGATCACGGTACAACACAATGCGACCATGAGGAGAGTGAGTCAGCTGACGGACGATAGATTTCCAATCATCATTGATGTCGATCCCTGTGATCTCATTGCGTGGCACCATGATGTCGTTAACGGTGACGTGTTCTAGATCCAGAATCGATACCAGCATGTCTTGGTGACGACGAGGGATAAGACCGCCTGCTTCGTTAACGACGGTGCGCAGTTCTTCTGAGCTTAGATGATCTTCTGTGGTGTGGTCGGCTTTCACACCAATCAAACGGATAAAACCGTTAGTAATGAAGTTCACTAACCTCACCAGAGGTGACAGAATTTTCATTAGAATGGTGAGGAGAATGCTGCTCGCGTAAGAGACGCGCTCAGGGTAAAGCGAGGCGATGGTCTTCGGTGTGACTTCTGCAAACACAAGGACAACCATGGTGAGTGCGCCAGTGGCAATCGCAACCCCTAAGTCTCCGTATAACCGCATACCTAAAATGGTTGCGATGGCAGACGCGAGAATATTGACGAGGTTGTTACCGATAAGAATAAGACCAATCAGTCGATCTGGGCGGTCTAGTAGTTTTTCGACTCGCTTCGCCCCTTTATGCCCATTATTGGCTAAGTGCTTTAAGCGGTATCGGTTCAAAGACATCATCCCTGTTTCTGAACCGGAGAAGTAACCTGATATGACGATAAGACACGCGAGTAGCGCAAATAAGATACCCGTAGATATGTCGTCCAAAACGCTGCTGTTCCTTGTATGTGTTTGGTTAATTTATGACCGAGCTTGGCCATTAAGTCAATGCAATAAGGGTTACTCTATTTTATTTGCCCTTTAATATAAAGGATAAGGAGCCCTAGGCTCCTTATTAATTGCATTTTATAGATGGAGAACATCAACTTAAGATGATTTCTTTCACAAAGCGACTACCGAAGTACGCTAAGGTTAACAAGGTCGCCCCTGCTACCGCGAACCATGTCACTTTCTTGCCTCGCCAGCCTTTCTGGTAATGCCCCCAAAGTAGAATTGAGTACACAACCCAAGCGATGAAAGAAAGGATACCTTTATGAGCTTTTCCTTGAGCAAACATGTCTTGTACAAAAACAAAACCAGTAATCAAGGTTCCCGTTAGGAGCAAGTTACCAATCAAAATAATCTTGAACAGTTGACGCTCTACCATCATCAAAGGTGGCAAATTCGGATTAATTGCTAACGACTTCTTGGCTTTTAGTTTGTGGTCGAGCCACGCAAGTTGCAGTGCGTATAGGGCACCGATAGTTAAAGTTGCGTAGGAAAAGAGCGCAAAGGAAATGTGTATAAGTAGCTTAGGGTCGTTCTCTAAATGCTTAATAAAAGTGCTTGGTAAGAAAGTAGCAGCAGTTAAATTGATGGCAGCAAAGCTATAAACCACAGGAAGAAGGAACCACAAGCGGTTCTTCAGCATCGCAACGCTCATCACCAGTGAGATAATAAAGCTGATAAGAGAGGCGACATTAAGAATGCTGAGGTTTTGCCCTGAACCGTCGAAAATCAGATCACTCAGAATCCAAGCGTGAAAAACCAACGCACATGCCGCGCTGGCAAATACGGTTTTCGCTTTAATTCCTGACTGTTGAGAGAGTCCGGGAATGATGGTCGCAATTGCCAGAACGTAAAGAATGGCGGCTGCGATGGCAATTAAGCTATCCATGAATCTTAAGAGTTATTGTGCACAATGGTGAAAATTATACCTTGCATTACTCTTTGGGGCTATGGGCTATGCGTCATCAATCACGAGAGATGAGATATTGAAATTAACGAGTTAGCCCTCAAGTTAAGGATAAGAGCTGTGTTCGGGTATGACTGTGACGTTGGCTAAGGTATACTCACACTAATTAATCGCCATTTTAGCGAAGAGACAAAGATGTTTGAGAATTTAACGGATCGATTATCCAAAACGCTGAAGAATATCAGTGGCAAAGGTCGTCTGACCGAAGACAACATTAAAGAAACCCTACGTGAAGTACGCATGGCACTATTGGAAGCGGACGTTGCGCTTCCTGTTGTACGTGAATTTGTAAACCGCGTTAAAGAAAAAGCGGTGGGCGTAGAAGTTTCTAAATCCCTAACGCCGGGTCAAGAGTTCATCAAGATCGTTCAAGCTGAGCTTGAAGCGGTAATGGGTGAATCTAATGAAGCACTGAACCTAGCAGCGCAGCCGCCAGCAGTGCTTTTGATGGCGGGTCTACAAGGTGCGGGTAAAACTACATCGGTAGGTAAGCTATCCAAGCTTCTAAAAGAGCGTGATAAGAAGAAAGTTTTGGTTGTGTCTGCCGACGTTTACCGTCCTGCAGCGATTAAGCAGCTAGAAACCCTAGCATCAGACATCGGTGTCGATTTCTTCCCATCTTCACCAGATCAAAAGCCACTTGATATTGCTAATGCAGCAATTGACCACGCAAAGAAGAAATTCTACGACGTATTAATTGTCGATACCGCTGGTCGTTTGGCTATCGATGAAGAAATGATGGGTGAGATTAAAGATCTTCACTCAGCGATTAACCCGGTTGAAACACTGTTCGTTGTTGATGCAATGACAGGTCAAGATGCGGCGAACACAGCAAAAGCATTCGGTGATGCACTACCACTAACTGGTGTGATTCTGACTAAAGTGGATGGTGATGCACGTGGTGGTGCGGCGCTATCAGTTCGTCACATTACGGGTAAGCCAATCAAATTCCTCGGTGTGGGTGAGAAAACCGACGCACTAGAACCATTCCACCCTGATCGTGTTGCATCGCGTATTCTAGGCATGGGTGACGTACTGTCACTGATTGAAGACCTACAACGCAATGTTGACCAAGACAAAGCAGAGAAGCTAGCGAAGAAGTTCAAAGAGAAGAAAGGCTTCGACCTTGAAGACTTCCGTGAACAGTTGGGTCAAATGCAAAACATGGGTGGCATGATGGGCATGCTAGACAAGCTTCCAGGCATGTCTCAGTTACCATCAGATGTGAAAGACAAAGTTGATGACAAGATGTTCAAGCAAATGGAAGCGATCATCAGCTCAATGACAATGAAAGAACGTCAACGCCCAGAAATCATCAAAGGGTCGCGCAAGAAACGTATCGCTGCGGGTTCTGGTGTTCAGGTTCAAGACGTTAACCGTCTGCTGAAACAGTTCACCCAAATGCAGAAGATGATGAAGAAAATGCAGAAGGGCGGCATGAAAGGCATGATGCGTAACATGCAAGGCATGATGGGTGGCATGGGCGGAGGCGGTGGCTTCAACCCATTTGGTCGTTAAACGATTGCCTAGACTTTAGTTTCAGGGTGTTAGCTACGTCACAAACTTGGATTTCAATTTATGTTGGTGAAAAAGTAACTAAACCCCTTGCATTGCTCCGGGATAAGAGTAAAATTCCGGAGCTTTATTTTGGCACGAGACCCCAGATTATTCAGTTTTTTGGATGATTGTTGGGGTTAATTTTATTTTTGAGAAAGCAAAGAGGACGACATGGTAACCATTCGTTTGGCACGTCACGGCGCTAAGAAGCGTCCATTTTATCAAATCGTAGTAGCGGACAGCCGCAACGCTGCAACTGGCCGTTTCATCGAGAAAGTTGGTTTCTTTAACCCAACTGCACAAGGTCAAGAAGAAGGTCTACGTCTAGACCTAGACCGCGTTAACCACTGGGTTGGTCAAGGCGCGTCTCTATCTGACCGCGTTGCTAAGCTAGTTAAAGACGCTCAAAAAGCGGCTTAATTTTTACTTTAGAAGTAGAAACTAGTTTATGTCGATGAAAGGTAAAGAAACAATGAGCAACGAAAAGATTGTTGTAGGCAAGTTTGGTGCTACTTACGGCATTCGTGGTTGGCTTAAAGTTTTTTCCTACACAGACAATGCTGAAAGCATTTTCGATTACAGCCCTTGGTTTATTAACCAAAAGGGTACGTGGGTTGAGTTCAAAGTAGAAAGCTGGAAGCGCCATAACAAAGGTATGGTGGCTAAGCTTGAAGGTCTGGAAGTTCGTGAAGACGCACACTTACTGACGAACTTTGAGATTGCTATTGACCCTGCGGTACTACCTGAATTGTCAGAAGATGAGTTCTACTGGCGTGAATTGTTTGGGATGCAAGTAGTAACCACTAAAGGTTACGATCTCGGTGTCGTATCTGACATTCTAGAAACTGGCTCAAACGATGTTCTGGTTGTTAAAGCAAATCTAAAAGATGCTTTCGGGCAAAAGGAACGATTAATCCCGTTCCTTGAAGAGCAAGTGATCATCAAAGTTGATCGCGAAGCTCAACGGATCGAAGTTGACTGGGATCCTGGATTCTAATCTCCAAAATTACAGAGCGAGATAAACATGTGGGTTGGCGTTATTAGCCTTTTTCCTGAAATGTTCCGTTCTGTTACTGATTTTGGGGTAACAGGTCAAGCGGTTAAAAAAGGTCTTTTGTCGATTGAGACTTGGAATCCTCGTGATTTCACTCATGACAAACATCGCACTGTCGATGACCGACCTTACGGTGGTGGTCCTGGTATGTTAATGATGGTTCAGCCTTTGCGCGATGCCATTCATACCGCGAAAGCAGCCTCACCGGGTAAGACGAAAGTCATTTACCTTTCTCCTCAAGGTCGTAAGCTCGACCAGAAAGGCGTTGAAGAACTGGCAACGAATGAGAATTTACTTCTGATTTGTGGTCGTTACGAAGGGGTAGATGAGCGCATCATTCAATCTGAAGTCGACGAAGAATGGTCGATTGGGGATTTTGTGATGACGGGTGGTGAGATACCTGCCATGACGTTAATCGATTCTGTCTCTCGGTTTGTTCCGGGTGTACTAGGGGATTTCGCGTCAGCAGAAGAAGATTCTTTTGCAAATGGTTTGTTAGATTGCCCTCACTATACGCGTCCAGAAGTATTGGATGACAAAGAAGTACCAGCGGTACTGATGTCAGGCAATCACAAGGACATTCGTCAATGGCGACTAAAACAGTCGCTGGGCCGAACTTGGCTTAGAAGACCAGAGCTCCTGGAAAACCTAGCTCTGACTGACGAACAGGAACAATTACTTGCTGAGTTCATTAGTGAACATAGTGCAAAGTAACCTAATTTATTTAGTATCAGTTTATTCTAGGAATTTAAAAAATGAGTAACATCATCAAGGCTCTTGAAGAAGAGCAAATGAAATCAGACCTACCTAAATTTGCACCAGGTGACACTGTTGTAGTTCAGGTTAAAGTTAAAGAAGGTGACCGTGAGCGTCTACAGGCTTTCGAAGGCGTTGTAATCGCAATCCGTAACCGTGGTCTTCACTCTGCTTTCACTGTACGTAAGATCTCTAACGGTGAAGGTGTTGAGCGTACGTTCCAAACACACTCTCCAATCGTTGATAGCATCGAAGTTAAACGCCGTGGTGCAGTACGTCGTGCCAAGTTGTACTACCTACGTGAGCGTTCTGGTAAGTCTGCTCGTATCAAAGAGAAACTTGCTAAGAAGTAATGCTATAACTAGCGTTCTCATAGTAAACGGAGCCTATTTGGGCTCCGTTTTTTTATGCGCGAAAAAGGACGTTATGCTTCGAGAATCAGGAATACTTGCTCTGATATAGTGGAGCGCTTCGGTTAGTGAGCGGCATTTGTCCTGCGAGAGAGTAAAAAAGGGATCCCCAACTCGCTCGTTCCTCGCTCTTGAGGATGACGAATAAAAAACAAATAAATGAACTCAAACAACGTTACTCCCGAAAGCGACGAATGCGCATTGTCGGAATCTCTCTTTCGGCGTAATAAAAAACAAAAAGGGCCGATGTTCTCACATCAACCCTTCTTTTTATTCTCGAAGCGTGGTGCTCTCGTTTCTGAGTTCTAGCTTCTTAGTATTGGTCTTCAGACCAACCATCACTGTCCGACATATCTGGTGCGCCAGGAATGGTATTTTCTTCGTCAGCCCATTCGCCAAAATCAATCATTTGGCACTGTTTGCTACAGAAAGGGCGGTGAGGACTTTGCTCTCCCCACTCTACGTCGGCACCACATTGTGGGCATGGAACGACTGTAATTTTAGACATCGTCATTCGTCCTATTTATTCGGTGTTCAAAGGTGTTATGGCAATAGTAGTGCGAGTTGCGCTTAGCTACAAACAGCGAGTTCAAACTCAACGTCTTGAGTACAAGCTTGACCGCTTTCAAAAGCCATGAATTTGATGGCAAAACGGTTTTTATGACCCGAGATCATCGGGTAGACACCGTATTCCATTGGAATGTGTAAACGCAGGATGTTGGCTTCGTCCGCATCGCTTTGGAAGAATCCAGTGCGAGCGATTTGTGCTTTGAAATGTCCTGTTTCGCGAGTCAGCTTGAGCCAGAGTGCTAAGGCATCAGACAAAGGTTTTAAACTCGCTTGCCACTGTTCTGCATCGTGTTTTTTACGCTCGATAGGTAAATGAAGCCAGTAGTGCAACGCAGGAAGATCAAAACAACATGACCCTCCAGGTAAGTTAAAGCGTTGGCGAATTGAACTTAAGAAGCGATCTTCTTTAAGTGCCTGACCAAAACGCTCAGCAGTCATCAGTTGGCTATGGACTACGTCGATCTCTTTTAAGAGTTCGCTAAGGGCTTGCTGATCGACACCATCGACATTAAGCCAATTGCGATAAGCTAAACGTTGCTTTTCAAGATCTTTTGCCAGTTCGCTTTTTAGTTGAATTTGCTCAAAGATCTCGATCATATCGAAGAGTGCACGGAAGAACAGTTGATACTGATGATTGTCAGCAAAACCAGAGGCTAGATGAGCCTGACGCAGCAAAGACTCAACTCTTAAATAAATACGAGTTTTTTCATTTAGCGGATGTTCAAATTTGTGCGTGGTCATCGACAGTAGCCTTGGTGAGTTTCATTCCTATTTTCGCAGATTTTTCTTACACATGGCTAGGTACTTTTCGTGTAAATCTGTGATTTGAAGCAAAAGATCTGGGTCATCTGGATTATTCTTAACCACATCATCAGCCAGAGCAAGTCGTTGTTCACGAGATGCTTGAGATGCCAAGATAGCTTTTGCTTGCTCTTCGCTCACGTTATCGCGTTTTACCGTTCTTGAGATCTGGGTTTGTGGCTCGACATCAACAACAAGTACACGATCGCACAAACTATCGAGCTTGTTTTCTACCAATAAAGGTACAACTAAAAGAGCGTAGTCTGATGTGACTTGCTCCAAGTCTTCGATCATCTTTTCGCGAATCATTGGGTGCAATAACCCATTCACCCATGCTTTCTCCTCTGGGTTAGAGAAGATTTTTTCTCTCAATTTGGCTCTATCAAGTGTTTGATCATCTCGGACAATATCAGTGCCAAAGTGCTCAATGATGGCATTAAGTCCAGGTGTGCCTGGCTCTACGACTTCACGAGCCACAATATCAGCGTCAACGATGTCTATTTTGAACTGTTGTTTGAATAGGTTTGCCACGGTGGTTTTGCCGCTCGCAATACCGCCGGTTAGGCCAATAACAAAAGCCATTTACACTCCTAGAATCGACGTAAAGTACCAGTTGAGGATTTGATTGCCCCAAATTAGGCTCACCCATCCTGCAATTGCAAGGTAAGGACCAAAAGGAAAGGCTTTTTCGATACCTTGCTTTTGCAAGCGCAGCTGGATAAGACCAAAAATGACGCCTACTACCGAAGAAAGTAAAATGATCATCGGCAGAGATTGCCAGCCCAGCCAAGCTCCTAATGCAGCAAGGAGTTTAAAGTCACCATAGCCCATTCCCTCTTTGCCTGTGAGGAGTTTGAATAACCAATAAACACTCCAAAGACATAAGTAGCCTGCCATTGCTCCAATAATAGAATCTTGAAGACTCACAGGGCTGATACCGGCAAGAGCAAGAGCAATACCCGCCCACATCAATGGCAGTGTGAGTTGGTCTGGCAGCAACATGGTATCAAGGTCGATAAATGTGGCAGCAATCAATACAAAGGTAAAGAAAACCAGCGCCACAGTGAAGTAGCTAAAACCGAAATGAAAAGCGATAAAACCCGAACAAAAAGCGGTAAGCAGTTCGATAAGAGGGTAACGGGCACTGATAGGTGATTGGCAGTTGTGGCATTTACCTTTTAGTAATAGCCAACTAATCACAGGGATATTGTCTCTAATGCGGATATGTGTACCGCATTGCTGACAAGATGAACGTGGCACGCTTAAGGTTAATGTCTCTTTTGGTGGCTCGATCTTGTATTCAGGGAATGATTCAGCGCACTCGCGTCGCCATTCTAGTTCCATGATCTTAGGTAAACGGTAAATAACTACGTTGAGGAAACTACCCACGATCAAACCAAAAATAGCGGTAAATACAACGAATAGCCATGGGTAGTACTGGAATACTTCCATATCAGTCTCTTGAGCGGTAAATCAAACGAGCAAGGTGCTGTTTTGATAGAATTAATTTGCTAAAGGATCATTCTATCCCAATACGCTCATCAAGTTAAAGATTGGTAAGTACATTGCTGTCACCAAACCACCGACAACGACACCCAGAAAAACAATGATCAACGGTTCCAAAATCTTACTTAGGTTGTCGACGGTGTTATCGACTTCGAACTCATAAATAGCGGCTATCTTGTTGAGCATGTCATCTAAGCGACCTGACTCTTCACCAATCATGACCATTTGCAATACCAATTCTGGGAAGACGTTACAGTTACGCATGGCAATGTACATTGGCATACCAGCGGCAGTATCTCGATATACCTCTTCGATTGCCAATTGATAGTGCATGTTACCAGAGGTTTTTGAGGTAGTTTTCAAGGCGGTTAGGATAGGAATACCTGCGCTAAAACTGGTCGCCAAAGTACGGCTAAACTTCGCAATGGCAGCTTTGGATAAAACTGGTCCTAAAATAGGTACTCTTAAACTCGACCGTGCAGTCAAAAGACGAAATGAGTCGGAGCGTTGTGACATGATTTTGCCAGAAATGAGTAAGCTCACAAAGCTCAGCCCAATGAAGGGACCCCAATTTTGGGTCCAAGCAGAAAGGTTGAGTACCATCTGGGTGAAGGCGGGTAATTCGGCACCAAAACCTGTAAACATTTTTTCAAACTCAGGAATAACCTTTGTCAGCATTAAATAAGAAACCCCAAGTGCTACTAATACCACCATCGCCGGGTAAATGAGCGCTTTAATAACCTTTGCACGCAACTGCTCGCTTTTTTCTCGGTAGGTCGCCAGACGCTCAAAGACCTGGGATAAGTTACCGGACTGCTCACCTGTTGCGATTAAGTCGGTGTAAAGTGGATCAAAGTGCGTGCTAGCGGTACGCATGGCTTTCGACATCGGTGTCCCTGCTTCTACCGCTCGCGTCACACTCATTAGGATCGATTTCATTTCAGCTTTTTTATGGTTCTCTGAAACTAACTTGAGTGCCTGAACAATAGGGACGCCAGTCATCAACATGGTGGCGATTTGACGAGTAAACACCGTAATGTCTTTGCCTTTTACTCGATGACTTATCTTGGTGATAAAAGAAATACTGCCTTTTTTGAGTTTTTTTATCTTGATGTGCTGAGCATCAAGGCGCTCTCTTACCTCGACTTCTGTCATTGCGAGCACGTTACCAGAGGTTTTTTTCCCCGAGCTATTAATGCCTTTCCAACGGTAGTTCTTAAGTTGTGGAGCGATGGTTTTCATAGTGTAAGTAACTGCCTAATAAAATCTGAGAAGTTAAAAATAGAGAACGCGTTGCAGCTCACTAAAGCTGGTGACGCCTTGTTTGAGCTTTTCAATGCCGGACATTTGTAGAGTCTGCATACCATTGGCAATCGCTAGCTTTTCTAATTCATGCACTGAAGCACCTTTGATGAGCGCATTTGACAGGGATTCATCAAACTTCATCACTTCGTAAATGCCTGTGCGACCAGAGTATCCTTGGGTGCATTCGTTACAACCGTCAGGGTTCGCTTGGAAGATATCTTCAGTGCTGGTAATTCCAATATGTTGAAGTTGGCTGTTTGGTTCTTGAGGTAGTCTGCAATGTGGACAAAGTTTTCGAGCTAAACGCTGAGCGATGATCAAACTAAGAGAGGATGCGAGGTTAAAGCTTTCTACCCCCATATTTGATAAGCGAATAACCGTCTCGGCGGCGGAGTTGGTATGCAGGGTAGAAAGGACTAAGTGCCCAGTTTGTGACGCTTTGATCGCGATTTCTGCCGTGTCGAGATCTCGGATCTCACCCACCATGACTACATCGGGATCTTGACGCAAGAAAGAGCGAAGCGCTTCTGCAAAGCCAAAGCCGATCTTAGGTTGAACTTGAACTTGGTTAATGCCGGGTAAGTTGATCTCAACGGGGTCTTCAGCGGTGGAAATGTTAATCTCGGTTTTATTGAGAATGCTCAAACCAGTGTAAAGAGAAACCGTTTTGCCGCTGCCCGTTGGTCCTGTCATTAGGATCATGCCTTGTGGGCGGCGCAGTGCTTCTAAATACAATTGCTTTTGATGATCGCTGTATCCGAGTTTATTGATATCTAATGCTGCAGAACTGCTGTCGAGCAAACGTAGTACGATTTTCTCCCCAAACAGAGTTGGCAGCGTGGAGACTCGCATGTCAATCGCGGTGTCTTGGTTTAATTTGAGCTTGATACGACCATCCTGTGGTAAACGGCGCTCAGCGATATCAAGCTTAGATAGGATTTTTATACGTGCGGAAAGGCGGCGGCTTAAATGGCTCGGAGGCTGTTGAATTTCGATCAAGATGCCATCGCAACGCAAACGCACTCGATACATGTTTTCATAGGGCTCGAAGTGAATATCAGAAGCCCCTTTACGAACGGCATCGAGCAGAATTTGGTTAATATAACGACTAACAGGCGATTCATCTTGGCTGAGATCTTCAATGTTCTCAATTTCGTCCTCACCAATATCAACGAGACCTGCCAGTTCATCTTGGTTGATTTCTTTAAGACCGGACTTTTCTTGACCGAGTGCACGACCATATAAACGACGAATGGCTGCGGTGAGTTCTTTAAAGTCCGCCAGAACTAGCTCGACTTGTAAACCGGTAGCAAAACGAAAGTCATCTTCCGCTTGTAAGTTAGTTGGGTCTGCAACCGCGAGTATTAATGTCGAAGATGTGCGATTGAGTGGCAAGGCATTATGTCGAGTGATCAGATCGCGTAAGCCAAGCTTTTGGCACAGCGACGAGTACTCATACTGACTGAGTGATGTGCAGGAAAGCCCAAAGATGGAGCTAAGGTGCTCAGTCAATTCATGTGATTGGAAAAAGCCAGAACTGAGTAAAGCCTCCGGCATCGAAATGCCAGAAGCTTTTGCTTGCTCAAGTAACGATTCTTCTTGGGAAAAGGTCAGTATTCCAGCTTGGCGAAGAACCGTTGAAAGGTTGGTTAGCACTGCTTAATTTCTTATGAACATGCTTTAGGTTTTACACCTGTAGCAGTGATGCCAGAGGTGCAGTTCCATTGACCAGTACCATCTCGCCCAAGGGTTACGTCTTTGCTGATTACGTCTGGACTTACACCTGAACTATTAAACGTAAACTTTATTGCACCTGATGATGAGCTTGCTCCTGAAGCTGAGGCAGTGTAACTAATTACACCGAGTGGTGAGGTCGGAACAGGTAGCTGTGCTGCTGTCGGAAATGATCCATTTTCAACAACATAAGTTTCAACATTTATTCTATGTCCAGTAATTGATGCTAGTGCTGAAGCTGCTTCACTTTTAGCTACGTATTTTTGGTACTGCGGGACGGCAATCGCTGCCAAAACACCAATAACCGCTACCACGATCATCAATTCAATTAGAGTAAAACCCTGCTGCTTCTTCTGTTTATTCGTTTTCATCTTGTTTCCTTAAGATAAATTTAGTTAATGCTTATGCATGGGGCAGAAGAGTAAAAAGAGTAGGGGAAAGAGAAAACTGGGAAGGGAGAAGCTCTCGACTGAGATAAAAATCTTTACACTCAAGTTGCATATTGCATGCAAGGTTTTGCGAGTGGTGTTATTTTTTTATGCGGATCAAAATAAAGAGCCGTGCGGCTCTTTATTGGTGTTTAATGGCAGTAACTCTATGAGTTAACGAGAATTACTTTTGCTTATTTACTTTGGATTACTTGAAGCGCATCGAAAGATCCATCGCTTTTAGGTGCTTAGTTAAAGCGCCCACCGAGATGTAATCAACGCCTGTTTCTGCGTATTCAGCGATGGTTTCTAGAGTCACGTTGCCAGAGTTTTCTAACGCAGCGCGTCCTGCATTGATAGCGACGGCTTCACGCATCATATCGGTGGTGAAGTTATCGAGCATGATGATATCTGCACCTGCTTCAATCGCTTCTTTTAGCTCGTCCAAGCTTTCCGTTTCCACTTCAACTGGTTTACCTGGGTTCAATGATTTTGCTGTGGTAATCGCTTGAGTGATCCCGCCACATGCAATGATGTGGTTTTCTTTAATAAGGTAGGCATCGAATACACCGATACGGTGGTTGAAACCACCGCCACAGGCTACTGCGTATTTTAGCGCACTACGTAAGCCCGGAATGGTTTTACGAGTATCTAATAGACGGCACTCAGTGTGAGCAATTTTCTCTGCGTACTCAGCGGTAATAGTCGCGCAACCTGAAAGGGTTTGAATAAAGTTCATTGCGTTGCGCTCGCCAGTGAGCAAATCACGAGCAGGACCAGTCAGTGTGCAAAGTGTTTGGTTTGGTTCAACCTTGTCGCCATCTTTTACATGCCATTCGATCGCGACTTTGCCACCCAGTTGTTTAAATACTTCATCTGCCCATACTTGACCACAAAATACACCGTGTTCACGAGTAATGATGGTTGCTGTGTTAATAGCGTCTGCTGGGATAAGCGATGCGGTGATGTCTTTGTCTGCATCCAATGTGCCACCTAGGTCTTCTTTTAGGGTATCGGCTACGGCACGAGTGATTTCTAATGGAAGCTGTTGCTTAAGGTATTCTAGGCGTTCTTGGCTGTTGTGTGTGTTCTTCATCGCAAATCTTGTCTTGAAAGGGAGATGGCAACGAATGATACTCTCCGGTGTCAATAATTTCAGCAGTTAATTTGCAAAGTAGAGAGGTTGATATGTGCCTAAAAATCGAGAATGGTTGGTTGACGCAAGCAAAGCATGTTCCATCGCCATTCTTTGATGCTCGTTCAGACAAAGATGACATCTCTCTGCTGGTGGTTCACAACATCAGTTTGCCGCCAGGGCAGTTTGGTGGTTCATATATAGAGGACTTTTTTACTGGCAATCTCGATCCTAAAGCACATCCATTTTTTGAAGTAATTCACAAAATGGGCGTTTCGGCACATTGCTTAATAAAGCGTAATGGCGAAATTGTTCAGTTTGTTTCGTTTTTAGATAGAGCTTGGCATGCAGGGCAATCTAGCTTTGCTGGTCGTGAACGTTGCAATGACTATTCGATTGGCATTGAGTTAGAAGGCACTGAGTTTGTGGCTTATACAGAAGAGCAATATCAATCACTTACAGCTTTGGCTCATGCGGTCATGCATTCTTACCCCAAAATCACCTTACCCCGAATCACGGGGCATCAGTATATCGCTCCCTTGAGAAAAGCCGATCCTGGTCTAAGCTTTGACTGGGTCAAGTTCAGGCAACAAATACAACGCTAACTTGTAGCGAAAGTGTAAATTCAAAAAACAGAAATAAATAAGGCATACACTCAAGTATGCCTTTTTTTGATACGAGAAATATGAATGCTTGTTAAAAGTTAACTACATTTTGAACGCTCAAAACAGCGGTTGGTGAAAAAATGTACGGATAATTTTGTCATTTTTTGTTTTTGTTGATCAAAATTACTAGCACGCAGAGCTCCCATCTGTTTTGTTTATGTAATTGGTAAGACCAATTTTATTGCTGTTTTAATAGTCGATTGTTATCAGAGTGTTGGTTGCAAGTCCATTCTATGATTTAGGTCAATTTTTGGCTGGACAGTGGCGTTTTAATTATGTTAATTTCTGCACCATCTTAAAATTGGTATTACCAATTACCTGCAAGAGTAGAAGAACAATAAATTATGGCTTATCAAAGGATTCGTCAGCCAAAGCTCTCTGATGTTATTGAACAAGAGCTAGAAAGGTTGATTGTGGAAGGAACATTGTCTCCGGGGCAGCAGTTGCCACCAGAGCGCGAACTCGCTAAGCAGTTCGATGTGTCTCGTCCATCTGTCCGTGAAGCCATTCAACGCTTAGAAGCAAAGCGTTTGCTTACTCGTCGTCAAGGCGGTGGCACATTCGTTAGTGAAAACATCTGGAAAAGCTTTTCAGATCCGTTGTTGAACTTGTTGTCGACTCACTCAGAAACGCAGTTAGACCTACTTGAATCGCGCCATGCGATGGAGGGGATTTCAGCGTACTTTGCAGCTTTGCGTGGTACCGATGAAGATTTTGCACGCATTCAAGCTTGTTTGAATCAAATTAGCGAAGAGCAAAAAAGCGATAACGTTGAGGCAGAAGCCGCTGCAGTGATGCAGTTTCTGATTGCTTTGACTGAAGCGGCACACAATGTCGTCCTGCTTCATATTGTTCGCAGCCTTGCGCCTTTGCTTGAGCAAAATGTTCTACAGAATCTAAAGCTCTTACATCGCCGCGATGAAGTGGTCGATAAAGTAAGTAAACACAGAGCTAATATCGTGGATGCGATTGTTTCTGGTCAGCCTGAAAAGGCACGTGAAATGTCTCACTCACATTTAGCTTATATTGAAGAAACATTGTTGGATTTGACTCGAGAAGAGTCTCGACGAGAGCGTTCTCTGCGTCGAATTCAGCAAGGTAACGATTCTTAATACAAGAACCGCTTACTTAAATAAGTAGATCCAACCAACAGAAGGATAGATCGCCATGTCTGACATGAAGCATGACGTAGATGCACTGGAAACTCAAGATTGGCTACAAGCCCTTGAATCAGTTGTTCGTGAAGAAGGTGTAGAACGTGCACAGTTTCTATTAGAAACCGTTCTAGAAAAAGCACGTCTAGACGGCGTTGATATGCCAACTGGCATCAACACAAACTACATCAACACTATTCCAGCAGCACAAGAACCAGCTTACCCTGGTGACGTAACTCTTGAGCGTCGTATTCGTTCGATTATTCGCTGGAACGCAATCATGATCGTATTGCGTGCTTCTAAGAAAGACCTAGACCTAGGTGGTCACATGGCTTCTTACCAGTCAGCAGCGGCGTTCTACGAAGTTTGTTTCAACCACTTCTTCCGCGCTCCAAACGAGACGGACGGTGGCGATCTAGTTTACTACCAAGGTCACATCTCTCCGGGCATCTACGCTCGTGCATTCGTTGAAGGTCGTCTAACTGAAGAGCAGCTAGATAACTTCCGTCAAGAAGTAGACGGTAAAGGTATCCCATCATACCCGCACCCTAAATTGATGCCTGAGTTCTGGCAGTTCCCAACAGTATCTATGGGTCTTGGTCCAATTTCTGCGATCTACCAAGCGCGTTTCCTTAAGTACCTAGACGGTCGTGGTCTGAAAGACACTTCTGCACAGCGTGTATACGCATTCCTAGGTGACGGTGAAATGGATGAGCCAGAATCACGTGGTTCACTTTCTTTCGCTGCGCGTGAGAAACTAGACAACCTAACATTCCTAATCAACTGTAACCTACAGCGTCTAGACGGTCCTGTAATGGGTAACGGTAGCATCATCCAAGAGCTAGAAGGTCTATTCAAAGGCGCTGGCTGGAACGTTGTTAAAGTTATCTGGGGTAGCAACTGGGATGCTCTACTTGCTAAAGATACAACAGGCAAGCTTCTACAGTTGATGAACGAAACTGTAGATGGTGACTACCAAACATTTAAATCTAAAGACGGTGCTTACGTACGTGAACACTTCTTTGGTAAGTACCCAGAGACTGCAGCACTAGTTGCAGACATGACTGATGACGAAATCTTCGCACTTAAGCGCGGTGGTCACGAGTCTTCTAAACTGTACGCAGCTTACAAAAACGCAGCAGAAACTAAAGGTCGTCCAACAGTAATCCTAGCGAAGACTGTTAAAGGTTACGGCATGGGTGAAGCGGCTGAAGGTAAGAACATCGCGCACCAAGTTAAGAAGATGGATATGACTCACGTACTACACCTACGTGATCGTCTAGGTCTTCAAGACATCCTAACTGACGAAGCAGTGAAAGAACTTCCATACCTGAAACTTGAAGAAGGTACAGCGGAGTACGAATACCTACACGCTCGTCGTAAAGAACTAAAAGGTTACACGCCACAGCGTCTACCTAAGTTCACTCAAGAATTCAAAACACCTGAGCTAGAAGAGTTCGCTCCGCTACTAAGTGAGCAGAAGCGTGATATCTCTACAACAATGGCTTACGTTCGTACCCTTAACATCCTGCTTAAGAACAAGAACATTGGTAAGAACATCGTTCCTATCATCTGTGACGAAGCTCGTACGTTCGGTATGGAAGGTTTATTCCGTCAGATCGGTATTTACAACCCGCACGGTCAGAACTACACACCTCAAGATCGCGACATCGTTTCTTACTACAAAGAAGCAACTTCAGGTCAGGTTCTACAAGAAGGTATCAACGAACTAGGTTCAATGGCTTCATGGGTTGCAGCAGCAACGTCATACAGCACGAACGATCTACCAATGATCCCGTTCTACATCTACTACTCAATGTTTGGTTTCCAACGTGTAGGTGATATGGCGTGGATGGCTGGTGACCAACAAGCTCGTGGTTTCCTACTAGGTGCTACTGCAGGTCGTACAACGCTAAACGGTGAAGGTCTACAGCACGAAGATGGTCACTCGCACATCATGGCAAATACAGTTCCTAACTGTATCTCTTACGACCCAACATTCGCTTACGAAGTTGCAGTAATCATGCAAGACGGTATCCGTCGCATGTACGGTGAGAACCAAGAGAACGTGTTCTACTACCTAACGGTAATGAACGAAAACTACGCAATGCCAGCAATGCCAGAAGGCGCTGAAGAAGGCATCCGTAAGGGTATCTACAAGCTTGAGTCTTACGCAGGTGACAAGTCTAAAGTTCAGCTAATGGGCTCTGGTACTATCATGAACGAAGTACGTAAAGCAGCGACTATCCTAAGCGAAGAGTACGGCATCGCATCTGACGTGTTCTCTGTAACATCGTTCAACGAGCTAACTCGTGATGGTCAAGACGCAGAGCGTTACAACATGCTTCACCCAGAAGCAGAAGCAAAAGTACCTTACATTGCACAAGTAATGGGTACTGAGCCAGCAATCGCAGCGACTGACTACATGAAGAACTACTCTGAGCAAGTTCGTGCGTTCATGCCTTCTGAGTCTTACAAAGTACTTGGTACTGATGGTTACGGTCGTTCTGACAGCCGTGAGAACCTACGTCGTCACTTCGAAGTTAACGCGGGCTACGTAGTTGTTGCAGCTCTTACTGAGCTAGCGAAACGTGGTGATGTTGAGAAGTCAGTCGTCGTTGAAGCGATTGCTAAGTTCAACATCGACACTGAAAAAACAAACCCACTTTACGCTTAATACAGCGCTTAACTAGAAGGTAAATAAGCAATGGCAATCGAAATTAATGTACCTGACATCGGTGCGGATGAGGTTGAAGTTACTGAGATTCTTGTAAGCGTTGGCGACAAGGTTGAAGAAGAGCAGTCTCTTATCACTGTTGAAGGCGACAAAGCTTCTATGGAAGTTCCAGCGTCTCAAGCAGGTATCGTTAAAGAAATCAAAGTAGCAGAAGGTGATTCTGTTACGACTGGCTCTCTAATCATGATTTTCGAAGCTGAAGGTGCCGCTGCAGAAGCGGCTCCTGCGGCAGTTCCTGCAGTTGAAGCTGCACCAGTTGCAGCTCCTGCAGCGGCAGAACTGAAAGAAGTTCACGTTCCAGATATCGGTGGCGACGAAGTAGAAGTTACTGAAATCATGGTTGCAGTTGGCGACAGCATCGAAGAAGAGCAATCTCTTCTAACGGTTGAAGGCGACAAAGCATCAATGGAAGTACCAGCACCATTCGCCGGTACTCTAAAAGAGATCAAAGTTGCTGCTGGTGATAAAGTAACAACTGGTTCTCTAATCATGGTATTCGAAACTGCCGGTTCAGGCGCAGCAGCGGCTCCAGCAGCCGAGGCGTCGGACCGAGTAGAAGCTCCAACAGCTCCAGCAGCAGCAGCTGACAAAGAAGTGAATGTTCCAGATATCGGCGGTGACGAAGTTGAAGTTACTGAGATCATGGTTAAAGTTGGCGACACAGTAGAAGAAGAGCAATCTCTAATCACTGTTGAAGGTGACAAAGCTTCAATGGAAGTTCCAGCTCCATTCGCTGGTACGGTAAAAGAAATCAAGATTGCAGTTGGCGATAAAGTAACGACTGGCTCTCTAATCATGGTATTCGAAGTAGCTGGCGCAGTTCCAGCTCCTGTTGCAGCACCTGCACAAGCAGCAGCTCCAGCACCTGCAGCGGCTCCTGCTCCAGCAGCAAAAGTTGAAGCGGCACCTGCAGCGAACGATTTCCAAGAGAACAACGACTACGCACACGCGTCTCCAGTTGTCCGTCGTCTTGCTCGTGAATTTGGCGTTAACCTATCTAAGGTTAAAGGTACTGGTCGTAAGAGCCGTATCCTAAAAGAAGACGTTCAAGCTTACGTTAAAGATGCGCTTAAGCGTCTTGAGTCTGGCGCTGGTGCGGCAGCATCTGGTAAGGGCGACGGCGCAGCGCTTGGTCTACTACCTTGGCCAAAAGTTGACTTCAGCAAGTTCGGTGAGACGGAAGTTCAGAAGCTTTCTAAGATCAAGAAGATTTCTGGTGCAAACCTACACCGTAACTGGGTAATGATCCCTCACGTTACACAGTGGGACAACGCTGACATCACTGAGCTAGAAGCGTTCCGTAAAGAGCAGAATGCAATCGAAGCGAAGAAAGACACTGGCATGAAGATCACTCCTCTTGTGTTCATCATGAAAGCAGTAGCGAAAGCACTAGAAGCGTTCCCTGCGTTTAACTCTTCACTTTCTGAAGATGGCGAAAGCATCATTCTTAAGAAGTACGTGAACGTAGGTATCGCAGTAGATACGCCAAACGGTCTTGTTGTTCCTGTATTTAAAGACGTGAACAAGAAAGGCATTTACGAGCTATCTGAAGAGCTAATGGCAGTTTCTAAGAAAGCACGTGCAGGTAAGCTAACGGCAGCTGACATGCAAGGCGGTTGTTTCACAATCTCTAGCCTTGGCGGTATCGGCGGTACAGCGTTTACGCCAATCGTAAATGCGCCAGAAGTAGGTATCCTAGGTGTATCTAAATCTGAAATGAAGCCAGTGTGGAACGGCAAAGAGTTCGAACCACGTCTACAGCTTCCACTGTCTCTATCATACGACCACCGTGTGATTGATGGTGCAGAAGGTGCACGCTTCATTACTTTCCTAAACGGTGCACTATCAGACATTCGTCGCCTAGTACTGTAATATAGAAAGTAATAGTTAAGGTGGCTTTCGGGTCACCTTACTTCTTTATATAAAAGACTATTTTTAGACGACAATTTCTCACATCGTTCAGAATCTGAAAGATGAATTGTTGTCTAGCTCACAGGCTAACTTAAAGCTGCTTTCACACTGTTAACATCTCTGTAAAATATTGATCGTTTGAAAGCCTAATAATTTAAGAACATCTACTCAGCCTGTTAGGGATAATGACTACAAGAGGTCACAATGAGCAAAGAAATTAAAGCCCAAGTTGTTGTACTTGGTTCTGGTCCTGCTGGTTACTCAGCTGCATTCCGTTGTGCGGACTTAGGTCTAGAAACAGTACTAGTTGAACGTTACAGCACTCTTGGTGGTGTATGTCTAAACGTTGGTTGTATTCCATCTAAAGCACTTCTTCACGTTTCAAAAGTTATCGAAGAAGCGAAAGCGATGGCTGAGCACGGTGTTGTGTTTGGCGAACCGCAAACAGACATCAGCAAAATCCGTATCTGGAAAGAGAAAGTTGTAAATCAACTGACTGGCGGTCTTAGCGGTATGGCTAAGATGCGTAATGTTACTGTAGTAAACGGCTACGGTAAGTTCACAAGTCCTAACTCTATCCTTGTAGAAGGCGAAGACGAGTCAACAACGGTTAACTTCGACAACGCTATCATTGCTGCGGGTTCTCGCCCAATCAAACTGCCATTCATCCCGCATGAAGACCCACGTATTTGGGATTCAACGGATGCTCTAGAACTGAAAGAAGTACCTGAAAAGCTGCTTATCATGGGCGGTGGTATCATCGGTCTAGAAATGGGTACGGTTTACCACTCACTAGGTTCTAAAGTAGACGTAGTTGAGATGTTTGACCAAGTTATCCCTGCTGCGGACAAAGACATCGTTAAAGTCTTCACTAAGCGTATTAAAGACAAGTTCAAGCTAATGCTTGAGACGAAAGTAACAGCAGTTGAAGCGAAAGAAGATGGTATCTACGTTTCAATGGAAGGCAAAAAAGCACCAGCAGAAGCTGAGCGCTACGATGCGGTTCTTGTTGCTATCGGTCGAGTACCAAACGGTGCGCTTATCGACGCTGAAAAAGCGGGCATTGAAGTGGACGAGCGTGGCTTTATCAACGTTGATAAGCAAATGCGCACTAACGTTCCTCACATCCACGCGATCGGTGACGTAGTTGGTCAACCAATGCTTGCTCACAAAGGTGTGCATGAAGGTCACGTTGCTGCAGAAGTTATCTCTGGCAAGAAGCACTACTTCGACCCTAAAGTTATTCCTTCAATTGCTTACACTGAGCCAGAAGTGGCATGGGTTGGTAAGACTGAGAAAGAAGCGAAAGCTGAAGGCATCAACTACGAAGTGGCAACATTCCCATGGGCTGCATCAGGTCGTGCAATCGCATCTGACTGTGCAGACGGTATGACTAAGCTAATCTTCGATAAAGAGACTCACCGTGTTATTGGTGGTGCAATCGTTGGTACTAACGGTGGCGAACTGCTTGGTGAAATCGGTCTAGCTATTGAGATGGGTTGTGATGCTGAAGATATCGCATTAACTATCCATGCTCACCCAACTCTACACGAGTCAGTGGGTCTAGCTGCTGAAGTATTTGAAGGTTCAATCACTGACCTTCCAAACAAAAAAGCAGTTAAAAAGAAAAAATAATTTCTTTTGAAGACCGAGAGTCTTAAAACTTGAATGATAAAAACCGCTGATTCGTCAGCGGTTTTTTTATGCGCGGAACTTGAAGAGGGAATGAGGTCTCCTTTTAGGCGATTGTGCTTGATAGTTGGAAATCTCTTGGTTTAACACCAAGGAATCGAGAGGTATGTATTTGGATAATCATGAAAGGAGTTTCGATTAAGAAGGGGTTGGCTGAACTTGTTCCTAGAAAGGCAAAATAAAATCCAGCTTCGCAACTGTCTAAAACGAAAAAGGCCAACACTCCAGTGTCAGCCTTTCATTTAGTTAAACTCGCGTTTTAGCTTAGTGATCGCGGTTGTAGATGCACAACATATCTAGGTAAGCACTAACGAGTGTTGATAGCTCGGCTTCGCTCTTAGAGCGATTTGCTTGTACGAAGATAGAGTAACAAATACCATGGAACAGATTCGCCAAGTGTTCCGGTTCATGTTGGTCACAAACTTCCCCACGTTCGATAGCTTTGATGAACATGTTTTGCACCAGCAGTTGGTTGGTGCGGTTTGTCGTTACGAATAGTGGCCACACTTCATCACGTGTTGATGCACTCCACTCGAACCAAACTTTCAACCAATGGCAATCTTGGCTTACTAGTTCAATCATTGCGTTAGTGATGTTAGCGATGTTCTCGCGTGCATGAATGTCTAAGTCGATGTTATCTGATAAGAAGTTCGAGAATTGACGAACCACGTGATTCAGAACTTCATCCACCAAGTCTTCGCGAGTTGGGAAGTAGTTAAATACTGTCGCAACAGAAACTTGAGCAATCTCTGCAATATCAGCGTGACCACCACGACCAATGCCGCGACGAGCAAACACTTCAAGAGCGATTTCCATTAGTTGCTGTTTACGTTTTAGAGGGGAAAGCCTAGTACGAGGTCTCTTTGCAATTGAGTCCATAATCCATTTTCCTTGCCATTTGAGTTGATATTTTGGGGATAGTCCCCTAATTGATTATTTTAATAGTTGCTTAAAGCATTGATGAGTGTAATGGTGCATATGTGCAAGGTCAACATCTGATGCGTAATTTATAGACAGTAATGTCATTATTGATGTTTCATTCAATGATATAAGTTCTAAAATTAAGACTTTCATCCAAGAATTCAACGAAATGGGATGCGACTTTCCACCTATTGAGTGGGGTGTTACACTACACGCCGCAAGATAAGGTGATCGTTTGCGTACGACCTACCTCAACCCACAAAGAAAATTGAGCACAGTATGAAACATACAGTAGAAGTCATGATTTCTGAGCAAGAAGTTCAGGAACGTATTCGTGAATTAGGCAAGCAAATTACAGAACGTTACCAAGGTAGCGAAGATCTGGTTCTGGTTGGTTTGCTACGCGGTTCATTTGTATTTATGGCCGATTTGGCTCGTGCAATCGAACTGACTCACCAAGTCGACTTTATGACCGCTTCTAGCTACGGTAACACGATGGAAAGCTCTCGTGACGTACGTATCCTGAAAGACCTTGATGACGACATCAAAGGCAAAGACGTACTGATCGTGGAAGACATCATTGATACAGGTAACACACTGAACAAGATCCGTGAAATCCTGTCTCTACGTGAGCCGAAGTCTATTGCGATTTGTACGCTGCTAGACAAGCCATCACGTCGTGAAGTTGAAGTGCCAGTTGATTATGTCGGTTTTGCTATTCCTGATGAATTCGTAGTTGGTGTGGGTATCGACTACGCTCAAAAATACCGTCATCTACCGTTCATTGGTAAAGTGGTGCCTCAAGAGTAGTCATTAGTCTTGATAGAAGAATACAAAAAACGCCCGTTAAGCAATTAACGGGCGTTTTCTTTTATTTGGTTCGGCTTATGTTTTTAACTCAGCGACAAAGCAATTTGTTGTCTGAGTTAAGAATGGTTGAGAGCGCTTTTTGGTAAGAGGCTTCCACGGTCTCTTTTGAGTTTGAACGAATTCCCAAGTATTCAAGGCGACCATCTTCAATCCCGTAAACTACGCCATGAATCTCAACGTCCTGACCACGCTCCCACGCATTTTGCATGATGGTGGAGTTGCCTAAGTTATATACTTGCTCAGCTACGTTGATTTCACCCAGTTTGTCAGCGCGGTCTTCAAGAGGCATCTGGTCTAGGTATGGGCGATGTTTAAAGTAAAGGTCACGGATATGAAGTAACCAGTTATTTATAAGACCTAGTTGAGGATTATCAATAGCGGCGTTAACGCCACCACAGCCATAGTGACCACATACGATGATGTGTTTTACTTTCAATACGTCCACGGCGTATTGCACCACAGAGAGGCAGTTTAGGTCAGTGTGGATGACCTGGTTCGCAACGTTTCGGTGAACAAATAACTCGCCAGAGAAAAGACCGGTCAATCGCTCTGCAGGAACGCGACTGTCTGAGCATCCAATCCAAAGAAAGTCTGGTTTCTGACCTTCTGCAAGCTTTGCAAAGTATTCTGGACGATCAGATTTAATTTCTTCTGACCACTTAGAGTTATTTTCGAATAATTGTTTAATTTCCGGCATCTGACATCTACTTCCCTAAAAATTAAAAAAACCAACCACTCACCAGTGCTTATAAAGCGATCAGCGCTGTAACTATACACAATGTTACAATTTCGATCCCGTTAAATATTCATTCAAGATGACTCATCTGACTAGTTCTCGCTGTGAAAATCATAAAATATGCAGACATCATTCAGTATGCGAATAAGCCTAGCGAATTCGTGGTTTTATTGTGTTTTTTTCTTTGACGAAATATTTGTTAGATTGATGGCATTTTGTCTTTTTAATGCAGGGAGCAAATTCAATGTTCGGTAGTCGCTTTAAGGATATCAACTTGAAAGGGGATCTGTTTGGTGGCGTCACCACGGCCATTATTTCACTTCCTCTTGCGTTAGCCTTTGGTGTCGCATCTGGCGCTGGCGCAGAAGCAGGTTTATGGGGTGCGATCATGGTGGGGCTTTTTGCGTCACTGTTTGGTGGTTCCAACACTCTGATTTCTGAGCCTACTGGTCCTATGACAGTGATCATGACCGCCGTGTTGACTAGCATGATGGCGAAGTACCCAGAGACGGGAATGGCAATGACATTCACCGTTGTGATGATGGCCGGGGCGTTTCAAATTGTGCTTGGTACATTGAAACTCGGTAAATACGTGACACTCATGCCTTATAGTGTCATCTCGGGATTCATGTCAGGGATTGGCGTGATTCTGATTATCTTGCAGTTGTCGCCTTTACTCGGTCATGCTGCACCTTCTGGTGGGGTTATAGGCACATTATCGGCATTGCCTGATACCATTTCTAACCTGAAGTTTAGCGAGTTGTTTTTGGGCTTGCTGACATTAGGCATCTTATTCTTCTTTCCGAAGCAGTATCGTAAGTACGTACCCGCCCAACTTGTCGCGCTAGTAGCGGTTACGTTGTTATCGGTGATTTTGTTTGATGCAGAAGACATTCGTCGAATTGGTGAAATCCCCGCAGGCTTACCTTCTTTGGTCGTGCCACATATCGATCCTGCGATGTTCACCGAGATGGTCATTGATGCATTAGTTCTGGGTACGTTGGGTTGTATTGATACGTTATTAACCGCGGTAATCGGTGATTCGTTAACACGTAAAGAGCATGATTCAGACAAGGAGCTACGTGGTCAAGGCTTGGCAAACATGATTTCTGGTTTGTTTGGCGCTTTACCAGGTGCTGGTGCCACAATGGGTACAGTAACCAATATCCAAGTAGGGGCTCGTTCCCCTTTGTCTGGTGTTATTCGTGCGCTGATTCTCGCGCTGGTGGTTTTGGTTGCAAGTGGCTTGACCGAACCTATCCCGATGGCTGTGCTGGCGGGTATTGCAGTGTATGTTGGCTTCAATATTCTTGATTGGAGTTTTATCCAACGTGCTCATAAGGTGAGCTTCCCAGGTATGGCGGTTATGTATGGCGTCATGCTGCTGACGGTCTTTGTTGATTTGATTGTTGCTGTGGGGTTAGGGGTATTTATTTCTAATATCATCATCATTGAGCGTTTGAGTCGTGAGCAAGCACGCCAAGTTAAGGCCATCAGTGATGCCGATGAAGATGATGTTCCGCTTACGGACAGTGAACGAGGACTGCTTGATCGAGCCAATGGTAAAGTCTTGTTCTTCTACTTGTCTGGACCAATGATCTTCAGTGTTTCGAAAGCCATTTCTCGCCAACACTCCAGTATTTCGGATTACGAAGTGATGATCCTCGATCTGACTGATGTGCCGATGATTGATGTTACGGTAGGCTTAGCGCTTGAGAATGCGATCAAAGATGCGTTGGATGCGGAGTGTGAAGTTTACTTGCTGTGTCCAAACCAACGCACACGTGAGCAATTAGAGAAGTTCCACGTGATTGATTTAGTCCCTGATCAGAACACTTACAAGTTCCGTTATGAGGCATTGAATGCTGCGATAAAGCATGTAGAAACAGATGAGCATCAAATGCTAACAATGTAATCTTGTTTTGTTTTTTAAAAGCGCTGCCAAAGTTGTTTGGCGGCGCTTTTTAGTATATAGAATCGAGGATTTATAGTTATTTCTAATTTTATAGAAAGGTTTATTTGTATTCATCGTTATTCAACGATAAACTAATTCAACTTCAGTGCAATACCGCTTTGACCGCTGAGTCATATCAACTCTCTATCGGTATTGGCATTCACGATTCATCAACAGATGGCAATTATTACGCAATGTACGCATTAGAAATTGAACAGCTTCGCAAGACCTATGCGGGCGGATTTGAAGCGTTGAAGGGTATTAGCCTAACAGTAGAAAAAGGTGACTTCTACGCGCTTTTAGGACCAAATGGTGCAGGTAAATCCACTACGATTGGCATTATCTCTTCTTTGGTAAACAAAACCTCAGGTACAACCAAGGTCTTTGGTTACGACATTGATACGCATCTTGAACTAGCAAAGCAAAACCTAGGTTTGGTGCCACAAGAATTCAACTTCAACCAATTTGAGACGGTTGAACAGATTGTGATGCAGCAAGCTGGCTATTATGGCGTGTCAAAGATTCAGGCGAAAGAACGTGCCGAGAAGTATCTGACAAAGCTCGATTTGTGGGAAAAACGCAAAGAACGTGCGCGTAATCTATCTGGTGGTATGAAGCGCCGTCTTATGATTGCTCGCGCTTTAATGCATGAACCACAGTTGTTGATCCTTGATGAACCAACCGCTGGTGTCGATATCGAATTGCGTCGCTCGATGTGGGATTTCTTAAAAGAGATTAACCAAGAGCAGGGTATTACTATCATTCTAACGACTCACTACCTTGAAGAAGCAGAAATGTTGTGTCGCAATATCGGTATCATCAACAAAGGTGAGCTTATTGAGAATACGACGATGAAAGCGCTGCTTGGTAAGCTTCGTGTTGAAACCTTCATTCTCGATGTTGAGTTTGACGGTGAGATGCCAGAGCTTAAAGGGGTGAATAGTCAGGTGATGATAAATGGCTCGCTAGAAATTGAACTGGATAAGAGCCAGGGGTTGAACTCAGTATTCAGTCAGCTTTCCGAACATGGCGTAAAAGTTCTGTCTATGCGTAACAAAGCGAACCGCTTGGAAGAGTTGTTTGTCAGCATCGTTCGCGGAGGTAACCAATAATGTACAAGTTATATTGGACGGCTTTTTGCAGCCTGCTCACCAAAGAAATCAATCGCTTTACTCGTATTTGGGTACAAACGCTAGTTCCGCCAGCGATTACAATGACGCTGTACTTCATCATTTTTGGTAGTTTGATTGGCTCTCGCATTGGCGACATGAACGGTTTTAGTTACATGGAGTACATTGTGCCTGGTCTGATTATGATGTCGGTGATCACCAACTCGTATTCCAATGTGGCCTCATCGTTCTTTAGCTCGAAATTTCAGCGTAATATTGAAGAGCTTCTGGTTGCACCGGTACCAAACTACGTGATCATCCTCGGTTTTGTCATGGGAGGCGTTGTGCGTGGTTTATTGGTGGGAACTATTGTGACGTTTGTGTCTCTGTTTTTTGTGGATCTGCAAGTCGACCACTGGGGCATCATTATCGCGACGGTATTTATGACATCAGTTGTGTTCTCACTAGGTGGCTTAATCAACGCAGTTTATGCAAGAACGTTCGACGATATCTCTATAATCCCGACGTTTGTATTGACGCCTCTGACCTACTTAGGTGGCGTGTTCTACTCTATCAGCCTGTTGCCTGAGTTCTGGCAAGGTGTGTCGAAGCTGAACCCTATCGTCTACATGGTGAACGCATTCCGTTACGGTTTTCTCGGGGTTTCTGATGTTGGCATTGTGACGTCATTTAGCGTGCTGACGGTATTCGTTGTTGCGCTTTATGCCGTAGCACATTACCTCGTGACCAAAGGAATTGGCTTGAGAAGCTAACATAAACAGATGTTGAAAGAGCAGCGATGAGAGCTGCTCTTTCTTTATGCATTTCTATACATTCCCATACAATTTTTCGACTTTTTACATGCTAGGTTTTACTCATTTCTGTAAATGCATTTGTTGTAAATGAGTCAAGCCATGAATACCGTTCCGTCCCCATCTTTCACCTTGAAATTGCTTCTCCCTAAATACTGGTCTGTCTGGTTTGCATTTGGCTTGCTCGCGTTTGTTGTTAATGCGCTACCGTATCCGCTACTGCGAGCTCTGGGAAGAGGTATTGGCTCCCTTGCTATGCTGCCAATGAAGCGCCGCCGGAAAATTGCTAAGCGTAATCTCAAGCTCTGTTTCCCTGAATATAATGAACACCAGTGTGAGGAGTTGGTGAAGGCAAACTTTAAATACACCGGCATGGCACTGATTGAAACGGGCATGGCTTGGTTTTGGCCCGATTGGCGGGTAAAACGTTTGGTGACGGTGGTTGGTAAAGAGCGCATTCTTGAACAAGAAAGAAATGGACGTGGTGTGCTGGTGATATGCAGCCACCATCTTAACTTAGAGATGACGGCGCGTATTTTTAGCCAATTTGCGAAAGGGTACGGTGTGTATCGCCCGAACTCAAACCCTGCTTATGAGTTTATTCAGCATCGTGGTCGAACGCGCTGTGGGCATCAAATGATAGACCGAAAAGACGTAAAGTCGATGCTTAAAGTTCTGAAAAATGGTCAGCGGCTGTGGTACCTACCAGATCACGATTATGGGGTGAACAATTCGGTATTTGCTCCTTTCTTTGCTGTTGAACAGGCGGCAAGTACGGCGGGATCGAGTGTATTAATTGATGCAACCAAGTGTGCGGTGATGTCCGGAGTGACTGTCATGAACGATAACCGATATACGCTTTACATTGGTGAGGATCTGAGTGGGCAGTTTGAACGACGAAATCCAGTTAAAGCCGCGAGTATTTTGAATCAAGAGATTGAAGGGATGATAAAACGAGATATTCCCGCGTGGATGTGGTTGCACAAGCGATTTAAGACTCGCCCTGAAGGACTTCAATGCGTCTATTCATAAATCTCATTACTAGATACAAAAAAGGTCGGCTTAGTGCCGACCTTTTTTATTTAAGATTTAGATTTACTCTGCGCTTGCTGAGCTTTCTTCGCTTGATTCATCTTCTTTGGTTTCTACTGCCATATCAACCGTTTGGTTGTCGATTAGGCGGGCTTTACCTAAGAATGCTGACATCAAGATTACCGCTTGGGTTGTCTCTGCAGTGATTGCTTGAAGTGTACGAGCATCACGGATGAAGATTTCATCTGGTTGAAGACCTGCTGCACGAAGCTGATCGCTTGCGTCTTCAATCACTGATGCGTAATCATCACGACCGCCACGCATTGCGCTGCTAATCCAACGCATTGTACGAGCTAGCACTGGTGCACGTTGACGCTCATCAATCGTCAAAAGACCATTGCGTGAGCTCATTGCAAGACCGTCCATCTCACGTACTGTTGGTACGCCAATAATCTCGATGTCCATTGCCAAGTCTTCAACCATCTTGCGAATCACGGCAAGTTGTTGGAAGTCTTTTTCACCAAAGCACGCAACATCAGGTTGAACGATGTTGAAAAGCTTGTTTACGATGGTAGTAACGCCACGGAAATGACCTGGGCGAGAAGCACCTTCAAGAATGGTAGATAGACCAGGAACATCAACAAACGTTTGTTTATCCAAGCCTTCTGGGTAGATGATTTCAGGTGTTGGTGTGAACACGATTTCTACGCCTTCACCACCTAGCTTGCTCAAATCTTCTTCTAGAGTTCGAGGGTAGTTGTTTAAATCGTCTGCACGGTCAAACTGCATCGGGTTTACAAAGATGCTTACAACAACGATATCCGCGTATTCGCGAGCTTTACGAACAAGTGTTAAGTGACCTTCATGGAGGTTGCCCATAGTTGGAACAAACGCCACTTTACGACCTTCACGCTTAAAGGTTTTTACTTGTTCACGAATCGCTGAGATTTCCGCAAAAGTTTGCATGCATTTATCCTCTAGGCAATGGTATGAGCTTCGTCTGGGAATGCACCGCTTTCAACATCAGCCATGTATTGAGCCACGGCTTTGCGCATATCGCCTGTTTCAGCAAGGAAGTTTTTCGAGAATTTTGGCATGTAGTTCGCCGAAATTCCAAACATATCGTGCATTACAAGAATTTGACCATCTGTCACATTACCTGCACCAATACCAATTACTGGAACATCAAGAACTTGCGTAATACGAGCCGCTAATTCAGCAGGAACACACTCTAGTAAAACAATTTGAGCACCAGCTTCTTGCAGTGCCAGTGCGTCTTTTACCATACGATCGGCTTTTTCTTGATCGCGGCCTTGCACCTTGTAACCACCAAAGATATTGACTGATTGGGGGGTTAGACCAAGGTGAGCACATACTGGTACAGCACGTTCAGTTAGCATCTTAACGGTATCAACTAACCAGTCGCCGCCCTCGATTTTTACCATATTTGCACCAGCACGCATTAGCGTTGCTGCGTTCTCACACGCTTGCTCTGGCGTTGCGTAGCTCATGAATGGCATATCAGCCATCAATAGACAGTTTGGGCTGCCTGCGCGTACACTGCGGGTGTGATAAGCGATATCTTCAACAGTAACTGGTAACGTGTCTGATTTACCTTGCAGAACCATACCTAGAGAGTCACCTACTAATAAAACAGGCATTTCTTGGCTTTCAAAAAGTTGGGCAAAGCTCGCATCGTATGCAGTTGAAGTGGCAAATTTACGACCTTCTTGCTTCCACTTAATCAGGTCGTTAATGGTCATTTTTTTCATTGTTTTTTCCTCACTAGGAGTTGGCTATGACTGCCAAATGCTGAGGCCGTTACGATCTACTTGCTCAAGTAGTGACGATACCTCGGTCCCGTCTGGGAGTTGTAAACTTGGTGCAATTTCCGCAAGAGGGTAGAGTACGAACTCGCGCTCTCTCATTCCATAGTGTGGAACTGTCAGTCTTTCGGAATCAATCACCTCATTGCCGTAAAGAATCATATCGAGATCCAAGGTTCTTGGTCCCCAACGTTCATCTTTACGGACACGCCCTTGTTCTTGCTCAATCGCTTGGGTGCAATCGAGTAGCTCAAGAGGCGTCAAATTGGTTTTTATCGCCACAACCGCATTGATGTAATCCGGTTGGTTTTGTGGTCCCATCGGCGTACTGCTGTAGAGCGAAGAGGCTTGCACAAACTCAGAGTTTGGGATTGATTTTAGAGCCTCAATCGCTTGTTTCGCTTGGCTGACGGGATCAGCCAAGTTACTGCCTACCGCAATGTATGCTGTGATCATGATTTTGGCTTACTCTTTTTCTTGCGATAGGTTTTGCGGCGGCGTTGACCGGTTTTAGGTGCTTGGCTATCAAGGTCACCTGCCATTGCTTGGCGCATTTCTCGGCCTGCATTTTGGAAAGTTTCCCACCACTTGGCAAGCTTCTGAGTCTCGCCACCCTCAATTTCACCGCGCATTTCAAGAAAATCAAAGCCAGCTCTAAATTTGTTGAGCTCCATTAGGCGGAATGCACGCTTACCATTACGTCGAGGAAGACGTAATTGCAGTTGCCAAATTTCACGGATAGTGGCGGTATGACGGCGTGGAATAGCAATCGTACGAACTTGGTCATCAAGAATGATGTTGCTCGCTTCCATGATGGCATCGTAATGGCACAGATTACGCTGTTCCATTAACTTATCTGCCATCGCACATAGCGGGTACCACAGCATTGCAGCAAACATGAATGCTGGGTTAATGCGCTTGCCTTCTTCAATACGCATGTCGGTTGAATCAAGCACTAAATCGAGCATTTGCTCGGTGTGAGATTCGTATTCTTCCGTGAAGTGCTCAGCAATTGCTGGGAACAACTGTTGGAATAGGTTGTACTCACGCAGGAGGTGATAGGTCTCTAGACCATGACCTGATTGAAGCAGCTTTAACGATTCTTCGAACAGGCGCGCAGATGGGATGTCGCGTAGTAGCGTTGACATCTCTTCAATTGGTGCGGCGGTGTCTTCTTCGATGTCGAAGTCGAGTTTCACGGCAAAGCGAATCGCACGCAGCATACGCACAGGGTCTTCGCGATAGCGGGTTTCTGGATCACCGATCAGGCGAACAAGGCGGTCTTCTAGGTCTTCAATACCACGCGCGTAGTCGTGAATTGAGTAGTCTGCGATGTTGTAGTACATCGAGTTAATCGTGAAGTCACGGCGCTCTGCATCTTCATCAATCGTGCCGTAAACATTGTCACGAAGCAGCATGCCTTCTTTAGACTGCTGTGAAACGTTCTTGTTTTTTTGCTCTTGGTGGTGACCGCGGAAAGTCGCAACTTCGATGATGTCACGTCCAAACATAATGTGGGCGAGACGGAAGCGACGACCAATCAAACGGCAGTTTCTAAACAGTTGCTTGATTTGTTCTGGAGTCGCGTTGGTTGCGATATCAAAGTCTTTTGGTTTCTGTCCAAGCAGTAAGTCTCGAACCCCGCCACCCACAAGAAAAGCATCGAAACCGGCACCGTTTAGTCGGTATAGCACCTTCAGTGCATTGTCACTGATCTGCTTACGCGAAATGTTGTGCTCTTCACGAGTAATTACATTGAGAGCGAGTTCTGGGATCATGGCAGATTCGCTTGTTGTATAGTCGTTTGTATTCATGTGCATCTGGCAATAACTGGGTTTAATCCAATCTTGCTTTGGTTAGTTTTTTACGCCTCTAGGGCCAATTTTGCGGCTAATAATAGCCTACGCAGTGCCGTTTGAGAATCTCGGTGTGATCTCGATCTCTGCTGGAAGCTGCTCTAAACACCAATTTTTACATCCCCAACGCAGTATTTCATCTACATTAGCGGCTTGAATGGCTTCTGGAATATGGAAGCCTAAAAACGTCATGGCGTGCAGCAGAGCAGGCTTCGGATTATCGACATCAATCGCTGTCGCATGATTTTGTTTCGACAGCTTGTTGCCATTAGTATCCATCGCTAATGGCAAATGTAAGTAGCTAACTTCTGGTTTTCCAAGGATTTGGTACAAGCTGATTTGACGACCTGTAGGTTCAATTAAATCGGCTCCACGGACGACTTCAGTCACCCCTTGGTCAATGTCATCTAATACTACCGCAAGATTATAGGCAAATAATCCATCTCGACGTTTAATAATGAAATCTTCATTTACTAACGCAGGAGGCATGGTCATCAAGCCATGCTTCTGATCGAGAAAATTAGCGATGGGCTTGGTCATTTTTAGGCGAATCGCGCCTTCTTTCAAGCCTTTGTCGCGACAAGTGCCGGGATAATAACCACCATGCTCTTTGATTTGCTTGCGCGTGCATTGGCAATAGTAAGCGTCACCATTCTCTAACCAAGTATCAATTTGCGTCTGATAAAGGTTGTGACGGTCACTTTGATAGACCACTTCGCCATCCCAATGCAGTTGATATGCTTTTAGCGCATTCAATATAGCCTCAGCCGCTCCTGGCATCTCTCTTGGTGGATCAAGGTCTTCAATACGAACGAGCCAAGTACCCTGGTTAGCTTTCGCTTGGAAATAGCTGCCCAATGCAGCAACGAGGGAACCAAAATGTAATGGACCAGAAGGGGATGGGGCGAATCGACCTACATAGCGTGTCATGCGTATATCTCGAAATTATACGGGTATAAAAAGCGACAAACTCGACGTTGCGAAGTTAGCTAAAACAAAAAGGGAGCCTGAGCTCCCTTTCAATAATCATAATGCCAGATTGATTAACCTTGCATCTGTTTCTCTTTGATCTCTGCAAGTGTTTTACAGTCAATACAAAGGTCTGCAGTTGGACGCGCTTCTAGGCGACGAACGCCGATCTCTACGCCACAAGATTCACAGAAGCCAAAGTCGTCTTCAGTGATTTTATCTAGAGTCTTTTCGATCTTCTTGATCAGACGACGCTCACGGTCACGGTTACGCAGTTCTAAGCTGAACTCTTCCTCTTGAGAAGCACGGTCAACTGGATCTGGGAAGTTTGCTGCTTCGTCCTGCATGTGGTGTACAGTGCGATCGACTTCTTCCCTGAGCTGATTACGCCAAGCTGTTAAGATCTTTGTAAAGTGTTCAACCTGCTCTGGTGACATGTATTCTTCACCAGGCTTTTCCTGATATGGCTCCACACCGGCAATGGCTAGGATGCCTATCGTTTTCTTCTTTGATTCTGGCATACAGCATCTCCTACTTACACCTAGTCAACTGCTTTGCAGTCAATTTAAGGCGGGTATCTATAGCAAAAAGAGGCGGTGCAGGCAATTACTGAATTGCAAACTTATCATCATTGTGAAGATGACATCATTTTTTCTCTTAATTGATAAATTCAATCGCCGAGATTAGTTTGATTTCAGTGTTGCTTAACTCAGCTTTATAGCAGAGAACTTCCACTCCAGCGTCTTGTGCTTGTTTTAGTAACGTTGAATATTTCGCGTCTATATGGTGCGCCGCGGATACTTTTTCAATACCTGAATGTAAAACAGTGAATAAAAGTATGGCTCTACTTCCATTTTGTGCCATTTCTGTGAGCTCTCTCAGGTGCTTTTGCCCTCTGGTAGTCACGGCATCAGGGAAATAACCTTGTCCTGATGAGCTTTCTTCATCAAGTAGGGTGACGCTCTTCACTTCTATATAACACTTTGATTTGTCGCTTGCGCTGAGCAAGATATCAATTCGGCTATTTTCATTGCCATATTTCACCTCAGTTTGAAGTTGGTCATATCCCAACAACTCTGAAATGACATTATTTTCAATTGCTTCTACGGCTAATTGGTTTGCGCGAGTGGTATTAATGCAGATCCGATGCCCTCGTGCGGTTTCACTGAGTTCCCAGCTGTTCGGATATTTGCGCTTTGGGTTATCGGAAGTGGAGTACCAAACTTTGTTGCCCGGAGTGGCACAGCCTGTCATTGCGCCAGTGTTCGCACAGTGAATTGTTCGAATCTCACCGTTATCCAGTTCGATATCGGCAAGAAAGCGTTTGTAGCGTTTGAGCAGAGTCGCTGACTCTAGAGCGGGTTCGAATTGCATTTGCTTATTTAGCCAAGAGTGTTTTTATGTACAATGTTGCCAACATTACACCACAGGGTATTTCCTTTGTCACAATTGCCGATTGAAGCCGTGATGCCACAATTACTTACGGCGGTCAAAAATCAACATCAAGTGATCCTCAAAGCCGCACCAGGTGCTGGTAAATCCACGTACTTCCCACTGCAACTTCTACAAAAACAATCTGTGACAGGCAAAATCGTGATGCTGGAGCCTCGACGTCTGGCGGCGCGTAATATCGCTCGTTATCTCGCGCAGCAGTTAGGTGAACAAGTTGGAGAACGTGTTGGGTACCGAGTTCGTGGTGAAACGAAGGTGAGTAAAAACACGCAACTTGAAATTGTGACTGAAGGGATCATGACCCGTATGATCCAAAGTGACCCTGAATTAAACGGCATCGATTTACTGATCTTTGATGAATTTCATGAGCGCAGCATTCACGCAGACACCGCGTTGGCTTTCAGTTTGGAGGTTCAAGAGGCATTACGAGATGATTTAAAGCTTGTTGTGATGTCGGCAACGCTCGATCAAGGTGCGTTGCAAACCTTGCTGCCAGAGGCGGCATATATAGAGTCTCAAGGTCGCAGTTTTGAGGTAGAGACTCGTTACTTGCCGCTAGGAGTCAACGATCACCTACCGACATCAATGGCAAAAACAATAGAAAGTTTAATTCAGAAAGAGTCTGGTTCTTTGCTTGCTTTTCTTCCGGGTGTTGGTGCCATCAAGCAAGTGCAAGAGCGTTTAGTACACCTACCTGATAACGTAGAAGTGTGTCCGTTATACGGTCAACTTAGCTTTGCCGAGCAGCAAAAAGCCATCGCTCCTGCTTCTGGAGATAAACGCAAAGTCGTGCTCGCGACTAACATTGCCGAAACTTCTTTGACCATTGAAGGTATTCGACTAGTTGTTGATTCTGGATTAGAGCGTGTGGCGCGTTTTGATTTGAAGAATGGGCTTACGCGATTAGAGCAAGTACGAGTGGCACAATCGTCTGCGATTCAACGTTCTGGTCGTGCAGGGCGTATTGAAGAGGGGATTTGCGTTCGCCTTTACTCTGAAAGCCAATTTAAGCAGCAACCACAAGTGCCACAGCCAGAAATACTGCACTCAGACTTAGCGAGCCTAGTGATGGAGTTAGCCTTTTGGGGAGCGGGAGATATTTCCGAGCTCAAATGGCTCAACACTCCTTCGGCGGCATCTCTTGCTCAAGCTAAGCAGTTGTTAATTGTGTTAGGGCTGCTTTCTGAGCAAGGTCAACTGACTCCTGAGGGCAAAATTGCTCATGAGCTTGGTGTAGAACCTCGCTCGGCAGCTATGCTAATTCAAGCACAGCAACATGACGTAAAAATGCTAAACACTGCACTGGCTGCGGTCGCTCTTATTGAAGAGCCAGAGCGTAATATCACGAATATCGCACACAGCTTACATCGTTGGGTGAGTGGTACACATCCGAAAAAATCGATATTGCATAAGCGATCTCAAATCGTCGCCCTTAAACTGGATACGATGTTCAGTCTATCAGAGGTTGATGAGCGAGCACTGCCGTTAGTATTAAGCCTTGCATTTCCTGATCGTGTCGCGCAGCAACGTTCGAATCAACATGGGCGTTTTACATTGTCCAACGGACATGGTGCTGAGTGCCGACCAGAAGAAACTTTAGGCGATTGTGATTACTTAATCGCGATTGATTTAATGCGATCGCATTCCAACTCTAGTCAAATTAATCTGGCTTGTGAACTAGATATCAATGAGTTAGAAGAAGTGTTTGAGCATCTCTTTACAACAGATGATGTGGTTGATTGGGATGAGAAAAAAGGTCGATTGATGGCTGAGCGTCAAGTTAAGCTTGGGCGTTTGATTATCAAGCGGGATGCCTTGCCAAGCCCAGGCAAAGAAAAAATGACACAAGCTTTACTCACCTATGTCCGCCGTCAGGGCTTACAAAGTCTAAACTGGACACCAGCAGCGGAGAATTTACTAGAACGTATTCGCTGCGCAGTGGAATGGTTACCAGAGCAGGCTTGGCCAAGTTTTGATGACGTTGATTTGCTGGCGAGCTTAGAAGAGTGGTTAGAGCCATACATGAGTACGGTTGCCTCAGTGAAAGACTTGGCAAAGGTAAATTTAGTGGAAGCACTAAATGCTCGATTGGGATGGCCGTTGAATCAGCATATTGATGAGTGGTTGCCTGAAGAGTACCGCCTGCCAACTGGTTCGAAAAAGCGAATTCGTTATCAGTGTGGTCATGAGCCTGTGCTTTCTGTCCGTATGCAAGAGGTGTTTGGTGAAAGTACTTCACCAACTGTGGCACAGGGACGTAAGCGCCTGGTGCTTGAATTACTCTCTCCAGCACAACGCCCTCTTCAGGTGACGACAGATCTCGCCGCATTCTGGGTGGGAAGCTACAAAGAAGTACAGAAAGAAATGAAAGGTCGTTACCCTAAGCATGTTTGGCCTGACGATCCAGTGACGCATGTAGCGACAACCAAAACAAAAAGACAATTGAACAATGACTGATACTAAAAAGCCCGGTGCAAAGCGAGCGCCAGCCAAGAAGACCGCGTCAAGTAAAACGACGACTAAGAAAAGTGGCGCAAAACGCCCAAGAAAATCACCAGCGAAAAAAACAAACAATGGTAAACGTTCTTGGCTTAAAGTCATTTGGTCGTTCAGTTGGAAAGCCGGCGTTGCCTTGGCTGCGGTGTTATTGTTTGTCGGTATTTACCTAGATAGTGTGGTTAAAGATCGCTTTGATGGTCAGTTGTTTGATCTGCCTACGGTGGTTTATGCCCGCATTCTCAATTTAAGCCCAGGACAGAACATTACGATTAAAGAGATGCGTAATGAACTCGATGTGCTGAACTACCGTAAAGTCAGCCAGCCTCGTTACCCAGGTGAGTATTCATCTTCTTCAACGCGTATTGAACTGATTCGTCGTCCGTTTGAATTTGCTGACGGGCCAGAGCCTGATCGTCATGTGATGTTGCATTTCTCAAGCAGTGGCTTACAACGTATTCAATCTTTAGAGTCGAAAGGTGATCTTGGCTACTTACGCATTGAACCTAAGATGTTGGGAATGCTGGAAAAAGACCAAAATGAGCAACGTTTGTTCTTACGCCGCGATCAATTCCCGGAGATCTTAGTTGATGCATTATTAGCGACGGAAGATCGCGACTTTTATCAACACGATGGTGTATCACCACTTGCCATTGCACGTGCTTTAGTGGCGAACATCAAAGCGGGTCGTACCGTACAAGGCGGCAGTACGCTAACTCAACAGTTGGCGAAAAACTTGTTCCTGACTCGTGATAAAACCTTGTGGCGTAAGGTGCGTGAAGCGTATATCGCATTAATTCTCGATTATCGTTACAGCAAAGACCGTATTCTGGAAGCTTACCTCAACGAGGTATATTTGGGTCAGAGCGGTGGTGATGCGATTCATGGTTTCGCTTTGGCATCACGCTATTACTTCGGTCAGCCTATCCAAGAGCTACGTATCGATCAGCTTGCAATGCTCGTGGGGATGGTAAAAGGACCGTCTTACTACAACCCTATTCGCTACCCAGAACGTACTAAGACGCGTCGTGACTTAGTACTGCGTCTACTGATGCAACAAGACATGCTGACTGCGCAGCAATACGAACAAGCGGTGAGTCGTCCACTTGATACACAAAGCAAGCCACGTATCGCTAGTCGACAGCCTGCGTATTTCCAACAACTGAATATCGAACTGAAAGAGAAGGTGGGTGACAACTTCAAAGCAGAAACCGGATTACGCTTATTTACCTCTCTTGATCCTGTATCGCAAAGTAAACTCGAAAAAGCCATTGCGAAGAAAGTCCCTGAACTGGCAAAACGTGCGGGTAAGGAGCTTGAAGCGGCTGCTGTTGCCGTGGATCGTCATAGCGGTGAAATTCGCGCAATGGTTGGCGGTAAACGTGTCGGGTATGAAGGCTTTAACCGTGCACTGAATGCCAGTCGTCCAATTGGGTCATTGGTTAAACCTGCTATCTATCTGACGGCATTGGAGCAACCTGAAAAATACAACCTTGGGACAACGCTTCATGATACGCCTCTGAGTTTGAAGGGGAGCAAAGGCTCCGTTTGGTCGCCACGCAACTTTGACCGTAAGTTTCGTGGTGATGTTCCGTTGTATTTAGCCTTGGCAAAATCATTGAATGTACCAACCGTTCGTTTGGGGATGCAGCTTGGTATCCCAGAGGTGTCTAATACCTTAGAACGCCTTGGTGTTGATAAGAATGAAATTCGCCCTGTGCCATCCATGTTCTTGGGCTCATTTTCATTAACACCGTTTGAAGTAGCGCAAATGTATCAAACGCTGACTAACTCTGGTAAGCGTGCCAAGCTGTCGGCGCTGCGTTCGGTTGTCGATATGGACGGCAATGTGCTTTATCAATCTCTCCCTCGGTCAGCCCCAGCAGTAGATGAACAAGCGGCTTGGTTAACGACCTATGCTATGAAGCAAGGTGTCGCACAAGGGACAGGACGATTCCTACAAAGTCAGTTTGCTTGGGCAGCACTAGCAGGAAAAACGGGTACGAGTAACGACAGTCGTGACAGTTGGTTTGTGGGTATTGATGGGCGTGAAGTTACCACGATTTGGCTTGGGCGCGATGACAATAAGTCTACCAAGTTGACAGGTTCAAGCGGTGCATTGCGTGTTTACGCGGAATACTTGAAACAGCGTATTCCTGAAAGGTTGGAGCTACCTTGGCCAAAAGAGGTGACGACACTTGGCTTCCAAAAAGCAGCGAACGGCGCGTTAGAAATCAATTGTCGTAGTGAGTACAAATTGCCAGTGTGGGACAAAACTGGGCAAATCAAACAACAATGCGAGAAAAAGTCGAACTGGTTGAATAATTTATTTGATTGGTAAGACCATCAAAAACACCATCACTGACTTGTGCAGTTGTTCAATTCTTAGTACAAGTAGGTGTTAAATATTCAATAAAGGAAGAAGTGAATGTTCAAAAAGTCGATCTCAAGCTCATGGTTGCGTTTTATTGCACTGTGGGTCTGCTCCTTTTTGATTGCCACTCCTTCCTTTGCCAAACACATCAGTGATGATCATCCTCGCCCTAAAATTGCTGTCGTGCTTGCTGGTGGTGGTGCAAAAGGGGCTGCCCATATCGGGGTTTTAAAGGCGCTTGAAGAGATGCATATTCCGGTTGATATCATTACCGGCACTAGCATGGGCGCTTATGTCGGTGGTTTATATGCAACTGGCATGAGCGCGGATGAAATTGAAAGCTTTATCTACAGTGTGGATTGGAACAGCGGCTATCGAGACCGTGTTGACCGCAGCCAACGTCGCGTCCGCGACAAAGAATATGAAGACCGTTATCAAATCACGACAGATCTAGGCTTAAGGTTTGGTGAAGTTCGTTCACCGACTGGTGTCGTTCAAGGGCAGAATATGCTTCGTATTTTGCGTGAAACGACAGGTAACCTTGGTCGTTTTGACTCTTTCGATGACCTTGCTATCCCATACCGCTCAGTCGCCACTGACATTGTTGAATTGGAAGAAGTGGTGCTTGATAACGGCTATCTTGTTGATGCAATGATGGCAAGTATGTCTGTTCCAGGCGCACTCCCTCCTTATGAACTAAATGGTCATATGCTGGTGGATGGCGGTGTGGTCAATAACATGCCCGTAGATGTCGCTCGTGCTATGGGGGCCGACATCGTTATTGCGGTGGATATCAGTACTGACTACAAAAGCAAAGAAGACTTTACCGGTTTGTTTACCGTTGCTGATCAGCTTTCTAACTATCTTGTTCGTCGTAGTACCCAAGAGCAAGCCGAAACACTAAGCGGAGATGATGTTTATATTCGTCCTAATGTAGGGCAAATGGAGACGGTTGAGTTCAATAAAATGCCCGATGCGTTTCAGGCTGGTTATGAGATCACCAAGAGTCTTGAGTCCAAATTGAAAGGCTTGAGTGTGTCGAATGCCGAGTACCAAAAGTACATTGAGCACAAGCAAGATGCGCGTAAAAATCTGGAATATGGTGATCAGCGCGTGGTTGATCAGATTGTATTGGTGAACAATACGCACTATAGCGATGTGTTGCTGACTAACCGTCTAGAGCTTGATACTGGGCGACCATTAAAAACAGACGAAATCGAAAAAGCGGTCGAAAACCTTTATGCGCTGGATCGCTTTGAATTGATCACTTACCACTTCGAAGAGATCGATGACGTTAATCTATTGGTCTTTGAGGTAAACGAAAAGTCATGGGGACCGAACTACCTCAATTTTCGCTTCTTCCTAGAAGATGACTTTAACACTGACAGCCAGTACGGAATCGGCGTGTCAGCAAACTTCACCAATCTGAACTCTCACGGTGCGGAACTGACTCTAAATGTTGATATGGGCACTGATAAACTGATTGAAGCGGAGTTGTACTCTCCAGTGCTTTCGAGTCAGGAATTGTTTGTTTCTGGAAAACTCAATTACAACACTGAAAACCGGAACTTACCTCTCGATGACGAGTTTGAAAATCCGGATATCGGCTCAGTTTACGATTACCTACCATTTTCTTACACCGAGTTTATTACTGAGCTAGCAGCGGGTGTGCAACCAACCTTGTGGCAAGAGTTCCGAGTTGGTGGTCGTTATACCAAAGGGACGATAGAAGCCTCCACCATTCAGTCTGCGGGCAATTTAGATTACGAGCGACTGGGGTTATTTGCCAACTATCGCTTAGATACACTGGATGATTTTGCATTTCCGACTCGTGGCATGCTGATTGACTTGGACTACCTTGTTTCTCACGACAAAACTCCAGAAGGTCTCCGAGGTGAAAACGCAAAAAACAGTATTGAAGATACGGTTTATGAAATTACCGCTCGTTTTAAGGGGGCGGTGACTCACAGTCGTCATACTTTAGTCGGTCAAGCGGAATACAGCTTTGTTGAGAGTAAAAACTCTTTTGTACCTTTGGACCCTAGAGAGCTAGGTGGTTTCTTAAATTTGTCTGGTATCCCTCGTAACAGTCTGATTGGACAAAACTTATTCTACACCAGTTTGGTGTATCGTTATAAATGGATGGATAACGATTTTGGGCTGTTTGAAGCGCCAGTTTACCTTGGTGCATCCCTTGAACATGGTGGTGTTTGGTCGGATAACGATCTCAAGCTGAATGAGGCACCGCTGTACAATGCCGCATCAATTTTCTTTGGTGTTGATTCGCCAATAGGACCCGTTATGTTGGCATACGGTCGTACAGAGCAGAATTTAGATGCTGTGTACTTGATCGTTGGAACATCATTTAAATAACCGGGAATAGGACAGCAAAATCTCCGCATATTTAGCCGAAATTCACAGGACTTTAGTCGTAAGTTGCTATGTTGGTCAAAATGATGAGATTTTAATTTAAGGTTAAATTTGCTATCCTTTCGCCCACAGTTTGGCCTCTACGGCGCTGTTTCTCAATCAGAATTGAATGAAAACAAGGGCAATGGAGAGCCAAGTTTCCAAGGATGTTCACTCCTTTACTTTGAAAAATAGTAATTAAAAAGGAGGAACCGCAATGAGAGGAAAAAAGTCGTGCTTGAAGCCTACCGTAAACACGTCGAAGAGCGTGCTGCCGAAGGAGTTGTTCCTAAACCGCTAGACGCTGAACAAGTTGCTGGACTTGTTGAACTTCTGAAAAATCCCCCGCAAGGTGAAGAAGCTTTTATTCTTGACCTACTAGAGAACCGTATCCCACCAGGTGTAGATGAAGCTGCTTATGTAAAAGCGGGTTTCCTGACGGCGGTAGCAAAAGGTGAAGTGGAATCACCACTTGTGAGCCGTGAAAAGGCAGCTGAGCTACTAGGTACAATGCAAGGCGGTTACAACATCGCTCCTCTAGTTGAATTCCTAGAAGATGATCTACTAGCGCCTATTGCTGTAAAAGCGCTGTCTCATACTCTACTGATGTTTGACGCTTTCTATGATGTTGAAGAGAAGGCTAAAGCAGGTAATGCATTCGCGAAACAAGTTCTACAATCGTGGGCTGATGCTGAATGGTTCACATCGAAGAAGAAAGTCGCGGATCAGATTACTGTTAAAGTATTTAAAGTAACCGGTGAAACCAACACCGATGACTTGTCTCCAGCTCCAGATGCTTGGTCTCGTCCAGATATTCCAGTACACGCAAAAGCGATGCTGAAAATGGAACGTGATGGCATTGTACCGGATCAACCAGGCAGCGTTGGTCCTATCAATCAAATTGAAGAACTGCAAAAAGACGGCATTCCACTAGCATACGTAGGTGATGTTGTTGGTACCGGTTCTTCGCGTAAATCAGCAACTAACTCAGTGCTTTGGTTTATGGGTGAAGATATCCCATTTGTACCAAATAAGCGCACGGGTGGTATCTGTCTAGGTGGTAAGATCGCCCCAATTTTCTACAACACGATGGAAGATTCTGGTGCACTACCAATTGAACTAGACGTGCAAAACATGAACATGGGTGATGTGATTGATATCTTCCCATACGAAGGTGTTGTGCGTAAAAACGGTGAAGAGATCTCTAGCTTTGAACTGAGCAAAGTGTTGCTTGATGAAGTTCGTGCTGGTGGTCGTATTCCACTGATTATTGGTCGTGGCTTAACAAGCCGTGCTCGTGCATCACTTGGTCTAGAAGAAACCGATCTTTTTGCTAAGCCTGTTGACCCTTCAGCTTCTGATAAAGGTTACACCTTGGCTCAGAAGATGGTGGGTAAAGCATGTGGCGTAGAAGGTGTACGTGCAGGTCAATACTGTGAACCGAAGATGACAACGGTAGGTTCTCAGGATACTACCGGTCCAATGACACGTGACGAACTAAAAGACCTTGCGTGTCTGGGCTTCTCTGCTGATCTCGTGATGCAGTCATTTTGTCACACGTCTGCTTATCCAAAACCAGTCGATGTAAATACGCACCATACACTACCTGATTTCATTATGAACCGTGGTGGTGTATCGCTTCGTCCTGGTGATGGTGTAATTCACTCATGGTTAAACCGTATGCTTCTACCTGATACCGTTGGTACGGGTGGTGATTCACATACACGTTTTCCTCTTGGTATTTCATTCCCAGCAGGTTCAGGTCTCGTTGCATTCGCAGCTGCGACAGGTGTTATGCCACTGGATATGCCAGAGTCAATCTTGGTACGCTTTAAAGGTGAAATGCAGCCAGGTATCACGCTACGTGACTTGGTACATGCCATCCCTTACTACGCAATCCAACAAGGTCTACTGACGGTTGAGAAAGCAGGTAAGATCAACGAATTCTCTGGTCGTGTACTAGAAATTGAAGGCGTTGAGCACCTAACTGTAGAGCAGGCATTCGAGCTGTCTGATGCATCAGCAGAGCGTTCTGCGGCAGGTTGTACAGTTAAGCTATCTCAAGAGTCTATCGAGGAATACCTAAACTCAAACATCACTATGCTTAAGTGGATGATCTCGGAAGGTTACGGCGATCGTCGTACTATCGAGCGTCGTATCACAGCGATGGAAGAGTGGTTAGCAAACCCAGAGTTGATGGAAGCAGATGCGGATGCAGAATATGCGCACATCATTGAAATCGACCTAGCAGATATTCACGAGCCAATCCTATGTGCACCGAACGATCCAGATGACGCTCGTCTTCTATCTGAAGTTCAAGGTACACAGATTGATGAAGTGTTTATCGGTTCTTGTATGACTAACATTGGTCACTTCCGTGCAGCAGGTAAATTGCTAGAGCAATACGGTGGTCAATTAGATACTCGTCTATGGGTGGCACCGCCAACCAAGATGGACCGTGACCAACTGACAGAGGAAGGTTACTACGGTATCTATGGTCGTGCTGGTGTACGTATTGAAACGCCAGGGTGTTCTCTATGTATGGGTAACCAAGCACGCGTAGCAGATAAAGCGACGGTAATGTCGACTTCAACGCGTAACTTCCCGAACCGTCTTGGTACGGGTGCTAATGTTTACCTTGCGTCTGCGGAGCTAGCAGCGGTAGGTGCAATTCTAGGTAAGATTCCAACCAAAGAAGAGTACTTAGAATACGCGAAGCAAATTGATGCGACAGCAGCAGACACATACCGCTACTTGAACTTCCACAAGATGGATCAGTACACCAAGAAAGCGGCAGAAGTGATTTTCCAAGAGCCTGCATAATTCTTAGTGAGCTTTGCTAATACTTGATAAGCGCCCACCATTTGGTGGGTGTTTTTTTAGATAACGCATTGCGAGAGATCCCCAGCTCGCTCGTACCTCGCTCTTGAGGATGACGATTAAATAGCCAAGAGTAAAAACGATGTCATTCCCGAAAACGACAAAGGAGTGCTGTCGGGAATCTCTTTTAAACAAGCGATTGAGAGAACTCCGCGTCTCGCGCTTCTCCCATCCCATATCTCCCTGTATACTCCGCACCAAATTGATACGAAAAGGCGATCTCGATGGAGTTTGAATTCATCCGCAATACATTGATGGGCGAATATTATGTCAAATGCAGTATGGGGCATGAGATTGTAGGTCGCTGGCTACAAGAAGAAATTGGCAAAGATCCGGCTAAGATTGCGCAAGTTGAAAGCTTGGTTGAACAGGCATTTTCTTCGCCATCTCAAGAGCATAGATTAACTGGATCTGAGATAAGTTTAATGATCGTCGGCGATGAAGTTCTGGTTCAAGAAAACGTACTGGGTCACGACTATGAAGTCGAGATGGAAAGTGAGTTCGATTTCTATGATGCTGAGAGTACTGCGAGTTGTGGTATTGAGGACTTTTGTGCCTTGATAGAGCAGTGGAAAGACTTTTTGAACATTTAATGCACAATTTTGGGTAGTCTAATTAGGGTTGCCTTATATTTGTGAAAAGGGCGCACCGATGTGGTGCGCCCTTTTTGTTTACAAGATTATTATTTTTAATAAGTTCATATAAATCAAATAGATAAAAAGTTGGCACGCAGCTTGGATTAATACAAGTGTTTCAGGATGAAAGCTGCGGAGAAGATTCAATGAAAATCATTAATGCCATTATAAAGCCTTTTAAATTAGACGATGTGCGCGAAGCATTGGCTGATGTCGGTATTGAAGGGATGACAGTATCTGAGGTTAAAGGTTTTGGTCGCCAAAAAGGGCACACGGAACTATATCGTGGTGCTGAATACCAAGTCGACTTTCTACCAAAAGTAAAACTAGAAATCGCGACCCATGCAGACAATGTTGAACGCGTGGTAGAAGCCATCACTAAAGCGGCTCAAACCGGAAAAATTGGTGACGGCAAGATTTTTGTCTACGACCTAAACCAAGCCGTGCGTATTCGTACTGGTGAAATGGACGCAGAAGCACTTTAAGAATTCAAGGGATTGGAGAACTATCATGGAATTAACAACAACGGTAACGGAATTACGTTACGCACTCGACACCTTTTTCTTCCTCATTTCCGGTGCGTTGGTAATGTGGATGGCAGCAGGCTTTGCCATGCTGGAAGCGGGCTTAGTTCGCTCTAAAAACACCACCGAAATTCTAACCAAAAATATCTGTCTATATGCGATTGCCTGTACCATGTTCTTATTGGTCGGCTACAACATTATGTATGTTGATAATGGCGAAGGCGGCTGGCTACCATCATTTGGTGCGCTAATTGGCACACAAGGTGAAGGGGCAGATCATTCTCTAGAGTCGGACTTCTTCTTCCAAGTTGTATTCGTAGCTACAGCAATGTCAGTCGTATCTGGTGCAGTTGCTGAGCGCATGAAGCTTTGGTCTTTCCTTATCTTCTCTGCGGTACTGACGGCATTTATCTACCCTATGGAAGGTTACTGGACTTGGGGCGGTGGTTTCTTATCAGAAGCTGGCTTTAGTGACTTTGCTGGTTCAGGCATTGTACACATGGCGGGTGCAGCAGCAGCGTTAGCTGGCGTATTACTACTGGGTGCTCGTAAAGGTAAATATGGCAAAAATGGTGAAATCTACCCAATTCCAGGTTCAAACATGCCTCTAGCGACATTAGGTACATTCATCCTTTGGTTTGGTTGGTTCGGTTTCAACGGCGGTTCTCAACTAATGGTTTCTGACTTTGAGAACGCGACAGCGGTAGGTCAAATTTTCTTGAACACTAACGCTGCGGCAGCGGCAGGCGCAATTGCAGCTCTACTAGTGTGTAAAACCACTTGGGGTAAAGCTGACCTAACAATGATTCTGAACGGTGCCTTGGCAGGTCTTGTAGCAATCACTGCCGATCCTCTATCACCATCACCACTTTATGCTGTGGCTATCGGTGCGGTATCTGGTGCGCTAGTTGTGTTCAGTATCATTGGTCTGGATAAAGTGAAGATTGATGATCCTGTAGGTGCTATCTCAGTTCATGGTGTGTGTGGCTTCTTTGGTCTTATGGTTGTGCCGCTAAGTAATGGTGATGCCACATTTGGTGCACAGCTTCTAGGTGCTGCTGTTATCTTCGCTTGGGTATTCGGTGCAAGCCTTGTGGTATGGGCAATTCTGAAGGCAACAATTGGTATCCGAGTGTCGGAAGACGAAGAGTTGGAAGGTATGGATATGCACGACTGTGGTGTTGGCGCTTACCCAGAATTCGTGACTGTGAAATAACAGTCATAACGACACAATTCGTTACAAAGTTAATCATCAAAAACCTGCTCTGACGAGTAGGTTTTTTTTATGGATTAATTGTTTTCTTATTGAACATGCATATAATAACGCAACTGATAAACGTTATCATTAGCATGGTAAAGGATTAAACAATGAAAAAACTGCTAACTCTTTCAGCGATTACTTGCGCAACTCTAGCTCCAACAGCAATGGCTGCTGAAGAAGTGAACGTCTACTCTTACCGTCAACCTTTCCTAGTTGAACCTATGTTCAACGAGTTCACTAAAGAAACTGGTATCAAAGTAAACGTTAAGTTTGCGAAAAAAGGTCTAGCAGAGAAGTTGGCTCAGGAAGGCGAATACAGCCCTGCTGACGTAATCCTTACTACAGATATCAGCCGTCTAGCTGAACTGACAAACAAAGGTCTGGTTCAAAAGGTAGACAGCAAAATCATCGAAGAAAACGTACCTGCACAGTACCAAGATAAAGAAAACGAGTGGTTTGCTCTAACTCTACGTACTCGTAACGTTTACTCTTCACGTGACCGTGTTGGTAAGCTAGGTAACGATTTCAACTATGCAGACCTAGCAAAGCCTGAATTCAAAGGCAAAATCTGTACACGCAGCGGTAAGCACCCTTACAACGTATCTCTAGTGTCTTCTATGATCGCGCACCACGGTGAAGCTGAAACAAAAGAGTGGCTAGAAGGCGTTAAAGCGAACCTAGCTCGTAAGCCTCAAGGTAACGACCGTGCTCAAGTTAAAGCAATCAAAGAAGGTCTATGTGACGTTTCTCTAGGTAACAGCTACTACCTAGGTAAGATGGTTAACGACAAAGAGCAAAAAGCTTGGGCTGACGCGGTATACATCAACTTCCCTAACCAAGAGACAACAGGTACTCACGTAAATATCTCTGGTATGGCAATGGCGAAGTTCTCTCCAAACAAAGACAACGCTGTGAAGCTAATGGAATTCCTAACTGGTGACAAAGCGCAGCAAATGTATGCAGAAGTAAACTACGAGTACCCAGTAAAAGAAGGCGTTAAGCGTTCTGAACTTGTGGAATCTTGGGGTGACTTCAAAGCAGATACTATCTCTCTAGATGACATTGCTTCTCACCACGAAGCTGCAATTAAGCTACTAGATGAAGTGAAATTTGACCTTTAATTCCATGTGGGGGTATAACTATACCCCCATTTGATTAAAGGATATGAGATGTATTTGCAACTGCATTTGTATTTCATAAAGCCTTGCAGTATTTAGGCAATGAAGAATAAACATTCTCTATGGAAAACCAGTAGTGGGGTGATCACCCTGTTACTGGTTTTGCCGATCTTAGCGATCTTCTATACCGCCATTGGCGAGACGGATGACTTGTTTACGCATTTGATGTCGACGGTCATGCCAACCTACATCTATAACACCGTTGCTCTGACCTCTGGTGTGATGATTCTTTCTTTGATTCTCGGTATCCCAAGCGCTTGGTTTATGGCTATGTGCAAACTGCCAACCGAGAAATGGTTACAATGGGCATTGGTTCTGCCTCTTGCTATGCCGGGTTATATCATTGGTTACATTTTTACGGATTGGTTTGATTTTGCCGGACCGATCCAGATCTTCTTACGTGATATAACCGGATGGGGACCTGGTGAATACTGGTTTCCTGATATTCGTACCTTGAGTGGTGCGACCTTTGTTCTTTCTCTGGTTCTTTATCCATATGTTTACTTACTCTGCCGAGCGGCATTTATGGAACAGAACGTCTCTTTGTTACAAAGTGCACGCTTACTGAAGTGTTCTCCTTGGGAGAGCTTTTGGCGTATCTCTTTACCGCTTGTTAGACCTTCTATCGCCGTTGGTTTGTCTCTGGTCGCGATGGAAACCATTGGTGACTTCGGCACCGTCAGCTATTTTGCAGTGAACACACTTACCACTGCGGTTTATGATACTTGGCTTGGGTATTCGAACCTGAATGCCGCAGCGAAAATTTCAGCCATGATGTTGGTGATAGTTGTGTTGCTGTTAAGTGCTGAGCGCTACAGTCGCCGCAAGCAGAAGCTGTTCCAAAGCCAGTTTAATAGTCATGAAGATTTTCGCTATGAACTTCAAGGTTGGCAAAAGTGGGGCGCATTAGTTTGGTGTTGGGGCTTGGTTGCGATCGCATTTATTTTCCCTCTGCTACAGTTGATTGATTACGCTATTACTTACTTTGCGCAAAGCTGGACACCGGAGTTTCGTGAATATGCATGGAATAGTTTGGTGGTGTCAGTCGTGGCTGCAATCATCGGTGTTGCGATTGCTTTAACGGTAAACTTTAGTCAGCGAGTCAATGGTGGACGTTCAAGTTTAGCCTTTATGCGCCTATCTTCAATGGGATATGCGGTACCTGGTACTGTGCTCGCCATAGGTGTGATGGTAGCGGTGCTGTTTATGGATCATCGCGTGAACGATATTGCTAAAGCGATGGAGTGGGGTAGACCGGGACTGATCTTCTCAGGATCTATGTTTGCTCTGATTTTCGCGATGGTTGTTCGTTTTTCTGCTGTCGCGATCGGTAGCGTTGAGAGTAACCTAAATAAGATTTCGCCATCGTTGGATATGGCTTCGCGTACGATGGGGTGTACACCAAACACTATGTTGTGGCGTGTGCATTTTCCATTGGTTAAGCGTGGTGCCTTAATTGCTGGTCTGTTGGTGTTCATTGAGTCGATGAAAGAACTCAATGCCGCGTTATTGCTGCGCCCATTTAACTTCGAAACCTTGGCGACGTACGTGTATAACTTTGCCTCGGATGAGCATTTAGAACTTGCTGCATTACCCGCCGTATTACTGGTTCTTGTTGGGTTAATCCCGCTTGTTGTTGTTAACCGTTCACTGGAGCAAAGTCATTAATGAGCTGTGCATTATCCATTCAAAATCTTACTTGCCAGTATGAGTCACAAACTGTTCTTGAGTCTTTGTCCTTAGAAGTGGAACAGGGGCAAATTGTTTGTCTATTAGGCGCAAGTGGTTGTGGTAAGACAACGCTTCTGAAAGCCATTGCAGGTCTCCTTCCGCTAAGTTCAGGTCAAATGAGCCTGAACTGCCTCACTATTGATGACGGTAAAAATTGGTTACCACCAGAGCAGCGTAATATTGGCATGATCTTTCAAGATTACGCCTTGTTTCCGCACCTGACGGTTGCCGAGAACATTGCGTTTGGTTTAAAGAATGAAACAGCGCAACAAAAGCTGCTGAAAGTAGAGGAAATGTTGGGCTTAGTTCATCTTAAAGGCTTTGGTGAACGTTACCCGCATCAGCTGTCAGGTGGTCAGCAACAGCGTGTTGCGATTGCTCGTTCACTGGCGTATAAGCCGGATCTTCTGTTGCTTGATGAACCATTTTCTAACATCGATACTCAGGTGCGTCACGAGCTGATCCGTGAAATTCGCAAGATTTTTAAGGAGCAGGGAGTTACTGCGATCTTTGTAACTCACAGTCGTGAAGAAGCTTTTGCTTTTGCCGATAAGATGGCCGTGATGAACCATGGTGTGATTGAACAGTACGGTACTGCCTCTGAACTTTACTACCAACCGTCGAGTAAGTTTGTTGCTGACTTCCTAGGTGGTGGTAGCTACCTTGCTGCAAAGCGAATCTCTGAGAGCGAATTTGATACACACCTTGGCGTGGTGGAAGCGAACGCTCAGCAAGACATTAAGATGGATGGAGACTGTGCGCTGTTACTTCGTCCTCAGCATGTACAGATTGCCGCTGATGAAGAAAGTGCGGTCAAAGTGCTTGAGCAACACTTTATGGGTGATCACTGCCGTTATGTGATTGATGTTAACGGCGACCGTTTATTAGCGACGTCAACGCAAGCGTTGAATGTCGGTGATAGCGTCGCAGTGAAAGTGGAAACACAAGGCGTGTTGGCTTTTGCGTAATCAGTTAAGCCCAAATTCAGCACCATAAAAAAGCCCGGCGCTAAAGCCGGGCAAGTGTTCTTCACCTATAGGTTATGTGCTCGAAGCGGGCACAAGGTGTCAGTTATAAAGACAAGAAGTCTTTAAACTGTTGAAGAACACGTTCCGCAGTGTCCTTATCTTGCATCTCTGCAAAAATACGTAGCAACGGTTCGGTACCAGAGAAACGAGCGATAATCCAACCACCGTTTTTGAAGTAAACTTTCGCACCATCTTCGTAGCTGACTTTTTCGATCTCAAACTCAAACTCAGGTAACTGCTTCTCAATATAAATCTTGTTGAACAACGCGTCTTTTTGCGCAGGTTTGAATTTGCAATCGCCTTCAGCCATATACGCATAGCCGTACTTACCGTAGATTTCATCGAGTAACTCAGACAGTTTTTTACCGGTTACTGAAATCATTTCCACCAATAGGCTTGATGCGAATACGCCATCCTTACCTTTGATGTGACCGCGAATGGTTAGACCGCCAGAACTTTCACCGCCAATCAGTGAATCGTCAGCTTCCATTTGAGAACTGATATGCTTAAAGCCGACAGGAACCTCAAAGCACTTTTCTCCGTGGTCTTCCGCGACTTTGTCGAGTAAGTGTGTAGTTGCGATATTACGCACTACTGAGCCTGTCCAGCCTTTGTATTCAAGCAAGTAGTAGTAAAGCAGCAGTAACACTTCATTTGGATGAATGAAGTTACCTTTCTCGTCGATAATGCCAAGACGGTCTGCATCGCCATCGGTACCGATACCAATGTCATAGCCTTCCTGCTCAACAAGGTGCATCAAGCGATAAAGCGTTGCTGCACTTGGCGATGGCATCAATCCGCCAAAGTCTGGGTTCTTGCCATCGTTGATCACGTCGACTTCACAGCGACCATTAATCAGTACCGTTTGAAGTGCGTTTTTTGCAACACCAAACATAGGGTCGATCAATACGCGTAGATTTGCCTTTTTGATCGCCTCGATGTCGATAAAGTCAATGATTGAGTCAACAAACTCGTTCATCGGGTTGATGATTTGAATCAGCTTATCTTCAACCGCTTGTTCAAAGTCGACGCTTTTTACATCTTGTGTCGTTAGTGTTGATATTTGTGATTCGATTTTTTGTGTGATGATTTCATCAGCGTCGCGACCGCCTTCAATGAAGACTTTGATGCCGTTGTAATCGGCTGGGTTGTGTGATGCGGTAATACATGCCGAGTAAGCACAACCCATTTCCTTCGCTTTGAACATCACGATAGGCGTTGGAACAAACTTGTCGATAAAGCTAACCACAATGCCGTTTGCCGCTAATACTTCAGCGAACCAACGACCAGCTTTATCAGAAAGAAAGCGGCGGTCATAACCAATGACAAAACCACGATCAGCCACGGATTCGTTATTCGTAATGTTTGCGACTGCTTGAGCAACCAAACGTACATTATCTTTGGTGAACTCCTCACCGATAAATGCACGCCAACCACCTGTACCAAATTTGATCATAATTCGATCCTCGATAAGAGCGGCATCCCACCGCTTCTTAAATCTTTGCTAGCGAACCGATGCGCTTATCAAACTCAAGTGCACCGGATAAACCAAAAGGGGAGAAGGACTCCCCTAAAATATGATTAACCTAGAGTAACGATAACTTCGTTTACTGAATCTTGTGCTTGAACTGGCACCGATGCACCACTTACAGCTTCTCCGTTTACGGTAATCGACTTAACGCCTTTGCTCACTGAATCAGGGTTAACGACTTTGATGTTGTACGTTGCACCTAACCATTGACGAGTCACTTCGAAACCTGGCCAGTTCGTTGGGATACAAGGATCGATGGTCAGACCATCGAAGCCTGTACGCACACCGAGGATAAAGTTGGTTACGGCGAAGTAAGCCCAACCAGATGTACCTGTTAACCATGGGTGGTTTGCACGACCGTGGTCTTGGTGGTCACGACCCATGATGAACTGTACGTACGAGTAAGGTTCTGCAATACGTTTTTCGATGATGTCGTTCTGGTTGTATGGGTTTAGTGCATCGTAGAACTTCATTGCACGGTCACCACGACCTAATTTAGCCTCAGCTACCCAAGCCCATGGGTTTGGATGTGAGAAGATTGCCCCGTTTTCTTTTACGCCTTGATAAACGCGAGTAACAAAGCCGATGTCATCGTTTGGTGTTGCGAATGATGGTGAATTTAGGTGTAAGCCATATTCAGAGAACAGGTTCTCATCGACTGCGTCCATCGCTTTTTCACCGCGCTCTTGAGATACCGCACCTGAAAGTACCGCAAGCGTGTTTGACTCAAGGTGTACTCGACCTTCCGCTTGTTGCGCTGTACCGATCTTGTCACCATTTTTCGTTAGACCACGGATGTACCAACCACCTTCGTCATCCCAAAGGTGTGTTTCACATGCTTCACGAACGTTTGCTGCCATTTCCGTGTATTTTTCAACGTCAGCTTGTTTACCTAAGTATTTCGCTAGGTCGATGAACTCTTGCAGTGCCCAGAAGTGTAGGAACGACACCATTGAAGATTCACCACCACCGAGGTTTAGACAGTCGTTCCAGTCTGCACGCAGACCTTTACAGATACCGGTTTGACCTACGTATTCAGCCGAGAAGTCTAGTGCTGCCTTCATGTGGTCATAAACCGTGGCATCACCGCCGTCAGCATAAGGGATCACTTCGTCGAAGAAGCTATGTTCACCCGTTTCCATCACGTACTTACAGATGGTTGGGACTAACCATAGATGGTCATCCGAACATGTGTCTTCGATACCGTGAATCTTGTCTTCATCAGACGGAGTAGGAACAACTGTCGGTGATTTCGATGGTTTAACGTCAGCTTTTTCTGGATCGAACCAATCTGGATCAAATAGGTGTAGACCATAACCCGCTTTCACCTGACCGCGTAGCAGGTCAACGATACGTTTACGCGTCATTGCAGGGTTAGCATGAGGAACTGAGATCGCATCTTGCGCTGTATCGCGGTAACCCAGACCAGTACGACCACCCACTTCGATGAATGAAGCAAAGCGAGACCAAACGACACAAGTTTCCGCTTGGTATAGCGTCCAAGCGTTGATCATGGTGTCTAGACCTTCGTTTGGTGATTTCACTTGGAACTTGCCACAACGCTCATCCCAGTGTGCTTTGATACCAGCAAATGCGTTGTCAACTTCTGCAAGATCTTGGTACTTAGCACGCAGACGCTCACCGTTGCCTTTACCGATACCTAGAATGTAAGCAAAGCGAACTTCCTCACCTGGTTGGATGGTAAATTGCTTGTGCAGAGAGCCACAGTGGTTGTAACAAGTTTGTGCGGTGTTGAAACACTTACCTTGTTCTACTGCTAACGGATTTGCTTCGTCACGGTATAGACCAAGGAAGCTGTCACGTTGACCGTCGTATGAATCTGGGTCAAATGTTGAAGCTAGGTAGTAGAAACCTTCGAAATCGTTCGTGTTGTAGTACAGGTCGTACTCAATCACGCCTTCGTTGTAAGCCGTACCTGCTGAGTAAAGAGACATCTGATGGTTTTGGTTATCAGATTGAATGTGGCTGAATGAGAACTCAACAAATGAGAATGCGCTGATCGTGCGTGGTTTGTCGGAGGTGTTTTTAATCACTACATCCCAGATTTCAGCGTCTTCACCTTTTGGAACGAACAATGTTTTCGTCGCGGTAATACCGCTGTATTCACATTTGAACTTAGAGTAAGACAAGCCGTGACGAACTTCGTAGTTTGCTTCATCTAGGCTTTTCGCAACAGGTTGCCAAGAGATTGACCAGTAATCACCTGTCTCATCATCACGCAGGTAAACGTAGTGTCCTGGGCGATCGAATGTCGCGTTTGGACGGAATTTAGTAACACGGTTGTATTCTGGAGAGTTGTAGAACGAGTAGCCACCCGCGTTGTGCGAGATAACTGTACAGAACTTCTCAGTACCTAGGTAGTTTGTCCATGGTGCTGGTACGTCAGGGCGAGTGATGACGTATTCGCGATTCTCGTTATCGAAATAGCCGTATTTCATTTGTGTATTTCCTTTTTACTAAGCTGCGCCTGCAGCCAAAAATTTAAAAACTCTTTAAGCGTGATGCGTTGGCATCTGGCTTGGTATTACTTCCACGGTTTACGGTAATTCACTCCCTGCAAGTCAAGCAGAGGTAGGTGTCCTTTCAACCGTGATAAATAGTCGGTCCAATCGCGGTGTTGTTTTTCAGTCCAACATGCTTCTGCCATGGCAGTCAGGCGAGGGAAAATCATGTAGTCCATGCGCGATGGGTTGTTGATGATTTCGCACCATAGAGCGGTTTGAATGCCCCAAATGCGTTTTCTGATTGGATCGTCAGCAGGCACTTCTGCTAACGGCTCGTAGTTGTAAGCTTTCTCTAATGGCAGCGGGTTAGCCCAGTCCACACCAGGCTCTTCTGGTGCGTAGTCTTGGGTCATATCCAAATAAGTAGTTTGTGCAGGTTGCAGCACCACATCAAAGCCTTGGCGAGCACAGTTCAATGCTGCTTCTTCGCTCAACCATGAGTAAATCACGGTATCTTTGCTGACCTTGTTGCCGTGTTGAGCTTCTTCCCAACCCAGCATGCGTTTACCCAGTTTGCGCAGTTTGTCTTCTGCATGACGCAGGAAGTGACCTTGCAGCTCTTTGTAATCGGTGTAACCCAATTGCTCCATTAGGGCTTGGCAAGCAGGACTTTTCGACCACACGCCGTTAGGCACTTCGTCCGCGCCAATGTGAACATAAGGAGCAGGGAATAGAGCAGCGATCTCTTCAAGTACTTTGTCGATAAACTCGTAACTGCCCGGAAGAGCTGGGTTAATGACATTATCGTTGTAATGCTGAATGCTGCGGTACTCAGTGGTGTCTTCTGCTTCAATTAAGAGGTGAGGCAGAGACTTAATTGCGGCGCGGCAATGACCAGGTACATCAATTTCAGGAATGATGGTGATACCGCGTTGCTCTGCAAATGCGATAACGTCTCGGATTTCTTCTTGCGTGTAGAAGCCGCCGTAGCGTTGAGATAAATGGGTGTATTGTGGCTCGATGGTTTCATCGATACCACGCCATGCGCCAATTTCCGTAAGCTGAGGCAGTGATTTGATCTCGACACGCCAGCCTTCATCGTCAGTGAGATGCCAATGGAACGTGTTGAACTTGTAATGCGCCAACAAGTTGATCAGGCGTTTTACTTGCTCTACGGAATGGAAATGGCGAGCACAGTCCAACATCATGCCGCGATAACGAAAGCGTGGGCTATCTATAATCGAACAGCACACTGCTTCCATGGTTTTGGTTGCTTCATCTCGTTTTAGTAGCTGCAATAAAGTTGCACAAGCATGGGTAAAGCCAGATGAAGAGCCTGCTTCAATCTTGATCGACTCTTCTGATACTTTGAGCTTATATGCCCCCTCATCCAGTGTTGGGTTGCTTTTGAAAATGATTTTGCCGCTGTTAGAAGAAGAAAGTGTAAATTGGTGAATACGCTGGAGCTCTTCTAGTAACCACGCTTTTGCTGAGTTAGCTAAGTCGGTATAAATTGCAACGCCAGCTTGTTCGTCAAAAGTGAACGAGTGGTCGCTGACTTCAATATGGTTTGGTTTTGGCAATAACGGTTGAGCGTGCGTTAAGCTTGCTGGAATATCGCTGCGTTCCCGATATGGTGAAGCCAAAACAATAGGGGTAACATCGACCTGAGCACGTTGAGGTTGACCATCAACAACAAAGTCGATCATCGCTTCATTAAAGCCATCCGAATAATAACGGAATGGGTTAGAGCCAATGCTGAATTCACAGTAATAGTGGTGGTTGGCAGCCAGCACTATACCTTCTGGTTTGAGTGTGCAAAAACTACCAATCTGAGTAAGTTGACCATTTGAAACGCTATCTGGAAGAATGTAACGATCGAAAGCAAAAGTTAAGCCCCAGCTGTTTAGGTCTTGGTCGCTCAAATTATGAAAGGTGAGTCCAAAGCGACAGTTTTGTTTTTGTTCAGAAAGGACCACTAAATCAACACGATATTCCATGTTCACTCCTACTCAACACTCACCGAGTAAAGGTTATGTTCTGGCTTACCAGCAAACATAATGGCCCCTTCAATCGCATCAAACTGAGGTTCAACCACCCACTGTTGAACTGGTGGAGATAACCAGTTCAGGATTCGCTCTGCGATACTGCCCATTAGGCAGATACGAGTAGCCCCACGCTTATTCAGCGCGACTAAGAACATTTCTATATCGGCTGCGGTTTGCTTTAGCATTTCAATCGCCAGTGCATCACCTTGTTCAGCATGTTGGAAAATTGCTGGAGAGAATTGACCGTAATCGCGAGGTAGAGCCTGCTTAGACCATGCCACTACGTTGTCGATATCATTTTCAAAATGTGCCATTACGTGTGCTGCTAGAGGTGTTTTTTCGCGAATGCCGTCTTCTGCCAGCAAGACTTGTTGGATCAGACGCAACCCCATGACTGCGCCGCCACCTTGATCGGAGATTGGGAACTCACGACCGCCAACGACATGTTGCTCGAGACCTTTGAGGAAAATGCCGCATGAACCTGTTCCTGCGATCATGATTGCGCCATCTTCACCGTTATGCGCACCAATACATGCTCCGTAAGCATCGGTATTGAGTGTCATACTGGCAAATGGGTGTTCCAAAGCCATGAATGCTTGCCAAGAGGTTTTATGTTCCGCACCTGCTAGAGCCAGACCTACGTGCATAGAAGCGAAATCTTGTTGAGTTAGCCCGCCTTGTGCTGCCGCTGAAGCAATAGATTCAAGAATCGACGCCATCGCGATGTCTGCGCCCAGCATGATGTTTGCACTGCCGCTTTTGGCTTCACCAATGAAGTTGCCTTGTGCATCTTTGATTCGAGCGCGGCATGACGTACCGCCTCCATCAATACCTACAAAATACATCCCCATGTTTATTGCTCCTTGAAGGCTTGAGAGTTGGCTAAAGTCGAGATGTGCTGAGCCTGACTCATCACCGCGAGTAGGAACCAAGCACCATGTGGGATCCATTGTTCACCCCAGCGCCAGTTCTGAAGCATGTCGTCTTTCTGCGCTGGTGGATTAAATGCAATGTCTTCCTCATCTTCGAAACCGCCGGTAATGCCATTACACACGCCACCTTTTGCATTGAAGAAACCGTATTGAGGAAGATAGTCCGGATTGTTACGACCATGACCATCCAACATACACATGTCGTATGGGTTCAGCCCCACAATCCAGTTAATAGAATCTTGTGCGAGTTTAGAAAGCTGCTGTTTTAGCGCTTTTGACTCAATGAAAGGGAGTGCCCCATAAGCCATGGTTGCCAGTGAACCTAGGCGAGCATTCTCACCTTGCCACCAGTAACCTGATTCGTTGTTGTGTGCGACAAAGAACGCATCCCGTTTCGCTTCATCTACGCCTTTTACGTATTGGCGTGGATAGCCAAATGGGTTCTTCACTTTGTTGGTAATAGAGACTTCAAATTCACACGCTTGAGTGATGATTTGCTTTGCTACCGATACGCGCTCAGAGTCGTCTTCGATGGTTAAGTATTCACATAGTGCGATCACAGGAAGTCCTGCTTCTGCTGCATGGAAGTAAGGTCGACTGCCATCTTGATTAGCACTCCAAAAGTGTTGAATGTTCTCATCACTTGTTTGGCGAGTTGAAAGACGTTTTGCCCATACGCGGCTTTCTTCTAGGTAGCGTATCTCTTTGGTGGTCTTAAATAGCTCTACAGCGGCAAGAAGCGCACAGTATTCATCGATGATGTTCTCTTCACCATCGTTCAAGTATTGGGTGTTGTGTTCTTTTAGGTGCCAGTAGCCGTTTTCTGCCGCATTACGGTATTTTTGTTGGTCGAATTCGCCATGAACATCTAGGCGTGCTGTTGAAGCTAATGCTGCAATGCTGATGCCTGCACCTTGTCGATAGCCTGCTTGATAGTCATCGAACTTATGACCAAGTTGAGTTTCATACGCGCAAATCTCGCGTTGCGCTGTATCTTTACTCCACTTGTCGAACACGGTCATGTAGAAGAAGCCTTTTTCATTTTGCATACGAACAAGGAAGTCTGCGCCAAATAACGCTTCTTCAACAAGACGAGTGGCCGTGAACTTAGCCAGTTTGTCGTTACCTTCGAGCAGAGATAATCCTTTCAACATGTTCCAAACTACCATCGGTGTCTGTTGTGGATTTAGGTAGTTTGCGTATGACAAATGGCTTAGATATTTACTGACGTCGCCTGATGCGTCATACCAACCGCCGTGAACATCTGCGGTTTCGCTAGAGTTAAGTAGCGGTGCCTGGCGATCTTGTTGATCGAAAATGCCGCCGCAGCGTTGAGATTTAAAATAATGGATCACATCAGACAACGTACGATCGAGAAGAATATGCTCTCCAATCTCAAAGTGAGATGAGCGCAAATGATCGAAGCGAAGGTAGTAGTTACCGGGAGTGTTAAATGAAGAAAAGTCGACAAGGTAAAAATGACCTTGATGCCAGTTTGCCACTTTGCCTTGCTTTTCTACTGTCAGTGTCGCAACAGTTTGGTGGCTGTCGGCACAAACCAATAAAGCAGTATAAGAAGACAGACGCGGTTGACTCGTCTGGATGATCGCTTTCTTAGGACCCAGACGCTCGTAACCAATATGGTTAGTCAGTAGCAGCATTCAATTTCTCCGGGAAACAATAAAATACAAAGGGAAAAAGGGGTCAGATTGATACCTGACCCTCGTTATGATTAATCTTCGAATAAGTAACAACGAACAAAATGGTTATCGGACAATTGAGTCACACCTGGCAGTCGCTCACGACATTTTTCTGTGGCATGAACGCAGCGTCCTGCAAATGGGCAACCGACTGATTCTGGTGTCCACAGTGGGATTTCACCTTTGTTACCTTTCAACTTCTCGTGAATTGACTTCGATGGATCGGGTACCGCTGAAACCAGTAGTTGTGTGTATGGGTGTTGCGGATCGTGGATGATTTCTTCAGTGTCTCCCCATTCAACCATGTGACCCACGTACATAACTGCAAGATCTTCAGCAATGTAACGTGCTGTCGCGATATCGTGAGTGATATAAAGCAGAGACATTTGCTTCTCAAACTTCATCTCTTCCATTAGGTTGAGAACACCAGCACGGATCGATACATCAAGCATTGATGTTGGTTCGTCAGCCAATACCACTTCTGCACCAACCGCAATGTTGCGAGCTAAGTTCACGCGTTGACGCTGACCACCAGAAAGCTGGTGCGGGAACTTTTGTGCCGTCTCTTTTGGTGGAATCAGACCAACTTGTTCCAACAAATCATACACGCGCTCTTCCAACTCTTTCTTGTTGCCCGGAGCGATCTTTTTGTGGATCAGCAGTGGGCGAGCAATATGGTGGAAGATGTTGTGTGTTGGGTTTAGCGAGCCAAACGGGTCTTGCCATACCATTTGTACGCCTTCACGGTAGGTCATCAAATCGTGTCGAGAGGTGATGTCTTGGATGTCACGCCCTTTGTATTCGATGATGCCATCCGTTGGTGCATACATTTTCGCAATCATTTTTGCGGTAGTAGATTTACCTGAACCAGATTCACCTACTACTGACAAACCGCGGCTTTTGTACATTTTGAAAGATACGTCGTTGATTGCACGCATCTTAGATTGTTTGATTGAGTTACTGTTTAAAGGGAAGTCTTTAACGACATTTTTACCTTCAATCAGCAGTTCGCCGAATTGTTTGCTCATAATTCTCTCCAGTGTAATTTTCTTCTTAGCTAGCGTTATTTTTTGTTGTTAAACCTTAGCTTGAGCAATGGTGTCGCCGTACAAGTGGCAGTTTGAGAGACGACCAGGTTCTATTTGACGTAGCTGAGTTGGTACTCTTGTACAAGCTTCATGGACGCGGTCACAGCGAGCTTGGAAACGGCAGCCTTGTGGAACTTCTAATAAGTTCAGAGGGTTGCCCGGAATACCAGTTAATTTGGTCTTAGGACCAGTTAGTGGAGGGAAAGAGCTACCCAAACCTTTGGTGTAAGGGTGGTAAGGACTTTCCAAAATTTGCTTAGAAGGCGCGACTTCAATCAACTCGCCCGAGTACATGATGCCGATGCGGTCAGAGAACTCGACCATCAATGACAAATCATGGGTGATGAACAGAATCGAGAAGCCAAATTCTTCTTTAAGTGCGTAAATCTTTTGCAGGATTTCGCGTTGAACCACAACGTCTAGCGCTGTTGTTGGTTCATCCATGATGATCATTTTTGGATTCAGAGCCAAAGCGATAGCGATAACCAGACGCTGACGCATACCACCAGAGAACTGGTGCGGGTAATCGCTCAGACGACTAGGGTGGATATCTACGATTTCCAACAGACCTTCTGCACGTACTTTTGCTTGAGCGCGAGTCATGTTGGTGTGGCGCATAATGACGTCACAGAACTGCTCTTCCATCGTTAGTACTGGGTTCAAAGCGTTCATCGCACTTTGGAATACCATCGACATTTCGCTCCAGCGGAACGCTTGCATGCGTTCATCGCTGTATTTGAGGATATCTTCACCATTGAAAATAACCTCACCACCTGTGATAAACGCTGGCGGCTTATGAAGGCGCATTAGCGAGAAAGCAACAGTGGATTTACCACAGCCAGATTCACCAGCCAGACCGAATACTTCGCCTGGTGCAATGTCGAAGCTAACGTTGTTACATGCGCGGACATCGCCCGCGTCTGTAATGTAGTCTACGCATAGGTTACGGATAGAAATTAGTGGTGCAGTCATGATTATTTATCTCCGCTCCATAGTGCATTTTGTGGTGCCAATTCTGGCTCACGCTCTTTCTTGTCTTGTGCTGCCATTTTCTTCCAGCGCTTCATGCCTTTGTGAGAACGAAGTTGTGGGTTAGCAATTTCATCTACTGCAAAGTTCAGTAGAGCAAGACCAGTAACCAATAGAGTCAGTGCAATACAAGGAGCTAGCACTTCCCACCATGCTCCGATAAGCATTGCTGATGAAGTTTGTACGTTGTACAGCATGATGCCCCAACTGATGGTATTGGCATCGCCTAGACCTAGGAACGAGATGACGGCTTCTGTGTTGATTGCTAGCATTACCGAACCGATGAAGCTTGCGCCTACGATTGGGATAAGGTTTGGCAAAATCTCAACGAAGATGATGCGAATGGATGATTCACCAAGAACCTCTGCTGCTTTAACGAATTCTTTCTCGCGTAGTGCCATGGTTTGAGCTCGCACAACACGTGCACCCCAAGCCCAGGAGGTACCGGCGATAATCAATGCAATGGTGAGCGGTCCTGCCTCCCCGATGAAGGCTGCGAGTACAAAGAGCAATGGTAATTGTGGAATTACCAGCATAATGTTCATTGCAGCACTCAATACGTCATCGACACGACCGCCAAAGTAACCCGCTGAGATACCAATAACTGTTGCTAAGAAACACACGATAATACCCGCGCCGAAACCAACACCCAGCGATACTCGAGCGCCGTAAGCAACTTGAGACCAGATATCACGCCCCATACGAGATGTACCTAGAACGTGGTCTGCTTTTTTCGACATCAGCAGCGTGCGACGATCATCTGCTAGGTTTTTTGCAACCCAGCCATCAGGGTTGTTTTGTGCTTGTTTTACAACAAAACCAGGGTACTCATGTGGGTTACCAGTGCGCTTATCTGGCGCATGTTGAGTAATCAAAGGTGCAGCTACTGCTACAAAGATGAATACCGAGATAATTGCCAAACCAACACGTGCGAACGTGTTACCTAAAATCAGTTTAAATAGTTCTTTCATGATTATTTGCCTCCCTTACGTAGGCGAGGGTCTAGAATCATGTACAGCATGTCAGCCATTAGGTTGAAGCAAAGCATGAACATCGTCATGATGATTAGCTGACCTTGAAGTACTTGGTAGTCACGTGCGTGAATTGCGTTAAGAAGAACCGTACCTAGACCTGGGTAGTTGAAGATCATTTCGATGATTAGCTGACCACCGATTGCCATACCTAGAGACATTGAAAGTGCGGTTACACTTGGTAGTAGTGCGTTACGAGCTGCGTAGTTGAATACCACACGGTTTTCACTCAGACCCTTACCTTTTGCCATCGTGATGTAGTCTTCAGCAAGAAGGTTGATCATGTTGTTACGCATGTTTACTAGGAAGCCACCGATCTGAACAATCGTCGCACAGAACAATGGAAGAATAGCGTGGTAACCAACGTCTTTTAGGAACTCCCAGCTTGTCCAATCTGGCACAGTACCCGGGGTGTATGCGTAGCCTGATGGGAACCACTTAAGACCGATGGCAAAGATGAACAGTGCTAGCATCGCGATTACCATTTGTGGAATCGCCTGAACAATAAGTGTGCCCGGTGTTACGAATGCGTCGTATCGGCTACCACGTTTCCAAGCTGCGAAGATACCTAGTACAGAAGCAATCGAGAACGATAGCACTACTGCAGTACCTGCTAGGAACAATGACCAACCGAATGCACCACCTAGTAGAGAGTTAACTGAAAGCGGGTAGAACTGGATAGAAGTACCTAGCTCCCAGCTTAGAATGTTTTTGATGTATGACAGGTACTGAATGTAAATTGGACCATCTACGAAACCTAGCAGCTCTTTCATTGCTGCGATTCGCTCTGGCGTTACCTGTACTGATGCGTTAGCAAACATCATGGTAACTGGGTCACCAGGCATTGCTCGCGGAATAATGAAGTTTAACGTCGCTGCAACCAAGAGCGCGACAAGATAGAACGACAAACGTCTTAAAAAATAACCCATAACTCACACCTTACTCACCCAGATTTTTTCCCTGTTTCTGGTTTCAGGTCGCTCCTAGCGAAATTTAGAGCGAAAAATCCCCTGACGACGAGCGCCATATGTTGGTTTGGTCACAAGGGGATTTTTATAGGCGGCACACGGGATGTGTGCCGCTAGAAATGAACTTCTACTTATTTAACTGGTTTTAGGTCCAGTACGTGAAGTAGACGCTCTGGGATACCAGCCCAAATGTTTGGACGGCCCTTAGGATTTTCTTCGTTCCACCAACCAGTGAAGCGAGTTGTGTTGTATTGGTACATGTAAGCACCAGACATCACAGGGATAGTAACTTGGTCTTGAGCGATGATTTGCTGAATACCGTGAGCGATTTCTAGCTGCTCTTGCTTGTCAGCTGTCTTGTAGAAGCTGTTTAGAAGACCATCTAGCTTGTCGTTCTTGTAGAAGTGCATCGCGAAGCGAGGCATACCGTCACCAGATTGTAGTGCTGAGTTGTAAGCACTGTTCCAGTAAGTATATGGGTCTGCACCGTGGAAGTAGTTGGTGTACGCAACGTCGTAAGTACCTTCAAGCATTGCTTGGTTGTACACAGAGAAGTCTGGCGTACGAGCACGTGCTTTGATGCCTACTTCTGCAAGTTGCTCAACAGCAAGCTGTACAGTGTTGTTGAAGTCAGTCCAACCGTTTGGAGATTGGATCAGTAGCTCGAAAGACTTACCAGATGGCGTATCAACGAAACCGTCTTTGTTTACATCTTTAAAGCCAGCTTTCGCTAGAAGCTTCTTAGCACCTTCAGCGTTGTACGAGTTGTAACCTTTGTACTTGTCGTGAGTCTTCTCGTCAGACCAAGCTTCGAATGCATAGCCAAGACCTGATGCGAAGTCGTTCACTGTACCGCCGCCGTAGAATGCGATATCAATGATAGTTTGACGATCAAGAGCCATAGAGAATGCGCGACGGAAGTCAACGTTAGTTAGTGCTTCGTGCTTCGCTGCATCTGGGTTCTTGAAGTTAACTACGAACGCTTGAGTACCTGCTGGCGGGTACCAGTAGTGGTGTTTAGGACTTGCTGCTGCGTAAGTGCGGTCGATGTCTGGAACGAATGAAGAAGTCCAGTCCATTTCGCCGTTAACAATCTTACCTAGGAACTGGTCGTTGTTCGCGATTTGAGGAACACGCAAACAGTCAACGTCTAGGTTAGCTGCATCCCAGTAGTTCGGGTTTTCACACTGGATGTATAGTTGCGGAGTGAAAGTGTCGATCTCTGTAAACGGACCAGTACCTACTGGGTTCTCGTTCGTGAACGTTGAAGGATCTTTTACTTTGCTCCATACGTGCTTAGGTACGACTGGTACTTTAGCAATTTCGTAAGGAACGTTTGAGTTTGCTTCGCTTAGACGGAACTTAACTTTGTAATCGTTAACTTTCTCTACGCCAGTAACCCAAGAGTTGATACCAGATTGGTCTAGTTCTGGCTTCTCTTTTACTAGGTTGAAAGAGTAAACAACGTCATCAGCGGTAAACGCTTGACCGTCAGACCATTTCACGCCTTTACGAATGTCGAAAGTTACGCTCATTAGGTCGTCAGACATTTGGAAGTTTTCTGCTAGACGGAATACTGGCGTGTTGCCGTGCATTTCGTTGAAAACAACTAGTGGCTCGTAGATAAAGTCAGTAGTTGTGTGCAGGTTTGTTGCACCCAAGAAAGGGTTAAAGTTACGAACAAAAGTTGTAAACTCTTTAGGGTGGATAGTCAGTTCACTGCGCTCAGCGGCTGTAGCTACTGATGCGAAACCTGTAGTAGCCGTTGCAATAATTGCTGTTGCTAGTGCTGTTTTTTTAATATTGGCAAGCATAGCTGTTCCTTACTATTTGCTTTCATTTCACTAATGGAATTGAATGTCATCAATTGATAAACACTCTCCAAGGCCCACCTCTTCGCTTCACTGTAATTTGCGTCGCTCTAAGAGTGGCCTGTAGGCCTTAGGCAGGAGTAAGAAAACACCTTATCCACAAAATAATCAAACTCGATTCCCGTTAAAAACGTTAAAAACCATACCAACTCCGTCATAAACGTCATTTTGCTCGTTTTTAAGTCACTCAAGGCTAAAAAATAAACGTTGATATGCGTCGCAGTTTATATCCGCTTTAATATTGTGTGTTAGTGTTCACTTACTTAATTGTGTAGTCATGTAGAGGCTTTTCTGCGGTTGTATTGCATTGGGGATCTGGCTCACACCTGAAATTTTTGTTAATTAACTAGGTGAAATTTAATCTGCCGTTCTGTTGTGATTGACTTCGCAATCTGTATCAAATGTTGCTCAATTTTCCCTTGTTGAGGAAAAATAAGTGCGTTTTAGCAGCAAAAATGGGCTGCTGATTATGCTTTTTTTATTCAGGAAAGGAAGTGTTTTAAAGGTACTTTTTAAGAAAATTTACGGTAAGGAATGAGCAAGGAATAACACGACTTGAATTGTTTCTACAAATGCCGTTGCTTTTGGTTTTGATAGCTTGCTTCCAGCTTCTTATACGTTAATTGCTCAGTCCCATCGCTGCTCTGTAAGCTCCATTGCTTGCTTCTTACGGTGAGTATGGAGAAGCATTACTGCGCAATGGATAATGGCAGGGATAAAAAAGCCCCGCCTAAGTGGCGGGGCTAGTATTTGCTGTTTGGTATTAACTTGTAAGGAGCCTTTGCATTTTATCGCGTTGCGCTTCAATGTAAGCTCGTTCAGGGCTTTGTTCTTTACAGTGCTCAAGAATGAACTCGATTGAGCTTAGAACCGTTCTCCAGCGCGGTGTTTTTGGTAATGTCTCAATGCGCATGTATTTATCGAGTGTCCGAGTTTGCAACGTACTGCGGTCGAGGTAGACACGCCATAAACCACTTTGCTCCGCAAAAGCAAACTTAGTTTCTCCAGTCACTGATTCCCAGTATTCCAATGCATGAGTCATCGTATCGACCAACACTTCGCGCATCAGCTCTTGTTTATCTTTCTTGTTCCCCAATGCTTTATCTGCAAGGCGAGTAAACTCACCGCCAAGTTCTTTCAGCTTCTGCAATTGGTCTTTATCACCATCAAACGCATAACTTGATAGAACTTCAACCGCGGTTTCTAGATTATGGATACGAGCTGCGTTTGCACCACCGCCTACGTTAAAGATGTACATAACATCTAGACCAGAGCCTTCAGGTAATTTGAGAATGTCTGCTTCAATGTTTTGACGAATATCTTCGATGTAAATATCAATCTTGCCACAGTAATGTGGTTGTTTAACTGTCAGGAATTTAGGTGCAATAAGTTCATCTGCCGAAGAGCGTTTTAACTGCTCTAAGCTGCGTTTAAATAGCTTACATGCCGCTTCGTTCGCAAAGCGAATACGTTGATCCTCGCGAAGGCAAATAATGGCTTCAGGTGCTGATTCTAGTTGTTCTAATAATCGACCTTGAGTCTCAAGCAAGCTAGCTTCTACTTCAGCACGCTGGCGCAGCTCCGATTCCAGTAACTTGTTCTCGATGTGGCGCATTTCTGCTTTACTTGCGGTCAAGTGCGCTTGAATACGTGCGGCGAGTTCCTGCTTATTGAATGGCTTGGTTAAGTAGTCATTCGCACCTGCTTCGAAGCCTCTTACTCGATCTTCTGTCTGACTTAAGGCCGTCAACATAATGATCGGAAGCTCTGCGTGATCATAGGTCTCTCGAAGCTCACTACATACTTGATAGCCGCTCATGCCTGGCATCATGATATCGAGTAGAAGCAACTCTGGTTTTTCTTGCTCGATTAAAGCAAGTGTTTCAGGACCATCAGAAATAGTGCGTACGCGGTAGCCTTCAAGCCTTAGGAAGCTTTCAAGAACGCGTAAGTTAACCGGTTCGTCATCAGCAACATACAACAGCGGACCATCAGGGTTCTCTGGTAATGATAAGTCGTCGTTGTTTTCAAAGTTCGCTTCTGGAATTTGGAAGTGTCCACGCGCCGCAAGGCTCTGTGTTGCTTGAATCTCTTCTTCATTAGCAAGTGGCAGAGTAAAGCTAAATGTAGTGCCGACCATTGGTTGACTACTTACATATAACGATCCACCCATCAATTCGATAAGTTGACGGCTGATTGATAAACCCAAGCCAGCGCCTTGACGGTAGCGACTAGCGTCTTGGCCGGCTTGAATTAAAGGTTCAAAGATATGCTCAAGATGTTCAGCCGGGATACCCTGGCCAGTATCAACCACTTGTACGCGGACTTGATCGTCCACGACGGTGGCAGAAATTACGATCTTACCTTCAGAAGTATATTTAATTGCATTACCAATTAGGTTGTACAGTACTTGTTCCAAGCGTTGTGGATCGGCAGACACCGCTTTTAGATCGGCAGGGACCTGGTTAATGATACGAATCGTCTTGTTACCTAGTAGATGACTTGAAAGCTCAAGCACCAAGCGAGTCGCACTTGCTAGGCTCACTGCCGATTTTTGGATATCCATGCTGCCATAGCGCATCTTGTGGTAATCCAATAAATCGTCAACAAGATTTGCCAAACGTTGACCACTTTTGATGATGATATCCAATTGGTATTTTTGACTCGCAGGAATTGCACCATTAGCACCAGATACTAAAGTCTCTGCAATGCCGACCATACCGTGTAATGGTGTACGTAACTCGTGAGAGGTTGTCGCTAGGAATTCATCTTTCAGCTTATCTGCCAACTGCAATTCTTCGTTTTGCTTTTGGATCAATTTGATGTTGCTTTCTAGCTCTTCGTTTTGCTGCTTAATGGTTTGGATCTTTTCTCGAATTGAGCGTTGCATGCGCTCAAAGCTGATCGCGAGTCGACCGATTTCATCTTTACGCTCTGTATTAAAGGTCGTTTCGTCCAGATCACCAGCAGATACTTTCTCTGCTGCCCAAGTCAGCTTAAGAAGCGGGGAGGTGATGAAATTAGATAAGTAGTGTGAGGCGATCACAACCAAGATGATCGCAATCAGCATCGCAATAACAAACAGCTTCTCGAGCTGGTGGACTCGAGCAAAGGCTTCTTTTTCTGGAAGTTGTACGACAATCGCCCAAGTTAGACCGCGAGTTTCAATTGGCGCAAATGCCGCAATCATCTCTTCACCCAAGCGGTTGCTGTAAGTACCTACTTCTGTGTCGCCTGCGAGTGCTTTATCGACAATCTCTAAGCTGTTTTGGATTTCTTCCTGTTTGGTGTTAATGGTTCGAGGTTTATGATCGCTGCCCACTAGTAAGGTTTCAATCGAGGAATCGCGGTTGATTTCAGCAATAAGCTTAGTAATGCCGTTGTTTGGTAAGCGGAACATCGCATAGCTGTGCAGGTAGCCTTGTTGGACAATCGGTGCGCCGAGCCAAGCGACTTGTTTACCGTTTTCGATATCAAAGTCAGACACGACAACTGGCGTGTAATCTTCATTGACCTTACGACGTGCATTCACATCTTCAGACAAACGTTTAAAGGTGCGCCCTAGCGCCGTATCTTTGTAGCGTCCTGTCAGTAGGTTAGTGCCATAGTTGTCGTCTTTATTGATTGAGTAAGTGACATTACCATCGATATCAACCAATAAAATGTCATTAAAATCAGATCGCTTTAACAGTTCTAGGTATGCCCAGTGGTAACGTTTGTGCAATAGGCGGTAACGTTCGCTGCCAACGTAGTTAGATGATTCCGGTAAAATCGAGGTTTTGATTTGATCGCCACTGCCTTTGATATAGCGCTGCTGTGCGTTTTCTCTGGCTTCATCAATATCGTGACCCAAGCGACTAAACGCATTGACCAAACCGTAGAATCGTCCGCCGCTGGCGTAAGCAAGTTCGGAGCGTACGAAGCCCATGACTTCAGTCTCTTGAGCTGCAAAGTAGTCGATGATTTGTTGTTGTTTGGTATCACGAACTGAAAGAAGGTGCGATGTGCTTTGTTCTTGAAGATCTTTACTGTGTGATTGCAGGAAGAAAATCGCAGTTATCGTCAGTGGCGTGATACTAAGAACCAAAAACGCGGTCATTAGCGTGCTTTGCAGGCGCTTAAATTTCTGCTTTTTGTAGAACTTAAACATGGATAAGATTACAACTCATAAAAGGGCAGCGACCAATTTACTGGGGCTTGCCAAGGTTCTCGTTAAAAACGGACAAGAAGTTAAATTCGATAGAATTAACAAAATTAACGAGTTTTTTTTCTTTGACAAGAAAGTTGATTGGAAAGCGTGGGGAGAGACGCAGTTTTTCGTTGAGTTGAATGAATTTTGGCAAAGGTTTGCGCAGGATTTCACCTGCGCAAAGAGAGATTAGGATTTTTTCGCGTAGTATATCGAGAATTTATTGGTCTTATTTAGCGTCTCGCAATTATTGAATGCTTGCTCAATAATTGGTGGGTATTTTAAGAAGCTGTTTGCCACAATCACCATTTCACCCTGTTTAGTCATGTATTGTGGTGCTTGACCCAAGAGTGTTTCCGCAGCGTTGTAGTTTGTATCTAGACCACTGTGAAACGGCGGATTACTGACGATAAAGCGATAATCTTTTGCCGTATCGGAATAGATGTCTGAAGCAAACACACGTCCAGTTATGCCATTCGCTTCTAATGTTGCTTGGCTTGATGTGATGGCATAAGCGTTAATATCACACATCTCAATCGCGATATCTGGGTTGGCTTTTGCCATGAATGCACCCAGCACTCCTGCACCACAGCCAAAATCGAGCACCTTGCCAGATAGTTTAGGTAAAGTCTCAAGCAGTAATTGACTGCCTAAATCAAACTCACCATGGCTAAATACACCAGGAAGGCTCTTAACTGTAAGTGATTGCTCACCCAAAGTGACGGTGTAGGATTTAAACCAATCTGCTTGATTGAAAGGCTTTGGCTGGTTAAGGCAAGTACCCCAGTAGAATGAGCAACGGCGAGCTGAGTCGTACTTGTTCACTGGACCGTACTCTTTGAACATTTTCTCAATGCTCTTGATTCCTGAACGGTTCTCACCAACGACGACGATTTCTGTATTGATGCCAAGTTTCGCCATCAACATTGCCAGCAAGTATTCTGCCTCAGATTTAGCTTTTGGCCAGTACAGAAGCACCATGTCTGCTTGTGTCTCAATATCAAACTCTGAGCCAAAGTGGCTCTTCACCTTGTTCGATGTGCGAATTTGACGGTAGTAGCTGTAGTTAGAAGTAAAAACCTCCACTGACTCACAATGAGCCACTAACTCGAGAGGAAATAGATCTTCAACTTCACCAGCGACTAAAACGTGTTTTCCGTTAAAGTACTCAAGTTGGCGCTGAGCTATTTGGCTAGGAGCAATATAAGCAGACATAAATTTGGTTCATCAGAAATAATTAGGGGCAGATTTTCGCACAATCTGCCCCAAGCTTGAAGTGATTAAGCAGCGACTAACTGTTGTCTTGTTGGTTGAGGAAATCCTTAAACTCTTCTTCGTAGATGTTAAACAACACCATGGTGACGGCAAAAATCAGTGGACCGTAGATAAGACCGATCAAACCAAATAGATGCAAACCACCCAATAGAGAGAAAAATATCATTAGCGTGTTCATACCCGCGCTGCCTTGCATTAGCAGAGGGCGTAATAGGTTGTCGATAGAGCCGACTACCACGACACTCCATACCGTCAAGAAGATTGCCCAAGTGGTGTCACCGGTTAAGAACAAGTACGCTGCGGCTGGAATCCAAATTAGTGCTGTGCCAACTACAGGGATAAATGAAGCAAAGCCCATCATGGTTCCCCAGAATAAACCAGGGAAGCCTGCAAGCCACATACCGATACCACCAGCAAAGCCTTGAGCAATCGCGGTTAAGAATGACCCCATTACAGCGGATTTCGAGACTTGTTCAATCTCGGTCAGAATTTTGTCTTCTTGGCTGCGTGAGAGGGGCAGAATATGACGCATTGCTGAAATGATCTTGTCGTGGTCACGTAACAGGAAGAACAAAACAAACAACATTAGGAAAAAATCCATTAGGAAGTTCGTTGCATCACCCAGGATTTTTGCACTTATAGCTACAAGGTTTGAACCAAATGATGTTGCGAATTGCCCGATCTTTTCTGCGATGGCTTGTGGTTCGATTTTGTCGAAAGGTAAGTACTCATTAACCAACGCTAAACCTTTGACTACCCAAGGATGTTGGAAAATATCTTGGATGCCACCATTGGTTACCCACTTGTAGGTATTTTGCGAAAATACCGAACCTTGCTGCACGATAGCGGCAAAAACAAATAGTAATGGAATCACGATAATAAAGGTTAAAACCACACAAGAGAGCAGTGAGACCAAGTTTTTGTGATTAGGTAGTTTTCGTTCAAACCATTCATGTATTGGGAACATGAGCAGTGAAATGATAAACGCCATGACGATCGAGTTGATGTAAGGTTCGACTAACAAATAGCAGGCAAAAGCAGCGGCGAGCAGCGCAACAACTAGCACTCGATGACTCGACGTGATTTTTACATTATTCGGCATGTGATTAATCCAAATTACGGAATATTTACGTTTACGCCTTATACCACAGCGCAAAATCTTTATTACTTTGCACCGACGATTCTTTCAAGCTTATGACATAGCTGAATTGGGAAGGTGCAGTTGACCTTGTTATAATGACCACAAATCAGGTGGTTATCAATCAAGAGATGGAAAAATGGGTTGTTGTAACAGCGATAAGAAATGCCAGAGCGAAAAGAAGACCAGACGCATTCCTTGGTTTGGGATTGTTCTTGGGATTCTTGCCATCTTAGTCATCTTTAATTGGCAAGCATAATTCAAATAATAAAAAAGGACCTCGAAGGTCCTTTTTTGGGAATTTATGTTCTGGGAAGGAACGCTTATTTTGATTCTTCTGCCAGAATTGCGAAACAACGATCCGCAGCTTCTAGTGTTGCGTCGATTTCTTTTGAACCGTGAGCAAGAGAAGTAAAGCTTGCTTCGAATGCTGATGGTGCAAGGTATACACCGTGTTTTAGCATTAGGTGGAAGAAACGCTTAAAGCGCTCGACATCGCACTTAGTCACGTCTTCGTAGCACGTTACGGTTTCTTGGTCAGTGAAGAAGAAACCAAACATGCCACCCACTTGGTTTACTACCATTGGGATGCCGTGTTTTTCAGCAAGAGCTTTGAAGCCTTCAGCAAGTTGTTTGGTCTTTGCAGCAAGACGTTTCTCGTTACCTTCTTCTTTTAACAGGTTCAAACATGCAAAGCCTGCCGCCATTGCTACTGGGTTACCGGAAAGTGTGCCCGCTTGGTATACAGGACCTGTTGGCGCAACATATTGCATGACTTCTTTACGACCACCAAAAGCACCCACTGGCATACCGCCACCGATCACTTTACCTAGTGTCGTTAGATCTGGTTTGATGTTGTAGTGTGCTTGCGCGCCACCTAGAGCTACACGGAAGCCTGTCATTACTTCATCAAAAATCAGTAGAGCACCTTCTTGGTCACAGATTTCGCGTAGACCTTCGTGGAAGCCTTCTACTGGAGGGATACAGTTCATGTTGCCCGCTACTGGCTCAACGATGATACATGCGATTTCGCCTTTGTTTGCGGCGAATAGTTCACGTACTGAATCTAAGTCGTTGAATGTTGCCGTTAGTGTGTGCTTCGCAAAATCGGCAGGAACGCCAGGAGAACTTGGTTGACCTAGAGTTAGTGCACCTGAACCTGCTTTTACTAGCAAGCTGTCTGCGTGACCATGGTAACAGCCTTCGAACTTCATGATCTTGTCACGACCAGTAAAGCCACGAGCAAGACGGATAGCACTCATTGTTGCTTCCGTACCAGAACTTACCATGCGGATTTGTTCCATAGATGGCACTAGCTCAGATACAAGCTCGGCCATGGCAATTTCCATTTCAGTTGGCGCACCGAAACTTAGGCCGCGTTGTGCAGCATCGATAACTGCTTCACGGATAACTGCGTGGTTGTGACCTAGAATCATAGGACCCCAAGAGCCAACGTAATCAATGTACGCTTTACCATCGGCATCAAAAATCAGGGCACCGTCTGCTCGTTCGATAAATAGCGGAGAACCGCCAACGCCGTTGAATGCACGAACTGGTGAGTTCACACCGCCAGGAATGGTTTGCTGAGCCTTTTGATATAGCTCTGATGATTTGGTCATGGGGTTATCCTCTTTTGATTGCTCGGACCAAGTGGAGCGCATTGTACCTAGCTAATCTCAAGTTAGAAACGTTTTGGGTAATTTATGTGTTGTCTGGCGGTGTAATCTTACATATCAGCATCTGATCTAAAGAATCGTCGGTGAATACTTGAACGAGTTGGTCAGGTATTGGATAATCGCTCTAATTAGCACAAATTTGACGTCTCGCTACAGGCTTGACGCATTACACGAGTGAGAGAGGTCTTCGTGAGCGAAGTAAACGTACCATTGTCTTTTTCTGATGCAGCAGCATCACGCGTTAAAGCGCTGATTGCGGAAGAAGAAAACCCAGCACTGAAGTTACGCGTATACATTACTGGCGGCGGCTGTAGCGGTTTCCAATATGGCTTCACATTTGATGAGAGCGTAAATGAAGGTGATACTACGATCGAAAACAGTGGCGTAACACTGGTTGTAGACCCAATGAGCCTGCAATACTTAATCGGTGGCGTGGTTGATTACACAGAAGGTTTAGAAGGAGCTCGCTTCTTTGTTAATAACCCAAATGCGACGACAACCTGTGGTTGTGGTGCATCATTCAGTGTGTAATTAATACGACAACAGGCAGCCAATTGGCTGCCTGAGTTTTACGTAGCAGGAAGTCACGTAAACGCCCCCTCGCTTTCACGATGAAGTGGGGGTAAAAATAAAAAGGACTTTATATGTCTGGAACTTCTTTCGGACGTCGTTTTGTCGAACGTCCATGGCTAGTCTCTCTAACGCTTGTTATCGCTTTGGCTGCTTGGCTCGCAATGGGTCAACTCAATGCACAAGACGAATCGATCTCTTCTCCATCCTCTCAATCAGATGATACGCCTGTCGCAAAGGTGATGTTCAACTCTTTTGAAGCACAACCAACCAGTAAAACGATTGAACTTTATGGTCGAACTGCGCCGAATCGGCAAGCTCGTTTAGGGGCAGAAGTCGCAGGTAAGATTGTGAGCTTGAACGTGCAAAAAGGACAAAGTGTTAAACAAGGGCAGGTGATTGCCAACATTGATGAGCGCGATCTAGATATTCAACTTAAACGCGCCAAAGCAATGCTGCGTGTAAAAGAAAAAGAATTTAAAGCCGCAGAATCTTTGAAGAATAGAGGGTTGCAAGGTGAAGTTGCTTTTGCCACTGCTCAAGCGGCACTTGTCGATGCCCGAGCAAACTTAAGTAATGTTGAAACTGCACTTAAAAATACCAAAGTAAGAGCCCCTTTTGACGGCATTCTGGACCATCGATTCGTTGAACTGGGAGATTTCGTTGGCGTCGGCGACCCAATAGCCACTGTAATTGACTTAGAGAAGTTAGTCATTGAAGCGGATGTGAGTGAACGTCATATTCAGTATTTAAAACAAGGTCAGCAAGCCGATGTTAGAACCATTGATAACATCCATCATCAAGGCACCATTCGTTATATTGGGCGCGTATCTTCAACTTCGACCAATACATTCCCTATAGAAATCGAGATTGATAATCGAGAGAGTGCGATGCCTGCGGGTGTCAGTGCTGAAGTGGTACTGTCGCTAAGTGAAGTTCTGGCAGTGAAAGTGACCGCAGCCATGTTGGCGTTAGATGAAGAAGGCAATCTTGGTATCAAAACGCTTCGTGATCAGCATGTTCACTTTGTGCCTATCCAACTGGTCAAAGCTGAGAAAGACGGTGTCTGGTTGTCCGGCTTAGGAGACCAAGTTGACATCATTGTGCTTGGACAAGGCTTTGCACGTGATGGTGATTTAGTGATGGCGACAAAAGTCGACGATGCCATTGAAGCTGCGAACCAGCAATAAGGAGGCAATATGTTTGCTTTGATTGATGCTGCGTTATCGCGTGCACGTACCATGCTTACATTGTTGGTGATGATTTTGATTGCCGGAGTGATCACCTACATTACGATTCCGAAAGAGTCGAGCCCCGACATTACCATCCCTATTATCTATGTTTCGGTTAGTCACCAAGGTATTTCCCCGACCGATGCGGAGCGCTTATTGGTTCGTCCGATAGAGCAAGAGCTTCGTTCAATAGAAGGCGTTAAGGAGATGACCGCGATTGCTTCAGAGGGACATGCGTCGGTTACTCTAGAGTTCAGTGTCGGCGTTGACTTAGCTGAAGCTATGGCTGATGTTCGTGATGCGGTGGATCTTGCTAAACCTAAATTGCCTGAAGACAGTGATGAGCCAACAGTTAACGAAGTAACATTCGCATCTGAAGAGCCTGTCCTCACTCTGGTTCTGTATGGCACAGTCCCTGAGCGTACAACAGTACAAATCGCACGAGCTTTACGTGATAAGTTAGAAAGCTATCGTCAGATATTGGAAGTCGATATTGCGGGGGATCGCGAAGATATCGTTGAGATCGTGGTCGATCCGTTATTGATGGAAAGTTACGGTTTGGATCAAGCCGATATCTACAATTTGATTGCTTTAAACAACCGAGTGGTTGCTGCTGGCTTTGTCGATACTGGTTATGGTCGCTTCTCGGTTAAAGTCCCTTCCGTATTTGATTCGTTAAAAGATGTATTAGAACTACCGATCAAGGTAAATGGCAAAGAGGTGATCACTTTTGGTGATGTCGCGACAGTGCGCCGAGCCTTCCGTGACCCTGAAAGTTTTGCTCGTTTAGATGGTGAACCAGCGGTGGTGCTCAATGTGAAAAAGCGTGCCGGTGAAAACATCATAGAAACGGTTGAGCTCGTTAAACAAGTTCTGATTGAAGCGCAAAAGCAGACTGGTTGGCCGAATAACCTGCAAGTTAAATACACTTGGGATCAGTCTGATGACGTTAAGCTGATGCTTAGCGATCTGCAAAACAACATTCTGTCTGCAATTATTCTGGTCGTTATTGTCATCATTGCCATTCTGGGTGTTCGAACGGCACTGTTAGTTGGTATTTCTATTCCGGGCTCTTTCTTAACTGGCTTATTGGTGTTGTCGGTTTTTGGTTTGACCGTCAACATCGTGGTGCTATTCGCACTGATTATGGCTGTAGGCATGTTAGTCGATGGTGCCATTGTTGTTACGGAATTTGCTGATAGGCGGATGCAAGAGGGCACACCACGTAAAGAAGCATATAGGGATGCAGCAAAACGTATGGCATGGCCGATTACTGCTTCTACAGCAACCACTTTGGCAGCGTTTGCACCACTGCTATTTTGGCCGGATATTACTGGTGAGTTCATGAAATACTTACCATTAACTCTCATTGCAACCCTCAGTGCTTCGCTAATGATGGCATTACTTTTCGTCCCTGTGATTGGTGGAATCATTGGTAAGCCTCAAGTCGTCGATGCACAGCGTCAGCAAGAGATGGTTGACCTGCATAATGGTGAATTTGATAAAGCGACAGGCATTACCAAGCTTTATTACCAAACCCTGTCTATCGCGATCCGACATCCATTGAAAGTGTTACTCAGCGCAATTTTGCTCGCGGGTGGTGTTGGCTTTACTTACAACAAAGCCGGCTTAGGTGCGGAGTTCTTTCCTGAAGTGGATCCCGCCTTCTTTACGGTCAAAGTTCGTTCTTATGGTGATTTGTCGATCAATGAGAAAGACATCGTAATGAAAGAAATTGAGAAAGTAATGTTAGGGCATGATGAGTTTGAAAGCGTCTACACACGTACTGGCTCCGATTCAAATGATGGTGATGAGATTGGGCAAATTCAGATCACGCCGGTGGATTGGCAATATCGCCGTAAAGTCAAAGATATTATTGAGGAACTTAAGCAAACCACCAATCAATTCTCCGGTGTTGAGTTGGAATACAAATTCCCCGATGCAGGACCACCAGTTGAGCATGATCTCGTGATTGAAATGTCGGCGCAAAACTCAAGTATCGATCAATTGGACAGTGCCGCCAAAATGGTTCGTTACTGGGCTGATCGTAACCCTGCGTTAACTAACTTAAGTGATACAACGAATAAAGAAGGAATTGATTGGCAGATTGATATCCGCAGAGACGATGCTTCTCGCTTTGCGGCCGATGCAACGTTGGTTGGAAACACCGTTCAGTTTGTTACCAACGGTTTGAAGATTGGTGATTATCTTCCGGATGATGCCGATGAAGAAGTCGATATCTTAGTACGTTATCCGCAAGATAAGCGTGATATTGGGCGTTTTGATCAGCTGAGAGTGAAAACGGCTGCGGGCTTAGTACCGATTACTAACTTTGCTCAAATTAAACCGGATCATAAGCAGGATACGATTCGCCGAGTTGATGGGCGCCGAGTGGTAAATATCAAAGCGGATATGGTTGAGGGGTATAACCTCGCACTGGAGCTACCAAAGATAACGGCGGAAGTGGCGCAATTGGGTTTACCTGCTGGGATTGAGTTTAAAATTCGTGGGCAAAACGAAGAGCAAGAGAACTCTTCCGCTTTCTTGCAAAATGCTTTTATGGTTGCTCTTGGTGTGATGGCGCTCATTTTGATTACTCAGTTTAATAGCTTCTATCACGCCTTTTTGATCCTAAGTGCAGTGCTTTTCTCTACGGTCGGTGTGTTTGCTGGATTGCTGATTTTCCAAAAGCCATTCGGCATTATTATGTCGGGCATTGGGGTGATCGCACTGGCCGGGATTGTTGTGAACAACAATATTGTATTGATAGATACTTACAATCAGATGCGTAAACGAGGGCTAGAAAAGTCAGACGCAATTTTGCGTACCGGAGTACAGCGTCTGCGACCTGTATTGTTGACCACAGTAACGACGATACTTGGCTTGCTGCCAATGGTGCTAGAGATGAACATCGACTTAGTTAACCAGAAGATTGAATTTGGTGCACCGAGTACGCAGTGGTGGTCTCAATTAGCAACTGCAGTTGCAGGTGGGCTCGCATTTGCAACCGTGTTAACTCTAGTGCTTACTCCATGTTTATTGATGCTAGGTAGAGAGCACAATATTGACGAACCTGAACCTGAAACAAAAGAGGCAGCGTAAGCTGCCTCTTAGGTATTGTCGTGAATCACGACTTATTTATTTCATTGCGAGCAACTTACTGTAGCGTTCTAGTTTTGCCATGCTCACTTTTGCGTTCGCCATGAAGGTTTGTTTTGCTTTACCCGTTAAAGATTTTGACTGCGGAAGCTTAACTGTTCTAGCGTTCTTGTGTACGCCGTTTACCAAGAATTCGTAGTGCAAGTGAGGTCCCGTAACCCGCCCAGTGCCGCCGAGCGTACCAATGGTTTGTCCTTGTTTCACTCGCTGTCCTGTCTTAACCATGCGTTTAGTTAAATGCAGGTATTTGGTAATGTAAGTGTTGCTGTGTTTGATGAATACATAGTTGCCGTTAAACTTATTGTAGGCAGACTTTTGTACCACACCATCACCAGCAGCCCAGATCGGTGTGCCAACAGGCGCAGCGTAGTCGGTGCCTCGGTGAGGACGAACCTTACCAGTGACAGGGTGTAAACGACGAGGGTTGAAATTAGACGTTACGCGACGGAAGTCCAATGGCGCACGCAAAAAGGCTTTCTTCATGGCTCGACCATTTTCATCGTAATACTTGCCGCTCTTTTCATCCAAAATTGCAGTAAAGGTATCACCTTGGTTCTTAAACACTGCAGCAATAATTTTTCCTCGCCCAATGACTTCACCTTCGACGACTTCTTCTTGGTAAAGCACACGGAAAGTATCGTTTTTACGAATATCCAATGCAAAGTCGATGTCCCAACCAAAAATGCCTGCCAGCTCCATAATTTGGTTTGCATTCAACCCAGATGAAATACCGGCATTCCAGAAGTTAGATTTAATCGTCGCTTCAGCGTAGTTGTACTGATAATCGACTTCTTTTTTATCGATCTCTGAGACGTATTTGTTGCCTTGCAGCTTAATGCGGAAAGTTTCAAACGCATTCAGCGTGCGTTGAAGTTGAACAAAGTCGTTGTTTTCATCAAACCCAAATTTCAGCTTATCTCCTGGACGAAGACGAGAGAGCTGCTGTTTGATTTCTTTATCTGAAGTGATCAGTTCATGCAAAAGACGAGGGGATAAGCCGACGCGGTTAAAAAGTACCGCTGCACTTTCCCCATTTTTGACCTTATATGTTTCCCAACGCAAGACAGAAGGAAGATTAGAAGAAGCGCTGCGCTCTGGTGATTCGACAGATATCGACACTGGATAATGCTCGCCAACTTTAAGGCGGCTTTGCTGCGGATCGAGGTCTTGCGGATCGGGTAAGAAAAATAGCGCGACGATGATAAGTGCACTAAAAAAGCCGATCAGTACTTTGTGCAAGAGTGGGAGTCGGACAAAAATCGAATGCATGAGGTACTTGATTACTAAATTAAACGTAAAAATTGACAACTACCTAGTCTAACGTGTTTCAAAATGCATCGCTATTCAAGTAAGATGTTCAGCTATTATATTTTTGCCAAATCTGTGGGAGTGAACAAGAATGGCGAGCATTGAAGCTGCACTAGCCGAGATTAAGCGCGGTGTTGAAGAGCTGATTCCAGAAGAAGAGCTGATCGCAAAACTTAAAGAAGGTCGTCCTCTACGTATTAAATTGGGCGCCGATCCAACAGCACCTGACATTCACCTAGGCCATACGGTTATTTTCAATAAGCTTCGCTTGTTCCAAGAACTAGGTCATGAAGTGACATTCCTTATCGGTGATTTCACTGCAATGGTTGGTGACCCAACAGGCAAGAACACAACTCGTCCACCGCTAAGCCGTGAAGACGTGCTACGTAACGCAGAAACGTACAAAGAACAGGTGTTCAAAATCCTAGACCCAGCTAAGACAAAAATTCAGTTCAACTCTGAGTGGCTATCTGAGCTTGGTGCAGAAGGCATGATCCGTCTTGCTGCAAACCAAACTGTTGCTCGTATGCTAGAGCGTGATGATTTTAAAAAGCGTTACGCTGGTGGTCAGCCAATTGCTATCCATGAGTTCATGTACCCACTACTTCAAGGTTGGGACTCAGTAGCAATGGAAACTGACGTTGAACTGGGTGGTACTGACCAGAAGTTCAACCTACTGATGGGGCGCGAGTTGCAAAAATCTCACGGTCAAAAACCACAAGTTGTTCTTATGATGCCACTTCTAGTCGGTCTAGATGGTGAGAAGAAGATGTCTAAATCTTCTGGTAACTACATTGGTATCAGCGAAGCACCAAGCGAAATGTTTGGTAAGATCATGTCCATCTCTGATGATCTAATGTGGAGCTACTACGAGCTGTTGTCTTTCCGTCCTCTAGAAGAAATTGCACAATTTAAAGCGGATGTAGAAGCAGGCAAGAACCCTCGTGATATCAAAGTACTGCTAGCAAAAGAAATCATTGCACGCTTCCACAGTGAAGCAGATGCAGATGCGGCAGAGCAAGAGTTCGTTAACCGTTTCGCGAAAAATCAAATTCCTGACGAAATGCCAGAGTTTGATTTTGAGACTGGCACGCCAGTAGCAAATCTATTGAAAGAAGCGGGTCTATGTGCTTCAACTTCTGAAGCTATGCGCATGGTTAAGCAAGGCGCAGCTAAGATCGAAGGCGAGAAAGTTGCTGATGCGAAGTTTGTTCCTGAAGCAGGCACTTACGTATTCCAAGTAGGTAAACGTAAATTCGCACGTATTACTATTAAGTAATCAATAACTGTTCAAAATGAAAGCGCCTTATAGGCGCTTTTTTTGTATTAAAATTTGGTGAATACACGCGAGATTGACTGTAAAAATGGTCGAACTTTGTTACTATACGCGCGCTGCTACGTGAGCAGCTTTATCGGAGATTTACATGAACAATACCGACCATCCTCCCAGTTGTTGGGTGAGTAAGATTAAGGGAGCGAAATAACCCGCTTCGGTATTGGCGATCTCCGCCTTACCTTAGTGGTGAGGCATCTTTTCTTCTAGTTTTCCTTTTATTATTTCCTTTCATAAATTCTGAATAGACAGTGCTTTGGCATTGATGTTTTCGCGCGTCCTGCATTTGTATTTATACAAGTCGGGTGTGCAGAAAGCTTTTTGCGTGCGTTGTCGATGGTCGTTACCAATGCCAATCGGGAGATTCGCCATGACGGTAATGAACAACACTTTTATTGAAACAACACCAAACTTCTCCGAAGTGGAGATTGGTGCCGCTCGTAATGCCTTTTTGCAATACGAACAAGAGCAACAATTGCACCTACTAACGATCATGCCTATTGATGAGGCGGTTGGTATTTTGCAGCACTGCTCGGTTGGCTATGTGAATAGCCTTATCGCTCAACTTGAACAAGCTGGATATGATAAACGTGCTCGTCACTATGCTCACCAATTAGGTTTACATATGTCGGAAGTCGATACACCAGATGGCTACTTATCGACTAGTGTGTTGGAACATGTGAAGCAGCGTATTGGTTGGATCATTGCTCTTGCCCTTTTAGGGATAGTGTCGGGTTTGATCATTGCTCAGTATGAGGACACTTTAAGTCAACTTGTATTGCTTGCCGTATATATGCCCGTAATCGCTGCTGCTGGTGGTAATACCGGAACTCAGGCTGCGACCTTAGTCATTCGCGCACTCGCCACTGGAGAGTTAAAGAAACGCCAATGGTTAGAAGTTTTGTGGAAAGAAAGTCGCGTAGCGCTGTTTATTGCCTTGGCGATTGCGATCGTGATGATTGGTCGAATCATGCTATTTAGTGGTGGGCAATCAACAGGGGGCTTTGCACTGGAAGATATCGCATTAGCCATTGCGGTTGCGTTATTTATTCAGGTGACTATCTCAACCACACTTGGAGGATTACTTCCTATCATAGCGCGTGCATGTAAACTGGACCCCGCCGTATTGGTGAGCCCAGTATTAGCATCGATCGTCGATATCTCAGGTATGTGGATCTACTTTACCGTGGTGAACTACTTCTTAGGCATTGCCTGACTAAAACTCACAATGTCTTGGTAAAACAATTTCTCAAAACGAGTAATCGGGGCGACGACAGGCTTGTTATCGTCCCTTTTTTCTGGGAAATAGTCCGACACAAACTGAACAAATAGCGTGTTTGGTTTGCCGTTTTTATCAAGCCCATACCCCGCCATATTGTACGTGCCGTACAAGGACCCGCTTTTTGCAATCAACTGTCCTTTAATAGGAGCTTTACGCATACTCTGGCGGTACTGCAATGTTCCTGATTCACCGGACTTTGGCATAATTGCTATCAAGTTGAGTTCTTGTTCGTGTTGCCAAATGTAGCGCAAGATAGCAGCCATCGACTTCGCTGAAATGCGGTTATTGCGTGATAAACCTGACCCATCTTCTAATCGGGCATTGCGAATGTCGATCCCCGTATTGGAGAAAATGATTTGTTTGATTGCTTCAGTGCCGTTAGTAAAACTGCCAGGTTGCACAAAGAACTTAGCGCCAAGTGTTTTAGTAAGAGTATCGGCAATTAAGTTATCTGAGCGTTTTAACATCTCATCAAGCAACTGTGGTAATGGTTTTGATTTGTGTACTGCCAATAACTTGCGTGACTTTTCAGGTGCTTTGCCGACTCGAATTTTTCCTTTTAATGAAATGCCGACTTGCTTGAGCAATTTCTCTACTTTTTGGCTTGTGTAGCCTTCAGGATCTTGCACTGCAAACTTGAGGGGGAGTGGTTTATCGCCACGGTCTACTAAGCAGCCGGTTAGTTGATATTGGTTGTTTGGGTTAGCGATGAGCTCCAAATCACAATGACGGCTCTTCTGGACGCTTTTTGACACGGTTTGAGCGCTGGTGGCGACATTAATTGGTTGATGCTCAGGAACATAAACACGAGTTGTACCGTTTTTTTGTGTGTATATCGATGCTTGAACGCAATTTTCATTCAGTGTCACAGCAGATGCTGGTGCGCTATAGCAAACGCCTAGAATATCCCATGGCCATCCAACGGCACGGTTGTAGCCAGTAAAAGCGCTGTTATCTAACCAAAGATCCCCATTGATTCGGTTTAGACCGTTTTTCTTCGCTCGTGTCAGCATGGTTTTAAGATCTTGCGTTACAAGCGTAGGATCGCCGGAAAAAGTAAAGACGGCGTCAGAGTTGGAGCTTTCTAACGTTGTACGAAAAGTAAAGCCATTGCCCAGCTCAAGCTTTGCAGCCAAGGCTGTGACAACTTTTAATGTACTTGCTGGGGGGAAATACTGCTCAGTAGGATGAATGCCTTTTAGCTCACTTTGCCCATTAAGCTTTTCAGCAACCAGACTGATACGTGCTCCGTCTGGCAGCACCTCTTGGTGGGGATAAGCAAAAGAGAGAAGTGGAGTAAGGCTAGAGAGTAGTAACAATGACCAACGTAAGCGCATAGTAATAGTTCGTGAGGTTAGTTATGCAATTGAGTATATACCGAAAAATCGCAGAATTCTGGATATAAAAAATGCCCGCATAAGCGAGCATTTTATCTTCAAGTCGTAAGACTGAATTAGAAGTCGTAACGTAGACCTAGAGCTAGCTCGTCTTCAGAATCGATCTTCGTTGCTTTGTAGTTAGCAGAAGTCGTTGAGCCCATAGCATCGCCAGCATCAATTAGGTTGAAGTTGTACGATACGTAACCACGGAAGTTAGGCTTGAAGTAGTAAGACGCGTCAACCGCGAAGTTGTTTGCAGAAGTTTCGTTGTTAGTTTCTGCGTTGTTGTACGTCGTTGTGAACACTGTTTGACCTAGAGTGTAAGCACCTGCTAGTTCGTAACCAGTGTAATCTACTGTTTTCTTGAATGTTGCTTCTTTTTCACCGTCAGTGAATAGACCTGCAAAGTATAGGTCGTTCATTGTGTAAGAAGCAGCAAGCATGTATTCGTTAGCGTCAGATTGGTCTGCGTAACCAGCACCTAGGTCAAGACCAGTGTCGCCTAGAGTGTAGATAGCAGATAGAGAGTAGCCATCTTCGCCGTTATCAGTGTACTCAGTACCAGCTGCGTTTTCTACGCGGTCAGCGAAACGGTAGCTAGCTTTAACTGCTAGGTTTTCGAATTGACCTTTGTAAGACAGCATGTTGTCTGAACGGTCAGCTGCAGCTAGTTTGTCAGCAGCAGAGTTACCAGCGTACGCCATGATATCTGTGAAGTCAGTGATAACGCCTAGCGCACCGTCGTTTTTACCGTAAGTAACTTCACCGAATGCACCGCCTAGACCAGCGTATGCGTAACGAGTGTCAAGGTTGCTGTTGCCGTCTACGCCGCCTTCTTCAGCAGTAGTAAATTCACCTTCCCAGAAACCAACACCGTATAGGTTGTCGTTGATTGCTTGTGTGCCAAGGAAGTTTAGACGGATACGAGAGTTGTCCGCTACGTCGCCATCTTTCATAGATAGACGTGCTTCAGCACGACCGCCCATTTCTAGAGAAGTGCCGTCTTGGTTGTAAAGTTCAGCTGCGTTAACGCCAGTTGCCATAGCTGCTGCAGATACAGAAAGAGCAATTAGAGTCTTTTTCATCTTATTTGTCCTAGTTAGCTGTCCATAATCATTGTTTTATGGGGGAGAGGTTATCTCTCACAAGCTATTGTTGTTCGTATAGTTTCATTCGCGGCAAATGCCCACACTCGAAAAAGCCATAACGAAATAACTTGCCGGACATGTTTTACTGCTAAAGTTTCCTTATGAGTTAGTAAAATGATATAAATCCAACTAATGAACACTGTTCAATTAGTTGTTATTTCATCTTAAAGTGTTGTTTTTAAATGATTATATCTTGCCTAACATTGGTCTGACATTGATTTGTTTTTATCTTTTTTGATGTTTTTAGTGTAATGAACAGTGTTGTTTTTCAATAAATTGCGATGATGCGTAAATCTAAAAACGATTGATGGCGTGGTATTAACCACACAACTGAGTCGCGAAATCGAATTAAGGTGATTTCACACCCTAGTTTGTTTAAACTAACCAAAACAGAATCTTTGAACGTACTACCCAGTCCCTATGATTGGGTGGGATTTTTTTGTCCAAAGACACCTTTGGCCTTGAGGTTATATAATGGAAAAAGTTCCAATGACACTACGTGGCGAACAGTTGCTACGTACAGAACTCGATCGTCTACTAAAGCTTCGCCCGCAAATTTCAGAAGCAATCGCAGAAGCGCGTGAACTAGGCGACTTGAAGGAAAACGCAGAATACCACGCTGCTCGTGAAGAGCAGGGGATCTGTGAAGCACAAATTCGTGACATTGAATACAAGCTATCTGTTGCTCAAGTCATTGACGTAACAACGATGGACAACACTGGTAAGGTGATTTTTGGTTCAACCGTTACTCTGATTGACTGTGATACAGAAGAAGAGAAAACCTACCAAATCGTGGGTGATGACGAAGCAGATATTAAAGCGGGTCGTATTTCGATTAGCTCGCCAATTGCTCGTGGCCTGATCGGTAAAATGGAAGGTGACGAAGTTGTTATTCAAACTCCTGGCGGAGCGAAAGACTTCGAAATCGACAGCGTTGAGTACATCTAACTTCGTGTTCTAACGGTTAGTTGAAATAAACTCTAGATGCAAAAAAGGTCGCCTATGGCGACCTTTTCTTCTTCCGCTGCGCAAGTAGGTATTACTTACGTGGGATTTCGATTTTACGCTCTTCAGACTGGCGGTATAGCACAAGTACCTTACCGATTGTCTGAACTTTTTCAGCGCCCGTCTCACGTACGATAGCGTCGATGATCAGCTGTTTTGTCTCACGGTCTTCTGATGCAACTTTAATTTTGATCAGTTCGTGGTGGTCAAGAGCGATTTCAATTTCTGCTAGCACGGCTTCTGTAAGTCCATTTGCGCCCATTAGCACAACAGGTTTTAAACTGTGAGCCAGGCCTTTTAGGTGCTGCTTTTGTTTGGTGCTTAGGTTCATTACGCGGCCAATTTTCTTTAAAATAAGGGTTGAAAAAAGCTATTTTAACGCCATCTATTGCTGAAGACTATAATTTATTGAGTAATAGGTTGAGCCTATTAAAACAATAGCTCCTAATTACGCCTTGTTGGGATTAAGATGAGTAAACAAAAACATTCGGCTAGTTCTGGTCGTTGGTTGAAAGAACACTTTGACGATAAATATGCGAACGAAGCTCGTAAAAAAGGCTATCGTTCTCGTGCTTACTTCAAAATTGAAGAGATCCAAATAAAAGATAAATTGTTGAAATCTGGGATGACAGTCGTCGATTTAGGCGCCGCTCCAGGTGGATGGTCTCAATATGCTGCTAAGATAATAGGTGAAGAAGGTCAAATCATCGCATGTGACTTATTACCTATGGATCCAATCGCTGGTGTAAGCTTTTTGCAAGGTGACTTTCGTGACGAGGCGGTTTTAGACGCTCTATTGGAAAGAATCCAACCTTCGATGGTGGACGTAGTAATGTCTGATATGGCTCCAAACATCGCTGGTAACAATTCCGTAGATCAGCCACGAGCTATGTATTTAGTTGAATTGGCTTTAGATATGTGTCGACAAGTTCTAGCACCTAATGGTAGCTTTGTCGTAAAGGTTTTCCAGGGTGAAGGCTTCGATCAATTTGTGAAAGAAGTCCGAGACATGTTTAAAGTCGTAAAAATCAGAAAACCAGACTCATCGCGAGCTCGCTCACGAGAAGTCTTTGTTGTAGCCACTGGTTACAAAGGTTAACTATTTCGCTCGTTTAGAGCATGGTTAACACTATAGCTACAGCTAATAAACTGTAGTACCCTACCTTTAATTACAATTAGTTATCGAGAGGCTGACACCTTGAGTGACATGGCAAAAAATTTAATTCTGTGGCTTGTTATCGCTGTCGTGTTGATGTCGGTATTCCAGAGCTTTGGCCCTGGAGAGAGCAATGGCAGAACCGTGGATTACACCACGTTTGTACAGGAAGTTGGCCAAGGCCAGATTCAAGAAGCAACTTTTAAAGACGGTGAAATTAGTTTTGTTCGTCGTGGCGGCGGTGCCAAAATGGTCACTTACATGCCTGTGTACGATCAAAAGCTTCTAGATGACCTAATTAACCAAAACGTGAAAGTGCAAGGTACGCCTCCTGAAGAGCAAAGCTTACTTGGCACAATCTTCATTTCTTGGTTCCCTATGATCTTACTGATTGGTGTGTGGATTTTCTTCATGCGTCAAATGCAAGGCGGCGGCGGTAAAGGCGCCATGTCTTTCGGTAAGAGCAAAGCTCGTATGATGAGCGAAGAGCAGATCAAGACGACTTTTGCGGACGTCGCAGGTTGTGATGAAGCAAAAGAAGACGTTAAAGAGCTGGTTGACTACCTACGCGATCCAAGCCGATTCCAAAAATTGGGCGGTAAGATCCCGACAGGTGTACTTATGGTTGGTCCTCCAGGTACTGGTAAAACGCTTCTAGCGAAAGCCATTGCTGGTGAAGCAAAAGTGCCTTTCTTTACTATCTCTGGTTCTGACTTCGTAGAAATGTTTGTTGGTGTTGGTGCGTCTCGTGTGCGTGACATGTTCGAACAAGCGAAGAAAGCGGCACCTTGTATCATCTTTATCGATGAGATTGATGCAGTAGGTCGTCAGCGTGGTGCTGGTGTAGGTGGTGGTCACGATGAACGTGAACAAACTCTAAACCAAATGCTCGTTGAAATGGATGGTTTCGAAGGTAACGAAGGTATCATTGTTATCGCAGCGACTAACCGTCCAGACGTGTTGGACCCAGCACTACTGCGTCCTGGTCGTTTTGACCGTCAAGTTGTTGTTGGTCTTCCAGACGTACGTGGTCGTGAACAGATTCTTAAAGTACACATGCGCAAAGTACCTCTAGCAGGTGACGTAGAGCCTTCTCTAATCGCACGTGGTACACCTGGTTTCTCCGGTGCTGACTTAGCAAACCTAGTAAACGAAGCAGCCCTATTTGCTGCGCGTGGTAACAAGCGCAACGTTTCTATGGTTGAATTTGAACTAGCGAAAGACAAAATCATGATGGGTGCAGAGCGCCGTTCAATGGTGATGTCTGAAGAAGTAAAAGAGTCAACTGCTTACCACGAAGCAGGTCACGCGATTGTTGGTCGCCTAGTACCAGAACATGACCCTGTGTACAAAGTCTCTATCATTCCACGTGGTCGTGCGCTTGGTGTGACTATGTACCTACCAGAGCAAGACCGTGTGAGCATGTCTCGCCAACACCTAGAATCTATGGTTTCTAGTTTGTACGGTGGTCGTCTTGCTGAAGAGCTAATCTACGGTGCTGATAAAGTATCGACGGGTGCATCGAACGATATCGAGCGTGCAACTGATATTGCTCGTAAGATGGTGACGCAATGGGGCTTCTCTGAAAAACTTGGTCCGCTTCTATATGCGGAAGAAGAAGGTGAAGTGTTCCTAGGACGTAGCGTGACACAGACTAAACATATGTCTGATGACACAGCGAAGCTAATCGATGATGAAGTTCGTAAGATCATCGACCGCAACTACGACCGTGCGAAGCAAATTCTGGAAGACAACATGGACATCATGCATGCGATGAAAGATGCGCTAATGAAGTATGAAACCATTGATGCTGGCCAGATTGATGACCTGATGGAGCGTAAGACTGAGATTCGTGAACCTGCTGGTTGGGGTGATAAGCCTGCAAACAAACCAGAAGATAATGATAAGCCTCAGGCTAAACCTGAAGTGAAAGCGGAAGAGAAACCAGTTGAACCGACTAAACCGGTAGAGCAACCAACGTCTCAAGAAGCGACTTCAAGTGAAGCTCCAGAAAAGAAAGACTCTGAATAAAGAGTAGCGTTAATAAAAAACCCCGAGTTAGGCTCGGGGTTTTTGTTTCTGTTGTGATTATTAAAGCTATGATTATTAAAGCAAACAACAAATCTCTCGACCTTTCCCACCCGCATGTTATGGCGATCCTCAATGTCACTCCAGACTCGTTTTCTGATGGTGGTAAATTCAACTCGTTAGAGCGTGCACTTGCTCAAGTCGAAAAAATGATTGCTGCTGGCGTTAGTATTATTGATGTTGGCGGGGAGTCTACGCGTCCAGGGGCTCCAGATGTTGCATTAGAAGAAGAGTTGCAGCGTGTGGTCCCTGTTATCAAAGCGATTCGCGCAAAACATGATGTGTGGATTTCTATTGATACCAGTAAAGCAGAAGTCATGCGTCAAGCTATTGAAGCCGGGGCGGACTTGATTAACGATGTGCGTGCTCTTCAAGAGCCGGGGGCGTTAGAAGTTGCCGCGAAAGCAAACCTTCCTATTTGCTTGATGCATATGAAAGGTCAACCGCGCACTATGCAAACTAATCCTCAATACGATGATCTGATGGATGATGTCTCTGCATTTCTTCAAGAACGCATTGCTGCCTGTGAGTCCGTGGGCATCGATAAGTCTCAACTTATTCTTGATCCAGGCTTTGGCTTTGGCAAAACCATTGAACACAATTATCATATGCTGGCACACCTCGATAAGTTTCATGAATTCGGTCTGCCAATTTTGGCCGGTATGTCACGTAAATCAATGATCTTTAAATTGTTGGAGAAACCAGCAGCAGAATGCGCAAATGCTAGCGTTGTCTGCGCGACAATTGCTGCGATGAAAGGTGCGCAGATCATTCGAGTACATGACTTTGAAGAAACCATTGAGGCAATGAAAGTTGTTGAGATGACGAACAATAATATCTAAAAGAATTAAGGAAATTTTATGTCTGATAAAAGACGTTATTTTGGTACTGACGGTGTACGCGGGAAAGTAGGACAATACCCAATTACTCCGGACTTTGTACTAAAGCTTGGCTGGGCGGCTGGTCGTGTACTAGCAAAACAAGGCACTAAGAAAGTTATCATCGGTAAAGATACCCGTATTTCAGGTTACATGCTTGAGTCTGCACTTGAAGCTGGTCTAGCTGCGGCAGGTCTGAAGGCTACCTTTACTGGTCCGATGCCAACGCCAGCAGTTGCATACCTAACACAAACTTTCCGAGCGGAAGCTGGTATCGTTATTTCAGCGTCACATAACCCATACTACGATAACGGCATTAAGTTCTTCTCATCTGAGGGGACTAAACTTCCTGATGACATCGAACTGGCTATTGAAGCTGAGCTAGATAAAGATATCGAATGTGTAGAGTCTGCTGAACTTGGTAAAGCAACTCGCCTTAATGACGCCGCGGGTCGTTATATTGAATTTTGTAAGAGCACCTTCCCGTCAGAACTTAGCCTAGCAAACCTTAAGATCGTTGTTGACTGTGCACATGGTGCGACTTACCACATCGCTCCTAACGTATTCAAAGAGTTAGGTGCAGAAGTGATTGCTATGGGTGTTGAGCCAAACGGCACTAACATCAATGCAGAAGTCGGTGCGACAGACGTTCGTGCCCTACAAAAGCGTGTTGTGGAAGAGCAAGCTCACCTTGGTCTTGCATTCGATGGTGATGGCGACCGCATCATGATGGTTGACCATTTGGGCAACAAGATTGACGGCGACCAAATTGCCTACATTATCGCTCGTGATGCTCTGCGTCGTGGCGAACTAAAAGGCGGTGTTGTTGGTACGCTAATGACCAACCTAGGTATGGAAAATGGTCTAAAACAACTGGGTATCCCATTTGTTCGTGCCGCAGTTGGTGACCGTTACGTGATGGAGCAACTACTTGCTAAAGGCTGGAAGATTGGCGCTGAAAACTCAGGTCACGTTATCTTACTAGACAAAGTCACTACGGGTGATGCAATTGTTGCTGCACTGCAAGTTCTTGCTTCTGTAGTTGGCAGTGATATGACACTACACGACTTGTCACAAGGCATGACGCTTTATCCTCAGGTACTAGAAAACGTGCGTTTTGCAGGTCAAAGTAACCCACTTGAAGCGCAGGTTGTACTAGACTCAGTAGCGGAAGTGGAAGCTGAGCTTGGTGACAAAGGTCGCGTATTACTACGTAAATCTGGTACAGAGCCTCTAATCCGAGTCATGGTAGAAGGTGAAGATGCTGAACTTGTACAAAGCTCTGCGCTTAAGATTGCAGAAGCTGTAAAAGCAAGTTGTTAATCATTGCTTTAACCTGTTTTGCGAGAGAAAAGGGCATCTTTTGCCCTTTTTTTGAGCGCTTAATGCGTTAGTGGTGACTTTTTACTAATTTTCCCTTGTCAGCGTTACTGGCTTTCGCTAGTATTGCTCCGCCTCCCGTTAGGAGGTCGCTAGCCTTGTTCATAAATAAACGCAATTGTTTTTGAACGGCGCTGGCTCAACAATTTGGAACATAGGTGGAAAAAAATGTTTTCAGTTCTACTTGTGATTTACCTGTTGGCGGCGCTTGGTGTGATTGGCCTTGTGTTGATTCAACAAGGTAAAGGCGCAGATATGGGAGCCTCGTTCGGTGCAGGTGCTTCAAACACAGTGTTTGGTGCAAGCGGCTCAGGTAATTTCTTAACCCGAACAACTGCTATTTTAGCAACCGTATTTTTTATCGTTAGCTTGCTACTTGGTCGTATGTCTACGCACAAGACTGAGTCACAATGGGTAGACCCAACACTAGGTCAACCAGTTGTAGAACAAGTTAAAGATGCAGCAAGTGAAGTTCCAGCACCAGCAGGTGATGAGATTCCACAATAAGCTGTAAAGGTTTATGTAGCCGAGATGGTGAAATTGGTAGACACGCTAGCATGAGGTGCTAGTGCCTTAGGTGTGAGGGTTCGAGTCCCTCTCTCGGCACCATGAATTTACAAACTTGTAAATCACTTGTGTGAGCGTATAATGCTCATCAAGTCGGACGCGGGGTGGAGCAGCTTGGTAGCTCGTCGGGCTCATAACCCGAAGGTCGTCGGTTCAAATCCGGCCCCCGCAACCAATCTCTTCTTTCAGTTGGAAAGGATGATTCGATTGGCAAGTTTGCACAGTGCTAACCACACTGTGAGTTAAGAAAAGCATTTCTTGGCTATTCTTAACGTATCAGGGTCCAGCAGCATAAAACCCCGACTTTCGGGGTTTTTTGTTATCTGAGTTTTTGTAAATGAACTCAGATACTGCTTGGTTTTTTGATTGGGCTCTGAGCCCTTTTTTTGTTTCTGGAGTGGTTCAAATGACTGGTTTAGAAAGACAACTTACTGAAATGCTTGAAGCTCCAGTAGAGGCATCAGGCTACGAGTTGGTTGGATTAGAATTTATTCGTGCGGGTGCGCACTCAACGTTACGCATCTACATCGACCATGAAAATGGTATCAACGTAGATGCTTGTGCAGAAGTAAGCCATCAGGTTAGCGCAGTACTAGACGTTGAAGATCCAATTTCTGTTGCTTACAGCCTAGAAGTTTCTTCTCCAGGCTTAGAAAGACCACTTTTCAAAGCAGCACATTACGAGCAATTTATTGGTCACGAGGTCAGCATCGTATTGAAAATGGCTGTTGCAAACCGTCGTAAGTGGAAAGGTATTATCCACAGCGTAGATGGTGAGACAATCGCAGTTACTTGTGAAGGGCAACAAGAAGAGTTTGCTCTAAGTAACATTTCAAAAGCTAACCTGATCCCTAAATTTTAGTTCCCTAAAAAATTTGAAGCTTAGAGGCTAAATACAATGAGTAAAGAAATTTTAGCGGTAGCAGAAGCGGTATCGAACGAAAAAGCGGTACCTCGTGAGCGTATCTTTGAAGCTCTTGAGATTGCTCTAGCGACTTCTACAAAGAAAAAATACGAAATCGAAATCGATGTACGTGTAGCTATCGACCGTAAAACAGGTGAGTTTGAAACATTCCGCCGTTGGTTGGTTGTAGAAGACGTTGAAAACCCAACAAAAGAAATCTCTCTAGAAGCTGCACAATACGAAGATGCAGACATTCAACTAGGTGATTTCGTAGAAGACGATATCCCGTCAGTTACATTCGACCGTATTACGACTCAAACTGCTAAGCAAGTTATCGTACAAAAAGTACGTGAAGCAGAGCGTGCACAAATCGTAGAACAGTTCATCGACAACGAAGGTGATCTGATCACTGGTGTTGTTAAAAAAGTGAACCGCGATACAGTTGTACTTGATCTAGGTAACAACGCTGAAGCGGTAATCCTACGTGATGACCAACTTCCTCGTGAAAACTTCCGTCCAGGTGACCGTGTTCGTGGTCTTCTGTACAAAGTTGCTCCTGAAGCGCGTGGTTTCCAACTGTTCATCACTCGCTCTAAGCCAGAAATGTTGGCTGAGCTATTCCGCGTAGAAGTGCCAGAAATCGCTGAAGAAATCATCGAACTGAAAGGCGCTGCACGTGATCCAGGTTCTCGCGCTAAGATCGCTGTTAAAACAAACGACAAACGTATCGACCCTGTAGGTGCGTGTGTTGGTATGCGTGGTGCTCGTGTTCAAGCAGTATCTGGCGAACTTGGTGGTGAGCGTATTGATATCGTTCTTTGGGACGATAACCCAGCTCAATTCGTTATCAACGCAATGGCTCCTGCTGACGTTGCTTCTATCATCGTTGATGAAGATGCTCACTCAATGGACATCGCTGTTGAAGCGGACAACCTAGCGCAAGCTATCGGTCGTAACGGTCAGAACGTACGTCTAGCTTCTCAACTAACTGGTTGGGAACTGAACGTAATGACTGTGGCAGATCTTCAGAAGAAACACGCTGAAGAGTCTCAAGCGTCTATCGAAAACTTCATGAAGTACCTAGACATTGAAGAAGACTTCGCTCAATTGCTTGTTGAAGAAGGTTTCTCAACACTAGAAGAAGTTGCGTACGTTCCTGTTAACGAACTACTAGAAGTTGATGGTCTGAACGAAGAGCTTGTAGAAGAGCTTCGTAGCCGTGCGAAAGACGCACTAACGACAATCGCTCTAGCACAAGAAGAGTCATTCGAAGGTCTAGAGCCTGCTGAAGATCTGCTAGGTCTTGAAGGTCTAGAGCGCGAAATGGCGTTTAAACTGGCAGCTAAAGGCGTGGCAACACTAGAAGACCTAGCTGACCAAGGTATCGACGATTTAGAAGGTATTGAAGGCCTGACAGAAGAGCGTGCAGGCGAGCTTATCATGGCTGCACGTAACATCTGTTGGTTCGGCGAAGAAGCATAATATCAGCAAGGAGGAAGCGGCATGACACAATTAACAGTTAAAGCTCTGAGTGAAGAGATTGGTACTCCAGTCGACCGCTTAATGGAACAACTTGCTGACGCTGGCATGAACAAAGCGAGTTCTGACCATGTATCGGATGAGGAGAAGCAGAAGCTTCTCTCTCACCTGAAGAAAGAGCACGGCGATAAGTCGGGCGAATCTGAACCTACTAGACTGACGCTTCAACGTAAGACTCGTAGCACGCTAAGTGTTGCAGCAGGTGGCGGCAAAAGTAAGGATGTTCAAGTAGAAGTGCGTAAGAAGCGCACATATGTGAAGCGCAGCACTATCGAAGACGACGCAAAACGTGAGGCTGAGGAAGCAGCAAAACGTGAAGCTGAAGAGCTTGCGAAGCGTGAGGCTGAAGAACAAGCCAAACGTGAAGCTGCAGAGAAAGCACAGCGCGAAGCCGATGAGAAAGCGAAACGTGAAGCGGATGCAAAACGTGAAGCTGAAGAAAAGGCAAAACGCGCACAAGCTGATAAGGCTAAGAAAGAAATGAATGCAAAAAATGCGGATGCTAATGCGCAAGCTAAGAGAGAAGCTGATGAGCTAAAAGCACGTCAGGAACAAGAAGCTCAACGTAAAGCAGAGCAAGAAGCTGCAAAACTCGTTGAAGAAGCTCGTAAGCTTGCAGAAGAGAACGAAGCTCGTTGGTCTGAAGAAGAGACTAAGAAGAAAGAGCTAGAGAACTCTGACTACCACGTAACTACTTCTCGTTACGCACGTGAAGCTGAAGATGCAGCTGACCGTCAACAAGAAGGCGGTGCACGTCGTAAGAAGAAGAAACCAGCTGGCAAAGAAGAACAATCACGCGGTGGTCGTAACCAACGTGGTGGCAAGGGCCGTAACAAAGGCAAACTTGCTAAACCAACTTCTATGCAACACGGTTTCGACAAGTCTGCGACTGTAGCGAAACAAGATGTAGTAATTGGTGAGACAATCGTTCTTTCTGAACTTGCTAACAAGATGTCGGTTAAAGCGACAGAAGTTATCAAAGTAATGATGAAGATGGGCGCTATGGCGACTATCAACCAAGTGATCGACCAAGAAACAGCACAACTTGTTGCTGAAGAAATGGGCCACAAGGTAGTTCTTCGTAAAGAGAACGAACTGGAAGAAGCAGTACTATCTGATCGTGATACAAACGCAGAAGCAGTACCTCGTGCTCCAGTTGTAACAATCATGGGGCACGTTGACCACGGTAAAACGTCAACACTTGACTACATCCGTCGTACTCACGTTGCTTCAGGCGAAGCGGGCGGTATCACGCAGCACATCGGTGCTTACCACGTTGAAACTGATAACGGCATGATCACGTTCCTTGATACTCCTGGACACGCGGCGTTTACCGCTATGCGTGCTCGTGGTGCTCAAGCTACAGATATCGTTGTTCTTGTAGTAGCAGCAGACGATGGTGTGATGCCACAAACAGTTGAAGCGATCCAGCACGCGAAAGCGGCAGGCGTTCCTTTGATTGTTGCTGTGAACAAGATCGATAAAGAAGACGCGAACCCAGACAACGTTAAGAATGAGCTAGCTCAATACGACGTAATCCCTGAGGAATGGGGTGGTGAGAACATGTTCGTTCACATCTCTGCTAAACAGGGTACAAATATTGACGGTCTTTTAGAAGCAATCCTTCTTCAGTCTGAAGTTCTAGAGCTTACAGCTGTAGCAGAAGGCATGGCGTCTGGTGTTGTTGTTGAATCTCGTCTAGATAAAGGTCGTGGTCCAGTAGCAACAGTACTTGTTCAATCAGGTACGCTAAACAAAGGCGACATCGTCCTTTGTGGTCAAGAATACGGCCGTGTTCGTGCAATGCGTGACGAACTAGGTAAAGAAATCACAGAAGCTGGTCCATCTATCCCTGTAGAGATCCTAGGTCTTTCAGGCGTACCATCTTCAGGTGACGAAGCAACAGTAGTACGTGACGAGCGTAAAGCACGTGAAGTAGCGAACTACCGTGCTGGTAAGTTCCGTGAAGTGAAACTTGCTCGTCAGCAGAAATCTAAACTAGAGAACATGTTCTCTAACATGACTGCTGGTGAAGTTGCTGAGCTAAACGTAGTTCTTAAAGCAGACGTACAAGGTTCTGTGGAAGCGATTGCTGACTCACTACTGAAACTGTCTACTGACGAAGTGAAAGTAAACATCGTTGGTTCTGGTGTTGGTGGTATTACAGAAACTGATGCAGTTCTTGCAGAAGCTTCTAACGCAATCATCCTTGGCTTTAACGTACGTGCTGACGCATCTGCTCGTCGTGCGATTGAAGCAGCAAGCGTTGATCTACGTTACTACTCAATCATTTACCAATTGATTGACGAAGTTAAACAAGCAATGGGCGGTATGCTTGCTCCAGAATTCAAGCAAGAAATCATTGGTCTTGCTGAAGTACGTGACGTATTTAAGTCACCGAAACTGGGCGCAATCGCTGGTTGTATGGTTACTGAAGGTCTAATTAAGCGTAACAACCCAATCCGCGTTCTACGCGACAACGTTGTTATCTACGAAGGTGAGCTAGAATCACTTCGTCGCTTTAAAGATGACGTTCAAGAAGTTAAGAATGGCTACGAGTGTGGTATCGGCGTTAAGAACTACAACGACGTTCGCGTGGGCGACCAGATCGAAGTATTCGAAATCGTTGAAGTAAAACGTACTCTAGACTAATTGACTAAAATTACTAACCGTCTGAAAGACAAATAGTAATTGGTTGTTGAATACACCATGGGGGGCTGGCTTGACCATCCCCCCATTCTTTCTATCTAAGAGAATGAATATGTCAAAAGAATTTAGCCGCACGCAGCGCGTATCACAGCAGCTGCAAAAAGAACTAGCGATGATCCTTCAACGCGAAGTTCGTGACTCTCGCCTAGGCATGGTTACGATTTCAGATGTAGAAGTATCACGAGATCTTGCTTACGCAAAAGTATTCGTTACTTTCCTATGCGTGGGTGAGCAGACGCCAGAATCATGCCTAGCAGCGCTACGTGAGCACGAAGTGCACATCCGAATGATGCTAGGTAAGCGTATTCGCCTACGTCTAACGCCTGAAATCCGTTTCTACTACGATAACACGCTAGTAGAAGGTATGCGCATGTCGAACCTAGTTTCTGAAGTTGTGAGCGAAGATAAACGCAAACAACAAGATTCTGGTCGCGAAGAAGATCAGGCAGGGGAAGAGTAATGGCTCGTCGTCGTAAAGGTCGTCCAATTAATGGCGTTATCTTGTTGGATAAACCAACAGGTATTTCTTCAAATGATGCACTGCAAAAAGTAAAGCGTATCTACTTTGCTGAGAAAGCGGGTCATACGGGTGCATTGGACCCATTAGCGACGGGCATGTTGCCAATCTGCTTAGGCGAAGCAACCAAGTTTTCTCAGTTCTTGTTGGATTCAGACAAGCGCTACCGTGTAATCGCAAAACTGGGTGAGCGCACTGATACGTCTGACTCTGATGGCGAAGTGGTAGAGACACGTCCTATTGATGTGAATCTGGAGAAGCTAGAAGCGTGCATTGATACGTTCCGTGGTGAATCAGACCAAGTACCTTCAATGTTCTCAGCATTGAAATACCAAGGCAAGCCGTTGTACGAGTACGCTCGCAAAGGCATTGAAGTACCACGTGAATCTCGCAAGATCACGGTATATGAAATCGTACTTCACCGTTTTGAAGGTGATGAAGTTGAGATGGAAGTGCACTGCTCAAAAGGTACTTACATCCGTACAATTGTTGATGACCTAGGTGAGATGCTTGGTTGTGGCGCACACGTGACTATGCTTCGTCGTACTGGTGTTGCTAAATACCCGTACGAAAAAATGGTGACGCTAGAGCAACTTAATGAGCTGCTTGAGCAAGCGCATCGTGATGAAGTGGCACCAAAAGAGTTGCTTGATCCACTGCTACTGCCAATGGACACTGCCGTTGAAGATTTACCCGAGGTAAACCTAAACGCAGAGCTGACTAACCTAGTACAACACGGTATGCCCGTGCAGGTGTTTGGTGCGCCAGAGGGTACGCCAATTCGTATGACTTCTGGTGAAGAGAAGCTGTTTATCGGTGTAGCAGAAGTTAACGACGATGGAAAAGTAGCACCAAAACGTTTAGTGGTTTTCCGCGACGAAGAGTAACTTCGCAAAGCTTAAAAAATACCGGCATCATTGCCGGTATTTTTATATTGCGCGAGTGAGGAAACTTCCTTATAATTCGCGCTCCTCGTGTCGGCTGAATCAGAGATTGGCTGACACAAATATTAACCTACTCTTATTAGGAGAGAATTATGTCTCTGAATGCAGAAACTAAAGCAGCAATCGTTGCAGAATACGCACAAGGCGAAGGCGACACTGGTTCACCAGAAGTTCAAGTAGCTCTACTTACAGCTTCTATCAACCACCTACAAGGTCACTTCAAAGCACACAAAGGCGATCACCACAGCCGTCGTGGTCTTCTACGTATGGTTTCTCGTCGTCGTAAGCTTCTAGATTACCTAAAAGGTAAAGATCTAGCTCGCTACCAAGACCTAATCAAGCGTCTAGGCCTACGTCGCTAATAAGCGACTGCATAGCAGTTTGTCTAAAAGGGGCTTTATGCCCCTTTTTTGTTGCCTGTTACTTATTTTGACTGCTATAGCTTAGCCAAATCAGACTTATGCCGTTATACTACACGCGGCTTAATCTCGTTTAGAGATTTTCACTAAGCTCATTGCATTACAGTCAACCTCGTCGACCAAAAGGTCGCGACTATTAAAAGTGAACTGAATACTAAGTTAGTTTGTTTTTACTAGTCGCGATTCGTAATGCCTTGGGTATCAATCAATACTCTCTAAGCAAATCAATCGATGCGCTTGGAAACAAGGAATAACAATGTTCGAAAAACCAGTTGTTAAAACGTTCCAGTACGGTAACCACACAGTTACTCTAGAAACTGGCGTTATCGCACGTCAAGCTACGGCTGCAGTAATGGTTACTATGGACGATACAGCAGTATTCGTTTCTGTAGTTGGTAAAAAAGAAGCGGTTGAAGGTCAAGACTTCTTCCCTCTAACAGTTAACTACCAAGAGCGTACTTACGCAGCAGGTAAAATCCCTGGTGGTTTCTTCAAGCGTGAAGGTCGTCCTTCTGAAGGCGAAACGCTAACGGCTCGTCTAATCGACCGTCCAATCCGTCCTCTATTCCCAGATGCATTCAAAAACGAAGTTCAAGTTATCGCGACAGTAGTATCTGTGAACCCAGACGTTCAACCAGACATCCCAACGATGATTGGTACGTCTGCCGCGCTAGCTATCTCTGGTATCCCGTTCAACGGTCCTATCGGTGCTGCACGTGTTGGTCACATCGACGGTCAGCTAGTACTTAACCCAAGCAACACTGAGCTAGAAGCATCTAAGCTAGACCTAGTTGTTGCGGGTACTGAATCTGCAGTACTAATGGTTGAATCAGAAGCTGACAACCTAACTGAAGAAGAAATGCTATCTGCTGTTGTATTCGGTCACGATCAACAACAAGCGGTAATCAAAGCAATCAACGAATTCAAAGCTGAAGTCGCTACTCCTGCTTGGGATTGGGTTGCACCAGAAGAAAACACAGCGCTTGTAACTAAGATTGCTGAACTTGCTGAAGCTAAACTGGTTGAAGCTTACCAAATCACTGAGAAAATGGCTCGTTACGACCGCATCCACGAGATTGCTGGTGAAGTTAACGAAGTTCTTCTTGCTGAAGATCCAGAAGCAAACACAAAAGAAATCCACACTATCTTCCACGATCTAGAGAAGACTGTTGTACGTCGTAGCATCATCGCTGGTAACCCACGTATTGATGGTCGTGAAAAAGACATGGTTCGTGCGCTAGACGTACGTACTGGTGTTCTTCCACGTACACACGGTTCTTCACTATTTACTCGTGGTGAAACTCAGGCGCTAGTAACTGCGACTCTAGGCACGCAGCGTGATGCTCAAATCATCGACGAACTAACGGGTGAGCGTAAAGATCACTTCCTACTACACTACAACTTCCCTCCGTACTGTGTAGGCGAAACTGGTTTTGTAGGTTCTCCTAAGCGTCGTGAAATCGGTCACGGTAAACTGGCTAAACGCGGTATCGCAGCAGTAATGCCTTCTGTTGATGAGTTCCCATACACAGTACGTGTTGTATCGGAAATCACTGAATCTAACGGTTCATCATCAATGGCTTCTGTATGTGGTACTTCTCTTGCTCTTATGGATGCAGGTGTGCCAATCAAGTCTTCTGTTGCGGGTATCGCAATGGGTCTTGTTAAAGAAGGCGACGACTTCGTTGTTCTTTCAGACATCCTTGGTGACGAAGACCACCTAGGTGACATGGACTTTAAAGTAGCGGGTACTAACACTGGTATCACTGCACTTCAAATGGACATCAAGATCGAAGGTATCACTAAAGAGATCATGCAAATTGCGCTTAACCAAGCTCAAGGCGCACGTAAACACATCCTATCTGTAATGGATGAAGCTATCTCTGGTGCTCGTGAAGACATCTCTGAATTCGCTCCTCGCATTCACACAATGAAGATCAGCGCAGAGAAGATCAAAGACGTTATCGGTAAAGGTGGTGCAGTTATCCGTGCTCTAACTGAAGAGACTGGTACTACTATCGAAATCGAAGACGACGGTACGATCAAGATTGCTGCAACTGAAGGTGCAGCAGCGAAAGAAGCTATCCGTCGCATCGAAGAGATCACTGCTGAAGTTGAAGTAGGCCGTATCTACACTGGTAAAGTTGCACGTCTAGCTGACTTTGGTGCATTCGTAACGGTTCTTCCTGGTAAAGATGGTCTAGTACACATCTCTCAAATCGCTGAAAAACGCGTTGAGAAAGTGTCTGACTACCTAACTGAAGGTCAAGAAGTTCAAGTTAAAGTTCTTGAAATCGACCGTCAAGGTCGCGTACGTTTAAGCATGAAAGAAGCAGTAGAGAAGCCAGCAGAAGAAGCGTCTGACGCATCTGAAGCTAAAGGCGAGTAATCTAAGATTCGACTTTTGGTCTTTTATTAGCTTAAGAGCCTGAAAGCATGCTATAAAAGGGGAGCATTTTCGCTCCCCTTTTTTTTGGCCTGTTTCGTCAAGTTTAGCCTCAAGCGAAGTTAAATATCCTATAGTGCATAAAGAGAAACAGACCCAGAGCGGTCCAAACAGGAGTACCAATTAGTGAAATGGTTTCAAACCGCAAGTTTATGTGTCGCTATCGCGCTGACCGGTTGTGCTAACACCTCTCAACAATCGGCACAAAAGTGGATCTATCCTCCGATGGCGGTACCGCTACAACCAAGCGTGCAACAAGAAGTCCAGATTGCTCGTCTTTCTCAGTTATTACAACGTCCAGATTTGAGTGACGAAGTTCGCGCTAAGATGCATTACGAGCGCGGTAACTACTACGACAGCGTTGGTTTGCGTGATCTTGCCCGTTTGGATTTTAATCAGTCTTTGCAACTTAACCCTGCTCAACCAGATATCTTTAACCTACTAGGGGTGTATTTCACTCAAGTTGGTGAGTTTGATGCGGCTTACGAAGCATTTGATTCGACATTAGAGCTTGCACCAGAGAATTCATACGCAGAGCGTAACCGCGCGATTGCGCTTTACTATGGTGGTCGTATCGATCTGGCTTTAGAAGACATGACCAAGCATTACCAAGAAATGCCGAGCGACCCATTCCGCGCGTTATGGTTGTACATCATCGAAGCAGAACAAAATCCAGAGCAAGCGAAAGCGAACCTAGAAAAGCGTTACCAACGCGATCGCAGTGAAGAGTGGGGCTGGGTTCTAGTTGCCATCATGTTGCGTGATGTATCTGATGACGCAGCGTTAAAAGCCATCATGGATGGTACGCGTGAAAACTACCGTCTTGCTGAGCGTCTAACAGAAACTTACTTCTACCTTGGTAAGCGTTACCAACTAGAAGGTGATATTGCTGATGCGATTTCACTGTACAAGCTAGCAATCTCTTTCAACGTTTATGAATACGTAGAGCACCGTTACTCCTTCTTGGAACTGGCGCAAATCTACGATCAGTTGCAGCAAGAACAACTTGCTAAGCTCAAAGCTGAGCAACAGAAGCAAGAAGAAAAATAGCCATTAGCCGCTCAACTAGAGCGGCTTTTTTGTGCTTGAAGAATTTGGTGAGCTTCTCTAAAATAGTTAGCCTTGCTAACTAAATGGGCGGAACGTAATGGCATTAGAAAAAAGCCTGATCGATTTAGAACGCTTTTGTGCAAAGGCGTGGCGAGTGTATGCCAAAGAAGATCCGCTTTCGCATCTGAGCTTTAATGAGTTTGATTACTTGCGAGTGATCCAGCTTCATCCAGAAGGTATACGCATTACTGACTTGGCGGAAGAGCTTCAAGTTACCAAGCCTTCGGCTTCAAACATGGTGGTTCGTTTAGAGAGAAAGGGCTTGGTGAAGCGTATTGCTTGTAATGAAGATGCTCGTTCTAAGCGCGTGCTGCTAACAGAAGAAGTGATCGAAGAAATGTCATTGGAACAGGTGGTATATAAAGACATTTCACAGCAGCTTATGTGTAAGTTGGATGCGAAAGAAGCACAGCAATTGAAAGCGCTATTAGATAAAGCGCTCGGAAACTAAACCTATTTTTTATTCTTTTATCTATTTAGTTAGCCTTGCTAACTATTGGTGGTAGTCATGCAAAACTCTATTTATAAACAGTTTTGGAAATACACAATTCCGACCGTCGCAGCCATGCTGGTCAACGGTTTATACCAAGTCGTTGATGGTATCTTTATTGGTCGTTATGTAGGTGCTGATGGATTAGCGGGGATCAACGTTGCGTGGCCGATCATTGGCTCGATACTCGGTATCGGTATGATGGTGGGCGTGGGTACGGGCGCTCTAGCCTCTATCAAGCAGGGGGAAAAAGACCGTGAGGGCGCGAAACGCATCCTTTCTACTGGTTTATTGCTTTTAGTTGCTTTGATGCCAGTTGTTGCAACAACATTGTTCTTCTTCGCCGATGATTTTATTCGCTGGCAAGGTGCGGAAGGTCGTGTTTATGAGCTTGGTTTGCAGTATCTGCACATCTTAAGCGTCGCGTGTGTGTTCTCGCTTGGGTCAATTGCGGTGCCGTTCTTGTTGCGCAATGACGATAGCCCGAATTTAGCCACCATTTTGATGGTGATTGGTGCTGTCATCAATATCGTGCTCGATTATATCTTTATCGCTTGGCTTGGCTGGGAGCTTAAAGGAGCGGCAATCGCAACTGCGTTAGCGCAGATGGTGGTGACGATTCTTGGTGTTGGTTACTTCTTTACTGCAAGAGCGAAGATGCGCCTGTCGACTGGCGATCTGAAAATGCAGTTTGATGTCATCCCTAAGATTGTCATGATCGGCACATCGAGCTTCTTTATGTATGCCTATGGCTCAATGATGGTGGCACTGCACAATGCGCTATTTGCCCAATACGGCAGTGCATTGCTTATTGGCGCTTACGCTATCTTGGGCTACATAGTGACGGTTTACTATTTGATTGCGGAAGGCATTGCCAATGGTATGCAACCTCTAGTGAGCTACAACCATGGTGCGCGTAATCAAGACAATATTCGTAAGCTGTTGAAGGTTGCAATGGGGACTTCGGTGCTAGGTGGGGTTGCGTTTGTTATTCTGATGAACATTTTCCCATACGAGTTTGTGTCCGTGTTTAACAACGCCGACCAACATCTTATTGATGCGACGATGGTGGGGATTCGTCTCCATATGTTTGCGCTGTTCTTAGATGGCTTCTTGGTGGTTGCCGCAGCGTACTACCAATCGGTGAACAAAGGCAGCAAAGCGATGTTCGTGACCATTGGTAATATGGTGATTCAATTGCCGTTCTTATTCATTATGCCAAAGCTATTCGGTGTTACTGGTATCTGGATTGCGTTCCCATTGTCTAACATAGCTTTGAGCTTAGTGGTGATGACAATGCTGTGGCGCGATATTAAGAAGCTAATGAACGAGAGCTCTGTAGAGCCAAGTATTCAAGCGTCTTAACGACGAATAAAAATAAAAAAGCGAGGTTATAACCTCGCTTTTTTATTGCTTTGAAGCCCGTGAGAAAGAGTTAGATGTTCTTCACTTCCAGACCCGCAAGTTGATGCCAATAACCGTTACATTGGCGGTCTTGGATCTTGCCTGGGTTAGTACCTTTCTCATTGGAACGGAACTGATCCAGTTCAGAGAAGGTGCTAAGACCAAGTGGGCTCAAACGTACCACGTCAACTAGACCTTCCATGCTTGGCAGGTCGTTGATCAGGTTGTAGCAGTAACCAGACTGAGTTTGGATACCGTTTAGGTTAAATACTTCCTGACCCTCTTGGCTGCTTACTTTAATGCCCGTTGGGTACTTAATACAGCAGGTTTCGCAGTCATCTTTGGCTTTGTTTTCTGCACGAGCTGTAAAGCAGCGCGCCGAGTAAGCCAGAGGCAGATAACCATGGCTGAAGACTTCTACTTCAAACTTATTACGAATACCAAGTTCATCACATTGAACCAGCGTGTTGCTGAGCCATTCGCGCGATAGTTCTACTGGCATGCACCAGCGGATCATGCCTTGTTTTAGAAACAAGTTAAGCGTGTGAGCGTTGTAAGTATTAACCGCAGGACCAACGACGAAAGGCACTTTATGCTCAGAAGCCAGTTGAACCGCGGACACGTCATTGGCTTCAATCGCGAAGTCACCGTTGTCGATGTATTTCTTCATGATGTTCACTTCACTTGGCGCTTCTAATAGTGCCATCGTTGATAGCACGACTTGTTTGCCAGATGCAGAGAGTTCTTTCGCGATATCGAACCAATGTGCAGGCTTCATTTCACGACGTTTCGAACATACGGTTTCACCAAGGTAGATGATGTCCGCAGAGCTTGATTTTGCTTGTTCATAAAACGCTTCAACATCTTGCTTTGGCCAGAAGTACAACAGTGGACCAAGCGCGTATTTCATTGAGTTATCCATCTTAACCTCTACTGCCATTTACGGTGGTAAGCACCAAGAGTGGTTTGCGTGCCTTCAGACACGTTTGCCAACGCTGCATCCCAAGCCGCTTCTACTTGGTAAGCTTCTGGGTTTGCTTGGTAGCGATCAATCGCTGCACGCCACGTGCGCGTTACTTGTTCTACGTACGCAGGACTCCGTTGGCGACCTTCAATTTTTACTGAAGCGACATTAGCGGCAAATAGCTCTGGCAGCATCGACAGGGTGTTCAAACTGGTTGGTTCTTCCAGTGCGTGATAACGTTTTTTCTCGCCTTCAATTTCAGCTTCAAAACGACCTTTACATAAGGTTGGGTAGCCCGCGTTTTCACCTGCGCTGTAGCGATCGATCAGAATGTCGTTAAGACGAGACTCCAGACCATTCTCAGTCTCTTGCCAGCGGACGTATTTTGCTGGAGAACATGCACCAACGGTGTTTGGTGATTCACCTGTCATGTATGACGATAGGTAGCAACGACCTTCTGACATGATGCACAGGCTACCAAAAGCAAAGACTTCTAGCTCGACATCACTGGTGATATTGCGAGAAAGCTGTTTTACCTGATGGATAGACAGTACGCGAGGCAGTACTACGCGTTTTACGTTGAAGTTTTGTTTGTAGAAATCAACGGCTGCAACGTTGGTTGCTGAAGCTTGCACAGAAAGGTGCAGCTCAAGCTCTGGGTATTTGCGAGCAGCGTACTCAAGTACCGCAATGTCAGCCACGATCAGTGCATCGACACCCAGTGCCGCTGCATTGTCGACAGCGTTTGTCCAACGTTCGAAACCATTTGGATGGGCAAAGGTGTTGAGTGCAACGTGGATCTTTTTGTTGCGGTCATGAACGTATTGCACCGCTTTTTCTAGCTTCTTGCCGTTGAAGTTCAGACCAGCAAAGTGACGCGCGTTGGTATCGTCTTTAAAGCCGATGTATACGGCATCTGCACCGCAATCAATCGCAGTTTTTAACGCAGGCAGGTTACCCGCAGGACACAAGAGTTCCATATGCTCACAATCATAGAGAATAAAAAGGTGCCCGCATTTTATGAAGAATTATGAATAGCGAAATTGACCTAAGTTAGGTTTAGCTCAATAAAGTTGAGATTTACCCCTTGAGAGTAAGGGGTAACACTCAGATTTTGTTGCAGTTGAGATCAGTTCTTATGACGGCGGTTTTGCGCAAACAACTCTTCCACTTCGTGTTTAGGTTGAGGACGGTAGAAATGGAAGCCCTGAATCGAGTTACATTGTAGGTTCGATAGCAGTGTTGCTTGCTGGTGGGTTTCTACACCTTCGGCAACAACGGTCAAATCTAATGATTTACCAAGATTGATGATGTTCTCAATCACCGTCACCTGTTTCGGTAGTGTATCGATGTCGTTGATAAACGCACGGTCGATTTTTAATTCATCGATAGGGAAGCGTGCTAAGTAGGAAAGGGAAGAGTAACCAGTACCGAAATCATCGATAGACAGCGCGAAACCAAGCTTCTTGATCGCATTAAGCATTTGCAAAGTGTGTTCGCTATCGCTCATTACCGCACTTTCGGTGAGCTCAAAGGTAATGCAGCTTGGGTCAAGTTCAGTAGTGCGCAGTAACTTCTCCATATAGTCGATCAGTTGTGGATTACCGAACTGCTCTGGAGAGAGGTTGATCGCCACGCGTCCCGGTAGAATGCCTTGCAGTTTCCAGCGTTTTACTGTGTTAAACACATCGCGCATGACCACGCGACCAAGGTGTTCAATTAAGCCTGCACGCTCGGCGACAGGGATAAATGCGCCCGGACTGATGTAGCCTTCGACTGGGTGCTTCCAACGTACAAGCGCTTCGGCGCCGTTAATGCTGAAGTCGCGCGCGTTAACCTTCGGCTGGTACCAGACTTCCAACCCGTTTTGCTGCAAGGCTTTCTGCAGTTCAATTTCTAGCCATAAACGCATGCGCGCTTCTTTGTTCATCTGATCGTTGAATTTAATCAGACGGTTCCGACCGCGATCTTTCGCTTCATACATTGCAGTGTCAGCATTTTGCAGCAGAATACGTGCATCTTGCCCATCTTCTGGGTAACGCACACTACCGATAGAGCATGCAAGGCGTTTACTGAAGTGATGAAGATCGAAAGGTTGGTTAATCAGAGAAATAATGCGCTCAGAGAGAATCTCCGCCATGCGAGTGTTTTCTGGCTCAGGCAGAATGATGCCAAACTCATCGCCGCCCAAGTGCCCAATGATGGCTTGATTAGGTAAAGATCGTTTTAAGCGGGCGGAGACTTCTTGAATCACTTTGTCACCGATGTGGTGACCAAGTGAGTCGTTAATGTTCTTAAAGTTATCGATGTCGAGGTAGAAAACCAGCAACGGTGTCTGGCTCTTAATAAGTTGCTCTAATCGTTTCGTAAAGCCAAAGCGGTTATACAGCTTGGTCAGTGAATCGATGTGTGCGTCTTCATTGGAATTAGAAGAGAGCAGCTTGGGCGCGTCATCGGCATCTTGGATCAAAATGATTTGAGATTCACTCCCAAGAATTGCTGTGGTATCAGCATGCAACTGAACTTTCCGTTCGAAGCCACAGCGGGCGCTGGTCAGACACACAAAAGGTTTTTCAGAAAGTAATGTGCTGATGCGATGGGTGAAGACTTTTTTGCTGTTTTCATCGATAAACAAGCGAGTCAGCTCTTCACCAAGTAGCTCATGAGGCGAGTTCAACCCGAGTAAACGTGCGGAGGCTGGGTTGGCAGAGATGATGATGTCATCTTCTACCAATAACAACCCGTCAGGCAGTAATTGGGTTAACTTGGCGAACTTACTTTCTGACTCTTCTAAAGAACGAACCAGAATTTGTTTCTCAGACGTATCGATGGCGTGGAAGACCACGAAGCGGATTTCATTTTCTTCATGAACTGGAGAAAGGCTAAAGTGGAGGCTGGTTTCAAGGTCCGTTTCGTCAAGCGTGATTTCCGCTTCAACATGATCGCCTTTGAACGCGCGTTGGTAGTAGGGCGCGAGCTTCTTATAGAACTGCTCTCCCAGTACTTGGCTATCGTTCAGACCAACGATGTCGTCGTGTCCTAAGCCTGCAATGTCACAATAGCGATCACTTACCATTCGATAATTGTGTTTCTTATCAAGAATGGCAAAAAAGAATGGGCTATTTGAGGTAAGCGTTGCAAACCAATGTTGTAATTGCTGGGAAGGCATTAAGGTGTTACCGATCTCCAATGAGCCTGATTATTCGTCCGTGTAATAAAAACGCTATTTTGATAACTATAACTTTGAACATACCGTTATTAAAGCGTTTATCCACGTCTTCGCGTCAATAATACACGTAAGGTCAAAAAAACGACGCTTGGGTGAGTAAAACTGCCTATTTCTAAAACAAACAGATTTATTGATACATAACAGGTACTGGTATTACTCTATTGCGTAAGATAGACAACCTTATGACAAAGTAACGGATAATTAGCGTGTTAAACAAGATTCGCAGTCAACTAGTAAAGAACGCAGCATCAATTTTGCGATCTCCAGTCCAGTTATTGCCACAAACTGTTCAGAAAAAAGCCTTATTGGAAGGTTTGAAAATGGTGTTCAAAGAAGCCCTAGAAGATGGCGATTTTGAGTTCCTTGAAGACAAGTGGTTAAAAGTTGCGATTAAAGACTTGAACTTAGCATGGTACATCAGCTACCAAGATGAAAAATTAGTGGTAGCAGAGAAACCGGTTCAGGAAGATGTAAGCTTTAGTGGTAACCTTAACGACCTAGTACTTATTGCTGGTCGCAAAGAAGACCCTGATACGCTGTTCTTCCAACGTCGTCTTTCTATCGAGGGCGACACTGAGCTTGGCTTAGAAGTGAAAAACCTGATGGACAGTGTCGACTTAGAGCAGTTACCAAAAGCGATGCAAGTAGCACTGAACCAATTGGCTGACTTTGTTCAGAAAGGGGTTCAAGCACCTGCACAAGAAACCGGAGTAGCGAATGCTTATTCGAACTGAAGCCCCTGCGGACATTCTCACCATTGACCGCTTATTAAAACACGCTTTCCCAACGGATGCGGAAGCCAACCTAGTGATGCGTTTACGTGAAAACGGTAAGCTCACTCTGTCTTTGGTGGCATGTACCGATGAAGGTGAAGTGGTTGGTCACGCGTTGTTTAGCCCTGTGACGTTGAATGGTGAAGATTTGTCATGGCAAGGTCTTGCGCCTTTGGCTGTACATGAAGATTACCGCCGCCAAGGCATTGCCGCTGAGTTAATCAAAGAAGGCTTTGATTCACTGCGTGATTTTGGTTACCCAGTGTGTGTGGTATTGGGTGAGCCGGATTACTATGCGCGCCAAGGCTTTACAGCCAGCGAAGAGATGGGCTTCGACTGTTCGTGGGAAGTACCGCAAGGTGCGTTCCGTGTAGCAGAATTGGTCGAAGGTCAGTGTGACGGACGCTCTGGTCGTATCGATTATTCGCCAGAGTTTTCTGAGCTATAATCGCCAATATTGAATGACAAAGCCCGCTGAAAAAAGCGGGCTTTGTTTTTGAGCCGATTTTTTGACTGGCAAAAGAGGAAAGGTGGATTAATCCTGTTCTTGGACGCGTTTTTTACCCCAAACTTCGATTTTTGCCTTTTTACTCATGCCAGCAGCATTCAATGTCATGTTACCCCAGCTTTTGTATTCCATCTCTAAACGTTTGAATTTCGCATCTTCAGAACCCGGCAGTGTCCAAGCGCGCGTCGACATGCCTTTGGTCAGAGTGCCAACCATGGTTTTGAGTTTTTTCTCGCTGCCATCGGTCATGGTCACTTTCATGTTCTTAATACTCATGGTGCCTTGAGTGCACTTAATTTTGATCTTGCTGAATTTACGGTTTTGAAACAGACCGTTTGGCTCTACTGTGTCGGTTTCTGTTTGGAAGTTCACGGTTTTCTCTGCGATCAGCTCCCAACCATCGTTGCTATCCTTAGCGAATGCGGTAAAGCTGGTGGTGGCGATAAGTAACGTAATAGCGATTGATTGGAAAAGCTTCATAACACCTCTGACTTTAAATGCGAAATTTTGATAGGATTGCCTCGTTCAAATAGGTGACAAAAGATGTCAATTAACGAGAAACAATATTTACATGAAATGGGGATCAGCACTTGGGAACTGAGTCACCCAGAAAGGCTGGAAGGCTATCAATCGCCATTATTGGATTTGCAAAGTTCTTGTAAACTCCTATTGGTATCGCCAACGTGTCCAGAAAACGAGACAGCTTTGATGTTTGAGCGTGTTTTAAAAAGCATTAAGCTCACGCTTGACGACGCGCTGCACCTAGAGCCTGAACGCTTATCCATGCTGGGGGAGCATCAACTAGAGTGGGTGTGGTTCGCAGGCTGTGAGGCAGATGCCAGCATCAATGCCAAGCAACTGACTTCACCGCTATTACAAGATATTGATGGCAACAACGAACAACGCCGTGCATTGTGGCAACAAATCTGTTCGTACTCTTAACGGAGCTAACGCGTGACAATTGAAATTACGCCGATGGGTGCGGAGCACCTTGACCAAGTTTGGCAAATCGAACAGCAAGCGCATTCTCACCCTTGGGCAGAATCTTTGGTTCGTGATTTATCCAGTCGCGGTGCTTGTCATCATGTGATGCTGGAAGGTACTCAGGTGGTGGGTTACTTCTATGGGCAGAATATTGTTGGGGAAGTGACGTTATTGAATATTGCCGTAGCGCCATCTCATCAAGGCAAAGGGCTTGGGCAAAAATTACTGGATGCGTTTATCGAATACTGCGAGCAAGCCAAAGCAGAAAGCGCTTGGTTGGAGGTACGTGAAAGCAACCACCCGGCAATCCATATTTATGAGCAAGCGGGTTTTAATGAAGTGGATCGTCGTTATAACTATTACCCAGCTAAAACGGGTAATGGGAAAGAAGATGCCATCATCATGAGCTACCTGTTTTTTAATGAGTAAGGTCTGTGGATAGCAAATAAATTGCACACACCTTAAGTTCATCGTCACATTAATAAGCCTCGGAATTCCCGAGGCTTTTTACTTTCTGGCATTTTACTTCATCCTTTTGACCGATTTGCCAAGCTTATTTTTGTTCGCTTTATTACCATGTAGGTTATAAGTTTATAAATTATATGAAACAAGATCTTGTCGGGAGGAAGAATTTACGATGCCGTATCCGCAAAAATTCGATACTCCTGTTGCTCAGTTGTTTGATGAGCAGAGTAGGGGAACTGTTCTAACAGTCTTAATGTTGGTGACCTTGGCGACATTTGTGCCACTTGGTATTAAAAATCTCCTGATTGGGGAGACATTCCTTGGGTGTGTTTTACTGGCTTTCCAACTGAGTTTCATTATTGAGTTTGCTGCATTGTTTATCCTTGGTGAAAGTAAAATTGGATATCGTATTCCACTGTTTTTGCTTTGGTTATCAGTGGTTTTAAGTGTGCATATCTTTGGCATCATCGCGACGTATTGGGTATTTCCGGTCATTGTGGCTTTGGTATTTATCATCCCGAGTAAAGATGCGTTGGTTACCAATGGGTGGATCATAGCTGGCTGTACATTCTCTGCTTGGTATCAACTTGAATGGAGCATCACTTTACGTTTTGTTGTTGCGGTAATTTGCTGCGCCATAGTTGCGCATGTGGCAGTGCATAAAATTGTTGAGTTGCAGGATAGGTTGAAGTTTCTTTCTACTAGAGACTCGATGACAGGTGCTCTTAATCGAGGGCAGTTAGAAGCTTTTCTTCTACGAGCCTTAGATGAAAAAAGAAGCGGTACCACCTCTTCAATAGCAGTCATTGATATTGACCATTTTAAACAGGTAAATGATTTGTACGGTCATGATGTTGGGGATGAGGTGATCAGTCAGATCGTTACAACGCTCAATGACTATTCAAGAGAGTACGATTTGCTGTTTCGATTGGGGGGAGATGAGTTCTTGATCTTGTTTGAAGGACTTTCCGATCAAACCGCGCAATTTATGATGAGTAGCATCAGCGATAAGGTGCGCGCCAAACATTATCCTCGCCATGCAAAAGTGTCTTTGAGTGTGGGCATTTCTGAGTGCTTGCTTGATGATGACACACCAGATCTTTGGCTAAAGCGTGCTGACATTGCTTTGTACGATGCAAAGCAAAATGGGCGGGACCAAATTGTAGTGGCTTCTACCATTGCTGCTGAAGTCGAATTGCTGGACTGGCAGGACGAAGCTCAGCAACGTAGTTATCTATAAACTCGCGAGGACAAACTCACGAGGAAAGTTGCCCCTAAAGCAATAATAAGCGAGAATACCGCGCAATATTGAATCGAATAAAGCTTGTTTGAATTTCGAGCAAGTCATCAGACATCAAAGAAGACCAGTTTCATGTCAAATACACCTTTTCTAGGCGAAGTTTCTAAGCGTAGAACGTTCGCTATTATTTCTCACCCGGATGCGGGTAAAACCACCATTACTGAAAAAGTACTGTTATTCGGAAACGCGATCCAAAAAGCAGGTACGGTTAAAGGTCGTGGTAACGCACAGCACGCAAAATCAGACTGGATGGAAATGGAAAAGGAACGTGGTATCTCGGTTACTACTTCTGTAATGCAGTTCCCTTACAACGATTGTCTGGTAAACCTACTTGATACTCCTGGACACGAAGACTTCTCGGAAGATACTTACCGTACTCTAACGGCAGTTGACTCATGTCTGATGGTTATCGATGCAGCGAAAGGTGTTGAGGACCGTACTCGTAAACTAATGGAAGTTACACGTCTACGTGACACGCCAATCGTAACCTTCATGAACAAACTTGACCGCGACGTTCGTGATCCAATGGAAGTATTGGATGAAGTAGAAAACGAATTGGGCATGATGTGTGCGCCAATCACATGGCCAATCGGCTGTGGTAAAGAGTTTAAAGGTGTTTACCACATTCACCGTGACGAAACGATTCTGTACGAATCAGGTCATGGTCATGAGATCCAAGAAGTTCGCATCATCAAAGGTCTAGACAACCCAGAGCTAGACGAAAAAGTAGGTGAAAGCCTAGCAGAAAGCGTTCGTGAAGAGCTTGAACTTGTCATGGGCGCATGCCCTGAGTTTGACTTAGAGTTATTCCTAACGGGTGAACTAACGCCAGTTTACTTTGGTACGGCACTGGGTAACTTTGGTGTTGACCACATGCTAGATGGTCTGACGGAGTGGGCTCCTGCACCGAAAACGCGTCAAGCAGTTGAGCGTGATGTTGAAGCAACAGAAGACAAGTTCTCTGGTTTCGTATTTAAGATCCAAGCAAACATGGATCCAAAACACCGTGACCGTATTGCCTTCATGCGTATCGTATCGGGTACTTACACGCAAGGCATGAAGATGAACCACGTTCGTCTTGGCAAGCAAGTGAGTATTTCAGATGCGGTAACCTTTATGGCGGGTGACCGTTCTCGTGCAGAGCACGCTTACGCGGGTGACATCATTGGTCTACACAACCACGGCACTATCCAAATTGGTGACACTTTCACTCAAGGTGAAGCGCTGAAGTTCTCTGGTATTCCAAACTTTGCTCCGGAATTGTTCCGTCGTATTCGTCTAAAAGATCCATTGAAGCAGAAGCAGCTACTAAAAGGTCTGGTTCAGCTGTCTGAAGAAGGTGCGGTACAGGTATTCCGTCCATTGCAAAACAACGACCTTATCGTAGGTGCGGTTGGTGTACTTCAGTTTGACGTGGTTGTAGCTCGTTTGAAGTCAGAATACAACGTTGAAGCGATCTATGAAGGCGTGAACGTGGCAACTGCTCGTTGGGTTGAGTGTGGCGATGCGAAGAAACTGGATGAGTTCCAGCGTAAGAACCAAACGAACCTAGCATTGGACGGTGGCGATAACCTAACTTACATTGCACCGACCATGGTTAACCTAAACCTAGCGCAAGAGCGTTTCCCTGATATCGATTTCCGTGCGACACGTGAGCACTAATCGAATCTAACTCGCTTTACATCGCGTACTAGATTATAAGCCGCCGTTAGCTATACACTTAGTTAACGGCGGTTTTTTTATTTGGTTTGGAAAGAACTCTATGAGCTAAAAAAGGGTGGGCAATGAACTGGTTTAAAAAAGGACTTAAACGCTACGATGATTGGTGCAAAGAGATGGGACTAACACCCGATCAAAAGCGCAGTTGCGTGCCTTACAAACAAGACCCAGCTAATGAGCCATCTTCAACAAAGAAAGAAGAGCAAGAGAAGCCAAGTAATGAAACTGTTTGACACTCATTGCCACTTTGACTTCGATGTCTTCCAAGATGACTTTGCATATCAAGTTGAGCTTGCGCGTGAGCAAGGAGTAGAGCGCATCCTTATTCCGTCTGTCGGGCCAAGTAATTGGACTCGCATTCAAGACCTCGCCAATCAATATTCTCATCTCTATTATGCGCTGGGTTTTCATCCCTATTTTCTCCAACAAGAGTTTGAGCAATTTGCTCCAGAGTTGGAATCATTGCTTTCTTCTTCCAACCGGCAATGCGTTGCAATAGGAGAGTGCGGTTTGGATTTCGCCATCGAAGTGCCAGTTGAGCGACAAGAGCGCGCGCTTGAGTTGCAATTTGAGCTAGCAAAGCGGTTTGATTTACCGGTGATCCTGCACAGCCGCAAAGCGCACAATCGACTTATTCAGATGGTTAAAGCGGCACATTTACCAAAAGGTGGGGTGTTGCATGCGTTCTCAGGCAGCTACCAACAGGCGATGGAATGGGTTCGATTAGGCTTTTCGATTGGCGTCGGAGGCACCATTACGTATCCGAGAGCTAACAAAACTCGCGACGCAATTCAAAGATTACCCCTTGAACATCTCGTCTTAGAAACGGATGCCCCAGATATGCCTATACTTGGCTATCAGGGTGAGCCGAATCATCCCTTACAACTCATTCATGTTCTCAATGAATTGACTTCTTTACATAGCAAAAGCAAGCAATCGATTGCTTCTCAGCTGTGGGAAAATAGCAATTCTGCTTTCTTTATATGTGAATAAAATCTAAAGAAGCTGTTTAAAAGCGAAAACGTTTTCCTGCTTATTGTGAGTTGACTCACAAACGAGAGTGAATCAATGATGAATCTTATAAGAAAGTGTGAGGGTGGCATTACTTTAATTGATTCTGCATGAGTATAATTGCCCCCGCTTTATAGCTCCATTTTGTAACACGCCAACAAATAACTTATAAGGAAGTCATAAACTATGAGCCTGTTTATGAGCCTAGTCGGTATGGTAGTGCTTCTTGCTATCGCATTTGCATTTTCCAATAACCGTAAAGCTATCAATCTAAGAACTGTGGGTGGCGCATTTGCTATCCAATTCATCCTAGGTGCATTCGTTCTTTACGTACCTTGGGGCCGTGATCTACTAAACGGTTTCTCTACTGGTGTTTCTAACGTTATCAACTACGGTAACAACGGTTCATCATTCCTATTCGGTGGTCTTGTTTCTGACAAGATGTTCGAAGTATTCGGCGGCGGCGGCTTCATCTTCGCATTCCGCGTTCTTCCTACACTGATCTTCTTCTCAGCACTGATTTCAGTTCTTTACTACATTGGCGTAATGCAGTGGGTTATCAAGATTCTTGGTGGTGCACTACAAAAAGCGCTTGGCACTTCTCGTGCGGAATCAATGTCTGCAGCAGCTAACATTTTCGTAGGTCAAACTGAAGCACCTCTTGTTGTTCGTCCTTTCGTTCCAAAAATGACTCAATCTGAGCTATTTGCGGTAATGTGTGGTGGTCTAGCATCTGTAGCTGGTGGTGTACTAGCAGGTTACGCTTCAATGGGTGTACCTCTAGAGTACCTAGTAGCAGCATCATTCATGGCAGCACCAGGTGGTCTACTATTCGCTAAGATTCTTCACCCAGAGACTGAACAGCCTCACGAAGACATCGAAGAAGCAATGGACGGTGGCGACGACAAACCAGCTAACGTAATCGACGCAGCAGCGGGCGGTGCGGCTTCTGGTCTACAACTAGCACTAAACGTTGGTGCAATGCTAATCGCGTTCGTAGGTCTGATTGCGCTTGTTAACGGTATGCTAGGTGGCATCGGCGGTTGGTTCGGTATGCCTGAACTGACTCTAGAACTAATCCTAGGTTACGCGTTCTCTCCACTAGCATTCCTAATCGGTGTTCCTTGGGACGAAGCAGTTGTTGCTGGTTCATTCATCGGTCAGAAACTAGTTATTAACGAATTCGTTGCTTACTTGAACTTCACACCTTACCTAGGTGACAGCGCTCAAGTAGTTGCGGCAACTGGTGAAGTAATGTCTGAGAAGACTACAGCTATCATCTCATTCGCACTATGTGGCTTCGCGAACCTTTCTTCTATCGCGATCCTACTTGGTGGTCTAGGTAGCCTTGCACCAAACCGTCGTTCAGATATCGCTCGCATGGGTATTAAAGCAGTTCTTGCTGGTACGTTGTCTAACCTAATGGCAGCGACTATCGCAGGCTTCTGCCTTAGCCTTGCAGCATTTTAATTAGAATCGGTTCTTAATATATAGACGCCGTTTTAAACCATGCCCTGTAGCAAGAGATTGCTGCGGGGCATTTTTCGTTTTTTGGACCTGAAAACTTAACCGCACGTAGGTCTACGTGAGTGGCTTACGCAGTCGGTGGAATAGGGGCTGGAAAATTTTGAGATACAAACCGTTTGCGCTCTATTTGGTGCTACAGTTTTGCGGTGAATATCTATAATGTAGTAATCACGAGATCGTGGTTATGATAACCACTTAATCATAGAGTGAATATTACATACTCGATGGGCAAATGAATTGCCCTCAATATCAAATCAAACAAGCGTTTTATTGTTTGATGTGATATTAAAGACACCGCAATCATAGATTGTTGTGCCATAGGCCAAACTGGTACTGTGCGGTGACAAGGATAGCAATTGGCATATGACTTTTTCGCAGTATATGCCGAGTCTTCAGGGAACCAAGTCCGTTCATAAATAGACTGTTTAGCCAATTTCTCACACTGTCTCGACTTGTTGATTATAGTTAGAGAAGTGATGTGAGGCTGAGTAGTGAATTTTTTGAATATTGATCGGAGATAGAAATGAGCGATTTAAAAGCAGCAGCGCTACGTGCACTGAAACTTATGGACCTTACTACGCTAAATGATGATGACACTGATGCAAAAGTGATCTCACTATGTCATGACGCGAAATCTGCAGTAGGCAACACAGCTGCAATTTGTATTTACCCTCGCTTTATTCCTATTGCTAAGAAGACACTTCGTGAGCAAGGCACGCCAGAAGTTCGTATCGCAACAGTAACGAACTTCCCACACGGTAACGACGATATTGAAATCGCTGTTGCTGAAACAAAAGCGGCTGTCGCTTACGGTGCAGACGAAGTTGACGTAGTTTTCCCATACCGCGCTCTAATGGCGGGTGATGAGAAAGTGGGCTTCGAGCTAGTTAAGCAATGTAAAGAAGCTTGTGGTGACATCCTTCTTAAAGTGATCATCGAAACTGGTGAACTTAAAGAAGAAGCGCTAATCAAGAAAGCATCTCAAATCTGTATTGAAGCAGGTGCTGACTTCATTAAAACTTCAACTGGTAAAGTGCCAGTAAACGCAACGCCTGAATACGCTCGTATGATGCTTGAAGTTATTCGTGACATGGGTGTTGCAGAAACTGTTGGTTTCAAACCAGCAGGTGGTGTGCGTACTGCTGAAGATGCAGCGGCATACCTAGCAATGGCTGACGAAATCCTAGGTGATAACTGGGTTGATGCTCGTCATTACCGTTTCGGTGCGTCTAGCCTGCTTACAAACCTACTAAATACATTAGAAGTATCGGACGAAGTCGCTGATCCAACAGCGTACTAATTCCAACAATACGTCTGAACGGTAGCACCAACTTTGGTGCTACCAAACCTCTTCTATCCTACTTATACCATGGCTCAAAATGAGCTTGGGAGGCACTAATGTATTTACCACAAGAAATTATCCGTAAAAAACGTGACGGCGAAGTTCTAACAGCCGACGAAATCAACTTCTTCATTCAAGGCGTAGCGAACAACAGTGTATCTGAAGGTCAGATCGCTGCATTTGCTATGACAATCTTCTTCAATGAAATGACGATGCCAGAACGTATCGCACTAACGTGTGCAATGCGTGATTCAGGTATGGTTATCGATTGGAGCCACATGAACTTTGGTGGTCCAATTGTCGATAAGCACTCTACCGGTGGTGTGGGTGACGTAACTTCTCTAATGCTTGGTCCAATGGTGGCTGCATGTGGTGGTTTCGTACCAATGATCTCTGGTCGTGGTCTTGGCCATACTGGCGGTACGCTGGATAAGCTTGAGTCTATCCCTGGCTACAACATCACGCCAACAAACGATGTATTCGGCCAAGTGACCAAAGATGCTGGTGTGGCTATCATCGGTCAAACGGGTGATCTTGCTCCTGCGGATAAGCGTGTTTACGCGACTCGCGATATCACGGCTACTGTAGACAACATTTCACTAATCACGGCGTCGATTTTATCGAAGAAGCTTGCTGCTGGTCTTGAATCTCTAGTGATGGACGTAAAAGTTGGCTCTGGTGCATTCATGCCAACTTATGAAGCGTCTGAAGAGCTAGCAAAATCAATCGTTGCGGTGGCAAACGGTGCAGGCACTAAGACAACCGCTATCCTAACGGACATGAACCAAGTCTTGGCGTCTTCTGCGGGTAACGCAGTGGAAGTACGTGAAGCGGTTCGCTTCCTAACAGGTGAATACCGTAACCCACGTCTACTTGAAGTAACAATGGCGTCATGTGCAGAAATGCTGGTACTTGGCAAACTTGCTGAGAACACAGAAGACGCACGTGCAAAACTGATGGAAGCGCTAGACAACGGCAAAGCTGCTGAGTGCTTCGGTAAGATGGTTGCTGGTCTAGGTGGTCCTGCGGACTTCGTAGAAAACTACGATAACTACCTAGAAAAAGCAGAAATTATTAAACCTGTATACGCAACAGAAACTGGCGTTGTATCTGCGATGGACACTCGTGCTATCGGCATGGCTGTTGTTTCAATGGGCGGCGGTCGTCGCGTTGCGACAGATGAAATCGACTACGCAGTTGGTTTCGATAACTTCATCCGTCTAGGTGAAGTAGCAGATAGCGATAAACCTCTTGCGGTTATTCATGCTCGCACTGAAGAGCAATGGGAAGAAGCCGCTAAAGCACTTCGCAGTGCAATCACTGTAGGTGGTGAGTACACACCAACTCCAGAGGTTTACCGTCAAATCCGTGCAGAAGATCTTTAATCGAATAAGTAATTACACAAGGCCTACTCAACCATAATAAGAAGCCGAGTGGGCCTAAGGAACGAGCAATGAAAAGAGCATTTATTTTAGTACTAGACTCATTCGGCATCGGCGCAGCTGCAGATGCAGAACAATTTGGTGATGTAGGTTCAGACACATTAGGTCATATTGCAGACCAGTGTGAGCAAGGCTTAGCAGATAACGATCAACGTAAAGGTGCACTTCGTCTTCCAAACCTATCTAAGTTAGGTTTGGCAATGGCACATAAAGAGTCAACAGGTCGCTTCGCACCTGGCCTAGACGCAGATGCAGAAATCATTGGTGCGTACGGTCACGCAGCAGAGCTTTCTTCAGGTAAAGATACTCCATCTGGTCACTGGGAAATCGCTGGTGTGCCTGTTCTGTTTGATTGGGGCTACTTCACTGATAAAGCGAACAGCTTCCCGAAAGAGCTGACTGACCGCATCCTTGAGCGTGCGGGTTTAGACGGCTTCCTAGGTAACTGCCATGCATCAGGTACTCAAGTATTGGATGACCTTGGTGAAGAGCACATGAAGACAGGTCAGCCAATTTTTTACACGTCTGCTGACTCTGTATTCCAAATTGCATGTCACGAAGAGACTTTCGGTCTAGACCGTCTACTAGAGCTTTGCCAAATTGCACGTGAAGAGCTAGAAGATTACAACATCGGTCGTGTTATTGCGCGTCCTTTCATTGGTCCTGGTAAAGGTCAATTTGAACGTACGGGTAACCGTCGTGACCTTTCTGTTGAGCCACCATCAGCAACTGTTCTTCAGAAGCTAGTTGATGAGAAGCAAGGTGATGTGGTTTCTATCGGTAAGATTGCTGATATTTACGCGAACTGCGGCATCACTAAGAAAGTGAAAGCGACAGGTATCCCTGCATTGTTCGAAGCAACACTAGAGCAAATCAAAGAAGCGGGTGACAACACTATCGTATTCACTAACTTTGTAGACTTCGACTCAGCGTACGGTCACCGTCGTGACGTAGCGGGTTATGCTGCGGCACTTGAGTATTTCGATGGTCGCATCAACGAAGTGCTAGAGCTAATGGAAGAAGACGATGTTCTTATCCTAACGGCAGACCACGGTTGTGATCCAACATGGCCTGGTACTGACCATACTCGTGAGCACATTCCAGTAATTGTTTATGGTAAGAAAGTACCAGCGGGCTCACTAGGTCGTCGTGATAGCTTTGCAGATATCGGTCAAACATTGGCAAGTTACTTCGGTACATCACCAATGGATTACGGTAAGAACTTCCTATAATTATGTAGGTTTTGAAAACTAGGAGCTTGATTGCTCCTAGTTTCATGTTGGCAGCATGAAAATGTTGCTTGTCGGAAATGAGAATATTCTAGCCAAAACCGCCAGTAGCAGTGCGGATCGCTAGAGACAGGTTAAGGAAAAGAAACATGGCAACTCCACATATCAACGCAGAAATGGGTGCATTCGCAGACGTCGTTCTAATGCCGGGTGACCCGCTACGTGCTAAATACATTGCAGAGACTTTCCTTGAAGATGTAGTTCAAGTATGTGACGTTCGTAATATGTTCGGGTACACCGGCACTTACAAAGGTCGTAAGATCTCAGTAATGGGTCACGGTATGGGTATTCCATCATGTTCAATCTACGTGACTGAGCTAATCAAAGACTTCGGTGTCAAGAAAGTGATTCGTGTAGGTAGCTGTGGCGCAGTGAACGAAGATATCAAAGTACGTGATGTTGTTATCGGCATGGGCGCTTGTACTGATTCTAAAGTTAACCGCATCCGCTTTAAAGGTCATGACTTTGCCGCTATTGCTGACTACAAAATGGTTCGCGCAGCAGAAGAAGCAGCGAAAGCTCGTGGCGTAGACGTAAAAGTAGGTAACCTGTTCTCAGCAGAACTGTTCTACACGCCAGATCCAGAAATGTTCGACGTAATGGACAAGTACGGTATCGTAGGTGTTGAAATGGAAGCGGCTGGTATCTACGGCGTTGCTGCTGAGTACGGCGCGAAAGCTCTGACTATCTGTACTGTTTCTGACCACATCAAAACTGGCGAGCAAACCACATCTGACGAACGTCAAACTACGTTCAACGACATGATGCTAATCGCACTTGATTCAGTATTGCTAGGTGATGAAGAGTAAGGGCGAACAGCCTTCTATTCTTTTGCTTATCAGCATAAAAACAGCCCGCATCATGCGGGCTGTTTTATTTTGATAAATTGGTTTTTGAATTACTTGGTTAGCAATAGGTTTTCACCTTTTTTACGGCGGATCGGCTGTCTGCGTAAAATCATGATGAACAGCATGCCACATGCAAAGCTCATCAGTACCATCATGTACATGTAACGATCACTTTTACGGTAGTGATGATCAGAGATTGCCGTTACACGACCGGTTTCAAAAGTCACTCGTACAAAGCCAATCACTGCGCCATCTGCCAGTACCGGTTCAACGAGCTGCTGACGTCCAATCGACGCTGTCGCAAGTGGCGTATCTAATCCAAGTACCTCTCGTACAGACAGCGCTTCTTTGCTGGATGCAAGACGCACACCTTGCGCGTCATAGATGGTCGCATCGAATACCAGACGGTCTTGTGCTAACTGATTCGTCAGTTTAAGCAGACGTTCTTGGTCTTTATTTATGATCATTTCACTGGCAGATAACGACGCCTGTGAAATCAAAACTTTGGTCAGGGTTTCAAGCTGCTGCGCTTGTATCTTCTCATTGCCCTTACTGATCACGACACTGTTTTTGATGGTGACAAATAGCATCACACACAGCAGTATCAGCGCCAGAATTCGTAGGGCATTCCTTACTGAGAATAAGGATTCACTCATGCTCTTTACTCGTCCATTCAAAACAAAACAAAGACTTGCCTTTTTAGCTTGTTGAGGTAACGTTTTAACAAAGTCACAAGGGATTATATACATGGACGCGTCAAAAAGCTTGCCTATCAGAAGGCATACGACTCTTTTAAAACGACTACCCGAAACTCGCTTTGCTACTCAGCTCGATAAAGCCAAGGCTAACTGGATTGTATTTGGTGAGCACCTTGAGCCTCGCAATTTTGAAGACATCGATTTTTTTACCGGCTTCTACAACCCAATTTTAGATACTTGGAAGGTAGGTCAGTATGAAGTGGCATTGATGGCGGGCAACCTTACGCCAGAGCATGAAACCATTCTGAAAAGCTTAAATCTGGATTACGCTTCTTTAAACGAAGTACCGGATCTTTCTGCGCCGGGTTTGGTTGTGTTTGATATGGATTCAACTGCGATTCAAATCGAGTGTATCGACGAGATTGCTAAACTTGCCGGTGTAGGCGAAGAAGTCGCCGAAGTCACCGAACGAGCCATGCAAGGTGAGCTGGACTTTGAACAAAGTTTACGTCAGCGCGTTGGTAAGCTGAAAGGGGCTGATGAAGCCATTCTTGAGCAGGTACGAAGCCAACTGCCATTCATGCCAGACTTCGAAGCGTTGATTACAACCTTCAATGCATTGGGGTGGAAGACTGCGATTGCCTCTGGTGGATTCACTTACTTCTCCGACTTTATTAAAGACAAAGTGGGATTGGATTTTGCGCAATCCAACCAACTAGAAATTGTTGATGGCAAATTGACGGGTGAAGTGCTTGGCGATGTTGTATCTGCCCAAACCAAAGCTGACATTTTGGTAGAGCTTGCAGAAGAGTACGAGATTGAGCAACACAATACCGTCGCAGTCGGTGACGGTGCAAATGATCTGGTGATGATGTCTGCTGCAGGGCTGGGTGTGGCTTATCACGCTAAACCTAAAGTTGAAGAGCAAGCGCAAACTGCCGTTCGATTCGCAGGTCTAGGTGGTGTGCTGTGTATTCTTTCTGGCGCTTTAGTTAAGCAGCAGAAAATCAGTTGGAAAGCGAAACCATAATCTGGGTTTTCACGACGAAACACGATAGAAAAACACCGCCAGTTTGGCGGTGTTTTGTTATTCAGTCAGTTCTAATCGCACGATCACTTCTTCAGTAATGTCTTCAAATTCGCTGTAGCCAACTAGTGCGGTCAGCTCTTTTTCTAGTTTACTGGCTTGATGAACCCCAAATTGGGTTAAATCACTCAAGTCTTGGCGCAGCAAAGAAGTCATCGGATCAAAGATTGGCGCGGTAGAAATACGGGTTGCGTAAAACTCACCCATCATGCGGGCTTTCTTTATGAACTGAATACGTTCTTTGACACTGGTAAAATCTTGTTGCAGCTTCGACTCTAGCCCAGTGATTTTGCTACCAACTTTCGCCACGCTGATGTAAATATCTTGATGTCTCGCCTGAGCGCCATCAATACGTTTAATTGGTTCCGCGATCAGAGTGCTAGATCGTCCCTTAAACAATGGTTCGAGAGAGAACTGCTGATTGTGACCAAGGCGTGCATATAACTCGATGTGCTTCGCTAATGGGAAGTTGACACCAATAACGGGAGTTTTCACCGAAGAGGCTGCGCTTTTACTAATAAAGATTGGCGTACTCAAAATACGTGAGAGTAGGACACTGTGCAGCCTTTCCAACAATGCGTTACTTGGCAGCATCTCTTTTTGTGGGATGAGTTTGTCTTGGTTGTGCTCGATAATGCTATTGAAGAAAGCAATAACACGCATGGTTTTGCTGTCTTCATCTATGACCAGTTGCACGCTACGACCATCGGGACTCACCCGAATAATCCGATAAGGGACTTCTGAAAGAGGCAATTTCTTATCGTATAACTGTAGCTCTCGGAAGTTGATGCGTACTTCTTGCCCTGAGCGTAATTCCGTCGGCTCATCCAAGCGTAAGCCCAAGCCTCGCTTAGAGATATCCATGGTAAAGCCTGCAGCTTTCGCACTTCCGGTATTAAGCACTAAAGGGGTTTTGAAGCGATAACGGGGCTCTTTTCGACGAGATTGGGCGTCAAAGTAAATACCTTTTGGATTGCCGATGATCTTACGTGGATGGCGAAAAGCATTAAGTGTATTCGCAGGCACGCGAGGTTTTTCAGTAAGCAAATAATCCTGTCCAGACTTCTCATCGGCAATTTCTTGCAAAATGCCTACGTGGGTCAGTTTTTGCGAACTTTCGGCTAACTCAGAAGAAAACGCAGCAAGGTCTTCTTTTTCTTGTTGAGACAGTTCAAAAATCGAAATGCGGAAAGCACGCCAACTGGCGCGTTTGGCTCCCAGGTGCCAGAACAATTGACGCTGCTCTCTGGTCGCTTCTGGGCGCAGCATTGAATAGAAGTACGTTTTGTTGTCATGCTCATGAGTAAAGGAATAGAGCACGTTGGTAGCCCCTTTGACCCCTGGCGCAATTAACGAAGCCATCCTTTTCGGATTGAACAACGAACCAAATACTTGCTGGTTACGCTCATCATGCCAGTATTGCCACATCTTTTGGTTATTTGGTGTCAGCATTGCGAGCTTGAGTTCGCTGCCTTCAAAAAACAGAGGGAGGTTGCTGGTGTGCTTCAGGGCGATATGTTCGTAACCACGCGTGCGAGCGCGAATGATTTTATCTTGGTTATCATGGCGAGCGCGTTTTGCAGCGCTGTTGAGAGCTTCATCAATCAAGCGAGCAACGACATTGGTCTCGGTCAAGCGAATGGTTCTTAGATAACGAACAGCATCGTTCTCGTAGCAATCATCCACTGCGAGCACACGATAAGTGATTGGTTTTTCAACGCCGGCAACCTGAGATTTGCTGGCAAACTCGGTAAAGGTAACTTGAATGACTTCGCCCAAGCTGTATTTGAATGCACTTGGGACTTTGAATTTTGCTCCAGAGCTAGAAAGGTCAATACTCAGGCCGTGGATTACTTGACTTTTTGAGCGAATGATTTCTACCTGAGACTGTACTTTTAAGCGCTTTTCTTGGCGCTTTAAGTCGTAACCGAGATGAACCGGTTCGGCAAGGAATGGACTTTTAGGGTCGGTCAGCGATTGTTCTTCATTCTTACCGTTGTTTTTACTCATTACACGAAAGTTGTTACGTGTATTGACCAAGGCTTCCCACATGCCTTCAGTGTAAGTACCGAATTTTTTTAAGTTTTTGTGGTAAGCGTTGAAAGCGACGTCATCCAACCAATGAGGGATGCCATCTAATAAGTATTCACGACATTCACCTTTCACTCGACCTCGCAAATCAATGCTTTTCTTGCAAGGTGCCATGACACGGTTGAGTTCCATCTTTACAAGAATTTTGGCCGATGGCGGTTCCCCCTCGGTCAATTGACCAAGGACGAAGTCAAAGTCATCAGAGCCATAAACTGGGATGAGTCGTTCTGCGAGCGAGAGAATTTCAGATTGCTGCATTATTTCTGTTAAAGTATGTCGTTATTCGAATTATATCGGCTAAGCAAAGCAAAACTTGAGTATATCAAGAGTTCATGTCCAATAAGGTCAGACATGGCAGTGCTTGGTCACATTTGTTGAAAAAACCGAGTGTTGAAAAGATCGAGGCATCATGGCGAAAGCAAAACGAGCGTATGTTTGTAATGATTGTGGCGCAGATTTCCCACGTTGGCAGGGGCAGTGTAATGCGTGTGGTGCATGGAACACGATTACTGAAGTTCGTATTGCTGCATCGCCAACGGTAGCGCGCAATGAACGCTTATCTGGTTATGCAGGCTCAGCGACGGAATCAAAAGTTCAGACGCTTTCCGAGATCGATCTGCAAGAAGTGCCGCGTTTCACCAGTGGGTTTAAAGAACTCGATCGTGTACTTGGCGGTGGTGTGGTTCCTGGTGCGGCGATTTTGATTGGTGGTAACCCAGGGGCAGGTAAGTCAACGTTACTTCTACAAACCATGTGTTTGTTGTCGGCGCAAATGCCTACGCTGTACGTAACGGGTGAGGAATCACTTCAGCAAGTTGCGATGCGTGCTTCCCGTCTTGGTTTGCCAAAAGAGCATTTAAAGATGCTGTCAGAAACGAATGTCGATAAGATCTGTCAAATTGCAGAGAAAGAGCAACCACGCATTATGGTTATCGACTCGATACAGGTTATGCACGTTTCTGATGTTCAATCCTCACCGGGGAGTGTCGCTCAAGTACGTGAATCGGCAACCGCCTTGACGCGTTACGCAAAGCAAAACAATGTTGCTGTCTTTATTGTTGGTCACGTAACAAAAGATGGTACCCTTGCGGGACCTAAAGTACTTGAGCACATTATTGACTGCTCCGTCTTGCTAGATGGTGGGACTGATAGCCGTTTCCGTACGCTTCGTAGTCACAAAAACCGTTTTGGTGCAGTGAACGAGCTCGGTGTTTTTGCCATGACAGGGCAAGGGTTAAAAGAAGTGAACAACCCATCAGCGATCTTCCTTTCTCGTGGTGAAGAGGAGACGTCGGGTTCCTCCGTGATGGTTGTTTGGGAAGGTACGCGCCCTCTACTAGTAGAGATTCAAGCGCTAGTAGACTATTCACAACTGGCAAACCCACGTCGTGTCGCGGTTGGCTTAGAACAAAACCGTCTCTCTTTATTACTAGCGGTACTGCATAAGCATGGTGGTCTACAAATGGCAGACCAAGATGTATTTGTGAATGTCGTTGGTGGCGTCAAAGTCACAGAGACCAGTGCTGACCTTGCGTTAGTTATGGCGCTTTTATCGAGTTTCCGCGACCGTCCACTACCAAAAGATGTGGTGGTGTTTGGGGAAGTGGGCTTGGCGGGTGAGATTCGACCTGTGCCAAGTGGGCAAGAGCGTTTGAATGAAGCGTTTAAGCACGGCTTTAAGAAAGCAATCGTTCCTGCAGCGAATATGCCCAAGGGCGGTATTCCTGGTATGCAAATCCACGGCGTGAAAAAACTATCGGAAGCTATCGAAGCATTTGATGAGTTGTAAACGCTATCTTGTGCCCCAATTCTAGGGGTAACAATAATGTTGAATCTGTCCTCATTATTGTCGAATTAAGCACACATATTGCGAAGTTTGACTATTATTTGAGGACGGAAAATCGACGTTAAAATTTTTTTTCTTCCATCCGCACGCAAGGGTATCAGTATTGACAGAATGTGATATACTCTGCGCGCACTTTATACCTTATTAACAGAGTAAGACAATGACTGATTTATCAAAATACAGAAACATTGGTATTTTTGCTCACGTAGACGCGGGTAAAACTACCTCTACAGAGCGTATCCTAAAGCTAACTGGTAAGATCCATAAGATCGGTGACACTCACGACGGTTCAACTACTACTGACTTCATGGAGCAGGAAGCTGAGCGTGGTATCACAATCCAGTCTGCAGCAACAACTTGTTTCTGGAACGATCACCGTCTAAACATCATCGATACTCCTGGACACGTTGACTTCACTATCGAAGTTTACCGTTCTCTAAAAGTACTTGACGGTGGTATCGGTGTATTCTGTGGTTCTGGTGGTGTTGAGCCTCAGTCAGAAACTAACTGGCGTTACGCTGACGAATCACACGTATCTCGTCTGATCTTCGTTAACAAACTAGACCGTATGGGCGCAGACTTCTACAAAGTTGTTGACCAAGTACAAAACGTTCTAGGTGCTACTCCACTAGTAATGACTCTACCTATCGGTATCGAAGAAGATTTCGTAGGTGTTGTTGACGTACTAAGCCAACAAGCTTACGTATGGGACGAGTCTGGCCAGCCAGAGAACTACGAAGTTCAAGACATCCCTGCTGATCTAGTTGAGAAAGCGGCTGAATACCGTGAAATGCTAATCGAAACTGCTCTAGAGCAAGACGAAGATCTAATGATGGCTTACCTAGAAGAAGGCGAAGAGCCATCTCTAGAAGACATCAAACGTTGTATCCGTAAAGGTACACGTGACCTAGCATTCTTCCCAACTTACTGTGGTTCAGCGTACAAGAACAAAGGTATCCAACTTATTCTTGACGCGGTAGTAGATTACCTACCATCACCAACAGAAGTTGATCCACAGCCTCTAACAGATTCAGAAACTGGTGAGCCAACTGGCGAAGTAGCAAAAGTATCTGCAGACGAGCCACTAAAAGCGCTTGCGTTCAAGATCATGGACGACCGCTTCGGTGCTCTAACGTTTATCCGCGTTTACTCAGGCCGCATGAAGAAGGGTGACACAATCCTTAACTCTGCAACTGGTAAAACTGAGCGTATCGGCCGTATGGTTGAGATGCACGCAGACGAGCGTAACGAAATCGATTCAGCTCAAGCTGGTGACATCATCGCTGTAGTTGGTATGAAGAACGTTCAAACTGGTCACACTCTATGTGATCCTAAGCACGAATGTACTCTAGAACCAATGATCTTCCCAGATCCAGTAATCTCTATCGCAGTTAAGCCTAAAGATAAAGGCGGCAGCGAGAAGATGGGTATCGCGATCGGTAAGATGGTTGCAGAAGATCCATCATTCCAAGTAGAGACTGATGAAGAATCTGGCGAAACTATCCTACGTGGTATGGGTGAACTTCACCTAGATATCAAAGTAGATATCCTAAAACGTACTTACGGCGTTGAGCTAGAAGTAGGTGCTCCTCAAGTTGCTTACCGTGAAACAATCACTCAAGCAATCGAAGACAGCTACACGCACAAGAAGCAGTCTGGTGGTTCTGGTCAGTTCGGTAAGATCGACTACCGTATCAAACCAGGCGAAACTGGTTCAGGCTTCACGTTCAAATCAACAGTTGTTGGTGGTAACGTACCTAAAGAATTCTGGCCTGCAGTAGAGAAAGGCTTCGCTAGCATGATGGAACACGGTGTTCTAGCTGGCTTCCCAACTCTAGACGTAGAAGTTGAACTATTCGACGGTGGCTTCCACGCAGTTGACTCTTCAGCTATCGCTTACGAAATCGCTGCTAAAGGCGCATTCCGTCAGTCTATGCCTAAAGCTGGCGCGCAACTTCTTGAGCCAATCATGAAAGTTGACGTGTTCACTCCAGAAGATCACGTTGGTGACGTAATCGGTGACCTTAACCGTCGTCGTGGTATGATCAAAGACCAACAAGCTGGTACTACTGGCGTACGTATCAAGGGTGATGTACCTCTATCAGAAATGTTCGGTTACATCGGTACTCTACGTACTATGACTTCTGGTCGTGGTCAGTTCTCTATGGAGTTCTCACACTACTCGCCATGTCCAAACAACGTTGCTGAGCAAGTAATTGCTGACGTTAAAGAGCGTAACGCTAAGAAGTAATTCTTAAGTTAACTCTGTAAGACATCAAAGCCCCGCCTAGTGCGGGGCTTTTTACTATCTAACATCTGTTTACTTGTCTATCTGAACGGAGCTGGTGTTGTCCAAAATTTATTGCTTACTTCATTCTTCTTTTAATTGAATCGTTTCAAAGTCTCGAACGGTACTGCTTTCAAATTCAGCAATCTCTTCTTTTATCCATTGACTAAATAACTGTGTTTTTTGACGCTTTAAATACCCTGTCGGCGCACAAAGGTAATAGGCATACTTAGGCTGAATGCCTATGTCACCGATTCTTACCAGTTTTCCTTCTTGGATGTATCGATAAGCCAAGCTGTGCTTGACCAACGCTACGCCTTGTAACGACAGAGCACCTTCTAAAACCAAATGCGAGCCACTGTACTTGAGCGTTGGTTTTGCCGCTTTATGACCTAGCGTGTTGAGCCACATGTTCCAGTCTAGGTCCGGCCATAAATCTTCGATCAACTCTGCTTTATTTAAATCTTGGACGCTGTAGATACCATGTTCTTTTTGGTAGATGGGATGGCAGGCAGGGTAGAAGACTTCATCCATCAGCCATTGTGATTCCAGATTCGGGTAGTATCCATGACCATAACGGACACAGAGATCTATCTGGCTATCTTGAAATGAAACCAGTTCATTCGTTGGCTCCATGAGTAGCGAGATATCTGGATGTCGTTGTCGAAATGCAGCAATCCTTGGTACTAACCAATGATGAGCAAAAGAAGGCAGTGTTGAGATGGAGAGATGATTTGGGTTGGGATCTTGGTTAATTAATCGCACACCCTGTTGGAGGTGATTGAAACCTCGTTCGGCTTGGGCAAACAGCAAGTCGCCTTCTGCGGTGAGCAGTATCTTTCGATGTTGGCGCACAAACAAGTCGGTACCCAGAAATTCTTCCAATTGACGTATCTGTTGGCTAATCGCTGCTGGTGTGACAAATAAGTATTTGGCAGCCGCTTTAAAACTGCCTTCCTTTGCCGCGATGTAGAAATAATACAGCCCTTGTAGCGGAGGCATGCGTTCTTTCACATTAGTTTTCCTTAACTCAATGTCAGATTCTATCGTTTGAGAATAACAGGGTAGTCACTGATTATTAAGTGGTCAATGTGAATGAATCAAGGAGGGTATATGAACAATGCAACGCAAACCTGTGGTCACTTAGCATCGAAGCCACGCAAGGGTTTAGTTCAGTATATCTTTTCTAAATTAGCCGTATGGAGAAAAAACTACCGTACACGCCGTCATTTGTCTGAGTTACCTCCCCACCTTTTGGATGATATCGGCTACAACGAAACTGAAGTCCAAAAGGAAATTCATAAACCATTTTGGCGTGATTGATCATCGTCCAAAATGAAAAACGCTCCCTTTATGGGAGCGTTTGAATTGTTGGTTCTCGGAGTGTGAGTAAGAGATTATAAATCTTCTTCCCATACAACCAGTTCGCCTTTTGGCCAGTTGTGTCCGATTTCATGATATTTTTGCTCAAGAACGTGGCGTTTGATCTTCAAGGTCGGCGTTAGAATGCCGTTTTCAATACTCCACGGGTCTTGGATCATCAATACCCCTTTGATTTGCTCGTGCGATTCAAGTTCTTGGTTCATGCGAGCGACAACCTTGCGTGTGGTGCGGGCGTAACGTTCTTTATCAAAGTTCGGGAAGTCATGTGGCACAACTAATAAAATGGGTGCTGGCAAGCCTAAGCCGATCAAACACATCATTTCGACGCGGCTATACTCAAACAGTTTCTTCTCGATAGGAACCGGAGCAACAAACTTACCTTTGGCAGTTTTGAAGGTGTCTTTTTTACGACCTTGAATGGTGAGGTAACCATCCGCATCTATTGAACCGATGTCACCAGTATGAAGCCATCCTTCTGAGTCAAACGACTCTTGTGTCGCGATGTCATTTTTGTAGTAGCCAGAGAACAGCCCTTTGCCGCGAACCATGATCTCATCATCGTCAGCGATCTTAAGTTCAATACCTGGTCCGGCATTGCCCACAGAGCCAATCTTATCGGCGCGGAATGGGTAGTTTAGTGTGCTGTAGGCGAAAGACTCTGTCATCCCCCAAGCTTCAGTGATGTTTAGACCAACACTGCGGTACCACTCAAGCAGTGCTGGCGACACTGGGGCAGAACCACAACCAAGGACGCGGGCTTGATCTAAGCCGAGACCATCCGCCAATTTCTTCTTAATCAGTGAATTAACGAATGGGATCTTCAGCAGAATATTGAGCTTTTTCTGAGGAAGTTTGTCTTGAATACGTTGCTGGAACAGCGTCCACAATCGCGGTACAGAGATGAAGAGTGTCGGGCGATGCATTTTGACATCTTCAATGAAAGTATCGAGTGACTCAGGGAAAGCCGTCGTTACGCCACCCATAATCGATGAACCGAAGATGTAAACTCGTTCTGTGATATGAGCGAGTGGTAAATAAGAGAACAATCGATCGTTTTCTTGGATGCCAATGTGATTGATCAGTTGTTGAACGGACCAACTGAACGCGCCGTATGTCAGCATTGCCCCTTTCGGCAGCCCTGACGTACCTGAGGTGTACACGAGAGACATAAGCTTGTCATCATGGTGTTGTGGACGCTCTGCGCTTGGCTCTACGTCGGCAATAATCTCAGTAAACTGATATTGGCATTTCGGCGCAGTATCGTAAGGAAGTGCAATGCTAATTAAATCTGGCATTGAATCGATCACTTGTTGCGTTGCCGCTGGATCATCTAACTTACCGCCAATCAGTGCTTTACTTTCGCTGTGGGTAACACAGTACTCAATGGTGTCAGCGCCAGCTGTCGGGAAAATTGGCACACTCACGTAGTCGCCAAGCATCATGGCTAAATCGCAGATAAACCATTCGGCACAGTTCTTCGAAACCAATGCGACTTTTTCACCGGGTTGAACACCCAAGTTGCGCAGAGCGGTAACCAGTTTAAGCGCCTTATCGGCGACCTCGGCATAAGTAAATTCAACAAACTGTCGATTAATGATTTGTTTTAAGTAAACCTCATTTGGGCGTTCCTCTGCCCATTTAAGGATCATTTCATTTGGCGGCGGGAGAGCGCAACCAGCGGTCTGTTCTAGGTTAGGCTGATTCATTGTAGATGACTCCATGTCTTCTCTCGTTTGTATTTATAGTTGTTAAAACATTGTTAACTTTAGCATGTTAAATCATTATACGGGAATGCATTTTGATGAAATCTGTGGGAAAGGTTACGTTAGAGAAGGCAAAGTTGCCCAAGTCGTCATTCTTTAAAACTGTTGCCGATAGCTTGCGGGTGAAAGTCCGGTTTTCTTTTTGAAGATGCGAGAAAAATACGAGACGTCACGGTAGCCGCATTGATACGCAATATAGGCAATTTTCATTGAGTCTTCTTCTGTAAGCATTTTCTTGGCAAGAGAGATGCGCTTTTCCGTGATGTAATCGCGAAAGCACATTCCAACTTTTCGGTGAAAGAGTTTAGAAAAGTAATTCGGGGAATAATGGCAAAGTGCTGCGGCTTCTTCCTCTCTTAGATCTTTGTGTACATTGTTCGCGATATAGTGGACAACATCGACAAAATTAGACTTACCGTTTTTAGTTAAAGCGCTCTCCGACGAAAGAAATTGTTCATCGAAATTTTCAGGAGAAAAGTATTTGAGTTTGATTTGAGATATCCACTCGTACGTCGAGTCCATTTCTACGTGATGATATTCAGCCACAATATGCTCTGGTGGCAAATTGCTTTCCTGCTGACCTTGATGGATCACGATAAGCTTTTTATCAAGGTTCTTGCAAAGAGTAAGGAGGCTTTTCTGAGGTCTATGGTGTTCTGATGATTGGCAGTAAAAGAAATAAGTGAATGCTCTGTCACTCAATACCGAGACGTCATCACCACTCTTAATCAGGGTGAAGGTACTCTCTAATACTGAGCGAAAGGTGTTGGGCAGGGATTGAGGAGCGTCTCCAATCCAGTAGGCCTTTATAAGTTCTGTCATGTTGCTTCCATTTATTTTGAACTTTGCCGAAGGTCGATCGTAAAAGGCTTCAACTAACCTCGATCCGTGAGGCTAAAAACTAAACCTTTCGTTTATTAAGCTTAGGCTTATATAGATATCCTGCAAGTGTGAAAGGTGTCACATATCGATGTAGTGAGTGTCTCACATTTGCTACAAATGCATTTTGTTGCCCTCTCTAGCAAGAAAGTGCTAGTGCTTGGCAAGAAAGTCCTAACTCCCCAATTTTTCGATGACTAAGGTTTAGACATGATTTAGGCGCACATGTAAGCCGAGTCATCAACGAGCGAGAATCATTAAAAAGGGGATATCTTATGGAAAACTTTCGCAACCTAATCAAGGACTTCATGGAAGATGAAGAAGGTCTAACTCTACTTGAGTACATCCTAGGTGCTGCACTTATTGTGACTGCATTTTTGACATCAGGCTTCTGGACTACGCTGTCTGGTAAGTTCACATCAGTGGCATCTCAAATCAACAATTCGTAATGACGCTAGAGATTGTCATTTGGTCATTACTTTTTGCGATAGGCGTGTCTGATGCGCAAAAGCATCGGATACCAAACAAAGCCGTTTTATTGCTGTTAATCGTTGTTGCTGCAAGCGCATTACTCAGTCCTAGTACTAATGGTCTAGATCATTTCTATGGCGGGTTGGTTGCGTTTGCAGTCTGCTTTGTTCTTTATCTGTTTAAAGTAATGGCTGGAGGAGATGTTAAGTTACTCGCCGTATTAGGGGCTTGGATAGGGTTGAGTAATTTAGGGGACGCATCTATCGGAATCATTCTTGCTGGAGGAGTGGTGAGCTTATTTTACTTAGCTCTCCATGTTTCATCCTCCTACGTGAAGTTTTCAGATCAAGTGAAGGGATATTGCTTATACAAAGTGACTCCCGGATTGAAATCGGCACAACCGCTGGTTATTCCTTTCGCACCTGTAATCGTTATTGGATTAGCGTATTTCTCCTACACACATTAAAACAACAAAAATTACAAAGACTGGCGTTAGATATTCAGTTGACTAGGCAACGTACAGAGGGGAATTGTAATGGGGTCTGTGTATTGGGAAAAACTTGTGCCGCAAATAACGCCGCCGAAAGTCCCATCAAATATTGAAGGGCTTGGCATACCAGTTTCGGTTGTCGAAAATTTAGTGTTAAAACACTTGTCTGCATATCCTAAAATCGATTTAGTCGAGTTGACTCAACGGTTGGGAGTGGTCTCCACGATTGTAGATTTAGCGCTAGCACAACTGAGAAAGCGCAGTTGGGTTGAGGTCTATCAACCGACCAGTGACAAGCTCAGCAACACCTACACAAACGTTCGATACAGCCTGACAGAGCTTGGTCTGGCGGAAGCCGATATTGCGTTTAGAAAAGATGCCTATGTTGGTCCGATACCCGTTTCCTTGGAAGAATATTGGGAGGTGGTAGAAGGGCAAGATCTTCGCAAGCATCCCATTACTCGTGTCGATGTTGAGCGCGCACTTTCAGATGTTTTTGGCTCTGAGCGTCTAATCCCCATTCTAGGTCCTGCCATCAATTCAGGTCGAGCAATGTTGTTATATGGGCATGCTGGTACGGGCAAAAGTTTTGTCGCTGCGAGAGTTCTCAATGCAATGAGTACATCCGTGTTCATCCCTTATGCAGTTTATGCAGACGGCAACATCATTAAAGTCTTCTCTGAGCAACACCATCGCCGACTGGATAACTCTCATTCCAAAGTGTTTGTAAAGCTTGAAACCCATTACGACAAGCGTTGGGTTTTATGTGAGCGACCAAATATTCAAGTTGGTGGCGAGCTCACCATGGACATGCTGGAAGTTAACCATAGTGAGCATAATCGGGTCTGGAATGCCCCTCTGCAGATGATGGCTAACAACGGAATTCTCGTCATTGATGATTTAGGTCGCCAAGCGATGCCAGTTGACGCGTTGTTAAACCGTTGGATTGTTCCGATGGAATATTTATTCGACCACCTAGCACTTCCCAATGGTCAACAAGTCACTGTTCCTTTCATGCTGACATTAGCCTTCTCTTCTAACTTTGCACCGAGCCAGTTGGCCGATCCAGCCTTCTTGCGTCGACTCGGTTACAAAATAGAGTTTAAGCCTTTGAGCCCTGAAGACTACAAAGCTCTGTGGTTGTCTTTATCTGGCGACCTCAAGATGGCACTTGGTCCTGATTTTTTTGACACATTACATCAATTACACCGCGACAATCATGTTCCTTTCTTCCCTTGTTTACCGAAAGATTTGTTGGGAATCAGTCGCGATATTTTAGTGTTTGAAGATAAAAAGAAGCTTGTCTCTCCAGACACGTTAACCCGAGCTTGGGCGCTGTATTTTACAGTGGATGAATAGGGAGATTTAGTTATGAGTAAGACTCAAGTTGTCATGTTATTGCTGCTCTCCATTGTGTTTGGTCTTGCCGCTGTTTTGATTGCAAAACAATGGATTGATGGTCAAAACCAACCAACAGTAGAACTCGAAGAAGTCGAAAGACATCCGGTACTGGTGGCTGCGATGGAACTAGAGCCTGGCACTGTTTTAGAAGCAAAGCATCTAACCACCAAATTGATGGAAGTGGATTGGATTAAAGAAGAAACATTAAAAGTACCGGAGCAAGCGGTTGGTCGCATTGTTGCAAACACCATCTATTCAGGAGAAATGGTGAATCCAAATCGACTTGCTCAGCCGGGAGAAGGGGCGACGCTCGCTGCATTAATCCCAGAGAACAAACGTGCGATTACTATTCGAGTTAATGACGTTATTGGGGTTGCCGGCTTCCTTTTGCCTGGGAATAAAGTCGATATTCTCAATACCATCAGTTCTGGTAAAGGCAAAAACGCCTCCACCAAAACAGTCTTAAAAAACATCAAAGTTCTAGCCGTAGACCAAACCGCGAAAACCAATGATAACAAACCTGTAATCGTGCGTGCTGTGACGTTAGAAGTGACACCGAAAGAGGCGGAAAAGCTGCTATCCGAAAACAGCAAAGGCACGATTCAGCTTGCTTTACGCAACCCTCATGAAGTCGATAAACCACCCGTTGCACGAAAATACACACCGCGACCTAGTGTGACCATTATTAAGGGATCTCAGGCATCCAATGTCCGAGTCAGTAATTAGGTGATTTATGAAAAGAATAATATTACTCATTAGCCAGTTACTTTTTGTCAGCTTGTCTGTGAATGCAGCACCGGCGCAGTCAGGGAAAGTGGTGAGTGTTGCTCATCACCAGTCAACCCAGTTAATTATTTCTGGTAAGGCGAAAAAGGTGACATTAGGGGACCCTGAGGTATTAGACATTATTGTTTTGCGTTCCAACGAGCTATTTTTAGTCGGTAAAAAGCTTGGCACCACGAACGTTTCAGTTTGGGATAGCAGAGGACGTTTAATTGAGCAGTTTAATGTCGAAGTGACCCATGATCTCAACACGCTGAAATCGAAACTCTACCAATTCCTCCCAGACGAAAGTATTGAAGTCCACAGTGCGCAGGAAAAAGTGGTACTAAGGGGCTTAGTCAGCAATCAGCAAAATATGGATATCGCCGTCAAGATTGCAGAAACGTTTGCAGCAGGTGATGCCGCGGATGAAAAAGAAGATGAGGATGATACAAGAGATGACAGTATGGTGATCAATCTCTTGAGCATTGGTGGCGCACAGCAAGTGACGCTTGAAGTGACGGTAGCTGAAGTTCAACGCACACTGGTTCGTCGTTTTGACTCAAACTTTCATTTCTTTCAAAAGAGTGGCGACTTTACATGGGGAGCAACCACTGCTGGTGGCGGTATCGATAATATCGGTCCGATTTTGAACGTGCCAACAGTGGAAGATTTTGGTTTCCTTGGTTCATTCATCGATAGCAATACACTGTTTACGTTTGCATTAGACGTTGCCAGACAAAATGGTGTTGCAAAAGTCCTTGCCGAGCCAAGCCTTACTGCTTTGAGTGGAACACAAGCCGAGTTTGTTGCTGGTGGTGAATTTCCTATCCCAGTACCAAATGAAGATGGCATCACGATTGACTACAAAGAGTACGGTGTTCAACTCGATTTCGTGCCGTACATCCTTAGCGATAAGCGCATTAACTTGAAGATGAATGTCAACGTCAGTGAAATCTCCAACTCTGGTGTATTGACCTTCAACCCGAATGAAGTCAATGCGACTTTCTTTATCCCGCCAATTACTAAACGAAGCGCAGGTACAACAATTGAGCTTGCTGATGGGCAAACCATTGGTATTGCAGGCTTATTGAGTGAAAACGCGCGTAATGTTGCTGATGGTATCCCTGGGGCGAGTGATCTTCCTGTTCTAGGTCGACTGTTCAAGAGTGAAGAGTTTACATCCGGTGAAACCGAGCTTGTTATTTTAGTGACACCAAGGCTCGCGACCCCAATTGACCGCCGTCGAATCACCTTACCGACGGATGGTTTTGTTAGCCCTAACGATGTGGAGTTTTATCTGTTGGGTAAAGGTGCCGAGTTGGATTTTGATCGATACCAACTCAATGAAATTAGAGAAGAAGAAACAAGTAATAGTTTTGATCAATACGGTTCGTCAGAAGGTGGCTCTGAGGGCAAATTTGGGCACAGCCTATAAGTGGAGGATAAGATGAAAAACATAATGATAATGACCATTTGTTTTACTTCATTCGGCTTGTTTGGCTGTGCGAATGACCCTGAGCTTGGTATCTCTGTTAGTCAGCTACGTGCAGAACAAACACTGAATCCGGAAGCATGGTACGAGAATCTTGGGTATCTGCCAGAAGGGAGCGGGCAACGCACACAGACCACTCTAGAGGTATACGATAACAATGGGGTAGCCAAAGATGATTAAGTGATTTTATCACTTAGGAGGGGCTATGCGACGGAAAATGCAAAGGGCAACAAGGCGAACCCAGAAAGGGATTACCTTGGTGTTGATCAGCATGGTATTGCTGATTTTATTGGGCGTGGCGGCATTTGGTATTGACCTTAACCACCAAGTCTTAAATAAAACGCGTTTACAAAACGCGGTAGATGCTGCTGCTCTCGCTGGTGCAGTCGCCGCAGATGAAAACGGGGATGTCGTTGCCGCGGCAGCGGTTGCTACTGCAACGTTGAATAATATCTCTGCGTCTGATGGGAACTCAGAACTGACGTTCGACAACAGCAATACGTCTGTGACGTTCTCACTTGATAGAGCAACGTTTGTTGATGCGGCGAGTTTTACTGCTCCTACAGGTGCGTACGATGTTTATGTTCGTGTTGCAGTTACAGATATTGGTTTAACTCAGTTTCTAAGCGGTTTGTTTGGAATAAATAAAAACATTTCAGCCAGTGCACTTGCTGGTCGAAGTGCTGGATTTGTCCAATCGTGTAACTTGACACCCATTGCCATGTGTGGGGAACCGACGGGCAGTGCAGAAGACGCATGGGGATATAAGCCAGCAAACTACGACCCTAATGTGGATACCGATCCTTCTCTGATACATGAGTTGAAAGTTGGAGACCAAAACAATACGGACATGGGACCGGGTAATTTTCAGTTATTGGATTTTGGTCAGGGGGGCGGTAACAGCGGTGCTGCACTTGTCAGAGATGCATTATCTGGAGCATATAACGGTTGTGCCGCAATTGGTGACACAGTGACAACTAAACCAGGTAATAGTGCAGGTCCTGTAGCTCAAGGATTAAATGTAAGGCTCAACGACTTTTCTGGTCCTATCAAAAATGATGGCACAGTATTACCTGATAAGTATGTGCGAGAACCTGACGTGTTAGCGCAAACAGATGAAACCTACGCAGGGAATTTGTATTACGCAAATTACCTGCAAGAGTTGAGTGCTTGCCAAAGTGGTGGTGCATCTTGTGATTCATCCAGTTATACAGGTAACTCGGGTTTAAATGGGCGTCGTATTTTAAGAATCCCAATCGTGAACTGTGAAGAGTCGACAGGTAAGACAGACTTTGATGTCTTAGGTTTTGGCTGCTTCTTTTTGCTACAGAGAGTGAGCAATTCTGGTCAATCTTCTGTATTTGGACAGTTTTTGTATGACTGCTTAATCAACAACGGCTCTACGGGCGTTGATCCGACAGATAAAGGTTTCTATCGCATTCAACTCTACAAAGATCCATTTAGTGGAGCGTCGTAATATGTTGAATATAAAAAACAAAGGCAAAGAGCAATCGGGTCTTGCCATCATCGAATTTATTATCGCCTTGCCAGTGCTGCTTATGTTAACGGTACTCGTGATTGATGTTTGCCGAGCATTTATCCAATACACCGAAGTGAACAAGGCGCTACAAAATGGGGCTCGGTATGCTGTCGTTGATACATACGGAACGTTGACGTTCGACTCGATTGCCGATGAGACAAGCATTAAAAATGTTGTCGTCTATGGTAGTCCTACAGCTGGCACGACTCCCATCATTGATCATATTGCTGTTGGTGACATCACCATCACCCAACCAACTCAGGCAAATAAAGAAGTCACGTTGTCGGCAACTTATAACTATGTGCCCATCTTTTCGACCATGCCGTTCTCTAGTCAAACGTTGCAATTTAGCATCGCCGCAACGACAACCATGAGGACAGGACCATGATTCGAAGACGATTGAGACAAAAAGGTGTAACGCAAGTTGAGTTCTCGGTTATTGCACTCGCTGTTATTTTGGTGCTGTTTTTAATCATGGAATTTGCCGTGTATTTCTTCTCGGTGCAAATGGTGAATGAAGTGACTCGAAGAGCGGCACGTTTGGCGACAGTTTGCTATATCGCTGATCGGGATGATATCCCTAATTTACCAGCGGTGTCGGATTTGTATCCGTCAGGTTTTACAGCGAGTAACTTGGAGATTGCTTACCTCGATGCTTCGGGCGCAAACGTCGATGTGTCTGGTTTTTTATCGACCCCTCCAGCGGATGATGCCACGCTCGGAGCGCAGCTTTCACAGATAAAATATGTTCGAGCACGAGCGGTTAATTATACTTTTCAGTTTTTTGTTTTGGCTGCTTTAATTAATGCTGTAGGAACAACACCTGCTTTTGAAACAATATTACCAGCTGAAAGTCTGGGGGTTTTAAGACCTGAGGGAATTGGAACTAATGACATAGAAGATTGCTGATGGAGTAGCAATATGCTGAAGCCAGTGAAAATGAATGAAGACACTTATAAAAACTTAAAGACTAACTTGATAGTTTGGGTTGTATATTCTACGTCCAATTTCAAAGTGCATTTAACGAATGAGTTGTCCCAATGTGTCAATGTTAATATTGAATGGATTGAACTCAGTTTATTTAACCTTGATTTGGTTAAGAATAAGCAAATTCCAGATCTTATTTACATTGAAACTGGCGAAAGTTGGGCTCAGAAGGTCGCTCATGTTTATTCTAGCGATAGTAATTTGCAGCACAACCATACTGCATTGATCGTCTTTGGTGATGAATCGGACACCGCCTCTTTAAAGATGGCGCTGCGATTAGGGGCGACAGATTACTTCTCACGCACGGTTGATTTAGGTGAGCTTTACCCGCTGCTCAAATCCACTGCAGAAGAAAAAGTCTATAACAAGAAAATGGGTGACCTAACCTTATTTATCAATACCAAAGGCGGTTCAGGTGCAACAACACTAGCGCTCAATACAGCGATCGAGCTATCCAGTTATGCGAAGAGTAACGTGTTGCTGGTTGATCTCGATATGCAGTTCAGTGACGCTGCTGATTACCTAAACTGCAAGCCAAAATATAATATCAATGATGTTATCGATTCCGTTAATGACTTGGACGAACTCTCATTAGAGGGGCTCGTCCATAAGCACCCTTCAGGGTTAAATTATTTATGCTTCGAGCAGGGTAATTTACAGAATAATCATAGATATGCCAGTGATGTGAGTAAATTACTACCGATTCTTAGACAGTTCTATTCACATATTATTGTTGATATGTCTCATGGTGTTGAGCATGTTTTTCAACAGATTGTCTCTCCGGCGACCCATATATTCTTGGTCATGCAACAGAACGTCACGTCGGTAAAACACGCAGTAAATTACATTAGAACCTTAGAACTGGACTATGGTTTAAATAATCATCAGGTCGAACTTATCGTTAATCGATTCGAAAAAAAATCGACCATTTCATTGAAAGATATTGAAAATGCTGTTGGTGGGCACTCAATACACTTAGTTCCAAATAATTTCGCTATCGCGATTGAGAGTGCAAATTTAGGTAACCCAATTGTTCAATCTAAGAAAAACAGTGCGATAAAAGCATCGTTAGCTGAAATCTCACATTTATTGGAAAGCCCAACCAAGGAAAATCAAAGTTGGATTAAGAAATTATTTTCTTAATAAGGGGGAGTCATGTTTTTCAAAAGAAAAAGCGTCGGAAGTGCGTTTGGTCAGGTCGATGCCGAAAAAGAGTCACAAACAAAAGATAAAGACGTTGAACGTGTCGAAAGTGAAGAATCGAGCGCAGAGAAAGCATCGATGTCTCCGGTTGAAGCTAAGCTAAAAGCGATTGAAGAGCAGAAAAAACTGCTGGAACAAGATCTTGCCATCAAACATTACTATCATAAAAAGTTACTCGATACTTTGGATCTAGGTCTACTTTCCCACCTGCAAGAAGACCGAGCAAAAGAAGAGCTTAGGGAAGCCGTAGTTCAATTAATTGCGGAAGACCAAACTCACCCCCTAAGCTCGGAAGCGCGTAACCGCGTGATTCACCAAATTGAGGATGAAGTATTTGGTCTTGGTCCACTTGAGCCGCTTTTAGATGACCCAACCATTTCCGATATTTTAGTCAATGGTCCGAAAAACATTTATGTTGAACGCTTCGGTAAGCTGGAGAAAACGCCGCACACCTTTTTAGATGAGCGCCACCTGCGCAATATTATTGACCGTATTGTAAGTCAAGTAGGTCGACGTATTGATGAAGCGTCACCTATGGTGGATGCACGCTTGAAGGATGGCTCTCGTTTCAATGCCATCATCCCTCCTTTAGCTATTGATGGACCTTCCGTTTCTATTCGTCGTTTTGCCGTAGAAAGGCTCAACATGGATAACTTGCTTGAACTGAACTCGCTATCGCCAGAAATGGGTAAGTTTCTCAATGCCGCTGTTGTTGGGGAAATGAACATCTTGATCTCTGGCGGTACAGGTTCAGGTAAGACGACGACATTGAACATTCTTTCTGGGTTTATCCCAAGTGATCAGCGTATCGTGACGATTGAGGATTCAGCGGAGCTTCAATTGCAACAACCACATATCATTCGCCTTGAGACGCGCCCTTCGAATATCGAAGGAAAAGGGGAAATCTCTCAGCGTGATCTCGTTAAAAACTCATTGCGTATGCGCCCTGATCGTATCGTTATTGGTGAGGTTCGTGGTGCTGAGGCGGTGGATATGCTTTCGGCGATGAATACGGGTCACGATGGTTCTCTTGCGACGATCCACGCTAACACCCCTCGTGATGCATTGAGTCGAATTGAAAACATGTTTTCCATGGCAGGGTGGAACGTATCAACGAAAAACTTAAGAGCGCAGATAGCTTCAGCAATCAACATCGTTGTCCAGATGGAGCGACAAGAAGATGGTAAGCGCCGTATGGTCAGTTTGCAGGAAATTAATGGTATGGAAGGAGAAGTGATCACCATGTCAGAAATCTTCACCTTCCGTCGAAAAGGGGTAGACAAAGAAGGCAACGTTCTTGGGGACTATGAAGCCACAGGGATTGTCCCTAGCTGTCACGATCATCTTGTTAAACGAGGCTTAGACGTACCATTCGAAATCTTTAACGAAAAAGCCCGTTAGGAGAGTGCGCTATGGAAAGCCAATTCCCACTTTTTCTTGTGCTGTTATTTTTGTCTGTTTTCTTTATTAGCCAAGCGTTAATACTTCCGTCTGCAGGTAAAAAAGTAAAACATAAACAACTAATTAAACGGATTCACGATAGCCACAAGCACATTGATGAAGAAAGTATCTCGTTACTTAGAGAGAACTCGCTGAAGCACCTTTCTCCGTTAGAGCGTTGGTTAGTGAATTTTAGTCTCTTCGATGGTTTGAAGAAAAAGCTCGAACTAGCGGGCATTTCGATGGGCTTTACACGCTTCTTATTTTTGTCTTTTCTTGCAGGTGTCGCCGTTGGTCTGGTTATCTTCTTGTTTGGTCAGGTCTGGTACATGTGTGTTGGCGTCACCATTGCGTGCTGGGTTGCTATCTACTTTTATCTTCAAAAAATGATTGCCGATAGGTTGATGAAATTTGAGGAACAACTGCCAGAGGCACTGGATATCATCAAACGTGTATTGCAGGCGGGTCAACCCATTACCCAAGCGTTTGGTGAGGTAGGGAGAGAAATGAGTGCACCGCTTGGACCTGAGTTCCTTAATACGTTCAACCTCTTAAACTATGGCTATGACTTGAGGCTAGCCATAATGCAAATGTCAGAGCGTACCCCCACTGTATCAATGTTGGCGTTCTCGAGTGCGGTGCTATTGCAAAAAGAAACCGGCGGTAATTTGGTTGAGAACATTGAGAAGCTTTCTCAAATCTTACGTGCTCGTTTCAAACTGGCGCGAAAAATCAAAACCATTTCTGCGGAATCTCGAATGTCTGCCTGGGTGCTTGTACTCGCGCCATTTGGGCTCTACGTCATCATTTCACTTGTACGTCCTGAATACATTGAATTGCTTCATACCACGCCTATGGGAGTCAAGATGGTCGTGGGGGGCATGGTGTCTTTGTTTGTTGGTACCTTGTGGATTCGAAAAATCGTCAACATTGAGGTGTAACTATGGATATAGAAAATATTCAAGGATGGTTGAGTGACCTCGCTGTAAATCAAGAGACTCTGTTATTTGCATTGATCTTGATTACGACGGTATTGGTGGTGATGACTGTTGGCTCGATTGTTATTGGTGTCAATTCGCCGATCAAGAGAAAACTTGCTGAGCTGTCTGGTGATAAGAGAGAGGCTACCCCCACAAACAGCAAAGTAGCAGACACGCTTGAGTCATTGGCTCCACTGACTTCTCCAACCAGCGAAAAAGAACGTCAAACAACACGTAATAAACTGATGCATGCGGGTTTTCACCAAAGTAATTCGCTGTCGATGTTCTACGCCATTAAGTCAGTGACCACCATCTTTGGAGTGATGGTCGCAGTGCTCGTTTACTTAACCATTCCAGAATCTAAATATCTCTACACCTTGATGGCATTGGCGGTGTTTGTCGGACTTGTCATTCCAGACTTTATTCTTCGCCGCATGATCAATAGTCGCCAAAAAGCCATTCGTGCTGGGGTGCCAGATATGTTGGATTTGCTGGTGGTGTGTACAGAGTCTGGTCTCGGCTTTAATGCCGCGTTACGCCGTGTTGCAGATGAGCTGGTCATTTCTCACCCTGAGTTGGCTGACGAGGTAGATACTGTATGTAACAAAATTCAGGCCGGTAAGCCAATGCCTGAAGCACTTCGTGAACTGGTTTATAGAACAGGGTTAGATGAGTTGATGGGGCTGGTGAGTATGCTCAGTCACGCATCAAGAATTGGGGGGAGCCTAGTCAACTCCTTACGCGAATACACCGAAGATTATAGGGATAAGCGCCAACAAGCAGCGGAAGAGGTAGCTGCCAAAATCCCAGTGAAAATGATGTTTCCAATGGTGCTGTTTATTTGGCCATGTTTTTTTATTGTGGCGATAGGTCCGGCGCTGATTTCACTGGCTGAAGCATTTAAATAAGAGCAGAAAAGGGATTTGTTATGTGGATTAAGAGATTTGCCATTATTTCGTTGTTATTGCTTACAGCATGTTCAACAACCGATACATCATCGGATTTTGACTCGGAACTCTACTCCGGTAAGCCAGTTGAATCGCTGACCAATGATGAGCCACCGAAAACAGAAGAAGAAGCGATTTCCCGCGGTGATATCGCTTTGAGTAATAAAAATGCGGACCTAGCGCTGTACGAGTACATTCGCTCTTTGTCCTTCCCCAATGCGCAACACAAAGACAAAACATTGTACACCGTTGGGCGTATCCACCTCGCACGTAATAACTTAGAGCTTGCGGATAAATCGTTCCGTGCTTCGCTTGCTGAAAACCCAGACAACGTAGGCTCGCTACAAGAGCTTGGCGCGATGTACACCAAACGTGGTGATCGAGAGGCAGGTAAAAGCTATTACTTAAGAGCGCTCAATGCTGATCAAATCCGTTTAGGTGGTGATCCAAACATCACCAAAGACAACATTTCTAAAGAGAGCATTGCCACCTACCGTTATGATGATAAATCACCCGTTGGTGCTTATTCCGGGCTGGGTGTCTTGTACGATATTCGAGGGGACCACGATTTAGCTCAGACTCTATTTCGAAAAGCGTTGGATGTTGATTCACGAAACGTCAATGCATTGGTGAGTTTAGGTTACTCCTATTACATGGAAAAAGAGTATTCAAAAGCGACACACTTTACGAAAGCCGCTTTGGGGCTGCAATCAAGTAATGAAAAAGCGATAAACAACCTAGGGTTAATTGCGATTGCAAAAGATCAACCACGACAGGCACTCAACATCTTTAGTCGTCATATGACTGAACCTGAAGCGTTAAATAACGTTGGTTATTTCCTAATCCTCAATGGTAAGCCGGATGAAGCCATCCCTTACTTACAACAAGCCATTGATAAAAACCCTGCTTATTATGATTTAGCCAATAAAAACTTAGAGCGTGCACTTTCTATGGTCAGAGAGCAAAAAGACACCTCTACGGCATTCCTTCAATAAAGCAATAGTTCGGTAAAGCCACGCCCTAGTAAGCGTGGCTTTTTTATGTCGACAGGCTTATCAAGCGAACAGTCGAGGAAAGCGATGGATAAACGCTCCTACGGCTTTCCAAAGCAATATAGTAAGGATTGTGGCAAGGTATCCATCAATCGCATAATGCCAAGCCAAATGAACGGAACCTATTTGAATTAACAGCGCAAATACGTAAGCCACGTAACCTGCCACTTTATTGATTTGATAGATGCTCAGAGCCAGCAATACTGCAATGGATACGTGCATACTCGGCATTGCTGAAATGCCTGAGCCAATGCCATTTGATTGTTCAATATAGTCATTCCATAGGTGATCTTGCGTGGCAAGCGCCCACAACTGACCCACTTGGATGTCTTGTAGATATTGGCTTTGTTCCTGTAGCGTCCGCATCAATGGCGAAAAGTAGGTGTTGTCCGTTAAAGGTTCAACGTAGCAGGGACCTGCTGAGGACAACAACGTGGCAAGCACGAAGCCAATCACCATCCATGACAACACAAATGTCAGAAAAAACTGCTGCCGAAGTAGCGGTTGCTTTTTGTAGATCAGAAAGAAGATCAACATTCCCCACATAAAGAAAAACCATGCGTTGTAAGCCGTGTTGATAACCAGCGACGCCCACGGACCCGGCAATATTGTGTGGGTGATAACCCAAGGATCGATGCCAAAGTGCAGGAAGCGATCAATATCGATAAATGCGCTGTCGAGGGAGAACGGGTGAAGTATCGGGATCAGTGACTTTAAGAACGTGTGGTTAGAAAACACAATGGTAAGAACCAATAACAGTGCGATGACAGACAGCGTTCTGGTAAGAGGAAAAAACATCCGTCTAAGTTTATTGAGAAATTGTTTAGCAGGATGAGGCTCTTTACGAAAAATGAGAGAGAAGTAGTAATAAGTGCACCATGCTAAGAAGGTGACATAGCTTGCTAGCCCAATGGTTTCGAAATAAGTGGTGAGTGAATAACGAATCGGTGAATCAAGATACAGAGAGCACGAAAAGATGAGGAATGTTGTTGAAGCACAATAGAAGTAGAGAATTTTGTCTTTGAGCAAGTTTGCTTTCAGTTCGCTAAGCCAAAGAGAAACTTTCTGTTGCCAGTTAAGTTGCAGGTCATAGTTATTGTTTTGCGCCATAGATGGTCCATCATCCTGATTTTTCCCACATTCTATAAGCGTAGTTGAGAAAACGAACACTCGTGTTTGAGTGCCCGTTGTTTATTGCTTGATTAAGTCTGTGCCACTCTCTACATCATGCCGGTCACAATGCCTGCTGCGACAAAGAATACGATCATCCAAAGTACAGATAGATTGAGCTTTTTATGTAGGTAGAAACCGGCAATGACTAATGCGATATCAATTGGAGCAATCACAGCACTAGTGAATACTGGTTGGTAAAGTGCCGCTAAGAGTAAACCAACTACTGAGGCATTCACGCCATTAATTGCGCCAGATACCGCAGGTTTGCCAGCTAGAGCTTGCCAGTTTTTCAGCACGCCAAGTAACAGCAAAAAGCCCGGAAGAAAGACACCCAGTGTTGCAACTAGCGCCCCTAGAATTGGTGTATCCGATAGCTCATAGCCAATGTAAGTTGCGAAGGTAAACATCGGTCCAGGTACAGCTTGCGCTGCTGCGTAGCCCGTTAGGAACGCATCTTGGCTGAGCTGATCGCCAACAATATTTTGCAGCAATGGAAGAACCACGTGACCACCACCAAACACTAAACTGCCGGCTTGGAAGAAGTCGCTAAATAACCCCAGCATCGGTAGAGCGTGAGCCACCAAAGGCAAGCCAACAAGAAGTACGGCAAACAGAGCGAGTGGAGCGATAGTTGGTTTGAACGGCTCTGCTGGTGTGGTCGATTCTTTCTTTAGGTATTGAGTACCAATCAAACCTGCCACTACTAAGACCAACATTTGTGTCATGATGCTAGGTGCAACTAATAGCGCTATTGCGGTTGCTACACACAATCCCGCTGTTAGTTTGCTTTGGCAGAAATTTTTGTACATTCCCCATGTCGCATCAGCGACCACCACAACAGCCAGTAACTTCAAGCCGTGTACGATGTTTTGGAACAGTGCCGTATCCGTGATTTGGCTGCTCACCATTGCAAGTGCCAACATGATGATCACCGAAGGCAGCGTGAATCCAAGAAACGCCATACAAGCGCCGCCCAGACCTCCGCGTTTGTAACCTAATGCAAAGCCAACTTGGCTTGACCCCGGTCCCGGTAAAAATTGGCTCAACGCCACGATTTGTGCGTATTCGCTATCATCAATCCACTTGAGTTTTTCTACGAATGTTTGGCGGAAGTAACCGATGTGTGCTGCAGGACCACCGAAACTGATCCAACCAAGCCAAAAAAAGGTTTTAAAAATGGTAAACATATTGAGCCTGTTAAATCTCCAATAACACTCCAGTTACTGTATGAAATGTACTAAGATGACTCAAATTAATAGTTTTAATTTCATCTATGAATGAAATGGGATTGGGTGATTTGTGAAAGATGATATTCAGTGGCGTAACATCGATTTGAATCTGTTGGTGACTTTCTCTTATCTGTATCGCTATCGCAGTGTGAGTTTGGCTGCCGAGAAGAGTTTTGTCAGTCAGTCCGCCATGAGCCACAGCTTATCGCGTTTACGTGTGCTGTTTGATGACCCTCTGTTTGAGCGTAAAGGACATAAAATGGATCCGACTGAGCACGCGCATCATATCGCGCCAACAGTGCATCATTTATTGGATTCCATTGCCAAAGACTTGCTGACGAAGTCCGAGTTTCAGCCAGAAAACTACACTGGCGTGTGTCGCATTGGTCTTACCGATTACGCTGAGTTCATCTTCGCCCCTCTGCTTTATGATGAAATTCGCAAGCGCGCGCCAGAAGCGCAAATCAGCTTTATCAATGTTAACCGTAGCAACTATGTCGCCATTACTGAACACGACAAGCTCGATGTCATTCTTGGTAGCATGCCCGTACTCGATGACAACTTTGATAGCCAATATCTCTACACTGAAAAGCATGTGTGCCTATGCGATAAGCAGGTTTTAAACGGTGAGACTGAATTATCGATTGAAGCATTTGCCAATATTGAACAAGCCTTGGTGAGCCCGGATGGCAGTTTAAGTACACAGGTAGACAAAAAACTCGCGGAACATGGTTTAAGCCGCAAGGTAACAGTAGCCTCACGTAACTTCTTGACGATCCGTAATCTGCTTAAACAACGTAATTTGATTGCCATTGTGCCGGAAAAAATGGCATCAGCAGAAGGCTTTTCAGATGACTTAGTGTCTGTGCTGCCGCCGATTGCGGTTGCCGATTTTGATATTGCTATGCTGTGGCACACCAGTCGTAACAATGAAGACAAAGGGATGTGGCTACGTCAGCTGGTGGCAGATATCGTTACTTCAACGCACTCTCGCTGAATCTAGCATCTCGAGGTTACTTGGGTATAAAAAAGGGCACCGATGGGTGCCCTTGGTCTGACGAATGTGGTCAGGTGCTATCAAGCGTTATGTGTAAGGCTTACATTGCTTGAGTTGCTGGCGCTGCTTCTTTTGCGCGCTCTTCTTGGTCGAGTGATTTTTCGTATTGGCTGTACTTCCACCAAGCAAAGCCAAGGAAAATCACAATGCCACCAACGTTGTAGAAAATAATCGTCATGATGTCTGCGCCAGTTGGGAAGGTTGACGCTAGGAAGCCCACAGTAAAGATAACGATAAGTACAGAAACCGCAGCGATACCTGTCATACGAGAGCCCATTTTGAAATCACGTTCTAGATGGTCCAGTTTTAGGCGTAGGTTTAGGTAAGCCAACATGATAAACAGTGGTGGCAACATTGAAGCCGCAGCTGTCATGTTGATGACCGTGTTCATCAGATCTTGCGCTGTGTTCGAGCCCAAAGTCGGGATGATCATCAGTGGAATAACGATAAGGAATTGGTACCAAGCAGCACGAGCAGGCACGCCGTTTTCGTTTAGCTCTACGGTTTTCTTACCAAAGATACCTTCTGGAATTTCAGAGAAGAAGATTTTCACTGGTGTCGCTGTCCACATTAGCAGAGAGCCGAACATTGCAGTAAACGACACTAAGCCTACAAAGCGGTTCATCAATATTTCAGGCAAGCCGAAGTGCGCCGCTAAACCTTCAAATACTTGTACAGAACCACCCGTGTATTTAAGTGTTTCGCTAGGTACGAACACGTTAATCAGCACTGAAGCGACACAATAAAGTACGCCGATGAAGATACCTGCAACGATGATCACTTTAACAAAAGATTTTGAGCCGCCTTTCACGTCGTTTACGTAAACCGCTACCGATTCAGCACCGCCTGCTGCCATAAAGATCCAAGTGGTAATGCCTAGGAATGCCCAGCTAAAGTCTGGCACCATGGCTTCTACTGTGATTGGGTCAGCAGGTTGAACGCCACCGACTAATGCAGCGCCAGCAAGCAGGATGTACGACATAGTCAGTAGCAGCATCAAAGAAGAAGTGACTGAGGTAATTGGACCCAACATCTTCGCGCCGTTAGTTGATACGTAAGTTGCGAACGCAAATAGAATCATACTCAGTGCTGTTGTGGTGAGTGGGGTCAGAATGTATTCATAGCCAAGGAACGCGTATGACGCATAAGCAATAACGCGTGGCAGCAATGACGTGAAGAAAAATAGGTTAACAAACCAGTAGGTGTAGGCAGAGATAAACGCCCAACGTCCGCCAAGTGAGCTTTTTACCCATGCATATACACCGGCTTCCGAGTCTTTGTTTAACGATACAAACTCTGCGATGATCAAACAGAAAGGAATAAAGTAAAAAATGGTTGCCAAGAAGAACATTGGCGCTGAAGCAAGACCGATCTCAATGTTGTTATTAATTACGTTGTTGAAGCTAAAGACCGCGGCAAAGGTAAGGGACAACAACCCGAATTTGCCTATCGTATTACGTTTGGATTCAGACATTTTCTATCTCCGATGAATCACGTTGGAATTGTAGGGAGGAAGGGCTTGCATTGCTGTGAGCGCAGCCCTTCTCTTGTTCTTTGCTTTTGTTATTTATTTAAGAAGTAGCCATCTTCGATAGTGACTTTCAGCACGACCTTTCTAACGCGGTTATCACCGTGGAAGCGGTAGGCTTTAGTGTTATCGAAAATTGCTACTTGGCCCTCACAAAGCTCACGAGTATCCCCTTGACCGGAAAGGAACTCGCGGTCCGTTTCATCTTGGTAAGCTTGCTCAGGTTGTAGGTTTTTCTTGTCTGCGAACTCCACCGTTTCGCGGCCTTCAAGGTAGTAATGCACGTCGAAGTAGCGGCGGTTGCCTTCAAACATTTCAGTTTGTTTTGTGCCGTCTTGAATCATGTAAACCAAGGAGTCTCCGATGGAATACATCACGCCATCCTTAAGGTTTACGGTGTTCTCAATTGCCTCGACACAGCGCTGCCATTTACGCCCATTGCGGTACACGACTTTGAATTGGTCTAAGTTGTCTAACACGATCATGGATTACGCCTCGTTTGCTGTTTGAGTATTGGATTGAGTGAAGAACGCATTGTCGAAATCATGGTTTGCCATGGCTTGTGCACTGCAATCGCCAACTTGAAGCGGTATCAGCGTTAAGCCATAACGGAATTCATCCATGTACACGCGGTATGAGTCGAGCACTTCGCTTCCCCACGAGTTTGAGCCCAGTCCCATCACTTGATGGTCAAGGTTGAGCGTGATGTAGCCGCTCTTTTCTAGCTCAATGGTGTGTTGCGCTTCGTGCAGGTTTTGGTTGGTGTAGAACCACGCGCTGAAGTTGATTTCTTGTTGTGGTTTCACCAACAACCCCGTCCCGTGACGATTCGTTAGTGATGCCCAACGAACGTGTTGGCGGTTGCCGTTGTTTTGTGGGAACGGGTAGTTCTCAAACATGTCGGCTACCGTGCTGTGGTAAACATCAATCAAGTTGGCTTGGCGGCTGTCTTGGTAGTTTTCTTCAGGACCGCGACCGTAGTAACTGACTTGGTCAAAGCTGCCGTTGATGCCCAAATCCAAACCAATCACAGGGATAACATGCGAGTAATCGCCGTAGCGCTCGCCACTCAGTTCCACATTTAAATGCCCTTGTGCGTTGATTTGGTAGCGGTAGGTACAGCGCATGCCAAAATCGAACACCGGCGGTGCAATGATGCTGGTGGTCGTGATCGAAACCGAATCATCGGTTGCTTCGACTTGCAGCGTGCGGAAGTGCTCTTGCATGATTTGCAAGTGTGCTGGGTGCCACAAACCTTCGTACTCTTGTTTGTGGTTATCAATCATTGGCTTGAAGAAGTTCAGTCTAGGCTCAGATTGAATCAGCTCTTCACCATTGACGAGCCAAGAGGTCAGCTTGCCGTTGACTTTAGAGAAAATCAGCGTGAAGTTGTGGCCTTCAATCACGTGTTCCAAGCGGCTTTCTGTCGTTACTAACGCTTGCGCATTGTGGTTAACAAACTCGGCTTCACTTGCTGTGTTTTCTTTTAGCTGGAACTGGTAGCTCGCGATGTCGTGGTTTGCTTCGCTGTACAGAGTTCGACTGTCTTTACGCACGGTGAAGTTAATAAAGGCTTCACGCTCGTCCAGTTCAGGCAAATTAATCGTGATTTCACGTGCGCTGTTCGCTGCAAGCTCTTCGACCTTAAACTGCACGCTGCGCAGCGTTTCACCTTCCGCTCGGATATCTGCAGTGATGGTGTAATCATTCAGGTTGGTGAACCACAATTTGTTTTCTATGGTAAAGCGGTCTTTTGTGCCTTCCACCGCGTGAATTTTCACTGGTGCGATAACTTGTTTGTATTCTTTTAAGCCTGGTCCCGGCGTTTGATCTGGGTAAATCAAACCATCCATACAGAAGTTGTAGTTGTTTGGATAATCGCCGTAGTCGCCGCCGTACTTGTAGAACTCTTGACCATTTTCATCGCGCGCTAATACGCCATGGTCACACCATTCCCAAACGTAGTGACCTTGAATGTGGTCATGCTTGTAGAACACGTTTTGGTATTCCGTCAGACCGCCAGGTCCGTTACCCATCGCGTGTGCGTATTCGCAGATGATGCGAGGTTTGTCGTGCGGGTGTTCACCAAAGTGGTTCATGAGCTGAGCACGTGAGTACATGGTTGAAATGACGTCAACCACTTCTGCATCGCGGTCCTCTTCGTAGTGCACTAAGCGAGTGTCATCAATCGCCTTAGTTGCGCTGTACATCGCGCGGATATTGCAGCCGTAACCAGACTCATTACCCAGTGACCACATGATGATCGAAGGATGGTTCTTTTGAGCATGAACATGACGCTCTGCGCGATCGACAAACACACTTTCCCATGCTGCATCGTTGGTGATGCGGCTGAGATCGCCAACGTTAGCGAAGCCGTGGGTTTCTACGTCGGTTTCTGCCATTACGAACAAGCCGTAAATGTCACACAGCTCGTAGAAGCGTGGGTCGTTAGGGTAGTGCGCGGTGCGAACTGAGTTGATGTTGTGTTGTTTCATCAAGATCAGGTCTTTTTCGATGCGATCCATGCCAACAGCGCGACCTTTTAGGTGGTCATTATCATGACGGTTTACACCGTGCAGCATCACGTATTGGTTGTTGATGTAGAACAGACCGTCACGCACTTTAATGTCTCGGAAGCCAACACGTTGCGGAATCACTTCGACAACATTGCCTTGTGCGTCTTTTAGCGTAATGAACAGTTGGTAAAGGTATGGATTTTCCGCTGTCCAATGGGTTGGGTTCACCACATCAACGGCAAAGCTTGCTTGGCTGTTGCCTTGGATAGTCAGTGAATCACATTGACCGATTGCAACCACAGTGCTTTTATCTTGAAGGGCATATTCCAGCGTGTAACCAGACGCAACCGTAGTCGATAGGTTTTCTAGTTCAACTTGGCAGCTTAAGGTGGCACTTTGGTAATCGTCGGCGAAATCAGTACGAACAGTCAGATCTTGGACGTGAACGTGCTCTTTTCCGACAAGGTACACATCGCGGAATATACCCGCCGTCCACCACATGTCTTGGTCTTCAATGTAAGTCGAATCTGCCCACTGCATCACACGTACAGACAGTAAATTTTCACCTTGTTGTACATAAGAAGAGGTGTCGAACTCTGCGGTCAATCGACTGCCTTTGCTAAAGCCAACGTAATGACCATTTACGTAAACTTCGAAGTAGGTTTCAACGCCATCAAATTTGATGATGGTTTGTTTGTCGTTCCAGTTTTCACCCAGAGTGAACGTGCGTTGGTAAGCACCTGTCGGGTTATCTGTCGGAACAAAAGGCACATCGATAGGGAATGGGAAGCCTTCATCTGTGTATTGAAGGTCGCCATGACCTTCCATTTGCCACATGTTTGGAACGGTAATTTGTCCCCATTCTTCCATTTTTTGCGAGTAAAACTCTTCTGGCACCAAGAGAGGATTGGTGAAGTAGTTGAATGTCCATTGACCACTTAGCAGTTTGAAACGGCTGCTCAGTTCTCGTTGGAATGTTTGTGCGTTTTTAATTGAATCGTAAGAGAAGAAGTAAGCACGTGGTGCCATACGATTCTCATGCAGGTGAAGGAAGTTTTCCCAATTGTTCACGTTTGTTCTCCCCTCGGCTTAGCTTGGTAGCAGGCAAAGGAGGAGTCCAATGCTTGAAGCTATCCAAAAGAAATGCAGCCGATGTCATTTGAAAAAGAGTGATGAATTATCTAGGAAAAGATATTAGTAAAAGTTTTACTAAAATAAATTAGTGAAAACGTTTAACTTTAACTTGGTCACGTTTTATTGGACGATCATTGAACAAGATGTGATCAGGATAAAGGAATGGCATCCCAAGCCGATTTCTTAGGTAAAGTGGATAAAAAATAGCTAGATTTAAAGAGGGGATAATAAAAAAGCACTGAATATTCAGTGCTTTATAAATTTGATAATGTGAAGGGAATTACTGAGTGGTGCCGCGGAGTTTTAATTTGCTCGGCACATGCACTTGTAGAGGCAGTGCGCGACCGTCGCGGTATTTTTCTACTAATAAATTTACCCCTTGAATACCCATCATCTCAGAATGAATGCGCACAGTTGAGAGTGGTGGGAAGGTAAATCGGGCGGTTGGAATGTCATTGACGCTGATTAGGGCAATGTCTTGTGGAATGTTCAAACCGAATTCATGAATCGCGCGTAAAACACCAATTGCAATTGAATCTGAAGCGATAAAGAGCGCTTTAGGAAAATCGCCTTTTGCTAACATGGCTTTTGCTAAATCGTAACCAGATAAGCTAGAGAAGTCGCCGCGATAAATATCGTCTTCTGACACCACGCCTTTCAAGCTGCCGTATTCTACAAATGCATTTTCACGAATGTCTGCAGTGTTTGGTTCATCTTGACCACCAATAAAACCAATCCGTTCGTAGCCTTGTTCAACAAAGAAGTCGACCACTTGTTTACTGATTCGCGCAAGATCGATATCAACACAGTCGTATGTGCTATCGCTGTCAGAGAAGTCGATGTAGCAAATGCTGTCAGTAAGACGTTTAGGCAATTTACGAATCACGGCGCTGTCAGTTTTACCGACCAGAAGGATACCGGTGATCTTTTGCGTTTCTACATCGATGATGCTGTCGTAGCAATTGGTTAGCGTAATGCCCAATTTGTCACACTGGGTTTCAATCCCGTGACGAATCGACAAGTAATAAGGGTCATTCACCTCGGCTTCTTGCTTGTAGTTATACAAGGCTAAGAAGTGGTGTTTTTGTCTTGCCTCTTTGGTGGATTTTTTGGAACTGCTGGTGCGGTATTCCAGCTTTTCTGCGATTTCTAAGATGCGGTGTTTGGTTTCTTCTTTTACGCTCAAAGTCGGATCATCATTTAACACGCGCGATACGGTCGCGAGTGAGACGCCAGCTTCAGTAGCGATATCTTTTAGTGTTGCCATGTGCACTTCCCGTAGGCAAAGCTCACTGTCCCAGTGAGAAAAGCAATAATCCCACCATTGTAAACAGCTACTTATGGATGCACAAACTTTTAGTAAAACTGTGCGATCGGGGAAGTGAAGTTATCTGTCGGAAGAATACGTTAAGCACTCGTTGCTCTATCGTATTTGATGGTATTAAGGTCTGAGAAAAAGCGAACAAAGGCACCATAACAGTGCCTTTTCTTTGGTTACTGGTTATTTATTCGCGTTGATGACTAAAGTTTGTAGTGGCTGCAGGGTTATAACTACTGGGTCGGTGTAGTGAGATGGAATTGTGTTGTTTTCACCGTAAGCCATTTTTAGCTTGAACTGCCCATTTGCGCCTGTAGGCAATTCAAAATCACGATTGAGATCCAAGTAATATTTTTGTGGTTTATCCGATGGGTTACGCAACGAAATTACGGCTTTGTTTTCATTCCATGACGCAAAACCATACACCGCTAAGTTAGTTGGATTGCCACCAATCCAATGTGAATCCACTAAAACATCGGCGTTCTCTCTTGCCCATTTAGCTGCTTTTGCAAGAGTGTCCCATTTAGTTGAATTGAGCATATCTGGCGTAATATACATTTCTTGTAGTTGTGTGCCAGTTGCAAAATATGACCATACTTGATCGGCAAAATCTTGATCGGATTGTACTTTCTCAAGTCCATAATAAGCGTTTTTGGCGCTGACAATACCGTGAAGCATTATCGAACTCATCGGGAATAATGGACCTTTACGGACAATCGAACGATATGTTTCAGCGTCTCGGTAAGTGACCCACTGTTGTGTTGGAGAGCCATCACCATAAAGGTTGATATCATCACCTTGGCGCCAAATTGAGTCAGCGAAGAATAACCATGATGGGCTTGCGTTGGTCCCGGTCGTTAGGTTGATAAATACCTTATCGTTGGCCTTGTGCATGTTCTCGATCAACTGAACTGACGCATCAAAATCGGAAGCAAATTGACTGCCTTTTAAGTGAGATGTTGCGTTGCCCATTCCATCAAGTTTAAACGACGAAATATGCTCGTTTTTAATCAGATTGGTGATTTTGTCATTGAAGTTTTTGAAGTACACCGGACCTGAGAGAGCAAACTTACCATCCACCGTTTCGAAACCATTTTCCTTTGCATGTGAAACGCGAATGTCACGTGGCTTGTTATAGCCTCCCCAAGGGGAAAGCCACAAACCCACACTAGTATTCATTGAATCGGCTAGCTCTTTTACGCTCCCAAACCCATCAGCAAATGCTGAGCCAAAATCCCAGTTTCCTGTTAAGTCATCCCAGCCGTCATCAAGTAAGAACCCATCAAGAACTACGCCGCGTTTTTCCACCAACTCATGATAAATCTCTTTCATTCGTCCTTTAATGTCACTTTCTGTATAAGGAGTGAAAAAGCCAATATCCATCCATGAATTGTAATGTAAATATGGTTTGTAGGGACGTGGTCGCATCGCTTCAATGAACTTGTTGAAGTCGCGTCTTAATTGACTGACTTCGCTAAACGTACCGATATAAGTTGTATATTTTAATGGGGCGTTTGTGCTTATTGGAGTGACAATATCAATATTGAGGTTGGTTTTCGTTTCGTAAGCATAGGTATTTACAATCGGTTTACGCGGCAGCATGAAGAACGTATCCGCGATAATTGGTGAGCTGTTAATGCTACCGTCAACATAAGGCGCTTGCGTTTGTTTTTTGGTTGGTAAGAAAGTGATTTTTTTGATCTTGCGATCGTTACCAACAGCTTTGATTTTGTAATCAACACTCACATATCGTTGTTTGATTACGTTCAAAGTGACATCCACTTCAAAATCATTGCGAACAAAAGTGAGATTGATGCTGTCACCATCTTTCTTGTACTTTTCCAACTTAAAATCTTTGGTATGAAGTGTTGTTTCATTCGGTAGAGTAATGAAGAAAAGTTCAGTTGGGGTGATTTGTTCATCCGTATTATTGTTGATCAATGACACGACACCTGAGTTATTATCAAATGTTATTGCCATTGCATCATTGGCTATTTCCATTGAGTACGCATTCCCTATGTAAGCTGCCGAGACTATAACCGCCAACCCACTAGCTTTCAAAGTCTTGTAGTTCATCGATTTTCCCTTACTGATTATTTATTGCTCTTACATTTGAAATCACCATCCCTGTTTTCGTTGAGCTTGCTGTCACAAATCTTCTGCTTTTCCAATTTGCGCAAATTGTCTTTCGGTTTAAAAAGAGTGAAATCCAAAAACTTTATTTTCTTAGTGACGAGGGGTGAACTATTGATGATTTCGTTTTAGCAAACGAAAGGGTGGTTATTGATAGTGATGTTCTTCTCGTTGTTATTCGCTTCTGATTTATCTCACATTTTTTGTATTTTATAGAATTTGGGTGGGTGGGGTTGTGCTGGAAAACAAACAAAAGCCCAAGTGGCTAGGACATCCACTCAGGCTTTGTTTATTGGGTGTTGTTCTGGCGTATTTAAGACTTCACCTTATTGCTGTCGTCTTTGTCGTGATGGACAAGCAAGTGATCAAACACATTTCGAATGAACGGCGCGCCCACTTTAGAGCCACCATTACCGTGCTCGATAACCACGGTCGCCACGTATTTGGGTTTATCGTATGGTGCAAACGCGGTAAACAATGCGTGGTCGAGTAGGTGGTTTGCGAGTTTTTTGGAGTTGTAGACTTCGTCTTTGCGCAGGCCAAATACCTGCGCAGTCCCTGACTTACCGCCACTGCTGTACTCTGCGCCTCTAAATGCACGGCGACCAGAACCATGAGCCCCATTATTTACCAAACGCATGGCGTTGATTGGAATATCCCAGAACTTCTCTGGTACTCCTTCGATAGAAGGCAGCACTTTTGGTTTAACATCGACTTGGTTTTCGAAGTCTTCCCCATGTTCAATCACGGCTTTGAGAAGGTGTGGCGCTTTCATTTCGCCATGATTAATGAGGAATGATGTTGCTTTGGCTATCTGCATTGGTGTTGCTGTCCAATAACCTTGCCCAATACCGATAGGCACCGTATCACCTTGATACCAAGGGGTGCGATGACGTGCGATTTTCCATTCTCGTGTCGGCATGTTTGCGCTGCTTTCTTCGTAAATATCGATGCCCGTTGGCAAGCCAAAGCCAAATTTATTCATCCATTTCGAAATGCGGTCAATCCCAAGGTCAAATGCGGTCTGATAAAAGAAGGAATCAACTGATTCCTCAATTGCCTTGGTGACATCCACGTTGCCGTGACCCCAACGTTTCCAATCTCGCCATGCTTTTGAATTTGGTTTAGAGCCAGGAATACGCCAGATACCGTGATCGTTGCGCACGGTACTTGGTGTGATGACGTGTTCTTCAAGCCCAGCGACAGCCATAAAAGGTTTTACCGTAGAAGCAGGAGGGTAAACGCCAAGCGTTGTACGGTTCACAAGTGGGTGTGCTGGATCATTGAGTAAGGCACGGTAGGCTTTGCTAGAGATGCCGTTAACAAAAGGGTTTGGGTCATAACTCGGACTTGATGCCATAGCTAATACGCTATTGTCGCGTGGATCGAGCACGACTGCGCTGCCTTGGCGATGGTTGAGTTGTTTGTAGACATACTCTTGTAGCTCAATATCCAGATTCAATACGATGTCTTTTCCGGGAACTGGCGGCACATATTTGATCGTACGAATCACGCGACCGCGACTGTTTACCTCTACTTCCTCGTAGCCTTTGGTGCCGTGGAGGATGTCTTCGTAATAACGTTCAACACCTAACTTGCCGATGTTTTGCGTTGCCTGATAATTCTGTGCTTTGCCTTCTTCATCCAATCGACGCAAGTCTCGATCGTTGATGTGAGAAACGTAACCCAAAACATGGGTCAGTTCTTCGCCGTAAGGGTAGTAACGTTTGAGATCTGCGGTAACAAAGACGCCGTTAAACTCGTGCTGATGAACAGAAAAGCGCGCCACTTGCTTGTCATTCAGTTCGTTCATGATCGTGACAGAACGAAAGCGGCGAGTGTGCTTGTAACGCTTTTTAAAGGATTCAACTTGATCTGGGGTGATATCAATATAGTGACGCAGTTTTTCAATTAATGCATCTGGATCGCCCGCCTGTTCTGGGATCATATCTAAGTTATAAACAGGACGGTTCTCAGCCAACAAAACGCCATTTCGGTCATATATAAGACCACGGGTAGGGGCTATTGGCAGGATCTTGATTCGGTTGTCGTTCGAGCGAGTTTGGTAATCTTTGAAGTGATTAACCTGCAAGTTATAAAGGTTAGCAACCAGTCCTCCCAACAAAATAACCATGCCGATAAAAGCAACGATGGCGCGGTTTTTAAACAATCTTACTTCCTGATTGTGGTCTCGGAATTCGTTTCGCTTGCGTAGCATGGATGCCCTTTAGGTTTGGTCTTTGTGCTCAATGTGCCCCAATAAAAGAAAAGACATGGATTTTAGTCTTGTTACAAATGGTTACATTTGGGGCGGGGCTACTGTAACGAGCTTTGCTCCTTGTTTTGTAAGAGCAATGTCAGGGATCTAAAGCGAAGCCTGATCTTTCTTGCGTTGCGCGTCACCTTTTAATGTTGCTGTGAAGATGTAAACGTTTATACATCTTGTCTAGTATTTTTTCGTTTTGATTCCTTAAATGAATAAATTTTCTTTAATCTTATTAAGTTTTATGTGTTGTGTAATTTTGTGGAAACGTTTACACAAGTTTGAATTTGATCACGGATCTAGATCGGTTTTGGTTGGTAGACTTTTAACCAGTTAAGCGATCTGCGAATTTGCTTGGTTAATAGGCTCAAATCGTTACCAAGCATGAGCAGCAACAATGGGGAAGCAAAAGTGAAAGTTCTTATCACAGGCGGTATGGGGTACATCGGTAGCCACACATGCGTACAGATGATTGAAGTAGGTATGGAGCCAATCATTGTCGATAACTTGTGTAACGCCAAAGTAGAAGTGCTTAGTCGTATTGAAGCGCTGACAGGTAAACAACCCGTCTTCCATCAAGGTGATATTCGTGATGAAGCCTTTTTAGACTCGGTTTTTGCTGAGCATGATATCCAAGCCGTGATTCACTTCGCTGGTCTAAAAGCCGTTGGAGAATCCGTTGCGAAGCCGTTGGAGTACTACGATAACAACGTGAATGGTTCGCTCGTTTTGGCACGCAGTATGCGCAAAGCTGGGGTGAAAAGCATTGTCTTCAGTTCATCCGCGACGGTGTACGGCGACCCTGACATCGTACCTATTACTGAAGACTCGCCAACGGGCGCAACCACCAACCCATACGGTCGTAGCAAGTACATGGTGGAAGAGTGCTTAAGTGATCTGTTCAACGCAGAAAACGATTGGAGCATTACTTTACTGCGCTATTTCAACCCAGTGGGTGCACATCCATCCGGCACCATGGGTGAGGACCCTCAAGGTATTCCAAACAACCTAATGCCGTTCATTGCACAAGTCGCAGTCGGTCGCCGTGAAAAACTGTCGGTATTCGGCAATGACTACCCAACACCAGACGGCACGGGCGTTCGTGATTACATCCACGTGATGGACTTAGCGGACGGTCATATCGCAGCGCTGAAATCGGTCGGTGATAAAGCCGGTTTGCACATTTACAACTTAGGTACGGGAAAAGGCTCTAGCGTGCTTGATATGGTGGAAGCGTTCGCGTTGGCTTGCGGTAAGCCAGTGCCTTACGAGCTGTGTCCTCGCCGTCCTGGTGACATTGCAGAATGTTGGGCAAGTACCGAAAAAGCAGAGCGAGATCTTGGCTGGAAAGCGACTCGCAGCGTTACTGAAATGACGGCGGACACGTGGAAATGGCAGTCAAATAACCCGCAAGGCTATTCCCCTGCGTAATTGATGCTGCAGCGTTGTCGCCTGCACTTTCCAATTCCAATCACATAGAAAACCTATGCTCATGGATATTGGAAAGCTTACCGCCTAGCAGCAACTCCAATTTCATTGGGGAATGCAGATGAAAGAAATTTTAAAAGTTGAGTAAGTAAGATGTCGAATGTTGAATTTAACCCAGTGGATCACCCACATCGTCGCTACAACCCACTAACGGGTCAGTGGATTTTAGTGTCACCGCATCGTGCAAAACGCCCTTGGAGTGGTGCCGATGAGAAACCGTCTATCGATCAACTGCCTAGTTACGATGAGCAGTGTTTCCTATGTCCTACGAACGAGCGCATTTCTGGAGATGTAAACCCAGATTACCAAGGCACCTACGTGTTTAAGAATGACTTTGCTGCGTTGATGGTGGATTCTCCAGATGCACCTGAGTCAGACAGCCCTTTGTTCAAGACTCAAGGCGTACGCGGGTTGAGCCGAGTGATTTGCTTCTCTCCCGATCACAGCAAAACGCTACCGGAACTACCAGTCGACAAAATTCGTGGCGTGATTGACACCTGGAATGAGCAAATCGAAGAGCTTGGCAAAGACTACGTGTGGGTGCAAGCATTTGAGAACAAAGGCGAAGCGATGGGATGTTCTCAACCTCATCCGCACGGTCAAATCTGGGCGAATAGCTTCTTACCAAATGAAATTGAGCGTAAAGAGCACAACTTAAAAGCGTACTACCAAGAACATGGCAGTAACTTGCTGGTGGATTACGTGCAAGCTGAACTCAAAGATGGCTCACGTACTGTGGTTGAGACTGAGCACTGGATTGCTGTTGTCCCTTACTGGGCTGCGTGGCCATTCGAAACCATGCTACTTCCTAAAACGCACATTCGTCGAATGAGTGAGCTAACCGATGAGCAACGTGATGACCTTGCGGTTGCAATCAAAAAACTGACAAGCCGTTACGACAACCTATTCCAATGCTCTTTCCCTTACTCAATGGGTTGGCATTACGCGCCATTCTTTGAAGAAGGTACTGATATCGATCATTGGCAACTGCATGCCTTGTTCTACCCGCCGCTACTGCGTAGCGCAACAGTGCGTAAGTTCATGGTGGGTTATGAAATGTTGGCAGAAAACCAACGCGACTTAACCGCAGAGCAAGCAGCACAGCGCCTACGTGACCTAAGCGATGTGCATTACAAAGAACAGTAACTAGGGTCTGTTGATCTTTCGCGGTTAAATTTTGTTCGAAAGGTCAACAGACCTTAAAGATAAATACGAAAGATGTCATTCCGTACAGCGAGGAACGAGCGTGATACGGAATCTACCATCAGAGTGCGCTGAACGTAGATTCCGGATGCTCGCTAGGGCTCGCCCGGAATGACAAATGTTAGACAATCAAATATGTCGTTTCTGATTGCGAGATATGAAAGCTGTCGAGAATTCACACAAAAATTTTATGCTGAGATTTTACTATGTCTGATTTAATCCAAAACGTTAAAACCTCTTTTGAACAAGTGCTGGGTTACGCTCCAAGCCACATTATTCAAGCACCTGGTCGTGTCAACCTGATTGGTGAACACACTGATTACAACGATGGTTTTGTATTGCCATGTGCGATCAACTACCAAACGGTTGTGGCAGCAGCAAAACGTGAAGACAACCTAGTGCGCGTGGTATCTGTGGACTACGGCAACGCAGTTGATGAGTTCGATATCACTCAAGAGATTACTTTCCAACAAGACAAAATGTGGGCCAACTACATTCGCGGTGTGGTGAAGTATCTTCTCGCACGCGGTTACCAATTTTCTGGTGCGGATATCTCAGTGAGCGGCAATGTGCCTCAAGGTGCGGGCTTGAGCTCATCGGCAGCATTGGAAGTGGTGATTGGTCAAACGTTTAAAGTGCTGTTCAATTTAGAAATCAGCCAAGCGGAAATTGCACTGAACGGTCAGCAAGCAGAGAACGAATTTGTCGGCTGTAACTGCGGCATCATGGACCAAATGATTTCGGCAGAAGGTCGTGAAAATCACGCGATGTTATTGGACTGCCGTAGCCTAGAAACCGAAGCAGTATCGATGCCAGAAGACATGGCAGTGGTGATCATCAACTCGAACAAAAAACGTGGCTTGGTAGATAGCGAATACAACACTCGTCGTGAGCAATGTGAAGAAGCGGCGCGCATCTTCGGCGTAAAAGCACTCCGTGATGTGAGCATTGAGCAGTTTAACCAGAAAGTGTCTGATCTGGATGAAATGGTGGCAAAACGTGCTCGCCACGTGATCACAGAAAACGATCGCACGGTCGAAGCCGCACAAGCTCTTCGCGCACACGACATGAAGCGCATGGGTGAGTTGATGGCAGAGTCTCATGCTTCAATGCGTGATGATTTCGAAATCACAGTAAAAGAAATCGATACTTTGGTTGAGATGGTGAAAGAGGTCATCGGTGAGCAAGGCGGTGTGCGCATGACTGGCGGCGGCTTTGGCGGTTGTATGGTCGCTCTTGTACCGCCTGCATTAGTGGATGACGTGAAAGCAACCGTTGAAGCTAAATACCAAGCAGCAACGGGGTTGAAAGAATCTATCTACGTGTGCCAAGCGAAAAATGGCGCTAGCTTAGTCGAAGTGCTTTAAGCGCACCGCAGCTTTAGTAGGAGCGAGAGATGACCGAGCTATTAACCATCACGATGACACAGCAGGCTGCTTTTGATGGCGTGCCTGCCAAAGTGGTCGAACTGAAAAATAACACAGGCATGAGCGTTTCCTTTATGGATATTGGCGCGACATGGCTGAGTTGTCGTTTACCTTTGGCGAATGGGGAGTTGCGCGAAGTGCTTCTCGGAGTGGGGACGATGGGGAGTTTCATGCATCAACAGTGTTACATGGGTGTCACTGTTGGTCGCTACGCAAACCGCATCGCCAATGGGCTTTTTGAGGTTAATGGCGAAGCATTTCAAGTCTCCACTAACCAAGCGGGAAACTGCTTACACGGTGGTGAGGAAGGGTTTGATAAGCGCCGCTGGAACATTGAGTCTCAGTCCGAACAGCAAGTGACGTTTTCTTTGTTGTCTGAAGATGGTGATCAAGGTTTCCCGGGGAACCTCGAAGTCCATGTGACGTATACCCTGACTGATGACAACCAAGTGAGCATTGCGTATTTCGCAAAGACAGACAAAGCAACACCAGTGAACTTAACCAACCACGCTTACTTTAATTTGCTTGGTGCGGAAGCCGATTTGGATTGCCGTTCTCACCGTTTAACCATCGCAGCAGATCAATATCTACCAACTAATGACGTCGGTATTCCTTTGGGCGCATTGCAAGATGTGAAAGGAACAGGCTTTGATTTTAGAAATGAAAAGCCAGTATCGGAGCATTTCTTACAAGATGAGCAGCAGATTGCAGCGAAAGGTTATGATCACAGCTATCTATTTGATGCTCATCGCGACGTTTCAAAACCCGTTGCGTGGGTGGTTTCTCCGGATGGAAAAGTGCATATGTCTGTCGTGACCAATAAGCCTGCCATGCAATTGTATACGGGTAACTGGTTAGCGGGTGCACCAAACCGTCGCGGTGGGGAATACCAAGACTACGCGGGCTTGGCGTTAGAAACTCAGTTTTTGCCAGATTCACCGAACCATGCTGAGTGGGGGCAACCAAGTTGTATTCTTGAACCTGAGCAAGCGTATCGATTCAGTACCACGTTTCAGTTTGCTTTTTAGTTAAGGTATTGATTTTTAGCCTTTTGGATTGCCATGAGCTTTTTGCCTACAGTAGGTCAAAAGCTTGATTGAACTAAAAACAAAAAAGCTCTGGTACTTCTGTAGCAGAGTTTTTTTATTTCGTATTTTAGATTGGGTGCAGAGTTAGAGGCGGTCAACCGAGTTGCGACGAACTAAGGTTGGGCTGAAGATGATCGTGTCTTCTTCCACTTGTTCATCTCGTGATAATGCCAACGCTAGTCGAGCAGCGCGTTCTGCCATCATTTCAATTGGGTAACGAATTGTCGTCAAACTTGGATTGACGAAGCGAGCAATTAAACCATCGTCAAAACCGACCATAGAGACTTTCTCTGGTACGCTGATTCCGTTTTGATCTAATACGGCAAGTGCCCCGGCTGCCATGTAATCGTTGTAAGCCACGACACCGGTGATTTCGAGTGATTTAGTCAGTAAGTTGGTCATTGCTATTTCACCACCATCACTGTTTGGTTCACCATATTCAACGTAACTTTTCGACAGTTCAATCTTGTGGTCTTTCAGCGCCGCTTGGTAACCTTGCAAGCGCTCATCGGTATCTTCAATGTCATGTGAAGAAGCGATACAAGCTATCTTGGTATGCCCATGACGAAGTAAATATTCTGTTGCGAGGTACGCACCTTTACGGTTATCGAGAGAGATACAACGCTCTGCTAACTCAGGAATGTGGCGGTTGATCAATACCATCCCTTTTACTTCTTTGGCATAGCCAATCAATTCTTCATCTGATAAGCCTTTAGAGTGGATCACAATCGCCTCACAGCGGCTATTAATCAGCAGCTCTAACGCTTGTCGTTCATCTTCTGGATTGTGATAACCATTGCCAATTAGAATGTGTTTACCATTTTCTCTTGCGACGTTATCAACCGATTTGACCATGGTGCCAAAGAAGGGGTCTGAGACATCACTCACCAGCACGCCCATCGTATTGGTACTTTGACTGACGAGTGCTCGTGCTGCCGCGTTAGGGCGATAGCCAAGTTTGCTCATCGCTTTAGTCACTGCATCGATAGAAGTTTGGCTTGCCTTGGGTGATTTGTTGATCACACGAGAAACGGTAGCGACTGATACACCCGCTTCTTTCGCGACATCCTTGATTGTTGCCATGAGGAACCTTTCGTTGGCTAAAAACGTTAACCGGAGTATTAAACACCCATTGTGTAATAAGTGCAATTTTAACAGGTGGTTGCTTTCTAAAGTGCGATCTTTACCTCTTGTAATTATTAATCTTACTGATAGTGTAAACGTTATCTTTTTAGTAAAATTTACTTGGATTTTAATTAATGGAAACGATCGCTTACTCAGACTTTGCAAAGTTAGAAATTCGCACTGGAAAAATTATTGAGGTGGCGCGCCACGAGAATGCAGACAAGCTATACATTGTGCAGATCGATGTCGGTGAGAAAACCCTGCAAACGGTAACGAGCCTTGTACCGTACTACACAGAAGAAGAGTTAATGGGTAAACAGGTGGTAGTGCTGTGTAATCTAGCAAAAGCTAAGATGCGTGGTGAAACCTCTGAGTGTATGCTGCTGTGCGCTGAAACTGACGATGAGTCGGAAAGCGTATTACTGACACCGGAACGCGCAATGTCATCAGGCGTGCGAATTGTTTAAGCTGTAAGTTAAATTTATTTATATAACAAATGCTTATGGTTCGTGTCTCATTTTATAAATGAGTGAGTTGATTCATATTCACCTTTATTTATAATTTTCTTGATTTAAAACTGTTTAACAGTATGAAAATATAGGAAATTATAATGAAAAAGGTTTTGCCTTTATTGGCTTTAGGTGCAGTGGTTGCTTCAGCGTCGGTTCAAGCAAATAGTGGTTGGTATATTGGTGCGGATATTCATAACACTGAGATCGATACAGAGTTGAACATTGATTCATCGTCTTCAACAGGCTTTGGTATCGCTGTTGGTAAAGAGATGGCGCTCTCTCAGCAGTTTGTATTAGCTTTTGAGGGTGAGTTTATTCACTTTGGCAGCTTTAAAGAGAACGGATACTTCATCGATCAGTTTGGCACTGCGCACAATGCGAGCATTGAAGTTGAGGGTTACGCTGCGAATCTTAATGCGAAACCTAAATACTACTTCACAGGCACAGGTTTCTACTTAGGCGCTGTGGCTGGCTTGGGCGTGATGGGTGTTGACCTGAAGTTGGATGTTCCAACTGCATCTTCTAGCTCAATATCAACAGATGGTAGCGATATTGGTTTCAACTACGGTGCTGAAGCAGGTTATGAATTTGCTTCTGGTCTGATTGTTTCTGGTGGTTACCGTGCGTCTTCGGTCACGATTGATGTTGAAAATGGCGGCGATTTAGATTTTGATTTTGATGGCTTTTACGTAGGTCTAGACTACAAATTCTAATCAGATATTTGTCGAATATGAATAATGGAAGGGAGCCACTAGGCTCCCTTTTTGATCAGGTTATCTATTAATTCATAATGATGATCTTGCACACCCGCAAGGTTGCCATACTTGGGCTGGTGGCGGTCATTCTCTTTGGCGTGTTGCCAACCTATAGTATGGCGAACAAAGTGTTCAGCAAACGCGTGAGAGACTTCCAAGCATCCTGCTAAAACAGTATCTACATAACTTTGCATGATTGGGCTGAGCGTGCAGGGTGGAAGGGGATCGCTTTTCACGTAAACCCAAATCTCATGATCTGGATTAAAGCTGATGTCAGTTTCGATTTGTTCAGGACGAATTTGAATACGATGATAGCCACGTTCGCGGCGGTCAAATTCAGTCAGCGCTTGGTGGTCTACTTCGAGCAGCACACCGTTCACTTGCCCTTCGCCTTCATTCACAACCAGCGGTGACAAGATATAGCTGTCGTCGACTTTGCCCCAATAGCGCACTAACCCATGGGCAATAACGGGAATTGCTTCACCCGTTTGCCCTGTAAGCTCACGTGAGGCCGAATTGATTAAGCTGCCGTAGCCAAATATATACATCGTGATTGTTCCCTTTTACTTCGACGAATTCCGTTCTATCCGTTATACCTAAATATGATATCTAAGTCATTCTTACTGAGCCCAGCATTTTTACGTTCTTGGGAGGAAATGCCTCCACGGCATCAGGCGCAATGTTTTTACCTCTAAAGGATAGTCCGATCTTATAACATGTATTTTTTATGCATGTTTGTGTTAAGATCGCTGACGTTAAGTTTTTCGACAGTACGAATTGGTACGTAAGGGCATCACAATGCTGAATATCACCGATAAAAAAGTGGAAGAAAAAATCCCCGCATGGCTGCGACTTGGGTTTAGACCGTTTTTCCTGTTTGGTTCTATTTACGCCATCATCGCGATTGCGTTGTGGGTATGGATGTTTCAAGCAGGGCAGCCTAGCGCGTTGAGTGTTCCGGCTTTGTGGTGGCATGTACATGAAATGCTGTTTGGTTTCTCTATGGCGATTGTGGTGGGGTTCGTTCTGACTGCGGTACAAAACTGGACGGGGATTAATGGGACGAAGCACTACACCTTGCTAGCCTTGTTTTTGTTATGGCTTGCTCCTCGAGTTCTACTTTGGACGCCTGCACCACTTTGGTTAACCAGCAGTGTTGAAGCGCTGTTTTTACTATTTGTAGCGTATGAGGTCGGCATAAGAGTTTATCGTGCTAAAGGGTGGCGTAACCTATTTTTTGTTCCGTTATTCTTACTTGCAATCTTTGCGAACTTTGCCAGTTATGCCACGGTGAAAGGTATGCCTCCATTTACCTCTTCTGCTGTGTGGCAAGCAATGCTGTGGTGGTTCACTTTACTGCTTTCTGTCATGGGGGGGCGAGTAATCCCTTTCTTTACTGCACGTCGTTTCAACTTTGAAAAAGCTCAACCGCTGATGTGGCTAGATTGGCTCGCCAACCTACCTTTGGTCATGTTGTTTGTACTGAGTTTCTTCCCTGTGACGTTTGCTCAACTTGGGAAGCCGCTGATGTTGTTTGCTGGTATCGCCCAATTGGTTCGATTCTTACGCTGGAAACCTTGGTTGACTCTGAGCGAGCCACTTGTTTGGTCTTTACATGCGGCTTATTTGTGTCTGCCTTTAAGTCTTATCCTACGTGGCTGCTGGGATAACGCGTTTGCCAACCACAACTTGATTCATTTGTTTGCGATTGGTGCGCTAGGTGGCTTAATCCTAGCAATGATTACTCGTGTCACCATGGGGCACACTGGACGTATGATTTACAAAGGTCCGAACATGAGTATCGCGTTTGCGGCGGTGATTGCTGCGGCGTTAGCGAGAAGCTTAGGTGTGATATTTGCTCCTTCACAGATGTTCTTTTGGATTGATATCAGCGCAGCATTATGGATTCTTGCATTTGGTATGTTTGTGTGGCGTTTTGGTGTGATGTTGATAACTCCGCGTGTGGATGGTCATCCGGGATAATCGAAGAAAAATGAGAGTGAAGAAGGGCTTGGCGAGATGCTAAGCCTTTTTTGTTTGATGTTGCTTCAGCAAATAACCCATTAATAGTAAGGAAATTATTAAGAATGTGAAAAACGTTGAATTCTAATCTGAGTTTTGCTCGTGCCAGAAAAGGCGGAGTTCGATACTCTGTATCTGTTATTGCTCGTATGAATATGAGTGATTAACTAGCCAATTGACGTTTTAGACCCATAGGTGTCTTTCGTGTAATTACATGGCCGCTTAGTTCTATACCTCCGTGGAACTAAGCGGCGTTTTTCGTTTTGTGGCTAGGTAAAATTAGATATTCCCTTGGCTGAAGTCTTTCTGGAAATAAAGAACTTTCTGTAGATAGCGTCTCGCTTCCCCTTTTGGGTGTTGAGTGGTTAATGCATCATAAACTTGAGTTGGGTTGAGGCTGTTAAGTTCATTCATTGCACGCTTACGGTCGCTATCAAACGTCGAAAGCACACCACCAGTGCCGCCGTTGTAGGCGGAAATCATACTAAAGTGCTTCGAGGTTGGATGTTTCACGTCTCGTAGATAGCGGTTTTTCAATATATAGAAATATGCTGCTCCAGTATCAATGTTATTGGCAGGATCGAATAAGTATTCTTTGGTAGGAATACCTGGTTTGTTTTTTACTAAATTAAACACATCCGCCCCCGCTGTTTTTGGGATCACTTGCATCAAGCCGTAAGCGCCAGCATGAGAAACCGCATAAGGGTTAAAACTACTTTCGGTTTTGATCACGGCGAAAATCAGATCTTCTGATAAACCATATCGTTTTGCAGCGTCACGTATCAAGCCAGCGTACTGGTATTCGCGTTGTTCTAGATGATCTTTCACCATGTTGATTTCGACATAGTAAGCACTGCCGTGTTTGATGGCTTTCTTTTGCAGTTTGTTGTCGAGTAGGTAGTCTGCGTAACGATTGGCGCGCCATTCCCATTCAATCGGTTTTCCATCGTGATCGAGAACTTGCCCCAATAAAAAAGGCTTACCACGTAATACCGCTTCCTTGTCACTAAACAACTCAGCATGTGCTGGATCGGCAGGCATGAGTAGTGTCTGTACAATCGCTTTTTGTAGCTTTTCCGTTGGCTGGTATTGGGAAATTGTCGAAACGTAGATTTTCCCCGCTTCGAAGTCGATATGAGCGCGGGTGTTATAACCATCAAGGTATTTCACGTAGCGGTGTTTTCCCGCTTCGACGAACTCATCTTCACCCCAGCGATCTTTGGCTTTTTGCGCAATGTAAGCCAGTAACTGTTGGATATTATCTTGGTTAGATGCACTTGGCGGCTTTACATAGGGAGGTACGTAGTCATCACATGCGCAAGGTGGTGTTTCTTCAGGAGCAACGGAGCAACCACTGAGGAGAAGTAAGCTCAGGAATAGCGATTTCTTCATCGGATACCGATTTAATTAGAGGTGAGGGCAATTGCCGACTGAAGAAAATAATAAGTAAGAGTGTTAATTGTCTGAAATTAAAACTTTTTGTGCTTTCGATAGAAGGTGTTGATATTAGAATTTAGCTCCAAAAAAAAGCCTGCGGGGTGCAGGCTTTGTATTAGGAGAGTCCAATTTAACTTACTTGTGAGAGGCTAACGACCTTTTGTTGCAGCTTCTCTTTTAGATATTCTGCCAGTGCGATTTTCTCCTCTTCGTTCATGTATAAACCAAGTTTTGTACGACGCCATAAGATGTCTTCATCGGTTAGCGCCATCTCGTGATTCATCAAGTAATCAATTTCACGTTGATATACGCCATTTGCTTGCTCTGAGAAGCAGTGACCAAGATCTTCTACGCTGTTAGTGCCTTCCATCAGATCCCAAGTTTGTGTACCAAACTGAGTCACGTAGCGCAGCAACATTGTTTCTGATGCCCACGAGTATTTCGCATGAATCATCTTCGCAAGTTGCTCACGGCTGCAACTGAAGTTACCACCAGGAAGGGTTTGGTTTGCCGTCCAGTCTTTACCCATTTCAGGTAGGTAAGGTGCAAGTTTCTTCATTGCCGCTTCGCCAAGCTTACGGTATGTCGTGAGCTTGCCGCCGAACACTGAAAGTAAAGGTGCGTGGTCGTATTCAGCATCCAACTCTAGTGTGTAGTCACGTGTGATCGCTTGCGGTGAGTCAGACTCATCATCACACAGTGGGCGTACACCACTGTAAGTCCATACCACATCTTCGCGGCTTAGCTGGTGGGCAAAGTGTTGGTTAACGATATCGATCAAGTAATCGACTTCATCTTCGGAGATCGCGACTTCACGCGGATCGCCTTTGTATTCCACATCTGTGGTACCAATGATCGAGAACTTATCTAAGTAAGGGATCATAAATACGATGCGGTTATCTTTGTTTTGTAGGATGTAGGCTTGCGGCTCGTTGTGGATACGAGGAACAACGATGTGCGAGCCTTTGATCAAACGAATGTTGCGAGGGGAGGTTTGCTCTAATCCTTCATCAAAGAACTGTTTCACCCATGGACCAGCAGCGTTAACCAGAGCTTTCGCTTTACGTTCGAAACGTTGGTCTGTGGTGACGTCATGAATAGTGACATGCCAAATGCCGCCTTCACGGTGTGCTTTTTCTACGCGGCAGTAGTTGCGAACTTCTGCGTTATTCTCTTTTGCAGCCAGAACGTTAAGTAAGACTAAGCGCGCATCGTCTACCCAACAATCTGAGTATTCGAAACCGGTTTTCATTTCAGGTTTCAAAAGACCTGATTTTGCTAGGTTGACAGTTTTGCTGCCTGGCAGTGTGGTTCGTTTACCCAAGTTATCGTAAAGGAACAAACCACAGCGGATCATCCAAGCTGGGCGTAAAAATGGGCGATGAGGTAAACGGAAGCGCATTGGTAGAGCCACATGTGGTGCTTTACGTAAGATCACTTCACGTTCAGCGAGCGCTTCCGAAACTAAACGAAACTCATAGTGTTCAAGGTAACGTAATCCGCCGTGGATCAGTTTTGAACTTGCAGAAGAGGTTGCCGATGCGAAGTCATTAGCTTCGTACAAACCGACGCTTAAACCACGACCAGCAGCATCTGCAGCAATACCAGCCCCGTTAATGCCGCCACCGATCACGATCAGGTCTAAAGTAGGGGATGCGTTAGTCGTGGAAGCATTTTGTTGGATACTCATAAATTTGACCTCTTGGTGAGCGAACGAGCATTTTAGAACATGAGTTTATCCTAGCTTAGGTTTCGTTTGCGGTCATTATTTATTTTCGTTTATGAGCGTTTTGTGTGATTTGGGCACAAAAAAACCTCTGCCTAATTAAGACAGAGGTCATTTATTCGTATAGAAAGAGAGATAATTTGCTATTCGTTCTCAGATCTTTCTATTTGTGTATCAACCACTTCAAGGGGAACCGAGGCATCTTTTAGAATCGCAAGAATCTCTTCTGGTGGTTGTTTGTTGGTGAATACCATGTTCAATTGCGCGATATTGCCCAGTTTCACCATAGCATTGCGACCAAATTTCGAATGGTCAACCGCAAGGAACACACTGCGGCTGTTATCAATAATTGCCTGTTTAACGCGAACTTCATGATAATCAAAGTCCAGTAGTGAGCCATCAAAATCGATACCACTGATGCCTAAAATGCCGAAATCGAGGCGGAATTGTTTGACGAAATCGAGCGTCGCTTCACCGACAATACCGCCGTCACGGTTGCGAACTTCACCGCCCGCCAAAATAACTTTGATTTCTGGGTTTGGTAAAAGAATGGTGGCAACATTAATGTTATTGGTCACCACGCGAAGTTGTTTGTGGTTTTTATTGAGCGCTCGAGCGACGGCTTCTGGCGTGGTACCGATATCAATAAACAAGGTTGCGCCATCTGGAATGTGTTTTACTAGTTCTTCCGCAATGACATCTTTTTCATTGAAGTTAAGCGCTTTACGCGTGTTATATGACGTGTTCTCTGAACTGAGAGGAATGGTAGCACCACCGTGGTAGCGTCGAATCTTGTTTTCATCAGCAAGGTCGTTTAAGTCGCGACGGATGGTTTGAGGACTGACATTAAATTTTTCTACCAGCTCATCCGTGCTGACGTAGCCTTGTTTTTTCACCAACTCAACAATCTGTTGGTGTCTTGGTATTTGCTTCACTTAGCACTCCCTTGTGCACTGGTAATCGCCAATGCTTCAAATTCGAATATAGAAACTCGCTCTATTGTGCTCGAATTAGCGCATTGTGAGAAGTCGTGGGAATAGGGAATCCGCGATCGAACGCAAAAAAAGAGCGCCAAGTCGGCGCTCTTTACGATTAATCAGGGGGAAACTAATCGTTTATCAGAAATTAATCGTCTTCGTCGTGAAGCTCAGACCAAGTTTGAGCACACTTGACTGCGCGCTTCCAACCTTTGTAACGACGGTTACGTTTTTCTTCATCATCGTGTGGTTCGAATGTGCGATCGAGCACTGCTTTGTCTTGCAGCTCATCAATGCTATTCCAGAACCCAACCGCTAGACCAGCTAGGTATGCTGCACCCAAAGCGGTCACTTCAGTTACTTGAGGACGGTGAACTTCGGTATTAAGAACATCAGACTGGAACTGCATTAAGAAGTTGTTCGCCACTGCGCCACCATCTACACGAAGGTTCGCGAGCTTGATGCCCGAGTCTGCTTGCATTGCATCCAGCACATCACGAGTTTGGTAAGCGATACCTTCCAAAGTTGCACGGATAATGTGGTTAGAGTTTACGCCACGAGTTAGACCGACAATCGTACCGCGAGCGTAAGCATCCCAATATGGTGCGCCCAGACCAGTAAACGCAGGAACCACGTAAACACCATTTGAAGTATCAACTTTGGTCGCAAAGTATTCTGAATCTTCGGCACCAGCCAGAATCTTCATTTCATCACGTAGCCATTGAATTGAAGCGCCACCCATGAATACCGCACCCTCAAGGGCGTAAGCTGGCTCACCTTTTGGACCGCATGCTAGCGTGGTCAACAGACCATTTTTCGATGTTACCTTCTCTTGACCCGTATTCATCAACAAGAAACAACCTGTGCCGTAGGTGTTCTTCGCTTGACCAGCTTCAACACACATCTGACCGTAAAGAGCGGCTTGTTGGTCACCTGCAATGCCTGCAATTGGGATACGAGTGCCACCTTTACCACCAATGTTGGTTTGACCGTAGATTTCTGATGAGCGTTTTACTTCAGGCATCATGGATGCAGGGATGCCCATCTCATCCAGCATTTTTTGATCCCAGCATAGGTCATTAATGTTGAACAGCATGGTACGAGAAGCGTTGGTGTAGTCGGTTACGTGAACGCGACCTTGTGTCATCTTCCAAACCAACCAGGTATCAACAGTACCGAATAGCAGCTTGCCTGCTTCAGCATCTTCACGTGCGCCTTCAACGTTATCTAGAATCCACTTCACTTTTGTACCCGAGAAGTAAGGGTCTAGAACCAGACCTGTATTGTCGCGAACGTAATCTTCTAGTCCGCGCGCTTTTAATTCTTCACAAATATCGGCAGTGCGGCGGCATTGCCATACGATCGCGTTGTAAACCGGTTTGCCTGTTTCTTTGTTCCATACAATCGTCGTTTCACGTTGGTTGGTAATACCGATACCTGCAAGTTGGTCGCTACGGATGCCGGTTTTCGCAAGTGCTTCAACCAAGGTAGAGCTTTGAGTTGCCCAGATTTCCATTGGGTCATGTTCAACCCAACCAGCCTCTGGATAAATCTGAGTAAATTCTCGCTGAGCGACGCTTACGATATTCGCGTCATGATCCAGAATGACAGCACGAGAGCTTGTCGTGCCTTGGTCTAGGGCAACAATGTATTTTTGCTCAGTCATGGTAAGAATCCTTTTGTTTCGTTATTTATATTTTAGTAAATGTTCGAATTGGTAGGGGTTAAGCTTGCGCTTGTTCTGCTTCTTCTTCGGTTTCGCACTGGTTAGGGATAGTACAGCCGTGACCTTGCTTTGGCAGATATGCAGCAATCGCTTTCGGGTACAACCAACCACCGAAGCAAGCACCTGCGATAGGAGCAAGAATTGGAACAATAAAGTATGGAATTTCACGCGCGCCAGTCAGGGCATAATCCCAACCTGCGAAGTAGGCAAACAGCTTAGGACCAAAGTCACGTGCAGGGTTCATCGCAAAGCCTGTTAGTGGACCTAGAGAACCGCCGATTACCGCAATTAGGATACCGATCAGTAGAGGGTTCATCGCGCCGCGAGGTGCGCCATTGTTCTCATCACCAAGAGCAAGAATGGCAAACATCAGCACTGCAGTAATCACGAATTCCACAGCAAAAGCGCCAAAGAAAGAGAGAGAAGCATGTGGGTAAGTCGAGAAAATGCCCGCTGTGGCTAATGCGTCTTGGCTGCTACGAACGAAGTTGTGTGCGATTTCGTAATCCGTAAAGAGGTTGCTGTACAAGCTGTAGACCAAAGCAGCAGAGCAAAATGCACCTAGCATTTGCGCAATGATATAAGGCACAACTTTCGCCTTATCAAATCCATGGAACATCGCCAGTGCGATAGTTACGGCAGGGTTGATGTGTGCACCGGATACGCCCGCAGTACAGTAAATAGCGATGGCGACGCCAAAGCCCCATACAATACTGATTTCCCATTGACCAAATTGAGCCCCGGTCAAAACGAGTGCAGCAACACAGCCTACGCCAAAAAAGATAAGTAATCCTGTACCGATAAACTCGGCCAAACATTCTCCGAGCAGTGAGGGGTGTTTGTTCGTTGTCATGTTAAGAGTCCTTTAATATTTATGCTTATCTAGCACGGTTCTATTGTGCATATATAAACGTTTGCGAAAACAAACGAGCGCTAAAAATGAGCGTTTGAGCATAAATTTGTTAATCAAACTCTTCGTTTTTGTTAATTGACGCATCTTTTGCTCAAAAAGGAAACTCGATAAAACGAATTATGGTCTTCAATTTTGCTTTGATAGACTAAAACTACCGATGTGAAAATCAATGCACAAACTGGTAAGAGGAGTTTTGTGAACCTGCTTCGCGAATGGTGGGAAAATACTCAGATTATTGGTCGAAAACTAACCCTAAAGAGCTAGCTAACACTAATGATGATAAGGGATTGCTGATATTCATTCGCTCGTTGCTAAGAGCTACGCCATCTCAAAGAAAGAAGACCGTTTCCCGTAGCACATATGCCATCTTTTGCTTGGAGACGACCTCTAAATGTACGTTGGAAGCGGTGGGCTTATGTTGACCCTAATTGTTAACGCGATGACATTGTTGCAACACGCCACAATTGAGGCGTTTGATGGCTTAAATCACGTGCTTCGTCTCTTCAACTTCCACCTTTTATCCATTTTTGTGGTCATTTGAGCACTTGATTCACTTAATATTGTGCTGATTTTGTTCGTTTACGCACTTCGTGTTCTATGTGGACAGTAACGAAATCTGCAGAAAGTGGAAGCGCAGTCTAATTAAAAGCCTCTAATTTTCTGTATTTACTGAAATTTAATTCTTATGCAACATTTGTCACAGAAATAAAAATCGAATTTCATAAAATGCATTCACTTTCGAACGAAACTCCTTTTTGCTCGTTCGCGATTTTATACTCCCTACCATCGCTCACATTATTAATGAGGTTCCTATGTTTGGAATATTCAAACCTAAGGCGCACATCGATCGTTTATCGTCCGATAAGATCGATGGCACTTATTCCCGCTTACGTTGGCAACTCTTTATCGGCATCTTTGTTGGTTACGCTGGCTACTACCTGGTTCGTAAAAACTTTAGCTTGGCGATGCCTTATCTTATTGAACAAGGTTTTAGTCGTGGTGACTTAGGTGTTGCCTTAGCTGCGGTATCTATTGCTTACGGTTTATCAAAATTCTTAATGGGCAGTGTTTCTGACCGCTCAAACCCTCGTTACTTTTTAAGTGGCGGTCTATTAATGTCAGCGCTTGTGATGTTCTGCTTCGGCTTTATGCCTTGGGCTACTGGCAGCATTACAGCGATGTTTATTCTATTGTTCCTAAACGGTTGGTTCCAAGGTATGGGATGGCCTGCCTGTGGTCGAACCATGGTTCACTGGTGGTCGCGCAAAGAGCGTGGCGAGATAGTGTCGGTTTGGAACGTGGCACATAACGTGGGTGGTGGTTTAATTGGTCCGCTGTTCATCCTTGGTCTTTGGGCATTCAACGACGATTGGCGCACCGCTTTCTATGTACCTGCATTTTTTGCCACGCTCGTAGCTGCCTTTATTTGGTTCACCGTAAGAGATACACCGCAGTCTTGTGGTCTTCCGCCAATTGAAGAGTATAAAGATGATTACCCTGATGATTACGACAAGTCACACGAAAAAGAAATGACGGCGAAGGAAATTTTCTTCAAGTATGTCTTTTCTAATAAGTTGTTGTGGTCAATTGCGATTGCGAACGCGTTTGTTTACCTGATCCGCTACGGTGTGCTGGACTGGGCGCCGGTATACCTTAAAGAAGCGAAGGACTTCTCGGTTGATAAATCTTCTTGGGCTTACTTCCTATACGAGTGGGCTGGTATCCCAGGTACGCTATTGTGTGGTTGGATTTCAGACAAGCTGTTTAAAGGTCGTCGTGCTCCTGCCGGTATTCTATTTATGGCGTTAGTAACCGTAGCGGTGTTGGTTTACTGGTTCAACCCAGCAGGTAACCCAGCAGTAGATATGATGGCGCTGGTTGCAATCGGCTTCTTGATTTACGGTCCGGTAATGTTGATTGGTTTGTATGCGCTAGAGCTTGCTCCTAAGAAAGCGGCAGGTACGGCTGCAGGTCTAACTGGCTTATTTGGTTACTTGGGTGGTGCGGTAGCGGCAAACGCGATTCTTGGCTATACAGTAGACCACTTCGGCTGGGATGGCGGCTTTATCATCCTAATCGGTTCATGTATCACCTCTATCGTTTGTCTAACTTACGCATTTCTTGGCGAGCGTGCTCACCATGAACAAAAAGCGCGTGAGAAAGAAGCATTGGCGTCATAAAACATTAAAGGGGCGGTGGAATACTGCCCCTTCAATAAGCTAAGGAAAGAACAATGAAAACAACGTCAGTTTGCATGACGGTTCTCGCTCTGAGCATCTCAGCTGGAGCTATTGCACAACCGCTTGTTATCGCGCACCGTGGCGCATCGGGTTATCTACCAGAACATACTTTAGAAGCAAAAGCGTTGGCGTACGCGATGAAACCAGACTACATCGAACAAGATGTGGTGATGACCAAAGACGATCAACTCGTTGTATTGCATGATCATTACCTCGATCGCGTGACCGATGTAGCTGAGCGATTCCCGGATCGTGCCCGTAAAGATGGTCGTTACTATGCGATTGATTTCACGTTGGCAGAAATCAAATCATTGCGAGTCACTGAAGGCTTTAACATTGATGATAAAGGTAACAAGGTTGCTGGCTATCCGACACGATTCCCAATGTGGAAATCAGACTTCACCGTACCTACTTTTGCTGAAGAGATTGAGCTGATCCAAGGCTTAAACAAAACGCTGGGTTATGACATCGGTATTTACCCGGAAATCAAAGCGCCGTGGTTCCATCGTCATGAAGGCAAAGACATCTCAAAAGCGGTGCTTAAAGTTTTAAAACAGTACGGTTACGATTCGCAAGACGACAAAGTATACCTTCAGTGTTTTGATGCGAATGAGCTTCAGCGCATCAACAGTGAACTCATGCCCGCAATGGACATGGATTTAAAGCTCGTTCAGCTTATGGCTTACACCGATTGGAACGAGACCATGGAGTACAAAGGCGAAAAAGCAACACCATACAGTTATGACTGGATGTTTGAAGCCAATGGTATGAAGAAGGTCGCGGAATACGCGGAAGGGATCGGTCCTTGGAAACCAATGTTGGTGGATGACAAATCAACCAAGGATAACATCATCATCAAACCTTTGATGAAAGCGGCAAAAGACGCGGGTTTGCAAGTGCATCCTTATACTTTCCGTGCGGATCCAGGGCGTATTCCTGCTTACACCGACAGCTTCGATGGCATGATGGACATCTTCTACAATCAGGTGAAAGTGGATGGTTTGTTTACTGACTTCCCTGATAAAGCAGTGAACTTTCTGAACAAGTAAAATTCTAAAAAGCTGAGTATTTGAAGTTCTCAGTATTACGTCACACGCCATGTCGTAACAATGTGCCCTCTCTCAGGCAATAAAAAATCCCCCAACAGTTTCCTGTTGGGGGATTTTTCGTAGGGCTAATTCACTGCAATACCTAAATGACTTCAAGATGCTCAGTTCAGAGTCTGGTCACTGATAAAATGACGAAGTGAAATAGCTCGCTATTTTCAAGTTATTTGACGTGGGAATCGTGATAGTGACACGCTCCCAAAGGGCGAGTTGTCTTGGCTTTCATGCTTTGTTAACGAGCTTTGATTTAGATTGACTAGATCTTCAACTCGTTGCTGCGCCTGCAAGCCAAGTCAGCCTCGCTGAATCAAGCATCTCGAGGTTATTTGGGTATTCTTATTAGTTGTTTTTATGCAGTTCGCTGTTCAGTTCAACCGCGCTCTTGTTTGCAAGACACTCGATTTGACCTGTTACAGAGTTACGACGGAATAGTAGGTCAGAAACACCAGCAAGATCGCGTGCTTTTACTACTTCTACTTCTTGACCTGCAGAATCTAGCATGCGCACTTTAGAGCCAGCGGTTACGTATAGACCTGATTCGATAGTACAACGGTCACCCATTGGGAAACCAAGACCTGCGTTTGCGCCTAGTAGAGAGTTTTCACCGATAGAAACTACAACTTTACCGCCGCCAGATAGCGTACCCATGATAGATGCGCCACCGCCGATGTCAGAACCGTTACCAACCACTACGCCAGCAGAGATACGACCTTCAACCATGCTCACGCCAGTTGTACCCGCGTTAAAGTTGATGAAGCCTTCGTGCATTACCGTTGTGCCTTCGCCAACGTGTGCGCCAAGACGTACGCGAGAAGTGTCAGCGATACGGACACCAGTTGGTACCACGTAGTCCACCATTTTAGGGAACTTGTCTACGCAATCTACGCTTAGTGCACGACCCGCTAGGCGAGCTTCGATTTGACGCTCTGCTAGTTCAGGTAGGTCGATTGGACCTTCATTAGTCCATGCGATGTTGTGTAGTAGACCGAAGATACCGTCTAGTACCGTACCGTGTGGTTGAACTAGGCGGTTAGAGATAAGTTGAAGTTTTAGGAAACCTTCAGCAACGCTTTGTGGCTGCTCGTCAGTTGCAAGGATAACCAGTACAAGTGGTTGTGCTGATTCTGCTGCTTTTGCTGCGAAAGAAGCGTTTGCCGCATCGCCGTTTGCTTCAAATGCTGCTGCCAGTCCTGCGCTTTGTGCTGCAGAGATCTCGATAGCTTGGTTGCCTTGCTCGTAACCTGCTACTGCTGCTAGTGCGTTAACAAGCGCTTCGCTTGGGTTAAGAACTGGGTTTGGGAAAAACGCTTCGATGATTTTGCCGTCGCGATTTTTAGTTGCCGTACCAAAGGCTAGAGAGAAGAAAGCCATAGTTGATCTCCATGTGTTGAGTCTTGTGTCTCGTCTGTTCACTGACAAGAAATAATTAAGTTGTCAGTCATCATAAAGAGAGTGTTGGGGAGTTTAAAGAGGGGAAATGGAGAAAGTCTGTAGATGGATACCTTTTGTCTTTTTAGAGATATGTTTGTCTGATGAGAAATGTGTCGCAAAAGCCTTCTCAGACCGATTTGGGGTAAAGACAAAGTGAAGTTGGAAAAGGGGCATAGCAAAAAATAAGGGGAGGACCGAAGTCACTCCCCCTACACTGGGTTTGTTGGATTTAATCGCTTTGGATAGAAAGCGATTAAATCGGCTTAAAGGCTAAGTTCACCGACGGCTACGGCAAGTGCAACAGTTGCACCTACCATTGGATTGTTACCCATACCGATGAAGCCCATCATCGCTACGTGTGCAGGTACTGAAGAGCTGCCCGCGAATTGTGCATCGGCGTGCATGCGACCCATGGTATCGGTCATACCGTAAGAGGCAGGACCTGCCGCCACGTTATCTGGGTGTAGAGTACGACCAGTACCACCGCCTGATGCCACAGAGAAGTAAGGCATGCCTTCACGATTACGTTCTGCTTTGTAGATGCCTGCTACTGGGTGTTGGAAGCGAGTCGGGTTGGTTGAGTTACCAGTGATGCTCACATCCACTTGTTCTTTATGCATGATAGCCACGCCTTCACGTACATCGTCTGCACCGTAGCAAAGGATCTCACCACGTGGACCTTGGGAGAAACGGCGACGTTCTACTTCCACTAACTCACCAGTTTGGTAGTTGTATTGAGTGCGTACGTAAGTGAAACCATTGATGCGTGAGATTAGGTAAGCGGCGTCTTTACCTAAACCATTCAGGATCACTTTCAACGGATTTTTGCGTGATTTGTTCACGTTCAATGCGATTTTGATTGCGCCTTCTGCCGCTGCGAATGACTCGTGACCGGCAAGGAAAGCGAAACAGCCACTTTCTTCATTCAATAGACGAGCCGCCAATGCACCGTGACCGATACCCACTTGGCGTTGCTCTGCCACGCTGCCGGGTTTAGTGCACGCCTGAAGACCTTCACCGATTATGTTTGCTGCTTCTTCTGCTGTTTTTGCTCCGCGGAAAATCGCCAAAGCGGTGCCTAGTGTGTAGGCATCTGCCGCGCTTTCAAACGCGATAGGTTGAGTGTCCATCACTAGTGCTTTAGGGTCGATACCACGATCCATACAGTATTGGTAAGCCTCTTCCAGAGAAGAAAGTTGCATTTCGTCTAATGTGCGACGTACAGATTCAGTAATTGGAGTGTTCATAATCTCTTTCCTCTTGGTGGCAATTATTGTTGGCGTGGGTTAATGGTCGTTACTGCTTCGTCAAAACGACCGTAAGTGCCCGTTGCTTTGTCTGCTGCTTCTGCTGCAGATACGCCTTCGTTGATGGCTTTCATCATCTTGCCTAGGTTGAGATATTGGTAACCAATCACTTCTTTGTTTTCGTCTAGCGCGAGTTTGGTTACATAGCCTTCAGCTAACTCCATGTAACGCACGCCTTTTGCTTTGGTTGAGTAGCTTGTACCCACTTGGCTGCGTTGAGTTTGACCAAGATCTTCCAGTGCCGCGCCAATTTCCAAGCCGCCTTCAGAGAAAGCAGATTGAGTACGACCGTAAACAAATTGAAGGAAGATTTCGCGCATCGCGACGTTGATAGCATCACACACTAAGTCAGTGTTGAGTGCTTCAAGAATGGTTTTACCGGTTAGGATTTCTGCGGCCATCGCTGCAGATTGAGTCATGCCTGAACAGCCGATCGTTTCGATCAAAGCTTCTTCGATGATGCCGTTTTTGACGTTAAGGGTCAGTTTTGCTGCACCTTGTTGAGGAGCACAAGCACCAACGCCGTGGCTAAGACCGGAAATCGCGATAACGTCTTTTGGATTGATCATTGCGCCTTCAACAGGGATCGGTGCAGAAGCATGAAGATCGCCGCGTTGAATCGGGCACATTGATTGGATTTCGTGTGAGTATTGCATAATGTTTTCCCAGTGTACGATATCCAGCATATTGGTCAGACTCAACGGCGTTGACTGCTCTTATTCGCTCCATCAAATAGAAAAACTATGTTCAGGAGGCTTACGCGTTTGTCGCCTTGTTGAGTTAACAACTATTTTGGATATCTTTTTAATTTTTGAGAAAACAGGAGCGGGGTTGGAGAAGAGTTGAATTGCTCACTACAGAACTCTTACTTTTACACTAGAGGCAAAAGTACTTCCAACAGGGCTTACCTGTTCTCGTTTCTGTAGGAGTCATCAGCTTTAAAAGCGGTTTGAATCTTTCGATTCCGGTGGTACCCCATCACCGTGCCCATTTAGATTAGATCTAAGTCACACTAATCTGCAACATGAAATTTAGAGCAATTTGGGATATTAAATCGGTTCTTTATATTCTCAGAGATATATGGCGATTAATGCAACGCATAAAAAAACGCCGCATGGTGCGACGTTTTTTTGAAACAAATGAGAGGCTTATGCAGCGTCTTCTTGTTCGCTATCTTCTTCAACAGCTTCAAGCTTCTTTGCTTTTTTTGGCGCAGGCTTACGTTTTGCACCCAAAGCGTAAAGTACTTCTTCTTTGTTTTGCGCAAGGAACATTGCAAGATCTTCTTGCTTACCTTCGTCTTCTAGAAGTTCACTTTTACCTAGCAGTGAGAATAACTCGTCTGCCATATCCAGCATTTTGTCGTATGCGTCAGCTTCCGCTTTAGAGGTAAAAGTCATTTTCTCTTCTCCATTGCGTTCTACCACGTACTTGACGATTACAGCCATGGTTGGTCCTCTAACTTGATGAATTTATACTGGCTTTTTATACAGTTTTTGACCAATTAAGTCTAGCGACAAGCCTCAGAATGAGAGCCGGGTACAACTAACTGACCAGCATTTGAGCTATCTACCTTGGATTCTCTACCTTGAACTATCCACCTCGAACTAGTCATCTTTAAGGTGCGGGTTCTCTGGGCGTTCCCAATTTTGGCAGAATTCAATAAACGTGCGCAGAAGTGGGTTTTGATACTTCTCTTTGTGGATCAAAAGCCAGAAGCGGCGCTTCATATCCAAAGGCATGTTGAGCATCTTCACTCGACCATCGCGAATTGCAGGTTCTGCGGATAAGCGCGACAAACAACCTAAACCAAGCCCAGCAGATACCGAATTGATCAGCGCTTCAGTGGTGTTGAGCTGAAAAGCCTCATGCCAATGCTCTAAACGTGGAGCGATAACGCGCATAAAAAACTCTCGAGAACCAGAACCAGCTTCACGCAGAATCCACTCGGTGTCTTCGAGTTCATTTAGGCTGATAGGTCCTTCGTCATAGTTAGGGTAATCAGGTGGACAAATCACACACATTTCATCTTCGCTGAATTGCGTTGATTCTAGCTCTGGATGTATGGTCTTGCCCTCAATGAGCGCGATGTCGAGTTCGTAAGCGATCAACATGTCACAAATCTGGGCAGAGTTGGAGATGAACAAACTCTGTGATTGGTGATTCGTTTCATCACGAAAATCACTTAACAGGTAAGGCGCAACTTGGTTGCCGATGGTGTCACTGGCACCGATGCGAAGCAGCCCTGATAAGGTTTGGTCGCCATCGAACACACTCTCAATATCCCGAGCTCGGTTGAGGAGTTCATCCGCGAGGGGCAAAAGTTTTTGTCCTTCTTGGTTGAGAATTAAGCGGTTGTTCACCCGGTCAAATAGGTGATGTCCGATTTGTTTCTCTAACTCAGACAATGCCATACTTACCGCTGCTTTCGAAAGAAACAGGCTTTCTGAAGCCGCTGTCAGCGTTTTGTGCTGAGTGATCGTAGTAAAAACTTTCAGTTGTTTAAGAGAGATATGACTAGGCATGATATTCCGTTAAGTAAATCTGAACGTTAGTTTTAAATAATTAGATATATTGGAACGAAGTGCAAGAGTAATATACACCCCATAGAAAGTTAGCCTAGATTTTGAGGTCGTAATGATTCAAAGAACAAAAGCAAAAGTAATGGGAGCACCAACCCCAATGGCGGGTCTGGCTCTTGGTATTGCGAGCTTGGGTTGGAGTTGGGAAAACTTCGCCGAATTACATGGCTATGGACAGTGGATTAGCGCAGGTATTGCAAGTGTATTGCTAGCAATCTTGGCGGTTAAATTTCTTTTTCACAATCACTTGTTAAGACAAGATCTTGCGCACCCTGTGGTGGGTAGTGTCGTTCCAACTTTCGCAATGGGAACTATGGTGGTTTCAAACTCACTAGGGCATTTCTTCTCTGTTGCAGGTGACGTGCTTTGGTTAGTGGCGGTAGCTTTACATATCGTGTTCCTTGTGAGCTTTTTGTACCACCGCGCGAAAGATTTCGAACTACACCACATGGTGCCAAGCTGGTTCGTACCGCCAGTGGGTATTATCGTTGCAGACGTGTCTTTCTCTGGTAACCCAGTGCTTGCACCAATTGCACATGGTGCATTGATCTTCGGTATGGTGGCTTACGCTGTGATGCTGCCAATGATGATCTACCGTTTCATGTTCACTCATGAAATTCCAGATGCAGCAAAACCAACAATGGCAATCATGGCGGCACCAGCAAGCCTATCGTTGGCCGGTTACCTAACTGTAACAGCGACGCCTTCACCAGTGATTATTGCTCTATTGTTTGGTATCGCGGTATTGATGACAGCCATCATCTACTTAGCTTTCTTTAAACTGCTAAGACTGCCATTTAGCCCTGGCTATGCAGCGTTTACCTTCCCAATGGTGATTGGTGCGACAGCTCTGTTCAAAACAGCAAATTGGATGGAAGCAAATGGTCTAGCAGCGCACTATGTACAACAAGTTCGTGGTCTAGCAGGCATCGAATTAATTGTGGCAACGATTGTGGTGACTTACGTAGGTTTGCAATACATCAATAACTTGCTCATTCAACCACGCTTGATGACCACACATCACGCATAAAGCTGAAGTTTTACTCGTAAAGCAAAGTCTTTTGGTCTCTCTCGCCAAGAGGCTTTTTTTATATTGGTAGACTAGGTTATACGTCGACGAATAGATTCTATGTTGACGAGTAGATAAAAAAGCCACCCGAATAGGGTGGCAGGAAAGTTCGACACAATACTAATTCATCAAACTAGGGACTGGTTATCCCTTGTTGTAAAAGCGCGACATTTCATCCAACGATTGTTGGATGGCGTTCACTGGTACTTGGTGTTCGTTATCAACTTTCAATTGGTTATTGAGTTGCTGAGAGTGCCCACCAGGGTTTACCACTAACATAGTTTCTTTACCTACCAGCGCATAGTTGTAATAGCTTCCAGCGATGAACCAATCTCGCGGAACGCAATTGTCAAACAAGTCTCGTCCTACACTGTAAGATTGGGTTTCCCCTTTAACGTCGAATAGCTCGTTCATTAGGGTTGGCACGATATCAAAGTGCGTTGTGCGGTAATTAATTTGTTCCGGCTGATGATCTGGCAGATAAACGTACAGCGGCACGTGTACTTGAGTATCACTGTAGTTACCCGTATGACCCCAGTAGTTCATTTTATGATCGTTAAATTCCTCCCCATGATCGGAGGTAATCACGATAATGGTGTTCTCCAGATCAACGTTTTTCAGAACTTTTTCGATCAAACTATCAATGAAATATAACGAGTTCTTATAGCGGTTGTGGTAAAGCGAGGCGTCAAAATCGTTATCGAGCAGAATATGATCGACGCGCTCCCAGTAAGGTTTGAATTTGGCAAATTCAGGTTCTGGGAAACTGGTGCCGTGGGCAGAGTCATAAAACAAGAAGCTAAAGTATGGTTTGTCGCTATCCTGCTTTTGAAACTGAATAAACTCATCGGTGATCTGTTGATCTCGTTCGATTTGTGTTTCGCCAGTCTGCTTTAACGTAAGATCTTTCACCTTCTTAAAGACAGTGCGAGACAAAGGTGGGCTGGTTAATGGTGCGGAGCCAAAAATGCCCATTCGATAGCCTTGGTTTTGCAATGTATCCATGAATACAGGCGATTTCTGACTCGCATAAAAGCTGTTCCAATACGTTGCTGGTAAGCTGTAGAACAGGCTGAAAATGCCCGCTTGAGTAGAGTTACCACCGCTCATGTGTTGAGAGAAGTTGACCGTTTTTTCGGTGAACTTGCTGACATTTGGCATGATGTCAGGTGTTGCATCGCTGTAGCGCCACGCATCAACCAGTATGAAAAGGACATTAGGTTGTTTATCTTTACGTTCGACTTTAATAGGCACCAATGGGTAATTGAGTGAACTGCTTTCAATATTCTTGAGTTCTACTCGGTTTTGAGATGCGATGCTTTGGTCAACTAAACCGTGACGGTAGATAAATTGGCGTGCAGTGAGTGGGTAATACAGTGGCCAGTTATTTGAAAATTGGCTGACTTCATCATCGTAGAGCGCATTTTTATAAGCGTGGATCATCTGGCTACTTAGCAGCAAAGCAAACCAAATGCTGAGCAGGATAAACTTCCCCCGGCTCTGAACAAGTTTGTGACTAAGCCAAACGGTACATGCGAGACCAATGATAAGCAGTGCAATGTCGCTAACAAAGATCAGCCAGCTCATCCAAGAGATTTCAAATACGTCACGACCGCCTTCAAAGAACATGCGGATCAGTAGACCATTGATGTGCAGTTTGTATTGCTGGAAAACGAGGATATCGACTTTCAGCATGATCAAGATTGCGATTGCAATGGCGATCACAACGACTTTGAACATGCGTGCCGGCAGAAAGGACAGCAATAAACAACCTAACATCATTGGCATAGCAATCAATCCCAGCCAGCCTAGTTGTGTCGCGACTAAGTAGTACTTTTGCAGAAATGTGAGCGGTTCTGCTTGGCTATTTGACAGCAAAAATGGGTAACAAGCGATCGACAGATAAAGAGCAAAGCAGGCAAAAAAAGCCATCAGCCAAGCACTATTAGAAGAAAGTTTGCGTAACATACTTTGATATTCCAGTATTTCTCGCCCATTTAATTGAACTTAGAGTGGATATCCACCGAAGAGAGGAGCAATTTCGCCTCCAATTGTTGGTTTCAAACCAATATTCAATATGATGGGTATTGTTATAAAAATTTGTGATGATTATAAAACAGTGTTTTTTATCATGAAATACTTGTGACTGATGTCACGCTTTGTATTTGCATGTAAGACGTTGCTTACAAATGTCAGTTGTTGGTTATTTGAGCACAGTTTGAGTGTTCTCTAACCTTTTGTTATTTAAGCTATCGAGATCGCTCTAGGAATAAATGCGGCTGTGCTAAGCTTGCTAGCAGTTTCCATTGGCATTCGGTGCACTTACTTTGTTTACTGTCTATCACTCCAATCAGGTCGATGTTCTCAAATCACTTCTTGTTGAACTGATTCGCATCAACCCATTAGAAAACCCATTCGAAAAAGAGCAAATTCTGGTGCAGAGCCCGGGTATGTCTCAGTGGTTAAAAATGGAATTGGCGAAAGAGTTTGGTGTTGCGGCAAACCTAGAGTTTCCGCTGCCAGCGACCTTTATCTGGGAAATGTTTACCCAAGTATTGGCTGATGTGCCAAAACGCAGTGCCTTCAACAAAGAAGCCATGACGTGGAAGCTGATGCACTTGCTTCCGGGTTTGTTGAACGAAGCGTCATTCGAACCTTTGGCACGTTATCTTCAAGACGACAGTGACAACTCCAAGCTGTATCAATTAGCAGAGAAAATTGCCGATATCTTTGATGGCTATTTGGTGTACCGACCAGAGTGGATTGCAAGCTGGGAAGCAGGAGAAACGGTGCCTGAACTTGAAGACGAGCATCCATGGCAGCCGATTTTGTGGCAGGCATTGTACGACCACACGGTTACCCTTGGGCAATCGCCTTATCATCGTGCCAATTTGTACGAACACTTCATTGATACGCTCGAAAACTTCAACGGCAATTTTGATCATCTGCCGAAGCGTCTGTTTGTGTTTGGTATCTCTTCACTGCCACCACGTTACATGGATGCGCTAAAAGCTATTGGTGAACATATTGATGTCCATCTAATGTTTACTAACCCCTGCCGTTATTATTGGGGTGAAGTACGCGACCGTAAATTCCTAGCTCGCTTAGCAGCAAAACATCGTCAGCACGTGGTGTGGCAAGAAGACCATTCTGAAGTGCAAGGTGAGACTGAGCAGCTAAAAGGTTCACTAGAAGAAAACGTGGTGGATGAGCTGCATACCGATGTGGTGGGTAACAGTTTGTTGGCTTCGATGGGCAAACTTGGACGCGATAACATGTATCTGTTGTCGCAGCTTGAATCCCATGAGATAGAAGCTTTTGTTGATGTTGAGCGCGACAGTCTGCTCCATCAACTTCAAGCTGACATTCTTAATTTAGAAGAGCACCAAGACGACGAGCAAATCGACAGCAGTCAGCACAAACAAGTGGTGAGTTTGGGTGATAAATCTCTGAGCTTGCACTCTTGCCACAGCCCAATGCGAGAAGTGGAAGTGCTACATGACCAGCTTCTGGCGATGTTCGATGCCGATCCGACACTGAAACCGCGCGATATTATTGTCATGGTGGCAGACATCAATGCCTACAGCCCTGCGATTCAGGCGGTGTTCGGCAATGCGCCGGGTGAGCGATTTATTCCTTACTCGATTTCAGACCGAACGGCCGATCAAGAAAGCCCAATTTTGGCGGCTTTCATGCAACTTGTTAATTTACCGAATACACGTTGTTTGGCTTCTGAATTACTTGAGTTGTTAGAAACGCCGGCGATTTTGAAGCGATTCGACTTAAGCGAAGATGATTTCCTTCAAGCCAAACTATGGGTGGAAGAATCTGGTATTCGCTGGGGGCTAGATAGCCATACGGGCAGCGAATTTGAACTGCCAGAAACACGCCAAAATACATGGCAATTTGGTATTCAGCGTATGTTATTAGGCTACGCGATGCCAGAATCTGCCGGTTTGTTTGAAGCGCAAGAAGGTAGCCTCTCACCATACAATGAAGTGCAAGGCATGGGCGCAGAACTTGCTGGTAAGTTAGCCCACTTTATTCAACAAATTAGCCAATATCGCCGCAAACTTTCCCATGTTCAGTCGATTGATGCATGGCGTGAAACCTTGGTGGCAATGTTGGATGACTTCTTCTCTGTTGAGTTAGAAGGGGAAATGGCGCTTAAGTCGATTCGAGATACCCTGAGCCAACTGAAAGAACAGCTAGCTGATGCGGCATTTGATGATGCCTTGTCGCCTTCCATTGTTAGCCAGTATCTACAAAACAAGCTGTCAGGGACGCGGGTCAGCCAGCGCTTCCTTGCTGGACAAGTGAACTTCTGTACGCTGATGCCGATGCGCTCGATCCCATTTAGAACCGTATGTTTACTCGGTATGAACGATGGTGTGTACCCGCGCTCAATGCCACCAGAAGGTTTTGACCTAATGACAGGGCGTACTAAACCGGGCGACCGTTCACGTCGAGACGATGACCGTTACCTATTCTTAGAAGCCGTGCTGTCTGCACAGCAAAGTTTGTACATCAGTTATGTTGGACGTTCTATCCAAGACAACACTGAGCGCGTGCCGTCTGTGCTGGTGTCGGAGTTGATGGAATATTGCCACCAGAACTACTGCTTAGATGGCGATCAAGACCAGCCTGTTGATGACTCCGGAGATAAACTACTCAACGAGTTAGTGAACGTACATGCCATGGTGCCATTCAGCCCAAGCGCATTCCAAGGTTCTCATTCAAGCTATGCCAAAGAGTGGATTCCAGCTGCGTTGACCCAAAGCAATCAATCGCAAGGTCATGCGCGTGGCGAGTTTAACCGCGCATTGGATGATTACTTACTTGGCGCAACCTTCCCAATCGAATTGGACTTGGTGGAATTACAACGCTTCTGGCGTTTGCCTGTACAGTATTTCTTTAACCGTCGTTTGAAAGTGATGTTCGAGCCGCCGTTACCTGTGATGGAAGACGATGAGCCGTTTGTTTTAGGTGGCTTAGAAAGCTATCAGATGCGCGATGAGTTATTAGAAACCTTGCTCGAAACCGCCATTACTCAACCGTCCGCAAAAGCAGACGTACTCAAGCACTTCATGAGTGAGCAACGCGCGCAGGGCAAATTACCGGTTGGCGCATTTGGTGATATCGAGTTTGAAACCAACCGCGTGCAAGCGGAAGAGTTGGTGGATAAGTTGGCGTTTTTATCCGGTGCGCCGCAAGACGATTTAGAAATCGACCTTACCTTCGATGTGCTTGGTGAAGGAAAAAACATCCGTCTAACCGGTTGGCTAACTCAGTGTTATCAGTCTGGGTTGATTCGCTACCGAAGCGGTAAAATTCGTGCGCAGGATTATCTTGCTGCATGGATTGATCATCTTGCTATGTCTGCCTCTGGTCAGGCTAGAAAGACCCACGTTATCGGTTATGACCGCAAGGAAGGCGCGGTGCATTTAGTTTACCCTGCAATGGCAGACGCTGATCAAGCGAAACAATTTCTTGCTGAATTAGTACGTCTGTTTTTTGAAGGCATGACTAAGCCATTGCCATATTTCCCGAAAACAGCACTGGCGTGTGTCGAGGCGGGCTTTAGTCGTGGCCACTGGGCTGATGACGAAGAGAAATCGCTGAAGAAAATGGCGGACGCATTCAATGATGGGTACATGAGCCCAGGCGAAGGAAACAATGCGTATATTTCGCGTATTTGGTCTGCTTGGAATGATGAGCTTGCAGCAGAAGTTCGCACACTGACTGCATTGGTTCTTCAAGGCGCAAGATTGACGGCGATGGATGCTGAAAGTATACCCAAGTAACCTCAAGATGCTTGGTTCAGCGAGATTGACTTGGCTTGTAGGCGAGGCGATGATTTGAAGATCTAGTGGCTCTAAATTAAAAATCGTCAACGAAGTATACGAGCCAAGACAACTCGCCCTTCGGGAGCGTGTCACTGAAGCAATTTCATCGTCAAACAACTTGGAAAGAGTAATCTATTACACAGCGTTGTTTTCCTTGCTTATTTTCGATAAACAGGGAATCAGTGACAACGCTCTGAATCCTGTATCTTGAAGTCACTTGGGTATAAGAATAAGTTGGATTATTTAGATAAAGAAGAGAGTAGGGTGGCCGCCAGAAAATCATTATTTTTTGTAGGGCGTTCGCTGTACGGCCACAAGGTCAGAGGGACCATGATTCGTTTGAGTGTAGCCGCCTGAATGGCTTGGCTTATCTCGTGAGGCGCATACTAACGGTACTCCGTAATGATAACCGTGAGTGAGATCCCACAAAGGTTTAAATATTCCAACCTATTAGACTCATTAATAAAATTTTTAACGATAGATCACATTATAGGGTTTGTTGATCTTTAGATGCGAAACGCCTTTGAAGATCTACATGTCCTTGTTGAATACTTGGAGAGATTCAGCGTTATGGCGCAAATGTCAGTTCCAACTCCACTGCAAACCATGACTTTTCCGCTGCATGGTGCAAGGCTAATTGAAGCATCTGCGGGTACGGGTAAAACCTTTACCATCGCGGGTTTGTATCTGCGACTCCTACTAGGGCATGGCACGACTGATACCAAACATCGCGTGCCGTTGACTGTGGATCAAATTCTGGTAGTGACTTTTACCGAAGCCGCAACTGCAGAGTTACGTGATCGTATTCGTGCGCGTATTCACGACGCGAGGATCGCATTCGCTCGCGGACAAAGCTCAGATCCTGTGATTCAACCTTTGCTGGAAGAAGTCGAGGATCATAAGCAAGCCGCTGAGATCCTATTGCAAGCAGAGCGCCAAATGGATGAAGCCGCGGTGTACACCATTCACGGTTTCTGTCAACGCATGCTGACGCAAAACGCATTTGAATCTGGTAGTCGTTTCAATAATGAGTTTGTGACAGACGAAAGCCATCTTAAAGCGCAAGTGGTTGCCGATTACTGGCGTCGTAACTTCTATCCTCTGCCATTCGCTTTGGCAGGAGAAGTGCGTCAACTATGGGGCTCGCCATCGGATCTACTTTATGACATCAGTAACTACCTCACGGGTGCGCCGCTAAGTCTCTCTGTTCCTGCAATGCAAGGTAGCCTTGCCGATTTGCATGAGCAAAATTTAAAGCAAATTGATGCTTTGAAAGCCCAATGGTGTGATAGCCAGGAGGATTTCCTCGCACTGATTTCTGATTCCGACGTCAACAAACGCAGCTACACCAAAAAGTCTTTACCGACATGGTTAGAAGCGGTCAACGTATGGGCTTCGACAGAAACCACGGGCTATGACTATCCAGATAAACTGGAGAAGTTCGCGCAGAATGTGTTATTTGAGAAAACCCCGAAAGGCACTGCGCCACAGCACCCGGTGTTTGAGGCGATAGAAGCCTTCCTTGCCAACCCAATCAGCTTAAAAGCGCCATTGTTAGCTCATGCGATTGAGCATTGTCGCGTGATGCTGGCAAAAGCAAAAAATCAGAAACAATGGTTGTCATTCGATGACTTGCTGACTCAGCTTTCTGCCTCGATTGATACCGATGAAACCGCACTACTGACAGAGCGTATCCGTACGCTTTATCCGGTTGCGATGATCGATGAATTCCAAGATACCGACCCACTGCAATACAGTATTTTCAGCCGCATTTATTTGGATAATCCTGAGTGCGGTTTGTTTATGATCGGTGACCCGAAGCAGGCGATTTACGGTTTCCGTGGGGCGGATATCTTTACCTACATCAAGGCGCGTAACCAAGTTAGTGCTCACTACACGCTTGGTACCAACTGGCGCTCAAGTGCCGATATGGTATTGGCAGTGAACCAGATTTTTGCTCTGCCAGATAGCCCGTTTATTTATGACTCTGACATTCCATTCCATTCTGTGGATTACAGCCCAAGTGCCGACAAACGCGTTTGGACCATGGGTGGTCAAAAACAGCCTGCACTGACTTATTGGCTGCAAGAAGCGGAAGATAAACCTCTGCCAAAAGGTGACTACCTCACCGCTATGGCAGAGGCGACAGCAAGCCAAATTCAAACCATTTTGACCTCCGCGCAACAAGGCCAAGCGTGTCTGGTCAATGGCGAGAAGCAGAAGCCAGTTAAAGCGGGCGACATTGCAGTATTGGTGCGAACGGGTAGCGAAGGTCGCATGGTCAAGCAGGCGTTAGCAGACCAAGGCATTGCCAGTGTGTACCTTTCTAACCGCGATAGCGTGTTTACCAGTTCTGTGGCGCAAGACTTACAGCGTTTGCTGCAAGCGGTGTTAACGCCAGAAAACGACAGAGCATTACGCGCCAGCCTAGCATCAGAATTATTTGCTCTGGATGCAGCCAGCTTAGACGCCCTCAACAACGATGAAACCGTGTGGGAAAACGCGGTTAACGAGTTCAAAGAATACCGTAAGCTTTGGGTGCAACGTGGTGTGCTTCCTATGCTGCGAGCAGTGATCAGTAAGCGTCATATTGCTGAGCGTTTGCTAGAAGAAGGGGCGAGCTCGCAAAGTGAGAACGGTGAGCGAGTACTTACCGATTTGATGCACATTGGTGAACTATTGCAGCAAGCGAGCAACGAATTAGACAGCGACCACGGTTTGCTGCGTTGGTTAGCGCAATCCATCAGCGATGCAGAACATGGCCTAGGTGGCAGTGATGACCAAATTCAGCGTCTGGAATCAGAGCGTAACTTGGTGCAAATCGTCACCATTCACAAATCTAAAGGTCTGGAATATGACTTGGTCTTCTTGCCATTTGTGTTCGGTTACCGAGAAGCGAGTGAAGCCAAATACTACGACGCAGAGAACGATCGCACCGTACTCGATATCACTGGCAATGATGCGTCGTTAAAACAAGCAGATAAAGAGCGCCTTGCTGAAGACTTGCGTCTTATATACGTAGCGCTAACGCGAGCCGTGTATGCCTGCTTTATTGGCGCTTCGCCGCTACGCAATGGTCGCTCAACCAAAGAGCCAACCGGCGTGCATCACAGTGCGATTGGTTACTTGGTGCAAAATGGTCAAGAGGGTGGCATCAACGACCTGTTTGTTGGGTTGAAGAAGCAACAAGAGAATCTTGATAACGTCGCGATTTGTGATCCTCCAAAGCAACACGACGAGATGTATGTTGCGGAGCAAACCGAGTTGGAAGCGTTGACAGCTAAAGAGCTGCAAAACCCAATTGATAGAAACTGGCGAATCACCAGTTACTCGGGCTTGGTTAAACAAGGTTCTCATCATGCTGAACATGACGCGACGATTGAAATCATTGGCTTTGATATCGACTCTTCAGAAGAGCAAGATGAAGCTGAATTGGTTGAGCCAGAACGCTCTATCTTCAACTTCCCGCGTGGCGCACGTCCGGGTACTTTTCTGCACAGCTTATTTGAGGAAATTGAGTTTACTCAGCCCGCGACAACGGAAGAGAACACCCAAATCATCCTCGGCTTGATGGAAAGTGAACAGCTTGATGAAGAGTGGCTGCCAATCCTGCAACAGTTGATTGATACCGTGCTGGCAACGCCGTTGGATAGCAAAGCCCTGCTGCTCAATCAAAAAGGTCCGGCGCAACGTTTGGTTGAGATGGAATTCTTATTGCCGATTGAAGTGTTGTCTGCACCTGCATTGAACCGCGTGATTCAACGTCATGATCCGCTGTCTGCCAAAGCGGGCGATTTGGGTTTCCAAACCGTGCAAGGCATGTTGAAAGGCTTTATTGACTTGGTGTTTGAGCACCAAGGCAAATACTACGTCCTCGACTGGAAATCGAACCACTTAGGTGATGATGTATTCCATTACCATGGCGATGCGTTGAAGTCGGCGATGGCGGATCATCGCTACGATCTGCAATACCAAATCTACGCTTTGGCGCTGCATCGTTTCTTGCGTAGCAGATTGCCAAATTATGATTATGAACAGCACTTTGGCGGCATTTATTACCTGTTCTTGCGTGGCATGGATGGGCAAAGTGATCATGGTGTTTTTTCTGCCAAGCCAACCTTTGAATTTTTACAAGAGATGGATCATTTGATTGATGGTCAAGCACCTGACACGCGATCCAGCGAATCGGGTCAGATGGAGTTAATTTGATGAAAACCAATGATCTTCTTTCTGAGCAAAACAGCCTTGTGGCAACACGAGATCTAGCGGCAACACCAGATCTATTGGCAACTTTAGAATCGTTAGCAAATAAAGGGGCGATTCGCCAGTTGGATTTCCAGTTCGCGCGCTTTATCTATTCGCAAGTTGAGCAACAAGCGAACAGCCAAGAACTGGCATTTATTGCTGGCGTGGTCAGCAGTGAGTTGGGGAAAGGACACATCTGTTTGCCTCTGTTTGATAGCCAAGGGCAACCAGCGGACCTTGCCAGTAAGCTTGGTCTGTTTGGTGAATCTGCGTTAGCGCTTAATACTCGGCTGCAAGGTGTTAACTGGGTTGAGCTTTTGCAAGCGTCAGCCTTGGTTGGTGCTCAAGGTGAAGCCTTGCCAATGATGTTTGATGGTGAGCGTCTCTACTTACATCGTTACTGGCACTATGAAGTGACGTTGGCGGACAAGCTCAATCAACTCAGCGCGGCTGTAAATCTACAGCCTCAAGAGTTCACACGTTTGTCTGAGTTGCTGCATCATTTATTCGCTCGTCAGTACCACTTTCTGTTCAATGCATTAGCCAAAGCGGCAGAGGCAGGAACCAGTAACCAAGTTCTACGCCAGCAATTAGTTTGTGACCATTTGGATGTGGTTACTGTAGACAGTCTCGATTGGGCTGCCATTGATGCGGCAGTCTGCCAAGCGAAACAAGTTCACGATCTACAAGTGCTGGACAAGCTTGTACCATTATCGGCTTGTGTTAACTGGCAGAAAGTCGCTGCTGCGGTGGCACTGACGCGTCGTTTTGCGGTGATTTCCGGTGGTCCGGGTACGGGTAAAACCACTACGGTAACCAAACTGCTTGCCGCATTGATTGAGCAAGCAGGACAAGAGAAAAACCTCACCATCAAGCTGGTGGCGCCAACAGGTAAAGCGGCAGCGCGTTTGACGGAATCTATTGGTAAAGCGATTCAAGAGTTGCCAGTGGAGCCTGAGCTTAAAGCGAAGATTCCAACCGAATCGAGCACTTTGCATCGCCTGTTGGGCGCGATCCCGAACAGTGCAGAGTTTCGTCACAACAAACAAAATCCGCTGCACCTCGATATTTTAGTGGTGGATGAAGCCTCCATGGTCGATCTGCCGATGATGTACAAAGTCGTCGATGCGCTGCCAAAGCATGCACGTTTGATTCTACTGGGAGATAAAGACCAGTTGGCATCGGTAGAGGCAGGTGCGGTGCTAGGTGATATCTGTTCGTTCCACGCATTTGGCTTCAGCAAAGAGCAGGCGTCTGCAGTCGCGAAGTTAACAGGCTTTGACACCTTGGCGTACAGCACCAACAGTAATGCTTCGATTGCCAATAGTTTGTGTATGCTGCAAAAGAGTTACCGATTCGATGCCCGTTCTGGTATCGGTCAGCTAGCGAAAGCGGTCAATGCAGGCTCAGCCGCAAAAGTAGACGACGTTTGGAATCGTGATTTTACTGATATCGAGCATTTCGCACTGAGTAGCCAAAACTACAATCAGATGATGCAGACTTTGGTTGCCGAATATGGTCGTTATTTAAAACGCATCGGACAGCAAGAGATTGACCAGAAGACTGGGGAGCCAGAAACACTGACCCACAAAGCCAAAGCCGTGTTGGATACCTTTAATCAATGCCGATTATTGTGTGCCATTCGTGAAGGTGACTTTGGTGTGACGGGTTTAAACCAACGCATTGAAAAAGCACTAGCAGCACGTAAGTTGATTCAAACCCAAGATGAACTTTGGTATCACGGTAGACCAGTAATGGTCACGCGTAATGATCATGGCTTGGGGTTGTATAACGGTGACATCGGCATTTGTATGCGAGATGACAGCGAAGGTGAATCGCGTCTTAAAGTGTTCTTCGAATTGCCGGATGGTAGCGTGAAGTCGGTGCTGCCAAGCCGAGTGCCTGAGCATGAAACCGCATATGCGATGACCATTCACAAATCACAGGGCAGTGAGTTTGAATACACGCTAATGATTTTGCCGCCAGATTTCAGTCCAATCCTCACTCGCGAGCTGATCTACACAGGAATTACTCGCGCGAAAAAACGCCTTGCGATGTACGCTGAGATGAATGTCCTCAAGCGTGGTATTAAGGTGAAAACTACCCGATCGAGTGGGTTAGTATCTCGCTTGTCTAGTTAAAACAAAAAGACCGAGCACCATGCTCGGTCTTTTTTAATTTTGTGTAAACGCATTGGTAAATGACACGCTGCGAATTTTGTACTGCTGCTGATAAGCCAAGATAAAATCTCTGATGGCATCATTGACGGGGAACACGCAATGGACATCAAGCCCTTCCAAAAACTGGTTGTCTGCCATATCCCAAAAGCTTTGAAGCGAATTGCAAATAATGGTTCTCATAACAGTGCTCATCTTATTCATTTTAAGAGTAACAGCTGTCCTTGATGTATCGTGCTGAGTTGTCAAAGCTCTCAGCACTTTAGGGTGAAGAACGTTCACCTAGATCCATACTGTTGATTGATTAAAGCTCAATCAAACATTGAACAGAGTATAACCAACAGTATGTATATTGAAAAGGTTAAATTGCGACCAGTGTCAATGTAATGCTTTGCATAATAAGATATGTAGTTTTCGTGCCCTTGCTCGTTGTTTCTACAGATCTAAAGCTAAGATTTTTGACTTGCGCTGGAAGTTATACAAACCTTGCTTTGCTCCTGGTAGGTAATCGACGCCTACTTCATAAAAGCCTTGTTCTCTGAACCAATGTAAGCTGTGCGTAGTGAGCACAAAGATTTGGTTGATGTCGTCAGACTTAGAGCGATGCTTCATATAATTCAGCAATAACAATCCTCGATTGCCATCGCGATAGTCTGGGTGGATCGCCACACAAGCCATCTCCGCTTTTTGCTCCTCAATATATGGGTACAAAGCTGCGCAACCGATGATCAGGCCATCTTTCTCGATGATGGTGAATTTATTAATTTCTTGCTCAAGTTGTTCGCGAGAACGCCTTACTAGCACGCCTTGCTCTTCTAATGGGCGAATTAGATCTAAAATACCGCCAATATCGTCGATGTCCGCTTCACGTATCTGTTCGGCACTGGCCATCACTACTTGTGTACCGATACCATCAAAAGAGAACAATTCTTGGATAAGTGCGCCATCCACCTTGTAACTAATAAGGTGGCTTCGAGGTACTCCAGCTCGGCAAGCTGCAATCGAACCGTTAAGAAAACGCAGAGTTCCAGAGTGGTAATCGCTGTCTGGGGATGTATTTTCAGTGAGTTTTTTAATGACATGTTCGGCTTCGATAGGGAATAATTCCGCCACCGCATTGCCATTGTCATCAATGACCCCTTGTTCTGAACAGAACCCAATCAATTTATCTGCTCCTAACTTGATCGCAAGTTGAGTCGCCACTTCCTCAGAAAGCAGATTAAAACATTCACCAGTTACTGAGCTGGCAATAGGACCGAGTAACACAATCGAACCTTGATCGAGTGTACGGTGAATAGCATCGGTATCGATTCGACGGATACGACCGCTATGGCAATAGTCGACGCCATCATCAACACCAAGAGGTTGAGCGATGACAAAGTTACCGCTTACAACGTTGAGTTGCGTGCCTGCCATTGGTGTGTTGTTAAGGCTCATAGATAAGCGTGCGGTAATGGCTAGCTGAAGTTGTCCCGCTGCTTGCATAACTACCGAAAGTGCGGCTTCGTCGGTGATCCTGATATTCTTATGATATGGCGTAGTAAGGTCTTGTTTTTCCAGCAGTTGATTGATCTGTGGTCTAGCGCCATAGACGATGACGACTTTGATGCCAAGGCTGTGCATCAATGCAATGTCATTGATAATGTTGCCAAAGTTCTTATCAGCAACCGCTTCGCCACCTAACATCAGCACCATGGTTTTTCCACGGTGTGCGTTTACATAGGGCGTGGATTGACGGAATCCTTTAACCAGAGCAGTACTACGAATTTTCACTACAGCCATTCCTTGTGTTTATTTATGCTCTAATATTGTCTTTTTATTCAATTGTTGGCAAGGCAATTTTTTGGAATAGAGTCCAAACATCGAGAGTATGATACTTGGTTCTGTTTGGGCGAAGAGGGTACAATGCTCCGGTCTAGTTTAATTACGTGAGCCTCATGTCTTCAGTTGTAAATAAGAATGCTGCGATCACTGCTCAAACCGAGCAAAATTCATCAACCAAATCGACATTACGCAAGTGGACAGAGCGTTCTCTGATGTTAACTGCGCTTGTTGGGACAATTGCCGTTCTTTTGATGTACGGCGACTTAATTACGCGCTATGTAAATCCGCCGATTCCTAAATCTACCGTTTATGGCAAGTGGGTGGAGCAAGATGTTGCACCTTATGCCCGCGAAGAGTTCATCCTGAGTGAACGAGGGGTGATGGTTCGTGGCTCCACGGTCGCTACTGACTTTGAGTTCGATGGTGATAGCTTGTCTTATAAAGTGGGTTCAACTGTTCGCACTTTTGAGTTTGTCGGGCAGCACTATGCCGAGATGAAATTAGATGCGAATGCCCATTATCTGCCCGTTTTTCATTTAGAAGGACACTCTAACTTAGCGGTTCGATAACCCACTCTTTTAAAGCGCGATTCGTTGCATGATGGCAGGGCGTCGCGTTTTGTCACATCTTTATGTTCTTGCGACTTTTCACAAACATTTTCCGGACAATCGTTTGATTCCATTGCTGTTATTATTCTCAACCCAGTTTAAATGGATAAATTGACAGCAAACAGAGCATTTGCCTTAGCGCTGATACACTTTGTCGCAGCTTTTCAATTGCGTCGTGTGCATTTGTTTGCCATCCTTTTGCTATCTTCTTTTATGGAAAAAACACGTGCTTAAAAAACTCCTTCCTATCGTCTCTTTAGCTTTGCTATTTGGTTGTGCCGCCGATCAAAACGATCGCGCTCAACAATATTTAGATGGCGAGTTTCCAAACATCCTAAATAAAACGGATGTGGTGGAATCAAACAAACCGCAAGACTTTACTGAATTCAATAAGCAAGCAGAGCAGGTGGTGATTAACTCTCCTTCAATGGCAAAAATGTACCAACCGTTGTATGAAAAATTGAGCGAGTGGGCATTGCAAAGTGGCGATACGACAGCTTTGAGTGCATATGGCATTCAGGCTGCGCAGCTTGGTGGTGGGGATAAAAAGGGTAACGTGTTGTTTACTGGATATTTCTCTCCGGTGATGGAATTACGCCATGAGCCAAATGAAAAGTTTAAATACCCAGTGTATGGCAAGCCGACGTGTAGCTCAGATTGTCCGACTCGTGCCGAAATCTACAACGGTGCACTAGAAGGGCAAGGGCTTGAGTTGGGTTACGCGCCAAATATGATCGACCCATTTATGATGGAAGTGCAGGGCAGCGGTTTTGTTCACTTTGAAGATGATGACACGTTGGAATATTTTGCTTATGCAGGCAAGAACAACAAAGCCTATGTGAGCATTGGTCGAATTTTGATTGAACGTGGAGAAGTACCACGTGAAAAGATGTCATTAAAAGCAATCAAAGAATGGGTAATGGCAAACGATGAAGCAACGGTTCGTGAGTTGCTTGAGCAAAATCCGTCTTATGTCTTCTTCGCGCCACAAGCGGATGCGCCGGTAACGGGTTCTGCAGGTATCCCTCTATTACCAATGGCATCGGTGGCGGGCGATCGCTCGATTCTTCCTATGGGTACGCCAATTTTGGCAGAAGTACCGTTACTTAATAAAGACGGTACATGGAGTGGTGCGCACCAACTCCGCCTTCTCATTGTGCTGGACACTGGCGGAGCGGTAAAACAAAACCATCTCGACCTGTACCATGGTATGGGGCCACGTGCAGGTACCGAAGCGGGTCATTACAAGCACTTTGGTCGAGTATGGAAGTTGGGTTTGGAAAACACACCAACGCAAGCGCCTTGGGCTTTACCACCAGAGAAGTTACAATAAGCGCCTAGTGAGAGGAATCACCTCTCATCATCTAGACATTTCCTCAAAGAGTGCGTATAAATCGCACTCTTTGTTTTTCTATCGATCATCTGGAACTTCAATATGCGTGAACTCGATACTCCGGCATCTGACAGCTACAACCAACGTTTTGGTGGCACTCGTCGTCTCTACGGCAACAGCGAAGTAGAAATTCTTCGTGCTGCACACGTGTGTGTGATTGGTATTGGCGGTGTTGGTTCATGGGCGGTAGAAGCGCTGGCACGTACTGGTATTGGTGAGTTGACGCTTATCGATATGGATGACGTGTGTGTGACTAACATTAACCGTCAAATTCATGCGATGACTGGCACGGTTGGTCAAAGCAAAATTGAAGTAATGGCAGAGCGCGTTAAGCTGATTAACCCTGAGTGTAAGGTCAATCTGATTGACGATTTCATCACGCCAGATAACCAGCACGAGTACTTGAGCAAAGAGTTCGATTACGTGTTGGATGCGATCGATAGTGTAAAAGCAAAAGCGTCGCTATTGGCTTACTGCCGTAGTAACAAGATTAAAGTGATCACAACCGGCGGTGCTGGTGGTCAAATCGATCCAACCCAAATCATGGTGGCAGATCTGACCAAAACAATCCAAGATCCACTGGCTAAGAAGATCAAAGACACATTGCGTCGTCATCATAACTTCCCGAAAAATCCAGCACGTAAGTTTGGTATCGATTGTGTGTTCTCTACCGAGCAATTGAAGTACCCACAAGCCGATGGTTCAGTATGCGGCGTGAAATCGACAGCAGAAGGTCCAAAACGTATGGACTGTGCGAGTGGTTTTGGCGCAGCGACGGTTGTAACAGCAACGTTTGGTTTTGTTGCGGTATCTCGTATTGTTGAAAAGCTGATCCAAAAGCATAAGAAGTAATTCAGAGAAGAGAGCGCATCATGACTGATTTTCCTGTTTCGCCGTTTGGCACTGACATTACCAGTGAAGACATCGCTGCAACCATGCAGCAATTTAAAGGTTGGGAAGACCGTTACCGTCAGGTAATTCAATGGGGTAAAAAGTTGCCTCAAATGCCTGAAGAGCTTAAATCAGAGCAAGTTACGGTATCTGGCTGTGAAAGCCTAGTATGGCTGGTGAGCAAAGAGCAAGACGGTGTATGGCACTTCTGTGCTGATTCTGATGCGCGTATTGTACGTGGTTTGATTGCCTTGGTGATGGCGGCTTACGACGGTAAAACGGCAGAGCAAATTCAAGTGTTTGATATTGATGCTTACTTTGAAAAACTCGGTTTAATTGCTCACCTAAGCCCATCGCGTGGTAATGGTTTGAAAGCGATTGTTGAGCAGATCAAAACACAGGCTCAGTAGTTGGCGTTAGTTAAAATCGCGCAAAGAACAAAACAAAGAAAAGGATTGAAGCCAAGTGGTTTCAACCCTTTTTCTATGTATCTAGATTGGTATCTTGATTGTTAAAGCATATCGACCGCTTTCTCGACTGCTGCAATCAGCTTCTCAACATCCTCTGACGTATTGTAGATACCAAAAGAAACACGCACCGTGCCTTTGACGTTAAGTGCATCCATCAGAGGGTGAGCACAGTGATGCCCGGCGCGAACAGCGATACCTTGTTGATCAAGCAGCGTGGCAATGTCTTGGTGGTGAACGCCATCCATCACAAAGGTAAGCACTGAAGCGCTCGGTTGGTAACCGAGGATTTGAATGTCATCCAATTGGCTTAGTGCTTGGTAAGCTTTGTTCTGCAGAGAATGCAGATGTGCCTCGACTGCGGCTTGGTCGAAGCCTTGGTACCAATCGATGGCTTTCGCTAGAGCAATCGCGCCGGCGACGTTTGGTGTGCCTGCCTCAAACTTACCCGGCAAGGCAGAGAAGGTGGTTTTCTCAAACGAGACTCTTTCGACCATTTTGCCGCCGCCATGCCATGGTGGCATTGCTTCTAAAAGTTCAAGTTTGCCATACAGTACGCCAATCCCAGCGGGTGCATACAGTTTGTGACCGGAGAAAACATAAAAATCAACATCAAGCTCTGCCAAGTTCAACGGTTCATGAACGATACCTTGTGCACCATCAACAACAACAACCGCACCTGCTGCATGTGCCGTTGCGATGATTTTCTCGATAGGTTGACGAGAGCCAGTGACGTTGGTGATTTGTGCACACGCCACGATTTTACAGCGCTCCGACAACAGTGCTTCAAACGCATTGATATCGAACTGGCAATCGGAGGTCATCGGAACTTTAACGATTTTCGCGCCCGTTTGCTCCGCGACAATTTGCCAAGGCACGATGTTCGCGTGGTGTTCCATTTCACTGATCAGGATTTCATCACCGGCTTGGAGTGTGCTGCGAGCATAAGTTTGTGCGATTAGGTTTAGTGCTTCGGTTGCGCCTCTAGTCCAAATGATTTCTTTTGAACTGCTTGCTCCTATGAACTTCGCAACGGTTTCACGAGCCGCTTCAAATTGACTGGTCGCGTTGGCTGTTAAGCTGTGACTGCCACGGTGCACGTTAGCATTTTGTGCACTGTAGTAACGGCTAATCACATCGATCACGCACTGTGGCTTTTGTGTTGTTGCTGCGCTATCAAGGTAAACCAAAGGCGATTGGTTGACGTCTTGATTTAGGGCTGGGAATTGTTCGCGTACAGCGTTTACGTCAAACATTATTCGTCACCGAGTTCGTGATAATGCAGTGTTGGGATAGTGACTAACGGCTCAGCAACCATCCATCCATGTTCTTTACCGGAAAGTTTGATAATGATTTCCATCGCGAACTCAAGTGCAGTTCCTGGTCCCTGACTTGTCAGTAGGTTGTGATTCACATCCATGGTGACACGTTTAGCTCGCCATTTGTCTTCAGGAATATGAGATTGGAAGCTTGGATGACATGTCATCAGGGCTTCAGGGTAAAGGTTGTGATGTTGCAAAACCAAAGCTGGCGCTGCACAAATCGCGGCAACCAGTTTTCCTTCGTACATATGTTGTTTCAGAATCTCAATCATGATGGTGCTATCACGGAAGGTTTCTGCGCCGCCAACACCACCAGACAGAACAATTGCATCAAACTCATCGTCAGCAATATCAACCAATTTACAATCCGCTGTCAGTGTTACACCGCGAGAGGCTTTCATTGTAAGGGCACCATCGAAGTCTGCGCTTGCTACCGTCACGTCATAACCAGCACGAACCATCATATCGATAACGGTTACCGCTTCCATTTCCTCTGTGCCCGGAGCGATAGGTACTAAGATCTTTTTGTTCATTGTTCTGTCCAGCTTTGTTCAATCTGTTTGATGTGTTGATAGAGTTTTGCGTTCTCTGGCGTACTAATTTGGTGTTTTTCGGCAGCTTGCAGCAAATAACCAGTAATAAAGTCTATCTCGGTACGACGTTGGTGAAAGACATCTTGTCTCATAGAAGAGTAGTTTGCAGCTGTAGCGTTAACCACCTGCATAATTGTGGCATGTAAAGAGTCAAAATCGATCTTTATCTCTTCTTTGTTCATGACTGCTACCAACTCATAAGTGATGCTTTTTAATGTCACTGCAAACTCAGGAGCAGCAAGATCACCATTTTTGCATTGATGGATGGCCGTCAGGGGGTTGATTGCACAATTGATCGCAAGCTTGGTCCACAGCGCAGTATTGATGTTTGGGTTCCAACTGACTTCTGGTAAAGCGTGGTTCATCACTTGCGCGAGAAATTCGCATTGATTGCCTTTGGTATTAAAACCACCTAATTGGGTGTGACCATGACCAGTATGAAGAACCTGTGCTTTGCTTGGTTTATAGGCACCGTGTGTGGTGGTTGCAATCACGATAGGGTTATCAGTGAGCTTTGTTTCCAAAAGTGGTGCTGTTCCCATGCCATTGTGCATCAGCATTACAATGGTATCAGTGTTGATATACGGCAAAAGAGGGGTTATCGCTTCGTCTACTTGCCATGCTTTTACTGTCACAACAATCAGGTCTGCGGCTTGTACAGAAGGAAGGTGTTGATTAGCAAAATTAATTGCAGGAGAGTCATCAAGTTGAAGCAGTTGCTTACTATCTGAGGTTCTTCCCCACAAGGAGACGTTGTGTCCGGCAAGTTGGAATTTGGTCGCCCAGAGTGAGCCAACGGCTCCAGGTCCAAGGATAAGAATATTCACCAAACGCTCTCATTAAAAAGGTTTGCTGCAAGGATAATGAGGGAAAAAAGGAAAGCAAATAAAAATGGCGCCAGAAGGCGCCATTTTTGGGGAACTTATGGGTTCTATTAGAACTTGTAAGTTACAGCTACGTAGTGACCAAAGCCAGTTGACTTAAGTGCGTCAGAGTCTTTGATACCGTAAACGTCTTTGTAGCCTTTTAGACCGTAACCCACTGCGAAGCGGTCAGAGTGCCAGTAGATACCGTTGAACATTGCGCCACCGTTGCTAGCACTTGAGTATTTCTCTTTCATACCAAATTGGTAATCGATGTAACCTTGGTAAGAAATGAAAGAACCGTTCTCGAAGAAGTAGAATGGTTTGAACCAGTTAGTCGAGATTTGGAAACCGTTCCAATCTTTTTGGTTACCTTGGTAAGTACCGTATAGGTTAACACCTACTTTACCAAACCATGGAACCATTACGTCAGAACCGATACCAACTTTTTGGTTGTTTACTGAGAATGGGTTAGTTTTGTAATCAGTACCATCCCACTCAAATAGTGTTGCAACGTAAAGTTCTTGAACTGGACCGAAAGACAAGTCTTTACCAGTTAGACCGTCGATAGACATACGTGGAGCAAACTTCATGAAGATCTTAGGATCGCCAACTTTGTCGCTGCCTTTGTCTGACGCTAGGTTGAATACGTCAACGTAACCGTATAGGTCGAAGATACCAGAGCGACCGCCAAATTCCATTTCTAGGTAGTCGTGTGAAGACTCACCTGGAAGTTCGTCAAATGCACCCATTAGGTTGAATTGCATCCACTTGTAATCGTTCTTGTGGATGTCGCCGTCTGAGTAGTCAGCAGCCATTACAGGAGCTGAAGTAGCCGCTAGAAGGCTAAGAGCTAAAAGTGATTTACGCATAAGGGGACTCTCTATGTTTGTAATGATTCAGAACACGCAATCTTTGCTGCGCTTTCCAATTGGCGGGAATAATAGCGATAAAAATCCCAAATGAAAGTGATAAAGGATGCAAAAATGAAGGTTTTTAGTGAAGCTCGTCACGAAATAAGTTTATTTCACGGAACTTTTTGTTTGTTGCATCGTTTTGCAATAAATATGTGACGCATGTCGTTTGCGTAAACGTTTTTATGACTTTTTAAGCCAGTCGATTAACCAACATAAATCGTTAGTGATCTCTCCAATACACCGTTCGTATGAGTTTGGGAATCAAAGAGGACGATTTAATGAAAGAAGTCATGTTATTCCCTTTAACCTCGGTTGTACTGCCAGAAGGAAAAATGAATTTGCGCATTTTTGAGCCACGGTATCAACGCATGGTGAAAGAATGCAGCGTTCAAAATGTCGGGTTCGGCGTTTGCCTTGTTGGTAGTGGAGAGGATCCAAAAGCAGTAGGGAATGTGTCGTCTATTGGTACTTTGGTCACCATTGTTGATTTCGAAACACTGAGTGATGGGCTTCTTGGTATCACCGTTGTTGGTGAAAAGCGTTTTACTGTCACGCGCGTACGAGCAGATTCAGATGGTCTTCGTCATGCTGAGGTTGAGTGGATTGAAAATTGGTGCGAACCAACGCCCACTCCCAATTTTCTTTATTTGAGCAAGCAGCTCGATCATATATATGAACAGTTTCCTCAGGTGGGCAGGCTCTACCAGCATCGTTTTTATGATGATGCTTCGTGGGTCACCCAACGTTGGCTTGAATTACTGCCGCTCGACAGTGCGTTGTTTGAGAAGCTGGTTGGTGCAAAAGATTGTCTGCCAGCATTGGAATTTCTCAATCAAGCCATAGACGCCCCACCGAAAAGAGAGACTAGGATATGAAAGGACTAACTAAAACCGCAGTAACTTTGGTTGCTGTGCTAGGGATTGCTGCGTGTGGTTCAGACAGCGACTCGATTGAATATTCGAATTTACAAGCGGTACACGCGTCGGCAGATGCCCCTTTAGCAAATGTTTGGATTAACGACCAAGCAGCGTTAACTGGGGTAGATTACGGTGTGGGTTCAGGCTACGTAAAACTGCGCGAGGGTACAAACTCGGTTCAAGTTGACGTACAACTGCCAGGTGGTGAAGTTGCAACCGTGGTTGATAAGACGTCGTTGGATTTAGACTCAGACCTTAAATACACCGCATTTGTTGTTGGTGATGCTGCAATGGGGTCGGCTAATCCAGTGGAGCCATTGATCGTGACAAGAAGCGCAATGTCGATGGCTGATGAAAACAGTTTGGATGTACAAGTTGTGCATGCGGCGGCTGGTGTAGGTGATGTTGACCTGTATGTAACAGCCCCGGGCGCAGACCTTGCTTCTTCTTCGCCTATTACCACTCTTGGGTATAAAGACTCGACAGACGTCCTCAATATTGCTGCAGGTGATTACCAAGTTCGTCTTGTTGCAGGTGGTAACGTTGCTTTTGACTCCGGTACCATACCGCTCCCTGCAAACGCAGATTTGACTATTGCTGCCATTAAAACCGGCGGTACGATCTCGGGCTCACCAGTCAAGCTACTAGTGCTAGATGGTATGGGGTCGTCTATTATTTTAAATACAGGCAGTAAATCTGAGTTGAGAGTAGGGCATCTTGTCGATGGTGCACCAAATGTGGACGTCGCGCTGGATGGCAATGTCGTACTTAACGACGTGATGTTTAAAGATATCTCTAATTACCTTTCGGTTGATGCAGGTACCTACAATGCAACAGTTGATGCGGGGCTAGCTGACCCTATTATCGATGCTGATGTAACTTTGGATAGTGGCATGTCTTACAGTGTTTACGCTGTGGGTACAGCGGTACCACTTGCGGTAGAGCCTCTTGTGGTATCGGACAACAGAAGATCGATTGCGACAAGCGCGGTACTGAATGTCACTCACGCAGCAGCAAATCCAGCAGCCGCAAGTGTGGATGTTTATCTAACACCGTCGCAAGATATTTCTCAAAGTGATCCAGCATTAGCTAACTTTGCGTATAAACATAGTGCTCAAAATGTTTACGTCACTGCTGGCGATTACTTTGTAACCGTAACAGCGCCAGGTGATAAAACTCCGGTCATTGGTCCTGCGCCTTTGCCTACACTAGAAAATGGCATGGTATATCAGGCGATTGCAATTGATGACAATGGTGGTTTTGGTCTGCTTGTTGGTGACATTACCAAGTAACATAGGATGGGAGGGGCAACTCCTCCCAACAATTAAGGCTGATTATGATGAGTGAAAGCCCACAAAAATTGGGGCGAAGCGAATGGAATGAATACATGAATAAAGTGAAAGCGCGTGATAAAGACGCTTTTGCTTTCGTATTTCGTTTCTATGCACCAAAGCTTAAGCAGTTCGCCTACAAACATGTCGGTAACGAGCAAGTTGCGATGGAGATGGTGCAAGAAACCATGGCAACGGTATGGCAAAAGGCTCATTTATACGATGGTACCAAGAGTGCTTTGTCGACATGGATTTACACCATTATCCGTAACCTTTGTTTTGATTTACTAAGAAAGCAAAAGGGTAAGGACCTACACATCCATTCTGACGACATTTGGCCATCAGATTATTATCCGCCTGATTTGGTGGACCATTATTCGCCAGAGCAAGACATGCTCAAAGATCAGGTGGTGAAGTTTTTAGACATCCTGCCGAAGAATCAAAGAGACGTTTTGCAGGCAGTATACCTCGAAGAGTTGCCACACCAACAAGTCGCTGAGTTGTTCGACATACCTTTGGGGACCGTGAAATCACGATTGAGACTCGCGGTAGAGAAGTTGAGGCATTCAATGCATACGGAGCAATTATGAACAAACATCCAGATAACAACTTGTTAGAAGCTTACGCTTCCGGAAGTATTGATGCAGTTTCTGGTCTGGTGGTTGCCACACATCTAGAAAACTGTTCCAAATGCCGAGCGTATGTAAATCAGTTAGAAGCTGCACAGGCGAATGCTGTCGTTGATGACATTTCACCAGAATACGATGCAGAGTTTGACAGTATGTTTAACGACATTATTACGGCAGAGCCCAAACCAGATAGCATTATTATTAAAGATGTAGCGAAGGTGGCGGTTGCGGGTAAAGATTTCAAGCTTCCGAAAACGCTCAGTCGCTTTTCAGATTTAGTGGGGGAGTGGAAGAGTTACGGTGGAAAAGTGTATAGCGCTCAATTGGATTTAGGGGAAGATGCGCGCGTTAACCTTATGTATATAAGCGAAGATGTTCGTATTCCACAGCACACGCACAAAGGACAAGAATCGACACTTGTACTCCATGGTGGATTCAGTGATGAAGATGGTCACTACGAAGTGGGAGATATGCTGGTAAGAGATGCGTCAGTAAAACATAGCCCTTTTACTAAGCCCGGTGAAGACTGCTTATGTTTGACAGTACTGACCGAGCCAATGATATTCACACAGGGTGTCGCGAGAATCTTCAATCTGTTTGGTAAAGGCATGTATCCATAAGCTAGGAACTCGAACAAAAAGCCACCTTATCTCGGTGGCTTTCTTCATCATCTTTTCTTTAATTTCTTTGTCTTGCCTTTTCCAGCAACTCAGTAAAGTAGTGTCGCAATGAATAGAGCATGATCAAGCTTGGCACAACCATTACGGCAGTAATAACGAAGAATGTGGTCCAATCATTCAGATAATCGACCAGTTCGCCACTGAATGACGCCAATGTTGTTCGCCCAAAGTTACCTAGCGACGCCAACAATGCGTATTGAGTCGCCGAGAAAGCTTGACCGGTCAATATCGTCAAGAATGATACAAACGCCACTGTCGAGAATGCCGTCGTGAAGTTATCAACAATGATCGTCGCCAAGAACAAGTGTTCATTTGGTCCGACTTTCGCGATCCAAGCAAACATCAGGTTGCTTGCTGCCATTGCAATACCACCAATCATCAAGCCACGTACAATACCAAACTTAACGTTGAACATACTGCCGACAAAGGTGAACAGCATGGTCGCGCCCCAGCCAATGAGTTTAGAGTAGTAACCGATTTGCTCGTTGCTAAAACCTATCTCTTTATAGAAAGCGATGGACATACGACCTAAGAATGCTTCCCCAATCTTGAATAGGAAAACAAACAATAAAAGCGTGATGGCAACACGAACACCATTTCGATTGAAGAAATCTAAGAAAGGTTCTACAACGGTAACGGTAAACCAAGCGACTAATTTAGAGCCAACTACTTCTTTATGGCGCTGCTCTGCTTCCGATTGAAGCTGTTCACGTTGTGTTTTCGGTTCACCTACCAGCAAAGTGAAGAGCATCAAAATGATGACAATAAAAGCCATGCCGTAATACACGCCATTCCAACCGACACTGTCTGCATTGATGAATGCCAAGTAACCAGGTAAAGAGTAGCCAGTCCACCAACCAATTACTGCCATTGCGGAGGCTTGCGGTAATTTCGAATCTTCTGATTTTGGAAAGCTATCAATACGGAATGCATCAATCGCAATGTCTTGTGTTGCTGACGCGGTGGCAATACACAGTGCGAGCAGTGAGGTGAAAACTAGGTTTTCCGCTGGGTTTACACCTGCAATAAATAGAGTCGCGACCAGCACGACACTTTGGCATAGAAAGATCCAGCTACGACGCTGCCCTAGCAAGCGATGTAATACAGGCAGCTTGACGCGATCGACCAAAGGAGCCCACATAAAGTTGATTGCGTACACCGCAAATACACTGCCGAAGTAGCCAATAGCAGACAGAGTGAGACCTGCATCTTTCAGCCAACCCGACATATTTGAACCAATAAGTACCCATGGGAAGCCACTGGAGCAACCCAACATGAAAACCCAAAGCAGGCGTTTATCAAGGTAACTTTTTACCGTTTCCAACCAAGTGATGGAAGGCAATGAAGACATAAATCAATCCGTTAAAATTGAGCCACTAAAAGAGAAAGCCCTTCGAATATTCAAAGGGCTTATGAGTTTGGCTATTTGAGCAGTGTTGCTTTGGTGATGACGATTTGCGTATCAGGGACATCGCGCATGCGACCGACAGATTTGGTTGGCTGTTGTGCCATCTTTTGAATGACGTCAAAGCCTTCAGTGACTTCGCCAAACACAGCGTAACCCGGTGGGCGAGCGCCATAGTTCAAGAAGTCGTTATCTACTAGGTTAATGAAAAACTGGCGAGTAGCAGAGTCTGGAGCGTTGGTACGAGCCATCGCGATAGTAGCACGGTCATTGTTTAAACCATTGTTACCTTCGTTTTTAATTGGAGCGTATGTCTTCACCATTTGCATATCTTGGTTGAAGCCGCCGCCTTGTGCCATAAAGCCAGGGATCACTCGATGGAAAATGGTGCCCTCGTAGCTACCGTCTTCGACATATTTAAGGAAATTAGCGACAGTAATTGGCGCTTTTTCCTCATTTAACTCAACGGTGAAGTTACCCAGTGTTGTTTCAAACGCAACTTTCGGACCGGCGAAAACACTGCAGCTCAATAGCGCGAGAGAAAGAATAACTTTGCGTAGCATTAGAATCGCTCCTGCATGTATTGACGAAGCTCAGGGTCATTCGCGATTTCTTTCAATGTTAAAGCAACAACATCATTTAATGTTTGCTCAATATCTGCATCTGAAGCGCTTAATGTTCCCGAACGTTTAGCTGTACCAGTATAGGTCTTAACAAGCTTGCCTTGCGGAGTTTCCGCCGTGATCTCTAGTACCACTTTTGCATCCATTTGATTTTCCATCACTGAATGCTTCACGTTCACCAACGCTTCTTGAACTTGCAGCTCAATCGAATTGTCGCTGTTTAGATCAGAGTGGAAGCCCTGAGAAGAGAACTGCTTCTCTAGCGCTTCTTCAAGAGAAATGCGTAGGTTTTGCTTTGCATGAAGAGGCAAAATGTTTGAACGACCGTTGTCAACAAGTGCAACGTATTGTGCTGCGCGTACATCTTTACTGGTTAGGCTATAGCTCTTACCTTGTACGATAGGGTTTGTGCTTAATGTCGTTTCAGGCATCAGATTCAGTTGAGGTTGTTGTGGCGCTGAACATGCAGCAAGCAAAGCAACCGAAGCCGCGAGTACCAGTTTTTTCATCTTATTATTCCTTTTAAACATTTTGCTAAAGTCAGGACTTTATTGCTTTGCGCCTAATTTAGCAGGATTTTTCGTTGCCTGTAAAATCACGAACTTATTGTTAGAAGCGACTAATTTCACATTTTTGTCGCCAAATAGACGTTTTAGCTTCGCATCGTAACCAAGGTGACGGTTTCCTATGACCAATAGTTTGCCATCTTGGTTCAGTATTTGTTTGGCATCGCAGAACATTTGCCATGCAATGTGATCAGTAATCGCTTGCTGCTGGTGGAAAGGCGGGTTACACATCACCATACAAGTACTGCTTGATTTAAATCCATCCAAACAGTTGTTGGCAATGCACTGAATATCACGCTCTTCTCCTAAATTCGCCAATAAGTTTTGTTTCGCAGACTCGACAGCCATAAAGCTCTCATCGACACAAGTCAGGCGTGCTTGGGGATTCAATTGCCCCATCTTTACGGATAGAACACCATTACCACAACCAAGATCGATGACGTGTTTTAGCTCCGAATCTTGAGGGAGGTGTTGAAGCATAAAGCGTGCCCCCAAATCCAGGCTTTCACCAGAGTAAACATTTGGCAGGTTTTTGAGTTCGATGTTTTCACCGTCAACTCCCCATACTGTCATTGGGTCTACTTCCATAACAGGTTGCGCATTTGCGTGTGAGAAGACTAGACGGTGTTTTTTCCATGCTAGAGAGGTTTTTGTCTCGCCTAAGTATTTTTCGAATAATTTCAGTGTCGAAGTATGGATCTCTTTCGCTTTATTGACCGCAATAATAGGGCAGGTCGCGGGCAACGTTTTACGCAATTGACTCAACAGCCAAACAAGATGTCGGTTGCTTTTAGGTAGCTGTAACAAAACCAAGTCTGCATTCGCAGGAATCTCATCCATGGTGGTGAGAAATGCGACCTTGTTGCCACCATTTTGCTCTAGGTTTTGTTGTGCTCCCTTGTGGGAGATAAAAGAATCACTGATTAAAGTGACATTGTGTTTGTCTGAAAACCAGCAAGCCAACGCACCAAAGTTATCGTTAATAACCACGATATTTTGATTGTCAGGCAGTGCAAGTTCTTCCACGTGATTGATGAGGTATTCATCACCTGCGTCCCATGCTTGAAGAGTCTCGTTAGAGCGTATTGGGAAACGATGTAGGGTCAGGCTACGATCATGAAGATTCAATTCGGTTTTCATAACTAAACGTAAGTAGATTCGGAAATTAGTGATTATTGTCGCAAATGATGAAGATTCAAGATACAAAAAGCTGTCAAATTTACTGATTTTCACAGGCTTTTAGCGAACTACCTGGCGTTGAAGAACTCGCAGCGGGGCGTTTCGTTGATTTCATTTAGTAAACTAGAGTATATACTTACCGGATTGGCATCAATGAGGACTGAATATGATCCAAGAAATCATAGAAAAGAAACTGCACAGTGAGCTGCAACCTAATTATTTGAAAGTGATCAATGAGAGCTATATGCATAACGTTCCGCCGGGTTCTGAAAGTCACTTCAAAGTGATTGTGGTGAGTGATGCATTTGCGGGTCAGCGCCTTATTGGACGTCACCGTCAGGTACATACTGTATTGGCTGATGAGCTCGATAATCACATTCATGCATTAGCGATCCACACTTACACCAACGAAGAGTGGAAGCTTGAACAAGATGGGGCACCAGATAGTCCTATGTGTATGGGTGGCGGTCGCTAGAGCGCGATTAAAACTCTGATTTAAAAAGATGGTTTCGGCCATCTTTTTTTGTTTTACATCTTTTCGGGACAAAAATGTGGCACAAATAAAGGTTATAAAAAGTGTTAACAGTGTTTCAACAAATGAATGAAAATTAATGCATGTTTCAAAGCATGAATGTTTTTATTCCATATCAAATATATGGGAATTGGCATTTGTGCGTTCGGTCAAACTTATGACTATTCTTTAACCTTTTAGACCTTGTTCTACCGAAATAAACCCTCCTTTCCTAAGATTGGTCATGGCATCAAGTTCCTAAAAAATGCTAGACTACGGCACCTGATAAATCTCGCCTAATATTTGTGACGAGATAATTAATAGGATGTTGCGATTTTGATGTTTTAAACAACATCAAAACCGGACACTGATGTCGTGTCTAAAAGTTACGCAATCAAAAGAATCTTTTTCCCGATAAAAGTAGTGCAAGTGCGTATGATTACAATAAAGAAGGGCTTGGATCTTCCTATCGCAGGAGCTCCATCCCAGGTGATTAATGATGGTAAGACCATCAAAAAAGTCGCCTTGCTTGGCGAAGAGTACGTTGGCATGCGTCCTACCATGCATGTCCGCGTTGGCGATGAAGTGAAAAAAGCGCAAGTTCTTTTTGAAGACAAAAAGAACCCTGGCGTGAAGTTCACTGCTCCAGCAGCCGGTAAAGTGATCGAAATTAACCGTGGCGCTAAGCGTGTACTTCAATCAGTAGTGATTGAAGTAGCAGGCGAAGAGCAGGTTACATTTGATAAGTTCGAAGCAGCTCAACTAGCAGGTCTAGATCGCGAAGTGATCAAGACTCAATTGGTTGAATCTGGTCTTTGGACCGCTTTACGTACTCGTCCGTTTAGCAAGGTTCCAGCAATCGAGTCTGCTACTAAGGCTATTTTCGTAACTGCAATGGATACTAATCCACTAGCAGCACAGCCTGAGTTGATCATCAATGAACAACAAGAAGCATTCGTTGCCGGTCTAGACATTCTTTCAGCCCTGACAGAAGGCAAGGTTTACGTATGTAAGTCTGGCACTAGCTTGCCACGCTCTTCTCAGTCAAACGTAGAAGAACACGTCTTCGATGGCCCTCACCCAGCAGGTCTTGCTGGCACCCACATGCATTTCCTATACCCAGTGAATGCAGAAAATGTGGCATGGAGCATCAACTACCAAGACGTTATTGCGTTCGGTCAGCTTTTCCTAACTGGTGAGCTTTACACTGATCGTGTTGTGTCTCTAGCTGGTCCTGTTGTGAACAACCCACGTCTTCTTCGTACAGTTGTTGGTGCTTCTCTTGAAGACCTAACTGACAGCGAGTTGATGCCTGGTGAAGTTCGTGTGATTTCAGGCTCGGTACTTTCTGGTACTCAAGCGTCTGGTCCACATGCCTACCTAGGTCGTTACCACCAACAAGTTTCTGTGTTACGCGAAGGTCGTGACAAAGAACTGTTTGGCTGGGCTGTTCCTGGTAAAAACAAGTTCTCAATCACGAAATCTTTCCTTGGTCACATCTTCAAAGGTCAGTTGTTCAACATGACAACAACGACTAACGGTAGTGACCGTGCAATGGTTCCAATCGGCAACTACGAGCGCGTAATGCCGCTTGATATGGAACCGACACTGCTACTTCGTGATCTATGTGCAGGCGATACTGATAGTGCTCAAGCACTTGGTGCGCTTGAACTGGATGAAGAAGATCTAGCATTGTGTACCTTTGTATGTCCTGGTAAATACGAGTACGGTCTGTTACTTCGTGAATGCCTAGATACCATCGTGAAGGAAGGGTAATCCATGCTTAAGAAATTCATTGAGGATATCGAGCATCATTTTGAACCAGGCGGTAAGCACGAAAAGTGGTTTGCACTGTACGAAGCAGCAGCAACACTATTCTACACGCCAGGTCTAGTAACAAAACGTAGCTCGCACGTTCGTGATAGCGTTGACTTAAAACGTATCATGATCATGGTTTGGTTCGCAGTATTCCCAGCAATGTTCTGGGGTATGTACAATGCGGGTGGCCAAGCTATCGCAGCACTTAACCACATGTACGCTGGTGACCAACTAGCGACAGTTATCGCAGGTAACTGGCACTACTGGCTAACAGAAATGCTTGGTGGCACCATCGGTGCGGAAGCTGGCGTTGGCAGTAAGATGCTACTAGGTGCGACTTACTTCCTACCAATCTACGCAACAGTATTTATTGTTGGTGGTTTCTGGGAAGTGCTTTTCTGTATGGTGCGTAAGCACGAAGTTAACGAAGGTTTCTTTGTAACTTCTATCCTGTTCGCACTTATCGTTCCACCAACGCTACCTTTATGGCAAGCGGCACTAGGTATCACATTTGGTGTTGTTGTTGCTAAAGAGATCTTCGGTGGTACAGGTCGTAACTTCCTGAACCCTGCTCTTGCAGGTCGTGCTTTCCTATTCTTCGCTTACCCAGCGCAAATCTCGGGTGACGTAGTATGGACTGCGGCTGACGGCTTCTCTGGTGCAACTGCTCTTAGCCAATGGGCTCACGGCGGTAGCGGCGCATTGATCAACAACATCACTGGCGCTCCTATCACTTGGATGGATGCATTCATCGGTAACATCCCAGGCTCAATTGGTGAAGTATCAACGCTTGCTCTAATGATCGGTGCAGCGATGATCGTTTACATGCGAATCGCTTCATGGCGCATCATCGCAGGTGTAATGATCGGTATGATCGCAGTATCGACACTATTCAACGTGATCGGTTCTGACACCAACCCAATGTTCAACATGCCATGGCACTGGCACCTAGTTCTAGGTGGTTTTGCATTCGGTATGTTCTTCATGGCAACTGACCCAGTATCAGCTTCATTTACTAACGGTGGTAAATGGTGGTACGGCATCCTAATCGGTGCAATGTGTGTGATGATCCGTGTAGTTAACCCGGCTTACCCAGAGGGTATGATGCTGGCGATTCTATTCGCGAACCTGTTCGCACCTCTGTTCGACCATGTAGTTATCGAGAAGAACATCAAGCGGAGACTAGCACGCTATGGCAAGTAATAACGACAGCATTAAAAAGACGCTGGGTGTTGTTGTCGGGTTGAGCCTTGTTTGTTCAATCATCGTATCAACAGCAGCAGTGGGTCTGCGTGACCAGCAAAAAGCTAACGCTGTACTAGATAAGCAATCTAAGATCATCGAAGTTGCGGGTATCGACGCTGAAGGTAAGAAAGTTCCTGAGCTATTTGCTGAGTACATCGAACCTCGTCTAGTTGACTTCAAAACTGGTGATTTTGTAGAGAAAGCTGAAGACGGCTCTACAGCAGCTAACTACGACCAACGTAAAGCAGCTAAAGATCCTGCTGAGTCTATCAAGCTAACGGCTGATGAAGACAAAGCTAAGATCCTACGTCGTGCTAACACAGGTATCGTTTACCTAGTGAAAAGTGGTGATGACATTTCTAAAGTTATCATCCCAGTTCACGGTAACGGTCTATGGTCTATGATGTACGCATTCGTTGCGGTTGAAACTGACGGTAACACTGTGTCTGGTATTACTTACTACGAGCAAGGTGAAACTCCTGGACTTGGTGGTGAAGTAGAAAACCCAGCATGGCGTGCTCAATTCGTTGGTAAGAAACTATTCGACGAGAACCACAAACCAGCAATCAAGATTGTTAAAGGTGGTGCTCCAGAAGGTTCTGAACACGGCGTTGATGGCCTATCTGGTGCGACACTAACTGGTAACGGTGTTCAAGGTACATTTGACTTCTGGTTAGGTGACATGGGCTTTGGTCCTTTCCTAGCAAAAGTTCGTGACGGAGGTCTGAACTAATGTCTAGCGCACAAAACATTAAAAAGAGCATTATGGCGCCGGTGTTGGACAACAACCCGATCGCGCTGCAGGTTCTTGGTGTATGTTCTGCTCTTGCAGTAACAACTAAACTAGAAACAGCATTTGTAATGACACTAGCGGTAACTTTCGTAACTGCATTGTCTAACTTCTCTGTTTCTCTGATCCGTAACCACATTCCTAACAGTGTGCGTATCATCGTTCAGATGGCAATCATCGCATCGCTAGTAATCGTGGTAGACCAAGTGCTTAAAGCTTACCTATACGATATCTCTAAACAGCTATCTGTATTCGTAGGTCTTATCATCACGAACTGTATCGTAATGGGTCGTGCTGAAGCATTCGCAATGAAATCTGCGCCAATCCCATCGCTAATTGATGGTATCGGTAACGGTCTAGGTTACGGCTTCGTTCTTATCACTGTAGGTTTCTTCCGTGAACTATTCGGTTCAGGCAAGCTATTCGGCATGGAAGTTCTACCTCTAGTGAGCAACGGTGGTTGGTACCAGCCAAACGGTCTGATGCTACTAGCACCATCTGCATTCTTCCTAATCGGCTTCCTAATCTGGGTAATCCGTATTCTGAAACCAGAACAAGTAGAAGCGAAGGAGTAAGGGCGTCATGGAACATTACATCAGTCTGCTAGTTAAATCGATTTTCATCGAAAACATGGCACTGTCTTTCTTCCTAGGTATGTGTACTTTCCTTGCCGTATCTAAGAAAGTTAAGACCTCTTTCGGTCTAGGTGTTGCAGTAGTGGTAGTACTAACTATCGCGGTTCCTGTGAACAACCTAGTTTACAACCTAGTTCTGAAAGAGAACGCGTTAGTTGAGGGCGTAGACCTTAGCTTCCTAAACTTCATCACCTTCATCGGTGTAATCGCAGCACTTGTACAGATCCTAGAGATGGTTCTTGACCGTTTCTTCCCACCTTTGTACAACGCGCTAGGCATCTTCCTACCGCTGATCACAGTAAACTGTGCGATCTTCGGTGGTGTATCTTTCATGGTACAACGTGACTACAACTTTGCTGAATCTGTTGTTTACGGTTTCGGTTCTGGTGTGGGCTGGATGCTAGCGATCGTCGCTCTTGCAGGTATCCGTGAGAAGATGAAGTACTCAGATGTACCTCCAGGTCTACGTGGTCTAGGCATCACGTTTATCACTGTAGGTCTTATGGCGTTAGGCTTTATGTCTTTCTCTGGTGTTCAACTGTAAGTCGGGTAAACCGCAACAATTAAGGAATAGTCAATGGACATTATTCTTGGTGTAGTGATGTTTACTCTGATCGTACTTGCGCTAGTACTAGTGATTCTTTTCGCTAAGTCTAAGCTTGTACCAACAGGTGACATTACAATTTCTGTGAACGATGACCCTTCACTGGCGATCGTTACACAACCAGGTGGTAAGCTACTATCTGCGTTAGCTGGTGCTGGCGTATTCGTATCTTCTGCTTGTGGTGGCGGTGGCTCTTGTGGTCAGTGTCGCGTAAAAGTTAAATCAGGTGGTGGTGACATCCTACCTACCGAGCTTGACCATATTACTAAAGGTGAAGCTCGTGAAGGTGAGCGTCTAGCGTGTCAGGTTGCAATGAAAACTGACATGGACATCGAGCTTCCTGAAGAGATCTTCGGCGTTAAGAAGTGGGAATGTACAGTTATCTCTAACGATAACAAAGCGACATTCATCAAAGAGCTTAAGCTACAAATTCCAGATGGCGAATCAGTACCTTTCCGTGCTGGTGGTTACATCCAGATTGAAGCACCAGCTCACCACGTTAAGTACGCTGACTTCGATGTACCTGAAGAGTACCGTGAAGATTGGGACAAATTTAACTTGTTCCGTTACGAGTCTAAGGTAAACGAAGATACGATCCGTGCTTACTCAATGGCTAACTACCCAGAAGAAGAAGGTATTATTATGCTGAACGTGCGTATCGCTACGCCGCCGCCTAATAATCCTGATGTACCACCTGGTATCATGTCATCGTTCATCTGGTCTCTAAAAGAAGGCGACAAGTGTACGATTTCAGGTCCGTTCGGTGAGTTCTTCGCGAAAGACACTGATGCTGAAATGGTATTCGTTGGTGGTGGTGCAGGTATGGCTCCAATGCGTTCTCATATCTTCGACCAGCTAAAACGTCTGCACTCTAAGCGTAAGATGTCATTCTGGTACGGTGCACGTTCTAAGCGTGAAATGTTCTACGTAGAAGACTTCGATGGCCTAGCGGCTGAGAACGATAACTTCGTATGGCACTGTGCACTGTCTGACCCTATGCCAGAAGATAACTGGGATGGTTACACTGGCTTCATTCACAATGTTCTTTACGAGAACTACCTACGTGATCATGAAGCGCCAGAAGACTGTGAATACTACATGTGTGGTCCACCTATGATGAACGCTGCTGTAATCGGCATGCTAAAAGATCTAGGTGTAGAGGATGAGAACATCCTTCTAGATGACTTCGGTGGTTAATCCTCCCAAGTGATTGAATCTATGGCTAGCTCTATAAGGGCTAGCCATTATTTTTTGTAACAAACAAAATGATATTCAACAGTTGATATAGGAAATCGGTTTATCTCAAGAGAACCCATTTTCCATATCAATTTAACGATAATAGGAGTAAACAAGTGAAAAAGTGGCTTGTTGCATTCGCTTCTCTATTGGTTTTGGCTGGCTGTGAGCAGCCTGCGGATCAAATTCATTTAAGTGGTCCAACGATGGGGACTACTTACAACATTAAATACATCGAGCAAGATGGTTTACCTTCACCAGAAGCGCTTCAGACTGAAATCGATCGATTGCTAGAAGAAGTGAACGATCAAATGTCGACTTACCGTGAAGATTCAGAGCTTAGCCGTTTTAATCAACATAAAACTAGCGAGCCATTTGAAGTATCGCCACAAACAGCAACGGTAGTGAAAGAAGCGATTCGCTTGAACGGTCTTACTCTAGGAGCACTAGACGTAACCGTAGGTCCACTAGTGAACCTATGGGGCTTTGGTCCAGAAGCGCGCCCGGATGTGGTTCCAACAGATGAAGAGCTAGCAGCTCGTAAAGCGAATACTGGTATCCATCACCTTTCTGTTGAAGGTAACAAGCTGTCGAAAGATATTCCAAACTTGTACGTTGACTTATCGACGATTGCCAAAGGTTGGGGTGTGGATGTTGTGGCAGATTACCTGCAATCAGAAGGCATTCATAACTACATGGTGGAAGTTGGCGGTGAAATGCGTTTGAAAGGCATAAACCGTGAAGGTGTGCCATGGCGTATTGCGATTGAAAAACCAACCGTTGATGAGCGTTCAATTCAAGAGATTATTGAACCAGGTGACATGGCAATTGCAACAAGCGGTGACTATCGTAATTACTTTGAGAGCAATGGTGTGCGATACTCTCATATCATTAACCCGCATACGGGCAAACCAATCCATCATAAGGTGGTGTCTGTAACGGTACTGGATAAATCGTCGATGACAGCTGATGGTCTTGCAACTGGTCTTATGGTGCTAGGTGAAGACAAAGGCATGGAAATCGCAAATGAGAATAATATTCCTGTTTTCATGATTGTGAAAACGGATGATGGTTTTAAAGAGCTGGCTTCGGAAGCATACAAGCCGTTCATGAAGAAATAACAACAGAAGTGAGCATGTCCTTATGAGTACATTTCTAATTACTTTTGCTGTCTTTGTTGCGGTAATTGCAGCGATGGCAGTTGGTTACATCTTCCAAAAGAAGGTCGTAAAAGGCAGCTGTGGCGGTCTAGGTGCGGTTGGTATTGAGAAAGTATGTAACTGCCCAGAACCATGTGATGCACGTAAGAAGCGCGAAGCACGTGAAGCAGCCCGCGCAGAGAAGCTTGCTGCATGGGAAAAAGATCGCATTGCTTAATATGCGATAATAAGAATGATAAAACCCAGCCAATGGCTGGGTTTTGTTTTTTCGGCTTTGGTTTCTGTTTGAGTATTGAATTAGGTTGGTGACATTAAGTGCCGTCTACTGAGATACGGTTTGATTCCGCCCGTTTCCTTTCGCTTGATACAAACGGTCATCCGCGACTTTAATTTGCTGATCTAAATTGCCCTTGATGTTTGAAACACCGACGCTGATGGTTACTTGAATCTGGTCATCTTGATAAGGAATCGGAGTTTTCTCTACGCGTTGACGCATTTGCTCTAAACGTGTCACAAAGTCGTCGTAGCTGCCGTAGGCTTGGATGCAAAACTCTTCGCCCCCAAATCGTGCAATCACATCATCAGGAAAATAGATTTTTAATATATTGGCGACCATAACAAGTGCAGCATCGCCACCATCATGACCATAGTTATCATTCACTTTCTTAAAGAAATCGATATCTAGCATAGCAATATTGCGTTGCTCATCGTTGTCACATGTTTGCCCAAATAAAAAGCGACGGTTCCATAAGCCAGTGAGTGAATCTTGGTTCGCCATTCTAAATAAATCTGTTGTGGCTTCTTTCATATCCAAGATTTGATGGACCCGACAAAAGAACTCTTCTTGATTAAAAGGCTTGTACAGAAAGTCGTTTGCTCCCGCTTTTAGAAAGCGCGCTGTCATTGAGTGGTCATCACTTCCAGAGATCCCAAGGATCGCCAATTGGTTTTTATCGAGCTTTTGGCGAAGCTCTCGGATCATAGTGATGCCATCTTTGATTGGCATATCATGGTCGGTCAGAACCAAGGTAATATCTGGATTTTGTTCAATAACTTCGATTGCTTGTTGACCATTCTCGGCTTGCAATGTCTGGATGTATTGATGCTCAAGTAATTGTACGACATGGCGGCGAACCGTCATTGAGTCATCAACAACCAGACATTTGTGTTGCTGGTTGTTGGTCAGGCGTTTAATCAGAGGAAGAAGGTAAGAAACGGAGGCCATGCTGTCTTTTAAGATGTAATCGAGTACGCCTTTTGCCAGCATCTTTTCACGAGCATCATCTTGTAACATCGCCGTAAGCACGATGACTTTTTGTTGGTGAGAAAGGACTAAATCGATGATCTCACCGTCCTGCGCATCCGGTAAGCAGTAATCTAAAACTGCACAGAGAAGCTCAGGCTGAGACGTTAAAATAGATTGTGCTTCCGCATAGCTTTCGGCAGCAAGTACTTCATAACCCGCCTGATTTAAGATTTGTTGTAAGTAGTTATTAAAGGCGCGACTGTCTTCGACGACCAGTATTTTATTACTCAAAAAGTTTCCCTACTTTCGTATATAAATCAACTTTAGTGTTATAGAAGTCAATAATAATGAAATGTCACTTTAATGCCATGAAAAATTGTTGCTACCTGACTCCAGATAACACTATTTCCAATACGTGTATTTAGAGCTATACTGTTTTTTTAAACAGTGTTTATTTGTGTGCGGAACGTGATTGAGCGAGTCAGAAAAATAATTCACGTTGATATGGATTGCTTTTATGCAGCGGTCGAGATGCGTGACAACCCCAGTTATCGTGGTATTGCGCTTGCCGTTGGCGGTCATGAGAAACAACGCGGCGTGATCAGCACCTGTAACTATGAAGCGCGTAAATTCGGTGTGCGCAGTGCGATGCCAACAGCCAGAGCGCTTCAACTTTGCCCCCATTTGCTCGTCGTCCCGGGACGAATGCACGTATACAAACAAGTGTCCCAACAGATCCGTACCATTTTCGAGCGATACACGCCACTTATCGAGCCACTATCACTTGATGAGGCGTATCTTGATGTGACTGACTCGACTGCTTGTCGGGGTTCTGCAACCTTAATCGCAGAATCGATCCGCAATGATATCTGGAATGAGCTTGGACTTACTGCATCGGCAGGTATTGCACCGATTAAGTTTCTTGCCAAAGTGGCTTCAGACATGAATAAACCCAATGGACAATTTGTTATTCCGCCAGAAAAGGTTCAAGAAGTCGTAGACAAACTGCCGTTAGAAAAGATTCCAGGAGTTGGTAAAGTGAGCTTGGAGAAGCTACATCAAGCGGGCTTTTACCTATGTGAGGATATCAAAAACAGCGACTATCGTGAGCTGCTACGTCAATTTGGACGCCAAGGTGCTTCGCTTTGGAAACGTAGTCATGGCATCGACGATCGTGAAGTGGTGGTTGAGCGTGAACGTAAGTCGGTTGGGGTCGAGCGCACCTTTAGCGAAAACATTGTGACTTACGATGAATGCTGGCAGGTGATTGAAGACAAGCTCTACCCTGAACTAGAGAAACGTTTGGAAAAAGCCAGTCCAGATAAGTCTATTATCAAACAGGGTATTAAACTCAAATTTGCCGATTTTCAACTCACGACAATTGAGCACATCCACCCTCAGTTAGAGCTCGATGACTTTAAAGAACTGTTAAGAGATATACTCAAGCGCCAAAATGGTCGAGAGATACGCTTATTAGGCTTAAGTGTGATGCTAAAGCCTGAGCAACAAGCGCGTCAATTGAGTTTCTTCTAAGCTCGCGCTAATTCAACCTGCTTTAGTACTTGTTCAAAAGAAACATTTGCCATTGACCCATAACCGCGTAACTTGCTCGCTTTCAGTTGCGTGATAATTGGTGTGCTAATTCCACATAAGAAGCGTGCGACAGCTGCATTGCTAATCGCCGTTGGTGAAAGCTGGACAAATTCATCAACCCAAGTGGATAGGTGTGCCAATTCAGGTTGTGTTTGTTGTGGTTGAGGAAAAGATGCGACTTGTCCACGACACACTGAACAGTGACCACACTGAGTTGGAGCATCGTGATCGGCAAAGTACTGCGCCAGTTGGTGACTTAAACAGTCTGACGATTGGAACAGACTCAACATAGTATGAATTCGTTCAATGTCCTTGTGTTCTTTGGATTGGAACAACTCAATTAAATGCTGAGAGATAGCTTCTTGGCTTTGAGTGGCTGGGAGAACCGAGTACACATCCGTAAGCTGTTTGCTTTCTAATTCAATCCAGCCATTTTGGTGGAAGTAATCTAGCGCCGCAACTACACGGCTGCGCTCAGACTGATAGTTCATCCATAATGCTTCTAAATCCACTTGGCACCATACTTTGGCTTTGGTTGAACAAGCAAAAATGGCTTCAACAAACTGACGTCTCTCGCCTTGGAACTGATTGAGGATGAAACTTTGTTCTTGTAAAAACTTGAAGCGATATTCTGCGAAATAACTGTATTTGGCTTCAATTACTTTTGCCAGCTCTAGGTAAACTAATAAGGTTTTTAGCGGAAGTTGGCGAATGTTGCTGTCGCGAGACAATCGCAACGCCATCACCTCCCACTGCGGAGTGTTCTCGCGAATTTGCTCCAGTACATAATTGATTGAGCTTGGCTCTGGCGTGTCACCGTAAACAAAGTTCTCTAATACCGTTAAGCCGGAGGTATTGCCCAAAAGAATACACTCCGAACGCTGTCCATCACGTCCGGCGCGCCCAATTTCTTGTGCGTAGTTTTCGATAGATTTTGGTAAATCGAAGTGAATAACACGGCGAATATCAGATTTATCTACCCCCATCCCAAATGCGATTGTTGCGACAATGCAGTCGATTTGCGAGTCCATAAACTGTTGTTGAATTTTCTCACGAATGTCGCTCTTCATACCCGCATGATAAGCGTGAGCATTGATGCCTAAACGGATAAGAGAGCTGGCAACTTGCTCAGCGGTCTGTTGCTGAGTGACATACACGATGCTCGGTAGTTTAGGTGTTGCAGCAATGATGTCATTCAGTTGCGTTTGCTTATTTTCTTCGTCGCAAGGCACCACAGAAATATCGAGATTAGGACGATAGAAGCCAGTAACCGTAATGTTCTCACCAGCGATATTAAACTTGTTTTGCATGTCCTCGATAACCGCTGGCGTTGCCGTTGCGGTTAGCAAGAGCGTTTGAGGGATATTCAGTTCACGTTGGTATTGTGGCAGTTTAAGGTAGTCAGGACGGAAGTTATGACCCCATTCCGAGATACAGTGTGCTTCATCGACCACCATCAAAGAGAGCGGAATCTGACGAATGAATTCACGAAAACGTTCGTTCTTGAGCCGCTCTACCGAAATCATCAAAATCTTAATCTGCCCATTCTTCACGCCAGCCATAACTTGCTGCGCTTCTTCTCGGCTTTGGCTACTGTCGATAGATGCCGCAGCTATGCCTTTACTTTGCAGGAAACCGAGCTGATCTTTCATCAGAGCAAGAAGTGGTGAAATCACCAGTGTTAGGTGTGGTAACTGGGTTGCAGGAAGTTGGTAGCAAAGTGATTTCCCCGAACCAGTCGGAAAGATGGCTGCTGCCGAGTGTCCGTTCATTACTGCTTCAATCACCGGCTGTTGACCGGGTCTTAATGAGTCAAATCCGAACACAGATTGAAGCGTTTGCTGAAGCGAGGCACTTTGCATAATAGGGAAACCTTGGTTTGATGATAAACTGGGTTACATTAACACACCCTGAGTGCCTAACGCGCGCCCTAAAAGTATGAACAAAGCTGATTTAGTCCAAATAATCATTCAACAACTTGAAGATAAATTGCACGTTGCTCACGCCTCGACACAAAGAGCCATTGACGCCGCGACCGATGAAGAAACAGTGCCAGAGCACAAGTACGACACCCTAGCACTTGAAGCTTCGTATCTGGCGCACGGGCAAGCGATGCGTGTGCAAGAAAGTGAAGAAGAGCTTCGTCAGTACCGTACTCTTGTCCTACGTGATTTTGTCGATGCTCGTATCGCGGTTGGTGCTTATGTGGAATTAGTCGACGAGAACGATGTTGAAAAAAACTTTTTTATCGGTCCTTGCTCTGGTGGACTGACTGTTAAATGGCAAGGCAAAGAGGTATTTGTACTTACTCCAAAATCTCCCCTTGGTCGTGCTTTGATTGGCAGAGAAGAAGGGGAAGAGATTGATGTGAAAATTGGTGATAAAACAAATTGTTATGAAGTCGTGACGATTTGCTGACATCGTATCCATAGTTGGTTGTTATAGTTAAGCGGAATAATCATGAAAAAAGAGAAAGTAATGAAGAAACTGCTCACACTCTCATTGTTGACCATCAGCGCCAGTGGCTATGCAGCCCAGTGTCGCATCGATATTAACAACGAAGTTCGTATGGATGGTCAGAACTTAGAAATCGTACATACCAATGGTGAAAAAGCGGTTGTCGACGAAGACAATAACCTGTTCATTAAAGGCGAACTGATTGAGCTTGATGATGATCAGAAAGCGGCAATCGAGAATTACCGCGAGAAGATGAATGCTTATATTCCCCAAGCGAAACAGCTGGCAAGTGATGGCTTAGCATTAGCGAACGACATTATTGATGACATTGCGGTCAGTCTTGATGCGCCAGACTCGTTTGATAATGTTAAAGTCGCGATAAAGGACTTCTTCGCAGATGTGGAAGCGCGTTACTACAAAGATGGTGATTTTATTCTGCCTGCTGACAGCTTTGAGTCGATGACAGAATCGTGGTCAAAGGACTTCGAGAAGGCACAAGAAATTTTCAACAAAGAATTCCTAGCCAGCGCTTTTGATGCGTTGTCTGCCAAGATGAAAGAAGATGGTGGTTTGAATTTAACTGCACTGTCTGAAAGCATGACAGAACTGCAAGCTAAGGTACAAGAACGCCTAGCAGAGCACTCGAAAGACGTAGAGAAACAAGCGGAAGATTTGTGTGAATCACTGGATGATATGGCTGGTGAAGAACAGGATCTGCTGAAGAAAATTCCAGAGCTAAAAGACTATCAAGTCTTCACGATTTAATTTGCGAAGCAGAAACAACAAAGAGCGCCTATTATCGGCGCTCTTTTTACATGGGTACTATTCAGTATCTATTCGAGTTATTCAGCATTCATTTGAGTTAACTTGTCTCCCACTGGTTTTGAGAAGTTAAAGCCATCGTGCTCATCCCAATTGATTGACCATGTCATCACACCAGCGTAGTTCGGGTAGTTGAACGCTGGTTTCACTGTGCCACATGAAGTGCCCTTGGTTAAGCAATCTAACGCATCAAGGATGTTCTGTGTTGGTGCTTGACCAGAGTTAGCTGAGCTCGGTCCCGATGGCAAGCCAATCGCGACTTGGTCATCACGCAGTGGCTCAAACATGGTGCCATCTGCTAATTCAAAGCCCTCAATCAACATCTTAGATTGCGCCACCATCATATCCACTGAGCCTTCTGGTGCCGATCCTGGTAAGTAAGGGTTTGGCAAACCACCATTGTTGTACAACTGTACGTGTAGTAGGTCGAGCGTGCTGCGCGTCTCATTGATCACTGGAATGTATGCGCCCCAGATGCCGCTGTAAGCCACATAGCCACCTTGCACGTAAGGGTGTTCTGGTGCCATGGTGAGGTACATATCGCCGCCCATGTTCTGTTCAATTTGCAACAAAGCTCGACCTAAACGCGCTTGGATTTGTGAACCATGCAGTAGGTTAGAGCCACTTTCTAGATCCACATCCAAACCATCGAAGCCCCATTCGGCAATCAGTGCGGTCAGGCTCGATACAAAGTTTGCTTCATCTTGGTCGGTGTTCAGTGTAATCGTACCTTCAGCGCCACCAAGAGATAGAACAAACTTCTTACCTTTGGCTTGCAATGCAGCCATGTCTTGTTTGAACTGGGTTGGATCTAATGCAGGACAATCACTATAGATGTCTCCAGAGTACAAGTTGAAATGTACGGTACCATCGCTGTTGCGGTCATTTTCTGCAAAGGCAATATCAATCACATCCCATGCATCAGACATATCAGCTAAGCGGATAGGGCAGCCTGCGCCGTTCACGAAGTTGTGCCAGTAGCCAATCAACTTGTGGCGTTTCTCGGTTTTCTCGACCACGGCAATAGAAGCGGCATCAGAAAGTGCTGTTGTGCCTGAAAGGTCGGTGGCTTGAGCGCTTACCGTAAAGTTGCCTATCGCGGCTGGTGTCCAGTTCGTCGAGTAAGGTGCAGTCGTGTCTGTTGCGACAATTGTTCCGTTCACCATAAAGTCGACGTGTTTAACGCCAGAGGTTAATGAGGTTGCATCCGCGCTTAGGACGAGATTTTTACCTAAACCTACGGTTTGACCTGCACTCGGTGACGTCAATGAAATCACCAAGTCTTGGTCACTCACTGTCACGTTAACAACAGACTCGGAAATATTATTATCGTTGTCTGTTGCAACGGCTTTAAGTTGATTTGTGCCAACTAGCGTTGCATTCCATAAAACGGAATATGGCGCTTGAGCGACCACGCCTAAGCTGGTGCTATTAGCAAAGAACTCAACTTGACTCACGTTACCATCTGCATCACTGGCATCTGCTGAGATCTCAACATTGCTACCAGCAAGTAAGACTTGACCTTCACTTGGTGCGGTAATAGCAACTTGAGGCGGCGTTGAGCAGGCTCCTAAGCCAGTCCACGCATCTTGCCAGTACAAACCTTCACCCGGCTCATAAGCCCAGGCTGCATCAGAAGAACACCAACCTGCAACATCACAGCGGTATTTCTGGTTGAGGTTAGAGACTAGTGTACCGACTTCATAGCGGTTACCGGCAACATAAGGCACGGCGTCTGCACAACCACCAGAGTTGGAGTCACTGACGACGAGTGAGACTTCTTGACTCATGGTCGATAGGTTTGAATCGTCGGTTGCTTGCGCTTTAAAGGTATGAGTTCCAACTGCTGCAGTCCAGACGTATTCGTACGGTGCAGTGGTATCGACAGCAACCGATTGGTTGTTTATGAAGAACTCAACTTGGGTGACTAAACCATCGCTGTCTGCTGCATCGGCGGTTACCGAAATAGTGTCACCTACACTTGGTGTTTCTGTGCCTGTTGGGTTCGTTAGAGAAACGACTGGCGGTGGTAGTTCGGTTTGTGGTTGAACGAAGATAGACACATTGGTTGTGGTTACGGCACCTTCATTGTCGGTTGCGATCGCCGTTAACTGAGAGACCCCCTCCAATGCTGTCCAGTCAGCTTGGAACGGGGATTGGGTTACAATAGCCACGGTTTGGTTCCCGGCAAGAAATTCAACTTGAGCGACTTGACCATCTTCATCTGCGGCATTGGCTAATAAGGTGATCACGCTGCCTTCTGGGATTTGCGCATTATTCGCGGGAGAAGAGAAGGACACCGTAGGAGGTAGGTTTGTACTGCCACCATCACATTGACCAAGACCTTTCCAAGCCTCCCATGGACCTGAATTGTTTACCGGATCATTACCTTGTGTCCAGTACGCCGCTTCATACGCAGCCCCTTTGGTTTGCACTTGGTCACCGGAGTTGTAAACCGTTGTGTTATCCCATACAGGTAAAGTTTGGCAATTGTAGGCTTGAGCTTGATAGCTAACACTAAGGGTCGCTATCACTGCACCATGCAGTAGAGTGAACTTCATTTTTCTCTCCTTGAGTTACTCGATGTTCGCAAGAACATGAACAGATATAGTTAGATAACTAGTTGATAAATAGACCTCAGGAGAGAAAATCGAAGCGTTATGTTTCACTTTTCAACACGAAATCACGCTGAACTATTCATGCTTTACAAGCCGACTCATTATTTTTCGGCTCACTTCACGCTGATTTATAAATTCATCAAAAGGACAAAAACGGATACGTGGTGAATATGAGATGTACGTGGAAATTTACAAACTGAATGTCTGCTAATTGATCCGATTGTCGAGTAATTAACCTAATCACTCTTGTTGAGTAGACGATATTGCTATAGTGTACTAGTCAGCTAGTTCATTGATATTTTGTGCGAGTGGTATGACACAACAAACTTCTTCTCAGCCTCGTGAGCATTTTGGCTCTCGTCTTGGATTCATCTTAGCGGCAGCTGGTGCTGCGGTGGGTCTAGGTAACATTTGGGGTTTTCCTACTCAAGCAGCAAGTAACGGCGGTGGTGCCTTCTTGTTGGTTTACTTGGTGATGATTCTTATCGTTGCATTTCCAATGCTGGTGGTTGAAATGGCGATCGGTCGTCATGGTCAAGCCAACCCAGTTGATAGTATGCGCTCTCTAACAGGCAACCCAATAGGCAAAAAGCTTGGTGGTCTTGTTGGTTGGATTGGTCTGAGTGTGCCAAGTGCTGTTTTGGCATTTTACTCGATTGTTGGCGGCTGGTTGATTTGCTTTATGTTGGGGGCTATTACCGACATTATGGGCATGGAGGCAGCAACACAATGGTTGAAAGGCTTCAGTGTTGAGCGCAATTTGTTTGGTACGATTACATTTTATGTATTAACCATTTTGATCGTACAAGGCGGCGTGAAGCAAGGCATTGAGAAATGGTCTACACGACTAATGCCTGCACTGTTTGTTCTATTTGGTCTGCTGTTCATCTACATCATGACGCAAAACGGTGCGATGGAAGGTTTGAAGCATTACCTAGTGCCTGATTTCGAGAAAGTATGGGATCGCAAGCTTATTCTTGCAGCAATGGGACAAGGTTTCTTCTCTCTGACCATTGGTGGCTGCTCGATGCTTATTTACGGCTCTTACTTAAGCAAGAAAGAGAACCTACCGAAGATGGCAATGAACGTAACCATGGTAGACACCGCAGTTGCCTTTATTGCGGGTCTAGTGGTGATGCCTGCGATGTTCGTTGCGATGCAAAAAGGCGTTCAAATCTACGCAGAAGATGGTTCGCTATTGAGTTCTGATACGCTGGTATTTACTGTTCTGCCATTGATGTTTGATAGCTTAGGTTTGCTTGGTCAACTGTTCTCAATCGTCTTCTTCTTACTACTGACGATTGCGGCACTGACATCATCTATCTCGATGCTTGAATGCCCAGTGGCATTGGTGGGTGAGCGATTTAACACCAAACGTAGCACGACGAGTTGGGTTTTAGGTGGTCTGATTGCGCTATTTAGTGTGGTTATCGTATTTAACTTTGGTGCTCTGTTTGGCATGGTTGCGACTATCGCAACGCAATACTTACAGCCTATGGCGGCGCTATTGTTCTGTTTATTTGGTGGTTGGGTATGGAACCGTCACTCGAAGATTAAAGAACTTGAGCAAGGCTGTCCGGAGTTCACTCAAGGTTGGTTCGGTAAGCTGTGGCCGGCATACGTGAAGTTTGTTTGTCCGATTCTGGTCGCGACAGTTATCTGGGCTTCGTTCGGCTAATCAGCTTACGCAAAGCACAAAAGAAAAGGGCTTGATGAATGCATCAAGCCCTTTTTTCTATTCGTTGCTTACGTTGTCCGTATTGGTTAGCGATTAACGGAACTGACCAGCGTCAGGCAGAAAGTCAAAGCCCGCCGTAGCTAGTTTTGCTTCAAGTGCTGCTCGGTCGATATCAAAGAATGCAACCAACTTATCCAGATCACCACCAAAGTCATCACGCAGCTTCATGTTGACGATGCTCATCAGCATGATTGGATCCATGGATTCGAAGTTCGTTAGATTCATTACTTATCCTCGAAATCAGAGATCAGTAGGTTTGCAGCAGCAAATGCTGCTTTATCACGAACGTCTTTTGGTAAAGACTCGTCAGCAGCAACATCATTTAGTGCTCTTACTGCACATGAGATTGCTTGAGGAACGTAAGCTTGATCGCCACTACCAATTTGAGCGTAAAGCTCACGAACCAAATCACAACAGCCGTATACTTGCATGGCTAAATCCTTAATAAATGATAACTGCTCTCAAATATACACATAGCCGTTTTGAAACTCAAAGCAGAGAATTGTTTTGGCTCAAATTCACAGACAACTTGAGCAAACATTCATCACTGTAATTGTGCTTCCAATTGAAGTGTGACTTCTGGAGAAAGATTGAGCTGCTTCGCAAGCTCTTGTAAGTAGGCTTTTTCCATAAAGTTTTGTTCATCTGCCACAATCAATGACGCGAGATAAATTTCTGATGCTTGTTGCGGTGATGTTGCCAAGCGCGCAATTTCTGCAGGCTCAAGAGGCTTGTGAAGTTCTTGATGAACCAGTTGTCTTACGTGTTCGTCCGCGCCCATTTCTGTCAGGGCTTGTTCGATACGAGCCATCTCTTGTTCATCGACATGACCATCAGCTTTGGCTGCACCAATCATGGCTTTAAGGATCAGTTTCGCGTGTTTGTTGTCATCAGGATCGAAGGTTTCGTTGACGCCTTGCGTATCCTGCTTCGCTTGCCAATCGTTGTAGACTTTGTAAGCCAGTGCACCTAACGCCGCTGCGCCACCGACTTTTAGAGCTCCAGTGCCCACTTTCTTCGCCATCTTTTTGCTTTTCTTAGAGCCCATTAGCATGCCGATAAGACCGCCACCAATTGCGCCCGCACCAAGTGTTTTCAGTTGGTTAGAGCTCGATGAAGATTTGATATTGTTAGTTTGTTTACCAAGAGCATCGGCGCCTTGCTTGAGTAGGTCTGATTTGAGCGCTTGGTTAAGAAGACTTTTTAGATCCATGAGTGACCTCCTTACTAGATTAAATCCAGTGTAAGGTGATGAATCTGAACCAAAGATTAACAACGCAAATATCAGAGAGGGTCTATACCCATAAAAACAGACGTAAAAAAGGGCTGACCGAAGCCAACCCTTTTCATCGCTATGTATTCAGCACAATGTGCTTAGTGCAGCTTATTGAAGTTGAGCTTTAACGTGCTCAACGATGTCTGCCATTGCAACTGCGGTTTTCTCACCAGTGCGGCGGTTCTTATACTCGAAGTTGCCTTCTTTCATTGAACGATCGCCGATCACGATAGTGTGAGGAATACCGATAAGTTCCATATCAGAGAACATTACGCCTGGGCGCTCTTTACGGTCATCGAATAGTACTTCGATACCCATAGCCGTCAGTTCAGCGTACAGCTTCTCAGCCGCTTCTTTCACTTCTTCAGACTTGTGCATGTTCATAGGAACGATAGCTACTTGGAAAGGCGCTAGTGCGTCTGGCCAAATGATGCCGTATTTGTCGTGGTTTTGCTCAATTGCAGAAGCAACAACACGTGAAACACCGATACCATAGCAACCCATTTCTAGGATTACGTTTTTACCGTCAGGACCAAGAACACCACAGTTCATTGCTTCTGAGTAAACATTACCTAGTTGGAAGATGTGACCAACTTCGATACCACGCTTAAGCATTAGCGTACCTTGACCACATGGGCTTGGATCGCCTTCTACTACGTTACGCAGATCTTCAACTTGACCTAGTTCAACGTCACGACCCCAGTTGATACCGAAGTAGTGTTTGCCGTCGATGTTTGCACCCGCGCCGAAGTCACTCATTACTGCAACAGAGCGGTCAACGATGAATGGTAGCTTAAGACCTACAGGACCTAGAGAACCAGCGCCAGCACCGATAAGTGCACGCATTTCCTCTTCTGATGCCATCTCTAGTGGAGAAGCAACTTGAGGTAGGTTTTCTGCTTTCACTTCGTTTAGCTCGTGGTCACCACGAACGATAAGAGCGATGATGTCAGCATCAACTTCGTCAGACGCTTTCACGAATAGAGTTTTAACCGTCTTCTCGATTGGTAGACCGTGCTGCTCTACAAGTTCAGCGATTGTTTTCGCGTTTGGTGTATCAACCAGTGTCATCTCTTGAGTTGGCTCTGCGCGATCACCCGCAGGCGCTGCTGCTTCTGCTTTTTCAATGTTCGCTGCGTAATCAGACTCAGTAGAGAATGCGATTAGGTCTTCGCCGCTTTCAGCAAGTACGTGGAACTCTTGAGAGCCGCTACCACCGATAGCGCCAGAGTCAGCAAGTACTGGACGGTACTCAAGACCCATGCGATCGAATGCTTTACAGTAAGCATCGTGCATCGCTTGGTAAGATTTCTCTAGACCTTCTTTGTCGATGTCGAAGCTGTATGCATCCATCATGCAGAATTCACGTGCACGCATTACGCCGAAACGTGGACGACGTTCATCACGGAATTTAGTCTGGATTTGGTACAGGTTTAGCGGAAGCTGTTTGTAAGAGCTCACTTCGTTACGCACAAGGCTAGTGATCACTTCTTCAGCTGTAGGGCTAAGAACAAACGGACGAGTATGACGGTCAGTAAAGCGAAGTAGCTCAGGACCCATCTTCTCAGAACGACCTGTCTCTTCCCATAGTTCAAACGGCTGAACAACGGGCATCAAAGTTTCGACTGCACCTGCATTGTCGATTTCTTGACGAACGATGTTTTCGACTTTACGCAGCACACGTAGACCAGTAGGCAGCCAGGTGTAAAGACCTGAAGCCAGCTTACGGATCATACCCGCGCGTAGCATGAGCTGGTGGCTCACTACTTCTGCGTCGTTTGGAGTCTCCTTCAGAGTAGAAAGAAGATAATTACTGGTACGCATTAAATTTATCCGTTTATTAAAGTTAGATACTCAAGCCAAAATGGGCAGGAGTATGAAGGTCCCACGAGGGGAAAATTGTTAGCCGCCTATAATATCAGCCAAATGCCTTTGTCAAAAGCTTTCAATCGCAGTAACTGTTATTAAGTTATCGCTAACCGTGAACTTGACGTTTAAATCGAACAAATTTACCGCATATTCCTTGCTGTCAGGCTTGTTTTTCTTGTAAGCCGGACGAGGATCTTGTGCCAGAACTTGCTCGAGAACTGTTTTCACATACCCAGTATCGTTACGCTTTTCGAGTGTTTCCAGTGCAATGGAAGAGAAGTCTACCTGAGATGTTTCAGGCTCTTCTTCTGCGTAACCACCCTGTGCTTCTGTAATCGAATCCGAGTAAGGGATATATGGCTTAATATCGATAATTGGTGTGCCATCGACTAGGTCTACGTTACCAAGATCTAAATAGATCTGGTCGCCTTTCTTACTGATACCTTTGACCTCCACTGCGGACATGCCGATACCGTTGGGTCTGAAGGTAGAACGTGAAGCAAACACGCCAATACGTTCGTTTCCGCCCAAACGAGGGGGACGTACCGTCGGCTTCCATCCTGCTTCTAAATTCTGATCAAACAAAAACAGTAACCATACGTGAGAAAATTGCTCTAATCCACGCACGGCTTCGGGGCTATTTGCCGCACCTTGTAGTTTAACGCGCGAGCGTGCTGCGGGTACCAAACGAGGCTGGCGAGGAACGGCGAATTTCTCTTTATAAGGGCTTTCGATAATGCCAATCGGCTCAATGGAATACATGAGTAGGATCTTTAACTGGGGTTTAAGGAGCAAAGTATCACAAATTTTGCTTGCTTTTATTGTTGAGAATGATTATTAATTAAAATGTTATAACATAACAGTTAATCAAAAGGACAAGTTATATGAAACCAGGTATCCATCCTGAATATCGACCTGTGGTATTTCATGATACTAGCGTAGATGAATATTTTGTTGTGGGTTCAACGTTGCAAACCGACCGAACGATTGAATGGAAAGATGGCAAAACTTACCCATATTTCACACTCGATGTATCGTCTGCGTCTCATCCGTTCTATACCGGGAAGCAACGTGTAGTACAAGCAGAAGGTCGTATTGCGAACTTCAATCGTCGTTTTGGACAATTTGGCAAAGATAAGGATTAAGAGATGAAAGTCGTTAAGTCATTAAAGAGTGCAAAAAACCGCCATCCTGATTGTCAAATCGTCAAAAGAAGAGGGCGTTTATACGTGATTTGCAAAACGAATCCACGTTTTAAGGCGGTGCAGAAATAACCATAAATATGGTGGTAATTTATGGAATGCGATGAGTTATAATTCTGATTTATGATCTATATGTGGGTGATATAACTATATTTTTATCGATTATAGGTCATAAGTTCGACTGTTCGTTACATTCTGTAACGTTTTGAACTTTCACTTAACCCTTGTGTCGAGTACCCTGCGCAAGCTTTGTGACATTTTTGTCACAAACGCGCAGGAATAAATACAAGGAGGGAACAGATGAGTTCATCTGCTTCAATGAAACAAAACTCGCCAAAGAAGCCACTATTTACGCGCTTCTTAGATACAGTTGAATATTTGGGGAACCTATTACCCCACCCAATCACACTTTTCGCCATTTTCTGTCTCGCAATCCTAGTTATGTCCGGCATTGCTGGTTACTTTGAAGTTTCCGTTGTTGACCCTCGCCCTGAAGGTGCTCCGGGTCGCGCTGCAGATGGCATGATCCAAGTTGTAAGTTTGCTAAATGCTGAAGGTTTACAACTGATTGTAACTAACCTAGTGAAAAACTTCGTAGGCTTCGCACCGTTAGGTACCGTACTGGTTGCGATGCTTGGTGTTGCCATTGCAGAACATTCTGGCCTACTTTCTGCTGCAATGCGCGGTCTTGTAATGGGCGCATCTCAGCGCATGGTTACAGTAACGGTTGTTTTCGCTGGTATCATTTCAAACACGGCTTCTGAGCTTGGCTACGTGGTACTGATTCCACTAGCGGCGATGCTGTTCCACTCTTTAGGTCGTCATCCACTTGCTGGTCTAGCCGCTGCGTTTGCTGGTGTATCTGGCGGCTATTCTGCCAACCTACTTATCGGTACGGTTGACCCTCTGTTGTCTGGTATTACTGAAACAGCAGCGCAGATGATTGACCCAACTTACACCGTTGGTCCAGAAGTAAACTGGTACTTCATGTTTGTTTCTACCTTCTTCATCGCGATTACAGGCGCATTTGTAACTGAAAAAATCGTTGAGCCAAAACTTGGCAAATACAATGATGAAGAAGCGGCAGAAGACCTATCTCAAGATAAAATGGGTGGTTTGACTGACGTAGAGAAGAAAGGTCTTAAGCTGGCGGGTATCGCAGTACTGGTCGTTTCTGCACTACTGGCATGGACTATTGTTCCGGCTGATGGTGTTCTGCGTTCTGATGCAGGTACGGTTGCGGGCTCTCCATTCCTAAAGAGTATTGTTGCGTTTATCTTTGTTTTCTTTGCAGTACCAGGCTTTGTTTATGGTCGCGTTGTAGGCACTATGAAGAATGATCGCGATGTGATTGATGCAATGTCGAAGTCAATGTCTTCAATGGGTATGTACATTGTTTTGGTATTCTTCGCCGCTCAATTTGTTGCTTTCTTCAAGTGGACAAACTTCGGTCAGGTATTTGCGGTTGCGGGCGCAAGCTTCCTGCAGGAAATTGGTCTAACTGGTCCAATGTTGTTCTTCGCCTTCATCCTAATGTGTGGCTTCATCAACTTGATGATTGGTTCGGCATCAGCACAGTGGGCAGTAACAGCGCCAATCTTCGTACCTATGTTGATGCTGGTGGGCTACGCACCTGAAACTATTCAAGCGGCTTACCGTATTGGTGACTCAACAACGAACATCATTACACCGATGATGAGTTACTTCGGTCTTATCCTCGCGGTAGCCACACGCTACATGAAGAACTTAGGTATCGGTACGCTGATTGCGACCATGCTACCTTACTCAATTGTCTTCATTGTTGGCTGGAGCGTTCTATTCTACCTATGGGTATTCGTATTCGGTCTACCAGTAGGTCCAGGTGCAGCAACGTACTACACGCCTTAACTAGAAGCTTCACTCAGCTCAATCAAAGCCTGCGTTTATCGCAGGCTTTTGTCTACTTATAGCCCTGCAAAACGATACGTCAGCCCGACTTCCAATGACCAACCGACATCACGCTGAATCAAAGGACTCTCACTATCATGATGAATGAATTCAGCCTTTGTAATGCCTATCCAAGATGGTGTGAACTCATACAAACCAATAACTCCGGCTTGATAAACAAAAGTAGAATCGGCCTTAAATTCTTTTAGTCCTGATGCTGCCGCTTCTTGTGCTGAAACACTGTATAGATGGTTAGAGTGTTTTTTATCTCGGTAATCGACTTCTAGAAAGGGGGTGAGGGTAAACGGTGGTAACCAAGTTTCTAGCGTCCGACCGAGATGCAGTTGAACTTCGTAGCCATTATGTTCTGAGGTGACATCATGCAGATAAGTCAATCTCGCGCCAACAGTGCCTAAAGTAATACCAAGCTCACCATTCCCATCACGATCGTCAATACCGTTTGGCAGATCGGCAAACGTATCGGAGACTTCCGCGAAACGCCAGTTTGCTGATAGCCCCACATAAGGTAACGCTTGCCAGTTTGCTAAGCTACCATCGACAAAACCGATAGGACCGGAATAGAACAAGTTAGGGGTGGCACCAAACTGAGGTTTGTCTTTGACGGAAAAGACGTTTTCGCCATAGGTAACGCTGCCTCCCACAATGCCAAAAGATTCTTGATTGGCAAGTGAAGTGGCAGAGACAAAAAGTAATGATAGGGGAAGGACGATCCGTGCATTCATAAATAAAACTCCATTCTTGTTATAACTACAGAGAACGGAGTTTTCGGATTTATATTTCATTGGTGAATTATTACAACGGAGAAGTAGGCGTCGCTTTACGTTTGATAAGGAGCTAACTGGCGAGACCATTTCCTCACTTGATAACCTGTTTTGATGGAAAGGCATTATGAAGGCAATTCTTCACCATTCCACTCTATATCAACAGTCGAAGCCGCAGCCAATTTCACTTTGTTCTTCCTTGCTAATTGAAGCAGTTCAAAAACGCTCAACATTTGGCTCCTGATCGGAAAGTTGTGTTGCTGCATTACGTTGACGCCAGATAGCCAATCCCGCCAAGTATTTGTTTTAAAGAGAGATAATAAGCCTTGTGCGATAAGCGAAACCGCACCTAAATGGTGTAACTGCGGTTTTGTAGGAAAAGAGAACGCAAGTTCGGGAAACAATTGAATACATTGCGGTGAGAGCAGGTGTAAACCACTAGTGGCTCTTGGGTTGCACTCGATTATATATAGCTCATTGTTTGTCTGGATAAAATCAAATGAAACTTGACCATGGTAGCGATGCCGGTGTCCAAAAGCAGTCATAAATGCATCTAATCGATCATCAAATACTGGTTGAAATGCACTAGCGGCAGAGCCATTTACGCAGTTTTTGGGTAAATAAGCTTGGTGCGCTCTCATTTGACCATGTTCAAAAATCGCGTAGTTGCAAATAGGTGCTCCGTGGATTTTTTCTTGCTGTACCCAAGGGTGTTGAGCCGACATCGTGAGAGTGGAAATAGACTGACGGGTAATATCTCGTATCACTTCACCGCCGAATCGAGAGTAAACTGGTTTGAGTACTGAGCCAGCATCAATCTCAATGTCATGTTTATCGGTAACCAAACGAGTTTTAGGTAGGGAAATCTTGGGTAAATCTCGAAGTTGGTCAAAGACGGTAAACTTGTTGTGCAGTGAGCGCAGTAATGTCGAATTGGGTAGAAAAAAATGGACTCTCGGACACTGTTGGGCGATGTGTGCCAAATAGTACACTTCTTCACAAGTCGGTATCACCATATCAATGCGCTGCTGAGTTAGTAAATTGAGGATCTGTTGCTGGTAAGTAGGAAACGAAAATCGAGGTGAAGCCGTTTTTACGTAATGCTCAATGCCTCGTAAAAACGCCCCCAGAGGTTGTGCTAATGAATCAGTGAGAACGACATCGTGTCCATGGTTCATACACATTGCTGCCCACTCTAATGCGACGGGGGCTCGGGCGCCAGTGATTAAAATCCGCATGTATTCACCACTCGTCGTTGTTTGTTCATCGGAGTCCAAATCGGAGCGGGGCGATAATTGAATGTGACTGGATCAAGCTTTAGTTGATCAAACAGTTTTACTAAGGCTCGATAAATGCTCGGGTGGTGGTAAACATCCGCCTCGATTTGAATAGCCTGCGCTCCGGTTTGGGTGATTCGGTAATCGACACGATCCTGAATTTCTAAAGTGATGGATCGGTAAATAAGATCAGGCAGCACCGACACTGGTACTTGGCTTGCGTTCAATGTTAGGCAGTCGCCACATCGCCCGGCAATCGCTCCGAGTGGTTCAAATACGCCGTCGTCCTGTTTGCTCTCAATGATATCGTCAAGCTGGTAGCGAATAATTGGCTGAGTTTTACGACGAAAATCAGTGATTATAGGGCTGTAATGAGTGCGTTCAGCGTTTAGCCAATGTTTTTCAATATAGACAATATCTTGATTCCATCGCATTTGCCCTTGTTGGTCCGTGCACGCAAGAAAACCTTCAGTACATTGATAGACTTCATGCAATTCACTATCGAATTTTTGAGAAATATAGTGACGGTCGCTCTTGGTTAGCACCTCTGCTCCAGAAATGATCCGCTTTGGCTGGATCGCTGGCTGACCAAACTGACCACTGAACTGAGCACAGAGTTGAAGGGCTTGAGCGCTACCAACCAAAAGCGTGGGTTGAAACTCATCTAGTTCCTTTATCCACTCTTGGTAAGGTTTGTTTAAATCAGCATAAAAGAACGTAACGGGACCTTTTGCTACGGATTTATACAACGGGCTGTTGACTCGCAGGGCAAGAGCAATTCGATGTTTTCCCCACAAGCCGGGTAAGAGGCGACCCAAAATGTTGCCTGCCCAGAGTTGCGTTTCTTGTTTATCCGCGAGGAACAATCCACGCATACCAGAGGTGCCCGAAGACAATCCAACAGTTACATTGCCAACTTTTGAAGCTGCGAAATTACGTGATTGTTCTGCCTCTAACGCCTGTTGCATTAATGAGTTTGCATCCAAACCCTTTGTGTTTAACTCAGAAAGATTTTCCATCATGGTTTGCTTATTCATGATTGGGAAATCACAGAGTGACGCTCCTTGAAATGAATGATAATAAGGAGAATGACGACATACCCAATCCAGATGTTGTGTTATCTGTTTTTGTTGCCACTTTTCAACATGTGTTCTTGAGCTAAAAGGGCGGTAGCGTGTACGCCAAAACTCAGAGAGAAAAGTTCTCACACTATCCATCCTTCTGTAATTAACTGCTGGATTGTCGCTTGGCAATGAGAAGGCACAAAGCGCACAAAGTGATGGGTATTCTGGTAGCAATTTCTCAACTCAGAGAGTGTTTGTTTGTAAGCTTGGGTATCATCGCAAAGCATGTTCGCGAGCCAATGTTGATCGATGTTTTCACTCAAGCTCTCGATTAACCAACAGGCATCTGCTAATAAGAACAGCCAACCTTGCTCTCTCTTCGTTAAAAGCCCTACTTGACCAGCAGCATGCCCGGGTAAACTCACTATATAAATTAAGCCGTCGTTGAACATATCTTTACAAAGCAGATCAACGCCTTGGCAATGGGGAAGGATTTCACCAATTGGTATGGAAAAATCACGGTGCATGACCAAGTTGGATTCGAGTTGTTGAGGGAGTAGCGCTTTTAGGTATCCTTTTCTTACGCCTCCCACTCGACCACTCTTAGTTAGGGCGTCCACTCCTTTTTGTTGGCAATGTAGTTGAGAGTGCGCAAACTCAGACACGGCAGCGATGTGATCAGCATGGAAATGAGAAAGAACCAAGTGTTCAATCTCATGAGGTCCGATTTTCTCTTTTGCTAACTGAGCCACAATTCCGTGCTCTTTTTGATAGTGACATGGGGTTGTCCAAGCATAAAAGCGTTCAGGGAAGGGGCGAGTGGCACGAAAAAAATGCTCGTGATACCCCGTGTCAAACAGAATGTTACCTTGAGTTGGGTGTTGAATTAACGCGACAGCCGCTGGAAACGATCTTGGTTTTAACCCAGAGCCGGGCTTGACGACAAAACCAGGGTGTACGCAGTGCCCAGCCTCAAAGATTTTTATTTTTAGACCAGTCTGCATACTGTTGGATTCCTTCTTGAACTGAAAAAAGTGGTTGGTAATTCAGCTTTTGTTGCGCCTTACTGATATCTAGAGTTTGGTGATAGTTAAATAGCCCTGCGCTGTATGAAGTGAGCTTTGGCTCCGGTTGGTGTGGTAAGCGCATCCGTATTTGCTCACTGAGTTTTAATAACGGCAACACAAAGCGGTATGGGAGTGATGTTAATTTAACGTTTATGTCCAATGCTTCACATAAAGCTCTTAGCACGGTCTCAATCGGCATTGGCTCATTATTGGATATATTGAAGATGTCACCATGTTGAAGTTGTTCCGCTTGAGAACAAGCAAGCATGGCAGCATGGGCAACATTATCGACATAAGTCAGATCAACAACCGGATTTCGCCCGGATGGCAGAAGTAGTGTGTCGTTTTTTATCGCTTTAAGTACCCTTGGGATAATCGCGCGATCGTTCGGACCGAAAATACCACGAGGTCTTAAAATGATCGTTTTGCTGTGCCCTTGTATGGCTTCAAGTTCAGATAAGTATTTAGTGTGCGCGTAATCATTACACCAACGCGAAGCAATATCGTCTGTTTCTCGGATGTTCCACCTGTCTTTGTGGTCAAAATAGACGCTGGTGGAGGAGATATGGATAAAACGTGGTACCTGATGTGCATTCGCTGCGCAGATAAGGTTTTTTGTGGCATCTACATTGGATTGATAAAATGCTTCCCACTTACCCCAAGGGCTTGAGAGTGCTGCGCAATGGATGATCCCATCCATACCTTGGCATACTTCATGAACCGCTGATTTATCCTCTAAATTGATTAAATGCGGTGTGACATTGAATTGGTCTGTGAGTTGTTTTGCGATGACAGTATTTCGCGCAGTAAAGTGCAGTTCATGTTGCTGGTGAAACATTCGTAGAATCGCACTACCCAGCATACCACTGCCACCTGTGACTAATATTCTCATAATTTAAGTACGCCCATCCCCAACGAGAGCCCAGCAGCAGTGCCCGCCAATAACACATGTTTCCCTTGTGTGCCTGGTTGGTTGCGTAGCCAGTGCAAATTTATCGGCAGTGACGCAGCGACTTGGTTACCCAAAGTAGAAAAGTGATTAACGGTTTTCTCTTTTGGTAAACCGACAAGTGAGGGTAACTTCTTTAAACCGTGAGCACTCGCTTGGTGTGGAAGAAAGTAGTCAATATCGCGAAGAGTGACTGGAGAGGAGCTAAAGCCTTTTTCAAGAAACGCTGGCAAAGTTTTGCGCACATGCTTAAACAGTGCTTTGCCTTCCATCTCAAATTGGCAGTTTTTCAAATAGGCTTGATGCTCTGAAGTATGCGGGTTGATATGACTGCCTCCCCCCTTAATTTGACAGAATGAATACCCAGCGTGATGCGTTTCAAAGTGGCTTGTGATCAGCCCTTCATTCTCTGTTTGCTCTAGTAAAAACGCTGCTGCACCATCGGCAAATAAGGTTGCAACTTCAGGTTTGAGTGTGAAGCTGCGATTCAGTGTGATGCCCGTAGCAAGCTCACTGGTGACAATAATAATACGTTGGTAGCGTTTTGCTATGAAAAGGTTCTGAGCAAGATTGAGAGCTGAGAGAAAAGACAAACAGGTACTGTTTAAATCAAAACTTTCTAGTGATGTCGGGGCGTCTAATGCAGCTAAAACTGCTGAAGCATCATAAGGTAAAGCCTGATGATGTGTGCCACTGGCATAAATAAGGAGGTCAACAGAACTTAGCGAGTGTGTGTTGCCGAGACATTGCATTATCGCTTGCATTGCCATATATACAGCGGTTTCTTTCGTGCTGGCTACATGACGATATTCAACATCAAATTTGTTTCGACAAGTCCCTGAGGGTAATTTTAGGAAGCGGTCCATCTCCCGATCTGACCATTGATTGACTGGCAGATAGCTTCCACTGGAAAGGATATTAAAGCCCATTATTTTCTACAAAGTTATTAAAAACGCCGTTCAAAATAATTTAAGTTGCATATTGGGTCTATATCGAAAAGGTTAAAAAAATAAGTGAGACAATGCGAATGGGAGTGATAACACGCTTTGTATGCAAGACTGAGTACAAAATATTCACTAATGAGCCAGGTGTTGATCAACTGGCTCAATTTAAAAGGTGAGAGTTTTACTTCTTAAATTTGGCTAAAATACGATCCAAATGGTTAGCAAACTCTCTGCGTTCAGTTTGAGACAGAGCCGCAGGACCGCCTGTTTGAATACCGCTTGAGCGCATGGTGTCCATGAAATCACGAATGTTCAAACGCGCTTTGATGGTGTCTTTAGTATATAACTCGCCTCGTGAACTTAATGCTTGAGCTCCTTTGCTGATCACTTCGTCTGCCAATGGAATATCAGAGGTAATCACTAAGTCATTGGCTTCTACACGACGAACGATTTCATTGTCGGCAATATCAAAGCCCGCCGGTACTTGCAAAGAGTGAATATTGGCACGCTTGGGTACTGGCACTACATGGTTTGCCACAAATGTACATTCAACACCAGTACGTTCAGCCGCGCGTACGATTGTTTCGCGAATAACTTTCGGACAGGCATCCGCATCTACCCATAATTTCATGATGTTTTCTCACTCAATTTCGCTTCGAGTTCTTCAACACGAGCAGTCAATTTGGCTACTGTCTCTTCAAGTGCAGCAAGGCGATCCTCTTCTTTTGGTTTTTGGACCGCGACTTCAACTTTCGGAATGCGGTTTGCGCTCTTCCAACTTTTAATAGTCGCAATCAGTGCTGGCATAGGCACAGGTGTTTTCATGCGAGCTTTTACCAGAGCCACAGTGGGTTCTTTACCCTGCTGTTGCAGTTGCTCCATCACGGCTTCCAGCTCTTTAGTGACGTCTTGAGTTAACATAATTTATCCATACTAAAATGACTTCTATCATCATACTTTGCACGGTCGATTTTAGCGAATAGCAATTTCGGCAGAGCCTTGTGCGAGATCTCTCACAGTGGTTGTGAGAGAAAACGATTTCGTCATCAGTTAAATAGAAAACATTTAAGCTAACTTATTGAAAAGTATGGTTTTAACATGTTTTTAACTAAGTTTTTTGCCAAAAGATTTTCTAGGGTAGATTGTGATTTAAAGGGAAAAGCGTAAATTAAACCTTGTCGGCAGGAAGCAGACATGGAACAGGAAAGCACCAAGGATTTGGTTATCGTCAGGAAGACGATTTGGTTATTCAGGATGAATGATCAAGCAAGGAGCGTAGGACATTGTAAGGACACAATCATCAATAGGATGTTGATGACTAAGGATAGACAATGGACCCCTCATAGGATTGAGGTAGGGACAGCATCAGGATGATGCAAGGGACACCGCTCAAGGAACAAGTGATGTGCGCTAACGGGGAATGTTAGCTATCAGGATGATAAGGACACCGCTAGGACGGCGACGTAAGGACTAAGCTGACGGAATCAGCCACTATTATGGATGATGCATGGAGCACTAATTAGTAGCCGGACTGCTGCGAGTAAGACTATGACCCCGATACGCTTGTGTCGGGGTCTTTCTTATTTAAGCCCTTTCATATTTTGGGATGATTGAAAGTGGCAATATCACATTATTTATAAATTCCTCATAACACTGAATAAAAAACAATCCAGATCAATATCCTTTCCAATCAGTTGGTTTAACTTTCGGCTTCTCAAAAAGGCGTTATGTGCCGCATAACATGTTCAAAGCTATTGAACTTTTGTTATGTGGATAAATTAAGTTTGCTGTAATCAAGGAACAGATGTGACCATAGTAACCAGAAGAATGCTTCTTCTACCCTACAATGAGTCGTTGCAACTAGAGTTCGTGATGTTAAATTGCTGTGCTAAAAATCGCGCAGAGATGAATGGACCTCATACGGTGTCTTCTGCCAAACAACTGTTTGAGAAGATTCTGGATGATGAGAATGTCCACAGTATGGCGGTGCTTGAAAGTACCAGCCGTGATTATATGGGACACGTGTTCATTTCAAACCTAGATCATGAACCTGAGCTAGGGTTTATCTTTGATAAAGCTTATTGGGGTAAAGGGTTAGCGACAGAAGCGCTAAAGGCGTTTTTCCCGAAAGCATGCCGTGAGCTTGGGCTACACAAAGTCAAAGCAAATGTGAATAGCCATCACAAAGCATCCATGGCAGTACTGGAAAAACTAGGATTTATAAAGACGAGAGAGAGCAAGGACCTTTACGGCCCTTACTTTGAAATGGAATTTACAAGCGATGTGGCGGTAGGTGAAAGTTCAGCGGCCTAAACCCGATCATCGTCAATTCACCTTGGTAGCAATCATCACCAAGAGATGAAAACTCAAATTGATACACTGTATGCCAACGCCAGATTCCGTCTGGCGTTTTCAGTTTATGGGCACCAAAAGCGATGCTTACCAGTTGAAGATCTAACTGCTCACATTTACGCGTAATCGCCGCTTTTGCCAACTCTGATTGACGTCGTTGTTGCCAAAACAAAAAGCAGAAAAAGCACAGTCCTAAAATGGCCAATAGGTCACCGATCATCCCTAATCCTTCATTATCCCTTTGTTGCTTGCTGCAGTTTCACCAATGCAGTCGCTAGCTCTTCCGATGGGCTAGAGTGCAGCAAAGGCAGCAATACCATTCTTAGCTCTGGCAGCATAACTAAATCGGCAAATAGCTGATTAAATAAAGCCTGATTACCAGTTTGTGCGAGGCGCAATAAAAATTGTTCAGCAATGCTAGCATCAGCCAGTAGGTGCCACGTACGACCTGCAATACCGATTAGTACTTCTTGGTGGCTTAAGCGTGGGCTTTGTAAAATTGCCTTCAAGATTGGCAAGGAAATCTCGGTTGGTGCGCCTGCTAGAGAGCGGATTAAAGCTGAGAGTAAGAATAGATCGGGCTCGTTACTTTCGATCTCTTGCTGCGCTTTCTCTGCAATGCGCTCAGCCAAACGTTCTTGCAAATCAACATGCTCTAACGCACCAAGTAGGGCGTATAGTGGTTCATTGGGTAAGTAGTTAAGGGCTTTACGCAAAGTCACGGCATTTTGCACTTTACCCAGACGAGCTGCCATATCAGTAATACCTTGCAGACCAACTGTTTGCCAGTTTTCCCAGCCTAAACCGCCCGTAAAGTAGTGCTGAGTATGCTCGTAGTATTGGCTGGTGGGTAAGTCCAAGTTTGCGCGAACTTGGCTATGGAAGACTGCCATCTTTTCTTCTGCGGGTTTGAAGGTGTATGGGTTGTTAGAGAGCTTTTGTTGCTGCTCTTCTGTCATTTCTTCACTTAGGCGAGTCCCCATCGCTTCTACGACGTATTTAATGAAGTTGCCAATATCCGCTTGCTTTAGCAGACCTCGCTCATCCAGCTCGAACTTTAAGAACCAAATCCAAGGTTGCTTTTGCTCATTCCAGTATGCGATCGCCAAGTGTGCTTTTCGCTGCATTGGGAATGGGTATGGGCATTGACCTTTTTCCACGTCAGCAAATACTTGTGGCTCGATGGTCTTGATACGACGACCAAGGTCGAAGATTTGATACTCACACTGACTGTTGCTTAGCAACTGAGTGAGGGTTTGAATGTTTTCCATTAAATACGACATCCTAATGTTCTTTTCACAAGAAATGGTATCATTCTTGGCTAATTCAAGGTTCGAGACGGAATTAATGGCAACAAACATCCAATTGGTCGACTTACTTCAACAACTTGAGGCACAACTGCAGCATCATGAGTTGTGGCAACAAACTATGCCCTCTGCAGAAGCGCTACAGAGTACAGAACCTTTCGCGATTGACACGCTGCATCCACATGAGTGGTTACAATGGATCTTTATTGCCCGTATGCGTGCGTTAGTTGAAGATAATCAACCTTTACCTCGAGGCTTTTCTATCGAGCCGTATTTTGCAGAAGTATGGAAACAAGAGCCGCATTACGCCGAGCTACTGGTAACCATTCGAACCATCGACGAACTATGTAAGTAACCTCAATGTCAGAACAAGAAACATCACCATCGGTTGAGCCAGTGGTACTAGAGATCGTTTATCAGGACGAGTATTTTGTCGCGGTTAATAAACCTGCGGGTATGTTGGTACACCGAAGTTGGTTGGATAAGCACGAAACTCAGTTCGTGATGCAAACATTGCGCGATCAAATTGGTCAGCATGTTTTTCCATTGCACCGGTTGGACCGCCCAACTTCAGGTGTACTGGTTTTTGCTTTATCCAGTGAAGTCGCATCGCAAGTGATGCCTATGTTTGCTGAGCATAAAATGGAGAAAACCTATCATGCAATTGTTCGAGGCTGGATTGAAGAAGAAGGTGTTCTTGATTACGCCTTGAAAGTTGAGCTTGATAAGATCGCTGATAAGTTCGCTTCACAAGAGAAAGAAGCGCAAGACGCCGTAACGGCATACAAACCGTTAGCGAAAGTGGAAGTGCCATACTCTACGGGTAAGTTTCCAACTACACGCTACTGTTTGATGGAGATGAAGCCAAAGACAGGGCGTAAGCATCAATTGCGTCGCCACATGGCGCACCTGCGTCATCCAATTGTTGGGGATACGACGCATGGTGACGGTAAACACAACAAACTTTATCGCACGGAATTTGATTCCCATCGCTTATTGTTGCATGCATCAGTGCTGCGCTTTGTGCATCCGTTCACTGATGAAGAAATCGTGATGAAAGCCAATATCGATGAGACTTGGCAGCAGTTGTTTGCTCGATTTACATGGGATGAATCGTTGGTAAGATAAACGGCTATCTTTATTAAGTCGAAAGATAGGAGGGGTGGTATATACCCAAGTAACCTCAAGATGCTAGGTTCAGCGAGACTGACTTGGTTTGTAGACGCGGCGGCGATTTAAAGGTTTAGTGGGTCTAAATCAAGAATCGGCAACAAAGTATACAAGCCAAGGCAGCTCGCCCTTTGGGAGCGTGTCATTGACCCGATTGCTGCGTCAAACAACTTGGAAAGAGCTGGCTATTACACTGCATTGTTTTCCTTGCTCTCGAATCAATGACAACACTCTGAATCCTGCATCTTGAAGTCACTTGGGTATATGTATCACCCCCTTTTTTATTCTTGAGGAATTGAGCGGACTACTTGAGTTTTTCCAGATCCGCTTCGATCTCGGCGATCTTGCTTGAAACCACCTTTTCTAGATGACGAAGATCAGAAAGTATCTTCTCTTTCACATCCACTTCAGCCACTTTCACAGGTTTGGTTATCTTGTTCAGCTCATCGATCACAAGCGTCAGGTTGCGGTTGATCTCCGTGACCTCTTTGTACTTGTGACTGCCACTGTCGACCAGTACATTTTTAACTTGGCGCGGGTATTTGAACTTAACACTTTTCGCGAAGAACTCGCCTTTCTGTTTGTGAAAGTAGATCTTTAGGACGTCTTTGTGTGCTTCTTGTCGCAGGGAGTAACGTTCAATCTGTTTCGGGTCATGGATGCCCAAACCAGTGAGGTGTGGATACATAGGCTACCTCTATCTAATAACTAGAATTAGTTTCCGTATAACTGTAGCAGCCCATTAATGAGCTAGATAGCTGATATTTAGCCAAATTGCTCAACTTGTGGGCAAGATCGCTATCGTTCTTGCCCACGTTAGTTATTGATGAAAGGAAGGTTTCTCTTAAGCTGAGACTGGCTCAGACAAATTCTCAATCAACTTCTCACGCAGTTCTGCTTGCTGTTCCTCGCTTAGCCTACCACCCGCTTCACTGGTTAGAATGAACAAGTCTTCTGCTCGTTCACCAATGGTGGTAATTTTCGCAGCGTGGAGGTTAATTCCCAAGTCAGCAAATGTACGACCAACTTTGGCCAGAAGCCCCGGAGTATCTAGAGCGACAAACTCCATCAAAGTGCGTTTCTTACTCTTGGTTGGCAGGAAGTCGACTTTGGTTTTTACATTAAAATGCTGAAGTTTATTCGGTGTGCGACGTGTTTTGATCTTGGTTGGGCGACCATCTTCCAATACATGAGTAATGTGCTTAGTAACGGCTCCGTGGCGACCTTCTTCAATCGCTTTGCCATGTTGGTCAAGAACCATAAAAGTATCGAGTACATAGCCATCTTTACTGGTCATGATTTGTGCGTCGTGCACGTTGAAGTTACGACGGTCTAACTCAGCAACAACGGTAGCAAACAACGCGGGTTGGTCTGGGCTGTAAACGAATACTTCGGTACCACCTCGTGTCGCTTTTTTACTGATAAGTACCAGTGGCTTTGCTGGGTCTTCCATACGCAGCAAATTCTCGCAATGCCACGCAATTTGCTTATGGGTGTGACGCAAGAAGTAATCAGCTTTAAAGCGCTGCCACAGCACCTCAATTTCTCGTGCCGAGAAGCCCTCTTTACGTAGTAGGGCAGACGCCATTTGTTGATTATGGCGAATACGTTCACGCACATCGACGGGATTTTCTAAGCCGCGACGCAGTGCACGTTGGGTGGAATAGAACAATTCCGCGAGCAAGGTGCGTTTCCAACTATTCCAAAGCTCTGGGTTAGTTGCGCAGATATCGGCTACCGTTAGACAAACAAGATACTCAAGGTACTCTTCATCACGTACTTGCTTGGCGAATTCTGTGATCACATCTGGATCGTAAATATCACGGCGTTGTGCAGTCACCGACATTAATAGGTGATGCCTTACCAGCCAGCTTACTAATTTCGCCTCTGGTTTAGACAAACCGTGTTCAATACAGAAGTCGTACGCTTCACCTTCGCCTATCACCGAATGGTCACCACCTCTGCCTTTGCCAATATCATGGAAAATCGCGGCTAGGATAAGCAGCTCTTTCTTTTGAATGCGAGGGTAAACCTCACAGCAAATCGGATGCTTACTGTGGTTCTCTGCGTAGCTGAAGGTATTAATGTGTTTGAGCAGGCGAATACTGTGCTCATCTACGGTATACACATGGAATAGGTCGAACTGCATCTGACCGACAATTTGGCTCCATTGTGGAAGGTATGCCGCGAGGACACCAAGCTTGTGCATCAGACTGAACGCTTTATGTAGGGCGTTCGGGTGGCGACACAATGCCATAAACTTTTCACGCGCTTCTGGCATGGTGTGTAAGAATTTATTCAATCGACGACGCGCAGTACGCAACTGACGCAATGTTGGTGGGCTAACCCCTTCGATGCTTGAATCATTGGCAATATGCAGAAACATATCCAGAATCGTCTCTGGGCGAGCTTGGAACAAAGCGGGCTTACGTGCCTCAATTAAGGCGCCACGACGTTGGAAGTCTTCATCAATGATTTCTGCATCTTCTGTTGCACCACCATTGATGATGGCTTGATCGAACAGCTTGAGTAGCATCTTATTGAGCTCTGCCACACGTCGAAGGGTACGGTAGAACTCTTTCATCATCATTTCGACGCCGCGATTACCTTCACCCACATAGCCAAGGTGCTCCGCGACCTGCGCTTGGTGGGCAAAGGTCAAACGGTTGTCGTAACGTCGTAGTTCAATATGCAGCGCAAAACGCACGCGCCACAGGAAATCCTGACATTCAACCAACTCACGGTATTCGGCATCTGTTAAGAATCCGTAGCGGCTCATCTCCAACAATGAAGTCGCGCCGAAGTGACGGCGTGCCACCCAACTTAATGTATGAATGTCACGTAGACCACCTGGTGTGGATTTGATGTCTGGTTCAAGATTGTAGGTCGTGTCATGGTACCGAGCATGGCGTTCGCGCTGTTCTTGAATTTTGGCTCGATAAAAGGTCTCGCTTGGCCAGAAAGAATCAGATAGCACCACTTTCTTCAGCGCTTGGAAGGTGTCTTCACTGCCACAGAGCAAACGAGCTTCTTGTAAATTGGTGGCGACAGTTAAATCTGAACGCCCAATTTCAGCACACTCCTCGACAGTACGAACCGCATGACCTACTTCAAGGCGTAAATCCCACAGTAGCGTAATGAACTCACTGATTTTGGCTTCTAGTGCATTAGGCAGTTTGTTGTTCGACAGAATCAAAATGTCGATGTCGGAAAGAGGGTGCAATTCACCACGACCATAACCACCTACCGCGACCAGAGAAATATTATGGATGTCTTTAAAACCAAAGTGTTGCCACAAACGATTGAGGAGTAAGTCCATGTACTCGGCTCGTGACAAAACAAGGTTGGTCACAGGGTGGTGCTGTAGAAATTCTTCTTTTTGGTATGAACTGAATTTTTCAAGTTCTTGCTTAAGTTCTCCGATATTGATTTGTTCATCGGTAAACGTAAGAGGAGACTGAAGGGTCATATTTGCTATCCGTGCAAGCTAAACTATTAGCAATCTAACAAATTTGAAGCAGATAAAAAATATCCCCGCATGAGCGGGGATAGGGAAAGTGATGGGCGATTAAACGTTTTTCATCATACGTGGAATGGTATCGTCGCTACGAAGTGTAAGCACTTCACAACCTTCTTTAGTTACCACGATAGTGTGTTCCCACTGCGCTGAGTTTTTACCGTCGCCGGTGTAAACTGTCCAATCGTCTTGCGCGTCAACAGTACAGCCAAATTTACCCGCGTTTATCATTGGTTCAATCGTAAAGCACATGCCTTCTTTTAGTACACGGCGGTCTTTGTTCTTGTAGTGAACCACTTGTGGCTCTTCGTGGAACTCATCACCGATGCCGTGACCACAGAAGTCTTTAACAATAGAGAACTTGTTACGTGGGTTGTTCTTGTTGTTTTCTTTAATGTACTTCTCGATTGCAGTACCGATGTCACCAACAGTTGCACCAGGCTTAACTTGACGCATACCGATGTAAAGTGACTCTTGTGCAACCATACATAGACGCTTGTTTGCTGGTGAAACATCACCAACTAGGAACATCTTAGACGTATCACCGTGGTAGCCTTGTGGACGAACGCTTAGGTCTGCGTTTTCATCGTTTGGAATAATCACTGTGATATCGACGTTGATGATGTCACCGTCTTTTAGGACCGCAGGTTTCATTTGACCGTTAGCACCCTTTTCATCTTGGGTTGCCGGTATACCGTGACAAACGATGTGGTTGATCGACGTACAGATTGATTTAGGGAATCCATGGTAATCAAGCGGTGCAGAGTAAGCGCCTCTCTCTAGAGCGTAATCGTGACAGATTTGGTTTAGCTCTTCTGTTGTCACACCTGCTTTGATGTGCGGTTCGATCATTTCTAGAACTTCTGCGGCTAGCTTGCCCGCAATGCGCATGCGTTCGATTTCTTCAGCAGTTTTAATCTTGATTGACATTGGCTTTCTCTACTTATTCGTAAGCACGCAAACGTGCGAATGCGCGCATTCTATCAGATATCGAGTGGCTAACCCAAGCCAGTTAAGAATATGAGTCATTCTTACTTGTAGTTTAGTTATGTAATTAAAGAGAGAGTAGGGGGGACTGTGATAGGTAAATTAGAATGGTAAGAAACAATTTTTACTAGCCATGTTGGGCTAAAATATGGTATAAAGCGCGCCGGAATCGAGGACTGTTCTCTTTACTTTTCGTTAGAGAAGTGGCGAAGCAGGCTTCTTCCGATTAACTTTTTATCTTTAAATCACACACATTCCGTCACATGTTCCGGGGTGCTGAGCAGAAGCTTGGTCGGAATTATGGGGGATGTGGAGGCCTAACCCCATAGAGGATTTTAAAATGGCAACTGTATCAATGCGCGATATGCTGAAAGCTGGTGTTCACTTCGGTCACCAAACTCGTTACTGGAACCCAAAAATGAAGCCATTCATCTTTGGTGCTCGTAACCGCGTTCACATCATCAACCTAGAAAAAACTGTACCAATGTTCAATGAAGCTCTAGCTGAGCTTGCTAAAATTGGCGAGAAAAAAGGTAAAGTTCTTTTCGTAGGTACTAAGCGCGCTGCATCTGAAGCTGTTAAAGAAGCTGCAATCGCAAGCAACCAATACTACGTAAACAACCGTTGGTTGGGCGGCATGCTAACGAACTACAAAACAGTTCGTCAGTCTATCAAGCGTCTAAAAGATTTCGAAGCACAGTCTCAAGACGGTACTTTCGACAAGCTAACTAAGAAAGAAGCTCTAATGCGCACTCGTGAAATGGAGAAGCTAGAGAAATCTCTTGGTGGTATCAAAGATATGGGCGGTCTACCAGACGCTCTATTCGTAATCGACGCTGATCACGAGCACATTGCAATTAAAGAAGCTAACAACCTAGGTATTCCAGTATACGCTGTGGTAGATACTAACTCTAACCCAGACGGCGTTGACTACATCATCCCAGGTAACGACGACGCGATCCGCGCAGTTCAACTATACCTAAACGCTGCTGCATCTGCAGTAACTGAAGGTCGCAACAAAGACGTTGCAGCAGTTGCTGAAAAAGACGGTTTCGTAGAAGCTGAATAATAGCGGCTCTGTGTCACACTTAGTCTATGTGAAACCTTGTTGTAGCATAGACTGAGTTATAGTTAGCAATGGGGGCCGACAATGTAGGCCCCTGTTTTTTACCTTATTTCGAATCAAACGAGGAATAGAGAATGGCAACTGTAACTGCTGCTCTAGTTAAAGAACTTCGCGAGCGCACTGGCGCTGGCATGATGGAATGTAAGAAAGCGCTTGTAGAAGCAAACGCTGACATCGAACTAGCAATTGAAAACATGCGTAAATCAGGCGCAGCGAAAGCAGCTAAAAAAGCTGGTAACGTTGCAGCTGAAGGCGCAATCATCATCAAAGAAGAAAACGGCGTTGCTGTTCTTCTTGAAGTTAACTGCCAAACTGACTTCGTTGCTAAAGACGGTAACTTCACTGCATTCGCAGACAAAGTAGCACTTGACGCTCTAGCGACTAAAGCTACTGCTGAAGAGCTAGTTGCTAAGTTCGAAGAAGAGCGCGTAGCTCTAGTTGCTAAAATCGGCGAAAACATCAACATCCGTCGCGTTGCATACGTAGAAGGTACTGCTATCGCTTCTTACCGTCACGGTGAGAAAATCGGTGTTGTTGTTGCTGGTGAAGGCGACGCAGAAACTCTTAAGCACGTTGCAATGCACGTTGCTGCTTCTAAGCCAGAGTTCGTTAACCCAGAAGACGTTCCAGCTGACGTAGTTGCTAAAGAGAAAGAAGTTCAAGTTGAAATCGCTATGAACGAAGGCAAGCCACAAGAGATCGCTGAGAAAATGGTTATCGGCCGCATGAAGAAATTCACTGGCGAAATCTCTCTAACTGGTCAAGCTTTCATCATGGAACCTAAGAAATCTGTTGGCGAAATGCTAAAAGAGAAAGGTGCATCAGTATCGACTTTCGTTCGTCTAGAAGTAGGTGAAGGTATCGAGAAAGCGGCTGAAATGAGCTTCGCTGAAGAAGTAGCACTAGCTCAAAAAGGTTAATCCTTAGAGATTTGTGCAAAGATTAGACCGTGGCCTTGGCTGCGGTCTTTTTACGAAAAGAGCGGCAAAAAATTAGCCGTGATGAATAGTCATCAGCAAACTTGTGTCTATTCATGACTGTTAATCGACAACTCTCTTTTGGAAGGTAAACTCCATGACTACGAACCCTAAACCAGCATATCAACGTATTCTATTAAAACTGAGTGGTGAAGCTCTTCAAGGCGAAGAAGGTTTCGGTATTGACCCAGCGGTTCTTGACCGTATGGCTCAAGAGGTTAAAGAGCTGGTTGAACTGGGTGTTCAAGTTGGTGTGGTAATCGGTGGTGGTAACCTGTTCCGTGGCGCTGGTCTTGCGGAAGCTGGTATGAACCGCGTAGTAGGCGACCACATGGGTATGCTTGCAACGGTAATGAACGGTTTGGCAATGCGTGACGCACTTCACCGTGCATACGTAAACGCTCGTGTAATGTCTGCAATTCCTCTAAAAGGTGTGTGTGACGACTACAATTGGGCAGACGCTATCCGCGAACTTCGTCAAGGCCGAGTGGTAATCTTCTCTGCAGGTACTGGTAACCCATTCTTCACAACAGATTCAGCGGCGTGTCTACGTGGTATCGAAATTGAAGCTGACGTAGTTCTAAAAGCAACGAAAGTTGATGGCGTATTTACTGCAGACCCAGTAGCAAACCCAGACGCAGAGCTGTATGATAAGCTATCTTACGCAGAAGTTCTGGATAAAGAGCTGAAAGTAATGGACTTGGCAGCGTTCACTCTAGCTCGTGACCACAAAATGCCAATCCGTGTATTTAACATGAACAAGCCAGGCGCACTACGTCGCGTGGTTATGGGTGAAGCTGAAGGCACGCTGATCAACGCTGACGCATAATCCTAAACGCCATCCACGCTAGGTTGGATGGCGTTTCGCTTTGCTCAACCCTTTTAGGCTTTCTTCAGGAAAGATGACATTTTTAAGGTGAAACCGTGATTAACGAAATCAATAAAGACGCGCAAGAGCGCATGGACAAAAGCGTTGAAGCGCTAAAGAACAACCTTTCTAAAGTTCGTACTGGCCGCGCGCACCCAAGCCTACTATCTGGTATCTCTGTAGAGTACTACGGTGCTGCTACTCCTCTTAACCAAGTAGCAAACGTTGTTGCTGAAGACGCTCGTACTCTAGCAATCACAGTTTTCGACAAAGAGCTTACTCAAAAAGTTGAGAAAGCAATCATGATGTCAGATCTTGGTCTAAACCCAATGTCTGCTGGCACAATCATCCGTGTTCCACTTCCACCGCTAACAGAAGAGCGTCGTAAAGACCTAGTTAAGATCGTTCGTGGTGAAGCTGAAGGCGCACGTGTTGCAGTTCGTAACATCCGTCGTGACGCAAACAGCGACCTAAAAGGTCTTCTAAAAGATAAAGAAATCTCTGAAGACGAAGATCGCAAAGCACAAGACGAGATCCAAAAACTGACAGACGTTGCAGTTAAGAAGATCGACGAAGTTCTTGCTGCAAAAGAAAAAGAGTTGATGGAAGTTTAATACTCCCACCCACATCACTGTTGGAAAACGCTGTGCTCACAGTGCAGCGTTTTTTTGTGTTAGTCTATCCAACTGATGGAACTCAATTAACTCCCTATGCAAAATTCTCAAGCCTTCTCTGATTCCCTCCCTAAGCATATTGCCATCATCATGGACGGTAATGGTCGTTGGGCTAAGTCCAAAGGAAAACCTCGCGTATTCGGTCATAAAAAAGGCGTTAGCGCCGTTCGTAAGACCGTTGCAGCCGCTTCTAAACTCGGCATTAAAGCCATGACCTTATTCGCTTTTAGCAGCGAAAATTGGCGTCGACCTGAAGAAGAGGTGGGGCTACTGATGGAGCTGTTCATTTCTGTTTTATCGAGCGAAGTAAAAAAGCTGCATAAAAACAATTTACGCTTGCGCGTTATTGGCGATACCAGCCGTTTTAGCGAGCGCTTACAAGGTAAAATTGTCGAAGCAGAAGCACTGACGGCGAACAACACGGGAATGGTGATCAACATTGCTGCTAACTATGGCGGTAAATGGGACATCACAGAGGCGGCAAAAACGTTAGCGCTCAAAGCTCGCAACGGTGAGATCCGTGTAGAGGATATCAACGAGCAGTTAATTTCCCAGCATTTGACTATGTCAGACTTACCTGAAGTGGATCTATTGATTCGTACGAGTGGTGAGTGCCGCATCAGTAACTTTATGCTGTGGCAAATGGCGTATGCAGAAATGTACTTTACTCCCGAGTACTGGCCAGAGTTTGACGAAGACAGCTTAGTAGAGGCTGTGACTTGGTTTATTAACCGAGAGCGTCGTTTTGGTTGTACTGGTGAACAAGTAAAGGCATTAATGGCTGCTCAATAAGGACTAGTTAGTTTGAAACAGAGAATAATAACAGCACTAATTTTAGCTCCCCTGGTTATTTTAGGTATTTTTAAATTACCCCTAATTGGCTTCATTATCGCTTTGACTGCGGTAACGCTATTAGGCTTTTGGGAGTGGACCCAGTTTACAGAAAGCAATTCACGTATTGCTGCGCTTGTTCCGGCAGCCGTTGTAACCGGACTAAGTTTTCTATTCATTTCGCCAGACGCAACCAGCTTAAATCAACTAGCAATGCCACACTACGCAGTATTATCGCTTGGCTTTGTATGGTGGATTATCGCAAGTGGGATGGCTATCACTTACCCTAAAACCACCAATTTATGGCAAGGTAGCAAAGCTCTTCGTCATGTATTCGGTTTTCTAACATTGATCCCTTTTCTTTGGAGTGTGATCATTCTTAGAGCTTCTGATATTTCAGTAGATCCATACCACGGCGCAAAACTTGTGCTGTACGTTTGCTTCTTGGTATGGGCTGCAGACAGCGGCGCTTACTTTGCTGGTAAAAGCATGGGTAAACGCAAAATGGCGCCTCATGTGAGCCCAAATAAGACAATTGAAGGTTTGGTTGGTGGCATCATCGCAGCATTAGTTGTCGGATGGTTATTCGCAGGTTGGTTCGATATCCAATTCACCAGCCCACTTCATATGGTGATGATTACTCTGATTACTGTTGTGATATCTGTTCTTGGTGACTTAGTTGAAAGCATGTTCAAACGTGTTTCAGGTATCAAGGACAGCAGCAACATCATTCCGGGACACGGTGGCATTCTTGACCGTATCGACAGCCTAACTGCTGCATTCCCAGTATTTGCTCTTCTTTACTACGTATTCTAATTTATCGGGAGCGGCATCGTCGCTCCTGAATTTTTCTAACGGTCTTACATCATGCAAAAGTTAACGATTCTTGGTGCAACAGGCTCAATTGGTGCAAGCACACTAAAAGTGGTTGAACAAAACCCTGAGCTGTTTTCTATCGTCGCATTAGCGGCAAGCACGAACGTTGAAAAGATGGTCGCACTTTGTCGCAAATGGCAACCTAAGTACGCGGTAATGGCGGATAAAGCGGCGGCTGTGGCTCTACAAAGTGAGCTAGCTTCAGTTTCTCCAAGCACAGAAGTGTTAGGTGGTGTTGATGCGCTTTGCCATGTGTCTGCGTTAGAGGAAGTGGATAGCGTAATGGCAGCAATCGTCGGTGCCGCAGGCCTGTTACCAACGATGGCAGCGGTAAAAGCGGGCAAGCGAGTGCTGTTAGCGAACAAAGAAGCGCTAGTGATGTCAGGTCAACTGTTTATTGATGCGGTTGCAGAACATGGTGCAGAGCTGCTTCCCGTCGACAGTGAACACAACGCTATTTTCCAATGTCTTCCGCAACAAGTTCAAACCAACTTGGGTCGTTGCAATCTTGAAGAGCATGGTATTTCTTCGATTCTTCTTACCGGATCAGGCGGTCCATTCCGCTATACCGATATTGCAGAGTTAGAAAACGTAACCCCAGCGCAAGCTATTGCTCATCCGAACTGGTCAATGGGACCAAAAATCTCGGTTGATTCTGCAACCATGATGAACAAAGGCCTCGAATACATTGAAGCGAAATGGTTATTTAATGCCGCTCGCGAGCAGTTAAAAGTGATCATTCACCCTCAGTCGGTTATTCATTCTATGGTGCAATATCGTGATGGCTCTGTGTTAGCGCAAATGGGGGAGCCTGACATGGCAACACCAATCGCATTGACAATGTCTTACCCATCGCGTGTGGATGCTGGGGTGAAACCACTCGATTTTACTCAAGTTGGAGAATTAACTTTCCTTCAACCTGATTTTGCTCGTTACCCTTGTTTAAAGCTAGCAATTGATGCTTGTTACGAAGGGCAACATGCAACAACGGCATTGAATGCAGCGAACGAAGTTGCTGTTGATGCCTTCTTAAATAACCGCCTTGGTTTCACAGATATCGCTCGCATCAATGAATCAGTTTTGAACAAAATCACTGCAAGCCATACAACTGAGAATGTGAATAGCTTGGAAAGCTTGATAGAGCTAGATAGAATGTCACGAACTATCGCCTTAGACTTTTTACGCGAGCGTAGCTAATGACTGGTATCTTGTGGAATTTGGTTTCTTTTATCGTTGCATTGGGCATTTTAGTTGCCGTGCACGAGTATGGTCACTTTTGGGTCGCGCGTCGTTGTGGTGTAAAAGTTGAAAAGTTTTCCATCGGTTTTGGCAAGTCTATCTGGAGCAAGGTAGGCAAAGATGGAACAGAATACAGCATCTCTATGATCCCTCTGGGTGGCTACGTCAAAATGGTGGATAGCCGTGTTGATGAAGTCCCAGAGCATGAAAAGCACTTAGCTTTCGACCAAAAGCCTTTGTGGAAACGCACGTCCATCGTGGCGGCAGGTCCTATTTTTAACTTCCTTTTTGCCATTGTGGCTTACTGGCTGGTTTTCCTGATCGGTGTTCCAGCGGTTAAACCCGTAATTGGTGAAGTTACGCCCAATTCAATCATTGCAGAAGCAGGAATTGAATCAGGGATGGAACTAAAATCTATCTCAGGCATCAAAACTCCGGACTGGGAATCAGTCAACATGGGATTAGTTTCTCATATTGGTGATGATTCGATGACAGTGACACTCTCTTCTGCAAACGAAGTGGGTTCAGAAGTCACGAAGACACTTGATATCCGTGATTGGAAGTTTGATCCAGAAACACAATCAGCGATGCAATCGTTGGGCTTCAAGCCATATACTCCAGAGATTTTTACGGAGTTAGCGCAAGTAAGCGAAGGTGGTGCTGCAGAGAAAGCAGGTCTGCTAGCTGGCGATAAGATCATTGCGATTAATGGAAATAAGATTTCTAAATGGGATGAAGTGGTAGAAGCCATTCGTTCTAACCCAGATACGCCAATGGAACTGACGGTGTTGCGTCAAGGTGAGGAGCAATCATTCACACTGACACCGGGTAGTCGTGAGCTAGCTAACAAACAAGTCGTTGGCTTTGCGGGTATCGCACCTGAAGTCGCAGAATGGCCAGAAAGTTATCGCTTCGAATTACAGTTTGGTGTATTCGAGTCTATTGGCAAAGCGATTGACAAAACTGGTCAAGTTATTGGACTTACAATCAGTATGCTTAAGAAACTGATTGTAGGTGATGTTGGTCTGAACAATTTGAGTGGACCAATCTCGATTGCCAAAGGAGCAGGGGCGACAGCAGACTACGGTCTGGTTTACTTTTTAGGTTTTCTGGCACTAATTAGTGTTAACCTAGGTATTATTAACCTCGTTCCTTTACCAATGTTGGATGGTGGTCATCTGCTATTTTTCGCAATTGAAGCGGTCATCCGACGCCCAGTTCCTGAGAAAGTACAGGAAATGGGGTATCGAATTGGTGGTGCGATTATCTTCTCGCTCATGGCGTTAGCGCTATTTAATGATTTTACTCGTCTGTGATAGTTCAGAGACAAAAGTAGTAGCAAGGAATAATTAGAACAAGTATGGCGATTAAGCGAATTCTGTTTGCAAGTTTACTGGCGACCAGTGTATCTGCAAATGGAGCAGAGAACTTTGTAGTTAAAGATATTGAAATCGATGGATTGCAGCGCGTCGCACTAGGTGCCGCGTTGCTGAAAATGCCTGTACGTGTCGGTGACACCGTTGACCAAGGCGATGTTGCAGAGATCATTCGTGCATTGTACGCATCGGGTAACTTCGAAGATGTAAAAGTACTGCGTGATGGTGATGTTCTGGTTGTTCAAGTGAAAGAACGTCCAACTATTGCGAGCATCTCATTCTCGGGTAACAAAGCAATCAAGGACGAGCAGCTACAAGAAAACCTGAATGCTTCTGGTGTTCGTGAAGGTGAAGCGCTTGACCGTACAACGCTAAGCAACATCGAAAAAGGTTTGGAAGACTTTTACTACAGTGTTGGTAAATACAACGCAACGGTAAAAGCGGTTGTTACTCCATTGCCTCGTAACCGTTCTGACTTGAAATTCGTCTTCACCGAAGGTGTTTCGGCGAAAATTCAACAAATCAACTTTATCGGCAATGAAGTCTTTTCTGACGAAGAACTTCTTTCTCGTTTCAACCTAAATGTTGATGTGCCATGGTGGAACTTCCTAGCGGACGAAAAATACCAAAAGCAAGTGCTTGCTGGTGATATCGAAGCTCTGAAGTCTTACTACCTAGACCGTGGTTACCTGAAATTTAACGTTGATTCGACACAAGTGGCGATTTCTCCTGACAAAAAAGGCGTATACATTACACTTGGTCTTGAAGAAGGCGACGTTTACACCGTTAAGGACGTAAAATTCCGTGGCAACCTGATTGGTGAAGAGGCGGAATTCGAAAAGCTTGTGCCATTTGAAGATAACGAGACATACAATGGTTCTCGTGTGACTTCGATGGAAGAAGGCATTAAGCGCGTACTTGGTGAATCTGGTTACGCTTACCCACAAGTCAATACCATCCCTGAGTTTGATGACGAGAACAAGCAAGTTTCTTTGATTGTGAACGTTGACCCAGGCAACCGTATTTATGTACGAGATATTCGCTTTACGGGTAACAACTCGACGAAAGATGAAGTATTGCGTCGTGAAATGCGTCAGATGGAAGGTAGCTGGCTAAACTCGAAATCTATCGAAACGGGTAAAACGCGTCTAAACCGTCTTGGCTATTTCGAAAATGTAGAGGTTCAAACGGTCCGTGTACCTGGCAGCGATGACCAAGTTGATCTTGTTTATACCGTAAAAGAGGCTAACTCAGGCAGCGTAAACTTCGGTGTAGGTTACGGTACTGAATCAGGCGTGAGCTTCCAAGTTGGTCTACAACAAGACAACTTTATTGGTAGTGGTAACCGCGTTGGTATTAACGCGATGATGAACGACTACCAGAAAAACGTGAGCTTGGACTACCGTGACCCATACTGGAACCTAGATGGTGTAAGTTTGGGTGGTAAGATCTTCTACGATGAGTTCGAAGCATCTGAAGCGGGTATCGTTGACTATACCAACCAAAGCTATGGTGCAAGTTTGACATGGGGCTTCCCATTTGACGAACTGAACCGCTTTGAGTTCGGTGTTGGTTACACCCACAACAAGATCGGTAACTTGTCACCTTACCTACAGGTAGAACAGTTCCTACAAGCGCAAGCTGACAACATTGATTCTAGCGGCGCATTGAATACTAATGACTTTGACTTCAACATCTCGTGGACACGTAACAACCTGAACCGTGGTTACTTCCCGACAGCAGGTAACCACCAACGTGCATTCTACAAGATGACCGTACCTGGCTCTGACGTTCAATACTTCAAGATGCAGTATGATGTTCGTCAATACGTGCCATTAACCAAGAAGCATGAGTTCACGCTCTTGTTCCGTGGTCGTCTAGGTTATGGTAACGGTTATGGTCAAACGGATGGCAACGATAACTTGTTCCCATTCTACGAAAACTACTACGCAGGTGGTTTTACAACACTACGTGGTTTCGGCTCTAACTCAGTAGGTCCGAAAGCGGTTTACCGTGATTACTCAGGCTCAAACAACGGTGCTGACACCGCAACAGATGATTCTGTTGGTGGTAACGCGGTAGCGCTTGCAAGTATCGAGTTGATCGTACCAACCCCATTTGCTTCGGATGAAGTTCGTAACCAAATTCGTACCAGTATCTTCTTTGATATGGCAAGTGTTTGGGATACGGAATTCGATTACCGCAGTTCTGGTGCTGAATACGGCGACCGTTACTACTACGATTACTCAGATCCAACCAACTACCGTTCATCTTATGGTGCGGCGTTGCAATGGATGTCTCCAATGGGACCACTAGTATTCTCACTAGCGAAACCAATTAAGAAATTTGATGGCGACGATGAAGAGTTCTTCACGTTCACTATCGGTAGAACCTTCTAAAGAGGAAAATATTTTGAATAAAATGATCAAAGCGGCAGGCATTGGCCTTCTTGTACTTAGCTCTTCAATGTTTGCAAACGCGGCAGAAGCTGCTCAGAAAATTGGCTACATCAACACTGCTCAAGTTTTCCAAGCACTTCCTCAACGTGAAGTGGTTCTACAAAAAATGCAGAAAGACTTTAAGAGCAAAGCTGATGAGCTGAAATCAATCCAAGCGCAAGCTAAGACAAAGATTGAAAAACTGCAGCGTGACGGCGAGCTTCTAGGTCAAGAAGAGATCGAAAAACTGCGTATTGATATCGCTAAACTAGACAGCGAATACAAAGTGAAAGCGCAAGCGCTTGAGAAAGCAAGTGCACGTCGTGAAGCTGAAGAGAAAGCAAAACTATTCAAAACTATCCAAGACGCAGTGAAGAAAGTAGCAGAGAAAAAAGGTTACGACCTAGTTATCGACATCTCTTCGCTTCAGTACGGTAAGCCAGAATACAACATCTCTGAAGACGTAATTAAAGCTCTAAAATAAGAAGTTATGAAGAAATTGACATTAGCCGAGTTGGCAACAATTACCGGGGGTGAGCTATTTGGTGACGAGTCTCTCGTTGTAAACCGCGTAGCTCCAATGGATAAAGCACAAGAAGGCGATGTGACCTTCTTGTCTAACCCAAAATACGCGAAACACCTATCTGAGTGCCAAGCAACTGTGGTAATGGTGAAACCAGAACACAAAGACCAGTGCGCGGGTAACACTCTGGTTGTTGCTGACCCTTACATTGCTTTCGCTCGTGTTGTTCAAGCGATGGACACCACGCCAAAGCCCGCTGATGAGATTGCACCAAGTGCAGTGATCGCAGCGGATGTAAAGATGGGTACTAACGTGACAATCGGTGCTAACGCAGTGATTGAAACGGGTGTAGAACTAGGCGACAACGTAAGTGTTGGCGCTGGTTGCTTTATCGGTAAAAACGCAAAGCTAGGTAACAATACTAAGCTTTGGGCTAATGTGACGATCTATCATGAAGTATCGTTGGGTGATGATTGTCTAGTTCAATCTGGTACAGTCATTGGCTCTGATGGTTTCGGTTATGCAAATGACAAAGGCGAATGGATCAAGATTCCTCAACTGGGTTCTGTGCGTATCGGTAACCGTGTCGAGATCGGTGCATGTACCACTATTGACCGTGGTGCGCTAGAAGACACCATCATCGAAGACAACGTAGTTCTTGATAACCAACTTCAAATCGCTCATAACGTGCAGATCGGATATGGTACTGTGATGCCAGGTGGTACTATTGTGGCGGGCAGTACGAAAATTGGTAAGTACTGTCAGATCGGCGGCGCGTCGGTTCTTAATGGTCACATCACGATTGCAGATGGCGTAGCTATCACCGGTATGGGCATGGTGATGCGCAGTATCGAAGAGAAAGGTCTGTACTCATCAGGCATTCCGCTGCAAACCAACCGAGAGTGGCGTAAAACGGCGACTCGAGTTCACCGTATTGACGAGATGAACAAACGCCTGAAAGCTGTTGAAAAGCAGCTGGAACAGAAAGAAGAATCTTAGTTCCACATTCTGAACAAAGACTCGCGAAATGCGGGTCTTTTTCTTCTATAATGACGCGCTATAAGTAGATTTATCACCAAGCTGGTATACACTTTGCAGGCAATTCCTGAATAAGTGGCATTTGCCGCTGCCTTGCCATCTTGGTTGTTGAGAATTGATATAGGAAGACGACTTTGACTACTGAAAAGAAAACGATGAACATCTCTGAAATTCAAGAGCTACTACCTCATCGCTACCCATTCTTATTGATCGACCGTGTGATTGACTTCCAAGAAGAGAAGTACCTTCACGCAATTAAAAACGTGTCGGTTAACGAACCTCAGTTTACAGGTCACTTTCCACAGCTACCAGTATTCCCAGGTGTATTGATCTTGGAAGCGATGGCTCAGGCGACAGGCCTACTTGCATTTAAATCATTTGGTGCACCAACGGAAAACGAACTGTACTACTTCGCAAGTGTAGACGGTGCTAAGTTCCGTAAGCCAGTAGTACCAGGCGATCAAATGATTATTGAAGTAGAATTTCTGAAAGAGCGCCGTGGCATTGCTGCATTTAGCGGTGTAGCAAAAGTTGACGGCGAAGTGGTATGTTCAGCTGAGCTGAAGTGTGCTCGTCGAGAGTTTTAATATGATTCATGAAACCGCTAAAATCCACCCAGCAGCGGTGGTAGAAGAAGGCGCGAAAATTGGCGCTAACGTGACCGTTGGTCCTTTCACTTACATCACCTCTACGGTGGAGATTGGTGAAGGCACTGAAGTGATGTCTCACGTAGTGATCAAAGGCCACACCAAAATTGGTAAAGATAACCGCATTTTCCCACATGCTGTGATTGGTGAAGAGAACCAAGACAAGAAGTACGGTGGCGAAGATACAACAGTGGTTATTGGTGACCGCAACGTGATTCGTGAAGCGGTTCAAATTCACCGTGGTACGGTTCAAGATAAAGCAACAACAGTGATTGGTGATGATAACCTGCTGTGTGTTAACGCTCACATCGCACACGATGTTATCGTAGGTAACCACACTCACATTGGCAACAACGCGATCCTTGGTGGTCACGTAACGGTTGATGATCATGCTGGTGTTATGGCACTTTCTGCGATTCATCCGTTCTGTACTGTTGGTGCTTATGCTTACGTTGGCGGCTGTTCTGCCGTTGTTCAAGACGTACCAGCTTACGTACTCGCGCAAGGTAACCATGCGACGCCATTTGGTTTGAACTTGGTTGGCTTGAAGCGTAATGGTTTTGAAAAACCAGAGATTCGTGCACTACAGAAAGCGTATAAAGAAATCTACCGTTCAGGTAAGACTCTGGAAGAAGTAAAACCAATCCTAGCTGAAATGGCACAAGAGTGGCCAGCAGTGAAACGTTTCTCAGACATTCTGGAAACGACGGAACGTGGCATCATTCGTTAATCAACGAGTGAGCGGTTAAATAGAAAAGATCGCGCCCAAGCAGGGCTGCGGTCTTTTTGTGTTTTATGGATAACGGTTTGTGTGAGAGAAAGTGTAAACCGTTATCCATAGCGCACAGGAAAAATAGCGAAGTAGATATGGAAAGACCATTACGTATCGGCATCATTGCCGGAGAACTGTCTGGCGACACGCTAGGTGAAGGCTTTATCAAAGCGGTGAAACAACAATACCCTGACGCGGAGTTCGTTGGTATTGGCGGTCCAAAGATGATCGCTCAAGGTTGTGAGTCTCTCTTCGATATGGAAGAGCTTGCTGTAATGGGCTTAGTAGAAGTTCTAGGACGCTTACCAAGACTGCTAAAAGTCAAAGCTGAGCTTGTTAAGTACTTTACTGATAACCCGCCAGATGTCTTTATTGGTATCGATGCACCAGATTTTAACTTGCGTGTTGAACTGGATTTGAAAAATGCAGGGATAAAAACCGTGCATTACGTGAGCCCTTCAGTTTGGGCTTGGCGTCAGAAGCGTATTTTCAAAATTGAAGCAGCAACCAATCTAGTGCTGGCATTCCTTCCGTTTGAAAAAGCGTTCTACGACAAATTCAATGTACCTTGTGAATTCATTGGTCATACTCTTGCAGATGCGATTCCACTGCAATCAGACAAAGCGCCTGCTCGCGAGCTATTGGGTCTAGAACAAGATAAGCAATGGCTAGCGGTGCTTCCGGGGAGTCGTGGTAGTGAGCTGAAAATGCTCTCTCAACCCTTCATTGAAACGTGTAAAAAACTCCATCAGAAATTCCCAGATCTTGGTTTTGTCGTTGCGTTAGTAAATCAAAAACGTCGTGAGCAATTCGAACAAGCGTGGAAAGAATACGCTCCAGAATTGGACTTTAAGTTGGTGGATGATACAGCGCGTAACGTAATTACGGCTTCAGACGCGGTGATGTTGGCTTCCGGTACCGTGGCCTTAGAATGCATGTTACTTAAGCGTCCGATGGTGGTGGGTTACCGTGTGAACGCTATGACGGCATTTCTTGCTAAACGATTGCTGAAGACTAAATACGTATCGCTACCGAATATTTTGGCTGATACCGAATTGGTCAAAGAATATCTGCAAGAGGATTGCACACCGGATAATTTATTCAACGAAGTGTCTCGCTTGCTAGAAAGTGACAACCAAGAAATGTTGGATAAGTTCACCGAAATGCACCACTGGATCCGTAAAAATGCGGACCAACAAGCCGCAAATGCGGTTCTAAAACTGATTGAAAAATAGAGATTTATCATGGCTGTTAAACCAAAAGCGACCAAAACCAAAGTTGAACTACCACCGTTTGAATATCCACAAGGCTATCAATTGGTTGCCGGTGTTGATGAGGTAGGACGCGGTCCTTTGGTTGGCGATGTCGTGACTGCGGCAGTGATCTTAGATCCGAATAACCCAATTGAGGGTTTGAACGATTCTAAAAAACTGAGCGAGAAAAAACGCATGGCGCTGCTGCCAGAAATCAAAGAGAAAGCGTTGGCTTGGTCAGTAGGGCGCTGCTCTCCAGAAGAAATTGACGAGCTAAACATCCTGCAAGCGACGATGGTTGCTATGCAACGTGCGATCGCTGGTTTGGAAGTGCAGCCAGACTTAGCTCTTATCGACGGCAACCGTTGCCCGCAACTTCCGATGGACTCGCAAGCCGTCGTGAAGGGCGATTTGCGTGTTGCTGAAATCAGTGCTGCTTCTATCATTGCGAAAGTCGTTCGTGACCAAGAAATGGAAGAGTTAGACAAGCAATACCCACAATTTGGTTTTGCTAAGCACAAAGGTTACCCAACCAAAGCGCACTTTGAAGCAATTGAACAACACGGTGTGATCAGTGAGCATCGTAAGAGCTTCAAACCAGTAAAGAAAGCGCTCGGCATCGAAGAATAAGCCAAAGTGGTATAACGGGCATATCGGTGTTATAAACCATGCCCGCTTTAGGTTAGAATCCCAAACAAGATTTAGTTTTACGGTACCTGTTAATGTCAGATCCTAAGTTCATTCACCTTCGAATCCACAGTGATTTCTCGATGGTGGATGGTATCAACAAAGTTCCACCGCTCGTTAAGAAAGTCGCCGAGCTCGGCATGCCAGCAATGGCGTTGACCGATTTCACTAACCTATGTGGTTTGGTGAAATACTACGGCACTGCGCATGGCAGTGGTGTGAAACCAATCATCGGCGCAGATTTCAAAATGCAATCGGATGAGTTTGGTGAGGAACTGACGCAACTGACCCTATTGGCTGCAGATAACGAAGGTTACAAAAACCTGACCTTATTGATCTCTAAAGCCTACCTTCGTGGTCACGTACAACACCAACCTGTGATTGATAAAGCTTGGTTAGCCGAGCTGTCAGAAGGTGTGATCGTATTATCTGGCGCGAAAAATGGTGAAATTGGTAAAGCGTTACTTAAGGGTAACCGCAAAGTGGTGGAAAGCTGTGTAGCGTTCTACCAAGAATATTTCCCAGACCGTTTCTATTTAGAGCTGGTTCGTACTGGTCGTTCCGACGAAGAGACTTACCTGCACTTTGCCATCGAATTGGCAGAAGAAACACAATTGCCAGTAGTCGCTACCAACGAAGTGGTCTTTCTCAGCGAAGATTTATTTGACGCTCATGAAATTCGCGTTGCGATCCATGACGGTTACACACTAGAAGATCCGCGCCGTCCAAAGAATTACAGCCCAGAACAATACCTGCGTACTGAAGAGGAAATGTGCGAGCTGTTTGCCGACATTCCGGAAGCACTAGAAAACAGTGTCGAAATTGCCAAGCGCTGTAACGTCACAGTACGTCTTGGCGAATACTTCCTCCCAGCTTTCCCAACCGAGGGTATGGAAGAGACTGATTTCTTGGTCATGAAGTCTCGTGAAGGTCTGGAAGAGCGTCTAGAGTTCCTATTCCCAGATGAGGAAGAGCGCAAGCAACGTCGTCCTGAATACGATGATCGTCTACAAATCGAACTCGACGTAATCAACCAAATGGGATTCCCAGGTTACTTCTTGATCGTAATGGAGTTCATTCAGTGGTCGAAAGACAACGCGATTCCGGTAGGTCCGGGTCGTGGTTCGGGTGCTGGTTCTTTGGTGGCATACGCATTAAAAATCACCGATCTTGATCCGTTAGAATATGACCTTCTATTCGAACGTTTCTTGAACCCAGAACGTGTATCCATGCCCGATTTTGACGTCGACTTCTGTATGGATAAACGTGACCAAGTAATTGATCACGTAGCAGAAATGTACGGTCGTGATGCGGTATCACAGATCATCACCTTCGGTACCATGGCGGCAAAAGCGGTAATTCGCGACGTAGGTCGTGTACTGGGGCATCCGTTTGGTTTTGTAGACCGCATCTCCAAACTGGTACCGCCTGATCCGGGTATGACTCTGGAGAAAGCGTTTAAAGCTGAGCCAGCACTGCCTGAGTTGTATGATGCTGACGAAGAAGTTAAAGAACTGATCGATATGTGTCGCATCCTAGAAGGTTGTACACGTAACGCCGGTAAGCACGCGGGTGGTGTTGTAATCTCACCAACCACAATTACAGACTTCGCCCCGATTTATGCTGACTCGGAAGGTCACTTCCCAGTTACTCAGTTCGATAAGAACGACGTTGAAACCGCTGGTCTGGTTAAGTTTGACTTCTTGGGTCTGCGTACCTTAACCATCATCGACTGGGCGTTGGGTCTGATTAACCCGCGTCTAGAACGTGAAGGCAAAGATCCTGTTCGCATCGAATCAATTCCACTGGATGATGCGGCGTCATTCCGTTTGCTGCAAAACTCAGAAACCACTGCGGTATTCCAGCTTGAATCGCGCGGTATGAAAGAGCTGATTAAACGTCTGCAACCGGACTGTTTTGAAGACATCATCGCATTGGTGGCACTGTTCCGCCCAGGACCGCTTCAATCGGGCATGGTAGATAACTTTATCGACCGTAAGCACGGTCGTGAGGCGATCTCTTATCCTGATGAAAAGTGGCAACACGAATCGCTTAAAGAGATTCTGGATCCGACTTACGGCATCATCCTGTATCAAGAACAGGTAATGCAGATCGCACAGGTACTGTCTGGCTACACCCTTGGTGGTGCGGACATGCTTCGTCGTGCGATGGGTAAGAAAAAACCGGAAGAGATGGCGAAACAGCGTGCTACCTTCGAAGAGGGGGCAATTGCCAACGGCGTCGATGGCGAGTTGGCGATGAAGATCTTCGACTTGGTAGAGAAGTTCGCGGGTTACGGCTTTAACAAATCTCACTCGGCAGCCTACGCACTGGTTTCGTACCAAACGCTATGGCTGAAGATGCACTATCCAGCGGAATTCATGGCAGCGGTAATGACTGCCGATATGGATAACACTGAGAAAGTGGTTGGCTTAGTAGACGAATGTTTCCGCATGAAGCTCACCGTGCTTCCGCCTGACATCAATGCCGGCTTGTATCGCTTTAACGTAGACGAGAATGGCGCGATTGTTTATGGCATCGGCGCGATTAAAGGTGTGGGTGAAGGTCCAATCGATGCGATCTTGGAAGCGCGCAACAAAGGCGGTCACTTCATCGACCTATTTGATTTTTGTGCGCGAATCGACCTGAAAAAGGTCAACAAACGTGTCATCGAAAAGCTGATTTACGCAGGCGCACTCGATAGACTGGGTCCACACCGTGCGGCACTAATGGCATCGCTTAATGACGCGGTGAAAGCGGCAAGCCAACACCACCAAGCGGAAGCATTTGGTCAAACGGATATGTTCGGTGTATTGACCGATGCTCCGGAAGAGGTGGAGCACAAATATACTCAAGTGCCAGCATGGCCAGAGAAAGTATGGTTAGAGGGTGAACGTGAGACGCTCGGTTTATATTTGACCGGACACCCAGTTAACGCATACATAAAGGAACTAAATAAGTACGTTAGTTGTCGACTAAAAGACGCAACCCCAACTCGTCGTGATCAATCCGTGACAGTCGCGGGTTTGGTGATTGCAGCTCGTGTAATGACAACCAAGCGCGGTACACGAATCGGTATCATGACTCTGGACGACCGAAGTGGTCGAATGGAGGTGATGTTGTTCTCGGATGCGCTTGATAGGTATGCAGAACTTCTCGAAAAAGATAAAATTTTGGTTGTTTCTGGACAGGTCAGCTTTGATGACTTCAACGGTGGCCTTAAAATGTCGGCGCGTGAAGTTATGGATCTGGGTACTGCGCGTGAGAAATATGCACGTGGTTTGTCAGTATCAATTGATGCTAAACAGATTAACGATAAATTCTTTGAGCAATTTACTCGTATTTTAGAACCGCACAAAGCCGGAACCGTACCTGTCAATGTATACTACCAGCGTGCCGACGCCAGAGCGCGGTTAACATTGGGCACCGAATGGCGAGTAACGCCAAGTGATACATTACTAGACGATTTAAAACAGTTACTTGGTAAGAGCCAAGTAGAACTCGAATTTAACTAAAAAATTCAGCGCAATACGTAAGACGCTGAGTCAAAAAGGATTCATAGATGAGCCTAAACTTTCTTGAATTTGAAAAGCCAATTGCAGAACTAGAAGCGAAAATTGAAGCGCTACGTGACGTATCTCGTCACGGTGGTGATTCTGCAATTGACCTTGATAAAGAAATCGAACAGCTTGAGAAGAAGAGCCTAGAGCTTAAGAAGAAAACCTTCAGCGACCTAGGTGCATGGGAAACAGCTCAACTGGCTCGTCACCCTTTACGTCCATACACGCTAGATTACATTCAGCACGTCTTCGAAGAGTTTGATGAGCTTGCGGGTGACCGCGCGTTCGCAGACGACAAAGCGATCGTTGGTGGTATTGCTCGTCTTGAAGGTCGTCCTGTGATGATCATTGGTCACCAAAAAGGTCGTGAAACCAAAGAAAAAGTAAAACGTAACTTTGGTATGCCAAAGCCTGAAGGTTACCGTAAAGCACTGCGTTTGATGGAAATGGCTGAGCGTTTCAACATGCCAATCATCACTTTCATCGACACAGCAGGTGCATACCCAGGTGTTGGCGCTGAAGAGCGTGGTCAATCAGAAGCTATCGCGAAGAACCTTAAAGTGATGTCTGGTCTTAAAGTACCAGTAATCTGTAACGTTGTTGGTGAAGGCGGTTCTGGTGGTGCACTCGCTATTGGTGTTGGTGACTACGTAAACATGCTTCAGTACTCAACGTATTCAGTAATCTCTCCGGAAGGTTGTGCTTCAATTCTATGGCGTGATTCAGACAAAGCGCCTCAAGCAGCAGAAGCAATGGGTCTAACAGCTCCGCGCCTAAAAGAGCTTGAGCTTATTGACGAAATCATTGAAGAGCCGCTAGGTGGCGCGCACCGCGACCACGTTCAAATGGCTGCAAACATGAAAGCTAACTTGCTTCGTCAGCTAGAAGACCTTGAGCAACTAGACCACGAAACGCTACTAGAGCGTCGTTACCAACGTCTAATGAACTACGGTTACTGCTAAGCGCTAGCTGATATCTCGCAAGATAACAGATAAAATAGAAAGGGTTGGGCATATGCCTAACCCTTTTTTGTTTCTATCGGATGGCTTATGGAATCGCTTTACTCGCATTTTGCTCAAGTTCTCGACCGCTATTTTCAACCAGATACAAAGATTGTCTTGGCGTTTAGCGGCGGGGTTGATTCGCGTCTGCTACTTGAGCTGCTCAGTCGTTATCAGCAAGTGAACTCAACTGAATCTAAGTTACTCAGGTGTCAGGCGGTATACGTTCATCATGGTTTAAGTTCGAATGCCGATGATTGGGCAGACAAATGCTTGCTATGGGCAAAACATGTGAACATTCCATGCACTGTTGAACGGGTTGAGTTAGACATCAACAGCGGTGAAAGTATCGAGTTGTTGGCACGTGAAGCTCGTTACCAAGCCTTAGAAAAGCATATCCAAATGGGTGACTTATTGCTGACAGGGCAACATGCCGATGACCAAGTGGAAACCTTCTTGTTAGCACTTAAACGAGGCAGTGGACCAAAGGGGTTATCAGCAATGGCTGAAAGCATGCCGTTTGCTGGTGGCATATTAGTTCGTCCGTTGCTGACCGTTAAGCGAGAGCAAATCGAAGCGGCAGCCAGAGAGCAAAAACTGGACTGGGTAGAAGACGAAAGTAACCAAGATATTCGTTACGACCGTAACTTCCTCCGTCATCGAATTGTGCCTGAGTTATCTGAACGTTGGCCGAGTGTCCATCAAGCCGTTCAGCGCAGTGCGAGTTTATGCGCGCAACAAGAAGCCTTGTTGGATGAACTGCTAGGAGCGGCATTTGAGCGTGTTTTGCAAACTGATCTCAGCGTGAGTATTGAAGCACTCAATGAACACAGTGAACTCGCGCGGGCAAGGCTTATCCGAATGTGGCTAGCAAAGCTTGCAGTCAACATGCCGACGCAGGTGCAACTCAATCTGATTTGGAGTGAAGTCGCTTTGGCGCAACAAGATGCCAACCCAAAGCTCAAGCTCAAACAAGGCGAAGTGCGCCGCTTTCAACATCGTCTTTACTGGGTGAAAGAAAGTGTCGATGTCACAACATGGCACAGCGAAATTCAGCTCGACACACGATTGGTACTGCCTGAACATTTAGGAGAGTTGACGCTAAGCACAAGCTCAGATAACGCGACAATAGCGTTACCGTCTCAGCCAGATCTGCTCAGAGTGACGTTTAATCCAGAGGGGCTTTCTGCGCACCCAACCACGCGGAATCACAGTCGTAAGCTGAAAAAGTTGTTTCAAGAGTACAATGTGCCAAGTTGGCTACGTCGTCAAATTCCGATTTTGATGTACCAAAATCAGGTAGTCGCCGTTGGAGATTTGTTTGTTGATCAGGCTTTCAGTGGTCAAGACTGTGAACTTATCTGGCGCAAGTCGTTGTAATTCATGCCACAATATCGAATATAAAAAACAGATACTTAAATAAAAACGATTAGGTGAAGCAATGAAGAAAACAATCATGGGCGCAATGGTGGCGCTAACCATGTTGAGTGGGCAAGCACTGGCTGCTGGAGATGCAGCGGCAGGACAAGCGAAAGCTGCTGTGTGTGCCGCTTGTCATGGCGCGGATGGTATCGCGGTGATTCCGGGTTATCCAAATCTGAAAGGGCAGAACGAGCAATACATTGAAAGCTCGATCAAAGCGTATAAAGCGGGTCAACGTACCGGCGGTCTTGCGCCTGTGATGCAAGCACAAGCGAACTTGCTCTCTGACGAGGATATTGCGAACTTGGCGGCATACTATGCGAGCTTAAAATAGGTACGAACAATAAGTTACGTTAAGCCAGAGTTTTTGCTCTGGCTTTTTGCTATTGACGAACACAACGTATGGTCTCAGTCACCTTGTATTTTGTTGCGTTCTTCGTCAAATAAACTCCATCAGTGTCAGGATTTTCAGTCGCTTGGTAATAACAAGGATTGAATGTTGTGGGACGCTAACCGATAATATGCGCAAACGATTGAAGCTTAAGGGATGAACATGAAAAAGATTGAAGCGATTATCAAGCCATTCAAATTGGATGATGTTCGAGAAGCATTGGCTGAAGTAGGCATTACAGGGATGACCGTCTCTGAAGTGAAAGGCTTTGGTCGCCAAAAAGGGCACACTGAGTTGTACCGTGGTGCAGAGTACATGGTGGATTTTCTGCCTAAAGTGAAGCTAGAAATCGTTGTGACTGAAGACGTTGCAGACAAGTGCGTAGAAACTATCATCGAAACAGCGCAAACGGGCAAGATTGGTGATGGTAAGATTTTCGTGACCGACGTAGAACGCGTAGTACGTATCCGTACAGGTGAAGAAGACGAAGACGCAATCTAACTCCGTCGAGATAGAATTAAGATTTCACTTCATTATGTGGTGAAAATTTGAGTAAGCTAAAAGGGAGCCGCGCATGGCTCCTTTTTTATTATTCGCATTTTATACCCAAGTAACCTCGAGATGCGTAGTTCAGCGAAAGTGACTTGGTTTGTAGAAGCGGCAACGTTCTGAATTCTGCATCTTGAAGCCACTCGGGTATATATGTGACATTTTTGTGTTTAGGTAGGTTTATGTATCAGCGTTTTGCTTTTGCGTTAGTTTTTCTCATTATCGCTGGGTTTGTGAGCTTTCAGGTCATTTTCACCGTGCCAGAACAGCCGCAAATTATTACTCAAACAGGGGCGAATATTACTCAAAACATCCGTTGTATGGAGTTTGATAAACCGCAAGCGCTCGATAAGGACGGTGAATTAAATGTCTTGGTGTGGAATATCTATAAACAGAACCGTGATAACTGGCAACAAGCATTGGATGCGTTTTCTGCCAATAAACAACTGTTGCTTCTACAAGAAGCGAGCTTAACGGATGAGTTTAAGAATTGGTTGGTAGAAGGGCATTGGGTGAGCAATCAAGTCAGTGCGTTCAAAGCATTGGGCAGCGGTGCTGGTGTGATTAGCATTGCTCAGCAAGCGCCAATCCGAGCTTGTGCGTATACATCGAAAGAGCCGTGGCTGCGTTTGCCGAAATCTGCGCTGTACAGCAAATATCAACTGAGCAATGGTCAAACTTTGGCAGTCGTGAACATTCATGCAATTAACTTTACCGTGGGCACAGAAGAATACACATCGCAGTTGTCTGCGTTAGAGATGGTATTGAAGGAGCACCAAGACCCAATTCTGTTTGCTGGGGATTTTAATAGCTGGAGTGAAGAACGTGTCGCTGCGATGAAAAAGGCGTTACAAAAAGCGCATCTTCAAGAGGCTAAGTTTAACCAAGATGACCGAACTCAATTCATTACGGGATTGCCACTTGACCATGTCTTTTATCGTGGTCTGACCCTCAAAAATGCGAAAGCGCCGCAGAGCGACGCTTCCGATCATAATCCACTGTTGGTGTCATTTATGCTCAACGATGAGCGCTGACAGCGTTAAGTTCGCTTGAGGACTTAAGTAATAACGATGTACAGTGCCCAAATCACGTAGAATGCAATCCAAGGCAGGCTCGAAATCACAAGAGCCTGTCCGCGTTCAAACTCAGTCCAAGTTAGAACCACGCCATAACCTAATACAATGTACCAAGGCAGCAATAGCGGTAGTGAGCTTGCAAAATGTGACCATTCGTTGGTTAACGGCAGTTTCAACAGGCCGTTAAGACTGTTTAGGTCTGCAGCGTAAGTCATCACTTCACCGTGTTTCAAAAGTAGGCTCGCGTAGCTGGCAATGTCACCCAGTACAGCAGGGAATAGGATTGCGCTTGAAGCGGCAAACCATTTCCAGTAACCGTATTGTTGTTTGCTCGCTTTTGTCGCTAGAAGGAACCAAAGCGACAGTAGAAGTAGCGTTGCAAAACGGTTAAACACGTCATTGATAATGGCACTTGCCATCAGCGTGTTCGACTCCAACAGTTCAATCTGCTTAGGATCGATCTGTTGGAACTGAGCGGTTAATTGTTCACTCAACCAAGTGAAATCCACATTCGAGAAATAGGCACCCCAAAACAGGAATGGGCTGATCATCAAGAAGATGAACGGTTGCCACCCCCAGCCTCCACGCTGATACAGCGCCAAGAAGCACGATGTTGGAGATCGGAAAATATCCAACAACATTACAAGCGGGTTACTCGATGGGTTCATACACTTACCTTAGTTACGTCAACATACAACTTAAGCTTCTGACCTGGTTTCAGGTACTTCTGCTTTTGAAGAGAATTCCATTTCACGATGTCGTTACTCTTCACCTTAAACTTGCTTGCAATACCACTGATGGTGTCGCCTGAGCGTACGTTGTAGAACACAGTGCGAATTACCGCACCTTTGTCTGAGTTCTTCCAAATCACCAGTTTTTGACCGACGCGCAGTGTGTCTTTTGGTCCCATACCGTTCCATTTCGCTAGGGATTTATGAGAGACCTTGTTCTCACGCGCGATAGACCACAAGCTCTCGCCAGATTGGACGGTGTGCGTCAATTTGTATTGACCACGAGCTTGAGATTGCATTTTGTTGAGGCGATTTTCAGCACTCAAAGCGTACTTAGAATCGTCTTTTGTTGACGTTGGGATCATCAGGTACTGACCAACGCGGATATTGTTGTTTGATAAACCATTAGCACGTTGGATAACTTTCGTTGTCGTGCCGTACTTTTGGGCGAGCACGCTGAGTGAGTCACCAGACTTCACTTTGTAGCGTGCTACTTTAACCCCTTTACCACGGTTCTTTTTCACTTGGGCAAGGAACTGATCCTTTTTCTCAATAGGAATAAGAAGTTGATGTGGTCCTTCTGGGGCGGTAGACCATTGGTTGTAAGCAGGGTTGTAACCTTGTAGCTCTTTTACGCCAATGCCTGCGTAATCAGCAGCAATCGCAAGATCGAGTTGCTCTTTCGGATCAACAAGTGTCAGTACTGGTTTGTTTGGGATCGGTGGGATCTCGATGCCGTACTTATCTTGGTTAGCGACGATGTCGGCAAGAGCAAGGAGCTTAGGAACGTAACTGCTTGTCTCCTTTGGAAGATCCAAAGAGAAGAAGTCTGTTGGCTTACCAAGCTTTTTGTTCTTACGAATGGCACTTGATACACGACCACCACCACTGTTGTACGCCGCGATAGCATGATCCCAGTTACCATCAAAGCGCTTGCTTTGTTGCTCTAGGTAATCGAGTGCAGCATTAGTTGACGCGTACACGTCGCGACGACCGTCGTACCAGTAGTTTTGCTCTAGTCCCATCATTTTGCCCGTACCAGGCACGAACTGCCAAAGCCCTGCTGCGCTGCCGTGCGAGTATGCAAACGCATCAAACGAGCTCTCTACCACAGGCAAAAGCGCCAACTCCATTGGCAGTCCACGTTCTTCGATGCGTTTTGTAATCATGTACAAAAACGGCTGTGCACGTTCTGAAACGGTGCGCAGGTGGCTAGGGTGCTTCAAATACCATGTGCGGTAGTAAGCAATTTTCTTGTTGTCTGGGATGTCCATCTCAAGTTGCATGCCGATACGTCGCCATACATCTTTTTGTTCCTGAGGAGAAAGGGCTTTTGGGGTCTCTTTAGCAGATTTCTTTGCTATTGATTGCTTTTTCTCGGAGTCCGTTTGAGCTGCATCTTGTTTTACTGCTTGCTCGGACTTATTGGTTTCTGGTGCTGGAGTGTTTGTTGAATCTGACTGAGTCAATTGACAGCCAGAAAGTAATAACGCCAACGCCCAACTGTACTTTAAACGCATGGATTCAGCCTATTTAGGGCCTGTTTATCTTCTCCTGCCTGTCGCGCAGCTAAGGTGCGTGGCAGTCGCAAGATAATAGACATCTTGTAACACTAACTAAAAGTAGGGCACATAGCCGCTACTGTATGCGTTTGGGTGAAATACAAACTGCTTTATATCAGCCCCTAAACGCAATAGAAGCGCCAGAGGCGCTTCTATGAAAATCAGCTCACGATAATACTTGCGTCGAGCAAGTTTACAAGCAGAAATTGGTTAAAATTCGTTCTTCCACTCACGTAGAGCTGTAAAAACCGAGCATGGATCGCTATTTTCAATACGGTTTGCGACGGATTGAATAACTTCCGCGTTGGTCGCACGAAGGAATGGGTTAATGAGTTTCTCTTTACGCAGCGTTGTCGGGAGAGTTGGAATGTTCAGCCCACGTAGGCGATTTACGTCGTCGCGGTACTGGCGCAAGTGTTCATTATCCGGCTCAACGGCAAGGGCAAATGCTACGTTACTTGCGGTGTATTCATGAGCGGAGAATACCTCGGTTTCTTCAGGAAGCTTGGAAAGCTTACTTAGGGATTCGAACATCTGCTCTGGTGTGCCTTCAAAAATGCGACCGCAACCAGCTGAGAACAACACATCGCCGCAGAAAAGCTTACCGTCACCGACATAGCCAATGTGACCCAGAGTGTGACCTGGTAAGCCAAGTACCATAAAGATTTCGCCAAACAACTCTAGTTTGTCGCCTTCTTCCATCGCATTGGTTAAAGTTGGAATAGGCTCCGCTTTTGGACCTACCACAGAAACATGTGGAAAAGCATGAACTAAATCTGGAACGCCACCAATGTGATCGTTGTGGTGGTGCGTAATTAAGATCGCTTCTAAAGTTAACTCGTTAGCCTGCAAATATTCTAACACTGGCTTAGCATCGCCCGGATCGACCACCGCACAACGCTTGTCGCTATTTTGTATCAGCCAGATGTAATTATCATTAAATGCGGGTATGCTTTTGATCTCTAACACGATTCGTTCTCCGTCACCCTTTTAATAGTCAGGTGGTTAATGAAACCAGCACTCAGCAACAAAACTTTACAGCACCCGTCGACTTGGTCAGAAATGAACAATGGTCCATGGGTACTTGAGTCAATCCAAACCCGCCTTGATGAGTGGTGTCCGAAGCTGTTCGGTTACCACATGTTGAAATTGGGTGGCTTGAGCTGTGAGCTAACCAGCTGTAGTTGTAACATTCAACACCAAGTCAACGTAGATATCCAGAACCCGTTGCATAATGTCATCGCAGATGGTTACGAATTACCCTTTTTAGAGAAAAGCTTTGATGTTGTTGTGCTGGCTCATCAGCTTGACTATGCAAGTGATCCCCATCGGTTGCTACGTGAAGTTGACCGCGTCATGATGGATGATGGTTATCTTATTATTACGGGGTTTAATCCGATCAGTCTCACTGGTGTAGCAAGTTTGTTGCCTTGGCGCAGAAACAACTTACCATGGAGCGGACGTATGTTCACCGCCAACCGTATCAAAGACTGGTTAGGTGTATTGAACTATCAAGTGATTCATTGTGACCGTTACGCGCTGTTTCCTATGACGCGTTACAAAACTATGTGGACGTGGCTAGAGAATAGCTTAGGCGATTGGGCATCACCGGCAGGAAGTTTGTACTATATCGTTGCTCGTAAACGAACGTACCCTCTCAAACCGATCAAGCCGCATTGGCGCTTGAAGAGAAAGTTAACACCATTGGGCGTGATGAACAGAGAGGGCAGTGCAGTGAAAAAGGTCTCAAGCGGTAAAAACTAAGATGCTTGGTACCCTGTATCTTCTTCGGTTGGGTTTTCTGCGGCTGCGCGTGCTAGCTCATCACAGATTTCGTTTTCACGGTGACCCGCATGACCTTTCACCCAGTGCCAATCTACTTGGTGGCGAGCGGTTTCTTTATCGAGTGCTTGCCATAGATCGGCGTTCTTTACCGGCTTTTTATCTGCGGTCTTCCAGCCACGTTTTTTCCAGTTGTGTATCCATTGCGTAATGCCTTGGCGCACGTACTGGCTATCCGTTGTTAATGTTACTTGGCATGGCTCTTTTAATGTTTGAAGTGCCACTACTGCTGCCAACATTTCCATACGGTTGTTGGTCGTCAATGTGTAGCCTTTTGCTAGCGTCTTTTCTGTTTGTTTGTAACGCAGAACAATGCCGTAACCACCTGGACCAGGATTGCCTAAACAAGATCCATCAGTGAAAATCTCAACGTGTTTGGTCATATTTTTGGTACTATTAGCCGAAACATTTAATAAAGCATAGTCTGACACACATAACCTTATGAATACCAGCAGCAATTCTGAACATAATCGTATTGTCGTACTCGATACCGAAACCACGGGTATGAACCTCGAAGGCGGCCCGCACTACATGGGGCACCGCATTATCGAGATCGGTGCCGTGGAAATCATCAACCGTAAGCTAACTGGTCGTCACTTCCACGTTTACCTAAAACCGGACCGTGACATTCAGCCAGATGCAATTGAAGTACACGGTATCACCGATGAGTTTCTTGTCGACAAGCCGGACTATGCAAATGTCCACCAAGAGTTTTTAGATTTCATCAAAGGTGCCGAGTTGGTTGCCCACAACGCGCCCTTCGATACCGGCTTTATGGATTACGAGTTTGAAATGCTCGATCCGACGATCGGTAAAACGGATGACTTCTGTAAGGTGACTGATACCCTTGCCATGGCGAAGAAAATCTTCCCAGGCAAACGAAACAACCTCGACGTTTTGTGTGAACGTTACGGCATTGATAACTCACACCGTACGCTCCACGGGGCATTGCTCGATGCGGAGATTCTAGCTGACGTTTACCTACTGATGACTGGTGGACAAACAAGCCTAGAATTCAACGCTAACAAGAGTGACGGCGGTGCAGAAGGTATTCGTCGTGTTGAAGGAAGAAAAGCGCTAAAGGTTTTGCGTGCAACTGCCGATGAAGTAGAAGCACACCAGAAAAGATTGGAACTGGTGAACGACAGTATTTGGCAGTAATAGGAGAGACTATGTTGAGGGCTTTGTCAGTCGCTATTTTAGCGTTCTGGAGTTGTTTCGCGTTTTCTGCGAGCGAGTCCGCTATGTCTTTGTTAGATAACCGATTTCGTGTCGACCCAACCATCGAACAAATTACCTTTCTGGTTTATCGCGAACAGAGCTCTCAGCCCGTTGTTCTTGTCCGTCCTGATGGCAAAAAATATTATGCATGGGGTACCTACGACAATGTGCGTTGGTACCAAGAGCCTTCTCTGGACATCATATCGATTGATAATCCAATGCCAGGTCCTTGGCAGGCTGTGGGTAAGGTCACTCCTAAAAACAACATCCGTCTGATTTCACATCTCAAGCTGAGTACCGATGTGTTCCCTAATCGCCTTTACCACAGTGAGGCGCTTAAGTTCACCGCGCGTTTAACCTCAGACGATCAACCGTTGGTATTGAGAGATTTTCTAGACCGCGTCAATCTGCGCGTCACCTTCACCAAATTTGTTGAGAATGAAGACGAACTGATCAAAGAAGCGCGACCAGTACCTATGGTGATCGGTGAGTTTGCCGATGATGGTCGTGGTTTGGATGAAAAAGCAGGTGATGGTGTATTTACGGTTCAGCTACCAATTGATGTTGAGCCGGGTAAGTACCGCGCACGCATTACATCAGGTAACGGGGTTTTCCTGAGAGCGCAAGAACAAATCGTGCTGGTCTATCCATCGCCAATTACGCGCACCTTTATTCAATCACGTCATGCAGACCAACCGCATCAGCTGGTGGTCAGTGGTGAACAAGGCATGATCACTCCGGGCTCTATTGCGGTGAACATTGAGCAGGAAGCGCCCGATGGTTTTATCAGTTATAGCCAAGGTCAAGTGTCGGCTGATGGCACGAAAACCACGCTCAAAATGGACAATGATCCAGAGCTAGGTAAATACTCATGGCACGGTGAGGTGTTTGCAACTGACTTAGCGACTAAGCGTTCATTAGTCTTCCCAATCAAAGAACAGTCATTTAGTGTTGTTGAAGAGGTGGATCTTGAAGCGGCTCGTGTCGCGAAAGAGGCGGAACTCGCTGAGCAGCGTCGTATTGAAATGGAAAAACGCATCATTGCTGAGCGCGAAGCGGAACGTAAGCGCAGCATGATCATCATAGGTATCGGAAACGTCATCGCACTGATTCTAGTGGTGCTATTCTGGATCATATGGAGCAAGGTAAAAGCTAAACGTCAAGCTATGCCAGAGATGCAATTGGAAGTCCCTAAGAAGTAGGGCAAAGAAATGAGATTATAGAACGGAGCCGATTGGCTCCGTTTTTGTTAGATCGTCTTACTAGAGTTTTATACCCAAATAACTCAGATACTCGGGTTCAGCGAGAATGAGTTGATGTGTAGACGCTGCGGCGATTTAAAGATCTTGATTCTAAATCAAGAATCGGCAACAAAGTATACAAGCCAAGGCCCTTACTATTTGTAAAGAGTGCCCTTTGAGAGTGTGTCATGAACTCGCTTTTTTATTAAACCAATGGTTGCACCAAACAACTTGGAAAGAGCTGGCTATTATACTGCGTTGTTTTCCTTACTCTCGAATCAATGACAACGCTCTGAATCCTGCATCTTGAAGTCACTTGGGTGTACTTTGGTTTAAAAACTGATATTTACATTGTGTGCTGCGTTTAAATTGAGGACTTTAGCTGTGACAATCAAATTATTAAATCTAGATCATTTACCTTTACAAAGAGCGCTAGTGGAATCTGCATGCAACGCCTTTGTGCACGAAGAAGAGGTGGTAGCCGCAGTATTGCTTGGCTCATTGTCTTCAGGAAAAGGGGATCGTGTATCGGATGCGGATGTTATCGTGTTTACCAAAAATAACTTCCATAAAAATGTCACACCTTGCTTTGCTCTGTTTGAGGAAGGCAAAGAGATCTTCTATCGTCTTGAAGGCGATCACAATGAGAATGCTTGCTTTAAAAAGTACATCTTTAACGATCTGACCAGTGCAGAGATTCATTGCTTGGATCTTAATGAACCTTTCCAACTTTCAAGACCCTTCAAAGTTCTATTCGATAAAGCTGATATCATCGATGAGTTAGTAACCGATGAGCCAGCCCCAAAGCACGAAGATTTTCCCGTTTATACAAGTGGAGACCAAGGTCTGATTTGGGAGCTGTTTGACTGTATAAAATGGCTGAGTCGCGACAACAATGAGTTGGCAAAAAACTACCTCAAGAAACTCGCAGACAAGCTCTAGGCATAGTGTCTTACAAGCCGCTTGGTGACTAGGAGGTGTTTATGAAGTACAAAAAACGTCGGACGTACAAATATAACCTTCATTCCGAAGAACAGATTGAAACCGGTATCGCCCTCGCGCAGCCTTTTGATAGTCCGTTTCTGAGTCTATCTGAGCAAGGTTTGTTGACGATTAAGAAAGGTTACTCATGGGATGGAGCGAGTGGTCCAGCGATTGATACTCAAAACATCCTCAAGGCGTCTTTGGTGCATGACGCGTTGTACCAGCTCATGAGGGAGGAAGTGTTGCCGCAAAGCAGTCGAGAGCAAGCGGATAGGCTTCTGCGTCAAATATGTCTCGAACACGGCATGTCGAACTTTAGGGCTTCCTACATCTATTACGGAGTCAGAGTGTTTGGTGGATGTTTTTCCAAACCGGATCTTTTATCTGTCTAGCTAGGCTCTCTTGGTAAGTAGATTCTGAATCACGTTCGTTCCTCACTGTTCAGAATGACGAAAACCTAGGAACACTGTGCGTATAGTAACCTGGTAACTCAAAGTAAACCGTCATTCTAGCGAGCTCCAGCGAGACTAAGAATCTGCTATCAGCACTCTAGGGCTTTGGGGCGTCATTATCTAAGGAACACGTGGAAAGTAGATTCTGAATCATGTTCGTTCCTCACTGTTCAGAATGACGAAAACCTAGGAACACTGTGCGTGCAGTAACCTGACAACTCAAAGTAAACCGTCATTCTAGCGAGCTTCAGCGAGACCAAGAATCTGCTATCAGCGCTCTAGGGTTTTGGGGCGTCCTCATCTAAGGAACACGTGGTAAGTAGATTCTGAATCATGTTCGTCCCTCACTGTTCAGAATGACGGAAACCTAGGAACACTGTGCGTGTAGTCACTTGATAACTCAGAGTAAAGCGTCATTCTAGCGAGCTTCAGCGAGACTAAGAATCTGCTATCAGCACTCTAGGACTTTGGGGCGTCATTATCTAAGGAACACGTGGAAAGTAGATTCTGAATCACGTTCGTTCCTCACTGTTCAGAATGACGAAAACCTAGGAACATTGTGCACATAGTAACCTGACAACTCAGAGTAAAGCGTCATTCTAGCGAGCTTCAGCGAGACCAAGAATCTGCTATCAGCGCTCTAAGGCTTTGGTCCTTATCTAAGGAACACGTGGTAAGTAGATTCTGAATCATGTTCGTCCCTCACTGTTCAGAATGACGGAGCTCTAGAAACACTGTGCGTGTAGTCACTTGATCACTCAAAGTAAACCGTCATTCTAGCGAGCTCCAGCGAGACTAAGAATCCGCTATCAGCGTTCTAGGACTTTGGGGCGTCCTTATCTAAGGAACACGTGGTAAGTAGATTCTGAATCACGTTCGTTCCTCACTGTTCAGAATGACGAAAACCTATGAACATTGTGCACATAGAAATCTGACAACTCAGAGTAAAGCGTCATTCTAGCGAGCTTCAGCGAGACCAAGAATCTGCTATCAGCGCTCTAGGGCTTTGGGGCGTCCTCATCTAAGGAGCACGTGGAAAGTAGATTCTGAATCACGTTCGTTCCTCACTGTTCAGAATGACGAAAACCTAGGAACACTGTGCGTATAGTAACCTGGTAACTCAAAGTAAACCGTCATTCTAGCGAGCTCCAGCGAGACTAAGAATCTGCTACCAGCGTTCTAGGACTTTGCGAGCGCCGTGTTGTGCGAAGCAGAGATTCAATAAAAAACGGGAGCCTTAGCTCCCGTTTTGCTTTTCTATTTTTCGTTTAAGTGATTACCTGCTTAAGCGACGTGCTCCATCTGAGGGTAAAGCGGCTTTGCGGCTAATAGCTCTGGCTCAAAGTCGTCTACGTTGATGGTGTCTAGACGATGCTGCTCTGCTTCTCTCAACAGATCCGCTTCTTCTTGAGTGATTACACCTTGCTCTAAACCTTCTTGAGCGATCATATCCAAACGTAGGAATGGGCGGCGTTTGCCTTGCGCTTTACATACCTTGTCGAACACAGGCTCAGCTTGAAGAATCACAGACAGTGCTAGCTCAATTTTACCTGCTGCATTGTGCTCAGTTGGTTCTAGGTACTGACCACGACCAATGCGTGAGCGTGTTGCACTTGGTGTTTGTAGAATACGAGCTACTTTGCTGTCTAGCTTATCACTTGGCGCTTTACGTACACGACCAAATGGCATGATCAATACACGCAGTGCACGACCGATCACTTTATTAGGGAAGTTCGCTAGGAACTCATCAATCGCTGCTTCAGTCTGCTTCAAGCTGTCTTGTAAGCCCCAGTGTACTAGCGGTAGGTCTTCAACCGGACGACCATCTTGCTCAAAGCGTTTTAGGGTTGCAGAGCCAAGGTACAGCTGACTTAGAATGTCGCCAAGACGTGCAGACAGACGCTCTTTACGTTTCAATGAGCCACCTAGCACCGCCATTGAGATATCCGATAGCAGAGCAAGGTTTGCACTGTAACGGTTCAATTGTTGGTAGTAACGTTTGGTTGCATCTTTGGTTGGTGATGAAGAACCTAGACCGTCACTTAGACCAAACCAGATACTGCGAACGAGGTTACTCATCGTGAAGCTCACGTGACCCGCCAGTGCTTTATCGAATTTTTCAACTGCATCGCCTGCGTCAGAGTAAGCCGCGTTCATCTCTTCAAGAACATACGGGTGACAACGAATCGCACCTTGACCAAAGATGATCATTGAACGAGTTAAGATGTTTGCACCTTCTACCGTTACTGCGATTGGCGCACCTTGGTAACCACGCGCTAGGAAGTTAGAAGGACCCATACAGATACCTTTACCGCCTACGATGTCCATCGCGTCGATGATGCTTTGCTGCCCACGGTGAGTACAGTGATATTTCACGATAGCCGAGATAACCGAAGGTTTTTCACCAAGGTCAATACCAGCTACAGTTAAGTTGCTTGCCGCATCCATAACGTAAGCATTACCACCTAGGCGCGCTAATGGTTCTTCTACGCCTTCCATATGACCGATAGGTTGTTTGAACTGACGACGAATACGCGAGTAAGCACCTGTCGCCATCGCGGCAGTTTTGATTCCACCAGTTGAGTTAGAAGGCAGTGTGATACCTCGACCAACTGACAGACATTCAACCAGCATACGCCAGCCTTGACCTGCCATTTTCTCGCCACCAATAATGAAATCCATCGGAACGAAAATGTCTTTACCGCGGGTTGGACCGTTTTGGAATGGTACATTAAGCGGGAAGTGACGATTGCCGATCTCAACGCCTTTTAGGTCCGTTGGAATAAGCGCACAGGTGATGCCCAACTCTTTTTGGTCGCCTAGCAAGCCATCAGGATCACGCAGTTTAAAAGCAAGACCAAGTACCGTTGCGACAGGAGCAAGAGTGATGTAGCGCTTGTTCCATGTTAAGCGCATACCAAGCACTTCTTCGCCTTCCCATTCGCCTTTACATACAATGCCGTAATCTGGGATTGAGCCTGCATCGGAACCTGCTTCTGGGCTAGTTAATGCGAAACATGGGATTTCTTTACCTTCAGCAAGACGGGGTAAGTAGTGGTTTTTCTGCTCTTCAGTGCCGTAGTGTTGCAGTAGTTCACCGGGACCTAACGAGTTTGGAACACCAACGGTAGATGACAAAACGCCAGAAACGCCGGTTAGTTTTTGTAATACCAAAGATTGAGCGTATGCAGAGAACTCAAGACCGCCGTATTTCTTCTTGATGATCATGGCGAAAAACTTATTGTCCTTAAGGTATTGCCACACTTCTGGTGGTAAATCTGCAAGTTCGTGTGTTACCTGAAAGTCACTAACCATGGCGCACACTTCGTTTACAGGACCGTCTAAGAAGTCTTGCTCTTCTTTACTTAATTTAGGAGCTTTGATGGCATGAAGTTTTTGCCATTCAGGTTTGCCCTTAAATAGTTCTGCTTCCCACCACACTGTACCGGCGTCTAATGCTTCTTTTTCGGTTTGAGACATAGCAGGTAGGACTTTCTTAAACAGAGCAAGTGCTTTTCGGCTAATGAGGGATTGACGAATGCTAGAAACCGCGAACACTGCAACGGCAAGAACGTAAAGTACCCAGCCAATAAAACCAACTGAGCCTGCGATAGTCAGTGCTAGCATGGCAGATGTTAGCAGGCTGACGGATTTCACGAGTGACATTCTGTGGTAAAGCGTAATGCCTAACACAACTGTCATCGCTACGATTGAGAGCAAGATGTCCATATGTTTTTTCCTTCTCAGACTTTAATTATGTTGTACGTCTGTATTTTGGTAAGAGGTCTAACCAGTTCTCATAAGTGTAATCAAAATATTAAAGAAATGTAAAACACAACATTGAGCAAAAAGTGATCTAAGTAGAGTTAAAATTCTAAAGTTGAGAGTTGGGTGATGATTTCATAAGCAAGTTAGCAAGTTTATTACCGTGAAGAATCCAAATCTTGTGGTTCGCTATCGACACTAATTCTCGTTTGTGGGTAAACTCAGAGTAATGAAATGTGCAAGGCAATTGCCTCATCAGCACAATTTGCTAAGCGAGAGGCTCAACCTCACTGTTTTGGCCGAAATAATAAAGAGAACGTCTTATGTACCAAGATCTGATTAGAAGTGAATTAAACGAAGCTGCTGAAGTTCTGAACAAGTTTTTAAGTGATGATCACAACATCGCGCAAATCGAAGCAGCAGCGAAAATGATTGCTGATTCTTTCAAGCAAGACGGTAAAGTTCTGTCGTGTGGTAACGGTGGTTCGCACTGCGACTCAATGCATTTTGCAGAAGAGCTAACAGGTCGCTACCGTGAAAACCGTCCAGGTTATGCTGGCATCGCTATTTCAGATCCAAGCCACCTTTCTTGCGTAAGTAACGACTTTGGCTATGACTTTGTCTTCTCACGTTATGTAGAAGCAGTGGGTCGCAAAGGTGATGTTCTGTTCGGTCTATCGACTTCTGGTAACTCAGGTAACATCTTAAAAGCGATTGAAGCAGCCCAAGCAAAAGGCATGAAGACGATTGCGCTAACGGGTAAAGATGGCGGTAAGATGGCCGGTCTTGCAGACATCGAGATCCGCGTACCGCATTTCGGTTATGCAGACCGTATCCAAGAAGTACACATCAAGATCATTCACATCATTATTCAATTGATCGAAAAAGAGATGGAATAAGATTTACAACTAAGCTGAATGATGGCTTAGTTGTGTTTTAAGGTAAGGAGTTCGTTAAACCATGTGTGAATTGCTCGGCATGAGCGCAAATGTTCCAACCGATATTTGTTTCAGTTTTACTGGATTGATGCAGCGCGGTGGTCGTACTGGTCCGCATCGTGATGGTTGGGGAATCACTTTTTATGAAGGAAAGGGATTCCGCACTTTCAAAGATCCAAACCCAAGTTGTGACTCAAAGATTGCTGAATTAGTGCAAAACTACCCGATAAAAAGTCGCGCAGTAGTGAGTCATATTCGTCAAGCTAACCGAGGTGGTGTGAATCTGGAAAACACCCATCCGTTTACGCGTGAGCTTTGGGGGCGTTACTGGACTTTTGCACACAATGGTCAGCTGACCGATTACCAAGATTTGTACACAGGGCGTCACCGTCCGGTAGGGCAAACTGACAGTGAAATGGCATTTTGCTGGCTATTAAAGCAGATGGAAGATAAGTATCCTGAGCCTCCTCAGGATATGGAAGCGGTCTTTATCTATGTCGCTGAATGTTGCGACAAGCTAAAAGAGAAAGGCGTGTTCAACATGCTGCTCAGCGACGGTGAGTTTGTGATGACTTACTGTACCAACCATTTGTATTGGATTACCCGTCGAGCTCCATTTGGCAAGGCTGCTCTGTTGGATGAAGATGTAGAAATCAACTTCCAAGAAGAGACGACACCAAATGATGTGGTTTCTGTGATTGCAACTCAGCCGCTTACTGGCAATGAAACATGGCATCGTATGAAGCCGGGCGAGTACGGTTTGTTTCACGTTGGGGAATTGGTATTGAACAATGCCAAAGCTCTGGAAGATGTTCCATTTGCTGCACCGAAGCCAGGTAACCAAGCGCCAACTGAGCCGCTGGAGTGATGGTTTTTTGCGATGAATATCTAAATAAAGCTCGCTTAATCGCGAGCTTTATTTTTATGCGTCTTAAACCGAAGGCGGGTACAGATGAGCATTCTTACTTCCTAGCGTATTGATAATAGATTCCTAGTCTCGCTAAGGCTCGCTGGAATGACGTAAATGATTGAAGTGAAATTGATTTTTCTTTGCCTGCAGCGTCATTCTGAACGACGAGGAACGAGTCAGATTCAGAATCTACTATCCGAGTGTTGTATTGCTAAGGTGGTGTCAGGGACTTTTTAGGTTGTTAGTTTTGGTTTCTAGTTTGACAACGGCTTCATTGAGCCAAGCTTATAAGATTTAAAATAACAAAAGGCAGCCTGATGGCTGCCTTTTTGCGTTTGGAATTTGGTATTCAGAATTACTCGTCAGCGTAGCCGTGTTCACCAAGCTCAAAACCATCAAGAAATGCTTTGCCATCTTTCATGGTTAAGCGCTCTTCTACTAACCACTTAGTCACCATTGGGTAGATCTTGTGCTCTTGAGTTTGAACGCGAGCGGCTAGAGTATCGGCATCGTCGTCTTCAAATACTGGCACTTTTGCTTGCAATACCACAGGTCCGCCGTCTAATTCTTCTGTCACAAAGTGAACACTGGTGCCGTGTTCTTTGTCGCCTGCATCAATCGCGCGCTGGTGGGTGTGTAACCCCGGGTACTTTGGCAGAAGAGAGGGGTGGATGTTGATCATCTTGCCCAGATAGTGGGAAACAAACGCGCTGCTCAAAATACGCATGTAGCCTGCGAGCACAATGACGTCTGGTTGGTACTCATCGATTTGCTGCATCAGTTCAGCATCAAAGTCTTCGCGTGAATCAAATGCTTTTGGATCGACAAAATGGTCGTTCACATCAAACTGCTTTGCACGTTCTAAACCATAAGCGTCAGCTTTGTTGGAGAATACGGCTGCGACTTGTGCATTTGGCATGTTGTCTTCGCAAGCTTCCAAGATAGCTTGCAGGTTACTGCCGTTACCTGAAATGAGGACCACTATGTTTTTCATGATATTGAGACTGCCTTGATACTGTAGGTTTGACGTGCGTAATTGCTAAATTACCTACTATTAGAATGGTTTTCGATGTTCCAGATAGCAGAATGAGGACTATATCCCCAAATGACTTCATTAGGCTGGATTCAGAGCTTTGTCACCAATTCTAATTCAAGGAAAACAACGCAGTGGAATAGTAAGCTCTTTCCAAGTTGTTTGACGATGAAATCGTATTGGTGACATGCTCCCGAAGGGCGAGCTGTATTGGCTTGTATACTTTGTTAACGATTTTTGATTTAGAACCACTAGATCTTCAAATCGTTGTCGCGCCTACAAACCAATTCATTCTCGCTGAACCAGCATTTAGAAGTTATTTGGGGATAACATCCCCATTCTTTTTATTTTTTGAGCTTGATTCGCAAGTTATTGGATTTCAACTTGCTCTTCATTGGCTTCTGCTTGAGCAATTTCACCAATCACCCATGCGTTTTCGCCTTCTTCTTTAAGAAGTGCAACTGCTGCGTCCGCTTGGTCTTTTGGTAGTGCAACGACTAGACCAACACCACAGTTGAACGTACGGTACATCTCGTGTGTTTCAACGTTGCCTTTCTCTTGTAACCATTTGAAGATGATTGGCCATTCCCAACTGTTACCATCGATAACGGCTTTGGTTCCTTCAGGCAGTACGCGTGGAATGTTTTCCCAGAAACCACCACCAGTGATGTGAGAGATCGCGTGGATATCGTGTTTCTCAATCATCTTAAGTGCTGATTTGATGTAAATCTTAGTTGGTTCTAGAAGGTGTTCGCCAATAGTGCGACCTGCTAGCTCTTCGTTCTTATCTGCGCCAGAAACTTCTAGAATCTTACGGATAAGCGAGTAACCGTTCGAATGTGGACCGCTAGAGCCAACTGCGATAAGTGCATCACCAGCGGCTACTTTAGTACCATCAATCACATCTTCTTTTTCCACTACGCCAACACAGAAGCCTGCAACGTCGTAGTCTTCGCCTTCGTACATGCCTGGCATTTCAGCGGTTTCACCACCGATAAGTGCACAGCCTGCTTGAACACAGCCATCAGCGATACCAGAAACTACGTCTGCCGCTGTGTCTACATCCAGTTTGCCTGTCGCGTAGTAATCTAGGAAGAATAATGGCTCTGCACCTTGAACGATTAGATCGTTTACACACATTGCCACTAGGTCAACGCCAATAGTGTCGTGCTTGTTCATATCCAGCGCTAGGCGAAGTTTTGTACCAACACCGTCAGTACCAGAAACCAGTACAGGCTGTTTGTATTTAGTTGGTAGTTCACACAATGCGCCAAAACCGCCGATACCACCCATCACTTCAGGGCGACGAGTACGCTTAACCGCACCTTTAATACGATCTACAAGCGCGTTGCCTGCATCAATATCTACACCAGCGTCTTTATAGCTAAGAGAAGAGTTGTTACCACTCACAGGGAAGTCCTCGGTTTTTAAGTTGGATATGAAAACGGCGCTATTCTACCAGTGGTTAAATACAGATAGCAAACGTTTGCGTCGGTTTTTTTCTTTAGTGATCTATCCTGATATCCCTGCAAAAATCATGTATAATCTGAAGGTTTGTTTAAATATTGCCAATAAAGCCGGAGATGGAAATGAAAGTTGTTGAAGTTAAACACCCTCTAGTAAAACATAAAATCGGTCTAATGCGAGAAGGTGACATCAGCACGAAGCGTTTTCGTGAGTTAGCGACAGAAGTCGGTAGCCTACTTACTTACGAAGCGACTGCAGACTTTGAAACAGAGAAAGTAACCATTGAAGGTTGGAATGGTCCTGTAGAAGTTGACCAAATCAAGGGTAAAAAAGTAACAGTAGTGCCAATCTTGCGTGCAGGTCTAGGCATGATGGATGGTGTTCTAGAGCACATGCCAAGCGCGCGTATCAGTGTTGTTGGTATCTACCGCGATGAAGAAACACTAGAGCCAGTACCATACTTTAACAAGCTTGCTTCTAACATCGATGAGCGTATTGCTCTAGTTGTTGACCCAATGCTTGCAACAGGTGGTTCTATGATCGCGACTATCGACCTTCTAAAAGAGAAAGGTTGTCAGGCAATCAAAGTACTTGTTCTTGTCGCTGCTCCTGAAGGTATCGAAGCGCTAGAAAAAGCTCACCCAGACGTTGAGCTATACACAGCTGCAATCGATGAGAAGCTAAACGACAAAGGTTACATCGTTCCTGGTCTAGGTGACGCTGGTGACAAGATCTTCGGTACTAAATAAGCGTTATTGCTTTTACTGAATTGAATAAATAAAGGCTTGGTGAAAACCAAGCCTTTTTTGTCTCTGCTATGTGGAAGCTAGAAGTTAGATATGAAAGTGATAACCGCGCGACTCAAATCAATTAAGCCGCACGATAAATTACTTCGCGTTGTCTTCTTCCATCTGTGCATTATCCACCACGTGGTTTTCACCAAGATCGTGTGGTAGCACAAGGTTAAGAATGATAGCCACGATACCACACAGGCTCACACCTTGTAGGCTGAACTCGCCAATACCGAAAGCCATGCCACCGATACCAAATACCAGTGTTACTGCGACGATCACTAGGTTACGTGATTTGTGCAGGTCCACATTGTTTTTGATGAGCGTGTTTAGACCGACGGTTGCGATAGAACCGAACAATAGGATCATGATGCCACCCATAACCGGAACAGGGATCGTTTGTAGAATGGCTCCGAGCTTACCCACTAAGGCAAGTACGATTGCCGTGATCGCCGCCCATGTCATGATCACAGGGTTAAAGGCTTTAGTCAGCATCACTGCGCCCGTTACTTCGCTGTAAGTTGTATTTGGTGGAGCACCAACCATAGAAGCCGCAATTGTTGCCACCCCGTCACCCGCAATCGTGCGGTGAAGACCAGGTTTCTTGAGGTAGTTTTTACCCGTTACGTTTGAGATAGCCAGCATGTCTCCTACGTGCTCTACCGCTGGTGCAATCGCAACTGGGATCATGAATAAGATAGCGTTGATGTTAAACTCTGGCGCTGTGAAGTTTGGCATGGCTAGCCAAGCTGCTTGAGCTACTGGAGTGAAATCAACCACACCATAGAAAAGCGAAACAGAGTAACCCGCTAAGATACCGCCGACGATAGGCACCAGTTTTAGGAAGCCTTTCGCGAATACACTCAGTGCGATGGTCGTTAGCAATGACACTGCTGAAATGATAACTGCAGCATCACCATTTACGAGTTGGATGGCACCGTCACCGGTTTTACCTACCGCCATGTTTACTGCTGTTGGTGCCAAACCAAGACCAATGACCATAATCACCGGACCTACCACAACTGGTGGTAAAATTTTATGGATGAAGCCGACACCACGCACTTTGATCATCGCACCAAGCGCGACATAAACCAAACCCGCCGCCATTAAGCCGCCCATAGTCGCACCGATACCCCAAGTTTGGATACCGAACATAATAGGAGCAATAAACGCAAAAGAAGAGGCAAGGAAGATAGGAACGGAACGTTTAGTTATTAGTTGGAAAAGAAGAGTACCGACACCAGCACCAAACAGAGCAACGTTTGGGTCAAGGCCAGTAAGAAGTGGTACTAATACGAGAGCACCAAAAGCGACAAAGAGCATCTGAGCGCCTTGTAACGCGTTTTTCATAATAATTCCCTATTTCAAAGATACGCAGACAAATCCGGCGAATCTTATCATCTGGCAATCGATTGCAATGTTGCCTAGATCAAACTTTTGTGTGGATTTATAAGGTCGACGAATGTTTAGTTTCACTTACGTGTTTTAACTTGGTCAGAATACAGACAATTCACTCAGTACTCTTCTTGCTCACGGTTTGATAGTTGCTTATCATGCGGGTTCTTGTTCAGAGGATTATGAAAACTATGCGCTATTTAGCTCTCTTATTGATAGGTTGGTTGTCTCTGCCAGTTTATGCATTAACTCAGGTAGATATCTATCGTGCCGAAGTGGCGATCGACGGTGAGCAAAAAGACGGCGAAGAGCTCGCTCGTCAACAAGGTATGCAAGATGTGATTGTGCGTGCGACAGGTAGCCAATCTTCCCTTAGCAACCCGGTAATAAAGAAAGCAGTGGGTTCAAGTTCTCGCTACATTTCTCAGCTTGGTTATGGTCAGCTTGATGGTCAAAGCAGTTTAAAGATGCTGTTTAATAGTGGTCAGATTCGTTCACTACTGACTCAAGCGCAATTACCATTATGGTCTCCAAACCGTGCCAACATCTTAGTTTGGATGGTAGAAGAGCAGGGCTATGATCGTACGATCACTTGGGAGCATTCAGACTCAACCAGTGCTGCTGCACTGCGCGCTGCGGCTGAATCTCGAGGCCTACCAGTCACTATGCCTGTGGGGGACTTTGATGATGTTACGGGTGTGAACGTGTCTGATTTGTGGGGGGGCTTTGTAGACCCAATCAGCCAAGCGAGTCAGCGTTACCCTGTTGATGCTGTGCTAGTGGTGCGTGTGCAAGGCGATAAAATTCGCTGGACGCTATATGACCAATCACCAGCGCAACTTGCTCAGTCGCAACAGTCACCTCGCAGTGGCTCAGCGTCTGGTGCAAATGCAATCTCCGCCATGATGGGTGGTATCGCCGACTACTACGCGAAGAAGAGTGCTGTTGTGGTATCAAGCAAATCATCTGAAGCGATTGATGTGAAGGTATTAGATGTCGCATCAGCGGTGGACTTCTTTAATCTTGAGAACTCATTGACGAAGCTAAACTCAGTTGCGGGTACTGAAATCAAACGAATTCAAGGCAATCAAGTGACGTTAACGATTCACTTGTTGGCATCTCAACAAGCGTTTGAACAAGAAGCGTCTTCTATCCGTTCACTTGAGATTACCGAAGACCCGCTTGAGAATGTAGAGCCGTCAGCACCAGCCCAGCTTCCTGAGGAAGTTGCTCAACCAGCACAATTGCCAGCGGAAACAACAGAAGATCAAACCGCTCAAGTCGTTGAGCTCGATACGGCAACGGAAACAAATGTGGCAACTGAGCCGGCATCAATCACACCTGCTGTTGCACTACAACCAGCGCCAAAGCAGTACGATCTGATCTACAAATGGAATGCTCCAGTTCGCACGAAAGCCGAGCCAGTAGAACAAGATTCTGAAATCGCGCCAGTATTGGAAACGGATGTGGTTGAAAACCTAAGTTAAGGTTTATTCAAAACAAAAAAGAGTCGCTTAGTGCGACTCTTTTTTTTAGTGGTTCTATGGCTGGAGATGTGATGAAGCTGGTTCAGCTTGAAGCGCCATGTCCCTGTAATTGTTTCGCTTCTATTTATTGAACTTCGCTTTTTCTTCTTTTTCGACTTGAGATAAGCGTTTTAACTTCAGACCCAACTCTTTACCACGTGCTCGGGCAAACAAAATGTTACCTGCAAAGCCGAGTGAGGTAAGGAGCAACTCTATTGCGGCCAACCAACGCTCACCATCGTCAACATACAAAATCGTCAACGCATGCAAGAAATACAGCATTAGAACGAAGTTTGCCCAAGCGTGTGTGTAGGGTTTGCCCGCTAAAATACCAGGAAGTGGCAACAATAGAGGAATACACCAAGCAATCGCCAATGTAGTGCTGCTTAGATGTGGGTGAGGGGACAACGCCAGTTGCCAAATCGCAACCCAAGCCAATAACGCCAAATTACCAAACAGCGCCATGTAGCGATAGGTTTGAGTGCGTGTGCTAAGAGGTGGTTGGTCAATAATGTCAGACATCGATTTACTTATCCTTGAGCTTACTGACTTCCTTTGAGCTTTTTCGCTGTGGTTGCCAGTCGTTTTCCTAATTGTTGTGCGAGACGAATCTCTTCTGCCGTGAGACTTGGCTCTTGTCCTACACTGCTTGCTCCATAGGGTGTGCCTCCTGATTGCGTGGTGTGCAGTTCTGGCTCTGAATAAGGGATTCCTAATACCATCATGCCGTGATGCAATAATGGGGTCATCATGCTTTGTAGCGTGGTTTCTTGACCGCCATGCATGGAAGACGAAGAGGTAAACACACAAGCTGGCTTATCGATAAGGTCGCCATTCACCCACAAAGGTGTGGTTTGATCCCAAAAGTGCTTGAGCGGCGCTGCCATGTTGCCAAACCAAACTGGGCTGCCAAACGCGAGACCATCGCACTGCTTCAACTCATCTAGAGTAGCAATTGGATCAGAAGGGGTATGTGAGTGAGGTGACAATTCTTCAACTGTACGTAAAATCGCTTCGCAATGAGGAGTCGACTCGACTCCTCTTGCTATTTGTCTTGCCAGTTGTTTTGTCGAGCCATGACGGCTGAAATACAAAATGAGGATCTGGCAATCCATTTACAGAATTTCCAAAACTTGTTCTGGTGGGCGACCGATTTTTGCTTTCCCATTTGCAACTACTACTGGGCGTTCAAACAGTTTCGGGTTTTGTGCCATCGCTTCGAACAGTTGCTCATCACTGACAGAGGCTTCTCCCAGTGCCAGCTCTTTGTAGATGTCTTCTTTGGTACGCATCATTTCGCGTACGGAAGAGAAACCAAGTTGAGCATAAAGCACTTTCAGTTGTTCAACATTAAGCGGTGTATCAAGGTATTTAACCACTTCCGGTGTTACGCCATTTTGCTCAAGCAGTTCAAGTGTTTGACGGCTCTTTGAGCAGCGAGGGTTGTGATAAATCACGACTGACATGGTTTTCTCCATTTCGTTATTGTAATGCCATGAATCGATCTCTTTGGATCATCAGTTGGTCGATACGAGCGTCATATCGAGCTTGTTGTAAGCTACCTAACTTAGCAATTTTACTTGCTTCACTATAATACTGGATGGCTTTGTTCCAGTTGGCTCGCAATGCCAAAATTTCGGCACGTGCGGCGAGTTCTTCATCACTTTTACCCAGCGCATGACTGCCTTGTGAAAGCAGGTGCCAGCCATTCGTGTCTTCTGGGTTATCGTGTGTGTAGCGCTGCAGAATACGCACCGCTTCTTGGTCCTTTTTCGCCTCAAGTAATGCGTTTGCATAGTTGATGGTCAGGACTTTGTTTTGTGGGTTGCGTTTGAGCGCGCTACTCAACATATCCACTGCTTTTTGTGGTTGCTTTTGAGCAATATAAAGATCGGTCATTGCATCCAGATAAAACGGGTTACCTGGGTCTTGCTGAAGGAGCTTTTTCAATAAAGGTTCCGCTTCACTCAAACGCTTGTTGTCGAGGTGTACCAAGGCTCGACCATAATCAAATGATGGCACAATATCGGGTGAGGCTTTCTTTTGAGTTCGGTCAAACCAACTCATTGCTGCTTGACCATCAATTCCGGCATAACGTGCGACAATGCGAGCTCGGGTTAAATGGTAATCAATAGAAGGCATCACCCGCATTGGTGGGTAAGCACGAGCACGAGCACGACTGTCTGTAATACGATCTTCAGGCAACGGGTGAGTGAGCAACATTGGTGGCGGCTTGCTCGCGTATCGATATTCATCCGCTAGGCGACCAAAAAAGCGTGGCATCGCTTGTGCATCAAAGCCCGCTTTTGCCAGTGTCGCGATACCAAAGCGGTCTGCTTCTTTCTCGTTGGAGCGAGTGTAGTTGATTTGGCTTTGCATATTGCCAGCGGTTGCTGCCGTCACCGCTGCCATACCAGCTTCAGGAGAGGCTATCGCAAGCAGAAGAGCGCCAGCAAGTGCTGCCATGGTTGCTGGTGAACGACGAGCTTGTTCTTCCATGCTTCGTGCAAGGTGGCGCTGAGTAACGTGCGCGATTTCGTGAGCAACAACGGAGGCTAACTCACTTTCAGTGCGGGCATGGAGAAAGAGACCTGAGTGCAGGGCAACGTAGCCGCCAAAAAAAGCGAAGGCGTTGATGTTGCGATCTCGGATCATGAAAAAGTGGAATGGGGTTTTTACGTCATTGGCATTCGCGACCAAACGGTGACCCAGTGAGTCGATGTACTCGTTAATAACAGGGTCATTGACGATAGGTTTGCTGGCTCTAAGCATACGCATATAGGCGTCACCATAAATCAACTCTTGATCTATCGTTAGAGTGCCTCCGGCTGCCGTACCAATATCTGGGAGGTCGGGACTATTGGCATAAACTGGCGTTGGTGTACTCAATGCAGCAGCAAGGCATAAACAAACTAGCGAGCGAGTGCGTTTTAACATACGGTTTAAAGATTCTCCAAAATACCGAGTGTGTGCTTGAGGGGCGAAATCCATTCAACATCAGCACAGACTTTATGGTCATCCTTGTGGGATGAATATGCTAGCAATAAGACCGAAGATAAACGAATTGGTTTCGTAAATTGTCAATCTAAAAGTCCTGCGCGTCTACTCTTAAATCATGTGAGAAATGCTAGCACCAGCTCAAAAAGCCGTTACAATACAACCCTATCACAAGTGCAGAGCAATACAATGGAATCCATATTACTTGATTTGCGTAAGGAACGCTGCCCTATGGCACTGTTACTTGCCAAGCGTCACGCTGCTGAGGTGTTTCAGGAAGAAACACAACAAGATCATCAGCTTGTTATTCAAGTGGTGGATAAAAGCTCTAAGCACGATATCGTGAAGTATTTGCGTAACCAAGGCTACACAGTGGATTGCCAAGCTTCTCCTGAACACTTCACTTTGACCGTATTCAATAAGGAATCTTCGTACGATGCTTGAAATGGTAAGTCGTTGGTATAAGCGACGCTTTTCAGACCCACATGCAGTGAGCCTCGTGGCGATACTGCTGTTCGGCTTTATTACAATTTACTTTTTCGGGCATTTGATTGCGCCATTGTTGGTGGCGATTGTTCTTGCATATTTACTTGAATGGCCAGTAACGCAGATGTGCCGTTTGGGTATCCCACGTACGTTTTCTGTCATCACTGTCATACTGATTTTTATTGGCTTAATGTTGATCGCGGTATTTGGTTTAGTGCCGACCATTTGGACTCAGGTGGGCAACTTAATCAACGATATTCCGAACATGTATGCTGGACTACAAAAGTTCATTGCAACCTTGCCACAACGTTACCCTGAGCTGGCGAACCTAGAAATTGTTGAAACCGTGGTGACTAACGCGAAGAACCAAGCGATTGGCTTAGGTGAGAGCGTCGTAAAAGGCTCACTGGCTTCTCTAGTGAGTTTAGCAACGCTAGCGGTTTACTTGATTCTTGTTCCATTATTGGTGTTCTTCTTACTAAAAGACAAAGATGAGATGCTCAGCATGGCAAGTGGCATCTTACCGAAGAACCGTAAGCTGGCGAACAAAGTATGGCACGAGATGAACGAACAAATCTCGAACTATATTCGTGGTAAGGTGCTGGAAATCTTGATCGTGGGTGGCGTGAGTTACGTGACTTTTGCGATTCTTGACCTGCGCTACTCTGCATTGCTTGCTGTAGCGGTGGGTTTGTCAGTGCTTATCCCGTACATCGGTGCGGCTGCGGTGACGGTTCCGGTCGCGATTGTCGGCTTGTTCCAATGGGGCTTAACGCCTCAGTTCTATTGGTTACTTGTTGCCTACGGCATTATTCAGGCGCTAGACGGTAATGTGTTGGTTCCGGTACTGTTCTCTGAAGCGGTTAACCTTCACCCAGTAGCGATCATTGTTGCCGTGTTGGTATTTGGTGGTTTGTGGGGCTTCTGGGGGGTCTTCTTCGCTATCCCATTGGCGACGCTTGTAAAAGCAGTATGGAACGCGCTACCAAGTACGGAAGAAAGCGAACCAATACAAGAATAGAAATTGAATCCAATAAAAAGCCCAGCGATCGCTGGGCTTTTTGATGTTTGATTGAAAACTAGGTTTACGCGTTTTCTTTCAAGTAGTTCACAACCACTTCATGGTGATCTTTGGTTTTGAACTTGTTGAACACGTGTTCGATAACACCTTCCTCATTGATCAAGAAGCTGATGCGGTGAAGACCATCGTAGACTTTACCCATAAACTTCTTCTCGCCCCAAACACCGAACTGGTCAGCAATAGCATGGTCTTCGTCAGAAAGTAGCGTGAAGTTTAGCTCGTCGCGTTCAATGAACTTACCTAGACGTTTTACTGGATCGATACTCACCCCCAATACCACAACGTTATGTGCGTCTAGTTCTGCTTTTACATCACGCAGACCTTTTGCTTGAGTCGTACAACCTGGTGTCATCGCTTTTGGGTAGAAGTAAAACAGTACTTTCTTACCTTTGAAGTCACCGAGAGAAACGGTGTTGCCATCTTGGTCGAGCAAAGAGAAGGCTGGCGCTGGCGTGCCTGCTGTCAGCGTATTCATCATTATTTCCTTTACTTATAGATTATTTTTAATGAAATTCAGAGAACCTTGCACGTTGAGCGTGTTACAAAGTTCATCGAAATCTTCTTGTAATTGCATCAAGTTACAATCTGCACTTACTGAAGCGGTGATTGCAATGTGGAATTGGTCGGCATCCAGCTGGATCTTTGATTTACTGATTGTTTGCGCACTAAGTGATTGTAGGCCAATCTGTTTATCGGCAAAGAATTGCGTAAACTTCTCGGTTAAACCGATGCGGTCTTCTGATTCAATAAACACTTCCATGGTGTAACTGTTATCGAGCAACTCATGGGCTGATGTGCGTTTCATGATGGTGATGAGGTCGTGTTCTTGCCCAAGAAGTGGCAATTGTGTTTCGACACGAGTGACATTACTGGCGTTACCAGTAAGCAGCATGATAAGGGTAAATTCGTTACCAAAGATAGCGATACGGCTATCGACAATGTTACAGCCAGCTTGTGTGACGAGCTTAACCACTTGGTTACATATGCCCGGACGATCCGTTCCAACCGCTGTAAGTACCAGATGTTGCTTCATAAATGAGCTTCTTGTCCTTTCTTCAATAGAGAGATGTTAGCACAGATATGGAGTAGAAATGTCGAGTCAGTTCTTTTTTTAAACTTGTTAAAACGCTTTGTTGATTTAGTGAACAGTTTGCTGATTGCGTGCACTATTAATTCACTCAACGCTGACTTGAGCTTCTCGGCGAGAGAGTATATTCCGCGCCTAATTGAAAGCGGTGAGAAATCCTTGCTGCAACGAACACGATTATCAGAATGGCTAGGATTGAGAACAAAATTCACATTTTAGTTGCTAGACCTCTAACAACTGATAATTATTCATTCATTTGTACTTTGTAAGCGAGTTTACGCTCTTGTGTTTTTCAATCGCATTACAGTACCATGCAGAAAGAGTTAAATGAGGGAGATAAACATGTTTTCAGGAAGTATCGTAGCGCTGATTACACCACTAAAAGCAGATGGTGAAGTAGACTTTGATAGTCTACAAAAGCTTGTTGAGTACCATGTTGAAGCTGGTACAGACGGTATTGTTGCAGTTGGCACCACTGGTGAGTCAGCGACTCTAACCATTGAAGAGCATGTAAAGGTCGTAAATAAAACCGTTGAATTCGCAAACGGTCGTATCCCAGTGATTGCTGGTACGGGAGCAAATGCAACCCACGAAGCAGTTACATTTAGCAAATTATTGGCTGATTCTGGTATTGCTGGCTTCCTGAGTGTAACGCCTTACTACAACAAACCAACTCAAGAAGGTTTGTTCCAACACTACAAAGCAATCGCAGAAGCGAGTGATGTACCTCTAATTTTGTACAATGTACCGGGTCGCACTGCGGTAGATATGTCGCCTGAGACAGTGGCACGCCTATCAAAGCTTGATAATATCGTGGCATTGAAGGATGCGACGGGTGATTTAAGCCGAATTGCACTTCACCGTGAACTTTGTGGCGAAGATTTTATCTTACTAAGTGGTGATGATGCGACGGGTCTAGAATTTGTTAAACTAGGCGGTCACGGCGTTATCTCAGTAACGAACAATATCGCGGCTAAAGACATGGCAGACATGTTCCATTTGGCAGGTGAAGGTAAATTTGAAGAAGCAGAAGCGATCAACGATCGTCTGATGACTCTGCATAAAAACCTATTCGTTGAATCAAGCCCGATCCCAGTGAAATGGGCAGCACATAAGCTTGGTTTGATTGAAGAGGGTGAGCTGCGTCTTCCTTTAACCCCACTTTCTGAAAAATCGCAGCCAGTTGTGGAACAAGCGCTAACAGACGCCGGTATTTACTAGGATTGAAGTTCATGCTGAGGGTGGTAAAGCCCTCAGTGTTTTAGGAGTATAAATGAAGCTTTCAAGCCAGTTAGTGTTAAGCTCACTAGCTGTATTCGTATTGACTGCCTGTTCAGGTGGTGCCAATCAGCGTCGTCAAGCAAAGGACGACTTCGAGTATTTGAACACGCCTGCTCTTGAAGAGTGGAGTGTACCGGCAGGTGCTCAACCTCAGTTTTACCCGAACTACCGTATTCCTGAAGGAAACTACGCTGGTGGTATTGGTAAAGATGTTGATATTCGTCCGCCTCAGCAAGTATTGGAATTGATCCCTGGTGCTCGCCTAGATCGCAGTAGCGACGGTGAAGTAACACTATGGCTGCTTCGTAAGGATGAACTGGATAAAGTTTGGAAGACCGTTCAAGAGATGGTTGCAGAGAACAAGATCCCAGTTGAAAGCCAAACGGATAACCGCATCGAAACAGGTTGGGTGACTTGGAACTCTCCTGATGAAGAGATGGAAATCGGCAGCCGCTACGAGATTACTCGCGGTGAGATGAATGGTCGTCATGGCTTCAAGGTAAGCTTGATTGACTGGCGTGAAGGCAACCAAGTCAAAGAAGTGACACGTACCAACCGTGAGCGTTACAACGTGTTCATGACCAACTTGGTAACGGCACGCTACGACCAACACGTACGTGAAGAAGCGCAACGTAAAGCACAAGAGCTAGTGAAACACATCCCAATTACCATGGGTAAAGACCGCAGTGGTCTGCCAGTTATCATTGCTCGTGCACAATACAATGTCGTGTGGAACCGTCTGCCTGATATCATGCCGAAGATGGGCTTCAAGATTGAAGAGCGCAGTCAGTCGCAAGGTACAGTGACTGCGAAATACGCGTCACCGGATGATGCGTTCTGGAATGACATTGGTGTTAAGCCAATCGATCTAAACTCTGGTACTTACACCTTCTTGCTTGGTGATCTAGGTAACCGTACTTCTATCAACATTACTGATTCGTCTGGTAAGCCAGTAGAAGAAGAGTTCTTGAAATCACTTGCGCCAGTACTGGCTGCGGTTGTGAAAGACTAACTTCGCTACAAATAAGTAGATTTGAATAGTAAAAAAGGGACCGCAATGGTCCCTTTTTGATTGCTTACTTGATGTCAAATGTTGAAGAGTGCATCAAGTGCGAGAGATTAGCGATTTTCGTCTTTCTTCTCGCTTTCCTCTCCATAGCGTTCTTTGTCTAGTTCGTTCAGCTTATCTAAATCGTTTTTTCGACTTTTATCCATCTGACCAAACTTCATTTTTGCGGTGTACTTAAGCGCAGCAATGTTACCAACCACGATACTGAGCACTATGATGATAATGACCCAGGGGTTGGTGAGAATTTCGATCATAGAGCCTCCGGCGGCGTGATGTTGTGAATAAATTGGGTGATAACCTTATCCAAATTATTCAATATGACATCCATCCCTGCAATGCTGTCGATCTGATTTTGCTTAATTAACTGAGTTTTCAGCAACTCTGGTGTTAACAATGACAGGCATTGTTGCCCTACAGATTTGTGGCTGATGTGCCAAGGTTCGATGGCGACACCGCCTAAGTCTTGTTGATAAGGGAAAAAGAACCCAAAGCTATCGAGGTTATCGACTAACCATTGATAGAAAGCACGCTGATGACCTTCGAGATACTCCCATGGTTCCAATTGTAATTGTGTATCAGCGGGTAATAAGTTACGCGCATAAACATCAAAATCACACCCCCAATGATGGCGACTGCCTCCGGGTAAGGCGGACCAACGAAGAATCGCAGTGAGCTTTTCTTCGTCATTGAGTAGAGTTTTGTCGAGCGGTTGCGAATCGGAATCGAGGATCTTCAGTTCACCTGCAAACTTACCGTTCCAGATTGCTTTCTGACGGTTAAAGTCACGGAACCCACTGGCGATCTCCATCTTAAAGCCTGATTGTGTGGCGGCTTCAATCATGTTTAGTAAGTCGTCAGCCACTTCAGGGTGAAGCAGAAAGGCTTTTTGACCCACTAATGTGGATTGCAGATGGGAATCGGTCATTCCGGTAAGTTGCTCTGGCGTCATGGCACTCTCGTTAATTGTTGCATGTTTCGTTATGACACTATTGTGCGAGTAAGTGTTTCAACGTGTTTTGGTACATGTCCGTTAATTTCTCAAGGTCATCGACTTTTACACATTCGTTCACTTTGTGGATAGTCGCGTTCACCGGACCAAGCTCAACCACCTGACCGCCCATGCGTGCGATAAATCGACCATCAGACGTTCCGCCAGTGGTGAGCAACGCAGGCTTCGTGCTGTTGACTTCATCGACGGCAGCAACGACTGTGTCAAGCAATGCTCCAGTATCGGTGAGGAACGGGTCACCATTGAATGTCCATTTCAGATCGTAGTTTAAATCGTGTTTGTCGAGTGTTTGGGTCACGCGGTCAACAATGATTTCGTTGCTGAGTTCTGTGCTAAAGCGCAGGTTGAACTGTACGTTAAATTCGCCAGGAATCACATTCGATGCACCAGTACCAGCAGAGACATTCGGGATTTGGAAGCTTGTCGGTGGGAAGTAATCGTTGCCTTGGTCCCATTCTGTCGTAGCAAGTTCATGAATGGCTAATAGTGATTGATGAACCGGATTATTAGCAAGGTGAGGGTACGCCACGTGACCTTGTGTTCCTTTTACCGTTAAATCACCCGTGATTGAGCCACGACGACCATTCTTAACTACATCTCCCACAACTTCAGTGCTTGAAGGCTCACCAACGATGCACATGTCGATGTTCTCGTCACGAGCCATGAGCGTTTCAACGACGCGAACGGTGCCATTAATGAAAGGACCTTCCTCGTCTGAAGTGATCAAAAAGCCAATCGAACCTTTATGGTCTGGGTTTTCTGCAATAAAGCGTTCAACCGCGACCACCATACAAGCTAGAGAGCCTTTCATGTCTGCTGCGCCACGCCCGTGAAGGTAACCGTCGATAATGGTTGGTTCAAAAGGAGGTGTGTCCCATTGCTCCAATTTGCCTGCTGGCACGACATCTGTGTGTCCGGCGAAAGCAAACAGTGGTGCTTCTGTACCTCGGCGAGCCCAGAAGTTTGTTGTGTCTTCAAACACCATCACTTCGATTTCAAAACCAAGCGCTTTTAATCGCTCGATCATTACTTCCTGACAGCCTGCATCTTCAGGCGTTACGGACTGGCGGCTGATCAGGTCTTTAGCGAGTGCCAGTACTGGACTGTCTGTCATCCTTGATTGTTCCTTTAATTAAGAGTTAAAAATGGTCGCGTATTGGTCTGCTTTGAAACCAATATGAAGTTGGTCTTCAACTTTCAAGATTGGGCGCTTAATCATCGCTGGGTTTTCTACTAGCAGCGCGATTGCGTTTTCTTCGTTAAGAGAATCTTTTTGTTCTTGAGTCAGCTGTCGGAAAGTCGTGCCACGTTTATTCAGTACTTGTTCCCAACCCAGCGCGTTACAAAATTCAGTCACCATTGCCGCATCGATACCTTGTTTGCGGTAGTCGTGAAAATCAAAAGCAACGTTTTCCGCTTCTAGCCATTTCTTGGCTTTTTTAATCGTGTCGCAGTTTGGGATGCCGAACATGGTGATCGTCATATTATTTCCTTTTCTCTTTGTGCTTTACTTATCGGTTTGCGCTATGGAACGCCCGATTTTGCATTGTTTTTGGCTGTTCAAGCATCCTATCAAGAAGCAACCACTGTGACAAAATCATGCGGCGAATATTTCACAGGTCAGTGCTCTATTGGACCGTGCTCAGTCGTTCATTCCTCCACCAAACAGCGATAAGAATGATAAAAAACTTGGCTAAATAGCACGGAAAAGTCGAGTTATTGATCAAACGCAACATCTTGCTGAGCAAAAAAGAAATAATGAATCAGCACAATTTTAGGAGGTGTCAATGGAATTGAGTCCTGTTTTTGCAAGGCGGCTATATTTGGCCTTGTTGGTGGAAAACCTAGAAAGGCCAAATGTACCAAAATTGATCGAAAGAACGGGGTGGCCTCGTCGTACTATTCAAGATGTACTCAAGGCATTACCGGGGATCGGCATCGAACTCATCTTCGTTCAAGATGGTCGACGTCATAACGACGGCTATTACCAACTTTCGGATTGGGGACCTTTTGACAGTCAATGGGTTCTTGAGCGAGAGGGAGATATCGCTAGCAGTCTTGGATTTCGTGCATAAGCCAGCAATTGCTGGCTTTTTTTACGTCTGGGAAACGCTTATTGGCAGCGGTAGGCAGTACCAAGCACACTGAAGGAAGTTGCAAAGTCTTGTGGAGCGATCATGTAAACCGTATCGGCATTGAGCAATACTGCATTGTTTTTTAGGTCGACCATGGCTCCATGCATCATGGCGTCATTGGTGTAGAACAAGTAACTGTACCAGTGACCTTCGCTGCCAGTGACTTCACCTAAATACTCGCATTGATCCGGATTGAACTGGCTATCAAAGCGAATCTGAACGTCATCACTTGATGCCGTTGGTAGCGTTGATGGTGACGAACAACCCATCAAAGCCAATGCGATGCCTCCTATCATCACATAACGCTGCATATTATTTCCCCATCATGATGTAAGCCGCGAAACCAATCCAGCTCAGAACCAATAGTGCCCAAGGTAATACAGCTGGCTTGCTCGTTGGTGCTTCAATATTTGCTGATTCTTGTTCAACGACGTCATCACGTTGACGCTGTTTTTCTCTCTGTTGTTTCTTCTTCGCTTTGTCTGCTTGTCGATTGCGTTCTTTCTGCTGTTTTTTATACTGCGCGATGCCTTTCTCAATGCCCTGAGCAATCAGTTTGGTTTGCTCTTTCGTTTGACCGGGTTTTTGAGTGGACTTTGCAATCTTCATCGCTTCAGTTTGCGTTTCTTGGGAAGGAATGGGTGCTGCTGTGTTTTTCTTTTTCATGTTTCTTATCGACGTCGCTGTAAATCTAAACCTAGTTTACCTGCGTACGATGATGAAATGAACTTTAGTTCTCAGCTTTGCTAGGTTGCAACTCTGAAACGATCGGTTAAAGTGGCGTTTTTATGAAACGAAGAAGACGAGATTGTGCGTTACTCATTTGATCAATATGACGCTCATGGATTTTTAAAAGCGCCGATTATGTTATGGCTAGGATGGATGTTCCTAGCGCGCTCTTGGGTGGTGTTTGCCATGGCAGGAGTGAGTAGAGACAGCGGTAGCAAGATACTATCGATTGTGTACCCCGATTCTAATACGTTATACCTCGGACTATCGATGGGTATCCCAAGTCTATTATTGATGTGGTTAATGGGCTTGCGGCATCCAGAGCGAGGGTGGGTGAATCAAATTACCCAGCATGGTCGTGCCATGACTTTGATCTTGTGCGGTATTCAACTGGCTCAGACCATGTATCATGTCTACCTCGAACATGGTGTATTCAATTGGGCGAATGCGCTCACAATTACCTTGTTAACTTGGTTTATGATCTATCTTCTAAATGGAAGATGGGTAAAAGACTGCTTTAACGTGCCACAAGTTGAGCACAAAGAAGAACAGCCATCAAAAAATTAAAAACAATAATTCCCGCATGGGGCAATGTATAGAGGATATCTCAATGTCACAAGCTCAAACGGCGATTGTGCCTGAAGCAGGACCATTTGCACTTTACACTCAGTTAAAAGTGAACCAAAACCGTGAAAACGTACTGGCAAAACTAAAAGCGCTACCTGAGCTAGTAAATGAGCTCAATGCGAACCAACCAGGTGCTGATTTAACGATTTCTATCGCATTCACGAAATCTTTTTGGCAGCACCTAAACATGCAAATGCCAGAAGAGTTGATCGACTTCCCTGAGTTGGGGGAAGGTGACGTATTTGCGCCAGCAACAGACGTGGATGTCTTGATTCACTGTCACTCAACTCGTCACGATTTGCACTTCTATGTACTGCGTAAATTCTTAGTTGAAACTGCAGAAGATGTGACGGTAGTGGATGAAACTTACGGTTACCGTTACCTAGATGCTCGTGACATGACGGATTTCGTTGATGGCACAGAAAACCCGAAAGGTGATGCGCGTGCTGACGTTGCATTGATCAAAGACGGCGCTTTCGCTGGTGGTAGCTACGTGATGGTTCAACGCTTTGAGCACAACTTGCCTGCATGGAACCGTTTGAACGTATCTGCACAAGAGAAAGTCATTGGTCGTACTAAGCCAGATTCTATTGAGCTAGAAGACGTGCCAGCGGCTTCTCACGTAGGTCGTGTAGACATCAAAGAAGAAGGCAAAGGTCTTAAGATCGTTCGTCACAGCTTGCCGTACGGCACAGTAACTGGCGCACATGGTCTTCTGTTCATCTCTTACTGCAACACTATCCACAACATCAAAGTGATGCTAGAGAGCATGTACGGTGTTACCGATGGTAAGACTGACCAACTGCTTCGTTTCACCAAAGCAGTAACAGGTGCATATTTCTTCGCTCCTTCACAAGAAATGCTAGCGGAATTGGCGATTAAGTAATTCTTCGCCAACCCTCCAATGATTAAAAAGGCAGAGTGATCTGCCTTTTTTGTTTCCCCTCATTCTTGCCTGATAAGACTAACGGACCGTCAGTGGTCTTTTGCCATCAATAGCGCCTTTCTCTAGTTCGTAAAGTGGGCTAGTACTGTGACTGCTCCAGCGATGATCTTCGCGTGACTTCTTGCGATATTGCGTTGGCGTTACACCAATATAATTCTGAAAAGTCTCATAAAATCGGCTGCTAGAATTAAAACCTACCGTTAAAGCAATATCTAAAATTGTCCGGTCAGTATCACTCAACAGTGCTCTGGCGTGGTTAATCCGCATTGCCGTGATATATTGCTTGATGGTCATCTGCATGGTTCGTTGGAACACGTTCATCGCGTAGTTAGTGTGCAGCCCAATGTGCTCTGCTATGTCTTTTATCGTGACCGGCTGGTTATGATGGGTGGCAATGTATTCCAGCATTTGACTGACGTAAAACTGCGAGTGTTTGGAGACGCCTTTCTTGGTCGATTTTTCTTGTCGATTGATACTCAGTTGTTGCCAGCCATCTAAACACATTCTTTTTAACATCAAGCCAATTTCATCAATCGCTAATTGCTGGCGACTTTCCGAAGAGTGGTTTATTTCTTCTGCCCAGCGTGCTAACTCAAACTCACTGACTAATGAACTGGCGGTTGATTGCAGCACACAACCATGGGTGATCTGATTGACGAAGTCTCGATTTAGCGTCCAAGACATAAAGTGGTGAATCGGAATATTGATGATCCCCATATTATGACTTTTGCCCGGATTGGTGAGCCGATGAGGAACTGACGCCCAAAACAATCCTATCGATCCTGCTTTCACCACGACTGGACTGCCATTAATGATGTACTCGACATCATCACCAAAAGGAATGTTGACCTCTACTTGTCCGTGCCAGTGATAACCTGGCATAGAGTGGGGCGGTCTAAGCTCGATATCGATTTTTTCATAGGATGAGTACAGCGAAAGTGGGCTTACAGAAACCGTTTCGGAAGAATACTTATCTTGAATCACCACTTTCAATGTATCTAACTCTGCCTTGGACTCTACCTTCGCCATCGCCCACCTCTTAGGAAACTGTATAAGTTATTTGTACTAAATCTGTTGAAACAAAACTCAGAACAGCTTCAAAAACACCGATTACTCTGTTTTATAAGATTTTGGTTATGTGACTTAAGTCGCCGTAATAACTAGCCTCAGCGTATCTTCCCACCTTCTTTATCCGTGATTTATACAAAAATATCCCATTTCCTAAGATTTTTTATTGGTTGATTTTAAATATTAGGAAACGGGAGAGTGATTGGTTTATCTGAGACGAATTCGGTCTTGCGGCAGGTGTAACTTAAATGCATCGAAACAAAAGTATGAAAGCAAAAAGGATTCAACTATGAAAAGCCCTAAAATCACATTCATCGGTGCGGGTTCTACGATTTTTGTGAAGAACATTCTTGGCGATGTGTTTCATAAGCCGGCCTTCAAAGGAGCGCAAATTGCCTTGATGGATATTGATGAAATCCGCTTGGAGGAATCACACCTAGTAGTAAGCAAGTTGATGGAATCATCCGGTGCGACGGGTACGATCACTTGTCACTTAAACCAAAAAGAAGCATTGCAAGGTGCAGACTTTGTCGTCATCGCATTCCAAATCGGTGGGTATGAGCCATGCACTGTAACGGACTTTGAGATTTGTAAGCGTCACGGTTTGGAGCAAACCATCGCCGACACCTTAGGCCCAGGCGGCATCATGCGCTCACTGCGCACGATTCCTCACCTTTGGAGCGTGTGTGAAGACATGACTGAAGTGTGTCCAAATGCCACCATGCTCAACTACGTTAACCCAATGGCGATGAACACATGGGCGATGTATGAGAAATACCCTCACATCAAACAAGTGGGCTTGTGCCATTCCGTGCAAGGGACGGCGGAGGAGCTGGCTCGCGACCTTGATATCGAATATTCAGACCTTCGTTACACCTGTGCAGGCATCAACCACATGGCGTACTACCTGACACTCGAAAAGAAAAACGAGCAGGGGGAATATGTCGACATTTATCCTGATTTGCTTGAGGCATTTGAATCAGGCAAAGCGCCGAAGCCGGGTTTGCATCACAACGGTCGCTGCACCAACCTAGTCCGCTACGAGATGTTTAAGAAGTTGGGCTACTTTGTGACGGAATCATCAGAACATTTTTCTGAATACACCCCATATTTCATCAAACCAAATCGCCCAGATCTGATTGAACGTTATAAAGTGCCACTTGATGAATATCCTAAACGTTGTGTAGAACAAATTGCTGATTGGAAAAAAGACCTCGAAGACTTCAAAAACGCGGATCAAATCACCGTCAAAGAGTCGCATGAATACGCGAGCACCATCATGAACTCGATTTGGACAGGCACGCCAAGTGTTATCTACGGCAACGTGAAGAATGAAGCGTTAATTGACAACTTGCCACAAGGTTGTTGTGTGGAAGTGGCTTGTCTGGTGGACGCAAACGGCATTCAACCTATCAAAGCTGGTCGATTACCAAATCACTTAGCGGCATTAATGCAGACCAACATCAATGTTCAGACTCTGCTGACGGAAGCCATCCTCACTGAGAACCGAGATCGTATCTATCATGCTGCCATGCTTGATCCTCATACCGCGGCAGTGCTTGGACTCGAAGAGATTTATGCCCTTGTTGATGACTTGATTGAAGCACACGAAGGTTGGTTGCCAGCGTGGGTGCATCAGTAAATCCTGAATCACAAAACCAATATCAATAAAAACGACAATAACGTGAATATACTGCGCCTTCTCGATGAGGGGGCGTAAGGAGTAACAAATGAGTATCTCTATGAATACCAAGCTAAGCTACGGCTTTGGCGCATTTGGTAAAGACTTCGCTATCACCATCGTTTACATGTACTTGATGTTCTACTACACCGATGTTGTTGGTATTTCGGCTGCCGTGGTGGGAACCATCTTCTTAATTGCGCGTATTTGGGATGCAGTGAATGACCCAATTATGGGTTGGATCGTGAACAATACCCGCACACGTTGGGGTAAATTTAAACCTTGGATTTTAATTGGCACCATCACCAACTCAGTGGTGTTGCTCATGCTGTTTAGTGCGCATCACATCGAAGGACCATGGCTTATTGCTTATGCAGCAGTGACTTACATTTTATGGGGCATGACCTACACCTTAATGGATATTCCTTTCTGGTCACTGGTTCCAACACTCACTCTGGACAAACGTGAGCGTGAAGAGCTTGTGCCATACCCTCGATTCTTCGCTAGCCTTGCATGGATTGTTACCGCCGCAATCGCAATGCCGTTCGTGAATTATGTCGGTGGCGACGACAAAGGATTTGGCTTCCAAGTGTTTGCCATTTTGCTTGTCGGTTGTTTCCTTGTCTCAACGTATATCACGCTACGTAACGTCAAAGAGCGCTATTCAACCAGCAACCTTGACGTGACGAAACCTGAAGAAAAAGTCTCACTGAAGAAGCTCCTCTCGCTTATCTACAAAAATGACCAGTTAACGAGCGTGCTTTGTATGGCACTGTCATACAACCTCGCTACCAACATCATCACAGCATTTGCGGTTTACTACTTCACATATGTGGTCGGAAATGAGGAACTTTTCCCTTACTACATGGCTTACGCTGGTATCGCGAACCTAATTACACTGGTGTTGTTCCCTAAATTGGCGCAAATGTTTTCACGTCGAGTGTTATGGGCATGTGCGTCTAGCTTCCCAATCTTAGGCAGTGCAGTCCTTATCTACGTAGGCATGTATGACAAACAAAGCATTCTGCTGATTTCTACAGCGGGCGTGTTATTGCAAATCGGTACGGCGCTATTTTGGGTGCTGAACGTCATTATGGTGGCGGATACAGTGGACTATGGTGAGTACAAGCTAGGTTCACGCTGCGAGAGTATTGCTTACTCAGTACAAACGCTGGTGGTTAAAGCAGGTTCAGCTTTTGCGGCTTTCTTCATTGGTATCGCACTGACCGCAGTGGATTATGTACCGAACATGGAACAAAGCCCTGAAACCGTCTTTGGCATGCAATGCATCATGGTTGGGCTGCCAGCGTTCTTCTTCGCTATCGCTTTGGTTGTGTACTTCCGCTTCTACAAACTCAACGGTGCTTACCACCAAAAAATTCAGGACCATCTGACCGAGAAATACGACCATATTACGACGCAAGAGACGTCAAAAGACCTTACGCGTAAATCTGCCAAGCCGGCAGAAGCACTCTAATCCTACACAGTCAGCGTAAGCTTATTGTTTACGCTGACCTATCAGCACAACGCTCCGCCTTTTTATTTCTCCATCTCTTTTCTCAAAAAACACTAAACCTTTATTTAATTTGGTCGATAAGTATTCAAAGCCTTAATTTTAGGACCCTTTATTTGTGGCGATCACCGTTAATACCAATGTGGCAGCACTTGTCGCACAGCGTCATTTGACCAGTGCAACTGACATGCTGAACCAATCCATGGAGCGTTTGTCTTCAGGGAAGCGTATTAACAGTGCAAAGGATGACGCTGCGGGCCTGCAAATCTCCAACCGCTTGCAATCGCAAATGCGTGGTTTGGATGTTGCCGTGCGTAACGCGAACGACGGCATTTCCATTATGCAAACAGCGGAAGGCGCGATGAATGAAGTGACCAATATCATGCAGCGCATGCGTGATTTGTCGCTCCAATCTGCTAACGGTTCAAACAGCAAAGCAGAACGTACAGCACTGCAGGAAGAAGTTTCTTCACTTAACGATGAGCTAAACCGCATTGCAGAAACTACCTCTTTTGGTGGGCGAAAACTGTTGAATGGCAGCTTTGGTAAATCAGCATTTCAAATTGGTGCAGCGTCAGGTGAGGCGGTACAAGTAGAATTAAAGTCGATGCGCAGTGATGGCATTGAGATGGGCGGTTTTAGTTATATTGCAAACGGACGCGCAAGTTCTGATTGGCAAGTAAAAGATGGTGCAAATGAACTTAGCATGTCATTTAATAATCGTTTTGGTGAAACGGAAACCATCCAAATTAATGCTAAAGCTGGTGATGATATCGAGGAGCTTGCGACTTATATCAATGGTCAGACGGACAAAGTTACGGCGTCAGTGAATGAAAAGGGTCAGTTGCAGTTGTTTATGGCTGGTGAAGAAACCTCGGGAACTTTATCGTTCTCAGGTGACTTAGCGAGTGAACTGGGGTTACAGCTAAAAGGGTACGATGCGGTTGATAACATTGACATTACGTCTGTCGGTGGCGCTCAACAAGCTGTGGCTGTCCTTGATACTGCGATGAAGTACGTTGATAGCCATCGTGCAGAGCTAGGCGCGTATCAAAATCGCTTTAATCATGCGATCAATAATCTGGATAACATCCACGAAAACCTAGCAGCATCGAACAGCCGCATTCAAGATACTGACTACGCCAAAGAAACCACGCAAATGGTGAAGCAACAAATTCTGCAGCAGGTAAGCACCTCTATTCTTGCACAAGCAAAACAAGCCCCAAACCTTGCTTTAACCTTACTTGGCTAAGGCATTCTACTTCGTAATTTCAAGACAAAATCAGCCTGTATCGACAGCGAGAAAAGAAGCTTTAGCGATAATTTGAAGTTTTTTTGCTTTTTTATCTGCTTCGTCACGATTACCCCTCCAAATGAAATTTTTTAAAAAATATCTAAATTTTTTCCTAAAGAAATCAGGGTATGCGCCGTTAATAAAAGTAACTTTGAGAGAACTACTTGGTTTTCCGAGACGTCGGAAACCGCTACATCGGAAAATCAATTGGAGAAATCACCATGGCAGTGAATGTAAACACTAACGTATCAGCGATGACCGCTCAGCGTTACCTAAACAACGCAAACTCAGCACAACAAACTTCAATGGAACGTTTGTCTTCAGGTTTCAAAATCAACAGCGCGAAAGATGACGCTGCGGGTCTTCAAATCTCGAACCGCTTGAACGTACAAAGCCGTGGCTTGGATGTGGCTGTTCGTAACGCGAACGACGGTATCTCGATTGCACAAACAGCAGAAGGTGCAATGAACGAGACAACCAACATCCTACAACGTATGCGTGACCTATCTCTTCAATCAGCGAACGGCTCTAACTCAAAATCTGAGCGTGTTGCGATTCAAGAAGAAGTAACGGCACTAAACGACGAACTAAACCGTATCGCTGAAACAACATCATTCGGTGGTAACCGTCTACTTAACGGTACTTACGGTACTCAGTCTTTCCAAATCGGTGCAGATAACGGTGAAGCCGTGATGCTAAACCTAAAAGACATGCGCTCTGACAACCAAATGATGGGCGGCGTGAGCTACCAAGCTGAAAAAGGCAAAGACAAAGACTGGGGTGTTGAAGCGGGCAAAAACGACCTAAAAATCAGTCTGACAGACAGCTTCGGTAAAGAGCAAGAAATCAACATCAGCGCAAAAGCGGGTGACGATATCGAAGAGCTTGCGACTTACATCAACGGTCAAACAGACCTAGTGAAAGCGTCAGTAGACCAAGACGGTAAACTGCAAGTTTTCGCTGGTAACAACAAAGTTGAAGGCGAAGTAGAGTTTTCTGGCGGTCTTTCTGGTGAGTTAGGTCTAAGCGATGGTAAGAAAGTAACGGTTGATACCATCGATGTAACATCAGTAGGTGGCGCACAAGAATCTGTCGCTATCATTGATGCGGCGTTGAAATACGTAGATAGCCACCGTGCAGAGCTAGGTGCTTTCCAAAACCGTTTCAACCACGCAATCAGCAACTTGGACAACATCAACGAGAACGTGAACGCGTCGAAGAGCCGTATTAAAGATACCGACTTCGCGAAAGAAACGACTCAAATGACTAAGTCACAAATTCTATCGCAAGCGTCAAGCTCAATCCTTGCGCAAGCGAAACAAGCGCCTAACTCAGCGCTAAGCCTACTAGGTTAATTTTCAACCTAAAGGCAAGAACCTCATTGGCTCGTGGTGAGAGATGAGCGAGTAAACCCAGCTTCGGCTGGGTTTTTTTCTGCCTGTTTTGGATTAGGGTCTGTTGACCTTTTGTGATGATTTTTGCAGCAATTTGTAGGTGTTTTATACAAGGCAGAGGCTTTGATATGTAGCTATTCTACCTGATAAGCCGATAACGCAGTAGAAAGCACCTACAAACGCTGCCCAAAGGGTTCGGCTGGGCGCCCCCGGCTAAAAGCGTTTTACTCTTTGTTGAGTCAATTTTACTTAGAACCACTAGGTTTAAATCGACTCGCCGCGATTAAAACGCTTTTATCTCGAACAAAATTTAACCACGAAAGATAAACAGACCCTAATAACCCAGCAGCTAGCCAACCCATTGAATATTAGAGATTCATCACACTTCAGTAAGCTAAAGAAAATAATCGCAAAAAATTGAAAATTTCTCCTAAAGGATATTTATAGGTCGCCGTTAAAGGGACTGAGAGAAATGAGATGTACCTAAGTGAGGTGAGAGACACGACGGTGCATCAACTAAAGCCTTAAGGAGATCAATTATGGCGATTAACGTTAATACTAACGTTTCTGCGATGACCGCACAGCGTTACCTAAACCAAGCGGCTGAAGGTCAACAAAAATCAATGGAGCGTTTGTCTTCGGGTTATAAAATCAATAGCGCGAAAGATGATGCTGCAGGTCTACAGATTTCTAACCGTTTGAACGCACAGAGCCGTGGTCTAGACATGGCTGTGAAAAACGCGAACGACGGTATTTCTATTGCACAGGTTGCTGAAGGTGCAATGAATGAATCTACCAACATCCTACAACGTATGCGTGACCTATCGCTTCAATCTGCGAACGGTTCGAACTCAAAATCAGAACGTGTAGCGATCCAAGAAGAAGTAACAGCGCTTAACGACGAGCTAAACCGTATCGCTGAAACAACCTCTTTCGGTGGTAACAAGCTTCTAAACGGTACTTACGGTACTCAATCTTTCCAAATCGGTGCGGACTCTGGTGAAGCAGTAATGCTTTCTATGGGTAACCTACGTTCTGATACTTCTGCAATGGGTGGTAAGAGCTACGCAGCAGAAGACGGTAAAGATGCGTCATGGACAGTGAGCGATAAAACTGAACTGAAAATGACGTACACCAACAAGCAAGGCGAAGAGCAAGAGCTTACTGTCCAAGCAAAACAAGGCGACGATATTGAGCAGCTAGCGACTTACATCAACGGTCAAAGCGAAGATGTAAAAGCGTCTGTTGGTGAAGATGGCAAACTACAAGTATTTGCTTCTTCTCAAAAAGTAACGGGTGACGTTGAGTTCTCTGGTAACCTAGCGGGTGAGATCGGCTTCGGTGACGCAAAAGACGTAACGGTTAAAGACATCGACGTAACAAGCGTTGCAGGCTCTCAAGAAGCGGTAGCTATCATTGATGGCGCACTAAAATCAGTAGACAGCCAACGTGCGTCTCTTGGTGCATTCCAAAACCGTTTCAACCACGCTATCAGCAACCTAGACAACATTAACGAGAACGTTAATGCGTCTAACAGCCGTATTAAAGATACTGACTACGCGAAGGAAACAACGGCAATGACTAAGTCGCAAATCCTTCAACAAGCAAGTACTTCAATCTTGGCTCAAGCGAAGCAGTCACCATCTGCAGCGCTAAGCTTGTTGGGCTAATCGGGTCGACTCAGCCTAGTGATTACGTCACCAAAGCGATAGACCTATCGTTAGCCCATAAGGTGGAAGGGAGATTGTAATGGAAATATCCTCCTACACATCGAACATCCAGCCTTACGGCACACCGAGTGGCACAAAAGTTGCTAAAGAAAATGGCGTAGGCGCGCCTAGCACAGCAAGTTCAAACGGTACCGCTTCGCCTGTAAAAGCGAGCGATGCCGAACGCGATCTCTCTGTTCAAGCTGCACTTGAAATGGCGGATACCCGCCAAGAGCTGAACAGAGAAGAACGCGAAAAAATGGTTAAGCAAATGAATGAATTTGTCGACGCCATGAATAAGGGAGTGGCGTTTCGTGTTGATGAAGAATCGGGTCGAGACGTCGTGACGATATACGAAGCCACAACCGGTGATGTTATTCGTCAAATTCCTGATGAAGAAATGCTAGTGGTTTTGCGTCGCCTAGCTGAACACACAGCTAACAGCGGTTTGTTAGTTGAAAAGGTGTAAGTCGTTTTTGAGGTGATTTGATGAGTTTAGGCCCTTTGGGGATGTCTGGCGGCATGGATATCAATTCCATGGTCAGCAAAATTGTGGATGCCGAGCGTGTGCCAAAGCAGCAACGCATCGACAACGAGCGTGCGACAATTGACGCCAGCATCAGTGCCTACGGGCGACTCAGAGAATCGTTGGATACGATGAAGAATCTCATGACGAACTTTCGTCAGGAGAAGGCTTTTGCTGTTCGTACGGTAGATACTACCGACGATGCAGTGGTATCTGCGACCGCAACAACAGACGCTATAGCCGGTAAGTATGCTATCGATGTGTTGCAGCTTGCACAGAGTCATAAAGTGGCTTCTGACGTTTTGCCAGAAGATGCTAAGTTTGGACCTGGTAAGCTGCAGATTTCTCTTGGTGATGACACCTTCGACGTTAATGTCCGTTCTAGTTCTAAGCTAGTTGATGTCGTTCGTGGAATTAACGGCGCTAAGGATAACCCTGGCGTACGTGCTTCCGTTATTAACGACGTAGAAGGGCCGCGTTTGATCCTTGCTTCGAATCTATCGGGCAAGGACCATCAAATTAAAGTCAGTGTGGATGCCGATGCAGGTAACCCGCTGAAACATTTCGAATACAAAACTCTAGAAGACCGAGTGAACGCGCTTGAAGAAGCTCGTGAAGCGGCTGAAGCCGTACTTGGACCTCTAAAAGAACCAGAATCAACACCCGATGCAGACCTACCAGAACAGGTGGATGCAGACGGCAATCCTATACCTCCTGAAGAACAAAAAGCGGCAGAAAGTGCGCAAGATGGCGCATCCGATGAACCGATCTCTGCATCCGGCGCTGCTGCGGCGAAAGCTGGACAAGAAGCGATTGATGCCGCTAACAAGCGTGCAAGTATGCGCCCACAAGACAGCATTCCCGGTTGGACTGAAACAGCTTCAGGAACACTTCTCGATTCTTACCGTCCACCGGAACTCGAACTGGATGAGAAAGCGATTGAGAAAGCGCCAGATGTCCCTGGGTGGGATAACACCGCCTCAGGCACACTCACCGATTCATACGTAACAACGAAAGAAGCGAAACAACAGCTCGAACAAGAAAAAGCGGAAATCGAGCAAAAGATTGCGGATGAAAAACAAGAGCTTGACCAAAAAGTTGAACGAGGTGAGCTAACTGAAGCGCAAGCAAAACAAATTCATCGAGCCAAGCTTGAGCCAGAGGAGCGCGAACGTCTTGAAAAAATAGACGTAGCAGAAGCCAAAATCGCAGAAGCAGAGAAGTCTTTTGAAGCGTACTCGGGCATGATGGAAGTACAAGCTGGGCAAGACTCGCAAGTGATGCTTGATGGCGTTGCACAGCTATCTAGTCACAACAACGTGATTGAAGATGCTATTGAAGGTGTCAACTTGACCCTTAAAGGCAAGTCCGAAGTAGGTAAACCTCCTGCTGAAATTGGCGTAGAATACGACCGCGGCAGCGTGCGTAATGACATTGAAAGCTTTGTCTCTGCTTACAACTCGTTCTACCAAACATCGAAAGCACTATCGAGTGTTGACCCTACCACTGGTCAGAAAGGACCGCTTGCGGGCGACAGTACAGTGCGTAATGCTGATGCGAGGCTGAAAGCGGTATTCTCAACGGCGATTGACAAAGCACCAGAAGATTTAAAATCCCTGACTGAGTTCGGTATCACGACCACACGCCAGGGCACATTAGAGATTAACTACGACATGCTGGATCGCCAGTTGAACAGCAACTTTAACGAGTTGGAAAAGTTCTTTGGTGGTAATACCGGTTTTGCCAAACGCGTGGAAGACGCGATTCAGGGCATTACAGGGTTTACTGGCAGTATTCGTACTCGTGAAAAAAGCTTAACTGAGCAGAACTATCGTTTAGGTGATGACCAAGCGGCATTAGATCGCCGTATGGATAGCCTTGAAAAACGCACCCACGCTAAGTTTGCCGCTATGCAAGATGCCACGGGTAAGATGCAAGGGCAGTTGGGCGCATTGATGAACGCGTTGGGTCAATAGATGCGAAGTGAACTCATTGAAATTAGTGATATTGATCAACTAATTGCGCAAGAACTAGAAAAAGTCGACTTTAATGCTGAAGAAATTCTTCGCTTGGTCGATATCAGGGAACGGTTATTGCAAAACCTGCTACCCATTGTCGAGAGCAATCCGCTGGTGAAGCAGGAAGCAGAGTGGCAAGACTTGCTCACTCGTACCAAAAGAATTGTTGAGCTGATGCAAAACGAAACCACGAACGTTGGTAAAGAGCTACATAAGTTCCGTTATGGTAAGCGTTCGCTTCAGCAGTACAAAAAATTTATATAAAAGAGGAATACTATGCGCGGTTCTTTGCAAGCATACAAAAAGGTATCAGTCGACAGCCAGCTGAGTGCGGCGTCTCCGCACAAAGTCATTCAAATGCTAATGGCAGGTGCGATTGAGCGTCTGATCCAAGGTAAAGCAGCAATGCAAGCAGGCAACATTCCAGCAAAAGGCGAGCGTCTAGGTAAAGCGTTAGACATCATCATTGCGCTACGCAGCTGCCTTTCAATGGACGATGGTGGTGACATTGCTTCAAACTTAGATTCACTTTACGAGTTTATGATCACTCAGATTTCTGCCGCGAACCACCAAAACGATCCTCAACCGATCGACGACGTTATCGACATCATCCGTGAGATCAAATCAGCGTGGGACCAGATCCCAACTGAGTTCCACAACCTAACTGCTGCAGAAGTAGGCATTTAATAAAGAAAACAATACCTTACTGATTTGGTAGGGTATTGTGTCTGATTGCACATCAAGTCGTTCAGCAAAGTTACAATCAAGCTCACACCTCTTTATTGCTTGGTTGCCTTATTTTTTTATTCAAATAAAATAGAAGTCATTAGTGGCCCTAATGGCTTTTTTTTGTTGCTGATTTTCCTATTTTGTCTATCGTTAATTGAGAGTGGTCCCACCTTTTCTGACACTCAATTGCGCAAATCAAGGTCTGGCCGCAACAACCCCATAATAAAGGCAATCATTCTTACTTATGCAAGGTTTGGCAAAGCTGCTTGTAATCGATGACGACGCACCAAGTCGTTTAAATATAAGCAATATATTGGAATTTGTTGGAGAAAGTTGCGAAGCTGTCAGTTCTGAGCAGCTAGGCGATGTAGACTGGTCTAGTGTTTGGTCAGGTTGTATTGTGGCTAACATCTCTGCCGGTCAGGCTGCGACAGCAGTAATGACACAACTCAACGAAGCGTACCATATCCCTCTTCTCGTTATGGGCTCTTTCCCATTGCCTGTTGATGACTTGCCAAATTTTGTCGGTGAATTAGAGCAACCTCTAAACTACCCGCAACTTAGCGAAGCGTTACGTCACTGCAAAGACTTTCTTGGTCGCAAAGGTGTGAACGTTGTTGCAAGTGCTCGCAAAAACACTCTTTTCCGCAGTCTCGTTGGTCAAAGCCGTGGTATCCAAGAAGTTCGTCATTTGATTGAACAAGTATCAGGTACAGAGGCAAACGTCTTGATCTTGGGTGAATCAGGGACAGGCAAAGAAGTGGTGGCGCGCAATATCCATTATCATTCTGCTTACCGCAACGGTCCGTTTGTGCCAATTAACTGTGGTGCGATCCCACCAGAGCTTTTAGAAAGTGAGCTATTTGGTCATGAAAAAGGTGCATTTACCGGAGCTTTAACGGCACGTAAAGGTCGTTTTGAATTAGCAGAAGGTGGCACGATCTTCCTTGATGAGATTGGTGATATGCCAATGTCTATGCAAGTGAAGCTGTTGCGCGTATTGCAAGAGCGCTGCTTTGAGCGTGTTGGTGGCAATACGACGATCAAAGTAAACGTTCGTGTTGTAGCTGCAACTCACCGTGATCTAGAAACCATGATCGACGATGGCACGTTCCGTGAAGACCTCTTTTACCGTTTGAATGTATTCCCAATTGAAATGCCTGCGCTAAAAGCGCGTAAGCAAGACATTCCTTTGCTGCTGCAAGAGCTAATGACGCGTCTTGAAGCTGAAGGCGGACAACCAATTTGCTTCACTCCTCGTGCTATCAACTCGCTGATGGAACACAACTGGCCAGGTAACGTACGTGAACTTGCTAACCTTGTTGAGCGTATGGTGATCCTATACCCGAATAGCTTGGTCGACGTGAATCATCTTCCGACTAAATACCGCTACAGTGATATTCCTGAGTTCCAACCTGAAGGGAACCCATTCACAACAGTGGAAGAGCAAGAGCGTGATGTATTCCAAGATATCTTCTCTGAAAACTTCAGCTTTGAAGAGCAGAGCGATCTTGACCACAACATGAATGCACCTCAAGCACTGCCACCGGAAGGAGTCAACTTGAAAGAGTTGCTAGCCGATATGGAGGTCAACATGATCAGCCAAGCGTTAGAAGCGCAAGGCGGTGTAGTGGCACGAGCGGCAGATATGCTCGGTATGCGTCGTACGACATTGGTTGAGAAAATGCGTAAATACAACCTACAGCGCTAGGTTTATCTGATAGCCAAAGTTCACACTTTCAACGGTGATTGGTTATCTTTTCTGATAACGAAAGCACCATTTTCCTAGTGTCAACTTCTTGTCGTTCGCATAACGCTATGATAAATATAGAAAATAGCTTGGTACGCTAATTGCTTACCAAGCTATTTTAGTTTGTAAGTGGCGACAATTCGACAGGCAGTGAATGGACAACAACACTAACCAATCCCATTTAGACTCAGTAGAGAATCAGGTAGAGCGTTATAAACAGGTTCTGGACGTAATGCCGGCTGGCGTGATCTTGTTAGACACGCACGGAGTGGTCCGTGAAGCCAACCCGGAAGCGCATCGAATTCTTGAGATTCCATTAGTCAACGAGAAATGGTTCAACATCATCCAAGCGGTTTTTGATCCGCGTGAAGATGATGGTCATGAAATTTCACTGCGCAATGGTCGCAAAGTGCGTTTGGCCATCTCTGCCTCGGCGACGGGTCAGCTTATCCTGATCACTGACCTAACAGAAACCCGCTTACTGCAATCTCGCGTGAGTGACTTACAACGTTTGTCATCACTCGGTCGTATGGTGGCGTCGCTCGCTCATCAAGTTAGAACGCCTTTATCAAGTGCGATGTTATATGCATCAAATTTAGGTGCGCCGAATCTCCCTCCTGCGACAAGAGAGCGATTTCAGAGCAAATTAATGGATCGACTGCACGATTTGGAGAAGCAGGTTAATGATATGCTGCTTTTTGCCAAAGGTGGTGATAATAAAGTCATTAAGCCATTTAACATTGCTCAGCTGGTGGCTGAATATCAGCCCATGGTGGAAACCGCACTGAAAAACAACAGCATCGATTACTTCCTAGAAGTTGAGGAAGAGCAGACTGAGCTATTAGGTAACGCGAATGCCATTGCTTCAGCATTGAGTAACTTAGTGATGAACGCGATTCAGATGTCAGGCAAAGAATCGCAAATTGATGTCTTTTTCCGCCCGGTAAACGGTGAACTGCGCATTTCTGTGCAAGACAGCGGACCGGGTATACCAAAAGAACTACAAGCCAAAATTATGGAGCCCTTCTTTACCACGCGTTCTCAAGGAACGGGGTTGGGACTTGCTGTTGTTCAAATGGTTTGCCGTGCCCATGACGGTCGATTGGAACTCATTTCAGAGCAGGGTGATGGAGCCTGCTTTACCATGTGCATTCCGCTAGAGCGAGTGCAAGCACATACTGGAGAATCATAATGGCGCAAAGCAAAGTGCTGATCGTAGAAGACGATGAAGGTCTTCGTGAAGCCCTAGTGGATACTCTGGCTCTGGCTGGGTATGAGTGGTTAGAAGCCGATTGTGCAGAAGACGCTTTGGTGAAACTGAAGTCGAACGCGGTAGACATCGTAGTTTCAGATGTACAAATGGCAGGTATGGGTGGCTTAGCGCTGCTCCGTAATATCAAACAGAATTGGCCAAATATGCCCGTTCTGCTTATGACGGCTTATGCAAACATTGAAGACGCCGTGTCGGCAATGAAAGAAGGTGCGATTGATTACATGGCGAAGCCATTTGCACCAGAAGTCTTGCTCAACATGGTAAGTCGCTACGCGCCAATTAAAAGTGACGACAATGGTGACGCGGTAGTTGCAGATGAGAAAAGTCTGCGTCTGCTTGCTCTAGCTGACAAAGTAGCGCGCACTGATGCCAACGTTATGATCTTAGGTCCTAGCGGTTCTGGTAAAGAGGTTATGTCGCGTTACATTCACAACGCTTCAAACCGTAAAGATGGTCCATTTGTTGCCATTAACTGCGCTGCGATCCCAGATAACATGCTTGAAGCGACGCTGTTTGGCTACGAAAAAGGTGCCTTCACTGGGGCAGTTCAAGCTTGTCCAGGCAAATTCGAACAAGCACAAGGCGGTACCATCTTGCTAGATGAAATCAGCGAGATGGACTTGAGTCTGCAAGCGAAGTTACTACGTGTTTTACAAGAGCGTGAAGTGGAGCGTCTGGGCAGTCGTAAGAGTATCAAGCTTGATGTTCGCGTACTTGCAACCAGCAACCGCGATCTTAAACAGTACGTTTCAGAAGGAAACTTCCGTGAAGACTTGTACTACCGTTTGAATGTTTTCCCAATCGCATGGCCAGCACTCTGCGAACGTAAAGGTGACATCTCGCCACTTGCGCAGCATCTTGCTGAGCGCCATTGCAGCAAGATGGGTATGCCTGTGCCTAAGTTCTCTCAAGTTGCATTAGATAAGCTGCTTCAATACCCATGGCCGGGTAACGTTCGTGAGCTGGATAATGTGGTTCAACGTGCGTTGATTTTGAGTGAAAACGGTGACATAGATGCTGAACATATTTTGCTAGAAGGTGTAGATTGGCAAGATGCAAACAGTCTGCAACATGTTGTTCAGAATGCAGAAATGGTCGTACCGGATGTCAAGCCAGTCGCACAAGCTGAGCCAATCAACCGAGTAGCGTCTGGTGGTGAAGGTCTAGGCGGGGAACTCCGTGACCAAGAATACGCCATTATTTTGGAAACATTGATCGAATGTAACGGACGTCGTAAAGAAATGGCAGAAAAACTGGGTATTAGCCCACGAACTCTGCGCTACAAACTTGCTAAAATGCGTGACGCTGGTATCGATATTCCGGCTTAGTAATCACATAAATAGCCATAAGACGAAAGTGTGGGTAAACTACGGCACTATTGTCTTATGGCACAGTAATTGCTGTGTCAATAATCAGTTTTAGTTAATAGTCAAACTTTTGGCTTAGAGGTGACAATGAAAGTTGATGGTATTCAGGCAGAAATGCGCGCCATGATGGTGGAAGCGAGTAACACTGCTCCTACGGCGACAGGCGCGAAAGTTGGTGCAGATTTTGGTGATCTCCTAACAAAAGCCATCAATAACGTAAACTCACTTCAAAAAGCATCGGGTGACCTGCAAACGCGTTTTGACCGTGGTGATGCCGATGTTTCCCTTTCTGACGTTATGATTGCTCGTAACAAGTCCAGTGTTGCTTTCGATGCCACTGTTCAAATCCGCAACAAGCTCGTTGAGTCCTATAAGGATCTCATGAATATGCCAGTGTAATTTAGGTAATAAGTGTGGCAGACAAGTCTACAGATTTAACCGTCACTGATGGCGGCGCAGATGGTGCACTGATTGCTGGCTCAGATCTGGATGTGGAAAGCCAAAACCCAGATCTTGAAGAGCGCAGTGCGTCAAAATTCGATATGGCAGTAGGCGACCTCGATTTACTTCGTCAGGTCGTGTTAGTGCTGTCCATCTCTATCTGTGTTGCGTTAATCGTGATGCTTTTCTTCTGGGTGAAAGAACCGGAAATGCGCCCACTTGGTGCTTACGAAACGGAAGAACTGATCCCTGTGCTGGACTATCTCGACCAGCAAAAAATCAATTACAAGCTAGATGGTAATACCATTTCGGTAGAAGCGAGTGACTATAACTCGATCAAGCTCGGCATGGTGCGTGCTGGTGTAAACCAAGCGACGGCGGCGGGCGATGATATTCTGTTGCAAGATATGGGCTTTGGTGTATCACAGCGTTTGGAACAAGAACGTTTGAAGCTCAGCCGTGAACGCCAACTGGCTCAAGCGATTGAAGAGATGAAGCAGGTACGTAAAGCTCGTGTGCTGCTTGCCCTGCCAAAACACAGTGTGTTTGTTCGCCACAACCAAGAAGCGTCTGCTTCGGTATTTTTGACGCTCTCCACAGGTGCGAACCTTAAACAGCAAGAAGTGGATTCTATCGTCGATATGGTCGCGAGTGCTGTTCCGGGCATGAAGACCTCTCGTATTACGGTAACTGATCAACACGGTCGCCTGCTTAGCTCGGGTTCTCAAGACCCTGCGTCTGCGGCTCGTCGTAAAGAGCAAGAGCTAGAGCGAAGCCAAGAGCAAGCCCTGCGTGAGAAAATCGATTCTGTGCTTCTGCCTATTTTGGGCTTCGGTAACTACACCGCTCAGGTGGATATCCAAATGGATTTCAGTACTGTTGAGCAAACCCGTAAGAATTTCGATCCGAATACTCCGGCAACCCGTAGCGAATACGCGCTAGAAGATTACAACAATGGCAACATGGTCGCGGGCATTCCTGGTGCATTGAGCAACCAGCCGCCAGCGGATGCGTCTATTCCTCAAGATGTGGCGCAAATGAAAGACGGCACATTGACTGGTCAGGGTTCGGTACGTAAAGAATCAACGCGTAACTTTGAGCTTGATACCACGATCAGCCATGAACGTAAGCAAACCGGTACGCTGGCTCGTCAAACGGTTTCTGTTGCGATCAAAGACCGCCGTACCGTGAATCCTGATACTGGTGAAGTGACTTATACACCATTGTCTGAATCTGAAATTAATGCAATTCGCCAAGTTCTGATCGGCACGGTTGGTTTCGATCAAAGTCGTGGTGACTTACTCAACGTTTTGAGCGTCAAGTTTGCTGAACCAGAGCTTGAGCAAATGGCTGATCCACCAATTTGGGAGCATCCAAACTTCAACGATTGGGTTCGTTGGTTTGCAAGCGCGTTAGTGATCATCGTGGTTATCTTGGTACTGGTTCGCCCAGCAATGAAGAAACTGCTCAACCCAGCCAACAACGACGAAGACGAAATGTACGGACCAGATGGCTTGCCAATTGGTGCGGATGGCGAAACCAGCCTGATTGGTAGCGACATCGAAAGCGGTGAACTGTTTGAGTTTGGCTCAAGCATCGATTTACCTAACCTTCACAAAGATGAAGATGTACTCAAAGCAGTGCGCGCTCTGGTGGCGAATGAGCCAGAGCTTGCCGCTCAAGTTGTGAAAAACTGGATGAACGAAAATGGCTAACGATATCGTACCTCAAGATGAAAACGGCGCAGGCGTTCCTGCGGAGTTTGATGTCTCTAGCATGACAGGCGAAGAAAAAGCGGCGATCTTGCTGCTCAGCCTGAATGAAGGTGATGCCGCTGGCATTATTCGTCACTTAGAACCAAAACAAGTTCAACGTGTTGGTAGTGCGATGGCACGTGCTAAAGATCTAAGCCAAGACAAAGTGTCTGGTGTGCACCGCGCGTTTTTAGAAGACATCCAGAAATACACCAACATCGGTATGGGCAGCGAAGACTTTATGCGTAATGCGCTGGTGGCTGCTCTGGGTGAAGACAAAGCAAACAACTTGGTTGATCAAATCCTACTGGGTACAGGCTCGAAAGGTCTGGATTCACTTAAATGGATGGACCCTCGCCAAGTGGCAAGCATCATTGTCAACGAGCACCCGCAAATCCAAACCATCGTACTTTCGTACTTGGAAGCGGATCAGTCTGCAGAAATTCTTTCTCAGTTCCCAGAGCGTGTGCGTCTGGATCTGATGATGCGTATTGCCAACCTAGAAGAAGTTCAGCCATCGGCACTGGCAGAGCTGAACGAGATCATGGAGAAACAGTTCGCAGGTCAAGCGGGTGCGCAAGCCGCGAAGATTGGCGGTCTGAAGGCAGCAGCAGAAATCATGAACTACCTAGACAACAACGTCGAAGGTATCTTGATGGAGCAAATTCGCGACCAAGACGAAGACATGGCGACACAAATCCAAGACCTTATGTTCGTATTCGAGAACTTGGTGGAAGTGGACGACCAAGGCATTCAGAAGTTGCTGCGTGACGTTCCTCAAGATGTCCTACAGCGTGCACTTAAAGGTGCCGACGACTCTCTACGTGAGAAAGTCTTCAAGAACATGTCTAAACGTGCAGCTGAGATGATGCGCGACGATATCGAAGCAATGCCGCCAGTTCGCGTAGCAGACGTAGAAGCGGCGCAAAAAGAGATCCTGGCAATTGCTCGTCGTATGGCAGATGCTGGCGAGATCATGCTATCTGGTGGCGCGGACGAGTTCTTATAATCATTTCTTCGTTCCTTTTCTTCCTTCAAGCTGGGGAGAAAAGGAGCAAGCACTTCCTTAAATAACGCACTTTATTTTCAACATAAACAGATTGTAGGTTAAGCATGGCTGGCGATAGAAAACGTGGATTTATCCGTCCTGATGAAGACGATGCGATGATCGAACCTCAGCGCTGGGGCTTGCCTGATTATGGCGAGCCAAAAGCAAAGCAAGCCAAGCAAACTGCGTTTAACTACGATCCGAGTTGGGTACCAAACTTTGACGAGCCGGAAGAAGAACAAGCGCTTGAACTGACAGAAGAACAGATTGAACTGATCAAGCAAGGCGCTTATCAAGAAGGTCTCTATCAAGGTCAAGAAGCGGGTTTCAAGCAAGGTTACGACAAAGGTAAAGAAGAAGGCGTTCAAGCTGGTCATGCAGAAGGTCTGGAACTGGGCAAAGCCGAAGGCGTAACGGCTGGACAAGAATATATCCAGCAGCAAGTGGAAACCTTTATGAACTTGGCAAACCAGTTCGCTCAACCTTTGGAGTTGATGAATGCTCAGGTTGAAAAACAATTGGTCGACATGGTGCTATGCCTAGTTAAAGAAGTGGTACACGTGGAAGTGCAAACCAACCCTCAAATTATTCTCGATACTGTAAAGCAGTCAGTTGAAGCACTTCCAATTTCTGGTCATCCAATCACCTTGCACCTGAACCCTGATGATGTTGCGATCATTCGCTCTGCATACGGTGAAGAAGAACTTGATTGTCGTAACTGGACTTTGGTGGCTGAGCCGTCATTAAACCGTGGCGACGTACAGATTGCTGCTGGCGAATCGAGCATCAACTATCGTATGGAAGAACGCGTGAAAAGTGTGTTGAACAGCTTCTGTGGTGCAAACCGCCATCAAGGGGGCGAGTAATCCATGCAAGCCTTGGCTGACCGTTTAAAAAACTACAAAATCGAAGGGCTAACCACGCGCCCAGTTGCTTCAGGTAAGCTCGTTCGCGTTGTAGGCTTGACCTTAGAGGCGACAGGCTGTCGTGCTCCGATTGGTAGTTTGTGTCTAGTCGAGACCATGTCAGGTCATATGGAAGCGGAGGTCGTGGGCTTTTCTGGTGATAACCTTTTCTTAATGCCGAGTGAGCAAATCACTGGCATTTTACCGGGCGCGAAAGTGACGCCGTTAACCAGTGAAGCCGGTTTGCCAGTCGGAATGGAACTGCTTGGGCGTGTGATTGATGGTGTGGGCAACCCACTTGATGGTCTTGGTCCTCTTTACACGGAGCATCGAGCTTCGTTCAATGCCGAACCAATAAACCCCCTAGCACGTAAACCTATTTCTGAGCCGCTTGATGTCGGCTTAAAAGCCATTAACGGTTTGTTGACCGTAGGTAAAGGCCAACGTATCGGTCTGTTTGCTGGTTCGGGTGTTGGTAAATCGGTCACCCTCGGTATGATGACGCGAGGCACTACAGCACAAGTCGTTGTCGTTGGTCTGATTGGTGAACGTGGACGCGAAGTAAAAGAATTCATCGAAGAGATTTTGGGTGAAGATGGACGCCGCCGTTCTGTGGTGGTGGCTGCACCTGCCGATGCTTCTCCTTTGATGCGTTTGAAAGGCTGTCAAACGGCACTGACGATTGCCGAATACTTCCGTGACCAAGGACTAGATGTTCTCCTACTAATGGACTCTCTGACGCGTTTTGCTCAAGCACAGCGTGAGATTGCATTGTCTGTGGGTGAGCCGCCTGCAACCAAAGGTTATCCGCCTTCGGTATTTGCTAAACTGCCAGCGCTGGTGGAACGCGCTGGTAATGGTGGTGATGATCAAGGATCAATTACCGCTTTCTTTACTGTTTTGACCGAAGGTGACGATCTGCAAGATCCGATCGCCGATGCATCACGTGCGATCCTAGATGGTCACATTGTGTTGTCTCGTGAAATGGCGGATGCAGGTCATTATCCAGCCATTGATGTAGAGAAATCGGTGAGCCGTGTTATGCCGCAAATCACCACTGAAGAGCATGTATTGATGTCGAAAGCGGTCCGTCAGGTGTTGTCGATTTGCCGTAAGAACCAAGATCTGGTATCGATTGGCGCTTACAAACCGGGTACTGATCCTGCTATCGATGGCGCGTTTACCCTTAAGCCAAAATTGGATGAATACTTGCAGCAACGCATGAAAGAGTCTGTGCCTTATGACATGTGTGTCAATATGTTGAAGAGCATCTTGGGTGGGTAATAGCGCATGAATAACGCCATGGAGTTCCTACTTGATCAGGCAAAAGAGCGCGAAGACCAAGCAGTATTAGCGCTCAATAAAGCCCGCACAGAGCTAGAAGATTATTACCGCCAAGTTGAGCAGATTGAAAAGTACCGTTTAGATTACTGCCAGCAACTGGTAGATCGTGGTATGGCAGGACTCACTGCGAGCCAATACGGTCACTTGAATCGCTTTTTAACCCAGCTTGATGAAACGCTTTCCAAACAAAAGCAAGCCGAAAGCCACTTTAAAGAACAGGTGGTTAACTGCCAAGATTACTGGTTAAACATGCGTAAAGAGCGTATGTCTTATGAGTGGATGATCGAAAAGCGCGAGAAGGAAAAGCAAATTGCGGAAGCCAAGCGCGAACAAAAGCAGATGGATGAGTTTTCTACCTTACTGTACAGCCGGAAACCGCAACGATTCTAAATGTTCTTACTCTCGATGTTGGCGTAGATTACATTTCTACCGATTCCAACAAGGTCACTTTGACGGAATCTTGCTCAATTAACTCAAACACTTTTGGTCGAATTTCTCGAATCCACCACTCGTTGTAGGTTTCGGCGTAAAGTGATTGGCGTGCTTGTTCACTGTCAAATTCGCGCAGCCAAACAAAGTAGTCATGTCCATCTTCGCCTGTATGAACATACGTGTTTAATACGCGCATGCCTTTGGAGCGTTGATAGGGAAGTAACTCGTCCTTCATCCACGTTAACCATTGCTCTGTTTTACCAGTTTTGATTTTGTATTGGCGTAATTCTGTGACTTTCAAAGCGATTCCTTAAAGGTTGAGCGAGGTTTTTTATTTACTCCTCAACGACTCTGCAGTCAAATTAATAAAGTGACTAGATTTACGGCAAGTTTGATCTTTGTTCCATCCGTATCCCTTCTTTGCTCCGTCAGAAATTCCACACTATAGGTTGGCGTGATTTTTGCAATTTAACCGATAGTATCGGGTCTCATGACCCAAGTTTGCCGCTAATGAGCAATCCGACAGCGCCATGCTCAACGCTGCCGATAACGAGAGTTTCTATATGAATGTGAATTTATCCAATGTTTCTGCAACCAGTAAGGTCTCGGTTTCCGATTCTTCGAATAAAGTTGCTGCAGAAGACCCTGAAAGCAAAGGTTTTTTTGAAACCTTAGCAGGGGTGTTTACCGATTCACAAAAATCAGAAAAAGCCGTCGCAAAACCTGATGTGTCAGAAGCTTCGGCAGAAACCACAGATGACGCTGCAAAGGTAGCATCGGTAAGCTCAGAAGGTGAGAGCCAAGAAAAAGTCGTGGCAGACGGTGAAAAAACAACATCGTCAGAGTCCACCGATGCGCTGCTGACACATAATCAGTCAACGAAGTCGTCAGAGGGGGCAGATAATGAGCAAGCTGCCAATTCAGAAAAACCAGGCTCGGCAGCAACAGTGGCTGCGGTAAATTCGTCGGTAGACGGGCATGTTGTGAAAAGTGAAGACGGGTCTGAGTCTGTATCGGCTCCGGCTACATCATCAACGACAAGCCAAACTCAAAACGTAAAAGTTGCTGATACAGAACAAGCTCAAAGTGCTCATGTAAAAAACGCGATGGGAGAAGGTGAGCAACTTCTTGGTCGTATAGAACAGGCCAACCAGACTCTTAAACCTACTGAGTCTTCAGTTGATAGCGGCAAAGCCTTGCCACCAGAACTTAATGTTACACAAACAGGGAACGATAAGGCGCAAAGTGTACCACTCACTCCTGAGCAGCAGGCGATTCTTGCTGCTGGGTCTGTCCAGCAAGGGGAAGCAGTTTCTTCGACTGGTAATGAGAAGGTCGTATTCGATGCTAATGGTAAGCCTGTCGTCGTTGCTTCTAAAGACATGACTGAGCAACAAGCCTCAAACCTAGTGCAACAGCAAACAAGTGCTCAAGCTCCTGCGCAAATTGATTGGAATTCACCTGGTGCGCAAGCTGCCCATACGGAAGCAACGGTGAATGCAACTACGCAAGCCGCAGTGAATGGTCAAGTCGTTGCGCAAGGCGTGCAACCTCAAACAATGCAAGGCGCTGAAGTATTTGCTGGTGCTGAATCACTAACCGCTTCGGCTGCACTACAACAAGGCTTATCTGGTGACGCAGAAGCGGTACCTGTTAAACGAATTACGCTTGATGAGTTACACATCATCGATACCAAACTGGCACAAGGTAAACCACTTTCAAAACAAGAAATTGATGTGATTGAAGGGTTAAAAACGGGTGAGTTGGTTGCGGATATTCCAGAACAAGATCTTGCTCAGTTTGTCGCCTTGCCAAGTGATGTTAAAGCTGCGATGGTGGAGCATCAGGTGGCCCACACTCCGACTCGTGTTGCAGCATCAGCAGTGGCGGCTCAGCAAGCACATCATATTGTTGCTCAGGACGCTAAACACGCAGCCGCACAAGCCACTGCGCAGCCAGCCGTGGCGACCAATGTTGATAAAGCTGCTATGTCAGCTATGCCAGAAGCTTTGGTTGCTGCAAGCATGAATCCGACCGCGCACGCAACATCAAGCGCAGAGTTAAGTAAGAAAGTTATGAACGCGAGCCTTGCTGCCGGTGCGCTAAAAGGAGCAAGCAGTAAACAAGATAAGCCAGAACCACAACATGGACTGGCGGGGCAACTTCAAGCAGCAGCAGGTCAACAAGGTGTGACGGCTCAGCAACAAGCGCGAGTGGATGCAGCTCAACAAGCCCAACTGCCTTTGCAGCTTACCAAAGAGCTCGCTAATGACCAGGTGGCAGAAAAAGTACAAATGATGATGTCGAAGAACTTGAAAAACCTCGATATTCGTCTTGACCCACCTGAGTTAGGGCGCATGCAAATTCGCATGACAATGAACAACGATCTCGCTAACGTGCATTTTACAGTGGCGAATCCACAGGCACGTGATTTGATCGAACAGACAATGCCACGCCTTCGAGAGATGTTGGCACAACAAGGTATGCAGTTGGCGGATTCTTCTGTACAGCAGCAGAGCAGTGGACAGCAGCAAAGTGGTTACGCAAATGCTGAACAGAATGGTCAAGGCGGGCAAGGTCGTGGATTTTCTGGTCAGTCAGATGAAAACTTTGATGCCGACACGAATCTTGATTTGAATGTCGTTTCAAAGCGTGATGGAATTAGTTTTTACGCATAAAATAGCGGTCTAGAAAAAGCAGAACAATAAGAGACAGTAATGGCAGAAGAACAGTTACAAGGTGCGGATGCGCCAAAAGGAAAAAGTAAATTACTGATCATCATTATCGCAGTGGTGGTTTTGCTGGTTGGTGGTGGTGCCGCCGCTTTCTTCTTAATGGGCTCTGATGAGCCAGCGCAAGCGGAGCAGACCGAGCAAGCACAAGCGCAAACAGCGGCTGAGCCGATCGCTTATGTGAATATCGCACAACCCTTTATTTTTAATGTGACGGGCGACCGTCGTGACAGACTGGTACAAATCAAAGCGCAATTGATGGTGCGTGGCAGTGAAAATGAGCAATTAGCTCGTTACCACTCTCCGTTGATTGAGAGTTCATTGTTGTCAACTTTTGCATCGGCAACCGTTGAGCAGCTTCGTTCCCCTACGGGACGTGTTGAGCTGCGTGACCGCGCTTCTGACGATATCAAAGCTGCACTCAATGCTGCTGTTGGTAAGCCAGTGATTGAAAAAGTACTGTTTACAGATTTTGTGATTCAATAGGTAAAACGTGACCGATCTATTAAGCCAAGACGAGATTGATGCGCTTCTGCATGGGGTTGACGATGTCGATGACGTTGATGAACCCATAGATAACGACACCGAAGGTGCCGTCAATTTCGATTTCTCGTCTCAAGACAGGATTGTACGTGGTCGAATGCCGACGCTCGAACTTATCAACGAGCGTTTTGCACGACACATGCGTATCAGCCTGTTTAACATGTTACGTAAAACCGCTGAGGTCTCGATTAACGGCGTACAGATGATGAAGTTTGGTGAATACCAAAATACTCTGTACGTTCCAACCAGTTTGAACATGGTGCGTTTCCGTCCACTAAAAGGTACGGCATTGATCACCATGGAAGCGCGTTTAGTCTTCATCTTGGTAGAAAACTTCTTTGGCGGTGATGGTCGCTTCCACGCCAAAATTGAAGGTCGTGAATTTACCCCAACTGAACGTCGCATCATCCAGCTTCTATTGAAGATTGTTTTCGAAGACTACAAAGAAGCATGGTCGCCGGTCATGGGGGTGGAATTTGAATACCTTGATTCAGAAGTAAACCCAAGCATGGCGAACATTGTCAGCCCGACTGAAGTGATTGTCGTAAGCTCATTCCATATTGAAGTGGATGGCGGCGGTGGTGACTTCCATGTGGTGATGCCGTACTCAATGGTTGAGCCTATTCGAGAATTGCTCGATGCTGGTGTTCAATCTGACAAGATGGAAACCGACGTTCGTTGGAGCTCTGCACTGCGTGAAGAGATCATGGATTGTCCGGTTAACTTCCGCGTCAATCTGCTTGAGAAAGACATCTCCCTACGTGATTTGATGGAGTTGCAACCGGGCGATGTGATCCCGATTGAAATGCCAGAACATGCGACCATGTTCATCGAAGATTTACCGACTTACCGCGTGAAGATGGGACGCTCTGACGACAAGCTTGCGGTGCAAGTTTCTGAAGAAATTGAACGCCCACACGTAGTGAAAACCGATTTAGCCTTCTTAGGTAAAGACATTATGTCTGAGCTTGAGAATGACGACGATACAGACGATTAAGAAATCCTTACTCCCTAAGTCGCAACAGCTGCTAGTACTCACAACAGGGACAAAGCAAGCTCACAGTGCGCAAGTAAGGTTTAACACAGGACAGAAAAATGGAACCGAGTGACGATCAAAAGCTAGCAGACGAATGGGCAGCCGCTCTTGGCGAGGACCCGTCTGCGCCTTCAATTGATGTTGATGAAGTATTGGCAGCGCCACTGGAAGAGTTGAAAGACACCTCTAGCCCAATCTCTGATGATGAGCGTCGTAAACTCGACACCATCATGGATATCCCCGTGACTATTTCGATGGAAGTCGGTCGTTCGCAGATCAGCATCCGTAACCTATTGCAATTGAACCAAGGTTCGGTTGTGGAGTTGGACCGATTGGCTGGTGAGTCGCTCGATGTATTGGTTAACGGTACTTTGATTGCTCACGGTGAAGTCGTGGTCGTCAACGATAAGTTTGGTATTCGTCTTACTGACGTGATCAGCCAAACTGAACGCATTAAAAAGCTGCGCTAATATGAGCAGCTCAATCAAAACTCGATTGAAGCAAATCACGGGAGCACTTGGCTTAATGCTAAGTGCTCCTTATGCATTTGCTGCCGCGCCAAGCAACTTAGATTTGGCGACGACACTGGGCTCTTTGGTGCTGGTTATTGGTGTGATTCTTCTGCTCGCTTGGATGCTAAAACGCATGCAAGTACCAGCATTGGGTCAACAAAAAGGGCTGCGTATTATTAGCCAGTTACCGGTTGGTACTAAAGAACGAATTGCGGTTGTTCAAGTAGGGGAAGAGCAGTTCTTGGTTGGTATTACTAGCCAATCCATTCAAACGCTTGCCAAACTTGAAACGCCACTGAAAGAGGAAGAGTTGGCCACCGGCGCTTTTGCTAGCCAGTTCAGCCAGCTAATAAAAAAACATGATAAAGGATAATTCAATCCGCCTGATGTTCAGCGTGTTTGTGCTGATGGTCGGAATGCTGTTTTCTTCACTTTCGTTTGCTCAGGCTGAAGAGTCGCCGTTGCCAGCTAACCTCGCTCAAGGTGACAGCGTGACCGTGAAAGCGATGGAAAGTGAATCAGGCTCAAGTCGCACTATGTCGGTGACCAATGGGGGCGGTATTCCTGCTTTCACTATGACCACCAACGCCGATGGCAGCGAAGATTACTCGGTTACCTTACAAATCCTTGCGTTGATGACGATGCTTGGCTTCTTGCCAGCGATGGTGATCTTGATGACCTCGTTCACTCGCATTGTGGTCGTGATGTCGATCTTACGGCAAGCCATGGGTTTACAACAGACGCCTTCCAACCAAGTCATCATCGGTATTGCGCTCTTTCTTACCTTTTTTGTCATGTCACCGGTGTTAAATGAGATCAACGATAAAGCAGTTCAGCCTTATTTGAATGAACAAGTGACAGCGCGTGAAGCCTTTGATGCGGCTCAAGTGCCGATGAAAGCGTTCATGCTCAAGCAGACTCGAATCAAAGATTTGGAAACTTTCGTCAATATGTCTGGCGAAGAGGTGACAAACCCAGAAGATGTGTCGATGGCGGTGTTGATTCCTGCTTTCATTACTTCTGAGCTTAAGACCGCTTTCCAAATTGGTTTCATGCTGTTCTTACCATTCTTGATCATCGACCTAGTTGTTGCGTCGGTGCTGATGGCAATGGGTATGATGATGCTATCACCAATGATCGTATCGCTACCATTTAAGCTGATGCTGTTTGTGCTGGTGGATGGGTGGAACCTGATATTGTCGACACTCGCCGGCAGTTTTGCCCTTTAGATTGGCACAGAGAGAAGAGGGTAAGACATGACTCCTGAAATGTTTGTCGAGCTTTTCCGTGATGCACTTTGGATGGTGCTGATCATGGTCTGTGCCATTATTATCCCAAGCTTGCTTATCGGTCTTGTTGTCGCGATTTTCCAAGCGGCAACCTCTATCAACGAACAAACGTTGAGTTTCTTACCTCGTTTGATTGTGACTTTATTGGCGTTGATGTTATTTGGTCACTGGATGACACAGATGTTGATGGAATATTTCTTCGGTCTGATTGAACGTCTTCCACAGGTGCTCTACTAGAGGCGCATATGGAGTATCCTACCGATATAGTCCTCGACTGGATCGCGAATTACTTCTGGCCCTACACACGTATCTCTGCCATGTTGATGGTGATGACGGTGACAGGGGCACGTTTTGTCTCGCCTCGAATTCGACTCTACCTAGGTTTAGCGATCACTTTTGCCGTTGCTCCGGCGATTCCAGCTGTGCCGCAGGATATTGAGCTGCTCTCTTTTCGTGGTTTCATGACCATTGCGGAACAAATCATAATTGGTGTTGCGATGGGCATGGTGACCCAGTTTATGATTCAAACCTTTGTTCTACTTGGTCAGATCTTGGGTATGCAATCGAGCTTGGGTTTTGCGTCCATGGTCGACCCAGCGAACGGCCAAAACACCCCTTTGCTTGGTCAGTTGTTCATGTTTTTAGCGACCATGTTCTTCCTTGCTACCGATGGGCATTTGAAAATGCTGCAACTGGTGGTGTTGAGCTTTAAAACCTTGCCGATAGGTTCTGGCTCGCTTAATGCGGTGGATTTTCGCGAAATGGCGGGTTGGCTTGGCATCATGTTTAAGACCGCTTTGAGTATGTCGTTGTCCGGCATTATCGCGCTGCTTACGATTAACTTATCATTTGGTGTAATGACCCGTGCCGCGCCTCAGTTGAATATCTTCTCGCTTGGTTTTGCGTTTGCCTTGATGGTCGGCTTATTGCTTTGTTGGTACATTTTGGCGGGTTTGTACAGTCATTATGAATTGTTCTGGGCAGTGGGTGAGGAGCAGATTTGTAACCTCATTCGCTTAGATTGCTAGGAGGCTGGATTGGCAGAGTCAGACGGTCAAGAACGCACCGAAGAAGCCACGCCCCGACGGTTACAACAAGCCAGAGAAAAGGGGCAGGTTGCTCGGTCTAAAGAGCTCGCATCAGCATCGGTATTGATTGTTGGTGCTATCGCCTTAATGTGGTTTGGCGAGTCTTTGGCACGTTCGTTGTTTTCGATTATGAGCCGCTTATTTGATCTCAAACGCGATGAGATTTTTGATACGGCTAAGTTGTTCGACATTGCATTTGGTGCGATGGGCGATCTGCTGTTTCCGCTTTTTCTTATCCTCATTACCTTGTTTATTGCTGCAATGATTGGCGCGGCTGGTGTGGGGGGCATTAGCTTTTCTGCTGAAGCGGCGATGCCAAAACTCTCCAAAATGAACCCGCTTAGCGGCTTAAAGCGCATGGTGGGCATGCAGAGTTGGGTAGAGCTTATCAAGTCCATCTTAAAAGTCGCACTTGTGACGGGAATGGCGATATACCTCATCCAAGCCTCACAAGCGGATTTGATTCAACTTAGTATGGACGTGTATCCGCAGAACATATTCCATGCGCTGGATATCTTGCTTAACTTTATTTTACTGATCAGTTGCTCGTTGCTTATCGTTGTTGCGATCGATATTCCATTTCAGATTTGGCAGCACGCCGATCAACTAAAAATGACCAAGCAAGAAGTCAAAGACGAATACAAAGAGACCGAAGGTAAACCGGAGGTCAAAGGTCGTATTCGTATGCTGCAACGAGAAGCGGCTCAGCGTCGAATGATGGCTGATGTCCCTCAGGCGGACGTTATCATTACCAACCCGGAGCACTTTTCCGTCGCACTGCGTTATAAACAGAAAACCGACCGTGCGCCTGTAGTGATCGCCAAAGGTACCGACCATATGGCGATGAAGATTCGAGAAGTGGCGCGCGAACATGACATTACTATTGTTCCTGCTCCACCTTTGGCGCGTGCGCTTTACCACACCACAGAGTTGGAACAAGAAATCCCAGATGGACTGTTTACTGCCGTAGCACAAGTGCTCGCGTTTGTGTTCCAACTTAAGCAGTATCGCAAACGTGGCGGTCAACGACCTAAGATTCAAGATTATGACCTGCCTATCCCTCCTGAACATCGCCACTAATGAAAATAATTGCATTGATGGATTAGACAAAAATTCACATTAGATCAAAGGATTGTAATTTCTTTGAGCAACTAGTCATTATTTTGGCGTTAATCATGGTACACACATTGCTTATATCGCCCTAATCAACAACAATACCTAAACTTTTAGGCGAAAGCTGTCGCGTAATACTAATAGTATGTTTGTACTAACGTGATGCTCCAGACCGATTGAGACACCTCGCAGTATGAAGTTAAGCCTGCCTTTTGCAGATAAATTACCACGAATCCCACAGCGCTCCATGCCTGCCATTGGTGCGCCTGTTATGGTATTGGCCACCCTTGCAATGGTGGTACTACCCATACCAGCGTTTCTGTTGGATTTGTTCTTCACTTTTAACATCGCCTTAGCCATGGTGGTGTTGTTAGTGACCGTTTACACACGTCGTCCACTCGACTTTGCGGCTTTCCCAACGGTGCTGCTTATTGCAACCTTATTACGTCTGGCGTTGAACGTTGCATCTACTCGTGTGGTACTGCTTTATGGTCATGAAGGGGGTAACGCTGCGGGTAACGTTATCGAAGCGTTTGGTAACGTAGTTATCGGTGGTAACTACGCCGTCGGTCTTGTGGTCTTCCTCATCTTGATGATCATTAACTTTATGGTTGTTACCAAAGGTGCGGGTCGTATTTCTGAGGTAAGTGCTCGCTTTACCTTGGATGCCTTACCGGGTAAGCAGATGGCGATCGATGCCGACTTGAACGCCGGTTTGATTGACCAAGACCAAGCGCGTTTACGCCGTTTTGAAGTTACCAAAGAAGCCGACTTTTACGGTTCAATGGATGGTGCGTCAAAATTCGTAAAAGGTGATGCGATTGCAGGTATCTTAATCCTATTTATCAACATTATTGGCGGTCTGTCGATTGGTATGGCGCAATACGGTTTGGGCTTCTCTGAAGCGATGCAAATCTATACCTTGCTGACCATTGGTGACGGCTTGGTGGCGCAAATTCCATCGCTATTACTTTCTATCGCAGCGGCGATGATGGTAACGCGTCAAAATACCGATGAAGATATGGGTGAGCAGCTGATTTTTCAGATGTTCGACAACCCAAAAGCATTGATGATTACTGCTGCTATCCTTGGCGTGATGGGTATCGTTCCGGGCATGCCGCACTTCTCGTTCTTGTCACTGGCGGCAATCGCGGGTGGTGGTGCCTATTGGCTGGACAAAAAACAGAAACAAAAAGCCAAAGAGCCAGCATTACCAGCGAAAGCTGAAGATGGCAGTGAGCCGATCTCTCAACGTGAACTGTCTTGGGATGATGTGCAACCCGTCGACATCATCGGTCTAGAAGTCGGGTACCGTTTGATTCCTTTGGTTGACCGTGACCAAGGCGGAGAGTTGCTAGAACGTGTAAAAGGGGTACGTAAGAAGCTTTCGCAAGATTTTGGTTTCTTGATCCCTGCGGTTCATATTCGTGACAACCTTGAGCTGACACCTAATAGCTATCGTATAACCCTAATGGGAGTTGCCGTTGGTGAGGCAGAAATTCGCCCAGACCAAGAGCTGGCGATTAACCCTGGACAGGTTTACGGTATGATTGAAGGTGAGCCAACCATGGACCCGGCATTTGGTCTGGAAGCGGTTTGGATTCGTGAAGAGCAGCGTGAACATGCTCAAGCGTTAGGTTACACGGTGGTTGACTCTTCAACCGTGTTAGCGACGCATTTAAGCCAATTGCTTACCAATAACGCGTCGCAATTGATTGGTCACGAAGAAGTACAGAACCTATTGGAAATGCTAGGGCGCAGTGCACCTAAGTTGGTTGAGAATTTTGTCCCAGACCAACTTCAGCTTGGTGTGGTAGTGAAAGTACTGCAAAACTTACTTAACGAAGCCATTCCGATTCGTGATATTCGAACCATTGTGCAAACCTTGGCGGAGTACTCAAGCAAGAGTCAAGAACCTGACATTTTGACTGCTGCCGTTCGTATCAGTTTGAAACGTCTAATTGTTCAGGAAATCAATGGTATAGAGCCAGAGTTACCAGTGATAACACTTATACCTGAACTGGAACAAATATTGCATCAAACAATGCAGGCATCAGGTGGCGAATCTGCCGGTATCGAACCGGGATTGGCAGAGCGACTTCAGTCCTCTCTGAGCCAAGCGACACAAGAGCAAGAACTGAAAGGGGAACCTGCGGTTCTGCTGACATCTGGTGTATTGCGTTCAACACTGGCTAAGTTCGTTAAGAACACAATACCTAACCTCCGCGTACTGTCTTACCAAGAAATACCGGACGAGAAACAGATCAGAATTGTGCAAGCGGTGGGCAACTAAGCCCTTCGCATCATTAATGGATTCATAGTTTGAAAATTAAACGATTTTTTGCCAAAGACATGCGAACTGCGTTGCTCCAAGTGAAAGAAGAACTTGGCGCAGAAGCGGTGATCATGTCGAACAAGAAAGTGGCGGGCGGTGTAGAGATCGTTGCAGCGATTGACGGTGAGTCTAACGCAGCACCAACCTCACAAGCGCAATCGCTTCCTAACCGTGGCGCAGCTCAATCAAATCGTTATAGCGAACAACGTCAAATCCCGTCATCTGCTTCAGAGCGTTTCCAAGATCGCCGTTTAGATGATGACAGAATTAGCCTAAACGCGAACAAAGATAAATCAGGCTCAATGACGCAACGTTTCGCGAACATGCTCAAGCAATACAGCAGCGGTGCAGCCGAGTCAGATGACCATGTCGCAGAGAATGAAGATTCTTTGTCCGCATTGCTGCAGCGCCAAAATAAGCACCGTGAAAGCTATAACCAAGAGAAACCTGCGCCTTACCAACCAGACTCGCCACTGGCGAAACTGATTGCGCAAGACAACCGATTTGACCGCCCAACTCCTAAGTTGGATCCAACGCGCTATGACCGTCGCCGTCCATCGGATGAACGCGATGACTCTGCCGATGAGCTAGAGAACATGCGTGAAGAGATGACGTCGATTCGTCGTTTGTTGGAACATCAAGTGTCGGGTTTGATGTGGCAAGAGGTCGAACGTCGCGAGCCATTAAGAGCAATGCTGATTAAGCGTTTGGAGCGTATGGGTGTTTCACCTGAACTTGCCGACCAAATGGCTTGCTACATTCCAGAAGATACGAAACCAGCGCGAGCGTGGAAAGCACTGCTGTCTCTTGTGGCGGATCAGATCAACATTCCGAAACAAGACATTTTGAAGCGTGGCGGTGTCGTCGCATTACTTGGTCCAACAGGAGTGGGTAAAACGACTACGGTGGCTAAGTTAGCGGCACGTGCGGCAATGGAGTTTGGTGCCGATAATGTTGCCCTTGTGACAACGGACACATATCGTATAGGTGCACATGAGCAGCTCTCAATTTACGGAAGAATTATGGGTTGTCCTGTAAGAGTTGCTAAAGATTCTAACGAGTTAGCCGATGTTATATATCAGCTACGAAACAGAAGACTGATTTTGGTCGATACGGCAGGGATGGGGCAACGAGACGTAAGACTCTCTGAGCAGCTCGATACCTTAATGCAAGAAAGCGGAGAAGTGATTCACAGCTACCTTGTTTTGCCAGCTACTGCACAACGTCGAGTTCTGCAGGAAACTCTGGATCACTTCCGACGCATTCCGCTGTCGGGTTGTATTTTGACTAAGCTTGACGAGTCGTTAAGTCTAGGCGAATTCATCAGCGTGGTGATTCAGAACGCGATGCCAGTGGCATACATTGCCAACGGTCAGCGCGTACCAGAAGACATTGTGATAGCACAACCAAAATACATGATTGCGAAAGCAAATGAACTGTTAGAGAAGTCGACAGAGAACGAACCTCACTTTTGGAATAGTGATAACGAAGGACTCTAGGGCGGCGGACTACTATGACTGACAATATGATACACGATCAAGCAAGCGGCCTCCGTCGCTTAACACAACCATCATTGACTAAAGTAATCGCTGTTACTGGCGGCAAAGGTGGTGTGGGTAAATCAAACGTAACACTGGGTCTGGCGATCTGCATGGCACGCCAAGGCAAAAAAGTGATGGTTCTCGACGCAGATTTAGGTCTAGCTAATGTGGACGTTATGCTCGGAATTCGTTCAAAACGTAACCTAGGGCATGTCCTTGCGGGTGAATGTGAGCTAAAAGATGCGATTGTTGAAGGCCCTTATGGTATAAAGATAGTCCCTGCAACTTCTGGCACACAAAGCATGACTGAGCTGTCTCACGCTCAACATGCTGGACTCATCCGTGCATTTGGTAGTCTTGAAGAGGAAATGGACGTACTGTTGATTGATACAGCTGCGGGCATTTCTGACATGGTGATTAGCTTTTCACGAGCAGCTCAAGATGTTGTGGTTGTGGTTTGCGATGAGCCAACTTCAATCACTGATGCATATGCATTAATCAAGCTGTTGAGTAAAGAACACCAGGTTCAGCGCTTCAAAGTTGTTGCAAATATGGTCAGAAGCTACCGTGAAGGCAGAGAATTATTCGCAAAGTTGACTCTAGTCACAGAGCGCTTCTTGAATGTCAGCCTTGAACTCGTAGCATGTATTCCATTGGATGACAAAGTACGTCAAGCCGTGAAAAGACAGAAGATCGTTGTGGACGCATTCCCACGTTCTCCTGCGGCTTTAGCGATCAGCTCATTAGCGAACAAAGCACTAACGTGGCCACTACCTAAAACACCAAGTGGACACCTAGAGTTTTTTGTGGAAAGGTTGCTAAATCGTACTGAATTCGCAGAGGACCCTTTTGGTGAATAAAGCGATTACCTATAACCAACATGGCAAATTTAATAGCCAGCAGGCGTTCATTGAACGTTACTCGGTGTTGGTTAAGCGTATTGCTCACCACCTGTTAGGCCGTTTACCGCCGAGTGTTCAGGTAGAGGATTTAATTCAGGCCGGCATGATCGGTCTTATCGAAGCTCAGCAGAATTATGATGGTTCTAAAGGTGCGAGCTTTGAAACGTATGCGGGTATCCGTATTCGCGGTGCAATGTTAGATGACATTCGCAAAGGCGACTGGGTACCTCGTTCTGTTCATAAGAACAATCGCGAAATTAACCAAGCGATCGCAGAGCTGGAAGGTGTACTAAATCGCGACCCATCTGATGCTGAAGTAGCAGCGCATCTTGGTATGACACTAGACCAATATCATAGTGCTCTTACCGATATAAACTGTTCAAAATTAGTGGGAATTGAAGATTTAGGCGTCTCTGATGATGTGATTTCACCGGCTGATGAGACCGATGACAGCAACCCGTTTAAGGGTGTAGCTGATGAATCGTTCAGAAAAGCACTGGTTGAATCAATAAAACAGCTTCCAGAGCGTGAAGCTTTAGTACTTTCGCTTTATTATGACGAAGAACTCAATTTGAAAGAGATTGGCGATGTGTTGGGTGTGAGCGAATCTCGCGTAAGCCAAATACTGAGTCAAGCGATGCAACGTTTACGCACCAAGCTCAGTGCGTGGACACAAAATGACTAAACACACTGATTTTACGATTCAGTGGAGGCAATTTTGAATAAAAACATGAAGATCCTTATTGTTGATGATTTCTCAACAATGCGCCGTATTGTTAAAAACCTGCTTCGTGACTTGGGTTTCAATAACACTCAAGAAGCGGACGATGGTTTAACTGCATTACCTATGCTGAAAAAAGGTGACTTCGACTTTGTTGTAACCGACTGGAACATGCCAGGTATGCAAGGCATCGACTTGCTGAAACACATCCGTGCTGACGCTGAACTGAAGCACTTGCCTGTGCTAATGATCACAGCGGAAGCAAAGCGTGAGCAGATCATCGAAGCAGCGCAAGCAGGCGTTAACGGCTACATCGTTAAGCCATTTACAGCTGCAACGCTTAAAGAAAAATTAGATAAAATTTTCGAACGTTTATAACTCTCTCTTTCTCTTTGTTAATCGAGTCATCACTTCTAATACCTACTACTAAAGGGTGGCTCGCTTGACGTTTAAAAAGCGATAAGAAAGAACTAAACGTAAAAAAGGGTCTATTCAGGATGATCTCACTAGAGCAGGCGAAGTCGCTCGTTCAGATGCTAGAAAACGGGGAACAGGACCAAGCCAATGAGCTTGTTGCCTCGATATATGAAAGCGATGGGAATCCGATGCTAAAAGAAATCGGAACATTAACCCGCGACCTTCATGATTCACTTAAGCACTTCAACATCGATCAACGCATGACAGAAATTGCGAAAGCGGAAATCCCGGACGCAAGGGACCGTCTGCAATACGTGATTGATAAAACTGAGTTGGCAGCGAATAAAACGATGGATGCGGTTGATTGCTGCTTACCTATCGCCGACAACCTGCATGAGTGCCTTCAACAAGTTCGCCCTCAGTGGAACGAACTCATGCACGGACGCATCGAATTAAGCGATTTCAAAGCACTTTGCCACCGTATCGATGGGCTGTTAGTTCAAGTAGAAGGTGATAGCACTGAATTGCGCGGTCAGCTGACCGAAATTCTTATGGCACAAGACTTCCAAGACTTAACGGGTCAAATCATTCGCCGCGTGATCACGCTTGTCAATGAAGTGGAAGATCGCCTGGTTGAGATCTTGACCGTGTTTTCTGGAAATAAACCAGAAGAACAGACTCAAGTTTTGCCAGAACCGTCAGATAAAAAGATTAAACAATCAAGCGAAGCAGAAGGCCCGATTCTTCACCCTGAACTCAGGGAAGATGCGGTTTCATCGCAGGACGAAGTCGACGACTTGTTGTCCAGTCTTGGATTTTAAAGGTAACGTATGAGCTACGATTTAGACGAAGATATTCTTCAGGACTTTCTAATTGAGGCTGGGGAAATTCTTGAGCTGCTGTCTGAGCAGTTGGTTGAACTGGAAAATAATCCAGAAGACAAAGATCTCCTAAACGCGATTTTCCGCGGCTTTCACACTGTAAAAGGTGGTGCAGGCTTCCTATCATTGGCAGAGCTGGTTGACACTTGTCACGGTGCTGAGAACGTGTTCGACGTATTGCGAAACGGTCAGCGTTCAGTCACGCCAAGTTTGATGGACACCATGCTAAAAGCGCTTGATACGGTTAACCATCAGTTCCAAGCGGTTCAAGACCGTGAACCACTGGATGCAGCCGATCCTGCACTGTTGGAAGAACTTCATCGTTTATGCAAACCTGAGTCTGAAGACGAAGTCGTTGCGGCGGTTGAAGTGCCAGTTGCTGAGCCAGAACCAGTTATTCCAGAGCCAGTTATCGAACAACCAGCAGCGCCAGTAGAAGCAGCACCTTCTAGCGTGGGTTCTGTTGATGAAATCACTCAAGACGAGTTTGAGAAACTGCTGGATGAGTTACACGGTAAAGGTTCTGCTCCGGGTGCATCTGCGCCAGCAGCACCAGCGGCTCCAACGCCAGTAAGTGCACCTTCATTAGACAGTGGTGATATCACTGATGATGAATTTGAACGTCTTCTTGACGAGCTGCATGGCGTAGGTAAGAGCCCATCGGCATCAGAAGTGGTACCAGTAGAAACGCCTAAAGCGCCAGAGCCGGCTGCTCCTGCTGCGTCAGCATCAACTGACGGCGATCTGATGACCGATGAAGAGTTTGAAAAACTTCTCGACGAATTACATGGTTCGGGTAAAGGTCCATCTATCGAAGAGTTAGATTTTGCGACTAAACCAGCATCAGAAAATATTACGCCTGAAGCGCCAAAAGCAGCTCCAGCACCTCAGCCTGCTCCAGTAGCGGCTGCGCCTTCTCCAGCGCCAGCTCCGGCACCTAAGCCAGAAGCAAAACCGGTTGCAGTAAAAGAAGAAGCAAAATCAGCAGCGCCTGCGGTTAAGAAACCACAAGCAGAAGCCACAGTGCGTGTTGATACTTCAACTCTAGACACCATCATGAACATGGTGGGTGAGCTTGTATTGGTGCGTAACCGTCTACTAAGTCTTGGTTTAAATAGCAACGACGAAGAAATGTCGAAAGCAGTAGCAAACCTAGATGTTGTTACCGCAGACCTTCAAGGTGCGGTAATGAAAACGCGTATGCAGCCAATCAAGAAAGTGTTTGGTCGCTTCCCACGCGTTGTTCGTGACTTGGCGCGTAACCTAAATAAAGACATCGTGCTTGAAATGCGCGGTGAAGAAACCGATCTTGATAAAAACCTAGTAGAAGCACTTGCAGATCCATTGATCCACTTGGTGCGTAACTCGGTTGACCATGGTATCGAAATGCCAGACGACCGCGCGAAAGCTGGTAAATCTCGTACTGGTAAAGTGATTCTGTCTGCATCGCAAGAAGGTGACCATATTGAACTGGCTATCGTTGACGATGGCGGCGGTATGGATCCAAATAAACTCCGTGGTATCGCAGTAAAACGCGGCATGATGGATGAAGACGCAGCAGCACGCTTATCGGATAAAGAGTGTTTCAACCTCATTTTTGCACCAGGCTTCTCGAGCAAAGAGAAGATTTCTGATATCTCTGGTCGTGGTGTAGGTATGGACGTGGTTAAGACGGCGATCAACACCTTGAACGGTTCTATCGATATCGATTCAGAATTGGGTAAAGGCACTAAGATCACCATCAAAGTACCACTGACGCTTGCGATCCTACCAACACTAATGGTTGGTGTTGGCGGTCATCCGTTCGCACTGCCTCTTGCATCGGTTAATGAAATCTTCCACTTAGATCTTAGCCGTACCAACGTTGTTGATGGTCAACTAACCATTATCGTACGTGATAAGTCTATCCCACTGTTCTACCTACAAAACTGGTTAGCTTCTAAGTCGCCACGTGTAGAAGAGCGCATTGGTCATGGTCATGTTGTTATCGTTCAAATTGGTAGCCAACGTGTCGGCTTTGTGGTGGATACATTGATTGGTCAAGAAGAAGTGGTTATCAAACCACTGGATAACCTATTGCAAGGCACGCCAGGTATGGCAGGTGCAACGATTACCAGTGACGGTCACATCGCATTGATTCTTGATGTGCCAGATCTACTTAAGCAATACGCTGCAGCTTCGCGCATTTAAGCGAAGCTGGAGTTGAAAAAAGGAATAAGATGGCGATTAAAGTACTAGTCGTTGATGATTCGAGTTTTTTCCGTCGTCGCGTTAGCGAAATCATCAACTCAGAATCGCGCCTAGAAGTGATAGACGTTGCGGTTAATGGCAGAGAAGCGGTTGAGAAAGCCAAAACTCTAAAACCTGACGTCATCACTATGGATATTGAAATGCCAGTCATGGACGGTATTACTGCCGTGCGTGAAATTATGGCTACGTCTCCTACGCCAATCCTAATGTTTTCGTCCCTGACTCATGATGGGGCGAAGGCTACGCTTGACGCACTAGACGCTGGTGCATTGGACTTCTTACCGAAGAAATTTGAAGATATTGCTCGTAACCGTGATGAAGCGGTATCGCTACTCCAACAACGTGTCATTCAAATTGCTTCTAAGCGCGCATTTATGCGTCGCCCAATGGCGAAACCTGCTGCGACTGCACCGAGCTCAACAACTCGTCCATTAGCATCACGCAATACTGCGCCTGCCGCAGCAACTGCAAGTCGCCCTGTGGCAGCAAAATACCGCGCTTCAGGTAAGAAATATCAGTTAACAGCTATCGGTACTTCCACTGGTGGTCCTGTTGCTCTGCAAAAAATTCTGACTCGTTTACCCGTAAACTATCCGCACCCAATCGTGTTGATCCAACATATGCCAGCTACTTTTACTGCTGCTTTTGCAAGTCGTTTAAATACGCTTTGTAAGATCCAAGTAAAAGAAGCTCAAGATGGTGACGTATTGCAAGCTGGTGTTGCCTATTTGGCGCCAGGCGGTAAACAAATGATGATCGACGGTCGTGCAGGTGCTGCTCGTCTGCGCATTATCGATGGCGGCGACCGCATGAACTACAAACCTTGTGTGGATGTTACGTTTGGCTCTGCTGCAAAAGTATACGGTGACAAAGTATTGTCGATGGTACTGACAGGTATGGGGGCTGACGGTCGTGAAGGCGCACGCATGTTGAAATCAGCAGGCTCAACAATTTGGGCTCAAGATGAAGACAGTTGTGTGGTTTACGGTATGCCACAAGCGGTTGCGAAAGCGGGCATCTCTACAGAAGATTTACCTCTCGACCGCATTGCGGAACGCATGTTGGTAGAAGTGGGCTTAGCGTAGGAAAGATCATGATCGTTTGGAGTGTTGCTAACCAAAAAGGTGGGGTAGGGAAAACGACATCAACTGTGACGTTGGCTGGGCTATTGAGCCAAAAAGGTCATCGTGTATTGATGGTTGATACAGACCCTCATGCGTCACTGACGACTTACCTTGGTTATGATCCGGATGCAGTAACGTCGAGCTTGTTTGATTTGTTCCAATTGAAGACGTTTTCACGTGAGACAGTAAAGCCGTTAATCGTCGAGACTGAACTTGAAGGAATGGACATCATCCCGGCACATATGTCACTTGCAACGCTTGACCGTGTGATGGGAAACCGCAGCGGCATGGGCTTGATCTTAAAACGAGCGCTTCAAGCCGTAGCAGAAGATTATGACTATGTGTTGATCGACTGCCCGCCAATTCTTGGCGTAATGATGGTCAATGCGCTAGCAGCCAGTGATCGTATCCTTATCCCTGTTCAAACTGAGTTCTTAGCGATGAAAGGTCTTGAGCGTATGATGCGCACTTTGACCATTATGCAGAAGTCTCGTCCAGGTGGCTTTAAAGTGACGATCGTACCAACCATGTACGATAAGCGCACAAGAGCTTCGTTGCAGACACTGACTCAGCTTAAGAAAGATTATCCTAATCAGGTATGGACTTCTGCGGTGCCGATTGACACGAAATTCCGTGATGCAAGCTTAAAGCATTTACCAGCATCACACTTTGCTTCTGGTAGTCGTGGTGTGTTTGCTTACAAGCAACTGCTGATTTACTTGGAGAGGTTGGCGTTCGATGAGCAATAACGACGTACTTTCCAGTGAACAGGCGCTCGATGATTACTTCAGCGCATTGCTTGGCGAAGAGGTCGAGGTCATTGAGCAAGAAGAAGAGCTTGACTTACTCGCTCAAGAACTATCATCTGCAGAGCCAGAGCCAGAGCCAGAGCCAGAGCCAGAGCCAGAGCCAGAGCCAGAGCCAGAGCCAGAGCCAGAGCCAGAGCCAGAGCCAGAGCCAGAGCCAGAGCCAGAGCCAGAGCCAGAGCCAAAATTACAAATACAATACGCGGAACCAGAGTCGTACCAATACAGCGATACTTACTCACCTGAGTTAGAAGCGCCTAATTTGGAAGACGTTCAACGATTGTTAAGCCAGCTGGAATCCACCAATGTAGTGGCAGAGTTGGATATCGATGACATTTTGGATCAAAACACGATTGATATCGCAGCCGAAGCTAAATCAATCGAACCAGAAATTGAAATCGAAGCTGCGGCAGTTGCCGTGGATGAAATTCAAGAGTGGGATATCGAAGAAGAATTGATTCCTGCTGTTGAGACCGAGCAGCCAGAACCAGTTTGGACTCAATCTGAAACTGAAGCGTTTGAGCCTGAAGTTGACGTTGAAGCTGATGTGGAAGTCGAACAGCACATTGAGACAGAAGCCGAACTGGAAACGGAAACAGGCTCACTGTTGCCAAACACTTGGGAAAGCACGCAACGTAGCGAAGATTTTCAGGTGCTGTACTTTGATGTTAATGGTGTGACGTTTGCCGTTCCACTTGATGAGCTCGGTGGTATCCATCAAATTACGGAACTGAACCATTTGATTGGTCGTCCTGCATGGTACCTAGGTTTGCAAACCAGTCGTGAGCAACAATTTGATGTTGTCGACACTGCGAGGTGGGTGATGGCTGATAAGCTTCATGACGAAGAGTACAAAGATAACTACCAATACGTCGTTATGCTTGGTGAAAGCATGTGGGGGTTGGCAAGTAACCAATTAATGGGTACTGAGACACTCAATATCGACAAAGTCCGTTGGCGTGAACAAGCAGGTAAGCGCCCTTGGCTAGCGGGCATGGTGAAAGAAAAAATGTGTGCTTTAATTCATGTCCAAGCACTTATAGACATGCTAAACGCTGGTTTAGATGTAAAATCACTGAATTAGATTTTTGGTCGGGAACGACAATTACGAGGATTAACTATGTCTCAAGCTTTTGAAGTAGAAGTGAAGAAAGATACATCGAACGACGAAGTTCTTCAGTGGGTGACGTTCCAACTAGAAGAAGAAACGTACGGCATTAACGTAATGCAAGTTCGCGAAGTTCTTCGCTACACAGAAATCGCTCCGGTTCCAGGTGCGCCAGATTACGTACTGGGTATTATCAACCTACGTGGTAATGTCGTAACGGTTATCGATACACGTTCACGTTTTGGTTTGATGGAGGGTGAAGTTACTGACAACACTCGCATCATCGTGATTGAGTCTGAGCGTCAAGTTATCGGTATCTTAGTAGATAGCGTCGCTGAAGTTGTTTACCTACGTTCTTCTGAGATCGACACTACGCCTTCTGTAGGTACGGACGAAAGCGCGAAATTCATCCAGGGTGTAAGCAACCGTGATGGCAAGCTACTTATTCTTGTTGATCTGAACAAGCTGCTAACTGATGACGAATGGGATGAGATGGCTCACCTATAATTGGCTGATGAATCATGGCTGACGAAACCTTCCTATCTTTACCGCTCTTAGTGGGCGGTCTAGCATTTGCCTTCTTGATTTTGCTTTTGTTGCAAATTCGCGTTCGTGCGGGTCTGCAAAAGCAAATGGACCAGCAGCGTGCGCAAGCACGTCACGCAGAAAAAGAAGTGCAAAAGCTAAACAAGCAATTGTTGGAAGTGCGTTCAGTGGTCGTTGGTTTAGGTCAAAAGGTCACTGAGCAACAAGATGTGATTCAACATCTTAATGAGCGCATTCGTGAACTTGAGCACGCAGATACAGATGGTCGTTTGTACAGCCGTGCTTCTAAAATGGTTCAACTTGGCGCTGACATCAATGAGTTGATTGAAGAGTGTGAATTGCCAAAAGCAGAAGCAGAATTGATGCTTTCTCTGCAGAAAAAACTGGCAGGTCAAGAGAAGATCCCTCCACTTAGCGGTCAACCATCAGATGATCCGACATACCCACCTCGTGGACGACGTCGATAAAGAATGAAAAAAGAAGCTTCGGCTTCTTTTTTTATTTTTAAAATAAAAACTTATAATCACTTATGGTTATTTTTATTAAAATGTGACTATAAGTTAACAAAAACTCACGAACTTACATACATCATCGCTTTCTTATCCTGTTTTGTCACAACTAAGCTGTGCTAATATAGCGACTCGTTCATTTTTTAGTTGAAGCCCTATGTTAGAAGTCTCTAACCTAACTGCGATCCGTGATGACAGGGTCCTGTTTGAAAACCTGCAATTCGAAATTAAACCTGGAGAGTTGGTCCAGATTGAAGGACGTAACGGTACAGGCAAAACAACATTGCTGCGTATTGTGACAGGGTTAGGGGACAGAGAAGAAGGCATCATCAAATGGAAAGGCGAAGAGGTTGAAAAGTCTCGTGATGTTTTCCATCAGGACCTTTTGTTCCTAGGGCATCAAACTGGCGTTAAACGCGAACTTACTGCGTTTGAAAACCTACGCTTTTACCAATCTATCCATAATAATCGTTCCTCAGATGAAGAAATCTTTGCTGCTTTAACCCAAGTGGGTCTTGCAGGCAGAGAAGATGTGCCTGTAGCACAACTTTCTGCAGGACAGCAGCGTCGCGTTGCATTGGCAAGACTGTGGCTAAGTAATCAAATTTTATGGATTTTGGACGAACCGTTAACTGCAATCGATAAGCAAGGTGTGAAGGTGCTTGAATCGTTGTTTGCAAATCATGCAGACAATGGTGGCATTGTGATTTTAACGACACACCAAGATATGTTTGCAGACAGCCCGAAACTTAGAAAAATAAAACTGGGTGACTAATATGATTTCGGCAATGTCGACCATTATCCGCCGCGAGCTTTTGATTGCATTTCGCCGTCAAGCAGACATCTTGAACCCTTTGTGGTTTTTCATCATTGTTATCACACTTTTCCCTCTTAGCATCGGTCCAGAGCCTAATTTGTTAGCACGTATTGCAGCAGGCATTGTTTGGGTTGCTGCGTTGCTATCCGCCTTATTATCATTAGAACGTCTATTCCGTGATGATTATCAAGATGGTGCGCTTGAGCAAATGATGCTAATGCCGATCCCACTGCAACTTGTTGTGATTTCCAAGGTCATAGCTCACTGGTTGTTAACGGGATTGCCTCTGATCTTAATCAGTCCATTGTTGGCGATTCTATTATCTCTTGATTTTAATACTTGGCTGTCTGTTGTACTGACATTGGTCATCGGTACACCGACGTTGAGTTTTATCGGTGCTATTGGTGTAGCACTGACTGTTGGGTTACAAAAAGGCGGCGTTCTTTTAAGTTTGCTAATTCTCCCGCTTTACATCCCAATTTTAATTTTCGCTACGTCCGCGATTGATGCCGCAGCACTGGGTATGGCGTATAACGGGCAATTAGCGATTTTAGGCGCAATGTTGATGGGGGCTGTCACTCTCACACCATTCGCCATCAGCGCAGCATTGAGAGTTAGTGTTAACTAACTCAGTAAAGTGCGCGTTTAGCGACGTTTGATCAAAGAATTATTATTAAAGCACTGCTACGGTCTCGACCCTCTGGACAGTGTCCCTGAAGTAAGAGTGAGAACTTAACATGTGGAAATGGCTACATCCTTATGCCAAGCCAGAAGCAGCTTATCACCTGAGCGGTAAGTTTCTTCCTTGGTTTTCTGTATTGGCCCTCGTATGCCTATCGGTTGGTACCGTCTGGGGGCTCGCATTTGCACCTTCGGATTACCAGCAAGGCGATAGTTTCCGAATCATTTACATCCACGTACCTTCGGCTATTTGGTCTATGGGCGTGTACATGTCGATGGCTATAGCTGCATTTATCGGCTTGGTTTGGCAAGTACGTCTATCTGACATGGCAGCACTGGCCATGGCGCCTATTGGTGCGGTATTCACCTTTATTGCTCTGTTAACGGGTGCCGTTTGGGGTAAACCTATGTGGGGCACTTGGTGGGTATGGGATGCTCGTCTAACCTCTGAACTTATTCTTCTATTCTTATACCTTGGTGTTATTGCACTTTACCACGCGTTTGACGATCAAAAGACAGCGGCAAAAGCGGCGGGTATTTTGGCAATCGTTGGTGTGGTCAACCTACCGATTATCCACTTCTCTGTTGAGTGGTGGAATACGCTTCACCAAGGCGCGACAATCACCAAATTTGAAAAACCATCCATCTCATCCAATATGCTTTGGCCGTTGCTGCTAAACATTTTTGGTTTTGCGTTCTTCTTTGGCGCGGTAACGATGGTGCGCTTCCGTAACGAAATTATCAGCAAAGAGAGTCATCGCCCTTGGGTGCAAAAACTCGCGGCTGAAAAAACTCAGTGAGGTAATTGAATATGCATTTTGAATCTCTGAGCGAACTCTTTGCCATGGGTGGCTACGCAGGTTACGTATGGAGCGCGTTTGGTATTACTTTCTTATCTATGATCATTCTTTTAATTTCGAGTATCCGCCGTGGGGATGCGTTGTTAAAAGAAGTGAAAGCGAAAATTGATCGTCAAGCGCGAGTCGACGCGGCGAAGAATATGGAGAACACGTTATGAACCCGAGACGTAAAAAGAGGCTAGGCATCGTTCTGGCTATCTTTATCGGTATTAGTGCAACCATCGGTTTGATGCTTTATGCGTTGAACCAAAATATGGATCTATTCTACACGCCGACGGAATTGGTAAATGGTAAACCTGACGGTACTAAACCAGAAGTTGGTCAGCGTTTGCGTATCGGCGGCATGGTGGTTGTAGGCTCAGTTCGCCGTGACCCAGAGTCACTAAAAGTGAGCTTTGATCTGCACGACGTGGGTCCTAAAGTGACGATCGTGTACGAAGGTATTCTTCCTGATTTGTTCCGCGAAGGTCAGGGTATTGTTGCTCAAGGTGTTCTTGAAGACGCAACAACCGTAAAAGCTTTTGAAGTGTTGGCAAAACACGATGAAGAGTACATGCCACCTGAAATTGCAGAAGCAATGAAGAAGACTCACGAGCCTCTGCAGTACACATCAGAACAGAAACAAGGAAGCGGCCAATGATTGCTGAAATCGGTCACTTTGCCCTCATACTTTCGCTAGCAATGGCATTGTTGCTAAGCATATTGCCGTTATGGGGTGCATCAAATAACAACACTATGCTGATGAACACAGCACGACCACTTTCATGGTCGATGTTCGTCATGCTGTTTTTCTCATTTGCGATTTTATGTTGGGGATTCTACACCAACGACTTTACGCTCCAATACGTTGCAAGTAACTCAAATAGCCAACTGCCTTGGTACTACCGCTTAACGGCTGTTTGGGGCGCGCACGAAGGCTCACTACTGCTTTGGGTACTTATCCAAGCTGCGTGGACAGTCGCGGTCGCTACTTTCAGCCGTGGTATGCCACAAGAATCCGTTGCGCGTGTACTTGCGGTAATGGGCATGATCTCAGTGGGCTTCCTACTATTTATCATCCTGACTTCGAACCCGTTCCTACGCACTTTGCCGTTCTTCCCGGTAGATGGTCGTGACTTGAACCCGCTTCTTCAAGACCCGGGTTTGATTGTTCACCCACCTATGCTTTACATGGGGTACGTAGGCTTCTCGGTTGCCTTCTCGTTCGCGATTGCGTCTTTGATGACTGGTCGTCTTGATACGGCTTGGGCTCGTTGGTCTCGTCCTTGGACAACCGCTGCTTGGGTATTCCTAACACTAGGTATCGCACTAGGTTCTTGGTGGGCATATTACGAACTTGGCTGGGGTGGCTGGTGGTTCTGGGATCCAGTAGAAAACGCATCATTCATGCCTTGGCTAGCGGGTACAGCACTGATGCACTCTCTAGCGGTAACCGAAAAACGCGGTACATTTAAAGCGTGGACGGTACTTCTTGCTATCTCTGCATTCTCTTTGAGTTTGTTAGGTACCTTCTTAGTGCGTTCCGGTATTTTGGTATCGGTACACGCGTTCGCGTCTGATCCATCACGCGGTATGTTTATCCTAGGTTTCCTAGTCTTTGTTATCGGCGGCTCACTCCTGCTATTCGCAGTGAAAGGGGCAGCGGTTCGCGTACGTGGTAATTTCGATTTGGTGTCGCGTGAGAACGCGCTGCTTGCTAACAACGTGCTTCTGATTGCTGCGCTAGTCGTAGTATTGGTTGGTACCTTATTACCATTGGTTCACAAACAAATTGGTCTTGGTTCAGTATCTATCGGTGCACCATTCTTCGACATGCTGTTTGCGTGGTTGATGATGCCGTTCGCCTTCCTACTAGGTATTGGTCCTATGATTCGTTGGAAGCGCGACAATCTATCTAAGCTTATTAAGCCAATGATTGTTTCTGGTGTGCTTGCTTTCGCACTAGGTGCTGTGTGTGTATTCCTGTTCGCCGATTTCTTCTCAGCGATGGCTTACATCGGTTGGGTAATGGCAATCTGGATCATTGCAATGCATGGCTTTGAACTGTACGAGCGTGCTACTCACCGCCACAGCTTCGGCGAAGGTGTTCGTAAACTTCAACGTAGCCACTGGGCAATGATGCTTGGTCACATTGGTCTAGCCGTTACTGTGATTGGTATTGCGATGGTGCAAAACTACAGTATCGAACGTGACGTGCGTTTGGCTCCGGGTGAGCACTTCAAGATTTACGGTTATGATTTCTACTTCTCAGGTCTACGTGACAAAGATGGTCCAAACTACGATGGTTACATCGCAGACTTTGAAATCACGAATGATGGTAAGTATGTGAACACGTTGCACGCTGAAAAACGTTTCTACCGTACAGCGAAGTCGATGATGACTGAAGCGGCAATCGACCGCGGTATCACTCGCGACCTATATATTGCGATGGGTGAGCGTCTAGAAGATAACCGTTCTTGGGCGGTTCGTATTTACTACAAACCATTCGTTCGTTGGATCTGGGCTGGTTCATTGATCATGTCTTTGGGTGGTGCTCTTGCTATCTCTGATAGACGTTACCGCTTCCGCAAAACGGCTAAGAAAGGCGATAAGTCAAAGCTAGCGGAGCAGGAGGCAAAATAAATGAATAAGAAAGTCTTATTTATCCCGTTGGTAGCTTTCATGGTATTGGCGGGTATCTTCGCAACTCAGTTGGTTCGCAACCAAGAGGGTGACGATCCAACGAAACTTGAGTCAGTACTGGTTGGTAAGCCAGTACCTGAGTTCCATCTAGAGGATTTAGCTGAACCTGGTAAACAGTACGATCAGTCGATCTTTAAAGGCGAACCACTGTTGCTTAACGTTTGGGCGACTTGGTGTCCGACTTGTTACGCTGAACATAAGTACCTCAATGAGCTTGCAGGGAAAGGTGTGAAGATCATCGGCATGAACTACAAAGATGATCGCAACAAAGCAGTGGGTTGGCTAAATGACCTAGGCAACCCATACCTAATCAGCTTGTTTGATGGTAGCGGCATGCTAGGTCTAGACCTTGGCGTATATGGCGCTCCTGAAACATTTATCATCGATGCAAACGGTGTGATCCGTTACCGTCATGTTGGTGATGTAAACCCTCGCAACTGGGCGGAAACGTTGGAGCCGCTGTACACCAAGTTGGTTGAGGAGGCGAAGCAATGAGAAAGTTTTTCTTAGCGGCTTTTGCTGCGATGACATTTTCTCTTGCTGCTCATGCAGCGATTGAAGTGTATGAGTTTGACAATCTAGAGCAAGAACAGCAGTTCAAAGAGCTTGGTCATACTCTTCGTTGTCCTAAATGTCAGAACAACACCATCTCTGATTCGAATGCAGAATTGGCTCAAGACTTACGCCATAAGGTGTACGAAATGACCAAAGAAGGTAAGTCGAAAGATGAGATCGTGGACTACATGATTGCTCGTTACGGCAACTTCGTAACGTACAATCCTCCGTTTACTTTTGCGACTGCAATTCTGTGGCTAGGTCCACTAGCAGTGGTATTAGGTGGCTTTGGTTTAATCGTGCTGCGTAGCCGTAAATCAAAAGCAAAAGCAGTTCAAGCAAGTAACGAACAATGGGACGAGGAAAAAGAAGCGCGTCTCAAATCATTGCTTGATGAAGAGAACAACGGAGATAAGAAGTAATGACACTATTTTGGGTTTCTACCGTTGTTCTTACGCTGATAGCTTGTGTCTTAGTTGCACTGCCGCTGCTTAAGCAAAAAGCCAACAACGATGAAGTGTTACGTGATGAGCTTAACAAAGCGTTCTATAAAGACCGCCTATCTGAGCTTGCTGAAGAAACAGACGAAGGTCTAGTCGAGAGCCAAGATGATTTGATTTCCGATCTGAAGCAATCTCTTCTGGACGATATCCCTGGTGATAAAAAGCAAAAGGAAACACATGTTTCTCCGATTGCTGTTTTGATCCCGTCAGTGATTTTGACAGTGGTATTGAGCTACGGTCTTTACTACAAGTTTGGCGCATCTCAAGACGTTGTGAAGTGGCAGGAAGTAAACGATAACCTTCCTGAACTTTCTAAAAAGCTAATGTCTGCAGCATCTGAGCCACTCAGTGATGATGAAATGGCTGATCTCTCTTTGGCTCTGCGTACACGCCTGCATTACCAACCTGAAGACTCAACCGGTTGGTTGCTATTAGGTCGTATTGCTTTGGCGAACCGAGATGTGACGACTTCCATTGATGCAATGGAAAAAGCGTACAAGCTAGAACCAAAAGATCCAGATGTTCAACTTGGTTACGCACAAGCTCTGATGCTTTCCCAAGACGAGATGGATCAAGCTACGGCTCGTTCTCTGCTTGGTAAACTGATGCAACAAGATTACGTTGACCTACGTGTCTTCTCTCTGCTTGCGTTTGATGCATTTGAGCGCCAAGATTTCCCAGCCGCGATTAAGTATTGGGGTATCATGCAGCAAATGATCGGTCCTGAAGATAGCCGCTATGAAATGCTAGGTCGCAGTATCGAAAGTGCACGTAAGCAAATGGGTGAAGCGGTTTCTCCAGACAAGAGTGTGGCAGTGACTATTAACGTAGCTCCAGAAGCTCAACTTGATCCAAATGCGGTATTGATTGTGTCAGTACATCGCGCAGATGGTTCTCCGATGCCTGTCGCGGCAGCTCGCTACCCATTAGGTACATTCCCTCGTACAGTTGTACTAGATGATGGTAATGCGATGATGGACGGTCAGAAGCTATCTTCTCTAGATAAGTTGATGGTTCGCGTTCGTGTTGACTCGGATGGTAACGTTGCAACTCGTGACCAAGATTGGCATGGTGAAAGCCAAGTCGTTGATTTTGGTCAGCCAGTAGAAGTGATGATAGATAAACAGTATCAATAATTCATGAACGTCTCTAATAATTGACACTTAAGGATTGTTAGGACGGTTTTGTGGTATGACTACCAACTATCGAGTAGAATAATAAAGGCCAGCGCATGCTGGCCTTTACTTATATACCCAAATGACTTTTTCCAAAGTACTAAACGTACGTAAAACACAGGTCATTTAGGGGTATTAATCGTCGTTATGGAACGTAGAATGTATAACAAGGGTAAATCCATCTTCTTGTTGCTGTTCGCTGTTGGACTGGTTGGCTGTTCAACTGCACCCGAGGAAGCGGTAACAGAAGAAAACGAAACTAATCAAACAACTTCTGATGTTTATGACCCATTGGAAAGTTTCAACCGCACAATGTGGGAACTGAACTACGATTATCTTGACCCGTATTTAGTTCGCCCAGTGTCTCTTGCGTATGTTGATTACACGCCTGTGCCAATTCGCTCTGGTATTGCTAACTTCCTAGCTAACTTAGACGAACCTGCGAGTGTGGTGAATAACCTAGTTATGGGAAATGGCACTAAAGCCGTTGATCACTTTAACCGCTTCTGGATTAACTCGACATTCGGTATCTTAGGTCTGTTTGACGTTGCAACGGCTGCTGGTATCACCAAGTACGACAACAAAGAGTTTAGTAGTGTGGTTGGTCACTATGGTGTAGGTAACGGTCCATATTTTATGGTACCGGGCTACGGTCCATATACATTGCGTGAAGTGACAGACACTGTGGATGGTATGTACTTGCCACTTTCATACCTAAACTTCTGGGCAGGCTTAGGTAAATGGGCGCTGGAAGGTATGGAAAAACGAGCTCTGTTAGTACCACAAGAAGCACAGCTTGAAGCATCGCCTGATCCATATGTATTAACTCGTGACGTTTACATTCAACGTCAAAACTTTAAAGCAGAAATCAGTACGACTGATGAAGTAGATGCGGAAGAAGAAGCGTACTTAGACGAGTATTTAGAAGAAGACTTCTAATCGCTTTATACAGAAAAACAAAAAGGCTTGGTGAAAACCAAGCCTTTCTTTTTATCGGTAACTTTCTTTTATCGATAAATAGCGTTCAGATTAGAACTTGTAGTTCGCTTGAACACCGATTAGCCATACGTTACCTGTTACTTCACCAGAGAATTCTCCACCAAATGTAGCAGGATCTTTCATTGGTGGCATACCATCAGTGCGACCTTCATACATTGAAGCATCTTTCGCAAAAATATAGGTAAAGCCAGCGTCTAGTGTTAGATTCTTAGACCATTCGTAACCAGCACCAATACTTAACCATAGACGATCCGTTTCAGGGATAGTAGCTGTACGGTTTTCGTCACTCACAGCAGAAGTGTCGTATGCAACACCTGAGCGTAGCGTCCATTTTTGGTCAAGTTTGTAAGTAGTACCTACAGCGAAGCGGTAGTTATCTTCCCAGTTTTCTTCTTTGATCAAATTTGATGCTTCACCTGGGAAGTCGGCTACTAGCTCTTTAAAACTACTCCAATTAGTCCAGTTGATGCTCGCATGAATCGCTAATTGTTCATTTAACTGATGGTAGCTTGCTAATTCCGCTGTTGCTGGCAGAGCTAGGTCCATCGAGCCATTTTTATGAGCACTTGGATCTGCTGGGTTGAAACCAAGACCTTTTGCATAACCTTCTAGTGTTAGATCTACTTCAGATTTGTAAGCAAAACCAATACGGTTATTAGCGTTGATTTGCCATGCAGTGCCTACTTGCCAGCCCCATGCCGTATCGTCACCTTCCATGTATTTAAGAGTGGTTCCTGCTAGCTTGTCACCCATCTGTGGTGGCATAACTGCGCCGAAGCTGCCATCTGCCATGACATAGCGGATACCGCCACCAACACTAAGCTTTTCGTTTAGCTTGTATGCTGCATTTAGGTTCGCTTCCATTGAGAATACGCTAGCTTGGTTACCAAAGTTAGCTGCGGCAAAATCTTTACCTAGGTCCGTTTCCATACCGTAGTTAGTGCCAAGGGCAAAGCCAATAGCAAATTTGTCATTGTATTGGTGAGAAAAGTAGAAGTTCGGAATGACAGCATCGTGTGCAAAGTCATGAGAGTTTGCAGCGTTTGGACCATTCACGTAAGTCGACGTGCCATCAACATCGATGTTTGGGTTTACATAGATAGCGCCAACAGACACTTGTGTGCCTTCTAGGTAAGTTAGCATAGCTGGGTTACGCCATTGTGCACTTGCGTTATCAGCCATTGCCGCTTCACCAGCGTATGCACGACCTAGACCAGTCGCAGAGTATTCTGCAAGTTGGAAACCTGCTGCGTTTGCAACGCCCGAAGTACTAAGTAGACCGAATGCCACTGCTGTTGATAGGAGAGTCTTGTTGGTTTTCATTGTAATGTTCGCTGAGTTATTTATAACGTGGGGCGAAAGTTTACGTCTAGAGTTATTACTTTAAAAATGAAAAGCCAATAAAACAGTGTTTTCAGGTAAATTATCTATATATTTTAATCTATACAGAATATCTAACTAACTGTAATGGCGGTGTGAAAAAAACTCAGCGAACACTTGTGAGTCATAATTGTGAGTTTTGATTACACGTGTGCGCCCAAATTGGGTGAATGTAAAACGATAGATAAGAAAAAAGGCTGGAATTCCAGCCTTTTATATAGAGAGTGTTTATATTAGCTTGCTACGTGATGCTTAGAAGCTGCGGCTGTATTGTAAGCCGAATAGGATAGCATCTGCATGCGTTGTCGCTGACAATGATGAAATGTTTTCTGGTCCAGTTAAAGGGTTGCCCGGTACATGTGCTGGGTTTGGTGTTGACTCATTAACTTTCACATCTTTACCCATCAAGTAAGTAAAGCCGAAGTCGACGTTAGACTTGCTATCGATATGGTATGTGAAACCTGCAGAGAACCATTGACGGTCTGAGTCAGGTACTGATACTGAAGTTAGTGAATCTTGAGCACTTGTGTCGTACATGTAACCAGTACGAAGTGTCCAGCTATTGTTTAGGTAGTAAGTACCACCGATTGAGTAGTGCCAGCCATCTTGCCATGCATACTGCTTGTCGTAGCTTGAGCCAAGTGGAGAACCTTTAAGGTTGCGGAACTCAATTTGGTCAAAGTCGCTCCAACCAATGTATTGGATAGAGTAGTGAACTGCAAACTTAGTGTCGGTGATTTTGTGGAAACCTGAGAACTCAGCCATATCTGGTAGAGGCAATGTGATCTTCTGACCTTTGTCGTCTTCTGCTTCCATTTCTGGGCTGTAGCGGTAAGACAAACCAAAACGGTTGTTCTCATCTAATTCATACACAGTGCCTAGGTTGAAGCCTACAGCCCAACCATCAGCTTTATCTACGTCTACAAGTGTACCAAGCATGCCATGTTCACGCTTCATCGTACCTTCACCATAGATTAGGTCCAGACCAGCACCAAAGCTCCATTGATCGTTTAGGCGATAAGAACCTGCAACGCCGAAGTTTGCACTTTTAACGTCGGTAAGACCGCCGTATTCTTTTGCAACAAAACTATCACCGAATTCTGTTTTAGTACCAAAGTTAGAGTATGCGTTTACACCCCATGCAAACTTGTCGTTAACTGGCACGATAAGGTGGATATTTGGTGCAATAGAAGTATCGCCAGCATCGTCATAATTTGAATCTGTTGGTTTAACCAAGCCGTTTGTTGCTTGGCATTGAACACCACAGTATTTTGCATCTTTAACTTCAATCATCGAAGTGATGCTTTCAAAGCCTACTGACAGTTCCATTTTGTCAAATAGAGCCATTGCCGCAGGGTTGCGAGCCATTACAGAAGCGTTATCTGCAATTACCGCATCACCGGCGAATGCACGACCGATACCAGTCGCTGATTGTGCGTTTAGCTGGAAACCAGCCGCCATTGCTTGACCAGATGCCATTGCAACCGTCACTGCTAGGAGAGTCTTTTTAAACAGACGCGTATTCTGAGTCATTTTTTATTCCTTATTAGTTTCGTCTCTTTGGACGATAAGTTGAGCTTTTGCTCAGTGGCGCAGATAGTAGTATTAAGAGTGGACCATACAAATCCGACCATTGGATAAATTTGAATAAAAATTGCAGAAATGATGTCTAAATGTCGGGAAATTGCATCTAAAGTGCATAATTTAGAGTTTTGACTCTAAACTCAATAGTTGGCGTGAATGCTTTTTGTATTATTCATAAACAAAAAGCCGCTAAATTTCGAAATTTAGCGGCTTTTTAGTAGCTAGTAGTGTCGTTTCGCTGAAGTTATTACATCGGCTCCATCATTGGAGCAAGTTTTGCTGCAATAGCATCGATGTCTTCACCGCTGTTACCAACAAGAATCATGCTGGCTTTACCCACAGGCTTCACAACACCGCTCATACCATCTTTATCAAAATCGACTTTCTGGTCGCTCTTCACGTCAGTAACAAACATGGTTACTTTGCCTTCTTTACCTTGGAAAACCATATGAAGGGCGTTTGACTCACCAAAGCCGCAATGGTTTAAGTAGTAAACATGGTATGGAAAGCTACCATTAAGTTGGTAATGGAACGGCATCATTTTCGCGTTTACTTGCTTGCTTGAAACATCCTCATCGAGGTTGCGTACAAATGACTCTTCCGCCACCACGTGTTTCATTGCGGTATCTGCTAGGCTCGCTTGAGCTGGAGAGACAATAACGTTCCCCCAGTTGATTTGACCTACCAATAAACCAGCAGTAAAAGCAACCGATGCAGCCAATGCCATTGCTTTGCGAGCAAAGTTCGGTCTAACCACATTATCGTCATCAAGCGCATTTGACGTTTGATTAAACAGAATTTTGTCGGCTAGATCTTCAGGCACATCCACATTCATGGCTTGCTTGATTTTAAGGTCGAGATCCAAAACGTCATCAACAAACTTACTGTTAGCGTCGTTCTCAGCTAAAGCTTGAAGAATCTCTTCATCCTTCTGTTTTGGATCCGACAAAATACGACGACGAAATTCTAAATCATCCATTTTTTTGTCCTCTCTGAGTATCTTGAGAATCCAACATCTCTTTTAATTGATTACGGGCGCGGAAAAGGCGCGTCATTACAGTGTTCTTGTTTAGATCAAGAATGCTGCCGATTTCTTCTCCACTGAAACCACCAACAACTTGAAGAAACAAAGGCTCACGGTATTCGACGTCAAGCTTCATTATCTGAGCTTGTAGCCATTCCTGCTGATGATGTGGGTCATCGCTAACTTTAGCATCATTGCCGTAGTCATCGATATCAACCAAATCAAATTGTTTACGCTCGAAGCGGCGCGCGTTTTCTCGTCTCAATATAGTAATAAGCCAAGATTTTGCTGCCTTTTCATCTTGAAGACTATCCAGTGACTTCCATGCGCGCAAACAGGTTTCTTGAACCAAATCTTCTGCAATCGCCTTGTCTTTGCATAACCAGTAAGCGTAGCGATACAAGTCTCTGTGATAGCCCCGAACAAGAGCTTCGTATTTTCTTTGTCTGTCCATATCAGAGTTGACCGGACTGTTGGAATTTTTCTTTCCAAACATTTTAAATATTGCCACAGGAGCCTCCATCTTGCTCTGTGAGGTCATATATACCGATTGTATTTATGAACGATCCGACTACATCGAGATGTAGTGTCGCAGCAGCACAATATACTTCTTCAATGATCAAGCACTTATTTGAAGTGATGATAAATTATTCTATATAGTTTTAATAAGCGTTTTCATGCAACTATTTTAGAGTGATCAAGACTCTTTCGTACTTTGATACGTTCAGAAACTATAAAATCACCATAAAATTGATCTATTTCAAAATCTGATGCAGTGAAGGGGCTATAGTACATCTTGTCATCTAGTTAGTCATTGACGACTAACATGTTGAGCAAGATGACACTTCCTTTTGAAGGCTGACTTTACTTTCTCCTAATCAGGAAACTGATTAATTTTACAATTGGCGTATGTTAATTGTTTTATAGATATTCCGACCACACAGTTTTGTGTGGTTTTTTTTTGCTTCAATTTTACCTTCCGCACACTTCTCTTCATTTTAACTCACTATAGTTAATCATTCTTAATCGCCTAAGAATCAATGAACTAGAGCAATAGATCTACTCGCTTCACGTTTATTTAAACGCACGTTTGATAAATTTAACAAACTGATTACAATGCATCAGGTCAGACCTCTTGTATTTAAGGAGAAACAATGGGCAAGCAGGAAGTGAAAACACGCCACGGTGAACGTGTTGCTATTGTCGCAGGGCTACGAACCCCCTTTGCTCGTCAAAGCACTGAGTTCAGCCAGGTGCCAGCGGTCGATTTAGGCAAAATGGTAGTGAGCGAAATGCTTGCTCGCACAGACATCGATCCGAAACTCATCGAACAAGTGGTATTTGGACAAGTAGTTCAAATGCCAGAAGCGCCAAACATTGCACGTGAAATTGTGCTTGGTACAGGAATGCACATCCACACTGACGCATACAGTGTTACTCGCGCGTGTGCGACTAGCTTCCAAGCTGCAGTCAATGTTGCTGAGAGCATTATGGCGGGCAGCATTGATGTTGGTATCGCGGGTGGTGCGGACTCTTCATCGGTTTTACCAATTGGTGTTTCTAAGAAACTTGCCGCGAACTTGCTTGCGCTAAGTAAAACCAAAACGCTGGGTCAAAAGCTCAACATTCTCAAAAAACTCAGCTTTAAAGATTTAATGCCAGTACCGCCAGCGGTAGCCGAGTACTCGACGGGTCTTTCAATGGGTCAAACTGCTGAGCAAATGGCGAAGTCACACGGCATTACTCGTGCAGAGCAAGACGCTTTGGCGCACCGTTCTCACTCTCTAGCTTCGCAAGCTTGGAAAGACGGCAAAATTCAAGACGAAGTGATGACCGCTTTCCCAGAACCTTACAAAAAGTGGATCTCTGAAGATAACAACATTCGTCATGATTCGACATTAGAGGGCTACGCAAAACTGCGTCCGGCTTTCGACCGTCAATATGGCAGCGTAACAGCCGCGAACAGTACGCCATTAACCGATGGCGGTGCTGCTGTGATGCTAATGCGCGAGGGCAAAGCGAAAGAGCTTGGTATGGAAATACTTGGCTACATCCGCGGTTATGCATTCTCAGCCATTGGTGTGGAAATGGACATGCTAATGGGACCAACATACGCGACGGCAAAAGTGTTGGAGAACACAGGTCTCGAGCTTTCAGACCTGACGCTTATCGATATGCACGAAGCCTTTGCTGCCCAAGCATTGGCGAACGTAAAGATGTTTGCTTCTGATAAATTTGCCCAAGAAAACCTAGGTCGCTCGAAAGCGATAGGTGAAATCGATATGGATAAGTTCAACGTCCTTGGCGGTTCCATTGCCTACGGTCACCCATTTGCCGCAACTGGTGCACGTATGATGACGCAAACGCTGCGTGAGCTTAAACGTCGTGGCGGTGGTCTTGCGTTGAATACTGCATGTGCCGCAGGTGGTCTTGGTGCAGCAATGATTTTGGAGGTTGAGTAATGAGCGAGCAAAAAGCATTTAGTCTAAAGATTGATGAGCAGAACATTGCTTGGCTAGCCATCGATGTGCCAAATGAGAAAATGAACACGCTGCAAGCGGCGTTTGCAGATGAGATGAAAGAGATCTTCGCTCAACTAAAAGACACCAGCGGCGTGAAAGGGATGATCATTCATTCCCTAAAACCAGATAACTTTGTTGCCGGTGCCGATGTTCGTATGCTTGAAGCGTGCACAACGGCGAGTGAAGCTGAAGCATTAGCTAAGCAGGGGCAAGAGTTATTCCAGCAACTGTCTGATCTGCCTTATCCGGTTGTTGCTGCGATTCACGGTCCATGTTTAGGCGGTGGTTTAGAGCTTGCGTTAGCGTGTGATTACCGTGTGTGTACTGATTCTGATAAAACGCGTCTTGGTTTGCCTGAAGTGCAACTTGGTTTGTTGCCTGGTTCTGGTGGTACTCAGCGCCTTCCTCGTCTGATTGGTCTGCTGCCTTCGCTAGACCTCATCCTTACAGGTAAACAACTGCGTGCCAAGAAAGCGAAAAAACTTGGCGTTGTTGATGCGTGTGTACCAGAGACGATTCTTCTTGATGTAGCTAAGCAGCTTATCGAAAAAGGGAAGAACAAAGGTAAGAAGAAGCAATCGACAAAAGAGAAGTTGATGTCGGGCAGTGGTTTAGGTCGTAAGTTTGTGTTTGAGCAAGCCGCGAAGAAAACCAATGAGAAGACCCGCGGTAACTATCCAGCAACGGTTGCGATTCTCGAAGTCATTCAGCACGGTCTTGAAAAAGGCTTTGCTCAAGGTCAAGAGCTTGAAGCGAAGCGCTTTGGCGAATTGGTGATGAGCTCGGAATCGAAAGCACTGCGCTCTATTTTCTTTGCTACCACTGAAATGAAGAAAGAAAACGGTGCGGAAGCCGAGCCAGCAGCTGTCAACAGAGTTGGCGTGTTGGGTGGTGGTCTAATGGGGGCAGGCATCAGCCATGTATCTGTTGCGAAGGCGAAAGTGCCAGTACGTATTAAAGACGTCAGCAATGATGGCGTGCTTAACGCGTTGAACTACAACTATAAGTTGTTCGAAAAGCAGCGTAAGCGCCGTATTATCTCTAAAGCGGGCCTGCAATCGAAAATGCTGCAACTGTCTGGAGGCGTTGATTTCACAAGCTTCAATCATATTGATGTGGTTATTGAAGCGGTGTTTGAAGATCTTGACCTTAAACAGACGATGGTTGCGGATATTGAAGCGAATGCAAAACCAGAGACCATCTTTGCGACCAACACGTCTTCGTTACCAATTCACAAAATTGCAGAAAAAGCAGAGCGTCCAGAAAACATCGTCGGTCTGCATTACTTCAGTCCGGTAGAAAAAATGCCACTGGTGGAAGTGATTCCTCATGAAACTACGTCAGAAGAGACCATTTCTACGGTTGTTGCGCTTGCTAAGAAACAGGGCAAGACACCAATTGTCGTGAAAGATAAAGCAGGCTTCTATGTAAACCGCATTCTTGCGCCTTACATGAACGAAGCTGCGCACATCTTGCTGGCAAATGAGCCAATCGAACAACTTGATGGTGCGCTGCTTGATTTTGGTTTCCCAGTTGGTCCTATCACATTGTTGGATGAAGTCGGTGTTGATATCGGTGCTAAGATCATGCCGATCTTGGTTAACGAATTAGGCGAACGATTTAAAGGTCCAGACGTATTCGACACACTACTGAATGACGGTCGAAAAGGTCGTAAGAGTGGGAAAGGCTTCTACACCTACAAAGGTAAGAAGAAAGAAGTCGATAAGTCCGTGTACAAGCTATTGAACCTGACGCCAGAATCTAAGCTGAGCGACAACGACATTGCATTGCGTTGTGTACTGCCAATGCTAAACGAAGCGGTTCGCTGTTTAGACGACGGTATTATCCGTTCTCCACGCGATGGTGATATCGGCGCGATCTTTGGTATTGGTTTCCCACCATTCTTAGGTGGCCCATTCCGTTACATGGATCAATTCGGTTTGAAAGAACTGGTTGAGAAAATGAACGAGTTTGCATCGAAATACGGTGATCGTTACGCGCCATGTGATGGCTTACTCACTCGTGCGGGTGAAGGTCGTAACTTCTACGATTAATGGCTAGCGCCAAAAATAGAAAGGCTTGCATGACGCAAGCCTTTTTTGTTTCTGAAAGAGTGGCAATTGACAGAGAATCAGTCGTCATTCTTGCCTTTGTTCTTTCCTTTTCCTTTGTCGTTTCCATGACCTTTACCCGGGTTGTCGTCGCCATGGATACTGGCATTGCCTTTACCTTTTCCTTTGTCGTGTTTGCCAGAACAGTCGTCTGACTTAATTGATACGTTATCGCCATCAAGGCGCAAACAGTCTTCACTTAGCTCGAAATCATCACCTTTAATGGTGATATCAGCGTAAGCAGCAGGTGCCAGTGGCATTAGTACAGCAGCAAGTAAAAGTAGCTTTTTCATGTAACCCTCGTGTTTGCGTATTTATTGAACAAGGTAATTACAGCATAAACGAAATGACTACTTTTACCATTTCATGCCATTCTTGTATTTGAGCTTTTACCCGAGACCGAAGTCTTTCGGGCGCAGTTGAAACTCTTCTATCGAGCCAATCTCTAAGCCAAGATTGATTCGCGGCGCGTCTTCATGGGCGATGCCTTGTGAATGCATCACCAAACGATTAGCAGTACGAGGTTTAAGCTCATTGACCACAAAGCGAATCATATCGGTGCGGGTCAATTCTTTAAGCTCTTCCAACACTTTTTCACGCTGATTAAAGTCGGTGTCTTTGTTGCCAATTGCTACCCATAGGCGCTGCGCTCTTCCGCGCAATGTGGTGTCAGGCGTTGCAATCTGGTTCCATAATCCGCGCTTACTGCTGTGCCATTGGTATTCATTGAGCTCTAACAACACCATGTAGAACGCATTTAAAAACTCATCGATTGAGGTAACCAGTTCGGCTGGTGCAGCATTCGGTGACTGCACGTAAAGCACAATCCCCGGATGACGGTTAAGCGGCATATTGCCCGTGCCAACCATGTAGCCTAACTGTTGTTTGGTTCGGATTTCATGGAAGAAGGTTGCCGACATTAAGTGATTAGCCAAGGAATAAAGCGCAATATTACGAGGCGAGATGTCTTCACATTGATGATAAATCACCACTGCTGAGTCTTGCTGGTTACAGTTTACTTCGCGTTGGAAACTGCCGTTTTCACCCAGCATAACGAGTGGGCGAAGCGCTTCTTCGTAACGTTGTTCTTTCACGCGCAATGCGTCTTTTAATGTCGTTGCCATGTCATGAGCTTGCTGACGCTGCCAATCGCCATAAACGAACATCTCAACGTGTAGCTCAGCCAGAATCGACTCAACGAACACTGACAACTCATCCACTTCAATCTCTTCCAATGCTTCAACCAATGTTGCGAATGGCGGATTGTTTGGCTGGAGCAAGCCTGTTAGTGCATTAAAAAGCTGCGAAATCGGACGATCTTGCGATGAATTCCGCCAATTGCGTAACAGTTGTTGCTTAATGGTCTCAAAGCGAGCAGGACTGAACTCACGTGCAGCAAAGCGATGCAGAATCATTTCCAACAGTTGAGGTAGTTTCTGGCTAAAACCCGATAGGGTAAGCGTGACGCCGCCTTGGTGAGCATACATGTTGTAACCCATACCTGCGATTTCAGCTTGATAAGTCTCTTTGGCTAGAGAATCGAGGAACATCTCAACACATAGACGCGTTTTCACGATGTTTTTCGGTGATGCTACCGCGTGTGAACTGTCGATGGCGACGTAAACGACGCCTTTTGGTACTCGGAATTCATCGTCTTGCAAGTGCCATAAACGGAAGCCTTCTACATCTTCCACCAATTCCGGTAATGAGCCACCGTTTTCAAACGGTTTTGGATCGAGTTCGTAGCAAATGTATGGGTTCTTTTCTGGGAGAACGAATTGCCAACTTGGGTCGATTTGTTGATAGAAACGGCGCTGTTCTTCGCTAAACGGCGTTACTGAGTAAGGTGTGAAGTACCACTCTGCGGTTTGGTTGTATTCCAAGCCTTTTGCTATCAATGTAACGCGAACATTTTCAACCGAAAGATATTGGAGTAATGAGCGTTGAAGCGCTTCATCATAGCCTGCCATTTTGTAGTCACCATAAACCGTGTCTTCCGGTTGATAGTGCTGCATATTGATCACCAAATGGCTGACCAAATCCATTGGACGCGATGGCTCTTGGAAGCGAAAAGCAGATTCCAACACCGCTTGTTTTTCCAAGTAGCGCCACTCATCCATACCGTCTTGTTTGATCATGGACAGATATTGGAATACCGCTTGAACGATGTCATCGATATGATCCAATCCGTTTGGCGTCAGGGTGCAACTTACGGTGAAATCGCGGTAGTTACTGCCGCTCGCACCGCCACCTGCAGAGAGGGAGGTAATCCAGCCTTTCTCTTTGAGTTGAAGCATTAAACTGCCTTCACCTTCATAACCCAACAGGTGAGCAAAGTAGGAAAGGGGCTTCACGCTATAGTGCGCGTCCATTCCCGGCATTGGGAACGTGAGAATCAGTTTACGGAACTCTTTGATTGGTTCGACTTGAACCAAGATGCCTGTGCTTTCTTCAGTGCCGATAGGCACATCGATCGACTTTCCGCGTAGTTGGTGGTTTGGAATGTCGGCAAACATGGTTTCTACCCACGTTTGCTGCTCATCAAGAGATTGCGGACCAAACAAAGTCAGCGTCATCAAGTCAGCAGAATACTGAGAGTGGTGAAATTCAACAATTTCGTCTCGAATTGATTTGTCTTCGCGATCGCCAAGTGTATCTAAGTTACCGACAGAAAATTTTGAAAACGGGTGCTCTGGGTTGATGACTTCTTTGTTGACTTGATACAGACGGCGAGAATCGTCGTTCAGTTTGAGCTTGTATTCGGAATCGACCGCTTGGCGTTCTTTGTCTAACGCTTCTTCGTTAAACAGTGGTGCGGTAAAGAATTGGCTGAAGCGATCAAGCGCAGTTTCAAAAGCAGTTGGTGTGACATCGAAGAAGAAACAGGTGTGCTCGGTGCCCGTCCAAGCGTTGTTGGTGCCACCATGTTGACTAATATAACTTTGAAACTCGCCCACTTTAGGGTATTTTTCCGTACCCAAAAAAAGCATGTGTTCTAGATAGTGTGCCAGACCTTGGCGATCCATCGGATCATCGAAGTGTCCAACGTTTACTGCTAGGGCTGCTGCCGACTGTTGAGCCGTGTCGGAATGAATCAGCAACACGCGCAGGGCATTACTCAATGTAATGTAGCGGTATTGATTTGAATCGTTTGGACTTAGGTGCACGATGCGTCTCCAGATTTCGCATTACAGTAATTATGATCCCCGAGCGGGGAGGCGCAAAGTTTGCGCTTCGACAAATACTGCTTGCCGCATTTTTGTTATTCGTAAGAGTACTGCATAAGCCCATCAGCAAATTGCTATGGGGTTCGAGCTATTTGAAGGAATGCACTGAGTTCATAACTTCATCGTAGAATGTGATGAACTGAGTATATTCTTTTTAATAGATTGTTAAGAAAGTCGCTATCTTTAGCAAGCGAATTGGTATAATGAACCGATAATTATATCAGTATTTTTGTTTCGACATTATTAAAGTTAGCCCGCTATCCGTATAAAGATAGCAGTCAACCTTTTGGTAGCGTTAGCTATCCCTAGGAAATAACATGAAAATATTTATCTTGCGTCACGGTGAAGCTGAGCATTTTGCGAACACCGACGCAGAAAGACAACTGACCCCAAGAGGCAGAACTGAATCGGAAGCAGTTGCCCGAGCATGTAAAGAGCAAGGTTTTGCTCAATTCGACAAAGTACTTGTGAGCCCGTACATTCGAGCGCAGCAAACTTGGCAAGAAATCAGCGCACACTTTTCGGCTAAGAGCATCGAAACGTGTGAAGACATCACGCCTTACGGTCAATCCGACCAAGTGTTTGATTTCGCTAATGCGCTAATTGAAGTTGAGAAGCTGGAATCACTGCTGTTTGTGTCGCACTTGCCGCTGGTGGGCTACCTTACCTCGGAATTTGTGAAAGACATGACGCCACCAATGTTTCCAACATCTGGCTTGGTGTGCATTGAATTTGATCCGCAAACACAACGCGGTGAAGTGCTTTGGCATATCACGCCATAGAACACTAGCTCTCGAGACAATGGCTCGAGAAAAACAAAAAGGCAGGGTTAACCTGCCTTTGTCGTTCTTGCTCGTCCGAGAAGTACTTCTCGAAGTCGGTGAGTTATTTTTCTGGAATGGACAGCAGCACCAGTAGGGCACCATCGCCGCCAAACTCTAGAGGCGCTTGGTGGAAAGCCATTACATCTGGGTGTTGAGCTAACCAAAGCGGCGCTTTCTGCTTCAGAATGTGCTTACCGATGCCGTGTTGTACACACGCACAGTGGATTTCGTTTTTCACACAGTATGCGATCATCGCACCGAGTTCTCGCTTGGCTTCTTGTTGTGTCATGCCGTGCATGTCTAGGAAGACGTCGGGCACGTACACGCCACGACGAAGACGTTTCACTTCATAAGTGGACACATCGTCACGCGCATAACGAGTTGGTCCCTCTTCATTAAGAAGCGGAACAAACTCATCAGAAAAGTAAAACTCAGAATCACTCGCTTCACGGTTTGAGCGTTTGATTTCTTTTTGTTTAGAATTTTTTTTTGGTTGCTGGATTATGGTATCCTGTCGCAACTTTTTTACGCCCTGTACTGCATCCTTAAACAAGGCGAAATCGTCATCGTGTTCGGTGTCTTTTTTGCTCATTAGGTAAACAATTTCATTTTTACAATTTATGGCAGTATTGTAGCGCTTTTCGGAGGCAATTTTGGATAAGATTTTTGTAGAAGAGGCGGTATCGGAGCTCCATACCCTTCAAGATATGATTCGTTGGACGGTAAGCCGCTTTAACGCCGCTAACTTGTTTTACGGTCATGGCACTGATAATGCGTGGGATGAAGCGGTTCAGCTTATCCTGCCAACATTATACTTGCCGATTGATGTGCCTCCGCACGTATTGAACTCTCGCCTTACGACAAGCGAGCGTCTGCGTATTGTTGAGCGCGTAGTAAAACGCATCAACGAGCGTACACCAACTGCATACCTAACGAACAAAGCATGGTTCTGCGGTCTTGAGTTCTTCGTTGATGAGCGTGTTCTTGTGCCACGTTCTCCAATCGGCGAATTGATTCAAGCGGAATTCCAACCTTGGTTGGTGGAAGAGCCTACGCGCATCATGGACCTATGTACGGGTTCTGGTTGTATCGCGATTGCTTGTGCGCACGCTTTCCCTGAAGCAGAAGTTGACGCGATCGACATCTCTACAGACGCTCTACAAGTGGCTGAGCAAAACGTACAAGATCACGGTATGGAGCAACAAGTGTTCCCAATCCGCTCTGACTTGTTCCGCGATCTTCCAAAAGAGAAGTACAACCTGATCGTGTCTAACCCACCTTACGTGGACGAAGAAGACATGAACAGCCTACCAGACGAGTTCACGCACGAGCCTGAGCTAGGTCTAGCTGCTGGTACTGACGGTCTAAAACTGGTTCGCCGTATTCTTGCTAATGCACCAGACTACCTAACAGACGATGGTATTCTTGTGTGTGAAGTCGGTAACTCAATGGTTCACATGATGGAACAGTACCCACAAATTCCATTCACTTGGATTGAGTTCGAGAACGGCGGTCACGGCGTATTCATGCTAACGCGTGACCAATTGGTTGAGTGTGCAGAAGAGTTCAAACTGTACAAAGACTAAGTCTGTCGAAATAAACCATTCGAATAAACAATGAAAACACCGAGCCCAGTGCTCGGTGTTTTTTTATCCGCTTCGCACTGAGCTTGGAAAATTTCGGCTGTTTTGTTTTTTCCGCCAAATCGGGCTTTACATCAAAACGTAATACCGCCACTATGATTCCACGAAGAATTGAAAAGCAGTTGCGCTCATGGAGAGCGTGGCGACAAGAACTTGAGGAAGTAATGGCAGGAAACAGTATCGGACAACATTTCCGAGTAACGACATTCGGAGAAAGTCACGGTATCGCACTAGGATGTATCGTAGACGGATGCCCTCCAGGTTTGGAAATCACTGAGGCAGATCTGCAAACGGATCTCGACCGTCGCCGTCCTGGCACATCACGTTACACTACCCAACGTCGTGAACCGGACGAAGTAAAAATTCTTTCTGGCGTTTTTGAAGGTAAAACCACAGGTACTTCAATTGGTCTGATGATCGAGAACACGGACCAACGTTCTAAAGACTACTCAGACATCAAAGACAAGTTCCGTCCAGGACACGCTGATTACACTTACCACCAAAAATACGGTGTGCGCGACTATCGAGGTGGCGGCCGTTCGTCTGCTCGTGAAACGGCAATGCGTGTGGCGGCTGGTGCAATCGCTAAGAAATACCTAAAAGACGAGTTCGGTGTAGAAATCCGCGCTTACTTGTCGCAAATGGGTGACGTTTCAATCGATAAAGTGGATTGGAATGAAATCGAAAACAACGCGTTCTTCTGCCCAGATGCAGACAAAGTGGAAGCGTTTGATCAACTTATCCGTGATCTGAAAAAAGAAGGCGACTCTATCGGCGCTAAAATTCAGGTCGTGGCAACCAACGTGCCTGTTGGTCTTGGTGAGCCTGTATTTGATCGTTTGGATGCAGACATCGCGCACGCGTTAATGAGCATCAATGCGGTGAAAGGCGTGGAAATCGGTGACGGTTTTGATGTGGTAAACCAAAAAGGCAGCGAGCACCGTGATACGCTTTCACCAGAAGGCTTTGGTAGTAACCACGCGGGCGGCATTCTTGGCGGTATCTCTACTGGTCAAGAGATTGTTGCAAACATCGCGCTTAAGCCAACCTCAAGCATTACGGTGCCAGGTGAGACTATCACTAAAGAAGGTGAACCAACTCAGTTGATCACTAAAGGTCGTCATGACCCTTGTGTGGGTATCCGTGCGGTGCCTATCGCAGAAGCGATGCTGGCTATTGTCGTTATGGACCATTTGCTACGCCACCGTGGTCAAAACCATGGCGTACAAACCGAGACTCCAAAGATTTAAGTTTGAAGCTTAACTCGATAGAAACACAAAAGGCTGCTCAATGAGCAGCCTTTTTCATGTCTTTTAATAGGTTTCTATTTGAATCAGTGAATCGACCCTTCGGTTTCCAAGTGGAATGAAGGCAAGCGCCATTTAAAGCGTACTGCCGCCATACGCAACATGTAACCAGTAATCAGAGTCACAATCGTCGCGGTTACGTCCGGTACGTTGAACTCAAGTAACGCTAGGTACAAACCTGATGCGATAAGTGCTACAGAGGCGTAAAGCTCTTCATGCAGCACAAGCGGCGTTTGACGACAAATCAAATCACGTAGCAGACCACCAAATACGCCAGTTACAAGTGCTGACACCATACAAATGCCAGGGTGTAAGCCCATGCCAATCGCGACCTTGGTGCCGATGATGCTAAATACGATCAAGCCTAGCGCATCCAAACGAATGAACAGACCTTTCAGCTTGATTACCCACTTCGCCAAGCCAGTTGTCAGTACACCCGCAACGCATGTAATTGCTAAGAATTCAGGATTCTTTACCCAACCTAATGGGTAGTGACCTAGCAAAATGTCGCGTACTGTACCGCCGCCGATTGCCGTTGCACTGGCTACCAACATAACACCAAACCAATCCATTTTTCTTCGACCAGCACTCAATGCACCAGTCATGGCTTCAGCCGTGATACCAATGATATACAACACACTTAGCAGCATAAGGGGACACTCAAATAAAAGGGCTCTGTTATGTCCTTGAGATTAAGGAAAACAGCAGCAAAACTTACCAACAAGATCTAAGCCTTGGGGATAGGCTTAAATCCAAAAAGAATCTCGCTTTAAGTAGCGTTGAAGTCGCCATCATTAAGCGTAAAAATAAGGCGTGAGTGTAGTGGGAAATGTGATCTGTGACGAATGAGAAATTGTATGGAGAAAGCGACTTTCAGATTAACTCAGCTAATAACCAAACATGTTGTGTGGCTTTACCTGTGTAAGAAAAACAGCGACAATGCGCACCGCATACCAATTTGAAGTACAGAATCGATGATGAATCACGAATATCAAGACCTTATCACCATCTTCAACGACACGTTTCTTGAGTCTTTTAATACCAAATTAGAACTTGGTGGTGATGAGCCTATCTACTTACCAGCTGACGAAGCGCACCCACATCATCGGATTATTTTTGCTCGTGGCTTTTACGCGTCAGCACTACACGAGATTGCCCATTGGTGTGTAGCAGGACCAGAGCGCCGTTTGCTAGAAGATTTTGGTTACTGGTACGAGCCAGATGGTCGTACAGTAGAGGTTCAAGCTGAGTTCGAAAAAGTTGAAGTTCGCCCCCAAGCTTATGAGTGGATTCTAGCGAAAAGTGCTGACTTCCCTTTTAACGTTAGTTGTGACAATCTACACGGCGATTTTGAACCAGATCGTCTTGGTTTTATGCACAAAGTGCACAATGAAGTAATGGGTATTCTAAAAAACGGTCTTCCGCCTCGCGTACAAATGCTATCGGATGCGTTGCGTGCCTTTTACCAAACCAAGCCGCTGGAAACGTCTGACTTTATCGTTAAATAACCTCAGAGAAGCTCCATGATTATTGAATTTGAAGAAAAACTACTAGAACTGATTGATGCACGCATTGAAACCGCATCGGATGATGAATTGTTTGCTGGTGGTTATTTACGTGGTCACATTTCTCTGTCTGCGGCGGCGTGTGAAGAAGAAGGCATTAACGATGTGGCTGAGTTGAAATCTCGCATCGAAAACAGTCTTGAAGAAGCGCGTTCAGAATTAACACCAGCAGACCGCGTGATTGTTAACGACCTTTGGCAAGAGCTTCAAGCACAAGCTTAAGCCACCATCAGTTTTTATAAGCTTCGACAGGTTGCGCTAAACCTCTGGTTGAGGCAAAAAGAGTTGAATTAAACTCCTTCGAAATTTTCGAATCTCTCCTTAAAATTTTTGTGGTTGTAGCACACTCGTTCACCTCTTACTCTTGTTAGTACAAAACGTGAACAAAGGACTACAACCATGAAAATTATCGCATTCGGCGCTTCTACTAGCTCTACCTCTATTAATAAAACTCTCGCGACTTACGCAGCCAATCTTGTTGAAGGTGCAGACGTGCAAGTGTTAGATCTCAATAGCTACGATGTTCCTTTGTTCAGCGAAGACAAAGAGAAGGAAATTGGTCAGGCAGAGGGCGCAAAAGCGTTTCTTGCTGACATCGCAACAGCAGACGCTTTGGTGATTTCTTTTGCTGAGCATAATGGCTCTTACCCAGCAGCGTATAAGAATTTATTCGATTGGGCGACACGCATCGAGCGTAACGTATTCCAAAATAAACCAGCGGTGTACTTAGCGACTTCACCAGGTCCTGGTGGTGCACAAACGGTACTCGCTGCGGCGACAGGCTCTGCACCTTACTTTGGTGCGGAAGTGAAAGCATCGCAATCTATTCCAAGCTTCTACGATAACTTTGATTTAGAAGCGGGCAAGTTCCGTAATTCGGAACTTGCAGATCAAGTGAAAGCAGCAGTGGCGACATTGAATTAAGGCTTCTCTTTTGCGTCATTAACCGAGAGATTCCCGACTACACTCCTTTGTCGTTATTGGGAATGACGAGGGAGTTTTCGTTTAGAAGGTCGCTGAATGAGTTGCTCCTGTTAGCTGTTAAAGTTAAAGACTTAAATTCGAACATTCCCTAGAAGGAAGAATGATTGAGTAGGGGATCTTTTTTGTGTAATGAATCGAGAGATCCCCCAACTGCATTCGTTCGTCTTTAACAGGAATAGCAACAGACTTTTGCTTTCAGCGAAATACTAAAAGCAAATTACACCTCAGTAATTGCCTTCCCTTTATGTAGCTTTCTTACCCACATACGGCTAGGGTGCAGCTCAGTCAGGACATCAACAGGCAGTGGTAACGGATCGCCACAGATTTGTGAAGCCAACACTTCTGCCATTAGAGGTGCTGAGCTCAAACCACGAGAGCCTAAACCTAAGAAACAGAATAGGTTAGGGAACTGGTGAATCGCGTCAACGTCTTGCTCTTGTTGATTTTGCAGATCCGCATATTGCGTTTTGATGGTTTCAAAGTCGCCTACGTTCCCTACAAACGGAAGGTGGTCACGGCTAACACAGCGAATACCTTGGCGTGACAAGTTACCAGAGGTATCCACCTCTTTCGTCCAAGTTTGGTTCGGCAGGCACTTCACCAATTTCTCAGCGTTGTCTTTTTGCGCATCCTCGTCAAACTCGTAATCGAGGTGGCTGCGGTCGTAGCTTGCACCGATGCACAAGTGCTGATTATTCGGGTTAACAGGTGTCATGTAACCGTCGTAACACAGTACCGTTTTCAGCTTGGACAAAGTTTCTGTCGCTGGTGCGTGGCTAACTTGACCTTTTACCTGACCCATTGGTAAATCAGCGGTTTGGCTTAGTGTTTGGAACTCACTGCCATTAGCAACCACTACAGTTGAATGTTCAAAGCTTTGACCGTTCGCTTTCAATATCCAAACCTTGCGCGATTCGTCCCAAGTGAGCGACTCGACTTGATGCTCGAACTTCGCTTCAAAAAGTTCTGTTTTATCCAATTGAGCTATCAAGCCTCGCGTGAGTTCAGCAGGGCATAACCAACCGCCGAGAGGATAGTGAACCGATGCCATATCAATCGGCAAGCCTATCTTCTCTGCGGTCTCTTCAGCAGATAGTTTATGAATTAACTCTGGTGTGAAATTGCCAGCAAGCATTTTCTCTAATTTATCTGCAGATTTGTCATCCCACATCAGCTGAGTAATGCCGCACCAATCGTGATCAAATTGGATATCTTGCGCTGCTTGGTCAACAAACTGACGGGCAAACAAAAAGCCCGGAGCGAATACACGAGAAACGCCTTTGTGTGGACCATTTAATAATGGGTACACTGCGCCTTGGCGGTTGCCTGATGCGCCTTCTGCAGGTTGAGCGTCTTTGCAGTAAAGCGTGATATTTTGACCGCGACGAATCAGCGTTTTAGCCAAAGCCGCGCTAGCGATACCGCCACCAATAATCGCGATGGAATCATGATTGGTCGAGGCAGTGCGGTTAAACCAAGGTAGGTGGTTTGAATGCGCTTCACGCTGCTCCATCGAACCTGCAATCATTTCACGTTTGGTGCCGAAGCCTTTGACTTTTTTCATTGCAAAGCCCGCTTCGTTTAAGCCGCGACGCACAAAACCCGCTGCCGTAAAGGTTGCGACCGTACAATCCTGTTTCGCCAATTTTGCCATGCCGTTGAATAGGTTTTGGTTCCACATTTCTGGGTTTTTGCTCGGTGCAAAACCATCTAAGAACCAAGCATCAATCAAGCCTTGCTCTTCATAAGGAACAAGCGGCATGCAGTCTTTGATATCGCCAAACCAAAGATCGAGTGTGATAGCGCCGTCTTCTAAAACAATGCGATGACACTCAGGCACTGCTGCTGGATAGTGCTGTTGCAGTTTTTCGGCAAACTCTGCCAATTCTGGCCATGATTGATGCGCTTTTTCTAAATCAGCTTTGCTTAGTGGGTACTTCTCAAAGCTAACAAAATGCAATTCTTTTAGGGTTGCCTCTGGATATTCGCGACGAAATTCGGTAAACCATTGCCACACGGCTAAGAAGTTCAACCCTGTGCCAAATCCGGTTTCACCAATAACAAAACGTCTTTGGTCAAATTCCTGCCATCTTTCTGGTAGATGATTTTGTTTGAGGAACACGTAACGCGTCTCTTCGAGACCGTTTACGTTGGAGAAATAAACATCATCAAATTGGTCAGAAACCGGTGTACCAGCTTCGTTCCAACCAAGTTCTGCGTTTTTAATCGAAGTCATAATGGTGCAAATATGTGATTTGGCGCGGTTAGAATTCGGCGATTGTACGAATTTCTGGGAAAGCTGACCACTTTTGTTGACTATCTTAGTTATTATCTAGCGGATTTTTGAATTATAGGAATGTCATAATGAAACGAGTCGTAATCACCGGTATGGGTATTGTTTCAAGTATCGGTAACAACGTCGAAGAAGTTCTAGCGTCTCTTAAAGCGGGCAAATCTGGCATCACTGCGTCTGAGCAGTTTAAAGAAAACGGTCTGCGTTCGCAGGTATGGGGTGATCTGAAAATCAACCCAGCAGAATTTATTGACCGTAAGCAGATGCGCTTTATGGGTGATGCGGCTGCTTATGCATACCTATCAATGCAGCAGGCAATTGAAGACGCTGGTCTATCTGAAGAACAAGTTTCAAACGATCGTACAGGTATCGTTGCTGGTTCTGGTGGTGCTTCTGCATTAAACCAAACAGTAGCAACTGACACGATGCGTGCAAAAGGCGTAAAACGCGTAGGTCCATACATGGTTCCACGTACTATGTCTTCAACAGTATCAGCGTGTCTTGCAACACCATTTAAGATTCGTGGCGTGAACTACTCAATGAGCTCAGCTTGTGCAACGTCTGCACACTGTATCGGTCACGCGATGGAGCTTATCCAACTTGGTAAACAAGACATCGTTTTTGCAGGTGGTGGTGAAGAGCTAGATTGGTCTCAAACTATGATGTTTGATGCGATGGGCGCACTATCAACTAAATACAACGAAACACCAGACAAAGCATCTCGTACTTACGATGCAGACCGTGACGGTTTCGTAATCTCTGGTGGCGGCGGCATGCTAGTTATCGAAGAACTAGAGCACGCTCTAGCTCGTGGCGCAAAAATCTACGGTGAGATCGTAGGTTACGGTGCGACTTCTGATGGCTACGACATGGTAGCACCATCAGGTGAAGGCGCCGTTCGTTGTATGAAGATGGCAATGCAAGATGTTGATGCTATCGACTACATCAATACCCACGGCACTTCTACTCCAGTAGGTGACGTGAAAGAGCTAGGCGCTATCCAAGAACTATTCGGTGATAACAGCCCAGCAATCTCTGCGACAAAAGCAATGACAGGTCACGCACTAGGTGCAGCTGGCGTTCACGAAGCGATTTACTCAACGCTAATGCTAGACAACAACTTCATTGCCCCAAGTGTGAACATCTCTAACTTGGATGAAGCAGCACAAGGTCTAGACATCGTAACGGAAGCTCGTGAAGCTGAGTTAACGACGGTTATGTCAAACAGCTTTGGTTTTGGTGGTACAAACGCGACATTGGTAATCAAAAAGTACCAAGCGTAAGCGACTCAAAGCTAACTGAATTTGTTGGTCGGAATGTCACTATGGTTTTCTCAAATGGCGTCAACGGACCGACAAACCAGTTTCCAGAGCTTGATCAGTCAAACTGATCGAACAGACGCAGACTCTATCCCAAGGAGAGCGGGATAGGATCCTTTTGTTCTGGAACTTTGCCCGGCTAATTTAGCCGGGCTTTTTCTTTTCTGAAACCTGTTTAGGAAAGTCACTTGGGTATAGTTGTTGAGATTTTTCAAGAAAAGGGCACAATCGCTTTAGCTTCGCATCTTGCGAATAAACGAACTCATACAAATGGATGTTAAACGCTGGCGCTATGAAAATTATTGTTGATGAAAATATGCCGTACGCTGAAGAGCTATTCAGCCAACTCGGTGAAGTGATTCTAAAACCTGGTCGTACACTAACCGCCGATGATTTAGTCGATGTCGACGCGCTAATGATTCGCTCAGTTACCAAAGTAAACGCAGAACTGATCAGCAAAGCAAACAAGCTGAAGTTCGTTGGTACAGCAACCGCAGGTATGGATCATGTTGATCAAGCGCTATTGCAAGAGAAAGGTATTTTCTTCACCGCAGCACCTGGTTGTAACAAAGTTGGTGTTGCCGAGTACGCGTTCAGCGTCATGATGGTGCTAGCACAACAACAAGGCTTCTCAGTTTTCGATAAAACCGTTGGTATTATTGGCGCGGGTCAAGTCGGTAGCTACCTTGAAAAATGTTTGAAAGGCATGGGTATAAACGTGCTCATCAATGATCTATTTAAACAAGAAGAGGGTGATTCTCGCAGCTTCACTCCGCTAGCCGAGCTGATCGAACGTTCTGACATCATTACGCTGCATACGCCTATCACTAAAGATGGTCCACATCCAACGCATCACCTGATTGATGAGGCAGTGCTAAATGGTCTTCGTAGCGATCAAATTCTTATCAATGCCGCGCGCGGTCCGGTCGTTGACAACCAAGCGCTAAAGCAACGTTTACTGAAAAACGACGGCTTTACAGCGGCACTCGATGTGTTTGAGTTTGAACCAGAGGTTGATATGGAGCTTCTGCCTCTGCTAGCATTCGCAACCCCTCACGTTGCAGGCTATGGTCTGGAAGGGAAAGCTCGCGGTACAACAATGATTTTCAATAGCTACTGTGAGTTCTTAAATAACGAATTACGTGCGCATGCCAGCGATTTACTGCCAACCGCGCCTGTTCCTACTATGGTATTGGACAGAGCATGGGATGAAGCAACGCTGCACAACATCACGCAGTTAATCTATGATGTGCGTAAAGATGACGCTCTTTTCCGCCGCGAAATCAGTAAGCCAGGCTCTTTTGACCTGATGCGTAAAAACTACTGGGATCGCCGCGAGTACAGCGCTGTCACGCTAATGGGTAACGAAACATGCAATCTTGCACCATTAGCAGAACTAGGTTTTCAGGTTGAGGTAAGTCAATGAGCCAGCAATACAATGTTGCCGTATTAGGTGCGACCGGTGCGGTCGGTGAAACAATTTTGGAAGTGCTTCAAGAGCGCAAATTCCCGGTAGGTGAAATCTTCCTACTTGCGAGTGAGCGTAGTGAAGGCAAGACTTACCGCTTCAATGGTAAAACGGTACGTGTTCAAAACGTAGAAGAATTCGATTGGTCTCAAGCGCACATCGCACTGTTCTCTGCTGGTGGCGAACTGTCAGCAAAATGGGCACCAATTGCCGCTGATGAAGGTGTTATCGTTATCGATAACACGTCGAACTTCCGTTACGAATATGACATTCCTTTGGTTGTGCCAGAAGTAAACCCAGAAGCGATTGCAGAATTTCGTAACCGCAATATCATTGCAAACCCGAACTGTTCAACCATCCAAATGCTGGTGGCACTAAAACCAATTCATGATGCAGTGGGCATTGAACGTATTAACGTTTCAACTTACCAATCTGTATCGGGTGCAGGTAAAGCAGGTATTGATGAGCTAGCAGGTCAAACAGCGAAGCTGCTAAATGGTCTACCTGCTGACAAGAAGCAATTCTCTCAACAGATCGCGTTTAACTGTATTCCACAAATCGACCAGATGATGGAAAACGGCTACACCAAAGAAGAAATGAAAATGGTGTGGGAAACGCAAAAGATCTTTAACGACCCATCAATCACAGTAAACCCAACTTGTGTACGCGTACCTGTATTCTATGGTCACGCAGAAGCGGTTCATATTGAGACTCGCTCACCAATCGATGCACAAGAAGTGATGAACTTACTTGAGCAAACAGATGGTATTGAAGTATTCCACGGTGAAGACTTCCCAACACAAGTTCGTGATGCGGGCGGCAAAGACCATGTAATGGTTGGTCGTATTCGTAACGATATCAGCCATCACAGTGGCGTGAACCTATGGGTTGTTGCCGATAATGTTCGTAAAGGCGCAGCAACCAACGCAGTTCAAATTGCAGAAGTTCTGATTCGCGATTACTACTAAGTCGACCACGTTAAGAACCTTAAAGCCTCGCACTATGCGAGGCTTTTTTGTTCGAATAGCGTAAAATTGTGTGAGATTAGTACGAATATGGTGAGAGCCACACATTTTTTACCCTCAAAGCTATAGTTTTGAGGGCTATATCCGATATATTTAACCGATCACTATTTCAAATTGTTACTAGCACCAAACTGAGCCTTCTATGCGTCAAAATTATAAGCGTTTGTTAGCAGCCCTTGTGCTGATGAGCGCGACTCAGACATCGTCATTGGTTCAAGCCGAAGGTATTCGTCTTGTAGGACCCTCTGGTGAAGTGCAAGCGTCTCCGAGCTTTGCTGAGGAGATTGAACGAGCGTTGCCCGCTCCACCTAAAAATGACCAACCGTCGCGCTTCTTTGGCCCGACAGGTCAAAATGAGACTTTATGGTCGATCGCTTCTCAATTGCGACCTTCTCGAAATGTTTCCGTACAACAAACGCTGCTCGCCATCTATAGAATCAACCCTCAAGCGTTTGATAAACAGAATATCCACGAACTGATTCCTGGTAGTCGATTACGTGTCCCTTCTCTGGAGCAAGTGCAAAGCGCAACAACTGCGCAAGCTGTTGCCATTATGAAAGCGCATGAAGCTCGACTCACTCAGCCAAAAGCAACGCCTACTCAACCTGTAAAACCGAAAGTTGAGCCGCCAAAACCAGTGGTTGAAACCGCAAAGCCAGATCCAAAACCAGAGGCTGCGAAACCAGAAGCTCCGAAACCAGAGCTGGTAAAAGTGGTAAAACCTGAGACGCCAGTGCCTGCAGTGACCACCTCACCAGAAGGCGAGAAGCAAGTCAGTGCGCTGAAAGACAAGCTGCAAGGCTCGCAAAGTGAATTGGAGTCTTTGGAAGAGAAGAATCATCGCCTGCGTTTGATGCTTTCTGAAGTACAAAGCGAAGTTGAAACGCTGAAAACATCGTTGAATGACGAAGAGCGTATTCGCTCAGAAGTTGAAAAATTGTTAGCTGAAGAGCGTCAGCGTGTTGCCGAGCAACAGCGTATGCAGCCAAGTACGATGGATAAAATTCTATCGAATGGCTGGCTTGTTGGTCTTGCTGCGTTGATTCCGGGTGCGTTAATCGCCTTGTTGGTCGTGATGATGCTTGGTCGTCGCTCGAAAGCGAAAGAGGAAGAAGCGGCTGCGCAAGAGCAGCAAAGTACAGATCCTCTTGCTGCGCCAATTGGTTTAGCAGCTGCAGATGAATTAGACGAAGAGCTGAGCCTTGATGACGACTTGTTCGGAGATGATGACGAAGCTGAAAACCTATTCGAACAAGAAGAACAGCAAACTGAAGAAGAGGATGTCTTCGGGAACCTTGATGATGACGAGCTTGACTTCAATCTTGAAGGTGATGATGGCGAGGACCCATTTGCTGGCATCGGTGACGATGGCGATTTAGACGTTGGCTTTGATGAATTTGATTCCTCTAGCAATGGCATCAAGGTTAATGGCGAAGAAAAAGCCCTGGGTCTTGAAGAAATGGAGCGCGCCTTGGATGAGGTGGCACCTGAACTTGAAGTGCTAGATGACGATGATGCTGGCTTCGATCTTTCTGACGAAGATGGTTCTGATGCGATGTCTGATGATGCTTTTGCTGAATTACTCGCAGCTGATGAACCGGCAGAAGAGCTGCAAACAGATGGCGTAGACCAAGCAATGTTGGACGACTTGTTTGCTGACCTAGATGGTGATGATCTCAATCTGGATGTTGAAGAAGATAAGCCAACTGTAACTGAGAACGCATTTTCAGCTGGTGAAGCAACGGACGATGACATCGATAAACTGCTAGCACAATACGAGCAACCAACATCAAGCGAATCAGATGATGATGTATTTGATGAACTTGAGGCGCTTTCCGGTCTAACAGAAAACGACTCAAGTGAAGATGACGCATCGGCGCTTCTTGATGAGTTGATCGGCGAAGATGATGGTGAGTCCCTTAACGAGCTTGACCCTCTTGAAGAGCTAGAGGATATCGCAGGCTTGAGCGAAGAGCCTGCGATCGACGAAGACAGTACCGATTTACTCGACGAGTTGATTGGCTTTGATGATGAGGACTCATCCGACGATGACTTTGATCCGCTTGATGAGCTAGAAAAGCTATCAGGTTTCGAGAATGACGATGCTCTGGCAGACATTGATGAAAATAGCGTTGATTTGTTGGACGAGCTGTTAGATGACGATAACGAAGAATCGCACAGCGAACCGAACAGTGAAATTGACCCATTTGATGATCTAATTCGTGAAGATGACGAACCAGAGAACATTCAAGATGATGAAGACCTGCTTGCCTCGCTTGGTTTTGATGATTTAGAGCCTGTAGAAGATGAAGCGTTAACTTCGACTCCTCAACCTACTGCTGGCGTCGAATCAACATTAGATCTAGAAGATGAAAAAGCGGCACTTGGATTAGATTCCGGTTTGGATATTGATGCGCTGCTTAGTGACAACCAACCAGAGGCTGAAAGTCAGCCTCTGACTGAGCCTCTCAGCACAGAAGCTGAAGCCGAGCAGTCTGAATCCGATGTTAATTTCAACAGCAATGATTTCTTTGGTGACCTAGAAGATGCTTCACCAAAGCATGACCCGTTAATGACGGAGCTGGATGATCTCTTCGATACCGACAGCGAAGCTCTAAAACCTGCAGAGCAAGAAGGTGCGGACTTTGCTGCAGAGCTTGACGCATTGATTGGCGGTGAAACGGAATTCGCGGATGAGGCGGAGCTTGAATCCGAGCCAGAAACATCAGTTGAAGAACTAGCAGTGGTGGAAGAATCTGTTGAGCAGCTTGATACAGCGGAGCTTCCATCAGACGACGTGCCACAAGTGAACCAAGCTGAAAGTGAATCTATTGCAACTTCTGATATTGAAGAAGAGCCTGCTTTCACTCCGACGCCGAACACAGTTGAAAATGAATTTGGTATTCCTCAAGAGGAAGATTGGCTAGTTGATGATATTGAGCCTGAGGGCAAAACAGAGCAAGAGCCAGTCGCAGCTAACTCAACTGCATCTAATATCGATGAAGAAGAGTTCAACCTCGACGACTTAGAGCTTCCTGAATTCAGCGAAGAAGATGCGCTAGCGTCAATGGCAGAGGAGCCAGCGCTAACAGAATCGGAAACAGCCGATGTTGAAGCGCCAGTTGCGGACGCGGAAGAAGAGTTCAACTTTGATGAATTAGAGCTTCCTGAGTTCAGCGAAGAAGATGCGCTAGCATCAATGGCAGAAGAGCCTGCGCTAACAGAATCGGAAACAGCCGATGTTGAAGCACCAGTTGCGGACGCAGAAGAAGAGTTCAACCTCGACGACTTAGAACTTCCTGAATTCAGCGAAGAAGATGCGCTAGCGTCAATGGCAGAAGAGCCAGCGCTAACAGAATCGGAAACAGCCGATCTTGAAGCGCCAGTTGCGGACGCAGAAGAAGAGTTCAACTTTGATGAATTAGAGCTTCCTGAGTTCAGCGAAGAAGGTGCGCTAGCGTCAATGACAGAGGAGCCAGCGCTAACAGAATCGGAAACAGCCGATCTTGAAGCGCCAGTTGCGGACGCAGAAGAAGAGTTCAACTTTGATGAATTAGAGCTTCCTGAGTTCAGCGAAGAAGATGCGCTAGCGTCAACGGCAGAAGTGCCAGCGTTAGCGGAATCGGAAATGGCTGAGCCTGAAGCACCAGTTGCGGAAGCAGAAGAAGAGTTCAACTTCGACGACTTAGAGCTTCCTGATTTCAGCGAAGAAGATGCGCTAGCGTCAATGGCAGAGGAGCCAGCGCTAACAGAATCGGAAATGGCTGAGCCTGAAGCACCAGTTGCGGAAGCAGAAGAAGAGTTCAACTTCGACGACTTAGAGCTTCCTGAGTTCAGCGAAGAAGATGCGCTAGCGTCAACGGCAGAAGAGCCAGCGTTAGCGGAATCGGAAATGGCTGAGCCTGAAGCACCAGTTGCGGAAGCAGAAGAAGAGTTCAACTTCGACGACTTAGAGCTTCCTGAATTCAGCGAAGAAGATGCGCTAGCGTCAATGGCAGAGGAGCCAGCGCTAACAGAATCGGAAACAGCCGATCTTGAAGCGCCAGTTGCGGAAGCAGAAGAAGAGTTCAACTTCGACGACTTAGAGCTTCCTGAATTCAGCGAAGAAGATGCGCTAGCATCAATGGCAGAAGAACCATCAACTGCTGAATCTGACACTATTAGTCCAGAAGCATCGAATGAGCGCTTAGAAACGCCTCAGCCAGTGTTGCAAGCTGATAATGACCACGATGCTTTGTTCGAAGTCTTTGCGCAACCAGAAGCTTTCAGTGCCGATGTGGAGCCAGAAGCGAACAATGCCTTTGAGTCAGAGTTAAATGACTTCGAAGAATCAGCGATGGCGAACCTGTTATCGGAAAATGCTGAATCTGAGGTCTTTGATGGCAAGCTAGATAGTGACACGATTGCAAGCGCTGGTATGGACTTCGAGACTATGCTGGATGTTGGTGATGACTGGGACGGCTTTAAACTGTCGCCAGAAAGTACTTCATCAGCAACAGAGGTACCAGAAGATCAGCGTGAAGTATGGAGTTCGTCTGACGCGTTAGCACAGCCAGAAATCGCGCAAGAAAACTGGGGTGAGCAAGAAGACTTAACGGACTTTGATCCTAAGAAGAATCAATTCATGACGATTGATGAGTTGATGGCGCAAGTGGATAAAGACGGTGGCGAGTTTGAAGAGCAAGATCTCAAACTCGATGTGGGTCTGAACGAATTTCCTGACGTGATTGGTGATATTGGCGATGTCGATGTAGATACCAATGCAGAAGCTGCAGGTAAGCTGGATCTCGCAAAAATCTACCTTGAGATGAACGATCCTCAAGGCGCGATTAAGTTGCTAGAAGAAGCGATTGTCTACGGAGAAGATGATATTCGCCGAGAGGCTAAAAACCTCATCGATACGATTAACGGTAGGTAACTAAAAGGGCAGCAAACGCTGCCCTTTTTGTATCTGGAAGGACTTACGTATATACTTCCCGCCCCATTTTAGAGTTCGAAGGTTAAAATGAGAATCGCATTAGGTATCGAATACAACGGTACAAACTACTTTGGCTGGCAACGTCAAAGAGAAGTGAAAAGCGTCCAAGAAGAGCTAGAAAAAGCATTGTCTGTGGTAGCTAATCACCCTGTTGAAGTTCAGTGTGCAGGTCGTACAGACGCTGGTGTGCATGGCACTGGTCAGGTTATTCACTTTGACACCAACGTGAGTCGTAAAATGGTGGCTTGGACTATGGGTGCAAATGCAAACATGCCAAGTGATATCGCTGTCCGCTGGGCAGTGGAAGTGAACGATGACTTTCATGCTCGATTCTCTGCAACTGCGCGTCGTTATCGCTACATCATCTTCAATCATGCACTGCGTCCAGGTATTTTGAATTCTGGGGTGAGCCACTACCATGGTGAACTTGACGAGAAGAAAATGCATGAAGCAGGGCAGTATCTATTGGGTGAGAACGACTTTAGCTCATTCCGTGCTGCGCATTGCCAATCATTGAGTCCATTCCGTAACTTGATGCACCTTAACGTAACTCGTCATGGTGACTACATCGTGATTGATATCAAAGCCAATGCATTTGTTCATCATATGGTGCGCAACATCACCGGTAGCTTGATCAAAGTGGGTCGTGGTGAAGAAAAACCAGAATGGATAAAATGGCTACTAGAAGCGAAAGACCGCAAATTAGCAGGCGCGACCGCCAAAGCTGAAGGCTTATATTTGGTGGATGTGGACTACCCAGAAGAGTTTGGATTGCCACTTGTGCCGATCGGTCCGTTGTTTTTGCCAGATAATTTGAACTAAATTTGCGATTTTGTTTCAAAATATCGGTACTTTAGGCTGGATACGTGCTGAAACTGTGCGTTATTAATGATATCAAAAATAGGTACAACCAGTTTTTTATCTACAGTCGCGGCAAGATATGTTTTAATCCATCCGCAATATTCCCGAATTTATATCTTTCGCAATGAAGCGGAAGAGTTGAGAGAAAAGGTCTTCCATGAGTTGGCTTGAAAAGATTTTAGAGAAAAGCAACCTAGTAAGTTCACGTAAAGCTTCTATTCCTGAAGGCGTGTGGACCAAATGTACTTCTTGTGAGCAGGTTTTATACCACGCTGAGCTTGAGCGTAACCTAGAAGTTTGTCCTAAGTGTAACCATCACATGCGTATGAAAGCGCGCCGTCGTCTAGAAACATTCCTAGATGAAGGTAACCGTGTGGAACTTGGTACTGAGCTTGAGCCGCAAGATAAACTGAAGTTTAAAGATTCTAAACGCTACAAAGAGCGTATCTCTGCTGCACAAAAGAGCAGTGGTGAGAAAGATGCACTGATCGTAATGCAAGGTGAATTGTTGGGCATGCCACTAGTGGCGTGTGCTTTTGAGTTCTCTTTCATGGGCGGTTCAATGGGTTCTGTTGTTGGTGCGCGCTTTGTAAAAGCAGTAGAAGCAGCAATTGAAAACAACTGTGCACTTGTTTGTTTCTCAGCAAGTGGTGGTGCGCGTATGCAGGAGGCGTTGATGTCTCTAATGCAAATGGCGAAAACCAGTGCGGCACTTGAGCGTCTTTCTGAGAAAGGCTTGCCATTCATCTCTGTACTGACTGACCCAACAATGGGCGGTGTATCAGCAAGTTTGGCAATGCTAGGTGACATCAACATTGGTGAACCTAAAGCACTTATCGGCTTTGCTGGTCGCCGTGTAATTGAACAGACAGTACGTGAAGATCTTCCTGAAGGCTTCCAACGTAGCGAGTTCCTTCTTGAGCACGGTGCGATCGATATGATCGTTGACCGTCGTGAAATGCGTCAGCGTGTGGGTGGTCTAGTAGCTAAGCTAACTAACCACAAGTCTCCTATGGTGGTCTCGGTTAACGAATCTCCAAATGAAGAGCCATATTCTGTACCAGAAGCGGACGAAAAAGGGTAAAGTATCAACTAACATAAAAACCAAAGAAATTAATGGTTAAAGTTAGATGACCCAAAACTCTATTCCTCAAGCCACATCTCCTCTAACGATGTGGCTTGATTATTTAACAAATCTCCACACTTCAGCGATTGACCTTGGCTTAGACCGCGTTCAAGCGGTAGCGCAAAAGGCTAACCTTACCAAACCAGCTCCTACTGTGATTACTGTTGCCGGCACCAATGGCAAGGGCTCAACATGTGCGTTGATGGAAGCCATTCTATTAGATGCCGGTTACTCTGTCGGTGTTTACAGTTCACCACACCTGATTCGCTACAATGAGCGAGTACGTATCAATGGCGTCGATGCAGAAGATAGCAAACACTGTGAGGCGTTCGATTACATCGAAAAACAGCGCGGCGAGATAAGCCTAAGTTTGTTTGAATTTGGTACGTTAGCGGCACTTCGTATTTTCCAAGTTGAGAAAGTGGATGTGGTCCTGTTAGAAGTTGGTCTAGGTGGACGCTTAGACGCGACTAATGTGGTTGACCATGACGTGTCTGTTATCACTAGCTTGGCTATCGACCATGTTGATTGGCTGGGCGATGACATCAATGTGATTGGCTTCGAGAAAGCCGGTATTTACCGTGCGGGCAAACCTGCAATTTGTGGTCAGCCAACACCGCCGGCGACGGTTGCTGCCCATGCTGATGATATTCAAGCTGAGTTTTTCCAAGTCGGTATTCAATTTGATTACCAGATAACTGAGAAAGGTTGGAAGTGGAGCAGTGGCGCATTTGATTTAGAAGATCTGCCATTGCCATCTCTACCGTTACCGAATGCAGCAACAGCGTTAATGGCTCTCGGCGCGTCAGAATTGCAAATCACTGACATTAATATCGTTAATGGCTTGAATAATGCTCGCTTGGCTGGCCGAATGCAGGTTTTGCAAACGGGTCCGGAAATCGTCCTTGATGTTGCACACAACCCTCATTCAGCTGAATACTTGGTTGAGAAGGTGAAACGTCAATACGCGGATAAGAACATCCACGTTGTGGTTGCTATGCTGCACGATAAAGACATCAAAGCAACAATCGAAGCATTAACTCCAATTGCAACGCAATGGTATCCAGCATCGCTGACAGGTCCACGAGCAGCGACAGCAGATGAACTGTGCCAATACTTACCTCAAGGTCAAGTTGAGTTCCAAGCTCCAGTAGAGGCGTTTGAGAGCGCGAAGACTCACGCAGCTCACGACGATGTCATTTTGGTGGTTGGTTCCTTCCATACTGTGGGCGAGGTGTTGGAGCATTGGCAATCAAATAATGAGTAATCAAAGGTAATTTGATGGCAAGTAAATTCCAAAGTCGTTTAGTCGGCACCATCATTCTAGTAGCGGTGGGGGTCATTGTGCTCCCTGACGTCCTAGATGGTAAGAAACTGCACTACAAAGAAGAGTTTGCCAGCATTCCTATCAAACCAGAACTTGATAGCGATGTGGAAAACTTTGAAATCTTGGAACCTGAAGAAGACAACGTTTCGTTACCAGAATCTCCGGTAACTGCGACGGTGGATGAATCTGAAGTGTCTCCAATTGACGTTTCTGTACCAAAAACAGAGCCTGCTACTCAACCTGAACACGCGAACAAGCAGCCTGAAAAGGTAGAGGTCGCTGTTCGTCCGGTTGAAGAAAAAAATCAATATGAGGATTCGGCTTGGATCATTCAATTGATGGCACTGAAAAATCATGAGAATGCAGTTGCATTGGTAGAGGATTTACAGAAGCGCGGGTATCAAGCTCATGTAAAAAAAGAGAATACCTTTACTCGAGTAATTGTTGGTCCTGATGTATCAAAAAGTAAACTTGAACGACAGGTCAAGGAATTACAAAAAATTACAGGCTCAAAAGGTCAATTGCTTAAATTTAAGCCATTAAATCCATAAGAAAACGTTTGCGTCAGCATTTTTTCTGTTAAAATGCGCGCCAACTTAAGATGAAGAAAACATGAATTGGTTAGATTTTGTCATTTTAGGTGTGATCGGATTTTCAGCTCTGATCAGTTTAGTTCGCGGTTTTGCTAAAGAAGCTTTGTCTTTGGTGATTTGGTTCGGAGCATTTTTTATCTCCAGTAACTACTACGCCAAATTGGCGGTGTACTTCACCAACATCGAAGATGAAATGTTTCGAAACGGAGCCGCAATTGCGGCGTTATTCGTCGCAACCCTAGTGGTTGGTGCAGTGGTGAATTACGTCATTGGTCAACTGGTACAAAAAACAGGGCTATCAGGAACCGATCGAATTCTCGGTGTGGTGTTTGGTGGTTTACGCGGAGTACTGATTGTTTCTGCGGTGCTGTTTTTTATGGATGCGTTTACTGCATTCCCAAGCTCGGATTGGTGGAAAGAGTCACAGTTGGTCCCTGAGTTCAGCCGTATCATCGCCCCATTCTTCGAGCATTTAAAAGCAACATCAAGTTTTCTGTCTGGCACTATCTAGTAGTGCCAGCTACTGTCGCAAATCGAGGATTAGGACATGTGTGGTATTGTTGGAATCGTGGGCACAACGCCTGTAAACCAGTCTATTTATGACGCGTTAACGGTGTTACAGCATCGTGGCCAAGATGCCGCTGGTATTTGTACCATAGAAAGCAATCGTTTTCGTCTGCGCAAGGCGAACGGTTTAGTGAAGGATGTGTTCGAAGCAAGACACATGCAACGCTTGCAAGGTGAGGTGGGTATTGGTCATGTTCGTTACCCTACTGCAGGTAGCTCAAGCGCCTCAGAAGCTCAACCTTTCTACGTAAACTCTCCTTTCGGTATTACACTTGCCCACAACGGTAACCTGACAAACGCTCATGAAGTTCGTCAGAAACTGTTTGAAAAAGACCGCCGCCATATCAACACCACTTCAGACTCAGAAGTGCTTCTTAATGTACTGGCTCATGAAATCGACACCGTTAAAGGTAACGTGACTTCTGAAGACGTGTTCCGCGCGGTGACTAATGTGCATCGCACTATTCGCGGTGCATACGCAGTAACAGCGATGATCATTGGTCACGGTATGATTGCATTTCGTGACCCTCACGGCATTCGTCCTCTTTGTCTTGGCAAGCGAGAAGTAAACGGCAGAACAGAGTATATGGTGGCGTCAGAATCTGTCGCATTGGATGCTGTTGGCTTCGATTTTGTTCGCGACGTGGCGCCTGGTGAGGCAATTTACGCGACATTTGACGGTGAGCTATACACTAAGCAGTGTGCTGACAACCCTAAGCTGAACCCATGTATTTTTGAGTTCGTTTACTTTGCTCGTCCAGATTCATTCATCGATAAGATTTCAGTGTACAGTGCTCGTGTTGAAATGGGTAAGAAGCTCGGTGAGCGTATCAGCGAAGACTACGCAGATTTAGACATCGACGTGGTTATTCCTATTCCAGAAACGTCTTGCGATATCGCACTGCAAATTGCTCAAGCGATTGATAAGCCATACCGCCAAGGTTTTGTGAAAAACCGTTACGTAGGTCGTACCTTTATCATGCCGGGACAACAGCAACGTAAGAAGTCGGTACGTCGTAAGCTCAATGCAATCCGCTCTGAGTTCAAGGGCAAAAATGTCCTGCTAGTCGATGACTCTATCGTACGTGGTACGACTTCAGAGCAGATCATTGAGATGGCTCGTGATTCCGGTGCGAACAAAGTGTTTATGGTTTCTGCCGCGCCAGAAGTTCGTTTCCCGAATGTTTACGGTATCGACATGCCAAGCGCAACAGAACTGATTGCTCATGGACGCGATAACGAGACCATCTGCAAGCAAATCGGTGCGGATGCTCTGATTTATCAACGTCTCGATGATTTAGTCGAGGCAGTTGGTCTTGGTAACCAAGATATCACTACGTTTGATACATCCGTATTTAACGGTGAGTACGTGACGGGTGATATTGACCAGCAATATCTGGATTTCCTTGATGGTCTGCGCAACGATGATGCGAAAACACAGCGCGAAATCCAGCAAGACCTAGCAAACTTAGAGTTGCACAACGAAGGCGCTTAAATCGCACTTCTCAAGAGATAAAAAAACCAGAGCTTCGGCTCTGGTTTTTGTTTTCTATCGGCTTATGTTTTTAGCTTAGTGAATGTTGTAAGCAATCACGAAGTCGATGAATAAGCGTACCTTTTCAGGTAAGTGGTCTTTGTGGTTGTAGAGCATGTAGATGTCACGCGGGTTTGCGCTCCAATCTGGTAGTACGCGCACAAGATCGCCGCTTTCGATGTACTCTTTGATCATCACGTCAGGCATCAAAGTAATACCTAAACCTTCTGAACAAGAGCTACGAACCACGTTAAGTGCGTTTGCTTGAAAACGACCGCGCTCTACGTTCACCACAGACTCTCCTTTGCTGTTAATCAGTGTCCACTTGATAAGCGGTGAGCCTTTTAGCAAAGAGTGGTTAGAAAGCTCCTCAGCGTGATTTGGAGCTGGGTTCGCCGTTAAGTAGTCAGGGCTTGCAACCAAAATATCTTTTACTTCACCAATTTTGCGTGCAATCAGACTTGAATCACGTTGCGGACCAACACGGAAGATCACGTCCCATTCGGTCGGATCAAGTTGATCCGCATTGCTTTCCGTCGTCAACTCAATGTTGATATCTGGGTACTGCTTCATGAACGAATTGAACATTGGCATCATCATGCGCTTCGTCAGATTGTACGGCGCAGAAATTTTGATTTTGCCCGATGCACCGCGGCAGTCATCCGTAATTTCCTCAGCTGTCGAGGTTAGGCGTTGCAGCAGAGGTGAGCATTCATGGTAAAAGCGTTCTCCAGCTTCAGTGAGAGAAAGCTTACGCGCATGACGGTTCAGCAATCGAAGATTGACAGAGTCTTCTAGCGCTTGAATGCGTCGGGTGATGGTTGCCACCGGAATCATGGTTTTTCGCGAAGTTGCGGTATAGCTCCCATTTTCGACAACCAATCGAAACAGGTTTAGATCATCTAATTTCATATTTCCAGACACATTAAATTACCGTTTATGGCTAATTTATAATTAACTTTGTGATCAAAGTTTGCTTTAAGTCAACATGTTGCACCATTTGAACACAGCAGGACGCTCTTAGTAAATACTGATAAACCATGGAATATTTGTATAAACGTCAATTTAAGGCTACGGTTTATAACAAGGTGAAAGGGCCTGACGTCTTGCTGCACAACGTTTTGTAAGATGTGAATACAACAAAAATAATAACGTATAAATTTGTTTTTTGACTGAGCTTTGTGAGGTGCAAAGGTATGTTTAAGACTCACGGTCAAACGGCAATGGTCTCGGCGCAGGAAGTGGTCAATCACAAGCTCATCATGTTGGTGGACGATGACCCCATATTTCGTAGAGTAACTAGTGCCTATTTAGAAAGTCAGGGTTACAAGGTAGTAGAAGCTGAAAACGGTTTAGAAGCACTGCAGCAATTGCGTGAGTGCGAGCCTGACCTTGTCTTATGCGACTTATCCATGCCCGTTTTAGACGGAATCGAGTTTGTGGAGGAAGTAAGCCTAGAATATCCATCGATGCCATTGATCGTGGTGTCAGGTACAGACGAAATGTCTGACGTGGCAAAAGCGCTTCGATTTGGTATCAAAGACTTCCTACCAAAACCTATTGGAAATTATCACCATCTCTCTCAAGCGATTGACAATACGCTGGAAGATTCGGACTGCCACTTTGCTGAACAACGAGATTTTTCGAGCCAGTGGTTCCGAGTTGATGATGGTGGAGAGATGCCAGATGACCAAGAGCTTCATTGGCATCTTGAGTATCTACAGCAAAACCCGAATGCAGCGCGTGATTTGTTGCACGCTCTATTGCCTGAGAAAGACACCTCTCAGGGAGATTGGAAGTGCTCGTACCGATTACTGCAATCGACAGACGTGATGCCATTGGTGTTTGACTACCGATGGTTAATGAACGGGCAATTTGCTTTCTACCTTGTGGATTCGGCTTCACTGCAGCAAGACGGCGTAGCAACCACATTACTGGTGAGAGCTCTGTTTGATGATTATCTACGCAACTTAAAAAGTTTTAGTGCCGATCTTAAAGACATGGTTGAGATCATTGAAAAGGGCATACAATGTTCAGAGTGTGCAGGTGCAGTAAATGCAGTGTTCGGCGTGGCTGATTTAGCATCATCGTCAGTCTCTATATTGCCGGCAGGTCTGGACAGTCAGTGGTCTGATGGACATGTTAATCAACACATCGCGGCCGGCAATCGTCTTGGCGATGGTAGTATGAAGAATTTTATTACCCGCGAACTTCCAATTACCACAGGTGGACAGCTTTCAATTGGCTGCTTAGGGACCTCAAGCTTTAGCCTAAACATTGTACGATTGAATCGTTTAATGTAATGAATTCAGAAATTCACGAGCAGCACTCATGTGCTGCTTTTTTTATTGTTTAAAATCCTATATCTTATTAATAATCATTCTCACAATAGCCTTACTTTTTGTTGGTGTTTAGCGTTTGCTGTTTAAGGTATAGTCAGCGCTTAAAACAATAATGATCCATTTGCGTAACGATAATTTAACGATATGTAATTGGGAGAAAGCTAAGTCAACAAGTGAGAAGAAGCATCATGGCAGACAAAGATTTTAAAGAGCCTTATAATATTTTTTACTTTTTAGGTTTCATTGCAGTTCTTTTGATCCCAACTTTACCTGCAACGCTAACCTGGATTCGCGTACTGAACGGTTACGCAGGTTTTTAATTAAACGATTGTTTTTTGGAGTCCACCATTCGTATTAAGCGTTACTTTTTCAATATTGCTGGTGGACTCTGCATGATACTTGGCATTGCTGGTATCGTCCTTCCATTACTTCCAACCACACCTTTTATTCTATTAGCCAGCGCCTGTTTTATGCGTGGTAGTCCTGCTTTTCATCGTTGGCTGCATGAGCATAAAACGTTCGGACCTATGCTAGAAAACTGGCACAAACACCGAGCGGTTACACGAAAAGTGAAGCAGCGTGGTGCTGTATTTATCGTGCTCAGTTTTACCGTATCTATTCTGGTTGCTCCCATTGTCTGGGTAAAAATTGCGCTTTTAGTGATGCTAATCGTTTTACTGAGCTGGTTTATGCGTCTACCTGTGACTGAGCTGGTTGCTGACCGAGAAGAAAATCACTAAGATTGTAGAGAATAGTGTGCCCGCTCTTCGAGTGGGCGTTTGTATTTTCAGCGCCTGTAACTTTTAAAATAATGAGTACGTCGCGCTGAAAACCTATTGTTTATTGCCCTCATATATACTGCGATAAGAACAGAGGGTGATGAGCCAATCTAAGTAAATCGGTATTATGACTACAGAAACAATTTCGCTGATCAAATCTAGCATCAAAAGCATCCAAGATTACCCAAAACCAGGCATTCTTTTCCGCGACGTAACTAGCCTACTGGAAGACGCAAAAGCGTACCAAGCAACGATTAACCTATTAGTTGAACGTTACAAAGACATGGGCTTCACGAAAGTGGTCGGCACAGAAGCTCGTGGTTTCCTATTTGGTGCGCCTCTAGCACTTGAACTGGGTGTGGGTTTTGTCCCTGTGCGTAAGCCAGGCAAACTACCTCGTCCTACTGTGGCTCAGTCTTATGAGCTTGAGTACGGTGTGGATACGCTAGAGATTCATACTGATGCAATCGTAGAAGGCGATAAAGTATTGGTTGTTGACGATCTGCTAGCGACTGGCGGTACAATCGAAGCAACAACAAAACTGATCCGTCAGCTTGGCGGTGAATTAGAGCACGCTGCGTTCGTTATTAACCTGCCAGAAATTGGTGGTGATAAGCGCCTAGAAGGTCTAGGTCTTAACGTATACAGCATTTGCGAGTTTGAAGGACACTAATACATTCAATGAGTTATTTAGCTTTAGCGCGAAAATGGCGTCCTAACAAGTTTGATCAAGTGGTTGGACAAAGTCATGTCTTAACTGCTCTGGAAAACGCGTTAGCGCAAAATCGCTTACACCATGCGTACCTATTCAGTGGCACGCGAGGCGTTGGTAAAACGTCAATTGGCCGCCTGTTTGCTAAGGGCTTGAACTGCGAAACAGGGATCACTGCTAACCCTTGTGGGAAATGTGATACTTGTCGTGAGATTGATGAGGGTCGCTTTGTAGACTTACTTGAAATCGACGCAGCTTCTCGTACTAAAGTTGAAGATACTCGTGAACTGTTAGACAACGTTCAATACAAACCCGCGCGCGGACGTTTTAAAGTGTACCTCATCGATGAGGTACACATGCTTTCGCGTCACTCTTTCAACGCGCTGTTAAAGACATTGGAAGAGCCGCCAGAGTATGTGAAGTTCTTGTTGGCAACGACAGATCCACAGAAACTGCCAGTGACGATTTTGTCACGTTGTTTGCAGTTCCATCTTAAGCCAATCAGTGTTGATGATATCCATCAGCAACTTGACCATATTTTGGAAAAAGAACAAGTCTCTGCAGAAGCAAGAGCACTTGGCATGATCTCGCACGCTGCAGATGGCAGTATGCGCGATGCACTGAGCTTAACTGACCAAGCTATCGCCCTTGGTAACGGTACGATTCAAACTGACATCGTTAGCCATATGCTGGGTACGATTGATACAGACCAAGCTATCCATTTGCTGGAATCAATCAGTAGTAAGCAACCTCAACAAGCGATGGATAAAATCCAACTACTCGCATCAAATGGTGTAGAGTGGGATGGGTTACTACAGCAATTAGCTTCTCAGCTTCATCGTGTTGCGATGCACCAAGCTCTGCCTTCGACTTTGGACCAATCGCAGCCTGATGCTGAAAAAATTGAATTATTAAGTAAAGCTCTGACACCGCAAGATGTTCAGCTTTACTACCAGATCGCCTTGAAAGGTCGTGAAGACCTGACGATGTCACCAAATGGTCGCGTCGGCATGGAAATGATTGTATTGCGTATGATGGCATTCCGTCCGTCAGCAAATAACAACGCAAACGTAATTTCTACCTCATCGCAGCCTCAAGTCGCGCCGACTGCGACAGTGAGCCAACCACAAATTGCTCCACAGCAGCAATCACCTCAACTGCAGCCATCGAAGCAACAAACACCTGCAGCACAAGCGCCAATGCAGCAGATGCAAAGCCGCCCAGTGCAATCAGCGCCACAGCATGCAGCTTCTCAACCGATGAGCCAACCAGCGACGCAGAACGAAGCGCCACAGTATCAACCTGAGTATCAGGGTGGATACGATATGGCACCACCGCAATATGACATGGCTCCACCAATGAGTGAGAATCCTGCGCCAACGCAGCACGCTCCTCAACAGTCTCAGCCACAACAAAGTGCGCCTTCTCGCGGTAATTTGAGTGGTTTACGCCATCAATTGCGCTCACAGCGTCAAGGACAACAACAAGCAACAACTCCGACTGGTGGTCCAAAAAAGCCTAAAGCGGCACCTGCACAAAAAGAATCGGTTATTGACCGTTTAGCGCAATTGCATGGCAATTCTGCGCAGGTGTCGCCTAAATCTACTCCTCAAGCTGAAAATCAAGAGCCGGAGGATGAGGCATACCGTTGGCGACCAACAAAACCGGTCGAAAAGAAAGCCAATACGGAACTGACACCGACGCAGCTCAAACAAGCGTTAGAACATGAAAAAACGCCAGAAATGGCGCAAAAGCTGGTGGATGAATCTCTAGAAAGAAGTGAATGGGCGAATCTAATTAGCCAAATGGACACACCTAAATTGGTGGAACAATTGGCTTTGAACTCGCACTTTGATAAAGAAGGTTCAACGGTTTCACTACAATTAAGAGGCAATCAAGCTCACCTCAACACCGATAGAGCGCAGAGCGAGTTATTAAATGCTCTCAATACAGTGCTAGGGGAAGAGTGCCATTTAAGCATTGATGTCGGTGAAAATGGTGAAACCCCGCTAGAGTTAAGAGATAGGCTCTACCAAGAGAAATTACAACAGGCTCTGATCAGTTTAGAAAACGATCCACACGTACAGTTCATCGAACGTCGATTTACAGCAGAGCTTGATAAAGATAGTGTACGCCCTATCTAAAAATTGAACGGAATGGGGTTGAAAACGTAAAGTGATAACCCCATTAACAGATGCAACACCTAATTAAACCAGAGAGATAAACATGTTTGGTAAAGGCGGTATGGGCAACCTAATGAAGCAAGCCCAGCAAATGCAAGATCGCATGCAAAAGCTTCAAGAAGAAATCGCGAATATGGAAGTAACTGGCGAGTCTGGTGCTGGTCTAGTTAAAGTTACAATCACTGGCAGTCACAGTGTGCGTCGTGTAGAAATCGATGAAAGTCTGATGGAAGACGACAAAGAGATGCTAGAAGATCTAATCGCTGCAGCATTCAACGATGCAGCACGTCGCGTTGAAGAGACTCAAAAAGAGAAAATGGCTTCTGTAACTGGCGGTATGCAACTACCACCAGGTATGAAAATGCCATTCTAATCTGCTGAATTCTAACTAAGCGGATTTTCAATGCGTACCAGTCATATGCTGGAACAATTGATGGAGGCCTTACGTTGTCTACCTGGGGTAGGTCCCAAGTCGGCGCAACGTATGGCCTTTCATTTGTTACAGCGTGATAGAAAAGGCGGTCTGCAACTAGCAGACGCGCTGAGCCAAGCAATGACAGAAATCGGTCATTGCACCGAGTGTCGTACCTTCACTGAAGAAGAAATTTGTCATATTTGTACTAACCCAAAACGCCAAGAAAACGGTCAAATTTGTGTAGTAGAAAGCCCGGCAGACATCGCTGCAGTAGAAGCGACCGGTCAATACTCAGGTCGATACTTTGTACTGATGGGGCACTTATCACCGCTGGACGGAATTGGTCCAAGTGATATTGGTCTTGATGTTCTTGACTACCGTCTGCGCCGAGGTGATATTTCTGAAGTGATCCTTGCTACCAACCCTACGGTAGAAGGGGAAGCAACAGCACACTACATTGCAGAATTATGTAAAGAACACCAAGTCGACGCCAGCCGCATTGCACATGGTGTACCTGTAGGTGGGGAGCTTGAGCTCGTAGATGGGACAACCTTGTCACACTCACTCTTAGGTCGACACAAGATTTAATAAAAAAGCCGCTGAATTCAGCGGCTTTTTTGATCTTGCGGTTTGATAATCAATTAGTCGTTTGATTCTACACCTAGAAGATTCTTATAGATAAGCGCACCTAAGATACCACCAACAATTGGTGCTACCCAGAATAGCCAAAGCTGAGAAACTGCCCAATCGCCAACAAATACGGCAACACCAGTACTACGCGCAGGGTTAACGGACGTATTCGTTACAGGGATACTGATCAAGTGAATCAGGGTTAAACATAGACCAATCGCGATAGGCGCAAATCCCTGAGGAGCACGTTTGTCGGTCGCGCCCATGATCACGATAAGGAACATCATTGTCATCACAACTTCTGTTACAAGTGCTGCTACCATTGAGTACTGACCTGGAGAATGTTCACCGTAGCCATTTGATGCGAAGCCAGAACCAACTACATCAAAGCCAGCTTGACCTGTTGCAATAACGTAGAGTACACCGCCTGCAATCACGCCACCAATCACTTGTGCGATGATGTAAGGGATAACGTCTTTAGTCTCAAAACGACCGCCAGCCCATAAACCGACTGTTACAGCTGGGTTTAAATGACAACCTGAGATATGACCAATCGCAAATGCCATGGTGAGTACGGTTAAGCCGAACGCAAGAGAAACACCTAGTAGACCGATGCCAATATCTGGAAAGCCCGCAGCTAATACCGCACTGCCGCAACCACCAAGCACTAACCAAAAAGTACCAAAAACCTCTGCCATGTATTTATTCATGTTGTTTCCTATTTCGGATTTAGATTACCCGCTGAACATAGTAGAGAATTGTCAGAAAAGTGTGATTCGAAGCACGGAAATTAAGCGAATAACCAGATCGGCGGGTTTTTGTCTCAGATATGAAACGAAATACTCTATGAAGTGGAAACGTAGAGAACCTCGGTCATCATCATGAAGACGAATAACCGAGGTGAGAGGAAGGGTTAACTAAATGCGATGAAAGGTGAGATACACAGTAGAATACCTGTCGCAATGATTAGGTAGAGTGAAGCACCTTTGTATTTATGCAGTGAAGGAACTTGATACACCAAGTACGCAGGGATCAAACAACCAATCAAACCAAAGATCGGGCTACATATTGAAGTAAAACTCAATACTGGCAAGTTCAACACGATAGCGCCCCAAGCCATCAAAATAGCAAATAGAATGATGCCTTTGGTTACCAAATTACGGTTAATCTGCTCTTCAGGCATGACTTTCTTAAGAGCCAGCATTGCAAGACCTTGGCAAGAATCGCGGAACCCTAGGTACACCCCAAAGAACGCCGTCATAACAGAGAAAATGTTCAACATTAAGCTAAGCAATTTCAATGTTGTCCCGTCCATGCCCTGTGCGACCATCGCTAATGCAGAGATGTTCTCTTCAGCTGCTTTTACTGCTTGATCGTGAGACATCGCAAGGGTGAATGAGATTGCATAGAAGAACACGGTGACAAACAGAATACCGAAAGCAATCTTCATCGCACGCATCGCTTTAAAACGCGCAACCTCAATTGATTTCTCTTTAGAGCGGTAAGAGATAACCATTGGGCTCAAGCTTTGAATAAACAAGATTGAGGTAAGAGTGAAGGGCAATAGTTCAATGGCGTCTTTCAAACCTGCACCTGCCGCAGGTACAGAGCCGACGTTAGCAAAGTCCCACTTTTCAATCATCATCACGCCAAGTAAGGCAACGGTACATAACTTGATCAAAACCAGACCAGTGCTCACTTTAAATAAGATCTTTTCACCACGTGACGCGATGGCCACTAAAGCACAAACTAAAACAAGACCATACAGTGGGTTTTCCGACAATAGCCCCTTAGTGATGCCAAAGCTATGTAGGAAAGAGGCTGAGTCATTGTTGATTGCTGTGGAGTAAACGAACACCCAAATCACCAGCATGATGAAGTAGAGTATCCCCAACAGAGCCCCCCATTTATTTCCTAGGTACCCTGAAATGACACCAGCATAGTCTTGGCATTTTGGTGACGTCGATAAGGTGTTAATGAATAATCGTTGGAATAAGTACATGGCAGGGTAACCAATAACTGCCGAAGCAAGGAATACCCAAATGCCCAGTACACCAACTTTTACAGGAAGAAAAACAATACCAGCACCGATTGCCATGCCGATACTCATGATCACCCAACCCCAGTCTGTGCTGTCAAACTTGGTTGCGGCTTTCCATTCTTCTACGGTCATTCCCGCCTTAACGTGAGGCGGCTCTTTGGTTATTGGAAGAGTTTGTGTAGGTACAGTAACGCTCATTGTCGTTGTCTCTTTGTTAGTATGAATTTTTCTCAAATCTATTTGAGAAAAAGAACAACAACAATTTTTTTGTGGAAAATTCAGATAAATTTGAGATCTCGGCAAAAATACTCAATAAAATCTGAAAAAAGATCGATTTATGTGATCTGAAGTAGTTGTTGTATTCGCATATAGTTGAAAGAATAGCTTTGAAATGAAAACTTATTTAAGAGTTTTCTTATTAAAACTAAAAATTATGTGAGGATTAACATGAAAGAATTGATTACTTCAGAGCACGCTCCAACTGCTATTGGCCCTTATTCGCACGGCACTGCTTACGGAGACTTGATTTTTACGTCTGGTCAACTGCCAGTTGATAGTGCAGTAGGCAAAGTAGTTGAGGGGGGCATTACTGCTCAGAGTCATCAATCTTTGACGAACCTAAAACACGTCTTAGAAGCAGGCGGTGGCAGCATTGACACTGTTTTGAAAACAACTTGTTATTTGGCGAACATCAGTGACTTTGCTGAGTTTAACAAAGTCTATGCTGAGTTCTTTAATAAAGAGTGTCCTGCGCGCAGCTGCTTTGCGGTAAAAGATCTTCCGCTAGGCGTATTGATTGAAGTTGAAGCGATTGCTTGCAAAAAGTAATACGGAGAAAAAACATGAATCAGCAATGGAACCAATATATCCAAATCATTAAGCAAGTTGTAAAACCTGCACTCGGATGTACAGAACCCATTGCTGCTGCATACGCGGCAGCAGTTGCAAAACGTGAGCTTGGATGCCAGACCCCAGAGATGATAGAAGTCCGTGTCTCTGACAATCTATTTAAAAACTCAATGGGAGTTTATGTCCCTGGAACCGGAAAGATTGGTCTAAAGATTGCCGCATCTGTAGGTGCGTTGGCCGGCGACCCTAATGCCGAATTGGAAGTTCTTGCCCATATTAATCAAGACAATGTGACTGCTGCTCAACAACTGATTGATGAAGAGCGCGTTAGCGTTGCGCGCATTGATACTCAAGAATTCATCTTTTGCAGCGTCACCATGACTGCTGGAGAAGACACGGTATCAGTGACAATCAGTGGTGGACACACCAACATTATTCAGATCACTCACAATGGCAAAGTGACATTTGATGCGCCCCAACAGCAACGAGTTGCAACTGGGTCTGTTTGTGAAGGTGTGGACATCTCTATCAAACAAATCTACGACTTTGCACTTAAAGCGCCTTTTGAAGAGATCAAATTTATCCTACAAGCGGCCGAGCTCAACAGCTCATTAGCGCAAGAGGGTATCGATAATGGTTATGGATTGGAGATCGGTCGTACATTAAAAGGTAATATCGAGCAAGGGTTGCTTGGTAATGATTTGATGAGCCGTATCCAAATGATGACCTCTGCCGCCTCGGATGCACGTATGGGGGGAGCTACGCTACCAGCCATGAGTAACTTTGGCAGTGGTAACCAAGGTATCGCGGCTACTATGCCAGTGGTCATTGCAGCAGAGGTTTTCCAAAGTACTGAAGAGCAATTAGCTCGTGCGTTAATCATGAGTCACTTAGGTGCGATTTACATTAAATCGTACTACCCACCGCTATCGGCGTTTTGTGGTAATACCGTCACCAGCGCCGCAGCTTCTATGGCGCTAGTATATTTGGCGGGAGGTTCGTTTGAACAGTCATGTTATGCGATTCAGAACGTGATTAGCGACAGTTCGGGCATGGTATGTGATGGAGCGAAATCGTCCTGCGCGATGAAAGTCTGCACTTCCTCTACCACCGCAGTACGCTCATATTTGATGGCTATGGGTAACCACAGCGTGAAGAATCAAGGTATAGTAGGTAACGAAGTCGAACAAACGATTAGAAATGTAGGCTCGATGGTTAGACTCGGTATGCCGTATACTGACAAATCTATTATCGATATTATGTCAGCCTAGCCTCAACGTTTTTGCTAAGGGAAGTAACATTGCTGCTTAAGAAACTCACTAAAAGTGATTTAGATATTTTGAATTCAATGAAGAACGTCGTGGATGGTATTGCACGCATGTATGGTGAGCACACCGAAGTCGTTCTTCACAGCCTTGATGCGGAAGCACCGGAAATTATCAAAATTGCCAATGGTCACATTACTGAACGTGGTGAAGGTGCACCGATTACCAACTTAGCAAGAATGAAGCTGTTAGAGGGCAATGACGTTTCAGACTCGTATTTAACGAAAACGGCGAGTGGAAAGACCTTGCACTCCATTACCACGATAGTTCGCAACCCTAAAAATAAACCGATCGGATTGCTGTGTATTAACGTGGACATGGACGTACCAATGCAAGATTTCTTGCGTTCAATTATGCCGCAACAGCAAAACGAATGTTGTACAGGAGCGCGTTCACCTGAGACATTCGCGCGTAATATTGATGAGACCATCATTAGTACGATTGAAACTGTTCAATCAGAAGTGTGGATGAATGAAGCGATCACACCATCCAAACGTAACCGAGAACTGGTCACCCGTTTGCAAGGGCTGGGTATTTTCAAATACAAAGATGCGGTTTTGATGGTGGCAAATCATCTCGGTATCTCACGCGATACGATCTACCTGTACCTAAGAGAGCTGGGGAACGATTAAGTGAGTTGCTCTAATTCTGTAATGTTGTTTAACGCTTCCTGATTTGTTTTGCCACACACAACCGGACATGGTTTGAAGTCGTGGCAAACTTTCGGGCGTTCTGGTTTTCCGAACAGCTTACACAGATTATCGTCATTTAATTGGATACAACGTTCACCTGCTGGTTTGCCATTTGGCATGCCTGGAATCGGGGAAGAGATGCTCGGTGCAATGCAGCATGCCCCACAACCTAATCGACAATCCATCTTAAAGCCCTCGTAAAAATGAAGGGGGCATTATGGACATTTCTCGCCAGATTGGAAGAGGCGCGCGTAAATTCATCGCAATATGATCGCATTGCTAAATGCGAACAAATCTTACTCAATATTCCTATCACTTCACTCACACCGTAAAACTTGAATTTTGATGCCCAGAGGGGTATAAAACGCACCCAATTCATTCCCACTCAGTAATAAGTAGTAAGCGTATGAGCACTCCATTTTGGCAAAGTAAATCGTTAGAGAACATGACAGAAGAAGAATGGGAATCTCTCTGTGATGGGTGTGGCAAGTGCTGTCTACACAAGCTAATGGATGAAGATACGGACGAAATTTATTACACCAATGTTGCTTGCAGTTGGCTGAACAGCAAAACGTGTTCGTGCAAAGATTACCCGAATCGTTTCACTTCAGGGGAAGAGTGCACCAAGCTAACACGTGAAGATATTGATGACTTTACTTGGCTACCGCACACTTGTGCCTACCGTTTGCTCGCAGAGGACCAACCACTACCAGAATGGCACCCACTGATAACGGGTTCCAAGTCAGCCATGCATGCTGCTGGCGAAAGTGTTAGAAACAAAGTGGTGTACGAGATAGACGTGGTGGACTGGGAAGACCATATCTTAAATCACCCTAATCGATAATATCGGAATAAAAACAAGCCTTTCATGTGAGTGAAAGGCTTGTTTGTTATTGGGGGAGGATAATTCACTTTGTTGACTAGATATTGTAGAAGTCCGTTTCATTTGCATCTGTGAACAAAGCTGCTTTACTTGAGATAAGTTTTCTGGTTAACACTTTGTTAACTTTTGTCTGGGGAGAGATGCGATGAAGCCTACGAGGAATAAAGTTCTAACTGTCTCTGTATTGAGTCTTATGCTTCTGGGGTGTGGGGGAGATAGTTCTGGGGATAGCTCCGGTTCTACTGTTATCAATGGTGTTACCTATAAGCTTACTTTTAAGAGCGACTGGAATGCGACAAACTTCCCTACCAATTACCCGAGCGGGAGTGCACATTTTTCTCCTTTGATTGGCATGACGCACAACGCTTCAGCTTCCCTTTTTAGCACTGGTAAGTTGGCGACTTCTGGGGTTGAAATTGTAGCAGAGGCAGGTTCAACGAATAGCATAAAAAGTGAAATTGGTAACATTCAGAATTTGGGATTCAGCCAGTCTTTAATTGAAGGTGGGGATTTGCCGAATGGCCAGACTCAAGTTGAAGTGACCTTTAGCTTAGACGAAGATTTCAGTTTAGTTAGTGTGATTACTATGGTTGCGCCAAGCCCAGACTGGTTTGTTGGCGTCGATAGTCTTAACTTGTTCCAAAATGGTCAATGGGTTGATGAACTGGTTGTTGAACTCAAAACTTATGATGCAGGAACCGACGACGGCGTATCATTTACTTCAGGGAATGCAGATACCTCTCCTAAAGAAAACATAACTCTGTTAACGTCTGCAGCTTCAGATACTGATTTTTCAAATGGTGTTCATCGCTCATCTGGGCAGCACATTGGTACGTTTACATTTAAGCGTCAATGAGTAATAACGAGCCTATCGTGATGTTTTGATAGGCTCTATCTGCTATGCATTACATTAGTTTTTCAAGAAGCGGTTGTAGACAAACAACAATACAAACGCGCCTAATGTGGCGGTGATGATGCTGCCGATATTTACGCCATCAGCACCGCCCAGCCCGACAAAGCTTCCCAAGAATCCGCCTACGAAGGCACCAGCAATGCCCAACACCATAGTCGCGATCCAACCGCCGCCATCATTGCCTGGCATCAGCCACTTAGCGAGTGCTCCGGCTATCAAGCCCAGAATGATCCAAGATAGAAAACCCATGATTTCTCCTTATTGATGAAACAAATAGCGTTCACTCCGTTCAATCATAGTCCATTCTTACTCAGGTGATGTATTTGTGGCGACGGTGATGCACACCTAATCTTCAGTTTGTATCAATATCAACACAATGGAACTTGTCATAGGTTTTAGCTAATGGCGAATAAAACAGAGTAAATAATGGACATTGATTATGAATTTTGACGCTTAATTTACTAAATGCTGCTCGGTTTGCGAATTCGTGTTGTAAACTTAGAGCATCTAATTTCAAGGATTTACATTCCATTTCTCGATCGTGTTGATTGGGATTGTCTCTTACGAGGTAAAAATGACGTTACTATCCCCCCTTAAAGTGCGTTTGACCCCATGGTTGGTTTTAATGGCTCTGCTGACTCTGACAATGAACCCTTTCATTGTACAAGCTACGGAAAGCGTTGAGACCACAGTAGATATGCCAAAAGTTTCTGCAGCAGAGAAGGCTATTGATAATATTAACCGAGACATTCTCGACTTATCTGAAAGTTTAAAGTTAGCTAGTGGAGACGAACGCGATGCACTTCAACTACAGCTTTTCCAGAAAAACGAAGAACTGAGAAGTCGTCTCGCTACTGCGATCAGTAATAAGTCCATTCCTCATGAGAAGTTGATTGAGCTCGTACAAACTCAAGAGAAGTACTCAGAAGGTGCCGTGGTTTATCTCGATGACAAAATCAAAGCGCTGAATGAGGAAATCAATAAGTCAAAAGACGAAGATAAGCTTTCTTTAATCAATAGCTATCGTGAGCTGCAACAGTATTTGGATGTAAGTTATGAATCGAGTTGGCAAAATTTAAACTGGTTGAAGAAGTTAGACGTTCAAGACGAAGATGCTGATGCTGAGTTTAAAGAGGGCGTAGATAAGCGTATGCGTCTGCTATCTGCGTCTATCGAGTACCTCAACCAGCAAAGCGAAATCATCGGTTCACAAGTCTCTTCTAGCCCAGAATCTGAAAAAGCGTCTTTACAACTGAGCCAACTGATCCTTAAACAACGCCTTAATATTGCTACCGATAGCCTTCGCAAATTAATTTCGATTGGTGACAAAGTAGGGCTGGAGACGTCTGAGTATAAACGTCAGATATTTGAAGTGACAGGTAGCATCACCCATGATCTTTTGAACTCAAAAGTCATTTTGTCTATCCTGAGTCATTGGTCGAACTCTGCGGTAGATTGGTTCGCGGAGAATGCGCCACAGCATGTTTTCCAGCTTTTTGTCTTTGCCCTGATCTTATTGATTGCTCGTTCATTGGCGAAGTTAACCCGAAAAGTCGTGAGTAAAACGGTAGCCTCTAAGAATTTGAAATTGTCGCATTTGATGCAAGATTTCTTTATTTCGATGTCGGGCAAGGCGGTATGGATCATCGGTATCATGGTCGGTTTGTCTCAAATCGGTTTAAACCTTGCTCCAATCCTAACTGGTTTCGGTATCGCCGGTGTGATCATTGGTTTTGCATTACAAGATACATTATCGAATTTTGCGGCAGGCATGATGCTGCTGATCTATCGCCCATTTGATGTTGGTGATTTCGTATACGCGGGTGGTGTTGACGGTAAGGTAAGCCACATGAGTTTGGTGAATACTACGATTCGTACATTCGATAACCAAATTATCATTGTGCCAAACAGCAAGATTTGGGGCGATGTGATTAAGAACGTGACGCACGAGCGTATTCGTCGAGTTGATATGGTCTTTGGTATTGGCTATGCCGATGATCTGCTAAAAGCAGAAGAAGTTCTGAATGATATAGTCACGTCTCACCCTTCAGTGCTTCGATCACCAGAGCCAAACATCAAGGTTCATACGCTAAATACATCATCGGTTGATTTTATTGTTCGCCCTTGGGTGAAAACCGACGATTATTGGGATGTGTACTGGGATGTGACAAAAGAAGTGAAATTGCGTTTTGACCGCGAAGGTATTTCGATTCCTTTCCCGCAACAAGATGTTCATTTACATATGGTCGACAAGAAAGACGCGTAACTCTCTCAACAGAAACTAAAGGCACTCACTTGAGTGCCTTTTTTATTTTTGTGCTTTAACGCTTATAGCTCTTCAAAGAAGGTGATTTTTGGCTCACTAGCTAGTAAACCATCGATAGTACTAAGCAGAGCTTGGAAATGTTCAGTATTACAGTGTTGGTCAAAAGCCGCTTGGTCAGCAAATTGCTCTTGGAACAAAAATTGGCAAGCGTCATTTTTGTCTTGGAAAAGTTGGTAACGCACGCATCCTTCTTCATTACGAGTTGGCACTAACATAGCTTCTAGTGCCTGCTTAAGTGTCGATGTGTGTTCTGGTTTTGCGTGAAATGCAGCAGTTAAATGAATCATAGTTATGTTTACTTCTTTGTTGTTATTAAAGGTAACGACCTTGTCGTTGTAAGAATTCGATTTTGTAACCGTCAGGATCGGTGACGAAGAAGAAGGTTGCTAAGTGTTTTTGCTGGTGGTCAAACACCTTGATATCACTTGCCTCAATATCAAGTGATGTTAAGCGGCGGTGTGCGGCTTCAATGTCTTCAACACTCACCGCAAGGTGACCATAACCCGAGCCGTGAGTGTACGGTTCGCTTTGGTCATGATTGTGAGTCAGTTCAAGTTCGAACCCTGTTTCTGAGTTCGCTAGGTAAGTAAGAGAAAAGCCGTCGAATACGTATTGGTCTTTGATTTCTAGCTCAAGTGCGTCGCGGTAGAACTTAAGAGAACGCTCCAGATCGCTTACGCGGATCATGGTATGAATTATTTTTGTCATGAGTACTCCTTAATCGTGCGCCTAGACTAGTCAGTTTCGACGCGCAATGGGTAGTACTCAGGTACGACAATAAAATGCAGGGATCAGTGTTGCTCGCTCAAAGCTCTTCCAATCGTTGCCTGAGGTCGGCGGGCGTAGGTGAGGCAAGCGCAGCGAAGTAGGGAAGCAAAGTTGTTGACTTCACCGTTGTGTTCCAGCGCTTCTTGGTAAACAGTACTGATGAATTTTGGTACCGTCATGTCTTGTGCTGAGGCAATTTCTTCTAGTGTTAGCCAGAAACTTGATTCGAGCTTCACACTGGTTGCATGGCCATCAATACGAATCGAACGGGTCACAAACTGATAATTTTCCTGGGGCTGTTTGGCAAATATTTCACACATAGCATTGGTCATTTTTATAAATATTTGGCAAATAGTGGAGCGCGAAGCGCGAAGCGTCAACCGTTTCAATGTAAAAAAACGCCTTCAAACGAGGGCGTTGAAGTTTCATCAGAAGATGAAAGTAAGTGCAGAGCGGAAATTATTTAATTTGTTGAATGAGGTATTCGCCCAGTTGTGAGTGATGCATGATCTTTGATACTGGCAGGATGGTCCCCGCAGGTCCCCAAGCGAATACATTGACCGGCGTATGCGTGTGTGTACCCGTTCCCCACACTGTATTTTGTTTGGTCGCTTGTTCTCGAGCCAACAAGTTTCCGCGATCGTTGTATGGGAAAAAAGCATCAAAATCATTGATTGCTGGAACATTCTCTTCACTCAGGTACTTGTGGCTTGCCAGTCGGTAAGGGTTTGGCTTACTTGCCAATACGCGCTCAGCTTGCTCCGGAGTAATGGCAAAGTCGCTACTTGCATTCACGATTTCTGCTAACTTTTCTGGTGTTTGCTGCGCTTTATCGAGTTTTTGGAACTCGCTGATCATACCGTAGTAGCTTTTTTTTTGATTGTAGAGTCCATCGAGAATGTCAAACTGACCAAAGTTGAAGTTTGGTGCGTAATCACGCTTAGCAAAAGCTTCGCCACTGCGCTTTTCTGGTTTAGGAAGGTTTGCTGAGGAGTAGCTGAAGCCAAAAGAGCCTGTTTCATGGTCGGCAGTGACGATTACTAGCGTATCTTCACGACCTTTCGCCCATTCATAAACGGAATTGACGGCTTCATCAAATTTGATCAACTCATGAAGCATGGTACCTGCATCGTTGCTGTGACCTGCCCAGTCAATTTGACCGCCTTCTACCATTAAAAAGAAGCCATCTTTGTCTTTTGATAGCACATCCAGTGCTTTTTCTGTCATCTCTTTAAGGGATGGTTGGGTGCGTTTCGGGTCATTTTTGCTATGGCTGTAAGCAATGCCATCGTTCATTCCTGAGTAAGCAAATAGACCAAGAACTTTTTCTCCTTTAGCGTTTTCTAACATGTCGCGATTAAACGCTAAGCTGTAGCCTTGCTGTTGCGCTTCTGTCAGCAAGTTGCGCTCATCTTTACGCTTTGATTTTAGGTAAACATCGCCTTGGGTGAGCTTTTCAAGTTGCTTATATGTGTCGCCTTTGTCGTTGGTAGATTTTGGGAGCCAATGACGAAGACCGCCAGAAAGCATGACATCAACACCCGTCTCTAGCATGTCGACGGCAATACTGTTTTCTAGTGAGCGGTGAGGTTGGTGCGAGGCGAAAGCGGCTGGGGTCGCGTGCGTCATTCGAGTGTCGGAAACAAGACCTGTCGCTTTACCTTTTGCCTTAGCTTTTTCTAAGATCGTTTCAACGTGGTTGCCTTGACTGTCGATACCAATTACTTCAGAAGCGGTTGGAATGCCAGTGGCAAGCATGGTTGCAGAACAAGCAGAATCCACCACAATGGCATCTTCAGGGTTGGTTAACGATGAACCAATAACACCTTCCTGTGCCAGTTTATAAAGTGCGGTGGTTTCGCCTTTGTAGATTGAATTAGGTGCATGATTCGCGTAGGTCTCAAGCAAACCGACTTGTTGAGGTCCCATACCATCGCCAATCATTAAGATAACGTTTTTGATCTCTGCCGACAGAGCGCTGAAAGAGAGCGTAGATGCCGCCACTGCTGTGACGATTGGGGTCGCTAAGTGCTTCATTGTATATTCCTTATTTATAAAAGCGCTCGAATTACAACAAGGATTTATGACAAAAATACTACCGTCACAAAAGATTCATATGAGATACACAGGCGCATACTACGTCAGACAAAAAAAAGCTCACCGAAGTGAGCTTTGAGTTATGTTTAGGAGTTGAAAGTCATGGGCTAAAGCTACACTGCGTAAGAGGTACTTTGGGCCACGATTTGATTAAACTCGGCTCTGGATTGCTGGGCAGTTTCCGATAACTCGAGTTTTCTCTCTTTTGCCTTCATCACATTATCCAATAGGGCTTGCAACTCCTCTTGCATATCCTGCGGTAAGTGATGATCGGCAAAATCATTGTCGTCACTATGTTCAAGAGCGAAAGCACGGATGCGTTTACGCAGTGTCATCAATTGTGCCAGTGCGTCACGCTCTTGCTCCGCGGCTTCTTGAGCGGCGTCTCGTGCGCGTTCAAACCTAGCCATTGCCATCCCTTCTGTTGACCAAGGATCAAACTCTGGTAGCTCTTCAATATTAATGGTTGGTTCGATGTAATCTTCCTGATGTCGAATATCCAATGTTGTCGCTCGAACAGCCGACACCATGAGCATAATTGAGATGCCAAGTAGAGGTAAGCCTCCAACAATCGCCGCTGTTTGTAAGGTGCTTAGTCCCCCCATAAACATCAGAACAGTAGGCAGGAAAGACAACGTAAATGCCCAGAACATTCGGTTCCAACGCATTGGCTCCTCAGTGACGTTGTTTTGTACAACAGAGGCCAGAATGTATGAAATCGAATCAAAAGTCGTCGCTGTAAAAATGATGCACAGCAAGGTAAATACAGCGATAACAAAATAGCTCATCGGTAATGCATCAAGCATCGAGAATATCGCTGCTGTAGCGCCTTCGGCATTCAAAATGCCGACGACATCGAGTTCTCCGGATAACTGTAAAGACAAGCCGTAGTTACCTAAGATCATGAAAAATAGGAAGCAGCCCAGTGAACCAAAGAAGATGGAACCGGAAACCATCTGCTTGATGGTACGACCGCGAGAAATGCGAGCGACAAACAGTCCCATACTTGGAGCGAAGACTAGCCACCACGCCCAGTAGAAGATGGTCCAATCTTGTGGGAAATGTGTGTTGTCAAAAGTGCCGTATCCACCAAATGGCTCTGCCCATGTCGCCATAACAAAGAAGTTAGATAACATACGACCAATCGAATCTAAGCCAGTCTCCAGCATGAAGATGGTTGGTCCTACTGCCAACACAAAGGCTAGTAGTCCCATCGCTCCCCAGAAGTTAATGTTGCTTAGTACTTTGATGCCTTTTTCCATGCCTGCGTAAGAGGAGTAAGCAAAGATCGCAGTACAGATCAGCAATACAAGCACTTGACTGTAAGTATTTTTAGGCATGCCGAAGAGGTAATGCAGACCTTCTCCGATCAAAGGTGCAGCTAAGCCTAAACTGGTTGCTGCGCCGCCAAGTAGACCGAAGATAAACAGTACGTCAACAATCTTGCCAGCGGTACCTTTGCTGCGTTCTTCGCCAAGTACTGGCATCAATGCACTGGAGACTTTCAGTACGGGTTGTTTTCTTACGTAGAAGAAGTACGCAATTGGTAATGCAGGAATAAGGTAGATAGACCAGGCAATTGGTCCCCAGTGGAACAGACCGTAAGTTGCAGCCCAACGTACAGCTTCTTCGCTACCAGGCTCTAGTTGAAACGGAGGAGACTGGTAATAGTATGCCCACTCGATACAGCCCCAATAGAGGATACTTGCCCCGATGCCGCCACAGAACAGCATTGCGGCCCACGATGCCGTGGTGAATTCTGGCTTTTCATCAGGATCGCCTAACTTGATTTGGCCCATGTCGCTAAAAACGACATAAATCATGAAAATAAAAGCGGCAAGTCCTAGTGCAAGGTATAAGAAACCGAGCTTGTCAGTCATAAAGGTTTTAGCAACGGCAATCCATTGTGCACCTTCAGCCGGAAACAAAATTAAAGGGAAAACAATCGAAAGGAGCAGCGCGATTGCGCCAAAAAAAGTGGGTTTGTCTATAAGCGAAAATGCGTTTTTCACAGTTCATCGTCCGTTAATGAATAGTTTTCCATTATGGACTTGGACAAAAAAAGCGTTCAAATGAGGTTACTTATCGTAACGAAAGAAACTCTTGTTTAACCTGATGCTAAACGGTTAACCCCTAAACAAGAGCTAAGATGATACCACCAACCGTGAGGGCTGCTGAAAGATATTGACCTGCTGAGTAAGAGCCATCTTCCTCTTCTTCGATAGTGTGAGGATGGTCCATACCCAGCGCTCCATGAGCAAAAGATTCGACTTTGTCGCCAACGGTTTGGTTTTCGAGTTCCGCTTTCTTGCTTTCATGATCGATTTGCTGAAGCGCAGCGAGTAGTGCTTTCCCTTCACTAGAGAGTGATACTTTATTTTGCTCAATCTTTAATGGTGCGCCATCGGTGATTTTTTCGCTGGCTTTCGCTTGTTCAACTTTATTTTGTTGAGCAGCGTATGTATTGACTGAATTGCTTCCTACTGGATTCATCTGTTACCCCTTCGAACAACGACACTCTCTGATTGAGTGCAGGTAAAAAGCAGTTATCTTTATATCGACGGCAATAGATATATCTTGAATCAATCAGAAAAAAATAGGTCTGTTTTTGCCGCTTCTTAGGTATACAAACCAAGTTGCTTGCAAAAAGCAGACCTATTTCTCTATATCGGTTGTAAGATGCTTCTGATTACTTACATTGAAGGTCACTGTTGCGTGTTGCTAGGTGCTTGTACGCTGCCATTCGGTTGGCATCTTGTACATAACGAACTGGTGGAGAAAGTACTTCTAGTTGGTAATCCGAACTTTCCGAAGTAACCTCTGCTGTTGGGGTAATAACAACGACTTTTAGGTCTGGGTTACGGCGTAAAATGGAAGCAGCAGTGCCCAAACCATCTTCTGTGTGGAACTTACCGGCTATATGCACGACTTGAGTGTCAGGGTGTTTTGCAAGGTATTTGACGATCGAGTCCGCCATCGTTTCATCCCAAGTAACCTGAGCGGCGTATTGTTTCTCTGTTTGCTCTGGCTTGCCATGGTGCATAGATGCCATGAACTTTTCTTTGTATGGGCTGTTTGCCGTATTTACTTCATCAGCGATGAAGCTGCGCTCGTCACTGTCGAGCTTATTTATGTATTCCGCACCCTGACGACCGATACAGCGAACGATGTTCTTCGGTGCGTTTGCTGCGATCACAGGAATATCGGCTTGCTTAGCAAATTCCACCAAAGGACGGTAATCGCTTTCGTAGTTCGGCCATGCGTTGCTCTGCTTCATGAAGTACTGCTCGCCAATCTCTCCATCAAGGTAAGCGTCTAAGATAGCTTGTTTGTCGCGAGTAACTTGTTCCATTGAAAGTGCTATAGGACGGTCTGTCTTTGACAGCTGTTTGAGCATATCTGTTTGAAAACGATGGATACCTGCGTGAGTGTGCCATTCACCAATTAAAATAACGTCTGCTTGTTGTAATTCAGAGGGTAATTGATTGATTGAGATGGCTTTACCAGCAGGGTCATGTAGCTGGTAGTCATAGAAACTGGTTACGTCACCAGTTATCGCGTCAGGAGCGGTGGGTGCGTTTGAAGCACAGCCAGTTAGCAAGCCTGCAAAAATCAGACTTAGTGTAGAAAAGCGCATTAAAAAGCCTCCAAAAATGTCCGAACGATATTAATGGAGGCTGATAAATGAATCAATGGTAATGAGAATAATTAGCGTTACATTTATTCTTCGGTACCTGCTTGAGTCGTTTTCTTACGGTAGACACGCAACATAAAGTCAGCCTCACATTGGAAAAGTGTAGATGACTTTAGCTCGTCACGAAGTTCATCGCTGGCTTTCCATGCGAATGGTGTCATTTGCAGCAAATCGAATGCGACGCCATCTTTTAAGTCCATGGTGTAGTTCAGCTTCTGTTGGTACTCTAATTCGAAACCTTCGATGTGCTCTGGCTCTTCATTGTGCAGGCGAACTTCTTGATAAATGCGTTCGCGGAACTGATACAAGTGGCGACCCGCTGGCGTCACAGTGATCACCACACCATTGTCTTTGATAACACGCTGCAATTCTTCTGCTTTGCATGGTGCATAGATGCGCAAAATAGCATCCAGAGACCGATCTGCATATGGTAGCCGATGGCTTGATGCAACACTGAAATCGCAATGTGGGTAGCGTTTAGACGCATAACGAATAGCGACTTTTGAGATATCTAACCCATAGACATTGGCGTTTTCATCTTGTGCATGTAATGAGCGCTGAACTTGGTCTGTGTAGTAACCTTCACCACAGCCAATATCCAATAACTGATGACTTGTACCTTGAGTATAGGTTGCACAAAGACGAGCGACTTCTTGGCGCATTGGGTCGTAATGATTTCCCTCAAGAAAGCGACGACGCGCCTGCATCATCTCTTTGTTGTCACCTGGATCTTTTGAGCGTTTGTGGTGTGCTGGCATCAAGTTTACGTAGCCTTCTTTCGCTAGGTCGAATTGATGATTGTTTTCACATTTAAACGTCTTTGCGGTGAGCTCAAGAGGTTGATGACATAGAGGACATTGATAGTTCATGACGATCTCTGGACAAGAAGTAGGGCGGCAGATTCTATCAAAAAGGGGGTGGGTAAGCGAAACAAAAAAGAGCCGAAAATATCGGCTCTTTGATGGTTTTACTTGATGGCTTAGTGGAAGAAGTCCACTTGGTGTTTCAAGTTTTGTGCTTGCTGTTGCAGCTCGGTCGCACTGTGTGATGTTTTTGCACTCGTGTCACGGCTTTCACGGTTCAACTCACTGATAGAGTGAGCATTTGCCGCGATTTCTTGAGAAACTTGTGCTTGTTCTTCAGACGTTGCCGCAATTGCGTCTGCTTGAGAGGCGATGGATTGAACTTGACCCGCAATGGCTTCAAGCGCAGTGCCTGCTTCTTGTGCTTTATCAAGTACCTTATTCGCGTTTTGCTGACTTTCCGTCATCATGCTTACGGCATTGCTTGTTGAGCCTTTAAGTTTCTCAATGATTTCCACAACGTCTTTCACCGAGGTTTGAGTGCGATGAGCCAGTGTACGAACTTCATCTGCTACGACCGCAAAGCCACGACCCTGCTCACCAGCTCGCGCCGCTTCAATTGCAGCATTAAGAGCGAGTAGGTTAGTTTGCTCAGCAATTTCATCAATCATTTTCGTGACAGTTTGGATGCTTTCACTATCACGGTTTACTTGCTCAATCGCTGCCGCAGATTGGTCTAGCTGATCGTTGAGCTGTGCCACATCAATGCAAACCCCTTCAACTACGCCCAAACCAGATTGGCTATCTGTGTTTGCAGAGCGGACGTTTTCTGCAATTTGTTCAACCTGTTGTGCGACAGATTGAGCGGATGATGCCATCTCCTCAATCGCAGTCACAACTTGTTCAACCTGTTCTTGCTGAAGATCGGATTGCATCAAGTTGCGGTTCGCATCATCCACAACACTTGTTGAGTTGCTCTCAACTTGGTCGCTTGTTGTTCGAATTTGACCAACTAACTCGTTCAATTGCCCCGCCATGTTAGCGACGCCGTTGTTCAGGTTAATGATTTCATTTTTAGACGCTTTTCCTGATGCAGGAATATCAATACTTACTTCACCTTTCGCTAAGCGGTTCATATAACCGTTCAGTACAGTGAGTGGGTTTAGCATGCGGTTTAGAACCAATGTCAGCACCAAAAATGTCGCCGCAGCAACAATGACAGAGATAGTCGCGATCAGTTTAAGCAACGTTTGGCTGCCTTTGGTCACTTCGTGGATAAATGTGCCACCCAACAGCTTCCAATTCCAACCAGGCACTTGAGTGTAAACAAGGTATTTCTCACCTACCGTTCCTTGATATTCAAATGGGTATCGAATCAGACCACTGTCTTGTTCGAATAATTGGTGGAAAGGCTTGTTACCGTTGTAGTCAGCAACTTCTTGAATCGGTGGCTCACTTTCTGTTCGTGTTGGATGAAGAAGGTAGTGACCTTGGTTACTTTTCTCATTATCCAAGATAATGGTGTAACCCGTATCTCCCCATTTTACAGTCTTTAATGAGTTGAAGAGATCTTGTGTCGCGCGCTCAACAGGGAGACCGATAAAAGAAATTCCTTGGACCTTACCATTTGCATCTTTTAAAGGGGCGTAGTAGGTGATGTAGCGCTCACCATAAAGTTTGATTTGTGCGTAGTAAGGCTGACCACTCATAAGTTTCTGATAGCCCGGGTGATTTTGACCAAGTGTCGTTCCCAGAGCTCGCTTACCTTGAGGATCTTTTAATGATGTTGCAACACGAATGAAATCATTTCCTAGTGGGGCAAAAAGCGTTGCGATAGCGCCAGTATCACGCGTAAAGGTATCCACCAATTTTGTATCACCAATCAGGCTTTCGCTGTATTGGGTAATGTTTGGAACCTGGTGACCTTGAAAGTCGACAGTGTAATTCTCTACATATACACCAGCTAGATACCCATTACGGAAAGTTGATTCCAGAACTTCTGCCGTGTGTAAATAAGCGTTGAATTGACCGGCAATGGTTTTTGCCATCGATTCAACTTTAGATTGGTGTTCTTTGAGGGTGTTTTCTAAAAGTACGTTAGAAGCGTTTTGATAAACAAGCGCAGCAATGCTTGAAAATGCGATGAGTAGACACAGCGTGATTACCAGCTTTAGCTGAAAACCGACACTTTGGTTTCGATAATTGTCTAGCATGTAGTGTCATTCCTGATATTTTTCGATGTTATAAATCTTGTATCGGCATGCTATCGATTTATATGACGTGTTTTTTTGATTTTTATTAAGTTAGTTGTCAAAAAACCACCGCAACCAATAGCTTAGGCACTAACTGACCGTTAATTAAGCAATTTTCTTTCAAAAAAAGCTCGAAACTTTGATTTTAAGTTGGAGCAATGATGACCAATTTCCTTTCGCTAGATCGAGTTGTCGCCTAGAGATGTAAGATGACAAAACTCATACCTTAGATTTTTGTCACGTTTATCCTTGTTTTTTATAGGTATTGTTAGTGTTTTCTTGCGTGAAATAGATGCTCATATGACAAAGAAAATCATTCTAGACACAGACCCAGGTATCGATGATGCGATGGCTATTCTTTTTGCAGAAGCTCATCCGGATATCGAGCTTATGGGTATCACTACCGTTTATGGTAATGCGACCATAGACAATGCGACTCACAACGCGCTGTACCTAAAACAGAAGTTTGGTATGAATGCTATCGTTGCCAAGGGGGCGGATAAACCTTTAATAAAAGCACCTGTCGGAGCGACGGTTGTCGTGCATGGCGAAGAAGGCTTTGGCGATGTGAAGGCACCAAGCTCACTGAATGTAACTGCTATTGATAAGCCCGCTTATCAGTACATTATCGATAGTGTTCGTGAGCAGCCGGGAGAGATTACCTTAGTGGCTGTTGGCCCACTTACTAACCTTGCTCTGGCACTGGAAGCGGACCCTGAAATTGTTCACTTAGTTAAGGAAGTGGTTGTGATGGGTGGCGCTTTTGGTGAGAACGACCATAGAGGCAATGTCACGCCATACGCAGAAGCAAATATTCATGATGATCCTCATGCCGCAGACAAGGTATTTACTGCATCATGGCCGGTGGTGATTATTGGGTTAGATGTCACAGAGGAGAGCTTCTTTACTGGTCAATACCTTGATCAACTTCGAGATGATGCAGGGGAAGTGGGGCAGTTTATTTGGGATGTGAGCCGTTACTACCTGAAGTTTTATTCGGAAAAGGTAGGGATGGATGGATGTCATGTTCACGATCCTTCCGCTATTGCCTATGTGATTGACCCAACACTCTTCAATCTGCGTTGTGGGGCTGTAAGAGTGGTTACTGATGGACCGGCAGAAGGTATGACGATCCAGAAAGCCGATCAGCGCAAATATATGAATGATGAATGGAGCGTATTCTCTGCACAAAATGTCGGGGTAGGAGTGAAGAATGAGGCACTACTTTCGCTTTATCGAGAATCGATTATTCGTTATGGCACGAAATAACACAGATGAGCTTATCGGTAATAGTCGATGACTTGGACTGATTTCCACTGGTTGTCTGACTCGACGGGACGTATGAAAGCATTCATCTTTGAAGCTTGGTTCTGATTGTCGAAGGTTAGCCCTTCAATTTTCTTAAACGGTTTGTTCGTCTCGTAGAACCTTTCAAAGGTTACTTGGGTATACATCCAAATAAAAGGGTAGCGAACAGTGGTATCAAGAAAACAGTGTGTTTCATCATACGGACCTTATTTAGACGAATGTGCTTTTGCTCCGATGCTTGTACTTTAAAGTATGGCACTGGCTACCCAAACCTTGTGCCTGCTGGTGGCAAAAAGGTCGGTTGAACCGACCTTTGAGTAGTGTTAATGGGCAGAAATCACAGTAATAAGCTCGTGAGTCTCGCCTGGCTGCAAGGTTTTGCCTTGCTTGATACTTGGTGCATGTACCGTGGACTCAACACACAGCATGGTCTCGTAACCATTGTCTGCCATATCACCCATACCTTGTGCGCCTGTAGCCCAAGGGTTCCACAATACCGCAGAGTTATGACCTTGGTTTTCTACACTTAGTGTGCGATTCAGTACCGCGTCTTTCACCAAGATTTGTGCTTCTGGTTGAGTGTAAACACGGTCAATCGTATCAGTCAGTTGAAGGACATCACCGCCTTGGCAGATTTCACCTTCTTTTAAGCTGTCGATGTATTCAGGTCCCATGCCTGTTGTTTGTGCTTGCTTGATATCACCAACGTTTAAGTAGGTATGCAGTGCACCAGAGAATGTCCACTCTGCATCATCGATGTTGGTGACTTTTAATGTCACTTTCAATTGGTCGCTGATTTCAACCATCAAGCGAGCATCAAACATGTGTGGCCAGATGTCGTGAGTTTCTTCAGTTGGGAATAGAGCGAGTTCAACGATCACGCCATTATCATTTTCGCGGTGTTCAACTAGTTCCCATTCCGCCGTGCGAGCAAAGCCATGAGCCGGTGCCGCAATGCGACCAAACCAAGGCCAACAGACAGGAATACCACCGCGAAGTGCTGCTTTACCATCAAAAATTGCTTTCTCACTCATCCAGATGAGGTCTTCTTTACCCGCTGGTGTAAATGACACAACGTGACCGCCATGTAGCGCGATGCCTGCCGTTGCTTTCTCATGAATAATGCGGACGACTTTAACCTGATCAACTTCAACGATAGTGACATTGTCAGATAACACAGTGAGTGCTGGGAGAGTTTTTAAATCCATGTGTTATTTCCTATAGCTGGGGGAGAGCGTTGTCGATACTTGCAGAACAGATGTTATATCGATTTTATATTCTCTCAAATTCCAGATACAAAAAAGGCGACTCTAGAGCCGCCTTTTCTTTAACGAAGTTATTCGCTAATTGCTAACTGTCTAATTACTTAGAGATGTGAGCGATTAGGTCTAGAACTTTGTTTGAGTAACCGATTTCGTTGTCGTACCAAGATACAACTTTAACGAAGTTATCAGTTAGAGCGATACCAGCTTTAGCATCAAATACTGAAGTTTGAACTTCGCCGATGAAGTCTTGAGAAACAACTTGGTCTTCAGTGTAGCCTAGTACGCCAGCTAGTTCGCCTTCAGAAGCTTCTTTCATTGCTGCACAGATAGCTTCGTAAGATGCGCCTTCTTTTAGGTTAACTGTTAGGTCAACTACAGAAACGTTAGCTGTTGGTACGCGGAAAGCCATACCAGTTAGTTTGCCGTTTAGTTCAGGAAGAACAACGCCTACAGCTTTAGCAGCACCAGTTGATGATGGGATGATGTTTTGAGAAGCACCACGACCACCGCGCCAGTCTTTAGCAGAAGGACCGTCTACAGTTTTTTGAGTTGCTGTAGTAGCGTGAACTGTAGTCATAAGACCAGATTCGATACCGAACTTGTCGTTAAGAACTTTAGCGATAGGCGCTAGACAGTTAGTAGTACAAGAAGCGTTAGAAACGATGTCTTGACCAGCGTAAGTAGCGTGGTTAACGCCCATTACGAACATTGGAGTAGCGTCTTTTGAAGGACCAGTTAGAACAACTTTCTTCGCGCCAGCAGTGATGTGCTTACGTGCAGTCTCGTCAGTTAGGAAAAGACCAGTTGCTTCAGCTACTACGTCAACACCGATTGCGTCCCATTTTAGGTCTTCTGGGTTGCGCTCTGCAGTTACACGTACAGTTTTACCGTTAACGATTAGGTTACCGCCTTCAACTTCAACAGTACCGTTGAAACGGCCGTGAGTTGAGTCGTACTTAAGCATGTATGCCATGTAATCTACGTCGATAAGGTCGTTAATACCTACAACTTCGATGTCGTTGCGCTCTTGCGCTGCACGGAATACGAAACGACCGATACGGCCAAAACCGTTAATACCTACTTTGATAGTCATTATAGTTGCTCCACAACTTAATTTCTGATTAAAGATAACTGGTAGTAAAATTACAAAATCCAGTAAACATCTGCAACAGATAATCGGACTTAACTTGTTTAAAGTCAAAAAAAAGCGACGCTTTTTTTAACAATTCTTCGCAAATGCTCGTTTTTTAAACTTTTAACTGGTTATTCTACATTCCAGTTGGCGTAATATAACTTTCGAGATAAGAACTCGTATCAAATTAATTACACATGGTGTCCTGGTGAGAAAGTATGTGCTACAACTGTTACGAGAAGCAAGTTTTTTGCTAAAAAAGTCATTGCCAAAAATAAGAAATAAGGAACAGAAATTGGTAGAACAAAGCGGAAGAAAAGTAACGAAGTCCGATGAACAGTGGCGTGAGCAGCTTTCAGAGGAAGAGTTTCGCGTGTGTCGTGAGCATGGTACAGAGGCTCCGTTCAGCGGTAAACTGCTTCACAATAAAGACACAGGTGTGTATACCTGCACATGTTGTGATGCCCCTCTATTTATCTCCGATAACAAGTACGATTCAGGGTGTGGATGGCCAAGTTTTGATGCACCAATTAATGATACCGCGGTGCGCTATCTAAAAGATCTAAGTCACGGAATGGTTCGTACAGAGATCCGATGTGCGGCTTGTGACAGCCATTTAGGTCACGTTTTTGAAGATGGACCGCAAACAACAGGCGAACGCTATTGTGTAAACTCAGTGTCGTTAATTTTCAACAAATCCGACCAATAACGCCATTTTGGACTGAAAGAATGTTTCATCCTTTCAATTAATATAAGACAAACGATTACTCTACAAATAAAAAAACTCCCTATATGAATGGGAGTTTTTTTATTTTATAAATCGCTTGGGATCATCCTTGGTGAATAATTTCCTTTCTCTATTGCCTTAGATATTGATTTAGCAAGATCGTCTAATTGTTCATATTTCTCTGGCTGTGCAAAGTTGAACATGCGTTTTAACTGCTGCTCATCTGCAAGGGGAACATCGAAGCGTTTAGCCACCATTGCCCACAAGTACGCTTGTGCTTTGTTTCCCTGACCTTGGTTGATGCTTGCTAAGGATTTTAAAATCTCAGGGTTTAAGTTGTCCTCATTCGACATCGATAGTGAATTATGAAGTAATGTTAATGTTTTTTGCTGATCGCGGTTGGTATAGAACGTTGCCAAGGCGTATTGCATTTCTGCTGTATTCAGTTCTGGCGAACCTTCCATTTGTAAAAACTGTCGGCGAGCTTGTGTGTCACCTGTTTGCGACCATAAAAAATAGAAAGTGGCAGGGTCTTTTGTACCTTTGAGTTCATTCACAATGCGATCTAGTTCATCAATGCTGTGCACCAAGGCATCAAAGCGTTTACGTTTTAACGCACTTTGATCGATAGGCGTGATTTGCGAAGCGAGTTCTAGACACTTGCGGTACTCTGCCACCAAGCCATATTCGATCACTTGATTGGCTTCGGTCGGGCTCTTGAGCAATTCAAAACGATGCCAGACAAGATTCGTTCGCGGAATTCGACATTGACCATCGTCCATATTTAACTTCTCGCAGCGAAGTTTGGGGTTGTTTTGACACAATTCTTCCGTTGTGACATTGCCTTCAAAGCAGCCAGTTAATGTTAGGCTGAAAAGGCTTGCTAGTAACCAGTATGTTCGTTTCATGGTTTTGCTTGTGATCCGTTACACCAATTCATTTTCAGGTTCTTGACTCTGTTTTCTATACCGTTATGTTCTGTAAATAGAATGTAATAAGAAGGTACATTATGGACGCAGAACAATTATTAGATGCGATAACTCCAGAAGTCTATGATCGATTGGTTTACGCAGTAGAAACAGGTAGATGGCCCGAGGGTACACCACTTTCTCAAGAGCAGCGAGACTCATGTATGCAAGCTGTGATGTTGTATCAATCAAAACATAATACTGAAGCTCAACATATGACGGTTGCCGCTGGTGGTGAAATCAGCTTTAAGTCCAAGCAAGAATTGAAAAAACAGTTTAAACAAGAAGAGAGTGACATCGTTCGAGTTAATCCAAACCTCAACTGATTCACCTTTTAGATGTAAAAAGCCCAATCATTTCGATTGGGCTTTTTCGTGTTCGGTGGAGTCATTAACGTGTTATAGACTCATTTCACCTTGAAGCACTTCTTGCATCTTCAGTTTGATCTCTTCATACGACAAGTTTTGGCTTAGAAGATAGTGAAGTTTCGCAAGTGCCGCTTCTGGTGTCATATCAAAGCCGCTGATCACGCCAGAATCTGCCAGGGCACAACCTGTCGCATAGCCGCCCATGTTCACTTTACCTGCCAAACATTGAGTCAGGTTTACGACGATCACTCCACGTTCTGAGGCTTCTTTTAAATGGCCAAGTAGCTCAGGGTTTTGTGGTGCGTTACCTACACCGAACGTCAACAGGATCATAGCGTTAACTGGTTGGCGTAGCGTGTTGCGGATTACTTCGTGTGAAATGCCAGGGTACATGGTGATCACACCAATTGGCTGTGGCGTGATGTTGTGTACTTTGAACTCACCTTCTGGTTTTGCACCAACCGTAACATTGTTACTGATTTGGATATTGATCCCTGCTTCCAAAAGCGGTGGCAGGTTAGGTGAAGTAAAGGCATTGAATCCATCTGCGTGAGATTTGGTACTACGGTTACCACGCATCAACTGGTTGTTGAAGAACAGTGTTACTTCGTTGATTGGGTAGTTGGCCGCAATGTGCAGGGCATTAAGGAGGTTTGCTTGTCCGTCTGAGCGTAGCTCAGCCAACGGAATCTGTGAGCCTGTCACGATAACGGGCTTACCTAAATTTTCCAACATGAAAGACAAGGCTGAAGCGGTGTATGCCATGGTGTCAGTACCATGCAAAATCACAAAACCATCATATTTTTCGTAGTTGTCACGGATGTCGTCTGCGATTTGCTGCCAGTCAGCAGGCGTCATATCTGAAGAGTCGATCAGTGGTTCGTACTCGTGGATAGTGTATTCCGGCATTTCTGGACGGTGGAACTCGGGCATACTGGCTAGTTGCTTTTCCATAAAGCCAGCCACAGGCACGTAGCCGTGATCCGATTTTTGCATACCGATGGTGCCACCGGTGTAAGCGATGTAGATATGTTTTCTAGTCATCGTTCTACTTTACTTCATGTAGGGGAACAGTGGCGGGGATTATAGCGAAATGAAACCTAATAAAAAGGGGCATCTCGCACAGAGACGCCCCTTTTTGGCTAAGCTAGGAAAGCTATTGCACTTGGCAGTTCAAACAGAACGCATATTGACCTTTTGGATCGTTAAAGCTTTGCAGCATGCTTGCGTCTTGCTCAAATTGTTGAGCGACAGGTTGAAGGCTCTTTGGTAAAAACGCAGTCGCGTCGATACCGAGAGATACTTTGACCTGATTCATAAACTCTTGGATCAGTTGTTCTGTTGGCGATAGTGGCTCTTCGACCCAGTAGATATCGTAGTTGTCGACTTCTGCTAATTTCGCAGCCAGTTCTACCGCATCATCGAAGTCACCCATTTGGTCCACCAAGCCGAATGACATTGCGTCTTGACCTGTCCAAACTCGACCTTGTGCCACTTTGTCGACGTCTTCCACAGACATATCACGGTTGGACCCCACCAGTGAAATAAAGCGCTTGTAACCGTGCTCAATGCCAAGCTGGAATGCTTGAGACGCACCTTCAGACAATCCCGTTGTGATACCGTCACCTGAGAATGGTGAAGTGCCTACGCCATCGGTGCTGATACCAAGTTTAGTGAAGCCTTTTTCAAATGTAGTGATCACACTGAAGATACCAATTGAGCCTGTCAGCGTTGTTGGTTGAGCAACGATCTTGTCTGCGCTCATTGAGATCCAGTAACCACCTGAAGCAGCAAGGCTAGACATAGATACGACCACAGGTTTACCTGCTTCTTTAAGCGCTTCCACTTCATTACGGATCACTTCTGAAGCAAATGCACTACCGCCAGGGCTGTCCACTCGAAGTACGACTGCTTTTACCTTGTCGTCATTACGAGCTTGGCGTAGTAGGCTTGCAACCGTATCGCCACCAACAGTGCCACGTGGTTGCTGACCATCCATAATCGCACCGCTCGCGACGACAACAGCAATGTCATTTTCAGACGGCATTAAGTTAGGGCGCATGGTCGCTAGGTAATCGTAGTAACCAATTGCGTTGTAACTGTCCTTGCCATCACTACCAAATTCTTTTGCGAATAACTTTCGAACGTCTTGACGCGTTGCAAGTTCATCTACTAGACCCATTTTCACAGCAAGTTGTGCAAGATCACCATCAACGGATTTCATTTCAGCAAGGAGCTCATCCATTGTTGGGTTTAGTACTTTTGCATCAATGTTACGGTTAGTCGCAACGTCATCGACAAAGGCACTCCAAAGTTGGGTTATCCAGCGTGTTGCTGATTCTTTCGCTGCATCAGACATATCGTCACGGATGAAGGGCTCAATTGCGGATTTGTAGGTACCAACACGGAATACGTGTGTTGATACGTCCAGCTTCTCTAACAAGGTTTTGTAGTACATTGAGTAAGAGCTGTAACCCTTGATCAACACGCCACCATCAGGTGCTAGGAACACTTTATCTGCATAACTTGCCAGGTAGTATTGGCTCTGGTTGTAGAAGTCCCCGACGGCATAGACAGGCTTGCCTGACGTTTTAAATTCGTTCAACGCTTTGGCGATGTAGCGAAGCTTGGTCAGGTTGGTTTCCGGCATATCGCGTAAAGCTAGGACTAAGCCAGAAACTTTCGGATCGTCTTTGGCGTAACGAATGGTATCGACGATATCGAAGAGTACGTTTTCTTTCGGAATTTCGTTACCTAGGATTGAACCTGCGACGGAGTCCATCGGATTAACATAACGGCGCTGCTCAACGATAGGACCAGAAAGGTTCATCACAAGAGCCGATTCTTTTTCAACAGTAGGTTGACCTTCACCAGTGTATGTAAAAGCAAAGTAAAAGACGGCAATCATCACTAGGAAGATCAAATTTGCCAGAGCAAGTCTGACAAAGGTAATGGCTTTCCATATTCCCTTAAATATCAGACCAATAAATTGGAAGATTTTTTTCATCTTGTCTCCATAACGAGATAGTCATTCCCTAATATTACAAAGTATGGGGTCTTATCTCTAAGATCTCAAAAGATAACAATTTTTTTAGCTTATCACGCTCATTCAACAATTGGCATAGTTTAGCGCGAGATTGACGTGTGTTGCAAAAATGTAAACGCTTGTTTGATTTTTTGGTTTTTGCGGCGTACTGTGGTCAGACCACAACAATAAAAATGGATGTTTAGTGATGTCTGCCATGTACCCAAATTTGTTAAAACCATTGGACTTAGGTTTTACACAGCTACGAAACCGCGTCTTGATGGGATCAATGCACACCGGTTTAGAAGAACACAAAGAAGGACTACAAAAGCTTGCGGCGTTCTATGAAGAGCGTGCGAAGGGCGGTGTAGGTCTTATCGTGACGGGTGGTTTTTCTCCAAACTTACGTGGTCGACTACACCCTTTGAGTGCTGAGTTTAGTAAGCCGAAACACGCTAAAGCACACCAGGTTGTGACAGAAGCCGTACATAAACATGGTGGCAAAATCGCTTTGCAAATTCTTCATGCCGGACGTTATGCGATGCACCCATTCGCGCAAAGTGCGTCGGGAATCAAAGCTCCGATCGCAAAATTTGCACCTAGTGAAATGAGCGAACGTCAGATCAAAAAGACCATCGACGCTTTTGCTAACAGTGCTGAATTGGCACAGCTTGCGGGTTACGATGGCGTGGAACTGATGGGCTCTGAAGGTTATTTGATTAACCAGTTTTTATGTAAGCGCACCAACATGCGTTATGACGAGTGGGGCGGCAGCTACAAAAAACGCATGCGTTTCCCGGTTGAAATTGTCAAAGCGGTGCGCAAAGCGGTTGGTGAAAAGTTCATTATTATTTTCCGACTCTCTATGCTTGATTTGGTTGAGCAAGGCAGCACCTTTGATGATGTGATTGAACTGGCAAAGGCACTAGAAGAAGCGGGTGTAACCATCATCAATACGGGTATCGGTTGGCACGAGGCTCGTATCCCAACGATTGCGACTCAAGTTCCGCGAGGTGCGTTTACTTGGGTTACTGAAAAAGTCAAACCTCACGTTTCGGTTCCTATTATTACTTGTAACCGAATCAATACCCCTGACGAAGCTGAACGTATTCTCTCTTCTGGACACGCTGATATGGTATCAATGGCGCGACCTTTCTTAGCTGATCCTTACTTTGTCGCTAAGGCTGAACAAGAGAAGTCCCAATTGATTAATACTTGCATTGGTTGCAACCAAGCGTGTCTGGATAACGTATTTAAAGGCAAGCGAGCGAGCTGTTTGGTTAATCCGCTCGCCTGTTATGAAACAGAAATTGTCGTAGAGCCCGCATTCAAGAAGAAAAACATTGCCGTTATTGGGGCGGGTCCTGCCGGTCTTGCGTGTGCTACTACATTGGCTGAGCGTGGACACAAAGTGGATCTGTTTGAGAAAAATGACCGCATTGGAGGGCAGTTCCGCTTAGCGATGCAAATCCCGGGCAAAGAAGAATTCCGTGAAACGATTCGTTACTTTGCAAATCGCATTGAGGAAACGGGCGTTAACCTTCACCTAGAAACAGAAGCTAACTATGACTTATTGACCGAATACGATGAAGTGGTGATGGCTTCGGGTGTAGAGCCTCGTAAAGTTAAAATCGATGGCATCGATAATCCAGAAAAAGTGATCGACTATCAAACACTCATTCGAGATAAAACTCCTGTAGGCGAGAAAGTTGCCATTGTTGGTGCTGGTGGTATTGGTGTCGATGTAGCCACCATGCTCACTGAGCCAGTTGGTCAGACGTTGGATGATTGGCTACACGAATGGGGAATCGACAAAGAGATGTCTCAACCGGGCGGTTTATACCCTTATCCCGACGCTGTTAGTGATAAAGAAGTATGGGTTCTACAACGTCGTAAAGGTCGTGTCGGGAAAGGTCCGGGTAAAACTACGGGTTGGATTCATAAACGCACATTAGAGAAACGCGGTGTTCACTTATATGGTGGCGTGTCTTACGACAAGATAGATGATACTGGTTTGCACATTCATGTGAATGGCAAAGAACAATTGTTAGCTGCAGATAAAGTGGTGATTTGTGCCGGGCAAGAGTCGGTTCGTCCATTTGAAGACAAGTGGCACGAGCTTGGTGAAAAACTGCATATTATTGGCGGCGCAGATCATGCAGGAGAACTTGATGCGGTGCGCGCTATCCGCCAAGGCGTCAAACTTGCTGTAAAACTGTAGTTATCTGTGACGGATCTTTTTCATTCTTAACCTTTTGTGGCTGCGCCTTGTGCGCAGCTTTTTTTATGGTTTTAAACCCTATAAAACAGAGTGTTATTTGCCAAAGTGGATTATGCTAAAGTGAACGCGTAAAAATAATAACTCACCTAATAAGGACTTGTTCATGGAAGCTCTCGATCTTTTGCTCAACCGCCGTTCTATTGCCAAGTTGTCTGAGCCTGCACCAGAAGGGCAAGCTCTAGAAAATATCATTCGTGCAGGTCTGCGAGCGCCAGATCACGCAGGATTGACGCCTTGGCGTTTTGTTATTGCTCAAGGGGATGGTCTTAAAAAGTTGTCAGATATCCTTGTGAGAGCAGCAGAAGCTGAAAACAGCGAAGACGCGGTGATAGAAAAAGTGAAAAACGCGCCTTTTCGCGCGCCAATGGTTATCACTGTGATTGCTAAAGTGACAGAACACGAAAAAGTCCCAGAACTGGAACAATATCTGTCTGCAGGTTGTGCGGTGCAAGCGATGCAAATGGCGGCGGTTGCCCAAGGTTTCCAAGGCTTTTGGCGTTCAGGAAAGTGGATGTTCCATCCAGAAGTACATCAAGCGTTTGGTCTTGAAGGCAAAGACCAAATCGTAGGCTTCCTGTATTTAGGCACCCCTGGTTGTACGCCAATGAAAGTGCCAGAGCGTGAACTGTCTCAATTCGTTGAGTTTCAATAATCTAGAATCGTGACCTTATCACTGTTCATCTGTACAGTTTTTTCTTGATTTGTGAGGGGGACATTAGATAATGTCCCCCTCATTGTTTTGATTTTCTGAACTTTATGTCTCGTCTGTTTATTGCTGAAAAACCAAGTCTAGGTCGCGCTATAGCGGCTGCGTTGCCAAATCCTCAAAAGAAAGATCAAGGCTTTATTCGCTGTGGAAACGGCGATGTCGTAACTTGGTGTATTGGTCACCTGTTAGAGCAAGTAGAGCCTGACGCTTATGACGAACGGTATAAGAAATGGAATCTGGCTGATTTACCGATTGTTCCACAGCAATGGCAACTGAGACCGAGGAAGAGTGCCAGTAAACAACTCACAGTGATCCGTAAACTTCTCAAAGAGGCTACGGAGGTCATTCATGCAGGAGACCCTGATCGAGAAGGGCAACTGTTAGTGGATGAGGTTCTGGACTATTGCAAACTCTCCAAAACCAAAAAAGAAGCCACTCAACGATTGTTGATTTCGGACTTGAACTTGCCTGCAGTAAAACGAGCCTTAAGCTCGATGCGCAGTAACCGCGACTTTATTCCTCTTTCTGTTTCTGCTTTGGCGCGTTCTCGAGCCGATTGGCTTTACGGAATGAACATGTCGCGTGCTTACACTTTGCTGGGCCAAAAAGCGGGCTATCAAGGTGTTTTGTCAGTAGGGCGGGTGCAAACTCCAGTGTTAGGTCTGGTGGTGCGTCGTGACGAAGAAATCGAGAACTTTGTGCCGAAAGACTACTTCACGCTGCATGCTTTAATTCCATATCAAGATCAAAATGGTTCGTTTGATATACGTGCGCGTTGGAAACCTAGTGAGGCGTGTAAACCATGGCAAGACGAAGAGGGGCGTGTTCTGAGTAGAAAGCTCGTAGAGAACGTGGCGAATCGCATTGCCAATCAGCCCGCCAAAGTGACCGAGTCAGAACAAAAGCAAACCAAGCAATCGGCTCCGCTTCCCTATTCACTATCTGCGTTACAAATCGATGCTGCTAAACGTTATGGGATGAGCGCACAACAAGTACTAGATACCTGTCAGGCTCTCTATGAAAAACATAAGTTGATCACTTACCCGCGTTCGGATTGTCGTTACTTGCCTATGGAGCATTACGCACAAGCGGGTTCTGTTACCTCTGCTATCTCCAACAATGCCAAAGAGCTACAAAGTGCGGTGCAAGGTGCGGATTTGTCAATTAAGTCCAAAGCGTGGAACGACAAAAAAGTTGATGCTCACCACGCAATTATCCCAACGCCTAAACAAGCAAATGTGAACGCGTTGTCAGGTAATGAGATGAAGGTGTATCAACTCATTGCACGTCAATATTTAATGCAATTCTATCCAGCTGCCATTTACGCAGAAGCGAAGCTTGTATTTGATATCGCTGGTGGCACGTTTATCGCTAAAGGTCGCCAGTTGGTTTCTCCGGGGTGGAAAGCACTCATGGGGAAAACGGACAAAGAGGACGAGGGCATCGATGCTGTACCGCCATTACAAGAAGGTACGGTACTGACGTGTCGGGAAGGGGAAATTAAAGACCGTAAGACAGAACCTCCAAAGCATTTTACTGAAGCGACATTGCTGCAAGCGATGACTGGGATTGCGCGTTACGTAGCAGACAAAGAACTGAAGAAGATCTTACGCGATACAGACGGTTTGGGAACAGAAGCGACCAGAGCCGGCATTTTAGACACTTTGTTTAAGCGCCAACTTTTAACGCGTCAGGGAAAGTCGATTTTAAGCTCACCAGCAGGTCGTGGTTTGATCCATGCTTTGCCGATGGACTCGACTTATCCCGATATGACAGCACATTGGGAACACCAATTACAGGGTATGGCAGAGCGAAATCAAGCTTATCAACCTTTTATGCAGGCGTTAGAGCAACGTATCGATGGTTTGATGGGCGAGGTGAAGTCCGGTCCTATTCCAGATTCTTTACGTCACCTTCCTAAGGTCGAGCGTCCTGCATTTAAACGCAAGAAGCGCAGCTATTCCAAAAAGAGCACATCAAAGTCGAGTACAGGCAAACGTATACCCAAGTGACTTCAAGATGCAGGATTCAGAGCGTTGTCATTGATTCGAGGTCAAGGAAAACAACGCAGCGTAATAGCCAGCTCTTTCCAAGTTGTTTGACGCAGCCATTTGTTTGACTAAAAAAGCGAGTCAAAGACACGCTCCCAAAGGGCACTCTTTGCAAATATAAGGGTCTTGGCTTGTATACTTTGTTGCCGATTCTTGATTTAGACCCACTAAACCTTTAAATCGCAGTCGCGTCTACAAACCAAGTCATTCTCGCTGAACCTAGCATCTCGAGGTTACTTAGGTAGAAAGTGTCTAAATAATCAATACGCGAAGCGGCACCTGGAGTGCCGCTTTTTATCATTTATGGATCGCTGCTAATCAAATAGCTCCCCATTACTTTGTATCGCACCGCGCACATCATCTTGCGTTAAAACACGCTTTCCTAAATCTTGCTTTACTTGTCGTCCCAAGTCGACAAGCGTGTCTCGGTTCGCTTGAGTTTGACGTTTACCTGCACTTCTCAAGCAGTAATTGAGCTCATGATCTTCACTGAAATTGACCAGATCTTTATCTGCAGCCATGGTTACTCTCCTTAGTGGTCGATATCCTCACTAAGTCTGGATAGGAATGAGTGAAATTCAAGTAAAGTGATGAGATAAAGAAGGGGGGATAGAAAGATCACGACACGATTAGATTGTCGTGACCCAACTTTAAGCTATTGATTGCGAAAGATTACCAAGGAAGCATGGTTCCGTCGTAGTTGATGAACTGACCAGAGTTTTCCTGCGAGCTTTGCTCTATTACTTTTGCAAGACCTGCTGCGGAGGTTTGAGTATCGATAAGGGCGTTTGGTCCGCCCATTGCTGTTTGTACCCAGCCAGGGTGTAGGGCGAGTACGGTAAAACCTTCTCCTGTTAAATCATTACTTAAGCTTTTTACTACTGAGTTTAGTGCAGCTTTAGAAGAGCGATAGATGTAACCTCCTCCAGAGGTATTTTCTGTCATGCTGCCAACTTTAGAAGAGATACATGCGATCTTCTTAGTTGTCCCTTTTTTCATTACAGGATAGAAGCTCTCGACAAGCTTTAAGGGCGCGATCGTATTTATCTCGAATACTTGACGCCATTCATCAGCGTCTGTATTCCCAAAACCATAACCTTTCGGCCCGTAATACCCAGCATTGTTGATCAGCAGATCGATAGCAGGGAGTTGGTTAGCTAACTCAGTAACATCGTCGTAATTGGTGACGTCTAACTCATGCAAAGTTAACGTGTCATAGTTTGATGCTAACGCTTGCAGATCTTTGCTTTCTGCTAGATTGCGACTGGTCGCATGTACGTGAGCACCTTGTTGTAAATACAGTGTTGTTAGGCTCAAGCCTATGCCGCGATTTGCTCCGGTGATAAAGACTGTCTGACTCATGGGTGTGCCTATCTGTGTGATTCAATTAGGTGATATAGAAGTAAGATCATTGTGTTAGCTCAGAGCAATAAAATCAACCAGCCACCAAGCTCCAACCATCATTGACATGAAAAGCGATATCGCGCAAAAAGAGCCAAAGAAAGCGCCAAGGATCGTATATAACGTTTTGTTCATAATGAAAGGAAATTAATTGATATTGAAAATCATTATCAATTAATTTCCTTTTTAATCAACTCTTGGAGTTGGTACTATTTCACAATGATTGTTGAAAAGAATGTCTCATGTTGCCACTGATCTATCATCCCATCTACTCACAACTGGAACTGCCGGAAGGTCACCGTTATCCAATTATGAAGTACCAATACCTTTATCAAGCAGTGAAGGACAAGTTGGTTCAACAAGATTGGGGACAACATATCGAATTTTCCCAACCTCAACCGCTTAACGTGGATGAGATCAAGCTGGTTCATAGTGAGGAGTATGTGGATTTGCTTGTTAGTGGCGATATGCCAGCAGCTAAAATGCGTCGAATAGGATTTCCTTGGAGTGAGACCTTAGTCTCGCGGACGCTTATGTCGACAGCGGGCACCGTTTTGACTGCAGAAAAGGCATTAGAGCACGGTGTCGCGATTCACCTTAGCGGTGGCTACCATCATGCGCATAAAGATTTTGGAAGTGGTTTTTGTCTATTCAATGATTTGGTGATCGCGGCAAAACACATGCTGGAGACAGAGCACGTAGACAAAGTGCTTATTATTGATAGCGATGTGCACCACGGTGATGGTACTGCAACTTTATGTGCAGACGAGCTTGATATCATCACCCTGTCTTTCCATTGTGATAAGAACTTTCCCGCGAGGAAACCGGATTCAGATCTCGACGTTCCGTTGAGCCGAGGAACCAGTGACGATACTTTCTTAATGACGTTTAAAGAAGTGATTGAAATGGCGCTCAACCTGCACCGCCCGGATATGGTTATCTATGATGCGGGTGTAGATATACATACCGACGATGAACTTGGTTATTTTGACGTATCTACGCAAGGGATATATGAACGAGACCGTTTCATAATGCAGCTGATGAAAGATAAAGGGATTCCTGTTGCCGCTGTTGTTGGTGGTGGGTATCGAAGTAATCACTCAGATTTAGTACCCATTCACATGCAGCTTATCAATGCCGCAGAAAGTGTATATAAACCACGATAGTAGAACCAATGATTGTGAAAGGTGAGGCACTGATGTCTCACCTTTTTTATTGTGGCAAGCCTAAGACCTATACTTAAGGTGAGTATTGTCAAAAAAGAGGCGGCAGCGTATGGATTTTACGGAAAAGCTGCGTTTGCGGGAGAAAGCAATCGAAGACCTATATTTTGCAGAAGTTGATAAAAAGTTAATCGAAGCTTTGCATGAAAAGCAAAATCAAGAAGGGTTAACCAAGTCGCGGGAATGCGATGAAGACGACATCAATAATTAACGGGTTTTACACTTGATTGGGATGTTAAGATGGGAATCCTTTCCCTTTTTATTTTCCTAGCCTTTGACGTTGTCTAAGCAACAAATAGATGGATTTAGCACATGCCAGAAAGAGAGTCCTGTCATTTGCCGAGATAAATATTAGGCTAGCTGTAACCTTAGCAACAGTTATAAACACCTTATAATTCGCCTAATAATAAATGTAAGTCACTCTCAAGGTGCACCTACACTTCAGGTTGTGGGCTTTTTTCTTATCAGTTGAGGAGTGATAAATGTTTGGAGTAGTGGCACTCTTTTTGATTCGCATCGCAACGAACATTTCTAAGAGTGGCTACGTATCGAGGTTGTACTCAACTAGGGATTTAGAAACCCCGTAATTCTCCGAGCGCTAAAACGATAAAAGCTCGTTGATTTCTCGACGAGCTTTTTAAATGTGGCTGAGTGCGGGGACGCCTAGTCCGGGGGGGCGCTCAACTAGGGATTTAGAAATCCCGTAATTTTCCAAACGCTAAAACGACGAAAGCCCGCTGATTTCTCAACGGGCTTTCTAAATGTGGCGGAGAGATAGGGATTTGAACCCTAGATACGCTATTAACGTATGCCGGTTTTCAAGACCGGTGCTTTCAACCACTCAGCCATCTCTCCGTTGTTGAGGCGCATAATATAAGGCTTTGAAAATCTTGTAAACCCTAAAATGAATCGTTTGGACGTTTAGTGCACGATTTTGTGTTGTTTGTGGAGAAAAGAATCAAAAAAGCTCTCCGGGTGGAGAGCTTTTGTTCAATTAATTGCTTTTAGAATAGAAGCGTTGAAGCTCTGTCAAACCTTGCATTAGAACAGGCAGTTTAGGCGATGTTTCGCGCAAACGCTTGTAATTGTCATCGTACAGCTTGTAGTTACCAAACTTATCGATAACGGTTGTTTGAGAGCCGGTGATCAGTGCGATTTCACGTGTATCGCCGGCTAAGATCCAACGACGGCGACTTTCATCAAACAGATTACGCCCGCTGCTGTAATCGTATGGGTTTGAAGATACGCCCAGCATGTCTTGCAACAGTGTCACTGACAAGTCTAAGTGGCTTGTACTGTGGGTAAATTCCGCTGGTAGCATACCTGGCCAATGGATAACCATAGGCACTTGCAGTTGATATTTGCTGTAGTTGCTGTTTGCGCCCCAACTGTTGGTATTGGTTTCGTTGAACTCGCTACCATGGTTTGAGGTAATAACCACAATCGTGTTTGCAAGCAGTTGCTTTTCTTCTAGGTCTGCGATGATCTTCGCAACTGTTTTATCAGCCGATTTTACCGCTTGCTCGTAAGCTTGCTTGAACCGCTCGCTAGCAGGGAGCTCTTCATTTGCTGCCATCGTTTCTGATTCGAAGTTATCAACGGTTGTCACTTCAATGAAGCTAAACCAAGGCTGCTGGGCTTGCTCTGTCAGCCATGTGTTCCAAGCAGAAATAGATTGTGGATCGGTATGAGCTTGGCTTCCATCGAGTGAGTTTGCCAAGTTTAAGCCGCGGAAGATAACTTCAGAATACAAGTCTTCTTCAAAGCCATTGCCACTGAATAAACCAAAGCTATAACCCTGATCTTTCAGTACATCTAGCATAACTGGTGCGCTACCTTGAGCTTTGATGCTACTTGCGTAGCTACTCGGTAAACCATAGAACAACCCAAATGCACCGTATGTATCATTGCTCGAACTGTAATGATTAACAAAGTTTTGATTGTCTTGTGCGAACTGGTACAAGCTCGGCATTTCGTCTTGGTTCAATGCGTCGGCACGTAAGTTGTTCACGCTGATCATCAGCACGTTTAACTTGTTAACACGACGATTGAATTCTAGCTTCTCTAGTGGGTAGCTTACTAAATCAATATTACCTTGGTTCTCAGCTAAGCGTTTTAGGTACTCTTCGCGGTCAAGAAGACCGTGTTTTTCCATAAAGCTCTTCGCTGTCATAGGGTATGACAGTGGGAAGTTAGAGCGTTGGCTGGTAATAGGATTGTAGAAGTAAGCATCAGCCCAGATATAAACCAAATGGCTTGCGATGAAGCTTAAGAAGAACACGGCAGCCAATGGTCGACCAACGTGTTTATGAGAAAGTTTGCGCTGTTTACGCCATACCCATTCAGATAAAGCGAGTTGAACAAGGAAGATCAGCGGCATCACAACAAATAAATGTTGGAGATCTGAGCTGAGTGCGCTTTTGTCTTCGCTAAACAACAACTCCCAAACCACAGGGTTTAGGTGCAGATTAATTGATTGATACGCTTGAGTATCAATCAGCAGCACGGTTTGACCAACCGTAGCAAATATCACTGCCACCAAACGGAAGAGTTTCCTAGATGGCAGGACAAACGTCAGCGGAAATAGAACCAATAAGTACAGAGCAAAAACAAGAAAGCCAAAATGCCCCACCCACGAAACCGCCAAATAGAATTGACCCATCAGGGTTTCTGGCCAAGGCGATTGAACGATATAGCGTGTACCTATCAACATCGAAGCGACGATGTTGAAGAATGCAAACCAATGCCCCCAACCTACTAGTCGGGATACGCGTTCGCCGTATGAGTTTCCGCTGTCTACCATGTACTTGTTCTATTATCCGTTTTTAGTGTGATTTTGGCGCTTCAAGAGAAGACATCAGTGCCTGAGCAAATTTTTCAGCAATAACTTTGCGTTGTGAAGCAGCAACTTGTTGATTTAAGACATTGGTTGCGATATTTCCGGCAATCATTAGCGTCAACTCAGGAGAAGCAGCGTGTTTTTCAAGAACAGCACCCACTTCAGCAAGAATTTTCTCTACTTGTTCGTCAGTATATTTAGATGTAATCGGCATAAAGACTCTAATAATGATAGTAAAAGCGGCTTATGATAACCTACAATGCCCAACAACTTAAACCTTGTAGCAAGATAAAATCACTATGAGCCTTCATCTTTCAAACGTTATTCTGCATCAATTGTGCAAAAACGATCAGGACGAACTGGTTGTTAAACTTCGCCCGGCGTCGTTAGAAAACGATACCTCAACAGAAAACCTTGTCGCGGAACTGCATCGCGTATTCCATTCTAAAGCAGGAAAAGGCTTCGGCTCTTTCCAATCAGACAGCGAATTTCAGTTTTGGCTTCAAGAAATGCGCAAAGGAGAGAGAGATTTTTATGATTTCTCACAAATTAGTGCAAATCGCTTGAAAGAAGAGTTGATCAAGTACCCATTTGCTGACGAAGGTATCTTAGTCTTTGCTGAGTATCAGAGCTTGGCTACGGATTATTTATTTATTGGTATCTTACCAATGAACCAAAGCCTAAAAGTGACAGAAGGCTTAGATATCGATGCTACGGATTATTTAGACATCACTAAGATGGACATCGCGGCACGCATCGATCTATCGAGTTATGACACTGATCGTGATTCAAACCGTTACCTTTCTTACATCAAAGGTCGCGTAGGTCGTAAAGTGGCAGACTTCTTCTTGGATTTCTTGCAAGCGGATGTTGGTTTAGACACTAAACAGCAAAACCAAGTGCTGATGCAGGCGGTGGAAGATTTCTGTGCCGATTCTAAGTTAGAAAAGCAAGAAGCGAACGAATACAAAAAGCAGGTTTACAATTACTGTAACGAGCAAATTAAATCAGGCGACGAGGTGCAAATCTCTGAACTGTCTGGTGAGCTTCCTCCTAGCCAAGATGGTACTAGCTTTATGGATTTCACCAAAGAGCAAGGTTACGAGTTGGAAGAGTCATTCCCAGGCGACCGTTCTACAGTGCGTAAACTAACTAAGTACGTTGGTGCTGGTGGCGGCTTAAATATTAGCTTTGATAGCCTGTTGCTGGGTGAGCGTATTTTCTACGATCCAGAGACAGACACGCTTACGATTAAAGGCACACCGCCAAACTTGAAAGATCAGTTGAGCCGTAATTAATTGAAAGAAGAGAGCATTGTGCTCTCTTTTTTTATGTGAAGTGTGCACACTAAAAGCGCAATTCATGGTATATGCTTGTTATTAATAGAGATAATTGAGGAATGGGCGTTGCTGCAATTCAAAGAGGGAATAAAACAAGCAATCTGGTTTTTGTTTGCGGTATGGTGTGCCTTTGCTGTGGGTATTTGGCTGCAAGCTCAACAAACCATACGTACGATTTCAACCGTTGATGAACTCAGCAGCAAGGTTGATGAAGTGCGTCATATCTTTAACTTTGAGCTGCCTTATCGTGCTCAGCACGTTGACCAAGTCTCTCTCAAACTTCAGCTTGTTTATGCAGTTCGTTTGCAATTGCAGAGCGAGTACTCTGACCGCTGGGGTGGTCCGGACTTAACGCAACTGCTTTATTCAACTGATCGCTTTCTTGAAGGCGCGAGAACATTTATCGGTAGCGATAGTGAGCTAGTCGCGCTGGCTGACCAACTCCATAATAGCCGAGAGTCAGCCAGTAACTCTGAGCAACTGAGAACCATGTACTATCGCTTAGGTGCTTTGGTCTTAGAAGCCATGTTTAGCGATGCAGCGACAAGCTCAGATACTTACCAAGAGCTTGATTCGCTTTTTACCGAGTCACAAAAGCTAGAGCAAAAAGAGCAAGGGGCGTTCCAACGTCGATTGGCTCAAACGTCAAATGTGCTTGCCGCTCATGCTCAAGGCAGCCACCTCGCTAACCAATTGCTTAACCCTGAATTTTCTAATCAGTTTGCCTCTGTCATTAGCTCTCTTGAACAAAAGCTGATGTTTTACATCTCCTTTTTAGTGTTAGTAAGTGGTTCCTTACTCGCGGTGGTTTCTTGGGCTTTGTTCTACAAGGAAACTCCAGTCTTAGATGCTCCAATTCAACCTTGTGAAAAAACGGATACACCAATGAAGCCGAACCCACCTGAAGTGATTTTGCCGACAGAGAAGCAAGTTACCGAGCCAAGTGGTGAGGAGCGCATGCCTGTGGATGTGGTAAAACCAACCACACCTCTAGAAGAAGAGAATGACGATGCATCTTCTTTAGCCGCCAGTGTGAGCGTGGAGACGGATGAGCCTTATATCGATATAGAGAAAATGCTTGATTCGCTCTCTGGTGATGAAGAGTCTGTGCGTATGTTGTTAGAGGTTTTCATACAAGATCATTCTGAAGATGGTACGAAGCTAAGAACATTGATAGCCGAGGGTAAGGATGAAGAACACGCTCAGCGTATCGCCCATAGCTTGAAGGGAGTGTCAGGCAGCATTGGAGCGATGCCTCTACACTATATATCTGGGGATATCGAATCTTTAATTAAACAAGGTCAGGAAGTCGTTAAAGGCAAGCTGGATATGTTGGAAGATACCCTGCAGAAAACGACACTTTTTGCTGAGGCAGTTCTTAATAGTGAAAACATTCGAGAAGTGCTAACAGATTGATATTCCTCTGACTTAAAATAGTAGAGATTCAGGTATTAAGGGGCGCTTGCGAACCTTATGCTTTGGTTCGTCACTGTTCCTGTCCTACACCATTTGATCATAGGTAATTTCATGTTCATCCGCCGACTGTCTTCTTGGTTGATAGCCTGTCTGGTTTTAAGCCTTTCGGGATGCTCTCTCTTAGAAGTAAAAATCGATAGTCAAACTGTACCGCTCACCAAACAAGAGCTAAACATGCGCATTATGACGCGTGAATACGCTCAGCAGTTCTTTGCTCAAGTAGAGCAAGCTGCCGATGTGCTCCAAGACAACTACGAGCCTAACGATAAAGTAAACCAATCTTATATTTTACTTTGGAAAATCAATGCGGAAGAAGGGCTTCAAGCTGCCGCTTACCAAGTCTCGCCAATGGCGGCTCTGATTGACACGTGGGTATTTACTCACCAAATGGACCAGTTCTTCAGTGTCGGTGCAGGGAAAGATCTATTCACTACCGGGGAAGCACAACAAGTGTCTGCTCACTTAGCCAAGGAAGTCGATAAGCTTGCACAATCTTTGTTGAAAAAAGACGTGTACTCGAAAACCAAAGTGTTTGTGGCTGACTTTGTTGAGAAATACCCATTCGCGGATTTGAGTATGATCCGTACACCAGCTTATCGAGGTTGGTTACAAGCGAATCAGATCAGTGAGGAAGAAGCTGTAACGACATTGGGTACGATGCCTGAGGCTATCGGTGATGTGTCTGATCGTTTGAGCTTAGTGTCTGAACAAACACCAAAAATCATGACGTGGAAAGCGCAGTTGCTCGCACTCAATAGCTCAGCAAGTATCGAACAAGTAAATGCAGCGCTAAACAGCTTGAAGGTTACTTCTGAGTCGTTGAAAGACTTTATCGATAATAACCCAGAGTATATGCGTAACTTGGCACAGCAAATGGCAGTGCAGTTGCAGCCACTTGTTGAAGATATCGACCAGAAAACAGAAGAGCGCTTGGTTCAGTTGAGTGAAGAGCGACAAGCACTAGAAAAAATGGTGGCGAGAGAACGCCAAGAGATTGCTCAAATTATTACAAACGAAAGAGAGAAGTTTGCGCAAGACCTCGACCACGTTTCACAAGAGGTTGTGAACCTTGCAATGGATAAACTGATCGAACTGGTGAAGAGCACCATCATCTACTTCATTTTGTTCATCCTAGTGATCTTCTTTGCTCCTCTTGTTTTGGGCTATGCCTTAGGTAAACGTTCAGCGGTAAGAGCAGGTACCAAATCTGCCTGATTAGCCAGAGCTTAGCCAAACGACAAACATAAAAAAGGACCGAATCGTCGGTCCTTTTTCTATTCTATTGAAAGTTAGAACTATTTAAGCCGTTTGCTGCTTTAGTTCACCTTCTGCTTGTTCTTCTGTTGCTGGTGCTGTTGGTTCGCATTTGTCGACAAACCAACCCATGTACGACGTGAAGATAGTGACGATAATACACACGAAGCTCAACCACATGAATGGCGCGTAAGACAATGTTGCCACACCCAGAATACTCGCCATGTAGATGCCGTTATCACTCCAAGGCACCATACCTGACGTTAACGTACCGCCGAACTCGGCGTTACGAGATAGGTTTTTACGTTTGTAGCCAAGGCGATCGTAGTTTTTCGCACAGATTTTTGGTGTCAGAATCAGTGATACGTACATCGCCGAGCCGAATACGTTACCCATGAAAGCTGTACCAATGGTGCTTGTCGCCAGAGAACCCGCACTTTGAACACGTCGCTCGAACAGTTTCGCAATTGTCTCAAGCACGCCCACCTTATCTAGCAAGCCACCAAAACCAAGACCAAATACGATAACTGCAACAGAACCTAGCATAGAAGACATACCGCCTCGGTTTAGAATCGAGTCAATGAAGTCCACACCTGAAGAAATTGCAAATGGTGCCCAAGCGGTATTGAATGCCGTTAGGAAGTCTACATCCTGAATCATTACTGCCCAGATAATACCTAGTAGTGAACCGAAGCTGATCACAGGGAAAGAAGGCATGCGCATAGCGAGTAGAGCCAATACGATAATGACTGGAACAAAAGAATAAGGCGTAATGAAAAATTGTTGTTCCATAGCCTGAATTACTGAGTCAACTTGGCTCATATCCACTTTACCTGCGAAGTGGAAGCCAAATGCAGTAAACATAATACCCGTAATGATGTAACTGATCAGGGCAATAGGCAGCATCCCTTTGATGTGCTCTACGACTTCTACGTTTGACATTGAAGAAGCAAGAATCACGGAATCAGAAAGTGGAGACATTTTGTCGCCAAAGTAACAACCTGATAAAACCGCGCCAGCTGTAATTGGTGCTGGAACCCCAAGACCTTGACCAATTCCCATCATGGCAATACCAGCAGTACCTGCCGCACCCCAAGAAGTGCCTGTTGCTAACGCAGTCAAAGAACAGATGATCATTGTCGCTAACAAGAAGATAGAAGGGTGAATGGCTTTTAAGCCGTAGTAGATGATGGTTGGTACGATACCACCAGAGATCCAAGTACCGACTAATGCACCTACAGCAAGAAGGATCAGCACGGCACCTAAACCATTAGAAATCCCGTTTAGTGCTGCTTTTTCAAGGTCTTTGTATTGGTGACCTAATCTTAGACCCAATAACATGATAATGAACCAACCAATGTACAGCGCAAGCTGGATTGGAAGGTCTAATTTGGCAGTAAATGAAAATGCCAAAAGAAGAAACAAACCTAGTGAGATAAATACCTGTATCAGACTAGGAAGACGTGTTGTAACTTGCTTCATATGTGCCTCTGTCGTTCATGGAGCAATAGAGGAAGGCCGCTCCCTGTTTTAATCGCGCATAACATACATTAACAAAAATTATATTTCGAACATTTGGTGCTTTATCTTGACTTTCATCCGATAAAACGTTTGCTTGTGAAATTAATAACTAAAAAACTTTAAGTTTAATAGTTTGAAATGTTTTGTGATGTAAAAAATATGTGCTGCAAATGTTGTTTTCTCACGGAGTGGTAAGACCATGTAGCACAGTGTTGGCAGTTTTCTCGGTAGGTTTTAGTGCTGAACCGATAAGAAAAGAGAAGAAAATACCTTGGATTATAAAAATTCGCGGTAAACGTTAAAAAAGTTGTGTTTATTTGCAAATTAGGGCTTGAGATTTTGTGTCGAAAATTGAACTATGGAGAAAGTTTCAAAAATATACATGGAGAGTTAGTGCGATGAGAGTAGGTTTAGTTGGTTGGCGCGGCATGGTGGGTTCAGTCCTAATGCAACGTATGGTTGAAGAGAAAGATTTCGATTTGATCGAGCCAGTTTTCTACAGTACGTCTCAAATAGGTATCCCAGCTCCAAACTTAGGTAAAGAAGCTGGTTTACTTCAAGATGCGTTCGATATTGACAGTTTAAAACAACTTGATGCAGTGATTACGTGTCAAGGTGGTGGTTATACGGAGAAAGTTTATCCAGCGCTTCGTCAAGCTGGCTGGAAAGGTTACTGGATCGATGCTGCTTCGACACTTCGTATGGTCGACGACTCTATCATTACGCTGGACCCTGTTAACCTGAAACAAATTCAACAAGGTATTCACGGTGGTACAAACACGTTTGTTGGTGGTAACTGTACCGTTAGCTTGATGCTTATGGGTCTTGGCGGTCTGTTTGAGAAAGGTCTTGTCGAGTGGACGAGTGCGATGACGTACCAGGCGGCATCTGGTGCAGGTGCGCAAAACATGCGTGAGCTGATTTCTCAGATGGGCGTAATCAACGACTCAGTAAGCTCTGAACTAGCAAATCCAGCGAGTTCAATTCTCGATATCGATAAAAAAGTTGCCGACACCATGCGCAGTTCTTCATTCCCAACCGATAAGTTTGGTGTGCCACTAGCCGGCTCTTTGATTCCTTGGATCGACGTCAAGCGCGACAACGGTCAAAGTAAAGAAGAGTGGAAAGCGGGTGTAGAAGCGAACAAGATCCTTGGTTTCCAAGATGCACCAGTGCCAATTGATGGTACGTGTGTTCGTATCGGTGCAATGCGTAGTCACTCTCAAGCACTGACTATCAAGCTTAAGCAAAATGTGCCAATGGATGAAATCGAAGAAATCATCGCAACGCACAACGACTGGGTAAAAGTGATTCCGAATGACCGCGACATCACGGCTCAAGAACTTACGCCTGCGAAAGTAACAGGTACCCTGTCAATCCCTGTTGGTCGTCTACGTAAGATGGCAATGGGCGATGACTTCCTAAATGCGTTCACTGTCGGTGACCAGCTATTATGGGGTGCAGCAGAGCCATTACGCCGTACTCTACGCATCATTCTTGCTGAGAAAGCGTAGCTTGTCTCAACTTTGAGATGTCTATTTTGAAAGCGCCCAACTGGGTGCTTTTTTGATATTCACGTGACAAAAAATTGACTTTTGACCTTTAGCTTTGCTGCGTCTTACAAATCGGAGTGCTGTTATGAAGCAAACATCTAAAGGTTTCACCCTTATTGAACTCGTTGTTGTCATTGTTATTTTAGGCATTCTTGCAGTCGTTGCTGCACCGCGCTTTTTAAACTTACAGCATGACGCTCGGGTCTCTTCAATTCAGGGCATGGCAGCCTCTGTGCACAACGCTGCGGAACTTGCTTTCGGTAAATCAGCTATTGAAGGACAAGAAAAGCTTCCGGCGTACCATGTTGATGGTGCAGGTAGCGTCCAATTTGGTTATCCAATTGTAGAAAATGGTGGTCTAGAGCAGTTTATGACGGCTGAGATGAACTACAAAAACGGTGATGGTGAATGGGTCTGGGATGCATTCAATGCTGGTAAAACTCCAGCCAATCCAAACTATCGAGTTATCACACAATCAAAGTGGGTGAAAGCTTATGACCGAGACTCAATCAAAGCAAGTAACTGCTATGTAAAATACACTACTGCAATGGAAGAGGGTGATGATTACAAGGTTGAAGTCTTCACTGATGGTTGCTAAACCAAGAACGGGCTTCGTCCTGCGGGAATGTTTTTTGCGTGAGAGCTAAAAGCTATATAAAAGCCGATGTGAATTCATCGGCTTTTTTGATCGTAAGTCTGGAGTACGGAACGGGCTGTACTTTGCGAAAGTTCTTTATTAAGAGAGACAAATAGAGGGGCTGGCACCCTCGTTCTTTAGAGTGAGAGATATTGTTCTCCAAACTAACGCCGCGTCATTCCCGAAAGCGACGAAGGAGCGCAGTCGGGAATCTCTTGTTGGAGGCATTACGCCCTGAGACTCGGGAGCGCTCCACTTTAGGCATCGAAAGCCGATTCCTGTTCTATTCTTCCTCGTCCGCACTCACGACGCGATTATCAGGATCTGCTAGTTCACTGCCACAATGCTTACAGTGCATCGCATCTGAATCATGACCAGAGCGATTACAATTCGGGCACTTTACTAATTGTTTGTGCGCATTCATCTCATTACTGAGTTCTGCAGTGATAATGCCGGTTGGGACCGCAAGTATCGAATAACCGAGCAGCATAGTTAATGATGCGATGGCTTTCCCAAGGTGAGTTTGCGGCACCATGTCGCCATACCCAACAGTGGTAATCGTTACGATCGCCCAGTAGATGCTTTTAGGAATACTCGTAAAGCCGTTGTGCGGACCTTCAATAACGAAAATCAGTGCGCCGAAAATGGTGACCAGAATACCTACGGTGCTAAAGAAGATAAGAATCTTACGACGCGCCATCAATAGAGAGCGTAGCAATATGTTGGAATCTTGTAGGTAGCGCACCAATTTCAAGATGCGGAAGATACGCATGACACGTAGTAATCGCACTACACCCATAAACGAAGCACCAGGGAAGAAGATCGCTAAATAGGTCGGCAGAATCGCTAACAGATCAACTACACCATAAAAGCTGGTGGCATAAGACTTAGGTTTTGGAGAGCAGTACAGTCTTAATAAATACTCAATAGTGAATAGGGCTGTGAAGGTGTATTCGATGTAACGCAGTTCTCGCGACCATTCAGTCATTACCGATGGCAGTGATTCTAGAATCAAAACCACGAGAGAAGTAATGATCGCAATAATCAGTGCGATATCGAAGGCACGCCCAGCACGTGTATGAGTACCGAAAATAATGACGTATAAATGATGCTTGAAAGACTTGCGAGGCATGATGTTGCACTGTCAGCGTTAAAATGAAACGGATTGCAACATCATACCAGAAGTTATGAAATTTAGGCTAAACCAGGGAATAGGTTTCTTAAACCGTTAGCAATAAACTCAATACCAAGAGCGCCCAAGATTAGACCCATAATACGGGTAATCACGTTGATGCCTGTTTGACCAAGGAAACGAACGATCAAAGGCGCAGAGCGGAACAACAACCAAGAGCAAAAACAAAACAGCATGATCGTAACGCTAATACCAACCGTGTCGAGTGCACTTGGGTAACGTGCGCCATAAACAATGGTTGAGCTGATTGCACCTGGACCTGCCATCAAAGGCATCGCTAGCGGTACTACACCTATTTGTTCGCGGCTTACGTATTCCGACTTCTCTTGTTTATTTTGCTTATCTTCACCCAGTTTACCGCTCATCATCGAGAACGCGATACTCAGAAGTAGTAAACCGCCCGCAACACGGAAAGAGTCCAGAGAAATACTGAACATATCCAACAACAACTGACCAGCAAAAAGAGAAATGATCAAAATAATCGCAACGGCAACGTTGGCTGTCGTGGCGGTCTTATTTTTCTCTTCTGGTGTCATATGACCGGTTAGTGATACGAACACAGGCATGATACCAACAGGGTTCACTGCTGCGACCAAACCTAAGAAAAACTGTAGGAAAATAGCTAACTCTAAAGTCTGCATGTTGCTTACTCGTAAACGTTCACAATAGTGAAAAAGAGAGGGGGTAATTTTAGGCGGTAATGTAAGGCAAAAGTGCGGTAGGAAGAAATGAAAAAAACTAACGTATTTGGGCTAGTATTTGTGAGAAAAACTAATTATTGAAGAAAATGTATTCAATCTGGAAACGAATTGTTACGTAGAAAATTGGTGAGAGAGCATACTGATTTACACAAACGTTAACATTCGCACATTTTTCACAAAAAGAAAGGTGGTTTGTAGAGAGATAAGACGTATTCGATATACTCTCAGTAGCACAAAAATTAGGGTCCACATGTAATTTTGTTGGCTAAAAATGAAACTTTTTTACAGATTGTTGTTATTTCTTTTAGTTTTTAGTTCGTTTGCTTCTTTTTTGTCCAATAAAAAATGAAGTTTAATTTATTTGTTTATCAATGGTTTATGTTGTTTTGTTGTGGTAAACCACTACTTTGGGGGTATTTCAGTTGTGAGAACTGATCCAAGTCAATTTTTTTCACACTCTGAAATATTATACTCAGCCCTGAAAGCAATTTACTAAGATGGTTGTTAGTTAAGTCGCTGATAAACAGTAAAAACGAAAGACAATAACCTTACTAAAAAGTTTTTAATATTTATTATTTTAGGAGATCCACCATGCCTGTAACTAACTTAGCTGAACTAGATGCTCTAGTAGCACGCGTTAAAGCAGCACAAGAAGAGTTCGCAACATTTTCTCAAGAGAAAGTAGATGCAATCTTCCGCGCAGCTTCTCTTGCAGCTAACCATGCTCGTATCCCACTAGCACAACAAGCAGTTGCTGAATCTGGAATGGGTATTGTTGAAGATAAGGTAATCAAAAACCACTTCGCTTCAGAATTTATCTACAACAAATACAAAGACGAAAAAACATGTGGCATCTTAGAAGAAGATGACAACCTAGGCACAATGACTATCGCTGAGCCTGTAGGTATCATCTGTGGTATCGTTCCAACGACTAACCCGACTTCTACTGCTATCTTCAAATCTCTAATCTCTCTAAAAACTCGTAACGGCATCATCTTCTCGCCACACCCACGTGCGAAGAACTCAACTAACGATGCGGCGAAACTAGTTCTAGATGCAGCAGTAGCAGCTGGTGCACCAAAAGACATCATCGGTTGGATCGACCAACCATCTGTAGAGCTTTCTAACGCTCTTATGAAGCACGACGGTATCGCTCTTATCCTTGCAACTGGTGGTCCAGGCATGGTTAAAGCAGCTTACTCTTCTGGTAAGCCAGCTATCGGTGTAGGTGCAGGTAACGTTCCTGTAGTTATCGATGAAACAGCTGACATCAAACGTGCTGTTGCTTCTATCCTAATGTCTAAAACTTTCGATAACGGCGTAGTATGTGCTTCTGAGCAAGCTGCAATCGTAGTTAGCGAAGTTTACGACGAAGTGAAAGAGCGTTTCGCTTCTCATAAAGCTCACGTTCTATCTAAAGCTGACGCTGATAAAGTACGTAAAGTACTTCTTATCGACGGCGCACTAAACGCGAAAATCGTAGGTCAACCTGCTCCAGCAATCGCTGAAATGGCTGGCGTTAAAGTTCCTGCTGACACAAAAGTTCTTGTAGGTGAAGGTCTAGGTAAAGTTTCTTACGATGATGAGTTCGCTCACGAGAAACTATCTCCAACTCTAGGTCTATTCCGTGCTGACAACTTCGAAGATGCAGTTGCTCAAGCGGTAACAATGGTTGAAATCGGTGGTATCGGTCACACATCTGGTCTTTACACTAACCAAGACGTAAACGCAGACCGCATCCGTTACTTCGGTGACAAGATGAAGACTGCACGTATCCTTGTAAACATCCCGACTACTCACGGTGGTATCGGTGACCTTTACAACTTCAACGTAGCACCTTCTCTAACTCTAGGTTGTGGTTCTTGGGGTGGTAACTCTATCTCTGAGAACGTAGGTCCTAAGCACCTTATCAACAAGAAAACTGTAGCTAAGCGAGCTGAAAACATGTTGTGGCACAAACTACCTAAGTCTATCTACTTCCGTCGTGGTAGCCTTCCAATCGCAATGAGCGACCTAGAAGGTAAGAAACGCGCATTCCTAGTAACTGACCGTTTCCTATTCAACAACGGTTACGCTGATGAAGTAGTTAAACTGCTTAAAGAGCAAGGCATCGAAGTTCAAACATTCTTCGACGTAGAAGCGGATCCAACACTATCTGTTGTTGAGAAAGGTGCAGAAGCAATGAAGAGCTTCCAACCTGACGTAATCCTAGCTCTAGGTGGTGGTTCACCAATGGATGCTGCGAAGATCATGTGGGTAATGTACGAGCACCCAGAAACTCACTTCGCTGAACTAGCAATGCGCTTTATGGACATCCGTAAACGTATCTACAAGTTCCCTAAAATGGGTAAGAAAGCTGAGCTTGTATGTATCACTACAACTTCAGGTACTGGTTCAGAAGTTACTCCATTCGCTGTTGTTACAGACGACAAGACAGGTGCTAAGTACCCACTAGCTGACTACGAAATCACGCCAAACATGGCTATCGTTGATGCTAACCTAGTAATGAACATGCCTAAGTCTCTAACAGCATTCGGTGGTTACGATGCAGTAACTCACGCTCTAGAAGCTTACGTATCTGTTCTTGCGAACGAGTACTCAGATGGTCAAGCTCTACAAGCGCTTAAGATGCTTAAAGAGTACCTACCTTCAAGCTACGCGAACGGTGCAAACGACCCAATCGCTCGTGAGAAAGTACACAACGCGGCAACGATCGCTGGTATCGCGTTTGCTAACGCATTCCTAGGTGTTTGTCACTCAATGGCGCACAAGATTGGTGCTGAGTTCCACCTACCTCACGGTCTAGCGAACGCACTACTAATCTCGAACGTTGTACGTTACAACGCGAACGACAACCCAACTAAACAAACTGCGTTCTCTCAATACGACCGTCCACAAGCACGTCGTCGTTACGCTGAGGTTGCTGACCACCTAGGCCTAAGCCAAGAAGGTGACCGTACTGCTCAGAAGATTGAACGTCTACTAGCATGGTTGGACGAGCTGAAAGGCGACCTAGACATCCCAATGTCTATCCAAGCTGCAGGTGTTTCTGAAGCTGACTTCGTAGCGAAACTAGACGAACTAGCTGTTGAAGCGTTCGATGACCAGTGTACAGGTGCTAACCCTCGTTACCCTCTAATCACTGAGCTAAAAGAAGTTCTAATGGCTTCTTACTACGGTAAAGCATTCGTTGAAGGCGAAACTTTCGAAGGTACAACTGTTATCAAGAAGAAAGCAGACCAAGTAGCGAAAGAAGCAGCACCAAAAGCTAAGAAAGAAAAAGCTAACGCATAAGTACGACGTTAGTTATGAAGTAGGTTTTCGCTAGCACGAAACTTACAATCGGGAAAACTCAAAGCCCCAGTCGAAAGACTGGGGCTTTTTTTGTTCTTTACATTACCAACGGCTCTGTTAGGTGGCGGATTTAGGTAGGAAGGTTTACTTAGACTTCGGTCGTGACGACGCGTCCGCTAAAGTACTCATTTGCGACAATGTAGGCGGTATTTCTTACCAACTCATCTTGGATCTGAGCCCAATGTCGCTCGTCTAGATCTTCGCTGGTATGGTTTACGGATGGGATGACGCCACCCACACGAATATTGAAAGGGGTCAGCTCTTTTGCCCAGCTGTGAGTAAAGCCAGACACCAGTGCTGCCATGCTCTCTACTCCAGTGAGATCTTCATGGTTGTCATGTGAGATAACGTTAACGATCACGCCTTTCTTCTCTCTCGAACGAAATCGTTCAGCACTGACTTGCCCATAGGTATAGAGAAAGCGAGCCGCAGAAGAAAGGTGGTCAATGTAGGTACTCATTGGCTCTGGAGCCATTAAGCTTGGCATTGGTGAGCTAGTCCAGCAGTTTACGATTACATCGGGAGTCGCACCTAATTGCGACTCTATTTGGTCGAACAATAAGTTGATGGATGTCGTGTTGTCATTGCACACATTCATCGCATATACCCTGTCGGAAAACGCACTGATTTGCTCGTAGCTTGCCTTCAAGGCACTAGGGTTCTGATCACAAAGTACCAACGTTGCCCCAAGATGGGCAAAGTGGTTGGAGCAAGTTCTGCCCAATACAGAGCCTGCAGATGTGACGAGAATGATTGAGTCTTTAATATCCATAGCACCTTCACTGTAATTTCTTGTGTTAAACAATACATCAGTGGTTTGTGCTATCAGCATGGATGAATTTATTTGAGCTCAGTGTGAAAAGGCTCAAACTAACGCTTTTGCGCGACAATTATTGTTTAGGAATTTGTAAGGCGTCACATTTCTGACGTGCTTGGAATGTAAGCGCTTGGCGGAAAAGTGAAACGTTATGCTTGAGTTTGGATTTGGTAATGACGTTGAGCCGTCACTAGTTGATTGTACAAACCTGCATCGGGAATAAGGGTTTTGTTGCGCTCACCTAAGCTGCGGCGCTCGTGACCTGAAAGGTTGTGATAAACCTCTTCTGGTAGATTAAATGTGTCTTCAGGAAGGTAAGTGAGTGCATCAGGCTTTAGGTAGTGGCTCAGTTTTGCCGAAGGCAAGCCAGCATCATGAAACTGTTTCGCTTGTTCTGCTGCGAGTTCATAGCTACTGCTATCAGAACGTAGAGACTGAGGTTGAGATAAACCGAATTGTTGACGAAGAATGTCATCACTGGTGATCACTTCTTGGACTTCTTCAACCGGAACCACATCGCGGACATCGTTAGAAAACATAGACAGAATCAACGAGAAATCAGCGCGACGACCTTCGTGTACGGCATGGTTAATACCATTACCGAACTGAAGTTCGTTGATGATTGCTGCTTTGTCTAAAGTATGGATTTGCATGATGTTCCTCGCTTGATGCATTTTTAGCGGCAACGGAGAGAAGAACTTTAGGAAAAAGAGGGGATTAATTGAAGAAATCGGTTGGAGATGTAATAAAAAAGCCCGCAACAATGCGAGCTTTTTGAATATGACTAAATTGAACTTAGGGGGAAGTTAATTACTTCGCTAGGTTCTCAGCTACGAAATCCCAGTTTACAAGCGCCCAGAAGCCGTTCATGTAATCAGGACGTACGTTGCGGTAATCGATGTAGTACGCGTGTTCCCACAGGTCAACAGTTAGAAGTGGAGTCGTACCTTCTTCTGTTAGAGGTGTAGCAGCGTTAGAAGTGTTAACGATTTCTAGAGAACCGTCAGCTTTCTTAACTAACCAAGTCCATGAAGAACCAAAGTTGTTGATTGCTGCGTCAGTGAACTTCGCTTTGAATTCTTCGAAAGAACCGAATGCAGCGTTGATTGCATCAGCAACTGCACCAGTTGGCTCGCCGCCCGCGTTTGGCGCTAGGCAGTGCCAGTAGAACGTGTGGTTCCAGATCTGTGCTGCGTTGTTAAATACGCCACCAGTAGAAGTCTTGATGATCTCTTCTAGTGTTTTGCCTTCGAACTCAGTACCAGGGATAAGACCGTTTAGCTTAACAACGTAAGTGTTGTGGTGCTTACCGTGGTGGAAATCTAGAGTCTCTGCAGAGATGTGTGGTTCTAGTGCGTCTTTCGCGTAAGGAAGAGCTGGTAGTTCAAATGCCATTGCTCGATTCTCCATAGATATGAAAGGGTTACCTTTCGATTGCTTCCAGTGTTTTTATTTATATGTAGTCGTTACGACTGACTTGAAAAGTATTTTAGCAAGTTTTTACTTTATTAAAACCCCGATATGAAAATATTTTAAGAGGAAAGGGGCAAAGACTTACTAATTATATGGTTTTTATTCTGTGTTTATTGAGTAGAATGTGGCAATAATTAAAGTTCACGTCCATGAATGAGGAAGCGATGGAAACTATCGATAAAATCAAACAGCAGATCTCTGAAAACGCAATCCTGCTGTACATGAAAGGATCACCGAAACTACCTAGCTGTGGTTTCTCTTCTCAAGCAGCACAAGCTCTAATGGCATGTGGTGAGAAGTTCGCTTACGTAGACATTCTACAAAACCCAGATATCCGCGCTGAGCTACCAAAATACGCTCAATGGCCTACATTCCCACAACTGTGGGTTGAAGGTGAGCTGATCGGTGGTTGTGACATCATTTTGGAAATGTTCCAAAAAGGTGAACTTCAGCCTCTTATCAAAGAAGCTGCGGCACGCGTTGAAGGTGACGCTGAGTAATTCGTAAATACTCACATTTGGCGATAGAATACAAAGGAGCCGCATTGGCTCCTTTTTCTTTTTTAGGTTAGTGGAATGAACTTGAAGCTTTACTACGTACATGATCCAATGTGCAGCTGGTGTTGGGGCTACAAACCAACCATCGAAAAATTGAAGCAGCAACTGCCAGGTGTGATTCAGTTTGAGTATGTTATGGGTGGGCTTGCGCCAGATACTAATCTGCCGATGCCTCCGGAAATGCAGCAAAAGATTGAACAGATTTGGAAGCAAATCGAAAGTCAGCTTGGTACCAAGTTTAACTACGATTTCTGGACGTTGTGTACACCAGTACGTAGTACTTACCAATCTTGCCGTGCAGTTATCGCTGCAGGTTTCCAAGACTCTTATGAGCAAATGCTGGAAGCGATTCAGCACGCTTACTATTTACGTGCGATGCCTCCTCATGAAGAAGCAACCCATCTGCAACTCGCAAGAGAGATTGGCTTAAACGTCCAACAGTTTAAGAATGATATGGATGGCACTTTGCTGGAAGGTGTTTTCCAAGACCAACTCAGTCTTGCAAAGAGCTTGGGTGTTAGTTCTTACCCGAGTTTGGTACTGCAAATTAACGACGCTTACTTCCCGATTGAAGTGGACTATTTGTCGACAGAAAATACGTTGAAGCTTATCCGCGAGCGCATCATCGACAACATGCCAGCGCAGTAAACTGAAACTGGTTTTCAAAGCCCAAATAACAAAAAGCCGCTCAATGAGCGGCTTTTTCGTAACGAATTGTATCCATTTAAATGATGCGACTACAGCACCATTGCAGCAATCCAACCGAAGATGATCAAAGGGATGTTGTAGTGGATAAATGTCGGCACTACGGTTTCCCAGATGTGCTCGTGCTGACCATCTGCGTTTAGACCCGATGTTGGACCTAACGTTGAATCAGAAGCCGGAGAGCCTGCATCACCTAGTGCTGCTGCTGTACCTACTAGTGCGATTGTCGCCATCGGTGAGAAACCAAATGCTAGTGAAAGCGGCACATAGATAGTTGCAAGGATTGGAATCGTAGAGAACGATGAGCCGATACCCATTGTTACCAACAGACCAACGATCAGCATTAATAGTGCTGCAAGAGGCTTGTTGTCACCGATGCTGGTTGATAGCGATTGTACAAGCGTCTCAACGCCGCCGGTTTGCTTCATTACTGCAGCGAAACCTGCCGCCGCAATCATGATGAAGCCAATCATTGCCATCATGTGTACACCTTTAGTGAACACGTCGTGCGTCTCTTTCCATGCGATAACACCACCGAAAGTGAACACCATGAAGCCAGCTAGTGCACCGATGATCATTGAGCCCGTGTATAGCTGTACGCTTAGCGCAGCAAGAATACCTAAGCCTGCAACCACAATATGTTTTTTGTTTAGCTTCTCTTCAGATTCTTGAACAACGGTCAGTTCAGTTTCTTTGTATTCACGAGGCTTACGGTAGCTAAAGAAGATTGCAGTTAGAAGACCAAACAACATACCCGCGCCCGGCAACAGCATTGCCGTTGGAACTTGGCTTGCCACGACATCTGTTAGACCATTGTCATGTAAGTTCTTCAATAGGATGTTGTTTAGGAAGATGCCACCAAAACCTATTGGTAGAACCATGTATGGCGTGATCAAACCAAAGGTAAGCACACAAGCAACCAAACGACGATCCAGCTTCAGCTTAGCGAATACGCCCAAAAGAGGTGGAATCAAAATTGGAATGAAGGCGATATGTACCGGAATCACGTTTTGAGATGACATGGTAACAAGTACAAGAGCAACCAATACTGCGTATTTTAGACCCGTAGTCGACGCAGAGCTCTCTTTACCATTTAGGCGTTTGATAACGCTTTTTGCCAAAAGGTCAGTGATGCCAGAACGAGAAATTGCAACAGCGAAAGTACCAAGCATTGCGTAGCTTAGCGCGATAGTCGCACCGCCACCCAGACCGCTTTCAAATGCAGCAACGGTATCCCCAAGGCTCATGCCTGCAACAAGGCCACCAACGATGGCACTAAACGTGAGGGCAACCACCACGTTCACGCGCATCAATGCTAACACGAGCATGACGCACACAGATATAACGACAGGATTCATACTTTTCCTAATATGTTGTGTTTACTTATTATTCTTCGTCTACAAGCGGCCAACCGCCTAGGGCCTTCCATTTGTTGACGATGCCACAGAATAACTCTGCAGTTTGTTGTGTATCGTAGAGGGCTGAGTGTGCCTCACGATTGTCGAATTCCATCCCTGCTGCTTTACATGCTTTAGCGAGAACAGTTTGACCATAAGCAAGCCCACTTAATGTTGCGGTATCAAAAGTGGCAAATGGATGGAAAGGGACTCTTTTAAGTTTACAGCGTTCATTCGCTGCATTAACAAAACCTAAGTCGAAAGCGGCGTTGTGTGCAACCATGATGGCACGCGAACAGTCTGCTGCTTTTTGTTCTTTGCGAATCAGTTTGTAGATTTCTTTAAGTGCTTCTTGTTCGGAAACTGCACCGCGAAGAGGGCTGAATGGGTCACGAATGCCATTAAACTCCAGCGCTTCTTTTTCTAAGTTCGCGCCTTCGAAAGGTTCGATATGAAAATGAATGGTTGAGGCAGGATGCAGATCGCCATTTTCATCCATACTTAGGGTGACGGCGCAGATTTCTAAAAGTGCATCAGTTTGAGCATTGAAACCTGCGGTCTCAACGTCTACTACCACTGGAAAATAACCACGAAAACGCTTTTTCAGGGTTAGAGCTTCATTTTCTATTGTCATGTTGGCTTATATTTGTGTGACGAAGGCTGCATTATTGCAGATTCTACCGATGAGAAAAACCGCAATTTGGGAGAAATGTAGAATTCTATTCCCCATTAACCAGTGAGGGTTATAACCAAAAACAAGGGAGCTGGTCACCTGTTATTCTCGTGATGTTATTTACCATTTTATACCCAAGTCATTCTCGCTGAAGCAAGCATCTCGATGTTACTTGGGTATATGCACTTGCCAAAGTGAGCGTTAACTCCTTATAACCACTTGTAAATTCCATGTTGGCGGGATTTTTGCATTGTTCTGCATGTTTTCAATTGATTCAAGTAAGCGGCAATAGACTGCCGTTTGAGAGATGTACCTAGATGAATAAATGGCTAGTAACCAGTGGTATCGTGATGTCTTTGCTTAGCGCAAACAGTTTTGCGTCGATGGGCAAGCGTTATGTCGCCACACCGCAACAATCACAGTGGGAGATGGTGATAAATACGCCATTGGAGTGCCAGCTTGTGCATCCTATCCCTGGGTTTGGTGATGCGGTATTTTCGTCTCGTGCGAGTAAAAAGATAAACTTGGATTTTGAGCTGAAGATGCGTCGACCTATGGGTGAAACACGTAATGTCAGTTTGATTTCTATGCCTCCTCCATGGCGTCCCGGCGAGCATGCTGATCGCATTACTAACCTCAAGTTCTTCAAACAGTTTGATGGTTATGTTGGTGGGCAAACCGCTTGGGGCATTCTTTCTGAGTTAGAAAAGGGACGTTACCCAACGTTTAGCTACCAAGATTGGCAGAGTCGGGATCAGCGTATTGAAGTGGCGTTGTCATCGGTACTATTTCAGAACAAATACAACGCGTTTAGTGACTGTATTTCTAACTTGTTGAAGTACAGCTTCGAGGATATTGCGTTTACGATCCTTCATTATGAACGCCAAGGGGATCAGCTCACCAAAGCATCGAAGAAACGCTTATCGCAAATCGCAGATTATGTGCGTCACAATCAAGATATCGATTTGGTGCTGGTGGCGACCTACACCGATTCAACTGACGGTAAGAGCGCAAGTCAAAGCTTATCGGAGCGACGTGCTGAATCGCTGCGTACTTACTTTGAGTCTCTTGGTTTATCTGGTGATCGGATTCAGGTCCAAGGTTATGGTAAGCGTCGCCCGATCGCAGACAATGGCTCACCAATTGGCAAAGATAAAAACCGTCGCGTAGTGATTTCACTTGGGCGAACTCAGGTTTAATCTGACATTTGACACAATAAAAAACGCCAGAGAATAAAATCTGGCGTTTTTGTCGCTATTTGACGTTGTTTGAATACTATTGTTAATCGTATTGGCTTATTGCCGAAAATTAGTTGAGTCGGAACTTGGCGATAATCTCACAATTCGTCGCGGTATCAATCTTCTCAACTTGTTTGGCAATCGTTGGATTTGGATGGCGTTTCATAAAGTCAATCAAGGCTTTTGTACAGCATCCAATTGAATCAATAAAGCTTGCGCAATCTTTGTTTGGACACTGAGGGATCAGTGTCAGTACTTTTTCAGACGCTAACTGAAGGTATTTGAGCTCGTACTCTGTATCACCTGCCCAACGCCAAAACTGAGCTAGGTTGTGGCATGAAATCACCGAAATCAATAGTCTCTCATCGGCTTCTATTTCCACGCATTCGCTAATATCTTCACTCAGGCTAAGGGCTTGCTGGTAATGAAGAATGCTGCGAACAGGGTCATCTAGTTGAAGTGCTGTATCGGCTAGAAGTGTGTGTTTTTCCCATTCACTGATCATTATCGTTATCCCACATATCGATGTTGCTGACAAATCTAAACGATAACTATTATCAAGTAAAGCAATTTGTTTATAAACAACAGGCAGGTCTCAGACCTGCCTGCAACAACATAACATGTTTCAATAGAGAAAGGGATTAACCTTCTAAACCTGCCGAAGCTTGTTTATTTTGAATCAGTTCTACCATGTAACCATCGGGGTCTTTGACAAAAGCGATGTGGGTTGTACCGCCTTTAACTGGACCCGGCTCACGAGTTACGTTCCCACCTGCCGCTTTGATCGCGTCACACGTTGAGTAAATATTGTCTACACCGATCGCAATGTGACCAAATGCAGAGCCTAGGTCATACTCAGTTGTGCCCCAGTTGTACGTTAGTTCAATGACAGCTCCTTGAGACTCATCTCCGTAGCCAAGAAATGCAAGGGTGTATTCGTACTCTTTATTTTCATTGGTACGAAGCAATTGCATGCCCATTACTTCAGTGTAGAACTTGATAGATTTGTCTAAGTCACCCACGCGCAGCATGGTGTGAAGAATTCGACCGTTTGACATTTTTTTGCTCCTAGCGATTGTTTCAGACAGGGTTATTCGTCTGGATACACTTTATCTTTGAATTCACACAGGTCTTCGATGATACAACTACCACAACGCGGCTTTCGTGCAACACAGGTGTAGCGACCATGAAGGATCAGCCAATGGTGTACATCAAGCTTAAACTCTTTTGGCACCACTTTAAGAAGTTTTTCTTCCACATCGTCGACAGTTTTGCCCATCGCAAACTTTGTACGGTTCGAAACACGATAGATATGTGTATCTACCGCAATTGTTGGCCAACCGAATGCGGTGTTCAGTACAACGTTAGCTGTTTTACGACCCACACCGGGTAACGCTTCAAGCGCTGCGCGATCTTCTGGCACTTCACCGTTGTGTTTTTCGAGCAGGATCTTACAAGTCTTAATGGTGTTTTCGGCTTTTGAGTTAAACAGACCGATGGTTTTGATGTATTCCTTTAAACCATCGACGCCCAAATCAAGAATGCCCTGCGGTGTGTTGGCAACTGGGTAGAGTTTATCTGTTGCTTTGTTCACACTTACGTCTGTCGCTTGCGCAGAAAGTAGTACGGCGATAAGGAGTTCAAACGGAGTGCTCCAATTGAGCTCCGTTTGAGGATTAGGATTGTTTTCTCTTAATCGTTCGAGAATTTCAATTCTTTTGACTTTGTTCATTGCTGACTTCCAAACCCGTCTTTGCGGTTTATGAAAAAGGCCCTACGAGTGGTAGAGCCTTGATTTTAGAATTTTTACATTATGCGTTAGTTACGCGAGCACGCTCAATGGCTGGTTTTTCTTCTTTTGGCTGACGTGACTGAATTGAGCTATCGATAACATTTTTCAACGCTATCAAAAGTCCTACCCCGATGAAAGCGCCTGGTGGTAATAATGCAAGTAGGAAGCTGCTATCGAAGTGGAATACTTGAATGCGCAGTGCTGCAGCCCAATCGCCAAGGAGTAGGTCTGCACCATCAAACAGGGTGCCATTACCGATAAGTTCACGCATTGCGCCAAGTACAACCAGTACAGTTGTCATTCCCAGACCCATCCAAAAACCATCTAGTGCTGCTGGCAGTGGATCATTTTTAGATGCGTAAGCTTCCGCACGACCAATGATAATACAGTTGGTTACGATCAGAGGAATGAAAATACCAAGAGATAGATACAAGCCGTAGGCATAAGCATTCATGAGCAGTTGAACGCAAGTTACCAAAGAAGCAATGATCATAACGAAAACGGGAATACGGATTTCTTTTGGTACGTAGTTACGAATCAGTGAAACCGTCACGTTCGAACCGACAAGCACCAACAAAGTCGCAATACCCAAACCAAGCGCGTTGGTAATGGTGGAAGAAACCGCAAGTAGAGGACACAAACCCAGAAGTTGCACTAGGGCTGGGTTATTACTCCACATGCCGTTTTTCATTAGCAGTTTATTTTCACTCATGGTTGCCTCCTGCGCAGTCTAGGGGCTGGTTCAGAATCTCATCACGAGATTTATTAACATAGTTTACCGTGTTTCTTACCGCTTTCACTACCGCGCGAGGGGTAATCGTAGCACCAGTGAACTGATCGAAATCGCCACCATCTTTACGAACGCGCCAAGAATTCCAGTTACTTTCTGTCACTTGTTTACCCGTGAAACTCAAAATCCAGTCGGTAACACGTAAATCGATTTTATCGCCCAACCCCGGTGTTTCTTGATGGCTTAGGATACGAGTACCAAGGATCTTGCCTTGGTTATCGATGCCAGTGATGATTTTGATTTCACCGTTGTAGCCATCTGGAGCGATGGATTCAATCGCCATTGCCGTTGGTTGACCATCTTTAGTTGCGATGTAAGTTGGCATCGCTCGAACCGTACCTAGATCGGGCGCTGACACCATCGTACACGCTGTAACAAGATTGTTGTCATGCATTTCTTCCGGAATCACTTGGTTAAGAACCGACAGCAATTGCTTTTGTTCCTGAAGTTTAATTTGATCTTTTGTTAGGTACTGAGTCAGTGCCACAAGACCGGTTGTAGCACAAGCGAAGATCGCAAGTGTCAGACCATTTTTTCTAATAGCGGTTAACATGTTTACCTCAGTGACCGTAAGTTCTTGGTTTGGTGTAGTAGTCGATCAACGGTACACACATATTGGCAAGCAGAACGGCAAAGGCAACGCCATCTGGGAAACCGCCCCAACTACGAATAATAAATACCAATGCACCAATAAGCGCACCAAAAATCAAACGACCTTTCACGGTAGTGGATGCTGATACAGGATCAGTTGCGATAAAGAATGCGCCCAACATCGTAGCACCCGAAAGTAGGTGGAAGATTGGTGAAGCAGTTTCTCCTGGCGTGATTAAGCTAAATACTGTGCTAAACAGCGCCAAACTGCCTAGGAAGCCAACAGGAATGTACCATTGGATGATGCGCTTTTTGATCATAACCAGTCCACCGACTAAGTAAGCAAGGTTTACCCATTGCCAACCGATACCAGCAAGACCACCAAACATAGGTTGTGATAGCACTTCACTTGGTGTCGCACCAGTGTGGATACCGGTTTTAAATGCGTCTAATGGGGTTGCCATTGTCACGCCATCCACTCCAGCGCGAACTTGTTGTAGTGACAAGCCATCAAAATCATAACCAGTGAAGATCAGAGATAACGCGTCTGCAAAACTAACGTGCTCAGACATCAATGAAACAGGTGCGCTCCAACTTGTCATCTGGACAGGGAAGGAGATAAGTAGCACCACGTAGGCGACCATCGCTGGGTTAAATAGGTTTTGACCAATACCACCGTATAGGTGCTTCGCGATCACGATGGCAAAAATCAAGCCGATGACCATGATCCACCACGGAGACCATGGTGGGATAGCAACGGCTAATAACCATGCTGTCACGATGGCACTGTTATCACGAAGTGCACGCATTGGTGAACGCTTACGCACAAGCATGACTAGCGCTTCTAGCGACACCGCGACCGCAATAGCGAACACAAGTTGAATGATGGTGCCCCAACCAAAGAAGTAGGTTTGAGCCACTAAGCCAGGAATTGCACACAGCGCTACCCATTTCATCAAATCAGGCGTACTACGACGGCTGTGAGCGTGTGGTGAACTGGCAATAAAAAACGACATTACTCGTTCTCCTCAGTATTGTTCTTATTCGCTTCTTGCTGAGCCTTACGCGCTTTAGCGCGGGCAATGGCAGCGGCAACTGCAGCTTTCTTTGGATCCACTTCTGGCTCTTCAGAAGGCGCTTCTTCAACGGATTCAGATTGTGCTTCTTGCTGAGCCTTACGTGCTTTAGCGCGGGCAATGGCAGCGGCAACTGCAGCTTTCTTCGGATCCACTTCTGGCTCTACAGAAGGCGCTTCTTCAATGGATTCAGCTTGTGATTCTTGCTGAGCCTTACGTGCTTTAGCACGAGCAATCGCAGCGGCAACTGCGGCTTTCTTTGGATCTTCAACTTGTTCAGCAGGAGCTTCAGTTTCTACAGGTTCTGTAGAGTTTTCTTGCTTAGCTTTGCGCGCTTTTGCACGAGCAATCGCAGCGGCAACTGCGGCTTTCTTTGGATCTTCAACTTGCTCTGCAGGCGCTTCCGCTTCAACAGATTCTGTTTGTGCTTCTTGCTGAGCTTTGCGTGCTTTAGCGCGAGCAATGGCTGCGGCAACAGCGGCTTTTTTCGGATCTTCAGCTTGTTCAGCAGGAGCTTCCGTTTCTACAGGTTCTGTAGAGTTTTCTTGCTTAGCTTTGCGCGCTTTTGCACGAGCAATCGCTGCAGCAACTGCGGCTTTCTTCGGATCTTCCGCTTGTTCTGCAGGTGCTTCCGTTTCTACAGATTCAGTTGATTCTTCTTGCTGAGCTTTGCGCGCTTTTGCACGAGCAATCGCTGCAGCAACTGCGGCTTTCTTAGGATCACCGCCTTGCTGTTCAGACGTTTCTGATTCTACAGGTTCGGTTGAATCCTCTTGTTGTGCTTTTTTCGCTTTAGCTCTGGCGATAGCTGCCGCGACGGCTGCTTTTTTGTCACCAGCTTCAGCAGGTGTTGATGTGTCTTCTTGCTGAGCTTTCTTGGCTTTTGCACGGGCAATAGCGGCTGCAACTGCAGACTTCTTATCGTCAGCATTATCCTCAGATGTGTCACCTTGCTCTTTTTGTGCTTTACGCTCACGAGCAATACGTTTGCGCTCTTCGCGTAGCTTCGCCATTTCTGAGTTATCAGGCTCCGCTGCACCAGATTGAGCCGCCGCAGCTTGTTTTGCTTTTGCTTTGGCAATCGCGGCAGCAACCGCTGGTTTCACTGCTGGCTCGGCTTTCGCTTCAGCGTTCTCTTTTTGCGCTTTCACACGAGCGATCGCTGCAGCAATCGCATCGTCACCGCCAGAGGCTTTCATGTCTTTACGACGATCATCCGCGGCTTTCTTGAAGCGATTCTCACGTTCTGCTTTTTCGCGTTCCATACGCGCTTTTTTCTCTTCAAAGCGCAGTTTAGCTCGTTCAGCGGCTGCCGCTTCTTGAGCGCGAGTACGGATTTCAGCTTTCGCTTGACGATAATATTGAACCAGTGGAATCTCACTTGGACACACAAATGCACACGCACCACATTCAATACAGTCTTTTAAGTTCAGCTCTTCCAGCTTGTCGTATTCTTGGCTTTTCGCATACCACTGGAGCTGCTGTGGCAGTAGTGAGGCAGGGCATGCCTCAGCACATTGGCTACAACGAATGCATTCCATTTCGTGTTGGTCAGAGGCGATCTCACGACGTTTCGGTGCCAGAATACAGTTTGCCGTTTTAGTGATAGGAACCTGAGCGTGAGGTAGGGTAAAGCCCATCATTGGACCACCCATGATCAGACGCTGCAGCTTTTTATCTGCTTTATAGCCAAACTCATCTAAAAGCGCTTGTACTGGCGTACCAAGAAGCGTCCAAACGTTACGTGGTTGTTTGAAGGTTTTACCTGTAAGCGTCACGATGCGATTGACCATAGGTTCGCCATCGATCACTGCACGTTTAATTGAGTATAGAGAACCAACGTTTTGAACCAGGATGCCAATATCTGCAGGGATAGCACCGCTAGGAACTTCTTTATTGGTCAAAATCTTGATGAGCTGCTTCTCACCACCAGAAGGGTATTTGGTTGGGATAACGCGGATCACGATGTCTTTGTTCATCGCCGCTTGTTCCAGTGCTTTGATTGCTGCTGGCTTGTTATCTTCAATACCGATGATGGTCAGTTTTGGCTTAAGGATATGCTCGACGATCTCGATCCCTTGGATCAATTCGTCAGCATGTTCTTGCATGAGTTTGTCATCGGCGGTGATGTAAGGCTCACATTCGGCTGCGTTGACAATAAGAATTTCGGTACGTGCGATACCCGATTGGATCTTCTTAGCAGTAGGGAAGCCTGCGCCACCCATGCCAGAGATACCAGCAAGGCGAATCACATCGATTAACGCATCAGCGGATTCTTGAGTGTAATCGGCAACGGGCGTTTTCTCACACCAAGCATCGTTACCATCAGGTGTAATCACTGCGCACAGTTCGCTCAAACCCGATGGGTGAGCAACGGTTCGTGGCTCAATAGCCGTCACTTGACCGGAAGTTGGTGCATGAACCGGAACGGTAAAGCCACTGTCTGACGCCGTTAGTTGCTGACCTTTCAACACCTTGTCGCCAACAGCAATCAATAGATTACCTGCTTTACCTATGTGTTGTTTTAGAGGTAGGACGATTTCCGACGGAATGGCTGCATGAACCAATTCAGTTTTGTTGGATTGCTTTTTGTTTTCTGCCGGATGCACGCCACCTGGGAAATCCCATAGCGAACCAGTACGAATTTGTTCAATCAAAGACAACATACGAAACCTTATTTAATTGAATCAGTCACGTTCGCTGCACTGGCAGCATCCGTAATGTTAACTACTGGAATAGCGTTAAGCTTCCACTTCCAGCTCTCTGTGGTAGTTTCCACAGGAATCATTTCAATACAGTCAGTTGGACAAGGAGCAACGCACAAGTCACAACCGGTACACTCGTCTTTGATAACGGTATGAAGGGCTTTAGTACCACCAACAATCGCATCGACAGGACACGCTTGAATACACTTGGTACAACCGATACACATGTCTTCATGGATGAAAGCAACGGTTTTGACTTTGTTGTCGAGATCGTGTGCCGACTCTTCCGCTTCGACGCCCATCAAATCCGCCAGTTTTTCAATGGTCGCTTGACCACCTGGGGGACACTTGTTGATTTGATCGCCGTTAGCAATCGCTTCTGCGTACGGACGACAACCTGGGTAGCCACACTGACCACACTGAGTTTGAGGAAGAATAGAATCGATTTGATCGACGATCGGGTCGGCTTCTACTTTGAAGCGAATCGACGCAAAACCGAGTATGGCCCCAAATACAGCGGCAAGCGCTGCAAGGGCAATGATCGCAATTAAAATAGTACTCATTGTCTACTTCACCAAACCAGTAAAGCCCATGAAGGCAAGAGACATAAGACCTGCGGTGATCATTGCAATCGAAGCACCTTTAAAGGGTACAGGTACGTCAGCTGCAGCAATACGTTCACGCATTGACGCAAATAGGATCAATACCAAAGAGAAGCCAACTGCCGCACCAAAACCGTAAATGATCGATTCAATGAAGTTGTGGTTTTCATTGATGTTAAGCAGGGCAACACCCAAAACAGCACAGTTCGTTGTAATCAATGGTAGGAAGATACCCAACAGACGATAAAGCGTCGGGCTGGTTTTGTGCACGACCATTTCGGTGAACTGTACTACAACAGCGATCACCAAAATAAAGCTCATGGTTCGTAGATATTCGATGCCCAGTGGACGTAAAACATAGCTTTCCACTAAGTATGCACACACAGACGCGAGCGTTAGTACAAAAGTTGTAGCTAAGCCCATGCCAATTGCTGTTTCCAGTTTTTTAGACACGCCCATAAAAGGACACAAGCCTAAAAACTTCACCAGTACAAAGTTGTTCACCAGCACAGTGCCGACCAACAACAAAATATATTCGGTCATAGTTATTACGTTCTTAAAATCCGATCCCAATATTATCGTGTTTTGTGACACCAATAACAACCAAAGAACGGTGTGGTTTTATGCACCCGATGGAAAATTATACGTGTATGTGATGTGAGTGGATGGATTAATAAGAAATTGAAAAGTTTGGTGAATGGTTGTTAACAAAGGAAAACGCAATTTTTGTTACTGATTTAACGCACGCTTTGCTGGCGGCTTCACTCTTCATTTCTTGGATAAAACGAAATAGAAAATGCTCATACCCCTAATGGACTAGGGGGATGAGCTAAGGTTAACGTTTCTAAATTGACTTACAGTTTTTCTGTAAAGGTACGGCTGATAACGTCTTGTTGCTGCTCTCTCGTTAGCGAGTTAAAACGCACTGCGTAACCAGACACTCGAATCGTCAATTGAGGGTATTTTTCAGGATGTTCAACCGCATCTAACAGCATCTCTCGGTTGAGAACATTAACATTGAGATGCTGACCACCTTCAATCGCAATAGTCTCATTGCTTGCTTCATGATGGAAGTACCCATCCATTAGTGCTGCAAGGTTCTTCTTCTGGCTTGACTCATCTTTACCTAATGCATTGGGTACAATTGAGAAGGTGTAAGAAATGCCATCTTTCGCGTAAGCAAACGGCAGTTTGGAAACCGAAGCTAACGAAGCAACCGCTCCTTTTTCATCACGACCATGCATTGGGTTTGCACCTGGACCAAACGGCATACCTGCGCGGCGACCATCTGGCGTGTTACCCGTTTTTTTGCCGTAAACCACGTTAGATGTGATGGTTAGGATCGACTGAGTTGGCACAGCTTCACGATAAGTGTGCATCTTCTGAATTTTTTTCATGAAGCGCTCTACTAGATCACAAGCGATGTCATCAACGCGTGGATCATTGTTACCGAATTTCGGGTAGTCACCTTCGATTTCAAAATCAACGGCGATGCCATTCTCGTCGCGAATCGGTTTCACTGTTGCGAATTTGATTGCAGCTAAAGAGTCTGCCACCACAGATAGACCCGCAATACCACACGCCATGGTTCGATGTACGTCACGATCCATCAGTGCCATTAATGACGCTTCGTAGCTGTAACGGTCATGCGAGTAATGGATGATGTTCAACGCAGTGACATATTGAGTCGCTAACCATTCCAACATGTTATCGAAGCGCGGCATTAGTGCGTCAAAGTCGAGAATTTCATCTTGAACTTTTTCTACAGATGGACCTACTTGCGCTTTAGATTTCTCGTCTATGCCGCCGTTGATTGTGTATAGCAGCGCTTTTGCAAGGTTGGCTCGTGCGCCAAAGAACTGCATGTGTTGACCAACAATCTGTGGACTCACACAACAAGCTATCGCGTAATCGTCGTTATTGAAATCTGGGCGCATCAGATCGTCGTTTTCGTACTGAACGGAAGACGTATCAATTGACACTTTTGCTGCGTATTGCTTAAACGTCTCTGGTAATTGCTCTGACCACAGGATCGTCATGTTTGGCTCTGGTGCTGGTCCCATAGTATGCAATGTATGTAAGTAGCGGAATGTCGTTTTAGTTACGAGCGTGCGACCATCTACCCCCATCCCAGCCATGGCTTCTGTTGCCCAGATTGGGTCACCAGAAAACAGTGAATCGTATTCTGGTGTACGCAGGAAGCGAACCATGCGCAATTTCATGATGAAGTGGTCGATCATCTCTTGCGCTTGTGATTCATCAATCAAACCATTTGCGATATCGCGTTCTAGATAAACGTCTAAGAAGGTTGATGTTCGACCCAATGACATTGCAGCGCCATTTTGTGATTTAACCGCCGCTAGGTAGCCAAAGTAGGTAAATTGAATCGCTTCTTGTGCTGTTTTTGCGGGTAGCGACATATCAATGCCGTATTTCAGACCCATTTGACGAATGTCTTCAAGTGCTTGAACTTGATCGGCAATCTCTTCACGCAGGCGAAGTGTCTTTTCAAGATCACTGCCACGCTCTAGGAAAGTTTGTGTTGAGTTGTATTGCTCTTTTTTATCTGCTTTTAAGAATTCGATACCGTAAAGGGCGATACGTCGGTAATCACCGATGATACGTCCACGACCATAAGCATCTGGAAGACCAGTAATGATGCCTGATTTACGACACGCTAGGATCTCTTTGGTGTACAGATCGAAACACGCTTTGTTGTGAGTTTTGCGGTATTCGGTGAAGATCTTTTCTACGGTTGGGTCTAGCTCTCGACCGTACACTTCGCACGAGTTTTTCACCATACGAATGCCGCCATTGGCGATAATGGCACGTTTGAGTGGCTGTTCGGTTTGTAAGCCAACGATCTTTTCTAAATCTTTGTTGATGTAACCCGCATCGTGAGAAGTAATTGTTGATGGCAGAGCGGTATCGAAATCAACAGGCGCGTGTGTGCGGCTTTCTTGTTTAATGCCTTCAAGCACTTGGTTCCACAATGCTGACGTAGATTCACTTACCTCAGCTAAGAAGGACTCGTCTCCTTCATAAGGGGTGTAGTTTTTTTGGATGAAGTCACGAGTGTTGACAGCATTTTGCCATTCACCAGCAGCGAATCCAGTCCATGCGTCAAGCATATCAGTCGTCGGAATAGTCATTAGTAAATCCCTAAGTTATTGATAAATAGAATGGAGGCGACGAGTAGGACGGAACCATTCTTAACCCTTTCAATCGTATGGACTTACTATCTATGAGTAAAATGAATGCTTTTCATTTTTTAAATGATTAAAATGCATTAATTTTTGAATCATAGGCTTATGGTTGGCTTTTGCTTTTGGAACCACACATTTAATGCTTGGTATCGTGAATTTATCGGCGAATTAAAAGTATACCCAAGTGACTTCAAGATGCAGGATTCAGAGCGTTGTCATTGATTCGAGAGCAAGGAAAACAACGCAGTGTAATAGCCAGCTCTTTCCAAGTTGTTTGACGCAGCAATCGGGTCAATGACACGCTCCCAAAGGGCGAGCTGCCTTGGCTTGTATACTTTGTTGCCGATTCTTGATTTAGACCCACTAAACCTTTAAATCGCCGCCGCGTCTACAAACCAAGTCAGTCTCGCTGAACCTAGCATCTCGAGGTTACTTGGGTATAAAACAGAGTAATGAGCAGATTTGCCGTCATTCGAATTAGGAAGAAGCGGTGTGTATGAAGAGATTGTGTAACTGTATTTACTAAGCTTATTTGTGCTGAGATTCTAGAGGAGCAGATACGAAAAAGCCGCGTCTTTCGACACGGCTTTGTCTGGAATTTGGCTCCTCCTGCTGGATTCGAACCAGCGACCTGCGGATTAACAGTCCGTCGCTCTACCGACTGAGCTAAGGAGGAATTGCTTTGCTTGAAAGCGGGTCGAATCTTACCGAGCACCTATATTTCTGTCAACACCTAAAAAACACATTTCTAGTAAAAAATAATGGAATTTTATCTTTACTTTCTTGTAATCCTTGCCAGTAAAGGGCTGGAGTTACTTATCCACCAAATTTGTGGATAACTATGTTGATGAGATCTGAGTAAAGATCTTTTATATGCAACAGTGTTGTTTTGTTTTGAATTTTTAAGCAGAAATAGGCACTGAATAAGCAAATAAAACAGTGATTTATTTAGATTGACGCAGAATTAGTTAAAGTGGATAAAATTTAGCCTTTTGGGGATAAAGGATAATATTAGGTCTTTCTGGGGAAAAGTTGTGGAAACTAAATTGTGATGATTTGGGGAGTATCACCAAGTAGGGCGAAAGACTATAACAGAGTCATCAGACTAAGGCTAGATCAAAATAGAGAAAGCACAAAAATTAGTAACAATGAGCTATAAATCTAAAATAGACGTAGATTTCATCTAATAAGGTGTATATATATACAGCCAAAGTGCAGTGAATTTGAGGAAGGGTATGAGTAAAGTTTATGAACTGGTCTCTGAGTATCAACCATCTGGTGATCAGCCAACCGCTATCAAACAGTTATTGGAAGGGTTAGACGCAGGTCTTGCTCATCAGACGCTATTGGGTGTAACTGGCTCAGGTAAAACATTCACGTTGGCAAATGTGATTGCGCAAGCGCAGCGTCCTGCCATCCTTCTTGCACCAAACAAAACGCTGGCAGCTCAGCTGTATGGTGAGATGAAAGCCTTCTTCCCAAATAATGCCGTAGAGTACTTCGTCTCTTACTATGATTACTACCAACCCGAAGCATACGTTCCAACGACGGACACCTTTATTGAAAAGGATGCTTCAGTTAACGCTCATATTGAGCAAATGCGTTTATCGGCCACTAAAGCCTTACTAGAACGCAAAGATGCGATCATCGTAGCGTCGGTATCGGCTATTTATGGTTTGGGTGATCCGGAATCGTATCTGCAAATGATGTTGCACCTGCGCCGTGGAGATGTGATTGATCAGCGTGATATGCTGCGCCGTCTTGCAGAGTTGCAATATTCTCGCAATGACGTTGCATTCGAACGCGGTCAGTTCCGCGTTCGTGGTGAAGTGATTGATATCTTTCCGGCAGAATCAGACCAAGATGCGGTCCGTGTCGAAATGTTTGATGATGAAGTGGATTGCATTAGCGTATTCGACCCTCTGACTGGAGTGGTGAAACAGCGTGACTTACCACGTTATACCATCTATCCAAAGACTCACTATGTGACCCCGCGTGAGCGTATCCTTGATGCGATTGAAAGCATCAAAGATGAGCTTGAAGTTCGCAAGAAGCAGTTGCTAGATAACAACAAGCTTCTAGAAGAGCAACGCATCAGCCAACGAACTCAGTTCGATATTGAGATGATGAACGAGCTAGGCTTCTGTTCAGGTATCGAAAACTACTCCCGTTACTTAAGTGGTCGAGCGGAGGGTGAGCCGCCCCCAACACTATTCGATTACTTACCTCATGATGGTTTACTGATCATCGACGAATCGCACGTTACGGTTCCACAAATTGGTGCGATGTATAAAGGTGACCGTTCGCGTAAAGAGACATTGGTGGAGTTTGGCTTCCGTTTACCTTCAGCATTGGATAACCGTCCGATGAAGTTTGAAGAATTTGAGGCGATTTCTCCACAGACGATATTTGTATCAGCGACACCAGGTAACTACGAGCTGGAAAAATCAGCCGATGAGATTGCTGATCAGGTTGTACGCCCAACGGGTCTGCTCGATCCGGAATTGGAAGTACGTCCGGTATCGACTCAAGTTGATGACTTGTTGTCTGAAATTCGCATTCGAGCGGCGAAAGATGAGCGTGTTCTGGTGACGACGTTAACCAAGCGTATGGCAGAAGACTTGACCGAATACCTTCACGAGCACGATGTGAAAGTTCGATACCTTCACTCAGATATCGACACCGTTGAGCGTGTCGAAATTATTCGCGACCTTCGTTTAGGTGAGTTCGACGTGTTGGTAGGGATCAACTTGTTGCGAGAAGGTCTCGATATGCCCGAAGTATCGCTGGTGGCGATCTTGGATGCAGATAAAGAAGGCTTCTTGCGTTCAGAGCGTTCATTGATTCAGACCATTGGGCGTGCAGCTCGTAACATCAAAGGTAAAGCGATTCTTTACGCAGATTCGATCACTAAATCGATGAAGAAAGCAATGGACGAAACGGACCGTCGCCGTGAGAAGCAAAAGGCATATAACGCAGAGATGGGCATTGAACCTCAAGCCTTGAAGCGCAATATCAAAGACATTATGGAGCTGGGGGATATCACTAAGTCCAAACGTCAACGGAACACTAAGCAAGTTCCGTTATCGAAAGTGGCAGAGCCTTCGCAAACCTACGAAATTATGTCTCCACAGCAGTTGGAGAAAGAGATCAGTCGTCTAGAAGCGGCGATGTACCAACATGCTCAAGATCTGGAATTTGAATTAGCAGCGCAAAAGCGTGACGAGATTGAGAAGTTACGCGAGCAGTTCATCGCTAACAGTTGATTGATTGTTTCATTCCATGCCTAAGTGTTTGTGTTTACATAAATCGCTTGGGCACTTTCTTTCCCCTTACTCAACAGACAAAAAAGAAGCCAATAGGCAGTCGGATCTATTGGCTCGTTTTGTGAACATATCGTTCACTAACAACGTCAGTTGGCTAGGTGACCCGAGGGGTCATTAGTTTAAGAGCATGGTTTGTGCCATAATTTAACCTGTTGATATTCGGTTTAGTTTATTTAGAATACCCACAATCTTACGAATGATTATTTGCAAAATGCAAAGCGTAATGCGATTATTATTTAAAACACAACAAAAAATCGGCTAGGCTATGCAACAAATAACAGAAGGTCAAAAGTCTCGTTATCTACTAATGGTAGAAGACACCGCATCTGTCGCGGCATTGTACCGTTCTTACCTAACGCCACTCGGCATCGATATCAATATTGTTGGTACAGGCAGAGACGCAATCGAAAGTCTGAACCACCGTATTCCTGATCTTATTCTGCTCGATCTTCGTCTACCTGATATGACGGGGATGGATGTATTGCACGCAGTGAAGAAAAGTCACCCAGACGTGCCAATTATCTTTATGACTGCCCATGGCTCTATCGATACTGCGGTAGAAGCAATGCGTCATGGTTCTCAAGATTTCTTAATTAAACCATGTGAAGCTGACCGTTTACGCGTCACGGTAAATAATGCGATCCGTAAAGCTACCAAGCTTAAAAATGAAGCGGATAATCCGGGCAACCAAAATTACCAAGGCTTTATTGGCAGTAGCCAAACCATGCAGCAGGTTTACCGCACTATTGACTCGGCGGCGAGCAGTAAAGCAAGTATTTTCATCACGGGTGAAAGTGGTACTGGTAAAGAGGTGTGTGCCGAGGCAATTCACGCAGCAAGCAAACGTGGTGATAAGCCGTTTATCGCCATTAACTGTGCTGCCATCCCTAAAGATCTGATTGAGAGCGAGCTATTTGGTCACGTAAAAGGTGCATTTACTGGCGCGGCAAATGACCGACAAGGTGCGGCTGAGCTTGCTGACGGTGGCACTTTGTTTCTTGATGAGCTTTGTGAGATGGACCTAGACCTCCAGACAAAGTTACTAAGATTCATTCAAACGGGGACGTTCCAAAAAGTCGGTTCTTCGAAGATGAAGAGTGTGGACGTACGTTTTGTTTGCGCAACGAACCGCGACCCTTGGAAGGAAGTGCAAGAAGGGCGTTTTCGTGAAGACTTGTACTATCGTTTGTACGTGATCCCATTGCACCTTCCACCGCTGCGTGAGCGTGGCGAAGATGTAATTGAGATTGCTTATTCGTTGCTTGGTTATATGTCTCACGAAGAAGGCAAAAGCTTCATCCGCTTCTCGCAAGAGGTGATTGATAGGTTCAATAGTTATGAATGGCCGGGTAACGTTCGTCAGTTGCAAAACGTACTGCGCAACATTGTGGTATTGAACAACGGCAAAGAGATTACGTTAGACATGCTGCCACCGCCGTTGAACCAGCCAGTGGTTCGTCAATCGGCATCAAAATTTATTGAACCTGACATTTTGACGGTGTCAGACATTATGCCGCTTTGGATGACTGAGAAAATGGCCATCGAGCAGGCGATTCAAGCGTGTGATGGCAATATTCCACGCGCTGCGGGCTACTTAGATGTCAGCCCATCGACGATTTATCGCAAGTTGCAAGCTTGGAATAGCAGGGACGAAAAACAAAACGTATGAGTATGAACGTATTAAATCAGCAAAAGATTGAAGAGCTGTCTGCTGAGATAGGCAGTGATAATGTGCCCGTTTTGCTTGATATTTTTTTAGGGGAAATGGACACCTATATAACCCGATTATCTGATCTTAAAGGCAATGAGCAATTGATCTATTTGAAAGAGATCAGCCACGCACTCAAAAGCAGTGCCGCAAGCTTTGGTGCAGATCGACTGTGTGATTTGGCTATTGCGATCGACCGAAAAGCGAAGTCGAATCAGTTAGCCGAGCAGGGTGAGGATGCCACAGAGATGCTCGCTTTGCTTGATGTCACACGCGATGCCTATCGCTCTTGGACAAACTAGCGCTTTGTTGACGCTATTCAATGAGCACTAAAACATAAAGCCCTTCCGGTGTGGAAGGGCTTTTTCATTCGAGCAAATGGCTCTAGCTGGAGTCGTTTTCTCGATGCGAACTTTCTAGTTCGACGGCAACTGGTTTTCAATCGCAAGTTTGAGCTTGTCTCGATCATGACGCCAATCGCGATTAGTAGAAGCTAACGACTCGGTGACCACATTCCAGTTCTCAAGCACCTCTGGCTCTGTTTCTTCTGCCAATACGACATCAATCTTTCTTCCTTGGCAAGCACGCTCGCACCATTCGAGTTTTTGCTTCATTGTCATACGCCCAGCAGGACCATACTCTGGACTCAAGTTGGCGACAAAAATCACTTTTGCAGTTTGATTTGCGGCAATAGCTTTACCCAATTCAGGTAGGAGTAGTGGCGGCATAATGCTTGTTAAGAAACTTCCGGGACCAAGAATGATGGCGTCAGCTTCAGCAAGCGCTGTCACAGCTTCTTTGGTTGCGGGAACTTCTGGTGATAGATCGAGGCGACGCAAATCGGTATCCATCTCATCGACGTTGGTTTCGCCTGTAACCCATTGCCCATCGACCGATAATGCGGTGAGATCGGAAGGGTGCTCAGACATAGGCAGAATGTTGACGTCGACTTTCAACATATTGCGAATAAGGTTAATCGCTTCTAATGGGCGTACCGATAGGTTATCCAGAGCGGTCAGCATTAGGTTACCTAGGTTATGTCCGTCGAGTTCGCCAGTACCTTTGAAGCGATATTCGAACATCATGGAACTGATTGATGGCTCAGTGATCAACTGGTTGATACAGTTACGCGTATCACCCCATGCAATACCCCCTTGGCAATGGCGAATACGACCGGTTGAACCGCCATTGTCGGTTGTAGCAACAATGCCAGTTGCATTGCTGCCAAAATCTTTTAATGCTGCCAACATACGGCCTAGACCGTGACCACCACCAACTGCGACCACTTTCTTATCGGTGTAGATATTCATTACGTTCTTCTAATAATCTTGTAAAAAACGACTACAATTTAACTTAATGAGTGCCAAAGGGGTACTCACTAAGCGGTAAATTGTGTTTCTAGAGAGTTTTTTATCACTCAAGTCTGGATTCCATTACAAATATTAAGTATTTTACACGGCAAAGCTATCAGGGGTTTACCTCCTCTGGTTGCCATAACTCCGAGCTCACTATGCTAAGTCTAAGGATAGGCGTTTTGAGCCAGTGACATTCTGTCACAAGGGCATAATTGGAAATGATTATGCCTCCCGTGTTTGGAAAGGTGTTCCGTGGCGCAACAATTCGAAGACAAATTTCATCGTAAGTTCTATTACTTGCGTCTGTCTGTGACTGACGTATGTAATTTCAAATGTACCTATTGCCTTCCTGACGGCTACAAGCCATCGGGCAATAAAAACTCGTCTTTTTTATCTCTCCCTGAGATCAAGCGTGTCGTAAGAGCGTTTGCAGATTGTGGTACCTCAAAGGTCCGCATCACAGGTGGTGAGCCGAGTTTACGCAAAGACTTTACTGACATTATCCATTCTGTCGCAACGACGCCTGGCATCAAAAAAGTCGCTACAACGACTAATGGCTACCGCATGGCGAAACAGGTTGCTGATTGGCGTGAAGCTGGGCTGACTAATATTAATGTTAGTGTGGATAGCCTTGACCCCCGCATGTTCCATCAAATTACTGGTGAAAATAAGTTCACTGAGGTGATGAATGGTATCGAGCGCGCATTTGAAGTGGGTTATGAGCAAGTCAAAGTTAACGTGGTGCTGATGAAAGACCTCAACCACAGTGAGTTGCCTGCTTTTCTTAACTGGATTAAAGACCGTCCAATCCAATTGCGTTTTATTGAGTTAATGCAAACAGGAGAAATGGATGAGTTGTTTGCTAAGCACCATGTTTCTGGTGTTGCGATCCGAAATCAATTAATCGCCAACGGTTGGTTACTGAAAGTCCGTTCTCATAATGATGGACCTGCTCAGGTTTTCGTTCATCCTGATTACAAGGGTGAAATTGGTCTTATCATGCCTTATGAAAAAGACTTCTGTGAGAGCTGTAACCGACTTCGTGTCTCGGCTATGGGTAAACTGCATCTTTGTCTGTTCGGTGAACATGGCGTGGAGTTACGTGACCTGTTAGAGCGCGACGAGCAAGAAAGCGAATTGATTGAACGTATTCAGGCACAGTTGCAAACGAAATCCGTAAGTCACTTCTTGCACGATGGCAACACTGGTATGACGCCGCATCTTGCGTCTATCGGCGGTTAACTCCAATCAGATTTCTCATCAGGAGCAGACGTGGCTTCTGATGATTTTTCCAGAATCGATACCTTGCGTATCAAAAAGCAAATTAAAGAATAGGTGAACAAATGGGTCACGCTGAAAGCAAATTTCAACCTGCAAACATTGCCGTTCTAACGGTATCTGACACTCGTACTGAAGAAAACGACACCTCTGGTGGTTACCTAGTTGAACACGCGAAGGAAGAAGGTCATAACGTCGTTGATAAGCAAATCGTAATTGACGATATGTATAAGATCCGTGCGATCGTTTCCCAGTGGATTGCGGATGAAAACGTACAAGCAATCATGATCACTGGTGGTACTGGTTTCACTTCACGTGACAGCACTCCAGAAGCACTTAAGCCTCTATTCGATAAAGAAGTAGAAGGCTTTGGTGAGCTGTTCCGTTTGGTTTCTTATGAAGAAATTGGTACTTCAACCATTCAATCTCGTGCGATTGCTGGTTTCGCTAACCACACTGTTATCTTTGCAATGCCCGGCTCTACAGGTGCGTGCCGCACAGGGTGGACGAAGATCATCAAGCAACAACTAGATGCAAGTCATCGTCCTTGCAACTTTATGCCACACCTATCTGTATAACCTTTCCTAAAAGCGAAGGAAAAACCATGACCCAATTTACACACATCAATGCGTCTGGCGAAGCGAACATGGTCGACGTGTCAGCTAAAGCGGAAACGGTTCGTGAGGCGCGTGCAGAAGCATTCGTTCACATGGCACCTGAAACTCTGCAATTGATTGTTTCTGGCCAACATCATAAAGGTGATGTGTTTGCAACCGCACGCATCGCTGGTATTCAAGCGGCAAAAAAAACGTGGGACCTAATTCCACTTTGCCATCCTCTATTGCTTTCGAAAGTAGAAGTACAACTTGAAGCAATTGAAGCTGAGAACATGGTACGCATTGAATCCGTTTGCAAGCTAGCAGGTAAAACTGGTGTTGAAATGGAAGCGCTAACGGCAGCTTCTGTAGCTGCATTGACGATTTACGATATGTGTAAAGCGGTACAAAAAGACATGGTTATTGGTCAAGTTCGTCTTCTAGAGAAGACGGGTGGTAAATCTGGTCACTTCAAGGCGGAATAATGATTAAAGTTCTTTTCTTTGCTCAAACGCGTGAACTGGTTGGTATCGATGCGCTTGAGCTCGATGATCAATTCAACAATGTTGAAGCGATTCGTGCTCACTTGGTTGAAATTGGTGAAGGTACAGAAGGTAAGTGGGATCTCGCCCTTGAGCCTGGTAAATTGCTCGCTGCAGTAAACCAATCTATTGTCCCACTGGATACTGAAGTGAAAGAGGGTGATGAAGTTGCTTTCTTCCCTCCAGTGACAGGAGGTTAAGATGGATCCTCGTGTTTCTGTACAGGCTGAAGACTTTTCTGTTGATCAAGAATATCAGCGCTTGTCGGAAGGCACTGCGTCTGGAGCCGTTGTTACGTTTATCGGTAAGGTTCGTGATATGAATCTTGGTGATAATGTGATCGGTCTGCACTTAGAGCATTATCCTGGAATGACAGAAAAAAGCCTGATCGATATCTGTAATGAGGCGGAATCACGTTGGCCATTACTTGGAGTCCGTGTGATACATCGTGTTGGTGACCTTGATACCGGCGATCAAATTGTGTTCGTAGGAGTCTCAAGCGCTCATCGAGGTGCGGCATTTGATGCTTGTGAATTCATTATGGATTACCTAAAGACTAAAGCGCCATTCTGGAAAAAAGAACGTACAACGAGCGATAACCGCTGGATTGAGTCACGAGATACTGACCATCAAGCTGCGCAGCGTTGGGAAAAGTAGAACCGTTTTTTATTCTGCGACCAAATCTACTAAAGCCAGATGTTTATCTCATCTGGCTTTTTCTTTTTTTACGATAAAAACGGAGTTTACTTCCTACTTTGACCTGCCGATAAATTCATCACCTTTCCTTCCTTTCACCTCTCGGTGACCTTGTTCACAATAAAAAATATCGAACAAGATATATGCAATTATTAATTAGACTCAATGTGTCACAAATGTTAATTTTTATACATATATCTAGCATAAGATGCTACCAAAGAGTTTGAATTTAGATTTATCGACAGTTTTGCCTGCCAAATGAACTTGCAAATCTGCATTTATCTACCCAATACAAACTATGTAGTATTTATTGCTAAATATGAGCACTAATTACAGAATTATTAGTTTTTTTGCTACATTTTTATGGCAAATTACTTCAATGATTGCTAATGTGTGCCGCAGTCTTTGTAAGGTTTTAGTGTTTTGTGCTCAGAAAGTGTACTAAAAAATTCTAAAATTCTGACCGTTCCAGTCCCTTGCAGAGAAGTCATGGATGCTAATGAAAAACTTGGAGTTTTACGCATGTATAAGAACAAAATCACCAAAGCCCTTCTTCTAGGTGCTGGTCTGGCAGTGGCTGCCTCTTCTTCTACCGCTTTCGCTGCTGACGTTCCAGCAGGCACTAAACTAGCAGATAAACAAGAACTCGTTCGTGGTAACGGTACTGAAGTTGCAACAATCGACCCGCACAAATCTCAAGGGGTTCCAGAGTCGCATGTGATTCGTGATCTTCTTGAAGGCTTAGTGAACCAAAATGCAGACGGCGACACCATCCCTGGTGTAGCTGAGAGCTGGGAAACCTCAGACAACAAAACTTTCACCTTCCATCTACGTAAAGACGCAAAATGGTCTAACGGCGATCCTGTAACAGCGCAAGATTTTGTATACAGCTGGCAGCGTGCGGTCGATCCTGCGACGGCTTCACCATATTCTTGGTACATGGAATACACCAAGATGAAGAATGCAAAAGACATCGTTGCGGGCAAAAAAGACAAGAGCGAGCTCGGTGTTAAAGCGACTGACGACCACACGCTAGTGGTTGAGCTAGATACCGCCGTTCCTTACTTTGTAATGATGGCTGGTCACACAACAATGAAACCAGTACATAAAGCGACAGTTGAGAAGTTTGGTGATCAGTGGACGAAACCAGAAAACTTCGTAGGTAACGGCGCTTATGTCGTAAACAACTGGGTTGTGAATGAGCGTCTAGAGCTTGTTCGTAACAACGAATACTGGGATAACGACAAAACGGTTATCAACAAAGTAACGTACCTTCCAATTGAGAACGGTGTTGCTGAAATGAACCGTTTCCTATCTGGTGAAATTGATTTCACGTCTAAACTGCCGACAGAGCACTTTAAACGTCTGAAAAAAGAGCACCCAGAATCAGTATCGGTTGAAGGTAGCCTGTGTACTTACTACTACTCATTCAATACTAAGAAAGAACCATTCAACGACGTTCGCGTTCGTAAAGCGATTTCTTACGCTATCGACCGTAACATCGTAGCAAACGCAATTCTTGGTCAAGGTCAGAAGCCTGCTTACTTCCTAACGCCTGAAATTACAGCGCACTTCAACCCTGAGCTACCAGCTTACGGCAAGATGACGCAAAAAGAGCGTAATGCAGAAGCGGCACGCCTATTGGCTGAAGCGGGTTACGGCAAAGACAACCCACTTAAATTCTCTCTTCTATACAACACGGATGAGAACCACAAGAAACTAGCAGTAGCACTAGGTTCTATGTGGAAGAAAACTCTAGGTCTAGACGTAACGCTAGAAAACCAAGAGTGGAAAACTTACCTATCGACTAAAGACCAAGGTGATTTCGAAGTGGCACGCGCCGGTTGGTGTGGTGACTACAACGAAGCATCTTCATTCCTAACCCTAATGGTTAGCTCGAACACAACTGGTGGTCAGCACTGGGGTAATAAAGAGTACGATGCTCTGATTGATAAAGCGATCAAATCGACTTCTGAAGAAGAGCGTACCAAAATTTACCTAGAAGCTGAGCAACTGATGGCGAAAGATATGCCAATTGCGCCTATCTACCAGTATGTTCGTTCTCGTCTATTAAATCCGCACGTTGGTGGTTTCCCTGCAAACAACGCGGAAGAAAAGATCTACACCAAAGATCTTTACATCAAAGCTGACTAATTAAAGTCACTTCAAAACTATAAGAATAAGGCTCACACGCACCATTGAAGGAGCGTGTGCAGCCTATCATTTACATTTTAACTGTCACAGACTGAAAGAGTGAGTTTATGCTTAAATTCATCGCAAAAAGGATATTTGAGGCGATCCCAACCATGTTGGTTTTGATCACCGTATCTTTCTTTCTCATGCGTTTCGCACCGGGTAACCCATTCTCGAGCGAGCGCCCATTACCGCCAGAAGTTATGGCGAACATTGAAGCTAAATACGGTCTAGATAAGCCTGTATTTGAGCAATACACCACATATTTGACCAACGTTATCCAAGGTGATTTTGGTCCTTCATTCAAATACTTAGATTACACAGTAAATGAGCTAATCTCTGTTGCGTTACCAGTATCAGCGAAGGTTGGTTTTATCGCCTTTATCTTCACTGTAATTTTGGGGGTGACGGTTGGAACCATAGCCGCACTCAAGCAGAATACTTGGGTGGACTACGCCATAATGTCAACGGCGATGCTCGGGGTAGTTATGCCGTCCTTCGTATTGGCTCCTGCTCTGATTTACTTGTTCTCTCTCCATTGGAATTTATTCCCCGCGGGTGGTTGGCATGACGGAGGGTGGCAATACATTGTGCTACCTGTGATCGGTATGTCATTGCTCTACGTGGCGACTTTCGCACGTATCACTCGTGGCTCGATGATCGAAACATTGAACAGTAACTTTATTCGTACCGCTCGCGCAAAAGGTCTAAGTTACCGTTACATCATCCTGAAACACGCACTAAAACCAGCTCTGCTTCCTGTTGTGTCATACATGGGACCAGCGTTTGTAGGTATCATCACAGGTTCGGTTGTTATCGAGACCATTTTTGGTCTGCCTGGTATCGGTAAGCTGTTTGTCAACGCTGCCTTCAACCGTGACTACTCGCTAGTAATGGGTGTGACCATTCTGATTGGTTTCCTATTCATTCTATTCAACGCTATCGTTGATATTCTGCTAGCAATGATTGACCCGAAAATTCGCTACTAACAGGGAAGTATGGTTATGTTAACGAAAAAAGAGAATCTTGAAGCGGTCGAGAAATTTGCAGAGAACCTGGAAGTTGAAGGCCGTAGTTTGTGGCAAGACGCCCGTATCCGCTTTATGCGTAACAAAGCGGCGATGGTGAGCTTGTTCATTCTTGCACTGATGACCCTAGCGGTAATCTTCTTACCGATGATTGCCCCTTACGCTTTTGATGATACTGACTGGTATGCAATGCACGTTGGTCCGAGTGCTGAGCACTGGTTTGGTACAGACAGTTTAGGTCGAGACCTTTACGTACGTACGCTGATTGGTGGTCGTATCTCTCTAATGGTTGGTGTTCTAGGTGCATTAGTTGCGGTTGTGATTGGTACACTTTACGGTGCGGCTTCTGGCTTCATTGGCGGTAAAGTTGACCGTATCATGATGCGTATTCTTGAGATCCTATATGCGGTACCGTTCATGTTCCTAGTTATCGTACTGGTAACATTCTTCGGTCGTAATATTGTTCTTATCTTCGTCGCTATCGGCGCTATCGCATGGCTAGATATGGCTCGTATCGTACGTGGTCAAACGCTAAGCCTGCGTAGTAAAGAGTTTATTGAAGCGGCACACGTTTGTGGTGTGAGCAACTGGAAGATCATCACTCGCCACATCGTTCCAAACGTATTGGGTATCGTAGCGGTTTACTCAACACTACTTATCCCAAGCATGATTCTAACGGAATCATTCCTTTCATTCCTTGGTCTTGGTGTACAGGAACCAATGACAAGTTGGGGCGCACTTCTACAAGAAGGCTCACAAACAATGGAAGTAGCAATCTGGCAACTGGCATTCCCAGCAGCGTTCATGGTTGTGACTCTATTCTGCTTCAACTACGTTGGTGACGGTCTGCGCGATGCGCTGGATCCAAAAGACAGATAATTAAAAATAGAAAGAATAAAGGAAGCAATGATGAGTTTATTAGATGTCAAAGATCTGCGCGTCGAATTTACCACGCAAGATGGTATCGTAACCGCAGTAAACGATTTGAACTTCTCTCTGAATCAAGGCGAGACCCTAGGTATCGTAGGTGAGTCTGGTTCAGGTAAGTCACAAACTGTATTCGCAATCATGGGTCTACTGGCTAAGAACGGTATTATCTCTGGTAGCGCGAAATTTGAAGGTCGAGAAATCCTTAACCTTCCAGAAAAAGAGCTTAACAAGGTTCGAGCGGAACAGATCGCTATGATCTTCCAAGACCCGATGACCTCTCTTAACCCATACATGAAAGTCAGTGATCAGCTAATGGAAGTACTGATGCTGCACAAAGGTATGGGCAAAGCAGAAGCATTCGAAGAGTCTGTTCGTATGCTTGAAGCGGTAAAAATCCCAGAAGCTCGTAAGCGTATCACTATGTACCCACACGAGTTCTCGGGCGGTATGCGTCAACGTGTAATGATCGCAATGGCGCTGCTGTGTCGTCCAAAACTGCTTATTGCGGATGAGCCAACAACGGCATTGGACGTTACGGTTCAAGCGCAGATCATGGATCTGCTGAACGAACTGAAATCTGAGTTCAACACTGCAATCATCATGATCACGCACGACCTTGGTGTTGTTGCAGGTTCATGTGACAAAGTACTGGTTATGTACGCGGGTCGTACCATGGAGTACGGCACAGTGAACGAAATCTTCTACAACCCAAGCCACCCATACGCAGAAGGTCTATTGAAGGCTATTCCTCGTCTAGATACAGAAGGCGAGATTCTGCCAACGATTCCTGGCAACCCGCCAAACTTGCTTCGTCTACCACCTGGCTGTCCTTACCAAGATCGCTGCCATCGCGTGATGGATCGTTGTAAGCGTGAAGCACCAATTCTGACGCCATTTGGTGATGGTCGTCAGCGTGCATGTTTTTCTGAATGGGAGGCTTGGAGCAAATGAGTACAGATAAAAAGCTAATTCTGGATGTATCTGATCTGAAAGTTCACTTCAGCATTGCATCAAAATCTGCGTGGCCTTGGTCAAAACCGTCAAGCCTAAAAGCGGTAGACGGCGTAAACGTTCGTTTATACGAAGGCGAGACCCTTGGTGTAGTAGGCGAGTCCGGTTGTGGTAAATCGACATTTGCTCGCGCCATCATTGGTCTGGTGGAAGCAACAGACGGTGAAGTGGTTTGGTTGGGTCAAGATCTGACAAAAATGAAAGACGTCCAACGTCGTGAAACGCGTAAAGAAATCCAAATGATTTTCCAAGATCCTCTGGCTTCTCTTAACCCACGTATGACGGTTGGTGACATCATCGCTGAACCATTAGAAACATTCTACCCAGAGCTGACTAAGCAAGAAGTGAAAGACCGCGTAAAAGAGATGATGGCGAAGGTAGGTCTTCTACCAAACGTTATCAACCGTTACCCACACGAATTCTCTGGTGGTCAGTGTCAGCGTATTGGTATCGCACGTGCTCTGATTTTAAAACCTAAGATGATTATCTGTGACGAGCCAGTATCAGCACTGGATGTATCGATTCAGGCTCAGGTAGTTAACCTATTGAAAGAGCTGCAAAAAGAGCTTGGTCTTTCATTGGTGTTCATTGCGCACGATTTATCAGTTGTGAAACACATTTCTGACCGCGTACTGGTTATGTACCTAGGTAATGCTGTGGAGCTGGGTGAAGCAGATGCGTTGTTTGCAGATCCAAAGCACCCATACACTCGTGCACTAATGTCTGCTGTGCCTATTCCAGATCCGGAAATTGAACGCAGTAAGAAGATCCAGATGTTAGAAGGTGATCTACCATCTCCGATCAGCCCACCATCGGGCTGTGTATTCCGTACTCGTTGCCCTCAAGCAACGGATGAATGTGCAAAGACAAAGCCAAATATCCAAGGTTCTGATATTCATGCAGTTTCTTGTTTGCACGTAGCAGTGTAATTAAATTCGGCCTGTGACGGGCTTAAGCGCGGCTCCTTTTATAGGGTCGCGCTTTTTTTATGCCTACGATCTAGGCTTGATTTAGTTCATTCGAAATTCTTGAACAAGTTGAACTAAGCGGTTGGATTTTAAGCTTTGCATGATTCGCTAATATAGTGGAAAACAGAATCTGAGGAGAGCAGTCATGGGTAAGTTAGTTGAAGGTGTTTGGCACGATGTATGGTACGACACTAAATCAAGTGGCGGTAAATTCGTGCGAGAAGATGCAGGGTTTCGCAACTGGATTAAAAACAAACCGGATGCAACCTATCAACCAGAGTCTGGTCGCTATCACTTGTATGTTTCACTTGCTTGTCCTTGGGCGCACCGAACGTTGATTTTTCGCAGTCTCAAAGGGTTAGAAAAACACATCTATGTCACAGTGGTGTGTCCTGATATGCTAAACGAGGGCTGGCAGATGGGACTGCCTGAGCCATTATTTGGTCACTCCCGTATGCATCAAATTTATACTGAAGCTAAACCGGATTACACTGGTCGAGTTACAGTGCCAGTATTATGGGACAAGAAGACCAATACCATTGTGTCGAATGAATCGTCAGAAATCATCCGAATGTTTAACTCTGAGTTTAATGAGCTAACAGGCAATCATGATGATTATTACCCGGAGCAACTTCAAAGTGTGATTGACGAATGGAATGATTACATCTATCCAAACGTGAATAACGGTGTTTATCGTTGCGGGTTTGCCACAACTCAAGAGGCGTATGAAGAAGCTTTTGATTCACTCTTTGATGCTTTGGATAAAATTGATGCCCATCTCGCGACGCATCGCTACTTAGCAGGTAATAAAATCACTGAAGCGGATTGGCGCTTGTTTACTACTCTTGTGCGTTTTGACGCGGTGTATGTTGGTCATTTCAAGTGTAATAAACAACGTATTGCTGATTACGCAAACATTCAAGGTTATTTGAAAGAGCTGTATCAAATAGAGGGTGTGGCAGAAACCACGGACTTCTACCACATAAAGCGTCACTATTATTTTAGCCATACTGGCATCAACCCAACACAAGTGGTACCGAAAGGTCCTGAATTAGATTTGGATTCACCTCATGGTCGAGAATCTATCTAAGTTTAAAACCTCTAAGAAAAGCGCCATTTGATGTGGCGCTTTTCTTTTTTCTCAATATCTTCTTAGCATCACAGCTTCTTCCTACCAATCACATAAACTGATGATATAACAACCGATCTTTGACCGAGGTGGGGTATGGATATCAATGAGTTTGTCAGTGGCGAGCATCTAATTTGGAATCTGTTTGTTGCTCTGCTTTTGGGTGCGATTGTGGGAACACAACGTGGCTGGGTGATGCGTAATAGCGTCGAAGGCAGTCGCGTTGCAGGTATCCGCACCTTTTCTTTAGTCGGTTTGCTTGGTGGCTTGGTTGGGATTCTTGCCAATCTGTATACGCCTTTGCTACTCGGCTTTGCTCTTATTGCCTTGGTTATTCTTGCTTGCATTGCGTTTGTTATTCAGCAGAAAAAGAGTGAAGACATCAGCATTACTGGTGTCGTCAGTTTAGTCATTACGTTTGTTCTTGGTAGTTTGGCTGTATCCGGTGAGCCGGCTCTTGCTGCGGCAGCTGCCGTTATCACCGCAGTTGTTCTGGACAACAAGAGAGAACTTCATCAGGCGCTTCAACGCCTCCAAGAGTACGAGCTTGATGCCGCTTTGCGCCTGCTGCTCATTTCCATCGTCTTGTTGCCGCTCTTACCTAATCAAGCTTACGGTCCTTGGAATGCACTTAATCCTTATGAGATTTGGTGGATGGTGGTGTTGATTGCCAGTATTTCATTTGTGGGCTACTTTGCGATTAAAATTGGTGGGGCGAAGCGAGGCATTTTGTTTACTTCTGTCTTCGCTGGCTTAAGCTCATCTACTGCGCTCACACTGCAGTTCTCCCATCTTTCACGCGAACAATCGAGTATCAGCCCTTTGCTAGCAAGCGGCATACTATTGAGTTGCGGTACCATGTTTCCTAGGCTGCTAATTGTGCTGTCAGTGATTAACCCTCAGTTAGTGACATTGTTGTGGCCCATCGTCATGATTATGATGATTGCTCTTTACTTCCCTGCTTGGTGGATATGGCGTCGAAGTGAGGTAGGGAAGGTGGAACAATCAAATAAACAAACCAATCCTTTGGCATTGCAATCGGCGTTGTTCTTCGGTGTCGTATTGGCTGTGATTATGCTGTTATCGCATGCACTGTCTGATCTGTTTGGTAATGCTGGTGTTCTGATACTATCTGCGCTATCCGGCATTACAGATGTCGATGCTATTTCCCTTGCTCTTGGGCGACAAAGTACCCAAACCCTAAGTGTGGAAACCGCGGCACTGGGTATTCTGATCGCGGCATCAGTCAATACAGTGGTGAAAATGGGGATGGTTGTCGCAATAGGGGATAAGGCATTGTGGAGAAGAGTTGCACCCGTCATGGTTGGATGCGTGCTTTCTGGCGCTATTTTGTTTTTGGCTTTGTATTGATTTATCCGAACACGAAATGAAAAAAAACCTCGCCGTGGCGAGGTTTTATTATTTTGGAAGAAGCGAAGTTATTAGTTAACTGCTTTTTCTTTTGCTTGGTCAGCTTGATCTGCCTGAATCGCAGTTAGAGCAACTGTGTACACGATATCGTCTACTAGTGCACCGCGAGATAGATCGTTTACAGGCTTGCGCATACCTTGAAGCATTGGACCGATAGATACTAGGTCTGCTGAACGTTGTACCGCTTTGTAAGTCGTGTTACCAGTGTTTAGGTCTGGGAATACGAATACTGTCGCTTTACCTGCTACTGGAGAGTTAGGCGCTTTAGAAGCTGCCACGTTTTCCATGATTGCTGCGTCGTACTGTAGAGGACCGTCGATCACTAGGTCTGGACGTTTCTCTTGAGCAATCTTAGTTGCTTCACGTACTTTATCTACGTCTGCACCCTTACCAGATTCACCAGTAGAGTAAGAGATCATAGCAACGCGAGGGTCGATACCAAATGCCGCTGCAGAATCAGCAGATTGGATAGCGATTTCAGCAAGCTGTTCAGCTGTTGGATCTGGGTTGATCGCACAGTCACCGTAAACCAATACTTGATCAGGTAGCAGCATGAAGAATACAGAAGATACGATAGACGCATCAGGTGCAGTCTTGATGATTTGGAACGGAGGAACGATAGTGTTTGCTGTGGTGTGAACCGCACCAGAAACTAGACCGTCTACTTCGTCGTTCTCAAGCATCATTGTGCCTAGGAATACTGAATCTTGTAGCTTCTCACGAGCAACAACTTCAGTCATACCTTTCGCGCCACGTAGCTCAACTAGACGAGCAACGTAGTTTTCACGAACTTCATCAGAGTTGATGATAGTTACGCCAGCACCTAGCTCAACGCCTTGTTGTGCAGCAACGCGACGGATTTCGTCTGGGTTACCTAGAAGCACACATTCAGCGATACCGCGCTCAGCACAGATAGCCGCAGCTTTAACTGTACGTGGCTCGTCACCTTCAGGAAGAACGATACGTTTGCCAGCTTTACGAGCGAACTCAGTTAGCTGGTAACGGAATGCTGGAGGGCTTAGACGACGAGACTTCTGAGTACCTTCAGTCATAGACTCGATCCAGTTACCGTCGATGTGACCAGCAACGTGCTCGTTGATGAACTCAATACGCTCTTTATCGTCTGCAGGTACTTCGATAGAGAAGCTCTGTAGGTTTAGAGAAGTCTGCCAAGTGTTACCTTGTGCTTTGAAGATCGGTAGACCAGTTTCGAACGCTGGCTTACAAAGACCAGTGATCTCTTCAGGGATGTCGTAACCGCCAGTCAATAGAACTGCACCGATATCAACACCGTTCATTGCTGCAAGTGCTGCTGCAACGATTACGTCTGGACGGTCTGCAGAAGTAACAAGTAGAGAACCTGGTTTGAAGTGCTCAATCATGTTTGGCAGAGAACGTGCACAGAAAGTGATGCTCTTAATACGACGAGTCGCAATGTCACCTTCGTTGATGATGTCAGCATTTAGGTGCTGAGCCATATCGATAGCACGAGTAGCGATCAGATCGATGCTCCATGGCACGCAACCTAGTACACGAATTGGAGAAGTGTTGAAGATTTCCATCACTTTCATTTCGTTTTGCTTCGCGCTGTCTGCATCGTCAAAGATTTCAGATAGGTCAGGGCGAGTACGACCAGCTTCGTCAACAGGTGCGTTTAGCTTGTTGATGATTACGCCAGAGATGTTCTTGTTCTTAGTACCACCGAAGTTAGAACATGCTACTTCGATGCGCTCTTTAAGTTGAGCTGGGTTATCTGTACCAGGAGTTGCAACAAGAACGATTTCCGCGCCTAGAGTCGCTGCGATTTCCGCGTTCACTTGGTTAGCGAATGGGTGCTTACGAGTTGGTACTAGGCCTTCGATAAGCGTTACGTCTGCATCTTTGTTGATTTGGTTGTAACGCTCAACAACAGTTTCTAGCAGCTCGTCCATGTTGTCGTTACCGATTAGGCTTTCAGCAACAGACATCGCTAGTGGTTGACCGATCTTCATATCGCTGTTGTAACCAACGATAGTTGAAGTTAGATCAGGTTGATCACCGCCAGAACGTGGCTGTGAAATTGGTTTGTAGAAAGAAACCTTAACGCCTTTGCGCTCCATTGCGCGAAGAACACCCATGCTTACGCTAGTTAGACCAACACCAGCACTTGCAGGGATAAGCATAATAGTACGAGACATTCGTAGAGTACCTTTAGCTATTGGGGGATAAAAGCTCAACTCTTATTCCATGAATAATTCAGAGAATAGGAGTTAAGCCCCTAAGAAATTCTTTTGGAAGAAAAACTGGCTAGCCGAGTGGCTAGCCAGTTCAATCTATTAAAGACCTGCTAGGCGTGCAGTGTCTTCAGCAATTACTAGCTCTTCGTTAGTAGAGATAACCATTGCTGGGATACGGCTGTTAGCTGTAGTGATAGTACCTTCGCCGCCAAAACGTGCTTTAAGGTTAGCTTCACCATCAACTTCGATACCGAAGATACCTAGACGGTTTAGAACCATTTCACGGATAGGACCAGAGTTTTCGCCGATACCGCCAGTGAACGTGATTGCGTCTAGACGACCTTCCATAGAAGCAGTGTAACCAGCTACGTACTTAGCTAGACGGTGACAGAACACGTCCATTGCACGAGTTGCTTCTTCTTTCTCACCGTAGTTGTCTTCAACGAAACGACAGTCAGAAGTCACTTCAGTTAGACCAGCAAGACCAGACTCTTTAGTTAGCATGTTGTTGATTTCTTCAACAGAGTAACCTAGAGCGTCGTGTAGGTGGAATACGATAGCTGGGTCGATATCACCACAACGAGTACCCATTACTAGACCTTCAAGAGGAGTAAGACCCATAGAAGTGTCTACAGATTGACCGTTCTTGATTGCACAAACAGAAGCACCGTTACCTAGGTGACAGTTGATGATGTTTACTTCTTCAACTGGCTTGTTTAGTAGGCCTGCAACTTCACGAGTGATGAATAGGTGTGAAGTACCGTGCATGCCGTAACGACGGATACCGTGCTCTTTGTATAGTTTGTATGGAAGAGCGTATAGGAAAGACTCTTCAGGCATAGTTTGGTGGAACGCAGTGTCGAATACAGCAACGTTTTGAAGCTCTGGGAAGTTGTGTTTAGCAGCTTCGATACCGATGATGTGCGCTGGGTTGTGAAGCGGTGCGAAAGTCGCAGCGTCTTGAATACCTTTTAGTACGTCATCAGTGATTAGTGCAGATTGAGTGAACTGCTCACCACCGTGTACGATACGGTGACCGATAGCGCCTAGGTTAGCTTTAAGCTCTGGCTTAGAAGCAAGAATAGTTTCAACCATGAACGCTAGTGCTTCTTCGTGTGCTGCACCGTTGCCTAGTTGAGCTTCGTGTTTACCGTCAAGTTTCCACTTGATACGTGCTTCAGGAAGGTGAAGACATTCAGCAAGACCTGATAGGTGCTCTGCACCTGTTTCTGCATCAACAACAGCAAATTTAAGAGAAGAACTACCGCAGTTTAAAACTAAAACTAGCTTAGACATGTGTGACTACCTGTTATTCGTCTGATCAAAATCAGTTAAAGGATGAAAAATTAATCACAAGAATAGACGATACCGCCAAGGGTGCGTACTAATCTTGGTCAAAAATTGTTCTAATTCCGTATAAATGAATAGTGATGAACCCATCCACCACTATGAAGCGATCCGTGCAGAATAAAATCTCGGAGTTGCTTAAATTGTAAATAACGGCAACAATGAGATTGAGGGTCTGCAAAGGATAGCGATAATAGGCAATGATAACAAAAAAATTTTGAAAGAATATTAACTTTCATCAATTTTTTGCGCCTTCAGTTGAAATGTTCAACTATTTTTTAGTGAGAGAGCGGTATGAGCAAACAAGTCGGATTGATCCATAGCCTGAAAGACGGCCAGAGTTACATGGAGATCTGGCCGGTTCGTAAAGAGCTGAACGCCATTTTTCCCGAACAACGCATTATTAAAGCAACACGCTTTGGCATTAAAGTGATGCCAGCGGTTGCAGCAATCAGTGTGCTCACTCAAATGGCTTTTAACAATTATGATGCGCTTCCTCAAGCCATTGTGGTTGCACTGTTCGCAATCAGCATGCCACTGCAAGGCATGTGGTGGTTGGGCAGCCGTTCCAATACTAAGTTGCCACCTGCTTTAGCATCGTGGTATCGAGAGCTGCACCAAAAAATTACCGAAACAGGATTTGCTTTAGAGCCTGCTAAAGCGCGTCCAAGATATAAAGAGCTCGCAGTAATTTTAAACCGAGCTTTTCGCCAACTGGATAAGACTTCATTAGAGCGTTGGTTCTAATCTTCTTGTTCGGTCATCAACTCATTGAAATGGAGTGTGCTTTTAGCCACTCCATTTTTTATGCCCGCAACATGGTTTTTTACTCTTTGCTTATTTGTAATCACCGCCTCTCGTGCCGATTGTGAGATCACAAATGTTACTTTGTTGTTAAATCTTACTTTTCTTTCCTGAGACTTAGCGTTAATAATGATAATTAGATGCACAAAAAGTGCGCAGCTATAAACACAACATCCCATCTTCTACTTCAAAGACTCGTGAGTACGTCAGCAACATTGTGCTTGCAGTTCAAGGACGAAGAAACATCAAGGAGTCATGATGAAAACAAAACGTTTACTCGCCATTGCTATTCTTGCTACGACCACGGCTTTTTCTTCCGCTAGCGTTCTGGCTAAAACCGCGACAGTCGCGGTATCACAGATTGTTGAACACCCTGCTTTGGATGCAACTCGTCAAGGGTTGTTAGACGGTCTGAAAGCCAAAGGGTATGAACAAGGGAAGAACTTAGAGTTTGACTACAAGACAGCGCAAGGTAATCCAGCAATCGCCGTTCAGATCGCACGCCAGTATGTAGGAGAAAGCCCAGACGTCCTCGTGGGTATAGCAACGCCATCAGCACAAGCTTTGGTCTCTGCGACTCGCTCTATTCCTGTTGTGTTTACTGCAGTGACGGACCCTGTTGGTGCCAAGTTGGTCAAATCGATGAGTCAACCAGGAAAGAATGTCACAGGACTCTCTGATTTATCTCCGGTCGCACAGCACGTTGCGTTGATTCAGGAAATCTTACCTTCGGTGAAATCCATTGGCGTGGTTTACAACCCAGGGGAAGCAAATGCCGTCACCTTGGTACAGTTATTGAAAGAGAGTGCAGAGTCAAAAGGATTAAAAGTTGTGGAAGCGACGGCACTGAAAAGCGCAGATGTACAATCTGCAACTCAAGCTATTGCAGCGAAATCGGACATCATTTACGCACCAACAGATAACACGGTTGCAAGCGCGATTGAAGGAATGATCGTTGCCGCAAACCAAGCGAAGAAACCGGTATTTGGAGGCGCGACGTCATATGTTGAGAAAGGGGCTATCGCAAGCTTAGGTTTTGACTACTACCAAGTCGGTGTTCAAACAGCCGATTACGTGGCAGCTATTCTTGAAGGGCAAGATCCGGGTAAGTTAGATGTAAAAGTGGCGACGGGCTCCGATCTTGTCGTGAATGAAGGCGCGGCAAGTAAGCTTGGTATTCAATTGCCAGGTTCTGTTGTGAAACGTGCAACTAGTATGCAGTAAGCGTTGTTTTTAGGTCGGTGTTCTGCCGACCTGATTTATGCAGAAAGGAGCAGTTATGTCTGCATTTGCTTTTTTTGGTGCGCTCGAGATAGGGCTTATCTACGGCTTGGTCGCTTTGGGCGTTTACCTTACGTTTCGTGTCCTTGACTTTCCGGACCTAAGCGTTGACGGTAGTTTCCCTATGGGGGCGGCTGTTGCAGCAACAGCCATCGTTGCGGGCATCAACCCTTGGTTAGCAACGGGACTGGCGATAATCGCTGGTGGCATGACCGGGTGGGTCACCGCTTTTCTTGCCGTTCGTTGCGGCATCCTTCATCTTCTTGCCTCAATCCTGACCATGATTGCGGCATTTTCCATCAACATCCGCATCATGGGAAAACCGAATATGGCGCTACTAGGCGAAGATACGATTCTGACGCCTTTTGAAGCCATGGGAGATGCAATGTACATCCGACCATTGGTCGTGGGCGTATTGGTTTTACTCTCTGCGTTATTTGTTGTGCGCCTTCTAAATAGTGATTTTGGTTTAGGGTTAAGAGCAACAGGCGTAAACGCTCGAATGGTCGCGGCACAAGGAGCCAGTACGGGATTCTACACGTATTTTGGTTTGGCATTATCCAACGGGTTTGTGGGTTTTGCTGGGGCTCTGTTTGCTCAAACAAATAGCTTTGCCGATGTCACGTCTGGTGTAGGGACGATTGTGGTTGGTTTAGCGGCGGTGATCCTTGGTCAGACTTTGATTCCAGGACGCAAAATCTGGGTTGCTGTTTGCGCGGTAATTATTGGTTCGGTGCTGTACCGTCTGGCGGTTGCTTTTGCGCTGAGTTCCGGCATGTTTGGTTTGCAAGCATCGGATCTAAATCTGGTGACAGCGGTGCTGGTGGCGGTCGCTCTAATTGCACCGAAACTTAAACAGAGGATGAAAGCAAAGCAGCGAGTGAGTAATGCCAAACAAGCGGCATCCAAAAACGGCTCAGGGGAGGCGCTATGATTGAACTTAATGACATTCAGGTGACGTTTAACCCTGGTACGATTTTAGAAAATCGAGCCTTAAAGAGCGTGTCCCTAGAGGTTCCTGAGCATCAATTTCTTACGGTGATTGGCTCTAACGGTGCGGGGAAATCAACTCTACTCGGAGCCGTGACGGGGGAAACGCCAATGATTGGCGGAAAGGTGATCATTGATGGGAAAGACGTGACACGGAAAACCGTTGCTCAGCGTGCTACTCAATGTGCGAGGGTGTTCCAAGACCCATTGGCTGGTACATGTGGCGAACTTTCCATCGAAGAAAATATGGCGCTTGCTTACATGCGAGGAAAACGTCGTGGTTGGGGAATGGCTCTTTCTACTAAACGCCGTAAGCTGTTTCAGGAACGCATCAGCATTCTTGGCTTGGGGTTAGAAGATCGCTTAGGTGACAGCATTGGTCTACTCTCAGGAGGACAGCGACAGGCTGTCAGCCTTGTAATGGCAACACTTTCAGACAGTAAGCTGTTGTTGCTTGATGAGCATACCGCCGCGTTGGACCCTCGTATGGCAGCGTTTGTTATTGATTTAACTAAACGCATTGTTACTGAGTTCGACCTTACTGTGATGATGGTGACGCATTCCATGAAAGACGCGTTAGCGTGTGGTGACAGAACCGTCATGCTTCACCAAGGTGAAATAGTGCTAGATGTGGCAGGGGAGCAACGTAAAAATATGCAAGTTCCCGACTTGCTTGAAATGTTCTCTAAAGTGCGCGGAGAAGAGCTGGCTGACGATAGTCTCCTACTAAACTAGCATTGACTGCTCACATCGACTACGCCTACCAAACGTGATCCTCCTTAAGAAAATGACCCATACGGTATTTTTAAAAGGAGGATTTTTAGGCAGAAGCTCTTTATTAAAATAGTGGAATATTCCAATACAAAGAGCACTTGCCATGTCCCTTCCATTTATCTTCCATAGCCAAACGAAAGATGGTCTTGAATTCGATGGGAAACGGCTGACCGTCGTTCTCAAAACGGATGACACCCAATTCGATTGCATCCATGTAAGGTGCGAGCCTGATAATGAAGAATATCTCATTGAGATGCAGCCTCATGGTAAAGCTGGTGAGTTGCAGTTGTGGAAAGGTCAGTTTGCTCCAAACAAAGATCGAGACGTGACACATTACGTGTTTAAACTTGTTAAGGGGGCGAGCCAGTTCTGGTTAGACGCGAGAGGTGTGCATAAGCGCGTTCCGCCCAAAGAGTTTCACTTTAAGTTAAACGTACAATCTCAGCCGCCAAGCTGGGTTCAAGAGCAAGTCTTCTATCAGATCTTCCCAGATCGTTTTGCTGCTAGTCAGGAGCATACCGCTATAAAAAATGCTTATGCACATCACGATTCAAGTGCCATGGTGAAGGCGTGGGGAGATGCCGTTGGAACGCACCAAAATACGGGGGCTCGCGAGTTCTTTGGTGGGGATCTAAAAGGCATTGAACAAAAGCTGGATTATCTATCCGGTCTGGGTGTAACAGCACTTTACTTTAACCCAGTTTTTACAGCGCCAAGTAATCATAAATATGACACAACGGATTACTTCCAGATTGACCCTATGTTTGGCACGAATGAGCAGTTTGCGCAGTTGTGTGAGCAAATTCGTGGCAAACAAATGAAGATTGTTTTGGATGCTGTGTTTAACCACACGTCGGTTCATCATCCTTGGTTTGATATCAAGCAAGAAGGTCAGGGCGCGTATGGAAATCCCAATTCAGATTTCCGTGATTATTACTTCTTCGAAGGTCAAACCAACAACTATATTGGCTGGAAAGGGATTGGTAACCTCCCTGTTCTCAATTTCGAAAATGAACAGGTACGTGATTACATCTACCAAAGTGAAGAAGCTGTGATCAAACATTGGCTCAAACCTCCGTATTGTGTAGATGGTTGGCGCTTCGACGTTATCCATATGCTAGGCGAGGGCGATGGTGCGAAGAATAATGCCCACTATGTGGAAGCTTTCCGTCAAGCTGCTAAGTCCACCAATCCGAATGCATATGTGTTAGGTGAACACTTCTTTGAGGCAACGCAGTGGCTACAAGGTGGACAAGAAGATGGAGCGATGAACTATTATGGCTTTGCCCACCCTGTACGTGCGTTATTTGCCAAACAAGACATTATGTATGATCCGATTGATATCAATGCGTTGGATTTCAAAGAATGGGTAGATGAAGCTCGTGCCAAAGTACCGTTTGCAAATCAGCTGTCGCAGCTTAATCAATTAGACAGTCATGATACCGCCCGTTTTCTGACGCTATTAAATGGAAATGAAGAAAAAATGCAAATGGCGCTTGCATTATTGATGACTTACGTTGGAACACCTTGTCTTTATTATGGCAGTGAAGTTGGACTAGAGGGAGGGCTCGACCCAGACAATCGACGTTGTTTCCCTTGGGACCAAATAACGACTTCTAAATGGTTCCCTTTGTATAAGGAATGGATAGAAATCCGTAAGAAATACAAGGCACTACAATGTGGTAGCTTACAATGGCTTCATTGTGGTGAACAAGTCATGGCATATGTGCGTCAATGGCAAGATGAAGCAATAGTTGTGGCATTTAACCTTAGCGACAGTGACCAAGATGTTAACCTACCATTGTGGCAACTTGGCTTAAATGCTAAACACCTGCATCAATTATTAGACAAAGGTGAACTAATGCCTGTTGAACGTTATTTTTCTGTCAATATCCCAGCAATGAACTGCAAAGTATGGCAGATGGAGTGACTTCGAGCGCCTTCTTTATTAAAATTTATGAATACATAAGTGAAAAACTATAAATAGCCCTTCGATAGCCTAAGCTTTCGAAGGGCTGATATTATTATAATCAATGGTGTTCAATGGGTACTAAAAGGCGATTTAGCCTCAAGTTTGTCATCTTCTTCCCCCTACTATTATTCCTTGCCGTCATGGTGGTGACTGCAAAGAACTACTATGACGCGATGAATCGCTACATTACATTAGAGTACGCGCAAGTTGATCGTGCTATTAATCGTGCTATCAAAGTATTAACGGCGCTGGATTACAGCTTTGTTAACTACTCCAACCCAGCTCACCCTCTGTTTCAAGAGCACAATCATATGATCAAAAATGATCTGTGTTTTGTTTGGCCGATTGATGTGCTGCTTTTAGAAAACAAGCACTCCGGAGGTCTGCCTGCCGTTGAACTTGACTACATGATTGTTGGACAAAAAGAACTGTGTGAACCAGGAACTAAACTGTTTAAGTTGGCAGAACAAAAAGCAGGGTTTGCTCCGTCTTTGTCATTTCTACATGATATCGAATCACATGTGATTGGTATTCACTATATTGATCAGCGTGGGTATGTTATTTCTTCTCCAGATACTTACGCTCAGTACTTTTCCAAAGCACTTTGGGAGACTTTAAAGGCGAGACCTTTCTGGCAGAAAACAGCGCAGGAAACCGTCAAAGTAACCATGTCTGGTCCCGCACCGATGTTAGATCGGCACGATGGGCAAGTAGTGAGCCTGACTGTACCTATCTACGAAAAGGGTAAACACCAAGGCGTTTTATCCATAGATTTTGATGTGGATAACTTACTTGAAACGAATGAAAACCTAATAGGTAAGTTACATATCATCTCTGGAATGATGGACATACCTAAGCATGTAATCCGTTTACAGCCAATAGAACATGAGCGTTTGAGCTCAAATCATCGCATATTCTATGAATACAATTGGTGGGATGAATTTAAGAATTTATTAGTCTTTGAAAAGTACAGCGTGGCTGTAGCGTTTTTCATCTACGTACTGAGTACTGTGGCCTTGTTCTTAGTGAATACCCGTACAGAGCGCCGTTATTTCCAAGAACTAGCGGCAAAAGACCCAATGACGGGGCTGCTAAACCGCCGTGGCATACAAGCGGTTTGGCGCAATAAAATGACCAAAAAACATGTTGCGCTCGCAGTGTTTGATATCGATGACTTCAAAGCAATCAATGATACACATGGTCATGATGTCGGCGACGATGCTATCCGTCTGGTTGCAAAGTGCATACGCGAGAACATCCGCCACTCGGACGTCGCATCCCGTTTTGGTGGCGAAGAGTTTGTCTTAGCGATTTATGATGAAGACTTTGACAGTATGCTTCGCATCTTAGAGCGTGTGCGAAGCGCAATTGCTAAAAACTCACGAAAAGTGGTGTCTGGTGGGTTCACAGTGTCGGGAGGGGTTGAGTTTCAGTCTTCTCCTCAACTGGAAAGCTTTGATGAGCTATTCAAACTTGCCGATGAAAAGCTTTACGAGGCGAAGAGCACGGGCAAGAACAAGATTTGCTATTAAGAATAGAGAAATACAAAAGGGCGATATCATCGCCCTTTTTTATGTACTAATGGGTTTACTCCGCGCTAAGCGACGTGAGATTGCAACTCATCTCGGTAGCGCTGAATATGTTCAACAATAGGCGCGGCTTTGTTAAACGTGCGGATTTCTCTAAATAGCTCGTTGGCTTCTGGGTAAGCTTGACGTAGATAGGAGAACCATTGTTTTACGCGGTTAGGGTAATACAGACCTTTGTCGCCCTTCATCTCAAATTGAGAGTAGTAAATCAGCAGTTCGACAACTTCTGACCAAGCCATTGGCTTATGATCGTATTTCACCATGTTACCAAGGTTTGGGATATTAAAGGCACCACGGCAAACCATCAGAGAATCAACGCCAGTCGTTTCGATGCAGCGTTGACCATCTTCGTAATTCCAAATCTCGCCATTTGCGATTAACGGGATATCAAAACGCTCGCGGATCTTTGTGATGTATTCCCATTTGATTTCAGAAGCTTTATAACCACCTTGCTTTGTACGAGCATGAACCGTTAACTCATTCGCGCCGGCAGATTGAATCGCGTCAACGATTTCAAAGCAGTCTTCAGGGTTTTCCCAACCTAAACGGATTTTTGCGGTAACAGGAATATCCGTAGGTACTGCTTCACGGCACGCTTTTACGACGTTATGGATCAACTCCGGATGCTGCAATAAAGCCGCTCCACCTTTACTTTTATTCACCAATCGAGCAGGGCATCCGAAATTAAGATCAATGCCACGAGCACCAAGTTCTGCCGCCTTGATTGCGTTTTCTGCCATCCAATTAGGCTCTTGTCCAAGTAATTGAACATGAACAGGTACGCCAGACGCGGTTTGTGACCCTTGAAGAAGTTCTGGACACAAACGGTGGAATACGTGATCAGGTAAAAGCTGATCGATCACTCGAACAAATTCTGTCACACACAGATCATAGTCGTTAATTTCGGTCAGGATTTGGCGCATCAAATGGTCCAAAACGCCTTCCATTGGACCTAATACAACTCGCATAGTTTACCTAATACACTTTGGTGGGAAAAAAGAGGGCGATTGTAGCGATGTGAGTGAAGTTTGTCATTAAAAGACTCATCAGCATCGAGTGACATCAACGAGCATCCTATATACCCAAGCATCTCGAGGTTACTTGGGTATAAGCTCTGGGGTATAATGCCGCCAAATTTATGAGAAACCAGATGTCATGCAATACACATTAATTGAGAAAGGTGAAGTTCAGTTCGATGAGTCTTCATTGTTTTTGGAAGGGGCAGTGCTCGCTGCTAACCTAACCACAAAACCATTAGCGCCAGAAACGTGGCTAGAGCCACTGCTTGGTGAGGGCTTTAAAGCTCTTCAGCCTGTCATCGAAGAGCAAATTCACAAACAACACAATTACATCCTGAGAAATGAGTACTCGATTCTCGCGTTGACCAACGATGATTCAGATCAGTTAGCTGACTTTGCTGAAGGTTTTATGTCTGTATGGTCCATGATTGAAGAGCAATGGCATGATGTCGTGCTCAACGATGGCTTAGAGCGTATGTTGCAAGCTTTGCTTACGACAATGATGCTAGCGATTGATGAAGAGCAAACGCAACAGCAAATGCGTGATGCGGGTATTGAAACACCGCCAGCACTAATGGATTTTATTGATCAGCTTGATTTGATGATTAACGAAGTGGCGCTTGGTGCTGATGAGCTAATGGTAGGTAAAAAATCCAAGAGCTTGAATCCGTTTAAGGATGTCGGTCGTAATGACCCTTGCCCATGTGATAGTGGTAAGAAGTTCAAGCAGTGCTGTGGTAAGTAATTGAACTAAAGATAAAAAGCCGACCATGAGGTTGGCTTTTTTGATTGGTTTAATCTGCTTTTAGTCCAATCAGTTGGAGCGTTACTGAATAGGGTTTTTACGCTTTCCGCCAAAGAACTGGGCAATCACAATAAAGGCAAGGGCGACTAAGTTACCTGCAAAGATCACCACAAGCCACTGAGGCATGGAAAGACCAAGGAACTGCCAAACGACCTTCGCACAATCGCCGTATGCTTCAAACATCCACGGAACCAATTGGTTTAATGGTGCCCAGCTAGGGAATGTGACAAACAAATCGCACGTTGCAAATGGCGATGGGTTGAACTGATAGTCCACATGTTGCATCGCTAACATCAAGCCTTTGTAAGCACTTGCTCCCCATGCGGCGAGCGCAATCCAACGTACTAATGGGTTATTGGGTGCAACAAGACCAATCATGGCAGCCACGCCAATCCCCATCATAGCGACACGTTCATAAATACACATGACACAAGGTGCCAGCATCATTACGTGTTGGAAGAAGAGGGCGCAAGCTTCAAAAAAGATGATAGCTAAAAGAAGGAGGAGCCAAGATAAGCGTCCCTTCGAAAACTGGTTTAGTGATGCAAAAATACTCACGATTACGATCCTGTTTGAAATATAAAAAAGCTCTGATTACTCAGAGCTTTTTAACTTGGATAAGTTTCCTAATCAACTCAAATTTTTAGTGTCCACCTGACACAACTGGAGCTAGATCACCACTACTAGGTACAATCCAGCCTGCATCGTAGAAGAATGCTGTCGCTGGTTCTAGGAAGAACATGATACCCATCAGACCAACAAGCGCTAATACAACCGTGTAAGGAAGCGCCATGATCACCATGCGACCGTATGATAGACGAATCAATGGTGCCAGTGCTGATGTTAGTAGGAATAGGAATGCGGCTTGACCGTTTGGTGTTGCAACTGACGGTAGGTTAGTACCTGTGTTGATTGCTACTGCCAGTAGGTCAAACTGCTCACGAGTGATCAAACCTTCCATCAATGCCGCTTTCACTTCATTGATGTAAACCGTACCAACAAACACGTTATCCGATACCATCGATAACAGACCATTTGCTACGTAGAATAAAGCGAGCTGTGTGCCTTTATCTTCTACTGCGAGTACAGAGTCAATCACAGGTTTAAATAGTTCTTGGTCAATAATTACCGCAACAACCGAGAAGAAAACAGCAAGTAACGCGGTGAAAGGCAGTGCCTCTTCAAACGCTTTACCCATTGAGTGTTCCTCGATAACACCAGTGAACGATGTTGCTAGAATAATCACTGAAAGACCAATCAAACCAACGGCTGCCAAGTGAAGCGCTAGCGCAACAATCAGCCAAACCGCGATTAGGCTTTGAACCCATAGTTTTGCAACGTCTTGGTTAGTACGAGTCTTGCGCTCTTCACGGTCGAAATCTACAAGGATCTGACGAACGTTATCAGGCAACTGCGCACCGTAACCAAACACTTTAAGCTTCTCAACAACGGCACAAGTAATCAGACCGCAGAAGAATACAGGCAACGTTACTGGAGCCATGCGGATCAAGAACTCACCAAAGAACCAACCTGCTTGGTCAGCAATAATCAAGTTTTGAGGTTCACCAACCATGGTTGTTACACCACCGAGCGCGGTACCCACACCTGCGTGCATCAATAGTGAACGCAAGAAAGCACGGTAGTTCTCAAGGTCGTCACGTGTTAGCTCAGTAATCGTGTCATCTTGAGTATGGTCATGATCACCAATTGGGTTACCAGAAGCGACTTTGTGGTAAATCGAGTAGAAACCTACCGCTACGCTGATAACCACCGCGATTACAGTCAGTGCATCTAGGAATGCTGACAAAAATGCTGCGGCGAAACAGAACGCGAGGGAGAGTAGCGTTTTCGAACGAATACCAAGCAGGATCTTTGTAAAGATGAACAGCAGAAGCTGCTTCATAAAGTAGATACCGGCAACCATGAATACCAATAGTAGAAGTACTTCGATATTCGCAACTAGCTCATGCTTCACCTGGGCAGGGCTAGTCATCCCGATAGCGACCGCTTCAATTGCAAGTAAACCACCTGGCTGAAGTGGGTAACACTTAAGCGCCATTGCTAGTGTGAAAATAAATTCCGCAACTAACAACCAACCTGCAACAAATGGGTCAATTAGGAAGAAGACAATCGGGTTAATAATTAGGAAGGCTATAATGGCAACTTTGTACCAATCAGGCGCTTTACCAAGGAAATTCTTGATAAAGGCATTTCCGAGCGACATCGGCATGATAATTCTCTTTATAACAAAATTATGAATAGACACTACAATAGTGCTTAAGTATCTGTTTGTTAGACTTATTATTTAGTCTTTTAAAACAATAACTTAGAAAAACAACAATCCATTGTTTTACTGTAGTCTTGCCAAGTTACTTCCCCTGAACTTAAGCACCGCTCACTTTCGACCGCAACTCTACACCCCGGCATTTATTAGTCAATAACAAAACGTGATGCTGCCGACTAAAACTGCTTTTTATTTGTAATAACGCGATCAAAACGGCGTTACTATACCACGAAAAGATTAAAAAAAATCACCTTGGAATTTAAAACCAAGTCAATTACTAGAAAAGATAAATTAAGAAAGAATATTAATCGTAAAACACAAATTTATTTTGCATATTTTGAGCAGAAAAGTGTGACGAGGTAGGCTTTATTTTTCCTGAGTTTGTGGTCTGTACATTTTATTCAAAATATAAATTTTGCGCGTTTGGTTCCAAGTGGTTAACGTTTTAAATTGAAAATATATGTAGAGTATTAACTCTATATTGGGATTTCGTTTCATTTATTGATCGTTAATTTTCGCAAATCGTTAAGTAGTGGTATGATGAGTCGTATCGACCCTTAGAAATCAAGATTGGATAAAAACAGAATGGTCATTAAGGCTAAAAGCCCTGCGGGTTTCGCAGAAAAATACATTATCGAGAGCATTTGGAACGGCCGTTTTCCTCCTGGCTCAATTTTACCCGCTGAACGTGAGCTATCTGAACTAATTGGTGTTACCCGTACGACTCTACGTGAAGTACTTCAACGTCTTGCTCGTGATGGCTGGTTGACTATTCAGCACGGTAAGCCAACCAAAGTGAACCAATTTATGGAGACATCTGGTCTGCATATCTTGGACACGCTGATGACTCTAGATGTTGATAACGCGACAAACATCGTCGAAGACCTGCTTGCTGCACGTACTAACATCAGCCCTATCTTCATGCGTTATGCATTCAAAGCAAACAAAGAAGCGTCTGAGCGTACTATTCAAAACGTTATCGAGTCATGTGAAGCTCTAGTAAAAGCACCTTCATGGGACGATTTTATCGCGGCATCTCCTTATGCCGATAAGATTCTGCAAAGCGTGAAAGAAGACACGGAGAAGGATGAGGCGAAACGTCAGGAAATCCTGATTGCTAAGACGTTCAACTTCTATGATTACATGTTGTTCCAACGCTTAGCGTTCCATTCTGGCAACCAAATTTACGGTTTGATCTTTAACGGTTTGAGAAAACTGTACGATCGTGTGGGCAGCTACTACTTCTCAAATCCAGCATCACGAGATCTAGCGCTGCGCTTCTACCGCCAACTTCTAGAAACGTGTGAAACCGGCCAACGTGATCAGCTTCCTGTTGTGATTCGTCACTATGGTATGGAAAGTGCTCAGATCTGGAATGAGATGAAGCAAGAACTGCCGACCAACTTCACGGAAGACGACAGTTAATCAGCGCTCTTAGCAAAAGATTCAAATACAAAACCGCAGGCATGTACCTGCGGTTTTTTTATTATTATTAGTAGCTCACCGAGAGCAGTCAAACCATCATCGAATCGTTAAGCTAAGGACAGTCTGGGCAATGGTAGGTAAAGGGTCTCTATGATGTCTGAGAGCATCTGGTCATAGGTATTGAACACAGTAAGGGACAAATCAGAAGTAATGTCGTACAACTCCTCTTCGCTCAGTGACAGTATTTCACCTTCTATATATTCATTTAGAGATTGAATCGACCTAGCGGACATCGGAGAGGCAACGCTCAAGGGGCTAATTACTGCCAATTGATTGAGTCTTCTAATCATTACCGATGCGTAATTTCTCATCCTTTCAGGTCCTCCTCTGTCTTGCATGTCTTGAATGCTGATACGGAGCTGTGTCAGCGTTTCTAAGCTATCAATCACGGTTTGCCAATTCATATGGTACTCGTCATGTAACTCGTCTCTCTGGGCAATAGCGAGCCATGCGATGGTAACCTCATCCATTAAGAACAAACTATGGCGGATCAGTTTGCCATGCTCCATCTGATTCCGTGCTACCGTGTTGTCCTGCCATTGTTCTATCAACTTATCGATTTTGATTTGCAGCACGCGATACATGGGTTTGTTCTCAAAGCGAGAAGTTTCCACGAGCTGATGCAGTTTATAACCTAACTCCTGATGAATTTGCTCTATCTCTTTTTCATGATGTTGTTGGTATTGGATAGAGTAGTGGGTCACCGCTCGGTGACGGCGTAGTAGGTGAACCACATCGCGTAATAAGGTGAGTAATTGATATTTGCGAGCATGTTGTTTTTCTCGCTTCGCTGCCAAATGATAGATCCCTGCCAGAATGGCAATCGAGATCAAAGTAGAAATCAAAACAAACATAACCAACTCCTTGTTAGTGCTGTTGACCTAGCAACTAAGTAAGAGCATCTTTGATGCCAATAGTTAAGTTGTTTTAAAACAGTAGCTTAGCTTTTTTATGGATAAAGAACTGTACGATTTTGGTGCGTAATTTCACCAAAAGTGTGAATTTTGTCAAAAAAAATCCCCGCCAAATTGGGCGGGGATTTTTACGTTTGATCGTAAAGTGACGAATTACATTACACGCATGCCTGGTTGAGCACCTTCATGTGGCTCAAGGATCCATAGGTCGCTGCCACCAGGGCCCGCTGCTAGGATCATGCCTTCTGACATACCAAACTTCATCTTACGAGGTTTTAGGTTCGCTACCATTACGGTTAGCTTGCCTTCTAGCTCTTCAGGTTTGTAAGCTGACTTGATGCCAGAGAATACCTGACGAGTTTCACCGCCGATGTCTAGTTGGAACTTAAGCAGTTTGTTTGCTTTTGGCACTTCTTCACACGAGATGATGCGAGCAATACGCATATCAACCGCTGCAAAAGCATCGAACTCAATCTCTTCAGCGATTGGATCTTTATCTAGCTCAGTTTGGCTAGCTTTGTTCTTTTCTGCTTCCGCTTTTTCTTTTGCTGCCATTTCTGCCGCAGCGTCTTCCTTCGATGCTTCGATCATCGCTTCGATGTTCTTAGGATCGATACGGTTAAACAACGCTTTGAACTTAGTGATCTCGTGACCAGTCAGTGGTGCAGCGATGCCTTCCCAAGTTAGCTCTTCGTTTAGGAATGCTTCAGTACGCGCTGCTAGTGCAGGCATCACTGGTTTTAGGTAAGTCATCAGCACGCGGAACAGGTTAATGCCTACAGAACAGATTTCTTGCAGTTCCTGATCTTTGCCTTCTTCTTTTGCAACAACCCAAGGTGCTTTTTCGTCAACGTATTGGTTTGCTTTGTCTGCTAGTGCTGTGATTTCACGGATCGCACGACCAAACTCACGAGTTTCGTAAAGCTCTGCAATGCGGTCTGCTGCTGCAACGAATTCGTTGTATAGCTCAGGTTCTGCAAAGTTTTCAGCCAACTTGCCTTCAAAACGTTTAGAGATGAAGCCAGCGTTACGAGAAGCTAGGTTAACGATTTTGTTTACTACGTCAGCGTTAACACGTTGAGTGAAGTCTTCAAGGTTAAGGTCTAGGTCGTCGATACGGCTGTTTAGTTTTGCAGCGTAGTAGTAACGCAGACACTCTGGGTCTAGGTGGTTTAGGTAAGTGCTTGCTTTAACGAACGTACCTTTAGACTTAGACATCTTCGCACCGTTTACTGTTACGTAGCCGTGTACGAATACATTGTTTGGTTTACGGAAACCGCTGCCTTCTAGCATTGCTGGCCAGAATAGTGAGTGGAAGTAAACAATGTCTTTACCGATGAAGTGGTAAAGCTCAGTTGAGCTGTCTTTCTTCCAGTATTCGTCGAAGTCTAGACCTTCAGTCTTGTCACATAGGTTCTTGAAAGAAGCCATGTAGCCAACTGGTGCATCTAGCCATACGTAGAAGAATTTGTTCTTCTCGCCTGGGATTTCGAAGCCAAAGTAAGGCGCATCACGTGAGATGTCCCACTGTTGCAAACCAGACTCGAACCACTCTTGCATCTTGTTAGCAGTTTCAGATTGTAAAGAACCTGAACGAGTCCACTCTTTTAGCATGCTTTCGAACTGAGGTAGGTCGAAGAAGAAGTGCTCAGAGTCTTTCATGACTGGCGTTGCGCCAGATACTGCTGATTTCGGGTTAATCAGTTCAGTTGGGCTGTACGTCTCACCACAGTTATCACAGTTGTCACCGTATTGGTCTTCTGACTTACACTTAGGACAAGTACCTTTTACGAAACGATCCGGTAGGAACATTTCTTTCTCAGGGTCGAACAACTGAGAGATAGTGCGGCTAGAGATAAAGCCGTTTTTCTTCAGCTCAAGGTAGATGTGAGACGCTAGCTCGCGGTTCTCGTCTGAGTGTGTGCTGTGGTAGTTATCAAAGCTAATATCAAAGCCAGCGAAGTCTTTCTGATGCTCTTCGCTTACTGCAGCGATCATCTCTTCTGGTGTAATTCCCATCTGTTGTGCTTTTAGCATGATTGGCGTGCCGTGAGCATCGTCAGCACAGATGAAGTTTACAGTGTTGCCACGTAGGCGTTGGTAGCGAACCCAGATATCAGCTTGAATGTGCTCAAGCATGTGACCTAGGTGAATCGAACCATTAGCGTACGGAAGGGCACAAGTTACCAGCAGTTTTCTTGGATCGTTTGCCATACTTAATAATCGCTTTTTGATAGGTATAAAAAATAGAGAGTAATACTACCCCATGAGCTTCCTAACGCCAAGGCATCAAACCATGGATTGCCTTAGTTTTTTTGGGGTTCTGAATCTCGCCGCTGGGTGCTACGATTAGATGCATAAAGGAGGTCTCATGCATCAGTTCACTTCAAAACAAGATTTTTGTCATTGGCTCAACCAGTTCCAACATCCACAGTTGGTGGAAAACTGGGCGGACATTCACGGTATTGTCGTGATTCCCGCACAAGGTGGCATTCAAATCACTTTACCTTTCGCGAGTAACGAACTTCAAGTTTCGTTATCCGATTGGATACAAGAGCAACAAGCATCAGGTGACGTTCCTGCATTTGATTTCCAGATTGAGCTCAACGTTAAAGCACTTGAGACTCAAGTCACCAATGCGGTAAAGGGCGTTAAAAACATTATTGCGGTAAGTTCCGCGAAAGGTGGGGTTGGGAAATCAACCACAGCAGTAAACCTTGCCCTCGCAATTGCGCAATCCGGAGCAAAAGTCGGTTTGTTAGATGCCGATATCTATGGTCCATCGGTTCCTATGATGCTTGGTCAAGAAGACGCTAAGCCTGAAGTTAGTGATGCTAAGTGGATGGAGCCTATTTTTGCCCACGGAATCTATACTCATTCTATTGGCTACTTAGTCGATAAATCGGAAGCAGCCATTTGGCGTGGTCCCATGGCCTCTAAGGCCTTATCACAGCTACTGACAGAAACGGATTGGCCAGAGCTTGATTACTTGGTGATTGATATGCCACCGGGTACGGGGGATATCCAACTAACGCTGTCTCAGCAAATTCCAGTAACAGGTACGGTGCTTGTTACAACACCGCAAGATCTCGCATTGGCGGACGCACGTAAAGGTGCGGCGATGTTCCATAAAGTCAACGTGCCTGTTGTCGGCGTCGTTGAGAACATGAGTTACCACATTTGTAGTCAGTGTGGGGCTGTTGAGCATATTTTCGGTACTGGTGGTGCAGAGAAAATGTCACAAGAATTTGGCTTGGCGCTGCTTGGGCAAATTCCGCTTCATATCTCTATGCGAGAAGACATTGATGCTGGTATTCCGACCGTGGCGAGACGTCCGAATAGTGAACACGCTGGTTATTATAAACAACTTGCTGATCGTGTTTGTTGTACAATGTATTGGCAAGGCAAAGCCAAACCTGATGCAATCAGTTTTACTATGGTGAACTGAGTTTAATATTAGCACTGGTTGAATATTGTTCATTTAAACGTTTGCTCGGAGGTTAATCCTCTGAGCTCACAGAAACTTATAACGAAACCCTAATTCCAACTAGTAACGAACGGGTGAACTCCCTATAATCACGCAGTTTATCTTTTTATGTGACTAGAAAATCATCATCGGGTGCAAATTAATGTCTGATAATAATCAATGCGTCATCGTAGGTATTGCTGGCGCTTCTGCTTCTGGAAAAAGTCTGATCGCGAGCACTATTTACAATGAGCTTCGCGAGAAAGTGGGCGATCATCAAATCGGTGTCATCACGGAAGATTGCTACTACAACGACCAAAGCCAACTAAGCATGGAAGAGCGTGTAAAGACTAACTACGACCACCCGAGCGCGTTAGACCACGACCTGCTGTGTGAACACTTAGAAAAATTGGTTCGTGGCGAAGCAGTAGAAGTACCTGAGTACAGCTACACTGAGCACACTCGTACAAGCAATACCACTCCAATGACCCCTAAAAAGGTCATCATTCTTGAAGGTATCTTGCTTCTGACTGATCCGCGTCTTCGCGACTTAATGCACGCGACAGTATTTATGGATACGCCATTAGATATCTGTCTATTGCGTCGTGTTAAACGTGACGTTGAAGAGCGTGGTCGTACAATGGAATCTGTTCTTAAGCAATACCAGCAGACAGTACGTCCGATGTTCATGCAATTTATTGAACCTTCTAAGCAATACGCGGACATCATCGTACCTCGCGGTGGTAAAAACCGTATCGCAATCGATGTTCTTAAAGCGCACATTGCAAAACTTCTGAAAGCTTAAGCGTTTAGACGGCTATATCGCTTTATTTTTGTATGAAGAAGTGGCACCTTAGGTGCCACTTCTTTTTTTTGTTTTTAAATTAGTCAGTTGCACTACAAAATCGGACATTTTTCACGCTTTCGTGGAACGGTCAGCGATAAAACAAGTCTGTGCTTATAATTGTAAAAACACTCGAGCAAGGAAAAAGCGAATGAAGAAACTGCTCTTAATCATTGCCATTCCAATTGTGGCGATCTTAGCTGTCATTTTAGGGTTGGTTATTTTTGTCAATCCAAACCAATTTAAACCACTTATCGTGGAGCAAGCGCAAAAGCAAACTGGATTGGAACTCGTAATCGAAGGGGATATCAGCTGGCAGTTTTTCCCGTCGATTGGTTTCGAATTGGGTCGTACTGAACTGAGAAACCCACAAGGTTTTAGTCAACCAAACCTATTTAAAGTCGAGACAGTAGGTGTTGATGTCTCGGTTACCCCGCTATTAAGCAAACAGCTGGAAATTGGTAATGTCACCCTTGATGGTGCGGAGTTCTATCTTGAAACACTGAAAGATGGCACGAAGAACATTGATGCGTTAACCAAAGCACAAACTCAACAAGCAGAACAAACGACCGAAGCTTCGCCAGAAAAAGCGGCAGACTCACAAAGTGCTGCTTCTGATTGGACGATCAATCTCGCTGGAGTCAGCATTTCAAATGGCTATGTTGAAATCCAAGACAAGCAAACAGGTAGCTACACTAAGCTTTCTGACATTTCTTTAAACCTTTCTCAGTTTGCTTTTGATAACTGGACAACGGCTGATTTCGGCATGAAAGGTGAGATGAATGACCAAACGTTCACAGCACAAGGCAAAGCGGACTTTAAAGTAGCAAAAGGTCTGGCGAGCTACGCGCTGAAAAACATCAACTTTGATGCGACTTACGCTGATCCTGCAAACAAAATTGACTCAGCAACTATTGGCCTAGATACGTTTGAGTTCGATAAAGTGAATAACTTGAGCTATGCATTGAAAGGTGACGCTGGTGGTATGAAGCTCGATATGCAAGGTGGTGGTGAGCTAAGTATCGATAAGGCGATCAGTAAGGTACAACTGAATAAGCTGACGTTGAATGCGACTTTTGAGGGAGATGCGCTACCGCAATCACCAATGAAAGTTGATATGGTCTCTGATCTTTCATTCGACCTCACTAAGAATCATCTGAGCTTTGTGCTCGAGAAACTTACGGCGAACGCAATTGCGCTCGATGGTAAAACAGATGTGACTCTGGGTGATATTCCTAAAGTACGTTTTGCAGTGCATAGTCCTAATATCGATTTGGACGAATTCCTTGGCTTGAATAAGCAAGCTCCTGCGGGTGATAAACCAGCATCAGGTGGCAACAGTAGTGCATCTACTGGTCCTGAAGTTGAGCCGGACTTGTCTGCACTAAAAACGCTTGATGTGAAAGGCAATATTACGATTGACAAATTTAAGGCGGCTAATGCGAAGATGGAAGCAGTGAAAGCAAGCTTCTCTGTTAATCGTGGTGTCTTTGATCTTACTTCATTCAGCTCTAAGTTGTACCAAGGCACGATCACTGCGACAGCCAAACTGGACGCGCGTAAATCACCTGCCACATACTCTGCGAAGAAATCAATCAAAGGTGTACAAGTCCAACCGTTACTTGTCGATGTAGCAAATAACGACATGCTGGAAGGTACTGGTAACATTGATGTCAATGTGAGTGGTAAGAGCCTAACGCCAACTGGCATCAAAAAGAACCTTGTTGGTACAGTGGTGATCAATTTTGCAGATGGTGCTGTGAATGGCATTAACGTTGCTCAGCTAATCCGCGAAAACTACGCGCGATTTAAAGGTCAAAGCATTGAAGGCACAGATGAAGTTAAGAAAACCGACTTCAGTGCGATGACCGCGACGTTGAAGTTAAATAAAGGCACGGTCTCAACGGATAACATGAAAGCGCAGTCTCCACTTCTTCGTGTTCGTGGTAAGGGGCAGGCAAACTACTTGAATGAAACTGTTGATTTCACCATTAGTACTTCGATAGTGGGTTCATTGGAAGGTCAGGGTGGTAAGACCATTGATGAATTGAAAGACATCACTATCCCTATCAACGTTTCTGGCAAATGGGCAGATCCTAAGTTCAAGCTAGTCTTTGATGACGTGTTGAAACAAAAAGCTCAGAAAGAAATTGATCGTGGAGTAGAGAAGCTCACGGACAAGATCAAAGATGAGAAAACAAAAGAGGCGGTAGATGGTTTGTTGAAGAACTTGTTCAACTAAAGGACCAACCTTCTTTATGAGGATATAGGTAAAGTAAAAGGGTTGGCATTGAGCCAACCCTTTTTAGTCTTTTCGGAAGCAACGGCGGACGCTTACCAATCTATGCCTTTCAGAGCTTTAACTCCGGATTCAAAGGCGTGCTTAACGTTTTTCACTTCTGATACTGTATCTGCCATTTCAATCAAAGTACGGTGCGCTCCACGTCCTGTAATGACGACCGATTGCATTTTAGGGCGATTATTTAGTGCTTCGACGACTTCGTCTAAGTCTATGTACCCGTAACTCACCATATACGTTAGTTCGTCGAACAGAACCACATCAATTGATTCATCGGCAAGCATACGCTTACATTCTTGCCAAACAAGTTGGGCGGCTTCAGTATCGGCTGTTTTGTTTTGGGTTTCCCAAGTAAAGCCTGTTGCCATAACTTGGAACTCAACACCTAGCTTTTCAAGTAGGTTACGCTCGCCGTTATCCCATGTACCCTTGATAAACTGCGCTACGCTGCACTTCAAACCATGACCAACTGCACGCGCAATTGTACCAAAACCGGAAGTCGATTTGCCTTTCCCATTACCAGTGATGATCAGTAATAAACCTTTCTCCTCTTGGGCGGCTGCGATTTTCGCGTCTACCTGCTCTTTTACTTTTTGTTGGCGCGCCTTGTGGCGTGCTTCTTTGTTTTCGTCGATAGACATAATGCTTCCTCAATTCCTTTTTTGAACTGACCCAAGCCGATTTGGGTTCATTGAATTATCTCGTTATGATAGACCAACAGTTGATGAAGAAAAACCATCGATAATTCAGGGAATAAAATGAAGAAATTACTCGTTGTTTGTATGGGAAATATTTGTCGTTCGCCAACTGGTGAAGCGGTATTAAGATCTAAAGCCAAAGAACTGGGCATATCAGTGGAAGTGGACTCTGCAGGGACCATTGGTTACCACGCCGGAAATCCGCCTGATGCTCGCGCCATGCAAGCGGGAAAGCAACGCGGTTATTCGTTCAAAGGAATGCGTTCTCGCAAGGTAACAGTTGGGGACTTCGATGAATTTGATATGGTGTTAGCTGCAGACAAAGCCAATCTCGCCGATCTGTTGGATATTTGCCCGGTAGAACACCGTCCTAAAGTGTCGTTGTTTTTAAGTCATGGTGACTCTGATTATGACGAGATCCCAGACCCATATTACGGTGGCGATGCTGGTTTTGAACTGGTACTGGATTTGATTGAAGAGGCGTCAGAAGCGATTTTGAAAAAAATCTGAGTATTTATTAGCTTAAATTGATAGCAAAAGGGATGAGTCATGCTCATCCCTTTTTGTTTTTATTAACCTGCAAGTACGTCGGTTGCAACCTTATAGCTTGGGTCTTCTTTTACGTTGATTTCAACCAAGCTACCTGCTTTATCTAGTAGCTTACGGCAATCTGGGCTCAAGTGACGTAGGTGAAGTGTTTTACCAAGTGCGGCGTAACGCTCAGCCAACGTTTCAATCGCTTCGATTGCAGAGTGGTCTGTTACGCGAGAGTCCGCGAAATCAACGATGATGTCTTTTGGATCGCCATGTGCGTTAAACAATTCTAGGAAGTTTGCCGCAGAACCAAAGAAGATAGGACCGTGGATCTTGTACTCTTTTGAGCCTTCTTCATTTAGACGCGTATCTGCGTAGATGTGCTTAGCATGTTGCCATGCAAACATTAGCGCAGATGCAATCACACCCACGGCTACTGCAACAGCTAGGTCAGTCAGCACCGTCACTACTGTTACAAGAACGATAACGAAGAAATCTTGCTTAGGTACGCGACGTGCAAGTTTGAAGGTTGCCCATTCGAATGTACCGATAACCACCATGAACATGACACCAACGAGTGCAGCAAGTGGAATCATCTCAATGAGTGAAGAAGCAAACAGGATGAACATTAGCAGAGCGATAGCCGCAACGATGCCTGATAGACGACCACGACCACCTGAGTTTACGTTGATCATTGACTGACCAATCATCGCACAACCACCCATTGCACCAAACACAGAACACGTCATGTTTGCCATACCTTGACCGATACATTCACGGTTAGATTGACCGCGAGTGTTAGTCATTTCATCCAGCACTGTTAGTGTCAACAGAGACTCGATCAGACCGATAGCGGCAAGGATGATTGCGTAAGGTAAAATGATTTGCAGAGTTTCTAGAGTGAAAGGTACCGCTGGAATAGAGAAGGTCGGAAGAGAACCCGCCAAAGTCGCTGCTTCATCGCCAGACATAGTACGTAGGAAGTCAACTACGGTACGTGTTTCTAGATCCAAGCCAACAACAAGTGCAGTAACGGTCACGATCGCAACCAGAGAAGAAGGCACTGCCGTTGTGATCTTCGGTAGGAAGTGAATGATAGCCATTGTTAGCGCAACCAGACCTAGCATTAGCAGCATTTGGTCTTGTGGTAGCCACGTTAGCATACCGTTAAGGTCTGGTGCTTTGAACTGACCTAGTTGTGCAAGGAAGATAACGATAGCCAGACCGTTTACGAAACCAATCATCACCGGATGAGGAACGATTCGGATAAATTTACCTAGCTTAAATAGACCGGCTGCAATTTGAAGAATACCCGCCAACATAATTGCGGCAAATAGATATTGAACACCGTGAGTTGCAACAAGCGACACCATAACAACTGCCATTGCGCCAGTCGCACCGGAAATCATACCTGGTCGACCACCGAAAATAGAGGTGATAAGACCGACAATAAAGGCTGCGTAAAGACCAACCATAGGGTCTACACCAGCAACAAATGCAAATGCTACGGCTTCAGGAACCAATGCGAGCGCAACAGTTAGACCTGATAGCACGTCGTTTTTTACGGAGTGCTTAGAAAATTGAGGAAATTCGAACATGTTTTGTATTGAGTTCTCTTGGCGATGAATTTCTCCCGACACATATTCGTATTTGCACAAGTACTGCTGGTGAAAGTGAAGTCACTTCTATCAGCACAAACCGTATTAAAAAAAGAGCCGCATCAGAATGGTGTCGAAAACTTGAGTCGGCGAATGCTACCGAAAAGTGTGATTAAGTTCAACAATGAAGGGGATATTGACGCACAAATGTGATCAGTCATTGATATTAATATAGCTAATTAGAGTTAACACTTACTTCAACAAAAAAGGCTGCCGATTGGCAGCCTTTTGTTTCGTATTTCGCTTAATGCGATGACAAAGTAAAACTTAGTTAAAGTTCGGTTTTGTCATTACTGCTGATGCACGGTTTGTTGCTACTTGGCTACCTGCGCCTTTCGGTGCGTAGCGCTCAGCTTTAAACGGTGCCGCTGTAACCGTAATTTCGCGAAGCTCTTGAGGACCTGGCGCTTTAGTCATTGGAGCACTAGCGCGTGGCTTAGCAGCTACTTTGATAACTTCTGCTTTAGGTTTTTGCGTTTCTACTGGCGTTTCTGCTGTAACTTCTGTTACCGCTTCTTCTGCCACTTCAACGGCTGGTTCCTGAGCTGGAGCTGTTTCAACAGCAGATTCAGTCACTTCGACAACAGGTGCTTCAACGATTGGCTCTACTTGCGTTGTTTCAACTACTGTAGCTTCAGCTTGCTCAGCAACGGCAACCTCTACCACTGGCGCTTCCGCAACAGGCGCTTCTACTTTCGCTTCTACAGATTCTTGAACTTTCGTTTCAACTGCTGGTGCTTCAACAACTGCAGGTTGTTCACGACGGATGATTACTTTACCCATCGCCATTTCAGGGCAAGCAAAACCACCTTGAATTGCAGGAACTGCTGCTGCCGTTACCACTACTTCTTCCTTCACTCGCTCTTCCTTCTTAGGCGCTGGTTTTGGAATGTAACGTGGCATCACTTTACCCATTGCCATCTCAGGAGATGCTACACCACCTTTACGTAGGCGGAATGGGTTAGGACGACGATCGCGACCACGACGACGACGTTGACCGCTTGCACGTAGGTGACGTGGTGAACGGCGGTTACGACGCTGTTTAGACTCTGCTTTGTTGTCTTGTTGCGCTTCTGCTGCTGCCTCAACTGGCTTCTCAACAGTTGCTTCAACTGCTTCAACAGGTTGTGCTGGTACTTCCAGCTCTGCTTGCTCAGCCGCTTGCTGGTCTTTAACACGTACAGATTTGTTTAGTTTGCGACGTTGACGGCGCTCTTTCACTTTCTCTGCTTTTGCGTTTGACTTCGCTTTATTTTCTTCCGGCTTCGCTTCTGAACCAGTACGAGCTTCAGCAGCTAGCTGCAGACCTTTTTCCGCGACTTTCGCGTTAACTTTAGGCTCTTGTGCTTTTTCAGCTTGTTGAGCTCTAGGTTTACGTTTCTGGTTGCGGTTTTGCTGCTTGTTAGGCTGCTGTTGTGTTTCGTTCTGCTCAGTCGCTTGTTCTTCACGCGGTTTACGACGACGTTTGTTATCGCGGTTGTCACGACCTTCGCGGTTATCACGCTGGTTGTTGTTGCGACGACGATCGTTGCGGTCACGCTTGTTGCGCTTGTTATCGCGGTTTGGTTTTTTCTCTTCTTTCTTAGGTTCTTCTTTAACTTCTTCAGAACCACTGAATAGGAAACTACCAATTGCTTTAAACAGACGGCTGAATAGACCTGGTTTTTCTTCTTGCGGAACTGCTTCTTTCTTCTTCGCTGCTGGAGCAGGTTTAGAAGTTGCTGCTGGCGTAGGAGCAGTTTGCGCTGGCGAAGCAAAACCTTTTAATACAGGCTCTTCGATACGCTTAGGCTTGACATCAACCTCTGCTGGCTCTTTGCCTTCTGCTTCTTTCATTGCTTCCAGTTTCTTAGGAAGTAGGTAAGAAAGCAGGTCAAACTCTTCGCCTTCTCGAACACGGATAACTTCGAAGTGAGGCGTTTCCATGTCTGAGTTTGGCACAACCGTAATCTTCACTTCTTGAATACGTTCGATGTGGTTGACCGAGCGACGTTTTTCGTTCAGAAGGTAAGATGCGATCGGCACAGGCACTACTGCTAGTACTTGGGCTGTATTGTCTTTTAGAGCTTCTTCTTCGATCAGGCGAAGTACAGAAAGTGCTAGAGATTCGTTATCACGAACAACACCTGTACCGCTACAACGAGGACAAATATGGTGGCTTGCTTCTGCTAGAGAAGGGCTCAAACGCTGACGAGACATCTCCAACAGACCAAAGCGGGAAATGCGACCGATTTGTACACGAGCACGATCTAGACGAACGGCTTCACGCAGACGGTTTTCAACTTCACGCTGGTGGCGCACCGGTGTCATATCGATAAAGTCGATAACCACCAAACCACCAAGGTCACGTAGACGCAATTGACGAGCGATTTCGTCTGCTGCTTCTAGGTTAGTATTAAGCGCTGTTTCTTCGATATCGCCGCCTTTGGTTGCGCGAGCCGAGTTGATATCGATAGATGTTAGAGCTTCCGTTGGGTCGATTACGATAGAACCACCTGATGGTAAGCGCACTTCACGTTGGAAAGCCGATTCAATTTGGCTTTCGATTTGGTAGTGGCTGAATAGTGGTACTTCGCCTTCGTATTTCTTAACGCGGCTGATGAAATCAGGACGTACTAGTTTGATGTGCTCTTTAGCACGCTCATAAATGGTGTTGCTGTCGATTAGGATTTCACCGATATCACGACGTAGGTAGTCACGGATTGCACGAACGATTACGTTACTTTCTTGGTGGATTAGGAAAGGAGCAGGGTTAGAATCTGCCGCGCCCTTAATTGCACCCCAGTGGTTAAGTAGTACGTTCAAGTCCCACTCAAGTTCTTCTGCACTCTTACCTACGCCAGCAGTACGTACGATTAGACCCATACCTTGCGGCAGTTCTAAAGTGCTTAATGCTGCTTTTAGTTGAGTGCGCTCGTCACCTTCGATACGACGAGAAATACCGCCGGCACGAGGGTTATTAGGCATAAGAACAAGATAGCTACCCGCAAGAGAAATGAAAGTAGTTAGAGCTGCGCCTTTACTACCACGTTCTTCTTTTTCCACTTGAACGATAACTTCTTGACCTTCAGTCAGCACTTCTTTAATGCTTGGGCGACCTTGGTAAGTGTAACCTTCTGGGAAATATTCGCGGGCAATTTCTTTGAGAGGGAGGAAACCGTGACGCTCAGCACCGTAATCAACAAATGCGGCTTCTAAGCTTGGTTCGATACGTGTGATACGTCCTTTGTAGATATTCGCTTTTTTAGATTCATGACCCGGACTCTCGATATCAAGATCGAAAAGTCGCTGGCCATCAACCAGAGCGACACGCAACTCTTCTTTTTGAGTTGCGTTAATTAACATTCTTTTCATTGAAAATTTCTCGTTGTCTTTTCTTTTATCTTTCTTTTCAACTTGTCACTGGCTTTTCGCTCTTTCACGGTGCCTGATCCCATGGCTTATATTTTGCAGCCTCCCGGCTGGAAGGGGATGCTCTAGGGCACTTCAGTCATCACAAATTGCTTTGGGTTTCGTTGGAAACGTTAACTTGTGACCCGCTATTCGGGCGGTAGATACTCAACGTGAATATGCGAGGAGTAGAGTGACAAGTGTGTTGAACTCAACGTGTCTTACGCCAATGCTGCACCTGACGTTCAACAATCTACTCACATTGCTTGGGGATAAATGATTGGTAATGAACAAAATGTAACCAAACCTTCCTTAGCAGCTGTGAACTATAGCAGTGCAGGTGGATATCAGCAATCTGCTTTAGCGCAAACGATGGAAAATTTGGCGCTAAATTCAATTTTTGTAATTTATAACTGGCTGTTTCATAAGCACTTGAGTCTTGCAAACTGAGAAAGACACAAATCAAAACGAGAAGTTGATAAAGGCTTTTAATAATCTAAACAAAAGCTTGGCGAGTTTTAGAACAATTTATGACAACGAGTGTTTCTTTTGCAGCAAGAATAATGTGAAGTCACACAGATTTGGGTTTACAATACCGCGCATGAGCGAAATAAGAACAAAAGTCCAGTTCGTTGATATCGACGAAGATATGGCAGGTCAACGCATTGATAATTTTTTGCGTAACCAATTAAAAGATATCCCTAAGAGCATGATTTACCGAATCGTGCGTAAGGGGGAAGTGCGCGTCAACAAAAAGCGTATTAAAGCCGAGTACAAACTCAAGGCTGGCGATCTCGTACGTATTCCACCAGTAACGGTAGAGAAAAAAGAGGACGACGTTGCGCCAAGCACTAAGTTGAACAAAGTAGCAGAGCTAGAACATATGATCATTTTTGAAGACGATCATATGCTGATTCTAAATAAGCCCTCTGGTACAGCTGTGCATGGTGGCAGTGGTCTTAAATTTGGTGCTATCGAGGCACTTCGTGCGTTACGTCCGCAAGCTCGCTTCCTTGAACTTGTTCATCGTATCGACCGCGATACTTCTGGTATTTTATTGGTGGCTAAGAAGCGTTCAGCATTGCGCCATCTGCAAGCGCAATTTCGCGAAAAGACCGTGAAGAAGTTCTACTTTGCCCTCGTGATGGGGGAGTGGAAAAGCAGCTGTAAGGTCGTGAATGCGCCGCTACTTAAAAACGAAGTGAATAGCATCGTGCGTGTGAACCCAAATGGGAAGCCGTCAGAAACTCGATTCAAGATTCTGGAAAAGTTTGACCAAGCAACGCTTATCCAAGCTAGCCCAATTACCGGTCGTACTCACCAAATTCGTGTGCATACTCAATACACGGGTCACCCAATTGCATGGGATGATCGCTACGGCGACCGTCGCTTCGATGCTTACACTGGGCAAGTGGGCTTAGACCGTTTGTTCCTTCATGCAGCGAACATCAAGTTCCAACACCCATCGAATGATGAGTGGATGGAAATCAATGCGCCGATGGAAGCGAGATTAGAGAAAGTACTCGCGGGTCTGCGTAAGAAGTAGAGGTGAGAGCGGGCTTCACCCTATGGGATAGCAAGACTGCTTCGCTTCGAAAGATGAGAAAAGAGATCCCCAACTCGCTCGTTCCTCACTCTTGAGGATGACGCGCTGCGACTTCTGAATCTAAGTGGGTAATTCTTATTTTTAGAGGAATGGGCTGACACAGCGTCTTTCCCGAGAGCGACGAAAGAGCATTGTCGGGAATCTCTATCTTAGATATAGAGTGATTAGTTTGACGCTGTGATTTTAATCTTCTCGCACTGGCATTTAAAAAAGGGTTGGCGCTTTCTCATGCCAACCCTTTAACGTTTATTAACTATCAATACCTATTACACAATATCTTTTACATAGTACTTTTTACAAAACCTCAAACCCTTGCTTTTGTAGCATGTCGATCAAGTCAATGAGAGGCAGACCTACTAGCGTATTCGGATCTTTGCCGGCTAATTTGTTGAAAAGACAAATTCCCATTCCTTCGCTTTTAAAGCTGCCAGCACAATAAAATGGTTCTTCTCTGTCGACGTATCGTTCAATCTGTTCAAGCGTCAAATCTCTAAAATGAACTTCGAAGGTGTCGAAGCCGACTTCAGTGTGATTCGTGGCTGTATTATGTACCGCAAGCCCAGTATAAAAAGTGATGGTTTTACCGCTTTGAGCCAATAATTGCTTGATTGCATTCTCTCGGTCTAATGGTTTGCCGACTATCTTGTCGTCAATAACACAAACTTGATCGCTCCCGATCACCAAGCTGTCTTGGTCGGTATCACAAGATGTCGCTTTTCCAATCGCAAGCCTTTGCACCAAATCTAAAGGCGTTTCGTTGGGGAAGGGGGTCTCATCGCATTGCGGAGATAAACAAGTAAACGGTACTGATAGCTTTTCCAGCAGTTGTTTACGAAAAGGGGAAGTTGAGGCTAAAACCAGTTGGTAATTTTTCATTTTGAATTACAATTCACGCGAGCATTTCCAATAGGATAATCGATCAAAATTGATTCTGGCTAATGCTCTATATGTTAAGCGTAAAAAAGTACAACTTTTTTGCCTTTTTCTTTGACTAATTTTGATTTGGAAGATAATATTCGCGCCCTATGCAAAAGGTAAAAATACCGCGAACGGTTGATCCAGCAAAGTCCGCACAGAAACGATTAGATTACGATGGCATCATCCAAGCTAGTCTTTTCAAGCGCTTAGCGGAAACAACTGAAGGCGTAAAACGCGACGCAGAAGTCTCATTGTCATTTGATATTGATGAACAGCGACTTGTTGTTATCTCTGGTAAAGCTAACATCGAAGTTGATTTAGAGTGTCAGCGTTGTAATGAGGTATTCACACACATGTGTGAAGTTGAATTCCTTTACACTCCTTACTACGGTGAGAAGACGGAAGAGGAAGCACCAGAAATTTATGATTTGGTAGATCTAAATGAGTACGGTGAATTAGACCTTATACAACTGGTTGAAGACGAGTTCATCTTAACATTACCTCAAATCGCAATGCACGATGATGCGGATTGTAGCGTTGACTCAAATAACATGGTTTTTGGTGAAATTCCTGAAGAAATTGAGGAAGAAAAACCGAATCCATTCGACGTTTTGAAAAATCTGAAAAAGTAACTGGTGTGGTAGCCGCTTCTTCTTTAGGTTTTTAACCCAATAGTATAGGAGTAGGGTCAATGGCCGTACAGAAAAACCGTAAAACTCGTTCTAAGCGCGGTATGCGTCGTTCACACGATGCGCTAACTACAGCTGCACTATCTGTAGACGCGACTTCTGGTGAAACTCACCTACGCCACAACGTAACTGCTGAAGGTTACTACCGTGGTCAAAAGGTTATCAACAAGTAAGGTTGAACCTTTGCAAAGTATTACCGTTGCACTTGATGCAATGGGCGGGGATTTCGGTCCACGCGTAACAGTGCCTGCCGCCGTGCAGGCACTGTCTCATTTCCCAGAGCTAAAAGTGATTCTTATAGGTGATCAATCTCTGATCACGTCTCAATTATCTCAACTTGGTACCTCTACCAGTTCTCGTTTGAGCATTCTTCATAGCGAGAAAGTGATTTCTAATTCAGAAAAACCGTCTTTGGCCCTTCGCAATAGCCAAAATAGCTCTATGCGTATGGCGATTGATCTGGTTTCTGAAAATGAAGCTGATGCTTGTGTGAGTGGTGGTAACACCGGCGCATTGATGGCGCTGTCACGTTTTATTCTTAAGCTGCTTCCTGGTATTGAGCGTCCTGCTTTAGTTTCTGCGTTACCGACCATCAGTGGAAAACGCACCTGGATGCTAGATTTGGGAGCAAATGTGTCGTGTGATGCCGACAGTTTATTCCAGTTTGCCGTGATGGGCAGTGCATTAGCAGAAGAACACCTAGGTCGACCTCCTCGTGTTGCGGTGCTGAACATTGGCGCAGAAGAAATCAAAGGTAACGATTTAGTCAAACGCTGTGCTGAAATGCTTTCTCAAACCGACGCCATCAACTTTGTCGGTTATATTGAAGGTAATCAAATTTTGCATGACGTAGCCGATGTCATTGTTTGTGATGGCTTTGTCGGTAACGTATGCTTAAAAGCCAGCGAGGGAACAGCTCAACTCTTCATCGAAAAACTAAAAACCAGCATGATGGAATCGACGATTAAGGGTTGGATTGCTAGAAAGTTGTTTTCTCGGCTATTTAATGAACTAAAAACACTGAACCCCGACCAGTATAACGGCGCAAGTTTGCTAGGATTGCGCGGCATTGTCATAAAAAGCCATGGAAGTGCGGATGTATCTGCGATTGTCAATGCACTTGGCGAGGCAGTACACGAGGTCAAACGACAAGTACCAAGCCGTATTAGCGATCGTTTGGAAGCGGTTTTACTCGAGAGGCATTATTAGTCTTCATGTATAGCAAAATTTTAGGTACTGGCAGCTACCTGCCATCTCAGGTGCGTACTAACGCAGACCTAGAGAAAATGGTAGACACAAGTGACGAGTGGATCGTAGCTCGCACGGGTATTAAAGAGCGTCGAATTGCAGCAGAAGATGAGACTGTTGCGGACATGGCATTCTACGCAGCTGAAAACGCTATCGATATGGCCGGCATTGATAAAAATGATATCGACCTAATTATCGTTGCTACCACGAGCAGTAGCCATACTTTCCCTTCATCTGCGTGTCAGGTGCAGGCAAAGCTTGGCATTAAAGGTTGTCCTGCTTTCGACTTAGCCGCTGCTTGTTCAGGCTTTGTATACGCAATGTCTGTAGCTGACCAACACATTAAATCAGGTATGTGTAAAAACGTACTTGTGATTGGTGCTGACGCATTATCGAAAACGTGTGATCCGACTGACCGCTCAACTATCATCTTATTTGGTGATGCGGCAGGCGCGGTGGTAATTGGTGCGAGCGAAGAACCTGGCATCATTTCGACACACGTATATTCAGATGGTCAATTTGGTGATCTTCTGAGCCTTCCTGTACCTGAGCGTGGTAAAGATGCAGATAAATGGCTGCACATGGCGGGTAACGAAGTTTTCAAAGTGGCAGTAACTCAGCTTTCGAAGTTAGTGAAAGACACGCTTGAAGCAAACGATATGCACAAGTCTGAACTAGACTGGTTGGTTCCGCACCAAGCCAACTACCGCATTATTTCAGCGACAGCGAAAAAGCTTTCGATGTCACTAGACCAAGTCGTGATCACACTTGATAAACACGGCAACACATCAGCAGCAACCGTGCCAACAGCACTGGATGAGGCGGTACGTGATGGTCGTATTAAACGTGGTCAAACTCTACTTCTTGAAGCGTTTGGCGGCGGATTCACTTGGGGTTCTGCCCTGGTGAAATTCTAAGTTTCACAAGATTCAAAATTTAAGATGCGCTACGGTGCATCTTATTTCTTTTTACTTTGCTTAAAGGAAAACAACATGAGCAAGTTTGCTATCGTATTTCCAGGTCAAGGTTCACAAGCAGTTGGTATGCTTGCTGATCTAGGCGAACAATATGACGTAGTAAAACAAACATTTGCAGAAGCATCTGACGCACTAGGTTACGACCTATGGGCGCTTGTTCAAAATGGACCTGCAGAAGATCTAAACCAAACTTTCCGTACTCAACCAGCTTTGCTAGCGTCATCTGTTGCTATCTGGCGTGTATGGCAAGAGCTTGGTCTTGAGCAACCAGCAAACCTAGCGGGTCACAGCCTAGGTGAGTACTCAGCGCTTGTGTGTGCTGGCGTGATTGACTTTAAAGAAGCAATCAAACTGGTTGAGCTACGTGGTCAACTGATGCAAGAAGCGGTACCTGCGGGTACTGGTGCAATGTACGCGATCATCGGTCTAGATGACGAAGCAATTGCAAAAGCTTGTGAAGAAGCAGCACAAGGTGAAGTCGTTTCTCCAGTAAACTTCAACTCACCTGGTCAAGTTGTTATCGCAGGTAGTAAAGACGCGGTAGAACGTGCTGGTGCACTATGTAAAGAAGCAGGTGCTAAGCGTGCACTTCCTCTTCCTGTTTCAGTGCCTTCACACTGCGCACTAATGAAACCTGCAGCAGAGAAACTAGCTGTCGCGCTAGAGTCTATCGAATTCAACGCACCACAACTTCCGGTTATCAACAACGTTGATGTGGCGGCTGAAACTGATCCTGCAAAAATCAAAGACGCACTTGTTCGTCAACTTCACAGCCCAGTTCGTTGGACTGAGAGCGTGCAGCTAATGAACGAACAAGGTGTAGAAAATCTTCTTGAGCTTGGTCCTGGCAAAGTTCTGACAGGTCTGACTAAACGTATCGTGAAAACACTAAGCGCAGCAGCAGTTAACGACGTAGCGTCGCTAGAAGCCGCTAAGTAATCTGCTCACGATAAGAAAAGGAAAACACAACATGATGAATCTAGAAGGTAAGATCGCTCTAGTGACAGGCGCAAGCCGTGGCATTGGTCGTGCGATTGCTGAACTTCTTGTTGAACGCGGTGCAACGGTAATCGGTACTGCGACTTCTGAAGGCGGCGCAGCGGCGATCAGTGAGTACCTAGGTGAAAACGGTAAAGGTCTAGCACTTAACGTAACTGACGTTGAGTCTATCGAAGCAACACTAAAAACCATCAATGATGAGTTTGGTGCAATCGATATTCTAGTAAACAACGCTGGTATCACGCGCGATAACTTGCTAATGCGTATGAAAGATGACGAGTGGAACGACATCATCAATACAAACCTAACGCCAATCTACCGCATGTCTAAAGCGGTTCTACGTGGCATGATGAAAAAACGCGCTGGTCGCATCATCAACGTAGGTTCTGTTGTTGGTACTATGGGTAACGCTGGTCAAACAAACTATGCAGCAGCAAAAGCGGGTGTGATTGGTTTCACTAAATCAATGGCTCGTGAAGTGGCTTCTCGTGGTGTAACAGTGAACACGGTTGCTCCAGGTTTCATCGAAACTGACATGACTAAGGCGCTAAATGACGACCAACGTGCAGCAACGTTGTCGAACGTGCCAGCAGGTCGTCTAGGTGACCCTCGTGAAATTGCATCAGCAGTTGTATTCCTAGCTTCACCTGAAGCGGCTTACATTACTGGTGAAACTTTGCATGTAAATGGTGGCATGTACATGGTTTAATGCACAGTTCGTGCAAAATAAGCTATTTTACTTTATGAAAAATAGCCTATAGTTGCTGTTAACTGTCATTAAGTTGTCATGCTCATGCGCAAGATTTGTGCATGATTTAAGTCAAAAATGTATTGAAATTCGGTTAAATTCGCTAATTTTGTGGTTTGACCAGCAAGGACCCCCTTGCAAACTTCAATAGTTCGAATAAACTACGGAATCATCGCATTAGGCGAAATCTGTAAAGGAAAAGAAAAATGAGCAACATCGAAGAACGCGTAAAGAAAATCATTGTTGAACAGCTAGGTGTAGACGAAGCAGAAGTTAAAAACGAAGCTTCTTTCGTTGACGATCTAGGTGCTGATTCTCTAGACACTGTAGAGCTAGTAATGGCTCTAGAAGAGGAATTCGACACTGAGATTCCTGATGAAGAAGCAGAGAAAATCACTACTGTTCAAGCTGCAATCGACTACGTAAACAGCGCTCAGTAATTATCTCTCCCAGGCGGTCTCCTAGACCGCCTGTGTTCTTTCTAACTTCTTCTATCCTCTCATAGAAACATTCAATTCCCGGAGAATTATATCGTGTCCAAGCGTCGTGTAGTTGTCACTGGCATGGGTATGTTGTCACCGGTAGGCAACACAGTAGAATCATCTTGGAAAGCCCTGCTAGAAGGTCAAAGCGGTATCGTAAACATCGAGCACTTCGATGCAACGAACTTCTCGACTCGTTTTGCTGGTCTTGTAAAAGATTTTGATTGCACAGAGTACATGTCTAAGAAAGATGCTCGTAAAATGGATTTGTTTATCCAGTACGGCATTGCTGCGGGTATCCAAGCATTGGATGACTCTGGCTTAGAAATTACCGAAGAAAACGCGGCTCGAGTTGGTGTAGCAATCGGCTCAGGCATTGGCGGTCTAGACCTAATCGAAGCAGGTCACTCAGCGCTAGTTGAGAAAGGTCCTCGCAAAGTTAGCCCATTTTTTGTTCCTTCGACCATCGTAAACATGGTTGCGGGTAACCTATCTATCATGCGTGGTCTTCGTGGTCCTAACATCGCGATCTCTACTGCATGTACTACAGGTCTTCACAACATCGGTCACGCGGCTCGTATGATTGCATACGGTGATGCGGAAGCTATGGTTGCTGGTGGTGCAGAAAAAGCATCTACGCCACTTGGTATGGCAGGCTTCGGTGCTGCAAAAGCACTATCGACTCGTAACGATGAACCGCAAAAAGCATCACGTCCTTGGGATAAAGGTCGTGACGGCTTCGTTCTAGGTGACGGTGCGGGCGTGATGGTTCTTGAAGAGTACGAACACGCAAAAGCGCGCGGTGCTAAGATCTACGCAGAGCTTGTTGGCTTCGGTATGTCTGGTGACGCTTACCACATGACTTCTCCAAGTGAAGATGGCTCTGGTGGCGCACTGGCAATGGAAGCGGCGATGCGTGACGCAAACATCACAGGTACTCAAGTTGGTTACGTGAACGCTCACGGTACATCAACACCAGCAGGTGATGTGGCTGAAATCAAGGGTGTGAAACGCGCACTTGGTGAAGAAGGCTCTAAGCAGGTTCTTGTCTCTTCTACTAAATCTATGACTGGTCACCTTTTAGGTGCAGCAGGCTCAGTAGAAGCAATCATCACGGTTCTTTCATTGGTAGATCAAATTGTTCCACCAACGATTAACCTAGATGATCCAGAAGAAGGTTTAGATATCGACCTTGTGCCGCATACTGCGCGCAAAGTTGATATGGAATACGCAATCTGTAACTCGTTCGGCTTCGGCGGTACTAACGGTTCGCTTGTATTCAAAAAAATCGCTGAGTAAAAGTCTCTAACACAGTTTTAGAGTAGCGATACTTGTATTCTAACGGCTCGATGCTTAGCATTGAGCCGTTTTGTTTTATTTGTCGATCAGAAAGCAAGGGTATCTGAATGTTCTGGGTAAATGGACTGCCACAAACACATGTTCCACTCGGTGACCGTTCTTTCCAATATGGTGATGGCTGTTTCTCTACCATCAAAACCAAGAAAGGGCAGTTGGAGCATTGGCAAGCGCATGTTGAACGTATGGAAGCATGCTTAACGACATTACAAATCCCTTTTCCTGATTGGCGTACGGTCTTGGATTGGGCGATGTCGGCAACTTTAAAGGATGAATCTGCCGGAATCAAAATTCATATTAGCCGCGGTTGTGGTGGTCGAGGGTATAGTCCTAGCGGTGTCGAAGGTCCGGTTGTCACTATCTCGAATTTTACATTCCCTGCTCACTACCTTGCTTGGCAAGAGCGTGGCGTGCAATTAGGTGTTTGTGAAACCCGACTTGGAATCCAGCCATTACTTGCCGGACATAAGCACAATAACCGTATAGAGCAGGTGCTCGCAAAGGCAGAAATTGATGGTACTGAATTTGCTGATGCTGTGACGTTAAATGTGCAAAATCATGTCATTGAAACTACAATGGCAAACCTTTTTTGGGTTAAAGATGAAAAGGTGTTCACACCCGGTTTGTGTTTATCCGGTGTGGCTGGCGTGATGCGCCGTAAGGTTTTGGAATATCTCCAAAGCGAAGGTTACTCAGTGCAGGTAGCCGATTTCACACTGACAGATTTGCTCGATGCAGATGAGGTGTGGATGTGTAATTCACTATTGGGTGTAGCACCGGTTTCCGGTATTTCAGCACCAGAGAACAAGATTGACTTTCCAATTGGGAAATTGACTCGACGACTTCAAGGGAATCTAAATACGTGATTAAAAAACTGTTTGCGTTTGTTGTACTGATTGCTGTTATTGGTGCAGCAAGTGTTTTTTACGTTGTTTCACAGACTAAGCAATACGTTAACTCGCCAATTCTTATTGAGCAGCCTCAGCTGTTTACCGTTGAAAATGGCACCAGCTTTCACCGAGTAATGCGTGACTTGGCGAAAGGTAACATCATCGAAGCTTCAGACTACACTCGTTTAATGCCTCATCTCTATCCGGAGCTTCTTCAGGTGCGAGCAGGCACTTACCAACTAGAACCTAACACCTCTCTATATGACACGTTGGAACAACTAAACACAGGTAAAGAACATCAGTTTGCGATTACCTTTGTGGAAGGCAGTCGCTTTTCTGAGTGGGTTGAGCAGTTAAGTGCAGCGCCTTATGTCAAACATGATTTGACCGGATTATCGGAAAAGCAGATGGCTGAAAAGCTGGGGATAGAGCGCGAAAAGCTTGAAGGCTTATTCCTTGCCGAAACCTATCACTACACAGCTGGTACAAGTGAGAGTCAGATCTTAGAGCGTGCTCATAGTAAGCTGAACAAGATTTTGGATGCTCAGTGGGAAGAGCGCCAAGAGAAACTGCCATTAAAAGACAAATACGAAGCGCTGATTCTTGCTTCTATCATTGAAAAAGAGACGGCGATAGACTCGGAGCGTGAGCGTGTCGCATCTGTATTTGTAAATCGTCTTAACAAACGTATGCGTCTACAAACAGACCCTACAGTTATCTACGGTATGGGAGATGCCTATGATGGTAATATCCGTAAGAAAGATTTGCGCACTCCTACACCATACAACACATACACAATCAATGGTTTGCCACCAACGCCGATTGCCATGGCGGGTGAAGCTTCGATTGAAGCCGCGTTAAACCCTGAAAACAGTAACTATCTATATTTCGTAGCAAGTGGGAAGGGCGGACATGTATTTTCGAAATCACTTGCTGAGCACAACCGTGCTGTACGTGCCTATTTAAGAGAACTAAGAAAGAACAAATGATGAAAGCAAACTTTATTGTCGTTGAGGGCCTAGAAGGCGCGGGTAAAAGTACTGCAATTAAAACGGTTTTGGATACGCTGAAAGCTGCAGGTATTGAAAATATCGTTAATACTCGTGAGCCCGGTGGAACCCCTCTCGCTGAAAAGATGCGTGCATTGGTTAAAGAAGAGCACGAAGGCGAAGATTTGAAAGATATGACGGAGCTGCTTTTACTCTACGCAGCTCGTGTCCAGCTAGTGGAAAATGTAATCAAGCCAGCACTTGCAAACAATCAATGGGTGGTGGGTGACCGCCATGACTTGTCTTCTCAAGCTTACCAAGGTGGTGGTCGTCAAATCGATGCGTCGCTGATGAAAAACTTACGCGACACTACGCTTGGTGAGTTCAAACCTGCTTTTACGTTGTACATGGATATCGATCCTCGTGTTGGTCTTGAGCGTGCTCGTGGTCGCGGTGAGCTAGATCGAATTGAGAAAATGGACATCAGCTTCTTTGAACGCACTCGTGAGCGTTACCTAGAGTTGGCTAATGCAGATGACTCTATCGTAGTTATCAATGCAGAGCAGTCGATTGACGAAGTGGCACATGATATCAGAGCTGCACTAAATGTATGGCTTGCAGCTCAGTAAGCTGAGGGTAGATTGAGGTGATTCATGTTAAATGACTTTCCATGGTTACAGCCCGTTTGGGATAACCTCAAAATCAGTTTGAATTCAGAGCGAGTTCCTGGAGCTTTGTTACTACAAAGTGAGAAAGGACTGGCAGTTGAAAAACTGGTTGAACTCTTCAGCCACTCTCTTTTGTGCCAAAACTACACCAGTGAAGCGTGTGGTTTTTGCCACAGTTGTCAGCTAACTCAATCTAATAGTCATCCAGACTTACATTGGGTTAAGCCGGAAAAAGAAGGCAAATCAATTACGGTTGATCAGATCCGCGCTTGTAATCGTCTTGCTCATGAATCATCACAGCTAAATGGATATCGCGTGTTCATTATTGAACCTGCGGAAGCAATGAACGAGTCTGCGTCCAATGCGTTGTTGAAAACACTAGAAGAACCAGGGCAGAAGTGTTTGTTCTTGCTTGTTACACAGAACCATGAGCGATTACTGCCAACGATTCAAAGTCGCTGTCAGCAATGGGTCGTGGCTACGCCTTCAACAGAGCAAGCTATGAGCTGGATGAGTGAGCAAGGGGCTTCTCAAGTGCCCCCTTATGCGCTTAAGTTGAATATGGGTTCACCAATAAATACGCTGGAAGCAGCAAAAAGTGGTGAGCTGGATGAGTATCAAGCGTTTGAGCGCTGCTTGATTGAGACTTTGTCTTCGCCTTTGTCAGATGTGTTTCGGTGCGCGACGTTAATGGCTAAGAATCCAGACAAAGCGTTAGACTGGGCGTGGTATTTGTTGACCGATGCCCAGAAAGCGCAATTTGGTGTTACGGAAGTGGATCTGCTTCCTGGCGCCGCTCAGTTTCAGCCCGGTAGATATAACGGTCTGTATCAAGCGGCCCAAAAGCTGCTTGAATTGAAAGCTCAACGACAAACCTTTCCAGGCTTAAACCTTGAGCTACTATCTATGAATTGGTTAATTGAATCACGAGAGGCATTATGTTCGTAGATTCGCACTGTCATCTAGACAAATTGAATTACGATGACCTTCATATTAATGTTGAAGACGTTATCAACAAAGCTAAGCAAGCTAATGTTACTGAGTTATTGTCCGTTGGTGTGACTTTGGACTCTTTCCCTAAAATGCTCGAAATGATCACACCTTACAATAACGTTCACGCGTCTTGTGGTGTTCATCCTCTTGATGTTGAAAGTGCCTTTTCGATGGATATCTTACGAGAGTACGCGTCCCATGAAAAAGTTGTGGCGATCGGTGAAACGGGGCTGGATTACCATTACAAACCAGAGACCGCCGCACTGCAGAAAGAGCGTTTTGAGCAGCAAGTTGACCTAGCAGTAGAATTAAACAAACCACTGATTATTCATACTCGTAATGCACGTGAAGATACATTAGAAATTCTACGCAATGGCGGAGCCGAAAAATGTGGTGGCGTCATACACTGTTTTACTGAAGATCTGCCTTTTGCAGAAGCTGCACTCGATTTAGGGTTTTACATCTCAATTTCAGGTATTGTGACTTTCCGCCAAGCGACGGAATTGAAGGATGTTGTGAAAGCCCTACCTCTTGAAAAGTTGCTTATTGAGACGGATTCTCCGTATCTTGCCCCTGTTCCACATCGTGGAAAAGAGAACCAACCAGCCTATGTTGTCGAAGTTGCTGCCTATATTGCACAGCTGAAAGAGTGTGCCTTGTCTGAAGTTGGGCAAAAAACCAGCGAAAATTTCCGAAATCTTTTTTTGCGATGAAAAATCAATAGGCAGATTAAAAAAGGGGCTTTTGCCCCTTTTTTGTTGATAAATGCACCAAAAAGATCATTTAGTTTAATGTTTACTAAATTTGTTGATTTAACCGCATCCAAATCCCTCAAATGTAATTTTGTTACTAAAAATAACATCGACCTTTATTTTATTTACGCCTTAAAATTAATTATGTAGATAATAAAATCTTTATAAAACAATAATATAAGTTTAATGCAAACCTTTTCATCGACGGTTTTTAGGTGTGATCTGCGACTTGTTTTGAAACTAAATTTCGTAACTGTGTGGAAAGTTTGAGGGCCATCAATATATATTTAGAGCCGGAAAATATAATGCAACGTGTGGTTACATTTTCATTGGGTGCTAACATTTAGGCTACGGGGGTGTGCCGTTAGTGCCCAAATAATACTTATAATTTATCAGGAGCATAAACATGTTTAAGAACCTTTTTGCAAACCTGCAAAAAGTTGGTAAAGCTCTGATGCTACCAGTATCAGTATTACCAGTCGCAGGTATCCTACTAGGTGTTGGTGCTGCCCACCTAAGCTTTATTCCAGAAGTGGTTTCTAACCTAATGGAACAAGCTGGTGGTTCAGTATTCGGCCAAATGGCACTTCTATTTGCTGTTGGTGTAGCACTAGGCTTCACAAACAACGACGGTGTAGCTGGTCTAGCTGCTATCGTTGGTTACGGCATCATGACAGCAACGCTAGGCGTTATGGCTGGCATCATGGGCGTTGAGAAAATCGACACAGGTGTACTAGGTGGTATCCTTGTCGGTGGTGTTGCTGCTTGGGCATTCAACCGTTTCTTCAAAATCCAACTTCCAGAGTACCTTGGCTTCTTCGCTGGTAAGCGTGCTGTGCCAATCATCACTGGTTTCGCTGCGATCATCCTAGGTGTTGTACTATCTATCGTATGGCCACCAATCGGCGGTGCAATCTCTGCATTCTCTGACTGGGCTGCACACCAAAACCCACAGCTTGCGTTCGGTATCTACGGCGTAGTTGAGCGTTCTCTAATCCCATTCGGTCTACACCACGTATGGAACGTACCATTCTTCTTCGAAGCAGGTACTTGTGTGAACGCTGCTGGTGAAACTCAAAACGGCGTACTAACTTGTTACCTAGTTGCAGATGATGCATCTCGTGCTGCTGGTAATGGCTTCGGTCAGCTAGCGGGTGGTTACATGTTCAAGATGTTTGGTCTACCAGCTGCAGCAATCGCTATTGCTCACTGTGCTAAACCAGAAAACCGCGCGAAAGTAATGGGTATCATGGCGTCAGCTGCACTGACTTCATTCCTAACTGGTATTACTGAGCCAATCGAATTCTCATTCCTATTCGTTGCTCCTGTCCTATACGGTATCCACGCTCTACTAGCTGGTTCTGCATACGTTGTTGCTAACACTCTAGGCTTCGTACACGGTACTTCATTCTCACATGGTCTGATCGATTTCCTAGTTCTATCTGGTCACGCTCAGAAGATGGGTCTGATGGTAGCTGTTGGTCTAGTTTACGCTGTAATCTACTACGTAGTATTCCGCACAGTAATCACTGCTCTTGACCTTAAAACTCCAGGTCGTGAAGATGAATCTGAAGAAGCTGTTGCAACTTCTGGTTCTGACATGGCAGGTGAGCTTGTTGCAGCATTCGGCGGCAAAGCAAACATCACTGGTCTAGACGCATGTATCACTCGTCTACGTGTAGCGGTAGCTGATACAGCTGCTGTTGACCAAGACAAGCTAAAACAACTAGGCGCTGCTGGTGTTGTAGTTGTAGCAGGTGGTGTTCAGGCTATCTTCGGTACTAAGTCTGATAACCTAAAAACTGAAATGGATGAGTGGATTCGTAACCACGGCTAATCTCAGTCATTCATAGAAAAGAGGAGGCTTCGGTCTCCTTTTTTTGTGCCTGTTTTTCATGCTGAAACCACGACGACTAACGGCTTATCTTTAATTTAACGTCCCACATCGTGACACAATACGCAGCCTTACAGTTGTAGCGTTTTTCGTACCTCTCCCTTACTCATTGCTGACATACCAAAACTAAATCATGTTTGAATTATGCACGCCGTTTTTTTTAGAGTGATGACGTGTATGAAAAAACAAATAATGCTGGCAGCAGCACTGTTACCTAGTGTAAGTATGGCAGCAAACCAACCGACGAATTTTTCCGTTGGTATGGCAGTGGATCAGCAATTGAGTGTCGTAGTTGAAATCGATGATAAATATCGAGGTATCATCGGTAATGACGGTATGGCATTTGACTATATCGCGAAACGTGGTTCTTTTGAGCAAAATATGCCGCTGACCTGGTATGTAGGTGTTGGTGGTTGGTACGAGTGGGATGATGAATTTGGTTTTCGTGTTCCGCTTGGCGTGAATTGGGATCTTTCAAAAGGATGGGATCTCTATGCGCAAATTCATCCAGAGCTCGATCTGTATAAAGGACCCGATCTTCAAATTGGTGGAGCTCTTGGGGTTAAATACAGCTTTTGAGTTAAAGCAGATACAAAAATGCCGGCATCAACGCCGGCATTATTCTTGATAAAGGATCGGTATTATTGCTGCTTATCCATCGCTCGCTTGATGCACACAGCTGCGCCACCCCAAGTGATGCCAAGACCAATAACCATCATAATAATTGCACTTGTTGTCATTACGCTTTCTCCTTGCTTACCACGTTAATCAGTACACCAAAAACAAATAGCGCGGCAATCATTGCCCAGCCAAGAGTTAGGTCGTAGCCACCGTAACCTTCTGTTAGAAGGGCATATAGCTTAGTTGCTAGGATAATTGCTAGCATGATTGGAGTAACAAAACGTAGGCAGACTACAAACCATTGACCAATAGAGAAATCTGAACGCTCATTTACATAGTCACGAACTTGTGGCACTTGTTTAAGTAGCCAAGCCATTAAGACGATTTCAACCAGACCGCCAACCATGATGCCGACGTTATTAGCAAAGTGGTCGACAAGGTCAAGTAATAATAGACCTCCGTTGGTTGCAAATGCCATTGAGACAATAAAGCCAATACCAATCACCACGTTTGCCGCTTTTTTACGGCTCCATTTCAGTTTATCGATAACTGCAGATGTTACTGCTTCCATGATTGAGATGTGCGAGCTTAAGCCAGCTACAACGAGAGCAAAGAAGAACAGCGGACCAAGAATATATGGCGCTGGTAACAAATTGATAGCGGCAGGTAGCGTTACGAACGCAAGGCCAACACCAGCAGAGACGACTTCAGTCAGTGGTTTACCTTGCTCTTGAGCCATGTAACCAAGCACTGAGAAGATCATGATACCGGCTAAGATGGAGAAACCACAGTTGATAAGGACAGTCATGAAGGCGTTATTCGTGATGTCTGATTTCTCAGGCAGATAACTGGAATACGCTAGCATGATGGCAAAGCCGATACTTAGGGTAAAGAAGATCTGTCCGTACGCAGCTGCCCACACTTTCACGTCCCAAATCTTACTGAAATCAGGCTCAAACATGTAGTTTACGCCATCTAGTGCCCCAGGAAGGAAAATCATACGACCGATCAAGAACACGACCATGATGAACAAGATTGGCATCATGATTTTTGATGCTCGTTCGATACCTGATTTAACACCACTCACAATGGCCGTGTAGGTGATTGCCCAAGCAATCAGCATGGATACTGCGATCTTCCATTGAATGCTGCCCAAATCCGTTGGTGAGTTATCACCAAGTTTTAGGTATTCACTAAAGAAGAAAGCATTGGTGTCAGAACCCCAACTTTGGGTAAACGACATACCAAAGTAAGAAATTGCCCAGCCAATAACAGCGACGTAGTAAACGGCGATAACCGCAGCTACACCCACTTGGAACCAGCCAAGCCACTCAAACTTGGCGTGGATTTTAGCTAATGTTTTCGGAGCAGAACCACGGTATTTTTGACCCATACTGAATTCCAGAATCATAAATGGAATACCAGCAGTAATCATGGCGAAAAGGTAAGGAATAAAAAAGGCACCACCACCGTTCTCATAAGCCATATAAGGGAAACGCCAGATGTTACCCAGACCGATGGCTGAACCGACTGCAGCTAAGATGAATCCCGCACGGGATCCCCATTGTTCTCGCTTCATATTTGACTCCTGTACAACTCCCTAAGGAATGAAGCTCTTCTTGGCAGGTGTAAATCCCAGCAGAATAAAGGGCAACTGTTATCCGTCAGTTTTCTATCCTAAATTCGGTATTATTGTTACTTTCTGGTTTTTTACTTTGTTTTGCCAATGAAGAATTAGAATTAAATGCTTTAAATTTTGATGTGTGTTTGCAAAAGCTGAAATATTCTTCTGCTTTCTGTCTTCAGACTAACTTTTTACATTATTTATCGCAATAGATTCTAAATGTTAACGGCGAGATTTTATCTGGTTTAAATATTGTTAAATCGTGATTTGCTAGGTTATCTGATCAGTGAGGTGGGGTTATTTTCAGAGTATATGACTGTCTTATTGATGTGATATTGGTCAAATAAACTCTTTTTGATTATTAGGGCGTATCTCTGCGTTCGATACACCCTATAGACGATTTGGCGTCAAAACGATTCTTTAGAAGTGAAAGCCGTTAGAAGCGGAAGCTAAAGCCAATATTGGATTGAAATTGGTTCATCCAGTCGGTTTCAAACTTGATTACACAAGAAGAACCATCAGTAGGAAGCACGCATGCTCCTGAGGTGTCATTGTCAACAACGGTACCTAACCAACGAACTTGAGCGGTCAATGCAAAGTTTTTAGAAAATGTGTACTCAAGTCCTGCGAAAGCACTAGCTGAGAAACCGTATTTGTCATCCACCCAATCAGCATCAGCATATGAAGCACCCAATCCAAGCCCAACATAACTTTGCCAACCTGTCGCCACTGGATAGTAGATGCTGCTTTGAAACTGCAGATAATGGATGTCTGCTGAGTTGTTCACATCTTGTAGTTCAGAAGACTGATTCGAATAGAACAAACCTAAGCGACCCATTTCAAAAGGAGTCTCTACCGATAAAGCGTAGTTAATTGAAGGGTCAAGATCGTAGGTGCGATTGTTTTCATCTTCTACTTTGCCTCCTCCCGTGAAGCCAATGTAGGGAGTGACGATAACGTTTGCTTGAGCTGCCATAGAACAGCCCAATAATACACTCCCAACTAGCCAGCCAATTTTATTGTTCATTTGCTATCTCCTTATTATGACTAAGCTAATTGTGATGCCTTAGTCAAAATCGTGCGACTAAATTAGGCAATTCTTGAACATAATTCACACTGGTGTTATTAATTTGTTACAACAAAAGGAGGTGTCTATGGAACACGATCTAAAATCAGCCCTACTCATCGTCGTTACGGTATTCGCAGTTTTACTCTCTTTTGGCATCATTGCGATTACGACGGCTTAAACTAACGGCATTACGCCTATGATACGCAACAGCGGTATTATCACTGATAGCCATGCTGAGCTCGACATTCAAGTGTATGAGCAGTTTAGAAATGGCAAAACTGCCCTTGTCGCACAAGGAGGAGGGCAGAGAGGGATTTTTACCGCTGGTGTGCTAGACGCATTTCTTCTCTCTAATTTCGACCCATTCGACGAATTCTATGGTACGTCTGCCGGAGCGCTTAACCTTTGTGCTTTCCTTTGCCGTCAGCATGGTATGGGTAAAGCCTTTATAACCGATCTGACCACGGCTCCCGAGTTCTTCCATCTGATCCGCTACATTCGTAAAAAACAGTACTTAGGTTTGGAGTGGGCGCTCGAACGTATTCAAGATTACCCTTATAAACTCGACCTGGATCTTGGTCGCTCTGCGCTAGGTCAAAGAGGAGCGTTTGCTGCGGTCACTAACGTCGATACGCTCTCAGACCACTACTTACCAATACTCGGTGGTGATTGGCTCAATACGATGGTGGCTACATGTGCTATTCCAAAACTGTATCAAGGTGCTGTAAATGTAAACGGGCAGCATTTTGTTGATGGCGGCGTTTCTGCATCGATTCCCGTTCAAGAAGCGTGGCGTAAAAATGCACGAAATATCATAGTGATCCGCACTGAGCCTTTCTCTGAATCGGAAGCCAAAGTGCAAAGTGAGCTTGGTGAAGAAGGGATCAAATGGTACCGAGAGTCCATAAACTCGGTTCAAGAATCTTGGCAAGATAAGGTCCATCAATGGAAGGAAGATTGGAGCAATTTCTTGCAGCAAAAAATTAACGCAGCACATCAATCTAAATTGTCTGGCAGAAAGTTATTAAATGGTGGGCGCTGGCTATTTGGAGCCGATAACCTCTATCGTTTGAGCCATTTGATTGGTGAGAATTTTGATTCTGGATTAGCAGACATGTTGATGATCCACTATCAAACCTTCGAGTTGACGCAAGCTTTCCTTAGCGCACCTCCTGATGATACTTTTATTTTGCAATTGGCGCCGAAAGAGGAGCTGCAATCCTCATCTCTTTTAAGTGACCCTGAAGCTCTTGAGCATGATTATCAGCTTGGTTTGCAAACCGGTTTTAACCTGATTCAGCTTTACGACAAATTAAATATGGAAGGTCGAGAGACAGCCTAGATAATAAAAAGGGCACCATTTCGGTGCCCTTGCTTATCAAGTGTTGAACTTATGCTGACAGGATTCGCATGCAGTTGGTTGAACCAACCACGTCCATAACATCACCTTGAGTGATGATCACCAAATCCCCTTCATCCAATAAGCCTTGTTCTTTTAACGTCACAATTGCATCGTGCGCGGTAGTTAGACCTGCGCCACCTTTTGAGTCAAAGTACACCGGAGTTACCCCACGATAAAGCGCAGCACGATTCAGTGTCGATTCGTTGCGTGATAACGCGAAAATAGGCAGACCTGAACTCAAACGAGACATCATGAGCGCGGTGCGGCCAGATTCGGTCAAGGCAATCATCGCTTTTACGCCTTCCATGTGGTTAGCTGCGTACATAGTGGACATTGCGATGGTTTCTTCTGCGGTTGCAAAGGTGCGATCTAAGCGATACGTCGACAAGCTTGCTTCAGCCATCTTCTCTGCGCCCATACATACTTCTGCCATGGACTTGACAGTTTCTACTGGGAATTGACCTGCTGCCGTTTCTCCAGAAAGCATTACCGCATCTGTACCATCTAGCACGGCATTGGCAACGTCCATGACCTCTGCTCGGGTTGGCATCGGTGCCGCAATCATAGACTCCATCATTTGAGTCGCAGTAATCACGATGCGGTTTAAGCTGCGAGCACGACGGATGAGTTTTTTCTGCACGCCAACAAGCTCTGGATCACCAATTTCTACACCCAAGTCGCCGCGAGCAACCATCACTACATCGGACGCAAGAATAATGTCATCAATCGACTCGCTGGTGGCTACCGTTTCTGCTCGTTCAACTTTGGCAACGAGTTTTGCTTCTAGACCTGCATCTCTTGCCAAACGGCGAGCATAGTGCATATCTTCGCCATTACGAGGGAAAGAAATCGCAAGGTAATCGACTTTGATTTTTGCGGCAGTGAGAATGTCCGCTTTGTCTTTCTCTGTTAATGCATCGGCAGATAAACCGCCACCTTTCTTGTTGATACCTTTGTTATTAGACAGAGGACCACCAACGGTGACGCGTGTATGAACTTTATTTCCTTCGACACTGGTGACTTGCAGTTGAACACGTCCATCGTCAAGGAGCAGGATATCGTTAGGTGAAACGTCTTGCGGTAGCTCTTTGTAATCCAAACCAACGGACTCTTGGTTTCCCTCACCTTTTGGTAAATCGCTGTCTAGTGTGAATTTGTCACCGACATCAAGATGAATTTTGCCATCTTTGAAGGTGGATACGCGGATTTTTGGACCTTGTAAATCACCAAGAATGGCAACTTGACGTCCTAGTTTTGCTGCAATAGCACGGACTTTTTGCGCGCGTTGAATATGATCGTCACTGGTACCGTGAGAGAAGTTCATACGGACGACATTTGCTCCAGCTTTGATGATCTCTTCAAGGACATTGTCTTTATCTGTTGAAGGGCCAAGCGTTGTAACAATTTTGGTTCTTCTTAATATGGAAGTCATAGATTCTCCGAAGAATGCAGGTGTAGGACTAGATAACTCGAATTCTATTCTCGCTAAGTATATGCACAGTATGCGCGGATTGTTGGCATTTAGGTCAAAGTGCTGAAAAAACATCAACACACAGGTGTTGCAACCTAATTTGATGAATAAAATAAGTCATTTTTCAAACAATTTAACAGGAGTCGATTTCTAGTTATTTGATTGAATACACAAACAAACATGTTTATACGTGATGCTTGTCACGGGGATTTATCAATTCACTTCACAATTACTTCGCAAAGTAAAAAAATTATCCCGTTATAGAATTTCGGAGTGCAAGATGTACATGGCTCAACCGGGCCATATTGATCATATCAAACAGGTCAATGCTGGTCGTGTATACAAACTAATTGACCTAAAGGGTCCAATATCTCGAATCGATTTATCCAAGCAAAGTGAGCTTGCGCCTGCGAGTATCACTAAGATCACTCGAGAATTGATTGAAGCCCACCTGATCCATGAAACAACGGTACAGGAAGCAACCAGTCGCGGTCGTCCTGCGGTGGGGTTACAGGTCAATAATGAAGGTTGGCAATTCTTGTCGATGCGTTTAGGTCGAGGCTACTTGACGATTGCACTGCACGAGCTTGGCGGTGACGTTCTTATCGATACCAAAATCGATATCCACGAACGTGACCAAGATGATGTGCTGGAACGTTTACTCTACGAAATTGATGAATTCTTCCAAACCTACGCCGATCAACTTGATCGTGTTACCAGTATTGCGATTACTCTGCCCGGTCTAGTGAACTCAGAGCAGGGTATCGTGTTGCAAATGCCGCATTACAATGTTGAGAACCTAGCGTTAGGTCCTGAAATATACAAAGCAACAGGCTTACCGGTTTTTATTGCCAACGATACGCGTGCATGGGCACTAGCAGAGAAACTGTTTGGTCATTCACAAGACAACGACAACTCGGTTCTTATCTCTATTCACCACGGCTTAGGCGCAGGTATTATCTTGGATGGTCGAGTGCTACAAGGTCGACACGGTAACATCGGTGAACTCGGTCATATCCAAATCGATCCGAATGGCAAGCGTTGCCATTGTGGCAATATTGGTTGCCTTGAAACCGTTGCCAGCTCACAAGCGATTCGAGAAGAGGTTGTGACTCGTATTGCTCAAGGTGAAGCTTCAGTTCTTGCTGAACAAGAAGAAATGAGCATTGAAAGTATCTGTGAGGCGGCTGCAAATGGCGACCCTTTGGCTGTCGATGTTATCGAGAAGCTTGGTCGTTACTTAGGCTCTGCCATTGCGATTGTTATTAACCTATTTAACCCAGAAAAGATCTTAATTGGTGGGGTGATCAACCAAGCGAAAGAGGTGCTTTATCCTGCTGTTCGTCGTTGTATTGAAGAACAAAGTTTGCCGGTTTACCACCAAGACCTTGAACTGGTGGAGTCTCGTTTCTATAAACAAGCGACCATGCCGGGAGCGGCTTTGATTAAGCAAGCACTGTACGACGGTCAGTTGTTGATGAAGGTGATTGAAGGTTAATTTTTCTGACATCAGAATAGGGCATTTACAGAGGGTGAACAGGAAGGTTCGCCCTTTTTTGATCATATGAGCAGAGAAAACTCGAATCTGAGCGCTGCTTCATTGCTATATCAATAGCATTAATGTAATTTTCGTAAGTATTGTAGAACACTCATAAAAAAGTATTACTTTGTTGTTCCAACACAGTTTTCTATAAAGAGTGAAAGGTAGTCGTTCAAAGTTAGGTAGTGGTATGTCCGGAGTGTTAAATACGGTTGATCAGCGTACAAATCTAGTAGGTGAAAACCGACTAGAGCTTTTGCTGTTCACGCTAAATAGTCGCCAGTTATTTGCGATTAACGTTTTTAAAGTGAAAGAGGTGATCAAACTGCCTCCGCTTACTAAGCTGCCAGGTTCTCACTATAACATTCGTGGTGTGGCATCTTTGCGTGGCGAAGCTGTGCCTGTGATTGATTTACGTTGCTCGATCGGTTTCCCTCCATTGCGTGGTGAAGTTGAAGAAGAGAACTTGATCATCACCGAGTACAACCGTTCTATTCAAGGTTTCCTTGTAGGACCGGTTCGCAACATCATCAATACTGCATGGACTGAGATTCAGCCGCCACCATCTACATCAGGACGCTCTAACTACCTAACTGCTATCACCCAAGTGAAAGATGGGGATTCATCTCAAATCGTTGAAATTATTGATGTAGAAAAAGTACTGGCTGAAATCGTTCATTATGACGTGACCATCTCTGACGGCATACTAGATCGAGAACTGGCTCAAGCGATGATTGGACAAAATGTCCTCATTGTCGATGATTCATCAACCGCGCGTAATCAGGTAAGAGACACCTTATCTCAGCTTGGTTTGAACATCATCGAATGTCGCGACGGTTTAGAAGCATTAACGGTTCTTAAGCGTTGGTGTGATGAAGGCAAAGACATCGAAAAAGAATTGCTGATGATGATTACGGATGCGGAAATGCCAGAGATGGACGGGTATAGGCTGACTCATGAAGTGCGTTCTGATTCTAGAATGTCCAAGTTGTTTATCACCTTAAACACATCTTTAAGTGGTAGCTTCAACGAAGCCATGGTGCAAAAAGTGGGGTGTGATCGCTTTATTTCTAAGTTCCAGCCTGATCTTTTGGTTGAAGTTGCACAAGACAGAATGCGTCAAGTTTTATATACGTAGAATTAATCAGTGAGCCCTAAATTAATCCATAAGGATAGGTGATTAATTGAACGGTGATTGCTAAACTGTTTTACATATTTCTGAGAATGAAATATGTAAAGTATATCGCGTCACTTTTCACCTATGAGTCTATTTAGACTTATCAATATAGGGTACTTCCGTTTAATGATATGGTTAACATCGAAAGTCATCATGACTTTATCCTTGTTACTGTATAGGAAATACAAGACTAAGCGTACGGAAACGATGACTGAAGATTAATTCAGCAGAATCAAAAAGGGAGGCTTGACCTCCCTTTACTTTTTTCGGTGCAATGCCTTTTTCTACCTCTAAAACATGATTGCTTAATGGAAGTCGCGTGATTTACTTTTCAGCTCAGCAAGATTGTGCGTGCAATCGATGAGCTTACCTGCGATCACGTGCGTGACTTCGCCTTCACGCTCTAAAATTCCTTTGACCATCAACACCTTTGAAGTGAGATAAGCTTGCTTTTGGGCGCGTGCTGTTGCTCGCCATACCACCACATTGATGTTGCCTGTATCGTCTTCCAAAGTGAAAAAGGTCACGCCAGCAGCGGTGCCGGGAGATTGTCTGCCTGTGACAACACCGACAACCGTCACTAAAGATTTATGCTCTTTTTCGACTAACTGCTTCATCCGAGTAAAACGCGGTAACTTACCAGCTTCTTCCAGCAACGTAATCGGATGGCGACTTAGTGATAGTCCGGTACTGGCATAATCTTCAACTAAGTTCTCGTATTCAGAAGGCTGAGCCTGGTAACTTACCATTGGCTCTTCCATGTGATGGAATAAAGGTAAGTCTGATAGTGAATCCATCGCTGCCCAGCGAGCGTTATAGCGATGACCTGAAAGGATTTGAAACGCATTAGCAGAAGCGAGTAACTCAATATCGCGGCGGTTTCTTAAGATTTGCTTCACCTCTTGGATAGCGCGATAGCCGGAGTTTGGTCGTCGTTCAACTAGCCGAAAGGCGCTTTCCTGATTAAAGCTCTTTACTAAGCGAAAACCCAGTTGCACACCAAGGCGACCATTCGGACGTTTGACCAAATGGTGCTGATAGGAGGAATGATTGATGCAAACAGGCAGCACTTCAACACCGTGTCGGCGCGCATCTTGAATCAATTGTGAAGGGCTATAAAAGCCCATCGGTTGGCTGTTGAGTAGGGCAGTATAGAACTCAGCAGGGTAGTAATATTTCAACCATGCAGAGCAGTAAGCTAGCACAGCAAAAGAGGCCGAGTGACTTTCCGGGAAGCCATACTCACCAAAGCCGCAGATTTGGTCGAAGATGCGCTCAGCAAATTCCAAGTCATAGCCTCGCTCACGCATTCCGTCGATCAGCTTAGGTTTGAACTTGGCAAGATCGCCGTTCTTCTTCCATGCCGCCATTGCACGGCGTAATTGATCGGCTTCACCACCACTAAATCCTGCCGCTACCATCGCCAGTTTGATTACTTGTTCTTGGAAAATCGGCACGCCCATAGTGCGCTCTAGTACGCTTTTCACTTCTTCTGATGGATAGCTGATTGGCTCTTCACCATTTCGTCGTTTTAAAAACGGATGCACCATATCGCCTTGAATTGGACCCGGGCGAACAATGGCAATTTGCACCACCAAGTCATAGTAACGCGCGGGTTTTAAACGGGGCAGCATGCTCATTTGCGCGCGAGACTCAATTTGGAACACACCAACGGTATCGGCTTTTTGGATCATACGATACACGTACGGATCGTCTTGCAATCGCGTGATCTCGGCAATCGACAGTGATCGCTGATGGTGTTTCTCGACCAATTGAAAGCATTTACGGATCGCGTTTAACATACCGAGCGCGAGGACGTCGACTTTCAGTAGTTTTAAACTTTCTAAATCATCTTTATCCCATTGAATAATGGTGCGATCTTCCATCGAAGCGTTCTCAACAGGCACCAGTTCGTACAAAGGACCAGAAGAAATCACAAAGCCGCCAACGTGTTGGGATAAATGGCGCGGAAAGCCAATGATCTCGTTCACCAACTGGATAAACTGCTGACCTTTTAACGACTCTGGCTGCAATCCTAATTCGATGATTTGCGCTTGCCAACCTTGGCTGCGATCACGTCGATTAACGTTTTTGATGAAGAAATCCAATTGAGTTTCTTCAATCCCCAACGCTTTGCCCACTTCACGCACGGCACTTTTAAAGCGATAGCTGATAACGGTGGCTGCCAGAGCAGCACGCTCGCGCCCGTACTTTTTGTAAATATATTGAATGACTTCTTCACGGCGCTCGTGTTCAAAGTCGACATCAATGTCTGGCGGTTCTTTTCTTTCTCGGCTAATAAAGCGTTCGAACAGGACCGAGATTTGCCTAGGATCGACGGCAGTGATTTCTAAGCAGTAGCACACCACCGAGTTCGCTGCGGAACCTCGCCCTTGATAGAGAATGCCTTGTTGTTTAGCAAACATCACAATGTCGTGAATGGTGAGAAAGTAATAGTGATATTGCAGCTCTTCAATGAGTGTTAATTCATTCTCAATGGTTTGATGAATGTCTGAGGGTACGCCCTCAGGAAAACGTCGCTTTTTACCACGCTCGACCAACATACGTAGATAAGTAGTAGGAGTGTAACCGTCCGGAATCAGTTCTGTTGGGTATTCGTATTTCAGCTCTGAAAGCTTAAATGCGCACAAGCTCGCAATATGAGTGCTTTCTGCTAGCCATTCGGATTTGTAAATTCGAGATAGTTTGTTCAATGGACGCAGTGCTCGCTCGGCATTGGATAAGCGACCAAAGCCAAGCTTGTCGACGCTACAACTATGTTTTACGGCGGTTAAGACATGTTGCAATGGTAAGCGCTCAACCGCATGCATTAAGACGCCACCACAAGCGGTAATTGGTAATTCGAACTCGCTTGCCAGTAACTCACAGTGTGTGGTGTAGGCATTATCGTCGCTGTCTAAATGACGTTGAATCGCGACCCATAATCGATGAGCGTGGTGTTGTTGGAGCCAACGCCCCCAATAATGGTCGCTTTCTTGATGAGTAGGGAGCCACAGTACTAAACAGTGACGAATCGACATCAAGTCCCATTCAGACAATTGATAACTGCCTTTCTCGCTACGTCGCCTTGCATTAGTGATGATCCGGCACAGCTCTGCATAAGCTTTACGACAAGGACAAAGCAGCACCACTTGGCACTCATCATTGAGCCAAAACATGCTGCCGACAATTTGCTTGATGTCGAGTTTATGCTGCTCGATGGTCGTATGGGCTTTCACAATGCCCGCGACGGAGCACTCATCGGTGATTGCAATGGCTTGATAGCGATAAAACGCCGCCTGCAACACTAATTCTTCTGCATGAGAAGCGCCAGTGAGAAAGGAGAAGTTGGACTGACAAAACAGTTCTGCGTAACTCATAACGATCTAATAAAAATAACTGTCGATTTAACAAAAATAGCCATGGAGAAACCAATGTTTGTGCTGATCGCGAAATACCCATAACCAGCGACCTTGCTTGGTGTGCGCAATGTAATAATCACGCATGATCTCATCACCATCCCACCATCCAGAGACAATACGCTCAGGTCCATGTACTAGAGATATTTGCTCTTGTAGCGCGATAGGTGCGGGCAATTGCATCGCGGGGCGCAGTAGAGCAGGAACGGTGTTAATTGAGACATCTGGCTCATCGGCTGGGCGATATTGGCTAGCTTTCTCTGGTCTTGGATCGCAGGCAATATTGGGTTTGAGTATTGCGCTTTTGCCCAATTTAGCTTGCAGTAAAGAGAGCAGCTCTAATGCGTTCATTTGCCCTTTTTGCCCAGCAAAAAAATCGCGTGCAGAACTTAAAGGCTCACCTTGGCGTTCTACTTTTAACGTCAGACCGATAACAGGGCCGTTTAACGTGACGGATTCCAAACTCAAACTCGCGAGCTGTTGCCAACGTTGGCACAAGTAATCACCTTGTGCGGATGTGAGCGGAAGGTGCTGTGCTTGCTTGTCTCGCTGGTGGAGGGTTAAACAGAGTTCAAACGCGACTTTATCACGCAGCTTGAGAAAGGTTTCGAGCTGGCGAAGCAACTTAGCTAGTGGCTTTTCAATCCATTGGACGTTTTCAATCTCAAACAGCAGTTCTAAATAAACTTGGAAGGATTCGGTAGGGTGATAAAAGTCGACAGGGTGCTTAAACTGTCCAGTCAGTCGGCCAACGTAGTTCACCAAATCAATATCGAATCGGCGTGCAATGTCTTGTAGTGGCAGTTCAAGTAAGCCTTGCAGTGTGGTGACGCCTACACGTTGTAACTTCTCTACAGTAGCGCTTGATAAATCTGTCAGTGTTAACGGTAGTGGCGATAAGGCTTGTTGTATGGCAGATTTGTCTTCGTTGATGACGTTCGTCCCTGCTAATGCCATCAATTTGGCAGAAAAAGGCGAAAAGCCACATCCGAATTGAAAACTCAGTTTCAGCTCCGATAAGTGAGCTCTGACTTTATTCCAATAGTTTTGGAGCCCTTCATACAGATTAAGCATTGGAGTTGCGCGCAGTAAAATACCTTGGTTTGGCATCAATACGACGTCAGATGTGATCAAATACAGCCATTGCGCAATTTCTTGTAACTTGCTCAATTCGGTTTGCGGATGATAAGGATGCACTTGCAAATCTCGGCACAAAGAAGCCGCGCTACCCAAGCCCATATTTGGTTTAATGCCTTGTTGCTCGGCAATCTCGTTGTATTGAATGATCCGACAACGTTGGCTTTCTACAATCACCACGGGTTGCTCTTGGTTATCGCCAAAGAGTGCGTCTAGCTGCAGGCGAGGGAAGTGCAAATAAATCCACAAAGCCATACTACTAACCTTGATTCGCCAATGGGAAATTGACCACAGTTGATGGAATGTGAGTCGTGGTTGGCATCACCAATTGTGGGTAGTGGTGTTGGAAATTGATGTCGACACTACCTTTGCTCCAACCGCCTTTTCGTTTGAGAACTTCCACGCTAACGCCTTGTCCATGACCTTGCAATTTCAGACTCAACGAAACAGGTAAAGACAAGCGGTTTGTCATATTAGGTTTGAGCATAAACAGAGGGCAAGATCCTTGCTCGCTCGCCACTTGCAGACGTTTTACTTGGTGGATCTCTAGCTCATCTTGCCACAGCAAAACGTTGGTACAAACACCGCTCTTGAGGCACTGCTCCGCTGCCCATAATGCATCGCGCTGATGTTCAGGCGTGACCACCCACACCTGGTTGATGTCTAGCCCAATGCCGTGTAGGAACAATGAATTCATCAATGCTGGTGGCTGAATGAATGCCGTGACTCCTCTCGAAAGGGATGCTTTTAAGTAAGGCGCAAGCAAACGCAGCTCGCCAATGCTGCCTATGGATTCCATTTCCACCACACCGTGAGGAGGAAAGCCGCCACCAAGCAGAGCATCTAGCTCCGGAAAACCAGAACTATTAAAGAACTGATGATCGTCAGCTTTGGTTAGATTTGCTTGCCAAACAAGATGCTGGCTTTTTAAGTGTTGGATGATGTCTTGCATAAATAAAATACCTGTATATACATACAGTATATTTCTGTGATGGAAAGTCGCAAGATTTTTATAGGCAGAAATACGAAAAAAGGCAGCATTTGCTGCCTTTTCAATCAATTATGTGAGGTAACCTAAGTGGGTTATTTACGCTTTGGTTGAGCGTCGATGCACTGACCGTTTACATCAGTGACTGCTGGGTCCATCAAGTGAAGGTAAAGCGGCATGATGTCCAGCGGTGTTTTTAACGTGTTTGCATCTTCACCTGGGTAGGCTTTTTCACGCATACGAGTACGAGTTGCACCAGGGTTAATTGCATTCACACGTATTGGTGTATCACTCAACTCATCAGCCAAGACTTGCATCATACCTTCTACAGCAAACTTAGAAATAGCGTATGGACCCCAGAAAGCACGACCAGAGTGACCAACGGTTGAAGAGGTAAAGACAATACGACCCGCTTCTGATTTACGCATGATCGGTAGTAGTGCCTGAGTCATCAGTACTTCCGCTTTCACGTTGATCTGCATGATGTCGTCGAAGTCTTCTTCATTGATTTGCTCAAACGGACACAGCGTGCTGAGAACACCGGCGTTGTGCAATAGACCATCCAAACGACCAAATTGACCTTCGATGGTTTCTGCCATGTCGATGTAGTGTTGCTTTGTTGCACCTTTTAGATCGAGTGGGATGATCGCTGGTTGAGGGTAGCCCGCAGACTCGATTTCATCGTAAATGGATTCAAGGTTTTGAACGTTTCGACCCAGTAGAATCACAGTCGCACCGTGCTGAGCGTAAGAAAGGGCGGCTTGGCGACCGATACCATTGCCTGCGCCAGTGACAAGAATGACTTTACCTTTTAGGGCATCTGCTGAAACGGAGTAGTTCACGGTAGTTAATCCTTATTATTGTATCTAGTTCCGACGTACAGGCTTCATGTTCGTTTGTGTAGAAATGCGCCTGTTTCTCAATGGAAAATCTTGGTAATCGTGACAAGTTGGTTACAATACACCAATTCATGTGTTATACCAATTCCAGAACGGTTGTCCGGTATGTTATTTGAACGCCATCAATCAGAACAAGAGGTTGCTGATTTTCTTGCCTTCTCTCTGATTTTTCTACGTAACATATTGATGACTATCACTGGTATGAGATAGAGGAACTCTCATTGGAATTTTTATTAGATTACGGTCTGTTTTTGGCTAAGATTGTTACCGTTGTTGCGGCAGTAATTGTGCTGTTGATTATCGCAAAATCAGCGAGTGGTAAGTCGGGTGCAGCAAAAGGCGAATTGGAAGTTACCAACCTTTCTGAACGTCATAAAGATGCGGTAGAGCAGTTGGAGCATCACCTGCACGATGACGCTTTCATCAAAGCTCGTGATAAAGCAGTCAAGAAAGAAGAGAAAGAGAAGAACAAATCTCGCGAGAAAGAAATCAAACAAGCGAGCAAAGAAGGTTCTCTCGATAGCAAGCGCGAACCGCATCTGTTCGTGTTGGACTTCAACGGCAGCATTGATGCAAAAGAAGTAGGCTCGCTACGTGAAGAGATCACTGCAGTATTAGCTGTCGCTCGTGAAGGCGATGAGGTTTTGCTGCGTCTAGAGTCTGGCGGTGGCATGGTTCATGGTTATGGCTTGGCATCTTCTCAACTTGACCGAATCAAAGCAGCGGGTCTGCCTCTGACGATTTCTGTCGACAAAGTTGCAGCAAGTGGCGGTTACATGATGGCGTGTGTGGCAGACAAGATTGTCTCAGCTCCGTTTGCGATTGTGGGTTCTATCGGTGTTATTGCACAGATCCCTAACTTCAACAAACTGTTGAAAAAGCACGATATCGAGTACGAGCAGCTAACGGCTGGTGAGTACAAACGCACACTGACTATGTTTGGTGAGAACACTGACAAAGCGCGCGATAAGTTCAAACAAGAACTTGAAGAAACACACGTACTATTTAAAGACTTCATCCGTGAGCGTCGCCCAGATCTAGAGCTTGAAAAAGTGGCAACGGGTGAGCACTGGTTTGGTACGCAAGCGAAAGAGCTAGGGCTGGTGGATGAAATCAGCACTTCCGACGATCTGGTTGTCGCTGCATGCAAAGAGAAAACGGTACTAGCAGTGCATTACGTGCAGAAGAAGAAACTGGCAGACAAGCTCGCTGGTGTTGCAGGTAAAGTGGCAGACAGTGTCGTGCTTAAACTTGCAGAGCGTGGTCAAAAACCGATTGTCTAATCGATAAGATAACGAGTGAAACTTAAAACGGCGAGAGTGAAAATTCTCGCCGTTTTTTATTGGAACTTTTCTCAATAGCATGAATCCAAGTGCGCGTTGGGTGTAATGCTTTACACGACATTTTTACTCGCTCCAAAAGGCAATTACCCGTATAATACGCGCCTCGAAAACCGAGCAAATTGCTGAAAAAGAAATTATAGGTGGAGAAGAACATGTCCTCTCAAACTCCGGTTGTTACCGTAGATGGACCTAGTGGTGCAGGTAAAGGCACTTTATGTATGTTGCTGGCGAAGAAGTTGGGCTTTCATCTTCTTGATTCTGGCGCAATTTATCGTGTACTTGCACTCGCAGCGATTCACCACGGCGTAGACACTGAGTCAGAAGATGCGCTTGTTCCACTTGCTACTCATCTAGACGTGCAGTTTGTTGCTGAAGGTGACCTAGTAAAAGTGATTCTAGAAGGCGAAGACGTCTCTGGTGAACTTCGTAAAGAAGAAACTGGGATGGCGGCGTCTAAAGTGGCAGCTTTGCCACGCGTTCGTGAAGCATTATTGCGTCGTCAGCGTGCATTTGAGACTGCTCCGGGTCTTGTTGCTGATGGTCGTGACATGGGTACGGTTGTATTCACGGGTGCACAAGCGAAAATTTTCCTTGATGCGAGTGCAGAAGAGCGTGCAAATCGACGCCTTAAACAGTTGCAAGATAAAGGGTTAGATGTTAGATTTGCTGACCTTTTGAGCGAGATCCAAGAGCGTGACGATCGAGATCGTAACCGCCCAGTGGCGCCACTACGCCCTGCAGAGGATGCGCTTGTGCTAGATTCTACGTCGATGACTATCGACGAAGTGGTAGAAAAGGCACTACAATATATCGAATCGAAGCTAGCTGAGTAATTACGCTCGGCTAGGCTAAGAGCGTCGGTCGCAAGGATGATGATTGGCGAATTTAATAACCCCATGCGGTAGGATACCCGTGGACGTTTAATTTATTGAAGATTAAATAAATGACTGAATCTTTTGCTCAACTCTTTGAAGAGTTTCTAAACGAAACAGAATTCCAACAAGGCAGCATCGTTAAAGGTACTGTAGTAGCTATCGAGAACGGTTTCGTTCTTGTTGACGCTGGTCTTAAGTCTGAATCTGCTATCCCTGCTGAACAGTTCAAGAACGCTGCTGGCGAACTTGAAGTTGAAGTTGGCGCTGAAGTAGACGTAGCTCTAGACGCTGTTGAAGATGGTTTCGGTGAAACTCAACTTTCTCGTGAGAAAGCTAAGCGTCACGAAGCTTGGATCGTTCTTGAGAAAGCTTACGAAGAAGCTGAAACTGTTGTTGGTATCATCAACGGTAAAGTTAAAGGCGGTTTCACTGTTGAACTAAACGGTATCCGTGCTTTCCTTCCTGGCTCTCTAGTAGACGTACGTCCAATCCGCGACACTGCTCACCTAGAAAACAAAGAGCTAGAGTTCAAAGTTATCAAACTTGACCAAAAACGTAACAACGTAGTTGTTTCACGTCGTGCAGTTATCGAATCTGAGAACAGCGTTGAACGTGACGAGCTTCTAGAAACTCTACAAGAAGGTTCTGAAGTTAAAGGTATCGTTAAGAACCTTACTGACTACGGTGCGTTCGTTGACCTAGGTGGCGTTGACGGTCTTCTACATATCACTGATATGGCTTGGAAGCGTGTTAAGCACCCATCTGAAATCGTTAACGTTGGTGACGAGATCCAAGTTAAAGTTCTTAAGTTCGATCGTGAGCGTACTCGCGTATCACTAGGTCTTAAGCAACTAGGCGAAGATCCATGGGTAGCAATCGCTAAGCGTTACCCAGAAGGTCACAAACTAACTGGTCGCGTAACTAACCTAACTGACTACGGCTGCTTCGTTGAAATCGAAGAAGGCGTTGAAGGTCTAGTACACGTTTCTGAAATGGATTGGACTAACAAGAACATCCACCCTTCTAAAGTTGTTAATGTTGGCGACGAAGTTGAGGTTATGGTTCTTGAAATCGACGAAGAACGTCGTCGTATCTCTCTAGGTCTGAAACAGTGTAAAGCTAACCCATGGCAGTCATTCGCTGAAGCACAAGCTAAAGGCGACAAAGTTACTGGTAAGATCAAGTCTATCACTGACTTCGGTATCTTCATCGGTCTAGAAGGCGGCATCGACGGTCTAGTTCACCTATCTGACATTTCTTGGAATGTTGCTGGCGAAGAAGCTGTACGTGAGTACAAGAAAGGCGACGAGATCTCTGCAGTTGTTCTAGCAGTAGACGCTGAGCGTGAGCGCATCTCTCTAGGCATCAAGCAAATGGAAAACGACCCATTCAATGCTTACGTTGCTGACAACAAGAAAGGTGTTCTAGTTAACGCTACTGTAACTGCTGTTGACGCTAAAGGCGCTACAGTTGAAATCGCAGAAGGCGTTGAAGGCTACATCCGTGCTTCTGAAGTATCTCGCGATCGCGTAGAAGATGCTTCTCTAATCCTAAGCGCTGGTGATGTTGTTGAAGCGAAGTTCACAGGTGTTGACCGTAAGAACCGCGTAATCAACCTATCTATCAAAGCTAAAGATGAAGCTGAAGAGCAAGAAGCAATGGCATCTATCAACAAGCAAGACGAAGCTGCTTTTGGTAATGCAATGGCTGACGCTTTCAAAGCTGCTAAAGGCGAATAATTTACTCGCTTAAGCTAAAAAGGAGCCGCAAGGCTCCTTTTTTATGCTTGCTACTTTGCGAGTAGTAATACTAATGTTGATAAACTATGCTAAAAAAAGACATTTTTTGATTGCGCATTTTGTGTAAAATTTGTCTAGAATTGATAGCAAGTGTTTGTTGGAATTAGTATTACTTACTATAATGAGTGATAAAGATACTCAAAGAGGGCAACTATGACTAAGTCTGAACTGATTGAAAGACTCTGCGCTGAGCAAACACATTTATCAGCGAAAGAGGTAGAAGATGCTGTAAAAGATATTTTAGAGCACATGGCTTCTACACTAGAGAGCGGTGACCGTATCGAGATCCGTGGCTTTGGTAGTTTTTCTCTTCATTACCGCGAGCCTCGCGTAGGTCGTAACCCTAAAACGGGCGATAAAGTGGAGTTGGAAGGTAAATACGTTCCTCACTTCAAACCTGGTAAAGAGCTTCGTGAACGTGTAAATATGGTTGGCTAAGGCTCTCTTATTAGTTTGAAAAAGCGGCATACTCTCGTGTATGCCGCTTTTTTATAACTAGATTATTGGTAATATACATGGTCTGAAGAAACATTTTACTGCATAATCTTACCTACTTACTCCTCGAAGGGTGATGTAACATGAAAATTATAAAAATCGTTGCTGTTTTAGCTCTCTTTTTAATTGCACTGGCTTTAGGTTCTCAAAACCAAGAGATCGTGACTTTCAATTACCTTTTAGCGAAGGGTGAATTCCACTTATCAACGCTACTAGGTGTGGTCTTTGTGGTTGGCTTTGCTCTGGCATGGGTTATCTTTGCTAGCATCCAATTCAAGACTCAACTTCAGGTTCGTCGTCTGAAAAAGAAACTTAAAAAGTATGAGCCCGCTGAAGCAGAGAAACCTGCTAAACCAGCAGTAGCAAAACAGGCATAAGGATAAGGCTTAACTTTAATGCTTGAACTACTCTTCTTGTTATTGCCGATAGCCGCCGCCTATGGTTGGTACATGGGGCATCGCAGCGCTCAGCAAGACAAGCAGAAGCAATCTCATCAGATATCCCGTCAGTACGTGACGGGTCTTAACCTGCTTTTATCTGATCAGTCAGATAAGGCGGTTGACCACTTTATTGAATTGCTCCAAGTTGATAACGAAACGATAGATACACACCTAGCGTTAGGTAATCTTTTCCGTTCTCGTGGTGAAGTCGACCGTGCAATTCGTATCCACCAAAACCTGATTTCCCGTTCTGGTCTGACTCTGGATCAGAAAAACCTTGCTCTCCAGCAACTGGCGAAAGACTACATGGCCTCCGGCTTTTTAGACCGTGCCGAGAAGATCTTTGAGCAGCTAGTTGATGAGCCAGACCATCGTGAAAGTGCCCTTCAACAGTTGGTGACTATTTACCAACAAACCCGTGAATGGGAAAAAGCGATTCACTACGCAAACCAGTTAGCGAAAATGGGCAAAAAACGCACTCGTATTCGCGCTAACATTGCGCACTTCTGGTGTGAGCTGGCGATGCTTGACCAAGCGGATGGCAATACCAATAAAGCCATTCAACATTTCAAGAAAGCACTTTCAGAAGATCCTAAATGTGTCCGTGCGAGTATTGCTCTTGGTCGCGTGTACTTGGAATCAGAAGACTACAAACACACCATCAAATACCTGACTGGCGTGCTTGAGCAAGATAAAGACTTTATCAGTGATGTACTGCCAACAATTGCCGAGTGTTATCACCACCTTGGTCAAGAAGATGAGCTGGTGGAATTTTTACGAGCATGTATCGATAAGAAAGCCGGTGTATCGTCTGAATTGATGTTGGCACAGCTAGTTGCGCACCATGAGAGTGTGGGAGCCGCACAAGAACTACTAACCAAACAACTATTGAAAAACCCAACCATGAAGGGCTTCTACCGCCTTATTGACTACCATATTGCAGAAGCAGAAGATGGTCGTGCAAAAGACAGCCTTTCTACACTACAAGCGATGGTTGGTGAGCAATTAAAAGTTAAACCGCACTACCGATGCAGGAAATGTGGTTTCTCCACTCATTCCCTTTACTGGCACTGTCCATCGTGTAAAGGGTGGGGGACGATCAAGCCAATCCGAGGATTGGACGGTGAATAATTTTAATGCAGCTGGCAGAGTTTCTGTCCGCTGCATTTTTTTGACCTTTATTTAATAAGAACCAAAAACAGTTAGGAGATGAAATGATCGACCAAAAAGTTATTGTCGCACTGGATTATGATAACCAAGCTGATGCGCTTGCGTTTGTAGACAGAATTGATCCTGCGTCATGTCGCCTTAAAGTAGGCAAAGAAATGTTTACGCTATTTGGTCCTGATTTCGTACGTGAGCTTCATAAACGCGGTTTCTCTGTATTCCTAGATCTGAAGTTTCACGATATCCCGAATACGTGTTCAAAAGCGGTTCGCGCAGCAGCTGAACTGGGCGTATGGATGGTGAACGTACACGCAAGTGGTGGCGAGCGCATGATGACAGCATCGCGTGAAATTCTTGAACCTTACGGTAAAGACCGCCCGCTACTTATTGGTGTGACAGTGTTAACAAGCATGGAGCAGAGCGATCTTGCTGGTATCGGTCTGAACGTCGCTCCTCAAGAGCAGGTTATTCGCCTAGCAACTCTGACAAAGAACGCTGGTCTTGATGGCGTAGTGTGCTCTGCGCAAGAGTCATCTCTACTTAAAAATGAACTTGGAAAAGAATTTAAGCTAATCACTCCAGGTATCCGCCCAGCAGGCTCTGAGCAAGGTGATCAACGCCGCATCATGACGCCAGTAGATGCAATCCAAGCGGGGTCTGACTACCTTGTAATTGGTCGTCCGATTACTCAGGCTGTGGATCCTGCATCGGTCCTTAAGTCAATCAACGATAGCTTAGCAAATATGTAATGTTGATTTGAACCGAACGAAAAAGGTGAAGTGGGAACGCTTCGCCTTTTTTGTTTTTGCTGCACTGAAAAAATAGAGGTAGCTGTAATTGATATCGTTTTGCCTTGACTGTATGGCTAATGGCACTGCTAGGTTCACACTTTGCTAACATAAACCGCTGTGATACTCGGAAAGTGCAACCATGTGTTATGGATGGGTTGCGTTACAAATGTGTAACGAATACTATGGAGTGGATGCATTCACTGCGTTGTAAGGTCAGGATGACCTAGTGAAACTCTCTGATATTTATACGGAAGTGAACAGGACTTCACTTTGTATTCGCTCCCATTATTTCCTTTACTGTGTATTAAACACAGTCGCTTCGAGATTCACTTGTTGTCGTTCTTCTGGTCTTACTGCGCAAACACGACAAGGAAGAAAACAATGATAAAAACTCTGCCATTCTCGGCATTGGCAATGTTAGTGGCGAGCAGCTTTCAGTTAAATGCTGCGGAGCTACCTGCTGACATCGAATGGATTTCGAATAATAACGAGCCTCTTTTCGCTTCTGATGAAGCTGTACGAGGCGGCACTCTGCGCACATATATGATGAGCTTTCCACAGACTCTTCGTAGCGTTGGTCCTGATGCTAACTCAGGTCTACGTCACTACTTTATGGATGGCGCACCTAAATTGGCACAGCGCCATCCAAACACCGGTAAATGGATCCCACAATTAGCCAAAGAGTGGGCGTTCGGTGAAGATAATAAAACAGTTTACTTTAAGCTGGATGAAACCGCTAAATGGTCAGATGGTGAGAAGATCACCGCAGACGACTACGTATTTATGATGAAGTATTACACTTCAGAAGACATCATCGATCCTTGGTACAACGACTTCTTTAAAAACAGTATTGTGAGCGTAGAGAAGATTGATGAATACACAATTCGTGTTAATCTTTCTGTTGCGCAAAGCCACGACTCTCTCATGGTTTTGATCAATATGCCAAGTAACGGCTTCCAACCTCGTCCAGAACACTTCTTTGAGGGTGAAAAGGACGAAAACAAAGACGGTATGCCAGATAACTTCGTCCGCAAGTTCAACTTCAAGGCAGAACCGACCGCCGCCCCTTACTACCTTGATAAGATCAAAAAGGGTAAGAGTGTTACCTTTAAGCACGTTGGTGAAGATTGGTGGGGCTATAACAACCGTTATTACAAAAACCGTTACAACGTAGACAAAGTACGTATCACTGTAATTCGTGACCAAGACATCGCGATGAAGCACTTCGAAAAAGGCAAGCTTGATTACTTTGATATGGTGCTACCTAACCTTTGGCACGACAAAACAAACAGCGATGGCTACACCAAGGGTTATATCCAAAAGTATTGGGGCTTCAACCAATCACCTCAAGGTGCAGGTGGTCTGTGGATGAACACAGCAATGCCGATGCTAGGCAATATAGAAGTACGTAAAGGCATCATGGCTGCAACAGACTACGATGGCATGATTGAAAACATCATGCGTGGTGACTATTCACGTAAGCCACACGGTTTAGGCTTTGGTCATGGTGAGTATGATGATCCAAACAATACACCACCAAAATTTGATCCAGCAGAAGCGGTTAAGCATTTCGAGAAAGCGGGTTTCGATAAAATAGGGGCGGATGGTATTCGTGTTAATGACAAAGGCGAGCGCCTAAGTTTTGCGATTACTTACGGTTACAATTCTCATACTCCTAGAATTGCTTATCTAAAAGAACAAGCGAAATTAGCGGGTCTTGAGTTTACCCTTAACCTTGTTGATGGCTCCTCTGCGTTTAAATACATCCTAGAGAAAAAGCACCAACTGGCATTCCTAAATATGGGCTCAGGTGAAATCCCAGCATATTGGGAATACTTCCACTCAGCGAATGCGAACAAGCCGCAAACGAATGCACATACGAACTACAGTAGCCCTGAGCTAGATAAGTTAATTGAAGCGTATGACAACGAGTTTGAACAACAAAAGCGTTATGACTTGTCACGTCAGATCCAGAAGTATGTTGGTGATGCAAACGTGATCGTCCCAGGTTACATGGTACCTTATACTCGTGTTGCACATTGGCGCTGGCTGATTACACCAAAGGATGCAATGACCAAATCCACCGAGAGCATGTTCCATCCAATGGATATTGGTAACTTCTGGATTGATAAGTCTGTGAAGAAAGAAACAGAGAAAGCGATGAAGAGTGGCAAAGTGTTCCCAGAAGTGACAGTCATTGATGATCGTTACAAGCTTTCATCAAACTAATGCTCTCCCTTAGATAATAAAAAGCCCCGATACTCGATTGAGTCGGGGCTTTTCTCATCGCTTTCAGGAGTCTTTTCTTAAAGCGTGCATTTATCCATGTCTAAGTGCTGCAGAGCGTCCAAGGATGGACAATGTTGTGCCGTTATGGAGTAGAGCACTCATCGTTGGGTTGAGCCAACCTAACGCAGCTGCAAGCATGATTCCGCTATTCACGTATTCTGCGATCTTGATGTTAGAGTTGATCACATGCATGGCGATATTGGCAAGCTCACGCGCTTCTGCCAGTCCGTATAGCTGATCACGAAGAAGCACGACATCGGCAACTTGGCGGGCAAGTTCAGTACCTCGACCCATTGCGACACCGACATCAGCTGCGGTTAAAGCCGGCGCATCATTTACGCCGTCACCAACAAACATAACAGTGCGTCCTTCAGCTTGAAGCGCTTCAACGATAGTTGATTTCTCTGAAGGGACTGCTTCAGCGAAGACTCGATCTAGTTTCAGTTCATCAGCAAGAATGCTGGCTTTGAATTGGCTGTCACCAGTAATCATGATCAGCTCTTTGACACCAAACTGGTGCAGTGCATTTAGCGTGTCTAATGCATCTTCACGCAAGTGATCGCGTAAGCCAATCATGCCGATCAACACATTTTGATGCGAGATGAAGATAAGGTGACGACCTTGCGCTTCATACTTTTTGATCACATCTTCAAATGGTGTGAAGTCAACACTCTCATGCACTTCTAAGAAGTGGCGACTGCCCATTATCAACTCATGATCATTCATGGTGCTCTTGAGACCATGGGCAATCACGTATTCCACTTCACCGTGCTCGATGTGTGGTAGTTGATTGTGTTTTGCCGCGTTTACCACAGCCTGAGAAAGTGGGTGGTTGCTGTGTTCTTCGACAGACGCTGCAATAGCGAGTAAATCACGAGCCGTGTTGGAATCGCATAATGGAATCACATCCGTTACCTGCATATCACCATGAGTGAGCGTGCCCGTTTTATCAAACACACAGGTGTCTATTTTTACCAATTTTTCAATTGCGCTGCCGCCTTTGAACAAGATCCCTTGTTGTGCCGCACGGTACATGATGGATTTGAAGGTTACTGGCGTACTGAGTTTTAGCGCACAGGAGTAATCTACAAGGAATACAGACGCGACGCGGTTAATATCCTGAGTTAGCGCAAAGACTGCGGCTCCGATACCCAAGGTAATTTTCACGCGGCGGTTTGCCATGTCTTGTGTAACCTGCTGAATTTCGCTCTTTTCACTCAGCGAGTCATAAATCAGTTTGGCAATTTTTGCGGTGGTCGCTTCGCTACCGACCTTGTCGACGCGAACTTGAATTGTACCTTCGTGCACGCTAGTTCCAGAGTACACGACAGCACTTTCCTCACGACGAACTGGTACATTTTCACCAGTCAAAGAGGATTGGTTAATCAGTGCTGCCCCTTTGATGATAGTGCCATCAACAGGAATAGACACACCAGGAGCCAGCTCAATGACATCACCAACGTCAAGCTCCGTTGAGTTCACTTGTGTGCGTTGTGTTCCGTCTACGCGCCAAACAATCGATTCCTGAGGACGCATCAAATCAGCCAGTAGTTGATCACTGTTGCGACTGGTCTTTTGCTCCATGTATTCGCCAAGACTGATTAAGCTTTGCGTCATCATCGCAGTACGGTAATCACCGCGCCAAGCCGATAAACCAACAGCAATTGCATCTAAGACTTCAACAGAAATGTTCTTGTCTTTGAGATCGCTGACCCCTTCAAATAAGGTTGGAGCAATCAATGTTGCGGTTGATAGTGCTCCCCATTTGTTGGGCAGTAAAGCCGCCGCGATAGTGCCAATCACGTTCATGGCAATGTCGCCACGCGTAAACTTGTGTTCTGCTTCTTCTTGAGTGGCTTCTGCTAAATCAAGTTGGCTTAGACGTTCTTCAACCGTTTTTGCTTGTAGCAGTTGTGTGTCATATTCGACAACAACAGATTGAGCAGACTCATTGACCCGCACAGCACTGATGCCTTGGATTGCCATTAAACTGGTTTCAATCCAAGTGCCGACATCTTTGTGATGCCTTAATGCTGATGCTTTAAAGCGGATCCGACCGGGAAAGTGATGCTTTACCTGAATCGAGATCATTCTTCGCCTTTGTATAGGTTACGGTAGTATTCCAGCTCTGCTTGTGTGTCTTCTAAGCGTTCTTTAAGCTCTTCTACTTCACCACGGACTGCGGACCAAGCTTTCTCACCAGTAGTCGTAACACCTTGCTGAAACTTTTTGTTTGTCAATAGGTAAGCAACTGCTGCCCCGGCTGCCATACCCATCATAAAATGCGTTTTTGTGTTTTGCTTTTTATATGGTTGCTCTGCAGCCTGCTGTTGTGGATCCACTGCTTGGTTTTGTTGCTGTGGGTAGCCGTAGTAAGGGTAACCGTAGTATGGGTTGTTATTGTTCATCTTTAGATTCCGAAACTTGATCCATTAAGTAAAGACCCGCTGCACCTACGCTGAGAATTGTCAGCATAGAGAGTGCAGGGCGACCGGCCATTTTTTCTGCCACATACGTTGTCGCACCAGCGATTGCTGCAGTCTTAAGTGCAGATTTTGCGGCGCTGGTAGCCATTTCATTAGTGTCGATATTGCCCGCTTTATGCTCTTTCCACTGGCTGGCAATCGTCGCGCTGCCACCTGCGATAGCACCGACTAACATGGCACGATTGGCAGAACTGAGTTTATTGGCTGAATTACTCATGTTCTTTGATAACTGGTTGACCGTTTTCACCTTCGTTTTCTTCACTAGGTGCTTTTTCGGCAACTTCTTTGATTGCAGGTTCTGCTTTGTGACGCTCTACAGATTCTTGGAAGCCTTGTTTACCCGCAGCATAAGTCTCTTTAAAGATTTCACTTCCTGTCGACACGTTCTCTTTCACTGCACTTGCAGTGTTTACGGCGCCTTCTTTTACGCTTGAACCACCAGATTTCAGCATGTCGCCAGCACCTGATACCAAGCCCATTAGTTTGCCGCGCACATTTTCATTGCTTAATAGAAGTGCTGCTGCAGCGCCTACCATAGCGCCTTTCCAAAACTCTTTATCGTTCATACCGAAAGTTCCTAATATCTCTTTAAACATGCCTGCTTCTTCACCGAGAGCGCCTTCTAGCATCGCCTGAGCTTGCTCGAATAATGGATCGCTTTCTGGTGTTTCAGAGGTTTGAGGTGGTTGTTGAGGTTGCTGTGGGTGTTGCATCATCCCCGCATGCGGCCAGTGTGGGGGCGGTGGCATCATTCCCGGATGGAATTGTGCGCCCATGCCCGGCGGCATTTGGTGAGGATGACAAAATGCAGGATGTGGGAAATGCGGCATCATACCCATTTGATGAGGCATCATCATTGGTGGCATTTCACCGTTTTGCATGCTTGCCATGTAAGCATTCGCCATTTCCTTTTGCATTTCCATCATGGCCTTGAAGTAGGCTTCGTATGGATTTGCGTTGTTCAATGAGTCACTCATGAACGTTCTCCATCTAAGTCTAGTTGCTCAGCTATCGCGTAGCATGCTCGTTCAGCAACCTCTTTTGACTCCGAAAACAACGCGTCAATTGCTTTGGGGTTGACTGTTGTTGGGTCGTATTCAATGACGATACTGCCCGTCGCATTATTCAACTTATAGTTTTTGAATGCCGGAATTGAAGAAATGGCTTTCTCGATGTCGTCACTTCGGAAACTGGCAAGATGCGCTACGATGCCGAGCTTGTATTTGAGTCTTACTCTTCCCGGGATATGGTGGCCAATCGATACCCACTTTCTTAGTTTTAAGGCCTGGTCGACGTACTGTTTCATAAAAAAATTATACGGTAAGCGAGGTCAGATTCATTGAGAAAAAGGATCATGTGACGAACTAATTACAAATGCTTTGCGCTTAATCAATTTCAATGCTACTGTTGAAAACAGTAATGGTTATCATTTGGATTGGCGCTAGCATGAATACTTACATTCACAAGACAAATCATAGGCTTAGGGTTCGTTCTGACTATATTAAAGATCACCCCAAAGAGGTCGAAGAATTGATTTGTCAGTTGGAAGAGATTGATGCTGTACGTGAAGTAAAGCATAAGAAATATGCAGGATCTGTAGCGATCAGCTTCGATAGTCGTGAGCTAGATTGTGACAGTTTGATGGAAATTCTAGAAAGTCATCATTGGACGCAAAGCAGCGAAAAGCCTTCTTTTGTTGAGAAAGCAATGGTGAGCGGAACAAAGAGTCTAGTGAAAGGATTAACGGGGGTCGCATTGACTCGTATCGTTGGTCCATCAGTCAGCCGAGTTATCATGAATTTGGCATAAGCGGTTGAGAAAAAGAACATTAAAAAGCCCGGCATCAAGTCGGGCTTTTTTGATCAAGTACGTTTGGCTATCGCTTTACTTGTGACGTTAAGCACTAAGCTTAAACTTCTTCGCTGCGCACTTACAAATGCCATTCGAGAGAGCTGGGCAACGCTTGCAAGGTGGTGATTTCAAGGGCAAATGACCGACTGATTTAACTGAAAATGCAGGTGTTGAATCGTTCGCTGACTGTTTTGATAACGGTACTGAGGGTTTTTTAGGCGCAGTGGTGAAATCAACGACACCGCCAGCATCGTTAAACCAAGATAATAGTGGATTGAGAGGAGCGGCGAGCTCATACGCTGCACTCATTACAGCTTGGTTTGCGACGCCTTTCAGCTCATTAACGAGTTCACTTTGTGAAGAGAAAGTGTGAGATTTTGATGTGGCAGGGCTGCCTAATGCGTTGTTCTTTAAAGCACTAAGCTGTTTATGTGAAGAAGAAGCCATTTTTTTTACGGTTTTCTTCTTCAATTTTTTTAGCGCTTTCTTCGCGTTCATTGCAAAACCTCATACGATAACTGCCGATAATTTAACAGTAATGCGATTAAAAATAAATCTCATTTAAGGTTTGCAAGCGCAATTTTTTACTTTAGCTGGCTTGGTTTCTAAGCAACTAAGTAAGAAGCTTCTAGTAGGTAAGTTTTAGCATCGCCCAACAAAGCAAATTCTTTGTCGATAGCTTTAAAACGTTCATCAATAGAGTCCGTTGCCACAATTTGGCTAAAGGCTTGTACCGAGAAAGTTTCGTTAGACTTAAAGAATTGATGCACATTTTCCAATTGGACTTTATGTATGTGCTCCACCTTGCTTAATGCGGTGGTTAGATCTGAAATGTTAATCGACATTGCTGCTCAAGCGCCTTATCTATTGACCATTAGGTCATAGGATTGGGGATTTGTAGTTTTCGCTAAGGGTATCCTAAGCGACGTGCTTCAAACATGATTGAGATCAGGCTGAGCGCATTTATTGAGCATATTAAGTAGCAAGTAGAGTGTATATTTTCATTATTTCTCGCAATTGCCGTGAGATTGGCGGCACAACTCTTCTAACCATTTTAGGTGGTACTTTCTTAGCTGTTTTGGTGCAAAGTATTTTGTAAGCCAGGTCATTCCACCGCGTTGGGTACTTTCCGTTGTAATACAGCAACCTGTTTTTGTCGGCTCTAAAACCCAAGCGTGGTACATATCAACACCTCCTTTTTTGCCTTTCCATGCCAAGCGTTGATTCAAGGTGTATTCGACTACTGTGCAGTGAAAATCAACCCAAGATGTTTTCCAACGAAACATGGTGTTTTTGCATAACGTGCTATCGCCACTTAAGATCTGAACCATGGTTTTAGAGTGACGCCATGCCGGCCACTCAGGAGCACGAACTAGATGTTGCCAAACAACTTCTGGTGGTTCAGGGATCTCGATTTGGCTGCGTACGTGTATATGAGAATGTTTAGGGTGGTAATAATCTGGCCAGATAACTTCCGATTTATTCATCATTAAGCTTTGCCTAAGTGAGAAGGTTATTACTAGCTTAGAAGATCCTGCGTTAGCGTGCTGCAGCACCTTATGTTGAGGGGACTAAAAATATAGTCCAAGACCAATAAGAAAACCATGAGAGGCAGTATCGTATTCGAAGGTTCCTTTATTGACATAGTCCACCCAAGTCGATTTGTAAGCCAGGTTAATGTCCGACCAATCGTTCATGTGATAACGCAAGCCTATTTGTGTCGCATAAGTAAAGTTCGTATCTGCTCCAAGACCAGCGTCTAAGCTTGCATGAAAACGCCAGTCTTTAGTGAGATTGTTTAACCAACGCACGCCCACTAAGAAATCAACCCAGTCCTCTTTGATGTTTAATCTGTCTACGAGAATGCGGTTATCGTTACGGTAGACTTTACCTTTGATGTCGTTATCCCACCAACGTAAGCCAAACATGTAATCAATCATGCCAAATGAATGGATTTCTCGTTGGAACACTTTTGCTTCAAGTACGCCTTGTCTGACGTCCAGATCTGCACGATAAGTAACATTAGGTAAAATGCCAGATAGATTATTCGCACTGCCATTTAGATCCATAAAGCTGTAATCGAGGTAATAACCCCATTTATTTTTGTACACTCCTTCAAGCCTTGCCATCGCACCAATATCAAGATGATCCATGATGAACTTAGGATCTACGTCAAGGTCAGTTGAGAAATTCCCCATTGTGGAATCGCCATTAATATTCAGAGCCTGCATGTAGATTTCAACACTATGCTGCCAATGGCATGGTGACGAGTATGTATCGCCTGCCATTGCAAAAGGTGTTATCAGATAAGAAGAGAGCAGAGAAAGAACCGGCAGGATTTTCTTAACCATATCAACGTCCATATTTTAATTAAATGAGTTGCATAAAGATTAGCGTAGGGCATGGAGTGTGGTAATTCAAAAACGACGACTAACGGAAACGCTTTATTTCACTCACAGTATCGCTAGATATGGCTTAATAGTGTTTTCTCTGGATGATGTTGAGAGAAGAGGGCGATTAGAGATTTGAGGAAGAAAACGCCCACTCCTCAATTGGAGTGGGCGAGAGAGTTTTATAGTTGAGCAGCGATTTGATCAGTAAGGTTATTCAACCCAGCGGAAAGCGCGTCAACAAGCGCATCATAACCTTCGTCTTGTAAAGGCAGTTTGATTGTTACAGGTGCACTGTTTTTCACTTTGCCATTCGCATCAATGATAAGCCATTCTCCTTCAATTTCTGCGTTTCCTTCATAGCTACCATTAAACTTACTCAGCGATAACTGAAGTTTACTTTGGTCACTTTGGTCGAGTAAGTTGTTCACTTCTACCGGCCAGTATTGGCTTTGCTTAGCACGTAGATCATCAATCATGCGTTGAGTAATTTGCTCAGAGATACTGTGCGCCCACTGGTTGTGTTTTGCTTGAATGATTTGAGTCTCAGATGTTCGGTACACAATGCCACTGTCAGCAAGATAGCTTGCTAGTTGAGCTGGACGAACAACAAGCTGTGGACGTTGTGCAATCATGGTGTCGCTGATTTTCGCTGAGCTTGCTTCAGGCAACACATACAATGCCCCGGTGTTTTCTGGTGCACTGCTACAACCTGCCAATAGGGCAGAAATCAATAAAAGTCCGCGTTTCATTATTTTTGCCCTCTAACAGGAATTGGATCATTCACTTCATCTTCACCAAAGACCAATGAGTTTGGTTTTTCATTTAGTTGCTTAAGAACGGGCTTGAACTCCGTCATTACCTGCTCCAACTCTTTCAATGTGGACTCCATCTCACTATACATAGTGGAATTCGGACCATAACCATCCAAGGTTTTCTGCAACTGTTCTAAGCTCTTGCGAATGTCTTGTGGAATGGCTTTGGTATCGTCTTGGTTAAGCAATTTGTCGACACTGTTTGCAACGCGCTCAGCAGAAGCGAGAGTGCGCTCTGATGTTTTCAGGGTTTTATTTAATGATTGAAGCGTCTCTTCCATCGGTAAGCTATTAATTTTGGTCAGGAAGTCATTTACTTGGCGTTGTACTTGAGCGAACCCACCTTGTTTGGTCGGGAATACGTCTAAGCCTTCAAACTCGCTTGGGACGTATGGGTCTTCATCAGGATAAAAATCGGTATCAATGTACAATGCGCCAGTCAGCAGGTTGCCGGTTTTTAGTGTTCCACGAAGCCCTTTAGCAAACTCTTCTTTCAGTTTCTGTTTGAAAAGAGGTAGCTTGTCGGCAGGCAAGTCGTTGTACACGCGTCCAAGTTCAATACGAACTAAGACAGGAATTTTTTTCGCAGAGAAATCTTCGTCTGGCGTTGGCATACGCATTGGCACTTTCATTACAGTACCGATACGTAGACCGCGATATTCCACGGGTGCTTTACGTTTAAGACCACGTACTGATTCTTCAAACATCATGACAAACTGGATGTAGTCGTCGTACATGCCTTCACGCACTTGCTTAACGTCATCGAATAAACGGAAGTGCGTCATATCCTCTTTGACTTCATCTCCCGCTCCTAAGCCAGGTAGGGTATCAAAGACAACCCCTCCAGTGATTAAGCTTTCAAGAGAGCCAAACTTCACCTCAAAACCTTCGGCGTTCAGTTGTAAGTCAACACCTGAACTTAGCCAAAAATGAGTCTTAGTGCGCACAAGGCTGTCGTATGGTTTGAAGATAAACAGTTGGTACAGTGCTCGGCGAGTATCCACGTCAAAGCTAGTGGTTTCTACACGCCCAACGGTGAAGCCTTTGTAAATCACCGGATCGCCAACGCCGAGTTTGCCTGCTTCGCGGTGGGTCAAGACAATGCGTAGACCCTCTGCATCAGGGGAGGCAACGGGTGGAACGTCAAGTACGTTAAAGTGTTCCTTTTCAACTTTGGAGTTGCCTGGTTGCAGTTGGATATAGGCACCGGAAAGTAGCGTTTCTAAACCAGAAACTCCCTCCCGACCAATACGCGGTTTGACGACCCAAAACATCGAATCCTCACGCAGCATACGATCGGCATCTTTGTTCATTTGTGCCGTGGCAATAATGTGGTCGTAATCTTTGCTGAGCTTAACATCTGTGATCACTCCCACTTTTACATTGAGTGCCTTGATTTCGGTCTTGCCGACTTCAATGCCTTCTGCTGTTGGTAGCTTCAGAGTGATCTCGGGACCAGTACTGTTGATGTATTGAAACAACATCCACGCTCCCATCGCCAGTGCAAGGATCGGGATGATCCAAATTGCGGAGACCTGCTTTTGCGGTTTTATTTGAGCGGTTGCTTTGTTCTCATCACTCATATTTAGCTTTCTCAGTTAAGTTATTCGTCATTGGCTTCTGCGCTTCGTTTTGTGGTAATTGCCATAACAAACGCGAGTCAAAAATCATGGCAGAGAGCATGGTGAAAATGACCACTGCCGCAAATGAAAGGGCAGCAGGACCAGGGTAGATCGCCATTAGGTTTTGCAGTTGTACTAACGCAACCAAAATCGCGACCACAAAAATATCAATCATTGACCAGCGCCCAATAAACTCGGTCATTCGGTACACTTTTAAACGCGAGATACTTTCCTCTGGTGGCAAGTATTGAGCTTTCTGCGCGTTGTAATAAAGCCATGCTAAGGCGAGCATTTTTGCCATAGGAATGAAGACACTAGCAAAGAAAATAACGGCAGCGATTGGGTAGGAGCCTAGTTGCCACAGCAGCACCACACCCTCCATGATAGTTGAACCTTCGGAATGACCAAGGCTAACGGTATACATCATTGGATAAAGGTTGGCTGGAATGTAAAAGATGATAGAGGCAAACAACAGTGCCCATGCTTTCTGTAAGTTATTCGCAGGATTGTATTTATGAACTGGGCTATGGCAACGAAGGCACTTTTGATGTTTAGTATCTTCGATAGGGTTAAGCTGATGGCACGTGTGGCAACCAATGTGATTATTGTCATGGTGCGTATCACCTTCTTTCACATTTGGTAGTTCGATAGATGGGATGAAATGCCCCCATAGCCAGCTCTTATCTACCATAGAAATACACTTCACCACCAAAACTGTGTATACACAGAATGCCCAGAATGAACTGCCCATGCCTATCTCAGCCAGCGAAGCAATCTTAATTAGGCTCACTAATACGCCAATTAAAAAGACATCGACCATCAACCAAGGTTCGACTCTAAACAGAATTCGACACAGAGTCTTCGCCATGCGAATTTGTTTTTTACTCAATGGATGCTTGAGCGACTTCAAGGCTTCAAGATGAAGGAAAAGAATCAAACCGACGTAGATAGCGGGAAGGATGACAACGGTCGCAAGTAATAAAGCGCCAAGGAGCGCATTATGAAATTCCGCTAGCATCTTCGCTGCGTGCATTAGAGTGATTTCTTGAGATAAACCTTGAACGCTGAACGACATGAATGGGAAAGAGACACTCAAAACTAGCATGATCAAACAAGCGACCGAGACAGCAAGAACGCTTTGATACGGTTTCGCGTTGATTTTAGTTAGCGAATGCTCACAGCGAGGACACTGTGCTTTTTGACCTTGTTCGATATCAGGAATACGAACGACCAAGCCGCACTCTTCGCAGGAGATCAATTGACGTGAATTAGGTTGGGTGCTCATTCATTAATTATTTCGTACTTTTAATAACTAAGAATAACCCTTTTTCACGTTATGCGCTTGTTTTTGCGGGATTGTTTACACGTTTCTTACCTGTTTAATGCAAAACCAGCCTTAGAGACTGGTTGTTGCGTTATCCAGAGAGGGTGAGGAGCGACGAGACGCTCTAATGTTCGTTTTAAGCTTTCGCGTCTTGTTCAAACTTGGCTTTGATGAAATCAATGAAGGTTCGCAGACGTTTAGGCTGGTAGCGGTCACGATGGAAAATCGCTGACAGAGGTACCGATGGTATTTCCCATTCTGGCATCACTTTGACCAACTTGCCTTGCTCTACTTCTTTGTCACAGTAACTTAAGGGTACGCGAATAATGCCGTTACCGTAGAGTGCGCCCATCACAAGAGCGCGACCATTCTTACAACGTAAGTTACCTTTCACTATCACGTCACTGTGTTCAGTTGGTGTAGCAACGTTACGGTAGCTCCAACGCGTAACTGAGCCTGTGAGAGTACGGTGTTTCGCCAGCTCTTTGGGGGCGACTGGTTCGCCATGTATTTTAAGGTAACGTGGGCTCGCGAGTGTGACCATGTCGATCATCATCAACTTACGCGCAACGAATCCCGCGTCTTCCAGTTCCCCCATACGAATCGCAACGTCGAACTGGTCTTCGATCAAATCAATTCGAGGTGAAGAGAAGTCCAAATCCACAAATACATCTGGGTATTCCGACATGAATTCATTGACGTATTTAGCGACGATGTCTTCGCCGATATAACCGCCGACGCAGTTCACTCGGATCAACCCTCGAACTTCTTGAGTATCGTCGACAGCGGCAATTAATGCTTGGTCGATATCATGCAGTGCTTTTTCGCATTCTTGGTAAAAACGTTCACCGGCATGAGTCAAACGTAATGTTCGCGTAGTTCGAGTGAGTAGAGTCACGCCCATTTGCGCTTCGAGCCCACTGATTTGGCGAGACACATGGGAACGCGATACTGAAAGGGCTTCTGCCGCTTTGGTGAAGTTGCCCAGTTGAGCAATCAAAACAAAGGAGCGAATATCAGCAAGATTAACTTTATTGAGCATGTTGAATTATTTACGGAAATGGTAGTCATAAGACTATCATAATTAGCTACCAATGAGAGCGGCGCAGAAAATTCATACCACTTGAGGTTTATATAAACTTGCGTATGATTCCCGCCAACGATTGACAATCAAAACGAATATGCTTGCATCCACTTCACAATCTGCTACATCCCAACATCAAGGGAAATGGCTCCTAGCTTTGATTGGCTGGGTGATTGTGGTGTGCCTGTTGAAAAACTCCGGCTTGATGTTCAGTTGCGCCATGCAATATGACTCGAACACGACCTCGGTGTTGCTTGATGGGGGGCGAGTTAATGATGTCACAAAGATTGAGAGAGCCGACAGTGGGCACGATACGGGGAAATGTGAGTTATCTGAAAAACTGATTCAATTTGCTCAACAGCAACTGGAAACCATGGTTGTTGTACTGTTTATTGGTCTCTTCGTATTAGCCATGTGGCGCTGCTGCGCATTTGCTAACCAAAGGCAATGGACAGAACCGATAATCCATAAGTATCGGGTCCATCTCACCCTATGTGTATTCCGTGAATAACAAGTGATTTCTGACGAGTATTTTTCCGTCAGTATTTTCTACACTTGTTTTTAACTAGGAATCACTATGAACCACATTAAAAAAACAACTCAAGCTGCGGTTATGATCTTCATGACGTTAGCGTTGAGCTTATTCTCGTTATTTGCCCAAGCACAGACGACAGACACCGGGTGGCTGACCAACCCTCAACATCCACCTGTACAGACGCGCTTTGTACTTACCGGACAACAAGATCCCAATACCAACACACTTACTGGTTATCTTGATGTCAAACTCACCGGCGATTGGAAAACCTACTGGCGTTCACCGGGTGAAGGTGGCGTCGCGCCTTCTATTGATTGGGAAAAATCACAAAACCTAACCAAAGTGGATTGGCAATGGCCGTACCCGCAGAAATACGAACTGCTTGGTATTGAAACGCTGGGTTATAAAGGTGACACCGTTTTCCCAATGACGTTGCACGTCGAAGACATGAATAAACCAGTGACGATTGATGCGACGCTGACACTGTCTTCGTGCACGACCATTTGTGTCCTGACGGATTATCACATTCAACTGTCTTTCCTACCTTCCGACTTACAAGTTGATGAAGGAGTGATGTTTACTTACGCGCAAGCAGTGAGCAGTGTGCCTCAGCCTTCTCCTTTTGTTGAAGTTACGCAAGCAAACTGGGATGCGAGCCAATCTAAGTTGCAAATCACACTGACCAACTCACAAGGATGGCAGAAGCCAGAAGTGTTAGTCGATGGTGTCGATGAAACAACGAGCGATTACAGCTTCAAGTTGGAAGGGCTGCATCAAGAGGGCAATACGCTTACCGCAAACTATTTAGTGAATACTTGGTTGGGTGACGTAGAGCTGGATAACCAATCGCTTTACGTCTCAATCAAAGATAACAACCTACTGGCGCAAGAAACCGCGCAAGCAAAAGCGGGTGTTATCACGCAAGCTTTGCCAACCACTTCACTGGTGAACATATTCTTGTTTGCGCTACTAGGCGGCTTGATTCTGAATATCATGCCTTGCGTACTACCAGTACTAGGTATGAAGTTAAGCAGCATTGTGGCCGCACAAGGTGTTGAACGTCGCCAAATTCGCACTCAATTCATCGCTTCTTCGTTAGGTATTCTGACTTCGTTCTGGCTTTTGGCTGGGTTTATCTTAGTGTTGAAGCTGACAGGTAATGCTATCGGCTGGGGTGTGCAATTCCAAAGCCCTTGGTTCTTAGGCTTAATGCTGCTGGTGACCGGATTATTTGGCGCCAACATGCTTGGTTTATTTGAAATTCGCCTGTCTTCAGGTACGAATACTTGGCTAGCGTCGAAGGGCGATAACTCGCTATTTGGACACTACGTGCAAGGAATGTTCGCGACTCTGCTTGCAACGCCTTGTTCTGCGCCTTTCTTAGGTACCGCCGTTGCGTTTGCACTGGGTGCGGACGTAGCAACGTTGTTTGCTATTTTCACCGCACTGGCATTAGGCATGGCACTGCCTTGGATCTTAGTCGCTATCTTCCCGGGTATCGCGTTGAAGTTACCAAAGCCAGGGCAGTGGATGAATGTCGTGAAAATCGTATTCGGCATCATGATGCTGGCAACCAGTGCATGGTTGTTGTCATTGATGGCGAATCACTTACCCGTATTTTGGGTCATCTTAATCGGCTTGGTTGCATTCATCGTTATTATGGCGCGTGTCAAGCGAGTCTACGGTAACAAAGCGCTGGCAGCGTCAGGTATGGCATCGCTCATCTTAATCGCTGGTGGACTGATGCTAGGCAGCATGACAGCGAATCATTGGGCAACCCCTTTGCCTGAAGACTTGGCTTGGGAAAAGTTATCGAATGAAGCGATTGCGGAACACGTGAAAAATGGTCGCGTAGTATTTGTGGATGTGACTGCTGACTGGTGTGTCACTTGTAAAGCCAACAAGATAGGTGTGATCTGGCAAGATCCAGTTTACTCATTGCTGCAAAGCCCTAATGTTGCGACGTTAAAAGGCGACTGGACGCATCCTAATAGTTCAGTCACCGATTTCTTAAGAGCACATGGTCGTTTTGGTGTGCCATTCAACATAGTTTATGGTCCTGCTGCCCCAGAAGGTATTCCTTTACCAGTGATTTTGACTGACGATGTTGTGGTGAAAGCCATTGAGCAAGCAAGCGGAGGTGTGATTAAGTGAACACCGTAAAAAAGCGCAAGTCGCTGAAATATTGGCTTGGTCAAGCGCTACAAATCATCCTCATGGTGACTGTTATATCGGTCGCGATGGATTGGTACCGCACCAAAGACATTCCCAAAGAGCATGCGCCGCCTCTTAGTGCAATCATGGCGGACGGTGAGTTCGTCGATGTGATTGCCAAAAGCCATGATGAGCCTGTTGTCGTGTATTTTTGGGCAACGTGGTGCCCTGCGTGTAAGTTTGTTAGCCCTAGCGTGAGTTGGTTGAGCAACTATTATGAAGTCGTTGCTGTTTCTGGTGCCTCTGGTCCAGAAGAACGTGTACAAAAATTCATGCAGGCAAAAGACTACCAGTTCGATAATGTCAATGATCCCAAAAGCACCATCATGCAAGAATGGAGCATTAGCGTAACTCCGACTATCTATGTTGTAAAAGATGGGAAGGTAAGTTCAATTACAACGGGTGTTACCACACCAGTAGGTATTTTAGCGAGGATCTGGATGGCTTAAATCAATGCGTAGCACGTCGACTTTTTTCACGCTTTTACAAGGACATAAGTGTATAGGTGACTAGGGCGTGCTACATTGGCAAGCGTTCAAGAATTCAAGGAGGAATCATGGACGTTGCCAAAATGTATGATGAAGTATCTGAGCGCTACCAAAAGTTAATTGAAGACAGCCAATATGTTGGTCCACGTTGGGTCGACGGGAAGCTAAAAACACTCAATCTACGGCAAGGCTCAGCCCTTGACTTGGCTTGCGCCACAGGCAGCATCGGGAAAGTCATAAAATCTCATTACCCTGATGTCGTCCTACATGGCTTGGACATCTCCTCCAATATGGTGAACAAAGCGCGCGAAACCAACTTATATCAAAGCGTCAATGTTCATGATCTTGACCAACCTTTTTCCCCACTTTTCAATCAAACCTTCGACATCATTACCGCTCTCGGATTCACGGAATTTCTCGTCGATCCCCAGTCGCTACTTCAATGTATTGCTGAGCTGCTAAATGCTGATGGGCGTTGCTTTATCAGTTTCCAATGTCACGACCCAGATGGAAAAGATCTGCCGAGAAACACCTACAGTGGCACAGTCGTACACACCGCTTACACCGAGAACGAAGTTCGCGAGTTCAGCCAAAACGCAGGGCTTAAAGTCGTATCGCTTGAAAATCTTGTCGGTTATACATCAGGTGCAGGTTATGTATGCCGTTACCTGGTCTTAGAGCTACGAAAGCCAAGTTAATCAATCAAATAAACAAGGCGTGCTGAAGGAATACACGGTATTTCCTGCGTTAAGTATGTTTCCGCAGGACTGTTTAAGTATGCGGTTTAAAAGGGGATAAGCATGAAGTGGACGCTATGGTTTATTGCTTTTATCGCGGTAGAAGTTATGGCAAAAGAACCACTTAGAGTTGCGATCAATCAAGCACCGTATTCCGCCGTTTTACGGCTCACGAGTTTTGAAGAAATAAAGCAAGGTGTTGATGCATACTACGAAATTCAAGCTGACGTACTCGAAGAGATTCGAGGGAATTTTTCGTCTCACATATCTTTCAAAATGTATGCAGCGAAGGGAGATGAGCCAAATTTAGGAGCTGCAGCATCGATTATTGTGCTCTGTCATGATGACCAAGGGTATTTTTGGCCCGGCACTGGTTCTGAGTTTAAGGCGAGTAAGCAAAATATCGCTATCGCTAAAGAGGCGGCTGAATATCAAACTGAAGAACAAGAGTTGTTTTCTCTATGCCCGCAATAGTGGATATTGAACCACGGAGACGGCAGGGGTTTGTCCTCAAGTTGATTACTTAACTTATTGAAAATTAAGAACTGTCATACCATTGTCGCCATGGTGTCACATGACAAAAAGGCGACTGTCGTCTGTGCGTCGTTTTTATAGTGTCGATCTTGCGGCACGATGTGAACATCATTGAATGAATAGGGATATGTGATGCAAACAGGGAAAACAATTTTAACCAGCTACTTTGAATGGAAAGGACATGACATTACTGTCCAAATCTCAATGTTAAGTGGCAAAGAGTGGGTTTACGTCGATGGTGAACTCGTATCCCAAAAGTCCAATTGGTACTTTAAATCCAGTCATATGATTGAGATTGAAGGAGAGAAATTAGAAGTCCAAATTTGCCTAAACGGTAAGTGGATGATAACGGTCTTCCTAAAAAAGGGTTATCGAAGTATTGATGAGTATGAATTTGGGCTAACTCATTTCCAAATTCTCAAAGGCATTGGTGTTGCTTTTGCATGTGGTTTGCTTGTTGGTTTTGTCACTATCGCTGTGTTTTTTGGTGGGAAAGGGTGAATGGATGCAATTAGATACCTCAAAAATTCGCCACTTAAGGCAGCACAAAGCATGGACCCAACAACAACTCGCCGATATCTGTGGGTTAAGTTTACGCACCATACAACGTGTTGAGCTTCACGGAAGTGCTTCTTTGGAGACGGGGCGTTCTCTGGCGGCTGCATTTGATACCGAATACACGGCACTTTTGGTCAATGCTAAACCTGATAACTATGGGAGTAACGAACCTTCATCTTTTAGCTATTCTCCTAACCTTATATTAATTAGTGTAGGAATGTTTGTATTCGGTGTATTGGTCGGTGCACTTGCAATGCTCCTATTAAGATAGATTGGGTTACACCGCATGCCCAAAGCAATGTGCTCTGGGCATAACAGATTGATTTTGATATTAGACGACTTGCTCGTCTGGATGACTCCACATCAATGGATCAGAAAAAGGTCCCTTGATGGATGAAGTGGACTCACCAACCCCAGTTAACGCGTCTGCTGTTAACTCTCGTGCAAACCAGCAATCTAAAGGCGCATTGGACGGTACAGGTAGTAATACGCTGTGAGTCGTGTTGTAACGATTCGCATAATGCATCGGATCGCCCATTACAAAGATAACGTCAGCGTTTAACTGCTTTTCTGCTTCTTCCATCAATCTTGTCGCATAACCTTTGCCTTGGAACTCAGGTAGTACCGCAAGTGGTGCAAGTACATAGCATTTTAGGTGTGGTGCTGCGTCAATCACGATAGGGGTATAGCAGGCGTGTGCTACGCCTTCGTAGACGATTGAAAAGCTGCCATCTGCAATAAGATTGTCGGCAAATTCTGCATAGAGTTTGGCGTGTCTCTCATCATATAGCCCACCGGCTTTCGCGAACGCCTCGTATTGAATTTGATAAGGTGTATTCATTGGTTTCTCCTTAGTTTTTATATTTAATTTACTAAACCGACTGACCGTGCAGTCAGTTAGTTTAATCAAAAAAATCACGCAACGAGATGTGCATGATTTTTTGGTTGGTTTAGCAGTACTTTTTGATGAACTCTTGCCTGATTTCTTCGATAGGGAAGTCCTCATTGAGTAAATAGTTCATGGCAATACCATCGATCTCCGCGATGAACATTTTTGTCACGACAACAGGGTTCGGGTGCCCCAGTGAGCGAAAAACTTCTTCAGTGGATACCTGTAAACCTTGGTAGCGTTTGTCTATCAGATCGACAACAATCGCTCTCGTGGTCGGGTGAACCATCACACTAAAATTGAACTGATAAATCTTGCGGTGTTCAGGAACGGTCATACCATCGAAGATCGAGTGGATCATTGCTTCTAAGCGATCGTCATTCTCTGATACGTGTTCATCACTCTTATCTGTTTCTTCGATAATCTGAGTGATATGAACAAAAACTTCTCTTAACAGTTCGTTTTTATTTTTGAAGTGGTGAAACACCAAGCCTTTTGAAATTTCAGCCTTCTCACAAATGGTGGAGACGGGCGTTTTCTCAAAACCATGTTCCGCAAATAACTGCGTTGCAACTTCAATGATCTGTTGTCTTTTGTCCATAGTACTCGCTCTAAATACCGACTGACCAATTGGTCAGTTTTGCGAATAATAGTGTGTTTTTTGATCTTCCGTCAAGTCTTAATAGGATCAAAACAGCAGTGTTGGTGCTTTCGAAGTGAAGTAAAAAGCATTGAGTCATTTCCAAACTGCAAAATCAAAGCGGTAGTGGGTGGCTTTCATCTCGTGGGCTTGCCCGTATTTAATAGTATTGGTGGTACTAAAGACGACATCAAAGCATTAGGTAAAGTCTTGTCAGAATATCCTGTTGAGAAGTTTTACACGGGTCACTGTACGGGGATGAAGGCGTATCATTTACTGAAAGAAGTGCTTGTTGATCGCCTAGAGCATTTACCAACTGGTCGCCGTGTTGAAATTTAACCAATGATCATTTTACGCCAAGTTCAGCGATTCACTCCGGCTATTGTCTTTTAGTGATTACATAGCCATACCAAATATGACAAATATCCTACATTAAAGCCGATATTATCCTAGAACTTTGTGTTCACGAGATGGTCACAAGACTACACAACAATAACTGGTATCAATGATGGCAAAAACTTGGCTTGTCTCTGCTGTGAGCGTTGCGCTGCTCGGTGGCGGTGCGTATTACTATCTGCAATCTTCGGCTCAGCCGGAAGCGTTTCCAACTCTAGCGGTGGAAAAAGGAACCATTGAAAAACAAGCGGTCGCTGTTGGTAATATTGTTCCAGCGCACTCGGTTTCTATTAAGTCACAAATTGACGGTATCGTTGGTGAAATCTATGTCAACGTCGGCGAAAAAGTAAAACAAGGGCAACCCTTGATTAAGGTGCGTCCTAACCCGACACCTCAAGCACTGACGGATGCGTCTACCGATTTGATGCGCAGTGAAGCGGATCTTGAATCAGCCAAACAAAAGCTTGCTAACCTAGAGAGCTTGGTCAAGCAGGACATCATTCCTAAAAACTATGACGAGTATGTGAGTGCACGATCAGCGGTTAAGTCTGCTCAAGCGAATGTATTGCAAAAACGTCAGAACCTTGAGTTGATTCGTAGCGGCGAAGCCTCTATCGGGAATGCACGTTTGACATCGACCATTTATGCGCCGATTGATGGCACTGTTCTTAACCGTAAAGTGGAAGTCGGTGAGCCGATTATTTCTACACAGTCAAGCCAAGAAGCAACGGCAATGATGTCACTGGCTGATATGAATAGCCTGATTTTCAAAGGCAGCGTGAGTGAACATGATGCTGCTCAGCTTTCCCCGGGCATGCCAGTTGTGATCACTGTCGCTCCTTATCCAGATGTTGAGATCTCTGGAGTGCTGACTAAAGTTGCCATTCAGTCTGAGAACTTAAACTCACCTGCTGGAAACGCATCCGCGAAAAGTTTCGATAATGGCTTTGGCGTTGAAGTGGGCGAACTAAGTATTCCGAAAGAAGTGCGTTTGCGCTCGGGTTTTTCGTCGACGGCAAAAATCACGCTAAAGAAATCAGAAAATGTTTTAACACTGCCAGAGCGTGCGCTTCAGTTTAATGGCGACACACCAAGCGTTTTGATCCCAGACACTTCTGAACAAGGTTTCCACTCACAACCAGTAAAACTCGGACTATCGGATGGAATTAATGTGGAAGTGCTTGATGGTGTCGAACTGAATGAAGAAATCATCGACAACAGCATGATGATGGGAGCCGCTCATGGCTAAGTTAACTTTGTCCAAATTAGGCTGCGCGATATTAGCTGCCACGTTAAGTTTGCCTAGCTATGCGATTTCTATCGAGCAAGCGTGGCAACAGGCAAAACAAAACGACCCAAATTATGAAAAAGCTAAGATTGGCGTGCAACTTGGCGAGGTCGGTGTTGATGCGAGTCGCAGTTCACTTTTGCCCGGTTTGACTGCCACGGCGTCTTCAAACTGGAGTGAGTCAGCAGACAATACCAACCGCTACGGGGCATCCCTCTCTCAAACCATTTGGGACAGCAGTTTGTGGTCAGACTTAGACCGAGCAAATGCAAACTACCTTAAAGCGCAGTTGGAGTTGACTCAATCACATAACGAATTGGCGCAAAGGCTCCTATCGTCTTATCTGGATGTTGCGAGTGCGCAAGGCGATTTGCAACTGGCGCAATCTAAGCTAGAAGAAGGCAATAAGTTACTGAAAATAATCGAGAAGCGGTATCGTGCAGGTAAAGTGAAATCGGTTGATGTAGAAGAGATTCGTGCGACACAGGTTTCTGAACAAGCGGGTATTTTAAGTGCTCAAGCTGACTTAGAAGTGAAAAGAGCGACACTGGCAGCTTTAATCAACCAAACGCCACAAAATGTCGATCAAATTCGTACTGATTCGCTCATCCAGCCACCAATGTTGGTGAACTCCCAAGAGCAATGGTTGAAACTGGCAAAAGACAGCAGTCCTGAGCTATTAGTCGCTGCGCAAAATGTCAAAGCCAGTGAGTTTGCCAAAGATTCAGCGAAAGGTGGTTACTACCCCACGTTGAAAGGTGACATTGGTTACAACGATGATGATCGACGCAAAGACGGTGAGTTCAACGCTGGCATCACCTTGAGCGTGCCAATTGACCTCAACGGTGCAACGCGCGCTAAAGTTGATGAAGCGTCACTTAATATCCTCAGTGCGAAACAAGATTTGCGTAAAGTTGAAATCGATATTCATAAGCGCGTTATCCAGCAGTTTACTCAGGTCGAGATCAACTGGAACCAAGTGCTGATGGCAAACGAGCTTGTGCTTTCTCGCGAGAAAGTCTTACGCAGTAAAGAGAAGCTTTACGACGCAGGATTGTTGGAAGTCTCAGAGGTTATCAGTGCGCACAACAGTTTGTTTGAAGCCAAAAATAGCCTAAAAACCAACTTGTACAGCTATTGGCGTCAGCGCATTGGTTTGCTTCAAACTGCAGGAAAGCTGGATGATGACACGATGGCGTTGATTTCTCGAGCTTTTAACTCATGACCAATCTATTACAGCAAACCTGGCAAACTTTGATGGCGCATCGTATGAAAAGTGCGTTGGCGATCATTGCTATTGCTTGGGGTGTCATTTCAGTGGTGGTGTTGATTGCGTTGGGAGAGGGTTTCTATCGTCATCAAACTCAACAGCTTTCTTTTTTGATGAACAACGTCCAAGTGGCATTTCCCTCAAGCACAAGTAAGGCTTGGCAAGGCTTACCGGCTAGGCGTCAAATCAGTATTTCACAAGAGCAAGTTGAGATGATCAAGAGCGCGGGTTTTGTCGAGGATGTTTCCAGTGTGTATGCCAAGTGGGATGGCAGCGTTACCAATGAAAAAGGACAACGTTTATCGAGTAATGTGAGTGGCATAGATTCGACGTATTTTTCACTAATGCAAAGCAAGTTTGAAACTGGCTCGCGCCATATCTCACCGAGTGATATCCACAATCACACACGCGTCGCAGTATTAGGTGAGCAAATCGCGAAGATGGGGGCACTTACCATCGGTAATACAGTGAAAGTTAATGGCATTCCTTTTCTGGTAATTGGCGTACTCAAAAATGAGGACTCTGGTATTTCTTTTGGTGATAACCGTACCGTCTTCATCCCTCAAACGACCTATCGAGATCTGTGGAACACCAAGCCATGGATGTTGTTGATGAAGCCTGCCGCGGGTATGGATGCCTATTCATTTAGGAAAAACGTTGCTGACTTTTATGCGAAATTGCTTCATTTTGATCCTAACGATAGAGATGCGATTGATATGCCAGATTTTAGTGAAGGAGCCTCATTGATTAAGGGGATCTTCCGTGGCATTCAGGTGTTCTTGGGCGCAAGTGGTGCTATGACCATGGCTGTTGGTGCACTTGGTGTTGCCAATATTATGTTTCTGTCGGTGACTGAGAGAACAAGAGAGATTGGGGTTCGCTTGGCGATAGGCGCGACTCAAAAATCGATACTGAATCAGTTTATTTTAGAAGGGCTCATTCTTGTTGCTGTTGGAACCGGAGTTGGGCTGATGTTTGCTTATAGTATTGTGACCTTACTTAGCTCAATCACCCTTCCTGAATGGGTTGGTATACCGGTGATAACACTCGGCTCTATTGTATGGTCACTCTTAGTCACGCTGATTTTGGCACTGATGGCGTCATACTTTCCTGCAAGACGAGCCTCTCGTCTCACACCAGTAATTGCTTTGAGTGCGAGGGCATAATCATGCTGTTACCAATGAGACAAATCTTCCAAGAGATGTCAGCAGAAAAGTTGCGTTTAGGCTTAACGATTTTGGCGGTGGCGTGGGCAACGCTTTGTATCGCTGCCATGCTGGCTGTTGGTGAGGGAATTCGACAGGGCGTGCTGAAAACGGCGCAAAATGGCAATGGTAATCTGATCTATCTGACTGGGGGGATTGCGACGGTTGATCATGGCGCTTTTCATCAAGGTAAATTTCTTACGCTTAAGATAGATGACGCTAAAGTCATCAAGGCATTACCTGAAGTAGCCAGTGTAGCACCCAGCGCGAAATGGAATGAAAACATCACGGCAGGAAACCGAGGATCATGGCAAAAGCCGCTCGCGGTTCCAACGGATTACGCATCAATGACTAATCTGAAGCCTTTATCCGGCGGGCGATGGTTGAATCCACTTGATCAAAAACAGATGCGCAAAGTGGTTGTGCTCGGTTATTCATTAGCTGCGGATTTGTTCAACCCAGTTGATGATTTTAATTGGTTTGCTGCTGTTACCTTACAAGCCGATCCGGTTGGTAAAAAGGTTAAAATTGGTAGCGAAGAGTTTACTGTGGTCGGGGTACTTGCCAAAAACAGTGGACGCGTTGAGCAAGGCGATGACATCAGCTATTCGAGCTTTGTTCCGCTTGCGACTTGGCAACGCTTTCATGCAAATGGTGATATTGGTGGTATTAATGTTGAGCCAAAATCGGAGACCGACCGCAAGAGGTTGGCTGAAACCATTCGCCAAGTGATTGCGCGTAAACATGGAGCCAGTGTCAGTGATGAGCAAGTCGTACAAGTGGAAGATATGTTCATGCAACAAAAGAGCATGCAGCAGTTCCTGATAGGTTTGCAAAGCTTTCTCGGCATTATTGGTTTTGTCACGCTAGCTGTGGCTGGTGTTGGGATCGCGAATGTGATGTACGCGACTGTTAAACGCTCTACCCGAGATATTGGAGTTCGTATGGCGGTAGGGGCAACGCCAACGGCGATCCGTCTGCATTACTTAGTTCAATCGTTAATGACCATGATGATGGGAGGCGCGTTGGGGCTCGGTGTTACCTACAGTCTCATTTCCGCAATCAGTGCCATCAATCTAGAAGGGAATGTCTTCTATGAGGATCTCGGTAAACCGGTTCCAGAACTTTCGTGGACTGTGGTTGCGATAGTGATCTCTACCTTGGTGTTTATCGGCGTCGCGTCAGCTTGGTTACCTGCCAATCGGGCAGCCAAAGTGAGTCCGCTGGAGGCACTACAAAGTGAATAATAATAACTCTGGAGAAAGCATGGTGAACAAGCCGCTTGTCGAGCTGACTAATATTTGTAAGTACTACGCGAGTGGTGAGGTCGAAGTACGTGCACTAGACGGCGTTGACTTAACCATCAACCAAGGAGAGTTTCTTTCTATTCTTGGACCATCTGGCTCTGGCAAATCGACGCTGATGAATATGCTTGGTTGCCTGGATAAACCGACGAATGGTGAATACGTTTTGGGTGGTCAAAATGTTGCAAGCTTAACTGCTAATGCTCTAGCAGGGATTCGCAATCAAAAGATTGGTTTTGTGTTTCAGAGCTTTAATTTGCTTGAATACGCAACGGCTCTAGATAATGTCGCATTACCGCTTGTGTATTCGGGTATCAAAGCTAAAGAGCGTCGCCAACGTGCCGCAAAATTGTTAGAACAAGTGGGGCTAGGGGATCGACTCGATCACAAGCCGAACCAGCTTTCAGGTGGTCAAAAACAAAGGGTTGCGATTGCACGAGCTTTGGTTAATGACCCGCAAATTATCCTTGCCGATGAACCAACTGGTGCTTTGGACTCCAAATCAGGTGCAGAGATTGAAGCCTTGTTCAACCAACTTCATGCAGAAGGTCGAACCCTCATCATCGTCACACACGACAACGCTTTGGCAGAGCGTACTAAACGCATCATTACGATTAAAGATGGTAAGGTGATTTCAGACCGCAAACCGGATTAGAGATTGTCCTTCGGTGTCTATCGTTCACTTAAGCGTTGATACTTAACTGTTGATACTTGACTGTTGTCGATGAAAGCGCACTTGGATGTTTGTCTGAGATGCGCTTTTTTATTGAATATTGAGCGAAAAAAAGCGTGAGCTAGGTTTTTAAATAAGCTTATCAATCTGTTAGATAAACTCTTCTAGTTGCTGAGATTGCGCTAATGTGCCATTGTCGAATCTACGTTTCATGCTAGCGTGATATGACATTCATAGCGGATAAACTTATGCCAAACCCAACGCCAAGAAAAAGTGGAGATCTCCACGTTCAAGCGGTTACTTCTGAAATCCAGCACTATTTACAGGCGAAAACGCTTCCGAAAGCAGATGGGATTGCTTCGGGGACTGCGCGATTTATCATTGAGCAGCAAAGTAACATCTCTCAAGTCACGAACAAATTTGAGGCTGACAACTCAAATGTCGCTCCTGATCTAACCTTGCATCTAGCTAATGGAGACGTTGTTTGTGTCAACCTGTTCAAAATAAGGCCTAAAAGAGTGATACAGCCAAAGAATTTAGGAGCAAAAAGCTTTATTGCAAAATACTTTGGATCAGCTTCCCTTCAGAGTGAATTCAATGATTACTTTGCTAAGGTTTACCGTCAGTTTTTACTCGATAGTGCTAATCGCATAGTGGGTGATGTGTCTAATGAGGCGACAGAACGTGAATTGAAGCGTTTACTAAAAGAGTCTTGTCCTAAGTTCACGCAAGAACTTGAAGAGTTTCGCAGTAAGCTTCTTTATGAGCTGAGAGAGAAATGCTTTGGCTTGTTTCTGGATGAATATAACCAAGCCTCTGAAACCATCGAAAAGGCATTTAACTCCTTATTTATGACTGACTCCTTCAATGTTATTACTCAGTATGATGGCGAAAGGCTAAAGGGTGTTAAAGAATTTAAAATTGATGTTCACGAGATAAAAAACGTCAGCATATCCAAGGTTGGCTCGAATTCCGTTGGCATTACTGCCGACAATATTACGCTGTTGATCCGATTTAAGTTTGAAAGTGGTCCTGACTCTGCGATCAAGCTAGCGACCAGCTACGCAACACCTAAAGCTGAGAATAAGATCGCTCAGGACAATGCGCGATCTTTGCAGCAGTTTAACGATGCTTTGTCTGTTACACATAAACCTGAAGGTGGGAAAGCGAATTCCAACGCAATCGGTAAGTGCTCCGAAGCTATTTTTTATGCTCAGCTTCTCAAGGTAAACCCAAATGTCATCCAGCTTGATAACCATGCGTTTATTGAGATGTTCGCGAAATATTCACCGGATATTACTGCTACAGAGTTCGAAGGGATACGAGCGACTTCTGTTGGTGCAGTGGATGGTTTAAGCGCGTTTTTGAAAGAAAAGCATGGTGACTTTAAGATCGATTCTATCGAGCTAGTGCCTGATGCGTATTTGGACAACCGCCTAAACACTGCCGATATTGAGTTAGTGATACGAGTAGGAGATAAGTACGTAACGGAACCTATCTCTCTGAAGGCCATTGCTAAGGCGACCAATACCATTAACTGTAAAAACCCGGGTATTGGGCAAATTTTGGGGAACACTTATTTCGACCTCAGACAAGAAGAGCTCAATGGCACGCTTGAGGTGCTTAAAGAAACGTTCATTAATGATGATGCAGGACGAAGTAGGACGTTGGAATGCCTCTCGGGCAATATTGGTAAACAACTCGCTAACGCGGTAGAAAATGAGCCACAAAAGCTCATTAAAGGCACTAAAGCGTTGTTGGGTAGTGCGCTGGTGGTTGTGGTCTATTATGCGGACAACAAGTATGCAGTGCTAGAACATGACTTTTCGATTACCAAAGTTCAGGTGCATCGAGACACTCCTTCTTTAATTCAAAACACCTTGTCTTGGTCTCATGGTGGGGATCAAGTGAGATTACGGGTCAAATTCAGTGGGGGTCAATCTCACGGCTGGACATCAATCAAGTTGGCATGCGCTTATACCTTTGCCAAAGAAAGAATCCGCAGTAATGTGTGATTGATACATACCCAAGTGACCTCAAGGCGCAGGATTCGGTGAGATTGGTTTAGGAATATGGCTCGAATGTTTTCTGTTCAGCCCTTTGTTTGAAGGGCTTTCTACGGTTGAGAAGTTAAGTAGGTTGTATTTCTGCAACCTTTGTTTGGTCATATAAAACTTGCTTGTAAATGAGAATTACTTTCAATAACATGAAAAATCTCAGTTAAATGGACATCAGTATCTGGAATGCAGTCAGAATCAGTGACCAAAGTAAAGAATGCGTTTCTTTCTGGAATATGGGCGACCTTAGTCAGTATAGGCATCGGATTTACATTCAAAATCTGGCTTGCTGCTTGGGTGCCGAAAACCGACCTAGCCCTATTTCACAGTGTGGTTGATATCATCTCGCTGTCTATGATTCTAATGACTGGGTTTCGATCTTCTATGGTCGTTACTTATTCTCAAACTCAGAATGACACGGATATTATCAATATCTTTCGATTCACTCTGATTTTGGTTGTTTTGATTACTTGGGGAGGTGTGATTCCCTATATCAAACACAGCCTTAGTATCGGAGTGGAGTATCTTCAGTTAGTCGGGATAATCTTTGGTCTTGGACTTAAACTGTACTTTACGAACCTCGTCGCGATGTACCGCCTGTACGATATTACTAACCGTACGACTTGGCTTGACCCTTCACTCAATGTTCTTCTGTTTTTGTTCGCCTATTATGTTGCTGGATACAGCGCACTAACGGCATTGTTTTATGGGTTGACCATTTCTTCACTCATTACCGCTTTGTACATGTACATCAGCCGCCGCAAAGTGATTTCTACTCTCCCAATTAAACCGGTACGTTTAGATCCGGACATGTTTGGTTATGTGAAGAAGAGTTTTACAGCTACGCTTGAGGCGGGTGCCAGCATTCTGATGATCTACATCGCGGTGTTACTGACGATTCGTTACTTTAGTGTCGATGAGCTGGGGGACTTTCAGGTGGTAGTTCGCCCAGTATTTACGTATATGACCATGTTGTTTGTTTTCCCTATCTACCGGTTCGTATTGCCAGAGCTGTCGGTCAAAATCCGTAACGGGGAATACCAAGAGATTCAGTTGATACGACGTTGGGTGTTCAAACTGTCGTTTATTGTCAGCGCTGTTTTCTTCACGACGATGCTGCTGTTTGGTTCAAACATTGTCGCTGGGCTTTTCCCGCCGGAATATATGGGTGCAGTACCAGTGCTGTTTCATTTTTCTATCTTCTTTATTTTCATGATGCTCAACGCTTATCAACTTGCGTATATCAAAGCGAATGGTTATTTCAAAACCAGCTTGTTTATTCGCTTGTCAGGTATCGTGACCTTAGTTGTTATGTTCTACGTGATATCCGCATTTACCCACAATGTCGTCGCCATCATTGTCGCTTTGTGTCTTGGTTATCTGATGATGTTTATCTTATCGAGTTTCAAAGAAAAGCAGATTCGTGAATCACTATTGCTCGATCCGGTTCAACCGTAGAAAGCCGCAGTTAATCGGTCTTGCGGGGAAGTGGGAGGCGGGATTGGCTCTGTCCTAAAACGCAAAAAGGTGACCTTACGATCACCTTTTGTATTCATCATTCCTATTCATCTAGATAGATTCACAAATAGGTTTTCTGGTTGCGTCTGTCTTAAAGGTTAGCAACGAACTGCTGGTTAAACTGAGCGTTTACTTTGTCACTTAGCTGTTCGTATTTCTCGCTCAATGCAATTTGTTGAGTCTGTAGTTGACCTGTGGTCAGGTTAGCGGTGTGAAGCTGACCCATCTCTTCCATAAAGCCACTTGTTAGCTGGCTAAAGATGGCATCTTTGCCGATGATAAAGCTAGCGAAGTTCTCTTTTACAAACGCTTGTTCATCACTACTCAAGTTTTCTAAACCAAGACGAGCTTGGTTCGCTGAGGTCACATCATCAAACGTCGCTTTTGCCGGATCAGTACCAGGCTTTAAGTACGCTGCTTCATTTTTGAAGTCTGCTGCTGTATGTGTTTGTGCGTTTTCAATCAGCTTTTGAGAAAAGCCTCTTACTTCAAAAGTAGACTGTACTGGCTTATGGTCACTGATATTCTCAAAACCTTCAGTGATAACACGGGTTTCATGGTTTTGTAAGTTGCCTGTTTTGTTGGTTAAGCCAGTATTATCGAGCTCACCGAAGTCAGGACGGTCGCGACCTTCTTTCTGTTTAATGTTGCCAGTGTGCTTATCAAGTTGCATGTAGGTGTGGCTATTAAGTGGTTTGAACTTAAAACCGTGCTTGGCAAGGTGCGTATCATCGTGTGCGACAGGATCGTACATTACGTCAGAACCTTCAGCGATACGCTTTTCACGCTCATTTAGGTCACCAGTGATCAGAACCTCTTCGTTCGGTTTGATCCCCTCCATCAACTTGTTACCTTCGAATTCACGTTTGACTTCTTTGTTAGAGTCCAAGTGTGCAGAAATGACGTTTAAGGCTTGACCATTGATCTCCAAAGCCGTTTTTACGCCACCCTTATTACCAGTGATACCCATGAAGAATTCCATGTTTCGACCACCGATACCGTGACGGTATTCAGACTCTTTTTTGACATTAATATCGACGCCGTCTTTTGCAAAAACAGACATTGACGTGTAGCTAACACCTTCACCAAGACCTTTCGTCATAACTTTCATTTTGTTTTGACTCAGAAGGTTCATACCATCAAGCTCAAGATCGTTAGCAAGTAATTTAGACTCTTGTTCCGCAAACAAGACTACATCATAGTCGCCTTTTTGAATCAGGTTTTGGAAGTAGTTCTTTGTGTCTTCCGGCATCTTTTGGTTTGCTTGGTTATAGGTCAAAGTTAAGACCTTAACGTTGCCGCTGCCTTCTTTTTTATGCAGTTGCTGATTCATCTGATTTAGCTTTAAATCACCGTTTTTTGAAGAATCGGCTTTACTAAAGAAACGATTAAAAAAACTGCGATTCTCTTTTTGTTTTAGAGTAACGTCACCATCGCTATTTTTAGTTACGCTGTACTCTTTACCAAATACAGAACCAAATTTAACGGTATCGCCTTCTTTGGCGTTAGTTTTGATATTTTGAATATCTGCGAGGTCTAAATTACCTCGATGCTGGCTATTAATTTGAATTGTAGACATACATTAAACTCGTATTTTAAATAGGGGGATTCGCAGTAGAGATTAAATAAAGATCCCAGCAGGAAGTGTTTCTGGGATTGTCTCTGCGTTATCCGCTTGCTCAATAAAATGGTGCCATTGCTCCATTCTTTCTAACAGTTGCTGAAAAGTGTTCTGCACATAATCTTGAGGTTTGTTTGAGAGAGAAATAACCTTGTAGATAGTTAATCTTCGGCTATCAGGCATTAGACCGATACCAAAACCACCACGGAAAGGTTCAAGTGCATGTTCGCCAATCGCGATGGCAATCTTTTCTGGAAGAGGGGTTGGTAACTCCACAGGGCTGGTGAGAGACATGTGTAAGTTAATGGTGGCTTCGTTCTTAAATACGGTTAAGAAAAGTGCGTCATCATGGTTATTCGTATCCGATGATAACTCGCACTGAAATAATCCGTTTTCATCAAAATCCGCGCCGTTACCTAAAAAGCTGATACTTTCTTGATAAATATCCATTGTGTTCCTTCTCTGTATTTTTCTGATGGTTCTTATTTGAATGAGAAGAATTATAAAGATGAGGGAATCGCAAGATATTAAGTATGGACGTAAGTTTTTATAATTACTTTCATTCGCTTTGTTGGCTGGTTTTGTCTAAGCCATGAATTTCTTTCATGTTCAACGTGAAGTAATACCAATATTCTTCACGCAATGAAGCAAGTATAAAAAACAGACTGCTCTGGTGTCAGGCACTGTACAGTTGTTTTTGGTCCGAATCCTTCAAGATAGAACGCTGCACAAACTGACGATTGGGATAATCAAAAAACAAAACTATCCCCAAGAACAGAGCGAGTAATCAGTCAGCGTTTATCTAAGGAAATAGGATACCAAGTCACCATGAATAACGATTTCACCTTTGCTATCAAAAGCATTCGTTTTGATGAGAACTACCAACCGTCAGACAGCACCCGTATCACCACTAACTTTGCAAACTTGGCTCGTGGGAGCAGTCGTCAAGACAACCTACGTAATGCACTACGAATGATCGACAACCGCTTTAATGCATTGGCACATTGGGATAACCCGACTGGCGATCGCTATTGTGTGGAATTAGAAATCATCTCGGTTGATATGGATATCCAAGGCAGTGGTGAAGCATTCCCTTCCATCGAAGTGCTTAAAACCAACATTGTTGACCGCAAAACCAACGAACGTATCGAGGGGATTGTGGGCAACAACTTCTCTTCTTATGTGCGTGACTATGACTTTAGTGTTTTACTGTTGGACCACAATAAAGACCAGCCGAAATTCAGTATCCCAGCAGGTTTTGGTGAACTGCATGGCAAGCTGTTTAAAGCCTTTGTGAAATCAGAATCGTACCAACAACATTTCCAGAAGCCGCCAGTGATTTGCTTGAGTGTATCGGACAATAAAGTGTACCGCCGCACGGAAAACCAGCATCCGGTTCTAGGTTTTGAATACCAGCCAAATGAATCATCACTAACCGAGCAGTACTTCAAAAAGATGGGCTTGCAAGTGCGCTACTTTATGCCGCCAAACAGTGTCGCGCCGTTGGCGTTCTACTTCTTCGGCGACCTTTTGAATGACTATTCGAACCTAGAGCTGATCAGTACCATCAGTACCATGGAGACGTTCCAAAAGATTTATCGACCAGAGATTTACAATGCGAACGCGGTAGCAGGGCAGTGTTACCAGCCAAACTTGAAGAACCTCGATCACTCGTTGACCCAAATCGTTTATGACCGCGAAGAGCGCAGCCAGCTTGCAATTGAACAAGGGAAATTTGCTGAGGAGCATTTCATTAAACCTTATCAATCAATCCTTGAGCAATGGTCTGCCGCTTACGCGTAATCAATTTAGAATTTGAAAGGGAATGACGATGAAAACACTATTACCGACTTCAACAGCAGGCAGCTTACCTAAGCCATCTTGGCTTGCAGAGCCTGAAACACTTTGGTCACCATGGAAACTGCAAGGCGAGGAACTCATTGATGGTAAACGCGATGCGCTGCGTGTCTCTTTACAAGAGCAAGAATTGGCAGGCGTCGATATTGTTAGTGACGGAGAGCAAACTCGCCAACACTTTGTGACGACATTTATTGAACACCTTAGTGGCGTAGACTTTGAGAACCGAAAAACTGTGACCATCCGTAACCGCTATGATGCGAGCGTGCCGACGGTTGTTGGTCCCGTAAGCCGAACCAAACCCGTGTTTGTGGAAGATGCGAAGTTCTTGCGCCAGCAAACCAAACAACCGATCAAATGGGCGCTGCCGGGACCGATGACGATGATCGATACGCTTTACGACGCTCACTATGGAAGCCGTGAAAAATTGGCATGGGAGTTTGCCAAGATCCTTAATCAAGAAGCAAAAGAGCTTGAGGCGGCAGGTGTCGACATTATCCAATTTGATGAGCCGGCATTTAACGTCTTTTTTGATGACGTGAATGACTGGGGTATTGCTTGCTTAGAGCGCGCTATCGAAGGACTAAAATGCGAAACGGCAGTGCATATTTGTTATGGCTACGGCATCAAAGCTAACACGGATTGGAAGAAAACTTTAGGCACTGAATGGCGACAGTACGAAGAAGTGTTCCCAAAACTGCAAAAATCAAACATCGATATTATCTCGCTTGAGTGTCACAACTCGCGCGTGCCTATCGAACTACTTGAACTGATCCGTGGCAAGAAAGTGATGGTTGGTGCAATTGATGTGGCAACCAACGAGATTGAAACGCCAGAAGAAGTAGCAAATACACTACGAGAAGCACTTAAGTATGTCGATGCCGATAAACTCTATCCTTGTACTAACTGTGGCATGGCACCTTTACCTCGTGAAGTTTCAACTGCAAAGCTGAATGCACTGAGTTTAGGGGCGCAAATCATCCGTAACGAGATTGCTGACTAATTTTTGTATCGATAGTTAAGGATACAGAGAAAACCAAGACTGAGTGCTTGGTTTTTTCTTTACGCACAATGTTAACGACACCAGGGTTAATAATTGATTACTTCCTGCTCAGTAGGGAGCTTCTTCCTGTATTCAAAGAACTGGGCGATCAAGTTGCAGACGACCATTAATGTCATCACACCAATCTGTACGTGAGTCAGGGAATCTCCCATGAGCGTGACGCCTAAGATCATCGCCAGAATCGGGTTAAAGGTGCCAAAGAAGCTGAGCTCATTAGTGGTAATTAAAGGGATGGTATAGACATAAGCTCCGTAGGCCACTGAGGTTAACCCGATGACAATCCAACCCATCGCCAGCCATTGTTCTAAGTTCTCTGGCAATAAAGGAACCGTGATGATTCCCCCCGAAAAAACGTCCCAATAGGCGAGAGGCAATAAAATGATGCCGCCAAAGATGAGCTTCCATGTCAGTAACTTCCACCAATGGATTTTCTTCATCACGTGTTTAGCAACAACACTTCCTGCAATCAATGCACTCATGGCACCAACCAAGAGTAATACCGCTGATAGGCTGATGGGTGCGCGGCTGGTTAAGAATAGATAAGCGGAACACGCCAATAGCACCATTGCCGACATCAATTGGATCATGGAGGGTTTGATTTGATGCGCGATCCCCATGATTGCCAAGCTCACAACAGGCAAAGCGATCATGCCTACTCCAACCAAAGTACTAGGCAGTCGCAGTGCTGCAGCGAATAACAAACCAAAAAACAACGCAATATTAAGGAAGCCAATTAAAAGTAGAGCAGGGAGCTCTGATAACTTGGGCATAGTTGGCTTTAAAATCAATAGGATGAAGCCAGCAGGTAGGGCTCGCCATACTGCTAGTGCAAAAGGTGACCAACCCACAAACTCTGATGAAACGACGGCGTAAGTCGTTCCCCAAAGTAAGGGCGCTAAGATTGCCAAGATGATTTTCATGCGTTGCCTCGATCCAGTTTTAAGTAAATTATGTTTAAGTAAACATAATTTACTTAAACATAAAATGAGGTTAAAGTCACCTTAATTGATCTTTTCTCTGATCTGCTGAATCTAAAATCAGATCATGCGGACGTCAGGCAAGAGAAAGGAGTAAAAGCATGAGTGAAATAAGAGGTGATGAAGGTGTTGGATTTGGTAAAAGCAGTAATTAAAACCCTAATAGGCTTTTTCGTAGATGTTTTCGCAATTTCAGTAATGGTACTATTTACGTTCGGTCTTATTCTTGAAGTTCTCTACTTCGATGCAAAGCTTGTTTTTAAAAAGCAGCATCGCCGTGTATGGCACAGTGGTGATAAGCAACAAGAGTAGAATGGTATAGAGCGTTATTACACGGATTCATTATTTTGAGCATGACGAGCAAGCAAGTTGCAGAACAGTGGCTATCGATAAACCAAGAGTTGGACGGAAATATTATTGAACTTGTGACATTGTTTGTTCGGTTTGGTACTTCACTTTCTGACGCCAGAAGCCACTTTTGCAAGAAGCATGGATTAAACCCGTCGGAGTTTGATGTTTTAGCGACATTATACCGTTCAGGCAAGCCTTATGAGCTGACGGCAAAAGCACTCAAAGAGCAGACATTATTGCCATCTTCAGGCGCACTATCAAACCGATTGGAGCGCTTAGAAGCAAAAGAGCTTGTCGTCCGAAAACATGATTTAGTTGATAAGCGCTCAGTTAAAATATCGTTGTCAAAACAAGGGCTAGCGCTGGTTGCCGCAATGGGGCCCGAGTTTTTTGGTGAAATGGCAACGTTATTTGCAGCACTTCCCAATGAACAGCGACAATCGCTGTTGAGTTTGATGAGCTCACTTCAGGCATAAGCGCGTAACATTAGTTAAGCATTACGGGATATAAAGCTCGAATGCCGCTCACAGTAAAATGAGCGGCATACTTCGTTTTCCGCCTCAGACAAGGCTTAATTCAATTCCACGTTCTTCACCTCAGGATGCTTCAATAACATCACGCGAATCCAGTGGTGTACTACCCACATCACCATGGCGGTCAGCAGCACTGCTACGAATATCGAACTAAAACGGTACAAGATGGAGAAGAATGCGTCTTTCTGTTCAGGCACTAAGGAAGTGGTGAGTGGTACAGATAACGCTGACATTGCCGAGAAGGCGATAGCTGCTTTGACCTGACCTTTAGTCAGCCACAAGCAGAAAGGTCCCATTGCAATAGTAAACGCCAGCCAAAACAACAGACCGTAGCCAAACCAACTGCCCAAGATTAACTGCACCGCCATACCCGCGATACAACCTAGCGCTGTACCGATGATACGGATTTTCGCCATGGCCATTGAGCCTGCCAGTGTCATTGGCGTTAGGATGATGAGGATTGAAGCCTGCGCCGAAAGCGAGTCGTACAAATCACCTATTTGGAACACCAAAAATGCTGCCATCGCTACTACCCAACCCATAGCAACTTGGCTGATGTAGTCGATATCGCTTTTTACTGGCGTGGTCATTTCTGTTTGCAAGATCTTCGACTCTGGCTCTGGGAATAACCAATAAGCGAGAGCACAAACGAAGATGTTACTGAAAGAGATCACCCAAAGATTGACGTTGAACTCTTCAATATCCATGAAATCGTAGCTAGCAAAGTTCAGAACAATCGAGCCAACCAATAACCCCATGTAGCCAAATAAATACGTCTTTGGGTTCATCATTGCAACGCACTTAAACAACATCATAATGCCCACCGCAGCAAACATTAGTAAGGGATGAAACTGAAGGTATTCAAGAATAAAGGTCGCTTGTACTGTGGTCCAAATTGCGGAGAAGAAGACCATCAAAACTAAGGGTAAGCTGAAGTGGTCCATGCGTCCAAGAACGAACAATGGCAGCATGATGGCAAAAAAGCCGTAAGACCAACCAAAGATCATGCTCAATGCCAATCCCATTGAGCAGCCAAACCAAATACGTAGTGTCTTCATCACTGCCACCTAATAGATAAAGTGGAACCAGCTTGCGAGGTGGATCTGTGCTTGTGCCATCAGTTTCCAGAATGGACTGTTGTCTGGGTAAAGCACAATGGTGGCACGTGAACCGACGAATAACGATGAAGGAAGCGCCTCTTGGCTGGTCAAATTAACGCGAGTGCGCTGCGCATCACGTACCCAACGATTGTTTACTTCTACTTTGGTCAGTGCACCGTTCGGCGTTTGTTGTGCCGCAGCAACACCATAATCACGGCTGGATAAATCGAAATCGTATACTGAGCCTGGATTGGCATCGAACGCCACCATTGCGTGATAGTTTTTATCAACTCCTGCGACGGATTTTTCTCGAAAATCTGCTGCAACCCACATAGAACCAGTTGGGACAAATGTCAGCATTGGCATATTGGTGTTTGCCATGGTACCCACTTCTAACTGTAGGTTCGTTACAACGCCGTCGCTTGGTGCCATGACTGCCGTATTGGCAAGATCGAGCTGGGCTTTTTCAATGCCATTTTGGGCAATACGTACCGCAGTGCTTTGCCCTTTTTTATCCCCCAGTTGCGCTTCAATCACTTTCAGGTTTTGTTGCTCGGCTTTAAGTGCCGCGCGAGAGACTTGGTTTTGCGCGTAAGCGTTGTCTAGCGTGGACTGTGAAATCACCTTTTGTTTAGATAGCTTTTGTAATCGTGTGTACTCACGATGAGCGTTGTTATAAGTCGCTTCGGCGCGCGCAATGTTTGCTTGCGCAGCTTCACGTTGAGAGTAAAGGGTCGCTTCTTTTTCATATGCCGATTGTAGAGATAGTTCAGCTTGCTCTAGAGCAATCTTGTATTTTCTATCGTCAATCTTGAATAGGACATCACCTTGGTGGACTGACTGGTTATTTTCAATCAGTACGTCGGTGACTTTTCCTGAGACTTCAGGTGCAACTTGCACCACATAGCCCTGCACTCGACCTTCGGTGGTGATGGGAGCGTGGCGGTCGGCAATAATAATGTAGAAAAATAGTACAATGAACAGGACAATAAGTGTTCGCATCCAGTGTTTGAATTTATGATCCGCTGTCATAACTGATACCTGAATTTATGGGGCTAACAAGCAAATAAGACAAAGGATTATAGAGAAGTTGGTCACAGTTCAGTAGAATGGCAATAAGTGCATGAGCGACCTAAAAGTAGGACAATGAACGTAAGCTTTGATGATCTTCACTTGTTTAGCCAAACCGTGGTGCACGGTGGCATTAGCGCGGCAGCGCAGGCAAATCAATTGCAGCGCTCAAAAGTAAGCCGTCGCTTGCAGGAATTAGAGAAAGCCTTAGGCTGCCCATTATTGATCCGTACAACACGAACGATAGAGTTAACCGAACATGGTAAGCGTTTGTTTGAATTGGTTGGGCAACCGATAGAACATATTCAGCAAGGCTTGAATGTCATGCATGAATATCAACAAGAGTTGACGGGGAAAGTGCGTGTCGCGATTCCATCCGCCTTGATGAGCTCGGCAGCATTTAACTGGATTATAAACGAGTACACCACGCGTTATCCTGAGATGTCGGTTGAGATTGAAAACCATCAAGAGAGTGTGGATCTCAAGCGCCAAGCGTTCGATCTACAACTCCTACCGAGTGTGGCCAAAGTGTCTGATGACAGTTACGTTCAATTCAGCTTGTTGCCATATCGTAGCCACTTCGTTGCATCTCAAGCTTACCTTGACGCGCATCCACAACTGCAAAGTATGGAAGATTTAAAGCATCACCGTTTGCTAACAAATCGCTACAACGCCGATTTGTTAGACCCTGAACTTCATGTCGCTGTGAGGTCGGACGATTTAAATTTGCTACGTCTAATGGCGATTGCTGGTAATGGCATCGCCTTTATTCCACAGGTGCATTCAAAGCCAGCGCTGGAGGACGGTAAGCTGGTCGAGGTTTTGCCGGAATTTACCCACCCTAAGCAGCATTTGACACTGATTTATCCTTCTAATTTGTTCTTACCCAATAAGGTAAAGGCATTGATTGATTTGTTTAGAGAAAAATTCAAATAGCGTGAGCAGACAGTCACTTTGTCACTTTGCTTGACGGCGGAGATACTGATTCTTGATTTAGAATTACTAGGGTCTGTTGACCTTTTGCGGTTAAATTTTGTTCGAGATAAAAGCGTTTTAATCGCGGCGAGAGGTTTGTAGCCTAGTTATTCTAAGCAAAATCCTCTCAACAAAGAGTAAAACGCTTTTAGCCGAACCCTTCGGGCAGCGTTTGTGGCTCCTTTCTACTGCGTTATCGGCTTATCAGGTAGGGCAACTACATTTCAAAGCCTCTGCCTTGTATAAAGAACCCACAAACTGCTGCAAAAATCAGCTCAAAAGGTCAACAGACCCTAGATCTTTAAATCGCCGCCGCGTCTACAAACCAAGTCATTCTCGCTGAACCTAGCATTTCGAGGTTACTTGGGTATACATTGATTATGTTCGAAAGCTTGGAGCAACAAAGAAAGGTGCTTCAAGCCCGCAAAGGAGATAAGAATGCTATCGAAAAATACAACTGGTCTTATTGTTGTCGATGTACAAGGTAAACTCGCAACCTTGATGCACGAAAGTGAAGCCTTGATTGAAAGCACCACCAAATTAGTCAAAGGCGCGAAAGCTCTGAATTTACCGATTGTTTGGCTTGAGCAAAATCCGGAACGTTTGGGACCAACAGTAGAACCGATCCGAGAGGTGTTGGATAAGGCGCACTTGCCGATCGCAAAGTACACTTTTGATGGTGTGAAAGAACCAACATTCAAACTTGCAGTAGAAAACGCCAATATTGATACGTGGTTAGTTTGTGGTATCGAAGCGCATATTTGCGTATATCAAACGGCGGTATCGCTGCGTCAAATGGGCTTCAAAGTGGAGCTAGTGACCGATTGTGTCTCTTCGCGAACAGCGGCAAACAAAGCACTGGCACTAGCAAAATTAACCGCAAACGGAGTCGGCCTGACGAGCGTAGAGATGTGCTTGTATGAAATGGTAGAAGATTGCAGAGCGCCAGAGTTCAAATCTATCCTAGCGCTTATTAAGTAACGCTACTTCGTTTATTCAAATTCTCGTTGATACCTTGGCAACATCGATTCGTTGCCAAGTAACCCACCTTGGTGGATATAAATCAACGTTTTATCTTCATTCTCTGCCAACCACGGCTTTAGGCATTGCCACATGTAAGGGTCATACAGTAGATCGAATTCTAGGTTGGTTTGATCGTAGAGCGCATTCCACGTCGCGTAATCGCTTTGATATAAACGACCGAAATGATGTTTATCGCGTACTGAGAGAATAGTGGGGTGATTTTCGGTTTCTAGCGTGTTGAATTGCTCAGTGAGGTAGTGCGCATCACCCACACAAGCACAGGTCACGACCTCGATTCCATGAGGTTTTAAGTGTTTACTTAAGTACAGTGCGGTGGTTCCGGTTCCCGATGGTAACGCCACTACAAACTGTTTTCTGCCTTCAAGGCGTGTCCAATCAAGCAGCTCTCTCGCTAGTTGTTTTACCCCAGCTTCGGCAATCTTCGCTTTACCACCTTCCGGGACGACCAAGGTCGTATCGTCCAAGCCTCGTACTTGCTCGATGTATTCGGTTGGATGCAGTGTTGAACCAAGGTCTTGCATCGCGGTGATGCTCATACCTAAATCAAGCGCACCTCGATAGTTGCCGATAGGGGAGTCTTTAAGCCAAGACGGAATATGTTGAACATAGAACTCGAAGTTCCAGCCTTTGATTTGCGCCAGAGCGGCAAGAGAGTACATCGCATTGGATTGAGCTGAGCCGTAGCTGATGAGCGTTTTGGTATCGCTGTTCTGTGTTTCCATCAACGCCATAAATTTACGTGCTTTGTTCCCAGAAAAGTGAGAATGCAGCATGTCATCACGCTTAAGAAAAAACGTGTGACCATTAAAGTTATGTTGAGTTATCGGGCTTTCAGAGAGTTTCATGCTACTGCTGACGTGTCCAACCACGCGACCTTGCCGTTAAAAAGGGCGCGTAGTGTAACGCCATTAAACCCAGATAAAAAGTCTGGGTTTCAGAGCATCAGATTCGGTTATTCCTGATGCTCTATCATAAGCACAATGGGTTTCTTTAATAAGACGATATTCCATGGCTCGCCTTTCTGCCTCAAGCCACGTAAACTACGCCGCTTATTTCTACTCAATCAGAAGGCTTGGTTTTGCAGACTCTAGAACAATTAAAAACAGGACAATTAGTAGGAATTAAACAACTAAAGTTGGCGGAAGGGCTGACAGAGTTTCCTATGGAAATTTTAGAGCTTGCAGACACGCTTGAAGTATTAGATTTATCTGGCAATGCACTGTCTGAATTACCACAAGAATTAGAAAAGCTTACCAAGCTAAAAATCATTTTTGCTTCGAACAACCTGTTCACGCACTTACCAGAGGTGTTGGGAAAGCTTCCAAGCCTAGAGATGGTTGGGTTTAAAACCAACAAAATTAAAGAGGTAAGTGAAGCGTCACTACCAACTCAGTTACGCTGGCTGATCCTGACAGACAATGAGATTGAAGTTCTTCCAAACAGTCTGGGTGAAAGGTCGCGCCTAAGAAAGCTTGCTCTGGCGGGCAATCGCATCAAACAACTGCCAAACAGCATGGAAAACTTGGTCAACTTGGAATTGATTCGTTTATCTGCGAACCAGTTAGAGTACTTCCCGGATGTATTGATGAAGCTGCCTAAATTGGCGTGGTTGGCTTTCGCAGGTAACCCATTCTGCAAGCATCCATCTTCGCTAGACAGTGTGCCTAAAGTGACCACAAGCAGTTACTCGCTTAACCATGTTCTTGGTCAAGGTGCGAGTGGTGTGATTTCTCACGCGAACTGGACTGACGCTCAATATGACTTCCCGAGTGAAGTGGCGGTGAAAGTGTTTAAGGGTGAGGTCACCAGTGATGGTTTCCCTCATGATGAACTTGAAGCATGTTTACAAGCTGGTCATCATGACAACTTGGTCAAATCTATCGCGCAAGTGGATGACGGTACTGAGCTTGCTCTAGTGATGGAGCTGATACCAAACAGCTACTACAACTTGGGTTTGCCACCAACTCTTGAAACTTGTACTAGAGACACCTTCCCAGAAGGGTTCAAGTTGACGATGACTCAAATTGAACTGATTGTAGAGCAGATGGTAGATGTGTTTAATCATCTGCATGACAACAAGGTGTGTCATGGTGATCTATACGCTCACAACACATTGGTTAACGCGCAAGGGCAGATGATTTTTGGTGACTTTGGCGCGGCGAGCATTTACGGATATTTATCGGACGAGCAGCAAGCAGCCATCAGAGCAATCGAGGCGAGGGCATTGGCGTGTTTTATCGAAGATTTACTTTCTGTTGGTGACGCGTCTGAGGTGGACTCTGAGATGCATCAGCGATTGAGTACGCTAGCGGCATCGCTATACAACGCCTAACTCTACAACGCTTGGAGTCGAAAGGCATCGACGCACAGGAGTTGTCATCAGACGATAGTGCAAAGTCGGTGCCTTGGTCTGAGGGTGGAATGCACTTGGCTAGGTTTGATGTTCCAATGCAAGATTTATAACGGCTTCGCACCCACCGTCTGGGTGAGTTCCGATGTCAAATTGCCAGCCGTAGCGGTGACACAGGTCATCCACAATCATTAAACCCAACCCATGCCCTTCTGAATGAGGGATACTGGAAAAACCTTCCCCTTCATCACGAACCCAAATGGTATCTTCGTTCATGCCAATATGGATCGCCCCGTATGGCGTCGCCGCAATGCCATTTCGGATCAAGTTACCAAGAATGATGGTCAAGACCGCATTGGTAGCGCGCGTTTTGGGGTTGCCGTTTATCTGCACATCAAAACTGAGTGCTTTCTCATCCGCTTGCGCCTGACTTTGCGCAATAATTTGAGTGAGCTCTTCTTCGCTAATGCTTCGTACGGGTGAGTCATCTGTATTGCGTTCATACCGCACTAAGCCGAGTAGGGCGTCCACCATCGTCGACATTTGTTGCGTTGCATCTTGAATACGATGAACCTGTCGCGTTTGAAAATCCGTACTGGCGCTTCTAGCCAATAAACTGCTTGAGCCTTTCATTACCGTCAATGGTGTGCGTAGTTCATGGCTTGCGTAACGTGCAAAAGCTTGCTCCCGCTTGATGACTTGATTGATCTTACGGCGATATTCATTAAGCTCATCCGCTAAGGTTTGAAACTCTTTTGCCGAACTCTCTGGCACACTAAAGGTTTGGGTTGGATCACCTTGGTGTTGGTCAAGTTGCGTTTTTAGGGCGTTAACAGGCTCGATCAAGCGTTGTGATAACCGCAGTAACAAGCTACCAAACAAGAACACCAAGACTGCGACGATAGACAGCACCATAGCAACCACCATGATGAACTCTTCGGTGGTAATTTCGATTTCATCAATCAGGGATACGAGGATTACTGGATGCTCTACACCTTTACTGGTGTAGGTGCTCATATAAATCATTCTTGAACTTGGCTCATCCCCGACTTCATCCAAAAAATGTTTTTTACCTATTAAATACTTCTGAAATGGGGCAGGTACTAAGGCAATGTCGTTGTAGGCGGTGGTCAATAGGTCTAATTGTATAACGCCTGCATTTGGATGAGATTGAAAGTGTTCGATCGCCTCTTTTTTATCGATCATGATCCGGCGCTCGCCGACGCGATCTTCTGACCATAAAAGAGCACCAGTGATGAGTGTAAAGCAGAAAATACCGATAACGACAGAAACGAAAGAAAAAAACAGAGCGAGCCGCCCTGTCATACTTTGTGTGCTTTGCGTACTGGCAAGTAAGCGGTTGATCATGCACCTGTCTCCAAGCGGAAGCCAACTTTTGGAACCGTAATGAGCACATGTCGTTCGAACGGCTTATCAACTTGGTTTCGCAGTTGGTAGATATGGCTGCGCAGTACGTCGTTGTTCGGCTCGTTCTCTTGCCATAGACGAAATGCAATGTCTTCGCGAGTGACGACATCTGGTGCGTTCTTCACCAACATTTCCAAAATCGTATAAGTGGTCGGATTGAGGGCGAGAAGCTTATCTTGGCGATACGCTTTACGGGTTTTCTGATCGATTGAGACTTCACCATAGGTTAACTTGCAAGACGCGACCGTACCACGATAACGGCGAATCAAAGCGGTCATGCGTGCTTCCAATATGTCTAGATCGAAAGGTTTTGTCAGATAGTCATCCGCACCGTGGTTGAAACCTTTTAACATGTCGTCTCGACTGTCGAGTGCGGTGAGCATCAATACAGGCGTATTGTTGCCTGCTTCGCGTAATTTATTGCACACAGTTAAGCCATCCATGCGAGGTAACATTAGATCAAGCAGAATAATATCGAAGGTATTTTCCATCGCTAATTTCAGACCAAGCTCGCCATTGTCAGCGTAATCGAGTTCCATACCCGCACACTCAAAATAGTCGAACAGCATGCCTGCAATTTCTCGATTGTCTTCGACCAAAAGTACGCGTTTCATGTATTTCTCTCCAATTTGGCAGGTTTTGGAAATTAGGGACTTTTCTTAACAGAACATTATGCACTAAGGGTGTGAAAAAGATGTCAACAACATCTCTTTCACATGGTGACTTGTAGACTGCATCCATTCATTGGATTTAGTGGAAGAGTAGCATGTCAACCTTCAACATTCACGCCGCAACCTTTTCAAAGGTGAGCCAACACGCTGGACCTAAAACAGTCTTGTCTGTTGTGGTGCCATTCTTTAACGAGCAAGAAGTCTTGCCAGAATTCCATCGCCGTCTCACAGCAGTATTGGATGACATACCTGAGCGATGTGAAATCGTGTATGTCGATGACGGTAGCAAAGACGACAGTTTAATGATTGCTCAAAACTTTTCTCAATCTTCTAGCGACGTTCGCTGTCTAGCACTTAGCCGTAACTTTGGTAAGGAATCGGCGATGAGTGCCGGTCTTGAGCATTGTCATGGCGAAGCTGTGATCGTGATTGATGCCGACCTACAAGATCCACCAGAGCTTATTCCAAAGATGCTATCTAAGTGGCGTGAAGGTTACGACGTGGTCAACATGCAGCGCAGCGAACGCCATGGCGAGACATGGTTTAAGCGCTTTTCAGCGGCGTGCTTTTACAAAGTCTTAAACAGTATGGCGAAGCTTGATGTTCCGGAAAATGTTGGAGACTTTCGCTTATTAAGCGCCAACGTTGTCAAACACATCAATGCTCTGCCAGAGCGTAATCGCTATATGAAGGGCATTTTTTCTTGGCCTGGATTTAAGCAAGTTACGGTGCCGTTTGAACGTGATGCTCGCTTTTGCGGTGAAACCAAATGGAATTACCTCAAGCTGATCGGACTCGCGATGGACGGTATTACTTCCTTTTCTATCCGTCCTTTACGCCTAGCAACGCTTGCAGGTGCGTTAGTTGCGTTCAGTGCATTTATCTACGGCGCATTCATTGTGATGAAAACGGTCGTATTTGGAGAGCCAGTTTCCGGCTATCCATCCATGATGGTGGTTCAACTCGCACTTGGTGGTGTCCAATTGCTCTCTATCGGGTTGCTTGGTGAATACATCGGGCGCATTTTCATCGAAACCAAGCAACGACCTCTTTACCTTATCCAGTCTGTTTTCGAGCGACCAGCAAAACATCAAACCATCCAAGCTATGAAGTTTAAATTTGGAGAATCTGCGTAGTCATGAGTATTAATAAAACCCACCTATGGCTGTTGTTGGCGTTCGCGTTGTTACTTCGCCTTATTTCTTTGGCTACGTATCCACTTATGGACACGACAGAAGCTCGCTATGGCGAAATGGCGCGTTTGATGGTGGAGACAGGTAATTGGCTCACCCCACAATTTGATTACGGCGTGCCATTTTGGGGTAAGCCACCTCTGTTTACTTGGATGAGTGCGTATGGCATTGAGTTATTTGGGCTAAATGAGTTTGCGGTGCGCGCACCTCATTGGTTAGCGGGTGTCGCGACTATTATTTTTGTTGCAGCCATGGCGCACCGTGCTGGTTTTAGTGCGCTTGTCGCATCGTTAGTGTTGGCAACATGTGGCATTTTCTCGATTGCAGCGGGCGCGGTGATGACGGATATGGCGCTCACGTTAGCTATGACAATGGCTATGTTTGGCTTTTATTATTGTTGGCTCGGAAAAGACAAACACAGCCAACTTTGGGGCTATCTGGGGTTCTTCGGTCTGGCGTGTGGGTTACTCGCAAAAGGTCCGGTTGCGATTGTTATCATGGGGATTGCTGTCTTTCCTTGGCTGGTTATTCAGCATGGCTTTTTTGGTGCTTTTAAAGCCTTGTGGCAGCGTTTTCCATTGATTTCAGGCTTAGCGTTGATGTTGGCGATCGCACTGCCTTGGTACATCATGGCGGAGATGGCGACGCCGGGGTTCATTGATTATTTCATTGTTGGTGAGCACTTTAAACGCTTTGTCGTAAGTGGATGGGAAGGGGACCTATATGGTTCTGCTCATGACCAACCACGTGGCATGATTTGGCTATTCTGGCTGCAATCGGCTGCGCCATGGTCGCTCGTGTTGCCTGTTCTGGTGTGGAAGCGCCGACACACAATCAAATCAATAGAAACGGATCATCAAGGCTTGTTCAGTTTCTTAATGTGTTGGCTGATCTCGCCAATGGTTTTGTTCACTATGGCAGGGAACATTTTGCCGGCCTACGTGCTACCAGGTGTTCCTGCATTGGGTATCCTGATTGCAATGTTAGTGGATAAATATGACTTTAAGTGGCTTACTGGCACGGCAGCAGTGTTACCTGTGCTGCTCATGATCGCAATGTTGGTCTTAAACATGGGCAAAGCAGACAGCCGAAGTGATCGTATTCTATTTGCAGAGATCACCGACAATGCACCTGTTTTTTACATTGGGAAACGTCCGTTCTCTGGTCAATTTTATAGCCAAGGACAAGCGAAAAAACTGGAAGATGTAACAGAGCTCAATCAACTAAATAAGTTCTACCTCATTGGTAAAGAACGACAAGTTGACAAGTTGATCCATGATAACGCCTTGAGCTGTACTAATGAGTTTACTGCTAAGTCAAAGCGCACGCTCTATACCTGCGTTATATACCCAAATAACCTCGAGATGCTAGGTTCAGCGAGAACGACTTGGTTTGTAGACGCGGCGGCGATTTAAAGGTCTAGTGGGTCGAAATCAAGAATCGGCAACAAAGTATACAAGCCAAGACCCTTATATTTGCAAAGAGCGCCCTTTGGGAGCGTGTCTTTGACTCGCTTTTTTAGTCAAACAAATGGTCGCGTCAAACAACTTGGGAAGAGCTGGCTATTACACAGCGTTGTTTTCCTTGCTCTCGAATCAATGACAACGCTCTGAATTCTGCATCTTGAAGTCACTTGGGTATAGGGTAACGTGATGAGTAGATTATTGACATTTGCTATGGTGGGTGGTGTCGGCTTCATCGTCGATACCCTCATTTTTATGGTTTTATTTCAATGGGCTGGGGTCGAATTAATGATAGCTCGAGGGCTGGCATTTTGCGTTGCTGCGACCACAACATGGTTGGGCAATCGATGTTTGACGTTTTCGCAATCAACAAAGGATAGAGCATTTAACCAATGGCAAAAGTTTATGCTTAGCGCAAGCATCAGCGCATTACCAAACTTTGCCGTTTTCAAAGTCACCACACTCTTATTGGGTACACAAGGGACAACAGTTTACATTGCTTTAGTGATGGGAATTTTGGCGGGTATGGTGAGCAATTACTTGCTGAGTATGCACTGGGTGTTCCAACAATCGAGCAAATAATGGCTTGGTTATCCAGATAATAATTGCAGTGAAAACAAAAAGATGAGGAAAATTAAATGTGATCTAAATCACGAAATGATTAATCGACTCGTAAGCATACCTCTACTTTAATATTTGATTACTTTCATATAAAAGCCATCTTTTTTGTAAGGTTTAAGTTCCGTAAATACAAAGAGTTATACTATCAACTTAATCACTTTATTTATTGTGCAGCTCATTACCTTTAAATATAAAATCCCCTCGCCAGTTAATTCTGTTAATAAAATTGATCTTTCTGTTCTTTTTCTGTTCATATCTTGGCGCCTCCTGTTCACTTCTGTTGTTTAAAATCCACGATATTTCAAAAACTAACGCCAACTTATTTTTAGTTACAGAGGTTTCTATGTTTAACAGTATACGAACGCGAATTGCGGTCAGCGCTGGTGGAGCGATGGCTTTCACTTTGCTTATTGCCATGGGAATGACCACAAACGCATTTACCGATGTAAACAAACAAGTGAACGAGAAGGTCAAAACGCAGTTAACAGATGCGACCAACACCGACTTGCAAAATACCGCAATTCAGCAAGGTTTGAATGTAGCCAACCAACTCGATCCTGTGTTGGCAAACCTTAAACAAGTACGTTCGATTATTGAGCTAAGTGCAGAGACAGATGCGAGCGCAGATCTTATTGTTAAACAGTTTACTGCCGCATTAGAAGCACAAAACAAAGCCGTATTTGCTGGTTATATGGTTTGGCAAGACAAAACATGGTCACAGCAAACGACTTTTAGTCCTGAAATCGGCTTTAACAGCCAAGGCTACCTCGCACCTTTCTTCTCTCCAAACGATAAGAATAGCTTTGACGCTGTCGCAATGGAGAGCTTTAGTAATACGGAGTTAAACAACAACGGTGAGCGTAAAGACGATTGGCACTTAATGCCTTACGAAACAGGCAAAACTTTCGTAATGGAGCCGTACTTTTATCCAGTTCGTGGTAAACAAGAGTTGATCACTACCATCAGTCAGCCAATTAAGCAGGATGGTAAAATCATTGGCTCACTCGGTTTTGATCTCTCGCTACACGAGCTGCAAAGTCAGAGTGAGTTGTTTGCACGAGAGCTGTTTGAAGGACAAGGAAAAATCCTTATCACATCATGGAAAGGCATTACATTGGCAAACAGTCGTGATGCAGAAATGGTAGGCAAGAAGGTGTCTTCTGAGCTTGCAGCACAGTGGGCAAACATTCAGTCGATCGCGAAAGAAAAAGGCGCTGGTCTCGTTACTTTTGGTGGTGACGAATATGCGATTACGTCAATTGAAACGAGTGATGCTCCGTGGGTAGTCATGGTGTCAGTTCCCAGCAACTATCTTACAAAAAGCGTCGACACCTACCAACAATGGAGTGATGAGCAGAATACAAAAGCGCTTGAAAAAGGTGTGTGGGCGGGGATCATCGCTGCTCTTTTAGGTATTGCTGCTATGGCGTTTATTGCCAGCTCTTTAGGTAAAGTGCTCAATAACTTAGTTGAGCGCTTTAAAGATGCGGCACAAGGCGAAGGCGATCTGACCTACCGCATTGAAGTGAAAGGCAAAGATGAAACAGCGCAGCTTGCCCACTGGTTCAATACTTTCTTATCCCGTATGCAAGAAATGTTGTTGACGGTAATGAGCACGGCAGATCAGGTAGATAAGAACGCCACAGAAGGTCAGACGCGAGCAGCGGCATCTCGTGATCAACTCAACGCGCAGGTGAATGAAGTGAATTCACTGGCAACTGCAATCAATGAGATGAGTGCAACCGCGCAAGAAGTTGCAAACTCTGCGGTTCAAGCGGCTGCCGCAGCAAGCCAAGTGCAAAGCAACAGCCTAAATGGCATGACACGCATGGACAATGCGGCGAGTGCGGTCGATAACTTAGCGATGCAAGTCAACGATGCACAGCAGCAAACGCAAAACTTGGTCGATTCTAGTACCGCGATTCAGGGTATTTTGAGTGAGATTGGTGGCATTGCTGAACAAACCAACCTGTTGGCACTGAATGCAGCGATTGAGGCGGCACGTGCAGGTGAAGCGGGTCGAGGTTTTGCAGTAGTAGCGGATGAAGTTCGAAATCTAGCAAATCGTACTCAAGGTTCAACAGAAGAAATCCGCGCTATGTTGGCTCGCTTAGAACAAGAGACACAATCTATTGTCGTGTTGATGGAGCAAAGTCAGAAACAAGCCATTGATACCAAGGGCGAGACTCAAGCAGCGCATTTGGCTCTGTCTGAAATCAACCAAGCGATTGAAGTCATCAATGACATGAACAATCAGATTGCTTCTGCAGCTGAAGAGCAAAGCTCCGTTTCAGAAGAGATCAACCGCAATGTTGTGATCATCAACGATACGGCGGTAGAGGTGATGGACACCATGACATCATCGGTTGAAATCAGTAACGAGTTGACGGTCAAAGCTGGCGATCTTCACGGAGAGCTCAGTAAATTCAAGCTTTCCTAGTTTGTTTTTACTACCCTATAGTTTTATCGAACCGAGCGCATCGAGCGCTCGGTTTTTTTATGTCCTAAATAACCTGTCCAATTTTTTCTTCTGTATCTGCGTCTTTTTAAATTCAGATTCGTCTTATAGGTATGGAATGGAAACAAGTCGATTGTACGCCCACATATCTCAAGGTGACTTAGATATACAAATTGGGTATGTGAGATGAAATTTTATTCATCTTGTGTCGTGGTTTGAGCGTTTTGATTGAAGTTGATTTTATAAATCAACTTGCATGTAGAATGAGAATTTACCGTGTGTGGTTTTTACTGAATCTTAGAACTTGTTCTAGATCATTAAAGTATTCAAAAATGCAATCTTTGATTTTAAATATTTAAACTTTGACAAGGTTTAAGAAATTAAACCAAATTCATATGTTTTTGGTGATCTTGTTCAACTATTGTGCGTGATTTTGATCATTTATTCGATTTTTGCTGGTGTTTTGAGCGTGAGTCTGCGGTTTACAGAAGTTTACTCTGTATTGCTGAACCTACCCGAAAGGAGTAGTTTTTAGTCATTGAGTTCAAAAATGTAAACCGAAATGATGAGCGTAAAGCAAGTTAGATTCACCGACGAAGACAGAGCATGTTTAAGCAACTATTTTCGCTTGGCAGATACAATCGCCGACTTGATCGGACCGTATTGCGAAGTCGTTATTCATTCATTTGAAAGCTTAGAAAATTCAGTCGTGAAGATTGTAAATGGTCATCATACTGGGCGTGAAATTGGCTCGCCAATCACTGATTTGGGCTTACGTATGTGGAGCACCTTCGAGAAAACGGGCGAGGTCTCTCCGAAGAGTTATTTCACCAATGCCGCCGATGGTTCGCTACTGAAATCGACCACGTGCATTTTGGCTGGTCCAGAGCAAAAGCCGATTGGCATGCTATGTATCAACATGAATTTATCTTTCCCATTCCCTGAGATCGTCAAGACGCTGATGCCACAGTGTCACGTATCACAAACCTTGGTCAGTGAGACCTTCAGTAACAACGCCAATGATGTCATCAAGCAAGCGTTAAGTGCTGCCACGCAAGAGGTTGACCAAGATGAGACGGTTTCAGCTAAAGGTCGTAACAAAGCCATTATTCGTTGTTTGTTTGATAACGGTGTATTTGAGCTAAAAGAAACGACGACACAAGTATCAGAGCAACTTGGGATTAGCCGTCAGGCGGTTTACAAGTTTATCCGAGAATTTAAATCAGAATAAAATTAATCACTTAGGAGTTGTATCGTGAAAAAAACTATTGCCACTGAACAAGCACCAGCAGCTATCGGTCCTTACTCTCAAGGCACAGCTTATGGCGACATGGTTTACACATCAGGTCAGTTGCCACTGGTTCCAGAAACCATGCAATTTGTTGAAGGCGGCATCAAAGAACAAGCTCGTCAGTCACTAGAAAACTTAAAAGCAGTTCTAGAAGCAAGCGGTGCGGGTCTAGACACAGTATTGAAGACGACATGCTTCCTATCAGACATGGAAAACTTCGCCGCCTTTAACGAAGTGTACACAGAGGTATTTGGTACAGAAAACGCACCCGCTCGCTCTTGCGTTGAAGCAGCAAGACTACCAAAAGACGCATTGGTTGAAGTTGAAGCCATTGCATACAAAAAGTAACCGATTTTCGGACATAAATGGGTATCAATAGGAGATTCTCATGAGCGTTTCATTTATTGGATTGAGCATCCTGTTCTTTGGGTTCTACGCATTACTTGCGAACTTCAAAAAACAAAAGAAAAGCTTTAACTTCCGCGTACTGAGTGCGCTTGCTGCTGGCCTGTTATTCGGCGGTGCAATTCAGCTCGTATTCGGCGTAGGCAACGTTGCAACGGCAGGTTTTGCTGAACTGATTTCTGTGTTCGGTAAAGGCTACATCAAGCTTCTACAAATGATCGTAATCCCACTAGTATTTGTGGCGATGATCTCTTCGATCATGAACGTAGAAGGCGGCGGTGCACTATCGCGTATCGCACCAAAAATCATCGGTATTCTACTTTTCACTTGTGCTATTTCTGCTGCAGTGGGCATCGCAAGTATTTACCTGTTCGGTATCGATGCAAACGCACTAGTGAGCACTATCGGCACTAACAGCGCTATTGAAGCGCGTGGCGACTCTCTGATTGCAACGCAAGATGCGATGGCGAGCAGCGGCCTGTCAGGTATGGCTCTGTCTATCATCCCAACGAACATCTTTGACATGCTAACGGGCTCTCAACGTACTTCGACGCTATCGACCGTCCTGTTCGGTATGTTCCTTGGCTACTGTATCCTGCAAGTGAAAAACCGTAAGCCAGAGAAAGTGCAAAACTTTGTTGATTTCATCAACTCAGCAAAAGAAGTAGTGCTTTCAATGGTACGTGAAATTCTGAAGCTGACGCCTTACGGTGTATTTGCTCTGATGACTACGTTCATGATGACAAACGATTTGTTCGCACTAGCAGAAATGGGTCGATTCCTACTAGCAAGCTACGTGGCAATCGGTGTAATGTTCGCTATCCACTTCGTGATGGTGTCTTTGTTCGGTCTGTCTCCTGCGAAGTTCATGAAGAAAATCTGGCCAGTGCTCGTATTTGGCTTCGGTTCTCGCTCAAGCATGGCGGCAATCCCACTAAACGTTGAAACTCAAACTCAACGTCTAGGTGTGGACGAAGAAACAGCAAACATGTCAGCAACATTCGGTACCAGTATCGGTCAGAACGGTTGTGCGGGTATCTACCCAGCAATGCTAGCTATCATGGCGGCTCAAGTAATGGGCATGCCAGTTGACCTAGGCTTCATCCTACAACTGATTGCTGTCATCGCGATTGCTTCATTCGGTATCGCAGGTGTTGGTGGCGGTGCAACGTTCGCAGCAGTAGCAGTACTGACTATCATGGGTCTAGACATTACGGTTGTGGCGATTCTGGTTTCTATCGAAGCACTTATCGACATGGCTCGTACCGCGCTTAACATTTCTGGCTCAATGTTGTCAGGCGTGCTAACCGCGAAGAAGAATGGCTCACTAAACACTGAGCAATACAACGCAGATGTGGCTGCAACAGTGTCAAAAGAAGCTGCAGTCTAATTTCCAAACTTAATAAAGAGCACCCAACGTGGGTGCTCTCCGTTTTTCCTGAGTTCAGGTTATTTAGGTAATAAATATGAAAGTTGTTGTCGTAGGCGGTAGCGCTGCAGGTATGAGTTTCGCAGCGAAATACAAACGTAATCAGCCATCAGATGAAGTGATTGTGCTGGATAAGCGCGATTACATCTCGTTCGGAGCGTGTGGCTTACCTTACTTTGCTGGTGGCATGTTTGATGACACTGAGCGCATGATTTCTCGTACGCCAGAACAAGCGATTAAATCTGGTTTAGACGTGCGCATTGAAACTGAAATGGTGGCACTAGACCGCACAGAAAAGCAGATCAAAGTTCGTCACCAAGGTGAAGAAAGCACCATCGATTACGATATGTTGGTGATTGCCACGGGCGCGCGTCCAATCGTGCCATCGTTTGGAGAGTTCAACCCAGAGCACGTATACACGCTAACCAGCATGGAAGATGGTTTGGCAGTAAAAGAAGCGCTTAAGGACAGCAACAAACAACGCATTTGTGTGATTGGCGGTGGTTTTATCGGTCTTGAAGTGTTCGATGCTGCGCACCTACTAGGTAAGCACGTCACCATCATTGAGCGTGAACAACACGTGATGAGTCGTCAGTTCAGCCCTGAAATGATTGAAGTGGTAGAAGGCGCGATTCGCGAATCTGGTGCTGAGCTAAAAACCGGTTGTAGCGTATCAGCCATTCGCGACGCAGAGCAGGGCGGTTACATCGTAGAAACCAACAATGGCAATGTAGAAGCAGACGTTGTGATCATGTCACTTGGTTTTAAACCAAACACAGAAGCATTCGAGTTACCAAAAGCAGCGAACGGCGCATTGTTAGTGGATGAGTTTGGCGCAACAGAAGATGCACACATTTACGCTGCTGGCGACTGTGCAGTGGTTCACCACATGGCGCTGGGCAAATCAGTGTATGTTCCACTGGCAACCACAGCGAATAAGCAAGCGCGCATGATGGCTGACAAACTTGCTGGCAAAGACACTTACATGAGTGGTTTCTTGGGCTCGTCTTGCTTGAAAGTGCTGGACTACGAACTGGCATGCACAGGCGTATCGGAACTTCTAGCTAAAGAACACGGTTTGGAAGTGAAGGTTTCAACCATTTCAGATAAGAACCAAACCGACTACTACCCAGGTCAAGAAGACATTAAAGTGAAGCTGGTTTACCACCCAGAAACCAATGTATTGCTTGGCGGTGAAATCGTGGGCAAGAAAGGCGCAGTAGGGCGAATCAATGCACTCGCTGTTGCCATCACTGCGAAGATGACCACACAGCAACTAGGTTACATGGACTTCTGCTACGCACCACCATTCGCACGTACATGGGATGCACTAAACGTTGCAGGTAACGTAGCGAAATAAGTTAGCTGTCCACGTAAATCAAACAAAACAAAAGGGCTCCAGAGTTGTTTCTGGAGCCCTTTTTAATGCTTGTTTTGAACTATGAAGCAGGAGTGGCTTGCTGTTCACCAGCTGCTTTTAAGCGTTCAATTTCTGACTCAGTTTGCCACTTGCCGTTGTATAGGTACTCTCGCTCTGGAAGCGGGGCATTTGACGCCCTTAAATCAAATACCTCATCGGTTTGATATTTTCTACTACAAACTGGAATACTAAACAGTCTTGATTCTGGCTTCGATTCAAACAGTTTTTTGTGGTCATCTACCTCTGTACAATCCAGTTTGTAGACCTTTGACAGTTGCGCGACCATGGATTCTAAATCCGCTTCAGTTTTAAAGAAAACATAACAATCTGATCTATCCTGTGAGCGAAAGATAGTCTTATGAGCAGTATCTCGATATCTGCATATGTCCTGCTTAAAATAGAACTGAATCACTTTCCTTTTCTTGTTGTAGTCCGCAAAAAGCCAATCTTCTCGTTCGCCTACTCTCACTTCTGTTGCTTCATCAGGCTGTCGTTTAAGCATACCAAATGAAACCAATATAAACCCACCAGCTCCGGCAAGAACCATGGGGTCAGCAACCCCAACCATCACGACACAAACTATTGCTCCAATCCAACCCATGGCTTGAGTCGCAGAGTTGACCCAATTCGGTAAATCACGTCGCTTTTTTATAACCAATCCGCGATCGGACAAGGTGTAATCATAACGATTGTCCAAACCAAATGTCAGATAAGATACACCAGACATGATTATCGTTAGACCCGACAAAATGTAAGTTAAGATCATTTCGCTACTATCATGTAGGAAATAGGTAAGAACAAATAATGGGCTGACTGCGGCTATAGCAATCGATAAGTATAAGAATCGAAAAGGTTCTTCAATATCGTACTTGTGCCAGACTGTCAGATTATTCCCTTTCAGGATCTGTTGTTCTTGCGCCTCTTGATAAACCGCCAACTCTTCTGGGGTGATATAAAATGGTGAATATGCCAAGGGTTACTCCTTGGCTAAAATTGAAGATATATATTCTAAATCAGGTAATGGAGCGTTTGATGTTCGTAACGTTCCCACTGCTTCTAACGGGTAATGTGTCCCGCGGAATGGCGTTGTTTTGTATATTTCTGGAAGTTTCGAGAAATCGAATAAGTCTTTCGCTTTTTGGACTTCTTTACAATCCAGTTCAAACTCTTGATTAAGCATGTTTAAGGTTTCCTCTAATTGCTTTGGTGAAGAGACGAATAGATAGGAACTTCCAATAGAGTGGTATCTTGTTACCGTTGTTTTAGCAGTGTCTTGGTACGAGCAGTCATCGTGTTTATGATATAGTTCGATTACTTTTCTATTTTTGCAGTATTCACAACAAAGCCAATTTTCACGGAGAGCCACAAGTACTTCAGTCTCCTCATTTGGTTGTCGCTTTAGCATTCGAAACGAAACCAGTATAAACCCCCCGGCTCCGACAAGAACCACAGGTCCGGCAAACGCAACCATCAATATACATACAATAGCTCCAATCCAGCCCATGACTTGAGTTGCAGAGTTTACCCAATTCGGTAAATTACGTCGTTTTTTTATAACCAACCCGCGATCGGACAAGGTGTAATCATAACGATTGTCCAACCCAAATGTCAGATAAGATACACCAGACATGATTATCGTCATACCCGATAAAATGTAAGTTAAGATCATGTCACTGTTATCATGTAGGAAATAGGTAAGGAAAAATAATGGACTGACAGCGGCTATAGCAATCGATAGGTATAAGTATCGAAAAGGCTCTTCAATATCGTGCTTATGCCAGGTTGTGAGGTTCATCCCCTTTAGAATTTCTTGCTCTTGTTCTTCTTGGTAGGCCGAAAATTCTTCTGGCGTGATGTAAAAAGGTAAATAAGCCAAGGGTTACTCCTTGGTTGTATTCAGTTCTGCTTTGCGTTGGTCGATTTCCGCTTCGCTTAGCCATAAGTCACCACGCAAGTATTTTAGTTCGGGTAATGTGGCATTCTGATTTCTCAGGCTATCTACTTCGCTTAGTAGATATTTAGTTCCTCTTACTGGAATATCTTGAAGTTTTTCGTACATTAGGTCTGTATTGAAAAGCTGTTTAATATTGTTTTCTTCAGAGCATTCGATGTTCCACTTGTTAACTAACAACTTCAACAAGTAATCCACTTCTGATTCAGTTTTACAAAATATATAACTTCGACCACGAGTTTGGTTTCGACTGATTTCTGTATGCTCAATGTCAAAGAAATAGCAGTCGTCAAATTTGTGATAAATCACAATGAGTTTTCGCTGTTTGTTGTATTGAGCAAACAATGAATCTTTGCGAAGCCCCACTCGTACTTCAGTTTCTTCTTCAGGTTGGCGCTTCGGCATGCGAAATGAAACTAAAATAAATCCACCAGCACCGACTAGAGCCATTGGTCCTACTGCGATTACCATAAATACGCAGACTACTGCTCCAAACCAACCCATCACTTGCGCTGCTGAGTTCACCCAAGTAGGGAGATCACGTCTCTTTCTCAAGACCATACCTTGCTCGGATATGGTGTAGTCATAACGATTGTCCAAACCAAATGTCAGATAAGACACACCAGACATAATTATCGTTAGACCCGACAAAATGTAAGTTAAGATCATTTCGCTACTATCATGTAGGAAATAGGTAAGAACAAATAATGGGCTGACTGCGGCTATAGCAATCGATAAGTATAAGTATCGAAAAGGTTCTTCAATATCGTACTTGTGCCAGACTGTCAGATTATTCCCTTTCAGGATCTGTTGTTCTTGCTCTTCTTGATAAGCCGAAAACTCGTCTGGGGTGATGAAAAAAGGTAAATAAGCCAAGGGTTACTCCTTGGCTGTTGTTAGTTCAGATTTAGATTTTTCAATCTCAGACTCGGTTTGCCACTTGCCGTTGTAAAGGTATTCCCATTCAGGGATAGGTGCGTTTTGAGCTCTAAGTTCAAACGTATCATCCAGGGGGAACTCTAGGCTTCTTGCTGGTTCCGAGAGCAAGTCGTCAGGTGAATAAGCATTGAACAAGGCTTTGATATCCTCGAATTCGGTACATTTAAGTTGATACTCTTCAGAGAGCTTTTCCAGTACTCTTTTTAAGTCATTGGTTGATTTAAAAAATAGAAAACTCCTACCGCGATTATGGCATCGATTAACGGTCGTTTTCGCTACATCTCTGTAATCGCAATCGTCATACTTATGATAGAGAGTAATAACCTTGCGTTTTTTGTTGTAGTAAGCAAATAGCCAATTTTCACGCTCTGCAATTCTGATATTTGTGCGCTCTTCGGGTTGGCGTTTAAGCATTTTGAATGAGACCAAAATAAAAGCGCCTGCGCCAGCGAGAGCCATTGGGCCAGCGACAGTTACCATTAATATACAAATAGTAACCCCAATCCAGCCCGTTGCTTGACTAGCGCTGTTCATCCATTTCGGAATGGTACTACGAGATTTAGTAACAAGCCCTTTTTCTGAAAAAACATAATGGTATCGCTTTAAAAGCCCCCACCTCATCAGAAAATAAAAAAGCATGGAGCAAAATGACAAAACAGACGCTAAGAAAATTGTGTCATCGGTTCGTTCAAAGTTTGCTAAGGCAAAAAATATCGCAATACAGACACACAAGGTTACGAGAGTAAAATAGAGGTGGATGTATCGAGAAGGCATCTCGACGTTTACAACACTCCAACGTAAAACATTGCTACCTGAGCTGATTTCTTGCTCTTGAGCCTCTTGATAAACCGCCAACTCTTCTGGGGTGATATAAAATGGTGAATATGCCAAGGGTTACTCCTTGGCTGTTGTTAGTTCAGATTTAGATTTTTCAATCTCAGATTCGGTTTGCCACTTGCCGTTATATATACGTCGCCATTCAGGAAGCGGGGTGTTTTTAGCTCTCAGGTCAAAGGTATCGGCTACCGGAAATTCAAGGCTACGAGAAGGGATATCTTCAATTCGAGGCTCAGGTCTTCCTTCAAAAAACGCTTTATGGTCTGGAAAATCAATACATTCAATGCCGTACTTGTTTGAAAGAGTATCTAGCATTGCATCAAGGTCTTGAACAGTCCTAAAGAATATGTAGCTATAACCACGAGTTTGAGCTCTGAAGACGGTGTTTTTCTTTAAATCTCGTTTAGAGCACTCGTCATACTTGTGGTAGAAGCGGATTACTTTACGCTTTTTGTTGTAGTAGGCGAACAGCCAATCTTCACGCTCGCCGACTTTAATTTCAGTTATTTCATCTGGTCTACGTTTTATGAGTCCAAATGATAATAAGATAAATCCCCCAGCCCCTAAAAAGGCTATTGGGCCAACAGATAAGACCATAAATATACATACGACAACTCCAAACCAGCCAACAACTTGTGTTGCCGTATTCATCCATTTAGGAATATTACGCCGTTTTTTTACTATGAAACCTTTATCTGAAAACGTGTAGTTATATTTAAAGTCGAGCCCCAATGTCACATAACTAATTGAAAATATGAATAATACCACGCAAATTGAAGCGAAGTGTTGGAGCCAGCTACCATCCCAAAAACCAACAAAAAAAGTAAAAATTAGGAATGGGATCACAGGAGCAATAGAAAGGCATAAAAACTTGTATCTAAAGCTCTCCTCTACGTCATATTTTTTCCAAGTGTGTACGTTATCTCCCTCATAGAATTGTTGTTCCTGCTTCTTCTGCTTAAGGGCTAACTCCTCTGGGGTGATATAAAATGGTAAATAAGCCAAGTGTTACTCCTGTAAAGCTATTGTGCCTACGGCAGGCGTTAATGACTTTTTAATCGTTGTTTGTTTCATATTGTCTGAAATTGCAGTGTAACTTGCACTTTGTTTTACACTATTCTGGAACCAGTACACGTGACGATGTTCTACATCGCTTTCATACTCGTATGACACCTTAAGGGCGATATATTGAGTTGACTCATCGATGGGCAGCTTCACTATGTATATTGAGTTTTCTTTCGTAGCGTCAGTAATTGGTTGTAGCGTCTCTAAATCGACGTTGTTGTACCAAGAGCCTGATACTAGTTCATCTTCTGTTGATGTTGTACTGGTAATTAGTTCAATACCATCATGCGCGACTGCACTTGGTACCTCAATGCGTATTTCTAGCCCAACTGATTCACGATGAGTATATTGAGGATATGCAGTAATATTTTCTATAGGTTTGTGGAATATGATAGGTTGCTGAATAATTGATTGTAAGTTAAACAGAGCTTCTTTTACCAAAGCACTGTTTTGTGCTTCTCTTTCGAGCATGCTTGGAGCTTTGCTCCATTGTGATTTACTTGGATGATATCCCCATGGCAATTTGTCCAACCATTTCTGATAATCGTCTTGCTTTAAATCACTGAGTGTTAAATATACAAATAGATAAAGCGCCGTGATGATGACTAAAGCTGCAGTTAGTGGGCCACCAAATGTTATATTTACAGGTAGCCAACCTGTAACACCACCCATTTGTATCAAACCAATGGCACTGGTAGCGGTCAAAGTGTATGTGTTTATTTTCTGAAGGGTCTGCTCTATACCATATACTTCATTTTCCCTTTCATAGGAGCGAATGGCCTCTACTCCGGAAGCGAAAGCACCTAAAGCACCAGTAACAGCAAGCCACTTATTAAATGCTTTTAAGCTATCAAGAGCTAAGTTATCAAAACCATCAACTTGATCTGCTGCTAGTACTTTAAGTGTTTTGAAGGAATGAGATCGCAACCTATGATCCCCTTGAACTGTATCCCAAAACTTACCTGTACGAATACCTGTCCAAGCACCGGCTGCATAAAACAGCTTTTGTTGAATGTCCAAGAAATCATCGTGAGACATGAGCCCAGTCTCTTGAATACTGCTCATCGCATCAGCAAGTGCGAGACAGTTGAAAATTAGAGCTAGGAAACCTAGGCCACCCACATCTTCAAACCGTTTATTAAGATTACTTAACCTGTTATCCCATATGTCTTTACGCATTTGAATTGTTGCCTCAAGTACGTCATCTGGAAGTTCTATGTAATGTGGGTATTCCAACGTCGCAACGGCCAAGCTTTTTTGAAGGTGCCGCTGTTGCTGGAGAGCATTCTTATACTGCTTGTTTGATATAGTTTTATCGCCCTTGTTGAAGGCTGCTAACACTTCCTTGTTTTGATTCGATGCGATGAGTTTTTTATCATGATTAGATTTCCAAGAACCAAAATTTTGTGCGTAGCCTTTGTTGACGTTGATTGGAGTATCCATCGACAGACGTTCTACAACGGCAGCTCTTATGTAAAAACTTTTTCGGGTGAACGGTTTTGACAATAGAGATATTATGATGATGGACGCTTGGGCTGTAAGGCTAACGCCAACCTCTATTGCCCCCTTCAATAAAGCGCTGTTAGTCGCTTTGAATATGCTATCTAGCTCATCGAACCCTTTTGCTATATCTTTTAAAAATTCGGTTTCGGCAGTATTTGGGTTAGAAATAAAGTCCATTACTTTTGCATACATACCCACACGGTTACTTGCCTCCGAAACGTAGTCCATAAACTTTTTGTCTGAGCTTTCAGTGTCTGGAACATTTTTGGCAACGTCTACTTCACCTACCTGATTTGAAACTTGTTCAGGAATTAGCTTCTCCACTTGTTTAAAGAGACTACGACTAAACCCGGAAGTGTAGAGTGCAAGTAAACTGGTTGGTTTATCCCATTGGCTTTCAGCCCATTGGCGGTCTTCTTCTTGCACCACCAAAGTAAATGACTCAACGGCTTGTTTATGAAGTTGATACAAGCTGTATTGTGTATCTTCACTGTATAGGTCGAAGGTTCTTTCGAGATGATGGGGCGTTAAGGACTCCATGACTGCTATAAAGTCTCGTTTTACTGAGACAACTTCGGCAAGCATGGTCTCTTTTTGTTCTGACAGCTCTTGCATCTCACTCAGCATTTGCTTCCAGTTGAGCTGCTTACGCCAACGCTCAGTCGCTATCCATTGCTCGTATTTACCAAATCGGTTTGCTGAAATGCCATATTTCTTCTGTATGGCCTCTGCTATTTCTGAAGTGGATTTTTGGTAATCATCGATAGCTTGCTGGGAAAATGAAGATGGCATTCCTTTGATGATAGCTGCTTGAGATTCACTGGTAAGGTCAACCATTGCTGAGTTGTCATAGTAATCCGCCATGTCCATATAGAATTCAAGCTCTTGGTTTTTGCGCTTTACTCCTGTAGGCATGTCTATATTGTCGCTTGCACCGAACATACACAACTGCATGGCGGTCTGCATCAAGCTCCACTGGTTTGAAAACTGGTCAGTGAAAAGGCGGTATGGGCTTGCGGCACCAACAAAATGCAGTGATATATCTTGAATGTCTGCGGCGTAATCTTTTATCGCGACGAAGTAGCCCGACTCTTCTTCTGGAATCGAAGAGGTCAAATCACTCTCGGCTGCGACAGGTTTAAAGGTAGAACCATCTTCGTCAGCTTTGGTGACGATGCCTGAATCTGCAAAACGCCCATCATCAACGGCAGAAGATTCAATATCAGCAACTTGGGTTAATTTATCTATTGATGCAATGTTGTGCTGATTCTCGTTTGCAGACAGAACAACAGTCTGCATGCGATCGATATGATTACTCGGATTGTTAAGGACGCGCATGAACATGTTCCATGTCCAACGGTGTTCAGAATAACAAATCGACAGCACGCTCCCATCTTCGTAAGTAAGAAAAGGTTTTGCGCCTTCTGGTGTCCCACGCTGTTCGGATTCTGGGCTTTCCGACTCTCCCAGCTTGTAGAGCGTGAATTGCGTTCCTTTGATTTCGTATTCGTCTAGGCTTTTGTTGATTGCATCATAGACATACAACCAACCATCGCGAAGCTGACGCAAGGTATAGCCAACGGTATTGAGTTTGGCTGGGCCTTGGCCTTTCCATTCGTCAGGCAAACCAAAAGGTTGCGTTTCTTCTGTCTCTAGCTGATCGATGGCGTAGCGAACAGGGATGAAGTGTGCCGGTAAAGCCTCCGTTGGTTCTTTCTCGGTTTTTAAATTGAGAGGTTCTGGTTCAGACGGCGGTGGCGGATCGATTTTTTTGGTTTCTCCCTCCCAAAACATACTGCGCTCTGGAGGCGAGCCAGCCATATCATCGGATGCGGTGGTTGGAACGGTATTCAGAGATTTCAACGTGCCATCGCTTTCAAATGCCTGAACAGCTTCTTCGTGGGTATAGCTGTTGTCGTGCCAAAACATCGAAGTTTTTGGAGGAAGTGGATTACTCATCGTCAGCCTATGTTTAAGAGTTTTACTCCATTAGGCAAATATCGCACCAAAATAAAACAACTATAAATCAGCATGTTAGGTGTTCTACAACTCTGCTTTAACCAAAAAGTTGTTTGTTTTTCCAAGAAGTTGGTTGGCGTATACCATTTTTTGTATCGAAAGAGACCAAGTGTGGTTTGAAAGAGCTTGTTCTAAAGAGCAATGATTATCCAGACAAAAAAAAAGGCTCCAGAGTTAACTCTGGAGCCCTTTTTTAGCATTCAAGTTCTATTGAATTAACGACGTTTTGGTTTGCGTTGACCTGCTGGTTTGCCTTGACCTTGAGGGCGACCTTGACCTTGCGAGCCCGTACCGTTTGAGCGATTTTGGTTGTTGCTACCAGGGCGTGAGCCAGAATTTGGACGTTGACCGTTAGCGCCGCCATTACCGCGGTTTTGGTTTCCACGACCTTGTCCATTTGAGCCGCCTTGTGCTTTGCCTGAACCGTTGCGGTGACCAGATGGCTTGCCATCACGTGAGCCACCTTCAGAGCGCTTGTTCAAGTGACCACCGAAGCCTGGTTGGTTCTTGGTGTGTTTGGTTGCAAAACGATTTGTGCCGTGGCGACCAGACTTACGACGTTGCGCTGGTGTCAGTGCATCAATGTCTTCTGCAGGGACTAGACAGGTTGGCTTGTCACCAATCAAGTGCTTTTTACCCATGCTGATCAGTGCTTCACGGATCATCGGCCAGTTAGCTGGATCGTGGTAGCGAAGTAGGGCTTTATGTAGGCGACGTTGACGTTCACCTTTCGCTACTGGCACATCTTCACGTTGCTTGTACTTCACGCGTTTCAGAGGGTTTGTCTCTGAGTAGTACATCGACGTTGCGTTACACATTGGTGATGGGTAGAAGTTCTGTACTTGGTCACATTCGAAGTTGTTCTTCTTCAGCCATAGTGCCAAGTTCAGCATGTCTTCATCTTCAGTACCTGGGTGCGCCGAGATGAAGTAAGGGATCAGGTATTGTTTTTTACCCGCTTCCGCGCTGTACTTCTCAAACATCTCTTTAAAGCGGTCGTAAGTACCCATGCCCGGCTTCATCATCAGATCCAGTGGACCTTTCTCTGTGTGCTCTGGTGCAATTTTCAGGTAACCACCGACGTGATGAGTCACAAGCTCTTTGACGTATTCTGGTGATTCAATCGCAAGGTCGTAACGTACGCCAGATGCGATCATGACTTTCTTCACACCTTCTACTTTACGCGCGGCGCGGTAAAGATCGATGGTGTGTTTATGGTCTGTGTTTAGCTTGTTACAGATGCCCGGGAACACGCAAGAAGGGCGACGACAGTTTGCTTCTGCTTTCGGATCGCTACAACCAAGACGGTACATGTTTGCTGTTGGGCCACCCAAGTCAGAGATTGTGCCCGTAAAGCCTGGAACTTTGTCGCGGATCTCTTCCAACTCATTAATGATGGACTCTTGCGAACGGTTTTGGATGATACGACCTTCGTGTTCGGTAATTGAACAGAAAGAACAGCCACCAAAACAGCCACGCATGATGTTAACCGAAGTTTTGATCATGTCGTAAGCCGGGATCTTTGCTTTGCCATACATAGGGTGAGGAACACGCGCGTACGATAGGCCGAATACGTAATCCATTTCTTCTGTCGTCAAAGGAATTGGCGCTTGGTTTACCCAAAGCTCACGGTCGCCATGACGTTGCAATAGAGCACGACCCGAATATGGGTTGGTCTCTAAGTGCAGAACACGGCTGGCATGGGCATAAAGAATGCGGTCGTTGTGCAATTTTTCGAAGGCTGGTAGGCGCACCGCTGTGTTCGCTGCATCATGACGTGATGGACGAATCGTGATTGGCTGTGCAACAGGCTCTTCTTTTTTAGTATCGCACTGAGTTTCCACTTCGTATGGGTTCTTTGGTACGAACGCTTCTTTACGAGGTTTCTCAATACGAGAAGAATCGATAACGGTGTAACCTTCTGGTTCAGCTGGTAGGTTAACTGCCGTACCGCGAATATTGGTCATGGTAGAAATATCTTCGCCATCAGCAAGACGGTGAGCCACTTCCACTAGGGCACGTTCTGCGTTACCAAAAAGAAGGATGTCAGCTTTTGCATCGAACAGAACAGAGCGGCGCACTTTATCTGACCAATAATCGTAGTGAGCTACGCGACGTAAGCTAGCTTCGATACCACCAAGAACGATAGGCGTGCCTTTATAAGCTTCACGACAACGTTGCGAGTACACCAACGTTGCACGATCTGGGCGTTTTCCGCCTTCGTTGTTTGGCGTGTAAGCATCATCATGACGAAGTTTTTTGTCCGCCGTGTAACGGTTGATCATGGAGTCCATGTTACCCGCGGTGATTCCGAAGAACAGATTTGGCTTACCAAGCTGCATGAAAGCGTCTTTGTTGTTCCATTCTGGTTGAGCAATGATACCGACGCGGAAGCCTTGTGCCTCCAACAGACGACCGATGATTGCCATACCAAAGCTCGGGTGGTCCACATACGCGTCACCCGTGACAATGATAATGTCACAACTATCCCATCCTAGGGCATCCATTTCTTTGCGACTGGTCGGCAAGAAAGGTGCCGTACCAAAACACTCAGCCCAGTATTTTTTGTACTCATGAATAGGAGTAATGTCGTTGGTCATATTTTGCTCTCTGTTCCAAGGAGCGCGAATTATAGCGATTTGATGATCAGGTATCTATACCCAACTCTCTTAATCAAGCTTAGTTCAGCCACTTTTATTTCTAGATGAAAATGACTCGCAATTAGAGGTGGCTTTTCTTGTGTTATCTCCTTCTAGCCCTTGTGGTTATTGCCTTTGTCTAAGATTAAAAATTATCGTTACGCAATAGTGTGCTTATGTAAAACTCTTCCTATAATTTAACTAGTGCATACAAATGCATACGTCATTTTGACTCCAAATAATGACTGAATGCGTAGACATTCCAGATTGTGTTTTGACCACTTTGCAATCATAAAAAAACAGCAAAACGCGGCGACACGATGGGAAATCATTAGACAGAGTGAAAGGCTAAAAATAGGGGGCTAGGTAATGAGTGAAGTATTGTCTATTGCACAAGGAGAAGTGCACCCAGCGTCCGGTCAGCATCAAATCATCGAGTGGTCCTATGATATCTACACTCGAGAGTTTGAATGTGACCAACGAGGGATGATGTCCATATTCGGCTTAAAAGAGCCATTAAAAGGGTTGGATGATTTGTTTGACCACATGCTGCTGGGTCAACAGGGGGCTGCGAGGGAGAAAGTCTCTCAAGTAGAGCTTAATGGCGGGCATGGCAGTTTGTCTTGCTGTTTAATGCCTAACGAATCCATGCTGGTTCACGTTGATTTGAGTTTTGAACGTCTTAATGATCATGTGGTTCAAGGTATGGTTATCCCCCAACTCAGTATTACAGGTTGTGAAGAGCTGGCAAAAATTCTCGAAACGATTTTTGATTTGCCAAACGTTGGCATCTTAGTCGCCGATCAGGAAACAAGAATTCTTGGCTGTAATCGAGCCTTTGAGCAGCAAATGGGGTATGAAAATCGTGATATTGTTGGTTTGAAAACCTACATTTTTAGCTCGGACCATCACAGCAAAGCTTTTTATGACGATATCTGGGAACAGATTGATCAAGAAGGTTTCTGGAATGGGAACCTATTGAGCCGCACTGCCAACGGTAGCAATCAAGCGCATCATTTATGTATTTATCGTTTGAACTTCACTTCGGGTCGAACGCTCTTTCTTGGTTTTTCGACGGATATTTCTGCATCGTTATTGTGGATGAAGAAAGCCGGAGAACAACCCCAACAATGGTCTGCTTTCCTGCCTCCACGTGAAGAGTTCGAATCTCGACTTGCCAAGCTAGTACAAGAAACTGGTAACAAAGAGCTTAATATCGTTATGACTCTGCGTCCTAATTTCTCACCAAAAACCATACTCGAACAACAACTCGGTCTTGCTGATTTTGTGATGCGCAGCCGACACGCGAGTATTGCCGGTCAATTGTCAAAAGATGTGTTTGTGGTGTGTTTGCAAACTCCGCACTGTCAGTGGTTAAGCCCTCTACGTCTGATCCAAATTGCACTAAGAGGCTTCTTTGTTGAACTAAGAAATGAATTAGGAACCAGTATGCATGATGTGATTGTAGAGGGACAAATGGGGGTGTCAGTCCTAGGCTACGATACTAATAATCCAAGACAGGCACTAGTACACGCTGCTCAAGCGATGGTTTCCTCATCTTCTGGGGATAAGAGCTACTTCAATTTTTACAACAGTGAACTGCACGATGAGTTGGTTAAGCGTCATCATTTAGAGGCGTTTTTAAGAACGCAAATTGAGAGTCAGTTGGTTGATGTGTATTACCAACCGATCATTGAAACTCGTAGCGGAAAGGTGGTGAAGTTCGAAGCTTTGGCGCGCTTTTACCACCATAACAAAACCTATGACACGCAAGAAATGATTTCTGTAGTCGAAGACTTGGAGTTGGTCGCCGCTTTGGATGATGTGGTATGCCGAACGGCGCTGAAGCAATTGCCTCATATTCAAAAAGTGTATGGTGAGGATATTGGTTTAACTATTAATCGTTCATTAAATACCAAATTGGATTCGTTGCAAGTATTGCAAAGCTCGTTTGATTTGATTGCTGAAAGTGGAGTAGATCCAAGTCGAATCACTATTGAGCTCACTGAAACGGCTTACTTTGAACAAGACCAAGAACACACCACTGCCCTTGAAGAGCTACGAGGGCAGGGTATTAAGATCGCCATTGATGACTTTGGTACGGGGTACTCTTCGTTTTCTTATCTGGAAAAGGGGCAGTTTGATCTGCTTAAAATCGATCGTAAGTTTGTCAAAGATATCGAAGAGGGAAGCACTAAATACAACATCGTGAAGATGATTACGGAACTGGCACACAAACTTGGCGTTAAAGTCGTTGCCGAAGGCGTTGAATCGGAACAGGAATTACAAGTGCTTGCGAATGTGGGGGTGGATTACATGCAAGGCTTTTTGTTTTCTCAGGCGGTGCCATTGGTGTTACTAGATAAGCCGCAATGCCATCAGAAACGCTTTAAGGACGTCAAGGTTAAGCCAACTCACGACGCTCCTTTGTTGTCATTGAGTCATCGTGACGTTCGTCGCTTAGACCCGGGTGAGCCATTGTCGTTAGCGGTTGAATTTATGAACTTGAGCCCGGATGCGCCGCTCGTAGTCGTGAATGAAAAACGCTGTGTCGGACTGATCACCAAAGAGCAGGTGAACTTGCATTTGACGCCTGCAATGGGGACTGATTTGGAGTCAGAAAGAGAAAACCGCATTTGGAAACGTCCGGTAAACCAAATTATGAACACGGAATTTGAGCAAATAGATGCGAGTATTTCAGTTTCACAAGTTCGCGAGTTGGTCAAAACAGGCAAAAAATTTCCTTGGATTTTATGTAACTCGCAAAATGAATACCGCGGTTTATTGACCCAAGAAGATGTATTGACGTATCTAGCCACGCTCTAGTCGTGGCTTGGCCGTAATAAAGCACAGTAGCATGTTGGGTTTAGGTGGTTTGGCGATAGGCGATTTGCTATTATCGCCACCCCAAAATGACTTTTGAGTTTGTATTCAACATGATTCAACAACTGCTGTTAACTTTTCCTCCAATGCTGTTTGGCGCTCAAGCGCTGTTGACGTTGCTTTTGATCAAAGGTGATATTTGTCCTGGTCAACGTGGTCGTCTGCACAAGATGCTGCCATCTATAGGTATTCTTTGGTTGGCAGTAGCGTCGCTTCGTATTGAAGCATTCATGATCGTATTCGCGATTTTCTACTTCTACTCTCAAGTTCAAACTAAGAAGACACGTGAGAAAGGTCCGCTATGGGCGTTGCATCTAGCGAATGGCTTAGCGTTTGCGTATGTGAGTATCCAAGTATTCGAGCAAGCGCATTGGGCGGCTTCTGCGTCAATGGCTGTCATGATTTTCTTTTTGGGGGCAGTATTTGCTCAGTTGCTTCTCGTTATCGCGCGCAGTCGTTTGCAAGCTTTCCACCGCATTTTACCTGTGGCTGGTGTGGTATCGGGTATGTTGCTAGTCGTGCTGACCTTGTTTTCTGCATATCAACTTGATGAAGCAACACTGAACTCAGTCACACAGCATATCTTGGCGTCGCTAGCCATGTTGATCATAGCGATTGTGGTTTGGTGTTGGCACATCTTTACGCACAAAGCACCGAATAAGGCTCAGCTTGCTGCAGCGCTGCTGCTTGCTTTGGCATCCATGACAAGTCTCCAAGGTCTGTTTCTACTTGGCGCGTAAGCTGCTGGGTTATCCTTTCCCCATACAATTTCACAAATGAGCTCGGGATTTAGACCGAGCTCACTTTCAAATCATTCGATTAAGTCTACGCTTTAGTTATAGCCTCTATTTGTTTAGAGCGCGCCTAGACGCATGTGCTCAACAAAACCCTGAGGCTAAATACCTTGTCTTAGAGGAGTGTCGCTATGGACTTAAGCAATGTGAGTAACTGGGACAGCATTATTTTGCTGGGTATCGTCAATGAAAAGCTGCGCTTAGAATGCGACAGTTTCGAAGAGCTGGTTTCTATGTACGAGATGGATGTTGAATCGGTAGTGGGCAAGCTTGATATGCTCGGCTATCAATATGACCCACTTACCAATCAGTTCAAATCTTACGAACGCTAATCTTGTCTCTATATCTGAATCATTAAGCCATCTTGATGCCATCAAGGTGGCTTTTGCATTGTTGGCGTGCCGTGGCAAAGAATGCTTGTAGATAGCGCTTCTCCTTTTCTGAATTTCGTGTTGCGGCAAACAAACGACGCCATAACCCATTACCAAAAGGCTTACTGGTGATGAGCCCTTGGCGCGAAAACTCTGAAATCGCCCAATTAGGCAGTGCGGCAACACCTAATCCTGCTGACACCATTTGCACTAACATCAAAGTATTATCTGCTTGCTTCCACTTCGCAGGTTCAATCCCCGCTGGCTGCAAAAAGTGTTTCACGACATCTAATCTCTGTTTCTGAACCGGGTAGGAGAGCATGGTTTGATCGGCAAGATCTTCTGGTTCAATGATGTCTTTATTGGCAAGCGGATGGCTGGTGGACGTGATCAAACGCATTTCGAAATCAAACAGCGGCTCATAGTGTACTTCTGAGCGTGGTTGAATGTCAGATGTGATCACCAAGTCAAGCTCTCCGGCAAGCAACGCAGGGAGAGGTTCAAAACCAAAACCGGAAGAGAAGTCGAGCGTGACACTTGGCCAGGTAACTTGGTATTCCTTCAACGCAGGCATCAGCCATTGAAAGCAAGAATGGCACTCGATAGCCATATGTAAACGTCCATTGACATCTTCTTTCAAGCTCGCGAGTTCATTCTCTGCTCGGGCGAGTTTGGGTAAAACGTCATCGGCAAGACGAAGTAATATTTCACCTTCGGATGTGAACTTCACTGGGCGTGTTTTACGCAAAAACAACTGAGCACCGATGCGAGATTCAAGATCTTTGATTTGGTGAGAAAGAGCGGATTGCGTCAGGTGCAGTGCTGTCGCTGTGGCCGTGAGTGACCCTGTGTCTCGTAACGAGGTCAGAGTGCGTAAGTGTTTCAACTCTATCATGAATCCCATTCATCCTTGTATTTCTACCATGAGCTTTATTAACTTACCGATAAAAATTGGATATGTAAACGTCTAGACGTCTATTTGTTTTGGGAGATTACGAGTGAGCGCTCTCATTATGAATTTTCCTAATAAACAAGTTGAATAATTGGATGTTGTTCAATTAGCCCCTCAGAGAGATAGTTTTAGCCATCCAGACATCTTGGTGAAATTTAATCTCGATGTACTGACTCAAACATCAGACACTGAAAAAGGAATACGGACATGACAACGACAACGCATATTCTTGGATACCCACGCATTGGCGAAAAGCGCGAGCTGAAGTTTGCACAGGAGAAATACTGGCGAGGAGAAATTGAACAAACTGAGCTTAAACAAGTAGGGGCGACACTTCGTGAAAAGAACTGGGCTACTCAAGCTGAAGCAGGATTGAGCTTCGCGACGGCTGGCGATTTTGCTTGGTATGATCATGTATTGACCACCACTCTGTTGCTAGGGCACACACCAAAGCGCCACGCTAATGGCTTTCCGGATTTAGACACACTATTCAAAGTCGGGCGTGGGCAATCTCAAGCGGGTTGCGATTGTTCTGGGGCGGCTGCGTCTGATATGACCAAGTGGTTTAATACCAACTATCACTACATTGTGCCGGAGTTCAGCAAAGACGATTGTTTTGAAGTCAGTTGGCCTCAATTGTTCGAAGAGGTGAACGATGCCATAAAACTGGGTCATAATGTGAAACCCGTTTTGTTGGGACCATTGAGCTACCTGTATTTAGGAAAAGAAATCGAAGAAGATTTTGATCGCCTCACCTTATTGCCAAGATTGCTAACCGCTTATCAAGCGATTCTGTCCAAATTAGCAAATCAAGGCGTCGAATGGGTCCAAATCGATGAGCCGATTCTTTCTCTGGAGCTTGAAGAGAAGTGGGGCGACGCATTCAAATTGGCATATCAAGTCATTCGTAGCGATGTCAAAGTTCTACTTACTACCTATTTTGATTCGGTGAGTGACACGTTAGATAAGATTGTCGAATTGCCAGTTGATGGCCTTCATATCGATTTATCCGCGTCGCCTGAGCAGCTTGATGAGGTGGTGGAAAAACTGCCACAAGGTTGGGTACTTTCTGCGGGTGTGGTGAATGGTCGTAATGTATGGCGCTCTGACTTGAGTGCGCAGCGTGAACGTTTGCAACCCGTTAAGGATAAACTTGGTGACAATCTATGGGTAGCCAGCTCTTGCTCACTGTTACACAGCCCTGTGGATTTGGATCTTGAGCCAGCGCTCAGTGATGAAGTTAAAAGTTGGTTTGCGTTTGCCAAACAAAAAGTCACGGAAGTTGCGTTACTTGGTCGTGCGCTCGATGGTGACCACAACGCGATATTGGCGTGTGATACATATAGCCAACCAATTAAAGATCGCAAAACGGCTGCTCATGTCAACAAGCCACATGTGCAAGCCCGCTTGAATAGCATCTCAGCATCCTTAACTGAGCGCAGCGCACCCTATGCAGAGCGAGCTGCGCATCAAGCGGAAGTGTTAGGGTTACCTCTACTACCAACGACGACGATTGGTTCCTTCCCTCAAACCAGTGAGATTCGTGTTCAGCGCAGTGCGTTTCGTAGTGGTCAACTTTCGACGGATGACTATCACCAAGCGCTAAAAGGGCACATTGCAGATGCGGTTAGACGTCAAGAAGCCCTCGATCTTGATGTATTAGTGCACGGTGAAGCAGAGCGTAACGATATGGTGGAGTACTTTGCAGAAAACTTAGCAGGGTTCCAGACGACGAAGTTTGGCTGGGTTCAAAGCTACGGTTCTCGTTGCGTTAAGCCTGCTATTGTTGTCGCAGATATTGAACGTGAAAAACCAATCACGGTTGAATGGTCAACTTATGCTCAGTCTTTAACGAATAAGCAAATGAAAGGGATGCTGACAGGACCAGTGACAATTCTATGTTGGACTTTCCCTCGTGAAGATATCACCCGTAAAGCAATTGCTGACCAACTTGCTTTGGCACTGCGCGATGAAGTGTCTGATTTACAACAGGCTGGCATCAATATCATTCAAATTGATGAACCTGCTATCCGTGAAGGTTTGCCGCTGAAAAAACGTGACCATAAAGCGTATCTGCAATGGGCTGTCGATGCATTCAAGATCGCGGCGGCAAGCGCTAAACCAGAAACGCAAATTCATACGCACATGTGTTATAGCGAGTTTAATGAAATCATTGATTCTGTTGCCGCGTTAGATGCAGATGTGATTACCATTGAAACTTCGCGCTCGAACATGGAATTGCTCAAAGCGTTCGAAGACTTCAATTACCCTAACGAAATCGGTCCGGGCGTTTACGATATTCACTCGCCGAACATTCCATCGGAAGAATGGATCGAAGAGCTAATCAAGAAAGCGGCAGAGAAGATTCCGGCACAGCGTCTGTGGGTAAATCCTGATTGTGGATTAAAGACGCGTAACTGGCCAGAAACAGAAGCTGCGTTAGCGAATCTAGTCTCCGCGGCGAAAAAGCTACGAGCGGAGCTGGTTTAGTCGTGAAGATTGAGTAGAAACGAAAAAGCGAGGGGATAGCCCCTCGCTTTTGCTTGTTTGTGATTGGATTAAGCTAACCATTCCAACCTTTACTGTGGCTTTTGACTCGCCGTACAGGTTTGTTCTGAAACCAACTCGTCTGCCATCAACTGACCACGAGAATTTCTAATTTTAATGCGGTACATCAAGCCCATATCGATCTGTTCACGCACTGTTGGTGTGTTGCAGTAAGTATAGATACTGGTGTTCAGTACTTGATTTAGTGGTTTTGCACCGAGTGCATCGTCGTTATAGATCATCATCATCTCAACCACATTTTTGTTGGATGATACGCGTAGGATCTTGAGTGGACCGTATTCGAGCGGTAAACCCGCAGAGAGAACGCCTGCACGATTAGATGCCATCAATTCAAGTTGACGCTGCTTATCATCATTCGATGAACAACCCGCCAAGGCACCTAATGCGAGGAAGAGACACAGTAATTTTTTCATAACTTAAAACACTTTTTTGAACGGTTTTACGATCACGTTTTCGTAAACACCCGCCGCAATATAAGGATCCGCATCAGCCCAAGCTTGCGCATCTTCCAAAGATGCGAACTCGGCGATTACGGTCGAGCCAGTAAAGCCCGCTTCACCTGGATTGTCAGAATCGATAGCTGGCATTGGACCGGCGGTCAACAAGCGACCTTCGTCATGAAGCTGTTGCAAGCGCTCAAGATGTTGAGGGCGAACACTCAGACGCTTTTCCAATGAATTCTCGACGTCCTGAGAAAAGATGACGTACCACATAGCATAGTTCCTTAATCGGTGGGGTAAAGCCTTAATTTAACGCCTTTTTTGTGCCTCTCACAAGTCAACATAAGAAATTGTGAGCTTCTTCCTAGCATTTGGTCCCTTTCGGGGGCTTTGTTACTTCAGAATTGGGCGAGGCTTACCATCACTGTCGATAGCGACATAGTTAAAGGTGGCATCACAAACCATGAAGCGGTCTTCAACACCATCAACTTTGACTGGTTTTACCCAAACCTCTAGATCAACGCTCATCGAAGTGCGACCAATTTTACTGCATACGCCGTAGCAACATACAACGTCCCCAACGCTAACAGGCTTTTTAAAGGTAATGCTGGAAACTGACACAGTAACAACTCGACCTGAAGATATTTCTTTGGCCAAGATTGCGCCAGCTAAGTCCAACTGAGACATGATCCAACCGCCGAAGATATCGCCGTTGGCATTGGTGTCGGCCGGCATTGCCAAAGTACGAAGCAGTAATTGCCCTTTAGGTGAATGACCTTCTTCACTCATGATGACATCCTAATATTTCTAATATGCAAAAAATGGAGCAAACAACAAAACAGCGACCCTTGGGTCGCTGCGAATAATCAATGTGCGCGGATTATAGCAAAACTGAGTTTTTAATCATCAACCGATACATCGGATGAGTTTTCTTTCTGCTCTTTGTCGTCTTTTGGTAGATGTTTGTAGATATAAAAGCCTGTTGCAATCATATAAACCACTGTCGCAATCAATAAGCCAAACACCTTAAAGTTAACCCATACATCAAGCGGTAAGGTATACGCGATGTAGAGATTGAATACGGCGAAGAAGGAGAAAAAGCCAACCCAAGCCCAGTTTATTTTGTTCCAGACGGCGTCAGGTAGCGTTAATTCTTTGCCTAACATGCCTTTTATAGCGGATTTCCCCATGGCGTGACTTACCGTTAAGCCAACGGCAAACATGACGTAAACGATGGTTACTTTCCATTTAATAAAGTTGTCGTCATGCAGGAAGATGGTCATACCACCGAAGACCGCCACCATAATGAAAGTGACCAGTTGCATCTTTTCCACTTTTTTGTACAAGGCAAATGTTACAACCAACTGGATTGCCGTTGCGACAATCAATGCGCCTGTCGCCACATAAATGTCGTACATCTTGTATAGGGCAAAAAAGATAATCAGAGGGATAAAATCAAGGATTTGCTTCATATGGCAAATACTACCTAGTTGTTGAGTTGAGGACAGTCTAGCGAAATCTGAGGCAAAGTGAACATCTATATACCCAAGTGACTTCAAGATGCAGGATTCAGAGCGTTGTCATTGATTCGAGAACAAGGAAAACAACGCAGTGTAATAGCCACCTCTTTCCAAGTTGTTTGACGCAGTAATCGGGTCAATGACACGCTCCCAAAGGGCGAGTTGTCTTGGCTTGTATACTTTGTTGCCGATTCTTGATTTAGGCCCACTAAACCTTTAAATCGCCGCCGCGTCTACAAACCAAGTCATTCTCGCTGAACCTAGCATCTCGAGGTTACTTGGGTATAGGTCGAAAGGAAAATAAAATTGCCGCTCAAGAAGCGGCAATTTGAGGTAACAAGTAGGTTAGGCGACCTCTTGATATCGAGTAATGAGCGTTTTCACGTCCTCTAGATAACCTTCGCGTAGTAGGTTGTCGACGGTCGCTTCAAGCTCGTCATGACTCATGGTGAAACATGTTGATTTGCCGGTCATTAAATTCAGGTACTGGTGATACTCTTCTTCGGTGTAATGTCCAACACGGTCAAGCAATAAGGTTTTGATGCCGTGGTGTATCAAGCCGTAATATGTGTGTCTATGAAGCATCATGTTCACTCCTTATCAAGCGACTCTTCCTTGTTGTTGAGGGCTTGAATCAATGGATAATTCGATTTGTACTTCAGTAATGCATATCAGGTGCCAACTATTCGCTCTGTGTTTCAAAAGTGTGCGAAGCCGCGTCCTTATCTAGCCACTCTTTGAGAACATGACGTAGAGCAGCCAAGGTGGTGGGCTTCTCTAACCGTCCATCCATGAGCTTGCTAATCATCTCCAGTTCACGTTCTCCAGACTCTCCAGATAAAGCGATGATAGGGGTATAAGCGGACATTGCTTTGATGTGCTTACTCGCTTCAAAGCCATTCATCACAGGCATCTGCACATCCATTAAAACCAAATCCACGGAGTGGTTTTTAAACATTTCAACGGCATTCTCACCGTTGTTGGCTTGCAGGCTATTCACGCCGAGTTGGTTTAAATACATCTTCACCAATGCACGTTGCACCTCTTTGTCATCAACAATGAGTACTGTTGGTGCATCTTTATCTATTGATACGTTGTCAACGACGTTTTGTTCAGTGCGTGGCTGGTTTTGTTTCCAGTCATTGAAATACGGAGTCCGCAGTGTTTCTGCTTTCGGTGCGTTGGGCACTACAGGGAAATACAGATGGAATTCGGTAAACTCACCGCGCTTCGATACACATTCAATTCGTCCACCAAACGATCGCATAACGCGTTGACAGTAGCCCAACCCTAAGCCACTGCCGCCACTCTTTTGATGTGAGAAAAAGTCATCAAAAATTTTATGAGAAATGGTTTCGTCTATGCCTGGACCTGTATCTCGAAAGATCAGTACGTTCTCGTAAGAACCGGTTTTGGTGCTGATCTCAATTTGACTGTCTGGATAAGAGTCAAAATAGTAAATTGCGTTGCGAATGAGATTGAAAATGACAAAGTTGAATAAGGTTTCATTAAGTTTTGCCACAAAGTCAGCGTGTTGCGGTAAGCGGATTCGTTCAATAATCTTCTCATTTTCAAAACCGTAGCGACTTACGGCTTGGTCTACAGCCTTATGGATAGAGGTCATGGCAATCGGCTCGTGCTCAGGTGAGCTATCACTGACCTCGCGCAAAATGATATCGATTAATTGGCGGCCGCGTTGGATCGCTGTTTGTCCATTCTCAATATCAACCAAGATCTGTTCGGTCGGTGCTTGAGATTCGATGTGCTGCTTTAAGGCTTCAAATTGCAACTGCACTTGGGCGAGTGGGTTGCGCATCTCGTGAGCAATCGAATTGGCAAGTGCTCGGCTTTGGCGAATACGGCGATCTGCTTCGATCGTGCTTTGTACTCGAGTAAGCAGCGTCTGCAAGGCGGAGATTTCCTCGTTAGAGAACATCTGATTGTTGATTTTATGCGGCGAGACCAATAGGTGCGTGACAGATTTACCCTGACCAAACAGCGGCATCACCAATGCTGTATTGTTCGAACTCATCTTATCGTAAAGCGCTTTCATTGAACGCTTAGCTGGAACTTTGTATTCAAGTTCTTCAGAAAGCTCATCAAAGACAAGCACTGAATTGTTTGATGAAAGGTAATCTTCGTAGAATGTTTCATTGTAGTTACTGGTGACCAGGCGCAGCTTGTCATTAGGAATCTGCAGCAGTGTTCCTAAGCGGCGCATTGCATCATCAATTGAGAGTTTAAAGTCCTCTTCTAGCGCCAATATTTGTTGGACAGGTGTCTTTTTATCACCGTAAATCAGGAAAGAGGCGTAACGGCTTACGCGTTTGTATAGCAAGCCCCAAGTGATCCCGATTAAAGCGCAGATCGGCGTGGCAATTAACCATTGGTTATTGTCAGTCATCGGGATAAAGATAGCCCCCAATGGAAGCACGAAAATAGCACATACCAATAAGGCACTTAACGTCATGTACGCTAGGTACTTCACGCTGTAGAAGCGCGAGGTCAGCAGTGCATACCCGACAAAGAGCATCTCACTGATCGACAGCGCGGGTGGCAACCATGTCAGAGAGAAATCACCCAAGAAGTAGGTCATACCAAGATGAATGGTCGCGGTAGAGAGCATGAATACTAAAATGCCCGCGATCATGTAGTTGGTTTTTGCTAGCGTAAGTTTGCTGCTGTTTGCTCGCATGGCGACGAGGTTGACCAAAGTGAGCACAACGAAACTGACCAAACCAATAAAGAAATAGGACGTGTGTGAGCCAAATTCGATAACAAACTGGCTAGGACCTTCAATATCGACGTGTTCGACTGTCAAATCTGGACGCAAATTGATAAACAGTGAATACACCGTCAAGGTGACAAAGATACCTTGCTGCCACAAATGCACTTTGCCTTTGCGTTGCTCTGCCGCAAGCTGGCAAGAAAAATAGTAAGCAAAGGCGAAAGCAAAAAAGGATGCTAAGTTAGCAAACTTCGCCATAAAGATACCCGCCGAAGCACCAAGCTCAGGCAAGAGATTGGTATGGAAGTAAGCGTTACTGCTGATCCACGCAATGATACACACTGAATACGCAATGTAGGGCGCATGGTGTGTACCAAAGATCACTTCGTTCTTTTGTTTGAGTCGATAGCAGTAATAGCTTAACCAGATCATCACCACTGCCACTGTCGCAAGTAACGTGATGGCTTTGGTGTAAACGATTGCCTCTAAGCTGAGATCAAACATGTTCGTCCCTTTCGACCGATTTGCCTTTTCTTATCGCACTTACGGTGCGTTTGTAGTGGCGAAAATCGATGTTATTGAAGGCTTTGACCATCATTTCAAAATTCCAAAATCCACGGTAAGTCTGTTTACCGTCATTGTTTAGGTCGCAATATCCCGAATGGAAATACGCTTCTTTATCAATTGCTTTATAAAAGTTGAGCATGAAAGGTTGCTCAATGATTGTGAAGCCGACTTTGTAACCTGCTTGGTGCAAAACACTCATTAATTCTTTTTGAGCAAGATAGAGATAGTAGAGCTTTTGTTGAGCATTTCCACTTACCGTCAGTCGCAATACTTCGCATACCGATTTTTTATCAGACAATTGTAACTTGAATTCGTTATCAAATTCTTGGAGAGAGTAACACTTTGACAGTGTTGGCGATGTAAACAGCTGTAAGCGAGCTAGGGTCTCTTCTGCGTGCTCTGGTAAGCAATAATGCCACTTTGCATTGCTAAACTGCGGCGCATAACTTAGCCATGTATTGTGTATCTGCCAATCCTGAATCAAAGCTGAAGCAACGAGCGTTGGACATGATTCTTCATCTGGGTGCTTGAGTAAGATGAAGTGCTTACCGACTTGAGATAGAAAGAGTAAAGGCAACATTTCGTACCACTTTTCACCTTGTATAAAAAGCTCAAGATTACTCAATGTAATTGCATCACTGATTGACATTGCATGCGGATGGCTGGGGATTTGTACCGCAAGTTGCGCATCTTCTATTCGCTCAATCAATGCGCCGTAGTACGCGCTGTCCTTAAATGGCAAGGAGGGCGAAGTAGGGGCAGACGTTGTGAATGGAGCTTTGGCTTTGATCGCGGCAATTTCGCACGCGCACCAAAACTCGAGCCAATGCATGTAACATTGACCGACGACCTTTTCTAGCAAAGCAATATCGGCTGAAAGTGTGCTTGGGTAACGTTGCACAAGATCTCGATAGTCCATCAATTCGAACAGCACAGAAAAGCTGTTGTCCTGATGTTCAGGGAAGATAGAGACTAATTGGTTTCTGCGATAATCAGTAATAGTCTGAAATAGAGCAGCGCGCTCGTGCGGTTGATATGCGTTGATGACGAGTTCAAGCAATGCTTGCTGTTTTGTTTCGATAGGCAGACAGCTCGTCGACAGTGAGCCTAAAGACGACGTAAATTTCATGGTTCAACCTAGCCTAGGTTTATTGATTTTTTATGTTTATGGCTCCCTTATATCACTTGAGAAAAAATATGCCATTGGTTTCTATTTAAATGGTTACTTACTGCAATGTTAAGTACAAAAAAAGCCGCTCTTTTGAGCGGCTTGTTTAAAATGCGTTCAGGCTTATGCTTCTTGCTTTTGAAGCTCAACTTGTGCCGCTTCTTCTTCAACTAAAGCATCTACGATAACTGCACATGCAGCGTCACCGGTGATGTTTAGTGCGGTACGAATCATATCGAAGATACGGTCTAGAGCGAACAATAGTGGCAGACCTTCGATTGGAATACCTGCAGCAAGCAGTACTGCAACGACTAGGAATGACGGGCCTGGAACACCAGCTTGACCTACTGCACCTAACGTTGAAGTCACGATGATAGCGATGTACGCGCCCATGCCTAAGTCGATGTTGAACAGTTGCGCGAAGAAAATTGCAACCAGACCATAGTAAATTGCGTTACCGGACATGTTGATGGTTGCGCCAAGAGGAAGAACAAAGGATGCTGTTGAGTTTTTAACGCCCAGCTCTTTCTCACACGTATCCATTGTAACTGGTAGTGTCGCCATCGATGAAGCTGTAGACAGGGCAACCGCTTGTGGCTTCTTCATTGCAGATACGAACTTTTTCGCCGATGTCTTAGTGAAGATGTGCACCATTGCTGGGTACACAACGAAACCGAAGACAAGGATTGCTGCAACGTAAACAACGAAAAGCTTGAACACTACCATTAGAGCGCCAAACCCGAACGTACCCACAGCTTCAGCCATAAGACCGAATACACCAATAGGGGCAATAATCATGACCTTGTTGATCATCCAAACCATTGCGTCAACGATGCAGTTTACGCCATTGATGATTGGTTCACGGCGTGCTTTTTCTTGTTTTGAAATCGCAATACCGAAGAACATACAGAACACAAGGATCTGAAGGATGTTCGCTTCGTTTAGTGATTGGAAAACGTTCGTTGGAATCATACCAGTGATGGTAGCCCAGAAAGTAGGTAGTTCACCTTTTGAAGCGTACTCAGCAGAAAACATGCCTTCAACGCCAGAAACGTCGATACCCATGCCCGGTTGGAATACTTCACCCATAAACAGCGCTAGTGCAACAGCGAGCGCTGACGTTAGACCGAAGTAACCTAGGGTTACTAACCCCACTTTACCTGCAGATTGGCTGTTACCTAGACCAGCCGCACCTGAGATCAGCGCTACTGCAACCAAAGGGATCACAAGCATTTTGATCAGGTTGATAAAGATAGCACCAAGCGGCGCGAATACAGTCGCACTTTGACCCATGAAGGCACCAACGGCAGTACCCACGATCATTGCAATGACGACTTGCACGCCAATGTTGTTTAGCAAACTCTTTTGTTTTAACACTTCCATAACCTCTGTGCTAATAATATGTAAAATCCTAAAATTACCCACCAATCTAAAGTTGTTATTTGGATAATTATATCGCCTTGCTTTTTACACTTATCATTCACAATTAGCAATACAATTTCCGTACAAACTGACCAACTAACTGGGAATTTATTGATGAATGATAGTTTTTTAATCAGAGGCAAACGATTGCTATCGATCGCAGTGATATTTTTACTGGGTGATGTTTATAAAATAGATGGTAAGGAAGAGGAGAATTTAGAGAATGGATGTTAAAAAAAAGATCGATTCCGAATGGTTGATAAGGAATCGATCTCATATTCTAAAAATCAGTAATACGTTATTTTTGTGTTGCAGCTTTCATTGCTGAAACAAACTCGCCAAGCTTGTTGAGCATGGTTTGCGGTTGCTCTACGTTTGCTTCAATGATCTTCACAACAGCCGAACCAGAGATAGCACCTGCAGCACCTGATTCTAGTGCTTCTTTTACTTGAGCTGGCTCTGAGATACCAAAACCGAGTAACGCTGGTGGCGCATTGAATTGGTTCAGCTTATCTAGCATATGACCAACTGGCATGTTTGCTTTGGTTTCTGCACCAGTAACGCCGGCACGAGAGAGTAGATAAGTATACCCACCGCCAAGCTCTGATACTTGCTTAAGCGTTTCGTCACTGGCTGTAGGTGGCGCGATAAAGATTGGGTGAATACCAAACTTCTCAGCGGCTGCGACAAACTCTGCACTTTCGTTGGTTGGTACGTCTGCAATCAGAACAGAATCGATGCCCGCTTTTGCACAACGCTCATAGAAGTTCTCGATACCACGTGAGTAAACAAGGTTTGCGTACATCAGAAGACCAATTGGTAGCTCGGGGTATTTCGCTCGGATCTTACCAATTTGCTCGAAGCAGATATCAGGCGTAGCACCAGATTCTAGAGCACGAATGTTCGCCCCTTGAATTGTCGGACCATCTGCCAGTGGATCAGAGAATGGGATACCCAGCTCTAAAGCATCTGCACCGGACTCCACGAGCGTTTCCATGATTTGGTAGGACTGTTCAGCGTTTGGATCGCAAACCGTTACGAACGGTACAAACGCGCCTTGGTTTTTCTCGTTTAGGCGCTCAAACATCTTTGCATAACGGCTCATTAGATCGCTCCTTTTTCTTCTAGGATGGCGTGCACAGTGAAGATATCTTTATCACCACGACCTGATAGGTTTACAACTAACAATTGCTCTTTTTCTGGGTTCTCTCGAGCCATACGCAGGGCGTGTGCCAGTGCATGAGAAGATTCGAGAGCAGGAATAATACCTTCATGACGCGCAATTTCTTGAAATGCTTCTAGTGCTTCATCATCGGTGACGTTGTCATATTCGGCACGACCAATAGCGTTAAGATGCGCATGCTGTGGACCTACAGATGGGAAGTCTAGACCCGCAGAAACAGAGTAAGACTCTTCTACCTGACCGTTTGGATCTTGCATCAAAGGTGCTTTCATACCAAAGAAGATGCCCGTTTTACCGTGCTTAAGTGGTGCACCATGTTGGTCTGTATCGATGCCTTTACCCGCAGGTTCTACACCAATTAGGCGAACGCTTTCTTCTTCGATAAAGTCAGCAAACATACCAATCGCGTTTGAGCCGCCACCGACACACGCGATAACGGCGTCAGGAAGACGACCTTCACGTGCCAAAATCTGATTCTTCGTTTCTTCACCAATCATTCTCTGGAAATCACGAACGATCGTTGGGAATGGGTGAGGACCTGCAGCTGTACCTAGTAGGTAGTGCGCGTCTTCATAAGTTGCAGACCAGTCGCGTAGCGCTTCGTTACATGCGTCTTTAAGTGTTGCTGAACCTGAGTGAACCGGAATTACTTCAGCACCCATGAGTTTCATACGGAATACGTTCGGGCTTTGACGTTCAACGTCTTTTGCACCCATATAAACACGACATTTCAGACCAAGTAGCGCACACGCTAGTGCAGTTGCTACGCCGTGTTGACCTGCGCCGGTTTCTGCGATGATTTCGTTTTTACCCATGCGTTTCGCAAGCAGCGCTTGACCTAACACTTGGTTAGTTTTGTGTGCGCCACCATGAAGTAGATCTTCACGCTTGAGGTACAGTTTGGTTTTCGTACCTTTAGTTAGGTTACGAGTTAGAGTCAGAGCTGTTGGACGCCCCGCATACTCTTGAAGAAGCGTCATGAATTCACTGCGGAATTCTGGATCTTCTTGTGCGTCGATAAACGCTTGCTCTAGTTGCTCTAAGGCTGGAACTAGAATTTGCGGAACGTACTGACCGCCGTATTCGCCAAAGTAGGCATTCAGTTTTGCCATGGTGATATTCCTTCTCGTATTTTTTTCGCTACGAATAGCTTTAAATTTTTAGCTACAAACAGCTTTAGTAGTTGCGAATTGCATTGAATGCCGCGAGCAACTTCTGTGAATCTTTCTTACCTGGTGCGCTTTCTACACCAGAATTTAAATCTAGTCCCAAGCAGCCCAAATTTGCTGCTTGTCTTGCATTCTCTGGCGACAACCCGCCAGCCAGCATAATTTGACTTGGGTCGCCGATCAGTGACCAATCAAACACGTGACCTGTTCCGCCTGTTTGAGTGCCAACTTGAGCATCCAAAAGATGGCGGTCTATGTTATCTACAAGCAGTTCTGGCTTGGCATCAGTAACGCCGTAAGCTTTCCAGATTTCAACACCTGATGGCAGCTCTGCTTTGAGTTGGTTGACGTAAGCTTGATCTTCTTGACCGTGCAGTTGGACTGCTTTTAACCCCAGAGAGGTCACCATTGAAGCAACAAAGTCGATGTCGTGGTTTTGGAATACACCTACATAATGAAGAGGTGCGCCACTCATCGTTAGACGAGCACTTTCCAGATCCACAGCACGCTTTGACTTTTCAACAAAAATTAGACCGCCAAACACTGAGCCAGCTTGGTATGCCTTTGCAGCATCATCAGGATGAGTTAAGCCACACACCTTGTTTTCACCCAACGTCACTTTACGAACCGCAAGCTCTAGGTTGTCTTCTGCCATCAGCGAGCTACCAATCAAGAACCCGTCTGCGTATTCCACTAAATCACGAACTTGTTGATGCGTATAAATGCCAGACTCTGAAATCACGGTTGCGTTTGGTGCTAATTCGCGAATTGTTGGTGCCAGTTCTTTAGTACGATTCAAATCAGTACTTAGGTCGCGCAAGTTACGATTATTGATTCCGATGACACGCGCTCCTAACTTAACCGCGCGATGAAGCTCTTCTTCGTTGCTAACTTCAGTCAGAATACCCATGTTTAAACTGTGTGCCGCTTCTTCTAGCGCTTTGTACTCTTCGTCATTCAGGACTGAAAGCATCAGCAATACGGCATCGGCGCTGTAATGACGCGCTAGGTAAACTTGGTAGGCATCTACCATAAAGTCTTTGCACAGAACGGGTTGTTTGACTTGACCACGTACTTGAGGAAGAAAGTCAAAGTTACCTTGGAAGTACTTTTCGTCTGTTAATACCGAAATTGCATCAGCATGGTTGTTATAAACCGATGCAATGTAATCCAAGTCGAAGTGATCACGAATCAAACCTTTAGAAGGAGATGCCTTCTTGCATTCGGTGATGAATGCCGTCTTTTCGCCACTCAGAGCGTCGTAGAAGCTGCGGTCCGATGGCAGCAAATCAGACTGAAATGTGCTTAGCGGTTGAGACAACTTACGGTCTGCTACCCATTGATATTTATCGCGGACAATTTTCGCCAGTACTTCTGCCATTTCTGCTTCTTTTTTAGAAACGTGCTCAGACAGGTTGTCAGCTTGCTGAGTGTTGAAGTCAGTCATCTTCTTCAATTCCTTAAGCGTGTGCGGCAAGTTGTTGTACCAATTGGTACGCCTTGCCTGAATTCATTGCCTCAATCGCTTGTTGCGTGTTGGCTTTTAAATCTTCGTCACCGAATAGACGCATTAGCAGAGCAACGTTCACCGCCACTGCACCCAATTGTGCGTCTGTACCTTTACCCGTCAGGATATTGGTAATGATCGCCTTGTTTTCTTCAGGATCGCCACCTTTGATTGCTTCTAACGGGTGCGCTTCTAGACCGAAGTCTGCTGGTGTTAGCGTGTACTCAGTGATCTTGCCGTCTTTGATTTCTGCAACCGTTGTTTCGCCATGAATCGCGACTTCGTCCAAACCACTTCCGTGTACCACTGCGGCGCGCTTCATACCCATTTGTAGCATGGTTTCCGCGATAGGACGAACCAGTTCTTCACTGTAAACACCCATCAATTCGATGTTTGGACGAGCTGGGTTAATCAGCGGACCAAGAATGTTAAAGATGGTGCGTGTTTTCATAGTTTGACGCACAGGCATCGCATGGCGCACACCACCGTGGTATTGAGGTGCAAATAGGAAAGCAACACCGATATCGTCGACCGCTTTGCGCGTATCTTCTGCGCTCATGGCTAGGTTGATACCAAATGAATCAAGAAGGTCAGAAGAACCCGATTTGCTTGAAACGCTGCGGTTGCCGTGTTTTGCTACTTTTAGACCACATGCTGCAGCAACAAATGCCGCGGTGGTTGAAATATTGATGGTGTTGTGACCGTCTCCACCAGTACCTACGATATCTGCGAAATCGTAATCTGGGCGAGGAAATGGGTTTGCGTTTGCCAGCAGTGCTTTTGCCGCACCCGCAATTTCATCCGGTGTTTCGCCTTTGATTTTTAGTGCAGTCAGTGCTGATGCCATCAAAATCGGATCGAGTTCACCACGGATGATGATGTCGAACAGTTGTTGGCTCTCTTCCTGAGTCAGTGACTCTTGCTCGTACAACTTGGTAATAATAGGGTTGATGATTGCTTCCATATTTCCTCTCCTAAATTTCTTATGTGCCAAGCGCTTTTTTAAGCAGTGAGGGAATTCACTGAAGTTTGTACTTCGAGTGCCCATTCAATGGCATTGGCCAACAGTGTCGCTCCGTAGGTCGTCATAATAGATTCCGGGTGGAACTGGAACCCGCAAACTTTATCTTCTTCATGTACAACAGACATGACCAAATCATCCACTTCTGCTGTGATGGTTAGGCTCTCAGGAACCTTGGTTGCAACTAACGAGTGGTAACGTGCAATTGCAAGTGGTGATGGTAGGTTTTGGTAAATCGCATGGTTTTGGTGCTCCATCATAGAGACCTTCCCGTGAATGATTTCGCCTGCACCAGCAACGGTACCGCCGTAAGCTTCAACAATTGCTTGGTGACCAAGACAAATACCAATCATAGGAACTTTGCCTTTCAGCAATTGAATTAGCTCTGGCATTGAGCCTGCTTCAGACGGCGCACCAGGACCTGGCGATAGCAGTACCACAGGGTTCTCAAGCTCATTCACTGCTTGTTCAATGGTTTTTGCTGGAATGTTGTTTCGGTAAATCTTGACTGAGTGACCTAGCGAGCGGAACTGATCCACAAGGTTGTAGGTGAACGAGTCAAAGTTATCGATAAAAATGATATTAGCCATCTCAGAACCCTATTCCTTATTGTGACTTATGTGCTGCTTGAATAGCAGAAATTACCGCTTGGGCTTTCCCGCGTGTTTCGTCTGCTTCTGCTTGTGGATCAGAATCAAACACCACACCTGCGCCTGCTTGAACTTGAGCAATGCCGTTCTCAACATAAGCTGAGCGGATCACGATACAAGTATCTAATGTACCTTCGCCGGTAAGGTAACCTACTGCGCCTCCGTAGCTACCGCGGCGTGCGCCCTCTACATCACGAATCAACTGCATTGCACGAATCTTTGGTGCGCCAGTTAGTGTGCCCATGTTCATACAAGCTTGGTAAGCGTGCAGGGCGTCTAGATCGTTACGTAGTTGCCCAACGACACGAGATACCAAGTGCATTACGTGGCTGTAGCGGTCGACTTTGAGTAAGTCTGCGACGTGGCGAGTTCCAGCTTGAGCAATACGTGCGACGTCATTTCGTGCTAAGTCGACTAGCATCATGTGCTCAGCGTTTTCTTTCATGTCAGTGCGCAATTCGAGTTCGATACGGCTATCCAAGTCAAAATCGATATCACCGTTCGGACGTTTGCCACGGCGGCGAGTCCCTGCGATTGGGTAGATTTCAATTTGGTTAGTGTCTGTTTCGTACTTGAGCGCACTCTCTGGTGATGCTCCGAATAGAGTGAACAGCTCGTCTTGCATGTAGAACATGTAAGGGCTTGGGTTGCTCTGTTTTAGCTCTTTATAAGCTGTCAATGGAGAAGGGCAAGGTAGCGTAAATCGGCGAGACGGTACGACTTGGAATACATCCCCTTTTACGACGAACTCTTTTAGGTCACGAACGATTTGGCAGAAGTCATCGTCAGACACGCTTGGTCTAACTGTCACATCCGCGATTTGCTCTGCACTTGGCAGTAGTTTTGGTGCTGCGCATTGTGCACTGATTTCTGAGATGCGAGTTTCTAGCGCTGTTTTTTCTGAATCATCAACAAATAAAGTTGCTTGCAGCTGACAAGATTCTGTTTGGTGGTCCACAACCAGCAGTGTTTCGGCGACGTAGAAAACATAATCTGGGCATTGGTTTGTGGCTTCTGCTTTGCCCAGTGGTTCGAAGTTAGCGACCAAGTCGTAGGCAAACAAACCACCAAGGAAAATCGCGTGTTTGTCTTGGTCCGAGATATCGAAGCTGTGCTGAACCAAACGCAGCGCATCAAATGAAGAGGCTTCACGCAGTCGAGAGTCTTCATCTAGCGTGTCGCACGGGTGGGTGAAATCTAAAGTCAGTGTTTCGCCATCGAGCTCACTCTCGACATCACCACGGATGTTTTGGTTTAAGTGAGTTAGTAGGTTCTTACCGTTATTGGTCAACGCTTGCATCTTGACAGTGTGACCGTAACAAACGATGCGTACGGCTGAATCAACAATCAACAGCGACTTCAAATCTTGCTTTGAATCGATCTCAGCAGATTCCAGCAGCAGACTGTCAGTTTTGTTCTCACATAATGTGTGGAACAAGCGAGTCGGGTCTTGAGTATAAGGGACGGAAGCCGTCAGTACTTCAAGCTGTCCAAGTTTCTTAATTTCAATGGCCTTGTTCACAAGACCTCCTTATAGCTGTTTTATATCTTCCTGCCGTACATAGTCGCATAAAGCAAACGTTCACCCAATCTAGTTTTGGTCATATCCGATGAATGTTTGAGCAGTTAACTGTGAGGTAGACGGCAAAACAAAAAGCCCGCTGAAGTAGCGGGCTTTGTGACATTTCATTCGTTAAACTAGAAGTACACGTTCGCCCACCAAGAACTTGTCCAAGTGCGCCACCAAGCTAGATCAACAGAATTCATCTTATTAGGACGATCTGCAACTTTCGCTTCCTGGTTTTGGTTAAATTCTTGTAACATGGTGAGCCTTAAATTAGGTACTTCGTATTTATGTACTAGTTAACTAGTGCAGAGATAAAAAGTCAACCCCAAAACAGCATTAAAACGACAAAAAAATGAGAATTGATTTACACAGCCACACCACTGCATCAGATGGTCGCTTTGCACCACATGATCTAGTAGACAGGGCATTGAGTTTTGATATCGAGGTTTTGGCGATCACGGATCATGATACGGTTGACGGCTTAGCTCCGGCCAAGCAATACGTTGAAGAAAATAATCTTCCGATAAAAATCATCAACGGTATCGAGATTTCCACGGTTTGGCAGAATAAAGATATTCATATTGTTGGGTTAAACATTGACCCGGACAGCCCCGCGTTGGTTGAGTTAATCGAGCAACAAAAAAAGCATCGCGTTACACGTGCAGAGCTTATTGCGGAACGTTTACAGAAGGCGACCCGTGAAGGTGTGCTGGAAGAAGTGCAGCAAATAGCTGGTAATGCGCCTATTACCCGTGCGCACTTTGCTAAGTGGTTGGTCGACAACGGTTACGCCAAGACCATGCAGATGGTGTTTAAGAAGTTTCTGACGCGCACCAATCCGGGTTATGCCCCACCAAACTGGTGTTCAATGAAAGATGCGGTAGATGCTATTCATGCCGCGGGTGGTCAAGCGGTACTCGCGCATCCGGGGCGTTACCAACTGACGGCAAAGTGGGTAAAACGCTTATTAGCCGCGTTTGTTGATGCTGGTGGAGACGCTATGGAAGTGGCGCAACCCCAACAAGCGCAACAAGAAAGACGCAACTTGGCGGATTATGCTATACAATACAAACTATTAGCGTCTCAAGGCAGTGATTTTCACTATCCATCACCGTGGATGGAGTTGGGAAGAAACCTTTGGTTACCTTCGGGCGTAGAGCCAGTTTGGAAAGATTGGGGAATTGACCCTTCTCTAGAAAGCGCTGAATAAGACGGAGTCTAGACTCCATAAAAAAATATAGAGCCGAGAGGTTCGATAATGAGGAATTACAATGAGCCAGTTTTTTTACGTTCATCCAGAAAACCCACAGGCTCGCTTGATCAATCAAGCAGTAGCAATCATTCGTAACGGCGGTGTTGTGGTGTATCCGACCGATTCCGGTTATGCACTAGGCTGTCAATTGGAGAACAAGCAGGCGTTAGAACGCATCTGTCAGATTCGTCGTCTGGATGACAAGCATAACTTTACTTTGTTATGTCGTGATTTGTCGGAGTTATCTCTGTATGCGCGTGTTGATAACGCCGCATTCCGACTTCTGAAAAATAACACTCCTGGTCCTTACACTTTTATCTTCAAAGGCACAAAAGAAGTGCCGCGTCGTTTGATGAACGCGAAACGTAAGACCATTGGTATCCGTGTTCCAGATAACCGTATCGCACTTGATCTGCTTGAAGCGTTAGGCGAGCCAATGATGTCGACGTCGCTGATCTTACCGGGTAGTGATGTTACTGAGTCAGATCCTGAAGACATCCGCGATAAGCTTGAGCATGCGGTAGATGTGATCCTTAATGGCGGTTATCTTGGTGAGCAACCAACGACAGTGATTGATTTCAGTGAAGGCGATGCTGTTGTAGCACGTGTTGGTTCGGGCGATCCTGCACCATTTGAATAGTTCGCTCTATTGGTAATGAAATAAGAAAGGGAGGCACAGAAGCCTCCCTTTTTATTTTTAATAAAGCCTATCGCTGAGCATTTAGCTTATGCGAAATCGAAGATATCAATGCCGTGGTGTTCGACGTAGTTCATGTATCCCGCATCAATGCCTTTTAGTGTGACTTCAACATTGAACTGATCGCTTGAGAATACAGCCCAACCAAAATCGTTGTAAGACAGAGTCAGATCGTCGGCGGAATCCAAGAATGTATCGCGAATGCCATCGTCATTGGTGTCTAGACCCATATCAAAGACCAACTTGTCGTGGCAAATATTAAAGTCGAGAATTTCTGCTTTTACTTCAATGTCGTTTGATGAGACGGGTTGGTCTGGCACACCGATGGCAAGGCGATTGGTCATTACGAAAGTGTCATCACCGCAACCTCCAGCGATCACCGAATGACCGTCACCGACCACGACGGTATCATCGCCCCAACCAGCGTTGATGAAGTTGTTACCTGAGTAGTCAAAAATCGTATCGTCGCCACAACCACCAAACAACAGGTCGTTGCCTAGACCGCCAGACAGAAAATCATCACCAGAGCCACCTGAGATGAGATCATTACCTCGGCCACCTAACAGGTGATCGTCACCACGACCCCCATAGACATAGTCATTACCGCCGTAACCAACAAACTTATCATCGCCGCCGAAGCCAACAAAAATATCGGTCGTGTTCGAACCTAATGTGCCCGTTAGATCGTCATCTGCTGCCGTACCAAATATCCAATTCAGGTCAAGATTTGTATGAGACATTTATTATTCCTTTGTTTTGTTTGAGGGAGCTAGCAAGCTATTGGGTTTTCTTTGTTACCACTCTGATAATTTTATCAGGTAGGTCAGGTTTTTAGAGGTGAAAGGCGACCTATAATAGTGCGGTTCTCGATGGTCTTTGTCTGGTACTAAGTTGGACAAATTGATGAGGGAAGTGTGAGTTTATGGCCGATATTTTGCTACGCCAATGTCGACGATTTCGCTTACATTAAGTCGTAGAATCTCGTATAATGTCCGACCGAAAAAATCCCAATAGGTTGGGTAACTTGCACAATGAAGACCAATTCTGGTCTCGACGTCTGTGAAGACGACACATAGGTAGATAAATGAGCGAAAAGTTACAAAAAGTATTAGCACGTGCTGGACACGGTTCTCGTCGTGAGATCGAATCGTTAATTAAATCTGGTCGCGTTAGCGTGAACGGAATCGTAGCTAAACTTGGTGAAAGACTAGAAGATGAGAACAGCGTAGTTCGTATCGATGGTCACATTGTGTCTGCAAAGGCACAAGAAGAAGTGATCTGTCGTGTATTGGCTTACTACAAGCCAGAAGGTGAACTATGTACTCGTCACGACCCTGAAGGTCGTCGCACTGTTTTCGATCGTCTGCCAAAAATTCGTGGCTCTCGTTGGATTTCAGTTGGTCGTCTTGATGCGAACACATCTGGCCTACTGCTTTTCACAACTGATGGTGAATTGGCAAACCGCCTAATGCACCCAAGCCGTCAGGTTGAGCGTGAATACCTAGTGCGTGTGTTTGGTGAAGTGAACGAGAAAAAAGTTCGTAACCTAGTAAGTGGTGTAGAACTTGAAGATGGTATGGCTCGTTTTGAAGACGTAGTACACGCGGGTGGTGAAGGTATGAACCACACGTTCTACGTAGTAATTAACGAAGGTCGTAACCGTGAGGTTCGTCGTTTGTGGGAATCTCAAGAATGTACGGTTAGCCGTCTAAAACGTGTTCGTTACGGTGATATCTTCCTAGACAAGAAACTACCTCGTGGTGGTTGGATGGAACTTGACCTGAAAGAAGTGAACTACCTGCGTGAGCTTGTAGAACTTCGTCCAGAGAAAGAAACCATGCTTGATCTGAACAAAGACAACACATCACGTAAGCGTGAACGTGCTCGTAGCCAAAAAATCCGTCGCGCAGTGAAGCGTCACGAAGAGCGTGTTAACACACCAAAAGGTCGCAGCAACAATCCTTCTCGTCGTAAGCCGAAGAAGACTGCAGGTGACCAAGGTGCACGTAACAAGCATCGTTAATCGATAGCAGAAAATCAGAAAGGCTTGCCAAATCGGCAAGCCTTTTTCTTATCGAGCCTTTCGAGCTTATGAGCTTTCATGTCTTTCAATCATGCTTGTGCAATTAATAAACATAAAAAAACACCAGCATGAGGCTGGTGTTTTTGATCATGATAGGGAAAGCGTTAGTCACGTTTCCAAAGCATATGACAGAACTTATGTTCTGGGTCTCGACTGATTAGCATACGAGCAAAAACGTCATCAAGCACGTCATTTTCCTCGTTTACTAAGCCGATTCGAACTTCTGCATACACTTCTTTGTCGATATCGAAGCCAACGTGTTCAACCCAGTCATCACCAGTTTCAACAAGTTCTGCGGCACCACGATCTTCAAATTGCGCAGTAAACAGAATGACATCAGCGGGCTCTAGGTTATCTGGAGCCATCTCAAGGAAGATGTCGTACGCAGCGTCGATAACGTCGTCGTAAGAAATCAAATCAGACATGCTTATGCTCGGCTCATGTATTTACGTTCAGTCGTGTTAATGATAACACGGTCACCAGTTGCGATGTATTCAGGAACTTGGATTACAAGACCTGAAGCAAAGCGTGCTGGTTTAGTACGTGCAGATGCAGAAGCACCTTTGATTGAAGGGTCAGTTTCTTCAATCACTAGCTCAACAGAAGATGGTAGTTCGATACCCACAGCAGCACCGTTCACAAGGATAATGTGGATACCTTGTGTGTCTTCGTTGATGAACAGCATGTCGTCTTCAACTTCATTGTGCTTGAATGTGTATTGTGAGTAGTCTTCGTTGTCCATGAAGATGTGCTCATCGCCGTCAGCGTATGAGTACACAACTGCACGTTTGTTCATTTCTACTGTTTCAACAACATCATCAGACTTGTAACGCTCGTCTACACGAGCACCAGTGTTCAGATCTGTACAACGCATTTTGTAGATTTTAGCGCCGCCACGACCGCCAGGAGTCGTTACTTCGATGTCTTTAACTAGAAGAGTTTTACCATTAGACTCGATTGCGAAGCCTTTTTTGATTTCACTTGCCTTTGGCATTGTATTTTCCTATTACACTTATTAAGCAAAACTTGGTGATTATAGCGCTAAGTTCTTTGTCTGGCATTAAAATTCCACTCAGTAATTTGAACATTAATAAGGAGATGAATAGGCTTGATCCAAACGTAATGCTGGTGGATCATATAGCCCTTCGTCCGTTAAAAGCTTGAGATCGCGTTTTCTTCAATGTCTCTCCCTATTATCGATCCAAAATATCCTTTCCAACCTGAATTCGAACCTCTGCTCAGAGAAGTTCTCGCATGCCTGAAAGGTGGGCTTGGCGCAAACTTGCACAGTGTTTACGTCTACGGTAGCGTGGCCCGTAAGTCTGCGGTCGCAGGTAGATCGAATCTTGATATGGTGGTTGTGACAAAGGCGGGCTTTGAAAACAACCGCGCGACGCTACTAAACACCATCAAATGGCGAGCACAGCAAGGGTATCCTCACGTGAAAGGGGTGTCGATTCGCACGGCGTTGGTCAATGAAGTAGCCAATCTCGATAGCATTTTTACTTGGGGTTTTATGCTCAAGCATTGCTGTGTGTGTGTTTATGGTGATGATCTGGCAGATTGCTTTGGTGATTATGTACCAAGTTGGGAGATTGCCAAGCACTGGAACATGGATGTGGAAGATTGGCTATCGGTGTATCGTACCAAGATTGCACAAGCACAAAGTGTTGAAGAGCTGGTCAGTGCTCAAGTTATTATCGCCAAGAAATTGCTTCGCGCTTCGTATTCTTTAATCATGTATCGTGATAAACGTTGGTTTGACGACCCGCTTAAATGTGGCGAAGTGTTTTTGCAGTATCACCCAGAAAAGCAACTTGAGATAGAACGCCTTGGTATTCTGCTCTCTGGACGTCCTATCCCTAAACGCTCTGTGGTTGGGTTATTGGACGGTTTTGGCGATTGGTTAGTAAAGCAATATCAGAAAACCGAATTCCGCATTGGTTAACGCCAACAGCGTTAGCGCCTTTCCAATTTCGAATCTGATTTAGAACAGCCCCATCTGTGGTGCAGATAACTGCTCGAAGTCTGTGCCAATGAACGGCAAAATAGCGTCCGCGATCGGTTTTAGCTGTTTATCAATATAATGCTGATAGTCGATAGGGCTATTACGGTACTCATGCGGTTCTGGTCCGTTAACAGTGATCAAATATTCAATTCGACCACGGTTTTGATACTGCAGTGGTCTGCCTAATTTAGCATTGATGTCATCGGCTAAGCGCGCAGCGCGTACTTGTGGCGGAATGTTCTTTTGGTATTCGTGCAGCTTGCGACGTAAGCGCTTTTGATAAACCAATTGATCATCAAACTCGCCACTATTGGTTTTTTCAACCATCTCTCGTACGTAATCACTCGGATCTTCACCATGGAAAATCATTTGGTACAAGGTGTTTTGGAAACGCTGCGCCAGCGGTGTCCAGTCGGTGCGTGCGCTCTCTAACCCTTTAAAGATGATACGTTCTTTTTCACCTTCACCAATTAGACCAGCGTAGCGTTTCTTTGAGCCAGTTTCTGCGCCTCGAATAGTCGGCATCAAGAACTTGCGATAATGGGTTTCGTATTCTAGCTCAAGAATCGAATTAAGATTGTATTCATCACGAAGGTGATCACCCCACCATTGATTAATGTATTCGACCAGTTCAATACCAATCTTATCGGCATCTGCTTGGCTATACGGACCATTTAACGACACAAAAGTTGAATCGGTATCGCCATAAATCACTTGATAGCCTTTGGCTTCGATCAGCACCTTGGTTTGCTTCATAATTTCGTGCCCACGCATGGTGATGCTTGAAGCAAGGCGGGTATCAAAGAAACGACAACCGGAAGAACCAAGCACGCCATAGAAAGAGTTCATGATGATTTTGATAGCTTGCGAGAAGGCTTTCTCATTGTTCTTCTTTGCGACGTCGCGGGCTGCCCAGAGCTTTTCGATCATCTCGGGTAGAAAGTGTTTCGAGCGATGGAACTGACCACCACGAAATCCCGGTACCGCTTCATCTTCTGCTTTGCCGATTTCAAGCTGTAAGCCCTCGACCAAACCCATAGGGTCAATCAAGAATGAGCGAATAATAGAGGGGTAAAGACTCTTAAAATCGAGCACCAATACGGAATCGTAAAGGTTCGGGATAGAGTCCATCACATAGCCCCCTGGGCTGGCGATCCAGTTTTCTGGATGCAGGTTTGGGGCAACATAGCCTGCTCGGTGGATTTGCGGCAGATACAAATTGGTAAATGCGGCTACTGACCCCCCAACGCGGTCTAATTCCACACCTGTTAGGCGGGAGCGTTCTATCGCGAAGTCGAGTAGGTGAGTGTGGTCAAAAATCTTGTTAACCAACACACAGTCTTGCAAGTTGTATTTAGCGAGAGACGGCTTGTCTGAACGGTACATGCGATTGATTTCATCCATTCTGTCATGCACGTTATGAATTTCTTTACCTTCGCCAAGGAGTTCTTGTGAAACAGACTCAAGTGACCAAGAACGGAAATGGTAGGTCGCGGTTTTGAGCGTATCGATACCATCCAGCACAACACGACCAGGAATAGAGATAAAGCCCTGTTGGCTTTGTGCTGAGCTGCGGAAGAAACTTGGCTGGTCTGCACGACCTAATATCAGCTTCATGTTATGCCACTCTGCGCGCTTATGCAGCAGACGGAAATCGAAGTCGATAACGTTCCAACCAACAATCACATCTGGGTCAAATTGCTTAAACCACGCAATTAAAGCATCGAGCAAAGCCTTCTCATCTTTTACCCATTGAATTGGCGTCTCTGCTTGTTCCGGTTCGCCAATCATAATCACGCGTGAATCAACAGGGCTATCTAAACCAATCGAGTAGAGAATGCCTTTCTCTGAGCATTCCAAATCTAGAGAGACCACATGCAGCTTAGGTTGGTATTCACCTGTGCGACACTTTGCATTTTGAATGCGTTGGAAGCCGTTTAGTGATTGTTGGTTACCGGTAAACTCCATACTGCCTTTGATAAAGCGTTCCATCAGATAACGATCGGCAAGTCGTACATCGCCCTCGAAATGGACGATGTCGTTTTGCTTCAGTTCATCTTGTAGAGCGAATGCGTCTTTCGTGGTCTGGGTATAACACGCGGCTAAAGGAGTTAGTTGGAAGTTCTTTAACTCAAGCGAGCGTATGTCGACAGCAATTTGCTTAGAAGTGGCAAATCGCTTGGTTTGCTCTATTTGTGCTTGCTCGATAAAGAAGACCGGTCTTTCTCCTTGAATCAACAATTGGGTCGGACCATTCTCGGTCGAAAGCCAAAGCTCAATTTGAGTTTGACCTTTGATGTCTCGGGCTTGTCGAGTGAGAAGGAAGCCTTGTTGGATATTCAATAGAGAAACCTTGTAAATCAATGAAGCACGTATTCTATCATTAAGAACTGTAAAAATAACCAGTGAAATAGAGTGGTTGTATTTCGCAGGTTAAAAGGACGTGTTGCGGGAGTACAAAAGCAGAGATAACCCGCTTATGGAATAACCATTTATAGGTGATATTGCGTTTCGCTGAGCAAAGTGAAATCTAGTTGCTTGATTTATTGGAGTTTATGTTGTTAATTAGCTTGTCTTAAAATTCGGCTTTGCACAGAGCACACTCAAATAATAGAGTGGTTTATGAATAAGTTCTTGCCAAACTTTGCGTTTAAGCACATATTCATAGAAAGCAATTTTTTGTCTTATGCGTTAGTATATAGGCACTCATACTGATATCCACATTGACCAAAGTTATGTGGGTGCAGAGCCAATAAAAGTGTGGAGATACAAGTTTGATAAATGTTTTCCTTGTAGATGATCACGAGCTGGTTCGCACAGGGATACGACGTATTATTGAAGACGTCCGTGGAATGAACGTAGCAGGAGAAGCTGACAGCGGTGAAGAAGCAGTAAAATGGTGTCGCAGTAATCATGCAGACGTCGTTTTAATGGATATGAACATGCCAGGAATTGGCGGCTTGGAAGCCACTAAAAAGATTCTTCGCGTGAATCCTGATGTAAAAATCATCGTATTAACCGTTCATACGGAAAATCCGTTCCCAACTAAAGTGATGCAGGCGGGTGCTTCTGGTTACCTAACCAAAGGTGCAGGTCCTGATGAAATGGTTAACGCAATTCGTGTGGTTAACAGTGGGCAGCGTTACATCTCGCCCGAGATCGCGCAACAGATGGCATTGAGTCAATTCTCACCAGCCTCAGAAAACCCATTCAAAGACCTATCTGAACGCGAATTGCAGATCATGATGATGATCACCAAAGGGCAGAAAGTTACGGATATTTCTGAACAACTGAATTTAAGTCCAAAAACAGTCAACAGCTACCGCTACCGTCTGTTTAGCAAATTGGACATCAATGGTGACGTTGAGTTAACACACTTAGCGATCCGCCACGGAATGCTGGACACCGAGACCCTTTAGTGTGAATCAACCCTTCGATTCGGCTTCCTTTCTCAAGACAGTAACTCATCAGCCCGGCGTTTACAGAATGTACAACGCCGAGGCTGTTGTTATTTATGTCGGCAAAGCCAAAGACCTCAAAAAGCGTCTCTCCAGTTATTTTCGCAAGAAAGTCGACAGTGAGAAGACACGTGCACTCGTCAGTAATATTGCCAAGATTGACGTCACGGTGACCCATACCGAGACGGAAGCGCTCATTCTTGAGCACAACTACATCAAGCAATATCTACCGAAATACAACGTACTTCTGCGTGACGATAAATCGTACCCGTACATTTTTATCAGCGGTCACAAACATCCGCGATTGTCTATGCATCGTGGTGCGAAAAAACGCAAAGGTGAATACTTTGGACCGTATCCGGATTCGGGCGCAGTACGAGAAACCTTGCACTTATTGCAGAAAACGCTTCCTGTTCGACAGTGTGAAGACACCGTGTATTCCAACCGAACGCGTCCATGTTTGATGTATCAAATCGGTCGCTGTGCAGGTCCGTGCGTGAGCACGATTATTTCTGATGAAGAATACGACGAGCTGGTGGGGTTTGTTCGTTTGTTTTTGCAGGGTAAAGATAAACAGGTACTTGAGCAGCTTATTGAAAAGATGGAAGTGGCAAGCCAACAGCTTCGTTTTGAAGACGCAGCCAAATTCCGTGACCAGATCCAAGCGATTCGACGTGTACAAGAACAACAGTACGTTTCAGAAGACAGCATGGATGATATGGATGTACTTGGCTTTGCCCAAGAAAACGGTATTGCTTGTATCCATATTTTGATGATTCGTCAGGGTAAGGTGCTAGGCAGTCGCAGCCATTTCCCAAAGATTCCACAAAATACAAGTCAACAAGAAGTGTTTGATAGCTTCCTTACTCAGTATTATCTGAGCCATAACGAGGCACGTACCATTCCTTCTCGTATTATTTTGAATCAAGAATTGGGTGGCGATATAGAGCCTATCCAACAAGCTCTAAGTGAAGTGGCAGGTCGTAAGGTTCAGTTCCATACCTCTCCAACGGGTTCACGGGGTCGTTATCTAAAACTTTCCAATACCAATGCGCTTACTGCCATTACGACCAAAATTAATCACAAGATGACCATTAACCAACGCTTCAAAGCGCTGCGGGAAGTTTTGGGGATGGAAACTATTGCTCGAATGGAGTGTTTCGATATTTCGCACACTATGGGTGAAAGCACCATTGCCTCTTGTGTGGTTTTCAACAGTGAAGGTCCAGTTAAGCAAGAGTATCGTCGTTACAACATCACCGGAATTACTGGTGGTGATGACTACGCAGCGATGGGGCAAGCATTGGAGCGTCGTTATTCGAAGCAACTCGATGTAGAGAAGATTCCTGACATTATCTTTATCGATGGTGGTAAAGGTCAGTTGAATCGAGCGCACGAAATCATTGCTCAATATTGGGGGGATTGGCCTAAGCGTTCGACCATGATCGGTATTGCGAAAGGGGTAACTCGTAAGCCAGGTCTTGAAACCTTAATTACCGTAGATGGTGATGAGTTTAACTTGCCAAGCGATGCTCCAGCATTGCACCTCATTCAACACATCCGAGATGAGAGCCATAACCATGCCATTGCAGGGCACAGAGCGAAACGTGGAAAAACGCGTCGTACCAGTGCTTTAGAGGGAATTGAAGGGGTTGGACCAAAACGCCGTCAAGCTTTGCTCAAATACATGGGCGGTTTACAAGAATTAAAGCGTGCAAGTGTCGAAGAAATCGCCAAAGTACCGGGAATTAGTCACTCTTTGGCAGAAATTATTTTCCAAGCATTGAAACAATAAGGAAAATCCCGCAACATTAAGCCGCAATGTGTAAGAGAATAATAAAATGCGTTTGAATATCCCGAACATTCTATCTCTACTAAGACTGTTCCTAATCCCAGTTTTCGTGGTTGTTTTCTATCTACCTTACTCTTGGGCACCGTTTGCAGCAGCAATGGTTTTCTGGGTCGCAGGTTTTACTGATTGGCTCGACGGCATGTTGGCTCGTAAGCTAGGTCAAACATCGCGTTTTGGCGCTTTCATTGACCCAGTAGCAGATAAGGTTCTGGTAGCAACAGCGTTGATTTTGATCACGGAGCATTACCACACCATTTGGGTGACTATCCCAGCTGTAACAATGATAGCGCGTGAAATCATTATCTCCGCATTGCGTGAATGGATGGCAGAAATCGGGAAACGAGCCAGCGTCGCAGTTTCTTGGGTTGGTAAAGTAAAAACGGTATCGCAAATGTTCGCTTTATGGGTACTGATTTGGCGTTACGATGATTGGATGGTGTGGCTTGGCTTTGGTGCTTTATATGTAGCAACCTTCCTGACGTACTGGTCAATGGTTCAGTACTTAGCTGCGGCGAAAGATGATCTCCTTAATGAAGAACATCATTAAAACAATCCATCACAAATAGCATTTTAAAAAGCAGGCTCTATCGCCTGCTTTTTTTCTATCTCGATTTTATGAGTGAATTTTATGTGATCTAAGTCTTGTTTTTGTTCTATCAGCACTTGGCGATGGTTTATGGCTTTGATTATCAACACTTGAAATAGAAAATCCCCCAAAGAGATAGGGCGGTGGAGAAGCCCAATATTCATGATAAACAAGTGTATTTGGTGTGGTTTCAGTATCAAAACTAATCAATTTACCGTCTTTCGCACAAATTCTGGTCAAACGATTTAAAAAAATAAAAATAGTGTTGACTCGATCGCTCGAATCCGTAGAATGCATCCCGTACCCAAGAGAGCAAAGCTTGAAAGGGTGGTGAGAAAAGTTAAGCTTTCTTCACAAGTGAGGCGCCTTGGCAGAGTGGCTATGCAGCGGATTGCAAATCCGTGGACCTCGGTTCGACTCCGGGAGGCGCCTCCATTATTCTTTTGAGAGTGAATGACTTTCGAGAATAAATGCGACACTAGCTCAGTTGGTAGAGCGCAACCTTGCCAAGGTTGAGGTCACGAGTTCGAACCTCGTGTGTCGCTCCAAATTAAAATGATATGGCAATTAGCGGTATCAGATGGTGTTTTACTTTTCTGTAAAGGCATCACAAAGAATATTTGTGTGCCCTGGTGGTGGAATTGGTAGACACAAGGGATTTAAAATCCCTCGACGTTCGCGTTGTGCCGGTTCAAGTCCGGCCCGGGGCACCATCTCAAATCTGCGACACTAGCTCAGTTGGTAGAGCGCAACCTTGCCAAGGTTGAGGTCACGAGTTCGAACCTCGTGTGTCGCTCCAGATTTTAAAGCCCAGCATAAATGCTGGGCTTTTTCATTTCTGTTGTTTTCTTTTCTCTGAGCTTCTTCTTTCCTTCCATGCTGGCATAGATACCTCTGCTGCGTACTTTATTTATCCTGAATTTCCTTGCTTTACTACGCACGAAATACAGCCTCAACTAATCACCTTCACGCGTTTACTTTTCTGTCGAGTTTAAGAAGACCTTCTGCGATGCGCATCAATGTTGAGGTAAATTAGTCCAATAAACGTTTGCTGTGATTGTGATCTCAGTCAATATGCAACCTGTGAAAAGATATTGCCAGAAGATTTTATTTTGTGATAAATTCGCGCGCAATCTCGGAGCGTATTATTACGACTTTGATTCTCTGGGGGATACGCGTAGTGACCATTCAAGCTGATTGTGACACTACGTAGGGTAGGTATCGGCAAAGCCATTTGTCGATAGACGGGATACTAGTGCTGTAAGAAACAGCATGTTAATGGGAAACCCAACATTGAAACCTTTAAACAAACACACACTAATCAGCTTCATACTGCCGAAATGTCCTGTTTTACAAAACGGGTGCATTACGGAACCTTGATTACTCTCCAATCAAAATAAAAAGTCGCGCTTGTCGTGACGGGTTATCTGTATTTGTCGTTTAGAAAATGACGAATGCGGAGGTGTATCTGTATATCCTGTTATTTAATACTAACGAGAATAAATACAGGAAAGAGAATCATTATAATTCAAGGGATTATGTAGTATGAGCACTGCCTTTGAAGTCGATAACACTATCGCAAATTACTTTTCGTCTCAGGTTCCAGTTGTTGAAGGAACGTATGATTTAACGCCTGATCAAGTTCTTATCGAACAAGCAGAGCATGAATCGGAAGTACGTTCTTACCCACGTCGCTTGCCAATCGCAATTAAACAAGCTTACGGCTGTTTGGTTGAAGATACGCGTGGTCAAATCTTTCTAGACTGTCTTGCTGGGGCGGGTACGTTGGCTCTGGGTTACAATCACCCGGAAATCAACCAAGCGTTAAAAGAGCAGTTAGATTCTGGTTTGCCGTACCAGACTCTGGATATCGCAACGTCTGCGAAAACACATTTCATTAAGTCTGTTAAAGGCTTCCTTCCTCAAGAGCTAAGCGACAACTGCGTGATTCAGTTCTGTGGTCCTTCGGGTGCGGATGCCGTTGAAGCGGCTATTAAATTAGCGAAGCAAACCACGGGTCGTAACACCATGTTTGCTTTCCGTGGAGCCTACCACGGTATGACAAATGGCACCATGGGTATGATGGGGAACTTGGGTACCAAAGCTCGCCGTACTGGATTGATGTCAGATGTGCACTTTATGCCATTCCCATACAGCCTACGCTGCCCATTTGGGCTTGGCGGTGATGAGGGTGCGAAAGCGAGCATCCGCTATATCGAGCGTCTCTTGAACGACGATGAAGCGGGTATCATGAAGCCGGCAGCGATCATTGTGGAGCCAGTCCAAGGTGAGGGTGGTGTTATTCCTGCGCCTGCATTCTGGCTACGTGAACTACGCCGTATTTGTGATGATCACGGTATCTTGTTGATCTTCGATGAAATTCAATGTGGTGTTGGTAAGTCAGGTTACAACTTCGCATTCGAAGAAGCGGGCATTGTTCCTGATATTTTATGTTTGTCTAAAGCAATCGGTGGTGGCTTACCTATGTCACTACTGGTGATCAACAAACAACACGATACATGGAAGCCAGGTGAGCACACCGGTACTTTCCGTGGTAACCAATTGGCAATGGTCTCAGGTGCAAAAGCACTAGAAATCATCCAGCGCGACAACCTTGTTGAACATGCGAACGTCGCTGGTCAGTATTTACGCTTTGGTCTTGAGAGCATTCAAAAACGCGTTAACTGTATCGCGGATGTTCGTGGCAAAGGTTTGATGCTTGGTGTTGAGATTAAGCATCCAAATGGCGAGTTGAACAAATTTGGTGAGCCTCTAGCTGATGGTCAATTGACACTTGCTATTCAACGTGCGGCGCTTGAGCGCGGCTTGATGGTTGAAAAGGGCGGTCGTGAAGGCTCTGTAATTCGCTTCCTTCCACCTCTTATTATCTCTTTTGAGCAAATCGACTTTGCGCTTCGCGTACTCGAAGAAGCGATTATTGCAGCGGGTGGCAGTCATATTGAAACTGCACCACAAGAAGAATGGAAAAAGCACTTTATTCAAACTGGTGAACTTGGTGGTGCCGAATTCGCGTCGGTTATGAATCACACTACCGCTGTAATGAAATCGGTGTTCGAACAAGTGAACGCACCATACTCTGGTATGAACCCTCAGTTGCTGGAAGCAGCGATTAATGCAGTCGATCTAGACAACAAAAATGCGTCGTTAAAGTCTGTCATCGATGAAGCTGCTGAGCTTGTTGCAAAGAATGCGATTTTCACCCAGCACCCAGATTGTATTGCGCATCTACATACCCCTCCTCTCATGCCAGCGGTTGCGGCAGAAGCCATGATTGCGGCGCTAAACCAATCTATGGATTCATGGGATCAAGCTTCCTCTGCGACTTACGTAGAGCAAAAAGTGATTAATTGGTTGTGTGACAAGTATGAGTTGGGTGAGAAGGGCGACGGCATCTTCACCAGTGGTGGTACGCAAAGCAACCAAATGGGGCTAATGTTGGCGCGTGACTGGATTGCACACAAGCTAAGTGGTCACTCAATCCAAAAGCTGGGTCTTCCTGATTACGCAGACAAACTGCGCATTGTGTGTTCTAAGAAATCACACTTCACGGTTCAAAAGTCAGCATCTTGGATGGGACTGGGTGAGAAAGCAGTGATGACCGTCGATGCGAACGCTGACGGTACAATGGACGTTACTCAGTTAGATCAGGTTCTAACACAGGCGAAATCAGAAGGTCTGATCCCATTCGCCATTGTTGGCACGGCGGGTACGACTGACCACGGCGCAATTGATGACCTTGATTTCATTGCTGATATGGCAGCGAAGCACGAGATGTGGATGCACGTTGATGGCGCTTACGGTGGCGCACTGATTCTGAGCAGTCACAAATCTCGCCTGAAAGGTGTAGAGCGTGCGCACTCTATTAGTGTCGATTTCCACAAATTGTTCTACCAAACAATCAGTTGTGGTGCGTTGCTGGTGAACGACAAGTCGAACTTTAAGTTCCTACTTCATCATGCTGACTATCTGAACCGAGAACACGATGAGCTACCAAACTTGGTGGACAAATCTATTGCAACCACGAAGCGCTTTGATGCATTGAAAGTGTTCATGACGATGCAAAACGTGGGTCCTAAAGCGCTGGGCGATATGTACGATCACCTGTTGGTACAAACTCAAGATGTTGCCGAGATGATTCGTGCACACGATCAGTTCGAGCTTTTGGCTGAGCCGGCACTTTCTACGGTTCTATTCCGCGCAACCAATGTACGCACAAACAACGCATCTGCAGATTTAGATGAACTAAACAAAGCGTTGCGTCTTGAAGCGTTGACTCGCGGTATCGCAGTTCTCGGTGAAACCATCGTTGATGGTAAGACCGCTCTTAAATTTACGATTTTGAATCCTTGTCTGACGACAGCGGACTTTGAATCTTTGCTCTTGAAAATCAACACGCTAGCAGTTGAGCTAGTTTAATAAAGGTAACGGAAAACTATGGCAGTTCTACAGATTGGTGCAGGCGGCGTTGGCTGGGTTGTTGCACATAAAGCAGCACAAAACAACGACGTTCTGGGTGATATCACAATCGCATCACGTACTATTGGTAAGTGTGAGAAGATCATCGAATCGATTCAGAAGAAAAACAACCTGAAAGATTCAGCTAAGAAACTAGAAGCGCGTGCAGTGAACGCTGACGACGTAGATTCTCTGGTTGCTCTTATTGAAGAAGTAAAACCGGATCTTGTCATCAACGCGGGTCCACCGTGGGTTAACATGCCAATCATGGAAGCGTGTTACCGAGCAAAAGTTTCATACCTAGACACATCAGTAGCGGTTGACCTATGTTCTGAAGGTCAGCAAGTACCACAAGCTTACGATTGGCAATGGGGTTACCGTGAGAAGTTCGAGGAAGCGGGCATCACAGGTATCCTGGGCGCTGGTTTCGATCCAGGTGTAGTCTCGGTATTTGCAGCGTACGCTGTGAAGCATCTGTTTGACGAAATCGATACGATTGATGTAATGGATGTTAACGCGGGTGACCACGGTAAGAAGTTCGCGACCAACTTTGACCCAGAAACGAACATGCTAGAGATCCAAGGTGATTCATTCTACTGGGAAAACGAAGAGTGGAAACAAGTACCTTGTCACTCTCGTATGCTAGAGTTCGATTTCCCGAACTGTGGTTCTCACAAAGTGTACTCAATGGCGCACGATGAAGTTCGTTCGATGAAAGAATTCATTCCAGCAAAACGCATTGAATTCTGGATGGGTTTCGGTGACCGTTACCTAAACTACTTCAATGTGATGCGAGATATTGGTCTACTAAGCCCAGATCCACTAACGCTGCACGATGGTACAGTCGTTCAACCTCTGCATGTACTAAAAGCGCTATTGCCAGACCCAACATCTCTAGCACCGGGCTACACAGGTCTAACGTGTATCGGTACTTGGGTTCAAGGTAAGAAAGATGGCAAAGAGCGTAGCGTGTTTATCTACAACAACGCAGATCATGAAGTCGCGTACGAAGACGTTGAACATCAAGCGATCTCTTACACGACAGGTGTTCCTGCGATCACAGCTGCGCTGCAATTCTTCCGTGGTAAATGGGCTGACAAAGGCGTGTTCAACATGGAACAGCTAGACCCAGATCCGTTCCTAGAAACAATGCCAACAATTGGTCTAGATTGGCATGTTCAGGAATTAGAAGCAGGTCAGGGGCTTCCAGTTATCCACGAACTGAACAAGTAAGGCACTTACACTAACGATTTCTTTTTATCGTGTTTTGAGGTGCGCGCGTTAATTGTTACAAACAACGCGTGCATCCTAAATTCAATTAGAAGTTTCAGTGCAAGCTGCGCTTATTTGAATCATCAATCTAAGCCGGTGCGATCGCATCGGCTTTGTTCGGTTTTATAGTTCCTTCATTTTTATGAGGGGATCTAAGGTATTAACATGCAACAAAACGAACTTAAAACCCCATACTTCATGATCAATGAAGACAAATTGATTGAGAATCTAGAGAAGGCAAAACAGCTAAAAGATATCTCTGGTGTGAAGTTAGTGTTGGCACTGAAGTGTTTCTCTACATGGGGCGTATTCGACATTATCAAGCCTTACTTAGACGGTACAACCAGCTCTGGTCCTTTTGAAGTGAAGCTTGGTTATGAAACCTTTGGTGGAGAGACTCATGCTTACAGTGTTGGCTACAGCGAAGATGACGTACGTGAAGTAGCAGATATCTGCGACAAGATGATTTTTAACTCTCAGTCGCAGTTAGCAGCTTACCGCCATATTGTTGAAGGTAAAGCGTCGATTGGTTTGCGTCTAAACCCGGGTGTAAGCTATGCAGGTCAAGACTTGGCGAACCCTGCACGTCAGTTTTCTCGTCTAGGCGTACAAGCTGACCACATCAAGCCGGAAATTTTCGATGGCATTGATGGTGTGATGTTCCACATGAACTGTGAGAACAAAGATGTGGACGCATTCATCAGTCTGTTGGATTCGATCTCTGAGCAGTTTGGCGAGTATCTCGATAAGCTGGATTGGGTTAGCATGGGCGGCGGCGTGTTCTTTACGTGGCCGGACTACGATATCGAAAAGCTGGGGCTTGCACTGAAAGCTTTCTCTGAAAAGCACGGCGTACAAATGTACCTAGAGCCGGGTGAGGCAATCATCACTAAAACGACGGATCTTGTCGTGACTGTGGTAGACATTGTTGAGAACGTGAAGAAGACTGCGATTGTGGATTCAGCAACTGAAGCACACCGCTTAGATACTTTGATTTATAACGAGCCAGCATCGATTCTTGAAGCAGCAGAAAATGGTGCACATGAATACGTCATTGGCTCGTGCTCTTGTTTAGCTGGTGATCAGTTCTGTGTGGCGAACTTTGAGCAACCACTGGAGATCGGACAGCGTCTGCACATTCTAGATAGTGCGGGTTACACCATGGTGAAACTGAACTGGTTTAACGGTCTACGTATGCCGTCGGTATACTGCGAACGTTCAAATGGTGAAATTCAAAAGCTGAACGAATTTGATTATTCAGACTTCAAACGTTCTCTGTCTCAATGGACAGTGAAGTAATCACCTTTTCATTTGATTGAACGTAAAAAGAGCAGCGATGAGCTGCTCTTTTTTATTATGCATTGCTTAGGTTTACCGAGTGCTTTGGGCTTAAGATCAGCTTTCGACAATCACACGAGTATCTTCGCTGAGCGATTCTAACTCATTCGCTACATCATCAATTTCCAGTTCACTCGGCAACTTGATTGCCATCTTAGCGCTAAACAAGCTTGAACTTACACCTCCGCCACCGGCGATAAACACTCGTTGACAGTCCATGTCTAAAATCGAAATGCCTTGTCCATCGAGCACGTGGGTGATTTCGTTGACGATGCCTGCACGATCATTGGCGTCCAGACGAAGCTGAAAGACCGTATCTTCACGGTGAGAGTGAGGCTCGGAATCAACGAATTTTACGATGAGGGTTTGGCAAGCAGAGAATGCCTCTTTCACTGTGTTGGCATTTTCCTCTGGTAGCTCGATTTTGATCACGCCGGCAACCTGATCCTCAATAAAGTTCACTTTACTGATCAGCCATTTGCCTTCGTTTTCATGGGTAACCGCTGCAAGCTGTTTGATGGTCGCTGGTGATGCCTGACCGACGAAATTAACGATAAACACAGTGTTCATAATGGTCCCCTCCCGGAATAAGGTTTGGACGCGGCACGGTTAGACGTATCGCTATAGTTATTTGAGCTTAAGGTTTAAAACTTAAGTTATTGGAATTAGTCCTTAAATTCAGTGTAGGTGCTGGAGGAGGGTTAGGTTTGATAAAGGTCAATTTTTGACGCTAATTCGTGATGCAAATAATAAAAACTATGCTTGGGGCACAAAAAAAGCAGCCCTCAGGCTGCTATTTAACAGTTTGGTTTTAGAAGGTGACCTTCATTTCAAAACCGTAGAAGACGTTATCGTAGCTTGCGCCGGAATCCATCGCAAACTTCGCTGCGTCTTGGTTGCCAAACCAAGGTGATGAACTGAATTGGAATTCTGCGCTACCGCCCCATGCATCTGATACCCAGTAGTGAATGTGTCCGACTGGATTGAGGAAGAATAGAGAAACGTCCCCAACGGTTTCTGAGCCCATTACTTCACCACCATTGGCAACGATGTCTTGTTCCGCTGTTAGCATCATTTCACCCACTACAGCACCAAAGAATGGAGTAATAAACAAGTCCTGCCATGATGGGATTTCAGCAAAAGCTTCTACACCGTACTCCCAGAAGAACGTCGACATGGTCGCAGAATACAAGAAGGATTCAAATTCGTTATAGCCAGCGTGGCGCGCAGCCGTATAGTAAACACCACCGAAGTAAGGGTGCATGACGTAGTTTAGAAAGTGCTCATCTCGGTCCCATACTGGACCGCTTGAAACGTTGTCTTTCCACTTGCTGCCTAGCTTACTCATGTCACGATCTTCTTCGTCCCATTTTGTAATGCTCTCAGGCAATAAAGTCATCAAACCTACCGTAGCCACACTCAAACCAAGAATGGTGTAAGTTTGACCCATGAGATAGTCCCAATCTTTGTCTTTTGGCACGATCATATGCTTCGGTTGAAGGCCTGCGTCGAGATTTAAAGAATCATCGTTATCAAGTCCCATCGCAAAGCGACGATTTTGTGGCTCGAAGCTATACAGAGTGGTCGTTTCGCAGTAACCTGACAGGCAATCAGGCGTGTAAGAGAACTCAATATGGTTACTCATATCGTACTGGCTTGCATTTGCGGTAGCAGATGCCGTCAGAACAAGACCACTTAGAGTTTTCTTGAACATGGATGATTTTGACACGAAGGTCTCCGAGTTGTTGGTTTGATGATCGGGCTCACAATTATCCCTTAAAAGAACAGCCATTTAAATACTTGACCTACATTTAATCTCAACAAATTAACTATGAGATTAGTCCAATAAAATGAAAACGATATAGGCACAATGTCGAAAAAATGTGGATTTTGCCTATTTTCAGGAGTCAGTTGTGAAAATTGCTATGCTAAGTACCGGTGAAGAGGTCCTTCACGGTGATATTGTTGATACAAATGCAGCTTGGCTGTCGAGCTTATTTTATCAACATGGATTTGGCTTAACGAAGCGCTCGACCGTTGGTGATAAACAATCGAGTTTGATTGAAGAGTTTTTGATGCTCAGCTTCAATAATGACGTGGTGATCGTGAATGGTGGTTTAGGACCAACCACAGATGACATGAGCGCAGCGGCAGCAGCGAAAGCAGCAGATTGCAAATTAGTGTTATTTAAAGACTGGTTAGCACACCTAGAGGCGATGTATGCCCGTCGTGGTATCCCAATGCCGGATAGCAATCTCAAGCAAGCTATGCTACCGGAAACGGCACAAATTGTTGATAATCCGATTGGCACGGCTTGTGGCTTTAAAATGCTGATCAATGATGCGGTGTTCTATTTCACCCCAGGTGTACCAAGTGAATTTAAGTTAATGGCAGAGACGCAAATTCTGCCAGATTTGAAAAAACTCTTCCCTGAAGTAGAAAGTGCATCTTGTAGCCGAATTTATACGTTTGGTCTGTCTGAATCTGGTATATCGGACAAGCTTGACCAAATGAAGCTTCCGCCTGGTTATGAGCTGGGTTATCGCTCTTACTTACCCTTTATCGAAGTGAAACTGTTTGGTCCATCTCAGCATATTGAGCAACGCATGAAGTTGATGCAGATGATCCATAAGCACCTTGAAACCAATTCTGTAAGTGTCGATGTACCTATGGTTGAACATGTCGGTCAGCTACTAACAGATAAAGCGCTGACACTATCGGTGTCGGAGAAAAGCAGTGCAGGGTATTTAACGTATTGGCTAAATAGTGATGAAAAAGTCGCTGAGCAATTCGGTCACGGTTGGGTTCTATCAGGAAACAATCAAACCATTGCAGATGAAGGGGACCCACTAGCAGCGACGTTTGCTCTAGCTGGTGCGACACGTGAAAAGTGCGCCACCGACTTGGCTTTAGTTACGGGAAAAATTGAAGAAGGCATTTTCTCTGTTGCTCTTTCCACGTCAACAGGAGAGTGGGGCGCCCTATACAAACTTTCAAGAAAATATCAGCAAGATGATCAGGTTAAAGTCATCAGTGCTGCGGCACTGGATATGCTACGCCGTTATCTAGAACGCAAGCCGATGTCGGCTCAATACGCATTCTTGGAAAAGATTAAAGAAATGCACATTCCGAGCAGTGCTCTTTAAAAGGATGTCGAGCTGTTTAGATAGTAAAAGTAGACAGTAAAAATAAATAGTAAAAAGCCAAGGCGGTTGCCTTGGCTTTTTTGTACTGGCTGGTGGCGTTTATGCGCGTTTTTCTTTCATCGCGTAATTCACACCACTGAGCGAAATTTCGGATTTCGCTTTGCAAATACAAGGCAGAATTTCGTCTGGCTGAGTATACGCCATTGCAAAACCAACATACTCCACGTCACCTGATTCCAATTTACAGCGACATGCACCACAGTGTCCGTCACGGCAATTGTATTCAGGTAGTAAGCCCGCTTGCTCCATCGTCTCCAAAATTGTGTTAGATGGATTAGACTCAATGCTAACGAGTTTGTTGATTTTGATGCTTGGCATTACAGCTCAAATCCTTCGAAGTCGTCTGCACTTACTTCATTGTCAATCTGACCAACAAGGTAAGAAGAGATTTCTGCTTCCTGCGGTGCAACTTGAACGTTATCCGATGACAACCAAGCGTTAATCCATGGGATAGGGTTTGAAGTTGCTTCAGGGTATGCTGCTGGTAGACCTACCGCTTGCATACGAATGTTTGTAATGTATTCAACGTATTGGCTAAGGATATCTTTATTTAGACCAATCATTGAACCATCTTTAAATAGGTATTCAGCCCATTCTTTCTCTTGCTCTGCCGCTTCTTTGAATAGGTCAAAACAGTCTTGTTTTGCTTCTTCAGCGATTTGCATGAAAGAGAAGTCATCTTGACCGTTACGTAGCAGGTTGATCATATGCTGAGTACCGTTCAAGTGAAGCGCTTCATCACGAGCGATGAGCTTGATGATTTTCGCGTTACCTTCCATAAGCTCACGTTCAGCGAAAGCAAATGAACATGCGAAACTTACGTAGAAGCGGATTGCTTCTAGTGCGTTCACTGACATCAAACAGACGTACAATTTCTTCTTCAGATCGTACAGGCTAACTTTAACCGTTTCACCGTTAAGAACGTGTTCGCCTTCACCGTAGCGGTGATAGTCGTTTGTCGCTTGGATCAGGTCATCGTAGTAATGCGCGATGTCTTTCGCACGCTTAAGGATGTGCTCGTTTTCTACGATGTCATCGAATACAACACTTGGATCATTCACGATATTACGGATGATGTGCGTGTAAGAACGAGAGTGGATCGTCTCAGAGAACGACCAAGTCTCGATCCAAGTTTCTAGCTCAGGTAGAGAAACCAGAGGAAGTAGCGCAACGTTCGGGCTACGACCTTGAATTGAGTCAAGTAGCGTTTGGTACTTCAGGTTTGAGATGAAGATGTGCTTCTCATGGTCAGGTAGCTTGTTGTAATCAATACGGTCGCTAGATACATCAACTTCTTCTGGACGCCAGAAGAAAGACAATTGCTTTTCGATAAGCTTTTCGAAGATCTCGAATTTTTGCTGGTCGTAACGAGCTACGTTCACTGATTGACCAAGGAACATTGGTTCCTTCAGTTGGTCATTTTTGTTCTGGTTAAAAGTACTGTAAGCCATAATGCCTCAATTCCTTTTAGACCTCCCCAAGCGGGGAGGCGTTCGATTGTTTGTTACTACGAATTGTTTAAGTGGGGGAGATTAAATCTTACAACCGCCGCCTGCACAATCGTCATCTTGTGGTTGAACTGCGTCTTTCTGGTCGTCTTTCGCACCGTCACGAGTGTTATGGTAGTAAAGCGTCTTCACACCAAACTTGTATGCAGTCAGAAGGTCTTGAAGAAGTTTCTTCATTGGCACCTTACCGCTCTCATAACCAGAAGGATCGTAGTTTGTGTTTGCAGAGATAGCTTGGTCAACGAACTTCTGCATAATGCCCACAAGGTGTAGGTAACCGTCGTTAGAACCGATGTTCCAAAGCAGTTCATAGTTGTCTTTAAGCTCAGCGAAATCTGGCACAACTTGTTTCAAGATACCGTCTTTCGACGCTTTAACAGACACGAAACCACGTGGCGGCTCAATACCGTTTGTTGCGTTAGAGATCTGAGAAGATGTCTCAGAAGGCATTAGCGCAGTCAGTGTTGAGTTACGCAGACCGTGTTCCATGATTTCTTGACGTAGGCTGTCCCAATCGTAGTGCAGCTCTTCGTCACAAATTAGGTCAACGTCTTTCTTGTAAGTGTCGATAGGCAGTAGACCTTTCGCGTAGTTCGTTTCGTTAAACGAAGGACACTTACCTTGCTCTTTCGCAAGCGCAACAGAGGCTTTCAATAGGTAGTATTGAATCGCTTCAAATGTACGGTGAGTTAGACCGTTTGCGCTGCCGTCAGAGTACTTAACGCCATTCTTCGCTAGGTAGTATGCGAAGTTGATAACACCAACACCCAGCGTACGACGGTTCATTGTCGATTTGTATGCAGCTGGTAGTGGGTAATCTTGATAATCAAGCAGTGCATCTAGCGCACGAACAACAAGCTCAGACAGTTCTTCGAAGTCATCCAGAGACTTGATTGCACCAAGGTTAAACGCAGACAGTGTACATAGCGCGATTTCGCCCGAGTCATCTTCAACGTTAGTTAGTGGCTTGGTTGGCAGCGCGATTTCCAAACATAGGTTTGATTGACGAACTGGTGCTACTTCTGAATCGAACGGGCTGTGCGTATTACAGTGGTCTACGTTCTGAATGTAAATACGACCAGTTGATGCGCGCTCTTGCATTAGAAGAGTGAACATTTCAATCGCTTTAACGGTCTCTTTCTTGATTGAAGGATCGTTTTCGTATTTCACGTATAGACGCTCGAATTCTTCTTGGTTTTCGAAGAATGCGTCGTACAGACCTGGTACGTCAGATGGTGAGAATAGCGTGATGTTGCCACCTTCCACTAGGCGTTGATACATCAGTTTGTTCAACTGAACACCGTAGTCCATGTGACGAACACGGTTCTCTTCAACACCACGGTTGTTCTTAAGAACCATTAGCGAGCGCGCTTCACCGTGCCATAGTGGGTAGAACACAGTTGCTGCACCACCACGAACACCACCTTGAGAACAGCACTTAACTGCTGTTTGGAAGTATTTGTAGAACGGGATACAACCTGTATGGAATGCTTCACCACCACGGATCTCAGAACCTAGTGCACGGATACGACCAGCGTTGATGCCGATACCAGCACGTTGAGAAACGTAACGTACGATTGAGCTTGCTGTTGCGTTGATAGAATCTAGGCTATCACCACACTCGATCAGCACGCATGAGCTGAACTGACGAGTAGGGGTACGTACACCAGACATGATTGGTGTAGGTAGAGAAATCTTAAATGTCGATGTCGCATCGTAGAAACGTTTGATGTAGTCAAGACGCGTTTCTTTTGGGTAGTTAGCGAACAAGCAAGCAGACACTAGAATGTAAAGGAACTGAGCACTTTCGTAGATTTCACCCGATACACGGTTTTGAACGAAGTACTTACCTTCTAGTTGTTTTACAGCAGCGTAAGAGAAATCAAGGTCGCGCTTGTGATCGATGTACGCATCAAGCTCGTCCAATTCAGCTTTTGTGTAGTCTTCTAGGATGTGTTGGTCGTACTTACCCATATCAACAAGACGAGCTACGTGGTTGTAAAGCGTTGGCGGCTCATATTGACCGTATGCTTTCTTACGTAGGTGGAATACCGCTAGGCGAGCAGCTAGGTATTGGTAATCCGGTGTTTCTTCTGAAATCAAATCTGCAGCAGACTTGATGATAGTCTCGTGGATATCTGTCGTCGTAATGCCGTCGTAAAACTGGATGTGAGCACGTAGTTCTACTTGTGATACCGATACGTTGTTCAGGCCTTCTGCAGCCCAAGTAATAACGCGATGGATTTTCTCCAGATCGATAGTTTCTTTGCGGCCATCACGTTTAGTGACGGTAAGTTGTTGGTTCATTCTGCTTTATTTCCCTAAGAAAACTGATAAAAGCCGTATTTTTGTTTGTTTATGTGCAAAACTTGTAAAATTTGCGGCGGCTTTGTGATCAAAGTCTATCTATATATTGTAGTCGAAACACAAGATATAGGGGTTCATTTGTTTGCGAGTTACAAGATAGTGCTGTTACCCCAATTTTTCAAGGCACAGGTTTGGGATGACTTGTGGATAACTAACAAAATAAAAAAAAACAGTAAGTGAACACTAACCGATGAGAAAAGGGCTGACTTGAATGGGGAAAAATACGTTTTTTAAATCGGTTCATAAATAACCGCATGTAAAAATATTTTCCTTGATCTTTGACAGTTTTTGTTTGTTAAAAATAGTTTGGTCAAAATGGAATCTAGAGCACTTTTTTTCGACAGAAATTGACAAAAAAAGCGGCGCATCTATGCTACCGCTTTTTCTCAATCTTGATGCTCGTTTTTTGCTTAAGCGTCAATCGAACCATCAATATTTTGTAGTATGAACGATGTAGTTTACATCCACATTACGACCAAGTTTGTAGCTATCGTTGAGTGGGTTGTAATGTAAGCCTGTGATACCCATCTCGGTAAGGTCTGTCTGGTCAATCATCTTCATCATTTCACCAGGTTTGATGAACTTCTCATGATCGTGTGTACCTTCTGGCACAATCTTAAGCAACTTCTCTGCACCCACAATGGCAAATAGGTAAGATTTGATATTACGGTTCAAGGTAGAGAAGAAAACGTGACCGCCAGGTTTGACCAATGCAGCACAAGAACGAATCACTGAAAGTGGATCTGGAACGTGTTCAAGCATTTCCATGCAAGTGACAACGTCATAGATTCCTGCATTTTCTGCTGCGTGGTCTTCAATCGTGCTTTGGATGTAAGTCAACTTAGTGCCAGTCTCAAGTGCATGCAGGCGAGCGACCTCAAGAGGCTCTTTACCCATATCCAAACCAGTAACTACTGCACCTTCTTTAGCCATGCTCTCAGCTAGGATGCCACCACCACAGCCAACATCGAGCACTTTTTTACCAAATAAGCCGTCTGCTTTCTCTAGGACATAGTTCAAGCGAAGCGGGTTAATTTGATGAAGTGGCTTGAACTCGCCTTCTAAATCCCACCAACGAGAAGCCATCTCTTCGAATTTCTTAATTTCACTTGGGTCGACGTTTTGTGCTTTAGTCATGATTGTTATATCGCTTCGCTAATAGTCCTTTGGAAGGCGAGATTATACTCCAATGGTACGATACGTTAAAACTGGTTCTTTTCTCACAATCGCTACAGGAGAGATTTTTGACTGATGTTGGTGGAAATATAGTCAGTTTTCATAAAGATATGGGATGAATGTGCAAATTCTCTTCATTTAACCCATAACCAAGCTCACAACCTGATAAAACGAGTGGGAAAGTGATGCCCCGTTGATGAATTGTGTGTTATATTTTTGCACCTTACACGTATCGTAATTACGATCAGATAATAGAGGGATAATGGCTCTATGAGCGATTTAGCTAAAGAGATCACGCCCGTAAACATTGAAGATGAGCTTAGAGGTTCATATCTAGACTACGCGATGTCTGTCATCGTGGGTCGTGCTCTTCCAGATGTGCGTGATGGCCTAAAACCAGTACACCGCCGCGTTTTATTCGCGATGAACGTACTAGGCAACGATTGGAACAAACCATATAAAAAATCAGCCCGTGTTGTCGGCGACGTAATCGGTAAATATCACCCACACGGTGATAGTGCTGTGTACGACACAATCGTACGTATGGCTCAGCCGTTCTCACTTCGTTACATGCTGGTCGATGGTCAAGGTAACTTTGGCTCGATCGATGGCGACTCTGCTGCGGCAATGCGTTATACCGAAGTACGTATGGCGAAAATGGCCCACGAACTTCTGGCTGACCTAGACAAAGAAACTGTGGACTACGTACCTAACTACGATGGTACGGAGCAAATTCCTGCAGTTCTTCCTACTAAGATTCCTAACCTACTGGTAAACGGTTCTTCCGGTATCGCGGTAGGTATGGCAACCAACATCCCGCCACATAACCTTGGCGAAGTGATCGATGGCTGTCTTGCATACATCAATAATGAAGAAATCACTATTGATGAGCTAATGGATTACATTCCTGGTCCTGATTTCCCAACTGCGGCGCTTATCAGCGGTCGTAAAGGTATTGTAGACGCGTACAAAACAGGTCGCGGCAAAATCTACATGCGTTCAAAAGCGGAAATCGAAGTGGAGAAGAATGGTAAAGAAACCATCATCGTCACTGAAATCCCTTACCAGGTGAACAAAGCTCGTTTGATCGAGAAGATCGCTGAGCTAGTAAAAGATAAGAAAGTAGAAGGCATTAGTGCGCTACGTGACGAGTCTGATAAAGATGGTATGCGTATCGTAATTGAATGTAAGCGCGATGCAGTGGGTGAAGTTGTTCTAAACAACCTTTACGCACAAACTCAGCTTCAAACCACTTTCGGTATCAACATGGTTGCGCTAAACAACGGCCAACCTCAGCTATTCAACCTAAAAGACATGTTGAAGTGCTTCGTTGATCACCGTCGTGAAGTTGTGACTCGTCGTACTATTTTCGAATTGCGTAAAGCGCGTGAACGTGCGCATATCCTTGAAGCACTTTCTCTTGCTCTTGCGAACATTGACGAAGTTATCGAACTCATCAAAAACGCACCAACTCCAGCTGAAGCAAAAGTTGGCTTGGTATCGCGTGGTTGGGATCTTGGTAACGTAGCATCAATGCTAGAGCGTGCTGGTACTGACGCTGCACGTCCTGAATGGCTAGAAGATCAATACGGTATCCGTGATGGTCTGTACTACCTAACAGAAACTCAAGCTCAAGCGATTCTAGAACTTCGCCTACACCGTCTAACTGGTCTAGAGCATGAGAAGATTCTTGATGAATACAAAGCGCTATTGGACGAAATTGCAGAGCTAATGCACATCCTTGCAAGCACTGAGCGTTTGATGGAAGTGATCCGTGAAGAACTTGAAGCGGTTCGCGATGGTTACGGCGATGAGCGTCGTACAGAAATCACAGCAGCTAGCCATGACATTGACATGGAAGAGCTGATCGCTCGTGAAGACGTAGTAGTAACTCTGTCTCACGAAGGTTATGTTAAGTACCAAATCCTAAGCGACTACGAAGCTCAGCGTCGTGGTGGTAAAGGTAAGAGTGCAACGAAGATGAAAGATGAAGACTTCATCGAGCGTCTACTTGTTGCAAATACTCACGATAACATTCTGTGTTTCTCAACTCGTGGTAAGACTTACCGTCTGAAAGTTTACCAATTACCTCATGCAACTCGTACTGCACGTGGTAAGCCAATCGTAAACATCCTTCCACTTGAGGAAGGTGAACGTATCACGGCAATCCTTCCGGTAGATGAGTTCTCTCCAGAGAAGTTTATCTTCATGGCTACGGGTGACGGTACGGTTAAGAAGACACCTCTGAACCAGTTTGCTAACGTACGTTCAAACGGTCTGATCGCAGTTAACCTACGTGATGATGACTCTTTGATCGGCGTTGATATCACTACAGGTTCAAGCGATATCATGCTGTTCTCTAAAGCAGGTAAAGTGGTTCGCTTTAGCGAAGACAAAGTACGTGCAATGGGTCGTACAGCGGCAGGTGTTCGCGGTATGAAGCTAGCAGATGATGATCAAGTGGTTTCTTTGATCGTTCCATCAAACGAAGGCGATATCCTAACGGTTACTCAAAACGGTTACGGTAAACGTACTGAACTAGCGGAATACCCAACGAAAGGTCGTGCAACTCAGGGCGTTGTGTCTATCAAGGTTTCTGAACGTAACGGTCCAGTAGTTGGCGCGGTACAAGTAGAAGAAGGCGACGAGATGATGATGATCACCGACGCTGGTACTCTAGTTCGTACACGTGTTGCGGAAGTTAGCCAAGTTGGTCGTAATACTCAAGGTGTAACACTTATCCGTACAGCTGAAGATGAGTCAGTGGTTGGTTTGCAGCGTATTGATGAAGTTGAAGAAGTAGAACTGCCAGAAGGCGAAGAAGCGGAAGCAACAGAAGCAAATGCAGAAGGTCAAACGCCTGAAGCACCAGCAGCGGATGATGCAGCAGAAGGTTCTGAAGAAGAGTAATCTTTTCCTTTACATCTAAGTTTGAAAGCCGAGCATTACGCTCGGCTTTTTTGTATCTGTATCAACGCAATATTGAGAGGAAGTCAGTAAACTGAACCAATATTTGCTTGTGGGGTACATTATGTCTGCTTGGTTCTTCGTTGCCATCACTCTGATGGGATTATTCGTCGTGGTGTTATCGCTCAGCGCTTCAAAGGTCAAACCGGCTCAATGGTTTGGGCTTTGTACTTTAGTTTTGGTTGTTACTAGTGCAAGCTTTTTACTCTTGCGACAAACGCCACCGCCAACAATGCAAGCCGAGATGTCACGTATGACCAATGCACGGGATATCATGCAAGAGATCCAAGACCAGTTGCGCGAAGACCCAAATAATGCAGCATTGTGGTTTCAATTAGGGCAGGGCTATCTTGTTGAAGGGGAGCTTGATGGAGCATTGATTTGTTTTGATTATGCTATTCAGCTTAGTGACGTTGTTAGTGCCACCCAACTTGCCGCGAAAGCCACCACACTATATTACCTCCACCAACAATCCATGACGGAAGAAGTCACTCTGCTACTTGAGCAAGCCTTACAGCTCGAGCCGCACAATGAAGCCGCTTTGTCTTTGATTGCAAATGACCACTTTTTGTCATTTCGTTTTCAAGAAGCCATTGATACCTGGGTACTATTATTAGATTCCAATGATCCTAATTTGGATCGTGTACAAATCATAAACTCAATCAACAAAGCGAAAGAGTTGTTGTAAGCATATAATTAGGGGGCTGTTGACCCTTCGTGCTGATTTCTGCAGCGAATTGTTGGGCCTTTACACAAAGCAGAGGTTTTGATGTGCAGTTCGTCTTTATGAGAAGGCAAAAACGCAGTAGAAGTGACCCATAAACGCTACCCCAAAGGGGCGTCTAAAATTAACCGCGAAAGATAAACAGCCTCTGGAGCAGTAAAAGGAAAGTGGGTGATGAATGAACAATAAAGCGTTAGGGATATTAGCGGTGCTATGCGGTTCCGTGTTGGCGGGTTGTACCTCTTCCGATCATTCCGGTTCCTCATCTTCGGCTTATTACGCTTCTGGTTACTACGACCCATGGTGGTACGATCATGATGATTATTGGATTTACTACTACCCAGGTTGTTGTGATAACGATGACGAGTATAAAGAGAAGTTGGAAGCGTGGTGGAACGGTTTGGATGAAGAACAACAACAATCCATCAAAGACAAAGTTGAAGATTGGAAAGACGATGATATGTCCGCCAACATCGACACCATGAAACGTCAGCTTGACGATCACTGGCAATCGCTACCAGAAGAACAAAAGCAGGAGATTCAAACTAAATGGGAGAATCGTCCGGAACGCATCGAACCAGCGTTGATGCAAGACAAAGCATTGAAAGAAAAAGTGCAACAAAGAGAAACGCGACCAGAGACAAAAGTTCAACGCCCGGTAGCAAAACCTAGCATTCAAATGCCTAAAACACGTCCAAATATACAGTCCAGACCGAGACTTCCTCGCCGTTAATTATAAGGCGAGCTGGGTTTAGTTCGTCTTTTCCTACGATCAAACAAAAAGGGCGCATTGTGCGCCCTGTACTTTGCATGGTGTTATCTTAGTTGATTAGTACGTTGCTTCGCGCTCCGCTGCTGCTTTATCCCAATCTGGAACCACGGTCTCTAAGAAGTGGTTCTTGTCCGCGTTCATTTTTTCCATATCCATCCCAAGAGCTTGTTGTGCTTTGGCCTTAGTTGAAATATCAGGGATCTGTACTGGGTCAGTAATGCCTTTCGTCGCTAGTAAACGAACCAGCTTAGTACGGGCGTCTGCTGCGCGGTCGACTGCAGTACCCAGTACTTCAAGTGCCACTTCAGGCGCGTGCATATGAACGCCATGAGAGGCAATTGCGTAATCCCAACGCCATTGTGCATGGCGGATATCTTGAAGGATAGGTTGCATCTCTTCTTCTGTTGCCCCGGCTTTCCATGCAGCTCCTGCCTCAAAGTGCGCTGCCACGATTTGCTTCTCGGCAGTGAGCTTCATGTTCAGTACTTGCGCTTTGCGAGTCGAAACGATGCCTTGCAGCTGTTCTTTGGTTTGGGTATGACATTGCGCACACGTGTCTTCGAAACGATCAAATGGGTTACCCACTTTGTGATCGGTGTAAACTGTGCCGTCTTCTTTGGTTACTTTAGGCATGTGACAGTCCACGCAGACCACTTTGTTTTTGCCATGGATACCATCACGCCACGTTTCGTAACCCGGGTGCTGTGCTTTCAACATTGGTGCCTTGGAGACTGCATGCGTCCAATCTTTGAAATTTAGCGCGTCGTAGTATTTCTCCATGTCATTAACGGTAGTGCCCATGTCCCATGGGAATTTGACGGCTTTCGTCGGACCCGTAAAGTAGTACTCTACGTGACATTGCGCACATACTGATGCTTGTTTATCTAGGCGAGATTGCTGATCAAAGTTTTTGCCTATTGTATCGAGTGCACGTTCTACGTATGGACGGGTCAATGCTAAAGCAGGCTCACCTTTCTTAAACTCTTCAGAGCGTGTGTCATGACAGTCAGAACAACCGATCGGGTTGACGATTTCTGAGCCTAAACGTGCCCATTTCCCTTCGAAATAACCGTCTTCACCTCGCTCTTCAATCACACGCGCCACATCTGGGCTTTTACAGCTCCAACACGCCATTGGCATGGGACCGGACTTCTCATCGCTAGGTGCACCGGTACGTAGAGTTTGGCGAACATCATCGAGTGCGTAAAAGTGACCGCGTGCCTTGTTGTAGTCTTTCGCGAATCCATAGCCTGCCCATAAGATTACCATGTTCGGATCTTCGCCTAGGGCATCTTCAATATGTTCGCTCTCAGAGGTGGCTTTCCATGAGTGGTATTGGTCAGGGTGTTGTTGCTCAAAGGCATCATTGCGAGGGTCCATGAGACCTTTCTCTTCTGCTGCCAACGGAGCGCCGGCCAAAAATAATTGGCTGGCGAATAAGGTCGCAACCGCGATTGGTGCGCTCATCCAGTGTTTTATGCTCACGGTGTTATCTCCATATTCGTTTTTATTAGCAGCGTTGTGAGGAGCTATTCCAAATAAGAATCGGAGATCTAAAGTTAATATTATTAGTTAATTAAGGAGATGAAATAGTGAGCGAAACTTGTCTTGTTTTAGATCAATTTACACCAGTGATCTCAATCATATTTAGATTTATATACCCCTAAAGGGGTAGTGGTTAATGTCTTGTTTGATAAGGGGTTGGCTTTTTAACCATTTTAAAAATAGGGTGATTTAGTTCGCTTTTTGAACAGGTGTTTCTACCCCTTATGAATAATAGAGGTATTATAAATATAGGTTTAGCGTTGTGGCTTTCCGAAATAAGAATTGATGTCATTTGAAGATTTGGAAAATATCTTCAGAGGAAATTAATTGTCGCTCAAATAAATAGTTGAGAATAGTTATCAATTATTATCGAGCTAAGGAAAGAAAAATATGGGCAATATAAAATTGACCATAGAGACAATGCTGAAATTTCTCTTCATCCTTGCCATCTATGGTTTTACCATCGCCGCCCATGCGACTTCTTCAGAGCCAATTGATGGAGCTCAATCTGAGCGTCATCAAGTCGAGTTAATCCGTGACAGAGACTATAAATGTCTGCAATGTCACAAGGATGCCAAAGAGACTCTGAACCTTTCGCATGATCCTCAAGCGTTACTCAGTCAGGGTAAACAGCTTAATTGCACCAACTGCCATAGTAATATCGGTCCTGACCATCGAGAAGGCGCGCCTGATGTAATCAAGTTTTCAGCGGCTCAATCGAAAGCGGTGCACGACAAAGTGTTCTTAGACCCAAGCTTGATCCTCAAAGCGAACAGCCAGTGTGTGGATTGTCATACACCAACAAAGCTAAGAGAAAGCCACTGGACACATGATGTGCATGCTAAAAATCTCACTTGTTCAAATTGTCATGATGTACATGCCGCCAAAACTAAAGCGCTGTCGTACGACAGAAAGCAACTGATCAAACAGTGTGTGGATTGTCACTCTGAATTTGCCGTCAAACCTGAGCTCGCAAAAGAAGAGGAGAGATAGCATGAAATGTTCGAGAAGAAACTTTTTAGCCGGCAGCGGCGCATTGATATTGACCACGGGCGTTGCAGGCACCTCTGTTGTGAGCTCCTCTCTTTATGCCAGCGACAGTGAACAAGGTAAACGTTTAGGTATGGTGCATGATGAGAACGCTTGTATTGGGTGTACCGCCTGTACTGATGCCTGTAGAGAAGTAAATAAGGTGCCTGATGGCGTGACACGCCTTAAAATTCACCGTGGTGAACCGATTGGTGAATTTCCTGACGTGGAGTATCAGTTCACTCGAGAGTCCTGCCAGCATTGTGATAACCCTCCTTGTGTATATGTATGCCCAACAGGGGCTGCCTATAAAGATGAAGCGACTGGTATTGTCGATGTACACAAGGAAAAGTGTGTCGGTTGTGGTTACTGTCTTGCTGCTTGTCCTTATCAAGTGCGTTTCTTTAATCCCGTCGACCATTCTGCGGACAAATGTAACTTCTGTAGAGACACCAATTTAGCGCAAGGTAAACAACCAGCTTGTGTTGAATCTTGCCCAACTAAAGCGCTGATATTTGGCGATCTGAACGATCCAACGAGTGACGTGAGTAAAGCGATAGATAGCCATGTGGTGTACCGCGATAAATCACATTTGGGTACGCAACCTAAGCTGTACAAAATTCCGCATAGTAAAGGGGAGGTATCATCATGAACGGCTTTGAAAGTGCTTTCCATTTTGACTCGCTAGTCTGGGATTGGATCATCGCGATTTACTTATTCTTAGCGGGCATGTCGGCTGGAGCTGTGATGATCGCGCTCTATCTTAAGCGCAAAGTCATTGAAGGTGATCCGGCGAATAATGGCATCATGAAAGCAATGGCTTGGCTAGCACCATTTGGCATTATCTCGGGATTAGTGATTTTGATTTTCCACTTAACCAAACCTCTCGAGTTTTGGAAGATCATGATTTACTACAACCCGACGTCAGTTATGTCGATGGGCGTCATCCTGTTCCAAGTCTATATGATTGTTTTGTTCGTGTGGATTGGCACTATTTTCCGTCATCAAATCATCCGTTTTTGTGAAGGAAAATTGCCGAGCAAATTGCTCGATTTGGCGGATACTGTCTTGATCAAAGCAGGTAAAGCGAATAATGCCGTAGAATTGTTCTTAGGTTTCTTGGCGATTGTACTCGCGGCATACACTGGCTTCTTATTGTCTGCACTCAAGACTTACCCAATGCTCAACAATCCAGTGCTACCAATCTTGTTCCTATTTTCAAGTTTGTCTTCCGGTGCTGCGGCCAGTTTGATGTTTGGTATCTTGGTATTTAAAGAACCAACCAGCAGTCCTAGTGTGTCATGGGTACACGGATTTGAACGCCCAGTCGTATTGTTTGAGTTGTTTGTCCTAGTTACCTTCTTTACCGGACTGATCTTCAGCGGTGGTCAGAACGAAGTCGCGGCTTGGAATGCGATATCGACGGGTTTTTGGGCACAATGGTTCTGGGGAGGCGTGATCCTCATCGGCATGTTAATGCCTTTGACGCTCAATTGGTTGACGCCTGCCGAAGTTCGTCACAAAGGTGGCTATGTGTTCGTAGTGACTTCTTTGAGTTTGGTTGGGGTATTGATGCTTCGTACCTTCATTCTCTATGCCGGTCAAATGACCATCGTATAAAGGAGGAAAAATGGAGGCTGAGCTGGGATTTTTCTTATTGATACTGGTCGGTGTCGCATCGACTTGTACGGCATTATTGCATTGGATGAGGCGCGCCATGAATAAGAAGGTGGTATTGCCCCATCAAATAGCGATGTCACACATCATCAGCTTAGCCTCTTTAGTTTGTTTAACCCTATTGATCATCAGTTTTATTCAGGACAACTTCGCCTTAGAGTACGTGGTCACTCATTCTAATAGCCAATTGCCCATGGCGTTTAAAATTGCTGCCGCATGGGGAGGACACCAAGGCTCGATGTTGTTCTGGGTGGTCACGTTAAGTCTTTGGGCTTCCTACATAGCACGCAAGTTACCTATTAGTGGGCAATACACCGCTGATTGTTTAGGTATTATGAATATTCTGATTGCGGTGTTTGCGTGGTTTACACTCCTTACTTCTAATCCATTTGAATACGCGCAAGAGTTGGCTACACAAGGGCGGGATTTGAATCCGATGTTGCAAGACGTAGGGCTGATTATTCATCCACCTTTGCTGTATTTGGGCTACGTTGGTTATGCGGCAATTTTGGCATTTGCTCTAGCGGCGCTGTTAGGTCCGCGACCAATTCATGAATGGTATAACGCAGCACGTGGTCCAGTACTTTTTGCTTGGGGCACTCTCACGTTGGGTATCATCGTTGGGTCTTGGTGGGCTTATAACGAACTTGGATGGGGTGGCTGGTGGTTCTGGGACCCAGTAGAAAATGCGTCGTTGCTTCCTTGGCTAACTGGTGGTGCGTTACTTCATAGTGGGGTCATTGCGACGAGAAACAAGGGGGCAATTTGGAGCACTTATGCGTTAGCTTTTGCAACATTCAGCTTGAGTATTCTCGGCACATTTGTGGTGCGTTCTGGTGTGCTCACTTCGGTGCATGCATTTGCTGTAGATCCAACCAAAGGTCTTGTATTGCTTAGCGTGCTGTGTCTGCTAGTGATAGTGACTTTTGCCTTGCTTATCACCAAAGGCGAACATATCGCCCGTTTTCAACTTCGCACATTAACCAGCCGAGCCTACACCGTTTATTTTGCAATTGGATTGCTCGTTATGACGACAGCAATCGTCTTTCTCGGCACCTTTTACCCTATGCTTTATCAACTCTTGGGGTTGGGGAATATTTCAGTAGGAGCACCGTATTTTAACAGCCTTATCTTCCCTTTAAGCCTGCTAGCGCTCGTTGCTCTTGTGCTAATGCCCATCCTGAAATGGAGTAAAGGCATCAATCAGACGATGGCTTCCCAAACCGGAACTGCAGGCGCGATCTCGTTTGTTGTCGGGTGTGCTTTTATCTTTACTGTCGACGTTATTCATCTGACAAGCCTTATCACGCTAGTATTGTCAACGTGGGTCGGAGTGTCACATGCCTTAATGCTATTTAAAACAGAAAATAGACGTTTGCGGTTACCAATGGTGTTTGCGCATATTGGCTTTGCGGTAGCATGTTGCGGAGCTGTGTTTAATAGTGACTATTCATATGAATATAATCTGCGTGTAGAACCGGGTACTACGTCTCAAAGAGCTGATATTAGCATCGACTATCATGGGATAGAGTGGCGAGTAGGTCCAAACTACACCGCCGAGCAAGGAATGATCGATCTGCGCCTTGAGGACGGTAGCCGTCTCAACTTTACGCCAGAGAAACGCCATTACCCTGTGCGAGTGATGAATATGACCGAACCAGCGATTCGCTCGCGGTGGTATGGGGATTACTATGTGACGTTAGGTGATAAAGTCGATATTCATGCTTATGCGATTAAAGTGCAGTATCGGGCTGGGATCTGGTGGATCTGGATCGGCGGCATTCTAGCGGTGCTAGGTATGTGCACGACATTAATGACGAAAAGAAAAGAGGCATTCAATGCGACCGAGAAATACGCTTAAACTAGCAGGGTTAGTCGCGAGTGTGATTGCATTTGCTGTTGTAGCGACTATCGCGTTATCAGATAGACCGAATGTCGAATTGTCTCAGCAGCGCAATTTATCCATCCCTGAATTTACCGCCACGTCTTTACTTTCGGGTAATGACGTCACTCAGCAAGTTTTTAAAAAGGAACAGTATAAATTACTGAATGTTTGGGCATCTTGGTGCGGCATATGCAAGCGTGAACATGAAGAATTATTGCAACTTGCTGAGCTTGGTGTCGTTATTATTGGACTGAATTATCGAGACAACAATCAAGCTGCTCGTGAATATTTGAGCTCTAAACGAAATCCATACATAGAGGTGATCAGTGATCCAAATGGTAGGCTTGCAGTTGAGCTAGGGGTTATTGGAACACCAGAAACGTATTTGATTGATCAAAATGGCAAGGTGTTGATCAAATATCGAGGTGAGTTAACTTCGGATAAATGGAACGATATATTTTCAGGTTATTTGAATGTTTCGATTTAATTATCTATTTCTCATGCTAGTCACGTTTGCGTTATTTTCTTCTTCGCTAAAGAGTGAAGAAATTGTGCAGAATGTTGATCTGTTTGAGTTTCATTCTATTGAACTGCAACAACGCGCAACGAGATTAGCCAAGACATTACGCTGTCCGCAGTGTCAGAACCAAAACTTAGTTGAGTCAAACGCGCAGGCTGCAAAAGACCTGCGTTTGAAAGTGTATACCATGGTGAATGAAGGCCATTCAGATCAAGAAGTGAAAGATTATTTGGTGACTCGTTATGGGAATATTGTTCTATATAAACCACCATTTAATTATTCTACTGCCATGCTGTGGATCCTTCCGGCGTTATTTTTGATCTTTTTTGTCCTATATTCGATCCGAATGATAAGGCGTGATTAATGTGACCGTTATTCCACTATTAAAAATAAATTGTGCACATAACAAACAGAATGTTATCATTTTCTCGAATTTATGAATGCTTCAGCGAATAGCAAACGATATAAATTGAGCTGGAGGAGTAATAAAGAATGAATAGGTGTACGCAGTGGATTCAGTTATAACGCAATTAAAAAAGGACTTTTATTCGCAGATTCGTGCATTGCAGTCACCGAAACTGCCTCAAGTCACTTCATCTCTCGCGGTGTTGACCGACGAGGAAATTCAAGAACTCGAAGCGGTCTGGATTGAGCTCGCCGTGTGGAAGCGAAGCCAAACGCATTGAATGCCAGATTTTAATAACTCTTTCTAAACCCCAGGCAAATATGTCTGGGGTTTTTTTATTGTAGTTCGTCATAAATGTTATATTATAACAATTGTAAAGTCGGCTAGCGGGTGTTATTCCGATAGGATTTCCAAGCTTGTCACACATAAGAATAGGGCTCGTTGTGATCTCAACATTGAAAAATGCGGTATCAATCCCCATAGTTGAAGAGCAAATGAGAACAATCCCATGAATGCAATAACGAACATGCATCAAGCAATAAATCGAGTGAGTGTAGATATGGCGGAAGTACGTGCCAGAGTAGATTTTAAAGTCGGGGCTAACAGTAACATTGATGCCGAAATCCTGTCTTTTCGCGGTCTGAAGACGGATAAAGAGCATGTAGCAATTATCTTTAAGCAAGCAGACCAAACACAAGACATGCCTTTAGTGCGCATGCACTCTGAGTGTCTGACTGGTGATGTGTTCCACTCTTCACGCTGTGACTGTGGCGAGCAATTGGAAGAAACCATCAACCGAATGGGTGAGTCAGGTGGCATTATCTTATATCTTCGCCAAGAAGGTCGCGGGATCGGTTTGTACAACAAAATTGATGCGTACCGTTTACAAAGCCAAGGTATGAACACATATGAAGCCAACAACCACCTAGGCTTTGATGATGACTTGCGCGATTTCACCGAAGCGGCACAAATGCTTGAGGCGTTAGGGGTTGGAAAAATCCGTCTCGTAACTAATAACCCTAAAAAAATCCGTGAGTTATCGGAATACGGAATTGAAATTACAGAGGTTGTCAACACTTCAGCGCACATTAAAGATGGCAATGAAAATTATCTTAAAGCAAAGGTTTCACACGGGAAACACCACCTAAAGGTTTAATCTTAAAGATAAATTTGACAATAATGACTGTTAAAGGCCTCATTTTTATGAGGCTTTTTTTGTATCTGGAGTTGCAAATAAATTGTAAATTTGTATTATCTCGGGACAAAAGTGCAAATAAGAATAATTAGCACTACCAATACGATAATTAAAATGCTCAACAAGGATGCTTCAGATGAATGCAAAAACAGTATTAGTCCAATCTATTGCTGCATCACTCCTCATTGCCAGTGGTTCTACGGTTGCTGCGACAGTAACTAAACAACAAGTGGTCGAACATTATGCTGACGTGGCACACGCCGTGTTCGCTGATTCTGTGACTACAGCGAAAACACTCGACGTAAAAATCGATGAGTTTCTTGAATCCCCATCAGCGAAAAAGCTTGAAGAAGTTAAACAAGCTTGGCTTCACGCTCGCGTACCATACCAACAGTCTGAAGTTTTCCGTTTTGGTAACGCAATCGTCGATGATTGGGAAGGTCAGCTTAACGCATGGCCGCTCGATGAAGGTCTGATTGACTATGTCGCTTCTGATTACCAATATGAGCTTGGTAACGAAGGTGCTGCAGCAAATATCATCGCAAACACAAGCCTACAAATTGGTGCGTCTAAGCTAGACGTTTCAAAAATTACACCAGAGTTGCTAGCGGATCTAAACGAAGTGGGTGGCTCTGAAGCAAACGTTGCTTCTGGTTACCACGCGATTGAATTCCTACTTTGGGGCCAAGATCTAAATGGCACAAATGCGGGTGCGGGTCAGCGTGCTTATACTGACTTTGTGGTTGGTTCTGAATGTACGAATGATCATTGTGACCGTCGTGGTGAGTACCTAAAAGCGGCTGCAGATCTGTTGGTTCAGGATCTTGAGTGGATGGAGAAGCAGTGGTCTTCGGAAGTAAAAGGTAATTACCGTGAAGAGCTTCTAAGCGAATCTGCGGATAATGGTCTTCGTAAGATGTTGTTCGGCATGGGCTCTCTGTCTCTAGGTGAACTAGCGGGCGAACGTATGAAAGTAGCGCTAGAGGCAAACTCTACTGAAGATGAGCACGATTGTTTCTCAGACAACACGCATAACTCTCATTACTACAATGAGCAAGGCATCTACAACGTTTACACAGGTACGTACAAAGGTGTTGACGGAAAAGAACTGTCTGGTCCAAGTATTGCGGATTTAGTCGCTCAAAAAGACAAACAAGCGGCAAAAGAGATCCAAAAGCAGTTTGATACAACACGTAGCCAAGTGGGCGAGCTGGTTACTTCTGCAGAGAAGAATAACCAACACTTTGACCAGTTGATCGCAGCTGGTAATACGCAAGGCAATGCGTTAGTCAATGACACGATTATGTCATTGGTAGCTCAAACAGGTGCGATTGAGCGAGCGGCGAACATCGTCGGTATCGACAGCTTAAGCCCTGATACTGCTGATCACGAGTTTTAATAAGAAAACCATAATAAATAAGGGCTCTTTGTGAGCCCTTTTGCCGTTTGAGCTCGTTGTTATCACACCTGTCGTATTAGTAGAGCAATGATATGAAGCCATACCTATATTCTGCGCTAGTCGCGCTCCTTTCTTCTTCTGCCATGGCTTATGATGTTAAGTCTGGTGGCAAAACCAGCGTCAAAAAAGACGGCGCTAACGCGTATTCTCTTCCTGCTGCCAACCTGCCGATGAGCAAACGGCTGGACTTTAGTGTCGGCAACAGTTTCTTCCGTAACCCTTGGGTACAAGCGCCTGCATCAACAGACGCTCGCGATGGACTGGGACCTTTGTTTAACACGAATGGTTGCCAAAACTGCCATATCAAAGATGGGCGTGGTCATCCGCCGGAAAAAGACGATTTGCATGCGGTCTCTATGCTAGTGCGCCTCAGTATTCCAGCAATGACTCCGGAGCAGAAAAAAGCGTACATCAAAGATGGCGGTATCCCTGAGCCAACTTACGGTGGGCAGCTACAAGATTTTGCACTGCAAGATCAAACGCCGGAAGGCAAGATCAATATCAGTTACACCGACGTGCCAGTTACTTTTAAAGATGGCACCAGGGTCGTACTCAGAAAGCCAGTGCTGCAAATTACGGATTTAGGTTATGGGGCGATGCACCCTGATACAGAGTTCTCTGCGCGTGTTGCTCCGCCAATGATCGGTCTTGGTTTGCTGGAGAGCATTCCCGATAAAACGTTGCTGGCTTGGGCTGACGAGCAAGATACAAACAAAGATGGTATCTCTGGCAAAGTGAATAAAGTGTGGGACATCGAAAAAGACGATTTCTCAATTGGTCGATTTGGCTGGAAAGCAGGGCAACCGACGCTCATGCAACAAAACGCCGCTGCATTTAACGGCGATGTGGGTCTAACTAGTCATTTGTTCCCGAACGAAAACTGCACTTCTAAGCAGACGATTTGTGATGACATGCCTAATGGCGGCAAACCAGAGGTGAGTAAAAATATCCTCGATTTTGTTGAGTTCTACAGTCAACACCTCGCAGTACCGGCACGTCGAAATATCAATGATCCCGAGGTTCAGCTTGGTCAGCAGATTTTTGCGTCTTCTGGCTGCGAAAGTTGCCACAAGACGAGCGTAAAAACCGCTAAGCGACCGGAATTACCGGCTCTTTCTGAGCAACTTATTCACCCTTATACCGATATGCTTCTGCATGACATGGGTGATGGCTTGGCAGATAACCGTCCTGAGTACCTAGCGAATGGCCGTGAATGGCGAACCGCGCCGTTATGGGGGATTGGTTATACCGAAGAGGTAAATGGTCATACTTACTTCTTACATGATGGTCGTGCACGTAACTTAATGGAAGCCGTATTGTGGCACGGCGGCGAGGCAGAAACGGCTAAGCAAAACGTTTTAGCGCTCAACAAGAAAGAACGCGACGCATTGATCGCATTCCTGAATTCTCTATAAGGAGCCAACCATGAAAAAAACTTTGTTAGTGAGTGCGATTGCCGCAACGTTAAGTTTGGCTGGCTGCCAATCGACAAACGGGTCAAGCTCTGTTGAGCCCGAGAGTACAAGCCATATTTCACAAAACGTATACGAGGTGGAGTTTAACGCGGCACAGGCGTTTGTAACTCAGACAACCAAGTTAGAGCAGAGCCTCACAGAATACTGTGCTTCACAAATGAAAGGTGACGCACAAATTAAGCAACAATGGCATCAAACCATGTTGGTGTGGATGGCATTACAAGGGCAAGAGCGTGGACCTGCGACTGCATTAGAGCAGAGCTGGAATGTGCAATTTTGGCCAGATAAGAAGAACACGACTGGACGAAAAATGTCGGTCTTAACGAAGTCTGACCAAATTTGGAGCGCAGAGGATATTTCGACTCAAAGCGTAACAGTACAAGGGTTGGGTGCGCTGGAATGGTTGCTTTACGACAAGGCGTCGAGTTTATCTACTAATAGCAATACGTGTGCTACCAGTATTGCGATTGCAGAAAACCTTAATAACAAAGCAAACATCATTGCAGATTCATGGGCACAAAACCCATGGAAGTCATTAGACATGACAGAGTGGGAGTCTGAGTACATTTCGTTGCTGTCTAATCAATTAGAATACAGCATGAAGAAGCTGAGCCGTCCATTGGCCAAAATAGGCAAACCGCGTCCTTATTTCTCAGAATCATGGCGTTCACAAACTTCATTGTCTAACTTGAAGGCTAACCTTGAAGCGTTACAGGCTCTCTATCTTGCTAACGGCTCTGGTTTAGATGCATTGCTTCGTGAGCAGGGGCATAGTGAATTAGCTGATCGTGTTGTTCATCAATTTGATATGGCGTTGGATACGTGGCCTGAAGATAAAAGTTTGTTTGCCGCGCTGCAAACCAAAGACGGTTATCGAATGGTTCTCGCACAATACAACAAGCTTGAGCAACTGAAGTATCTGATCCACGAAGAGGTGGCTATCGAACTTGGTGTCGTTATAGGATTCAATGCAACCGATGGTGACTGATCAAACTCGCCGAACCTTACTGAAAGCCGCTTTGTTTGGAGCGGCTGCCCCTGTTATGCCGTTCGGTTGCACTTCAACAAACACACGCGAGCCTGCTTTGATTGGCTGCTCTATCATTGGACGCGACAAATACGCTGCCGTAGTTGCCGATGAACATGGCATGCCGCTGTCTTCGCTGCCAATCCCTGAACGGGGTCATGGCGTGGCGACCAACCCGCAAGGTCATGCGGTTGTCTTTGGTCGTCGTCCCGGCACCTTTTTTATGGTGTTTGACTATCGTTCGGAGCAAATGGTCAAACTGGAGTTAGCAAAAGCGGACCGCCATTTCTATGGGCATGGTGTTTACTCCCATGATGGTCATTACTTATTTGCCACTGAGGGGGAAAGGGGAACAAGCCGAGGGATCATCGGAGTTTATGATGCGCAAAGGCAGTATCAAAAAATCGATGAATTGAGCGGATTTGGTCTCGGACCTCATGAAGTCATCATGATGCCTGACGGCGCTTTAGCCATTGGTGTTGGTGGCGTCCACACGAATGGACGCGAGCCGCTTAATATAAATACCATGACGCCAAGTCTGAGCTATCTTTCGCAAGAAGGAAAATTGTTAGACCAAGTGTCTTTACCCGATCATAAGCTGAGTATTCGTCACCTTGCACATGATGGTGTTGAGACAGTGCTTTGCGGTCAGCAATATCGTGGTGAGCCGGATGAATACCCAGCTTTGATCGCCATGCATACGCGTGGTGGTGAGATGCAAGATTTGCAAGCTGAACCGGAGCAGTGGGCGCGTTTTAATCATTATGTGGCAAGCATTGCTGCGACAGAAGATTGGATATTAGCAACATCACCTCCGGGAAGTTGTTACGGTATTTGGTCGAAATCCACCGGGCAGTTGGTTGAATTGAATGCACTACCAGATGCTTCTGGTGTCGTCACTTACGGTGATGAGTTTCGCGTCAGCTCTGGCGCAGGGAGAGTGGTCGAACAAAGACCTACAGAGTCAAAGAATACTTTTGCTAGCGGCGTTCAATGGGATAACCACTGGGCGAGAATTGTCTAGAAAGATCATTAAGTAACATCTTATTGAGGATCTTGTTGGCATTTTCGTTTGCAGATTCTTAATTTTAAAGCGGCAACCCGTGAGATATTTGCCATACTTTTTTTATGGCACGTAACGAAGGGATCGTTTCAGTGATTGCTAGACTCATAATGATAACGGCACTTTTGGTGCCGTTTTGCAGCTTTTCAACCGTGGTTTCTCCCGATGCATCTGCACAAACAGAGCAAGAGGGCGCGGTTGATCAGTTGTCTGTGGAGAAGATGATCCACTATCCAGATGTCATCGATCAGCTCTACCAAAGCACCAACTACCGTCTCAACTGGGAAAATGAAACTGATGTTGATCAACTCATCTTTCAAATTGAGCTGGTGGCATTGGCGGATGTGACCTCTGAATTTGATGACCAACTGCGACGTATTGAACAAGTACGCGAACAAGGTGATGAGCTTGACTTTGATCTGGTGATGAGTGATTCACTCCTCATGTATTTGTCCTACCTTGAACAAGTTCCACAAGAAGGCATCAATTGGCTATTTGCAAATAAAGTTCACGTTAAACTGCCTGCGCCAAGTATCGAAACGCTGTCGTTGTTGAGTAATGAAATCACGGTAGGCAAACTTGACCAGTTTCTTGCCGAACTTCGCTCCCCCCTACAAATGGATGCATCATTTAATACCGCCTTTGCTTCATTATCGACTTACGCGCAGTTTGAGTTCCCTTTGTATCAGCAAGAGCAGAGATTGGCGAGAGTCGGAGACGAGCTATTTGATAAATCGAGCCTGATAGCGCGGATGCAAATCGTGGGCGTTGAAGTCGGTCATTTAGACACAGAGACCACACGTTATGATGAAAACCTAGAACTGGCGGTGATGGAGTTTCAACGTATTCATGGCTTGAAGCAAGACGGTATCATCGGCCCCAATACGATTCGCTGGATCAACTTCTCTCCTGAGCAACGATTGCACTCTCTAGCACTTAACGCAGAGCGCTCGCGGATTTGGGCAAAAGAGCGTGATAACGTGGTGTTTGTCAATGTCCCCGGCTACGAAGTGACCTACTGGCATCAAGGACAAGCACTGTTTGAATCCAAGGTAGTGGTAGGGAGAGCATCACGCAAGACCCCAATCATGACGGGCACGCTCGATTCCGTTATCTTAAACCCAACTTGGAATGTTCCTTGGAAGATCATGGTTAAGGACATCATCCCTAAGGTGAAGCGTAATCCCATGTATCTGATCGAGCATAATATCCAGATCATCCGATCATGGACCTCGCAAGAGATCATTGACCCAACCACAATTAACTGGGCAACGGTCAACCCAAGAAGCTTTCCTTACCGGATGAGACAGTCATCGGGTTCGCACAATGCTTTAGGGTTGTACAAGTTTAATATGCCGAACCCACAAGCAATCTATCTACACGATACTCCAAGCAAAAACTTGTTCGATCAAGATCGGAGAGCATTCAGCTCAGGGTGTGTTCGCGTTGAGCATGCTGATCAACTTGCTGAGTTGCTCTTTAAAACGCAAGGTCTTGAAGAACGGTTAGCGAAAAAACGTCAAAGTGGACGTCGCTCCAACACCTCAGTGCCTTTGAGTGAGCGAATTCAAGTGCACATCATTTATCAAACCGCGTGGTTAGAAGAAGGCACGCTCTACTACCGCGATGATATTTATCAATACGACGACCAAGGGTAAAGGGCACACTTAATTTAAGAAAATTTACAATTAAGAAAATCTGTTTTTTGTTCAATAAGTAAGCAAAAAATCCAGCCTAAAAGCGACAAGCCGGACCGGTTTATGCATTTGACGCGTTAAATAGGTTTCGGTAATGTCCGCTGCTCGTACAGTAATTGAGCAGTATATTTGTCATGGTAAGTCGTAATTTTTCCCGTCGTGATTTTCTTAAAATGACCGCTGGTGGTGTTGTGGTCGCCTCGGCGATGCCAAGTTTGTCTTGGGCCTCATTGCCTGATGAACCTCGTGTGCTTGCGATGAATAATCTCAATACTGGTGAGCTTTTGGAGTCATGCTACTTCAACGGTAGTACTTATGTGGACGAGGAACTTAAACGGCTTGATAAGTTTTGTCGTGACCATCGTCGCAACGAAATCCATCCAATGGACCGCCGCTTATTTGATCAAATCAGTCAGATCCAAGCACTGATAGGTACCGATGCAGAGGTAATTGTGATTTCAGGGTACCGTTCGCCTCTAACGAATGCATCGCTACGCAACAACTCTTCTGGCGTGGCAAAGAAAAGCATGCACATGGAAGGCAAAGCGATCGATTTTCGCTTAGATGGCGTCAAGCTTTCGACCGTGCGTGATGCCGCATTAAGTTTAAAAGCGGGTGGTGTTGGCTATTACCCACGCAGTAACTTTGTACATATCGATACCGGCGCAGTACGTTCTTGGTAATGCCTGCCTAAGACTTAATTTATTGACGTAGAAAGTCGTTAATTACCCATGGCTCAGCGCTTGAAGTCACTTTGGCTTAATGTCATAGTTGCCGCAGTTTTCACGAAAATTTATTCGGTATAGGTTATCTATGGCTCTGAAGTTCCAAGTTGTTCCCGTAACATCTTTCTCTCAAAACTGTTCTATTGTCTGGTGTGATGAAACCATGAAGGGCATTGTGGTTGATCCGGGTGGTGATGAAAAGCAACTGGCAATGCTGATCAAAGAGTTGGGTGTTGAGGTTGTAAACCTAGTTCTGACACACGGTCACTTAGACCATGTGGGCGGCACTGAACCATTATCTGCTCTTCTTGGTGGCACTGAAATTGTTGGGCCACACAAAGCGGATAACTTCTGGTTGCAAGGCTTGGAAGGTCAGAGTCAAATGTTTGGGTTCCCATTGACTGAAGCGTTTGAACCACATCAATGGCTAAATGAGGGCGATAAGGTCTCTTTTGGCAACCAAACTTTAGATGTTATTCATACGCCTGGACATACGCCTGGTCACGTTGTGCTTTACAGTGAAGAAGCTCGTCTTGCTTTCGTTGGTGATGTTTTGTTTAACGGCAGTGTAGGTCGTACAGATTTCCCTCAAGGGGACTTCAATACATTGATAAGTTCGATCAAAGAAAAGCTGTGGCCACTCGGCAACGATGTAACTTTCGTTCCTGGGCATGGCCCACAATCGACGTTTGGTCATGAACGCAAGACAAACCCATTCGTTGCAGACGAAATGCCTCTATATTAAGGCGCATTGAATTAAGCATCTGGCTCGGCGGCAGCTAAGTAACGTCGAGCCAATCCCACAAACTCTTCAGCTTCTCGGTCTAAGTCACTGGCTGAAATAAACACGTCATAGCCGTAAAACTGCCTCTGATACTTCATTCTATTCGCCAGCATGGCTTGTAGACCTTCGTAATGCATGCCTTCTTGATTAATGTATGGAGCGGGGTCTAACACCATATCTTCAAATTTTGTTTCGCAATTATTTTGTCTTGCGCCTAAGTAAAGCAAAGCTCGTTGCCCTAATAAAATTTCCGTTGCGATTCGAGGACAGATCGAGTTGAGATAAGGGGAATAGTGCTTTAAGCGAATACCAATCCAAGGTAAAGGCTGATGCCAACCTTCTTGCTCGTAGGTGCAAATACCGATTGAATCAATGTCTTTCCAACGTAGTACCCAGCCGCCTTTGAAAAGATGTTGCTGGAAATGAGAAGCGGTGAGCGTGAAAGAGACCTGGCTCTTTTTGATCATTACAATGGCAAAGCCAACGATGAGTGCCATCAAGATCACCGACAACATGGCTTGTTTCCACCCTGGAGCAATTAAAACCAGAAATAAGGTAATCGTGACAACCATAAACATGATCAATTTGTTGATGGGGGAGTCAGATTTGAAATGTGAGTTGCTGAGATGCCGCGTTTCCATGCTTTTAGCCTCATTGAACAATGGTGTTGAGACTCTTGTTTTTGATATTCATTTACTTGCTTATCAGAAACAAAGAACCTCTGTTTTTATACCCAGTATTCAATAAATCCGTTCACAATTTATCTGATTAAATAGTAGACGTTCTATGCAATGAGCGCATTTTTCATCGCGTTTCGCCGCTAAAACCTACAAATCGTTTGTGATTTTTGGTATAAAACGCGCTTCAAATTTTCATCCCTGCTGAGATGCAGTGAACTGGAGAAATATTCAATGAGACTTGCTCATAAGCGTAAAGTGCAGATGAAACTGCAAAAACGCATTAAAGCGACAGTAGCAAACGTAGTTGCAGCACCGAAGGCGGCTAAACCTGTTGTTGAGAAAGCAGCAGCACCTTCCGTTGCTAAAAAAGCTGTTGCTGAAAAAGCAGTAGCTGAGAAGAAAGTAGCTGCAGCAAAAACGGTTGAGGTTGCACTTACTCCTAAGCAGCAACAAGTACTAGATATCGTTGTAGCAAACGCAGAAGGTATCAACCCTAAAGGTATCGGTCTGGCTGCTGGTCAAGAAGACACTAAAGCGGCATCATGGGCTACTGGCGCACTGAAGAAGCTTCTTGAAGAAAACCTAGTTCAAAAAGAGCAGTTAGCAGGTAACAAAGTTATCTATAAAGCAGTTTAATTACCGCTGTAATTCTGTTTTTTGCATTAAATACCTCGGCATTGGTCGGGGTATTTTTTTACCTTAAGAGCGGCTTTTTCCCTTCCATAATTGAGCATTCTAACGATACAAACCCGTCATTTGTCACAATTTATTAAATACTGTGTAAATTCTTTCGCAGTTAACCACGTACGTGGTTTCTATACTGCTCTCTCCAAATGAAATAGATAACATTCTGATTTTACGACTTTGTTTCATGATGATCGCTTATCACCTACGCAGAAATACGTAATACTAACGACTAAGCCTAGCTTATAGACACCGATTTGTTGCGTGTTCATGCCCATTTCTTACTTCCAAGTAATGTCCCATCTTCTATATCGAATCCTTATGTAATGGATGACAACAATAACCTTGGTGACAAAGGACGTGAACGATGAGTCTTATCCAAAAATCTTTGAAACGAGTACTCAAAGCGACAGCGATGGTAGCAACCATGGCATTTGTAGCGACTTCTGCTAACGCTGCTGACGATAAAGTGTATCGCTTGAAACTAGCGGAGACTTGGGGACCGAATTTCCCTATCTTCGGTGATGCAACAAAGAACATGGCGAAAATGGCAGAAGAAATGTCAAACGGACGCCTACAAATTCGTATTGATTCCGCAAACAAGCATAAAGCGCCGCTTGGCGTGTTTGATATGGTGAAATCCGGTCAGTACGACATGGGACATTCCGCTTCTTATTACTGGAAAGGCAAAGTACCAAACACCCTTTACTTCACCTCTATGCCTTTCGGTATGTTGCCAACAGAACAGTACGCATGGTTTTACTACGGTGGTGGTATGGAGTTGATGGAGAAGGTTTATTCTCCGCATAACTTGCTGTCTTTCCCTGGTGGTAACACCGATACCCAGATGGGCGGTTGGTTCCAGAAAGAAATCAAATCAGTAGATGATCTAAAAGGTCTGAAAATGCGTATTCCGGGTTTCGCTGGGGAAATTCTCGCAGAGCTGGGTGCAAAACCAACAAACATCGCACCGGGTGAGCTATACACTTCTCTTGAACGACGCACGATTGATGCATTGGAGTGGGTAGGACCATCTCTGGATTTGCGTATGGGCTTCCACAAAATTGCTCCTTACTACTATACAGGTTGGCATGAGCCAGGTACCGAACTGCAGTTCCTAGTGAACAAACGTACTTGGGAACGCCTACCGGATGATCTAAAAGCGATCTTGCAAGTAGCGATGAAAGCGGCGGCTTACGATATGTACACGCAGTCTAAACATGAAAGTGGTAAGAACTGGGCATCTATCCAATCAGAATACCCAGACGTACAAGTTAAAGACTTCCCACCAGAGGTGATTTCAGCGCTGCGAGAAGCGAACGAGCGTTTGCTAAAACAGCATGCTGAGAAAGACGCGCTAGCGAAAGAAATCCAAGAGTCACAAGCAAGCTACATCGAGCAAGTACGCCCTTGGTCCGACATTTCACACCGAGCTTACCTAAACAGCCAAGCTCAGCAATAACTTCGTATCGCAGGCTATTTCGAGTGATTTAGCCTGCCAATGAAGCCCAAGAAAACTTCTCTTAGAGAAGGTCATAACAAGTGCTCCGCGAACCAGCGGAGCCAATCTCCCCCACGTTCCATGGAGTTCGGAATGAGAAGCCTTATTTATATTGAGCGAATCTTTAACCGCTTCGGTGATTTTCTAGGCTGGTTATCCAGCATCTTATTTATTTTGTTGCTAGCGAACGTGGTGTACGACGTTGTCATGCGCTACGTGTTCAATGACGTCTCGATCGCCTTTCAAGAAATGGAATGGCACCTTTTCTCTGCCGTGTTTTTACTTGGTGTGCCTTACGCAATTAAATCCGGCGGACACGTACGCGTAGATATTTTCTATGAGCGCTTGTCATACAAAGCGCAGTCCATAATCGACATTTTAGGCACCTTACTTTTTTTGTTTCCTTTTTGCCTATTGGTTGCTTGGTTTGGTGTCGACTTTGCAAAAGAGAGTTACGCGCTGGGCGAGACATCTGGAGATCCGGGTGGTTTGCCATACCGATGGATCATTAAAGGTATGATTCCACTTTCGTTTTTGTTTATGGCGGTAAGCGGAGTTGGTTTGCTGCTTCATTCCATCAACAAAATTATTAACCCTCATCTTATCTATGCCGGTAACAACGGTAAGTCGTAAAAGGAATTCAGTATGATCGGTATAGTGATGTTTTTTGTGGCGTTATTTGCGCTACTGCTTGGTTTTCCTGTTGCCTTCACCTTTGGCGGCATCGCATTAATTTTTGGCGTATGGGCAGAAGGCATTGAGATGTTTGCTTTCATGCCTTATCGCATTCAATCCATCATGGAGAATACGGTACTGATGGCAGTACCTCTGTTTGTCTTCATGGGATTAGTGTTGCAAAAGACCCGATTGGCTGAGCAATTGCTTGAGTCGATGGGTCGTTTGTTTGGTGGTATTCGCGGTGGTATTGCCATTTCAACCGTGTTGGTGGGTGCCTTGCTTGCCGCATCCACGGGGGTAGTCGGTGCATCGGTAGTGGCAATGGGGTTGATCTCCTTGCCAGTGATGCTTAAGTACAATTACGACAAAGGATTGGCTTGTGGCACCATCTGTGCGTCGGGCACGTTAGGTCAAATCATTCCGCCTTCCATAGTTTTGATTCTTCTGGGGGATGTTCTCGGTGTACCAGTCGGGGATTTGTTCCAAGCTGCAGTGTGGCCGGGATTGGTGCTGGTGGGCGCGTATGTGATCTACATTTTGATTTACGCCAAACTGAACCCTGAAGCAGCCCAGCCTATCGAGCGTGATGAGTCTATCAGTCGTAAAGAAGAAGTGATTACTGCGTTGAAAGCCGTACTGCCACCGTTGGCGTTGATTATTGTTGTTCTCGGCTCTATCTTTGCGGGTATTGCTACCCCAACAGAGTCTGCAGCACTGGGTGGGGCTGGTGCAATTGTATTGTCGTTGCTTTACAAACAGTTTAGCTGGTCGATGGTGTATGAAGCTTCGAAAGAGACCGTAAAAGTGACCGCGATGGTCTTTGCGATTTTGCTTGGGGCGACGGCATTCTCAATGGCGTTTACGTACACTGGGGGAGATTACCTTGTTGAAGAGTGGATGTTGGAACTTCCGGGTGAAAAATGGGGCTTCTTGATCATTACCATGTTAGTCATCCTTATCCTTGGATTCTTCATCGACTTCGTAGAAATCTGTTTCATTATCGTGCCAATCATTGCACCTGTTGCCGAGTTGATGGGTATCAACATGACTTGGTTTGCGATTTTGATTGCGATGAACCTGCAGACCTCATTCCTAACACCGCCTTTTGGTTTTAGTTTATTCTACCTAAAAGGTGTGGCTCCAGCAGGCGTGACCACTCGGGATATCTACCGTGGTGTGATGCCATTCATTGCGATTCAGATTGTGGTACTTGCTTCATTGCTATTTTTCCCAGGATTCTATGGCATGTCCTAATGCAAGTAAGAAGCAAGGAATTGTGATGTGAAAATTTTCACCTTTTGAGACAAGTTGTTAAGCTGATTAGTGAGCAGGGTCTGTGATGTTTCGAACCGATTTTAATCGCGAAAGGTCAACAGCCCCAAGCCTAATCAGCGTTTCATTGGAGGGAAGGATGCCTCTCAAAGCCAAGTTAATCTTGTTGGCACTGATCCCTGTGGTTTTGGTGTCAGCCAGTATCAGTTGGATTTCCATTTACCAAGCGAAAACCTTGGGGCAGCGTGAGGTGGAAATCTTTCATCAGAACTTAATTCAATCCAAAGAAGCGGCACTAAAAGATACCGTAGATCTCGCCTTTGATGCCATTTCTCATATCTATAACGATCCTATGCTTGAAGAGGCTGACGCGAAAGCGCGCGTAAAAGCGATCCTAAACCGCTTACGTTACGGTTCAGACGGGTATTTCTTTGCCTACGATAAGCACGGTACGAACCTTGTTCATCCCATTCTCCCGGACTTAGTCGGACAAAATTTACTGCATATTCAAGATGAAAATGGCGATCACCTGATTGAGGCTCTGCTTTATCAAGCGCAGCTTGGGGGCGGGTTCCATCAATATCTATGGCAAAAGCCCTCTACGGGGGAGGTGGTACCAAAGCTGAGCTATGCGGCATGGCTTGATAAATGGGATTGGATGATTGGCACTGGGTTGTATATTGAAGATGTGAGCCGTGAAGTCGCCAATATGCGTGCGGCAATCAATCAAAATATCGAGACTACCTTTTTCACCGTGGTGATTATTCTGGTGGTTACGGTGGCGGTGATCATCGTATTGACACTTGCCATCAATTTACACGAGCATCGTTTAGCGGATAAGAACCTAAAAGAGCTTGCCCACAAAACGGTGATGTTCCAAGAAGATGAGAAAAAACATCTGGCGAGAGAGCTCCATGATGGCATCAATCAATTGCTGGTTTCGAGCAAATGTCACCTCGATTTGATGGCGCATCGTATTGAAGATGAAAAGCTCAAAGCTCACCTAGATAAATCTCAACGCTCGTTGATCACTGCGATTAATGAAGTACGCCATATTTCTCACCAACTGAGACCAAGTGCCTTGGATGATATTGGCTTAGAAGCCGCGCTTTCTACACTATTGCAAGATTTTCATTCGCACTCTGGTATGGACATCGATAGCCATTTTGATACCGAGCAAGTGAAGTTGAAATCTGAAGTGGCTACAACCTTGTATCGTGTGGCTCAGGAATCTTTAAACAACATTGAGAAGCACGCCAAAGCAAAAAAGGTCACAGTAATTTTGCAAAAAATGGGCAATATGCTGCAATTACTGATACGAGACGACGGTACGGGTTTTATGGTCAACCCTTCAGTGCACCGACAAGGAATTGGATTGCGGAACATGCGTGAGCGTGTTGAGTTTATCGGAGGCGAGTTTGAACTCATGAGCGAGCCCGGTTTGGGGACGGAAATCACCGTATTGTTAGATTTGGATGGATTAGTTTATGGATAAACCAATTAGCGTGGTGATAGTTGATGACCATCAGGTGGTGCTTGATGGTTTTATGGCGCGTTTGGAACTGGAACCTGATATTGATGTGATTGGTACGGCGAGTAATGGGCTTGAGGCAATTGAAGTATCAAAGCTTCTCAATCCAGATGTCATCTTGATGGATATCAGTATGCCAATCATGAATGGCATTGAAGCTACTGGCGTAATTAAGGAAGAGCGTCCAGAGAGCAAAATTTTGATGCTCACCATGCACGACAACCGCGAATACATCATGAAGGTGATGCAAGCTGGCGCGGTAGGTTACATGCTGAAAGAAATTTCAGCAGAGAAAATGGTGCAAGCAATAAAAACGGTGAACCAAGGATCGACTTACTTTTGCGAATCCGTTACCCAGACCTTATTTACGCAGGATGTCGTCCCGGCAGCGCAAAAGCCGAACCCACTTAGCCGCAGGGAAGAAGCGGTACTTAAGTTAGTGGCGCAAGGAAACAGCAGCAAAAAGATTGCGACGCTGTTGGACATTAGCTATCGAACGGTAGAAACGCACCGCCATAACATCAAACACAAACTGGATTTGCACTCGACGGCTGAGTTGGCGAAATACGCTTTTGAAACAGGATTGATAGAGTAGGCAGGGGCGCCCTCATGCTTTCATACATCAGAGCGCTCGAAGGGATACTTATTCAGGCTTGGTAATACTGCCAAGTTCAAGCATAGGGGCAACATCAATATCTTCTGCATTCATCATGGTCGAGATGCGCTGCACAGAAGACAAAAGCAAGCTCTGTTCCCACTCTTCCAGCTTTTGGAAGCGGCTAATAAAATGCTCTTGCAATGGCGTCGGGGCCTGTTTTAAGGCTTCTTGTCCTTTCTCCGTCAATACCGCGTGAACTTTACGCTTGTCTTCGACACTGCGGCGGCGCTCAACAAGTTGGTTGCGCTCTAAGCGGTCAAGGATAGTGGTTGCCGTTGCCTGACTCATGTTGGTATGGCTAGACAATTGTTTGATAGTGACGTTATTTAATTCACTAATGGCACGCATCAGGATCAGCTGAGGAGCCGTCAAACCAGACTCTTTGCTTAACTTCTTAGAATGTAAATCAATAGCGCGGATGATCTGACGAATCGAGACCAAAACTTCTTCGTACTTTTCCAATTTCGTAATCCAGTCATTAAGGGATCATGTAACGAGGCGACACTAACTCAAATGCGCTGTTATTTAAAGGGCTTCGTTAGGGATCGCGACACCAATTTTCAATAATTTGCCTTGGCTCTCCTTATTGTTTTTAAGGTCATTGAGCGAGGAAAAAAGCAACGACTAGAATTATTATAGTAAGAAATGTTTGTGGTCTAAGTATTGCTGTGGTTGTTTCCGCTTTTTTAGCTACACTTTTCTGATTGAAATGTAAGTTATTGGATTTTTTATCAGCAAAAGATAGACAAAAACGCCTCAAATGGTAGGATCTTCCACTTTCATGGAAAATAAAATGTATCGTGTTCAAATGATTTTTAATGCCTTGTTAAGAAGATTGAACATAAAAAGAGAGGAATAATGACAAAAGGTATAGATAAGTACAGTATCGACAGTACCGACTATACGGTTGGTCAAGACAACGTCCAGAAATGGGGTTTTGACGTACATAATCCTGTTTTTGGTATCAGTGCTGGTTTCATTGCACTGTTTCTTATTGCTGCACTTGTGCTGGACGCACACACCGCTAAGACCGCACTCGACGGCATTAAGTGGAAAATCATCGGTTCTTTTGACTGGCTGTTTATTATCTCTGGTAACATCTTCGTTATCTTCTGTTTAGCTCTCATCGTTTCACCAATGGGTAAGATTCGCCTTGGTGGTAAAGATGCTGTCGCTGATTACTCATTCATGTCCTGGCTGGCAATGTTGTTTGCTGCTGGTATGGGTATCGGTTTGATGTTCTGGAGTGTGGCAGAGCCAGTAGCGTACTTCACTGGTTGGTATGAAACCCCGTTGGGTGTAGAAGCAAACACACCAGAAGCCGCGAAGCTAGCACTAGGTGCGACCATGTTCCACTGGGGTCTGCACCCATGGGCGATTTACGGTGTCGTGGCGCTATCTCTTGCTTTCTTTACTTACAACAAAGGTCTGCCGCTTTCAATGCGCTCGATTTTCTACCCGTTATTGGGCGATCGCGCATGGGGTTGGGCAGGTCACATCGTGGATATTCTAGCGGTATTGGCAACCTTGTTTGGTCTGGCGACTTCTCTAGGTCTAGGTGCACAACAAGCGGCAAGTGGTATTCACCATGTCTTTGGCGTTGAACCAGGACTAGGACTGCAAATTGTCGTTATCACTGTTGTTACGCTATTGGCGGTTGTTTCTGTTGTTCGTGGTATTGATGGCGGGGTAAAAGTCATCAGTAACATCAACATGGTGATTGCTTTCTTATTGCTTATCCTTGTTGGTTTGATCGGCTGGGCGGTAACACTAGGCTCTGTGCCAACCACATTGATGGCTTATGTTGAGAATATTATTCCACTGAGTAATCCGTTTGATCGTACTGATGAAGCTTGGTTCCAAGGTTGGACAGTATTCTACTGGGCTTGGTGGATCTCATGGTCACCATTTGTAGGTATGTTTATCGCTCGAGTTTCACGCGGTCGTACCGTTCGTGAATTCATCACTGCGGTTCTAATTGTACCGACAGCAGTTACCTTGATTTGGATGTCGACATTCGGTGGTCTTGCTATCGACCAAGTGATCAATAATGTGGGCGAGCTAGGTGCAAATGGTTTGACTGATGTTTCCCTTGCGATGTTCCAAATGTTCGATGTATTGCCATTCGGTAACATGCTATCCATCATTGCAGTCGTACTCGTATTGGTATTCTTTATTACTTCTTCAGACTCAGGCTCATTGGTTATCGACAGCATCACCGCTGGTGGTAAAGTCGACGCACCAGTGTTACAGCGTGTATTCTGGGCATTCATGGAAGGTGCGATTGCGGTTGCATTACTGTGGATCGGTGGTTCTGAAGCTGTTCAAGCGCTGCAAGCGGGTGCAATTTCTACTGCACTGCCATTTACCGTCGTTTTATTGGCGATGTGTGTCAGCCTGCTTATGGGTATGAGAACCGAACGTCAATAATTGATAAGATTTATAAATATTACTTAAATATTAGTAAGTTAAAAAAGCCAGCGTTTTGCTGGCTTTTTTTGTGTGATTTTTCTGACGGTAGACAAAATAATGACGAAATAAGTCATTAATTTACAATGAGTTAATGTTTTATTTTTATTAGTAAAATCTCGTGATTAGTGATTAAAAAATGTGTAATATTCACCCACCTTAACTGTTCTCCCAACCTCTATAATAATTATGAAATTATCATTAAAACAAAAGCTAATTGGCGCAAGCCTCTCTGCTGTTGTTGTGATGGCAACAGCACTGACTTGGTTATCGGCTGGTCAACTTCTTGATCAGACGCGTTCAGGTGTCTATTCACGAGCACAAAGCCTAAGTAACGCCGCTTCAGAAGGTATTTCTGACTGGGTGGCAATTCGTAAAGATATTGCGACGGCTTTCAACGACTACTCAACTGAGCAAGACGTTGTGCCTTTCCTACAACAAGCACGTAAAGCTGGTGGCTTTGACGATATCTTCTTAGGTACACCAGAAGGTGGTATGTATCGTTCTCATCCCGAGCGTAACCGTGCTGATTACGATCCTCGCACGCGTCCTTGGTACAAAGACGCAAACGCAGCAGGCAAGCAAATCATCACAGAAGCTTACCAAGACGCTATCACTAACGCGCTATTGGTGACAATTGCTGAGCCAGTAATGAAAAACGGTAAGTTCATTGGTGTTGTCGGTGCAGATGTATTGATTGACCAGTTGATCAATGACGTCATCAGCCTAGACGCAGGTGACAATGCTCATGCAATGCTGATCGATATGAACGATGGCACTTTCCTTGCTCATCCAAATAAGAGCCTAACGCTTAAGCCAATCACCGACCTTTCTAAAGAATTTTCTAAAGATTCTATTGAGCGCGCAGCCAACTCTGGTGCGATTGAAAGTGCAACAATCAAAGGCAAAGAGAAGCTTTACTACTTCAGCAAAGTGCCTGGCACACATTGGATGTTTGCGATTGAAATGGATCGTGCGACAGAAGAGGCAAGCCACGCTCAATTGCTACGAGAAATGCTGATCACCGCTGTGTTGATCACTATCGTCGTGATTGTTGCTGTTTCATGGCTAGTAGGTTTCTTGTTCCGCGATTTGGGTCGTGTTTCACAAGCATTGGAAGAAATTGCTTCTGGTGAAGGTGACTTGACGCAACGTCTAGAACCGCGCAGTGATGACGAAGTCGGCAAGCTGGCTGATAACTTCAACCGTTTTGTCGGCAATATGCACACGATGGTGACGAAACTAAGTCACGTATCGTCCGCACTGTCTGAGCAAGCTCGTACAACGGCACAGCAAGCCGAAGAACGTAGCCAGCGTATTTCTTACCAGCAAGACGAAATCAACATGGTGGCGACTGCGGTTAACGAAATGGCGGCAGCAACACAAGAGATTGCTGGTAACGCGGACAACACAGCATCAAGCTCGGAAGAAGCGGTACAAGCATGTGTGCATGGCTCTGGTCAAGTAACGCAAACGCAAGGTTCGATCCAAAACCTAGCGCAAGAAGTTCAAGTCGCGACCAACGTGATTCAAGAGCTAGAAGCGCACGGTAACGCGATTAATACGATTCTTTCGACTATTCAAGGTATTGCCGAACAAACTAACTTACTGGCACTGAATGCGGCGATTGAAGCAGCGCGTGCTGGTGAACAAGGTCGCGGTTTTGCGGTGGTTGCGGATGAAGTTCGTGTATTGAGCCAACGTACTCACGCTTCAACGCAAGAGATTCAAGAAACCATCGAAATGCTGCAAGGTACTACGGCGAAAGCGGTGGGTATTATGGATGACAGTCGTCGTCTAGCAGATACTAGCGTGGATGATGCAAACTCTGCGGCAGTTAGCCTGACGCAAATTCACTCTGCGGTAGAGCGAATCAGTGATATGGCAACTCAAATTGCTTCAGCAGCAGAAGAGCAAGCGTCAGTAACCACTGAGATTACTCGTAATACAGAGGGCATTCGTGACGTATCGAATGAGCTTTCTGTGGAAGCGCACCAGGCGGCTGAGCAAGCAGCGCACCTGTCTGAGCTTTCTCACGAGCTAGAACAAGAGATCAGACGCTTTAAGCTGTAAGCTTTTGTTGTTTTGAATAAAAAGGAGCCATATAGCTCCTTTTTTGTTGCTCAAAGATAACGTAAGCCGAATTACAACCACAGGCTACTGATAGGTTGCTCTGGGTTATAATGATGGGCAATTTGGGCTTGCAGCAGCTCTGCTGTAGCAATGGCATCGGTTAGAGCATGGTGCGGTGTATAGTCTGGTAAGCCATAACGACGGCGAGACTGGGCTAAGCGTAATGATTTTGGCTTATTGCCCTTGAGCTTGTTCCAAAGACCGCCCGCTGCTTTTTGTTGAATGTTTTCTTCAATTTGCAACGTATCAAGAACTGGAAACTCAATACCTTCGCCAATACGAGAGCGCAGTGCTTGGTCGAGAAACTCACGCTCGATACGGCGGTAATGTACCACTACAATCTTACCCGCTAAGCTTTCTAGCAAGGGAGCGAGGATTTCACCCAGATCGGGAGCGTCAATCAGTTCACTGTGAGTGATACCATGAATGATGACTGATTCTTCATCGAGTTTTTCCTGTGGTCGTACCTTCCAGTGCTTTGCTTGGCGTAGGAAAATTCGATTGAGATCGAACGGCACCAAACCAATGGTGATGATGCCGTTTTTTTGTGGGTTCAAACCGGTAGTCTCAAAATCAAGCGCAACGAACTCCACTTGGGATAGTGGCGTCTCAGGTGCTGGCAGCGCTTTACCGTAAAAGGCGACTAAGCGTTCATCAGTGGCACGCTCAAGTTTCTGTTGAAACTTCACTGGCCACTGAATACTCGGCTTTTGAAATAACTTCTTTATCACTTCACGCCTCACTTAAACTTGTTACTAGCCTGATAGCGGAACTTAAGGAAGTTCTGGCCATTACTTAGGATCTGGAACGCATCTTTCAAATTACGACGTTCAAAATCCGACAAGTTTTCAGGCTCAATGTTGTTGTCTGGTTCAATACCTAACTCAACATCAATTGCTTGGTGGCGGATACGCACCATTGAGATGAACTCCATGGCGTCTTTAAGATCTTGTGCGCGCCCTTTTGGTAAGATGCCAGCATCAATGATGTCATCGAGACGCTCAAATGAATTCTGTGCACGTGAGCCTACCGCAAGAGAATGAACGCGGATCAGATCGACCAATGGCGCAGTACCACGGCGTTTCAAGTTGATTGAGTTTTTATGTTGACCGTCTTTTTCCATCACAAAGTCTTTGAAGAAGCCAAGTGGTGGAGTTCGATTTAATGCGTTACGTGCCAAGCAGGCTAGGAAGCGATTGTTCTTGCGGGCACGACGTACGATGAAGCTGGTGAGCTGCTCTGCCCATTTTAAGCGGCCGTAAACCCCATCTAAATCAAAGAAGATGGATGCGTTGAGTAGCGCTTTTGGATTGGGGTCATCAATCCAATCGGCAAAGCATTCTTCCCATTGTGAGCGGGTCATTCGCCACATCGGGTTGGTCGCCATAATGTCGCCAGTACAGTACTTGTAACCGCATACGTTCAAACCATCACTGACATATTGTGCGAGAGCCTCAAAGTATTTACCGTGTTTCTCTTCTTTGTAGGTGTCGTCTAGGATGATTGCATTGTCTTGGTCAGTGACCAGCAACTGTTCGTCGCGTCCCATTGAACCAAGAGCAAGGAAGCAATAAGGGATAGGAGGTGGACCGAGTTCTTCTTCTGCCATTTCTAAAAGGCGTTGCTTAAAGCTGCGACCGATCACCGACATCGCGCTGCCCACCATGTGTGAGTTGGCGTCTTCGTTGACCAAGCGAACAAAACTGCTCTTTACTTCTTCTGCCACAATCGCTAAATCTTCGATGCTTTGCTGCTGGAAGATACTACTGACCAGCAACAGTGAGTTTTGCGATTCATAACGTACAATATCGGTAGCTTCGATAATACCAATCGGCATTTGATCTTTAACCACTGGCAAATGATGCACGTTGTAGCGCAACATGGTCAGCATGGCTTCGTATACGTATGCGTTATGATCGAGTGAGATAACCTCAGTGGTCATCACCGTGGAGACATCGTCTTGCGGTGATAAGCCTTCGGCTAACACTCGGGTACACAAATCACGGTCGGTAATGATACCTAGCACCGGAGATTGTGGGTCTTCTTCGTCCAGCACAAAGTCTGGGTCCACAATCAACAATGAAGAAACATTGTCTTGCGCCATCAATTGCGCGGCTTCTTGGATCGTCTGTCCACGTTCAATCGTCGGTGCGTCACGGGTTAATAAGGTTTTGACCTTAGAAGTGGTTAGGTCATTGGCATCGTTGTTTTCTGACACTGCTTGGCGCAAACGAGCACTGTTCTCTACTTCAACAAAATCAGCGAATGAGTCGAAGTTATCATACAGTTCTTGGAAAATGTCTTGAGGAATGCAGTAGAGTAGGGAATCTTCGATCGCTTTTACTGGGAAGCGAACTTTGTTGTTGGTCAGAAGCCCCATTTGACCAAAAAGGTCACCCTCGTCGAGTCGGTTGTAAAGTTCACCTTTGCGTCGATAGACCTCAACCACGCCACTACGAACCATGTATAGATCGTGGATCTGGTCGCCGAAATGAATGACGGGAGTATCTTGACGATAGTATGAGATTTCGATGTTCTCGGTCACTTTGGTGAGCGTTTCTTCCGGAAGCTCGTTGAATGGGGGATACTTGGCGAGAAAGTTATATATCTCGAGAAGTTCTGCTTCCATTAAGGTGCCTTTTGGTTTGCAAGTGATAGGGTAATCTTAACTTAGTTTTAAAACAGAATCTTATCGGATCACTGTTTTTCGTGCGCAATGATAAGATTCGGACAAGTCGCACGGCAAATCGCCATCAATTCGGCTACGCTGTCATCAAGATGCCGAATTAAATCAATACAATGGGCGTATTAAAGAAGAGTTTTGGATGACACTCATGGAAGGAAGTAGAATGGTAAGACTATTATTCGCTGCACCTCTTGTAGCATTACCACTAATGAGCGTTGCCTCAGAGTCAGAACAGGTCGAGAAGTTTGGTTACGAGCACATTAATTTAGACATTGGTGCCGGGACAACGAATGAAGAGTGGCTCGATAATTCTAACGCTACCACTCTAGGGCTTGGCGGTAATTACCTATTTACCGATAACTGGCTGTTTAACGTTGACTACTCGGCGCAATTTTTCCACCCAGACAATTTCACTTTGCGTATTGACCGTTTGTTGTTCGGTGGTGGTTATCGTTATGGCGTCAACGAGAAGTTTGATATCTACGGGATTTATGGGCTTGGCGCAATTAAAGCCAAAGCGACTGATGATAAAACCGACCGTACACTGTCCTCGGATAGCGAGTTTATTCAAGGCGTCACGTTTGGCGCAAATTACCTATTTAGTGAAAAGTTAATGGGGACGGCAGAAGTGCACTTGAATCGAAGTGATATCGTCGACGAGAACAACTATAAGATTGCCTTTAACTACCAATGGCATCGCGTGATTGGTACCGGTCTTTATTACCAGTTCCGTGACACCGATTATCAAGGTCAACCGTCAGATCACATCAATGAAGTTGGAATTAGCTTTAAGTTTGTGTATTAGTTCATAGGAGTGTAGCGCCACCTTGTATAGTGGCGTTTCAACAAGCGGTAGAATCAAAAAAGGTCAGCGAGTGCTGACCTTTTTAATTTGTGACTTTCGACGCGATTACAGAACCGCAGCGATGCCTTTACATAGAGGACCCATGTTTGCTTTTGTCATACCTGCAACGCTGATACGACCTGAGCCTACGATATAGATACCGAACTCTTCTTTTAGACGGTTTACTTGCTCTTTGGATAGACCAGAGAACGAGAACATACCGTTTTGGCGCTCGATGAAGCTGAAGTCAGCATCCACACCTTCTGCCTTAAGAGTAGCAACGAATAGTTCACGCATCTCTTGGATTCGGTCACGCATTTCCGCTACTTCCGCTTCCCATTCTGCGCGCAGGTCTGCGTCACCAAGAATGTGAGTCACAACAGCGCTACCGTGCGCTGGTGGGTTAGAGTAGATAGAACGGATGATGGCTTTTACTTGTGAGAACGCCGTTGTTGCAACGTCTTCTGATTCAGCAACCAGAGTGAATGCACCAACACGCTCATTGTATAGACCGAAGTTCTTAGAGAAAGAACTCGCGACTAGGATTTCTTTGTTGTACTTAGCGAAAGTACGAAGACCTGCTGCATCTTCTTCTACACCTTTAGCAAAGCCTTGGTATGCGAAGTCGAATAGAGGAAGCAGTTTTTTCTCTGCAACCAGCTTAGCCAGCGTTTCCCACTCTTCAGCTGTTGGATCGATACCTGTAGGGTTGTGACAGCAGCCATGCAGAAGAACAACGTCACCTTCAGATGCACCTTGCAGGTCGTTAACCATAGCAGCGAAGTCTTTATCTTTGGTTTCTGCGTTGTAGTAGCTGTATTGTGTTGTTTCGATACCAGCTGCAGTGAATACGCCGTTGTGGTTTGCCCAAGTAGGGTTGCTGATCCAGATCTTCACATCACCAAGCTGACGCTTAATGAACTCACCTGCTACACGTAGAGCACCTGTGCCACCTGGTGCTTGTGCTGTTTTAGCACGCTTGCCAGCAACAATTTCCGCGTCTGCACCGAAAAGCAGTTTTTGTACTGCTAGACCGTATTCTGCTGTACCTTCGATTGTTAGGTAAGATTTGGTTTTTTCAGTTTCAATCAGTGCGGCTTCGGCTTTTTTAACAGTCGCAAGAACAGGGGTTTCACCTTGTTCGTTCTTGTAAATACCAACGCCTAGGTTAATTTTTTCGGCGCGAGCATCTTTTTTAAACTCTTCAGTAAGTCCAAGAATAGGGTCAGCCGGAGCGGCAACTACTTTTTCAAACATAATCTTCATCCATGTTAATCGAAGGGGTCTGCTGACATTTATACCTTTCAGCAATATTCGTTACAACAGTTAGTGATAAGAAAACTTAAAAAAGTTTTGATTTGAAACAGAAATCTAACATAACGGAGGCTTTTGATATAAAAACCCCTCTTAACAAGCGTTTTAAGAGGGGGATAATTGGCTAAGCGGCGATGTTTTGCTCATCTTGATATTGATGTGCGATATGTTGAAATTCAGTTTCAACTGCAAGAAATGCATCGACGATTTGAGGATCGAAATGTTTGCCTTTACCCTCTAGGATGATGGCTTTCGCCTTGTCATGGCTGAAAGCAGGCTTATATACACGCTTAGAAATAAGAGCGTCATACACATCTGCTAATGCCATTAAACGACCGGATAAAGGGATGTTCTCGCCGCTTAATTGATTTGGATAGCCACTACCATCCCACTTTTCATGGTGTGTTAGGGCAATCTCTTTAGCAACGCGCAAAAACGAACTACTTCCTAGCTGTTTTTCAGCAATTGACAGCGCTTCGGCACCAATTTGTGCATGTCCTTTCATGATCTCAAACTCTTCATCGGTCAGTTTTCCCGGTTTCAGTAACACGCTATCTGGTACACCGACTTTTCCGACGTCATGCAGCGGCGCCGATTTGTAAAGTAGTTCGATATAATTTGGAGTCAGTAATGAACAATGTTGTTCAAATTGGCTTAAATGTTCAGCCAATACTTTTACATATTGTTGCGTGCGCATAATGTGCGCACCGGTTTCGTTATCACGTGATTCAGCCAATGCCGACAAACTGACAATGGCAACATCTCGCGTGGCTTTGACCTCATCTTGCGAAACTTGCAAACTGTCGAGCATTTGGTTAGTTAAACAGGCCATCGAGCCAAGCTCATCATGTTGGAAAACTGGTAAACGTTGCGCAATTTTCCCTTGTGTCACTTCCAGCAAAGCTTGCTCTTGGCTAAACAAGATTTTTTGCATCAAGCGAGTCCAAAGCACCATAATCGCGATTACATAGCCTCCGACGACAAGTGCGATGTAAACCAACTCTTTAATGAAGCTGATTTTGCCTAGCCCATTGGTGATTTGCTCTGGGTTTTGCTCCAACCAATAAATGTCTTTGACTGCGACCATGGTCAAAATGGTGGTCAAGGTGATGAGCAAGGCGATCATCATGCCTATCATTTGTTTCACCATGGATTGGCGCTGACCTGATAACGCAAAGCCAAATTGGTTTTGTTGACGTAGGCTGTCAAATTGAACCAGCTTGCTTTGCAGTTGCAAGATAGAACCAGTTAAAAAGCCAAAGAGCGCCATACCAAACAACACTTTCACATTGCTGTCGAAGGTAAAGTCGTATTGAAGGTTATAGTACGCAGCAAAAGGAATACTTACAGCGGTAAACAACACAGTATCAAGCTTGGCTTGTCGGTTTTGTGCAATCAAAGGATGTGAGACAAGAATAAAGTGGCGAACAAGATAGAGGAACGTAAAAACCACCGCGCAATGTAAGATCACTTCGTATACGCTCAGCGTGCTGAGCATCGGGCAGACGCGTCCACCGTATGTGCCAAAAAAGAACGCCGCAGCTAGGTAAAGTTGGAATGTAAGTGGTGCATTGTAGTTAGTATTCACCATGGTTATCCTTTTTTGGACAAATCTCAGCATCGTTTTCTCTCTTAGTTGAGCAAGAAGAGAGAGGTACTGTGGAATTGATGTCTGTTGATTGATCTGTCACTAGTAAAATCGAGACCTGAAATTTTATCGATAGATTCTTATAAATGATAGAAATTTGTTATGTATATGCTCAAGTAACCTTGAGATGCTTGCTTCAGCGAGGATGGCTTGGTTTGAAGGTGAGGCAACAATTTGAAGATCTAGGGGGGCTAATTCGAAAATTGTTAAAGAAGCATGTGAACTAAAGCCACTCGCCCTTCGGGAGCCTGTCACTGAAGTACGTTCTTTGCTAACTAAATAGCATCGTCAAACAACTTGGATATAGCTTGCAATTCCGCTTCGCTGTTTTCCTTGCTGTCTTTTGGTAAAGAGGGAATAGTGACAATACTCTGAATCTATACCCAAGTAACCTCGAGATGCTAGGTTCAGCGAGAATGACTTGGTTTGTAGACGCGGCGACGATTTAAAGATCTAGTCACTCTAAATCAAGAATCGGCAACAAAGTATACAAGCCAAGACAACTCGCCCTTCGGGAGCGTGTCATTGCCTCGATTTCTGCGTCAAACAACTTGGAAAGAGCTGGCTATTACGCGGTGTTGTTTTCCTTGAACTCGAATCAATGACAACGCTCTGAATCCTGCATCTTGAAGTCACTTGGGTATAGCATCTTGAAGTGACATTGATATAGCGAAGGATTTACAAAAAAGCCCCGCTATGGCGAGGCTTGGTCTCAATCATCGACATGAAAAAGGGTAGGAATTACTTTTTTAAATCCATTTGTGATTCATGTGCATTCGTTTCGATGTCTGGGTTAGAAGACAGTTTGCCTGTTGCCCAATCGTTCATGTGCTTAAGGATAGCTTTCAATGCATGTTTTTCTGTTGGTGCTTCAGCGGATTCTACTTCGATTTTTTGTTTAGGATGAGAACCCGTTGCGTCTTCAGCAACGTGCAACCAATCTGGGTGCCAGTAGTAAGGCTGACCTGATGTTGTACTCCAAGAGTGAACACCATTAGATTCGCCTTTGTATTGAATGTCGTTTTCGTTGTATTTCGTCATTATTATCGTCTCTCATAGTCATGAGTTGAGGTGTGCGTCACCATTACTCTATAAATGTAACAGATGTCATCGGAATTAATGTGACTGCTATCTATTTATCTTGTTGATAAATGATCCATTCCGTTGCACAGCTCTCATTCAGATATATTTGTTGATCCCACCTAGCAATAACCGCCTGAAAAATAGGTATTTATGCCCAAGTAACCTCGCCCTTTGGGAGCGTGTCGTTGATTCGATCTCTGAGTCAAACAACTTGGAAAGAGCTAACTATTCCGCTGCGGTTGTTCTCCTTGACCTCGAATCAATGACAGCGCACTGAATCCTGCATCTTGAAGTCACTTGGGTATAATCAATATTATTGCCCATTGAGATGTTTGATAATTGCTGCCTTTGCATGCTCAGGTGTGGCTGCTTCACCCTCTGGGACATCGAGCTCTGCTTTTGGGTGCACCCCTAGTGCATCCTCAGCGATGTGCAACCAATCTGGGTGCCAATAATATGGGTTATTGCCTTCTGGGTGGTCCCAGCTATGAACTCCTTCGTGTATGCCTCGATAAGAGAGGTCATCCATCGTAAACATTTTCATCATTTCCTCCCGTAGAATATTCATACCTTTGAAAGTATGGAACATAAATTCTCATTTCGTAACGTCAATTGATATCACTAAGATTGATTAATTACCTTTCGAGTTTGATAAGTCGAAGATCGGAATCAGGGCGTGAAGTATGCTAAGGTGCGCTCGGTAGTAAGAAATGAGGGAAGCATGAACCGATACCGCCAACTGGCTGAGCTGTTTAAAACGCAAATTCAACAAAATACATGGAGAGCAGGAGAGAAGTTGCCCTCCGTGCGTGTCACTAGCCGCAACCATTCGGTCAGTACAGGAACTGTGTTACAAGCCTATCAATTGCTCGAAGCGCAAGGTTGGGTGATTGCTAAACCTCAGTCGGGTTACTTTGTTACTGCTGAGCTCGAACGTCTCGACGCTGCTGGTGCTGATAACAATGCGTATCGTACTTCACTAAACGATGAGTTGTACGATTTCCTCAAACAACAAACCGTGCCAAACGCGACAAAGCTAGGCTCCGCGTTTCCTGACCCAGCACTTTTTCCTCTCGAAGCACTAAACCGTAACCTTGCCAGTTCCGGGCGAAAAATGGGACCAGATACCTTGTTAGATAACCTACCACCGGGTAGTGCTTCTCTACGCCGCTCGATTGCCCAGCGCTATATACAGCAAGGCATGACTTTAACGCATGATGATATCGTTATTACCTCTGGCGCGTTAGAAGCGCTCAACCTCAGTTTGCAAGTGGTTACTGAGCCAGGGGATATGGTTGTCATTGAGTCGCCAACATTTTATGGTGCGTTACAAGCAATTGAACGACTAGGGTTGAATGCCATTGAGATCTCGGTAGATGCCGAGAAAGGGCATTCCTTGGCTCAGATGGAACAAGCTTTTGCACAGCACAATGTTAAGGCTTGCTGGCTTATGAGTAACTTTCATAATCCCACAGGCACTTCGTTGAGTGACGAACAAAAGCAACGTGTTGTTGAGCTTGCCAATCTACATGATGTGTATCTGATTGAAGATGATGTTTACGCAGAGTTGTATTTCTCCGACAAGAAGCCGACATCGCTGAAAACCTATGATGACCAAGAGCGCGTTTTGCATTGTGGCTCTCTTTCAAAAAGTCTTTGTCCTGGCTATCGGTTGGGGTGGGTGATCACCAAGCGCTTTAACGAGCGTGTTCAAAAGCTTCAACTGATGTCGACGCTATCTGGCAGTGCACCTATTCAACAGGGAGTTGCGCATTACCTGCAAAATGACAGCTATGACAATCATCTAAGAAAGTTGCGTAAAGGGCTTGAACAGCGCCAAGCTATGTTTGTGCAAACAATGAAAGAGTGTTTGCCTAAATCTATCGAGTACTATCTTCCTCCTGGCGGTTATTTCTTATGGCTTAAGTTGCCTCAAGGGATAAGCAGTAAAGCGGTTCATCACACCTTGCTATCACAGCAGGTAACTGTTGCGCATGGTGCGTTGTTCTCGGTCGATGAGCAATATCAGGACTATCTGCGTTTGAATACTTCTCTGCCCATTGATGACAATCTGTGTCAGGCTTTGCGGAAATTGGGTGAGTTACTTCACTAAAGAAACTGTTTAATCCTTTTTTGACCTAACTGTATCAGAGTGGTTTACTTGGGTTGTGCTTCAATCGGATACAGAAATATTGTGATGATTGGAGTGACAATGAAAAAGCAGTTGGTAAAACATGAATTAAGATTGATCGCCGTTGCCATTTTTAGCGCATTTCTGTTGGTATTTGCGCACCTTATTTTGGCGAAATCGTTCTCTCACATGGCGTGGACGGAATACACCGCGGCTGTGATCCCCTTTATTATGTTTGGTTTGTGCGTACTGGGTGTTAAGTATGCCGCCAAGGCAGATAAAGATGATGAGGATAAGCCTTAGATTCATGAGATAGAAGTTAGGAATAAACACTATGAAACATGCATGGCTACTGGCACTGTCTGCTATCACTTTTGGTTGCACGGCTAATCAAGGTGATGAGCCCGAATCGGTGATCTTACACTACGGCAAGTCGGAGCTTGTTGCTCAAATACAAGCCAACGAACAGTTCGAAGCCCAAATCAACAATGATCAAGAGCAGGTTGATTTTTCTGGCTTTGTGAGAAAACAGTCGTCGGGCTACCTCGTTGACGTTGTTGCTATGCAAGAAAGTAAAACCCAGCATTCTAGCTCTAGTGTGAACACACAAGTGTTAATCAAAGAGGGTGACGTAGGTAAGCCACTCATGATTGGTGCGGTTAACGACAATGCAATGAGTGTGATGCTGAAATAGTTGAAATAACAGAAACGATGAAACTGCCACTAAAAGACCTCCACTTGGGAGGTCTTTTTAATTCTGTATCACTCTAGGTGATTAGAAGTTCGCAGAGCGAGGAGTACGTGGGAATGGGATCACGTCACGAACGTTGCCCATACCTGTTACGTAAGATACTAGACGCTCAAAGCCTAGACCGAAGCCTGCGTGTGGCACTGTGCCGTAACGACGTAGGTCGCGGTACCAGCTCATGTGCTCAGGATCGATACCCACTTCACGCATACGTGCATCTAGGATATCGAGACGCTCTTCACGTTGAGAACCACCGATGATTTCGCCGATGCCTGGTGCTAGTACATCCATCGCTGCAACTGTTTTACCGTCATCGTTAGCACGCATGTAGAATGCTTTGATGTCTTTCGGGTAGTTCTTAACGATTACAGGTGCTTTGAAGTGTTCTTCAGCAAGGAAGCGCTCGTGCTCAGAAGACATATCGATACCCCATTCAACTGGGAATTCGAATTCACGACCAGAATCAAGCAGGATTTGGATCGCGTCTGTGTAGTCAACTTGTGCGAAGTCAGAAGAGACAAACTGCTCTAGGCGAGTGATTGCTTCTTTGTCGATACGTTGAGCAAAAAACTCAAGGTCATCACGACATTCTTCAAGAACGGCTTTGAATACAAACTTCAGCATGTCTTCAGCCAATTTTGCAACGTCGTCTAGTTCTGCGAACGCAACTTCAGGCTCAACCATCCAGAATTCCGCTAGGTGGCGGCTTGTGTTTGAGTTTTCAGCACGGAAAGTAGGACCAAACGTGTAAACTTTGCTTAGTGCACAAGCGTAAGCTTCTGCGTTTAGCTGACCAGATACCGTTAGGAAAGTCTCTTTACCGAAGAAGTCTTCGTTGTAGTCAACTTTACCATCGTCAGTGCGAGGCAGGTTTTCCATGTCTAGCGTAGATACGCGGAACATTTCACCAGCACCTTCTGCGTCAGAAGCTGTGATCAATGGCGCTGATACCCAGAAGTAACCTTGCTCGTGGTAGAAGCGGTGGATTGCTTGAGATAGGCAGTTACGTACGCGTGCTACTGCACCAATCACGTTTGTGCGTGGACGTAGGTGAGCTACTTCGCGTAGGTACTCGATAGAGTGACGAGTTTTTGCCATTGGGTAAGTGTCAGCATCTTCAACCCAGCCAACAACTTTAACGTCAGTTGCTGCTAGTTCGAAGTCTTGACCTTTCGCAGGAGAGGCAACAATCTTACCAGTTACTTCAACAGAGCAGCCAGTCGTTAGCTTAAGTACTTCGTTGTCGTAATTATTAAGATTATTAGGGACCACGGCCTGAATCGGGTCGAAACAAGAGCCGTCATAAATGGCAAGGAAAGAGATTCCAGCTTTGGAATCACGACGTGAACGGATCCAGCCACGAACAGTTACTTCACTGTCTACTGCTAGCTGACCTTTCAAAACGTCTGATACAGGCGCGTAAGTCATGTTTTCAATATTCTCCATTGAGGTAAAAATTCAACTCAACACTTAAAAGTGCCTGTCTCACAACAAAATTGTTTAAAAAACAAGCGAAGTGTTGAGTTGGATAGAATTTTTTAGATTCAACGAAACATATTACCTGTCAAATCGTCAGCTTCAACCTTTATATTCAATTTGAAGGAGAGAATTTCCTTATTTATTCTCTTGCGCTCTCTCTGACAGGGTAAATTGGTTAAGTAATGACTCCAAACGCTCTGAAAGATGTTCCAGATCGACACTGATCTCGCGAGTATGTGATGCCGATTGCGAGGTCTCGTTTGCGTGTAAGGTAATGGTGTCAACTTTGCTTTGGATGTGCTTGCTTACCCCAGATGTTGTTAGTGTCTGATGTTGGATATTTTCAGCGTGTTTAAGTACTTGATGCATCTCATCGACCACATTGTGCATGGTCTGTGACAATGCTTCGACATCTACTGAGCGCTGATGAGCAAACTCGCACACTGTATCGACCGAGGTTAACGACTCTTCGCTGCCTTGTTGGAACTGAGAAATAATCGTCTCAATATTACTGGTGGCTTCGGCGGTGCGAGAGGCAAGATTGCGCACTTCATCGGCAACTACCGCAAAACCACGACCTTGATCTCCGGCTCGGGCGGCTTCAATAGCGGCGTTAAGCGCCAATAAATTGGTTTGCTCAGCGATGCCTTTTATCACGCCAAGAATTGATGATACTTCATCAGTTTGTTGGTTTAACGTCGCAATGTTCTCACGCACTTTATCAATATCGGTCACAAGGTGCTTGATGTCTTCGCTGACATGATGGGCTTGACCTGCGCTGGTGGTTGCAACGTCAACGGTATGGTTAACTAAGGTTGTCGCATCGACTGTCGCTTGCTCCACCACGCTTTGTTGCTCAAGCATATCGGTAATATTGGTTTGCACTTCATTGGTTTCGACTTGTTGATTATCAGCAGCTTCATCGGTCGATTGAGCTACATCAGTCAGCCTTCCTGCAGAGTCTGCAAGAGAGTGGGAGGTATCTCGAACGCGTTCTAAACTCTCTGACACCGTATCCATAAACGAATTGATGGAATCCGACAATTGACCGACTTCATCATTTTGCGTGCCCGACAGACGCTTGGAGAGATCTTTACTGGCACTAACGCTAGACATAAAGCGTGATGTATTTTGAATAGGGCGGACGATGATTTTTCGGATGAGTCCCATAGTGATGAGGAAGCCAACAAATGCGATCACTGACATGATCCCCATCGCAAACACGGCTTGCTTGTTAATCAGCGTGTTGACGTGACTCATGTTGTATTCAAGACGAATAGCACCAAGCACTTCGCCCTCAGGAGCAATATGGCAGGACACGCAATTTGTGCCTCGATAGTCCTCACTTGATTTCATTGGTAGAGCGACGACCAAGCCCTTACCCCATTCAGCACTGATGGGTTCAATGACCAATTCTCCGCTCAGTGCCCGTTGATCGATGTCGTCGAGAGGTTGTTGGTTGGCTTGCCCTTGACCATAAAACTTTGACACGGCATCGGCACGCAACACGCGTACTTGTTCAATGCCTTCCTGTGCCAGCGCTTTTTGTCGTAGTGTCTCTTTCTGCGACATCGTGCCTGTCAGCATCATCATGTTTAAGCTGTCGAAGTAGTTACTGGCTTTGTCGTGTAACTGTTCGCTTAGTACATCATTAATAAGTGTTTTTTGTTGGTAGTACTGATACCCAGTGGACACGGCAAGAACACAAGTGAACACGGCGATCAGGGCGAGTAGGAGTTTAAAGGTAATAGTTGAGCGCATATTTTTATAAGTGTTATTGGAACGAACCCCACAATATTAAGAGGTTAGTTGCACTTGAGCGATGAATTGGCTAACTGAATGTGACCCCAAACATTTTGTGGTTATGTAAATGTGATGTAAGTGGTGTGTAATCAAAACTTTGACGTAGTGACAAAAAAACGGCACGGTGTTTTTTAAGATCTTTTAATGCCAAAAATTTTCTACTTGGTTAGATAATGGCGCCTGCGTTTTCAATTTCAATACGTCATGATTTACTGCTTTATCGTTTGCCTTGCTATTCATAGCGGGCGCTATTGATAAAGGTTGTCATTAAAGGGTGAATTCCTTAGTATTGCGTGTCTTTTTAAAGCCTGAGAATCAAGATGAAAACAGAATTGTACAAAGAGTTTATGTTCGAAGCGGCACACCACTTGCCACACGTACCTGAAGGTCATAAGTGTGGACGCTTACATGGACACTCTTTCCTTGTTCGTCTTTATGTAGAAGGTGAAGTAGACCCTCATACAGGTTGGGTTGTAGATTTTGCTGAAATCAAAGCCGCATTCAAACCTATCTATAACCGTCTCGACCATTACTATTTGAACGACATTGAAGGTCTGGAAAACCCAACCAGCGAAGTTCTAGCAAAATGGATTTGGCAACAACTTAAGCCAAGCTTACCTCTGCTTAGTAAAGTAGAGATCAAAGAGACGTGTACCGCAGGTTGTATTTACAAAGGTGAGTAATCGTCTTCTGCATGCATACAAGAAAGGCAAGCCCAACGGCTTGCCTTTTTCTTTATCAAGAATTTATTAGTGGGCGTTTAATAGCCTATGCCATTTCTCAGTGCAAACTGAACTAAATCTGCATGACTATCCAGCTCTAGCATGTCTAGCAACCGATATTTATGAGATTCGATCGTTCTTGGGCTTAGATTGAGTTCTGTGGCAATTTCTTTTGCTGATAATCCTTTAGCCAGCAAACCCAGCACGTCACATTGACGGTGACTCAAACGTAACATGCGGTGATTTTCTTGGTCGGTTTTCATGTCTGGACGGTGCAAACTACGATGTAGCTTTGAATGTTGCCAAAAGGACAGCCACATATGAGAGATGAAGCTAACCTGTTCAAGCTGGCTTTCGGATAGGCCGCAACTGTTGCTACCAAAGAGAGTAAAAGAGAGACCGCCCCAGCGCTGACCAAATTGGACTAGTGGAATAGTGTAATGGCAACACGCGCCTTGTGCTGACAGCATGCGCAATACCACTACATCACTGTTGGCTAAAGCGTTTTTATCGAAAAACTGGGTTTTCTCAGAATTACCAATTAAGCGCAGGTAGCGTTCGCCATCTTCGACCCCGACTTGCTTAGTCGTCAGAACTTGGTGTGGCTCGCGAGCAACAGAAAGCGTTTTCCCTTGATTGAAAAACAGCATGGAGTTGGGAAACATCGTCATACGATCGATTTCAAACCATTCCATGGCTTCTAGCATAAACTGCTTGAGGTAGCTTTCACATTCGTCAGCATGTGCGGACGTTAAAAGCTTCGCTTGACGTATCATCAACGCATCAAAACTGGTGGATTTGGTGGTGTTACCTATATCACTGCCCATAAAAGTTGGCCCATCTTATCGTTTTTTATAAATGCAGTATTTTTACTCTACACCCTTGCCCTATCATTTTGCAAAATTGCTCCCGCAATAATTCGAAGTTTTTCGAATCACATATACGGTATCCATTTTATCTCAAGGAGAGAGTTCACGCACGTATGGGCAAAGGGCTCCAACTGCATGGATACGGTCATTTTTTATTATCATTTGGGTGAATGGCGAGCAAGTTAAGCCTCTTTCACCTTGCGGAGAGGTGTACAATGAAGATGATGAAACTGCGTTATCGCGCGGGATCACATAGCATGTGGGTGGAAGTCGTAGTATCGACGTTTGTTGCCGAAGAATTGGCGAAAGAATACATTGGCTATGGCTGGCAAGCTGAAGTCATGGCAGTTTAAAGTGAAATGGGCAGTCCAATATAGACTGCCCATTTTTTATTTCGGTGGTTTGTTTTCGACTTAACTCAATGCATGGCGCATGATCAGCGCTTTACCTTGAGCGTCGTAAATGGTCTTTTGCGTATTTTCAAACCCAGTTGTCTCAAACAGTTTGATCGCCGCTTGGTTGGTGCTGGTGATCGTCGCACATATCGAGTTGCTTTCGGCATCAATAGCGTAACCATACACCATCAACTTTTGCAGCGTCGCTTTGCCTATCCCTTGACGCTGAAAGCGTTTATCAATCATGAGGTAGGTCAACCCAAGTTCATGACGTTTAGCAAAAGGCGCGTGTTGAGCAAATGCTTTATCAATCACCAAATACCCCACAGTCAAATAGTCGTGGAATATGGTGTAAAACACTTCCGATTTGGCGCGTTGTTGGTAAGCCTGTTCAAAGGGCTTGAAAAATCCTTTTTGATCGTCGTGCACATCCATTTGCATCAAGCTGGCAAAATCTTTCAGCTTGGCTGGTTTAATAGCGATCATGTGCTGAATCTATTTAGAGGCGGTAAAGTCGATACCGCCATTATAGTTGTGGATATAAAAAGTACGCAATCTGGTTATGTGCAGATTTTGTCAATAAATAGAAGCCGCTAGCGACACAATGGGTAATAAAACCCTTGATGGATGTGCGCGCCAAGGGTGGTGAGTAGATGTGCGCATTCTGCAGTTTCAACACCTTCTACGATCACAGTGCAGTGGTACGTGTGTCCCATCGCGATTAGTTGGCGCAGAGTTTCAACCTTTTTGTCGTCTTGCTTTAAGTTCATGACAAACAGACGGTCAATTTTCAGGTAATTCGGAGTAATGTGGCTAATCAGCTCAACATTGTTATTCCCAGTACCAAAGTCGTCAATGCTGATTTTACAACCAAGCTGTTTGAGCTTACTGATGTTGTCAAATATCTCGCGCGTGTAATACATCGAGGCATTTTCCGTGATCTCAATGGTCAGCAGTGTACAGTCTAACTGGGACAACTGACGATAAAGACGCGTAAAATTGCGCCCAATGAGAAGAGAAGGACATACGTTGATGCTGAGAGGGGCGAGTAATGACTTTGCGTCGCCATAGACGGTTTTTATCACCAGTAAGGTGTGATTGATCAGTAAGCCATTGGCAATCAAACGTTCAATAAATCGCTGAGTGTTTTTAACTTTAAAACGTGACAGTACCTCATAGTGAATATTTTGCCGATTTGATGTGTTATGAATAGGTTCAAGCTTTAAGGTGAACTGACGAATTGCCCATAGGTAGGAGACCAGCGAACGCAGCTTTTTATGCCTGGCAATAAACATTAGTATAAAGCTCAAAACAAGGATGCTTGTGATCGGTCCGGATACGTAATAGATCTCTTTGTAGCCGTTATCATTGACGTTATATAAAAACGAGTTGCCCTGGGTATCGCCAATTTCGAGCGCTGTACCGGTGTTAGTACACACTTTCATTCCCGACAAAAACATCCGCGACATGTGGCTCTCTATGCTATTCGCTAGATTGATGTTTTTCACTCGCACCAACACTTCTGCGCCGTCAAAGAAAAATGAATGCGTGGTGTAACTTTCGTTATTGAGCCAAAGGTTGCGGTCTCTCTCGTTGACCGGCACGACGGCTTCTGGTGTCACCAAACAACGAATATTGTGTTTGTCCGTCATTAAGGCGGACTCGACCAGTTGGATATTATCGAACAAACCACGTAAGCGGTCTTCATGCTCAAAGCAGCTACGCTGTGCCAGATCATGGGCAAAGTCCATCGCATCATCAAAATAGTTTTGCCTGACAATCGTACTGATTGTGTAAAAGCAAATCGCAACATACAAGATGATAGTAAAAACGAGAAAAAACAGTAGATTCAAGTACAGCGCACGACTGCGTAAGCAGATGCCTATTGCTCTTCTTATGCTGTGTGTCGCTTGTTGATGGATCCGCGCTTGCTGCAGAAGTCCGTCTTTTTGTGCATGTTGGCTATCGTATGGCACAAAATATCCCTTTCGGTGGATGTTTTCGATCAGAGACTTAGGTGCCTCTACGTGATTCTTTGTCAGTTGCCTGAACTTCTTTCGTACCGACGCAACAGCGTTCTTAAATCCATTTTCCGGCAACATCAAATGATGTTGCGCTGATAACTTCTTTTCGATTTTCCTCTGGCTAATAGGCGCGTTTAGGCTGCCAAAAGCGGCGATGGTGCTAAGGATCAAATATTCGATTCGGTTTACAGGAATAGAAGAGTGGATGGAATGATTGAGCTGTAGTGAAAGTTCTTTTTCGGTCAGGCAAACGCAGATTTGGTTTCCGAGTTCAAACCTAATCATGTGTTATTGCGCTCCAGGATTAATTTTTTGAATACGTTATCAATATTGATGTATCAGGTATGTGACCTTCTACGGGCATATCCTAAACTTCTGGATATAGTGACCATTTTAGATTTTTTTATAAAGCTCAATCTAGTTGTATTTCGGCGGATTAAGAATGCAGAAACGAAAAAAAAGCCCGAGCAATGTGCTCGGGCTTTTCAATTGAGAGGGGAGGATTAGCAAATCACTTTGATTGCTAGACCGCCTTGAGATGTCTCACGGTATTTTGCGTTCATGTCCTTACCGGTCTCTAGCATGGTTTCGATAACCTTATCCAGAGAAACCGTAGGTGCAGATGAGCGACGCAGTGCCATACGAGTTGAGTTGATCGCTTTTACTGCCGCGATGCCGTTACGCTCGATACATGGAACCTGAACCTGACCCGCTACAGGGTCACAAGTTAGACCTAGGTTGTGTTCCATCGCAATTTCTGCTGCCATACATACTTGCTCAGGGCTACCACCCATCAGCTCAGCAAGACCAGCTGCAGCCATCGAACACGCTACGCCAACTTCGCCCTGACAACCAACTTCTGCACCAGAGATAGATGCATTACGCTTGTAAAGACCACCGATTGCACCAGAAGCCGCAAAGTAACGGATGTAATCTTTTTCAGTTACTGTCTGGATGAACTTATCGTAGTAAGCCAGTACCGCTGGGATGATGCCACACGCACCGTTCGTTGGTGCTGTAACAACGCGACCACCGGCAGCGTTTTCTTCGTTTACTGCGAAAGCGAACATGTTTACCCAGTCAACAACCGACATTGGATCGTTAGTTGTCTTTTCAGAAGTAAGCAGTTGCTGACGAAGTGCTGCCGCACGACGAGGTACGCGTAGTGGACCAGGCAGAATGCCTTCTTCGTTCATACCGCGATCCATACATTCGCGCATTGTGCGCCAGATGTTTGCGAAGTATGTACGAGTCTCTTCATCAGAGTGCAGAGAGTGTTCGTTTTTCATCACAAGTGCGCTGATAGAAAGACCGCTTTCTTTACACTGGTGAACTAACTCTTCTGCCGTTGTGTATTCGTAAGGAACCTTGATAGGGTTCTCTACTTCTTTACCGAAATTCTCTTCATCAACGATGAAACCACCGCCGATAGAGTAGTAAGTCTTTGAGTATACTTTTTCGTCATCGATCCAAGCGTGGATCTGCATGCCGTTTTCGTGTAGCTCAAGGTTAGTGGTATGGAAGTTCATACCACCATCTTTCGGGAACGATACTGTATGACAGTGCATGCCAACAGGTAGGCGCTCAGTTTCTTCTACTCGAGCGATAAAGCCCGGAATAGAGTCGATATCTACTTTCTCAGGGGAGTTGCCTGCAAGACCCATGATGATCGCGATATCCGTGTGGTGACCTTTCCCTGTCAGTGATAGTGAACCATAAACGTCAACGGTGATTTTAGTGATGTCGCGCAGTTTTCCCATTGCACGAAGATCATCAATAAATTCTTTACCCGCTTTCATTGGACCTACAGTGTGTGAGCTTGAAGGACCAACACCGATTTTATAGATGTCAAAAACACTAATCATATCGATTACCTCAGAACAAAGCCTCCCAAGGGGAGTTGGGAGGCTTTTTATTATCGTTATATTCTTGGATTAATCACGCTAAATAAAGCAGCAGTGATTAAAGAGCGCCGTAGATTACAGAACTAATTGCCGCAAGACCACAGATTGCTGTGAAAATCTGTACAGGTGCTGAAGTTTTGTACTTCGCCATTGCTGGTACTTTCTGCATTGCGAATACAGGCATCAAGAATAGGATTGCCGCGATCATCGGTGCACCCATTGTTTCAATCATGCCTAAGATGCTTGGGTTAACGATAGCAACGATCCAAGTTGTGATTACGATGAACAGTAGCGATACTTTTTCAATCTTGCTGACAGGAGTTTGAGAGCGAGATTTGATTAGACCTACTAGACCTTCGTGCGCACCAAGGAAGTGACCAAAGTAGCTAGAAGTGATCGCTGCAAACGCTACTAGAGGACCCATGTAAGAAATAAGTGGAGACTCATGAACGTTAGCTAGGTAAGACAGTACTGAGATGTTTTGTTCTTGCGCAGATGCTAGTTGCTCTGGAGATAGAGAAAGTACTACAGAGAATACGAAGAACATTACAAAACCCATAAGCATCATTGCTGCGCCACCAGTGATAGCGTCAGTTTTCTTCACTGCGTCATCACCGTATACACGACGTTGTTCTTTAGAGAACTGAGAAATGATTGGGCTGTGGTTGAAAGAGAATACGATGATTGGAATTGCTAGCCAAACGATGGTCGGCATTTCGCCCCAGTTTGGTGATACTTCCATCATTGATGTATTCCAATCAGGAATTAGGTAGAAAGAAAGTGCTAGTAGGATAAATACTAGTGGGTAAACCATTGCTGATGTTGCTTTCAGCATTAGTTCTTTACCAAATACTACACCTGCTGTCATTGCTGCGATAAGTGCACCAGACAGTAGCCAGCGAGGAATAGATTCCATACCCATTTGGTTGACTAGGAAAGAGTCAACTGTGTTTGTGATACCAACACCGTAGATAAGTACGATTGGGTAGATAGCGAAGAAGTAGGCAAAAGTAATAAGGTTTGCGCCAGTTTTACCGAAGTGCTCTTCTACTGTGTCAGTGATGTCCGCTTCAGGGTTTTTCGCAGAAAGTACGAAACGAGCGAGAGATTTGTGTGCGAACCAAGTCATTGGTGCCGCGATTAGCGCTAGGATAACTAATGGCCAGAAACCGCCAGCACCTGCTTTAATAGGAAGGAAAAGTACACCTGCACCTACTGCTGTACCAAACAGGGACAGACACCAAGTGAAGTCTTTGTAAGAAAACTTACTAGACGATTGTGCGGTCGAAGCCGCAGAAGTAGTTGTATTCATTTTTGAGTTACTCATTTTGGGAACAGGAAATAAGTCGGGAGCAATTTTGCAAGATTTTGCACTAGGAAAATTAGATCTAAATCATGTATTGCTCGAGCTTATTGAATGATATGTCAAAAACCTGCTTTTTATCACGAAAACGGCGTGCTACACGTGATTATTGCTAATGAGTAAAATTAGAAAAACTTATCTGAAGGGGCGATTGTATAAATTTATCTCACCGCAAGCGTTTGCGATATAAAATCCAAATTAAACTAATGTGAACGAATGTTTGAAAAATAACCTTTTATTAATATTGATGCACATGATGTTTGCTATAGAAGCAAGATTATCATTGATAAGACAGTTAGTTAGAAATGATGTGTTTTTGCATCGATTCGATAATTTGTGCTGTCATTCCCCAAATGAAATGCTGTTGATAGGGGATTGCAAACACACGGTGACTGGTGTTTTTTAGTTTGAATTTTGTACTGTAAAGCTTTTTTGGATTCAAAATATGATCTGCTGGCACCTCAAAAACCTCGGCGACTTCGTTTGGGTCGATCTGAGTCGAATAGTCTGGTGAGACAAAGGCTAAAAATGGCGTCACATTAAACTGGCTAATAGTAGGTAGCTTGGGCAACTGACCAAACACCCTTATATCTGTTTGATGAATACCAATTTCCTCTTCTGCTTCTCTAAGGGCGGTATTTACAAGTACTTGATCGTCATCTTCAAATTTGCCCCCAGGAAAACTGATTTGCCCTGGATGATGCTTTAAGTGCTCGGCACGCTTGGTCAAAATCACTTGCAGACCTTGTTCACGTTCGACAAAGCCAATCAATACGGCCGCTTCTCTCAACTTCAATGATTCTAAGTGCGCTAAGCGTCCCAAAGACTCACGATGATAGCCTGTGGGCATTTGCAGTTGGAAGTTCTGCAGTAATGTCGATTTATCAATAACCAATGCTCAATCCTTTTACTGAAAACACCTGTGTGCTGAAGCATATTAATTTGAAAGTTATACCTTTATACACCATTCTTTATTTTAAGGCGTCACTATAAGGTTAGTTGAGGACGATGAAAGGGATTATTTTCACAGAGTTCATGGAGTTAGTGGAAGAGAAGTTTGGTCTGGAAGTTTTGGACCAAGTGCTCGACTTATCTAATGATGAAGGCATCTACACCTCGGTCGGCAGTTATGATCATCGTGATTTGGTCAAGTTAATTGTCAACCTCAGCAAAATATCCAACATTCCACCCGAGCAGTTACAAGAAGTGTTTGGTGAGTGTGTGTTTCAAAACCTGCTCAAATCAATCCCAAACCATGCCAGCTTGCAGCAATGCTCCACTACGTTTCAATTTGTGCGTCATGTGGAAGACTTTATTCACGTGGAAGTGAAAAAGCTTTATCCAGATGCCAATCCACCGAAATTTGACTTTATCAGTGAAACTCAATCGGAGATGGTGTTCGATTATCGGAGTGCGCGCTGCATGGCGCATGTGTGTGCGGGGTTAATTAAAGGATGTGCTACCCACTTTGATGAAACGGTGATCATTAAGCACCAAAATCAGTCGCAAGATGGAAGCCAAGTTCGTTTTTGGCTGGAGGCTCAATAAGGCAATATGGCAGGAAGTTCCTCATTAGAAAGGAAACTCAAACGAGAAGTGGCATCGCGAAAAGCAGCAGAAACACTGTTGGAGCAAAAAAGCTTAGAGTTGTACGAGGCGAATCAGCAACTGAGCGTAGCCTTAAAAAAGCTGGAAATGCAGTCAGAGCACGACTTGCGCAAGTTTGAGTTTGAAGAGCAAATCGATGCCACGTTGATTAAGTTTGGTCGTACCTTCCTTTCTAGTACCTTTGATGAAACCATGATTGCCAGCTTTTTGGAGCAACTGACATCTAATTCAGTTGTGTCGGGTGCGTACCTGTATTTGAGCGATACGCATTTATCTTCGTTGCGTCGTCATCAATTTGGTCATCTTAATCTTGCTCATGATGCGCCCATCGATGCCAAGCCTCGCTGGCAAGCGCAGAAGCTTTACCTGCCGATTATTATCGATTCAATGAATTTAGGCGAGCTTGTGTTTTCCGTGGATCTTGAACAAGTTGACCAAGAATTCATTTCCAAGCAAATGGTATTAGTGTCTGATTTAGTTCATGGCGTTATTAGCCGTCACTTGAGCCTAGAGCGTGAAGTTGAGTTACGTAAGCGTGCCGAAGCATCGGAAAAGGCGACCAAAGAATTCGTTGCCATGATTAACCATGAGTTGCGAACGCCTTTAAATGGTGTGCTCGGCAGCGCGGAGCTGTTAAGTAAAACCCCCTTGGAGGAAGAGCAGCTTCAATACCTTGGTAATCTAAGTCAATCAGGCGATCTGCTACGCGTTATTATTAACGACTTGCTCGATTTCAGTAAGATGAATGCGGGTATGATGGAAATCATAAACAAAGTATTTGCTTGGAAAGACCTAGAAAATGCTTTGACCGGCGTATTTGCAGCCAAAGCTGCGGAAAAGCGCATTCACTTTTCTATTGATAAGAAGTTGGGTATTCCTGAGTACTTGATTGGAGACTTTGAACGTATTACGCAAATTCTGGTCAATTTGATTGGTAATGCGATTAAGTTTACCAATCTTGGAGGGGTGGTGCTTCGTGTCGAATGGAGCGATGGCTGCGCTCTGTTTGAAGTGGAAGATACTGGGATTGGTATCCCGCTGGAAGCGCAGCAAGCTTTATTTGACCCCTTTGTGCAAGCCGACCGCTCTACCAAGCGAAGTTTTGAAGGCTCTGGGCTTGGACTTGCGATTTGTAAGAATTTGGTTGATTTGATGGACGGCGAAATCAGCTTTGTCAGTGAGCCGCGCAAGGGCACTATCTTTAAAGTCAAATTGCCACTGAAACAAGGGCAAGCACAGGGCAGAGCGGCTGGCGATGTTTTAATTGGTCATCAGATTGACCTGTCCGGGCGTTCCGTATTGGTGGTGGATGATATTCGCATGAACCAAGTGATTGTGACTCAAATGCTGAAAAAGCTCGATATTACTCCAGATTTGAAAAACAATGGGTTAGAAGCGCTTGATGCGGTGAAAGAGAAAGATTACGAATTGATCTTTATGGATTGTCGGATGCCGGAAATGGATGGCTATGAAGCAACGGTACGCCTTCGAGAAAATGGCTTTCACAGACCGATTATTGCACTAACAGCAGGCACCACCCTTGAGGAAAGACAAAAGTGCGTGGAGTCTGGGATGGATGACATCCTAACCAAACCATATACTGCTGCGGATATTGAGCAGATGATGTGTAAGTGGCTAGACGAATAGAGAGCACGAGAACATATAAAGAGAAGCGGCACGGTTATGTTGCAGTGCCGCTTTGTTTATTTCGATTGAGGTTCTTTGCTCATGATTTGAGCGCTGGTAGTATCTTTGAGAGCTTATCCAGGGTCTCTTGATATTCTGCAGCGCAGTCACTGTCTGCGACCACACCGCCACCAGCCCATGCGTAGAGCCGTTTGTCTTCTGCGACCAAAGTGCGGATTGTAATACTGGTGTCCATACGCCCATGACGGGAAATATAGCCAATACTGCCACAATAAGCGCTGCGTCGATGAGGTTCTAACTCTTCAATGATTTGCATCGCCCGTACTTTCGGCGCACCAGTGATCGAACCGCCGGGAAAACATGCACGAAGCAGATCTGCAGCGCAGTAGCGAATGTCTAAGTTGGCCCGAATGGTGCTCACTAAATGATGCACTGCGGGAAAGCTCTCAATATCAAATAGCTTCGGTACATGTACGCTACCTGGTGCCGCGACCCGACCAATATCGTTGCGAAGTAAGTCGACTATCATCAAGTTCTCTGCTTGGTCTTTCTCTGCGGTCTGTAAATCAAACGCGTTGGCGGAATCTTGATGTGGATTTTGACTGCGAGGACGAGTGCCTTTGATCGGTTTGGTTTCAATAACGTTATCTTTAAGCTCTAGAAAACGCTCTGGTGACACGCTAATAATCGCTGATTTAGGCATACGAATGAACGCGGAAAAAGGCGCTTGATTTGCTTCTTCCAGTTTTTTGTAAGCTTGCCATTCACTGCCTTGATAGGCGGCGTTAAAACGTTGTGCTAAGTTAATTTGGTAGCAGTCGCCGCTCAGTAGGTACTGTTGCACACGCTCAAAACGAGAAGCGTAGGACGCTTGCGTCATATTGGATTGCCAGTCGCTAATCAGCTTGAAGTCTTCAACATCCGCGCTCGATTGCGCATTGAGCCATTGCCATGCTTGCTCGATGTTTCTGCCGACCATACACGCTTTGTTTAGCTTGTGGTCAACGATCAGCGCCCATTCATACAAGCCTACAGCCATGTCTGGAGTACGCAAATCTTTGTCTGCCAGATTAGGCATGGATTCGACTCGACGACCTAAATCGTAGCTGAAGTAACCCAGTGCACCACCGACAAACGGTACATCCCATTTCGTATCAGCTTCAACCTGTGGTAGTAGCCGCTGCTGAAGGTCTTCTAGCAAAGAAAATGGGTCATCTTGGGAAACGTAGTTTTCGTTTGATGTGGTGATTTGTGTGTCACTGCTCACTGTCTCAAGGGTAGCGATTGGGTTTGCGACTAATACGTCGAACCGGCTATCGATGTGCGTCTGCGAGGCAGAGCGTAAAAGCATCGCCCAAGGTTGGCTTTCAATAAGGGAAAATAGCGAAAGAGCGAGGTCGTTGGCGTAATCCAATGCCTTAAAATCAAGCAATTGCGTATCCATGTTGTTCATTTGTTTAAATTGTGACAAAGAGTTCATTCACTGCATGGCATGTCATGGGCAGCAAGAGTATCATAAACCCTTGTATAGCCAAACTACCTCTATACAAAGGCTTGGAGGTGGTTTTACTATAAAAGAAGGCGACTTCATTTACTCGTGTGTCGATATCAGCCGTTCGACAATTGTTTATAAAACATGGTTTAAAAATAAACGTTTATAAAAACAAAGCTCATCAAGAGCAATAAGCTCAACAAACACGATTGAAGCCAAGCCAATAATGGAAGCAAAGCATAACAATAATGAGGCATGCAATGACGGTAATACGCACGCAGGATGTCATCAGCAGTGTTGCTGATGCGCTACAGTATATTTCTTACTACCACCCGCTAGACTTTGTTCAAGCCCTTGAAAAAGCCTACCACCGTGAAGAGAGCCAGGCGGCAAAAGACGCCATCGCTCAGATCCTAATTAACTCTCGTATGTCGGCGGAAGGTCATCGACCGATCTGTCAGGACACGGGGATCGTGACTTGTTTCGTGAACATCGGCATGGGCGTCCAGTGGGACTCGATCGATATGACGGTACAACAAATGGTGGATGAGGGTGTCCGACAGGCTTACACAAACCCAGACAACCCATTGCGTGCCTCGGTTCTTATGGACCCTGCTGGTAAGCGAATCAATACCAAAGACAACACGCCAGCAGTCGTGCACATTAATATGGTGCCTGGAGACAAAGTTGAAATTCAAATTGCTGCGAAAGGTGGCGGTTCTGAGAACAAAACTAAGATGGTCATGCTGAACCCGTCAGATGACATAGCAGAATGGGTAGAGAAAACGCTACCAGCTATGGGTGCTGGCTGGTGTCCTCCAGGTATGCTTGGCATTGGTATCGGCGGCACTGCAGAAAAAGCAGCGGTACTGGCAAAAGAATCTCTAATGGAACACATCGACATTCAAGAGTTGATTGACCGTGGTCCTCAAAATGCGGAAGAAGAGCTTCGTCTTGATATCTTCAATCGTGTAAACAAACTTGGCATCGGTGCTCAAGGCTTAGGCGGTTTAACGACAGTTGTTGATGTGAAAATCAAAACTGCACCGACTCACGCCGCTTCGAAACCTGTGTGCTTGATCCCGAACTGTGCAGCGACACGCCACGTGCATTTCACTCTTGATGGCAAGGGACCGGCAGAGTTGACGCCGCCAAAACTGGAAGATTGGCCAGACATTACTTGGGAAGCAGGCGAGAACACACGTCGCGTTAACCTTGATACGGTCACTAAAGAAGAAGTCCAAGAGTGGAAAACGGGTGAAACCGTTCTGCTGTCTGGCAAAATCCTTACTGGTCGTGATGCGGCACATAAACGTATCCAAGGCATGCTAGAGGCGGGAGAAGGTCTACCAGAAGGTGTCGATCTTAAGGGTAAGTTCATCTACTACGTTGGTCCGGTTGATGCAGTGGGTGATGAAGTTGTTGGTCCTGCAGGTCCAACAACCTCCACGCGAATGGATAAGTTTACTGACATGATGCTAGAGCAAACGGGCATTATGGGTATGATAGGTAAAGCCGAGCGTGGTCCAGCTACGGTTGAATCAATCAAAAACCACAAAGCCGTTTATCTCATGGCGGTAGGTGGAGCGGCTTACTTGGTTGCGAAGGCGATCAAAAAAGCACGCGTTGTGGCGTTTGAAGATTTGGGTATGGAAGCAATTTACGAATTCGAAGTTGAAGACATGCCAGTTACCGTGGCAGTGGACTCGAATGGTGTAAATGCGCACCAAATTGGTCCAGATACGTGGAAAGTGAAAATCCAAGAGATGGAAGCGTAAGACACGAGTTGCTAATTTGTCAGGTCACAAGGTTTGTGTCATGCGGAGTCTGACTCGGCGAGGCGCAGGCGTCTCAATCGAGAGAATGTGACAAAGTGCTGATTTACCTAGCAAACATTTGACAAAAGTGCAGCGAAAGCTGCACTTTTTGTCTATATAATCAGATATAAACTTATAGGCATAACAAATTTTGTTGTTATGCTGACCATGATTAGGAGACGGCATGCCTCGTTTTATTCAAATTCTACAAATAGTCCTTGCGGTTGTGATCGGTAGCTTTGTGGGCTACGACTTGATCCTTCACGGCATCAGTATCTTCGATGAAAAATACGTCACCATCACTTGTGTCTTGTGGTTGATTTTGGAGATTGCACTGTTTGTTATCTACAAGCTTATCGAAGACGATTAGAGTGTAAACTGGTTATCAAGATCCCCGAAGCCTCTGAAGTTCTCAGAGGCTTTTGCGTTTTTAAACGTCAGATTTTGCCGTGAATACTTTGTTCATCTTTGATTAAGGTTGGTAAAATTACACTGCGTAGCAGAAATTGATGAGATAAATAAAAAGTATGAAAAGAATAACGCAAGAAGTGAATGACTTTATCAGCCGTGGTATGGACGCCAATGTCCGAATCGCCGTGACTGGGTTATCTCGAGCGGGGAAAACCGCCTTTATTACTTCTTTAGTCAATCAACTGCTGCACACTGCGACACACGATAATTTGCCACTGCTTAATGCGGCCCGTGATAAGCGCCTGATTGGGGCTAAACGTGAACCACAAACGAACATGATGGTGCCACGTTTTGCCTATGACGAAGCAATGAGTCAAATTCATGCTACACCTCCCCAATGGCCGGTGCCGACTCGTGACGTGAGCGAAATTCGTCTTGCACTCAAATATAAACCGAACAAAACCACTAAAAAGCTGCTGAGCAAAACCGCGGTATTGAACGTCGATATCATTGACTACCCGGGTGAGTGGCTTCTTGATTTACCTTTGCTTGATATGGATTTTGCAAGCTGGTCTCGTACCCAGTTTGATGCGCTAAAAGGTCAGCGTCTTGAGCTTGCCAACCCTTGGTTAGAGGCGCTTGATTCTGTGGATTTGAATGCAGAAGCCAGTGAAAAACAGCTTGAGCAGGTTGCTAACGCATACACAGATTATTTGCATGCTTGTAAAGACTCAGGGCTACACTGGGTGCAACCTGGTCGATTTGTTTTACCGGGTGAGCTTGCTGGTGCGCCAGTGCTGCAGTTTTTCCCGTGTCGAGTTGACGAAGGGGTTAAGCCTTCTAAAGGCAGCAACCTCGCGATGCTAGAAGCGCGTTACCATGAATACCAGCAAAAGGTCGTGAAAGCGTTTTACAAACATCATTTTGCTACTTTCGATCGACAGATCGTACTGGTCGACTGCTTGCAGCCACTTAATGCGGGTGATGAAGCTTTTTATGATATGCGCCAAGCGCTTGAACAGATCATGCATAGCTTCCGGTATGGGCGCAGTAGCTTCTTGCGTCGTTTGTTCTCACCAAAGATCGACAGAGTTCTGTTTGCTGCGACGAAAGCGGATCACGTGACCCCAGATCAGCACCCTCACTTAGTGTCATTATTACAGCAAATGGTCCACCCAGCATGGCAAACCGCAGCGTACGAGAATATTGAAATGAGCTGCATGAGCATTGCGTCGATTCAAGCGACTATGTCAGGCTTTATTGCCTCCGGAGATAAAACCGTCCCCGCGCTGCAAGGCACGACGTTAAAAGGGGAGCCAATGACGATGTTCCCGGGAGAAGTCCCTAAGAAGCTGCCGAATACCGCCTATTGGCAAAACAGTGGCTTTGATTTTACTTCTTTCCGTCCAATGCCTTCAGAAACGGATGAGCCGATGAAACACATTCGCCTAGACAAAGCATTGGAATACCTATTGGGAGACAAATTGAAATGAGTGAACTAAAACAAAAACAAGTCTTCTCAGAAAAAGTGATGCAAAGTGATCAAGAGAGTGTTTCTCCTGAGTTGACGGCTCAAAAGACGTTTTCAGAAAAAGAAACCTTCGTACCTGTGGCGATTGAAGAGCAACAGGATGAAACAGAACAAGAGTTACAGCTTGAACATGTCATTCGCCCGAGAGTGGGTCGCAAATGGCTGACAACGGGGCTCTTTGCAACCTTTGCCGGTTTAGTTGGTTGGCAGGCGGTCGATTCTGTCGTTACCGCAGTACAAACTGCTGATTGGCTTGCTCTTGGCTGGGCTGGCTTTATCACCACTATCGCTTCTTTTGGTTTGGGTGCACTAGGCAAAGAGCTATGGAAGCTGCGTAAACTTCGCAATCATTTTAGTGTGCAGGAAGAAAGCGAAGGGCTTATTGATAGCCAAAGCGTCGGTAAGGGCAAAGCCTTTTGTGAAAAAGTGGCGGAGCAAAGCGGCGTGTTGGCAGAAAACCCGGGGTTTGATCGTTGGAAAAACAGCGTAAACCCAGCTCATAGTGATGCCGAAATTCTAGACATGTATGATTCCATGGTTGTGAGTCAGCAAGACAAGCTCGCAACCAAAATTGTTTCGCAACATGCAACTGAATCTGCCGCGTTGGTGGCTGTGAGCCCATTAGCAGCCGCTGATATGTTGCTGGTGGCATGGCGTAACTTCAAAATGATCGACAATCTTTCGAAGGTGTATGGCGTTGAGCTGGGGTATACTTCACGCATCAAACTGCTACGTGCAGTGTTCGTTAACATGGCAGCAGCAGGTGCCAGTGAGCTCGCGATTGATGCCAGTATGGATCTGATGTCGATGGATTTAGCTGGAAAAGTCTCTGCGCGAGCAGGGCAGGGTTTGGGTGTGGGTATTTTGACTGCGCGCCTAGGGCTCAAATCGATGGCACTGCTTCGTCCATTACCTTGGTATCCGGAGCGTCAGGTGAAACTAGGTGCGATTCGCAAAGAAGTGGTGGCGAAAGTTGCATCAATCACGATGAAACCGTAATCAATGTCACCTTTGACGGTGAGGATTACTTGACGCCATTCCAAGCTTGGTAGAAACTACTGTCAACTTTTCCTGACAGTTGTGATTTGGGATATTTTCAGTGCGTCTTGAAGTCTTTTGTGAAGATAGACTCGGTCTTACCCGAGAACTGCTCGATATTTTAGCGTCTAAAAGCATCGATTTACGTGGTATCGAAATTGATATTAGTGGCATCATTTACCTAAACTGCCCTGATATTGATTTTGATACCTTTAGCGAACTAATGGCAGAAATCCGCCGTATACCGGGGGTCAAAGACGTACGTAAAATCCAATTTATGCCAATGGAGCGCCACAATACTGAGTTGCTCTCTTTGGTAGATAATCTTCCAGATCCTGTCTTTGCCATCGACCTCAAAGGTGCGGTAGATATGGCGAACATGTCAGCATTGTCTCTACTTGGTCAGCACAAACAAGATGTGATTGGCACTCAAATCGGAGTTTTGTTACCGAGTGTGCGTTTTTCTCGTTGGTCGGAAGGCGTTAATGCCCGCACTCGTGAAAGCTTAGTGATTGATGGTTTGGACTACATTCTTGAGTTGATGCCTGTCTACATTAAAGACGAAGCGCAAAACTCAACTCTTGCTAGTACGTTGATGACTATTCGCTCTAGCCAGCAAGGTGTGCAGATAGAAGAAACTCTGCCATTGCATAACCAGTTAGGATTCGAGCATTTTGTTGGTTTATCGAATCGCCATAAGGCGTTGATGAACCAAGCGAAAAAACTGTCAGTGCTTGACCAACCCCTATTGATTGAGGGTGAAACTGGTACTGGCAAAGAAATGCTGGCAAAAGCATGTCATAGCCGATCTGGACGCGCGAGCAAGCCATTTATGGTGCTGAGTTGTGCGTCGATGCCGGACGATGTTGCGGAGACCGAGTTATTTGGTCATGCACCTGGCTCGTTTAATCATGAGCAAGGGCATAAAGGTATTTTTGAGCAAGCCAATGGCGGCACCGTTTTTCTCGATGAGATAGGCGAGATGAGTGCGCACTTACAAATCAAACTACTTCGCTTTTTACAAGATGGAAACTTCCGTCGTGTTGGTGCAGAAGATGAGATGCATGTTGATGTGCGTATTATTGCCTCAACCAAGCACAACCTAGCCGAACTTGCCGAAGCAGGTAAGTTCCGTGAAGATTTGTATTATCGTCTCAACGTTCTAACGTTGAACATCCCGCCGCTGCGTAAACGCTCGAACGATGTTGCACCATTGCTGGATTTGTTTGTCACAAAACATGCTCAGCAGCTTGGTATCGATAAACCAGAACTCGATGATGAACTTGTTGATGCGTTAGCAAATTACCAGTGGCCCGGTAACATGCGTCAGTTAGATAACATGGTGCTTCGCGCGCTGACTGAGATGGAAGGTCATTTGCTAAAAGCGGATAACTTTAATCTGCCTCAACCGCAAGCAATGGGCGGAGGTAGCGCAACCTTGAACCTTGATGGATCATTGGATGAGATCATGCGTGATTACGAATCGCAGATTTTAGAGCGTTTGTATCAATCTTTCCCATCAAGCCGTAAGCTTGCCAAGCGATTGAATGTCTCTCATACCTCTATCGCGAACAAGTTGCGTGATTATGGTATTCGTAAAAGCTAGGGTATTCGTACAAACTGGGCTATCCGAAAATTAATCCGAAATTAAATGGAAGTTGTCATTCGTAATGGAAGATAAAAGCTCCTCAATCGCCGTTCACAAGTTGGACGGCGACTTGCTTCTACGTACCGCAGAAATTGGTGATGCCGATATGATTGCGGCGTATTTTCAGACAAACCGAGAGTATTTAGCGCCTTTTGAACCAAAACGTGAAGAGGCATTTTACTCTGTCAACGGCTGGCTACAAAAGTTGATAAAACTGAACGAGCTGCATAGATTGGGGTTGGGCTACTACTGCCTACTCGTTCACGCTGAATCAGGTAAAATGCTCGGGACGCTCTCTTTCAGTAACCTGACCCGTTTCCCATTTTATGCCTGTAATGTGGGTTACTCTCTTGCTGAAGATGCGCAAGGAAATGGCTATATGCGCCGCGCGTTGAAAATGGCATGCGACTATATGTTTGATGTACAAAAGTTACATCGCATTCAAGCTGGCTACATGCCGCATAACACGCGAAGTGAAGCTGTTTTGCAACATGTCGGATTTGAAAGAGAAGGTTACGCAAAGGATTATTTGTTGATCAACGGTGAGTGGCAAGATCATGTGCTGACATCGCTGACTAACCCGAATTGGAATGCAGAGGCTCGATAGATGGAAAGGCTGGAAAAGCAGTTAGCGCTTTTGATAGAACTAGACCAACTGAAAAGCGTACTTCGACGCACTCGAGTAAAAAGCGCTGATGGACGTCTGGAAAATAGCGGTGAGCACAGCTGGCACGTTGCGCTAATGGCTGTTTTAATGCAAGAGCACGCTAATGCTCCAGTTGATATTGCGCGTGTGATGAAAATGCTGCTTATTCATGATGTGGTAGAGATCGACGCGGGCGATACCTTTGTTTATGATGTTGCAGCGTCTAAAGAGCAAGAAGAGAAAGAGTTCAGAGCGGCTCAGCGTTTGTTTGGTATGTTACCAAGCGATCAAGGTGAAGAACTGCTCGCTCTGTGGCATGAATTTGAAGCCGCGCAAAGTAATGATGCTAAATACGCTAAGGCGTTAGACCGCCTTATTCCAATGTTGCTCAACTACCACAATGATGGTCAAAGTTGGAAAGAAAATGGGGTGACGCGAGAGCAAGCGTTAACCATCAATAAAAGAATTGAGTTTGGCTCTGTCACATTATGGGACAAGGCTAAAGAACTGATTGAAGATGCCACCGAGAACGGTTGGTTGAAGTCGTAAGAAAGGAGACTGAATGTCTTATTTGCCTTTGGATGAATACCAAAGAAAATGGATTTTTACTCACCAGTCAATGCCAGTGCCGGAAGAAGACCTAGAGTTTATCAAACCAATGAGTCAAGCTCGCGCCGCGCAGTTCTGGAAAGAGAACATCAGTGCGCAAAGCCCTGATGCAGATCGTTTGAGCTCATCAGACTGGCCAATGAAAGAGTCTAACTGGTCACAAGAAGTCGATTGGATGGCTGCTTGGGAAGCTGATGAACCTGAACTTCCAGAAGAAGTGGCGACGTTTATTGACTGGCAAGATGATGTAACCGTGTACTTTTGCTATGAGAAATACAACGTGATTGAGACGAAGTGGTCAACGTTTAAAAAACACTGGAAGAATTTCTTGTTCTACGACGATGGTCCGATTTTGATTGGTCGTCGCCGCGCTCAAGCTCTGTGGTTTGACTCCAAAGGAAACGTCAAGCTAGGAGAGCGCCACTAGCACGACTTTCGCACATAAATGGCTAAAGCCACCGGTGTTTTACTCGGTGGCTTTTGTTTTTTATAGGCTCGATAAAGGGCTCAATACGCCGCCAGCACCTCGCTCGATTACATGCGTGTATATTTGTGTGGTTTTTACATCGGAATGCCCAAGCTGTTCCTGAACCGTGCGTATATCTGCACCGGACTCGAGTAAGTGCGTCGCAAAGCTGTGTCTGAGCGTGTGGCAAGTGACTGACTTTTCTATGCTTGCATCTTTTGCAGCTCGCTTCACTGCTCTTTGTATCGCGCTTTCATTGATATGGTGACGCCTAAACTCTCCTGTTTCGTTGTCGACATTTAACTTGGTGGAAGGGAAGAGGAAGTGCCAATTAAAATCCAGCTCGGCTCCAGGATATTTTCGACTTAAGCCATCGGCTATATTTACACCCGCATAACCTGCCACATGACGATCTTTTTGGTAATAATCTCTTGCTAAGTTTACTTGTGCTTTTAATGGTTCATGTAACTCTTTTGCCAGTGTCACTGTCCGGTTCTTGCCCCCCTTTCCTTGCCAAACTCTGATTGCTCCATAATCGTAATCGATATCTTGAATCCGCAATCGGAGACATTCCATGACTCGAAGCCCTGAACCATATAACAATTGAATATGGAGTTTATATCGTGGATCAATATGTCGAACAAAGCGGCGTACTTCATTCCTTGTTAACACCACTGGCAATTTCATTTCAGCCACTGACTTTTGAAATCGCATGTTTAATGAAAGTGGCATTTGAAAGTATTCACGGTATAAAAAAGAGATAGCATTTAATGCGAGAGCCTGCGTTTTTACTGCCACTTTTTCTTCAATCGCGAGGTGGCTAAGAAAGCCTTCAACATCATCTTCAGAAAGTTTCGAAGGGTGGGCTAGCTGGTGAAAATGTATGTATCGCTTTATCCAAAATAGGTAGGCTTCTATGGTCTTCTTGGCATAGTGACGTGAGATCATATGCTCTTTCACGCTGAGTAAAAACTGACTTTTCATTGTTTAATTTTAACTGGCTATTTATACAGTTTTGTTAATTTAGCGTGCTTAAACGAATTAGGCACGCCTGCGCCGTCTAATTGCGTGGCTGAGCACACAGATTCATACTGATTTTCTATTTGTTTCATGCAGATAAGTGCTAGCATGCATACTTTCTTTTGCATGAAAGAAGGCGGTAGCGTGCCTGAAAGATGGCTTAGAGCCGTATAGAAAGCGTTATTTCCGCAACGGATCTCTCAGGCTGAATGTACGTGGTTGTAGCCTAAGAGTGAAAGTGGCGGGGTAATAGGGTGGAAAAGCGGCGAAAAGGGCGAATATTGGTCATTTCCATGCTAGCCTTAAAGCGCTTTAAGCGCACCTTAATATGGCGCAGCAATTAAAGAGTGACGCTAAAGCGATTTAAGGTAGTGAGCTGCCAAATACTTCGGCTTCGATTTTTGCCTGCATACCGAAAATTTCTCGTCATATCAAAAGATTAGGCGTAAACATAGCCGACTTTAGTTGCGGAATAACAAGACGTTCAAGCCGATTCGAAACGCATTGGGGTTTTAGTGCCCAAATAGGCACGGATTTATCAGAGTTTATTTTAGGTTAGGGTGGATCTGCGTCTCTCACACCTTAACTGCGCGTTATGTGCTTGGAGGGGAAATGCAATTTATCGAAGTCAAAAGTAGCCAAATTCCGCTAGATTTGCTGCTCGAAGCAGATCCTTCTGAAGCGAGTATTTCATCATATCTATCCGAATCATGGTGCTTTGCTGCGTTAGATAATGAGCGTGTTTTAGCAGCATGTATAGTGAAGCCAGAAAACCAAACCCTTGCTGAGATCTTCAATATTTCTGTATATCCCAAGCTACAAGGTCAAGGAATTGGCTCTCAATTGCTTAGGTCAGTTCTGCCTCAGCTAGCAAGTAAGGGGATCACTCGTGTTGAATTGGGTACAGGCACCTTTGGTTATCAACTGACTTATTATCATCGTCTTGGCTTTCGAGTTGACTCAATCATCAAGGATCATTTCTTGCTGAACTACCCAGAACCAATATACGAAAATGGTATTCAACACAAAGACATGCTGAGACTATACGCACAGATTTAGCACGCACATAACAAAGCGTTTAAGACGGATTCCCAACGCTTGGCATTCTCAGTTTGCTTTGAATTTAGTGATTACGGCACAATAGTTTAGGTTGGGTGGTAGCGTTGCTCACCACTTAACGCGGCGTTATGTACTTGGAGAGAAATATGGATTTTCTCGTAGGCGTAGACCTTCAAGATTCATTTGTTTTGGGGTGGAACTACTGCGATCAAACTTTGGAAATTGAACTAGAGTTCAGCATCTGGCCTGAGTCTGAATACTATAAAACTCCAAAGGTAGGTGAGTATACTTGCTATCGCTTGGGCTCTCTTCTGTTTAACGATGTTTCGAGTATTACTGGGCTCTTGAATCAAAGTGATATACAACCGACCCTAGATCCTGATGGCTCAAAAGACTATGGAAACATAGAATACTTCGAAAAGAACCAATCATGTTTCAAGGTTGTTGGTAGCTTTGGGACCATAGAGTTTGAGAGCTCAGGTATTCATTTTGAGCTACGTACATAACAAACTGTTCAAGAGGGATTCGCAACGCGTGGCATTTTTACTATGCGTTGATTTTTTTGATTAAGGTGGTTTGCGGCGGCATCGGTATTGCGTTGCTCACCCCTTAACAGGGCGTTATGTGCTTTGGGAGAAAATGGACATGGATATTCCCGATAGATTCAAAAATGTAAGATACGTTTCATCCCGCATTCCAGGTTGCAAAGATGATTCCGACTTAACGCTTGGAGCTAACTGTCAGGTCTTTGCGTATAATCTGCTCAGAGACTTCGGTCTAAATCCACCTAACTACCGTTCTAGTGAACTGTGGAATGACTCAGAGTTGAGTGAGGTGGTCACTGAGTTTAAGCCGCTAGATATCATGTTGTACAACGACTCTGCTGACTCATACGGAGCACACGTTGGAGTGTACGCCGGTAATGGACTCGTCTACCATCTGTCTTTATCCAATGGCTTACCCAAGTTTGAGCGCCATTTAGACTTACTTCAACAAAGTAAGTATCGGTTTTTTATTGGTGCCAAGCGTATAAAGCAGTTTGGTGCATAACGTAAGCACGCACATAACAAACTGTTCAAGAGGGATTCGCAACGCGTGGCATTTTCACTATGCGTTGGTTTTAGTGTTTAAGGTGGTATGCGGTGGCTTTGGTATTGCGTTGCTCACCCCTTAACAGGGCGTTAGGCATACAAGGTTATTTTTAGCTTACAGGTCAAGTTTATGAGTTGGGCAAAATTAAAAACGGGTATTATTATATTTTTGGTCATCCTCATTTCTGAAGCAATTAGGCTATACACTGGGCTACCTATTACAATAATTGATATTGGGGTGCTGCCTATCACATGTTTGCTAATTTATTGTATGAAATATTATAGGTTTCCTTTTAGTAAAACATATAAAGATACGGATAATCTCCAACAACAAACGCTTTTTCAGCTAATTGGTTTCTTGCTTTTTACAATTATCTTAGCAGCAATGGGTAGCTGGTTAGCTTGGTTTGGAATTCAAGCTCCTCTAAAGTACTTCTCGAGTGTTAAAGGAGCCGCCCATGGATATACATTAATTCAAATTGGTGGTTTAACTGCTTTATACAGTATGTGGGGGGCACTTGTTTTCCTATTTAGGCTAGTTAAGTTACGTGATAAGTCTGCCTAACAAACTGTTTAAGAGTGATTCGCAACGCGTGGCATTTTTACTATGCGTTGGTTTTAGTGTTTAAGGTGGTATGCGGAAGCATCGGTATTGCGTTGCTCACACCTTAACAGGGCGTTAGGCATACAAGGTTATTTTTAGCTTACAGGTCAAGTTTATGAGTTGGGCAAAATTAAAAACGGGTATTATTATAGTTTTGGTCATCCTCATTTCTGAGGCAATTAGGCTATACACTGGGCTACCTATAACAATAATTGATATTGGGGTGCTTCCTATCACATGTTTGCTAATTTATTGTATGAAATATTATAGGTTTCCTTTTAGTAAAACATATAAAGATACGGATAATCTCCAACAACAAACGCTTTTTCAGCTAATTGGTTTCTTGCTTTTTACAATTATCTTAGCAGCAATGGGTAGCTGGATAGCTTGGCTTGGAATTCAAGCTCCTCTAAAGTACTTCTCGAGTGTTAAAGGAGCCGCCCATGGATATACATTAATTCAAATTGGTGGTTTAACTGCTTTATACAGTATGTGGGGGGCACTTGTTTTCCTATTTAGGCTAGTTAACTTACGTGATAAGTCTGCCTAACAAACTGTTTAAGAGTGATTCGCAACGCGTGGCATTTTTACTATGCGTTGGTTTAAGTGATTAAGGTGGTATGCGGTGGCATCGGTATTGCGTTACTCACACCTTAACAGGGCGTTAGTACGGGTTTGACATCAAAGGTCATAAGTTTTGGTGTTTATCTGTTTTGGCGCTCGTCTTTACACCTTTCAGCTTGTACCTTTCACGTTCTTTCCGGTGGCACTATATGCGGAGTGTTCGCTTTGATTTCGCCGTTTACGGCTTCTAACTCTTAGCCTATTTCTTTGGCGCTTTTTCATTTTTGTGGTGTTTTTTGAGAGAACCTTTATTACTTTTGGTGTGGCTGTTGAAGTACGAGGAAAGAATCCTTTTTTAATTTAAAGCCAGTGAAAGTAGGGCAGCTCAGTGCGTTTTTCTTCTAGCCAACTTTTGTCTTTCAATTGGGGTAAAGTTTTGTAGCTGCCCGTCTCACTTCAGTGTTCAAAGCCTTTCATATCATGACACTTTTCAATATCTTGGAGCGCATAAATAGAAGTAGCGCATGTACTAACAAATTGCTTAAGAGTGATTCGTAACGCGTGGCATTTTTACTTTGCGGTGGCTTATGGTGTTTAAGGCGCTGTGCGGTAGCTTTTGTATTGCGTTACTCACACCTTAGCAAGGCGTTATGTGTAATAAAGAGGTTTTATGAAAAAGTTTTTTAAAGTTTTTGCGATACTAGTTGCTCTAACTGTTGTTTTAATTGGGGGGCTACTGTTTTGGGCTGCCTCTCAAACAAGTGAGGTCACTGCTGAAGCGACTCCATTTATTGAAGAAAGCGTGCCTTTAATTTCAACATGGGAAATATCGCAGTTTGAACATCTATTTAGTATTGAAGGGCGTTCAGCGTTAAATAGTGATGAAGGTCAAAAAGTAATAGAGTATCTATCTAAAATAGGTGGTTTAAAATCCTTCGACTCCCCAACCTTTGTCAAATCTAAATCTTCTGTTGCTACTAGTGGTGAAAGTAAAGAAATAGCGATATTTACAGTTGAAGCAAAATTTGAAAATGGTGCGGGTTTGTTTACGTTCGTTCTTTCTAAAGTAGACTCAGAATACAAAATTGACCGCATAAATCTGAATTCGAATGCATTTTTGGATTTATAGTCAAAATTACACATAACAAGGCGTTTAAGGCAGATTCCCAACGCTTGGCATTTTGCATTCTAAATTGGGTTAAGTGTTTAAGGTGCAATAGTTTAGGTTGGGTAGATGGCGTTGCTCACTACTTAACGCGGCGTTAAGTGCTTCGAGGTAACTAAATGGACAGAGAGATATACATTTTAATTAGCGTCTTCTTGGGCGCTGTTGCTGCTTATATTACAGCGAGAGTGGCATCAACTAGCCAACAAAGAATTGCTCAAATAAACGCTGAGAAAGATTTGAGGATACATGAGAGTACGATAAGCGATGAACGAATAAAACTTGAGATTGCTTTAAGAAGAGAAAAGCTTGAAGAGCTTCATTCAATTTTGTCCAAAATCGCCTTAGAAAACTCTCAAACAGTTAGTTTTATTCAATCAGATGAAAAATTGGAACTATCTGAATTTAGGAAGAGATATCTATCTAACTGTGAGTTGATACACAAAGCTGAAGCTATTGCAGCGATCTACTATCCTGAAATGACAGGGCGAATTGAAAAAATATACGGTTGTTCAAATCTATTTTGGGGTTACCAAGAAGGCGTTTTACGAACTGACATTAATGAAAAAAGAGAGATTTGGCATGCTAACTTAGAAAAGGTCATTGAAGCAGGCAGAGAAATATCTTCAAATGCGAATAGTATCAAGCAGGATATAGAAAACAAAGGCAGCGCACTTAACAAAGCGTTTAAGAGTGATTCGTAACGCGTAGCATTTTTACTGTGCGTTTAGTTTAGTGTTTAAGGCGCAATGCTGAAGCTTTGATATTGCGTTACTCACACCTTAACGCGGCGTTAGGCAATCATGAGAATGGAGAAGTTTATGAGACGATATTGGGCTATGAAAACGTACAAAGAGTGGCATAGCACATTTGTTGAACAAAAAGTAATTGGCATTGATCAAGATGGCGTTGATTCTGACTATCTATCGCTCACTGAAGACCACATTAATGAATTGATTCAAAGTGGTATAAGCGAGTCCATAGAAAGGAACTTTAGACAGTTTACAAAATGGATGAACCCAGGTGATTACGTAATTATTGGAACCGGACAAACCACCAAATTTAACATATCGGCGATTGCTAAAGTTACTGGTGAGTACTATTTTGACACTGAGGTTTCGCCTAGGCATGTTAGAAAAGTCGAATTAGTCAAAGTGTTCAAAGAGCCTACGCCCCTCCAACGGTTTTCTCGAGTCGCACGAATAGAGCTAATCGACGAAATCGACTTTCACGAATCGATCATCTCACTGCTTGAGTAATTGCCTAACAAACTGTTTAAGAGTGATTCGCAACGCGTGGCATTTTCAGTATGCGTTGGTTTTAGTGTTTAAGGTGGTATGCGGCGGCTTTTGCATTGCGTTGCTCACACCTTAACAGGGCGTTATAGCGAGTCAAAAGGAGACAGCATTTGGATTTAATACGAAGGCTATTTGGTTATGAGTTTTTAGTACCTTTTGTAGTGACATGCTTAATCTATGGCATGCTCTTTGTTTTCGTGTATTTTGTCTACAAAGTAGTACGGTCATACATTGTAAAGTTCTATGTCTCTTCCAGTTTGGATTCTGAAACAAAGCAAAATATTGATCGAATTATCGCACTGGCGAAAATTATCGATGTTCCCGGTGAGTTACCGGATAACTACCAATCTCTATGGAGCTCTATATACAAGAATAAGAACCAACGTGAGAGTATGAAGAGTTCTATTGGTATTTTTGAACTAACAATACATAACTATAAAAAATCAGCTAGAGAGCCCACTGACTTGCTAGAAGTTATCGACTTACTTGATGGCTTTAAAGTGCAAGCGCTTCGTCAGAAAAAGTTTTTCTATGAAACTAATGAAGCAATAAATATTTCGCTTTCATATTTATTGGTCTCAAAGCATTTTTTAGTATCAAGTGATTCGCTATAACAAACTGTTTAAGAGTGATTCGCAACGCGTGGCATTTTTACTATGCGTTGCGTTCAGTGTTTAAGGTGGCATGCGGAGGCTTCGGTATTGCGTTGCTCACACCTTAACAGGGCGTTAGTTGCCACTCAGTTTTCAAGCAAAGGAGTGGACTGATTACTCCCAATGATTAAAATGAAATTTACAGTTAGTTGTTAGGTATAAAAATGAAAAGTATAAATATACTATCTCTCATTCAAGCGCACTCAGCACTTGAACCGACAGAATATGGCTCATACATCCAGCACTACGGAGTAGACATAAAGAATAATGAGGTTGAAGACCTTCGGCACCTAGCAATAAATATGTACGAAGTCTTACCTTTTATTAACATATTCAATGATTTCTATGTTGGATACAAAATCCAGCATATCAGTAAAGAGTTTGACTTGTTGAGGTTTGGTAGTAATTACATTATTAATATAGAGTTAAAAAATAATAGTGACGAACTAAAAATCAAGAAACAGCTAAAAAGAAATAAATACTACCTAAGTCACATTAATAGAGTGGTTCATAATTTTACCTATGTCGTGCAAAGCAACCAACTTTATAAGTTGGATGGAAACGAAGAATTAGAATTGGTGAGCTTCAACTTGTTAACTCAATTGCTGACTAACCAGAACTTATTAGCACTAGATAACCCAGATTCACTGTTTAACCCATCTGATTACTTAGTTTCGCCATTTAATTCCACAGATAAATTTATTAATAATCAATACTTTCTGACTAATCAACAAGAAGATATTAAAGATCAAGTCATTAGCAAGATCGGTAATGGTTCAAGGGAGTTTATTTCTATCAATGGTGGTCCGGGGACTGGGAAAACTCTTCTGACTTACGATATTATCAAACATGCAAAAAATACTCATAACACTCTGATTGTGCATTGTGGGCAACTGAACCAAGGGCACATGAAACTAATCCAAAAGGGGTGGAATATCATCCCTATTAAGAGTTTAACAAGTTATAATTTATCTGCTGTAGACTTGGTTGTAGTTGACGAAACTCAAAGAATATATGCAAGGCAGTTGGAGCAGTTAGTTACAGATGCTAACAATCACAATATATCTTGTATATTCTCTTATGACAAACAACAAACTCTATCATCAAGAGAGCGTTTAGCTGATATTGAGACTAAAATAAATGGAATTAACGGTATTGTTAAGTTTAAACTTTCAGAAAAAATTAGAACTAATAAAGAAATAGCTAGTTTTATAAAGGTGTTATTTAACAGCAGGCGAACAGATGTTAAATTCAACAACTGTGGGAATATCGACTTTGATTACTTTACAGATTTGCCTACAGTAAAAAATTATATTCAGTTAATTAGTAACGACGGTTGGGAAGTTTTAAAATTAACCCCTTCGCTATACGATACAGAGCATCACGAATCGTATGCTAATGCTGAAAGTAAAACCTCTCATACAGTTATCGGTCAAGAGTTTGATAATGTCGCAGTTGTGATCGATGAGTTTTTCTCTTATGACACTAATGGTATGTTGGTCTATCGTTCAAGAACATATTATGACTCAGTCAAAATGTTGTTCCAAAATATTACACGTACTCGAAAGCGACTAAAATTAGTCATAATTGGTAATAAGCAGGTCTTGAATAGGTGTCTGTCAATTTTAAAGTAATGTGTACAGGCAACTAACAATCTGTTTAAGAGTGATTCGCAACGCGTGGCATATTTACTATGCGTTGCGTTTTGTGTTTAAGGTGGCATGCGGGAGCTTCGGTATTGCGTTGCTCACACCTTAACAGGGCGTTAGTACGGGTTTGACATCGAAGGTCATAAGTTTTGATGTTTATCTGTTTTGGCACTCGTGTTTACACCTTTCAGTTAGTGCCTTTCACGTTCTTTCCGGTGGCACTATATGAGGAGTGCTCGCTTTGATTTCACTGCTTACGGTTTCTAACTCTTACCCTATTTCTTTGGCGCTTCTTCTATTTCGTGGTTTTTACTAAGTCAGAATTGTCTTTCTTTGGTGTTGCCGTCGAAGTACGAGGATCGAATCCTTTTCTAATTTGAAGCAAGTGAAAGTAGGGCATTTCAGTGCGTTTTTCTTCTAGCCAACTTTCGTCTCTCAATGGCAGTAAAGTTTTGTAGCTGCCCGTCTCACTTCAGTGTTCAAAGCCTTTCATATCATGCATCTTTTCAATATCTTGGAGCGCACAAATAGAAGTAACGCATGTACTAACAAATTGCTTAAGAGTGATTCGTAACGCGTGGCATTTTTACTTTGCGGTGGCTTATGTGATTAAGGCGCTGTGCGGTAGCTTTTGTATTGCGTTACTCACACCTTAGCAAGGCGTTAGTTTTATCCGTCAGTTTATCGTAGGAAAAATAGTGGTTATACAAGAACAAGCGTTAAGCAAATTAGCGAATGCCATGAGGATTTATGGCGAAGCACATATGAATTTCAATCGTTTAAAGTTGGTTGATGCCGAAGAGGCTATTGATAACTTAGATAGGGCTATGGAAGCAAAACTTGAAGCTTTCCATAGCTTGTATGATGTAACAAAGGATCTTTTTGATTACTTTGACCATGCAGATACAGCAGTTCTGATTTTATTGAGAAATGCGGTTCATCACCGTAACCATTTGTTATTTAAAACTTGGAATCAAGAAATGGGCTTAAATGATGGGCACAAGAAGTATCTAGGTGGAGAGTTTTTGCTCGCAAGCCACGACATATTGACTAGTGGTCATAAAATGAAGCACTTATATAAGCTAGAGGACTTCTACCTCCGAGTTGATGCTTCACTAGGCTCACCATTTCTTGAAGATCGTATGAGTGATAAAAATCGCCAGAAATTGTTAAACCAGCTTGAAAATGATCTGAGCTTTGGCGAGCTTAAAAAGTATGCCCAAGGTGAAAGATATCCGCTAAAGCAGGTTTATGTAAATATAATCCCAATTTATATATCAGCAGATGTTAAAGTCTTTAAAGCTCTCAATGATCAAGGTGTAAAGTTTGTCGGCTTTGATGCAAACGCATACAAAGAAGCATTTACAAATGAATTAGCTGTAGATTTAAGGACATTTGAGTATTCAACAATACGGATCTTATAAAATAAAACTAACAAACTGTTCAAGAGGGATTCGCAACGCGTGGCATTTTTACTATGCGTTGGTTTAAGTGATTAAGGTGGTATGCGGCGGCTTTGGTATTGCGTTGCTCACCCCTTAACAGGGCGTTAGTCGCCAGAAAAAGCTAGCAATCAAAATCATGTTTCTAAGCTTAAAATTTTGCTGATGATTGTTTGCTATACAGGCTCTTCATCGATACTCAAAAATCAGTTTCAGCTGTTTTAAGTCCAAAGTTTTGCAAGTGTCCAAGCGATTTTTTTGTTCTTTGGTGCTGGCAGAACAGGACAATCGAGCGTCTGTTCTTGGTTGCGACTCCGCTCGGTGAGTTTGCTGGTTCAAAAGCTGATTTATTCGCAGAAAGCACGTTTTCTCTGGTGTGGTAAGTTCCACGTGGTTTCAGTAACTTTGTTGAAAGTCCGCATTGTGAGATTGGTTTTCCAAAAGCGCTTGTTGGTGTTGCCAGTCCGTTTTCTACGGCGTTGGTTGTTCCAAGTGGTTTCATTAAACAGCCGCTTTGAGACTACGCCTGACTTAAGTGCATCAAAGCACATGAAGTTTGTTGTTCGCAAAGTTTAGTTTGGCTTAAAATTGTCGCTCGGTGCCTCGCGACTAACAAACTGCTCAAGAGGGATTCACAACGCGTGGCATTTTTACTATGCGTTGATTTTAGTGATTAAGGTGGTTTGCGGCGGCTTCGGTATTGCGTTGCTCACCCCTTAGCAGGGCGTTATATGCACGGGAAAGTTCAGTGACTGAAAGGGTTCAAAATAGAGAAGTTAAAGTGTGTCCTGTCGTATTGCGAAAATCAGGTTCTGCTCTAGAATCGCTGCTATTTGAACATCCTTTAGCCAATGTTCAGCTGGTAAAAGGGACATTAGAATTAACAGATTGCTCAGTGGAAAGCGCTGCGCTTAGAGAACTGAAAGAGGAGTCTGGTATCTCCAATGTTGCCAATACTAAGTATCTCGGTAGTTGGGAGAGTGGCTTTCAAAATCAGCAGTGGCACTTTGTCCTTTGTGAAATAGCGCAAGACTTGCCGAATAGCTGGAGTTTCTATACTCAAGATGACGGCGGGCATGAATTAAGTTTTTTCGGGCATAAGCTCGGAGATAATCCGACATTTAAGTGCCATAAACTGTTCTCTAATGCCATTAAGCAAGTCGAAATGCTGTGCATATAACAAATTGTTCAAGAGTGATTCGGCACGCGTGGCATTTTTACCATGCGTTGGTTTTAATGGTTAAGGTGGTATGCGGAAGCTTCGGTATTGCGTGCCTCACACCTTAACAAGGCGTTATGTGGTTAAACAGGATGAGCTATGAGTTGTGATAACTGCAAACAAATTAAATTGGAAATCAGCAATCCGAATGACTTGGTTGAAGCAATTCTCCTTGTTAGAAGAAACGTCGAATCTAAAAGTCTTAAATATCTAGGGTACGGTGCTTTTGGTGAACCTTTCTCAAGATTTTCTAAAGGGAAGTATTGGGGAGATATCGTAAATAACTATTTTGCTTGTAGATCGTGTGGTCAACTAATCCATCTCAGAGCTGAAACTTATCACGGAAGCGGCGGTAAACTGGTTCATAGAGCTGCGCTGACTGAGAAAGTTTGCATAGATGGCTTCACCACATAACAAACTGTTTAAGAGCGATTCGCAACGCGTGGCATTTTTACTATGCGTTGGTTTTAGTGTTTAAGGTGGTATGCGGCAGCTTCGGTATTGTGTTGCTCACACCTTAACAGGGCGTTAGATTTTATTTGAGTTCATCTGTTTATTGGTAAAAAAGTGACTGAAAGTAACAAAAGTTCAAAAATGATTGACGCACTAAGCTCTGATGAAATGTTAAGGCAGGTGTCCTCATTCGAATCGTCAGCATTGAAACAAGCTAGTGAAGTAGTGAAGCAAATGTCTCTGCATGAATCTTCGGCTTTAAAGCAAGCAAGTGAGGCGGCAAGGCAAATGTCGTTGTATGAATCGTCGGTCTTAAAGCAAGCAAGTGAAGCGGCAAGGCAAATGTCGCTGTATGAATCGTCGGTTTTGAAGCAAGCAAGCGAAGCAGCAAGGCAAATGTCGTTGTATGAATCGTCGGTTTTGAAACAAGCAAGCGAAGCAGCAAGGCAAATGTCGTTGTATGAATCGTCGGTTTTGAAACAAGCAAGTGAAGCAGCAAGGCAAATGTCGCTATATGAATCGTCGGTTTTAAAGCAAGCAAGTGAAGCGGCAAGACAAATGTCGCTATATGAGTCGTCGGCTTTAAAACAAGCGAGTGAAATAGCTAAGCAAATGTCACAATATGAGCTTTCAGCTCTGAAACAAGCAAAAGACAATTGGAAATCTCTTGCAATGCAAGAAGCTGCTTCGTTAATGGCTGCTAGCTCGATTTCTCGTATGTTTGTCGCAAATGATTCCGTGGCTATCCAAGCAGTAAGAGAAATGTCAGGTTCCATTTTACAGCAAAACTTAGCTGGAATTTTGGACAACTCAAATGTTGAAGCTGGCTTTGAGATTAATGCAGATGCTATCGAGGACGCTGTCACTCAATTTAGCACGGCTCCATCACCAGATAGTAATGGTGGTGTTTTAGACTGGTACAATAACCAACCGCCTTCAACGCAGTTGATCATTGGGCTCATTTTTAGTTATTGGATTGGAGTATTTTGCAATTTATCCATGCCACTTTATGAGGATTGGTCACAGCTATTTAACGATACAAACTCTAGGGTAGCTCCTAAGTTAGTTGTGAAAGAAGCACACAAAGAGTACGACTTAACTGACCTCAAGAGTTACCGTTTTGTTGTCGCTTCAATCTTACATGTTAGGAATGACGCAACGATTAACTCTGAAATAATAGATGAACTAGCAAATGGAAAAACTGTAAAGTTTATCGAAAAGTCAAAACGGTGGGTGCGGGTTGAGTATTTGTGCGATGAAACGGGAGAATATAGAGTTGGTTGGGTCTTTGCGAGGTATTTGCATAGATTCGAGATCTAAAATCTAACAAAGCATTTAAGAGTGATTCGCCACGCTTGGCATTTTTAGCTTGGGTTAAGTTCAGTGATTACGGTGCTAAAATTGGGTTTCGTGGTCGCGTGGCTCACACCTTAATGCGGCGTTAAGTGCATTCGATGTCAACATGACTCAATAGCATGTATTTTTTTGCAATAGGAAGCATAGATATGATGAAGCTTATAGAACCATGGTTGTTTCACCGTAGGGCTATGTACATTGCAAGGAAGTTAATTCCACTGCTTCTCTTATATGGAAAAAAGACTAGATACTCTAAGGAAGAAGTGGACTATGCAATTGAAAGATCAAAATTATCGAAAAAGCACGTAACACTAGCATATGCTATTTATTGTGTAGACTTGTCGCAATACGACTTCCACAGAAGTGAAAGTTTCGAAGAGTACTTATCTCACAAATGTAAGTATGAACCAGCAAATCAACGATTTGATGTAGCCTCTTTTGCTCACTACTCTTCGGATGATTGCACTTCTAACGATGGTGGAGGTGGCGAGTAATGCACTTAACAAATTGTTCAAGAGTGATTCGGCACGCGTGGCATTTTTAATATGCGTTAGGTTTAGTGATTAAGGTATTATGCGGAGGCTTCGGTATTGCGTGCCTCACACCTTAACAAGGCGTTATGTGGTTAAACAGGATGAGCTATGAGTTGTGATAACTGCAAACAAATTAAATTGGAAATCAGCAATCCGAATGACTTGGTTGAAGCAATTCTCCTTGTTAGAAGAAACGTCGAATCTAAAAGTCTTAAATATCTAGGGTACGGTGCTTTTGGTGAACCTTTCTCAAGATTTTCTAAAGGGAAGTATTGGGGAGATATCGTAAATAACTATTTTGCTTGTAGATCGTGTGGTCAACTAATCCATCTCAGAGCTGAAACTTATCACGGAAGCGGCGGTAAACTGGTTCATAGAGCTGCGCTGACTGAGAAAGTTTGCATAGATGGCTTCACCACATAACAAACTGTTTAAGAGCGATTCGCAACGCGTGGCATTTTTACTATGCGTTGGTTTTAGTGTTTAAGGTGGTATGCGGCAGCTTCGGTATTGTGTTGCTCACACCTTAACAGGGCGTTATATGCACGGGAAAGTTCAGTGACTGAAAGGGTTCAAAATAGAGAAGTTAAAGTGTGTCCTGTCGTATTGCGAAAATCAGGTTCTGCTCTAGAATCGCTGCTATTTGAACATCCTTTAGCCAATGTTCAGCTGGTAAAAGGGACATTAGAATTAACAGATTGCTCAGTGGAAAGCGCTGCGCTTAGAGAACTGAAAGAGGAGTCTGGTATCTCCAATGTTGCCAATACTAAGTATCTCGGTAGTTGGGAGAGTGGCTTTCAAAATCAGCAGTGGCACTTTGTCCTTTGTGAAATAGCGCAAGACTTGCCGAATAGCTGGAGTTTCTATACTCAAGATGACGGCGGGCATGAATTAAGTTTTTTCGGGCATAAGCTCGGAGATAATCCGACATTTAAGTGCCATAAACTGTTCTCTAATGCCATTAAGCAAGTCGAAATGCTGTGCATATAACAAATTGTTCAAGAGTGATTCGGCACGCGTGGCATTTTTACCATGCGTTGGTTTTAATGGTTAAGGTGGTATGCGGAAGCTTCGGTATTGCGTGCCTCACACCTTAACAAGGCGTTAGTCGCCAGAAAAAGCTAGCAATCAAAATCATGTTTCTAAGATCAAAACTTGGCTACTGGTTGTTTGATTCATAGTTCCATCTTCGACGATCAAAGCTCATTTTCATTGGTTCTAAATCAATGCATTGCTATTTTCTAAGCGGTTGTTTCGTTCTTTGGTGGTGATAGAGCGGAGCAATCGAAAATCTGTTTTTGGTTGCAAATCTGCTCGGTGAGTTTGTTGGTTTAAAGGCTTATTTACTTGCTGAAAAGACGTTTTCTCTGGTGTTGTAAGTTCCACGTGGTTTCAGTGACTTTGTTGAAAGTCCGCACTGTGAGATTGGTTTTCCAAAAGCGCTTTTTGGTGTTGTCAGTCCGTTATCTCCGGCGTTTTATGTTTCAAGTGGTTTCATTGAGTAGCCGTTTTGAGACTACGCCTGACTTAAATGCATCAAAGCACATAAAGTTTGTTGTTCGCAAAGTTTAGTTCGGCTTAAAATTGTCGCTCGGTGCCTCGCGACTAACAAACTGCTCAAGAGGGATTCGCAACGCGTGGCATTTTCACTATGCGTTGAATTTAGTGATTAAGGTGGTTTGCGGTAGCATTGGTATTGCGTTGCTCACCCCTTAGCAGGGCGTTATGTGCTTTGGTGTTGATGGCGTATAGTTGTACATGAAAGTCATTTTAAATTAGGTAAAAGGAATTACTATGTCCAAAAAGGAATCGAATAAAAGTACTGCAATAAAGTTGGGTTTGTTCATGGCTGGCTCGGTATTTGGTGCAGCCTTGTATATCTTTTTTGCGTTTCCAACATCTTGATTGTTCGGGTTACTAAATGTCGTCGGTTGGGTAGTCACAGTTAGGCTCAAGTTACATGTAGGGATAGAAAATTAGCTGCCATCGTATACATCATTGTCACACTTCTTATGGTTAAAGTACTTTAAAGAAGAGAGTCTCCAAAAGTGTACTTTTTTATTTCGCACTTGAACTCTATTTTTGTGCAGTTGCGGTCGCCTCTTATATCGATTATCTGTTTTGTGAGCAAAGGTGTTCAACTTAAGCACGCACATAACAAACTGTTTAAGAGTGATTCGCAACGCGTGGCATTTTTACTATGCGTTGCGTTTAGTGTTGAAGGTGGTATGCGGGAACTTCGGTATTGCGTTGCTCACACCTTAACAGGGCGTTATTGCTCATTTAGCAACCAAATGTAGATAACGTTTAGTTATAAACCTGATTGAAATTATTGATTATACCTTTCTGAGTACTTTCAGTATTCTCATCAACTTTTTGATAAAAATCATGCTAATGAGAGGTCTAGTGTGTTTGATTTGGTTGGTATTGTCGAAGCATTTGAACAGCCATATAAAATGGAATGTGTATTAATAGCAGACCAAGTGTTTAAAGGTGATAAGAATCAGCATAGAGAAGAAGCTGGTCAAATAGGAAGTAAGCATGACGCATACTTTAACTCGAAACATTTCAATTCATATGTTGGACGATTTATGTATATGAACAATGAAGTCGCTAGATCTGGAGATAAAATAATAATCAGAGAATATGGCTTTGGTGAGATTATATGGGATAAGGAAACTAACATATTGAAAGCGGTTCACTATGGCACATCCATTGATCGTGAAATGCATTATTCATGCAAGAAAATTTGATATGAAAGCTTCTGAAAGTGCTTGTTTTAAATGAGAAATAACAAACTGTTTAAGAGGGATTCGCAACGCGTGGCATTTTCACTATGCGTTGAATTTAGTGATTAAGGTGGTGTGCGGTGGCTTCGGTATTGCGTTGCTCACCCCTTAACAGGGCGTTAGTCGCCAGAAAAAGCTAGCAATCAAAATCATGTTTCTAAGATCAAAACTTGGCTACTGGTTGTTTGATTCATAGTTCCATCTTCGACGATCAAAGCTCATTTTCATTGGTTCTAAATCAATGCATTGCTATTTTCTAAGCGGTTGTTTCGTTCTTTGGTGGTGATAGAGCGGAGCAATCGAAAATCTGTTTTTGGTTGCAAATCTGCTCGGTGAGTTTGTTGGTTTAAAGGCTTATTTACTTGCTGAAAAGACGTTTTCTCTGGTGTTGTAAGTTCCACGTGGTTTCAGTGACTTTGTTGAAAGTCCGCACTGTGAGATTGGTTTTCCAAAAGCGCTTTTTGGTGTTGTCAGTCCGTTATCTCCGGCGTTTTATGTTTCAAGTGGTTTCATTGAGTAGCCGTTTTGAGACTACGCCTGACTTAAATGCATCAAAGCACATAAAGTTTGTTGTTCGCAAAGTTTAGTTCGGCTTAAAATTGTCGCTCGGTGCCTCGCGACTAACAAACTGCTCAAGAGGGATTCGCAACGCGTGGCATTTTCACTATGCGTTGAATTTAGTGATTAAGGTGGTTTGCGGTAGCATTGGTATTGCGTTGCTCACCCCTTAGCAGGGCGTTAGTCGCCAGAAAAAGCTTGTAGTCAAAATCATGTTTTTAAGCTCAAAATTTGGCTACTGATTGCTTGGTTCATTGTTCGATCTTCGATGGTCAAAGCTGAGTTTCATCGGTCCTAAATCAATGTGTTGCTATTTTCCAAGCGGTTGTTTCGTTCTCTGATGCTGACAGAGCAGGGCAATCGAGAGTCTGTTCTCGGTTGCAACTCCGCTCGGTGAGTTTGTTGGGTACAAAAGCAGATTTACTCGCTGAAATGACGTTTTCTCTTGTGTTGTAAGTTCCACGTGGTTTCAGTGACTTTGTTGAAAGTCCGCACTGTGAGATTGGCTTTCCAAAAGCGCTTTTTGGTGTTGTCAGTCCGTTTTCTGCGGCGTTGTTTGTTCCAAGTGGTTTCATTGAATAGCCGCTTTGAGACTACGCCTGACTTAAATGCATCAAAGCACATAAAGTTTGTTGTTCGCAAAGTTTAGTTCGGCTTAAAATTGTGGCTCGGTGCCTCGCGACTAACAAACTGCTCAAGAGGGATTCGCAACGCGTGGCATTTTTACTATGCGTTGAATTTAGTGATTAAGGTGGTTTGCGGTGGTTTTTGTATTGCGTTGCTCACCCCTTAGCAGGGCGTTATGTGCTTAGAGGAAAATCGGTAGTGATAAGAGAAATGCATATCTCAGATTACTCGCAAGTAATCGGCTTGTGGTCAACAACAGAAGCGATGTTGCTGCGAGATGCAGATTCAAAGGAAAACATAGGTAAGTACCTAAAACGCAATCCAAATCTTAGTTTCGTCGCATTGGATGGTGACAATATTATTGGTGCTATTTTAGTTGGGACTGATGGTCGTCGAGGTTATGTGCAGCATCTGGCTGTTGATTCAACTTTTCGAGGTAAAGGCGTTGGTGCAAAGCTCATATCTTCAGCAGTGGAAGCTCTATCAAAAATAGGTATAGCCAAAACGCATCTATTTGTCGCAAATGAAAACATTAATGCGCAGTCTTTCTACGAAAAATTAGGTTGGTTTCCTCGCGACGAAGTTCGTATGTTTTCTTTCAATTCTTCTAGCAGTGACAAGGTTTAGTACGCACATAACAAACTGTTTAAGAGTGATTCGCAACGCGTGGCATTTTCACTATGCGTTGCGCTTAGTGTTTAAGGTGGTATGCGGGAGCCTCGGTATTGCGTTGCTCACACCTTAACAGGGCGTTAAGCGTCATTAGAATTAAGAGAAAAGTAGTAAGATGAGTGATTTTCAAAAAGTATTAAACAAACTCCTGCAAGGGCATAGATTAAAGCAACCTTTTGTCTATGATTCATACAACTCAAACTATCGTGAAGATCTAAAAGATCGACTCGATAACTTCCAGAAGAGGGTAAATAAACTCCAAGATGATGGTGTTGTTGAAAGTTACTTGTATACAAGAAGAGCGGAGTTACAAGAGGTTTCAAATCATATTATAGAATCACTAGATGAGTACCTATCTGGCAGTGCTGGTGGAGCATACGATATTTTTGAACGCCTAATGAATCTACCGATAATTAGTCAAAATATTCCCAAGTTAGTTCATGATATGAAGCACTTTTCTAAAGGTGATGATAGTTTATATCGTGTTCGCTGTTCAGATTCCGAGCTGTCCGAACGTAAAGAGATGTTTCATATTCCCTTTCATTTGCGTCATTTAGTTGGAACTCAAAGATACTCGATTGCTGGTCTGCCATGTTTGTATCTAGGCACATCAATCTATGTATGCTGGCAGGAAATGGGAAAGCCCGACCTCAATAAGATGCACCTTTCTCGATACAGGTGTGAGAATAAATCTGATGTGAAAGTTATAAACTTTTCATACTCTCTAGAAACGCTAAAGAAGAGTAACTTCGAAAACTTCCTATTCTTCGAGAATGAAGACGATAATATAGAACTTCAGATTGCTTATTTAGTAATGTACCCACTTCTCATGGCTTGTAGCTTTAACCGTGCTTTTAATGGTGGTGCATTCAATATTGAATACATAATACCCAACTTGTTACTACAGTGGATTAGTAAAGAAAAGTCACTGGTTTCCGGTATCAGTTATTTTTCAACCAAAACACCTCAGTTAAGGCATAGTAAAATTGGAATTAACTTTGTATTTCCTCCTGACCGAGCGAACATCCAGTTAAATGGCTTTTGTTCGAAACTAAAGCGTGATTTTAGTTTAACAAAGCCAATTTCATGGCAATTATTAGATACTATCGGAGGAGGTGAACTTTTTGAGGTTGATACATACCCTTGTTTTGATAGTGTTGATGAGGGGTTTGTAAAAAATTACGATATGACTAAGTTCTACCAAGTTGAAGAACTACTTAAAAAGATTTTAAATACCGATACCGTTGACGCTTAACAATCTGTTTAAGAGTGATTCGCAACGCGTGGCATTTTTACTATGCGTTGCGTTTGGTTTTTAAGGTTGTATGCGGCGACATCGGTATTGCGTTGCTCACACCTTAACAGGGCGTTATACCACTATGTGAGAAACTGAGTTTCAGCATACAAGAAAGTAGTTTACGATTCGGCTTTTTGAAGCGGTTCTATATATGTCATATGCAGTTAAAGCTGAAGCTCTTGCTAAAGCTATTCTAGTTCTTGTCGATGGTGGAGTTGATGATTCTCATTGTTATCGCAATTTAGTTGATAATTTGTATGCGTATCGTGTCGGTGCAGTAAATGGGACAGGTAAGTGGGATACAAGAAAGATAAAAGAGCAATGCCAATGGACAATCTCAGCTCGGAATAGCGACAAAGTTGAGAAAGAGCATGTTGTGCCCATGGCTGAGGTTGTGCGCATCTTACTATCGTTAACTAACCCCCAAGTCTCTGATGTATATGATGTTATCGACAAGTACTGTGTCTACTGTATTGTCACGCCGAAAGAGCACAGTATTTTGAATGTAAAATACCAAAGAAAAATGCCATCAGAGTTCTGGGACAGTAACAGTGACTACTATATGGATGCTTGGGCAAGATACAAGTTGTCTAGTTTAGAGGTCGTATTTTAGTAGTGGTATAACAAACTGTTTAAGAGTGATTCGCAACGCTTGGCATTTTTGCTATGCATTGCGTTTTGTGTTTAAGGTGGTCTGCGGTGGCATCGGTGCTGCGTTGCTCACACCTTAACAAGGCGTTATGTTTCCGATTGATTACCTGAGGTAATAATGAATCAAGAACTAGAGAGCTTATATAGGTCGAAGTGGGATGCCTTGCTAGAAGCGGCAAGCGGATTATCTTCAAAAGCTTCAAATCCTCTCCTCATCAAAGTTGATCAAACCTACATCGATTCAGACGTCAAAGTCATGATTATTGGTCAAGAGACAGATGGATGGTGTGGACAGTTGAATGCTGGTGATGCAACAGTCGAAAACTTAATGAATGAGTACTTTAATTACTTTCATCAAATTTCCGGGAGCGGCAAAAATCGAGGGAAGCGAGCCTTTTGGAATCGAAAGAATTTTAGGTTTTTCCAAGAAAAGCTTACTGAACAGTTTAGCAATAAGACTGTGTCATTTATCTGGAATAATATTTCAAAAATAGGTAACGACGGACGTGGAAAACCTAGCCCTTCGATACGAAATTTGGAGCGAGAGTATTTCAATATTCTAGCTGAAGAATTCTCGATACTTAGACCTGATATTGTAATTTTTACAACGGGAAGTACACGAGACTCTTTTATTAAGCATCACTTTGGTACTAAAGTTCAGTTCCTACCGAAGTTGAGCGTTTTGGATGGCGAGCTTGCAGAGCAGACTCTGAACTTAATCGCTGAGGTTAGAATCCCTCAATATCCCGAGCTTAAAGCAATTAGGATCGAGCATCCTAACAGGCGTACATTGAGTAATTCTGTGAGTTTTAGTGCTTTAAAGCAGATGATAGAAAGAGAAACATAACAAACTGTTTAAGAGTGATTCGCAACGCGTGGCATTTTTACTATGCGTTGGTTTTAGCGTTTAAGGTGGCATGCGGAAGCATCGGTATTGCGTTGCTCACACCTTAACAGGGCGTTATGTTGTTTGAGGCTAACAATGAAATATTGGTTACTAATATTGGTATCAATTCTACATTCAGGTTTAAGTTTTTCGGGTGACGAAGTGAAGAGTAATCCAGTTTTATCCAATGACTTTTTATGGCAGAGGACAATTATCGAAGCTAAAGCGAGCATAGGATCCTTTCGCGAGCTATTGTCTAAACCTGAGCTTGCATCTAGTTTTGCTCTTGTAAAAGTATACTTCCCAGAACAAGGTGCTTACTTATGGTTCATGGTGGTAGATGTAGATTCAAAGTCTTTCGTGGTTCAAGCTTTTGAAACACTCCCTCAGTTAGATCATATTATCGTCGGTGAAGCGTACTCAGTTTCAGATGAAGATATCGTAGATTGGTCTCTGAATAACAGTGGTTCAATGTATGGTGGATTTTCAATGCGTTACATCAGAGACCAAAAAACAAAAGACGAACAAGACAAATATGACCAGTATGTAGGCGTAAAAGAATGGATGCCTCTGCCTTGAGTCCACAACATAACAAATTGTTCAAGAGTGATTCGGCACGCGTGGCATTTTTACCATGCGTTAGGTTTAGTGGTTAAGGTGGTATGCGGAGGCTTCTGTATTGCGTGCCTCACACCTTAACAAGGCGTTAGCAATACTACTGGACCGCATCTATGTCAATGTAATTGCATATAGTAGTTGTGTTTTGTATTGGTTCAATCGAAAATGAGATTGTGCATATGAAATCGGTTCTATGTATTCGTTATTTGCTCGCGAGTAGATTTAGTCATGAATAAGGTTCTCATTACAGGTGCGGGTGTCGATAAGACTCCAGGCATTGATTTTCCATTGGCGAATAAACTTTTAACTGAAGTATCTAGGTTTATCAACGGAGAAGGGGCAAGCTTTGAAAAAGCTATTAGAAATGCTCTTCCTGGGCTTCGATTTGACTTTAATCGTTTTATCAACAATGAAATTGAAAACATTACTAAGAAAGACATCGAACAGCTCAAAAAGATAGTTGAATTAGTAAGTGAAGCTGAAAGCAAGATTGAAGATGAATCAGACCTATCAAAAAAAAGAGGGTTAGTAATAATTCGCTTGTTTGAAAAGCTCGTAGAAATTAAGAATGCTAGTCACATAGATGATGAAACGTTCCAATTGATCTCAGAAGCTTTTGGCTCAGAGTTTACAGAAAGCGATTTTATAATTGATGTTCATAAAATGTCATTATCGGAGACATTTAAACTAATCCTCAAAGTTACACTCAAGGAAAGCTTAGCTTCAGATGGGAACCCAATAGCAGATGCAATAGCATCTCATATGCTAGACATCGAACAATTATTGATTCAAAAGTTTCTAGGTTTTTACAGCCACAATCAAGCTGATGTTAAAAACTACATATATATTTCATGGTGCTTATGGGGATATTTGGTGTGGAAACAAAACCAAGTATTAACTAGTTTCGATAGTGGTGAAATGCCGTTTTACTCCAAATTGCCTCAAGGTATCGATGCGATCACTTTAAACTATACAACGTTTTTAGCAAATGCTGGTTTAGAAAATGTTATATATTTCCATGGTGGCTTGTCAGAATATGTACGCATGGATACAAGGCAGTTATTGCCGATCAACGACTTAAACTCAATTGATTTAAAAGAGTTTATTGAAGGGGAGATCTCGTCAAATATTGATTTTACGAGTAACGTTGTAGAGGATCAAAGGCATGTTATACCTTCAATGGTACCACCTCTTAAACTTAAGCCAATTTTGTCCCATAAGTATATTGATACATGGGCAAAAGCTGCTGAACTAGTTCACAACTCTCAAAAAGTAGTAGTGATTGGGTATTCTTTTAACAGTGCTGACGAACATTTCAACGATATTATTAGAAATAGCGTCACTCGAAAATATGACATTGTTGCCCCTGACGTACTATCTGACGCATTCTTGAAGCGTATAGAAAAAGTGTTTGGCGTTCCTATTAGCAGTTTCTCTAATACTAAAGTACAAGGAAAAGATGCAAAAACTACTCAGTATATCCGTTTAATATCTGCTTACGCAGATGACCTTGATATCAGTAAGTTGTTTGACGAGTAAAGTATTGTCTAAGACGTATTGCTAACAATCTGTTTAAGAGTGATTCGCAACGCTTGGCATTTTTGCTATGCGTTGCGTTTAGTGTTTAAGGTGGCATGCGGGAGCATCGGTATTGCGTTGCTCACACCTTAACAGGGCGTTATAAGGTATTTGATGATAGAGCTTACAGAGAAGGTTATTGGTCCCAAATACAGAATTCTTAATCCAATTCTTGAGTTGCTCTTGGAAAGCGGGAATGAAGTCTTTACTGACTATACGTGGAGCTCTAATCCTACTGGTTATCTTTGTATTTTAAAAAAGCCAATAGACTTTGATTTAATTGAAAGCCGATTTGTATTGCCAAAAAGTATTCATTTAAATAAGCGACTTGGTGAAGTGGATTATGGGTTAGGTACAGTAATCATTCGCTGTGAGTAACCTTATAACAAATTGTTTAAGAGTGATTCGGCACGCGTGGCATTTTTACTATGCGTTAGTTTTAGTGGTTAAGGTATTATGCGGATGCTTAGGTATTGCATGCCTCACACCTTAACAAGGCGTTAGTCGCCAGAAAAACTAGCAGTCAAAATCATGTTTCTGAGCTTAAAATTTAGCAGCTGTTTGTTTGGTACACAGATTCATCGTCGATCATTAGAACTTAGTTCTAGCTGTTATAAGTCCAAAGTTTTGCAAGTGTCCTAGCGGTTGTTTTGTTCTTTGGTGCTGGTAGAGCAGGATAATAGAAAATCTGTTTTTGGTTGCAACTCCGCTCGGTGAGCTTGTTGGTACAAAAGCTGATTTACTCGCTGAAAGGACGTTTTCTCTGGTGTTATAAGTTCCACGTGGTTTCAGTGACTTTGTTGAAGGTTCGCACTGTGAGGTTAGTTTTCCAAAAGCGCTTTTTGGTGTTGTCAGTCCGTTTTCTACGGCGTTGTTTGTTCCAAGTGGTTTCATTGAGTAGCTGCTTTGAGACTACGCCTGACTTAAATGCATCAAAGCACATAAGGATTGTTGTTCGCAAAGTTTAGTTCGGCTTAAAATTGTCGCTCGGTGCCTCGCGACTAACAAACTGCTCAAGAGGGATTCGCAACGCGTGGCATTTTTACTATGCGTTGAATTTAGTGATTAAGGTGGTTTTCGGCGGCTTCTGTATTGCGTTGCTCACCCCTTAGCAGGGCGTTATGTGCTTAGAGGAAAATCGGTAGTGATAAGAGAAATGCATATCTCTGATTACTCGCAAGTAATCGGCTTGTGGTCAACAACAGAAGCGATGTTGCTGCGAGATGCAGATTCAAAGGAAAACATAGGTAAGTACCTAAAACGCAATCCAAACCTTAGTTTCGTCGCATTGGATGGTGACGATATTATTGGTGCTATTTTAGTTGGGACTGATGGTCGTCGAGGTTATGTGCAGCATCTGGCTGTTGATTCAACTTTTCGAGGTAAAGGCGTTGGTGCAAAGCTCATATCGTCAGCAGTGGAAGCCTTATCAAATGTAGGTATAGCCAAAACGCATCTATTCGTCGCAAATGAAAACATTAATGCGCAGTCTTTCTACGAAAAATTAGGTTGGTTTCCTCGCGACGAAGTTCGTATGTTTTCTTTCAATTCGTCTAACAGTGGCAACGTTTAGTACGCACATAACAAACTGTTTAAGAGTGATTCGCAACGCGTGGCATTTTTACCGTGCGTTGGTTTTAGTGATTAAGGTGGTATGCGGCGGCTTTTGTATTGCGTTGCTCACACCTTAACAGGGCGTTAGTACGGGTTTGACATCAAAGGTCATAAGTTTTGGTGTTTATCTGTTTTGGCGCTCGTATTTACACCTTTCAGTTAGTGTCTCTCACGTTCTATCCGGTGGCACTATATGCGAAGTGTTTGCTTTGATTTCACCGTTTACGGCTTCTAACTCTTAACCTATTTCTTTGGCGCTTCTTCATTTTCGTGGAGGCTTTTGAGAGAACCCTGATTACTTTTGGTGTGGCTGTTGAAGTACGAGGAAAGAATCCTTTTCTAATTTGAAGCTAGTGAAAGTAGGGCAGTTCAGTGTGTTTTTCTTCTAGCCAACTTTCGTCTTCCAATCGGGGTAAAGTTTTGTAGCTGCCCGTCTCACTTCAGTGTTCAAAGCCTTTCATATCATCTCAGTTTTCAATATCTTGGAGCGCATAAATAGAAGTAGCGCATGTACTAACAAATTGCTTAAGAGTGATTCGTAACGCGTGGCATTTTTACTTTGCTGTGGCTTATGGTGATTAAGGCGCTGTGCGGTAGCTTTTGTATTGCGTTACTCACACCTTAGCAAGGCGTTATGTTTACTTGTATTTCAAAGGCTTAAATGTCTTAGGCTCTAGTTCTTTGTCCCTTTGGCAATTCGTCCCTAGTAGACTCAGCAAATCCGCATTGTCGGTCTAAGTTCTTGAATCTTTCAGCCTGTAAAACATGCCAATGTTCGCGGGTTGCTTCATTGTTAGGTCGTGGAGGTTGGCTTATTGTTTAACTGGCTCAAAGTCGCTTTTAGGTTCTGAGTCAATTGGCATTTTGGCTTGGCAGTTGCCTCGGCAATTTAGCATTGTTTTGCGCTTTGGTTGGAAAGAGAGGGCGCTCGTTGTTTCTTGGTCGTGTTGCCTCATTGGGCAGGGAAGTGGGCTTACTTGTTTTCGGTTGGTCGCCTTTGGCGGTCAAGTTGGTTCTGACCTTGTGGTTTGCTTCAGAAAACTAGTTTGAAATAGCAGTTCTTTCTCAAGAAAATCATGTGTTTGTGGTAAAACATAACAAACAATTCAACAGTGATTCGCAACGCTTGGCGCTCTCACTTCGGGTTGAATTTAGTGTTTACGGCGCAATGTTCAAGTTCAGTGTATGCGCTGCTCACACGTTAATTGGGCGTTATATATACAAGGAGGTTAAGTGTTTTATTTTATATTGTATGATAATGAGAAATTAAAGAACTTTAAGCATAAAAGAAAAATAGAAATCGTGAATAACGCAGTAAAGCTATATCGAAAAGATAAGCCTTTAAAAATGTTTAGTAGGCTGTTAGCAGCTTTAATTTGGTGTGGTATTCCTTCTTTAATTGTATTCTTAATTTTTAACGATGGTCTGGCTGTTATTGGTTCTCTTTCATTATCTACGGTCATTCTTAATATCAAGCTAGCTAATGATGAAAGCTCAGAGATAGAGCCATACTTAGATAAAGTGTTAGGTCAATGTTGATTTTAAAGAGAAAATATTCGCTAACGTAAATACTTTCTAAGGTCAATGGTATTTTGTCTGATTCCGAAGGTAAAAACGGAAATGAAATTTCAAGATAGTTTGTCTTTCAGTGCATGAGAATTGATATATAACAAACTGTTTAAGAGTGATTCGCAACGCGTGGCATTTTCACCATGCGTTGGTTTAAGTGATTAAGGTGGTATGCGGGAGCTTCGGCATTGCGTTGCTCACACCTTAACAGGGCGTTAGCATAATTTATAAAGTTGGTAGAAAGTATGCAGTATCAAAGAAAAATCAAAAAAGTTAAAAGTTTGCTTCGAGGCTATGATGCCGCCGATTTGGCAGATGCTTTATACGGATATATGAATGCCAACGTAAAAGACGATGTAGAAAGATTACGACGTCATCCTTGGCTAATTATGCTCATTTTGAAATGGAATTTTTTAGAAAATCGTGTCCACCCACAATCTTCGAAAGCTTTATCAGATAAAAAATTTATGAGGATTCTGGATACTGCCTATGATTTGGGTAATTTAGTAAAAATGCCAACAGAGGTTACTCATTTTAGGAACATGATGCGTAATATTGCTTTTCAGCAATTTATTTATCAAAAGCAATTATCTGCAACAAGCGTAGCAACCAATCATAGACTTTTTTCCGAGTTGCCAGAGAATCATAGGTTGAAAACAAAGTTTAAGTCTATGACAAGTATTGATGTTAAGGACTTCAATAAATGTTGCCTAGTTATATACGCGGCATTTCAAAAATATAATAAAACGATATCGATAAATGACTTTGAAATAGTCTTTGATAAGTTAGGAAGAGACAACATTCAAAAAACATTAGATCTGCTTTCAATCGATATTTTTCAAGCTAAGCAACTAATCAAGAAAAATGATTTCTCAAATGGTACTTATTCTGAATGGTATGAACAAACGCCATTTTTAAATTTTCCATTGATAAAGTATAAAGAAAAATATACCTGCGTTAATATCTATGTCCTTTTACGTACAATTGAACAGTATATTTATAACTTGCTAAAGCTAGATGATCCAGAGTACTTTATGGATAGTTTTGGCAAAATTTTCGAGTCCTATCTTAAAAATGGTCTGGTTTATTCTGAATGTACTTACTTGGAAGAAAATGCCCTGAAAAAAGGTTTGCCTAAAGGAGTGGGAGTTGTTGATTTCGTTATTACGGAACAAGAAAGTAGCATTTTTATAGATGCTAAAGGAGTAGAGCTTCCATACTTAGGTAAAGTATCTGATGATCCAAAAGTGATTTTAGGAAAAGTTAAGTCAAGTGCATTAAAAGCAATTAAGCAAGCCAATAGTCTTAATAATCATATTTATCAGCATGGTATATCTTCCCTTGATCATAAAGAAAATAATTATCTCTTAGTTGTTACCTATAAAGAGCTTTATTTAGGTAGTGGGCAAACATTTTACGATTCTATTGCAAAGGAAGCTATAGATGAGATTTATAAAGGTATTTTTAATGACGCTCGTATTCCACTGAAAAATATTTATTTTATATCAGTCGAATCATTCGATTATTTATGTTCTGTTATCAAAAGGTCAGACTTGACCTTTGCCAAGGTCTTAGAACATGCTAAGGAAGCAGATCAAGATACTCCAACAATGAAATTTGATTTCCAACAACACTTGGAAAGTCTAGACATCGATATTTTACGTCCGGACTATTTAAGCAATGCGATCAAAGAGCTGACGGATGTCGTGCCTTAATTATGCTAACAATCTGTTTAAGAGTGATTCGCAACGCTTGGCATTTTTACTATGCGTTGCGTTTAGTGTTTAAGGTGGTATGCAGCGGCTTTTGTATTGCGTTGCTCACACCTTAACAGGGCGTTATACAAATGGAGTAAACCGATGATTAAAGAGTCTACTTTTAGAAGCTACATCGAAAATCTCGATGTTGATGTCGACAGTTGTGTTGCGAATTTGAGGTCATTGAGTCGTGGCTCTGATATCTACGAGTATCATAAATCAACGGCTTATGAACTACTCATGGAAATTACGCCCAAGAATAATAAAGATGCCCTCATGCTAGTGCTTTCTCCTCGAGCGGAATCAAAAGCGCAAAACTTAGCAATTCAAGCAAATGTTCATGCTGCGATTCATGCTGCTCGCTCGTTATACGACATATTTGCTCAGCTATTAAATAAAGTTGTATTGCATGAACGATTTTCGGTCGGAGAGTGTATGTTGTATAAAGTTAGACCGTTAATTACAGAGCCAACTCTTAAAGAAGCTCTAGATTGTGTTGTTGGTTCGGAGTCATATAAGTATATAAGTGCATTTGTGAATACAATCAAACACAGAGACTTGGTTTATTTGGGCGCAAATTTGGATCTTGTTGAAAACAAAGCGGGGTTAAAGTTTGAAAGCTTTAGTTATAGTAACGAAACGTATCCTTCTTTGTGGGGTATTGATGCATTGGAGCATTCGTTAAATGCAAAAAATGCCGTAATCTCATTGGTTGACATTTTTGAACAATACACCCTTCAAAAATTTGTATAACAATCTGTTTAAGAGTGATTCGCAACGCGTGGCATTTTCATCATGCGTTAGTTTAAGTGATTAGGGTGGTATGCGGAGGCGTGGGTATTGCGTTGCTCACACCTTAACAGGGCGTTATACGAATGCGAGCGGACGCAAGTGTCAGGCAGAGCTCCAAGTATGCTCACTCAAATAAGTATCTGATCCTCAATCCAAGATAAATATTTTTAGGTTCTGGAGCATTTGGTGCTAAAAGATAGGTGACAATAATTATGTGGTATCTGTTTAAAGATTATGTGGACACGCCAAATCATATTGAGTGTTTGATCTTTGGAGTGTCAATGATAGCTTCCTACATTGTGGCTTGTGTGTCCTGTAAATCTCGCAATATGTTAGGGTATGAAGTGCGGGTTATTGCTACAGCAGCAGGTCTTATGGTGGCAGCGCTAGTTGGGGGAGTTAAATTTACTTTTGTGTCAACTTTGCTGGTATCGATGCTTTTCACATGGTTGATGGTGAGAAAAGGGCATGCATTGGGTTGGGGGTAAATCATTGTCATTCAAATGAAGTAGCCAGATTCTTAAACTTTAATTTAATCCATTGATCCAATCGGGAAAATTCGTATAACAAAGCGTTTAAGACGGATTCCCAACGCTTGGCATTTTCGGTTTGATTCAGCTTTAGTGTTTACGGGACAATGATTTAGGTTTAGTGGTCTGCGTTGCTCACCACTTAACGCGGCGTTATGTAAATCGAACAAAAGGAGGGGTTTGAAATTGTATAAAATCATTATATCAGGAGTATTTTACTTAGTTTGTTCTTTAAGTGTTCAGGCTATGGAGCCTGAAGAATTGTTGACAAAAATAAGCCATTTTAATTTTGACTCAACAAAAAACAGGTTTGTTTCCGACAACGTAAACAACCTAAATCGCGACCTGACATTTAAAGAATTAATAACACTCGTAGAGTATTTTGATTTTGATTCTTCCAAAGTGAAAGCAGTTAAAGCATTGCGAGGTCACCACGAAGAATATTCTGATTTAGAATTATCAGAGTTGATGGAAGTTATCAACTTTGATTCAACCAAAGAAAAAATGCTAAAAGTACTTGATGCAGAGGCGGTAGAATTCTCGGAAACTACAAGCTCCAAGAGTTCTTCAACTTCAGTTACATCGACAAAGAGTACAACTCTTACTATTAGGTGTGATGGATTCGATTGTGAAACAGAATACGTAAGTAAATAGTTTTAACGCTATCACAAAAATTTACATAACAAAGCGTTTAAGACGGATTCCCAACGCTTGGCATTTTCGGTTTGATTCGGCTTTAGTGTTTACGGCACAATGGTTTAGGTAAGGTGGTAGCGTTGCTCACCACTTAACGCAGCGTTATATTAAACGGTTAAATATGAAGAGTAGACGATTTATAAGCTTACCCTCGCTAGTTCAAAAAGAATTGCAGCATCAATATCAGCACCTTCATGATGCGCTTGTTGGTATGTATGATGGTGAAGATACATGTATCAAAAGCACATCAGTCTCTGTTTTTGACCATTGGTTGTCGCCTAACGAAGCGACGGCAATGCTTCAAGATGTGACGAGTTCTATGCAAAATGAATACAACAGTCGCTTACATAAGTTTGTCTGCCTACTTAGTGATTCATATGAATGTTATCTGGTTTTATACAAGGGACGTTATTCGACCAGAATCACGTACAGGAAGTTCACGTCGGATAATGCTCGATTTAAAACGCTCTTACCCTCTGATTACAGAGTTCCAGATAAAGATAGGTTTAAGTTTGTAATACCTCAGTTAGGCATTATTTACTTTGAGGGTTGTGATTTTACTCACAATTTCTATTTCTCGGATGAAAGTGTTTTAAAGCTTATTTCCACGTACGCAAAGGAAGCAGAGGTATATTTAATATAACAAACTGTTTAAGAGTGATTCGCAACGCGTGGCATTTTCACTATGCGTTGCGTTTGGTGTTTAAGGTGGTATACGGGAGCTTCTGTATTGCGTTACTCACACCTTAACAGGGCGTTAGTTGAATAGGGAAAATCCGTGAATATTTTTGAAGCATTTCTTAATGTGCTTGCGCAAGTCTGGTATCTAGTGCCTTTATTGCTCATTGTTAGCGTTTTCAAAAGTAGGTGGCTAAAAGGTGTATTCGGTGAGTTTCTCGTGAACCGTCTTTTGTCCAAATTACCGGAGTCTGATTACACGCTAATAAAAGACGTAACGTTGCCGACTAGCGATGGTACAACTCAAGTCGACCATATTGTGGTTTCTAAATATGGCATCTTTGTCGTTGAAACTAAGAATATGAAAGGTTGGATATTTGGCTCGGCTCGCCAGAAACAGTGGACACAAAAGATTTACCGTCATTCCTCTAAATTTCAAAACTCACTGCATCAGAATTACAAGCACATAAAAGCTCTGGAAACTTTGTTAGGTTGCAGTGAAGAGCACTTGCATTCAGTTATTGTTTTCATCGGCGATAGCACCTTTAAAACCGAAATGCCTCCAAACGTTACCTATGCTCGAGGAAGTATTCGATACATTCAGCAATTTAACGAGGTAGTGTTCTCTGACAAGGATTATGCTCGGTTAACTGAGTCTATAAACCAGATAAAGTTAAAGCGCGGAGTTATTACGGATTTAAAGCATCGTAAACATGTCAAAGAAGTTGTCGCATCCAAAGCTAGCTCAAATTAGTGCCCCCGTTGCGGCTCTGAAATGGTGTTGCGTGAAACCAAGCGTGGTGAAAATATAGGTAAACAGTTTTGGGGTTGTTCAACTTTTCCCAAGTGTAGAGCGGTGAAACAATTCAACTAACAAACTGTTTAAGAGTGATTCGCAACGCGTGGCATTTTTACTATGCGTTGGTTTAGGTGATTAAGGTGGTATGCGGCTGCATCGGTATTGCGTTGCTCACACCTTAACAGGGCGTTATGCGATTTCGAGAGGATGGTGAAATTGAACAGTCTGTACATCATTGGCAATGGGTTTGATCTACACCATGGGTTTAATACTAGATACTCAAATTTTGCTGAGTACTTACAAGTGCATAGCCCCGATCTCTTAGATCTTATTCATTGCTACTACTACCAAGAAAATGGGGTAGATTTGTGGGCTAACTTTGAAGAGAGTTTAGCTAACTTTGACAAAGAAGCTTTATTAGAAGATCTAAGTGACTATCTTCCGGTTATATCAAGCGACGAATTTAGAGATAGAGATTGGCATTCTTTCTCCATCGAAGTTCAGAATAAAGTAAGCGTACTAACTCGCGGGTTATGCGAAGTTTCTGAGCTTTAACTACAGTGATACACTGGAAAAACACTATTCAGTGCCTCAATCGAACATTACATATATTCATGGCAAAGCTTCTGATTTTTCTGCTCCCTTGATATTGGGACATGGTATTGATCCCAACGAATTTAAGGTTGTTCCAGAGAAACCACCAGAAAACGTGAGTCCTGAAGACCTTGAGAGATGGTATGAGTATATGTCTGACAGTTTCGATTATGCCTACGAGCAAGGGCTTGAAGACGTTTATGGCTACTATGTTAACTCCTTTAAAAATACAGCTAGCGTTATTGAGAACCACTCACACTTCTTTACATCTTTAGACTCTATAGACAATGTGTTTGTACTTGGTCACTCTTTGTCTGAGGTTGATTTACCTTATTTTCAGCAAGTCTACGCAAATCTGCCTGAGCATTGTAAATGGTATATATCATTTCGTGGAGAGACTGAGTATTTAGAGAAGCAAGAGACAATCCAAAACGTTGGAGTGCCCAAGAGATTAGTGAGTATGATAGAACTTTGCGATATAGCGTAAAAATCGCATAACAAACTGTTTAAGAGTGATTCGCAACGCGTGGCATTTTTACCATGCGTTGTTTTTAGTGTTTAAGGTGGTATGCGGTGGCATCGGTATTGCGTTGCTCACACCTTAACAGGGCGTTAAGTTTATGGAGGAGTTATGAACAATCCTTTTGAATTAGCAGTAATTCTCGATGAAGATATTAGTGCCGTAGCTAAAGCTAAGGAAGAATCTAAACCACGCAGTAGTGCTTTAGATCGTAGCTATGTTAGAACCGTGTTCTCTGCACTAGAGGGAGTCCTTTTTGCATTAAGGCAAGAGATCATCCAAGCGGATAACTTCGGTACAGAATTTATGCCTAAAGAGCGCGCATTCATACTAGAGAAGAAATATAACCAACGAACTAATACTGTAACTAAACACACATTCAGACCTTCTATTCGAGAGTCTATTTGTACTAATACGGGATATTATGCTCGTTCTAAGGGTTTGAAAGACTTTAGGTTCCCAGAAACGAGTGGTTGGGATGATATGAAAAAAGCAATTACTATCCGTAACAGAATCACTCACCCTAAGTCTATTGAGCAGATAACAATACCAATGAAGAACTGGAAGTGATTCTTCGTGCTAAAAAATGGTTTACGACAGAGGTTATGGCGCAATATAAATAAACTTAACAAACTGTTTAAGAGTGATTCGCAACGCGTGGCATTTTTACTATGCGTTGGTTTTAGTGATTAAGGTGGTTTACGTCGGCTTCGGTATTGCGTTGCTCACACCTTAACAGGGCGTTAAATGACTTGGAGGAAGCTTGGTGGTACCACAATTGATTATAAAATTCTTCGTTTTTATTTTAGGTGCTTTTCTATTAGTGGTTGCTCATTCTGTTTTGGAAACGCCTAAGTTAGAGTCTATTTTTAGAACTGCTTGGAGTGGATACGAGAATACATTTTTTATCTGTTCATATTCTGGTTTTTTTATAATATTTACACTCATTGTTCAAAGTAGAACACCAAGATTTATGAAAGGCTTTCTCTTGGTTATATATGCGTTGTTTATGAATGTTATTTATAAAGAATATGCTATAGATCTTATACCTAGCGAAGTAATAACCGAAAAAATAACAGATGACTTACATATGCTTACACAAATTGCGCTGTTAGCTTCAGCTGGAGCAGGTGGTAGTTTGTTGGCTAATCACGCAGACAATTTTGCTATAGATAATGATATTGCAAGAGAAAAGTTAATCGTCGAAGATAGAACAAAGAAAATACAAGAGTTAGTAAACACAGTAGATGCTTTGACTACAAAAGTTAATCTCCTGATCACGATCGTCAGTATATTATTAATAACAGCTGTTATTGGAATATCAGTAATAGTCATTTAACAAACAATTTAAGAGTGATTCAGCACGCTTGGCATTTTTGGTTTGCGTTTAGTTCGGTGTTTACGGCATTCAAATTGAGTTTTGTGGTCGCGTGCTTCACACCTTAATTGGGCGTTAGTTTGCAAGAGGAAAAACGCGCCTATATCGCAAGATTTAGTGGTAAAAGCTTAAAGTCGAAATTGTCGTATCGGCACTCAATTTCAGTGTTAACTTGCGTGGTGTAAACTCAAAATTGGTATCGTTTCAACGGTTGATTTGTTCTTTGGTGCGGCGACTTTTGGGTTAACTAAGTTGAACTTTTTTGCTGAAACTTTGCTCGTTGAGTTCGTTGGTGCAAAAGCCGCTCTACTCGCTGAAATGGCGTTTTCTCTGGTGTGGTAAGTTCATGTGGTTTCAGTGGTTTTGTTGAAAGTCCGCATTGTGAGATTGGTTTTCCAAAAGCGCTTTTTGGTGTTGTTAGTTCGTTTTCTGCGGCGTTGTTTGTTCCACGTGGTTTCATTGAGTAGCCGCTTTGAGACTACGCCTGACTTAAATGCATCAAAACACATAAGTTTTATTGTTTGCAAAGCTTAAAATAACGTAAAATCAACGCGTTGGGTTTGCAAACTAACAAACTGCTCAAGAGGGATTCGCAACGCGTGGCACTTTTACTATGCGTTGAATTTAGTGATTAAGGTGGTATGCGGCGGCTTCGGTATTGCGTTGCTCACCCCTTAGCAGGGCGTTAGTATTCAGGAGGAAAATTAGTGCTTCATCAGATAGACAAATATCAGTGTTCTGCTTGCAACATTAAATCCAAACATATTACCGTATTGATTAGGAACCCAAGTCCTTTTGCTGGTGTAAAACATCAAAAGCGTAAAGAGTTTATTGCTGGGTTAATCAAAGGCTGGGCAGTTGGTCCATTTTTAGCTTCTATGGATGAGTTTTCTCGACATACGATCTGTGAAAACTGTGGTATCAAGACGATAGAGAACTGACAAATAAGACTTCTTTTTAAGTTCGGTGTAACAGGTTGGGTCTGAATACTAACAAACTGTTCAAGAGGGATTCGCAACGCGTGGCATTTTTACTATGCGTTGGTTTAAGTGTTTAAGGTGGTATGCAGCGGCTTTGGTATTGCGTTGCTCACCCCTTAACAGGGCGTTATAAGCACGGGAAGTTAAGATGAATAAAATCAATAAAAAAGCGATGAAATTGAACAAGGATTGCTTCTCCGTGCTCAATGATATATCGGAGTTTAAACCCCAGTTTTATCACATTTTTTGCTCAAAAAAGCTTCATGGTTTCGAGGTGAAACTGGGAAAACTTCGTAAACAGCTTTCTGAATTGGACTCTGAAATTGAACCCCATACAAATATGCCGGATGATTACAACTCAATTCAAAAGTGCTCCGGTAAGCTTTCAGTAGCATTCAATACACGAAACATTGCGCTGACCACACTTGGTGAGGCGCAGCGTTTGTTGTCATCTCATGAGGGCAGCGCACAATTCAAAGCTACGACCATAATTGCTTTGATTGCGGTATTAATATCAGTAGTTAGTGTCGTGAAATAGTGCTTATAACAAACTGTTTAAGAGTGATTCGCAACGCGTGGCATTTTTACTATGCGTTAGTTTTAGTGGTTAAGGTGGTATGCGGCGGCATCGGTATTGCATTGCTCACACCTTAACAGGGCGTTATGTGCTTTGGGAGAAAATGGACATGGATATTCCCGATAGATTCAAAAATGTAAGATACGTTTCATCCCGCATTCCAGGTTGCAAAGATGATTCCGACTTAACGCTTGGAGCTAACTGTCAGGTCTTTGCGTATAATCTGCTCAGAGACTTCGGTCTAAATCCACCTAACTACCGTTCTAGTGAACTGTGGAATGACTCAGAGTTGAGTGAGGTGGTCACTGAGTTTAAGCCGCTAGATATCATGTTGTACAACGACTCTGCTGACTCATACGGAGCACACGTTGGAGTGTACGCCGGTAATGGACTCGTCTACCATCTGTCTTTATCCAATGGCTTACCCAAGTTTGAGCGCCATTTAGACTTACTTCAACAAAGTAAGTATCGGTTTTTTATTGGTGCCAAGCGTATAAAGCAGTTTGGTGCATAACGTAAGCACGCACATAACAAACTGTTCAAGAGGGATTCGCAACGCGTGGCATTTTCACTATGCGTTGGTTTTAGTGTTTAAGGTGGTATGCGGTGGCTTTGGTATTGCGTTGCTCACCCCTTAACAGGGCGTTAGTACGGGTTTGACATCAAAGGTCATAAGTTTTGGTGTTTATCTGTTTTGGTGCTCGTCTTTACACCTTTCAGTTTGTACCTTTCACGTTCTTTCCGGTGGCACTATATCCGGAGTGTTCGCTTTGATTTCACCGTTTACGGTTTCTAACTTTTAGCCTATTTCTTTATTGCTTCTTCTTTTTCGTGGTTTTTACTAAGTCAAAATTGCCTTTCTTTGGTGTTGCTGTCGAAGCGCGAGGAACGCATCCTTTTCTAATTTGAAGTCAGTAAAAGTAGGTGAGTTCAGTACGTTTTTCTTCTAGCCAACTATAGTCTTTCAATCGGGGTAAAGTTTTGTAGCTGCCCGTCTCACTTCAGTGTTCAAAGCCTTTCATATTATGCCACTTTTCAATATCTTGGAGCGCATAAATAGAAGCAGCGTATGTACTAACAAATTGCTTAAGAGTGATTCGTAACGCGTGGCATTTTTACTTTGCGGTGGCTTATGGTGATTAAGGCGCTGTGCGGTAGCTTTTGTATTGCGTTACTCACACCTTAGCAAGGCGTTATGAGCTTCCAAGAATTAGAAGGAAAATATGGCAGTTTTAGAAATTCTGACTGCACCAGATCCAAGGCTTAAGGTTACAGCGGAAAAGGTGCAAGATATTAATACGGTACAAACATTAATAGACGATATGTTGGAAACGCTATATGCGACTGACAATGGTATCGGTTTGGCGTCGACTCAAGTTGGTCGTAAAGAAGCAGTTGTTATTATCGACCTTTCAGAAAGTCGAGATGAACCGTTAATTTTGGTTAACCCAGAAGTGGTTAGTGGTTCAGATAAAGCATTGGGTCAAGAAGGTTGTTTATCAGTTCCTGATTACTATGCAGACGTAGAGCGTTTTACTTCAGTTGTTGTGTCTGCTTTAGATCGCGAAGGTAAGCCAATCACCATTGAAAGTGATGAGTTTCTAGCCATCGTAATGCAGCACGAAATAGATCATTTATCGGGTAACTTGTTTATCGACTATCTTTCGCCACTTAAGCGTCAAATGGCTATGAAAAAGGTTAAAAAGTACCTCAAAGCGCACTCTTAACCCCGCTCATAACAAGGCGTTTAAGGCGGATTCACAACGCTTGGCGATTTCAGTTCAAGTTAGCTTAAGTGTTTAAGGTACAATGGTTTAGGTTTGGTGGTTAGCGTTGTTCACCACTTAACGCGGCGTTAGTTGAATAGGAAAAATCCGTGAATATTTTTGAAGCATTTCTTAATGTGCTTGAGCAAGTCTGGTACCTAGTGCCTTTATTACTCATTGTTAGCGTTTTCAAAAGTAGGTGGCTAAAAGGTGCATTCGGTGAGTTTCTCGTGAACCGTCTTTTGTCCAAATTACCAAAGTCTGATTACACGCTAATAAAAGACGTAACGTTGCCGACTAGCGATGGTACAACTCAAGTCGACCATATTGTGGTTTCTAAATATGGCATCTTTGTCGTTGAAACTAAGAATATGAAAGGTTGGATATTTGGCTCGGCTCGCCAGAAACAGTGGACACAAAAGATTTACCGTCATTCCTCTAAATTTCAAAATCCACTGCATCAGAATTACAAGCACATAAAAGCTCTGGAAACCTTGCTAGGTTGCAGTGAAGAACACTTGCATTCAGTTATTGTTTTCATCGGCGACAGTACCTTTAAAACCGAAATGCCACCAAATGTTACCTATGCTCGAGGAAGTATTCGATACATTCAGCAATTTAACGAGGTAGTGTTCTCTGACAAGGATTATGCTCGGTTAACAGAGTCTATAAACCAGATAAAGTTAAAGCGCGGAGTCATTACGGATTTAAAGCATCGTAAACATGTCAAAGAAATTGTCACATCCAAAGCTAGCTCAAATCAGTGCCCCCGTTGCGGCTCTAAAATGGTGTTGCGTGAAACCAAGCGTGGTGAAAATATAGGTAAACAGTTTTGGGGTTGTTCAACCTTTCCCAAGTGTAGAGCGGTGAAACAATTCAACTAACAAACTGTTTAAGAGTGATTCGCAACGCGTGGCATTTTTACTATGCGTTGGTTTTAGTGTTTAAGGTTGTATGCGGCGGCTTCGGTATTGCGTTGCTCACACCTTAACAGGGCGTTAGGGCACAAAGGAAAGGCTATGAGTTTAGAAGTATTAGAGTCTGTTTTGTTGTTAGTAGGTACAGTTGCAGCGTGTATTGCTGCCGTGCCAGTGATTAAGTCTTGGATTCCTACGAAACTAACCAAAGACGAACGAGCGATTTTAAAGTTGGCATTAAGTAACCCTAGTTTTAAAGGGATCTTAGAATACAACTTGGAGCCTGAGTCTATAGTTAAGAGCCCATATAAGCATGGTGAAACAATAAGTGTTAGCTCGGAAATACTAGAGCTTAGAGAAAAACAGTTACTCCAAATACTGGAAGGTAATTTTGGGCAACCAGCTGGTTCAGTGTGGTTTCAATTGACGGCTAAAGGCTATGCTGTGGCTAAGCGTCTATCTTAAAAATTATGCCCTAACAAGCAATTTAAGAGGGATTCACAACGCTTGGCACTTTTGCTTCTACTTCAGTTTTAGTGTTTATGGCACAATGCTTTAGGTTAGGTGGTCGCGTTGTTCACCCCTTAATTGGGCGTTAGCTTTCTACAGAACTCAAAAGAGGTATTCAATGGATTTGAATAGATATGAATTGGTCATCTTTGATGCTGACGATACACTACGGGAGTGCACCGTTGAAGGTCAGTTTTATCCGCTTGCACAAGGGGAGTGGGTGTTAAAAGGTGATGTTTGTGATGTCCTCAGCAAATACGATTGGACATCCAAAAAATTTGGTATCGCGACAAATCAACCGGGTATATCTAGGGGGGAGTTTACAGAGGAAGTAAGTCTTCAACTCCTTAATGATATGGTCATAGGCGTTTTTGGTTTTCTTCCGGATAGAGAAGCCATTCAGTTTTGCCCGCATGCCATTGATGGTGAATGTGACTGTAGAAAGCCAGCAGGCGGAATGTTAAAGCGCATAATAGCGCATTTTGGTGTCGAGCCAGCATCGACGGTTTTCGTAGGTGATCGTCTTAAAGATAAAATTGCAGCGGAAAGCGCAAGTTGTGGTTTTATCTGGGTCCACGATCTTGTAAACGAAAGCTCCAAAAGCTAACAAACTGTTCAAGAGGGATTCGCAACGCGTGGCATTTTTACTATGCGTTGGTTTTAGTGATTAAGGTGGAATGCAGCGACATCGGTATTGCGTTGCTCACCCCTTAACAGGGCGTTATACCGTTTTGAAAAACTAGTACGAGGGTTTGATAGTTGGTTAAAAGTTTATATAGGTTTTTCCCTTACAATGCTCATGATTTAGATGCTTTGGCTAACAATTATCTATGGTTTAGCTCTTACTCAGATTTCAACGACCCGTTTGAAGATGTATTCGTCCAAAATGCAATTCATAGTGACTTAGGCGAATATGAGCAAGACAAGGCTATACGTATGTATAAAGAGCTACACAAAAACGACGTCAGTGAACAAGAACTCAATGATATTCTTACTGAACTTATAATTAAGGGAGAACTTGCTGGCTATTATGAACAACACTTAAAGAGAGTAGTGTCGTTCACTCAAAAAGAACTACTTGAACATGTTCAAACTACTAAAGCATGTTGCTTAGTTGCTGATGGAGATCAGGGTAGTAGTGCGTTGCGAAACAAGCTGATGTGGTCACACTATGGGAATGGTCTTAGAGGCTTTTGTATTGAATATGATTATTCCGAATTAATTAGGAGCTTATCTGACCGTGCCGGGCAGGAAATCGGCTTGTGTCCAATGGAGTATCGTGAACTTCAGAAATACACTCTCATAGATCTTTTCCTCGGAACTGTTGAAAAAAGAGGTAATAGCTCTGGTAAAAACCTCAATATTGGTTCTCTAGTATCGACAAAGTCGTCGGAGTGGTCTTATGAAAATGAATTTAGATTGATAGTCAAAAATAAACAGAATATGAACTACTTTTCGTCGAATGCAATTAAATCAATTACTTATGGAGAGAAAATGCCGGAAAGTAAACTCACTACGTTACTTTCGGTATTAAAAGGGAATCAAGATATCAATTGTGAGATCTATCGAGCATACATTGATCTAGAGTCATTCGAAATCGAAAGAGAGTTCCACTCAAAAACGGTATAACAAACTGTTTAAGAGTGATTCGCAACGCGTGGCATTTTTACTATGCGTTGTGTTTAGTGTTTAAGGTGGCATGCGGCGGCTCGGTATTGCGTTGCTCACACCTTAACAGGGCGTTATGTGACCAGAGAAGGAATAACATGGAATACATACCCAAACTATTAGCTAGTAAATTTAAATGGGCTGCTACTTCTTCCTTACTGAAGCTTTGGTTTATATGTGTCTGCTTTGTTTTTTTGATGCCTTTATTGGTACCGATTCTCATGCGTATTAATGGTGATTTGGTATTATTAATGTTGAGTGCCTATTTAGTGTTTCTATTAGGCATATTTTCCGCTAAGTATTACTCTAGAACAGATGTGTTGTCAGGTACTCCGGTTCCTAAAAATAATAAGCTGAATTTTGTATTCCTAGCGGTATTCTATTTTAAGTTAAGTTGTGCTGTTCTCTTGGCTGTTTCCCCACTGTTTTTTGGTGATTAGGTTTTGGGGCAAGTCACATAACAAACTGTTCAAGAGGGATTCGCAACGCGTGGCATTTTCACTGTGCGTTGGTTTAAGTGATTAAGGTGGTATGCGGCAGTTTCAGTATTGCGTTGCTCACCCCTTAACAGGGCGTTAGCTATTTAAGTTGATTACAACCGGTGGAAAATGAAAAATAGTATTGAGGCAAAAGGTGTTGCTATTGGGTGCAACTATGCACTTAAATTGATGAAAGAAGCTTCTTTGATCCCGATCGAAACTTCTCGATTAGAGGATGCAATTGATTACATAACTAGTAATCCAATTCAACAATATAGCTTTCAGCAAGTTGAAGCTTTGATGAATGCTTCCTTTTACCTAGGGGCTGATAGTGGGTTGCATCGAGCATTTGAGCGGTTTAGAGATAGAACGTTTGTCGTTGATAATCGCTACAAGAATCCTCGTGTTTTAAGAAATGAAGCAACGACTACGACACAGTTTTCATTTACAGAGAATTACAGTGGAGTCAAGCTAAATTGCAGAATACACATACCCGATGCTTCTTTTGACGGATTTACTACAGACTATAGGCAGTGGGATAAATAGCTAACAAACTGTTTAAGAGTGATTCGCAACGCGTGGCATTTTTACTATGCGTTGCGTTTAGTGTTTAAGGCGATATGCGGCGGCTTCGGTATTGCGTTGCTCACACCTTAACAGGGCGTTAGGGATTAAATTGAAAAAGGAGAACACGTGGAAGAAAATAAAAATAATCAAATTTTACCACTTTTATTAAGTAAATATTCTGGATGGGGGGTAGTGTCATTACTTCTTCTTGCGGTTATTCCGTACTATATTGGTGTGCCAACTCCTTGGTTAGAAATACTCTTGAGTTTAGGTACATCTATATTTATTCTCTTGACAATATCATTTTACGTAAATGAAAAAATAAAATTTCATACAAATGCTGAAATTAAGCAATTGGTACATGAGAAGTTTCCAGTTTTAGTTGATATGGAAAAACAAGGTTTTATTAACACAATTTACTCTAACAACATGAAAGAAAATAGTGTGGATATTGTGAACTCGGAAACCTTGTACTTGGTCATGAATGATGGCAAAAACTTCATCGCGAACAACTCAGGGGCACTAAGTGAAAGGTTTAGAAAAGATAATAAAAAAACAGTCGTTATACTGTTAGATCCAGAATCTAGTTCGCAAGATTTCCTGTGCCACAAAAATAGAAAAGACTCAGGACACTACAAAGTTAAAGTGCTAGATGCAATTAAATCAATGAAGAATTACCTAGACTATGGTTCTGAGAAGCATGAGCTACTAGTTTACTTGTATGAGTATCCATTTTCATTAAATATTGTAGCAACCAATGAGTGTGCCGTAATCGGTATATATAGAAACTCTGCGGGCAACTTTGGAGCACCACCAAGCTACGTCTACTCCTCTAAAGGTACAGAGTATGAAAGCATTATGGGTGATGTGCATAGGTTGATTGAGAATTCTGAGAAACATCCCTAACAAAGCATTTAAGAGTGATTCGCAACGCTTGGCAGTTTCGCTTCGCTCAAGTATAGCCAAGCGCCGCTCACACCTTAATGCGGCGTTAGGCATACAAGGTTATTTTTAGCTTACAGGTCAAGTTTATGAGTTGGGCAAAATTAAAAACGGGTATTATTATATTTTTGGTCATCCTCATTTCTGAAGCAATTAGGCTATACACTGGGCTACCTATTACAATAATTGATATTGGGGTGCTGCCTATCACATGTTTGCTAATTTATTGTATGAAATATTATAGGTTTCCTTTTAGTAAAACATATAAAGATACGGATAATCTCCAACAACAAACGCTTTTTCAGCTAATTGGTTTCTTGCTTTTTACAATTATCTTAGCAGCAATGGGTAGCTGGTTAGCTTGGTTTGGAATTCAAGCTCCTCTAAAGTACTTCTCGAGTGTTAAAGGAGCCGCCCATGGATATACATTAATTCAAATTGGTGGTTTAACTGCTTTATACAGTATGTGGGGGGCACTTGTTTTCCTATTTAGGCTAGTTAAGTTACGTGATAAGTCTGCCTAACAAACTGTTTAAGAGTGATTCGCAACGCGTGGCATTTTTACTATGCGTTGGTTTTAGTGTTTAAGGTGGTATGCGGAAGCATCGGTATTGCGTTGCTCACACCTTAACAGGGCGTTATAAGCACGGGAAGTTAAGATGAATAAAATCAATAAAAAAGCGATGAAATTGAACAAGGATTGCTTCTCCGTGCTCAATGATATATCGGAGTTTAAACCCCAGTTTTATCACATTTTTTGCTCAAAAAAGCTTCATGGTTTCGAGGTGAAACTGGGAAAACTTCGTAAACAGCTTTCTGAATTGGACTCTGAAATTGAACCCCATACAAATATGCCGGATGATTACAACTCAATTCAAAAGTGCTCCGGTAAGCTTTCAGTAGCATTCAATACACGAAACATTGCGCTGACCACACTTGGTGAGGCGCAGCGTTTGTTGTCATCTCATGAGGGCAGCGCACAATTCAAAGCTACGACCATAATTGCTTTGATTGCGGTATTAATATCAGTAGTTAGTGTCGTGAAATAGTGCTTATAACAAACTGTTTAAGAGTGATTCGCAACGCGTGGCATTTTTACTATGCGTTAGTTTTAGTGGTTAAGGTGGTATGCGGCGGCATCGGTATTGCATTGCTCACACCTTAACAGGGCGTTATGTGCTTTGGGAGAAAATGGACATGGATATTCCCGATAGATTCAAAAATGTAAGATACGTTTCATCCCGCATTCCAGGTTGCAAAGATGATTCCGACTTAACGCTTGGAGCTAACTGTCAGGTCTTTGCGTATAATCTGCTCAGAGACTTCGGTCTAAATCCACCTAACTACCGTTCTAGTGAACTGTGGAATGACTCAGAGTTGAGTGAGGTGGTCACTGAGTTTAAGCCGCTAGATATCATGTTGTACAACGACTCTGCTGACTCATACGGAGCACACGTTGGAGTGTACGCCGGTAATGGACTCGTCTACCATCTGTCTTTATCCAATGGCTTACCCAAGTTTGAGCGCCATTTAGACTTACTTCAACAAAGTAAGTATCGGTTTTTTATTGGTGCCAAGCGTATAAAGCAGTTTGGTGCATAACGTAAGCACGCACATAACAAACTGTTCAAGAGGGATTCGCAACGCGTGGCATTTTCACTATGCGTTGGTTTTAGTGTTTAAGGTGGTATGCGGTGGCTTTGGTATTGCGTTGCTCACCCCTTAACAGGGCGTTATGTACTTGGAGAGAAATATGGATTTTCTCGTAGGCGTAGACCTTCAAGATTCATTTGTTTTGGGGTGGAACTACTGCGATCAAACTTTGGAAATTGAACTAGAGTTCAGCATCTGGCCTGAGTCTGAATACTATAAAACTCCAAAGGTAGGTGAGTATACTTGCTATCGCTTGGGCTCTCTTCTGTTTAACGATGTTTCGAGTATTACTGGGCTCTTGAATCAAAGTGATATACAACCGACCCTAGATCCTGATGGCTCAAAAGACTATGGAAACATAGAATACTTCGAAAAGAACCAATCATGTTTCAAGGTTGTTGGTAGCTTTGGGACCATAGAGTTTGAGAGCTCAGGTATTCATTTTGAGCTACGTACATAACAAACTGTTCAAGAGGGATTCGCAACGCGTGGCATTTTTACTATGCGTTGATTTTTTTGATTAAGGTGGTTTGCGGCGGCATCGGTATTGCGTTGCTCACCCCTTAACAGGGCGTTATGTAGCCGCGAGAGGGCGGTAAGTTAAAAGGATTTATATATGTTAAATATTCGCCAAGCTTGCATTGAAGATATCTGTGTTATCAAGAAACTACAGTTTCAGCTTTATGAGTATCATCAAGCAAATTTACCTGACGACTTTTTATCACCGGAAGAAATTGAACAAAAAATAGACCTACACAAGATAATCGAAAGTGAAAGCTCAATTTTTCTAGTAGCCGAAATCAATGGGCAGTTAGTAGGTTTGGTTTTTGGTGAGCTATGGGTCCGTAAGTCTTGGACACTCAAACAGCGAAAAATCGCAAGCATTGAACAAATAGTAGTGGATTCATGTTTTAGAGACCAAGGCGTTGGACTGGCGCTAATAGAGGCATTTGAGGAAAGGGCTATTTCTAACGGCGGGGAAGAGCAGTGGTTAGAAGTATACTCTTTCAATGAATCAGCTCTAGCTTTGTATCGCAAAGTTGGTATTGCGCCCAAAATCCAACTTGGACAGAAAGCGCTAGCCTGAAAGTCGGCTACATAACAAATTGTTCAAGAGTGATTCAGCACGCGTGGCATTTTTACTATGCGTTAGTTTTAGTGGTTAAGGTGCTATGCGGAGGCTTCGGTATTGCGTGCCTCACACCTTAACAAGGCGTTATGTAAATCGAACAAAAGGAGGGGTTTGAAATTGTATAAAATCATTATATCAGGAGTATTTTACTTAGTTTGTTCTTTAAGTGTTCAGGCTATGGAGCCTGAAGAATTGTTGACAAAAATAAGCCATTTTAATTTTGACTCAACAAAAAACAGGTTTGTTTCCGACAACGTAAACAACCTAAATCGCGACCTGACATTTAAAGAGTTAATAACACTCGTAGAGTATTTTGATTTTGATTCTTCCAAAGTGAAAGCAGTTAAAACATTGCGAGGTCACCACGAAGAATATTCTGATTTAGAATTATCAGAGTTGATGGAAGTTATCAACTTTGATTCGACCAAAGAAAAAATGCTAAAAGTACTTGATGCAGAGGCGGTAGAATTCTCGGAAACTACAAGCTCCAAGAGTTCTTCAACTTCAGTTACATCGACAAAGAGTACAACTCTTACTATTAGGTGTGATGGATTCGATTGTGAAGCAGAATACGTAAGTAAATAGTTTTAACGCTACCACAAAAATTTACATAACAAAGCGTTTAAGACGGATTCCCAACGCTTGGCATTTTCGGTTTGATTCGGCTTTAGTGTTTACGGCACAATGGTTTAGGTAAGGTGGTAGCGTTGCTCACCACTTAACGCAGCGTTATGTTTCCGATTGATTACCTGAGGTAATAATGAATCAAGAACTAGAGAGCTTATATAGGTCGAAGTGGGATGCCTTGCTAGAAGCGGCAAGCGGATTATCTTCAAAAGCTTCAAATCCTCTCCTCATCAAAGTTGATCAAACCTACATCGATTCAGACGTCAAAGTCATGATTATTGGTCAAGAGACAGATGGATGGTGTGGACAGTTGAATGCTGGTGATGCAACAGTCGAAAACTTAATGAATGAGTACTTTAATTACTTTCATCAAATTTCCGGGAGCGGCAAAAATCGAGGGAAGCGAGCCTTTTGGAATCGAAAGAATTTTAGGTTTTTCCAAGAAAAGCTTACTGAACAGTTTAGCAATAAGACTGTGTCATTTATCTGGAATAATATTTCAAAAATAGGTAACGACGGACGTGGAAAACCTAGCCCTTCGATACGAAATTTGGAGCGAGAGTATTTCAATATTCTAGCTGAAGAATTCTCGATACTTAGACCTGATATTGTAATTTTTACAACGGGAAGTACACGAGACTCTTTTATTAAGCATCACTTTGGTACTAAAGTTCAGTTCCTACCGAAGTTGAGCGTTTTGGATGGCGAGCTTGCAGAGCAGACTCTGAACTTAATCGCTGAGGTTAGAATCCCTCAATATCCCGAGCTTAAAGCAATTAGGATCGAGCATCCTAACAGGCGTACATTGAGTAATTCTGTGAGTTTTAGTGCTTTAAAGCAGATGATAGAAAGAGAAACATAACAAACTGTTTAAGAGTGATTCGCAACGCGTGGCATTTTTACTATGCGTTGGTTTTAGCGTTTAAGGTGGCATGCGGAAGCATCGGTATTGCGTTGCTCACACCTTAACAGGGCGTTATGCTGCTTATAAGCTTATGGGAATTTGATAAATGGAATGGTTTATTGCTGTAGTTAGCGCACTAATTGGTGCTGTAGTAGGTGCTCTCGTTAGCTACCTATTTACCGATAAGAACAATAAACAAAGAACAAAAAGATTAGAATCAGCTTTCTACAATGAGTTTGAGTATCTATCAGAGACGCTCGAAAACTGGTTCCCCACCTTAGTAGTTGAATACCAAGAGCCATTAAGGGAGCAATATTCAGGCTTGCCATTTTTGGATCTTTCATTAATTGATGCACTTGTAATCGAACTGGCGAGCACTGATAAGGTCGTAACTCCAGCACAAAGGAAACTTATAGTTCGCCTACGACCGGTAGTCACAAGCCTTGTTAAAAACAACGAAAAGCGCGGCAAGTATGCAGATTCTTGGATGTTGAATAGTCACACAATAGATAACTCTGAAGAACGAGACTGCTCGAAAAATATAAGTTATTACACAGGACTTCTTCTAGTTGATGTAACTCAGGTAATCTTCCATCTTAAAAAACTAAGTGCAGAAAAAGAGCGTTTCACCTTTTCAAAAGGATCAACTAGGGAGGATCTGGTTAAAGCATGTTGCTCCTCTAGCGGTATTCCCTATGATGAAACGGTGTGGAAACCTATGCTTCTTAGGTTGGGACTTAAGTAACAATAATCAGCATAACAATCTGTTTAAGAGTGATTCGCAACGCGTGGCATTTTTACTATGCGTTGCGTTTAGTGTTTAAGGTGGTATGCAGCAACTTCGGTACAGCGTTGCTCACACCTTAACAGGGCGTTAGTTGAATAGGGAAAATCCGTGAATATTTTTGAGGCATTTCTTAATGTGCTTGCGCAAGTCTGGTATCTAGTGCCTTTATTGCTCATTGTTAGCGTTTTCAAAAGTAGGTGGCTAAAAGGTGCATTCGGTGAGTTTCTAGTGAACCGTCTTTTATCCAAATTACCAGAGCCTGATTACACGCTAATAAAAGACGTAACGTTGCCGACTGGCGATGGTACGACTCAAGTCGACCATATTGTGGTTTCTAAATATGGCATCTTCGTCGTTGAAACTAAGAATATGAAAGGTTGGATATTTGGCTCGGCTCGCCAGAGACAGTGGACACAAAAGATTTACCGTCATTCCTCTAAATTTCAAAACCCACTGCATCAGAATTACAAGCACATAAAAGCTCTGGAAACCTTGCTAGGTTGCAGTGAAGAACACTTGCATTCAGTTATTGTTTTCATCGGCGACAGTACCTTTAAAACCGAAATGCCTCCAAACGTTACCTACGCTCGAGGAAGTATTCGATATATTCAGCAATTTAACCAGGTAGTGTTCTCTGACAGGGATTATGCTCGGTTAACTGAGTCTATAAACCAGATAAAGTTAAAGCGCGGAGTCATTACGGATTTAAAGCATCGCAAACATGTCAAAGAAGTTGTCGCATCCAAAGTTAGCTCAAATCAGTGTCCCCGTTGCGGCTCTGAAATGGTGTTGCGTGAAACCAAGCGTGGTGAAAATATAGGTAAACAGTTTTGGGGTTGTTCAACCTTTCCCAAGTGTAGAGCGGTGAAACAATTCAACTAACAAACTGTTTAAGAGTGATTCGCAACGCGTGGCATTTTTACTGTGCGTTGCGTTCGGTGTTTAAGGTGGTATGCGGCGGCATCGGCATTGCGTTGCTCACACCTTAACAGGGCGTTATGCGCCAATAAGGAAGTCATGAAGTTTATTGGAAAATATGGAGAGCACTTAGTGCTTTCTCAACTTTTAAAGTTAGATATTGAAGCTTATCTAGCTATTAAATCGAACCAAGAAGATTACGACATTACCGTTGTGCTTGAAAGCTCAAGAGTTCTTAGAATTCAAGTGAAAACTACAGATCTGCATAACCAAAATACTAATAACTCAATATCAGGTGTTGAGAAAAGATATGACTTTTTAGTGTTGGTAATAATGGATAAGAATACTGATCATTTATTCATCATGTCTCGTGAAGAGGCTCTTGCTCTAAAAGGAAGTTCAGTGAAGTTTAGCTGTTCTTTTAAGCAGAGTGGGGTGTCGACAATAAAACCTGAGTTAGAAAAATATAGGGACAACTGGTTAACTATAACTGGCGCATAACAAACTGTTTAAGAGGGATTCGCAACGCGTGGCATTTTCACTATGCGTTGATTTTGGTGTTTAAGGTGGTATGCGGCGGCATCGGTATTGCGTTGCTCACCCCTTAACAGAGCGTTATATCACTAAGATAAATAAAAAGTAAAAGATGAAAAATAAAACTACAAAAAGTAAAAAGCTTGGAGTGTTTAGCTGGCTTATGTATTTCCTTTCTCTGTTGTTAGGTATATTTAACCACGTTGATTTTGCGCTGATTGGTTTTTTAATAAGCTATATAACTTTGTTTCTATGGGTAGTTCATTATGAAACTTCTCAGTTAGACAAAGGGCTTCTAATGATACTAAGCGGAACTTGCTTCGTTGTGTTGTTAACGACAGCTGCAGGCTTAGAAGTAAAAGAAGGGCGCATATTTGATGTTCCTAAACAACTAGAGCTTTCATTTGTAGGTCTAGTTGCTATTGCAGGAGCAACGTTTTTTGGTGCTGGCGGTAGTGTTATAGCTAACGTTGCCACCGAACACTCTTCAGATAGCCCGGTTAATATTGATAAAGAAAATAAACTATTGCTAGCTGGGGTAGAGGGGCGCTTAAAAGCGATCTATCGTATGTTGTGTGCTCTTATCATACTTGTGAGTATGTCTGCAGTTGCGTTAGGTTGCTTGATCATGCTCTTTTAGAACGTGATATAACAAACTGTTTAAGAGTGATTCGCAACGCATGGCATTTTTACTATGCGTTGAGTTTAGTGTTTAAGGTGGTATGCGGCGGCATTGGTATTGCGTTGCTCACACCTTAACAGGGCGTTAAGCGACAAGCGGTGGTATAAGTATGTTTAGTAAAAAATTTCTTGATAAAGATCGTTCAGTTCAAGAGCGATGGTTTCGTTTGAAGTTCCACAGTCGCTTTGGTTCAAAGATCCGATACTTGTTTATGCTTCGCCTGCATTACAAATTGAATCGAGAATTTAAGGTCAAAGATAAGGCGATAAATAACGCGATTGACATAACCGTGCGTGAATATCGAAAAATTGACGAAAGCTTGTTTCCTGCGACTAAGCAGTTTTTTAATATTGGTTTGTTTTTCTTGCTCGCCGAAAGAGACATTCAAGCTTTAAAAGCTGATGCTTTCTCACATCCTAATGAAACTAAAAGAAACATTGCTCTCAGAACTCTCATTCTTACTATATATGAGTGGGACATGGGGAAAGTTACTGGGCGTAAAATGCACTTTATCTATGAAGCAACTGGATTATCAGAAACATCCAAGTCTCAAGTTGTAAGTGCACTAAAAGAGCTAAAGAAAGCACGTAAACTTATAGAATCGCAGTTCTCTGAAACACGCCATAACACCATTGCTCATAGAGAGAAAGAAGCAATCAAACAATACGAAATTATCTCTGAACTTGATGTTATGAAGTTTTCGGAAGCATTGACACAATTCTATAAGGCGTCCGATGCGCTATTAACATCTTTGATTGTTGCAATGTTGGAAATTGGCTCACCCAAGAATTTGCTACATCAAGCGAACAACTCCAAGAAAGCCGCTTAACAAAGCGTTTAAGACGGATTCCCAACGCTTGGCATTTTCGGTTTGATTCAGCTTTAGTGTTTACGGCACAATGGTTTAGGTCAGGTGGTAGCGTTGCTCACCACTTAACGCGGCGTTAGTGCGCAAAGATAAAAATTACAATTAGCAGGATTTAAAATGAGTGAAATTGCTCGCTTCATATCTGGTGAAGCCCCAGATAAATTTGGTCGCAATGTAGAGCAGTTGTTAGCTTACAACCACTTCTGGCTAGAGCACGATCATAAGTACATTCAAGTTCTTTTCCCGATCGATGAGGGTACTAAGTTCAATCAACATGCTCCTTTGGTAACTCAAGCAGATCGAGAGGCTTTTGCTAATTCAGAAGAGTTGCGTGTTGCCCACTTAAAAGCTCTCGACCTTTTACTTGAGTTTTGGGGATTGCATCGAGACGGGTGTCAAATCTCTTCATTACTGGCACTAAGTCCTGCTAACCATGTCTGGCTTAAAAGTCATGACCACAATCAACTTCGTCTGACCCGAGCAATTCGTAGTTTATATTTACTCGGTAATGAGCAGATAGCAGCTAACCTGTGTGACTTTCTAGTGGCAGCGGCTAAAGAAACTGACATGGTTTCAGATAAAACGGTCGAGTATTGGCGTAATGCGCTTAAAGGTTAGGGGGAGCGCTGAAAAAGCGTACTAACAAACTGTTCAAGAGGGATTCACAACGCGTGGCATTTTTACTATGCGTTGAATTTAGTGGTTAAGGTGTTATGCGGCGGCTTCGGTATTGCGTTGCTCACCCCTTAACAGGGCGTTAGGCATCAGAAAGAGGTATAAAGTGAACTTAAACGATCGTAAGGCTCGAGGCTATGCAAACTCTATTATTGCGATGCTTGATGCAGGCATTGATGATGCCGCGTCTTATCGTTTAGCCATTGACTCCATTTTTTGTCATATCTTCGGGCACGTAACGAAGTCAGACCAACGTGCTTTGACTAAATATAACAAGTCGGCTCCTATTTCAAAAGCAGCGTCATTAAGCCCAAAGGAAAAACGTATTGTTGAACATGTTGTTCCAGTTACAGTAATTTACAAGAAAATAAAAGAGCTTAGCGATCCAACTTCGTCTGACGTGATTAAGGTAGTTTCTGAGTTATACAAAGTTAGGATCATCACAGTAACCGAAGATGCAAGATTAAATAGTCTGGGGCTACAGTCCTCTATGCCTGTTGAGTTCTATAGCCCAGAACATAAATTATTCGGAGACTGGGACGCAAGACATCATGTGGCTGGTATATCTGAAGCCTAACAAGTTGTTCAAGAGTGATTCAGCACGCGTGGCATTTTTACTATGCGTTATTTTTAGTGTTTAAGGTGGTATGCGAGAGCATTGGTATTGCGTGCTTCACACCTTAACAAGGCGTTATAACCACGGCATAAAATGGAGTATTTATGATAGCAAGGGAATGGAAAGCTACTTGCCCTAAAGAGTATGAAGAAGGGTTTGTTGCATACCTGTATGAGACAGGAATCAAAGATACATCCAGTACAAAAGGTTTCCTCGGTGCTCAAATTCTAAATCGAGATTTAGGCAATATTGCTGAAATCACGTTGTTGACTTATTGGGAAGATCTTGAATGTATCAAAGCATTTTCTGGTGAAGACATCAGTGTCGCCAAATTGTATCCAGAGGACGAAAAGTACAAATTGAATCCAGATCGTCATGTTAGCCACTATGAAGTCCGTGAGAACATGTGGTTATAACAATCTGTTTAAGAGTGATTCGCAACGCTTGGCATTTTTGCTATGCGTTGCGTTTAGTGTTTTAGGTGGTATGCGGCAGCTTGGGTATTGCGTTGCTCACACCTTAACAGGGCGTTATGTGATTTGTGGACAATTCATATCTATAGGGGCTAAAATGCCCGCTCGCGGCTGCACATGAATTTCAGTCAACTTTAGAGAAAATACGATGATTGTAGAAAATGTGCTTCCTGAAAATTACGCAGAAATGCTTAGTGTTTGGGAAAATTCAGTCCGAGCAACTCATGACTTCATAACAGAAGAAGACATAGAGTTTTTTAAACCAATTATCATTGAGCAGGCTTTTCCTGCTGTCACGTTAAGATGTGTGAAAAATGAAAGTGGTTCAATTTTAGGTTTCGTGGGTATTCACGACGCAAAGGTTGAAATGCTGTTCATCTTAAACGAGGCAAGAGGGCAAGGCGTTGGTAAGGTGCTACTGCAATACGCAATAGAGCAGTTAGGCGTAACCAAAGTCGATGTAAACGAACAAAACCCGCAAGCGGTAGGTTTTTACGAGCATATGGGTTTCAAAGTTGTTTCTCGCTCGCCACTTGATGATATGGGAAAACCTTTTCCAATTCTGCATATGAGACTTTAAAGCTCGGTTTGTCGTAACCAGTTTGTCAGAAGAAACGCCCAAGGCTAATAACTTTGGGCGTTTCCGTATGCGGCGAAAAAATCACATAACAAAGCGTTTAAGACGGATTCCCAACGCTTGGCATTTTCAGTTTGAATCGGCTTTAGTGTTTACGGCACAATAGCTTAGGTCTGGTGGTAGCGTTGCTCACCACTTAACGCGGCGTTATGTAGATAATGTGCGCACCTTATGTGCGCACACAAAGTGGTTTTTAAGAATCTATATTGTTGAGAGCATGATTAAATATGATTCTTATTTCATCATTTGTAATATTGCTTATGCACTCTCTTAGTTTTAGGTAGTATTCTCTATCAGGATGGATTACGTAATTTTCATTTACAAAATCAATTACTGGGAATATATCTGAGAAATCACTGCTCATACCTCGAGATGTAATGATTTCAAAAATGTCCTTTGCATCTTTTGGGCTATAAACAACCATGTCAGAAATAGTACTAAAAATTTGCTTTTTATCTAAATCAATGCTCATCTTTTGCAACCATCCCTTTCAAAATGTTTTTTAAACTTTCTAAGTTTAGCTCATTCAAGCTGCTCTTGGTAAAAACAGTGGAATCATTGATTTTCCGGAGAATATTTTTCTCTTTGCTACGACCATCAATGGACCACATGGTTTGTGTCTTCATTTTTAGCTCAATCACAATACCAGCACCATCTTCTTTAATCTCTAAGGTTTCTGGTTTCTTTCCTGACTCACTCCATAACGCTACTTGGCGGCTAGGTGGGAACCCAGTACCAGTTGAACGTAATGTCATCCCAAGAGCTGTAACAGATAATACAGAGGAGCCTGGATCTTCTGATAATACAGAAGCATATTTCCCAGGCCAACGTTTCTCAATTTGTGGACCATCGAGAAGTAGGCTAATTACGAGATTAGGCCCTACCGCCCTAACAGCTTGAGCAACAGGGTCTTGTCTAGCAAGGTCCTCACAGATTAAAGGGCAGACTCTAATATTGTCTCCAGTATGCAAGCTGACTAGCTTTCGTCTCCCTACTTTAATATTTTCCCACCATTTTTTACCAGGATCTAATGCGTTAGCCAGGTTATAGTTAGTGAGCTGAGAGCCATCCAGAAACCATCTGTGATGTTTGTTTTGCTCGATGGTATCAAATTGATCTGAAGCTCCAATAAAAGATAGCGATGCGGAGTTTTTACAATGTTCTCCATCTGGGCCATAGGTACCAGCTAATAAAGCAGGAGCTCTTGTCCCGAAGCTCTCAAATAGAAGCGCTTTCAACTTTTCTAACAGCTCTAAAGATACCGAACACTCTGGTAATACTATGATATCTAGAAAGCCAACACGCTCTAAAGCCGAGATTATAGTTAGTATAAATTTCTTCTCACTAATCTCTTTGGTTGGAGCATAGTCAAAGAAATCAAAGTAGTTATCCGTTTCTATGTTACTTTTATGTTTACTGATACTAAAAGAGTCAGACTCTATCTCCATAGGCCAAGGTAGAAAAAGAACATTATAAGATGCTTTATCAAATCTTTTTCGTTTTACTTTGTTTATGGTTAAATGAGGCTTCACGCTCGGCTTCAAGAATGTAATGTGTTGAGTTAAATTATTAATAGTTAATCCTGATTGAGGGACTAAATATTTATATGTTACTACACCTGTTTTTCCATCGTTATTTGCTAGGTTATTAATGTTATTAAATACAACTCTCCTAGCATTTACGAAAAACTTGAAACTGTTATTCGACTTTTCACTTGTTAGATCTAGATCAGAAAATAGTTCATCTACAGATATAATTAATTTATATAATGTGCTTATGAACTTATGGCTTTCACATAGATCGTAAATACATTCTTCAAAGTTGTCTTTATGGAATACAATATTTAATGCATCAGTGAGCGCTGGAATGGCACTTGTAGAATCTCCAGTTCGTCGAGATTCTAGGTAATCCAACCACTCGTTTTTTAGAGCCATTCCTTCATCGCGATCAGCCTTGGTCCAGCAACCATTTTGCGGTGACACGATTAAACGGTATTTATCGGTGTACTCTAGTAAGTAGTATAATACGAGAAACACGTTCGGTGGCCACGAAACAAGTACGTTTGGGTCCCTTACGGATTCAACGCCACCCAAGCCAAGTGCAGTTTCACTGCTGGCCAAGGAAAGATCGATTTGTTCGAAGCCATCTCGTGACAGCTTTGGAAAGTGTGTTTTTATTAATGTTTCTAAATTCATCAAATCGTCTCAATGTATAAGTCGTCGAATTGTACCTCCGTTTTGGTAGTATTTCACTGATTTCGAATGGAAAATTTGTTGGTTTTGCGTTAAATCTACATAACAAAGCGTTTAAGACGGATTCCCAACGCTTGGCATTTCTGGTTTGCTTCGGCTTTCGTGTCTACGGCACAATACTTTAAGTGCAGTGTTCTGCGTTGCTCACCACTTAACGCGGCGTTAACTGTCAGAAGTCAGATAGGTGAAATAGTTGAACGATATACTAATTGGAGCAGTGACTAGTGCAATTACAGCTGGAGGCATTTGGGCTATTTTCAAAGGCGCAATAACAGAGGCTGTTCGAAAATCGATTGCTTACAAGTTTGATGTGAAGTTACAAGACAGTAAGAAGCAGATAGATATTGAACTTAAATTATTAGACTCGCAACTTAAGGCTAATGGTGTACAAGTAGAGTCTCTAATTAACAACAACTTATCAGCTTTAGATTATCATCGGCAAAAGCAGATTGAAGCTATAGAGGTTCTTTGGCACGAAATTATTGAGCTCAGGAAGCAAATTCCAGGAATTATAGCTGTTCTAGACAGTCTTCCTTCAGAATTTCACGAAGCGTTTGTGAGCAACCCTCAGACCAAGAGTGAGTTAAGTCAGGTATCATTAACTTCATATACTAATCTTCTCCGCAACTCGAAAGCTCGAAAATTTAGAGTTTTTCAGGAGCCTTACTTTACTCATATTTTGAACTTTACCAGTCAGTTATTGGAATGTGTCTGATGCATACTTCTGTAGAGGCATTGGACGGGAAGTTTAGTCACTGGTATGAAAAATACGACTTAACTGCCATTTTTCCCGACGCAAATGTAGACTTTAAAGCAGTCGACGGAAAGCTAGCTAAAACGCAGCACATACTCGCCCTCATAGAGAAGAGCTTTCTTGCTGATGCAGAAAAAATTATTACTGGCGAAGCTCAAATGTTTGAGGGGCAGGAGCGTGCTAATTTAATTAATAAAATGAGGTCTCAACTAGTGGTGTAGTTCTGACAGTTAACAATCTGTTTAAGAGTGATTCGCAACGCGTGGCATTTTTACTATGCGTTGCGTTTGGTGTTTAAGGTGGTATGCAGGAGCTTCGGTATTGCGTTGCTCACACCTTAACAGGGCGTTATGTACTTATCAGGGAAATTATAAATTGGATAAAAATGTAGAATATGCAAGCCATATGATTTCATGGCTTGATAAGCTCGGAATTCCCAAGTTAGACATCGCCGAGAAGTCATTTAAAATCGTCAAGTCTTATTGGCTCCAGAACGAAAGTACGGACCTAGAGGCGTTGCGTGAAGAGCTGTGGACCTGGGTTGATGGACATGATGGTTATAACACTCAAATTGCAGACGTTGCAAAAATGAGAATTATTTTGTGCCTTGCATATGAAGACAACCGTGAGTTAGCAGAGGTGGGGTACTTCGAAGATCTATTAGCGTCTATCGGTGTAAGTTACGAGGATGCTTACAAACGTACATAACAAAGCATTTAAGAGTGATTCGCAACGCTTGGCAGTTTCGCTTCGCTCAAGTATAGCCAAGCGTCCCTCACACCTTAATGCGGCGTTATACGTACAAAGTAGAATATCCATAGCCAAATCAGGTATAATTCAACAAGTTTTATAATGGGTTGCGACAATGATAATAAAAACATCGCATGAGATAGGGATCAAGCTCTGGGTCGAGCTGTTGATATTTATCTCATCATATTACCCTTTGTTTCTAATCTTGTTCATTCGAGACATCGGTTCTGAATCTGCGACCATCCCGATTGGTTTTGTGCAATGGGGTACGAACGTAAGCTATTGGGCGGTAGGAGGCTTGTTAGTATCCTCTATTTGCACATTGGTTACGGCATTTTTAATGAGAGGCTTATTTTCTAAGGCGCAAGGCTCTGATGAGGTAGTGTTACTTGAAGTCTCGCCCGTTCGAGGCGATATGCTTAACTATACTTTGCCATTTCTAATCGGTTTGTTTGCTTTTGATTATCAAACTTGGCAGTCGATCGCTTCATTGTTCGTATTTCTAGTATTTATGTTCGCATTCACTCGGAAAGAAAAAATAATCGTATTAAATCCTATGTTTCTTTTGTTGGGTATTCGGCTATTCGAAATTAAGTACCGAAAAGTTGGACAACCAAATGGAGAACATATCACTACAGCACTCTGTATGGGCATCGCAAAAGCGTCAACTACGAGAGTTCGTTTTCTAGAAAACTCAGGCATAAATTTTATTTCAACGTTAGGTGATAGGTAGCAGGATGACACAAGTCCAAGCAAATGTAGTCGAGGAAGTTCAGCAAAGACTGGATCAGGCATCTCTTGACACACAGCTCGCAGAGCTGCGTGGGCTCGAACTATCTGATTCAGTAGTGAACCTATGGGTTGCTGAAGTAAAAACAAGTAACAAAACAAAACGTTTTGGAGACATAAAGAACCTTAAAGTACATGATGATTACAAAGAGCACTTTAGGCAGTATGTTATCCAGTGTATTCGTGGTAACGAACACATCGAAGAGCTGAAATCCATCCCCACAATTCAAGACAATCGTTTCTTTTACGTTGAGTCTAGCTCAACTGACCTTGACCAATTAAAAACACAGGTTGAAGGTGGTGGTTTGTCAACGATTACAGAGGAAAGTGAGCTAAATGGCTACAACGCATATGTTATTCAATTAACATTTGGTGAAGGTGATGAAGAGCAGAGTATTTATGCTTTTCGATATATCAAGGGTGCATGGTCGGTAAACAACACTGCAGGAAAAAGCATATTTACAAGTATGCAAGATAACCAGCTTGTTGTTAAAATCGATCAGAGTCCTCGCTTTCAAATAACGCCTTATATTGATTTCATTCAATATAAGTCAGGAGTCTATATTGCTGATATCAAGCAGTTTGAAGTGGCAATGAACTTCCATGATCGTTTGGTTGAAAAGAAAGCTGAGGCAATTACGGCACTGGGTCAAAGTGCAGCCATGAGTTCTCAAGAATCGATAAAACTGACTAATATCATTGGTGAAGACAAACGAATGATGCGCCAATTGGCATCAGTGTTAGATAAGCAATATTACAGCAATGAAGTCTGGCTAAGAAAGTTAAAACAAGCTGCTGATAGAGCTGGTAATTGGCAAGTAAAGTTTGATTCTAATGGCAAAATCCTTATTGAAGACAATAAGGAATATGTAAAAGAACTCTTAACTCTTCTGCAAAATAAACGAGTAAAAACAGTTGTCGATGACCTTATGTTTGACGTAGAAGGTGAGCTTATTGCCATCGAGGGATAAGTACGTATAACAAAGCATTTAAGAGTGATTCCCAACGCTTGGCATTTTTGGTGCTAATCGTTGGGTTTTGTGTTTACGGTGGTATGGTTGAGTTTCGTGGTAGCGTTGCTCACACCTTAATGCGGCGTTAAATGCTTTAGAGAATAATTAGAATGAAGATAACAAATAAAAATAACAAATACCTTGTTAATGAATCTGAGAAAAAAGAACTGTATGTTTCCGAACTGGAGAGGTCGATAAATATATTGAGTAGCTTTATGACACCAACTCAATTGAAGAATCTGAAATTGGATCTTCAACTTGAAGGAGAGACATTTAATGAAGCAAAGTATATTCAGGCTGCATGTGAAACATCGATTAGTGCTACATTAGCAAACTTGTATCCTAATTGTTTTAAATATGAACACAAAGTTAATCCTCCAAAAGATGTTGATTGTGCTTTTGAGGTCGATGGGTTTCAGTTTAACGTAGAGATCAAATGTGCTGACTATTCGAAAAAAAATAAAATCGATGGGGAAAATGCATTCAAGCTAGGTGCCTTAGGGCGATTATCAGATTTTCAAGATGTTGCCAAACAACTCCAAGAGTTGTTTGAAAATGTTGAGGATAGTAGTGGTTTAGTTAAAAAACCATTGATACTGCAACAACATATGGATAATAAGCTGAAGGATTTCCTTCTGTCTGCACATAGCAAGTTTAGTAGTACTATTCATCTAAAGACACTTAATATTCTGGTTGTTTGCTGTGATGATACGACAGATATGCAAAAGTGGTTTCATTATATGTATGGTGTTCAAGGCTTGTTTCGACAAGACTCATTCCATCCGAATGCTGAGTATAATCGAGTTGATGTTGTTATTTTGACTAACTTATATCACAGACATTATAACTATTATGAAAAGGATAAAGTTGAGGGACATTGGGATTTCTATAATGCATTTAACCTGATTTGTTCCAATCCGTTTAGAATGGCTGACAAAAAGAATGAAATAATAAAACTGACTAATACTATACACAATCATTCAATCGAGTTAAGCCAGTATAAAGTTCCTCATGAATTAGATGAGTTGCGGATATCAACATATGTCGTAGAAGAACTTAGTAATAAAGGTTTGTACTACTTTCAACCACGCATTTAACAAACTGTTTAAGAGTGATTCGCAACGCGTGGCATTTTTACTATGCGTTGCGTTTAGTGTTTAAGGTGGTATGCGGGAGTTTCGGTATTGCGTTGCTCACACCTTAACAGGGCGTTAGCTTTACTCGGAGGTATAATGGAATTACCAACATTTAAGTATCATCCCGATCCTATAAAAACGGGTGCTGTAGAAGTTACAGATGCAAATTGTGAATGTTGTGGTGTCAGTCGTGGCTACAGGGCAACTTCTACTATTTACTCTGAACATGACGTCGAAACTATTTGTCCTTGGTGCATTTCTGATGGCTCGGCGGCGAAGAAATTCGACGGAGAGTTTGCTGACCCACATCCATTGATGAAAGCTGGACTTGATAAGTCTGTGGTAAAAGAAGTTTGTGAAAGAACTCCAAGCTATATTTCATGGCAGCAAGAAGTGTGGTTATCGCACTGTGGCGATGCTTGCGAATTTCATGGAGATGCAGAGAAGTCTGATCTATTACAGGTAAAAGACGCTGAATTAGAGGTTTTACTAAACGATCAGCTAATAGGTAGTAATGAGTGGCGCCAAATAGTCACTTACTACGAAAAAGGTGGGAATCCTGCAATCTACAAATTCAAGTGTAGATCATGTGGCATATTTACTTATTCGCTGGACTTTGCGTAAAGCTAACAAACTGTTTAAGAGTGATTCGCAACGCGTGGCATTTTTACTATGCGTTGGCTTTAGTGTTTAAGGTGGTATGCGGGAGCTTGGGTATAGCGTTGCTCACACCTTAACAGGGCGTTATATTTTAGGAGAGAGTATGAAGATTGAGGTGCATGAAATATCACCCAATGAAAAGGAATTGATTCAAAACTTACTGCAGTTTTACGAGTACGAGTTCTCAATATACGAAGAAGATGATGTTGATGAGAATGGAGACTTTGAGATTGCAGATGTTGACGAATACTTCGAAATTAGAGAGTACACGCCATTATTAGTGCGAGTTTCCGGACAACCTGCAGGTTTTGTCATCGTTAATTCTGACCCAAATGCTGAAAACGGAAGATACCTTATTGAAGAGTTCTTCATCATGAAGAGGTTTCAGGAAAAGGGTGTAGGTAGAGAGGTTGCAGGTCAAGTCTTTGATATGTTTGGTCAAGATTGGGTTGTTAGAGTTATAAGCGAAAACTTGAAAGGTCAATCATTCTGGGAAAAGGTAATAGACAGCTATACTAGTGGTCGCTTTTTGACTGAAGTTTTCAACGATAAGTCGTGGGAAGGACCCATATATACATTCAGTAAGCCGCCAAAAATATAACAAACTGTTTAAGAGTGATTCGCAACGCGTGGCATTTTCACTATGCGTTGCGTTTAGTGTTTAAGGTGGTATGCGGCGGCTTTGGTATTGCGTTGCTCACACCTTAACAGGGCGTTAGGTGCTAGGAGGTAAAATGAAAATCTGTATAATGTTGCTGCTTCTTTTTTCATCTTCCGTCTTGGGTCAAACGTTTAGAACTGATAATTTCGAGTTCGAATTTCATAATGAATGTGGCGAAGGCGAAGTTACTTGTAAGAAAGTCCGAGTTTTCTTTTCACTCATTGGAATAGAACTAAAGCAAGAGGCTTTAGGTAAGTCTATCCACTCACTTTGCGCTGACGGAATCCCCCCTTGTCGGTTCTTAGGTTATGAGTTTCGTAGTGATGGAGTTCGTTACATCGTATATGAATCTGGTGTATTGAGTGTTGTGGATGACTCTGGTAGTGAGCTTTTGTTAGAACAAGGTATTTGGGAGTGAACGCACCTAACAAATTGCTTAAGTGTGATTCAGCACGCGTGGCATTTTGGTAGGCGGTGGCTTCAGTGTTGAAGTGCCATGCATATACTTGGTCATTGCGTGCTTCACACCTTAGCAAGGCGTTAGGTTTTCTTAAGAATTCATTGAAAAAAGTGATTCATAGGAATACTCATAGTAAAATCTTTAAATAGTAAAAGCGCAAAGGCTAGCTGTTTTTTATAAAATGGTGGAAAAATGGAAGAGAAAGAACAAGAAGAGCATCTAGAAATTGATGTTAAATGTAATGATGAGAAAAAACATGTTGGTACTACCAAGGTGTTATCAAAAAATGACGTCTCTAATCAAAATAAGAGTGACAGACTATTGGAGTTGAAGAGAAAGATACTGAGCGATGGTAATAATACTCAATTTTTCATCTCCCGTTTACATGAACTCGCATTTTACTTTAGGGACACCGCCGAAAAAGGTCACTCAAATTACGATGATGAACTTAATATAACACCATTACATGTAATAAAAGTCGATAAAGCGAGAGAGTTGAGGAAGGTTTACCTCTCAATATTTAACTCTACTGTAAACAAGGATATAGAAAAAGATATTAGGCTTAACTTTGAAAAAATAGAAGAGGATATTTCACAAACATTTAGAGTAGTAACTAGAGGGAAGCTTAAATGAGCAGATTCAACCCTCCTGAAATACGGTATTCTACTTTAGATGAACTTAAATTCAATAGTAAAGACTTAGATAATGTAAAAATTGCTGATATGATTTTACAGCAGTTAAATAAAGGCACACTAACTCGTATTAAACGATCGTTTGAAAGTAGCGTGTTGATTTCAAGTTTTGGTGAGCTTTTAATTAATGTTAATAAGTTAGATCAACTATTCAGAACCGGTAATTCGGGAGCAGAAAGCGTTTTTGTTCGAAAGGGAATAGGAAAAAGCGTATCACCCAGTAAAATGATTAATGTGGAAAGTAATTATTATATTTCTGTATTTGACTTTGAATCAATACTGAGTAATCGAATTGATTCTTCGAGCTTTGTTGGTGGAAAAAAGTATCAATACCTTTGCTATGTCAAGATGCTGCTCGAATATTTAAAGGAACATCGAGTGTATAGGGATGTTAGAAACCTATACTTTAGTCAAGTAGAAGAGCATAGGCCAAGGCTCAAGAAAGAACGATATAATATGCTTGAAAGAAAATTCTGTGAGTTTTCTGGTGAACGTATTTCAAACCTATCCGATTATGAATTTGCTCATATTCAAAGTGTCGTGACTAATCCTAGAAATGCATTGAATGTTTATAATGGGGTGCTAATACACAAAGACATTCATAGAAAGTTAACAAGCAATCAAGTTCACGACTTTGAAGGTATGTATGAGTATTGTGAGCGATTCGGATTCTCTTTAATTTGGGCTGAAGAATACCTTGAACTTGGGGAGTTTTAAAGTCAATAAACCTAACAAACTGTTTAAGAGTGATTCGCAACGCGTGGCAGTTTTACTATGCGTTGCGTTTAGTGTTTAAGGTGGTATGCGGTCGCATCGGTATTGCGTTGCTCACACCTTAACAGGGCGTTATGCTTTTCGGGAGGGTATATGGAAGTATCGCTGTATAGAGCAAAGGGATCGAATAGCGCTGAAAGGGTGGAGTGGGTCCTCAATTTTAAGGGGATAGATTACGAAAGAATTGAGATTAGCTCTGACGAACTAGCGACGACATACCTAGATATAAATCCGTTTGGCTATGTCCCATCTCTTCGCGTCGATGGTTCGATATTTTCTGAATCAATGGCAATTGTTGAGTATTTGGAAGAACGCTTTCCTTATCCAGGCTTGTTTGGCAAAAGCCTTAATGAAAAAACACACATCCGCAGAGTTTGTGAATACGTAAACTCTAGTATTCACTCTCCCCAAAACAGGACTGTATTAAGGTTCATGCGCCCAGAGCTAGATGAGACGTCAAAGCGTGAACTTCGTGGAGTTTGGATTATGCGGTGCCTAGAAAAGTTAAGTGCGTCGATCTGTCGAGAGTCAGGGTTTGCAGTAGGCAAGGACTTCAGCGTAGCCGACATATTTGTGGCTTCAATCTACAAAAAAGCGTTGCAACATGGTTGTACGAGAAACAGCTTTTACGACAAGCATTTGATGTACATAAGGGCAAATGACCGTGTCGTGGTTTCAGAACCACAAGAATAACAAACAATTTAAGAGTGATTCGGCACGCGTGGCATTTTCACTATGCGTTGCGTTTAGTGTTTAAGGTGGTATGCGGTGGCATTGGTATTGCGTGCCTCACACCTTAATTGGGCGTTAGTTGCACGAGGAGGTTTCGTGGAAGCATTATCAGGTGGAAGAGAATCAGCAATATATCGAGATGGTGAAGTTGTCTATCGTCCTCTTCAGCCGTGGAGTCCTACAATTCACCTTATTTTGAAACACCTCGAGCGAGAAAATGTAGATGAATGTCCAAGATTTCTTGGTGTTAACCAAGAACAGGAAGTCCTAAGTTTTGTTGTTGGTAATACTTATAACTACCCTCTAGTCGGTGCAATTGCGACTGTGGATGCACTCACATCAGCAGGTAAACTATTGCGCAAAATACATGACTCAACTGTGCCACTTTTGGAGCAAGTAGATGTCAATGCGCACAAGTGGATGCTAGAGCCAAGAGAGCCTTTTGAAGTTATCTGTCATGGTGACTTTACCCCATACAATGTTGCTCTCTCCGAGAACACAGTTGTAGGTGTATTTGACTTTGATACTGCGCACCCCGCGCCAAGAATATGGGATTTAGCATATTCAGTTTATTGCTGGTCGCCTTTCAAAACTGATAGCAATGATAAGTTAGGCACAATCTTTGAGCAGGTAACTAGAGCTAAGTTGTTCTGTGATAGTTACGGTGCAACTACGTCTGAAAGAAATCAACTAGCGGACGCAATGATTGAGCGATTACAGGCTTTAGTTTTGTTCATGCGCAGTGAAGCTGAAAATGGTAATGAAACCTTTGCTGAAAACATAGAGCAAGGTCATCTTCAAGCCTATCTAAATGACATAGAATATATCACTGAAAATAAACAAAAAATTCAGTGCGCATTGTGCAACTAACAAAGCATTTAAGAGTGATTCGCAACGCTTGGCAGTTTCGCTTCGCTCAAGTATAGCCAAGCGTCGCTCACACCTTAATGCGGCGTTAGTACGGGTTTGACATCGAAGGTCATAAGTTTTGATGTTTATCTGTTTTGGCACTCGTGTTTACACCTTTCAGTTAGTGCCTTTCACGTTCTTTCCGGTGGCACTATATGAGGAGTGCTCGCTTTGATTTCACTGCTTACGGTTTCTAACTCTTACCCTATTTCTTTGGCGCTTCTTCTATTTCGTGGTTTTTACTAAGTCAGAATTGTCTTTCTTTGGTGTTGCCGTCGAAGTACGAGGATCGAATCCTTTTCTAATTTGAAGCAAGTGAAAGTAGGGCATTTCAGTGCGTTTTTCTTCTAGCCAACTTTCGTCTCTCAATGGCAGTAAAGTTTTGTAGCTGCCCGTCTCACTTCAGTGTTCAAAGCCTTTCATATCATGCATCTTTTCAATATCTTGGAGCGCACAAATAGAAGTAACGCATGTACTAACAAATTGCTTAAGAGTGATTCGTAACGCGTGGCATTTTTACTTTGCGGTGGCTTATGTGATTAAGGCGCTGTGCGGTAGCTTTTGTATTGCGTTACTCACACCTTAGCAAGGCGTTATGCCTTTTGGGAGAAAATATGCAGTTTTACAAAGCAGATGAATATCAGGCATCTTGCGAAAACCTGTATCGTAAGTACGAACTTGAGATAGCTGCTTTACTTCCAGATGCATCTATTGAGCATATTGGAGCTTCCTCTATCCCCAATGCTGTATCTAAAGGTGACCTAGACATACTTGTTGGTGTTAACGGCAAGGAACTAGAGAATGCAGTAAAGTTACTTTCTACTCTAGGCTTCAACGAAAAATCCGATACGTTAAGAACTCCGGAGCTTTGCATGCTGGAAAATAGCTCAGGTGAGGATGTTGCTTTTCAAGTTGTAGCTAATGGTTCGGAATTTGAGTTTTTTGTGGGGTTTAGAGACAAACTCCGTAAAAGTCCTGAGTTAGTTCAACGATACAATGAGCTGAAAATGTCTTGTACAGGTTGGTCTCAAGAAGAGTATCGTCGGAAAAAATCAGCTTTTATCGAGCGCGTGTTAGGACAGGCATAACAAACTGTTTAAGAGTGATTCGCAACGCGTGGCATTTTTACTATGCGTTGCGTTTAGTGTTTAAGGTGGTGTGCGGCAGCATCGGTATTGCGTTGCTCACACCTTAACAGGGCGTTAAGCGTATCGAATGTAAATGGAGATAAAATGAAAACATTCATGTTGTTACAACAGGGTGACCCAGTAGTCGTCGAAATATACAAAGAAGCCCATGCTCTATGGGAAGAGGAGTTCTCCAAAACGTGGGATGTAAGTTCATTGGCAGATAGGCTTGGTACATTACAACTAAAATTTGAACATAGAATGGAAAAGTATGGTTTTGACCGTTGGGAAGGACAAGAAGTATTTGTGGTTTCTGGCTTAACTTACTTTTTTGATGAGACTAACGAAGGTACCCAAAAGTCTGAGAAAGTTAGAGAAGCGTTTGAGTTAAGTTTTTGCAGTATGGAAGTAAAGGGATTCTCAAAGCGCTTTTCAAAAGCCCTCTACCTAGGAGGGTACTAAAGGATGAGTTACCCAGATAATTATGACTTTGAACGCTATGTGAGATGGCATGAAGCACATGCCGAAACAGGCGTAGACCTAGTCGAGACGCTTACACAAGAAAGGGACTCTCTAAAAGAAAATCGAGAGCGCCTTAAAAACCTTTCAGAATTATTGAGCACTCTAAATACATTGCTGATACGCGCTAAACAAACAGATGGACAAGATATTTCAATTTTAAAGTGCGAAATCTTGCTTGAAGAGCAGCTCAATAGCGATAAATATGACGATGTCTTCAAATCCGTTGATTCGATAGTTGACAAACTTTGGCGAAAAAACAAAGAAACACAAGATTATATAACTTCGGGGAATATCCAATCGCGAATCAAAGACTTGGTTAGGAGCTCTGTGATTGTTAGCTCCCATAGCTATGCGAGCGATTTTAGTAAGGCTTTAAAAGATTGGAAACGAAAATTCGAAATTAATGAAATTTCCCTAGCAAACTACGCGGATATACAAGAAATTGTAGTTGAGCAAGAGGCGAAAATGGCTAGTGGTTATTTCGCCTACCATGCAGATGTTGTCTACACGGACGGAGTTCATGTGGAAATTCAAATTTATTCACAACTGAATGAAGTTTGGAGGAAGCTCTCTCATAAGTTATATGAGAAGACTCGGTTAAACGAAGGTGTTGAGCATGGTCATGGAACAAGTGCATCTAGACTTGTTTCGCTGGGGCACTTACTCCACTTAGCGGAATGTGAGGCTGAGCGTTTACAAAGCGACTTAGGGTAAATATACGCTTAACAAAGCATTTAAGAGTGATTCGCAACGCTTGGCAGTTTCGCTTCGCTCAAGTATAGCCAAGCGCTGCTCACACCTTAATGCGGCGTTAGCAGTCAGAAGTAATAAGGAACTATAGATGGAATTAAAGTATCGTTCAGCTGATTTTGAAGATTTGGAAAGTCTTGTTACTTTGCTTTCAAATGACCCGCTTGGTAGCAAAAGAGAAGACGCGTCTGTCCCGCTAAATAGTGCGTATATTGAAGCGTTCGATGCAATTGCACGAGATCCAAACAACGAATTACTTGTTGTTGAACTGGAAAACTCTTTAGTCGGGATGCTTCAAATTACTTTTATTCCTTACCTAACCCATATCGGTAGTTGGCGTTGTCTTATCGAAGGTGTTCGGATCCATAGTGACTATCGTGGACAAGGTTTCGGTGAGCAAATGTTCTCACATGCTATCGAACTGGCAAAAAGCAAAGGCTGTACAATTGTTCAGTTAACAAGTGATAAGCAGCGCCCTGATGCAATCAGGTTCTATGAAAAACTTGGATTCAAAGCAACACATGAAGGGTTTAAACTCGCGTTGTAAGTTGCTGCTAACAAAGCATTTAAGAGTGATTCGCAACGCTTGGCAGTTTCGCTTCGCTCAAGTATAGCCAAGCGTCGCTCACACCTTAATGCGGCGTTAGCCTTCAAGAGGTAATATTGAATTGGGTAAAATAACGAAAACCTTCAAACTTGAAGATTGTCCTAGTGATAAACAAAAGTTTGTGTGTAATGAATGTGCTAGAGAGACGTCTCACTCTATTGTTTCGTCCTTCCATGAAAGCGGCTTTGACGACGCAGGTAATGGGTGTGGAATGGATTGGGATGAACGGCATCAGATCATTCAATGTTGTGGTTGCGATACAGTATCTTTTCGTATTGAATCAACTCATTCTGAGGATGTTGATTATAGCTTTGAGCATGACACGTTAGTACGCAATATTACGGAAAATTACTTCCCAAACCGAACACACCAGCTTCGAGAAATTAATACCTATCTATTGCCTCTAAACGTGCAAGTAATCTATCGAGAAACTACAAGTGCCATTAGCAGTGCTTTATTTGTCTTAGCTGGTATTGGTGTTCGAGCTTTGATTGAAACAGTCTGTAAAGAACAAAATGCTCAGGGCAAAAATCTGTTTGCTAAAATTGACTCTTTGTATCAAATGTCAGTAATCACCAAAGAGGGCTCGGATACATTGCATCGCTTACGTAGCTTAGGAAATGAGGCTGCGCACGAAGTAAAGCCTCAAAGTGAAGAACAACTATATATGGCGATGCAAATCATAGATCATATGCTCGAGGGCACGTATATCATTCCTCAAAGAATGAGCCAAGTCTTTGGTAAAGAAGGCTAACAATCTGTTTAAGAGTGATTCGCAACGCGTGGCATTTTTACTATGCGTTGGTTTTAGTGTTTAAGGTGGTATGCGGCGGCATCGGTATTGCGTTGCTCACACCTTAACAGGGCGTTATATTTCCGAGGAATATTATGGATGATAAAGAGTCAATGAAGGTTCTCACTGAAATCAGAGATGAATTAAAAGAAATTAATTCGCATATGACATTTTTGAGAGAGCAAGCAAATGAAGCAATGGAAAATGAAGAAAATAAGGCAGTAGAAGTTGCAGAGTTAGAAAATAGAAGAGTTAAAAAAGAGCGGTGGTTTACTATCGGTCTGTTAACTTTTCTAGGCTTAGGAATATTGTTGCAAGAGTTTGGCTATTTGTAAAAGCACAAGCAGTAAGTCTTAGGTGCTTATTGCAGGTGCACTGTTTGTTTAACTTGTAGAAACCTTGTCATACTTGTCAGGAAAAATATAACAAACTGTTTAAGAGTGATTCGCAACGCGTGGCATTTTTACTATGCGTTGGTTTAAGTGATTAAGGTGGTGTGCGGCGGCATCGGTATTGCGTTGCTCACACCTTAATAGGGCGTTAGCTGTTTGTGTAATGTGGTATTGGAGAGTGAAACTAAATGGAAGCAAGATTTAATAAGTTATTAGCGTTCAGTATTGTTTTAGTCCATTTTTTTGCTTTCTCTGGGCTACTATATAAATCTCAAATTTATGGGCATATAGCGGTCTCACCCGGAGAACCTTATGGGTTCGGTGACGTTATAGATTTATTGTTTGCTTGTTTAGTTGTCTTGATGTGGTGTTTTGCGATGGTATCCTCAATTGTGGTGACTTTACTTAATATTAAAAGTAACTGGCTAGCTTCTCTGAAGGCACTTTTATACGGCACGGTTGGTCTTGTTGGTTATTTTTACGTTAATAGTTCAGTCTCCTAATACGAAACAGCTAACAAACTGTTTAAGAGGGATTCGCAACGCGTGGCATTTTTACTATGCGTTGGTTTAAGTGTTTAAGGTTGTATGCGGCGGCTTATGTATTGCGTTGCTCACCCCTTAACAGGGCGTTATGTTTGTTATCGTTGGTAACAGCAAAAATGCAATATGATATACAATAGGGAATTTAATAGTATGAAAGTTGTGGCTAAACATAATAACTGGCTTCTATATAGTGATGGGGAAAATTACATTCTAAATTCAAGGTGTGATTATGGCATTGGAGAGGAAACTGCTACTTTTTATTAAAGGTTGATGAAGTTTCTCGTTATTTAAAATTTGGAGAGGAAGTAATTCACGAACTTTCGGATTCGGCGCGTAGTTCATCAGGAAAGCATTATTATGAGAAGCAGCGTCTTATTAGCGATGAGCTAATGAAAGAATACTATAAAGCAACGAGTGAATATATTCATAAGTATATCCGATAAAATGGGCAATGATATTTTTCAATTTTTGAACGTTGGTGATGCAAACATAACAAACTGTTTAAGAGCGATTCGCAACGCGTGGCATTTTTACTATGCGTTGCGTTTGGTGTTTAAGGTGGTATGCGGAAGTATCGGCATTACGTTGCTCACACCTTAACATGGCGTTATGCATATTAGAGAGAATAATGAACTCATATACTAGCGAATGTAAAAGGTTGTCTATCAATGCACGAGCTGCAATTGGTCTGCTTATCTTTGAGCGCTTCTGTGTTCTTCGTGGTTTAGAACTTCATGATAATCAGGAGTTTTTAGAGCACTTATGGGATTGGTTTCTCGTTGATGGTCCAGACGAATTCGAGCCTTGGGAATCTAGACGACCCACTTTAGTAAATTGTGGACTAGGTGACGAATTTCCCGAGGGTTTACTGCTCTCCCTCGCTCAAAACGGTATCGGCGAGAGTCAATTTAGGACTCTTGTCGGTGGGGTAACCGATATTTTATGGGGTAGTTTTTGGGGAGCGGCTGAAAACGAACAATCAATGGTTGCACTTGAAAATGTCATTTCAGCTAGTGGTATAGAGCAACTGCCGGTTTTAACACCCTTCAAGTTTTCATTGTTTTCACAAAACGATGGTTGGGGTGACAAAATCACACCTCAAGATTTGGAGTTTTGGCGCACCTGTGTGAAATATGCATAACAAATTGTTCAAGAGTGATTCGGCACGCGTGGCATTTTTACTATGCGTTAGGTTTAGTGGTTAAGGTGTTATGCGGAAGCTTGGGTATTGCGTGCCTCACACCTTAACAAGGCGTTAGCAGATAACATGGAGGTTCTCGTATGAGTGAGAGAGCAAATTCATTTGATACTGGGATTGCTGCGGAGTATTTCGTCCTGTCTCAATTATATCGAAGAGGGTTTGAAGCATACCTTAGTCAAGGAAATAAGAAATCGATTGATATAAGAGTCATCACCAACACAGGGAAGTCGATTTCGATTGATGTTAAAGCTGTAAGGGGATATTCATCGTTAGTAGTAAACAATGTTGTAGAAGCAGAAAACCACTTCGTAGTCTGTGTTGTCTATAACAACAAGTTCTCTAATATCTCAACATTCCCCGATGTGTTCGTTATTCCAAGTCACAAAATTCCGGAACTTAGGAAAGAATGGAAAGCTGAGAAAAGACTAATGAAAGGTGACTTAACTAGCTACAAAAATAGGTGGGATGATATCTGCTAACAAAGCGTTCAAGAGGGATTCTCAACGCTTGGCAGTGTTGGTTCAAGTTTGGCTTTTGTGATTATGGCACAATGGTTTAGGTCAGGCGGTGGCGTTGTTCACCCCTTAACGCGGCGTTATGTTTTTTGGGAGAAAATGATGGAATTCAAGCTAGAAATCTATGCACCTGAAACAGAAGTTGTAGCTATCCGTGATGCACTTAACTCAGTTGGCGCAGGTGTTGTGGGTGACTATGACAGCGTTATTTCTATCGTAAAAATTTCCGGGTTCTGGAGACCAACTGAAGGCTCGGAACCGGTTACTGGCGAGAAGGGTGAAATTAACTTTGGTGAAGAGGTCAGAATTGACGTTAGATGCCAAGAGTCTTTAGTTCAAGCTGCACTTGATGCTATTCGAAGAATTCACCCTTACGAAGAACCAGTGATCAATATTTTACCTCTATACAACCATAAGTTTGTCTAGCTACGTCAGCACAAACATAACAAACTGTTCAAGAGGGATTCGCAACGCGTGGCAATTTTACTATGCGTTGGTTTTAGTGATTAAGATGGTATGCGGCGGCTTTTGTATTGCGTTGCTCACCCCTTAACAGGGCGTTATACGAATGCGTGCGGACGCAAGTATCAGGCAGAGCTCCAAGTATGCTCACTCAAATAAGTATCTGACCCTCAATCCAAGATAAATATTTTTAGGTTCTGGAGCATTTGGTGCTAAAAGATAGGTGACAATAATTATGTGGTATCTGTTTAAAGATTATGTGGACACGCCAAATCATATTGAGTTTTTGATCTTTGGAGTGTCAATGATAGCTTCCTACATTGTGGCTTGTGTGTCCTGTCAATCTCGCAATATGTTAGGGTATGAAGTGCGGGTTATTGCTACAGCAGCAGGTCTTATGGTGGCAGCGCTAGTTGGGGGAGTTAAATTTACTTTTGTGTCAACTTTGCTGGTATCGATGCTTTTCACATGGCTGATGGTGAGAAAAGGGCATGCATTGGGTTGGGGGTAAATCATTGTCTTCAAAGGAAGTATCCAGATTCTTAAACTTTAATTTCATCCATTGATCCAATCGGGAAAATTCGTATAACAAAGCGTTTAAGACGGATTCCCAACGCTTGGCATTTTCGGTTTGATTCAGCTTTAGTGTTTACGGGACAATGATTTAGGTTTAGTGGTCTGCGTTGCTCACCACTTAACGCGGCGTTAAGCGTCAATAGGAGAACAAATGAAAGAAGTGATTGCTGAGAATGTGATGAAGCAGATTCGCCAGTCTGGTGATGAACTAGTTGAACGAATTCGTGCAGTTCATGGTCGGTATTGGGCTAGTAGAACAGATTTAGTTAAAACTATTCTTGGTCTAACTTCAGCGATTTTAGTCGGTACTATTTCGTTTTCTGGGTCACTCTCTGGTGCTGGTAAAGAATCACTAGAGTGCACTTGGATTCTATATCTGTCTTGGTTAGTATTTTTCTGTTCAATTTGTTCAGGCACGGCGTCACTTTGGCACTTATATAAACTTGAATCACTTCATGCTGTCTTCTTCAATAAAACCGATGAGATCGAAGAAAAAGTAAAAGCTATCGGTGCGAAGAAAACTGAAAAAGAGCTGGAGTCTGAAATCTTAAAAATAGTTGGTGAGGCAGTTAAACAAAGCGTATCTCCAGCTACTCCGTCAGATAAAATCTCGCACTATTCGTTATTTATTCAGATAGCCAGCTTCCTTATTGGTTTATTCGTCTTTATGATCTTTGGTGTGGTTCAAAACGCTTAACAATCTGTTTAAGAGTGATTCGCAACGCGTGGCATTTTTACTATGCGTTGGTTTTAGTGATTAAGGTGGCATGCGGCGGCTTCGGTATTGCATTGCTCACACCTTAACAGGGCGTTAAGTGAATAGGGTTCATATGTCTAATCAGTTCATAGAAAAAATCAGTAAATATACGCAAGGGAGTAACCCCCGGAGACCTTTAGGGGTTGAAGAAACAGCACAAGGGTTGACTGCATTTTACATTAATGCTGCTCAGTTAGTTGAAGACTCATGGTGCCTAGCGGACCATGGCAGGCTCTCTAGAGCAATTTCACTTTTGGTGTTAGCTATTGAAGAGCTAGCGAAAATACCGAGTCTGTATGATCATTACATAATGACTGAGGCTCAAAATTTACCTAAAAAGGAGCTGAGCAAGCCTTGGCAAGAGTTTTGGAAATCTTTTTCTAAGCATGGAGAAAAGCAAAAGACTATAGAGACTTATGGTAAAACCCTACAGGCTATCGATAGCCGTTCTGAGCTATTTAATGAGCACACACCATACGCCAATTTTTTGAGTGAAGAAGTTTCAAAGAAGTTAGATAGACTAAAACAACGAGGTTTGTACGTAGACTACATCGAAAGCGGTTTTATCGATCCATCAATAATAGCTGATGAAGAGATTTTTGATGAACTATACACATTTACCTTAGAGAGACTTCATAGCTTTGGTTCGTTTCATTGCAGTGTTGAACGTTCAAAAGCAATGCTTTTATCTGCTTTAGAGTACATCAAAGTAGTCACCTCAGATGATTTGACAGAACAGAAGTTAGAGCAAGCAGTAAAAAAATACTCAAGTATTTCAAATAGACCTACATCTACAGAAATTAGTATTGTTGAATTAGATATTCTCTATTGGGCAAGCCATCGCTCAAGTTCACCTGTGCCTGACTATATGTTAAGTTTAAAGAAGTAATGCAACACTGCACAAAGGAACTTAATAAATCTGAGCTTTTTCAGTCACTTGATTCTGTTCTGAAAAAGATTAAGTTTTATCTTGAGCTCGAAAAATACCCTAAGTTAGTAGTGCGCAATTACCAAATGTATAAATTGATATACTCATTCTCAAACGAAGCTGTGGAAAATGGCAACCTAAGACGTCGCCACTATGAGAAGCTATTCACTTAACAAACTGTTCAAGAGGGATTCGCAACGCGTGGCATTTTCACTATGCGTTGGTTTTTGTGTTTAAGGTGGTATGCGGAGGCTTTGGTATTGCGTTGCTCACCCCTTAACAGGGCGTTATAAATATTTTTAAAGTAAGGCATCATTTTGAAATCAAAAATATGTTTAACAGTTGCAGTGTTAGCCTTAATTGCACCGATAGTTTTTTACACTTTAACGTTTGGTATTGGAATTTGGGAAAGTCATTCTGATTGGGCTGCCATGGGAAGTGCTTTAGGTGGCTTATATACACCCATATTAGCCTTGTTAACTCTTGCTGTACTGTTGAAGCAACTTCAAATTCAAGAACAAGTCAAAGATTATGAGCAAAGAGAAACGTCTCGTAAAACCGTTTTTGAAATGGTGGAAAAATTTTCTAGTCGAATTGAGCTGCAACTCAACGAAGAGTTAATCCATAAACTGCGAATTTTATCAGAGCTTCCGAAAGGTGATTTAAGAGTTGCAAGCATGAAGAGCGAATTAATGGATGTTTTTACCCTTTGGACTTCAGTAAGAGCTTATATCAAGAATTACGCAAAATCAGAGCCAATACTTGTAGTCGACTTACTGTCGATTCCTGTTTTACATTTAAACTTTAGCGTTTGTTACGACATAGATAAGGCGTATCTCAGACATATTGAGAGCGGAAAAGATGAAGTGTACTTGTATCGCTTATAGATGGGTGAGTACATATTTATAACAAACTGTTTAAGAGTGATTCGCAACGTGTGGCATTTTCACTATGCGTTGGTTTTAGTGTTTAAGTTGGTATGCAGCAGCATCTGTATTGCGTTGCTCACACCTTAACAGGGCGTTATGTGCTAAGGAAGGCTATGTTAAATAAACTGCGAAAAATGATTTTAGGTTGTACAGTTTTAACTCCATTTGAAGAGCAATCTATTAAATTGTGTATTGAGAATTTACCTGAAAACCTAAAGGGAATAGCTGCAGCGCAATTTAAAGAGTACAACCTTATTCAAAGGGAATATGACGGTCGCACTGTTAATTTCTATAAAGTGAAATGTTTGCGTAAAGTCGTCAATCCAAATCAATTGTTACCAATCAAAACTGATGATTGTGTATTAATTAAACTGGAATTGAAAACAATTTCAAATGAGAGAATTGGGGTAACTTTACATGCAACTGGGCATCGAATATTTAGTGTATCTTTTAGTAAAGATGTTTCTAATCTAGGTAAGATTGAAGGTATGCGGCTAGAAAAGCTCACTAAATCATGGTGTTCAGTCGTTTAGCACATAACAAACTGTTCAAGAGGGATTCGCAACGCGTGGCATTTTTACTATGCGTTGGTTTTAGTGTTTAAGATGGTATGCGGCGACTGCGGTATTGCGTTGCTCACCCCTTAACAGGGCGTTATATTTCCGAGTCACATCACGAATAACCATGCTTGTCTGTAGCTTGAATTTGTTAGGGTCTTTGTTTTGCCAGTAACCCAACCAAAGGCTAAGTTATGGAAAAAATAGGCTATTGTGAAATTAAAGGTTTTAAGTTATCGAGGAAGAGTAAAAAGGCGGTTTCCGATATAAGAAGTATTATGAAACAAGGAAACCTGTTTACTAGTGCGGTATCAACAGTTCCATTGTTTCAGATTTTTGCAAGCCCGAGTGTGACGAGTAGTCCATTTGAAATGGGTATTACAATTACTGAATATGACTGGGAAATGTTCGGTCGAGCGATGACTTCTTCGACCAGAATTGTTAGAGGTGAGATTTTTAAAATCGCATATAGACAGGAAATCTTTACGAATGGTAATGAACAGAAATTTTGGAGGTGTGTGAGTGAAGCATCTAAGTAAATGGATCTTTATTTCAATGTTGATTGCCGGTTGTTCAAGTAATCCTGATAGTGTTCAAGCGTTAAAAGCATGGGATGACAAGTATGAAGAGTGCTTTATTTCAAATCAGACAAAGCGACATTTTCCGGATAATCCATGGTTTAACTCTTTGAGTCTTGAAGACAAAAAAATTGTTATAGGCTACTTATATAATTACAACTCTAGAAGTTGTATCTCTCGTGAAGTGGAGACTCTGAGAAGTGCGTTACAGCGAGAAGGGAATGACTCGTTACTTCATATTTTTGAGGCAGACCTTTCCCCTTTGGAAAGTGTCTCACTAGATGCAATTAAGCATTTAGATCAACAGGAATTACGCAAACTACAATCTGAATACTCACAACCATTTAACTTGTCAGAGATTATAGAAAGCTTAAACCTATACAATTAAATTTGAAATATAACAATCTGTTTAAGAGTGATTCGCAACGCGTGGCATTTTTACTATGCGTTGAATTTAGTGATTAAGGTGGTATGCGGCGGCTTTGGTATTGCGTTGCTCACACCTTAACAGGGCGTTATATCATCTATTTGAGAAAGAGGTTATGAAAAGGTTTAAGAGAGTAAATAATGAGAACAAGCTGTTGGAATATGAGATGGCACAAAACTCTGCTGAACATCATGATAACTTAGTTTGGTCGGTATCAACGTTAACTTGGGGCGTTAGTTCGGTACTCCTTGGCTTCGTACTAAATAACATTACTGACAACGAATTGGGAGTAGTCATACTGCTGTTTTGTTTGATTGGGGTGTTTTTGATTTTATGTTCTTGGTTGTTTGCTCGTCAGTTCAGAAGTATACGTAATCAAAAATACGTTCGCTGTAAAGAGTTAGAAGCAGAACTCGGATTGGTTCAACACACAAACATCAAACATAAAAACGGAAGCCAAAGTGCGCTTTATTCCATCATTATGTTGTTGTTTATCACTACGTGGACAGTTGTGTTCATTAAGGTAGTGGCAAGCTTTTTTGGGGTTGAGCTACCGATCATATAACAAACTGTTCAAGAGGGATTCGCAACGCGTTGCATTTTCACTATGCGTTGGTTTAAGTGATTAAGGTGGTATGCGGCGGCTTTTGTATTGCGTTGCTCACCCCTTAACAGGGCGTTAGTCGCCTGAAAAAGCTAGCAGTCAAAATCATGTTTCTAAGCTCAAAACTTGGCTACTGGTTGTTTGATTCAGAGTTCCATCTTCGACGGTCAAAGCTCAGTTTCATCGGCTCTAAGTCAATGCATTGCTATTTTCCAAGCGGTTGTTTCGTTCTTTGGTGGTGATAGAGCAGGGCAATCGAAAATCTGTTTTTGGTTGCAATTCCGCTCGGTGAGTTTGTTGGTAAAAAGCCGATTTACTCGCTGAAATGACGTTTGCTCTGGTGTGGTAAGTTCCACGTGGTTTCAGTGACTTTGTTGAAAGTCCGCACTGTGAGATTGGTTTCCCAAAAGCGCTTTTTGGTGTTGTCAGTCCGTTTTCTACGGCGTTGTTTGTTCCAAGTGGTTTCATTGAATAGCCGCTTTGAGACTACGCCTGACTTAAATGCATCAAAGCACATAAAGTTTGTTGTTCACAAAGTTTAGTTCGGCTTAAAATTGTCGCTCGGTGCCTCGCGACTAACAAACTGCTCAAGAGGGATTCGCAACGCGTGGCATTTTTACTATGCGTTGATTTTAGTGATTAAGGTGCTTTGCGGTGGTTCTTGTATTGCGTTGCTCACCCCTTAGCAGGGCGTTAGGTTTAACTTCTCCGCTGTTTGTGTCAAAATTCAGTATGGCAATCTAAATGAGGTTAAGTATTTGAAATTTGTGGTTAAAATAAAAGACTATGAAGAAGATATCCTTCCGATGGCATTTCGAGGTTTTTCTGGTGTAGGTTATTGTTTTTTGAGAATTAAGATAAAGCAAGGTCAAGTAAGTATATTATGTGCCCAACTTCCTGATTACACAGGAACCTCTATAACCAATGCTATTGAGAGAATAGTTGAGGCTACCGTACTGCATTTAGAACGTAAAAAGGTACTGACGGTTAGGGATGAGTTAGGTTTCTTTGATAAAGTGCTTAAGAAAAAAACTGAAATTGAAAATAGTAGGGTCCAAGCTGTTTTTCGTGAATTTATAGCTCATCTTACCCTTATTGAACATTATCCTGAAGGTGTTGGAATTAATAATAATGGTTCATTTGCTCGAGTTTTATTCAGTCCATCCGGAGAGCCCGTTTGGAACTATTTGTCTAAGGAGAAATTGCAGCATTCTTTGAACACTCCTGAAATTCTTGAGATCAACGTTGAGGAGTTGAAAGCTTGGACACGCAACGTGAATCAATAAGAACATCTAATTTTCGTAATTATTATTTTTTAGAACAAGGAATAAAGGTAACGGTTCCTATATCAAAGTTTATGTTGGAACTTAATCGATTGATAAAAAATTTAGCACATGGAAAATTGGCTTCATATCATGTACATGAAGATAGCCTTTACGAGTCGATAAAAAGTGAACTTGGCTATTTCCTTCCTGACTCGGATCTTGTGCTGATTAAAAATCCATATCCTAAAATGAAGCCGAGAAGAGAAACCGATATCTCTATCAGGAATATGAGTAACTTGGATGAAGATAGAAGTTCTGGTGAGATTAATTGTTCTCATTTTATTGAGATAAAGTCGATTTTCCACAATGAAAAACTCCCGCAAAAAGATATTGATGATGATCTGGATAAGTTATCTGATGCTACAAAGATGTACGGTGCTATAGGTATATTTATCATTGTTGGCTTGAATCATGATCTAAATAGACGAAAAAGGTCTTTAGCTAAGCTAGGAAAGTTAGGGGAAGAATTTTTACCTTTTAGTGTTACTACTTATACCGGAAAAGAGGTTTGGCTGTTACCAGCTGGAAGTTATACAACTGATGATCCGAATGTTTATGTTTGGGAGGTTTCGTATCAAAATGACTTTCATAAACGTAAATCGTCCTTTGAATTTGCTGCGTTTCAATATAAGTAAACCTAACAATCTGTTTAAGAGTGATTCGCAACGCTTGGCATTTTGCTATGCGTTGCGTTTTGTGTTTTAGGTGGTATGCAGGGGCTTCAGTATTGCGTTACTCACACCTTAACAGGGCGTTATGTTTGTTATCGTTGGTAATAGCAAAAATGCAATATGATATACAATAGGGAATTTAATAGTATGAAAGTTGTGGCTAAACATAATAACTGGCTTTTATATAGTGATGGGGAAAATTACATTCTAAATTCAAGGTGTGATTATGGCATTGGAGAGGAAACTGCTACTTTTTTATTAAATGTTGATGAAGTTTCTCGTTATTTAAAATTTGGAGAGGAAGTAATTCACGAACTTTCGGATTCGGCGCGTAGTTCATCAGGAAAGCATTATTATGAGAAGCAGCGTCCTATTAGCGATGAGCTAATGAAAGAATACTATAAAGCAACGAGTGAATATATTCATAAGTATATCCGATAAAATGGGCAATGATATTTGCAATTTTTAAACGTTGGTGATGCAAACATAACAAACTATTCAAGAGGGATTCGCAACGCGTGGCATTTTTACTGTGCGTTGTTGTAAGTGATTAAGGTGGTATGCGGTGGCATCGGTATTGCGTTGCTCACCCCTTAACAGGGCGTTATACCGTCAGGAGGTATTATGGATTGGTGGCAGACGTTACTAGTTACTATTTCTACTTTTGTTGTAACAAAATTGGTTGATCACTTTATTGCTATTTCTAAAGAAAAACGTGAACTATCAAAAGCTCGAAAAAGTAAAAAGATCGACCAAATAGAAAACTTAATGGATGAAGTCAGTGTTTATTATGAAGTTACAATGAATTGGAAGCATCATGAAATGAAGCAAGAACATTATCGTAAGTTAATGAAGGACGACGATTACCTCATAGGCAAATATAACCGCTATAAGGGGGTCGTTTCACATGCTAGAGACGTATTGCATCACTGTAAAATAATTGCTTCTGAAGAAAATCCGGAAACGAGCACTGCAAGGGCTGAGCTTCCCAAGTTGAAAGACGAATTAGCTCAAAAATACGATATGTTCATAAAGGCTTGCGAGGAAGAAATTGAGTCAACGGTATAACAAGTTGTTCAAGAGTGATTCGGCACGCGTGGCATTTTTGCTATGCGTTATGTTTAGTGTTTAAGGTGGTATGCGGGGGCTTAGGTATTGCGTGCCTCACACCTTAACAAGGCGTTAGCTGTCTAAAAATTCAATTCACATCTAGACTAAATTAGATCTATTTGTTGGAGAGTTGTATGGAAAGTCTTGCTCTGGAGTACTTTAAGCTAGTTGATGTCATCTCACAATATGATGGCTATTTAATGATGATTAAAGGGTGGTCCATTACAGTATCTCTTGCGATTTTTGGATATGCTTTTCAACAAGCAAATAGGTCAATACTCTTACTTGCTGCAGTTAGTTCAATTAGCTTTTACCTGATGGATGTTAAGTTCAAAGAGTATCAACTTAGTTATTACCCGCGAATGAAAGCTATTGAAAGGTGTGTACATGCAGTGGATTTAGAGCTAAACGTGAGAATTAGTAACAACTCATGTGAATTGTTCAAAATCGATCAGTCGTGGGTAGATGCAAAAAAAAGTGGGAGGTTTGTTGACGGTGCTTTTCATTTTGGGAGTATCTTTCCACATGTTATTTTGCTTCTTTTATCTATCCTCCTTTATTTTAAGCCACTTTGGCTATTGCAAAAAGAAAGCTAACAAAGCGTTTAAGGCAGATTCCCAACGCTTGGCATTTTTCATTCCTTCGTTTGGTTTAGTGTTTAAGGTGGTATGGTTAGGTTTCGTGGTGGCGTTGCTCACTACTTAACGCGGCGTTAAATTACTTTGAAACACCTCGCATTATGACGTAATAATATTTCTGTAAATGCTGTTATCTGAGTTGAAATCATCCAATTTGTATAAAAATTGGAGATGACATGGATTTTCAAAATTTATGGAACAAGCATCCTACTATTGTGGGTGATAGCGTACCTTGTTCAACAGATGGCAAAGCAAATTTTTCAGATCAGTGCGCAATTCGTTTGGGTGTTGCTCTTGCTTCTATAGGGGTTGACACAACCAGTCTTGTCCCGAAAGCAAGGCATTGTTGGTACCATGATAGCGGTTTGGGTCACGTTTTAGCAGCGGAAGAGTTAGCACAAGGGCTATCAAGAATGCCTATTTCGGGTGTTAGTAGACTTCGAAAATAGATCCTAAGCAGTTCGCTAGAAAACTTTCAGGTAAAAAAGGCATTATATTCTTTAAAGACTTTTGGTCTAGGGATGGTGAGAACTTTCGGAATCGAAGTGGCGATCACATAGACTTATGGAATGGCTCAAGGCTCACAGATTGGAAAACTTGGTTTATGATTTCGGGTTTATTCAATGCTGGAGGTAACTACAGTAAATCAAAAGAAATATGGTTTTGGGAAGTTAAGTGATGAGTGGGGTTAAATATACATTGTTAATAATGGTGGTAGGTGTGTCGGTATGGGCTGCTTCTCTATTTCTTATCGACCCCTTGCTCAATCACCTCGAACCTTCACTCCCACCAGATGAATATAATCTATATTGGTTCATATGTTTTGTGGCATTAGAAGCGCTAGTCCTCACTATTGCGACATGCTTATTTGTAAAGAGAAAACAGTAACTTAACAAAGAATTTAAGAGTGATTCCCAACGCTTGGCATTTTTCATTCCATCGTTGGGTTTTGTGTTTAAGGTGGTATGGTTAAGTTTCGTGGTAGCGTTGCTCACACCTTAATGCGGCGTTAGTCGCCAGAAAAAGCTAGCGGTCAAAATCATGTTTCTAAGCTCAAAACTTGGCTACTGGTTGTTTGATGCATAGCTCCATCTTCGACGGTCAAAGCTCAGTTTCATCGGTTCTAGATCAATTCATTGCTCATTTCCAAGCGGTTGTTTCGTTCTTTGGTGGTGATAGAGCGGGGCAATCGAAAATCTGTTTTTGGTTGCAAATCTGCTCGGTGAGTTTGTTGGTTTAAAAGCTTATTTACTTGCTGAAAGGACGTTTTCTCTGGTGTGGTAAGTTCCACGTGGTTTCAGTGACTTTGTTGAAAGTCCGCACTGTGAGATTGGCTTTCCAAAAGTGTTTTTTGGTGTTGTCAGTCCGTTTTCTACGGCGTTGTTTGTTCCAAGTGGTTTCATTGAGTAGCCGCTTTGAGACTACGCCTGACGCAAGTGCATCAAAGCACATAAAGTTTGTTGTTCGCAAAGTTTAGTTCGGCTTAAAATTGTCGCTCGGTGCCTCGCGACTAACAAACTGCTCAAGAGGGATTCGCAACGCGTGGCATCTTTACTATGCGTTGAATTTAGTGATTAAGGTGGTTTGCAGCGGCTTCGGTATTGCGTTGCTCACCCCTTAGCAGGGCGTTAGCTTTACTCGCCAAAATGCAGTTCTCGGTGGCAATTTGGGCATAGGGCAATAGAATTTTCGACAGTATCTTCACCTCCATTTGATAGAAAAACCTTATGGTGGACTTCAAGGTATGGAGTGTTGTCTGATTTGCGTCTAAAAGGTGCTTTCTTAAGACACTTTTGACAACGCCCATTTGCTTGCGCTAGAACTTCAGCAACAACGTCTGGGTTACGATTGTAAGTCCATGTGGTTGTTTTTACCCGTTTTGGCTTTTTGTTGGCAGTAAGGAGTCTCGCTTGTCTTGTGGTTGTTGAATCTGATAGTGCTTTTTCGACTTCTTGGTAGAAAGACTCTGTACTTTCTTGTTGTTCAATTATTAGAAAGTCATCGATGGCTGCAAGGAGAGCATCAATACCAAGATCTACCCATAAATTTTCGTGATTTGGCTTGGGGAATATTTCCGATTGAGTGTGCAGAGGTGAAGAATCAATTGCACTAAAAGCAATAGAGCTATTGGCTGTTTCATCTATTGGTCGCAAATAGAATACCTTGGTGCGAGTGTATAAACCTTTGGCTGAAAATCGAGCTAGTAGTCTTGGATGTTTAAAAGTCAGTTCATACTTAATTTTGCTTGCTCTTGGCTTCTGAGCCTGAATAAACTCAAACCCATAACTTTCAAGTTTGCTCACAAGAGCAATAAAGCGTGGTTCTGGTATGTTGCGTGCTTTCATTGAGCTGCTCCAAATTTCTGTACGCCATATTATAACCGTTAGTCATCGTACGTGATAGGATATAAAGCTAACAAAGCGTTTAAGACGGATTCACAACGCTTGGCATTTTTGGTTTAAATCAGCTTTAGTGTTTACGGCACAATTGCTTAGGTTTGGTGGTCGCGTTGTTAACCACTTAACGCGGCGTTAGTCGCCAGAAAAAGCTAGCAATCAAAATCATGTTTCTAAGCTCAAAATTTGGTTGCTAGTTGTTCGGTTCACTGGCTCATCGTCGTAGGTCCAAACTCATTTTCAGCTGTTTTAAGTTCAAAGTTTTGTAAATGTCCTAGCAGTTTTTTTGTTCTTTGGTGCTGACATAGCAGGGCAATCGAGAGTCTGCCTTTGGTTGCAATTCCGCTCGGTGAGTTTGTTGGTAAAAAAGCCGATTTACTCGCTGAAATGACGTTTGCTCTGGTGTGGTAAGTTCCACGTGGTTTCAGTGACTTTGTTGAAAGTCCGCACTGTGAGATTGGTTTCCCAAAAGCGCTTTTTGGTGTTGTCAGTCCGTTTTCTACGGCGTTGTTTGTTCCAAGTGGTTTCATTGAATAGCCGCTTTGAGACTACGCCTGACTTAAATGCATCAAAGCACATAAAGTTTGTTGTTCGCAAAGTTTAGTTCGGCTTAAAATTGTCGCTCGGTGCCTCGCGACTAACAAACTGCTTAAGAGGGATTCGCAACGCGTGGCATTTTTACTATGCGTTGAATTTGGTGATTAAGGTGGTTTGCGGCGGCTTTTGTATTGCGTTGCTCACACCTTAACAGGGCGTTAGTTTGCAAGAGGAAAAACGCAGCTATATCGCAGGATCTGGTGGTAAAAGCTCAAAGTCGAAATTGTCGTATCGGCGTTCAATTTCAGTGTTAACGAGCGTGGTGAAAATCCAAAATTGGCATCTTTTTAACGGTTGGTTTGTTCTTTGTTGTGGCTACTTTTGGGTTAATTGAGCTGAACTCTTTTGTTGAAACTCTGCTCGTTAAGTTTGCTGGTACAAAAGCCGATTTACTCGCTGAAATAACGTTTTCTCTGAAGTGGTAAATTCATGTGGTTTCAGTGACTCTGTTGAAAGTCCGCATTGTGATATTGGTTTTCCAAAAGCGCTTTTTGGTGTTGTGAGTTCGTTTTCTGCGGCGTTGTTTGTTCCATGTGGTTTCATTGATTAGCCGCTTTTAGACTACGCCTGACTTAAGTGCATCAAAACACATAAAGTTTATTGTTTGCAAAGTCTAAAATGACTTAAAATCAACGCTTTGGGTTTGCAAACTAACAAACTGCTCAAGAGGGATTCACAACGCGTGGCATTTTTACTATGCGTTGATTTTAGTGATTAAGGCGGTATGCAGCGGCTTCGGTATTGCGTTGTTCACCCCTTAGCAGAGCGTTATGTTCTAGGAGGAGTTTCATGTTCGGGAAAATATTTGGCAGTAATAAAGATAAAGCACCGGAAGAAAACGAAGTCCGGATAGTTCTTCCTGAAGAATCTTATACTTTACTTGAGTGGAAAAAAGATGATTTACCATGCGTTGGCATGTTGAACTCTGGACTCATTGGTTTTGAGCATCGCGAAATTTTTGGCTGGCATCTTTCTGTAATAATTGATTTTGATGACTTAGCCGAGCATGGAATGCCTTCGGAAGATGAGCAAGCTATCGTTGACCCATTTTGTGATCAATTGGACGAAGAGATTAAAGCGGGTGGTAACGCGCTCTTTCTTGTGAGAGAAACATGGAATAACACTCGTCGCGTAGTATGGCGAGTATATGACCCTGAAGTTGCGCATCAACATCTTCAGTACATAGTTGACCATTATCGTTATCCGCGACAATTTGATTGGCACATGGAACAAGATCTAGAGTGGGAGCAAGCTGATTGGTACTTCAAGCAGTTACGAACATAACAAACTGTTTAAGAGTGATTCGCAACGCGTGGCATTTTTGCTATGCGTTGCGTCTAGTGATTAAGGTGGCATGCGGGAGCATCGGTATTGCGTTGCTCACCACTTAATGCGGCGTTATACGAACGGGGAAGTATGAAGAAAATCTATAAATATATGCCTTTCCGAGAGGAGTTTTTTTCCAACTATTGTCTACGAGCAAGCCAACGTGGAGTTTTGAATGATCCATTTGAATTGAGTCCTGCACAAGATTTAGTGGATAAAGTTCTTCGTGAGGGGCTCGGTGAAGACTTCTTTGAACAAGCTGAACAATTTGCGACTGATGGTAATTTCAATGAAGTTGGTGTTATATCATTTACTGAAAATTACAATAACCTTTTGATGTGGTCTCACTACGCTGATGAACATAAAGGGATTGTTGTAGAGTTTGACTATGAAAAGTTAGATTACTTTTTCAATTACAAGCTTTCCATGAGAGATACGATTGAACGAGTACTATACAACAGGGAACGCTTTTCACCCTTACAGACTGAAGTATGTGTTAAAGACTTACTTCTAACTAAAAGTGATGATTGGATATACGAAAAAGAGCATCGTATCTTACCAAAGTTGAGACTAGCTGATTATGTTCGTGTAGAGCGTGAACTGTTCGAACAGCTTCATGAGTTTTACGATAACTTGTATGTAGACCTGTTTAATATCGTTGCAGAGGACGAACTGTCGGTCACTTTTGAAGTTGATCTTGTCGAATACGAACAGTTCAATAATCAAGACTGGGACGGTAATTCTACTGATGATCGTGAAGAAATGAAGTATAGCCATAGTGACGTGATTCTGAATGAAATCTATGGCTCTTTAGCTGTCTTACCAACATCTGTTTTCTTGTTTAAGTTGCCACCCGATTGTATATCTGCGGTTTTTGTTGGATGTCGTGCTTCTGATGAGGATGCTAGGTTAATTCAGACTCTCATCGGTAGTAAAAATATACATATTTTCAAAGCTCAGTTAAGTAAAACTCATTTTACTTTGGGTTTCGAAGAAATGTTCGTATAACAAACTGTTTAAGAGTGATTCGCAACGCGTGGCATTTTCACTGTGCGTTGGTTTAAGTGTTTAGGGTGGTATGCGGCGGCATCGGTATTGCGTTGTTCACCCCTTAACAGGGCGTTAACTCACAATGCGTAGTGCAAATGTTGTTGAAATATGCTTGTTGTCAATTTCATTTACATTGTATGTGAATCGCACAGTTTCATCCTCGAATGTGAAAATGTCGACAGATATGCATTGGCAATGCAAGAATGGCTTTCATTTAATTTGAGTCCTTGAGATGAAACCACTAATAATTCTCCTGCTAATTTTCACATCAAATATGTGTTATGCGAAATTAGAACAGTTGCATTTATCTAATAAGGTTGTAGTAGATATATCAATACCAGAAAAGTTATCACATTCAGACAATATGCTTATCCTGAAATATGATGATTGGTACTTCTCTCATGAGATAATAAATCCCAAGGAATTTTACACAACGATTGATTTAACTGACATTCAACATGAATTTTTAAAGTCAGTCTTTTATCCAAATCTACGGACAAGTTTACCTAATTGGTTAGGTGAACTTGCAAATGAGCAAGCAATGTCATTTGGTCTGTCAAAAACTAATGTAATTAATCGGAAGTTTGGCGACGTAGAGGTGTTGGGTGGTTATGACGATGCGTCAAAGCAGGGTAACATTTTTGTTTTTGAAAAGTATCAAATTCATCATCTCAGTATTGGAGGAGAGGGTGAATATTACATTGAACTGCTAAATGCAATTAAAAGGAAGTGATATGTCTTTATCAATAGAAGAAAAGCAAGATCTAAAGTCGTTTCTTGTCAATGTATATGGTCCACAAGCTAGGAACTGGGCGATAAATGATGAAATGTTTAATCTTACATATAAAATGTTATCAGAGTCGGGAAAATGCTCTGACCTCATGGACTTAGTTCCTAGACCAATATCTGTTGGAGAGAACCCCGCAAAATGGTTGAGCAAACAAGTACGTTCAATGATCCTTAGAAAGTTGAAAGGTCGAAAAGGGCATTATGCTGTTTGTGTTAAAACGTCAGCAATAAAAATGAAAACGAACTTCTTAATGATCGACGCAGGGTTATAACTCCCCCAAAATTGTGAGTTAACAAGGCATTTAAGAGTGATTCCCAACGCTTGGTATTTTTCATACCATCGTTGGGTTTTGTGTTTACGGTGGTATGGTTAGGTTTCGTGGTAGCGTTGCTCACACCTTAATGCGGCGTTAACTGGATTGATGACGAGGTAAGTCCGATGAAAAGAATTGCGGTCATTGGTTCCGGTGGTTCGGGTAAATCCACATTTTCGGCACTATTAGGTACAGAGTTGAATTTGCCTGTTCATCATCTCGATCAGCTATATTGGAAACCAAATTGGGTTAAAACTCCAAAAGATGACTGGATCAAAATTCAAAAAGGTCTTTGTGAAAGCGAGTGTTGGATTATCGATGGTAATTATCAGAGCACCCTTGATATAAGATTTGAAGCTTGTGATACAGTAATATTCTTAGATGTAAACCGATATACCTGTATCTATCGAGCACTAAAGAGAACATTATTAAGTAGTAAGCGTCCAGATTTAGCTGAAGGTTGCGATGAAAGGTTTGATATCGAGTTCATCAAATTTTTATGGGACTATCCCAAAAAGTCGAAACCCCTAATAATGGACAAACTCAAGACGCTTACAAGAAATAAGCGTGTAATTATCGCAAAATCAGGAGAGCAAGCGCTCCGCCTTTGCAAATCCAGTTAACAAACTGTTCAAGAGGGATTCGCAACGCGTGGCATTTTTACTATGCGTTGGTTTTAGTGTTTAAGGTGGTATGCGGCGGCTTTGGTATTGCGTTGCTCACCCCTTAACAGGGCGTTATGTTTCTTCAGGAAATACTTAGCTTTTGCGGCGACTATCTCTAATTTCCCCTTTTATTTTCCAAACATTGATACGTTCTAGCTGAAATTTATTGCCATCACTTGCATATCAATTTGTTGTAGATATTGTACACAAACGGCATAAGATACTTTGGGAAATTAAAAATGGTTAGAGGTTATAGTGAGCAGACTTTAAAAACTGAACCTGTAGTTCAGTTGGCAATACTAACGGGGTTAGATGACGATCTGAACTTTGTTCGAGGCAACAGAGAAAGTGTACTTCCAGTTCTCACGGGAGTCATTCTGTATCGACAATTAAGTAAAATCGAACAAAGAATGGTCATGGAGCAAGCTTAGGCTCTTGGGAATCGGAGGTTTTTTGGTAAGGTGCAAATGCTAGTTGCGCAGAGTATTGCAAAACCAATGTGGAATCCTTGGAGTTTATCAAATCGCGAATTACAAGAGTACTTTAAAACACATAAAGCAGTTGCTGACTTTCTCTCAACATGGTTTATAACAATAGAAGTTAAGCTCGAAGTTGGTTTTGCCGCAGCCATAATTTATTCTTTATCAAAAGGTGGTGGCGCTTCCTTGGTGAAAGATATGGCATCTGTTCATATAGCTGAGGAAGCATTAAATAAGTTGAAGTTATCTGCTTCCGCTCAACAAGTTAGCTCGAGAGCGTTTTTCGTAGCTGTTATTCTTGCCAGTGTAATAAAAGGTTTTAATGAAGCTGACTCCATGTCCGCAAAAAAGGAACTTGTGCGTCGTAACTTACTTAGACCAGAGGATTTATAGTTAATGTTTTGGATACTGGCTCTATTTATTTCTCTGTTTGTCCTTTATTCGGATTATGCGTATTATTTTTACAGTAGGCGGAGGGGAGCAAGGTTAAAAACAACAAAACTAGTCAGCCTCGCTCTCACCGTAACATTGCCCATGTTAGCGGCAACCGAGATATTGAATGATTTTAAGGTAACAGGGGCGACTTATCAGACCGTTGTAGTATGTGTTGCGGCGTTAGTCGGTTCCTTGGTTTGTTTATCTGAAAGGTATCGTTTTAAGCACGAAAAATAGTGTTTTAGATATCCATTGAACCCAAAACATAACAAAGCATTTAAGAGTGATTCCCAACGCTTGGCATTTTCGGGTCAAGGTTGGGTTTTGTGTTTACGGCGGTATGGTTAAGGTTCTGTGGTTGCGTTGCTCACACCTTAATGCGGCGTTATATTAAAAGAGAGCATTTTAAAAAATTGTGAAACTGTTTATTGTTCTCAAGAATTCTATGCTCTGTTCAAAAAATACAGACTGATTGGTATTATTTGGTATACCGAGTTGGAATCTGTAATAGTACCCTTTGTGAAATATTTTGAATATTAAAAAATTTATATTTTTTGAGTGTTTGTGAATTTGGTAGATCCCATTTCCATACTTATGGTTTATAAGAAGCGCACTTACATTAAAGTCATCTATTGTGTTTATCTCAGCTACGTTAGATTCGTCAAATGGCTTACATGACTTACACTCCGATTTTATTATTATTAGAGTCGATGAGCTTTTATTAAACCCCCATTCGTAATTTACTTCACTAGTACCAAACTTTTCGAATGAGTATTCACCCCAATATTCTATATTATTGATACTTATACCATTGTTATGTAATGGGCTACTTAAGGACGTAGATGATAATAAAATGAGTAATATCGCAATAAATAGCCTTTGCATTTGTCTTTCCTTAGGTTAATCGGTTACTACCAAAAAACATAGCTTGTCAGTTTATACTGAGTGCTATCAGATTTTTTGGGATTCTGATTGTTTGTGTATGTAAGTAGCTTTTTGGAACTCTTAGTTCTGATCATTTTCTGGATCTTAGCCCACACATGTTTACCGTCAATGTATGATTGACCAAACGAAGGCTTTGTCATAATACAACCATGACTCCCTGTATCGTCATGGTAGCCAAACCGTATACCATCACGCCACTTGCCATCATGTAAAAACTGATCGTTTATATTGTCATCAACTAAAAATAGACCAAAATAAGATCAGAAACCGCTTGGGTTTTCTGTAATTACCCAGTTACCTTTAGGTAGATGCTTGTAACCATCCCAACCACCAGATGTTGCCTGCATAATGACTTTTTCGCTGTTAGCACCAGGTATAATTTTTTCTACAATAAGCTGACGTTTTTTGATTGAAACCGTTATTTTTAAACTCATGGTCACCTCTTTTTTATGTGTATGTTAGTTTCTAATCGTTGTTAGAGGAACAAAACCACAATAGTTATGCGATAGCCTAGAGTCGGTTCTCATTTTAAATGCAACTTATTGTTTAATTGGGCTAGTTTAGTTCGGTAACTGCTTTAATATAACAAAGCATTTAAGAGTGACTCTCCACGCTTGGCATTTTTGGTTTAGGTTAAGATCAGTGTTTAAGGTGCTCAAATTGAGTACCGTGGTTGCGTGGCTCACACCTTAATGCGGCGTTCTACGCTTTGAAGTAAACGATAGGTCTTATATATGATAAAAGGAAAAGTTAGGCGGACGAATAGATATGCGGATGGCAGTGACTACCTAGAGATTCACCTCAAAAAGAGTGATTGTTCAAATCTTCCTTTTATTGAAGGCGAGAGGGTTAATGTTGATTCGTTCATCGGTAATGCTCGTTATCAAGTCGGTTTGAGAATGACTCGTGATAACGACTATGCCTGGGTATGTCCTGATGCTTATGCTCAAGGGGAAAAGGAAAGGCTTGCTGACGTTTTAAGCGCTATTGGGCTAAGTGCAAATGATGAAGTGTTGGTGGAATACCGTAATTGTATACTTTACGTATATGGCAGAAGCGACTTTATAAGCAATGTTGGAAACACCCTTCCAGAAGAGGTTGATGCATTTTATTACGAAGGAGCAAAAATAAGGATCTCTGTTAACAAGTACGAGAGAAACCAAGGAGCTAAGGTTGCTTGTTTAGAGGAGCATGGAGCAACTTGCGTAATCTGCGGATTTAATGCGGAAGACACATATGGCAAAGAAGCGAGAAACATTATTCATGTTCACCATCTTACTCCTATATCTGAAGTTGGCTGCGAATATAAAGTCGACCCGATAGCAGATCTACGCCCCGTTTGCCCCAACTGTCACGCTGTTATCCATAGAAATAATGGTTGTGATGAAATTGAAAATGTAAAGTTGATGCTTATCCAGCAGCGCGCTTATAACAAAGCGTTTAAGAGTGATTCGTAACGCGTGGCATTTTTACTATGCGTTGGTTTTAGTGTTTAAGGTAATATGCGGCAGCTTCGCTGTTGCGTTGCTCACACCTTAACAGGGCGTTAGGCATCAAAGGTTACAAATGTACAGCTCGATATTGATACTATTGTATGGTTTTTGGGTTTCACTTGGTGCAGTTTCGGGTACTTGCACACAGGGAGATGATGGACGTTTTTATGCTTCGATAATGTATGGCTCAGTGCTGTTCATTCTCATCATGGTCAGGCTTCTTCGTGAAAATAGAGGTTTACAATTTATATGGATTACGCCCTTAATTGCTTTGTTAGTTGCTATGTCGGTAACTTATTTCTGGGCACCTTTTGTAATTGAAACAACCATTGAAGGTCATCATTTGTGTGGCAAAGAGTTTGATTCTCATTTGGCAGAGTCTGATGTCTGGTCTAGAAGCATACCAACGCTTCATATTGTTTTCTCGTTGGCTATTTTCATGCTTTCATTTTGGAAGTTAATTAGGTGCAAAACGGGTAAGTAGTTTGTGGTGACAAGATGCCTAACAAACTGCTCAAGAGTGAGTCGCAACGCTTGGCATTTTTGCTATGCGTTGCGTTTTGTGTTTAAGGTGGCATGCGGGAGCTTCTGTATTGCGTTGCTCACACCTTAACAGGGCGTTAGGCGACATGAGACAAACGATAGAGTAGTGATAGTATCTTGGCGTGAATCTAGCTTCAGTTAACAGAAAAGAAGTGGATTAATGAATGGTAAAGCATTTGATAATTGGCAAAAATGGCGAAAGAAAGGATGTTTAAATTGGCTTTTCAGAACAACTTTCGTCACAGCCATTTTGTACATAATTTTTAATGTTATTTTCCTTTATCCATCTTCTGATGCGGCAAGCATTACGGTTTTCTTATCGGATAATGCTCTTAATTACTCAATTTACACGATCGGGATGTTTTTCGCATTTTGGGCTATTTGGCTATACAACGAATCTTCGTATGAGAAAGAAGTTAAACGTAGAAATGTCGCCTAACAAACTGTTCAAGAGGGATTCGCAACGCGTGGCATTTTCACTATGCGTTGGTTTTAGTGTTTAAGGTGGTATGCGGCGGCTTTGGTATTGCGTTGCTCACCCCTTAACAGAGCGTTAGCTTACTGAATTAGCTCTGGAAGATAAGATAAATGTGTAAAAAATGAAAGAAATAGCCAAAACGATAGGGAATGTTAAGTTTTGGAGTATTACAGTATTTTTGTTTGTTGTGCTAACTGCCGTCAGCTATTGGGCTACAGGATTCGTGACTGAGGGTAATTATATCGAAAAGTATCAGAAACTAGATCCCTTAGTGAAAGAGTTGTTTTCTCTTGAAAGTTGGTGGACCAGAAATGCTTATTTCTGGCTGCATACCGATGTTCTTATTATTTAGCATTCAATTTTATTTGTTGAAGTTTGATCCTAAAAATGAGTATAGGGATATGTTTAATTCAGTTCTTCCATTTGTACCAATGCTTAAATGGCTGACGAATAAGCCTATCTATTTTATGCTTGGTACAGCCTCAGTATTTCTTGGAGTGACAATTTACTTAGCTGTAGAAGGCGGGGTTGCTTATCTAGCAGGTCTGATTATTCCTGTTCCTATTTTTATGTTAACTTTCTTGCTTAAATATGCTTCTGCTCAAATTGCTTCTGGTGAGGGGTTTACTGAATGGCCGTACGATAACAATAAATCTGTTGGGACAGGTTGTGCAACTATATCTTTGGCATGTTGGTTATATATTAACGTTCTCTCTCCATCGTGCGAGTTATGGACAGTCTTTAGCGCGCTCAGCGTAAGCTAACAAACAATTTAAGAGTGATTCAGCACGCGTGGCATTTTTACTATGCGTTAGTTTTAGTGATTAAGGTGGCATGCGGCGTTAGGGCTATGATTTACGAAGTTACAGCGATTGCTTATAAGAGGTTACTTTGAATTACAACAACGAATATTGGATACTTTGTCCTAGCTTTCAAGATGAAAAGTTTCATGTGGTGCCAAGTGAAGAAACTGGCTTACGCCGCTTTCACGTCCAAGAACTAGTCGATGAAGAAAATAGGGCAATATTTATTTCTGATGAATGCGGTTTAGTTGCATCACCTCCTACTATCCTTCATTGTAAACCAAGCTTAATAATTCATTCTTCGATAAAAGAACTATTTAAAATGGTATACGGTGGGAAGCTCTTTCCGGCAATAGTCGAGACGCCTGACGGCAATATGATGGACTATTACTTGGTGAATGTTTTCGAACTATTAGACTGCTGGGATAGAGATAAATCTGCATTTAAACAAAAAGACCCAGAATATTTTCCGAGAGTTTATGAATACAGTCTAGATACGTACGTACTTGACCAAATAAAAGAGAGTGAGCGATTAGTCTTTAAGATGGGGGGGAACTGATTTATCTCCAATGGTCGTCCATGAAAAAATTAAGAATCGACTGGAGCCTCTTGGGATAGGAACCAATTATTTTAGGGTTGCTGACTATTGTTTTGGTGATGAGTTTGAAGAATAGCTTTTTACCCAAATCAATCATAGTCCTAACAAACTGTTTAAGAGTGATTCGCAACGCGTGGCATTTTTACTATGCGTTAAGTTTAGTGTTTAAGGTGGTATGCGGCGGCTATTGTATTGTGTTACTCACACCTTAATTGGGCGTTATGTGTCCGAGTAAGTTCGAAGATGTAATTGATAATCATGCAACTGTGCTTTCCTTCTCAAGGTCTTATTTTTAATCAGTTTTTAGTAATGTGGATTTGTTTTAAAAGTGTAGGCTAGTTTGTGTTTAAATGCGGAGGTCTCATGGTTAAACATATTTATCAACAATACAATTCTCTTAAAGAAGGTGAAAAAGAGTATCTTAAATTAAACCCTCACCATGCTATAGCAATAAAAGAAGCGAAAGATGTTGCTTTTTTCGAAACAGAATCTCGCTTTGGCATCAATGGACACAATGATAAAAGCGATGCATTTCGTCATTGTTTTTGGTCTGCGATGCTAGCTCGTGACATTGGATACAAAAATGCTCTCGAATTTACGACAGCACATGAAGACTTTCCGTAAAACCCAGAAAATGAAAAGGTCATGGATTTACACAATAATAAAGTTGGTATTCGGTTAGGGTTATCGATGGCGAGTAATGATAAACTTGCACATTATTGTTACACTTCATTGCTAGCAGGTCGTCTTAAGGTAATAAAGAAAGAGAAGAAAAAATGAAAAAATTGGTTATGATTTTCTTTATTTTACTTCAAGTATCCTGTTCAGATACAACTAAGATTAAATGACAGTAGTGTCGATTTTTCTGAAGTTGTCGAAGGTGATTGGAATCGAGTCTGTTTTTTAGGTCCGTACTCCAATAATACTGCTGCTCGTTCTTTACTGGGATTCGACTGGGATGCTGAGAATCTAAGTAGAATATCAGATTTAGATAGTATTACACTTTTATTATTTTCTAATGATGACGAAGTTATTAAATATAGTGAATTATCAAGGGAAATTAATTTTTCACTTTTTAGTAATACATGTATAAAACGTACTAAGGCAAAATTTAGCATTGGTGTGAATGATGTAGTCAATGTAGGAAGGTAAAAATAAAAGTCACCTTAGTTGTAACACATAACAAACTGTTTAAGAGGGATTCGCAACGCATGGCATTTTTACTATGCGTTGCGTTTAGTGTTTAAGGTGCTATGCGGCGGCATCGGTATTGCGTTGCTCACACCCTAACAGGGCGTTATGTTTATTATCGTTGGTAACAACAAAAATGCAATATGATATACAATAGGGAATTTAATAGTATGAAAGTTGTGGCTAAACATAATAACTGGCTTTTATATAGTGATGGGGAAAATTACATTCTAAATTCAAGGTGTGATTATGGCATTGGAGAGGAAACTGCTACTTTTTTATTAAAGGTTGATGAAGTTTCTCGTTATTTAAAATTTGGAGAGGAAGTAATTCACGAACTTTCGGATTCGGCGCGTAGTTCATTAGGAAAGTATTATTATGAGAAGCAGCGTCCTATTAGCGATGAGCTAATGAAAGAATACTATAAAGCAACGAGTGAATATATTCATAAGCATATCCGATAAAATGGGTAATGATATTTTTTAATTTTTGAACATTGGTGATGCAAACATAACAAACTGTTTAAGAGCGATTCGCAACGCGTGGCATTTTTACTATGCGTTGCGTTTGGTGTTTAAGGTGGTATGCGGAAGTATGGGCATTACGTTGCTCACCCCTTAACAGGGCGTTATAGCGCTAGGCGATAGTGTTGCATTGCTCGCAATTTCAATTACCGCCTGTCTCTGGCATAAGATGCGATAAATTAAACTAAAAACATACAGTTTAATTCGTTATTCATTTGAGTGAGTATTTGCCTTTTCAAAGTGAAAAGGAGTTACACATGGAGAGTTCGGTTTATACAAGAACAGAGTTGAAGTGGCACGGGCGCGGTACCTTTAAAGCGACTTCTGGAATGAAGGGTTATTAATACCCCGAAGACCAGTGTGTTCCAGATAAAGGTCCTGTCCCAGAGGGGAAATACTATATTCTTCTTATATTGGGAGCTTTGGCTGAAGATGATGGTTCTGGCTTTTGTGTCCTTAAAGCATCATGGTAGGTTCAAGAAATACCGCGTGGAGAAAGCGCAGGCGAGTGTGAGCCTTACTGGGCTAACTGGGGCTATAACCGGGTGCGCTTTGAACCATACGACGAGGTTACCAAAAAAAGATGCAGACCTTCGAGAAGTGGCTTTTACCTTCATGATTCAACTAAAAGGATATAGCCATGGCTGTATCGAAGTGGAAGGACGCTTCTTCGATGAACTTAGAGCGTTTATCAAAAAAACAGATGCTCGGAAGCTTATGTTAAGTATCAAATACCAACCGAATGTAAAAACTAATGGTGGAACTTATGTTGGCTAGAATCTGTATTTTATTATTTTGTTGCCTCCCCTTTTTGTCGTTCGCGCAGCAGACTGCAAGTAGCTTCGTTGACTTCGAGAATACACTTTCAAATTGTGTTTCTATTGATACTAGCGATACTTATGACCGTAACAATCTAACTCTAGTAGATATGAAGCTGATACTAGAAAAAAATATAGGTAGCTGTGGGTGCAAATCTGCCATAGCATCTATTACGCTTGAAAGGATGCCTTTTGGTAGTTCAAGCTTTGACTTTTCTTTGAGCAAGTCTCGCATTATATCAGTTCCTTTATTGCTCGATAATACATTGAAAAATGTTAGCAGCATCAAGGGTGCTTTGGCTTGCGGTAATAACTAGCGCAATAACAAAGCATTTAAGAGAGATTCGTAACGCATGGCATTTTTACTATGCGGTGGCTTATGATGATTAAGGCGCCGTGCGGTAGCTTTTGTATTGCGTTACTCACACCTTAGCAAGGCGTTATGTGCTTTGGTGTTCGTGTTGTTTAGATGTGCATGTAAGTCAATTTAAATTAGTAAAAGGCATTACTATGTCCAAAAAGGAATCGGATAAAAGTACAGCACTTAAGTTAGGATTGTTCATGGCTGGCTCGGTATTTGGTGCAGTCTTGTATATCTTTTTTGCAATTCCAGCATCTTGATTGTTCGGGTTACTAGGTGTCGTCGGTTGGGTAGCCACGGTTGGGCTCAAGCTACATGTAGGGATAGAATGTTAGTTGCCATCGTATACGTTATTGTCACACTTCTTATGGTTAAAGTGCTTTTAGAGAAGAGAGTCTCCAAAAGTGTACTTTTTTATTTCGCACTTGAACTCTATTTTGGTGCAGTTGCGGTCGCCTCTTATATCGATTAGCTGTTCTGTGAGCAAAGGTGTTCAGTTTAAGCACGCACATAACAAACTGTTCAAGAGGAATTCGTAACGCGTGGCATTTTTGCTATGCATTGCGTCTAGTGTTTAAGGTGGCATGCGGGAGCACCGGTATTGCATTGCTCAGAGCTTTACAGTGAGTGTGTATGGTTGCATATTGTTGGGATTGCTATGATAGGGACTTCAATATGCAAAATATCCAGGACAAAAGAGAGTTTGAGGCTGCGATTCAAGCTTTAGAAGCGCAAGCAGTGAATGTTGGTCTTTGTATGGTGGTAGATGCATAAGCTAGGCAGCTTTACTCGAGACAAATAAAGCGTTTCTCTGAAGAGTTAAAGTTAGAAGTAAAACAAGGAAAAATTAGTTGAGAGGAAGCTGCAAAAAAGGCGAATGAAACTCGAAATGTAATTATGGAGATTGTAAGGGGTAAAAGTACCCCCGTCGGAAACGCATATGCTCAGCGGTTGAAAAGCAAAGGTAGAACGCTAAATGAACTGGTCGCGAAGAAAACAAACGAGATTTATCTTACCAAGCACTTCAACGATCTTACTTTAGAACAAAAGAACAAAGTGTATTCGGAAATCGTAAAGTCATCTGGCAAATCTAATCCAGATGTCAATAGGCTAATGAAAAATATTTCAAGTGCAGGGCGCGGTTTGATTGTTTTATCTATCGGTCTTTCTGTGTACACGATTACCTCCTCTGAAAAGAAACTTGAGACAGCTGGTCGCGAGGCTTTAGTTGCAGGTGCTGGTATTGGCGGCGGTATTGCTGGAGGGGCAATAGCAGGTTTAGCTTGTGGTCCGGGAGCTCCAGTATGTGTAAGTGTGGGGGCTTTTATAGGTGGAACATTAGCTGCATTTGGAGTGAGTATTGCATGGTAGTTGATATGGAACTGTTATCAAAAGATAAATTGGAAATACGTGACGTTGAGAAAGGCAGTGAGTACATATCTTACAAGATATTATTGGCTATTGAAGGCAGGCCCGCAAATTCTTTTGTCAAAGGTGTACAAGTAGAATATGGCGTAAAGTATGATAACTGTTACGTTATCTTTGTCACTGATGACATCCTTAATGAAGAAACGCTGAGAGTATATTTGTTTGATCTTAATGCAAAGCTGATCGATTACTTGTATATAGGTAGTGCTTATTCAACAGGGCGTTTACAAGACTTGACCCTTCAGAAAGACGGCTCAATATCATTTTTGTTTATAGGGGATACACTCTGGAATATAAAAGTATTATCCAAGGCAGAAATGATTATTCCTTTCGTGTCTAACCCGAAAGGGGTCAGCAGAAAAAGCGTCTTTAGTAGCTTTTTACATGTACAAGGCTCGCCAAAAGCAGAAACCTAACAAAGCATTTAAGAGTGATTCTCAACGCTGGGCATTGTCACTATGCGTTGGTTTATGTGATTAAGGTGCTTGCAGGGACATCGGTATTGCGTTGCTCACACCTTAACAGGGCATTAAATGACCTTTCAAATCGGTGCAACTTAATGTAATCGAGGTATGATGTATATTGAGTTAGCGCGAACTAAAAATATTGGTAAATCGCATTTACGCTTTGAAATTCCATATTCACTCACACTCATACTGGGGCAAAAGGGCAAACTATGGAATTTGAGTAGGACGAGAACAAAAACTTAATAAATTTGGCAAAACATAGAATTGATTTTGCTGATGCTGTACACGTTTTTCTTGATGCTAGCAGAATTGAAAGAGAAGATACACGCTACGACTATGGTGAAGCTAGGTTTCAAACGATTGGCAAGACAAAATATGGTATCTTGTTTGTGATTTATACAGAGAGGCAATCAAGTGGTAATATTAGATTAATCTCAGCACGTAAAGCTAACTCTCGTGAAAAAAATCTTATGAGAGAGATTTATTAAGCCATACTCTCAGGTGGTGTAATATGACAATCAAAAAGGTATCGATTGAGAATTTGAAGTTCTCTCGCGGGCAAACTGACAAAAAGCAACTTGAAGCGCTATCTGATAGAGAAATTAATGAGGCAGCCCTCAGTGATCCAGATAGTGTCGTTCCAACCGAAAAGGAACTTGAAGCGTTTGGTACACCAAAGGAGAGAGCATGACAAAGACAATTAAACTTTCAGACGTTCAATCACTCAACGGAAAAACGAACTGGCTCTATTTAAAAAAGTCAAATGAAAGTAGCAAACCAAGCCAAATAGCACCAGAGATTCGTCAGCATCATTTAAACCAAATGAAAAGACCGAAGTCATAGGTCATTTAACAAACTGTTTAAGAGTGATTCGCAACGCGTGGCATTTTTACTATGCGTTGGTTTAAGTGTTTAAGGTGGTATGCAGCGGCTTCGGTATTGCGTTGCTCACACCTTTACAGGGCGTTAGAACTACAAAGGCGCATGCAACGACTTGAAATTAATAGACTTATAAATATCGATATGAGTCGACAAAAAGACGTACTCATATTTAACAACATATTTGCATATGTGAGCATCCCTTAAGTTCACACCAATAAAGGTTAAATATGAAAAAGCCAAGTTTCAGCAAGCTCAAAGTAAACTATAAAACTCTTCCTATGCAAATCCATTCACGCTCAATGGCATTTCCCAATACTTGTGCAATTAGGATGAGCGAAGCTTTAGTTAAAACAGATGGTGACTTCCTTACAGCCTTTAAGAATTCGTCAAAGAATAAATACTCGCATGGTTATTTAAGGGGGGCACAAGGTTTAGCTGCAGAGCTAGGTTCTCCAAAAGTCTTAGGGACACGTACACTCGGTTGGACAAGTCAAGCAAATGGGCATCCGCCAAGCAATGCTATCGGTAAGAAAGGTATTGTATGTTATATGAACATTCCTGACTTTTCAGGGCAAGGGCATATAGACTTATGGGATGGGACTAAAGCTGTAGGCGATGCCTATTGGGAAGCGAAAACTATATGGATGTGGACGTTAACATGAGTAAGTTCCCTATCTATATAGGTATTTTGATCTCGTTTTCCGTTAGCGCAGAGCAATTCTCGATTTTTGAAAGAGAAATTAAGTTAAATGAAGATTGTACCGTAGACGTTATTAACGCTGGGAATCTCTCATATTCTCAAGAACTGAGTGATATCGGGGAAAAAAATGTTCGTTTATTAAGTTTGGAGAAACTAGTTTAATTCATCTAGAGCGATTCAATGATAAATATGTAGTTTTGGTTGAATCTCAATCTTTCGACAACAAAGAATGCACTTCTCGTTATGGAGCGCTAATTTTCCGCCGTGATAAACCAGTAGAGTTGATCAACTGGTTTAAGGAAAGTGGTAGTTGCGGGGCTGATAGAGAAAGAAGGGTTTTTGAATACTTTGTATCAAAGTCCGTGCAAAAGTAATTCTAACAATCTGTTCAAGAGTGATTCAGCACGCGTGGCATTTTTACTATGCGTTGGTGTTAGTGATTAAGGTGGTATGCGGTCGCTTAGGTATTTTGCGTGCTTTATACCTTAACAAGGCGTTATGTGTATGTAGCTTAAAAACGTATAGCTAATTTGTGGAGAAATATATGAAAAGGATTTTGTGTTTATTTTTAATTGTTGGATTAGTTGGATGCGCTACAGCTCCAACAGCACCATCTGATATCAAGCTAGCGTCTCATAAACGATTATATAATCAAAATTTATATAAACCTTCTGAACTTAGAACTGTTCCAGTGACGATAACACGGGACACTGGTGTTTTAGGGTCTTTGGGCTACTACATTCTTGAAAATAGATGGAGAATACGTGGTGTGGCTTAACGTGATGGAGGAAATTACCATTTACTTAGCTCCAGGAGGATACGTATTCGAAGTAGAAAATGGAGTATGTCCTGATATCAAACAGTGCAAAAAATCATTAGACGCAACCATAAAAAAATGGATTTAGCAATAACTTTAGGATTGCCGCTGACGACGGTTTTGAGATCATTCGCTCCAACACATAAACATAACAAACTGTTTAGGGGGGCATCACGCGTAGCATTTTTATCATCCCTTGATTTTAGTGACTAAGGTGATGTGCGACAGCTTTTGTTCTGTGTTGCTCACTCTTAGCAGGGAATTATGCGATTGGTGGACAACTCATACCTATTGAGGTTAACATTCCTCCTCGCGGCTGCACATGAATTTCAGTCAACTTTAGAGAAAATACGATGATTGTAGAAAATGTGCTTCCTGAAAATTATGCAGAAATGCTTAATGTTTGGGAAAATTCAGTCCGAGCAACTCATGACTTCATAACAGAAGAAGATATTGAGTTTTTTAAACCAATTATCATTGAGCAGGCTTTTCCTGCTGTCGCGTTGAGATGTGTGAAAAATGATAGCGGCTCAATTTTAGGTTTCGTGGGTATCTACGACTCAAAGGTTGAAATGCTATTTATCTTGAACGAGGCAAGAGGGCAAGGTGTTGGTAAGGTGCTACTGCAATATGCAATAGAGCAGTTAGGTGCAACCAAAGTCGATGTAAATGAACAAAACCCGCAAGCCGTAGGTTTTTACGAGTATATGGGTTTTAGAGTTGTTTCTCGCTCACCACTTGATGATATGGGAAAACCTTTTCCAATTCTGCATATGGCACTTTAGAGCTCGGTTTGTCGTAACCAGTTTGCTAGAAGAAACGCCCAAAGCTAATAACTTTGGGCGTTTCCGTATGTGGTGAAAAATCACATAACAATAAATTTAAGAGTGATTCGTAACGCTTGGCGTTTTTACTCCAAACCAGTTCAGTGTGCTATTTGCTTGGGCGTAGCATGACAATACCGCAGAATATTGGTTAAAATATCAACTACTATAAGAACACCATAAATTTATAAAGCCTTATGCGTTTGGGGCGTTGTGTGGCGAAGCGGGAACTGTAATGACTTACGCTGAGAAAGCACTATCATTGTATTCTTCGCCAGACATTAAATATTATGGGAAAGCCTGTGGTGGTAAAAATCCGCAGATAATGCACGGCATATGCAGAGTTCGCAAAGTTGATAGCCTCACACTTTCCGATATCAGAAATTGTTGCAGAATAGTAATTAATGCCCGCGGCGTTAACTTATTAAGTCAAGAGTCTAATTTCGGGAATTAGTGTTTAGTTATGTTTCGATATTAATACAAAAATGTAACTTACAACATTATAACTGAGCCATTGATCTCAAGGTGTCAATTATATAAAGGTGAGGCTTCTTTATTAGGGCGATATGATTTATGATTTTACTTGAAGCATATAGACAAGATGAAACCTGTCTAATGTATCAGGAGGTAAAATGGATTATTTGCCGAAACTTATGGCTAGGAAGTTTGAGTGGGTTGAAAATGTGTCAATGCTCATAATACGGATGATACTTATCTCTATATTACTAGTTTGTCCTTTCCTTGGTGTAGTGCTCATTAAAATCGACATAAGTTTGTTATTGTTTGTATGTGGCATATATTTTTTGCTTTTATTTGGTTTACTTTACGCTAAATAACATTCGTCAGAAATTATGTTATTAAAAGCATCCAAAAGCAGAAGTGGACTTATTCGAAATATGTTTTTACTTATGATTTTTCCTAGTTTAGGTGTTAATTAAAAATGGCTGGGTAAGTATTTTTATATATATTTATTGGGTGTGCGTATTCAATATGTTTTTTATTATATTGACTATAATGGCATGTTCTCATCCAATTTTATTGGAGATAATACGCTGAAGTGTAAAGCTACTCATTAATTCGAAATTTACGCCTTATCACCAACTCTAATGGAACGTATTTTAAAGATTGTTTTTAACGTTTTTTATATAAACAGTAATCTTTGCTAAAAGGACAATGACCCTGAGCAGATTTTAGAAGGAAAAAGTGGAACATATTTCAATAGTCAAGGTAAAACACCTTTCTGGATACATATTAAAGATACAATTCAGTGACGGACACATCTCTATTGTTGACTTCTCATCATTTATTTTTAGTGGAAAACACCCGGATTATGAGCAGTACAGGGATACTTGTTTCTTTGTTGACTTTGACATTGTTGATGGGAATCTGAACTGGCATGATTATAATATGATTTTTCCTATTGAAGATCTTTATGAAAATAATATCATTAATTAATGATTCTTCCTTGTTTTAAAAATTTTTAGTTTGCGAAAACTTAATTATAGACGGAAATGTTCATGGAAAAGAAAAGTCTTACTATCATCAAGTAAAATAGAGAAAAGTCACATAACATATGTTAGGGAATTAAAATGTAGCTTTGTTGATTGGGAAACTAGAATAATATTAGAATCTACGCTTAATGAGCTTGAAAGGCTAAGGAGTATAAGTGAGTTTTCCAATGATGAAAATATTCGCGCTAATGCTGCTAATGATTATATAAAGGTTCAACTACTCAGAAAGTCACTTGAGAGTGAGGCGAAGGTTGTATTTGGGGAACAAATACTTAATTTTAACCAAGAAGACTTATGATACTCAGCTTTGCTGATAGGATTCCTTAGATGTATTGAAAGTGAAAACCTTATTCAATGTTGCTCCATTGGAGGGAGAAGTGAAACGCAAGTCACGAAATTTACTCGCATATGTTGAGTTACAAAATGGAGATATCTTGATAGATCTGATAACACTAACTCGTAATGGTCAGTCTTACTACTTTCAAGGAAAGCGATGGCAGCGAAACCAATGTTGTCTCGGTGGGGACGAGTGCACTGCAGATGATGGAAGTACGATACATATTTCGCTTCTAAATAGGCGACAGCGCCCTATATGGGTTGAAAGTAAAGAGTGTTACGTTTCGCCAACGGCACAAAAACGTTATCAGCTATGGATTTCAAAGCAGCGCTAAAACAGGCTTGGATCTCTATGTTTGATGATAAAGAACTGAGGTACATAAAGATTTACTTAATTGAGAAGTATGAGCGTGATTTAGCTTTGTTAGCTAAATTAGATGAAGACAGTGATGATTATATCGAACTTGCAAACGATCTCATGCTACTGGAATGTTTAATCTTTAAATTTACTAAAATATAAATAAGTTTATTTCCACCCAATACGGGTATTAGGATCTACAAACTAAAAACGGGAAGAGTGACCAAATTATCTTTGGGCTTTGGAAAATTTTAGAAAAATTATTACTTCTTAGTGAAAATGATAAATGGAAACATGAAAACATTATTAAGACAAAACAAGTTGTCCAATATTAAGCTACTTCATAGTTTTATAAACAGAGTGTTTTTCTTTAGTATTTTAGCTTACTACTTAGTGATCATTTCAGAAGAACCATTGCTTACTCAACTCAGCTTTATAGCCTTTGGTTGTGGTTTCTCACTACTTATCGATTATTCAGTATCAAAACCACGACAGTCTGTCGAGGTCTCGTTTGATGGCACTAAGTTGAGGTTTCTCAATATGTGTATCATGACATCTGATGTAAAAGAAATTCTGTATGGACAAACCAAGAGGTTTGAACACACGGTTCGTTTTCGCTACAAAAATCAGACTTACCAAGATTTTGAACTTGCTTCGAAAGACTTGATCGAGGATTTGCGATTTTATTACTTTCTCGTGGATAACCAGTTACCAGTCAAAATGTTAGATTGTAACGAGCGCTTGATTTAATGCTTCTGTAAGAACGAGGAAAAAATGAATCCATTTTGTTGTTTATATTGCGTGGGGATAATGAAAACACTCGTTATCAACGTGACGCTACTCATTTTAGTTGGATGCGTGTCAAAAGTGGATAAACTGAGCTACTTGGAAACATGGAATGACAAGTGGCAAGAGTGTGACAAGGTAGGCAAGGAAACGACTATTGTATTTCCTCAGTCTGATTGGTTCAAAAGTTTGACGCTAGATAACAAAAGAAAAGTATTCTTATACATACATTTTCTTAAGGATTACGAGTGCACTCAAGAAGAAGCCGAAAAACTTAAAAGTGTTTTGAGCGAATATGACATTACAACGCTCAATGAGGTTCTGAAAGGATTTATCTACTTCGACATGCCAAGCAATGTTGATGTTAAACATTTAGATGAACAGCAGCTTATCTTTCTCTCTAATCAAATTTTGGGGCCTTTCAATGCTATAACAACAGCAGAAGCGATGGGATTAATAAAACACGAATGAACCTAAGCTGTGAGAATTATATTGTGTCAACATCTGATGATGATCGGTATGGCGATGGACTACGAAAAAGTGAGTTATTTCGTTTTAACCATGCTTTCTAATTCAAGAAGCTTGAAGGTGCATCGCAGTAAAAGCCATGATTACTGGCGTAATTAGAGATAGTTATACCTAAGCAATTGAACTCATGTTAATTATTGGTTTTATTCCTCACAACTTTTCCTGTTTAGGGGAGCAACGTGTGTCAAAGGAGGGCTTTGTGGAGTGGATGTTAGGCATATTAGCTTTTGCTGTATTTTGGGGACAAAACGAGTTCTCTTCAATTAAGTATCGACAAAAGATAATTGAGCGCAAGATAGATCTCTTATTGGAACAATCAGGTTTAGAGGTCGATCAACGGTTTGGTGTCTCAATCGAGGTGTGTGATGCGGTTAAATCCGGGGCTAAATTAAAAGCTATTCGTCTTTATAGAAAAGAGATGGGGGCTTCGCTGAGAGATGCTAAAAGGGTTATAGAAACATTGGAAAAAGAGATTGCTTGAGCCTGTCGATATAGAACTCAAGAGTATTTAACTCAATCATATTTACTTTGAATTTGGGTATAAACACACTATTTAACTTGGTATAGTAGTCTTTGTTGTGGTTACGTTGTCACTCGACTCTCAAGGTTGTATTCTGAAGGCCTGTCCTGTCTTCACATTGGTTCGAAGCTGAACAATGCGTTACTTACGAAACATTTATTAAGTTAGCTAAATGCAAACGAATAAAAACAAAAACCCGCAATGTGCGGGTTTTTTAATCGAGACTATACTGCCAGTAAACGGCAATGGGTAGCTTAGTCAATTAAGCCATAGTCTTTACTTAAAATCTCTATGATTTCAGCTTTAGGGTTTTGGCTTAACGTAATTGGCTTTCCGGTAATTTTTTCTGCAATACCAATGTAAGTGCGAGAGATATCCATTAAAGATTCGACTGGCAATTCGTTGTTGCGAGCCAATGCTTCACGTTCTGACATACGCTCTTTATTAAGTAAAATATCTGGGTCAGGGAAGTGGTTTAGCAGGAATTGACGGAAACCTTCTTTCGAGTTTTCGACGATTTGACCTTTTTGATACGCTTTGGTATCCCAAATTCGCGATGAATCAGGTGTGCCAACTTCATCCATATAAATTAGTTTTTCATTACCTGCGGCATCGTGTACGTAACCGAACTCGAACTTAGTATCAACAAAGGTTTGGTCGATGGCTTCCAGTGCATGACTGATCACGTTAAAGCCTTCTTTGAGTAGCTTCTCGTACTGCGCTATGTCCTCTGCATGAGAGAAGTTGAAAGCTGCAAAGTTGTCCACGATATTTTCGCGAGTGATGTTCACGTCATCAGCTTCAGGGACGTCAGGAATGCCTTTCAAGATACCTTTGGTTGAAGGTGTCATTAGTAGCTCTGGCAACATTTTATCTTTTTCAAGACCTTCTGGAAGCTGAATACCACAGAAGTTGCGTTCACCATTTGCATAAGCACGCCACATAGAGCCCGTAATGTACTTACGACAGATAGCTTCAATCTTAACTGGTTTGGCTTTTTGTACAATCCAGACAAACGGGTGGGGGATATCTAAAATATGGCTATCTGCAAGACCGTTTTCTTTAAACAGTTTAAACCAGTGATTTGAAATTGCGTTCAGCGCTGCTCCTTTACCCGGAACGCCTTTTAGTCCTCCTTCTCCGTGCCAAATACAATCGAATGCTGAGATGCGATCGCTGATTACCATAATGGCCAAGGGCGCATCTGGGGCGACGTCGTATCCTTTTTCTTTGATCAGTCGTGCGCTGTCTTTTTCTGTTAACCAGTAAACAGAGCGAACTTTTCCGCTGTGGACGGGCTTGTGAGTGCGAATTGGCAGGTCGTCATTGACGGCAAGTACTTGATTAGCAAGGCTCATTGCGACATTCCTATCATCTTAATCAAACGTCAGAAAGAGAACTTACTCAGTGCACAGTGCGCACTGAATAAACCGAATGAGGGCATCATACCAGAACTATTTTAACTCGCCAGAGAAAAAGCAAACGTTTGCCTTATTTTGTTTTGGTATAAAAAAGCCCCCTTAAAAGGAGGCGAGATGCAGGATGGATAACGTCGATATTATTAGTGGTATTGGCTTGGACGGCCTTCGACGAAAAAGACTTCGCACTGATAACGCTGAGCGATGTCACGAAGCATAGATTGATTGATAAGAGCAATCTCATTCGAAGCAACAACTGCGCTAGCATTGCCAGATTGGATGGCTTTAATAACGATTTCCACTTCAGAAAGTTGCTGAGATGGCTTCATCTGAATGATGTTTTGACAGCGAATATTAGAAGCAGCAAGTTGCTCAAAATCAGGACGCGGGCACTGAGCAGTAAACAAAATCCACTGCTGTTGCTGAGATAATACTGCCAACTGAGAAAGAAGTTGGTCAGAGACATCCATCGGTTGTGTTGCTTGCGCCAATACGTTGTAGCGAGAGTATGTATGAGTTTGACTTTGTAACTGCATCTTACTGTTCCTTTATACATGCTGTATGTGTATACAGTAGTTTGTTTTCGAAGTCTGATCAACCCATTTTTATCGATGACTTAGAATAAATGTCGCATGTTTACGGCTTGGGATTTTGTTAAGTTTTTGAATTATAGAAATAAAGTTATTATCGAGTGTAGATTGGCAGTGTGAGAAAATGTGAACTCATCGACATTGCGCTTCCTGTCTATACAGTGTTTTTCTACTGTATAGACAGGGGTTGCACAGTAGGATTTGACTCGGAGACGAAAAGGTAGGATGGAAAATGGTAAGCTGATACGATCAAAAAAGCGCCTTAAACAAGGCGCCTTTGAAAATCAGTTCCATTGATTTGTTGTGGTTAGCTTGCTCGCTGAACCATACGTTCACGCATTTGCAATTCACCTTGGTTAAAGAGGCGCACATCAATTTTGGCGATGTCGTAGCAAGATTTGCAAGAACGATGGTATTTACCATCTAGGTAATCATGACGAGTAACAAAGCTAGGTTTTTTGCACCAGTCACAGGTGCCTTCTTCAGTGAACATTGATTTTCTCCCCACCTACATGAATTTTGAGTCGCTAGGTGTTATTTTTCGCCAAGTATTATGGCATACAAAAGATAGCTAGGTTAAATGTCTGTTAATTTGTTTGAGAGGGAGATCGATTGCGAGCCTTTATTTTAGAGGCAGAAAAGCTCGCATGCTAAAGGGGTTTGACTTGGTTTTACTATTTTGTAACATTCTGTGAAATGGTTTTAAACGCCTGATTTAAACGCTTCATTTCTTCTTCACTTCCTCTGGAATCAGGATGATAGAGCTTTGATAGTTGTCTGTAGCGCAATTTCACTGCTTTACTGTCTGGGATACTCTGTGGGGTATAACCGAACATGGCACATGCTACAGCCAATCTGTGTCCTTCCGATTGACCTTTGATCTTCCTAAACTCTTTGAATACCTTTTCAAGTTGACGTTTAAGCTGCTTATTTGCAAATTCAAGTTCTTTAGTTTGAGTTTCTAACTGCAGCGTTCTGGATACTTGGTGGGCGGTATTTGCATTGATATTCTGACGATGTCGGCGAGTTGCGAATGCGCCTCCAGCAATTACTAAAGCAGCACCTAGGGCGCCAAAGAAGTACCAAAGTGTGGACTCTTGTGCTTGTTGCGTTGACTTCGCTTGTTTTTGGTCTTGTTCTTCTTCGTCGGTGGCTTTTTTGTCTAACTCGACGATTTCCGATACTTGTTTAGCTCGTAATTGGTTAAACCGCGCTTCCAAAAATTGATTGTACGCTTGCTCTGCTTGCGGGTTTTTTAAAGCCGAAAGTTGATACCAGGCTTCAACCAAATCGGCGTTTGATACTTCTTGCTGATGATGTTCTACAAAATCAGCCAACAAGAACCCGCGATCGTTTGGATCATCCAGTGCCACTGATGTAAACCAATACACTGCTAAGGTGTAATCTACGTCTCCGGTTAAACCTCTAGCGTAGTCTTCGGCTAACTGCTTTTGCGCTGGAATATACCCTTGATGTGCCGATTGTTCTAACCAATAGCGTGCGTCATTAGGTGAAGTTGGATTAGGGGATAGAGCCAGTTGCTGCGCTAGTTCGAATTGCGCCTCAGGCTGAGTTGGGTTTTGGGAGGCGAATGCTGCGCCCGTCAGACTGGTCATCAATACCAGAGAAAGGGCAAAAGTTTTGAAACACATGAGGTATGTCAGGTCTAGCGCTTATCGCTAGACCTGCTCCGGTAATTTTAGTTATTACCGATATGGTGCAACCAAATTACTTCAGTGGCAAGATCTGGATTTCAACACGACGATTGCAAGCACGGCCTTCAGAAGTTTGGTTTGAGCAAATTGGATTACGCTCACCGTAGCCACGTGCGATTGCGCGACCTGCTGCGACGTTTTGTGATACTAGGTATTGACGTACCGATTCAGCACGACGCTCAGATAGCGTTTGGTTGTATGAATCGCTACCAGTACTGTCGGTGTAACCATCGATCACAAGGCTAGTGTCTGGGTATTCAACCAGAATGCGCGCCACGCCACGTAGTGTGTTATGGATGCTTGCGTCTAATTGGTAAGAGCTTGAAGAGAAGCCAATGCCGTTTTCCATGCGAAGAAGCAGTTTGTTTTCACCTACGCGTTCAACTTGCACACCTGAATTCAGTAGTGCACGACGCAATTCTGCTTCTTGTTGGTCAAAGTAGTAACCAATGCCAGCACCAGTTGCGCCACCAGCTGCAGCGCCAATTAATGCATGTTGACGACGTTCTTTTGCATTGTCGCCCGTCGCAAGACCGATTGCTGCGCCGGCAATCGCACCGATAAGCGCACCTTGTGTGGTTGAATTTGTTTCGTATTCACCTGTGGTTGCGTTTTGGCGTTGGGTTGCTTGACAGCCTGTAAGAGCCAGCACTAGCGCAAGTGCAATAGACATCTTTTTCAAAGGAAAATCTCCGTATAAGCCGAGGCGCAATGGCGCCTCATAATGGGATGTGAATTATGGAATAGAAGGTATTGATATTTGTTATGTGAACGTCAGATTGGTAGGACGTTCGTCAGCTTTTTCTGATAGTTGGCGATTGAATAACCAGTGATAGGTTCACTTCGATGGGTTATCCAACATTTTTCTCGCTTGCTCTCCGCCCACTCCGCGGTTAACGGAGACCTTACGACCCTTCTTTAGGCCAACTTCATAATCTGCTGTGAGGTTTTTCATCGCTTCTTTGAGTTGTTTCTTGAACGTCTCTCGGTCGATGTTTTTAAATTCTTTATCAATGTAGTTATTGATCTTATTTGCGGACTCTTCATCAGGGGAGATCACTGGTAGTTTCTCAAGTGCTCCTTCAACCCAACCTGAAACAAAAGAGTTCACGCGACGAGTGACTTCCATTGATGAGGTGCCTGAACCGGCAAAGCTGTTACGAAACTGACCAGTACTTTCGTTCATTTCACGATAGATAATATCGAATGCAAATGCAGCAAAAATCGCACGGTCTGCTTCACCGATAAACTCAACTCGTTTTAATCCTTTATGGTTTAGAAGTACTGCCTCGACACCAAATTTAGTGTTAATACCGCGGATCACACGCAGCAATGTTGAACTGATGTTGGCTGGCAGCAGGTGTGACGATTGCGTCTTACCCATCTTGATAAACTCAATGTCATCTTTATCCAACCCGTATTTAAGCATCAAACGATGCGCCATTTTGATGGCGTTTGCAGCCTCATTGACGTTGGCGGAATTACCCAGTTCTAAACATTTGGCGATTTTCTTCAGAGCTTTTTGTTTATCCATCGATGAACAGTACCAAGAGCAGAAAATTTAAGAAGTCGGACATATTACCTTTTTCGCACTAAAAACGCCAGAAAGGTGAGCTGTGAGCAAAAAGAAAGCCCCTTATTAAAAGGGGCTTAATACGGTGTTAATAGCGATTGAAACGTTATAAACCTAACTGGTCTAACAGATCATCTGCGTCATTTTTAGAACCACTTGATTGTGACGCTTGCTTATCTTCCATACTTTTGCGAGTCGCTTCTAAAATGTCGTCTGGACTCTCGTCTTCCGCCACCTCAAACTCTTCAAGTTGAATAAACTCGGTTTTGTCCATCGCAAGTTCTAAGTAGAAAATGTTGTTATTTGCCGTAGAGAAGGTCACGCGACGCGCTTGAGGTCGGTCGAGGTTGGTGTCTACTTGCAAAATTACCTGTTTATTCAGAGCCAACATTTTGGGTTGATTTTGAGTAATGTTGGTTTGTAGCTCTTTGCGGATCTTGTTGGTGAAGTCGCCAACCAGCTGATTCATCAGCTCACCAAGAACATCACCTACTTCGTCAGAGGTGTGCGAGATCGCTAACTCCTCTTCTGGCATGCCCATATTGCGCATGTAGTTGGTGTAGACCTCCAGTGCCGCTTTAGCAGTAAAGTTAATGACCACCAATCCAGTAAACCCACCGTCAAACAGTACAAAACAACCAAAATCCGGCTTGAGGCTGGTTTTGTTGATCTTTTGCACCATTGCTGAGTAGTTAACTTGAGAGGAAGTCGCCGAAGTAAGAACGCCAGAAACCGACTGGCAAAGTTTTAGAAGGATATCTTCAGTGGTTACAACTTTATTTTTTTTCATCCTGAAAGCTCATATTAAAGGGCTATTTCCCTTTCAATGTAAGGCATCAAGCCTCAAAAAATAAAGCATAAGTTTAATTCTTGTTTGGAGATTCTGATTTGAACGCCTTTTTAAATGTTGTAAAGTGACGTAATTCAAAGAATATTACCTCATTCATGTCTCTGTCTTCTGCTGTTGACGGTGTAGTTCCGAGGCGTGGGTGCTTAAAAATTACATAACCCGCAGCTGATTGGATCAGCGCAGTAGGGGCAGGAAGCAAATGTTACCAAGATTACACTCGCAAACGGATGTCGATCCTCTTGTTCTGAGTTTTCTCAAAGAACTTGAGCAATCCGGGTTCACTGGCGATATTGAAAGCCAGTATTCTAGCCGCCTTGCGGTAGCCACCGATAACAGTGTCTACCAGCAACTTCCTCAGGCTGTAGTTCACCCAAAAAACACTCAAGATGTCTCCCTTATTGGTCGGTTGAGCAATAAGGAAGCTTATGAACGTATAACGTTTTCACCACGTGGAGGCGGAACAGGTACCAATGGACAGTCGTTAACCAAAGGCATTGTGGTCGACTTGTCGCGTCACATGAATAAAGTGTTAGAGGTTAACGAAGAGCAAGGTTGGGTGCGTGTTCAAACGGGAGTGGTCAAAGACCAACTCAACGATGCTGTGCGCCCATATGGTTACTTCTTTTCACCAGACTTATCGACCAGTAACCGAGCAACGATTGGTGGGATGATCAATACCGATGCATCTGGTCAAGGTTCTCTCAAATACGGTAAAACGTCAGATCATGTTTTGTCACTGCAAGCGGTGTTTGCTGACGGTTCCATCTTAGAATCGGATCTGTCTCATGGTATGCCCATTGAAGGTGAGTTTGCCCACAACGCGATGCGCATTACCGAAGCGGTGTGTCGTGATAAGCGTCAGCAAATTAATGATAAGTTTCCACCATTAAATCGATTTCTAACCGGTTATGACTTAAAGAACGCGTTTGATGAGCAGGAAGATCGTTTTGATATTACTCGCGTACTGTGTGGGGCTGAGGGTTCGTTGGCATTTATTACCGAGGCAAAACTTAACTTAACTCGCATCCCTAAAGCTCGAACGTTAGTGAACGTAAAATACAACAGTTTTGACTCTGCATTGCGTAACGCTCCATTTATGGTTGAGGCAAATGCTCTATCAGTCGAAACCGTCGACTCTAAGGTGCTTAACCTTGCCAAACAAGACATTGTCTGGCACACCGTCAGCGACCTGATCACCGACGTTCCCAACAAAGAGATGCTTGGCATCAATATGGTGGAATACGCAGGTCAAGATGAAGAGGAAGTTGCCGCGCAAGTGGCCTCCCTGACGAGCAGACTTGATAGCATGCTAGAGACCGAAGAAGCGGGTATTATTGGATATCAAGTATGCAATGATGTTGCGAGCATCGGGCGTATATACAACATGCGTAAAAAGGCTGTGGGGCTGTTGGGGGCCGCGAAAGGGCGTGCTAAGCCGGTAGCGTTCGCGGAAGACACTTGTGTGCCGCCAGAGAATCTAGCGGACTTTATTGTTGAGTTCCGTGAACTGCTGGATGCGAAGTCACTCAACTACGGTATGTTTGGTCATGTAGACGCTGGCGTACTTCACGTCCGTCCTGCATTGGATTTATGCGATCCTCATCAAGAAGCCTTAATGCATGAAATCTCAGACGAGGTTGTTAAGCTGGTAGCCAAATACGGTGGCTTGATGTGGGGTGAGCACGGAAAAGGTTTTCGTTCTGAATATGGACCTGAGTTCTTCGGTGAGGAATTGTTTACCGAGCTACGACGTGTGAAAGCGGCGTTCGACCCGCACAATAAAATGAACCCTGGCAAAATCTGTACACCGTTAAACAGCGATGCAGAACTTGTGAAAGTCACGGATACGAAACGTGGCTACTTCGACCGTCAGATTGACGTTCAGGTGCGTGATAGCTTCAAGCAGGCAATGGAGTGTAACGGGAACGGCTTATGTTTTAACTACGACACGAGCTCGCCGATGTGCCCTTCGATGAAAGTGACAGCAGATCGTCGCCATTCACCAAAAGGGCGAGCAGGTTTGGTGCGTGAATGGTTACGTCAGTTGACAGAGCAAGGCATTGATATTCTCGACTTAGAGAAGCAGACGCTAGAAAATAAAACGCCTATCAAAACCATGATCGACCGTGTACGTCATTCAATCAATCGTCGTCATGAGTATGATTTCTCTCACGAAGTATACGAAGCAATGAATGGTTGTCTTGCATGTAAAGCGTGTGCGAGTCAGTGTCCTATCAAGGTTGATGTGCCTAGCTTCCGCTCTCGTTTCCTAAACATCTATCACTCGCGCTACCAACGTCCGGCAAAAGATTACTTGGTGTCGAACATTGAGTCGATGCTGCCCTTAATGGCAAAAGCACCAACGCTTGTGAATGGAGTGCTTAAGCAGTCTTGGGTGCAAAGTTTAACGGCATCTACTGTGGGTTATGTCGATGCACCGTTACTGTCTGTGCCTACTTTGAAGGATCGTGTAGACACGTTAACGACGGCTTATGATCTTCAAGTGCTGAGTGGTTTATCAAGTGAGGACAAACAACAGCATGTACTGATTGTACAAGACCCATTTACCAGCTACTACGATGCTGAGGTGGTGGAAGACTTTATCAAGCTGGTTAAGAAGTTGGGTATGAACCCTGTTCTTTTGCCATTTAAGCCAAATGGCAAAGCACAGCACATTAAAGGTTTCTTACGCCAGTTCAAGCACACCGCTCAAGATACCGCTAAGTTCTTGGAGATGGTTGCGGATTTAGACATTCCAATGGTGGGTGTTGATCCCGCGCTAGTGCTTTGTTATCGCGATGAGTATGCTGAGGTATTGGGCAGTAAGCGTGGTCAGTTTGATGTTTTAACTGCTCATGAATGGCTTTATCCAAGACTGAGCGAGTTCGAGGCTTTAGATACCAAAGAGCAAGCACCTTGGTATTTGTTTGCGCATTGTACTGAGAAAACAAAAATGCCAAATGCTGAGAAAGAGTGGGGGGCAATCTTTGCTCACTTTGGTGCGATCTTGAATACTGTGCCTGTAGGCTGTTGTGGTATGGCTGGCACTTTTGGTCATGAAGTGGATAAGCTAACTATGTCTCGTGATATCTATGATCTAAGCTGGAAACCAAATTTAGATAAGCTTGATAATGACCGATGTCTGATTACTGGGTATTCCTGTCGAAGCCAAGTAAAGCGTTTTGAAGGCATCAAACCTAAACACCCAGTGCAAGCTTTGCTAACCTTGTTATAACGTTTACTCAAGCCCAGTTTTACTGGGCTTGTTGTCATTAGTGCTATGTAACTGAACATGAATCTGTTTTTACTTTCATAAGGATATGAAGATTGAAAAAGCTTGAGCTTAAAGTGCCGCCTGTCGCTCTATTTTTCTTGATGATACTGCTGATGTATGGGTTAAAAGAAGCGATGCCTGAAATGAAAATTACAGTGCCGTTTGTCGAGTTCGTTACGGCGGGGCTCATTATTCTTGCTGGTTTTATCGGTATTGCCGGTGTTTATGAATTTCGCAAAGCAAAGACGACCGTAAATCCGGTTAAACCAGAGACGGCTTCACTAGTGGTGGATTCCGGCGTTTTTGCCTACACGCGTAACCCAATGTATGTGGCGTTATTATTAGTTATTGTCGCTATAGGTTTGTGGTGGCAACACTTAAGCGTCATTTTATGTGGTGTATTGTTTGTGGCCTACATGAACCGTTATCAAATAAAGCCAGAAGAACGTGCGTTAGAGAGGTTGTTTGGCGAAGACTATTTGGATTATAAAAATCAAGTGCGTCGCTGGATTTGACGCAAAGATACCGAGTTACAGATGAAAGAAAGCCCAGCAATACGCTGGGCTTTCTTTTTGAAATCTGTCGGCAGTGGGATGATTATGCTGCCTTAGCAAACTTTGCTAGGAAGGCATCCTTGCGCTCGTTAAAGCGTTGAACCAAATCGTCCACTGCATCTTGGTCGTATGGCTTAAGACCACTCGCAACCATGCGCTTGATGCCTTTGCCAACAACTTCGCCATCTTCTTTGAAGGCAAAGTTTAGTGTTACTACGCCGCGCTTACCTTCAACATCGAACGTCGCACCAGTGAAATCTACTTCTGGATGAGTTAGGTCTAAACGACTGAATTCTACTTCCATGCTTTCGTAGATCACTAATGGTCGTTGGCAGTTGATCATCATTTGTTTCTCTTCCATCAGAGGAACCATGATGTGAGGGAAGTTCATGCCAGAGAATTGAACGTAGTTAGTCACCACGTGTTCAATGAACTCAGGGTTGAGGTTAGTTTCGCCTTCACGAGACATGTGCAGGTATTCTTTACCTGCTTCATCGACTACGGCACTTTCTTTTTCACACTTATTCTCGATATGAAGCGCTACGCCATCGTTCACCATTCCGGAGAAATCGAAACGCATCTTTTGGCTTACCCCTTCTTTGCTTAGCAATACGGCAAAAAGTAAATCGCCCGGCACACAAAAGCGTTTGTTGTCTTCATCATGGATAGGGTTGTAATCACCAGCGACGCGTTTAGCGAAGTGACTTGCTTGCTCACGAGTGAACTGAAATTGGTGATTAGTGTTTGAAAAATAAGGTGTTAGAAACATAATTTTTACGTAGTAACCAAAACTGTCAGGGATTATATGCGAATATCTGCGTAGCAATGGTCCATCCAGTGAAAACTTCACTGTATCTTAACAATGAAACGATAACGCAGGGCAATTAAGCATCAAAAAGAGTGCTTTTGTGTCACATTATTCAGTATGGCTATAAATCAGGAATTTACCATTCGCTTCGGGCGATGAGTATATACCCAAATGATTTCAAGATGCAGGGTTCAGAGCGTTGTCATTGATTCCCTACTTACCGAAAGCAAGCAAGGAAAACAACGCAGCGTAACAGCCAACTATTTCCAAGTTGTTTGACTTAGCCATTGGTTTAATAGAAAAGCGAGTCAATGACACGCTTCCAAAGGGTACTCTTTACAAATAGTAAGGACCTTGGCTTGTATATTTTATTGGCGATTCTTGATTTAGATCCACTAGACCTTTAAATCGCCGCCGCGTCTACAAACCAAGTCATTCTCGCTGAACCTAGCATCTCGAGGTTACTTAGGTATATATAAATACAATAAAGGCTCCACGCAGGAGCCTTTAAAGTCATCACTCACTATGAATTAATGCACGCTTGGTAGTAAGCTTTCTGGCATTAATGCGTTGTGCAGGGCGAGCTTGAGTAGTGCATTGGCTTGCTCGATATCTGGCGCGAAGTAGCGGTCTTTATCGTAGAACGACACTTTCTCACGCAGCATTTGCTTGGCAATTTCGATACGCTCTGAAGATTTGTTTGGCGCACGGAAATCTAGCCCTTGAGCTGCTGACAAGTATTCAACCGCCAAAATGCCACGTGTATTCTCTCCCATTTCCTTTAAACGACGAGCAGCAAAAGTAGCCATCGAAACGTGATCTTCTTGGTTTGCGGATGTTGGCAAACTATCGACAGAAGCTGGGTGAGCCAATGTTTTGTTTTCACTTGCCAATGCTGCCGATGTCACCTGAGCAATCATAAAGCCGGAGTTCACGCCGCCATTGTCGACCAAGAAGGGAGGAAGCTTAGATAGAGCGCTATCTATAAGCAGTGCCATGCGTCGCTCTGACAAGCTACCAATTTCAGCAATCGCAAGTGCAAGGTTATCCGCTGCCATAGCGACTGGCTCTGCATGGAAGTTACCGCCGGAGATTATGTCATCATCTTCCGCAAAGACCAGCGGGTTATCCGACACAGAGTTGGCCTCCACTTGTAGAATGTCTGCTGCATTGCGAATTTGCTGCAAACAAGCTCCCATTACTTGAGGTTGGCAACGCAGTGAATAAGGATCTTGTACCTTCTCACAGTTGGTATGAGATTCACCAATCTCGCTGGTCGCTTCTAACAGGTGGCGGTACGCCAAGGCGGCATCCATTTGGCTACGATGACCACGAACACGATGGATACGTGGGTCGAACGGACGACGACTGCCCAAAGCCGCTTCTACTGACATCGCACCGCAAACCGTCGCTGATGAGAACAGGTCCTCGGCAATGAACAAACCTTCTAGTGCAAATGCTGTTGACGCTTGAGTACCATTAAGCAGTGCTAACCCTTCTTTTGGAGCAAGAGTGATTGGCTCAAGACCGGCGATTTGCAGTGCTTCTAGACCTGAAATCACTTTGCCATTATGGCGAGCTTGACCTTCACCAAGAAGAACCGTACTCATATGAGCTAATGGCGCTAAGTCACCAGATGCGCCTACAGAACCCTTTTGAGGGACGCATGGGTAGACCTGAGCATTCACCAAATCAATCAACATGTTGATGACTTTTAAGCGTAAGCCAGAGAAGCCACGGGCGAGGCTGTTGATCTTTAATACCATCATCAAACGAACGGTTTCGTCTGACATGAACTTGCCGATACCAGCCGCATGAGAAAGCACGATACTGCGCTGCAGTGTTTCCAAATCTTCTGGCGCAATGCGTGTATTTGCTAGCAAACCGAAGCCGGTGTTAATGCCATAAACCGTCCGGTCTTCTGCAATCACTCGATCGACCACTTGAGTGCTTTCTTCTATTGCTGGAATCGCGTTTGGATCCAGAGTAAGGTTTACGGGTGAGCGGCTCACTTGGCGTAGTTCGTTTAAGCTAATATGACCTGGCTTTAGCGTTAAATTGAGCATGTCTTTCATCCTTACTTCAGCTTTTTCAGTTCTTCATTGAGCATTGGCAAATCCAGTTTTTGCTCAGATGCACATTGTTTTGCGATGTCGTATCCTGCATCAGCGTGACGCATAACCCCCGTTGCTGGGTCATTATGTAGAACACGTGCAATGCGCTCCGACGCGTCATCACTGCCGTCACAACAAATCACCATACCAGAGTGTTGTGAGAAGCCCATACCTACGCCACCACCATGGTGAAGAGATACCCATGTCGCACCCCCTGCGGTATTCAGCAATGCGTTTAGTAGTGGCCAGTCTGAAACGGCGTCTGAGCCATCCATCATGCCTTCGGTTTCACGGTTCGGGCTTGCTACAGACCCTGAGTCTAGATGGTCACGACCAATGACAACAGGGGCTTTGAGCTCACCGTTTTTCACCATTTCATTAAAGGCTTGACCTAAACGTTCTCGATCTTTTAAACCAACCCAGCAGATACGTGCTGGTAGACCTTGGAACTGAATGCGTTCGCGTGCCATGTCTAGCCAGTTATGTAGATGTGGGTTATCTGGGATCAGCTCTTTCACTTTTTGGTCGGTTTTGTAGATGTCCTCTGGGTCTCCAGATAATGCTGCCCAGCGGAACGGTCCGATGCCTTCACAGAATAACGGGCGAATGTAAGCCGGTACAAAGCCAGGGAAGTCAAACGCGTTCTCAATGCCTTCTTCTAAAGCCATTTGACGGATGTTATTTCCGTAATCGAGCGTTGCCGCGCCTCGGTTTTGAAGCTCCAACATAGCTTTCACTTGAATCGCCATCGACTGTTTGGCTGCTTTAACTACGCTCGCTTCATCTTGTAAACGCATGTCTGCTGCATGTGGCATGCTCCAACCTTGAGGTAAGTAACCATTCAATGGATCGTGCGCAGAGGTTTGGTCTGTTACTACGTCTGGTGTGATGTTACGTTCTACAAGCTCTGGGAAGATATCTGCTGCATTGCCCAGTAGACCAACTGAAATTGGTGCGTCAGATTCTTTGATCATCGCTAGTGCCTCATCCAAAGACGTTGCTTTTTTGTCAACATAACCGGTACGTAGGCGGTAATCGATGCGTGATTCGTCACACTCGACCGCAATCATGGAAAAGCCTGCCATGGTGCCAGCAAGAGGTTGAGCACCACCCATGCCACCAAGGCCCCCAGTTAAGATCCAGCGACCTTTGGCATCACCCTTAAAGTGCTTTTTCGCCACAGACACAAAGGTTTCATAAGTACCTTGAACAATGCCTTGTGAGCCAATGTAAATCCAACTGCCTGCGGTCATTTGACCGTACATCATCAAGCCTTCTTTATCGAGCTCATTGAAGTGTTCCCAATTCGCCCAATGTGGCACTAAGTTTGAGTTCGCAATCAGCACGCGCGGCGCGTTTTTATGCGTCGGAAAAACGCCGACAGGTTTGCCTGATTGGACGAGTAAAGTTTGGTCATCGTCGAGTCTTTCTAACACTTCAACAATCTTATCGAAGCATTCCCAATTTCGTGCTGCTCGACCAATGCCACCATAAACGACAAGCGAGTGAGGGTGCTCGGCTACATCTGGATCAAGGTTGTTCATCAGCATACGAAGTGGCGCTTCCGTCAGCCAAGATTTGGCGCGCAGTTGTGTACCGTGTGGAGCACGAATTGTTCTGCTTGTATCAAGTCGTGGATCTTGTCCCTGGCGCTGTGTCATTTTAAGACTCCTTTAGTTTCACGTTTATATCCAAGTCTCTGCTTGGCTACTTCTCCTCAAATAACTAGGCATGAGAACCGACCATTATTCGAGTTAAGTGTTATTGAATTCGGTTATTTGGGTTTATGGTCTTTCTCTGCCATGGCATTGGCAATATCCCAGCACAGGCGTGCTGCCAATCGAGCCGTTTGGCTATCGACGTCATAAGTGGGGTTGTACTCTGCAATGTCTGCCAACATGAGTTTGTTCTTGTAATGCAGTATTCGATCGAGAAACGGTGCAAGGATGTCGTAGCTCACGCCTCTCGCTGCTGGCGCGCTTACCCCAGGTGCAGTTGCCGCTGGAAATACGTCCAAATCAATCGTCAGATAGAGATAATCACAGTCATCGATAAAGTGTTGGAGCTGGGTTAAATGATAGCTGTGGTTCATGTAACAAAGCTGATTATCCTCCACGTACCAGACGTTGAGTTGATCTGCTTTTTGAAAAAGAGCCTGAGTATTGCTGCTGCGGCTGACACCTATGCAGGCGTAATGAAATGCCCAATCGTTACGCTGACAAAAATGATGGATCTGATTGAATGGTGTACCAGAACTTGGCTTTACCTCTGCAATGGGGCTTTCAAAAGCGCGTAAGTCAAAGTGTGCATCGAAATTGATGATACCGATTTTTGGCTGCTTATCTGGGTGATGGGTTTTGAAGTATTTGGCCAATCCAGAAAATGAAGCCCACGCAATTTCGTGCCCTCCACCCAAGACGACGACAGGGCTATAGGGTAGGACTTGAGCAATAGTATGCGCGCACAGATTCTGACTTGACTCTAGTAAATCGTCTTCACAAACGACGGTTCCTATATCGTAAAGTGGCGCGTCCTGATGCCATGCAAGATTGGCTAAGGCACGACGGATTAAATCTGGTGACTTCTTCGCACCAATGCGACCTTTGTTACGCGCCACACCTGCGTCGGTAGCAAAGCCAAGTATTGAAACGCCTTCGCTTAAATGTGGTAGTTCTTCGGTGGAGATATTTTTGATCACGTGGTGGACACGCTTTCCTTGTTCTCCATCTTCGGCATCGTGACGACCTTGCCAGTGAAAGGGTGGGTGATTTACATCGGATTGAGACATTTTAATGCCCTCCGTGGGAAACGTATTCACCATTCACTATACGACCTACTAAGCGTTTTGCACCGACTTGATAGCTGAGGTCTGCTGGATGCTCGATATCCCAGATGGAGAAATCGGCGTCACAGCCAATATCAATGACGCCACGAGATTCTCCGTAACCCAATGCTTTTGCAGCGTTTTGCGTAACACCACGCAATGCCTCTTGTGGTGTTAAACGGAAAAGTGTGCATGCCATGTTCATCATCAAGGTTAAATCAGCAAACGGGGATGTTCCTGGGTTGATGTCTGTTGCAATCGCCATTGGAACCTTGTGTTCTCTGAGTAAATCAATCGGTGGTAATTGGGTTTCACGTAGGAAGTAATACGCGCCGGGAAGCAGCGTCGCAACCGTTGGAGAGTTGGCTAAAGCTATTACGCCTTGTTCATCTAGGTATTCGATGTGATCGGCAGACAGACCATTGTATTGAGCGGTTAAAGCGGTACCGCCAAGCATAGAAAGCTGCTCAGTATGCCCTTTCACTCTTAACCCGTGTTGGGTAGCCGATTGAAAGACGCGTTCGGTTTGCTCTAAGTTAAAGCCTATCGATTCGCAAAACACATCGACGCTGGTGGCGAGATTTTCTTGAGCGACAAGAGGAATAATGTCGTCACAAATATGCTGAATATAGTCGTCAGCGCAATCTTTATATTCTGGAGGAAGCGCATGAGCAGCGAGTAAGGTGGTTGTGATCTTAACCTTACGTTCATGTTCCAAGGCTTTGGCTGCACGTAGCATTTTTATTTCATCATCCAGAGTTAATCCATAACCGGATTTGACTTCAATCGACGTGACGCCGCTTGCAATCAAACCGTCAAGGCGTGGCAAAGCGAGCTCAATTAGTTGTTCTTTAGTTGCGGTTCGTGTGGCATAAACGGTAGAGAGAATACCGCCGCCTTGCTTGGCGATTGTTTCGTAAGGCACATCATTGAGGCGCATTTCAAATTCGTTGGCTCGATTACCCGCGTATACGAGGTGGGTGTGGCAATCTATTAACCCTGGCAGTAACAACCTGTTTTGAAGGTCAAGCGTTTGTTCGTAATGATCTGGATTCAGAATGGATTCGGTTTGTGCACTGTCTTTGCCTTTTTCTGTGGTACTGATGGCAACGATTTTTCCCGAACGAATGCCAACGCGGGCAGGAGGAGAAGGCAGGTAACCATGTTCTCCTTCTTGCATCGTGACTAAACGGGTGTTCTCAATCAACAGATCCATTCTTGTCGTTCCTTTCAATTCGTATTCTTTAAATGTATATACAAATAAATAGGAGAAAAAAGCATCACTGACAAGACTAATGTTGCGGAAATGTGATCGAAACGAAGAAGTAACGTCCAGTTTATAACAGGATCTTAGAGCTTAATTTGTACTTGTTACCAGGGTGAAACAGAAGGGCTGTACTGACCAGTTTATCTTGGCTCCAAGTTCGGCGATTGAGGAGTAAGCACGGTTCATTGGCTTGCATTTTCAGGTCTTGCTTAACGCGTCCATCCGGTATAATCGCTTCGACCGTATGCTCTATGGCGCTCAGTGGACAATTGTCTGATAGGTATTGGTTTGGCGTCTTACAAGTGAAGTCTTGTTGTAGATAATTTGGCGCATATTGGCTGTTGACCCAACGCAATTCAAGTTGAATCGGGTTGTTATCTTCAAAGTGTATGATTTCACTATAAAATACTGTTGTGCCTAACATCACGCCAAGCTTGGTTGCAATAGCGTCATCGGCTTTTATAGCGATTTGTTGTAACACTGCGCTACGGTGTTCTCGTCCGCGATTACTGATTTCATCGGCAATATTGCGAATGTCTAAAAGGGGCGATTCTGATTTCTCCGCCGGATCACAAACAAAAGTCCCAAGGCGAGGGCGACGTTGCAGTTTCCCCTCGTTGACTAAGTCCCGAATGGCTTTGTTGACGGTCATTCGACTCACACCAAACTGCTCAGTCAACTCGATCTCTGTCGCAATACGATGCCCAACTATCCACTCTCCCGAGTCAATTTTATCGAGGATGAATTGCTTGATTTGCATGTAGAGTGGCGCAGACATAAAGATTTCCTTTTAATTGACTATACAAATAGTGCGTAATCTATGGACAAATTGCAAACAAACATACCTATTTTGTGCAGTGATAAAAGGAATTAGTCCGCATTCTTGTCGTCTATTACTTGCAGGAGTTTCTGCAGTTGTGTAAACAGAGACTTATCAAAACAATGAAAACAGACAGTCACAAAGGAATCGCATGTTTAAAAAACTCAAAGCGTCGCTTGGGATCGGCTCAGCTAAAGTCGATACGATCTTAGATGAAATGAGCGTGTACCAAGGGGCAACACTGCGCGGTCATGTTCAAATCAAAGGTGGTGACGTAGAGCAACAAATTGATGCCATTACCATCAAGCTCAACACCGAAATGAAAGTGGAAGTGGATGACAGTATCAGTTACCAAACTTTCACGATAGACCAACTTAAAGCGGTCGAACCGTTTGTCATTCAACCGAATGAAGAAAAACAAGTGCCATTCGAGCTCAAACTTCATGACGAAACACCAATCACAGCTGTGAGTGCACAGAAAAATCAATGCCATGTTTGGGTAGAAACTACGCTAGATATTGGCTTTGCGATTGACCCGCGTGATAGAGATTACATCGAGGTTAAGCCGTTACCAGTTGCTTCGCGTGTAATCCAAGCCATCGAACAAGCGGGTTTTACTATGGTGAAAGCGGATGTCGAGAAAGGCTTCTTGCGTGGCAATACGTTCTCTTCACGCTCCGGTATCTATCAAGAACTGGAATTTCGTAATAACGGTTTTGTGTCAACTAAAGAGATCGAACTCTCATTTATCCTAGATGGTGGGATTATCCACTGTTTAGCAGAGATCGACCGTTCATTTAGTATGTCAGGCGATCAATACCGTTCTTTCTCGTTACCGATTGGAGCTTCTGATTCAGAAGTTGCGGCAGCAGTTGCGCCGACATTGAATCTGTAAACATCTAACTTTCCGTTTCTGGAACGAATAGGTACCGATATCCAAAAGTGAAGGCGATATCGGTACTGTTATCCATGTTTCTCGCATTCTCAATCGCCATGATTTCAATGGCAGAGTTCTCCATCAAATAGCGATACCCAATCACAAACTCATTCGATGCGTCAGCAAACTCGCTTGGACCTTCAGTGGAGCCCTGATACCAATGATATTCAAGGATAAAGTGGTGATTGTTGTTTAACGCATAACGATATCCGCCTGCAAGCGCTGCCGTGTTGTGCCGGTATGGGAAGTCAACAAGCGCTCGATCACTATTTCGAAACGTCATCCCCGCCATGGAATAGAATACATTGGCTGCATTGAGTCGGTAGCTGTAGTTAATTTGTACTCCTTGCTCAAAACTGCTTCCTTTAAAGGAGCCGTGAGCGACATCGTTATAGTAGAGACTACCACCGACAGATAAACCATGATGTTCATTTTGTATTATTTGGTATTGGATATACGTTGAGAGGTTGTTTGCCAGTGTTTCACCTTCAAAATCCTCTATTAAAATGTCGTACTCGGGCATCGACATATAAAAGCGGTTCTTGTCGACTTCATCTCGTCCATTTTGTCCGATACCAAATAGGTCGTGAAAGCTTTCGGTCAGTCCATCTAAATGGTTGTCTGCAGCAAAGACCCAACGGTAGTTCAGTTCCCATTGCCACTGGTCATTGATTTGCCATTTTCCACCGAGTTCAAGTTGGTTGTGATAGTAATCGAGAGAATAATCGCTTGTGTGAGCCCAGACACTTGCGATGGTGCCCGAACCATATGCTTCAACGTAGCCGGAGGGAAGACTATACCCAGAGCGAAGTACGTTAGTATGACTGACCACTTGTATTGGAGATTGCGCATAAGAGCGCAGTGGACCATACAAATCGGATGCGCTGAACGCTGGGGTACTTAGAAACAAGGCGCAACTCAAAAGAGTAGGTTGCCATCTTAAATCCATCATGATGAAAGCCTAAAATGAGATTACTCAATAAATTAACTATAGTGTCTTCATGTTTTGAATGCTGTTCAATTGCAATAATTATACAATTTGGGCTTAGTGTTGAATTGGTAGTAATGAAGTTTAGATGACATTTTGAAATCGCTCTTTGCATTCTAAATGTGAGCTAGGTACAATCCTCGTTCTGATGAAGGTCCGGTATTCGTGTTACCGAGCGACCGTCATCAACTTTCGAAATATCTTCTAATTTGAATAACATGTGTTGCTTGGTGTGCAACACCACTGTAAAGGACATAGCATGCCTATTATTACTCTTCCTGACGGCAGTCAGCGTCAATTTGACAACCCAGTTTCTACTATGGAAGTTGCGCAATCGATCGGTCCTGGTCTTGCAAAAGCAACTATCGCTGGTCGTGTAAATGGTAACCGCGTAGATGCGTGTGACCTAATTGAAGAAGACGCAAGCCTAGAGATCATCACAGTTAAAGATGAAGTGGACGGTCTAGAAATCGTTCGTCACTCTTGTGCTCACCTTCTTGGTCACGCTCTTAAGCAGCTTTACCCTCAAGCTAAAATGGCGATTGGTCCAACAATCGACAACGGCTTCTACTACGACATCGACCTAGACGAGTCTCTAACGCAAGACGATCTTGAAAAGATTGAAAAGCGTATGAAAGAGCTAGCGAAAACCAAGTACGAAGTGGTTAAGAAAAAAGTAAGCTGGCAGGAAGCACGTGATACGTTTGAATCACGTGAAGAACCATACAAAGTGGAAATCCTAGACGAAAACGTATCTCGTGATGATCGTCCAGGTCTTTACCACCATGAAGAATACATCGACATGTGTCGTGGTCCACACGTACCTAACATGAGCTTCTGTCAACATTTCACACTATTAAATGTGGCAGGCGCATACTGGCGTGGTAACAGCGACAACAAAATGCTTCAACGTATCTACGGTACAGCTTTCCACGATAAGAAAGCTCTGAAAGCGCACCTAACTCGCCTAGAAGAAGCGGCGAAGCGCGACCACCGTAAGATTGGTAAGCAACTAGACCTATTCCACATGCAGCAAGAAGCGCCGGGTATGGTGTTCTGGCATCACAATGGTTGGTCTATCTTCCGTGATCTAGAAGTATTCATTCGCGCTAAGCTAGATGAGTACGGTTACCAAGAAGTAAAAGGTCCGCTAATGATGGACCGAGTTCTTTGGGAACGCTCTGGTCACTGGGACAAATACGCTGATGCGATGTTCACAACTTCTTCTGAAAACCGTGAATACGCGATTAAGCCAATGAACTGTCCAGGTCACGTACAGATCTTTAACCAAGGTCTAAAATCGTACCGTGACCTACCGCTACGTATGGCTGAGTTCGGCTCATGTCACCGTAACGAACCATCTGGTGCACTACACGGTATTATGCGTGTACGTGGCTTTACTCAGGATGACGCTCACATTTTCTGTACTGAGAGCCAAATTCAAGAAGAAGTAACAAACTGTATCAAGATGGTGTACGATACGTACCAAACATTTGGTTTCGACAACATCGTAGTGAAACTGTCCACTCGCCCAGAAAAACGTGTAGGTTCAGACGAAATCTGGGATCAATCTGAAGAAGCATTGAAACAATCTCTTGAATCGATGGAAATCCCATACGAAATTCAAGAAGGTGAGGGTGCGTTCTACGGTCCTAAGATTGAATTCACGCTATACGACTGTCTAGACCGTGCGTGGCAGTGTGGTACTGTTCAGTTAGACTTCAACCTACCAGGTCGCCTAGGTGCAACTTACGTAGGTGAAAACAATGAACGTCTTGTACCGGTAATGATTCACCGTGCAATTCTAGGTTCACTAGAGCGTTTCATTGGTATCCTTATCGAAGAATATGCTGGTTTCTTCCCAACTTGGTTGGCGCCAGAACAGGCAATTCTTATGAACATTACTGATAAACAGTCAGATTATGTTCAGGAAGTAGTACAAAAACTACAAAAAAGTGGAATTAGAGCTAAAGCGGACTTGAGAAATGAGAAGATTGGCTTTAAAATCCGCGAACACACTTTGAAGCGTGTACCGTATATGCTTGTTGTCGGTGACCAAGAGATGGAAGCAGGCGAAATCGCAGTACGTACTCGTAAAGGTAAAGATCTCGGTAAATTTAAAGTGGATGACTTTATCGCATACATCCAAGACGAGATCTCTAGCCGTAAGCTCAATCTGGAGGAATAAGCTATTAAAGGCGGAAGACGCGGCCAACAGCCGGTAAAACAAAACCCACACCGTATGAACGGTGAAATTCGTGGCGTTCGTGAAGTTCGACTAACTGGCGCTGACGGTGAATCAGTTGGTGTTGTATCGATTCAAGAAGCGATCGCAGCTGCTGAAGAAGCAGGCATGGATCTTGTGGAGATCAGTCCTAACGCTGAGCCGCCAGTCTGTCGTGTTATGGACTACGGCAAATTCCTCTTTGAAAAGAGCAAATCTGCTAAAGAGCAGAAAAAAAAGCAAAAACAGGTTCAGATTAAGGAAGTAAAATTCCGTCCTGGAACTGATATTGGAGACTATCAGGTAAAACTACGCAACCTGACGCGTTTCCTTGAAGAAGGCAACAAAGTGAAGGTAACAATTCGCTTCCGTGGCCGAGAAATGGCACACCAAGACATCGGTGTTGACGTTCTTCATCGCTTGAAAGAAGACACTGTAGACTTTGCTGTAGTGGAATCTTTCCCAAGTAAGATCGAAGGTCGTCAGATGATCATGGTTCTTGCCCCTAAAAAGAAGTAATTAACGGCTCATCAAGTAATTAAAACCTAGCCGCCTTTCCTTCTAATAAAAGGTATAGCGGCTGGGTTTTGTTCGCCCTAATTACGTTGTTTATTAAACCTACTCAATGCGGAGTTATTCATCATGCCTAAGATGAAAACCAACAAAGGTGCTGCTAAGCGTTTTAAGAAAACTGCTGGTGGTATTAAGTACAAGCACGCTACAAAACGTCACATCCTGACTAAGCGTACTACTAAGAACAAGCGTCAACTACGTCCAAACTCAATCCTTCCTCGTTGTGAAGTGGCTGCAGTTGTTCGTATGATGCCATACGCTTAATTCTTTTTAGTTATCAATCGTTTAGTTTAGGAGAAGCATAATGCCTCGCGTAAAACGTGGTGTACAAGCTCGTGCACGTCATAAGAAAGTTCTAAAACAAGCTAAAGGTTACTACGGTGCACGTTCACGTGTTTACCGCGTAGCTTTCCAAGCAGTTACTAAAGCTGGTCAATACGCTTACCGTGACCGTCGCGCTAAGAAACGTCAATTCCGTCAACTATGGATTGCACGTATCAACGCGGCATCTCGTCAAAATGGTCTATCTTACAGCCGTTTCATCAACGGTCTTAAGAAAGCATCTATCGAGATCGACCGTAAGATCCTAGCGGACATCGCAGTATTCGACAAAGCAGCATTTGCTGTTCTAGTTGAAAAAGCGAAAGCTGCTCTTTAATTAGCAGTTTAGGATTAAGAGAAGGAGAGCATTAGCTCTCCTTTTTTATTGCTTTTTGTTTTGTTATCCGTAAGTTTTCTCACTTCTCACTTCTCACTTCTCACTTCTCACTTCTCACTTCTCACTTCTCACTTCTCACTTCCATCTCAGTGCTTGCTAAATCATTTTGTTATTAATCTGTGGTAGGGTTTATCGGCATAACGAGCAAAAGAGCTAGGAAAGACACCAAGGCGCAGCCGTTAGAGGACATCATTAAGCGAACTATGGTGTTGCTCCACGACTAGAAAGAGCAACTGAACAAACGAAAATTTAACCGCTAGGGAAGGAATGTATGGTTCAACGAATCAGTTATGAATTTTTGCCACAGGTTTCAGGTCCTTATGTTCATGCTACTAGACACTGTGAGACCTTATATGTTTCAGGTTTGACTGCGTTAGGCTCTTCGAGCCAAGCTGAGGGGCTAGTAGATCAAACAAAGACAGTTTTATCTTATCTATCGCAAATACTGGCTGAAGAGCAACGAGAGAAGCGTGATCTGGTGAAGTTGACGGTGTTTATTACTGATATGAGTCAACTCGCGGCGATTCGTTCAGTACTATTTGATTTCTATGAGGGCTACTTGCCGGCGTGTTCGCTGGTGGAAGTCAGTGCCTTGATCCATGCTGATTTGGCAATAGAAATAGAGGCAGTAATCTCAAGCGAGGCGTTGTAACAAGAGGTAGGGATGAAAATAAATCGATTAGACCATTTGGTTTTAACAGTAAAAGACATAGCAACCACGGTGGATTTTTATGAGCGAGTGCTTGGTATGGAAAGCATCACCTTTGGTGAGGGGCGTGTTGCACTTGTGTATGGAAGGCAGAAGATCAATTTGCATCAGCTTGGCAATGAATTTGAACCTAAGGCAAGTCAAGTAGCTTCTGGGAGTGCTGATTTATGTTTTGTATGTGATACGCCAATTGCAAATGTGCTCTCCCATTTAGACTCCCATTCTGTCGAGGTTATTGATGGTCCTATTCAACGGACAGGTGCAATTGGTAACATCCTATCGGTTTACATTAGAGACCCAGATGGTAACTTAATTGAGTTATCTAATTATCTTGCTGAGGTATAACATGATTTATTCAACAACCGAGACGATTCCAGGGCGTGAAATTGCAGAGATAAAAGGGGTCGTGACGGGCAATGTGGTTCAGTCAAAGCACATTGGGCGTGATTTCATGGCTGGCTTAAAAAGCATTGTTGGTGGTGAGATTCGTGGCTACACCGAAATGATGACTGAAGCCCGAAATATCGCTATTCAACGAATGGTAGAGGATGCCGCGAACCTAGGAGCAGATGCTGTTGTCGGTATTCGTTTTACCACCAGTTCGATTGTGGACGGTTCATCAGAAATTCTTGCCTTTGGTACGGCAGTAAAGCTCGTTTAATAAAGAATGATGTTGCACAGCGTGTTGCAAACTTATGTGCAATAAAGATGAAATCGTTAGAGGTAGCTCGTTTCCGCATTTTTAACTAAGCGTCAATGGCTGTTTTTATCTCATAATTCGCCTCCTAAAAAAGGAGGCGAATTTATGCGTGATACAGTTTTAAATAATGCAATTGTGACGTTCTGTGTGTGCTTACTGGTAGCGACGCTAGCAGCTAAAGGCAATTTACTCGTGACCATGTTGTCTTTTCCTATCGACTTCTTAGGTCTACTTGTTCTTTTATTCTTGTCATTATTTGTATCTTGGAGTGCTGTTGGGCATTTGAATCAAGGGCAATGGAAAGAATCTATTCTGTTGTATTTGATGTTGTATTACCTTGCTTTTGGTATTTTTTCAGACGGGAATACAGAGGGCTGGTCTCATTCAGTTGGCGTTGTCGGTAAACTTAAAATGACCCTGATCTACATCGCAAACTCAATAACGAGTATCTATGTTCCACTCATCATCGTTGGGATTTCTATTATCCATTTACGTTTTTTGCGCTCCCATATAGTTGACACTGAACAGAATGTGGCAGAGAAAGTTCAGCCTTAAGAAATAGGACTATTTTGTGCATATATATGCAGTTTTCGGCGTGTGAATTTTAATGTGATTATTCTAAAAATGAACGTCTTTCAAAGTCGAAAGTATTCGAGTAGTTTCCATAAATCAGCATGAAATGCGACGGGCTATGGATGTTATACCGTATTTATGATGTGTTTAATTGATTAGATATAATGAAACTGAATGCATTTCTGGTGGCGGTATTGCTCATCTAAATGTGATGTTGGGTATATTAATTCACTGTTTTCTTATAAAAATATGAACTTATGGCTTGCCAATTGGTTCTAAATTGTTACAAATACCATTCAGTTGTAACATTGCCATAAGGAATTGTAGATGAGAGAACTCACTCCCGAGTACTTGTTAGCCGCATTACGACAAGCGATCAAAACCAAAGGGCTAACATATCGAGAGTTATCTGAGAAAATGGGCATGCCGTTGTCCACTTTTAAACGTCATTTAACTAGCACTAACCTAGGTCTTGATAAGCTACTTGAGTATTGTCGAGCTGTGGATTGTACCCTCGATGAGCTTCAAAAGCTGGCAAATCAGCTACAAGCTGAGGATCAGGACTATTTCAGTCATACGCAGGATGAAGTCTTTTTCCAGTTTCCGCATCTTTACGATTTTTATCGAGAACTTCGAATGCTGAGGGGGAAGGATGGCTACACCATTCTTATGAAAAAGTATGATCTCTCAAAGCAAAGCATGTCTGACTACCTTGGTGCTCTAGAGCTGCTTGATTTGGTTTATGTGGACGAAGATAACAACATCACGCTTCACGGTCCGCTTTATTACAGCTATGCAGAAAACTCTAAACTTAACGAGAAGTACACCGAGATCCTTAAAGAACAAACGACTACCCATGAGAAGTGTGTACGTGTAGCGCTATCGCGAATGAAAATCACGGAAGAACAGCTACTTATCTTAGAAGAGCAGATGGCGAAAACCGTGTTAGATTTTCATTCTAAAAACGTCGTTGCAGAGAACTTTAATGTGTCAGACTTTACCAACGTTTTGCTGATAGCAGGTCCGCATCAGCCTGTAACGTTTTCTGATGGTATTGTACAAACAGAAGTCAACTTCATTGATGACATTCGCTACGCTATCGCTTCGGCTGGGGATAAACCAAGCCTTTCGATATAGCTTCTAGTTATTTTTAGTGATTTATAGATTCATCCTTGAAATGTTTATTTAATGAACTAATATGACGAAGTGTCAATTATGACGATTCGTCAGAAATGTGATGGCGTTTCTGCAAACCATATTCGTGTTACAATTCATTTGAGTTACACAGGGATACGGGACGAGGAAGTATGTTTAACTTTGGTTGCAACAAAGATGACAAGCAAGAGGGTGGCCGAATTGCTTCTGGTTTGACTAAGAAACAGCAGGCGATCGCTGATCGCGAGGTCGAATTAGTTCAACTGGCTAAATCTTTAGTGCAAGAACAAGGCTTTGCTAATCTCACCATGGATAAGCTAACGGCTGCCAGTCCGTATTCAAAAGGGACCATCTATAACCATTTTTGCAGCAAAGAAGATGTGATCCTTGCACTTTGTATACACTCACTGAAAAGTGAGGCGGTGTTTTTTGAGCGTACGGCAAATTTTGATGGCAACACGCGTGAAAAGATCATTGCAATGCATGTTGGGTATCGTATTTACGCCCGTATGGAACCCGTATTGTCGACTTGCGCTATTGTCGCCAAAACTCCTTGGGTGATAGAGAAAGCTTCACCCGCTCGACTGAATGAATTGAACAAGCTGGAAGAAGAAGTAATATCTGGAGCGGACGCATTAGTAAACCACGCCGTGGAAATTGGAGATTTAAAATTCTCTCCTGCTGTTGGTGCTGATGCGATTGTTTTTGCCAATTGGTCGATTGCGTTTGGTTCTAATGCTTTGGCGCAAAATGCATCTAACAGTCGATGTATTCAGCGTTTGCAAGACCCGTTTTCGGTATTACACAATGCGAATATGTTACTTGATGGATTAGGGTGGTTACCTCTCTCAACAGATTGGGATTACCGCAAAACCTGGCGTCGAGTTGAGCAGGAACTATTTAGCGAAGAAATTGCTTACCTTGATTCAGTCAATCGCTGAGTAGGGTATAAACCAATCGGTTATTCGATTGGTTTTTTAGTCACACTATTTGACGGATCGTCAATAACGATTGTTTTGGTATCAGGATTTTTAATCCCTAGAGTGCCAAAACTGCGTTATTAACGCATCTGGAATTAGAGAACAGCGTAAGCTGCTTTTTTAACTCCGTTTTTTGACGAAACGTCACAAAGGGAGAGTGTGATGAAACACCACCAAGCTCAACAAGCAAGCCCCGGTCAATGGGGGAAAATACCAACCAAGTACAGTCTTTGGGTTCTGCTGGCAACAGTATTACTCGTTATTATCGCAACGATCGGAGCAAAGAATCTCTATTTTCGGGGCGACTATAATATCTTTTTCGATGGCAGCAATAAGCAGTTATTAGCTTTCGACGAAATTCAAACCACCTTCGCCAAAACAGACAATCTTGCTATCGTGATCGCTCCTGATAGCAGAGAGGTGTTTACTCCTGAGATCTTGAAACTCATACAAAACTTAACAGTGGATTCGTGGCAAGTGCCGTATTCGAGTCGAGTAGACTCTCTGGCTAATTACCAGCATACGGAAGCGGTTGAAGATGATCTCTTGGTCGAAGACCTGCTTTACGAAGAGCATGAGTTGACTCCAGAGCGAATTGCGAAAGTAAAAAATATCGCACTAACAGAGCCAGTATTAAAAAATGCGCTGATCTCTGCAAAAGGCGATGTCACTGTCGTGAATATCACCGTTCAATTGCCGGAGGTTGATAAAACAGCGGAAGTCCAAGAGGTGATGGCTCACATTAATCAGATGCTGGCGCAGTATCAGCAAAACTATCCAAATGTTGAGTTTCATAAAGCTGGTATTATCGCCATGAACTATGCCTTCATGACCGTAGCACAAGAGGATAGCGCTACCTTAGTACCAACGATGCTGTTGGTTATTTTGTTGTTCTTAACCATCATGCTGCGTTCATTCTTAAGTGTTGTCGCGACTCTTATTGTGATTATTGGCTCGGTGATAGCAACGATGGGGTTGTCTGGTTGGGCTGGTATGTTTTTAAGCACTGCGACGGTTAATGTGCCAACCTTGGTCATGACATTGGCTGTAGCGGACTGCGTGCATGTTATTGCAACTATGCGCCAGTCGATGCAAAACGGCTTTAGTAAGGCACATTCGATAGAGCGCAGTATCTCTCTTAACTTTATGCCCATCCTAATCACGTCAGTTACAACCGCAATTGGCTTTCTGATGATGAATATGTCGGATTCTCCTGTGCTGCGAGATTTTGGTAACTTATCGGCATTAGGGGTGATGATTGCCTGTTTTCTATCAGTGACGCTGCTTCCAGCGTTACTCACACTATTACCAGTCTCAGTTAAGCAACCTGCCTCACAGAGCGGGACCGACTTCATGGACAAGCTAGGAGATTTTGTCGTTTTACGTCGTAACGTGTTACTGCCAATATCAGTGATCGTTATTGCAGTGAGTGCAAGCTTGATACCGTTAAATCGAGTCAATGATGAATCCGTAAAGTATTTCGATAATCGCAGTGATTTTCGTCAAGCTGCCGATTTTATGGAAGCACGTATCAGCGGCATGACCAATCTCAGCATTGCCATCAAAACCAATGAGTCGCAAGGGATTGCTGATCCTGTTTTTCTTACCGCTATAGGCAACTTTACCGATTGGCTTCGCGAACAGCCTGAGACAGATCATGTTGCAACGCTCGCGGATGTATATAAACGCCTGAATAAAAACATGCACGCTGATGATGAGCGTTACTACTTACTACCACAAGATAGAGAATTGGCGGCGCAATACCTTCTACTCTATGAGATGTCTTTGCCGTACGGCTTAGATCTTAATAATCAGATTAATGTTGATAAATCTTCGATCAAAATGGTGTTAACCGTCGATAATTTAGGGAGTGTTGAATTAGTTGACCTTGAGAACCGAATCTACGCGTGGTTTGCCGACAATGCACCGCAATATGATGTGGTCGCATCGAGTCCATCATTGATGTTTGCTCACATTGGTGAGACCAATATGGCAAGTATGCTCTCTACGTTACCAATTACATTAGTTTTGATCTCTGCATTACTCATCTTTGCGCTGCGTTCGCTAAGGCTTGGTCTCATCAGCTTGGTTCCAAATATTGCCCCGGCCGTGCTTGGTTTCGGTCTTTGGGCGCTGATCTCTGGTGAAATCAATCTAGGACTGTCAGTCGTGGTGACCTTGACGCTTGGCATTGTGGTCGACGACGCGGTTCATTTCCTTTCGAAATATCAAAGAGCACGAAAAGAAGGACAAAATGCTGAACAGGCCGTTCGTTATGCCTTCCACACTGTTGGTCGTGCACTGTGGATCACTACCGTCGTATTGGTAGCAGGTTTCTTAGTATTGGCTATGTCGAGCTTCCGCTTAAATGCAGATATGGGGCAGCATAGTGCGATCGTGATCTTTATCGCCTTGGTCGTGGACTTTTTATTCTTGCCAACGCTACTCATGCGTTTTGATAAAGCAGCATATGTCGAGCAAACAAAGACTAAAACGCCAGAAACACAAGCGAAGAAAAACATTACGGCATCGTTGTGATTGAACAGTGCCCTCAAGGAAAACAAGACAAGGACTATATGATGAAGTTATTTAGCAAACCTCTGAATGTCGTTACATTATCGATTTCTCTGTTAATGGCTCCTCTCACTTGGGCTGACGAAGCTAAAGGGTTGGAAATTGCACAAGAGCGCAAAGCGCGTGACCAAGGCTGGGGAGATTCTGTTGCCACCATGCAAATGATACTTCGCAATGCTCAAGGAGAAAGTAGTACTCGCTTGATGCGCCTAAAATCACTGGAGGTCGCTGATGATGGCGATAAAGGGCTAACTATCTTTGATGAACCACGAGATGTTAAAGGAACCGCATTTCTTAATCATTCACACACGGTGGGCGCTGACGACCAATGGCTCTATCTGCCCGCGCTCAAACGCGTAAAACGTATCGCTTCACGCAATAAATCTGGTCCATTTATGGGCAGTGAGTTTGCTTATGAAGACCTGAGCTCATTCGAGATTGAAAAGTACCGTTTCAATTACCTTAAAGATGAAACGATGAATGACCAAGAGACGTTTGTATTAGAGCAAATCCCGACAGATAAAAACTCCGGTTACACCAAGCAAGTGGTTTGGCTAGATCAAGCACATTATCGTCCTCTGAAAGTAGAATTTTATGACCGCAAAGGTGCGTTGTTAAAGACGTTAGAGTTTTCTGATTACAAACAGTATCTGAATCAATACTGGCGTGCCCACACTATGGCAATGATGAATCACCAAACGGGCAAGAGTACAGAACTGACAACCAGTGAATTGACGTTCCAGACCGGTCTTAAAGATAACGACTTCAACAAAAACATCCTCAAGCGTGTTAAGTAGGGAGGTTGAATGACTAGGGCAATCGCTGCTGGCCGAGTCTTGGCTAGCATTATGGCTGTGCTTTGTTCTTCGTCTTTGCTTGGCGCTGAATTGGCAGGTCAGGTTAACTTCGAGCATCGACAATTTTTCTCTGCCGGTGCTCAAGGGCAGAGCAAAGGGCAAACATCGCTAGTGTTGCAACCAGAGCTCTACTGGGATCTTCAAGATGGTGATGCGAGTTTCACCTTTACGCCTTTTTATCGTTGGGACAGCATGGATGATGAACGTACGCATGCTGATATTCGAGAAGCCTTGTATTTAACCTATTGGGATGACTATGAACTTCGTGTTGGTATCAGCAAGGTGTTTTGGGGGGTAACAGAATCTGCGCACTTAGTGGATGTTGTAAACCAAATTGATGCGGTAGAAGCGGTCGATGGCGAAGATAAATTGGGACAACCCATGGTGCATTTTACGTCCATCAAAGAGTGGGGAACGCTGGATGTGATGATCTTGCCTTATTTTCGTGAACGAACATTCGCGGGTAAAGATGGGCGTTTGAGGTTCGATCCTGTTGTCTCCGATGATGCGTTGTACGAATCGAGTCGAGAAGAAAAGCATGTAGATGTCGCGTTGCGGTATGCACAAATGTTTGGCGATTGGGATCTCGGCTTGAGCTATGTCTATGGAACGAACCGTGACCCGTATTTTCGATTCGAGCAAGGCGAGCTAAAACCTTACTACGCATTGATGAGCCATGTTGGACTGGATGTGCAGGGAATCGTGGGAGATTGGTTATGGAAACTTGAAAGTGTTTATCGTGATAGTTTTGATAATCATGTTAGTGTTGTTACCGGATTTGAATACACGATAGTGGGGGCTTTTGAAACGGTATGGGATGTGGGTCTTATCGGTGAGTATTTATATGATAGCCGTGGTAACAACGCGCAGAACATTGGTCAAAATGATGTCTTTGCAGGTGTTCGCTTAGCGTTTAATGATGAAGATGGCACCGAAATCCTAACTGGTATCACGCAAGATCTCGATAATACCGATGTGTACAACGCAAAACTTGAGGCTTCCAGCCGCATTTCAAATCATTTTAAGTGGCAAATTGATGCTTGGTTGTTTAAAAATGACACGCCAACGGACCTCTTGTATTTCGCAAGAGACGATGATTTTATCGAGCTATCTATCCAGTACTATTTTTAGTGCGGGAGATAAGTAAATCGAAAATTCTAAGGCAAAGAGATCCATGTCATTATTTTGACTGGCTGCTAGAGCCGTAAGGAAGATTTATCGTTACTATTCCTTATGTTTGTTGTGGTTTTGATAGCGATGCGATAAGCAACTAACAAAACCCTCCGGTTTTACTTAGGGGTAGTAACGTTGAATTCATTTCGCTGGGACACTTATTTTGAAACAGGCATCGAAGAAGTCGATGAACAGCACCAATATCTTGTTGGATTTATCAACAAGTACGGCGAACTTTTGGCGCAAAACAGCATCACTCTCACGGACATTCAAGTAGCATTATTTGAACTGTCTCGCTATGCCGAGTTCCACTTCAAAGAAGAAGAGAACTTGATGCGAGAGGTCGAGATCCACCCAGAGCACCTAGAAAAACATATCCAAGTACACCACGCATTTATGAGCGACATCATCAGTATGCAGAGCTTTATCAGTGATGCCAATAAACGCGCTGCTGAGCAGTTATTGGATTTCCTCATTCATTGGTTGGCTTACCACATTCTTGGTATTGATCAAAATATGTCTAAGCAAGTGGCTGCCATTCAATCTGGGATGTCACCGAGGGCGGCGTATGATGAACAAGAAAAGCAAGCCAACGCATCCACTGCGCCATTGCTGGATGCGCTAAATGCGCTATTTTCGCAAGTCTCCGAGCGAAATCGTGAGCTACTCAAGCTGAACCTAGTTCTAGAGGAAAAGGTGGATGAAAGGACGAAGCAGTTATCGAATGCAAATAAACAGCTAGAAGCCTTGTCCTTAACCGACTCATTAACCCAGTTACCGAATCGTAGAAGCGCGATAAAAACGCTTAAGAAATTGTGGAAGGATGAGGACGCCAAAGACCTGCCTTTGGTTTGTATCATGATCGATGCCGATTACTTTAAACAAGTGAATGATACCTGCGGCCATGAAGCAGGGGACTTAGTCCTAACCGAACTCGCGCAAGCATTGAAGCACTACTTCCGCAGTGATGACATTGTGTGTCGTTTAGGCGGCGATGAGTTTTTCGTAATTTGCCCAGATACCGGATTAGAGGGTGGTTTGCATGTGGCAGAGGCGGTGAGAAAACAGGTTTCCCATATGCTTGTTCCTACTTCGTTCGAACCTTGGCGAGGGAGCATCAGTGTTGGTGTCGCAGAGCGTCGAGACAATATGGAAACCTACACGGATTTAATTCGAGTTGCCGATGAGAGCGTTTACTTGGCAAAACAAAACGGTAAAAACCGAGTTCAAACCGTACAAAAACTGACGCCTTTAAACTAGACTGCTTCTCATATTTAATCGCCAAAGAAAACGGTCTTCTCTTCTCGCTTGATAAGAACAAAACCAGTGGCTTTCTTTGGCTTCTTATGCAAAAACAACCTCGATAAAATGGGCGTTATTCCTAGACAACGCTGCTTTTTTTACGTTTTTGTGTTCTTTTTATTCAATAACCTCTTCTTTTCATAATTCAATTTGGCCTTGGTGGCGGGTTTGGCTACTATGTACAGCTATCAAAAAACCAATCACTCCCTTATGGATACTACCAATAGGTAGATGAGGAAACGATGCAACATCTAGAAGAGATCATTGCTAACGCGAGTGCAGCAATTGAAGCTGCAGAATCGCTAGTCGTACTTGATGAAGTGCGTGTTCAGTATCTAGGTAAAAAAGGTGAGCTAACTGCTCAACTTCAAAGCCTAGGTAAACTACCACCAGAAGAACGCCGTGAAGCGGGTCAAGAGATCAACAAAGCGAAAGGCGTGGTTCAGCAAGCTATCGCAGCTCGTAAAGACGCACTACAACGTGCAGAGCTTGAAGCGAAGCTAGCGGCAGAAACGATCGACGTAACATTACCAGGTCGTCGTATCGAGAACGGTGGTCTACACCCAGTTACTCGTACTGTAGAGCGTATTGAGAAGTTCTTTGGTGAACTTGGCTTTAACACTGAGTCTGGTCCAGAAATCGAAGATGCATTCCACAACTTTGATGCACTAAACATCGCAGCTGATCACCCAGCGCGTACTGACCATGATACTTTCTTCTTCAACCCAGATTTGATGCTTCGTACTCACACGTCAGGCGTACAGATCCGTACGATGGAAAATGGCAAACCACCATTCCGTTTCATCGCACCTGGTCGTGTATACCGTAATGACTACGACCAAACGCACACGCCAATGTTCCACCAAGTGGAAGGCATGCTGGTTGATGAGAACGTAAACTTCGCACAGCTGAAAGGCATCCTGCACGATTTCCTATGCAACTTCTTCGAAGAGGAAGTGGAGGTACGTTTCCGTCCATCTTACTTCCCGTTCACTGAGCCTTCAGCTGAAGTTGATGTGAAAGGTAAAAACGGTAAATGGCTAGAAGTACTAGGCTGCGGTATGGTTCACCCGAACGTACTACGTAGCGTAGGCATTGATCCTGAAAAATACTCTGGTTTCGCATTCGGTATGGGTGTTGAGCGTCTAACAATGCTTCGTTACGGCGTGAACGACCTACGTGCGTTCTTCGAGAACGATCTTCGTTTCCTAAAACAGTTCAAGTAATCCAGGGGATAAATCACTATGAAATTCAGCGAATCATGGCTTCGTGAGTGGGTTAGTCCTTCGATTACCACTGACGAACTAACTCACCAAATTACAATGGCGGGTCTAGAAGTTGATGACGTGCTACCTGTAGCAGGTTCGTTCAACGGCGTTAAAGTTGGTCACGTTGTTGAATGTGGTCAACACCCAGATGCAGACAAACTGCGCGTTACTAAAGTAGACGTGGGTGAAGAAGAGCTCCTAGACATCGTTTGTGGCGCACACAACTGTCGCCAAGGTCTGAAAGTAGCAGTAGCAACGGTTGGTGCTGTTCTTCCAGGCGATTTTAAAATCAAAAAAGCAAAACTACGTGGTCAACCATCTCACGGCATGCTTTGTTCGTTCACTGAACTAGGTATCGATGTTGAGTCAGATGGCATCATGGAGCTAGCAGAAGATGCAGTAATCGGTACCGATTTCCGTGAATTCCTAGGTCTAGACGACGTAACAGTAGACGTAGACCTAACGGCAAACCGCGCTGACTGTTTCAGCATTCGTGGTCTAGCTCGCGAAGTTGGCGTACTAAACCGAGCTGACGTAACTGAGCCATCAGTAGAAGCAGTAGCAGCTTCAATCGAAGACAAAGTGTCTATCGAAGTGAAAGCGCCAGCTGCATGTCCACGTTACCTAGGTCGCGTTGTTAAGAACGTAAACGTTCAAGCTGAAACGCCACTATGGATGCAAGAGAAGCTGCGTCGTTGTGGTATTCGCTCTATCGACCCTGTAGTAGACATCACTAACTACGTTCTTTTAGAGCAAGGTCAACCAATGCACGCATTCGATCTAGCGAAGATCGAAGGTGGCATCGTAGTTCGTATGGCTGAGCAAGGAGAGAAGCTAACACTTCTTGACGGTAGCGAAGCAGAACTAAACGCAGATACACTAGTTGTTGCTGACCACAACAAAGCACTTGCAATCGCAGGTATCTTTGGTGGTGAAGAGTCTGGTGTAACAACGGAAACTAAAGACGTTCTACTAGAGTGTGCATTCTTTGCACCTGACCACATCCGTGGTCGCGCACGTAGTTACGGTCTTCACACTGATTCTTCAATGCGTTTTGAACGTGGTGTGGATTACGCACTACAAGTGAGCGCAATGGAGCGCGCAACTCAGCTTCTTGTTGAGATCTGTGGCGGTGAAGTCGCACCTGTTGTTGCTGTAGAGTCTGAAGCAGACCTACCTAAGCCAAACAAAGTTGCTCTACGTCGTACTAAGCTAGACAACCTATTAGGTCACCACATCGCTGATGCTGACGTGGTAGAAATCCTAGAGCGCCTAGGTTTGACAGTTGAAGCTTCTGAAGAAGGTTGGGTGGCAGTAGCACCAACATGGCGTTTCGATATCGCTATCGAGCAAGACCTGATTGAAGAAGTTGGTCGTATCTACGGTTACGACAACATTCCTAACCAACACCCAGCAGCAGCACTTAAGATGCACAACCACGTTGAAGCGGATCTTCCACTGAAACGCGTTCGTGATCTTCTTGTTGACCGCGGTTACCACGAAGCAATCACATACAGCTTCGTTGAGCCTGAGCAACAAAAGCTAGTTGTACCTGGCGTTGAGCCTCTAGTGCTCCCAAACCCAATTTCTGCAGACATGTCAGCAATGCGTCTTGGTCTTATCCAAGGCCTGCTGAACACGGTTGTTCACAACCAGAAGCGTCAACAGCCACGCGTTCGTCTATTTGAATATGGTCTACGTTTCATCCCATGTGAATCTGCAGAAAACGGTATGCGCCAAGAGCCAATGCTTGCCGGTGTTATCGCAGGTACTCGCGGTGAAGAGCATTGGGATATCGAAACTAACACTGTTGATTTCTTCGACCTTAAAGGCGATCTAGAAGCAATTCTAGAGCTATCTGCTAACGAAAAAGCGTACTCTTTCGCTGCAGCTAAGCACCCAGCACTTCACCCAGGTCAATCTGCGGCAATCATCGTAGATGGTAAAGAAGTGGGTGTGATCGGTACTGTTCACCCAGAACTTGAGCGTAAGTTCGGTCTAAATGGCCGTACTATCGTATTCGAAATCGAATGGTCTGCAATCAACAGCAAAGTGATCCCAGAAGCGGTAGCACTTTCTAAATTCCCTTCAAACCGTCGTGATATCGCGGTAGTCGTGGATGAAGCTGTTGCATCTGGTGATATCGTTAACGCTTGTCTAGAACAAGGTGGCGAGTTCCTTAAAGATGCGAAGCTGTTCGACGTTTACGTAGGTAAAGGCGTTGAAGAAGGTAAGAAGAGCCTAGCAATCGCTCTGACTCTACAGTCACTTGAGCGTACTCTAGAAGATGCAGATATCGCTGGTGCGGTTGATGCTATCGTTACTCACGTTTCTGAGAAGTTTGGTGCGTCTCTACGTGACTAATCTCATGTAACGTATCTTCTTAAGAAATGGAAACCCTGCCAGTTTGGCAGGGTTTTTTTATATCTTGAGAGATAGGAGATAGGAGATAGGAGATAGGAGATAGGAGATAGGAGATAGGAAATAGGGAATAACTAGAGCCAAACTGTCTCTACCTTCATCCTCTCATCTTCGAGGTGAATCTTATTCACGCCAATCTTTGTATTGCGGTTGTATTCGTCAATACTGTGGTCAAAACCGTAAGCAGTAGCGGGTGCCATATGTTGAGTGACTTCTTGACGCGTTACAGTCAGTGCATCATGACCATGCCCGCAAATAACATCTTGAACCCGGTACTTAGCCAAAAGCGCATGTAAGCTTGCATCGTTTTCCAAGCAAATGGCTTGTATCCAATCCGAGCCTACGGGAATAATAGGGTGATGGATAACAACAATCGGATTGATCGCATGGCGAAGTTGTTTATTGAAGCGTGCTAGCCCACGGTTATCGACACGACCAGAGCCTAAAGGGTGGTGCTTATCCAAAGGTTTAGCACTCGAATCTAAGAACAGCATGTCACGGTTATGAATTTTGGCTTTATTCACTACGTTAATAGAGCTACCGACCAGTTCCCGCTTCATCAATTTGGTGTCATCATGGTTGCCTGCAATTGCGAATATTTTCTTATCGCGAATGTGCTTTTCTAGGAAACTTAGTAGTACACGGTAATCACCCGGTTTGGGGTTGCAACAAAGATCGCCTGTGAGCAAAAGGGTATCGCATGATGAATCTTTTTGAGCATAAAGAAGCGCGCTACGTAGATTCTCAAAGCTTGAATCGTCACTTAAATGGCAGTCGCTGATTTGAATAATTGATGTCATAGAGTTGCAAAGCAAAAACGTTAGTTGTTTGACGTTAGTCTATCATTCAATCTTTTGTTTTTGATATGCCTCTACCATTAAAAGGTTTCTCTAGGTCATCTGTTTAAAAGCGCAGTGCCACAGCTTAATCGATAACTGAAGAACACCAGCGCCTTTCTTAAACGTTAACTTGATAGGTAGTTCGTGCTTGCAGGTTCTACTCTCTAGGACTGATTAATATAGCTTTGAAAATACAGTAAAAATGCAGAGATCTTCTGTGCATTCACTTGTTCACCCGCGCAACCAAGTTCTAACCAAAGTTTTTTAATATTCTTCTCTATGAGTGAGCCCCTTTTAGCTGCTGGTGGTACAGAGTTAGACGGGTCTCCACAGCAAAGTTCAATATCGATGTTCTGCGATACATCTTTTAGGCATATACGTAGCCACACTTTTTGTCCTTGTTCTTGAGCTTTCGTCACAATAGCGTTTATGGTTTTCGAGTTGCTCTCTAATGAATCAATGACTACTCCACAGCAATCAATGGAAATAATTAATGCCACTGCTTATCCTTTTTTAGCTTTTCATCACTCTCACGTCTCTGACACCCTTCGAGGTAGCGGATAAAATCACATACGCCCTGAACGTTAACGTTCCCACCTTCGCACCGGAACATAGACCAGAGATCCGCCAGCTTACTTTCGAGCTGGGTTAGCGGTTTTCGTCTTGGGCTGTTTGTGGTTGTTGCTATTCTTGGTGCATTACCGCATGCAAGCCGAATGTTAATATCTTGCTTCAAATCTCGGACAATCACAGACACCCATACCTTAGATTTGCGGTCTTTTGCTCTGTTAACGAGTCCGGTTACCCATTCCCTGTCTATCTCTCGTGTTGTTGTTGAGACTCCACAAATATCAATAAATACTTCTAACGCCATTATTCGCCACCAATTTCAAACCATTTTTTATCAATAGAAAGTTTCACCATATTTTTCATTTCTCTAATGATGTCTTCACTCAGTTCAGTGTGTACATAAAAGAAGATTCGAGGTGTATTTCCATATCCATTTGGCATTAGGGTATATTCATCATTGCCAAATTTTATTGTTGAAGAGAATTTGATGGCATCAAGCGTAGTTACAACTTTTGCTAAGTGTTCATAGCCACCTAGAAAAATTACAAGGCACTCTTTATCCATATAATTACAACTCCGTTGCAAGTGTTGAGAGATTTTAGGCTAATCGATAAATTGCTCAAAAAGCGAGACTCAAAAAAGAGACATGGTTAATTTAGCCGTAAAATTTAGATTGCGAATTTGTTAAATAAACAATGTCAGCGATAAAGTTTGCTTCAATCTCCTTTGAGCAATGCTTGCATTCTTTCATTTAAAAATACTTCTGGAACATCTTCAGAGGCGTATGCGTGGACGGTCTTCCCGTCGGAAAACTGAGTGACTAATTCATAGGAATTGGTTATTAGATTATCGAGGACCTCACGAGTTCGGTTCACCCTTGTAGGTATCCACCCCAGAATTCTGTGTTCAAATTCTCGATCCCAATGACCACCAATAAATTCGACTTTAACAATTTGAGGGATATACCGTTCTGCGATTGAATACTTCGTACAGTATATTTTGTAAGGTTTGTCATAGTTAGGGTCTGTTAAGCCAAATAAAGAATATTTTTCTCCATTTTTATCTACCGTTAAGGGTAGAGAGTTGAGGGAAATATTTTCACCATGGCTCTCACCGCCAATAAAAATAACTTCGTACATTATCTGTCCTCCATTAAGCCTCTATTTATTTTTCATCGGAATTTCGATTAATTGAATCAGTTCATTTTGTTCTTCATCTGTCAAAGTGGAGTGCACATAAACGAAGTATCTAGGTGAATTACCAACTCCTTTTGGGAGTAGAACGTATTCGTCATCGCCAAAGCACACTGTTGGTGTAAATTTGATTGTGTTGAGTGTTGTTGTGATTTCCTCTAAGTGATGAGCACCACCGAGAAAAATCACACGGCATGTCTTATCCATAAAATTACAACTCCTTTGTAAATTTGCGGAGGGTTCAGGCTAATAGATAAAACACTCAAAAAGCGAGGTATAAAGGCTAGATAAGGTGAATTTATTGTTAAAAATTAGATTTCAAATTTGAAGCGTTACGTTGTGATTTGTTAAACGTTGCTTGATGTTGATGGATTATGTGGAGGCATGGTTCAAGCAAGTGATAAAGCAAACGTTAGTAGCAGCGGTAGAGTAATAATGCTTAAAAAGTTGCCAAACAAGACCATGGAAGCAACGTTCAGAGGTTCGATATTGAGTCGTTCAGCAAACAAGTAGTTCATTACAGCTGGTGGCAACATGGTAAACAACACCATCATCTGTAATTGCATGATTGGCAATGGTATCAAGGTATAGATTAAGGCAAAGGCGAGTGCTCCGGTACCGAGTGATTGAAGTGTGCACCAAAGACCCACTCGAAGACCATCCCATCTTAAATGGCACATTTGTGCTCCCAATGATAACAACATAACTGGGACGGCGGCTTGCCCAAGTAATGTGGTCGCTTCAAAAAGAGGAGACCAAATACCAATACCAGAAATGTTGATAAGCAACGCGAGCAAAGCGGATAAGAAGATCGGCATTTTGACGATTTGTTTAAGCGGATTGCCATTACTCAGTAGCATGACGCCAAGGCTTATATGTAGGCATGCTGAAACGACAAAAAGCAATACTGCGGAGGGAAGGGCGATTTCCCCGAAGGTGTAAGTAAACAGCGGTATCGCTAAGTTACCGCTGTTTCGAAACATGTGTGGTGGAGCCCATGCTTTGAATGATAATCCGCAAAACTTCGCGATGGGAACCATCACAATGCCAGGTACTACGACAGCAATAAGCGCGGCTAGTAGCAAGGGGACTTGCCCCATGCTGAGTGGCATACCGACAAGAGAAGAAAATACCAGTGCCGGAGTAAACACATCCATATTGATGCGATTGATTGGGCGAAAATCGGGCTTGAGGCATCGACCAACTATGTAACCTACGCAAACCAAGACAAAGACGGGAAATAAGATACTGATGACTTGGTGCAACATGGCGACTCTTTCGCGTGGTGAAAACAGGGATAAACAGTAACAACCTTTCAGTTAACCGTCATGGAGCAATCAATAGAATTTTGTCGCTGTTCAAGCTTTCATGCTCCTAGTGTCACGCTATATCTGAATAACAAGTCTGCTAAATAGGACCGACCAGATCTATTTTCAAACGTACTCAACTTACTGAAAAGGTAAGAAGTTTTGTGTCAATTGTTTGTAAAGTAGCCAGTATCTGACATTTTTATTAAATAGTGATTAATGTTGTTTTGAGTTTTAAAACTAGTAATTTGAACTGGATATTTTTGCCATTGGAGAGGGAATTAAAGGAAAATCTGGAAATGGTGGTGGGTAAACTATCTTCGTGGTGCAACATTCCGTATATTAGCAAAGAAAAAAGTTGGCGAAAATCATAAGCTTGGCATACACTTCCTGATGTAACCCCGATATGTTGTTGAATTGGTAGGGTAAAACTGCTCTGGCGCTACACTAAGGTAGCATTGTTTAACATAGCTTTGAGGAAAGTTTTATGGCGCTCACAAAAGCCGAACTTGCAGAAAACCTGTTTGATAAATTGGGATTTAGTAAACGGGACGCCAAGGAAACGGTGGAAGTGTTCTTTGAAGAGATTCGTAAGGCACTAGAAAGTGGCGAACAGGTAAAACTGTCAGGTTTTGGTAACTTTGACCTTCGTGACAAGAATGAACGACCTGGTCGTAACCCGAAAACTGGTGAAGATATTCCTATTACTGCTCGACGTGTCGTTACGTTCCGCCCGGGTCAGAAGTTGAAAGCTCGCGTAGAGAACCTAAAGACCGACCAGTAAGCCATGTAACATGGAATGAGACCACGCTTTGTCGTGGTCTTTTTGTTTGTGGCTTTCATTACTGACTAAAGAACAAATAAAAACCACCGCAATTGCGGTGGTTTTTCAGTATTCAGGGAGTCAGTTTCTAAAATACTGTTTGTTTAGGCTGCTTCTAGGTGTGTCGTTAGGTAAGGATGCCAAGCCTCTTGATACAAGTTTTTAGATTGAGTACGCATGTTACGAATTGATGCCATCTCGATATCATTTAGGTTGCGACCTTCAACCAGAGCTTGACGTTCCAGTTTCTGAATTTGCTCGTACAAATCATGCTCCGGACCACTTTTTACATCAGCAATCGCTTTTAGATGCAATTGGACTTCAGCAATTAGGTTGGTTTTTGGTAAACGGACCAACAAGTTGAGATCACGATAACCAGAAGCCGTTGGTTTTTTAAAGCGGTTTTTTACTTTAACAATGGTTGTTTCGCGCTCTAACGTTTCATATACCGACACCAAGCTTGCTACGTCATTTGCAACGATAGTTGCACGGGCTAAGTCGGTGATACGTTCTACTTGACCGTCAAGTTCGTGGGCGATTTTCTCTTCGGCGCGGTGCTGAGATTTAACGCCAGCAAAATAAGGCTGTGCGTCAGTGAGAAGGGCAGTACTCTTACAGATGGTTTCTAGCTCAAACTGCGCTTGGTGCGCTTTGCTGTAAAGTACGTCGAAATCTGAATAAGGCTGTGTTGGTTTGGAGTCGATTGACTGAATGCCATACAAACCACTAAGGCTATGTTTAAACAATTTTGAGCAAACTTCGTTTTGGCTAGCAGAACGGTCTTGCTCGTTACTCGGGACATTTGGAAGTGCGGCGAAAGCCGGCGCACGGCTTAGTACTAATAGCATCAATGCCGTAGTACGTAGAAATAAGCTCATTCACTCTCCTTAACTTGCTTGCACTTAGAAAATGGGTAACGAAAAGGTCACTAAGATTCGCAAATCAGGTACTACCTAGTTAATGGGGTCTCTACGATAGATTCCAAGGTTGATTTTCAACCTTATGGTGGAATCGTGTTCTAGATCACCATTTTGCTTTCCTTTATTCTGACCATCAGAACAAGGAAGGGTTCCTTCTTGAACGTTAGCCATACTAACATTGCAGTATTAACCAAAGATGAACGGCATAGACAAATTTGAAAAAATCATTAGTCTTAGCCCACAAAAGTGAAGCGCAAAGCTCGAATCCACTATCAGCCGACAAGTAGAAGAATCATGAGAGATCAAGAATTTTGGCACAATAAATGGGCCAGTAACCAAATTGGTTTTCATCTAGAAGACGTGAACCCACTATTGCCTGCATTTTGGCAACATACGGCTGCAAAGCATGATGATAAAGTTTTGGTGCCTCTGTGTGGTAAGTCAGAGGATTTGATTTGGTTAGCGACCAAACACGACGAAGTTCAGGGCGTTGAGCTAAGCCAAATTGCGGTAAGAGCGTTTTTTGCTGAGCATTTTTACACACCAACGGTAACGCCTGTTAATGGTATGCACGAGTTATATCAGTTTGATGAGCTGTCGATTTATACGGGTGATTTCTTTACCGCCCCAGTATCTAAAGCCGATATCATTTACGATCGTGCTGCGTTAGTGGCTCTTCCTAAAGAGATGCGAGCAGAATATGCTGCTCGTGTTAAGCAATTGCTGAATCCTGGCGGTCGTATCTTGTTGGTCACGTTGAACTACCCGCAAGAAGAGATGGCAGGACCTCCTTTTAGTGTTCCTGTAGAAGAGATTGAACAGTTATTTTCCGGTTATAAGATCACATGCTTAAACGTAGATCAAGCCGATGATAATCACCCTAAAATTGCCAAAAAGGGTCTGAGTCACTTCTCTGAAGAAGTGTATTTAATTGAAAGTGAATAGGGTAACCGAGTTTATACAAATAAAAAGCGCAGCCAATTGGGCTGCGCTTTTTGTTTCTTGGAGCGAACTAGTGAAATCAGTAAACGATCTGTACTTTAGAAGCGCTATTCACTGCATCTTTAATCGAATCTTCGATAGTCTTACGACGCGTTAGAACAACGCCTAAACGACGGCGACCATCGATTTCAGGCTTACCAAACAAACGAACTTGAGTTTGTGGTTGAGCCAGGGCATTGGCAAGATTATCAAAGCGAATATCTGTTGATGTACCTTGCCCTAGGATGACAGCTGACGCGGACGGGCCGTATTGAATGATACTGTTGATTGGCATGCCAGTGAACGCACGAACATGCAGAGCAAACTCAGACATTTCCTGAGAAATCATAGTTACCATGCCAGTGTCGTGTGGACGAGGTGAAACTTCGTTGAAAATTACTTTATCACCTTTCACGAACAGCTCTACACCGAAGATGCCGTAACCACCGAGCGCATTTACGACTTTCTCCGCTGTGTATTCTGCTGCTTTAATCGCAGTATCTGACATTGCTTGTGGTTGCCACGACTCTCGGTAGTCACCATCTTCTTGACGATGTCCAATTGGTGCGCAGAAATGGACACCATCTTTCGCTCGTACTGTCAGCAGCGTAATTTCATAGTCGAAGTCAATAAAGCCTTCGACGATCACACGACCGGCACCAGTACGACCGCCTTCTTGCGCGTACTCCCACGCTGTTTGCACATCTTGTTCTGTTTTGATGACGCTTTGTCCTTTACCAGACGAACTCATCACAGGTTTTACTACACAAGGGATACCAACGTGCTCAACTGCCGCTTTAAAGTTATCAAAGTTATCTGCAAACTGATAAGGAGAAGTCGTTAAGCTTAGCTCTTCAGCTGCAAGACGACGGATGCCCTCGCGGTTCATAGTCAACTTAGTTGCTTTCGCTGTTGGAACGACGTTCACGCCTTTTTCTTCTAGCTCAACTAATTTGTCTGTTGCGATAGCTTCAATTTCCGGAACCACATAAGCAGGTTGCTCTTTCTTGATGATTTCTTCTAATGCTTTGCCATCAAGCATATCGATGACGTAGCTGCGATGAGCGACTTGCATTGCTGGTGCGTCAGCATAACGGTCACACGCGATCACTTCTAAACCAAGACGTTGACATTCAATTGCTACTTCTTTACCAAGCTCGCCAGAGCCCAGAAGTAATACGCGGGTAGCATGAGTGCTAGTAGCAGTACCAAACATAGTGTTCCCTTACAAAATAAAGTGGTGGAAGCGAATTTGCAGGGGATCATACTGATTTTTGCGAATGAAGCAAACGTTTGCGTGTGATTTTAAACAATAAAAAAAGGCCCTGCGTCATGCAGAGCCTCTCTCATAAGAGCATTGTGAGTTAAATGTTAACAAAACTCACTGGAATATCTGGGTTCAGTGCCTCTAGTGTTGATTGAGTATCGGCTAGGTGGCTGATCTTACCCTGTGAGTTCTCCACTAGTGCTGCGGCTTTGATGTCTTCAAACTGCTCGCCTGCCATCAGGATTTGAATTAAGGCAACCTGAAGTGGCGGAAGGCTAGGGTTGAACGCTGCGTTTTCTGCGTAAGCACCTTGGAATACACGACCACTATTCATCTCAAGAGCAATGCCACTTAAGTTGTTAGTGTATGGAGCGTGACTGATGTTCATAGCAGTAACTGCTTTTTGGATCAGAGTGTCGTTGTCATCGCAAGCAAACTCGTGTTTCACTTCTGCCATTAGACCTGACTGGATACCAAGATCAGCAGGACCGAATGCTTCAGGAAGATAGTCGTGTAGCGATTTTTCTTCACGCTCTGGCAATTGGATCTTTAATTCTTTCGCCGTAGTTAGTTCATTCATGAACTGACGACAGTGACCACAAGGGCTGTAGTTAATGGTGATATCTTTAACACCACGTTCGCCTTTCATCCAAGCATGGCTAATCGCGCATTGTTCAGCATGAACAGTTTGACCTAACTGAACACCAAAAAACTCCATGTTCGCACCGAAGTAAAGGCGACCAGATAGACCACGAACAATCGCGCCTACATAGAATTCAGAAATCGGTGCGTAAGAAAACGCAGCGGCAAAAGGAAGTAGAGCAACACGAAGCTCTTTATCAGAAAGATTGGTAGCGTTTAGTAGCGCTTCAAACTGTTGCTCAGAAATAGTGGCATCAAAATCGTCAGAAAGGACGATAGGAGCAAGAGGTGTTGAAAGTGCTTCAGGAGCGCTTGCTAGCGCCTGTTCAATGCGACTTTTCATGTTGAATCCTTGTTATTGCATGGACAGTTATTCTATGTGAAAGGTGGAAATGTTCTGTGCTTTAGATCACGTTAATGTGTGTAATGATAATTTACGTTACATAATTAGAGTGAGCTCACACATGTATTCGATTTCACTAAGATTTAACGTTATCTCTGTCCCACTAATAACTATATCAACGTATATTCATACTGCGAATTTTCTAGAGGAGATTATGACCTGCTCACTTGATAGCAAAGCAGGTCATTGAGGTTATTATTGGTATAACCAAACCGCCAAAGCAAAGAAGCTTGGCGCGAGAATTGAGGTGATGATGCCACAAAGCACCAATGCAAGAGATGAGAACGCTGCGTCTCCCGGTTGTTTCTCAGCACATGTTGCGGTGCCGAGAGCGTGAGAAACAGTACCCATTGTTAGACCGCGCGCAATTGGATGCTTAATACCAATGATATTGAAGATCGGGTACGCGAGGATGGCACCAAACAAACCCACAATAAGCACTAAAATTGCCGCAACAGCTGCTTCTCCGCCTAAGTGGCTAGAGATTTCCATCGCGATAGGGGTCGTCACAGACTTACCAACCAAGCTGGCTATTAAGCTAATGTCAGCTTTAAATGCCACCGCAATGAGCGTAGCGGTAAGCATGGACATAACACTACCTAACGTGCAAGCCAGAGTGATAATGCGCCAATTAGCTTTGATTTGAGGCAGTTGTTCATAAAGTGGATATGCCAGCGCAACAACGGCGGGTTGAAGTAAAAAGCTGATGTATTCGTTGTCAGCGTAGTATGTTTCAAATGGCACTTTCAAAAAGGTTAGCAACGGGATTAATACCGCGATACTGATCAAAAGCGGGTTAGCAATCGGATTGTTCACCTTGATTGCGATTTGGCGTGCGGCAAGGAAAACCACAATAGTGACAAGTAACCACATACTAGTGCTTCTCCTTCAGTAAGTAATCTAAGAACCATGCCAAGCTGACCAATACGATCAGTGATCCGCCTACTGCACTCGCAATAATTGGCAGTGCGTTAGCCAGTAGCATATCGAAGTGTTGCATCAGACCCACGCTGATAGGCACGAATAGCAGGATCATATAGCGGATGAATAGGGTTGCACCTGGCTTAACCCATTCCACTTTGACTAAGCCAAGGGTCATTGAGAAAAACAGCACAAGCATGCCGATGACACTTCCTGGAACAGAAATGCCAATGAATTTTTGAATGGTGTTGCCGATACCAAGTGCTCCCATGATGAGTGCGAGGGAGATGAGCAAATGGATCAGCTGTAGTAATCGATCTTTTATCATTTTGACAGCATATAAAACAACAAGCACACCCGAAGGTGCGCTTGAACAAGGTAAGAAATTAGGAGGCTAGGCTCTCTACATAACGATAGACGGATTTTAATATTGCTATCTTCTTTTCGTCACTTTCATGTTCGTGAACTAAGTTTTCCAAATTCATCATGTACTCTTCAATCTGACTTTCGAAAACTTCACGACAATGTTGTGCCCAGCGTCTTTGTTCTTGTTCATCTAATGTGCCTGCATAATGGCGAGCACGGTAACGGAAAAGCAATGGCTTGATTCGTTTATCATCGAATTCAATGTCCAGTGCGGCTAAGTTATTCGGATCGGTTTCACGAATGATGTCCATAGCAGCGCGATCAGCAGGCGAGAAAAAACCATCGTAAAGCTGCGTATCAACGTCATTACTCTTTTCGAATTCACGTTCTATAGAGAATAGACTAATCAGCTTCTCTCGGATCTCTGGGTGTTGGCGCAACAACGCTAAATTGTTTAAACATTGTTGGCGGTCAATACCAATGACTTCCGCATTTTCCGCGGTTAATGTTTTTGCTGGAGCGAGAATAGGGCACTTGTTCAGATGCACTAGCTTCACTGGTACAGGCAGTAAGTCGCCCAATTCGTCACGCTTGGTGTACAAGCGTTCTTTCAGTTCTTCCGCTGAAAGTTCAAGGATCGGCTGAGGATCTTTGGCTAAATCAATCGTGATAACAGCGTTATTGTTGGTTGGGTGCCAAGCCACAGGCACAATCCAGCTTGTGTATTGGCATTCACGCCCAAGCATGCCTGATACATGCATCAACGGAGTCATATTGACAATATCAACCAGCTCATTGAGTTTGCGCTTGTTACGCATCGAGAAAAAGTAGTCAAATAGCTTAGGTTGGGCGGCTTTAACTTTCTTCGCCATTTCAATCGTGGCAATCACGTCGGCCATCGCATCGTGAGCATTGCTGTGTTCAATGCCATTCGCTACGGATAAATGCTCTAGCTTGAAGCTTGTAAAGCCTTCATCGTTCTCTGGCCATTCTACGCCTTCAGGACGCAGGGCATGACATGCTCGCATCACGTCAAGCAAATCCCATCGTGAGTTGCCGTTTTGCCAGCTCCATGCGTATGGGTCGATGAAGTTTCGGTAGCAAGTGTAACGAGTGACTTCATCATCAAAACGTATGCTGTTGTAGCCAAGGCTAGTCGTCTTTGGTTTAGACAATTCGGCATGAATTTTGGCGATAAACTCAGGTTCAGGTAAGCCTTCTTGCATTGCTTTTTGTGGTGTAATACCAGTGATCAAAGCTGCTTCTGGCGAAGGAAGGTAATCAGCAGGTGGACGACAGTACATCACCAAAGGTTCACCAATGATATTGAAGTTTTCATCAGTGCGAACGCCAGCAAACTGGCTTGGGCGGTCTTTGGCTGGACTTGTTCCCCAAGTCTCGTAATCGAAAAAGAAAAAAGTGGGCTGATTGTCTTGGTGCATTCTGCTTACCGTTTACGGAACCGATAGGAGTATTAGACCATTCAACGCCTTGACTCGCAACGAAAGATGCAAGGTGATGTTGTGAAAATGGAAAAGCCGAAGTGTCACTTTCGGCTTGAAGTTTTTTATTTGGTTAATGCTTGGACAATCGCTGATTTTTATTAGCCAAAATCAAGGGTGAGCAACAAACGAGCTTGATTCGATTGGATACTAGGCGAGCGATGAACCAGCCCTTTGTTTTCATTTCCGATCCAACGCTCACCTTTTAGCAGTGCAACGTCACCAACAGAAAGGTGCCTGATGTCTGATTCTGCTCTGTATAAGCCGGATTCTGCATCCGAAAGCCCATGACTACCGCGACCGAGCTTTGAGCGATCAAGTACGTCATTAGCAATCCATTGAGTCGCAATGCCTTGGTAGGTAGTGACTAGGCGGCAGGGGACTTGATCAACGTGAAAACGGGGACACATCGCGCTATTGAGTGTCGCTAGGCGCAGTCCTGCGTCTTCTAACTCAAACAAATAGCAAAACATGTCGACTAACTCCACGATATTTCTCAACAACACATCGGGCGCCTGCCCATCGGTTGCGTATTGCAGTACTTCATAAGCATTTTCAGGAGATACATTCAGCGATTTATTGAAGTTAGGGTGGGAGGTGATGAACCGATTCGTGGCATCGGCAAGCGGTTGATCGAATTGTCGCCGCCAGATTGCGATATTGATGTCTTCTTGATAGATGTTCGCTAACACAGTTGGCTCTTCTCCTGAACTGAAACACGGCGCTCGAAGTGTGCATTCAAGAGCCTCAGTTGAAGTGGACTCGATTAAAGTTGAACTCATGACATTACCTCCGATGTTATCTGTGTTCATTTTGATATTTGTGAAATGTTATATCATAACAATACTTCTCGATAAATCAGTTTAGACAGTTAGCGAGTAGGGAGTAAGGCATTAATTGGAGAAGATAGGAAGGGGATGACTCTTCACTTTGGTGCGCTTAAATACAAAAAAGCCGATGGAGAAACCATCGGCTCAAACTGAGAGTTATTTTTCGAGAACAGCTACGCTTTTTGTTCTTCTAACTGTCCATTGTCGTTGGTGGATTTCAACAATCGGCTGGTAATGGTACCTGCAGTCATTGCTCCAGAGACATTAAGTGCAGTTCGCGCCATATCAATTAGTGGCTCGATAGAGATCAGTAGCGCTGCGATTGTCACAGGCAAGCCCATCGCAGGCAGTACAATCAGGGCAGCAAAGGTTGCGCCGCCGCCGACACCGGCAATACCAAATGAGCTAATCGTGATGATGGCAATCAGTGACAGAATAAAGTTGATGTCTAGAGGATCGATACCCATTGTTGGCGCTACCATTACCGCAAGCATTGCTGGGTAGATACCTGCACAGCCGTTCTGACCGATAGTGGCACCGAAAGACGCTGACAAGTTCGCAATTGCTGGTGGTACGTTTAGCTTGGTGATTTGTGCTTCAACGTTAAGTGGAATCGTTGCCGCTGAACTGCGTGACGTGAATGCAAATGTCAGTACTGGCCAAATCTTTTTAAAGTACTCAGCAGGGCTAACGCCGACAAAAGAAACAAGTAGACCATGAACAAGGAACATCAGTGCAATTGCAACGTAAGACGCAACAATAAAGCCAAGCAAATTAAAAATGTCGGCAGCACTTGATGTTGCAACCACTTTCGCCATAAGGGCAGCAATACCATAAGGCGTTAATGCCATGATCATCTTAACCAGGCGCATAACCACGGATTGTGCCGCTTCCACAAAAGTACGAATTGGAGATTCCAACTCTTCTTTTTCTGCCATCACTTTACGTGCAGCGATACCGACTAAAACACCAAAGATAACCACAGCAATGATCGATGTAGAACGAGCCCCTGTAAGATCGGCAAACGGGTTAGTTGGAATAAAGCTTACTAACATCTGAGGAATCGTTAGGTCGCTTACTGATCCTACTCGACTCTCTAATACGGCAATACGAGCCGTTTCACGTGCACCTTCAGTTAATCCAGCGGCAGACAAACCAAATGTAGTCGTAACAAGAATACCGATCATGGCAGCAATGGCTGTTGTTACCAGCAAAACAGAAATCGTTAGACCAGAGATCTTACCCAGCGAACCGCCTTTCTCTAGCTTTACAACGGCGGAAATCATGGAAATCAATACCAAAGGCATAATCACCATTTTAAGGAGACCAACATAACCGCTGCCGACTATGCCGACCCATTCAAGTGTTTGTCCAATGACATCGCTGCCTTCGCCATGGATAAGTTGCAGTCCAAGACCGAAAAGAGAGCCCGTAACCAAGCCAATTAAAACCAAACGCGAGAGTGTGTTTTGTTTTTGTTGTTGGTTAAAAAGGAACATTAATATGGCGATAAACACCGCCAGAGAAGCAACCACTGCGAAATTCATAATCTTACCTTAGTAATCGGCATAAGAAGTGCTGATTAAATTTTATACGGAGCTATATACTGGTTGGGTAAGATACCGAGTGGGATATAACTTTAAAAATGATAAACAGGTATTAGATAGATCTAAAATGAATATAAAAATGCGACTCGACTCTCGTTGATGACTGATTTAGCGTAATATTTAGGCGAAATTTTTCAATCATAGTGCCTAATGAGATCAAGCATATCCTTTCTATGCAAATAAATGACTTTTTCTTCTTGATAGCTGAAAACTTGATAAATCATCGCTTTGGCTACGTCTTGAGCATGAACGGGTACAAAGTTCGCCAATTTACCAAGCATAAGCGGACGAATTACCTTAGAAAGTGTCTGAACAACCTTTTCATCCGTACGAGGATTTTCTCGCTGTCCGACCAGAGGTCCGGGCCTTGCGAACACCACTTCTTCAAAGCCCATCCTCTCGATATTTTTTTCCATATGTCCTTTGCAAGCTAGATAATGGGATGAAGAAGACGCTTTTGCGCCTAGACTCGAAACCACAGCGATGCGTTTTACACCGATCATTTTCATTTGTTGAGCAACTTTACATACCAATTCGACGTCGATCTTTCGCAGAGCATCTTTGCTGCCAGCTTGTTTTAATGTGGTGCCGAGACAAATAAAACCGACGCGTGGAATCGGTTGCTGATCGTCCCAATCGTGGATTGTGAGCGCCGCGTCTAACAATGGGACAATTTTGTTATTTGGATCCTCGATACCAGTGATCGTTCGGCGGGAGAGAGAATATAGCGTTTCGATGCTAGGCTGTGAGACAAGTTTAGCCATGACTTCTTTCCCTACAAGACCTGTACCACCTGCAATAATCACACATGCGTTTGAATCGTTGCCCATTGTATCCTTCCTGTTTAAGAACAAGTGCTTAGGCTATTGTAGCGCATTTCTTCCACGAAGCTGCAGTCAGGTAGCTAATGTATGACATTTAATCAATCGAACTCGGTGAACCTAGCATCTCGAGGTTACTTGGATATAGAAAGCTAAGTGAATAAAATACCTGCAAATAAAAAGACCCGCGGGACGAACGGGTCTTTTTTCCTAGGAGAATGATAAGGGTATGGATTGCCGCGGTGGGCGTTGTTTGTTGGGCTTGCCTTTCTTAGCAGGGCGACGACTTTGATTGGCAAACATGATTTCTCACTCTTTATTGTCGGGGACAAGATCTAAATAGCATCACTCGTGCCAATATTGGAATGTTGTGGGTAAATCGGAACTAATCTAACAACCCTATAAGGAACAAAAAATCATTTTAAATCGACGAATGGAAATTAAAATTATTTATTATTCAGTTATATAGACCTGTTTCGATAGGTGGGCTGACTTTCGGTCTTGCCTCTTAAAAGAAAGGTTCTCTTGTTTACATATGTGGTTTCATTGCTCGACTTTGTTTTTCTTCTATCGCTAAATGAGCAGGTTGAAATAATATTTTTATCAATATGACTGTCGAATTGACAAAAAGCGCTGTCAAAAAGAGAAAATCAGATGAAATTGCACGGGAGAGGGGTACACTTGTTCTCTCAATTTGTCGGGAGTCTCATTTCTCTCGCGGTTTTCTAAGACCAAGGACGTCGTATGAACATAGATCTCAGTACGCTTGCGCCAACGCAGGTGTACCATTTGATGACCCAAACTGTCATTCCTCGCCCAATCGCTTGGGTGCTCACAGACTCAGGTGAGCAAAACTTCAACTTAGCGCCATTTTCCTACTTTACTGCGGTCTCTAGCCGTCCACCTTTATTGATGATTTCTGTGGGAAAAAAGCCCAATGGGGACATCAAGGACACCACGCGAAATGCATTAGAAACCGGTAAGTTGGTTATCCATATTGCACCCAGCGATCTCGCGGATAAAGTCACTTTATCTTCTGCCACATTAGAACATGGGGAATCTGAACTGGAGACTACTCAACTTGAGACGGTTGATTTCCAGGGTTTCGAATTACCGCGCTTAGAAGGCGCGCCAATTGCATTCGGCTGTAAGTTGCATGAAGTGATAGAGATGGGGGAGACACCGCAAAGTTTAATCTTTGCAGAGATTGAACACATTTATGTCGATGAGCGGGTCATATCCATGGAAGGTGATCGTTTAAAAGTCGACTCTCTAGCGGTTGACCCATTAGCAAGGCTTGGTGGAAATGAGTACGCCACGCTAGAAAAGACGTTCTCTGTTGCTCGACCAAAATAAAGAATAAGGAACCATCATCATGGATCGCTCTTTTGCCTCAGAAATTCAAGCTCGCATTGATAACAAAACCAAACCATTAGGCGCTCTTGGTTTGCTCGAAAAAGTGGCGCTAGAACTGGCGTTAATTCAAAGCCAAGATAAGCCTCAAGCGGTTGAAACAATAGTAATTCGCAAACCAACCATGTTGGTATTCGCTGGTGATCACGGTATCGCCGAAGAAGGGGTGAGCATTGCGCCAAGCGCTGTGACTCAGCAAATGGTGGCGAATTTTCTCGCTGGTGGCGCCGCCATTAATTGTTTCTGCGATCTCAACCAAATTGACTTTAAGGTCATTGATTGTGGCATGTTGTCACCGATCGATACCTTAGTTCCTGACTTTAAACATCATCCCAACTTGATTGAGAAACGTCTGGGAAATGGCACGGCAAACTTTGCTAAACAAACGGCGATGTCGTTAGAGCAAGTTGCATTGGGTTTGGAATATGGTGCCAAAGTCGCGCAGCAGGCGATTCTTAATGGTTCGAACTTGTTGATGTTTGGTGAAATGGGGATTGGCAATACCAGTTCGGCATCGGCATTGTTAACAGCGTTGAGTCCATTGGAAGTCGACCATTGTGTTGGCTATGGTACGGGCATTACTCAAGAGCAACTAAACCGCAAAATCAAGCTAGTCGCACAAGGCGTGAATCGCTGTCGTGACCTTGACACCAAAGGAGCACTGGCTCAAGTCGGTGGGTTTGAAATCGTGCAAATGGTTGGCGCATTCTTAGAAGCGAAACGCCACAAAACGCCAGTCTTGGTCGATGGATTTATCGTCTCTGTTGCCGCTTACGTCGCGACTTTATTGGATGAAGAGACGCGAGATTACATGCTGTTTGCTCATAACTCAGAAGAGAATGGGCACAAGTTTGTGCTGGAATGTTTGCAAGCGGAGCCTCTCTTGGATCTTGGTTTGCGTTTAGGTGAAGGAACCGGAGCGGCGCTTGCTTTGCCACTGGTAAAAGCGGCGGCTCAGTTTTACAACAACATGGCAAGTTTTGAGAGTGCGGGAGTGACGGTTTAGTGTCTGCTTCTGAGAATACCCACACTTCAGAGACTCGTTCTTTGCGCTATCAGAGTGAGCTTTTCTTACTCGCAATTAGCTTTTTTAGCCGTATACCTGTGCCCGCAGATTTACCTTACAGTGAAAAGCGCATGAACCAAGCAGGGCGATACTTTGCTTTGGTCGGTGTGGTGCTTGGGCTACTGTGCGCGGCTGCGTTTTCACTGGCGAGCCTGTTGTTCCCAAACTCAGTTGCCATCGTGTTAACCATGGCATTTAGCCTGTTGCTTACCGGCGCTTTTCATGAGGACGGATTAACGGATATGGCGGATGGCATTGGCGGTGGTATGACGTTAGAGCGCCGCTTAACCATCATGAAAGACAGCCGCATCGGGACGTACGGAGCGGCAACGCTAGTGATGGCGCTGTTAGCGAAGTTTGTATTTTGGAGCGAGTTAGCCAATGAGCCTCAGTTTTGGCTGATGATCGTCGTGGCGTTTACCGTGAGCCGAGCGTTGGCTGCCACTCTCATATATGACATGCCTTACGTTAGTGACGCGGATACCTCGAAAAGTAAACCGTTAGCGAATAAGCAATCGAGCTTAGAAGTCGCGATACTGCTCTTAACTGGTGGGGTTGTAGCGTTGTTACTGGGTGTGACTCAGGCAGCTGTGATTGTACTGGTATTGGCACTGTTTCGTGTGGGTTTTAAACGCTGGCTGACCAAACGTATCGGCGGATTTACTGGCGATTGCCTTGGTGCCGCGCAGCAGCTTGCAGAGTTACTTGTTTATCTCACTCTTATCGCATTTAGTCATTCATTATGAAGCAACTTATTCTAGGTGGTGCGCGCTCAGGAAAATCGAGCTTAGCAGAGAGCAGGGCGCAACAATGGGCACAAAATAAAAACGGAACGCTTCACTATGTGGCGACGGCATTGCCTTTTGATGATGAAATGAAGCAGCGCATTGCTCACCATAAACTGCAGCGAGGGACCGGGTGGATTGAACATGAATGTCCGCTTAACTTGCCTGAGCTCATTTGTGAGTTTTCGTCTCAAGATGTCGTGTTAGTTGATTGCCTTACGCTTTGGCTCAACAACTGGATCTTTGAACTCGGTGATGACTGCTGTAATGAGCGGTTAGAGGAAAAAATTGAGCGGTTGGTGAATGCGGCAGCACAATCTGACGCGACGCTGATTTTTGTCTCTAACGAAGTCGGTATGGGCATTGTGCCGCTCGGCGCCGTCAGTCGTTATTTTGTTGATAATGCGGGACGGATGAATCAAAAACTGGCGACCATGTGTGAGCGAGTCACGTTTGTCGCTGCGGGCTTGCCGCTTGAGCTCAAACCACAGGAAGGGAAGAGATGAAAACGTTGAATATCTACTTACTGCGACACGGGAAAGTGAACGCAGCCCCAGGTTTACACGGACAAGCCGATTTAAAAGTCGATGAAGCTGAGCAACGCAAAATTGCGCAAGCCTGGCAACAGGCGGGTCGAGAAGTAGAAGGGATCATCAGCTCTCCTTTGTCACGTTGTCACGATCTTGCTGAGATACTTGCTGAGCAGCAACTTTTGCCTTTAAGTGTGGAACCACAACTTCAAGAATTGGATTTTGGTGATTTCGACGGCATCCCATTTGACATGCTTTCTGAGCACTGGAATAAGCTCGATGCATTTTGGAAAGCACCGGCACAACACACCTTACCGAATGCTGAGAGCTTGGATGATTTCTCTCATCGTGTAACTTGTGCTTGGTCTCAAATCATCAACGATATCAATGACAACTTGCTAATTGTCACGCATGGTGGCGTAATTAGAATGATTCTTGCCCATGTATTGGGTGTAGATTGGCGCAATCCGCGATGGTATTCGACATTAGCGATAGGAAATGCGTCAGTAACACATATAACAATTACCATCGATGATCAGATTTACGCCTCAGTTCGTTCGATAGGCGTACCACTATTTGAAAATTAGTCACGGAAGTAGCCAACGCTTGGATCTCTACCGAGTTTAAGAGAGAAAAGAGCTGGCTCGATTACATCAAAAGGAACCATAAATGACCGCTCCTAGCTGGGATTTATCCATCGTTTATAACGATCTCGCTGACCCACGAATTCAAGATGACATTGCCCTTGTAGAGCAATGCATTGACTTACTCAATAAACAGTCTGCCGATTGTAACTCTGTAGAAGTGATGCAGAACGCAATCTTAACCAGTGAGGCGGCAAGCCGTTTGGCTGGCACGATTGCTAACTTCGCTAACTGTTACGCGTCAGTGGATGCGACAAATGCAGAGGCGAAAGCATTGCTGGGTCGTATGACGCGTATTTTCTCTGAGCTTTCTCAAGCTTACAGTGCCTTTGAGCTTAAATTGACTCATGCTGATGAAGAGTTCATTACTCGCGTTTTGGATCATGAAAATCCAGACATCAGTGGTCAGGCGTTTTCAATCCTAAACTCTCGCAAACTGGCTGACACACGCTTAAGCACCGAAGAAGAAAAGCTATTAGCGGCAATGAGCGTGGATGGAAAATCTGCGTGGGGTAAGTTATACAACAACCTTACGGGCTCTTTGAAAGTGAAGCTTGACTACGCTGATGGTGAAAGCGAAGAGCTTGGCTTCTCGCAAGCAGCAAGCATTCTTTACGGCTCTGAATTTGATCGCCAAGAAGCTGCGTGGCGTGGTGTTCAAAAAGCGATGGCGACACACCAAGAGTCTTTTGCTTCTATCCTTAACGCGCTTTCAGGTTGGCGTTTAACAGAGAACAAAAAGCGTTCTACCAAACGTGATGTCCATTTCCTTGATCCAAGCTTGCATGGCAGCCGAATCAAAGCCGAAACGTTGGATGCCATGATGAAAGTCGCTAAAGACAGCCGTGAGATTGGTCAAAAAGCCGGTTTGCTAATGGCGAAGGTCCATGGTTTGGATGAGATGAAACCATGGAATCATCTTGCTGCGATGCCTGCTTTGAGTGGCGAAGCGAAAGTTTATCCATTTGATGAAGCAATCGACGTCATTTGTGAAGCGTTCGAAACCGTGAACCCAGATATGTCAGAGTTTGTCCGCATGATGGTACAAAACGGCTGGATTGATGCCGCGCCTAATGCCAATAAACGTCTTGGCGCATACTGTACTAAGCTGCCGGCGACGCGTACGCCGCTTGTGTTTATGACTTGGAGTGGTAGCCGCTCAGACCTGATGACGCTTGCTCATGAGCTTGGTCATGCCTTCCACAACTGGGTGATTCGTGACTTGCCGCTTTGCCAAACGTACTACCCAATGACGTTGGCAGAAACCGCCTCGATTTTCGCTGAAAACATCGTTCGTGATCACCTGATTTCAAAAGCAGAAAGTGTGGATGATAAGCTCGAAATGCTGTGGGAAGAGCTTTCTTCGGCGTTGGCGCTGATGATCAATATTCCAGTTCGTTACGAATTCGAAAAAGCCTTCTACGAGCGTCGCCAAGAGGGCGAACTGACAGCAGATGACTTCTGTGAGCTGATGTCAGAAACATGGAAAGATTGGTATGGCGATGTGATGAGCGAAGCTGACCCTTATTTCTGGGCGAGCAAACTGCACTTCTCAATTTCTGGGGTGAGCTTCTACAACTACCCATATCTGTTCGGTTTCTTGTTCAGTAAAGGTATCTACGCTCAACGTGATGCTAAAGGGGAGCGCTTCTACGATGATTATGTAGATCTATTGCGCGACACTGGCAACATGATGGCTGAAGAGGTTGTCGAAAAGCATCTTTCAATGGATCTGACGCAACCAGAATTCTGGCAGCAGAGTGTTGAACTAGTTCGTGACAAAGTAGACGAATTTGAACGTTTACTCGCACAACGTGGTGAATAAACGCTAAAAGTTGATCAAATCATAATGATCTTCTTTAGGGCTGTGGTAAAGTTCACAGCCCTAACACTTTGTAATTGTTTAAAAAATAAACGCCTCAATGCTTGATTTGAGTGCATGGCGCGAAAAGGTATGGGATTTTAAATAAATTTGGTGGCTTCTACTCATAAGTGGGATCGCAACAACAAAAATCCTTTGTACAATTTATTAACATACCCGCCGTGCTATTAAGGAGTAACGCATGACGAAGTCTCTCTTTCGCCAATCGTTTTTAACTGACACGTTAGATGTTCATATTGATGTCGCGCCAGCGGAGCAGGTGCTGTCTAATGGTGTAAAACTTAAACTCTATCAGCGTGGTGTGCTAGAAGTGATTCCTGATGAATACACTCAGGAAACCAAGAACGTCATCATCTCTTGTGGTGTCCACGGGGATGAAACCGCACCGATGGAGCTGGTGGATTCAATTATCAAAGACATCGAATCCGGCTTCCAGAAAGTCGAGTCTCGATGCTTATTCATTATCGCTCACCCAGAATCTACTCTGGCGCACACGCGATTTTTAGAAGAAAACCTTAATCGACTGTTTGATGAGAAAGAGCACGAGCCAACCAAAGAGCTTGCGATTGCTGACACTCTCAAATTGTTAGTGAGAGATTTCTATCAAGATACGGCAGCGGAAACACGCTGGCACTTAGATTTGCACTGTGCGATCCGTGATTCGAAGCACTACACCTTTGCTGTGAGTCCGAAAACGCGTCATCCTGTTCGTAGCAAAGCTTTGATTGATTTTCTCGACAGTGCACATATTGAAGCAGTGCTACTGTCTAACTCACCAACCAGTACATTCAGCTGGTTCAGTGCAGAGAACTACGGCGCTCAAGCTTTGACGATGGAGCTTGGTCGAGTGGCTCGCATTGGTGAAAACGACTTAGACAAACTGACTGCGTTCGATTTGTCACTGCGTAACCTAATTGCAGAGGCGAAAGCGGAGCACTTGTCTAAACCATGTATCAAGTACCGTGTTAGTCGTACGATTGTGCGTTTGCACGAAGATTTCGACTTTATGTTTGATGACAACGTCGAGAACTTCACATCATTCGTTCACGGCGAAGTGTTTGGTCACGATGGTGACAAACCGCTGATGGCGAAGAACGATAACGAAGCCGTTGTTTTCCCAAATCGCCACGTCGCGATAGGTCAACGCGCAGCATTAATGGTGTGTGAAGTGAAAACGCGTTACGAAGATGGCGAGTTAGTCTACGATTAATGCCATATCGCTTTAATTTCGGCGAATAAAGCATAAGAACACATTTGCAATTTACCGAGGCTTAACTGTAAGGTTAAGCCTCGTTTGTATTTATCGGCTACTATGGATTTTCAACAACTTATCCTGAACAAGGAACGACGCTGGCAACGCAATCTTTTGATCATGTCAGTGATTCTCGTGCTGCTCTCTGCTATCCACTTGATGGTCGGAGAGGTATTCCTTTCTCCTTTTCAGTCTCTCTCTGCATTTGAACAAAAACTCTTGTTGGATCTACGTCTGCCACGTTTGGTTTCTGCCGCCATTATCGGGGCAGCATTGGCGGTCTCTGGTGCTACCTTACAAGTTCTGCTTGGCAACGTATTAGCCGAACCCGGCGTTCTCGGGATCTCCGGTGGCGCGAGCTTGGCAATGGTGCTCGTCATGTTTGCCTTGCCGGTTTTACCTTCTCCGATGATCTTTATGTTGGCTGCCATTGCCGGTTCGATGCTGTTTACCGTCATATTGGTTGGTATCGCAAGGGCAATGCATCTCACTACTGCAAGGCTGCTGCTCGTCGGCGTTGCACTGGGTATTTTGTCGAGCGCCATTGTGACGTGGGCATTCTACTTTAGCGATGACTTGAGCCTACGTCAGTTAATGTATTGGCTAATGGGCAGCATTGGTGGGGCAAGTTGGTATCAGCACACCGTTACTTTGGTCATGCTACCTGTATTGATTTGGCTCTGTTGCAAGGGCAAACCGCTTGATAAGTTGATGCTTGGGGAAATCCATGCCACTCAACTAGGTATTGATGTTCATCAGATGCGCTGGAAACTCATTTTGGCAATTTCCATTCTCGTTGGTGGTTCCGTTGCATTGGGGGGGATCATTAGCTTTGTGGGCTTAGTCGTGCCGCATCTGCTTCGATTAGCGTTTGGTACAGAAAACCGTTACTTGTTGCCTCTGTCGGCAATATCTGGCGCAGCCTTATTGGTGTTTGCTGATATCGGCGCGCGTTTGTTGCTCGATTCCGCTGAGCTGCCGCTGGGAGTGATGACCACTTCTATCGGCGCACCTATCTTCATTTGGATGCTGGTGAAAAGTCATGATGCACGTTAAGCACATCGCAGTGGGAAGTCGACTGCTACCGCTCTCCTTTGAATGTAAGCCGGGTGAGGTTGTCCATGTCGTGGGTCCAAACGGCTCAGGAAAGAGTACATTACTTGGCGCGATATCTGGCACTTTAACTCAGCGTGAAGGCGTGAGTGGGGAAGTACTTGTCGATAATAACGACCTGCTCACAATGCCACTTTCAGAACAAGCGCATATCCGTGGGTATTTGTGTCAGCAATCAAGACCTGCATTCAATGTTGATGTCTTTCAATACTTAGCACTTTCATTGCCAACGGGTGCCAATATCAGCGACGCGAAAGTACGAGATGCCGTTAATATTGTTATTGAGCTAGTACAACTGCAAGACAAGCTTCATCGAAGTATTCAGACATTATCCGGCGGTGAATGGCAGCGTGTCCGTTTAGCCGGAGTGTGTTTGCAAGTGTGGCGCACAATTAACCCTTACTCTCAGCTATTGATTTTGGATGAACCCGCAGCGCCGCTGGATATTGCCCAAGAAGGACTGCTATATCAGCTCATTAATGCCGTCGCTGCGCAGGGGATTGGGGTGTTGGTCGCAAACCACGACTTAAACCGAACGCTTAAACACGCTGATAAAGTCTTGCTGCTCAATAACGGCGTATTGCATTCTTTAGGTCATGCAGATGAAGTACTCACGGAAGAGGGCTTGGCAGAAGTTTTCCAAACTCAAGTTCGTAAAGTCGTATTGGAAGATAGACCCTATTTGATTTTTGATTAACTTGAATTCGCAGCTAAAAACCGCCGTGTTGACATCAAACAGAGCACGCTAAAAAGTGTCAATCTGGTTGTAAGACTGTGATGTTCAATGCCAATACTAAGCTGCAATTAGCCGTTTTCTCTAACACTCTTTTCGTGCAAGTGATTATTTTAGCAGTTGCAGTGATATTTCGAGCGATTCCATTTTTATACGCTTCTAAGCCATTTCTTATTTGAAGGCTGATCTCAATTGCCTATAAAGTTGATAGTGAAACATAAAGATGAAAGACATCAAAACAAAGGTACTTTCAAACCATATTCATTTAATGGTCATGTGAACTATAACTCAATGGACGAACCCAATTTAGAATCAGCCCGTTTAACGGAAAAGACTGAAGACCTACGAAAACGAAACCAAATACCTTTTAAATTTGATGGTGAACCAGTTGGGGAGCTGGCAGGTCGCTTCGAACACTGGCTCCCAGGTAAGAAATTTGAGGTCATGGCTGCGGTCAACAACTTCGCTATGTCATTGAATGCTCGGGGGAAGGTAATCGCAGACATGACAGAGCTGGTTTGTGTGACTGATAATTTACCACTAGCAAACTTTGATTATTGGGAGAGGCTTATTCGCTCACAGTTTTCAAAAGTGGTATCAGACACGAAACACGCTTCACAAATGTGCACTTGGTTGGATTTAATTAGTGCTGATGGACGCAAACGAGAGAATACGCTCAGAACGTTGTGTGGTGGTGCGCCTAATGCATTTTTTCTTTGTATGGCGCTACGCAGACTTAATGATTGGGCACCTCAAGTTCGCCAAGCCGCCAAAGAGCAATTAGCGAAGATAGCAAAGCACAGTGATCCTCAAGACGTTGCAAATGCGACAAGCGTAGTCCTTGTTCATTGGAACTCTTGGGGAAGAATCGATGAGACGGAAAAGCAAGTATTGCTGAATATAATAAGCAGACCCCAGGTAGCAAACGTTATTGTCGCCAAATTGATGAACTCTTCTTGCGGTCCCATGCCCTCGTTATTTTCTCAGTTAAGTCGGACCAACATTTTAGATACGCATCTAACTAACATCGCGAAGAGTGCTATTCAACCTTGTATAAGAGCCAAGGCTTTTCGTGCTCTTTTCGAAAAACGGCTTACATGGACTCATGGTCGAGAGTGGGTTTGGACAGATATTCGTTACTGTGAAGGGCAGTTCAAGCCCATCGTCTACGAACGGCAGATTAGTGTCTCCCTTTCATCTGCCGAGTTATTAAACCGCTCAGCACACGACGCTTCTCCTATTGTTCGCAGAGTTGCAGCTGAGTTCCTTATTCGAGAGTTAGAGTCTCTTGGTAGTAAGGCAAAGAGATACGCACAGGGATTTTCAGCAGATAAATCAAACTCTGTCTCCGAGCGAGGTAGGTTTGCACTGAAGATGTTAAGCAAGACATAAAAGTGCAGCTCTTAGAAAACAAGTTATACGAAAAACTAGATGGTAATAATGTAAGGGGGTGCATATTAATGTCAGCTTAGCCACAGTGATTAAAAGTAGGTTATTACTCTTTGCTTTTCTTCTTTATCCGACGGTATCACCAGCTAAAAGCTCAGAGATACATCTTTTACTTAACTGGATGATAGATAACCATCAAACGATCGAAACCACGCTTAAAGATAGTAACCCATCTACATTAGTACCAACCATCTTCACTTTAACTGAAATCTGGAAACGTCGTGATGGAGCGCTTTCTGGGGAGGTGTCCCCATTTATTCTGAAGGCATTAATTGCGGACCCTTACACCACCTTATTGTTACTTTCGAAACAGCCTCTATCATTCGACAATTGGCTTGATGAGTTGGAAGGAATGGCATTTACCGCCTATGACACTAACGACAAAGCGGGACTTGAAACGTTAAGAGTCGATGTAATGCAGTCGCTCAGGTCGATTTCTGAAGCTAACGAAGGAAAGTTAACTTTGATGGCATCCCAACTTATCAATAGATTAAGTCACATTGAAATACGGGATATTCACTAAATCATGTAGGACACAGCTCTTGTTGCGCCTTTACGAATATACAAGGAGGAAGAGTGATAAGACTCATTGCTTTACTAAGTTTAGGGTTGGCATTTTCAGTGCAAGCGGAGAGAGGGCTCTCACCCAAAGTCGAACAACCGTTGCTTCAATTTGCACAAGCAAATTGTTTATATCAGTATTTTTCATACAAAAATTATGATTTAAAAGATATAAGAAGCATCTCGGCAGGTATTGTACAGATGAGCCATATTCCCGCAGATAAATTCGTTGAAGTTAATGAATTAGTTCGTAACTATGAGCCCCAGATTCAGTATAAGAAAGAGACGTCGCCTCTACTTGTGAAGTGTTTTACTTTAGAAAGCGACCCTGCTTTTTTGAAAAAACTGAGCCGCGTTTCGGAGCGTGATTAAGATAAGAGACCTTTTCTTATTTTAGAGTTTTGGTTAAAACGGAAGAAAAGCTGGATCAAGATAAACAGGCAAGCACAATAACGAAACCTAAAAGAGGTTTATGCGAGCTTTGAAATGGCATAGAACAAGAAGAAAATTTACTTGCGTTGACTTGGAGAAAGGAATGAAAAAATACGTGATTGTGGCTCTAACGAGTTTGTCATCTATGGCATTTGCTCAAGAAGAAGCGATAGATTGTAATAACGCGGTCAGTACCCTAGAGATTAATCAGTGTGCAGCCATTGAGTTAGAGGCTGCTCAAAAGCAACTAAATAAGTATTTGGAAACGAGTTTCGAACATAATTCTTATGATCCTGAGCTGATTAAAGCGATTCAAGTTGCACAAAAAGATTGGCAAGCGTACGTGACGTCGCATTGTGATTCGGTATATACGCAGTGGCGTGAAGGGACAATTCGTGGCGTGATGGCTATTTCCTGCGAAACTCAATTAACTCAACAAAGAACTCACGAAATTTGGCAAAACTTCTTAACCTACATGGATAGTACGCCACCGGTTTTACCCGAACCAAATGTTGAGTAGTGTTACTTAAACGCGGATAGATTCGTTTTTTAAAACGCGTCAACGTACTTAACCTCAACATGGCTTCTATCACGCTAAACGGTATAGCGGATGAGAGATACTGTTTAACCCACTCAGGCAGTAAATGGGAAGTGTTTTATGCCAGAGAGGGCAAATGTGATTCAGAACCTGATCGTAGGGCATTTTGCGGGTAAATTTAGCTGTAAATTTCTTCTCTTGTTGGAGAGCTAGCACTTCTTTTGAGGACCGATAGTATGTTCCAAAGTCTCCTTCTAACTGAGATCCTTAAATCTGAGCTGAAAAACAACAATTTAATTGTTGAAACAACGAGTTGGCCGCCAAAATGCAATAAGCTCATTGTATTGCAATATCGGTTTTCCAAATCATATACTTTGGTCAATTATCGAGAATTGGAAGATTGCCATTATTGGTTCGCAGAGTACATTGATGGTGACGAATGTTTGGCATGTCGCTTTGATGTTCTTTAGCATCATTCTTTTGAATCATGTATTTCAAGCTTATGGGATTTAATAGAGAAGGAGTTCATTTGACGATTCCTACCTTGTACATTTTTTCTGGTCTTCCTGCGTCTGGTAAGTCGACGTTAGCAAAGCTATTAGCCGCAAGAGTTGGCGCGATGTATGTACGCGTCGACACTATAGAGCAAGGTCTACGTGATTTGTGTCATTTCAAGGTTGAAGGTGAGGGTTATCGGCTAAGTTACCGGATCATCCGAGATAACCTTGAACTTGGGTTGAGTTGTATCGCTGACTCTTGTAACCCCATAGAGCTTACACGGCATGAATGGCAGCAAGTGGCAACAAGCATGTCCGCTCACTTTGTTAACATAGAGATAAGTTGCTCGGATGAGAATGAGCATAAACAACGTGTTGATTCTCGTAAGAATGAAGTTGAGAACCTGCAGCTACCGAATTGGCAACAAGTATACCCAAGTGACTTCAAGATGCAGGATTCAGAGCGTTGTCATTGATTCGAGATCAAGGAAAACAACGCAGTGTAATAGTTAGCTCTTTCCAAGTTGTTTGACGCAGCAATCGGGTCAATGACACGCTCCCAAAGGGCGAGCTGTCTTGGCTTGTATACTTTGTTGACGATTCTTGATTTAGAATGACTAGATCTTTAAATCGCCGCCGCGTCTACAAACCAAGTCATTCTCGCTGAACCTAGCATCTCGAGGTTACTTGGGTATAAAAGCTCGTCACCACGAGGCTTGGAAGACGGAAGTCGTCAAGATTGATACGGCAACAGACAGTATCGAAACGTCGTTAGCCAAATTGGTCGAAAAGCTTGGTATTTGAATTTAGCATTCCTTTTATGATGGAGATTCGCCATGCACAAGCGAGATAATGGTCTCGATGCCCAGGGCTTTATCCGCAATGACTGTTCACCAGAAAATATTCAAATAGAGTTCCAACCAGTTGTTGAGGTCGTTGTTGGTGAGTTGATAACGCAACTTCCAAAACAAATAGATGGTATCTACTTGTACGGCAGCGTTCCCAGAGGCACAGCAATGCTGGGGCACTCAGATCTCGATGTTTCCGTAATACTGACCGCACCGGTGAGTCAAAATGAACTGGGCATATTCAACAAACTGTCTTCAAGCATCCCCAAAGCTTATCCGCAAATAAGCAAACTTGATATTGACCCAGGTGAGCGTCATCGTGTTCTAGACCCAAAAGAAAAATACCATTGGCAATTTTGGCTCAAACACTGTTGCTGCTGCATTTGGGGAAATGATTTATCAAAAGAGCTTGTGTCACATAAACCCAGCTTTGAAATCGCTGAAGCTCTCAATGGTGACCTCGCGGTTTTTTTGGAGCAAATGAGTGGTCGTTTTGCGCAAATGAGTGACAAAGCGGTAGCAAAAGTGATTGGTAAGAAGTTGATAAGAGCTGCCTACTATTTTGTCGCTGAGAAGGACGGCAGTTGGTATATCAACTTGCCTGAATGTGTCGAAGTAGCGAGAAAATACTACCCAAATCAACATCAAGATATTGATCTTGCTTACCAATGTGCAATAGGCAACATAGCGTCCAAAATAGATGCCATCGCACTTTATCAGCGGTTAAGTCAATACATCAATGCTAGGGCTTTGCAAAGTTGATTGTTTATCAAGAACGCTCAGAATAAAAAAACGCCCACAATATCGAGTATTGTGGGCGCTGAATTTCATCTGTTGTACCTAATCGACGACTTATTGTGTAAGCGGCTTAAGGTCTGCAGGGCGGTAGTAAACCGATTTTAGAACCTTACCTTTACGTACCGTTTTGCCTTCAGATACAAAATCTTCTGCGCATTTCGCAATGATGTATTCGCCTTTTTGAACCGCCATCAGCTTGATGCCTTGTTCAGCGTAGAACGCTTCTGTTTCTGCGTATTCTTGCTCGTTACGGCACACTTTGCTCATGTTGCTTGAGTGTACTTCGTCCCAGCAAGGGATAAAGTCGATACCACGGTTCACCGCTACGTTAAGCAGTAGATCGATCAGATAGCTGATCGCTAGGTTATCTTCAACTTTGCTGTCACCAAGGTGTACTAGACGACCCATTAGAACGTAAACGCTGTCAATGATTGCGTCTGCTTGCTCGGTTTTGCAATCCGCTTCCGCTAGTTCAGTAAGCTCTTCGATCGCAAGAGAAGTGTGTAGTGTATCTGCTTGTGCGTCTAGGCTTGCAACATCCGCCACTGGTAGGTCGAAAGTGCTACGGAACTCGGTGATGTCACGGTATAGGTGATCAAAAATCTCTTGGGTTAGCTTTGACAGTTGCATTCTAATGTCCATTGAATCGATTGAAGTTGCAATCATATCAAACCGAACTTTAATCCCCAAGCGATCCCATTCTAACTGGTTAGAATTCTGTCTCTTGGGGAGTGAGTCTTAGCGAAATAGGTAAGGGAAGAGCTTCTTACGTTCTTCCTCTGAAAGCGCTGAAACACGTTCAATATTGGTATCTGGAATGGACTCTGGAGCAGGGTAGTGCTTAAGTACCTTTTCCATGCTCTCCTCACGGATCAAATGAAACACTGGGTATGGAGAGCGATTCGTCAGGTTTTCATCATCTTCTGGTTCTGCACCGCCAAAGCAGTAATCAGGATGGAAGGTGGCAACTTGGAAAATGCCTTCCCAATCTTGCTGTTTGATCAAACCTTCAACCCAATCAATGAAGAAGTTGTAATCCCAGAAATCTTGCAGCATGTTTGGAACCACAACCAAGGTTGTCTCCAGTTTTTCCGGCTCGGTATTACTGAGTTCGATCAGTTGCAGCAAAATGTCTTCAAGTAGAGCTTCTTCTTGCGAGGCTTCACTAACGAAGATTTTGATTTGTTTATTGCGCTGTGGCTTAGCGGCGAACGGGCAGAGATTTAACCCGATCACGACATCATTGAGCCACTGATCGACTTGCTCTGTGATCGCATTGATATCGGTGTTTGGTGATTCTTGTGTTGAGCGCGTTGGCATACGACTTTCTTGCTTTTATGAATGTGGCGCAAGCATAGCAGACCAACACCACAACATAAAATCAATAGGGCTTAACGCCTTACTAAGCAGTTATATCTGCGTTATCGCCAGCGTCAATTCGCTCTGTAATGTGTTTTAAGAATGCGATAGCAGCGAACATGGCAATGTACAGTGTGCTACCGCCGATGAGTACACTCGACCAACCGCCGTTTTGCCAACAATAGAGCAATAGGAATCCACCTAAACTGCCGCCAATATAGTAATGCACGAGATACAATGCGGTCGCCGTCGCTTTTGCTTGTGTTGCGTTTTGTCCAACCCAACCGTAGGCGAGCGTGTGAGTGAAGAACGCACCGAAGCTGATCAATAACAAACCTGTCAACATTGCAGGTATGCTTTCAATTACTGCGATCCACATGCCAGCCATACTGACGATAGAGCCTAAAAACATGCCAAGTATCGGTGAAAAGCGTTTACTCCAATGTCCGGCACAGCGGGAAGAAAACGTACCACCCAAATAGCAAACAAAGATGAGAGAAGCTAACCCGACAGGCACATTATGTGGTGCACTAACCAAGCGGAATCCCATTACCGAATAAAGATTAACGAACAAGGCAAAGTTCAAACCGCCAATTAGCATAGCGAACCACACACGTTGATTTTTGAAGTGTCCGATAATAGCTCGATTGTGATGCCTTAAACTGCTCGAAGAAGGGGTGAAGTTTTTCTGTTTTGGCAGCAAGTAATGCACGCTGACCACACCGATAAGGGTGAATAGCATCATGACTTCGATGGCGACGTCGATGCTGAAGTTGTCTGCCAACAAACCTCCGCTGATACGCCCTGCGATCCCTCCCAATGAATTGGCTGCGATATAAGTACCGATCGCCATTGAAAATGCGTGTTTATCTAGCTCTTCCGCCATATAAGCAACGGCAACAGCTGCAAACGCGGCAAGCGCAACACCGATCAAAGCGCGACAAACCACTAAGAACAAAAACGAATCGCCAAGCAGCATTAATGCGGAGATCGCAGGGATCGAAAACAGACCAAACATCATTACAGGTTTGCGCCCAATCGACTCAGAGAGCACAGCCATTGGGACCAAGCTAAAGGAGAGAGCCAGTGTGGTGGCGGCGAATAGCCAGTTGACCTGCGTTTCCGAGATCTGAAAGTGCGCCGCAAAGCTTGGCAGCATCGGCTGAAGGAGATAAAGGTTCGAGAAAACCAAAAATGAGCCGAGCGCCAGAGATAGCGTAATGCGTTTGTATTCCGGAGTACCGAAACTGACCATGAGTCCTGCCTAATGCGAGCGAGCAAATATAAAGAAACTGTGATCAATCTATCAGTTAGTTGTGGATTGAAAAAATATATTAAAAATATGGTTGGTATATATTTTTGATCTAATGGAATCGAAACAACTCAAACACTTTTTGGCGGTCGCGGAACACGGCAACATTACTCATGCAGCTAAGGCTTTGCACATTGCTCAGCCAGCGTTAAGTATTTCAATTAAGAAGTTCGAACAGTCTCTTGGCGTGACGCTGTTTCGCCGAGAAGAAAAGAAAATCAGCTTAACCAAAGAAGGGGAAACCCTGTTGGTTCACGCTAAGCGAGTAATTCAGCAGTTACACGATGCGCAGTTAGCAATTGATGAACTCAAAGGTTTAGCCAAAGGGGAAGTGCGCCTTGGTACGCCTTCAATGATGGGCAGCTATTTTTTCCCTCGAATTGTCATGGCGTTTAAGAGCCAGTATCCAGATTTAAAGCTGACGCTGGTGGAGGCGGGTACTCAGTCTATCCGCCGAATGTTACTTAATGGACAGCTCGATATTGGCGTGATCAGTTGTGACGATGTACCAGAAGACTTAGAAACTGACCATTTGTTTACTAGCCAAATGGTCGCCGTTGTGGCTCCGGAACATGACTTAGCTCAGCGCAGTGCCATCACATTTGATCAGTTTTTCGAGCATGATTTGGTGATGTTCCAACATGGCTACTTCCACCGAGAATTCTTAGACCACATCAGCGAAGAGCATGGCTTTACAATGAAGTCCTCATTTGAAACCAACTTGTTGCCGCTCATTCTGAGTATCGTTAAACAAGAATTTGCTATTACCGCTCTCCTAGAACTGGTGACACAACATGAACAGGGTGTGGTGGGTATTCCATTTGAACCGAGCGTTAAGCTCGACCTTGCACTCGCGTGGCGAAAACAAGGCTATCTATCCATTGCCGACCGTACTTTCATTGACTTTGTGAAGCGGTATGTTTGATTTGCATCCAATTAAAACCAAACTGTTCAATGGAAAGCCTCCCTTTAATTGGGAGGCTTTTCTTTTTTATGCAGTTATCTCTTTCTCATTAAGTGGTATCAATACCCCAAGAGCCACCATGGCAGCGCCACCGATTACGGTGAACAATACCCGCTGCGAAAAGATCAATTCTGCCATTTCCGGATTAAAAGGACCTACCGATACAGTAAGAATAAGCAGCATGATACAAGCCGTGGCAATGGTGTAGTTGTGTTCGAGATACACAAGGATGCCGTAAAGCGAAGCGATGACCAAAACCCACATGGTTATTGTCATTGCGATGTCGGAGTTGAACGAGCCCAATAGCAATCCCACAGGCAAATAAACTAATGCGCCAAGCAAGGTTCCGTTCAAACGTTGCCAAGTTTTCGGTGCTAAGTCTTTGCTAAACGGGCTATGGATCATCATAAATAGGTAAGCGCCTAAAACGGCTCCTGTGCCACCCCATATACCTAACGACAGCACCAAGCCAATCCCTAGTGCTTTGCGGCTGGAGTACTTGAGATCAACACGACTAATTTTATGTGTGGTGCTCATCGAGCCATTCTGGGTGTTGGCGTTTTTCCAAACCAGCGTACTAGCAATGATCGCCACAGTGATGCCAAGCACAACCGATACTGAACGTTGAAGCATAAGTTCTGTGGCTGGGATATCTACCGGCATCATCATCGATAACAACATAAACGTCAGCGGCAGAATGTACTTTGGTACTCCTTGGTGGTGTTTATCGCGCTCTGTTATGACGAGTAAGAAGGCAAACAGCGCACTAGTAAAAGGCGCATAAGTGATAGGCACCATGGAAAGTGGTACCGCAACTAATGTCATGACCAAAGGATGGAGGCTACCTAGTAGGGTGTCTTTTGTCGTACTGAATTTGAGATTGTATAGGTAGTGGATGATTCCCACTTCCACCGCCACAAAAGCTTCTCCGACATCATAAAAATACGCACTGATGATAAGCAGCACGATAGAAAGCAAAAACATGCGGTTGCCTAGCACAAGGTAAGGCTTTGGCGGGATGAATTTTTGAGCGAGTGAATCGAGCATGGCGTATTTCCCATCCTTCAGTGAATAACAATATGGAAGGTATGAGATTACCAATTTAATGAAATATTCATTGCCAGTTTACGACAATAGTGATGAAAGCTTGAGCAGCATAAAGTGCCCAAGCTTAATGCGACTACGCGGTCTTCTTGTCGCGAGATTCGAAGAAATAGGTCACAAATACCATGTAGGCAACGACCAACACTAACTGCCATATCCGAACGTAAAACTTATCGTCTAGCGCACCGCTGCTCATGGAGGTACCCATTAACACCATAAAGCCCGTAAATGCAGTGGCGTAGACTGGGGCTTTGGCGGGCTCGGTGTAAATCTTGGTCCCAAGTAACGTAATAACCACCAACATCACTAGCATGTAGATGTACATATTTGGCACCAGAGAAATGGTAACGAAAGCGGCGAAAGCGAGTAGTCCTCCTAACACATTACTGATAACAAAAAACAATGATGTTTTGCCCGCTTTGTCGCTGGTTGCCATCAGAGAAAGCAGCATGACAAACGCAACGGTGAGTAATATTTGTGACAGTTGGAAATAGAAATAAAAACAAACCAAGGGAAACGACATCATCCAAGCTCGAATCGCAGCATTCCAACGAACTCCTTGAGTTAGAGGGGAGGGAGGGAAGCCAGCAAATTCAGTCGCATCCTCTTCTGGGAAGTAAACATGCGACACCCCGTAAAGCGCTACGGCGACGATACCAGAAAACGCAAAACCGATGCCCACGTCTAACGCGGCTTGCTTGTCTACAATGGTAACCGATGGAATCAAAATCAGGGCAATCATCAAGAAAGTGGCAAACATTACCCATTTTGGATCGGTAAATAGGTAATAGCTCCACAACATGCCCAACGACAGTACAGCCAGAAAACCTATTTTGTACTCTGGCAAGCCGCTCGATACCAAAAAGCCAATGACCGCGGTGGAGATCAACGCATAGCCAAGTTGTTTGATATGCAGGATATGAAACTGGGGTTTATCGACGATGAATTTTGCCGTCAAAAGAGGCGTACAAAATGCCAAAGGCCAGTTAAACCATAACGCGATAAAAGTAGCCAAACCTACGGTGACAACATAGCGCAGTATTCGACGTTCTTGTGCTTGAGTCAGACTATCTAACATAAGAGAACACGCTCACTAGATTGATCCAAACCTTACCCAGAAAGTTAAATAGAGCGTTGCTCTCTGTGTAGATCACCACATCTGCTTGTCCACCGATGCGCATGAAGTCAGCCGCATGTTTATCATCGAGCTTAATGGTCACGGGCATACGTTGTGTATCGCGCAGCCAACCATTTTGATTTTTCACGGTGGCTAAGGTGCCTGGCTGATTATTCGCGCCCCATGCAACCCCTAAATCTACGGAAGATACTGTGCCAGAGAAGGTTTGTCCGGGAGCATAATCGAGTGCAATTTCAACTTTATCTCCGGCGTTAATGTTGCCCATGCTGTTTTCGCGGAAGAAGGCTTCAAGCCATAAACCGTCGCTTTCAACAAACGTCATCAAGGGAGAACCTGCCGTGGCATAAGCACCTTGCGACAAATTAAAATTGGTCACAGCGCCATCAGAAGGTGCTCGCATTGTCGTGCGTGATAAGTTCAGTTGCGCTTGTTGCAGTTCTAGCAAAGCCGATTGGATCTGAGCGTTCTCTTCACCTGCCGCTCCCACCTGAGCTTTTGCTTTTTCTAGGTTCGCTTTGGCGTTAACGACATCGGCATTCGCTTTATCAATGGCTGCGCGAGTTGTATCTGCATCTGATTTTGAAACCACGCCTTTTTCTGCCATGGCTAAAACTCGTTGCCCTTGGCGTTTAGCATTTTCTTGTGCCACGAGCGCGGTGGTCAATTGAGCTTGTGCTGACATCACACCTGCCATTTGCGAGCCAACATTCTGTCCTGCGATCTTGAGCTTTGCTTCTGCTTGCTTGACCGCAATCTGGTGATCGGTGGTATTGATTTGCAGTAGCACATCGCCTTTTTTGACTTCGGTATTTGGTTTAATGCTGATGCTGTCTACTTGGCCAGAAACTTGTGGGATCAATGAGACGACATTGCCTTCCACACGGACATTATCGGTTGTCGGAATGATGCGATCTGCCACTATCGCTGTACCAATGGACACCATAGTGAGTGCCAATAATGCATTGGTTGTGCGCTTGACCTTATTAACCGGTTTCGGCGTCTGGCTTACTTGGTTTTCTGCTGCTGTCTCTGACATATAAACACTCGCTAATGATGAAGAAAGATGGTCAGAGTTCTCCATCGACGCAAGCTAGGCGCGAATTAAACTGAGACCAGTTCGTTTGAGCGTTAAAATACAATGTGTAAGGAAGTAAAAATTGCCATTATGCGACATTCGGAAATTTTGCAGAGTAGTGGTTTGAATAAGAGCGACAGACAAAGAAATAGGGCGGGCAGATAGAAAAAGAGCCTCTCTTTGGAGAAGCTCTTTAGGGTAGAGATAACGTGACTAAGTGATCAAACAAATTGATTAATATGTCACTTAGTTGCTGTACATTTTTTCAAAGTTCTTTGGATTCCAGCCAATCATGACTCGATCGCCAATCTTCAGTACAGGTACAGAACGAGCCCCCAGTGCATCGAGCTCTTTGCGTCCGCGTTGCATTTTTGCATTGCACAAGCGGTAGTTAATATTTTTCGAATCAAGATAACGTTGAGCATCTTTGCAGTGCGGGCAATTGTCTTTGACGTAAAGAACGACACGTTTCATTCAATTTCTCTCCATTATCGTCGGGAGGCGAAGTTTAGCGAGGTTTCGCAACAAAGGAAAGCTTGCGGAACTACACCGCATTACAAATGCCTGCTATCTATCAACGTAAGAGTAGCCACAATATCGAATTGATTTTAAAAATAAGGTACGCATGCTGGTATAGTTTAATAGTATAAAGTACACTAAAATAATTACAGAACGCTATTCATTTACAAACCAATAAAAAGGAAAGTTAGACAGGCAGGAAGCCGATATAACGACGGAGAAAAACATGAGAAATAAAGGCTTCACTTTAATTGAGATGGTTGTGGTTATTGTACTACTCGGTATTTTGGCGGTTACCGCAGCTCCGAGATTTTTAAATCTTCAAGATGATGCGCGAGATGCAACTCTGGAAGGTTACGCAGGTGCGTTGCTTGCTAGTATTGGGATTATTGCAGGCAAACATAAAATTGAGGGTGAACCCGATACCTTGATTGTTGACGGTACAGAACTATCATTCTTTACCACAGAAGATGGCAACACTCAGTCGTTTGAATACCCAACAGCGACAGATGTCGAGCAATGTATGGATATCTGGAACACTGCGGTTAATGGCATTAGAGCGAAAGGGGCTGATGCCAAAAAAGGTGAATTGAAGACGACTTTTGATCGTAATGAAGCCACTTGCTCTTATGCAGATTTACAACACGGTGCTGTGACATATAAATCCGGTACAGGGGATGTCAGCGTAGATAGCTAATAGCGACCTTCTAGGTTGGGTAGGGGCTTGAGATGCTCCTATCCAACAAGTAACCCCTTTTTAAACTCTCCTCAATATGACTGCAAAAGCTGCGTAGGTACTGTGAACAATCAGATTGGTTATAACCTAAGATGAAACTCTTGCTCATCTCAGGTATATTTAGCGCCTTTCTTTTGTCATAGCAGACTTAATACGCATGCATCCGTCACTTCGATATATTCAAGGTTATCCGCAGAACATTGTCGAGCAAGTCAGTTCACTCGTCGACAGTGGTAAACTGGTACCTTGGTTCGAAAAACGCTACCCAGATAGACACCAAATCAAAAGCGAAAAGGCACTCTACGAATACGCAATAGCGATCAAAAATCGCTACATGAAGAAAGCCGCGCCAATTAGCAAAGTGGTCTACGATAAGAAAATTCACGCTGTAAACAATGCGCTTGGTTTGCATAGCGTGATAAGTCGTAACCATGGTGGCAAGCTGAAATCGAAAAATGAGATTCGCATTGCGAACGTGTTTAAAGATGCACCTGAAGCGTTACTACGCATGCTGGTGGTACATGAGCTGGCACACACGCGTGAGAAAAACCACGACAAAGCCTTTTACCAACTGTGCTGTTATATGGAACCTGAGTATCATCAACTCGAATTTGATGCTCGTCTGTTTATGATTTACCTCGATTTAAAAGCGAATTCGAATGAAGACCAATAATCACAACGCGAAACAAGCTCAGCCAAAAACGGCGAAGTCTAAGCCGAGCAAAGAAGTCACCAAGATCAAACCAAAGCGTGTGAAAAATAAACCAACAGCAAAAGCTGCGAGTGCGGCAAAAAGCACTGGTCTGAAAACTAACGCCGCGAACAAAAGCAGCGATGTGGAAGTGATCAAAACTGCCAAAAGTGGATTGCATGAACGTAATGCACATCGAGGTCGCTACGATTTCAAAAAGCTAATCACAGCAGAGCCTCAGCTCAAATCATTTGTGATAAAGAACCCGAAAGGGGAAGACTCAATCAACTTCTCTGATCCAAAAGCCGTCAAGATGCTCAATAAAGCATTGCTGGCGGCGCATTATGATATTGAATACTGGGATATTCCTGATACTTACTTATGTCCGCCCATTCCTGGGCGTGCGGATTACGTTCATCGCGTAGCAGAGTTGCTTGATAGTGAAGTAAAAGTCAAATACGCACACCATAAGGTGCGAGCACTTGATGTGGGTGTAGGGGCAAACTGTATTTACCCAATCGTAGGTGTGACTCAATATGGATGGCATTACACTGGTAGCGATGTTGACGCAACATCGATTGAATCAGCACGAGCAATCACAGAGCGTAATGCCTCGTTAAACGGTAAGATCGAACTGGTACAACAAACCAGCGAGTCCAATATTTACCGTGGTATTATCCAACCAAACGATCGCTACGATATTACGACTTGTAACCCGCCATTTCACCGTTCAGCTGAAGAAGCGGCGATGGGCAGTCAGCGTAAGCTAGATAACTTAAAAGCGAATCAGCGTAAGAAGGGTGTGAAGGTTCAAGCTAATCAAGCGAAAACGCCTCAAGTAAAAGCCAATAAACCCGCGCTTAACTTTGGTGGGCAAAATGCTGAGCTATGGTGTGAAGGTGGTGAAGCTGCTTTCATCCGTAAGATGGCGAACGAAAGCCAAGCATTCAGTGCACAAGTGCTCTGGTTTACCACGTTAATCTCAAAGAAAGACAATGTTCGTCCGATGCGCAAACAACTTGAAAAGTTGGGTGTAAAAGCGATCCGAATCGTGGAAATGAGCCAAGGACAAAAAGTCAGCCGTTTTATCGCTTGGTCCTACATGGACAAATCGCAGCGTAAAGCGTGGATTGAATTAAAGTAGTTATCCAGCAAAGCTGTTCAAATAATTAAAAAATAGCACCACTTTGTTGGTGCTATTTTTTAACAAGAAATTCATTAATTTAATAATTATAACAAGTTTATTTTCTCTTTATGTCAAATTATATGGTAGGGCTATCAAGTTAAAATAACATGGGGTACTATCCAGTAAAGAAATAATATTTATATATGCCCAGCGATGTCCGATAACGAACTGATCATCTTCCCTTGGAATCACAATTTTGAGACAGGGATGAAAAAGATTGATGAACAACATTACCATCTATTTTTATTGGTGAATAAATTAGCTAATACGTTGATTTATGATGACCAGATTGAAGTAGACGGCGTATTTAGTGAGTTAAAAGACTATGCTCAATATCACTTTTCATATGAAGAAAGTGTATGGAATGAATACTTTTCTGATGATATTTGGAATGATGAGCATAAGAAGAGCCATGCCTCTTTTGTTGATGAAGTCATAAAAATCCAAGCGGAGTCGAAAGATCTCAACTGGCAAGAATCTATTGAGCACATCCTACAGTTCTTAGTGCGTTGGCTCGTGTTCCATATTATTGGCGACGATAAAAAAATGAGCGTGGCAGTAAGAGAGTTAGAGTCGAGTGACTCTTTAGAGACGGCGAAAGTGAATGCTGTCGACACTTTGCAAGGTATCAATGGCTTGGTCGCCGATACTGTACTTAAAATGTATTTTGAGGTATCAAGTCAATCTATTGAATTAGTGAGAGAAAAGCATCGTCGCTTTGTTGCTGAGAAAGAATTGAGATGTCTCAATAAAAAGCTGCAAGAACTCGCTATTACTGATGAATTATCGGGTCTGTACAATCGCCGATACTTCAATATCATGACGCCAGATATTCTTAATAAAGCACAAGACACTAACCAACTCGTCAGCTTTGTATCCATTGATTTAGATTACTTTAAACAACTAAATGATCAGTTTGGTCATCTAAAAGGGGATGAAGCGATCACCAAAGTAGGCGCATTGTTGTCTGCTCACTTTAATGACCTCGATGACATCGTGTTTAGAATTGGTGGGGAAGAGTTTCTAGTTGTGATTGTAGGGTCTGAACATAAAACCTCAATCAACCGCGCAGAGGCGTTTAGAAAAGCTACAGCCGAGCTTTCTATTATTTGTGAAACCAGTGCTCAAAGTCACATATTAACCAGTTCAATTGGTGTGTTCACTCAGTGTCCAGAACCGAATTTGGATATTCGTTATTACTTAGATAAAGCAGACCAGTGCTTATATAAAGCAAAACTCAATGGTCGAAATATTGTCATCGCAGACGAGATATAAACGATATTAACTGCGGTGAATTAAAAGTAGCTAGTTGTCGATTTTAAATTCGATAATTAATATTAAATTGAAAATCAATATAAAATCGATTGAAGTTCAATAATAATCATATTAATTTTTTTTATTGGTGAGTTGTGCGACATATTTTAATAGGTCGCCGTCAATGTCAGGCAGTCCGTCAGAGAAGAAAATTTGTGCTCCAGGAGTACAACGCATTAATACGTTGGTGAGTTCACCATCATCATTAGAAGTATTGATCGCATTGAGCTTAACCAGCTTGTTGTAAACTTCTTCTTCTAGTTGTTGGCGTTGTGCGTTGGTCAAACGAATACGACCGACACAAATCCCCGGATTTACCTCGTGAGATAAGGATTCTTTTTGGAAGCGTTCACGGAATAATGAGTCGAGTTCAGAGCCTTCTTCCATCAAAAAGCGTCGCCCAGAACGGTAGAACAGCCCATCACCAAAATCTTCAACATAACCTAGCATTTCCGCGATGCGCAGATAAAAACGCAGACTGGTTTCTGATAGCTGATAGGTTTTTGCAATATCCTTCGGAGCAAGGTTACGAGACGTCACCATATAGATAAAGTCGAGAAGGTAGGGGTGTTCAAGAAATAACGCGCTTTGCTCTTCAGTCAGCATTTGTTCGTTCTCATGCTGAAGCTGATTGGCGAGGTTGGCTAGTTCAATAAGATCGGTGTTTAAATAGTTGAGATAGACAAGGATTTTATCCAAGCCCAAAGAAGGATTATGAAGGTGGCGTTTGATGCTCGACAACGGAATACCGCTTTTCTCCGACAAAGAGCTGTAGCACAGCCCCTCATCTTTGATCTTTTGTCGCAGCGCCGCTAATAGAAATTTAGGTCCGACATTCATTTCTTAACACCACCTTAACTGCTGAGCTTATTTTGATGTGTTCTGTTGTTCCAACAACAAGTTACGAATGGCGGTGCCAGCTTCCAAAATGTGTTTTTTCAGCAGATACTTAGCGCCGTCCACATCGCGGTTTTGACACATTTCGAACAAGGTCAAATGCTCTTGCTCTGCCTTTTGAATGCCCGTCGTGAACAGCAGTTGCATGCGAATGTAGCGGTCGCACTTAGTGTTGAGGCTGTAAATCACATCCATGGTTTCTGGCATGTTTGCTGGGGCATACAGCGCTTTATGGAATTCGTAGTTGTAGTTGCTCCATTCTTCTACTTCATCGCCGCTGTTAACTACTGCTTCAAAACGTTCACGGACTTCACGTGCACGTTCGAGATCTTCGTCAGTCATGTTCTGAATCGCACGCTCTAAAATGTGGCATTCCACTACGGCGCGCAGTTCGAACAACTCGTCGATTTTATCTGGAGAGAGCTCGGTTACTGTTGCCCCTTTATGAGGCTCAAAGCTCACTAATCCTTGTGCTTCCAATTGTACTAACGCTTCACGAACGGGAATACGGCTAACATTAAACTCTTTTGCCAACGCGTCCTGACGTAAAGGTTGACCAGTTTTTAACTCGCCCTTAAGGATCTGAGTTCGAATCGCTTCCTCAACCAGTTGAGTGCGGGTCTTAAAAACAGGTTTTTGTGACATTGAAGTCTCCCGTCAAAAATAAATATTGTATCCAATTTCTTTAGTTTATTGTTTTTCTGGATTAAGCCAACTGCAAGCGAAGGTTTTGAGATGTGGCGTGAAATAAAAGGCACCAACTGGTGCCTTTTTGAGCCAATGACTTAACTGTGAGCTGCTTTGCCATCTACTGCGCGCGGGATCTCCAATGGATTTTCTGCTTTTAACGAATCGGGCAGTAAGCTTTCTGGTAACGCTTGATAAGCCACCGGACGTAGCCAACGGTGAATGGCTTCCGCACCAACAGAAGTCGAAGCCGAATGGGTCGATGCAGGATAAGGACCGCCATGCACCATGGCATAACCAACTTCTACGCCTGTCGGCCAGCCATTAAATACCAATCGTCCGGCAATCTCTTCCAAACGAGGGATGAGCTGCGATACTTGTGGGTAATCTTCTTCCATTGCATGAATTGTCGCGGTTAGCGATCCTGCCAGCGTTTCACTGAGCGAAAGCATATCTGCCACATCTTCACAAACGACGATCAACGATTGTGGACCAAAAATCTCTTCTTCCCACGCAGGATGTTTGCGCCAGTTTTTACTGCTTGTAACAAAGAGAGCCGAGGCAACACAAGGGGACTCCGCTTGAGAAAAAGTGACGTCAATTCCGTCGTCAGAGCCTCGGCTGATGACCTGTGATTGGTAACTATCACGGATTCCGGGAGTAAGTAGAGTAGAAGGAGATTGTTGTCGAATAAGGGCTTGCGCGGTTTCGATAAACGCTTGTGTTTCCGGTGTGTTCAGCGCAAACACTACGCCAGGTTTCGTACAAAATTGTCCACAGCCCATGGTCATTGAGGCAACAAATTGATCCGCTAAGTCGGCTTTGGCTCTCATTGCAGAAGGGAAAATAAACGTCGGGTTAATCGCACCAAGTTCACCATAGAACGGGATTGGCTCAGGTCGCTGCTGCACTAGGTTGAACAGGGCGCGTCCACCACCAACCGATCCAGTAAAGCCCACCGCTTTAATTTCAGGATGGCTGACCAGAGCTTGTCCTAAAGCACGCTGATTTCCTTGCAGCAAGGTGAAAATCGCTTGTGGTAACTGCTCTTGTTTCAGCGCTTGCTCGATACACTCTGCAACGATTTGGCTTGTACCTGGGTGCGCAGTATGACCTTTTACAATCACCGGGCAACCTGCTGCGAAGGCAGAAGCAGTATCTCCACCAGCAGCAGAGAAAGCCAACGGGAAGTTGGATGCACCAAATACCGCGACAGGACCAAGTGCAATTTGTTGGCGACGAATATCTGGCTTAGGTAACGGGGCACGAGTTGGATCTGGCGTATCAAGAATGACTTGGTGATAACTGCCAGAATTAACTACGTCAGCGAATAAGCGAAGTTGATTCGCTGTGCGAGCGATTTCTCCTGTCAGGCGTACTTCGGGAAGCGCCGTTTCTAAATGGGCTCGGGCGATAATGTCATCGCTTCTTGCTTCTAATTCACTGGCAATCGTGCGAAGCAGGCTAGCACGCTTACTGTTACTTAAGCGGCGAAAATCGCGCGCGACTTTTGCCGCTGCAGTTGCGGCTTGATTGACCTCAACTTCCGTATGAACAGGAAAAGCTAACGGGAGCGCCTCACCGGTAAAGGCGTTGGTCGCGTAAAAAACGTTGTCGGTTTGCGGGTTCATTGTGATTCCTTACTGTCCTTATTTCACTTCAAATCCATACGCGTATGGGTCTTCGTCATCCACCCAAATGGTGTTGTGTCCATATACTTGCGCCCAACCTTCGATGCTAGGCAAAATAGCTGCTCGCCCGTTCACTTCAGTGACGCCTTCAATACGTCCGTTAAACAGGCTGCCGATAATACTCTCGTGGACAAAGTCCTCACCTTGTTTGAGTTTGCCTTTGGCATGCCACTGCGCCATACGGGCACTGGTGCCTGTGCCGCAAGGGGAGCGGTCAAGGGCTTTGTCGCCATAAAACACCGCGTTGCGAGCGGTTGCGTTTTCATGAGTAGGGCTACCTGTCCAAAGTACGTGAGAGACGCCACACACAGTAGGGTCGTCTGGGTGAACACATTCCACCGCTTTTGAAACCGCTTCACGTACTCGGGGGGAGAGCATCAAAACCTCATCAGGTGAGTAGTGCTCAAGACCGGCATAGTTGGTTTGTGGGTCGACAATCACGTAGTAGTTGCCTCCATAAGAAACATCGACAGTGATTTCTCCCAGTCCTTCTACTTCAACGGTGACATCTTGGTGAGCAAGGTAAGCAGGAACGTTAAAGATCTTAACTGACGTGACCTTGTCACCTTTTGTTTGGTAATGCACTTCGATTTGTCCAGCAGGGACGTCAAGGATCAAACGACCTTCTTCCTTTGGTGTGATCAGCCGATTCTCAATTGCCGTGGTGACCGTGCCTATCGTGCCGTGCCCACACATAGGTAAGCATCCGCTTGTTTCGATAAACAAAATCGAGGCATCAGCATTGTCACTGCAAGGCGGTAAAACGACGGAACCTGACATCATGGAGTGACCACGAGGTTCAAACATCAATGCCTGACGAATCCAATCATAGTGTTCCAAGAAATATTGGCGCTTCTCACTCATGGTATTGCCCTTAAGCGGAGGAACACCGCCCGCCACTAATCGGACAGGGTTGCCACAGGTGTGGGCATCGATACAGAAAAAGGTTCCTTGTCTCATTTTTCGCTCCTTGCTGAAAAAATGGGTTGAATCGAACGGGCTTAATGTTATCGTGATGTAAAATATATTGTATACAATCTGCTTTTTCAAATGTGACTTGGAGCATATTCATGTTGGTCAAGGAAGAAACTGGAAATCAAAATATAGCGATAGTAGGCGCGGGGATCATCGGCTTGGCAATTGGCTTAAAATTGCAGCAAAAAGGGCATCAGGTGACACTATTCGACCCGAATGGTGTGGGAAATGGTTGCTCGAAAGGGAACGCAGGACACATCGCAACTGAGCAAGTTTTTCCACTCGCAACACCGGGTCTTATTCCTCAGTTACCAAAGATGATATTGAACCCCAAAAGTCCGGTTTCTATCCGATGGCAAGATCTCCCTTCCACCATAGGTTGGATGCTTCGGTTCTTATCAAAAGCCAAACCATCGTCGACAGAGCCTTCGACCAACGCCATCAAAAGTCTCAATTCAAGAGCAGTGAAAAGCTGGCAACAGCTGCTCGATTCCATCGAGAAAAAAGACCTGATCAAAATGGATGGCTCGCTATTGACCTTTGAAAGCGAGCGGCTGTTCGAACGTTATCAAAGTACGCTAGAAGAGCTAAAAAAACACGATGTGAAGTATCAAGTTTGGACGCAGAAAACCATCCGTGAACAACTTCCCGAGATCAGTCGACAAATTCGCCATGGTGTATTTTTCCCTGAGACGGGACATACGTTAGACCCTTATTCCATCTGCGTTGAGCTCTATGATGCCTTTGAGAGGCAGGGTGGGACCATTGTTAATAAAACGATTGATGCTCTAAGTAAGTCAGGACAAGTATCGGTGGATTCAAGTCAATATTCATTCGACCGTATCATCGTTGCTGCCGGGGTACATTCCAAGCCTTTAGTGGAGCAATTAACTGGTATCGCTGTGCCTATTCAAGCAGAGCGAGGGTATCACTTAATGGTGGATGATAAACGGCAAGCGCTGCCGTTTCCGATCAGCTCTGCCGACCGAAAATTCATCATGACGCCGATGGCGAGTGGGCTACGTTTAGCGGGAACAGTGGAGTATGCACACGTAGAATCTCCCCCGAATATGAAGCGTGCCGAGATGTTATATCAGCAAGGCGATGCGATGTTCGAAAGTGGATTAAACCCTCTCAAGCAACAAGAAAAGTGGATGGGAAACCGACCTTCAACAGTGGATTCGTTACCTGTGATTGACCAGATTTGTGAAGGAAAAGTGCTGCTGGCATTTGGACATCAGCACCTTGGATTAACCCAAGCTGCAATTACCGCCGACCTCATTTTGGAGCTTGTCGAAGGCAAAAAAACATCGGTTGATCTTTCACCATTTACGCTCAAGCGATTCGCTTAAAAAATTTTAAGATTAAATATTGTATAAAATATATTTAATGCTAATGTTAACGAAAATTTAACAACAAGGTGTCCAGCAGCCGTATCCGGATACCTCCAGAAAACGACCAAAGGAGTAAAACATGTCACGAATGACGAAAGCACCACTGGCGATGTTGATTTCAGGAATGCTGTTGGGGACCTCTGCATACGCAGAAGAGAAATTAACGATTGTGTCTTGGGGCGGTGCGTTTACCAAGAGCCAAGTTGAGGCGTACCACAAACCTTTTATCAAAAAGACGGGTGTAGAGATTGTCTCAGAAGACTTCAGTGGTGGTTTAGCCGAAATCAAAGCGCAAGTAGAAGCCAATAATGTGCGCTGGGATCTGGTATCACTAGACAAACCAGACATTGTACGCGGCTGTGCAGAAGGGCTTTTAGAGCCTGTTAATCCGAGTATTTTGCCGCCGGGTGCGGATGGCACGCCAGCAGAACAAGATTTCATTGAAGGGGCGATTCACGAATGCGCAATCAACTCGATTGTGGTTTCGACCGTACTTGCCGTTAATGAAGAAGCATTCAAAGGTAAAGCCGCACCAAGCAAGTTGACCGACCTTTTTGATTTGAACACCTTTCCTGGTCGACGTGCGCTGCAAAAGCAACCTCAAGGCAACTTAGAGTGGGCACTGTTGGCGGATGGCGTGAAGCCTGAAGAGGTTTATGCCTTGCTAGAGACCGAACAAGGGCGCGAGCGAGCATTTGCCAAGCTCGATACCATCAAATCACAAGTGTTGTGGTGGACAACAGGCGCTCAGCCACCACAAATGCTCGCAGACAAAGAAGTGGTGATAGCCTCGGCATTTAACGGTCGTATCCATAATGCCAGACAAGATGAAGGTCAGCCATTTCGCATTATTTGGGATCACCAAATGGGATACATGAACGGCTGGGCGATTCCAAAAGGCAGTGCGCACACCAAGTTAGCACTCGATTTCATCGCCTTTTCATCGGGTACCAAGCCTTTAGCTGACCAAGCAAAATACGTTGCCTATGGTCCAACCCGTAAATCGTCGTCGGCGCAAGTAAGCCCTGAGATTTTGGCAAACCTGCCTACCGCACCGCAGAACTTTAAAACAGCCTTTTTGATTAATGATGAGTGGTGGTCGGATTATGCCGATGAACTCAATGAAGAGTTTAACACTTGGCTGCTTAATTAGGCATTAACCAAGCGCTAGCTCAGTTGAGTGTTACCACTGAAGAGGCGGGCTTGATAACCAAAAGTTCCGCCTCTGATGTTCCCCTTTATTTGCTTTGGAGAAACCATGAACGTTATCGATGCGCAGCAAGTTGCCAAGTGTTTGAGCATGAAGTCGTTGATTGAAACCATGCGAGAAACTTATGCCCAGCCTGCTGCTATTCCCCAACGAAGAGTGATGCCTTTGGAAGAAGGTAAGTATGAAGCCTTTGCTTTGCTGCCTGCATGGAACCAAGACTTAATCGCGGTAAAAGCTTTTACCTATTTCCCACAGAATCCAGCACATGGCAAAGATACGCTGGCGTCCAAAATCGTGGTGTTTAAAAGAGAAGACGGTCAACCTGTCGCATTGGTCGATGGAAAAGTGCTGACCTTTTGGCGCACGGCAGCGGCGTCTGCATTAGCTGCGGATTACCTAGCGCGTGAAAAAGCCTCTCGGTTGCTGATATGCGGAACTGGTAATTTGGCACCATATTTTGCGTGGGCGTATGCCGCAGTTCGACCGCTTAAACAGGTTTATGTTTGGGGACGAAGTTTGGACAAAGCGATGGCGACCGTCGATCGCATTGTCTCATCGCCAGAGTATCAATCCTTGCCAATCGAGCGTCAGTTTGAGGTATCGGTGGTTGAGGGCGTCGATGAGACTCTTGAACATGTTGATATCATTAGTTGTGTGACCGCTTCCGCTACACCACTGTTTGATGGTGCAAAGGTTCTACCCGGCACGCATATCGACTTAGTAGGCAATCATGATTCGGATAAACGAGAGTGTGACTCGACAGTTGTGCAGCGCGCACAGGTGTATGTCGATAGCCGCATTAATGTGTTAGCGGAAGCAGGGGATTTACTGATCCCAATCCAAGAGGGCGTGTTTAACGCCGAGCAGATTAAAGGAGAGTTGCCACAGCTTTGCGCCAAAGAAGTGAGAGGGCGTCAGAGTGATGAGGCGATCACCTTATACAAATCGGTGGGCAGTGCCTTAGCCGATTTAGCCGCTGTACAAGCGGTATTGAAAGAAAGCGGCATCAGCCTAGTTTGAGCATTTTCGCTCGCCTTCTAAAATTGCATACAATATATATATAGGGAAGAAAGTTAATGAAAGTAGAATGGAAAGGTGTCTATCCAGCGGTCAGTACTCAGTTTCGTCACGATCAGTCAATTGATTTAGATGCAACACAAACCGTTATCGATAACCAAATTAAGGATGGCGTCAACGGCATCATCTGTTTGGGTACAGTAGGAGAAAACTGCGCCTTGTATCCAGAAGAAAAACGTCAGGTATTGCAGGCAGCACAAGAAGTGGTCAATGGTCGTGTACCTTTGATTGCTGGTACGGCAGAGTCCATTACCACTGCAGCGATTGACTATATGCAAGACGCTCAAAAAATCGGTATTGATGGCTGTATGGTGATGCCTGCAATGGTGTACCGTACATCAGAAAGCGAGACTTTTGATTACTACCGTACTTTGGCGCAAGCGACGCCAGAAATGCCAATTATGATTTACAACAACCCAGTTTCTTACGGGGTGGATGTCAATCTCGACATCATGGCGAAGTTGGCTGAATTTGAAAGCATTGTGGCGGTGAAAGAATCCACCACGGATACGCGCCGCATTACAGAACTCTACAATCAATTTGACGACCGCTTTACCGTGTTCAGCGGAGTAGATGACATTGCGCTTGAATCACTAATGCTAGGTGCAACAGGCTGGATCTCCGGCTTAACTAACGCATTCCCTGAGGAGTCGGTCGCGATTTACAAGTTGGCAAGTCAAGGTCGTTACGCAGAAGCGTTAGAGATTTACCGCTGGTTCCTACCATTGCTGCGTTTAGACACCATCCCGACTTTGGTTCAGTGTATCAAGCTAGCGGAGCAAGTGTGCGGACGCGGCTCTGAGCAAGTTCGTGCCCCTCGTCAAATCTTGCAAGGCGCAGAGCGTGAACAAGTGATTCAATTGGTCGAGCATGCGCTTGCTACTCGTTTAGACCTAACTAAATACAATTTATAACCAAGCTGCTTAGCAGGGCGTTAACTGACGCTCTGCTTATTCTTGATGTTCAAAAAAGTGAGAGGAGGGAAGCCATGAATTCGGCGAACAAGGACTATGTCAGCTTTCAACACGTTAAGAAAACCTACGATGGCACCAACTTGGTTGTAAAAGATTTTAACTTAGATATCGCCCCCGGTGAGTTTGTCACCATGCTTGGACCTTCCGGGTCGGGCAAAACCACGTGCTTAATGATGCTGGCAGGGTTTGAAACTGCCACTGGCGGCGAAATTTATATTGATGGCGTGCCGGTGAATAACCTTGCTCCGCACAAGCGAGACATCGGCATGGTATTTCAAAACTACGCGCTCTTTCCCCATATGACCATTGCTGAAAACCTTGCCTTTCCGTTAAAGGTACGCAAGCTCGACAGTGAAACCATTGAGAGTAAAGTGCAAAGCGCATTAGACATGGTGGAGCTAGGGCACGTTGCCAGTCGTTATCCCAAGCAGTTATCTGGCGGTCAGCAACAGCGCGTCGCCCTCGCCAGAGCCTTGGTGTTCGAGCCAAAACTTGTGTTGATGGATGAGCCGTTGGGTGCGTTGGATAAGCAGCTTCGCGAGCAAATGCAGATGGAAATAAAGCATCTTCACGAAAAGCTCGGCATCACCATTTTGTACGTGACGCACGATCAAGATGAAGCGCTGACGATGTCTGATCGCATTGCGGTATTTAACCATGGCGAAGTGCAGCAATTGGCGCCGCCAACTGAGTTGTACGAATCGCCAAGCAATGCGTTTGTGGCGCAGTTTATCGGTGAGAACAACCAACTTACCGGTATTGTAAACACGTTAGATGATACTCGTTGCCAAGTGCAGGTCGGGAAAGCGGCATTCAATGCGAAACCGGTAAGAGTCAAAGAGCGAGGGCAGAGCACCACGCTTTCGATTCGACCGGAAAAAATCATCCTTCAGTCTGATGGCGAACAGTGTGATAACCAAGTTTCCGGTATCCTGCGTGAGCTGATTTACCATGGTGATCACTATCGTTTAGTGGTTGACGTTGAGACGGTGGGTAAACTCGTCGTCAAAGTACCAAATGACAATCGCACCCATCTCTCACTTACTCCCGGCGCACAATGCCGCATCGGCTGGCAAAGTGAAGATTGTCACGCCCTTGATTGCTCACAACCTCAATCTCAACCGCAAACGGAATGCAATGAGGAGGCAGCATGAGTCGAGAGCTAACCTCGTTGGACTCGGTATTGGAAATCGAGCGCCAAGTTCATGAGCAAGAACACGATCTCAAAGCTCAGCTGCAAAAAGCAGAACGGAGAAAAACCATCCGTTCGATCATGCTTACTGTGCCCTTGGTGTGTTTCATTTTACTCACCTTTGCATTTCCTATCTTAGAAATGCTGTATCGCAGTGTCGACAATCGAGCCATACCTCAAGCATTGCCAGAAACAATTCAAGCGCTAGAAAGTTGGGACTATCGCGGTCAGCCGCACCCAGAAGTGATCACCGCGTTTTCTCATGAGCTATTGGGTTTGTATCAAAGCAAAACGTTGCCAAAAATCGCCAATCGCATGAATATTGAAGTTTCCGGAATGCGCAGCTTAATGATGAAAACCGGAAGAAAGCTATCTCGCCTTGAGTCATTGCCAGCATCGATAACAGAGTTATCTAAGCTCGATAAACGCTGGGCAGAAACTAAGTATTGGGCGGCGTTTAAGAACCTCAGTGGTGCCATTACATTGAGCCACTATTTAGCGGCATTAGACATGCAAGTGAATGAGTTTGGTGAAATTGAAGCGCAACCAGAAAAACGCCAGATCTACGTCGACCTTTTCTTTAAAACCTTTTGGATGTCGGTCTTAATCACGCTCATTTGCTTGGTAATGGCATACCCCGTAGCGTACTTGCTAGCAAACTTACCAGATAAGCGCGCAAACCTATTGTTGATCGTTGTTCTTCTACCATTTTGGACTTCGCTACTTGTTCGAACTACGTCTTGGATTGTGTTGTTGCAAAACCAAGGTGTGATTAATGACTTACTGATTTGGTCTGGCTTAACGTCGGAACGGATTCAAATGATCCACAATACGTTTGGCACCGTGGTATCGATGGTTCACATCCTTTTGCCGTTCATGATTTTACCGCTTTATAGCGTGATGAAGGGCATTAGTCCGACTTACTTCCGCGCGGCTCGTTCACTCGGTGCCACGCCTTTAGTCGCGTTTACCAAGGTTTATATGCCGCTGACGCTACCCGGTATTGGCGCAGGTGCGTTGTTGACCTTCATTCTTTCCATCGGCTTTTACATCACGCCAGCTTTGGTTGGCGGGCGAAGCGGACAGATGATTTCCAACATGATTGCTTATCACATGCAAACCTCGTTGAACTGGGGCATGGCGGGGGCTTTAGGCGGTCTATTGTTGTTTGTGGTGTTAGCGCTGTTTTATGTGTTCAACCGCGTCGTGGGCATTAATAATATCAAGGTAGGAGGGTAATCATGGGTTTGCCGAATTATGCATCCATAGGCGAGAGAATTGCCTACGCTGGGTATTTGGTTTTTTGCGGCTTGGTGCTGTTTTTCCTTATCGCACCGATTCTAACCATCATTCCTCTGTCGTTTAATGCCACACCTTATTTTACCTTTACTGAGGGCATGCTGAATCTTGATCCCGAGGCGTATTCAGTGCGATGGTTTCAAGAGATGTTCACTAACGAGCAGTGGTTGTTAGCGCTCAAGAACAGCACTTTCATTGCTTTGATGGCGACTTTGATTGCCACAGCGCTTGGCACATTAGCGGCACTAGGGTTAGCCAACAGTAATTTGCCGTTTCGCAATGCCATCATGGCGCTACTGATCTCGCCAATGATTGTTCCGGTGATCATTTCGGCGGCAGCTATGTATTTCTTCTATACGCGCTTAGGACTGTCCCAGACTTACATCGGCATCATCTTAGCTCACGCTGCACTTGGTACACCGTTTGTGGTGATCACGGTAACGGCAACTCTAAGTGGTTTTGACCACAGTTTAGTTAAAGCCGCTGCTAGCCTTGGAGCGAATCCGGTGTATACCTTTAGGTATGTGACTTTTCCTCTAATACGTCCAGGTATGATCTCCGGTGGCTTGTTTGCTTTCGGTACTTCGTTTGATGAAGTGGTGGTCGCGCTGTTTTTAACGGGGGCGGAGCAAAAAACCGTACCAAGGCAAATGTGGTCTGGCATTCGTGAGCAAATCAGTCCTACCATACTCGCCGTCGCGACACTGTTGATTTTTATGTCGGTGTGTCTGCTCGTCACGCTAGAAATACTGCGCAGGCGAAACGTGCGTATCCGTGGCATTCAAGAATAAATCTGGTTAAAGCAACAAGCCATTTTGCGGTTACCCTGAGCTTTCTCTGCAAAGAATTACTCACTTTTTTGACCGAATGCGCCTCCTTGTGGGCGCTTTTTTCGTTGAATACTGACGCTTTGCTCAGTTATGAGAGCTCGTACTTTCAAACCGGACTTTTGTCCTGAAACTTTGTCCTGCTTCCTCATTATGATTGCGCCATCAGAACGAACGAGGAAAACATTATGACTGCTCATATCGCAGGTTCTGCGGAAGATTTTGCTTCAACTGTTATCATGCCGGGCGATCCGCTACGCGCGAAATACATCGCTGAAACCTACCTAGATGACGCCAAACTGATTACGGACATTCGTAACATGCTGGGCTACACCGGTTATTACAAAGGTCAGCGCATTTCAGTGATGGGGCACGGCATGGGCATTCCATCAATGGTGCTTTACGGTCACGAGCTGATTAATGACTTTGGTGTGAAACGCATCATCCGAATCGGTAGCATCGGCGCGACGCAAAAAGACGTTCACATGCGTGACGTTATCCTAGCCCAAGCGGCAGGCACAGATTCACCGACGAATGCTAAGCGCAGCAGTGGCTACCATATGGCAACGTCTGCAACGTTTGAACTTCTGCATAACGCTTACATGTCTGCGAAAGAGAAGGGCATAGATGTCAAAGTGGGTAACATCTTCACAGGCGATCTTTACTACGATCCGGATGAAGACATGATCCCAGCCCTAGAGCGATTTGGCGTGCTTGGTGTGGATATGGAAGTCGCGGGCTTGTACGGCTTAGCACACCAATTCGGCATTGAATCGCTGGCGATTTTGACCGTGTCTGATCACTGCATTACTGGCGAAGAAACCACAGCAGAAGAGCGTCAGCTTTCTTTCAACAACATGATTGAAATTGCGCTAGAAACTGCGATTAAAGCTTAACCCTACAATTAAGTTTTCTTTGAGAGCTGGCTCGCTGGCTTTCTCTAATACTAAGAACATCTATCTCATGAGCCCTTGGAGTGAATTATGAAAAATAAAATAACACTCACCGCAATTAGCTTTCTCGCCAACTTCATCATGGCGGGTTTTGCGACCCAATTTGGTATGTTGGTTGAACCGCTTGCCAACACCTTTGATGCGAACGTTAACGAAGTCGCGTCGATTTTCTCGCTGCTAAACGGCGGCGCACTTGCCGGTACGATCGCGGCTTTCTTTTTGATTGAAAAAGTCGGCATCAAACGCATGACCGTGCTGTGTTACGGTGCGATTGCCGCTGCGGCACTGAGCTTATACGTTGCGCCTTCTCTGTTTATCGTGATGCTCGGCATGACCGTGATTGGTTTCTGTGGCGGTGTCGGTCTTTGTATCGCGGGTACTATCGTGGTATCGGTATGGAAAGACAAAATTCAAAGCACCATGCTGGTGGTTCAAGACGCGACCTTTAACATTGCTGGCGTCGTCTTCCCATTGATCACCACTTATGCGCTGACGAACGCAATGAACTGGAGCATCAGTTACCTAAGCGTGGGCGTTGTGGCGTTGGCAACCATGTTTGTTGCTCTGCTGACCAACTTTAACCAATGTGGTGGTGAAAGCGGTTCTGAGCAAGAAGCAAAGTCTGAATGGAACTTCGGTATCATCAGCGGCGGCGTAGGTTTGTTCCTAGGTATGCTTGCGCTATACACATTCTTAACTTGGGCACCAATGTTCGTGAAAGAGAAGTTTGATATCCCATTTGAGCAAGCAGGCAACATCATCACTCAATACTGGTCTGCCGCTCTGGTTGGTGCGTTGGTTTCTACCGTGATTGTTTCGCGCATGAAGATTCAAACATTCCTACTGACTATCATCTCTGTTGCTATGGTGATCACTAGCGTTATCGTCACCACGGATAAACTAGAATGGTTGTCATACCTGACTTACGGTTACGGCTTTGCTTGTGCTGCGCTTTACAATGCTTTCATCGCTTATGGAGTATCGTTTGTGCGCAATGCAACTAGTAAAAACGTGTCTTACATCTTAATCAGCGGCAGTGCGGGCGCGATGTTCAGCCCAGCTATCAGTTCGGTAATGGAAAGCGTGGTTGGTCTGCAAACCGTGATGTACGCTATCCCAGTTATTTACGCAGTGGTCGTCGCAATGCTGGTGGTTTCAATGAAGTTTAAGACAGTAGAGCAAACGCAAGCCGCTTAAATTAATTAAGAGAACAAAAAGGTCTGCATTGTGCAGACCTTTTCTCATTTACGATTGAAGAACTCAGTTATTCTTCGACAAAATTACGCAGTCCGTCCAAGTCGAGAATACGTAAGCCTTTCTTTTCTTTGGCGATAAAGCCCTTGTTTTCAAGCTCTTTCACCGCGCGGCGATAAACACGATCTGAGGTGGCAAATCGCTCCGCTTCCAAATAGTTCTTTTGGAACCCATCCACTGGAAGATCATTTAAATACTGATGATAGATGTCGTATGCCACGTTGTAGGTGATTGGGTAGAGTAATCGGCGAGAAAGAATCTCCACCGTATCTTGGTAATCAATCGCGATGGCGCTGGCAAAGTAAAGCGACAGTCGAGGCTGTTCTAACAAGCATTTTTGCAGCTTTTGCGCGTCAATAATCGCAACTTCAACCGGTTCTACAGGAACAATGTCCATTTGGCAGCGGTAGCCAGTAAAGAACTCCATTTCACCAAAGACTTGTTGTTCACACTCTAGCGTGCCAAGCAGAAAGGTTTTGCCGTTTCTTGCTGTAACGCCCATAGAGATGCGCCCTGAATCGACCAAATATAAGTTTTCGACATGCTCACCTTGGGTGAGGAGCTTTTCATTTTCATCAAAAATTCGGCGCGTACAGATGCAATCTCGGATCGTTTTTTCGATGAGATGTTTATCTTCACTCCATTGCGCCTCAAAGCGTCCTTTACCTAGGGTTTGTAACTGCATCGACGTACCTTAAATCACAATACCTGCGAGCTCAAAACGTGCCATCAATGGCTTGCTCTCTTGCTGATACCAACTTGCTGGCATGTTGGATTTAAGCTGGGCTTTTTCTTGTTTGCTGATCACAACATAGCGCAAAAATGTGTCGAGTGTGCTCGTCATTATTTCAAAACTCATATCGCCATCTTTACTGATGGTTTTTAATAGTCCAGCGACCGTATCTTCCGGTATCAATGGTTCGATAACCGCATGTTTGCGCTCGGTAATTGTCTTAGAACAAGGTAGTGAAGCACGGGCAGTTTCCCAACACACTTTATTGGTTTTACTCACGAGGTTGTGTTTGTAGCAGTAATAGCTAAACAAAAAGCGTGACAGGTTCTGCCAGCGCTCAGCTTGGACTTCTAACCAAAGGTGTTGCAGCTCGATATCAGCGTCAGTCATGGGAATGTGTCAGAAAAGGAAAAGAGGGCGTAGTGTAACTGCGTTTAAGGTATTCGGAAAGTCACACGCATGTCGCCCTCTCTACGTTATTGCCTGATATTGCTTGGTCTCTTAACCCTGTCTTAACCAAGCCGCTGCTAATTTCCGTTCTCACACTGCTCCATCCTTGGGAGCGAATTCAAGTTAAGTGACGAAAACGTGTCATCTGATTGTGAGAAAGAAACATGTACAGAAAGTCTTTGGTTGCGGTGATGATTGCCGCCGCTCTTATAACCACAGGGTGCAATCCATCTTCCGCGTCTGAAGAAGCCAGTCAAGAAGGTCCGGCAGGATTTGCTCAGGTTGTAAAACTCTCTACTGTTGTTGCCAAATCCACGACTACGGCGTTGTATGAGCAAGTGCAAGGGCGCGTAAATCCCATCAAAATTGCTCAAATCCGCCCTCAAGTCGAGGGGATCATCGAAGCAAGGTTATTCACCCAAGGGGACTTTGTGAAGAAAGGCACACCCTTATATCAAATCGATGCTGACTCCTACCAAATTGAAGTCGAAACCCAGCGTGCTAACGTGGTTGAAGCTGAAAACGCTTATAAAAAAGCACAAGCGCAATATGAGCGATTGAAAAAGCTCAGTGAGACTGATTTTGCCAGTCAGCAGAACTTAGATGATGCGCGTTTTAGTGTTGGTACAGCGAAAGGGCAATGGATGAGCCGCAAAGCGCAGCTTAATAAAGCCAAACTCGATTTAGAGCGTACCGTCGTAACCGCTCCAATTGACGGTGTGATAGGTGAAGAGCTGATCACTGAAGGTGCGTTGGTCAAGCCGAGTGGCTCGTCGCCGCTAGCGGTGATTCGTAAGGTTGATCAAGTGTATCTCGATGTTCAAGTGCCGGCGTCTATGGCTTCTCGCTTAACCGATGACATCCATCAATCCGATCGCAGCTTAAAAGTGATATCGCCCAGCGGTCACATCCTCTCCGGTAAGGTGGTCTATTCCGCTGTGTATGTGGATGAAGAAACCAGCAACGTGACATTACGTGCCGTCGTAGATAACACATCACGCGGATTATTGGTTGGGCAATTTGTACGAGCACAGATCCCCGTTGGCGAAGTTGAGGCTTTTGCTATTCCCAATTTAGCCGTGAAACACAAATCGACGGGCGAGGCTTACTTGTTGGTGGTGAAAAATGGGCAATTGGAAGAACGGCTTGTTACGACCGATGGTAATACTGGCGGCATGACCCTAGTGACCAGTGGTGTCAATGAGGGAGAGCAAGTGGTGGTCGTTGGTGGTGAAAACGCTTTTCCCGGTACCAGTATCGAAACAATGGAATGGCACGACAATACTAAGCAGTTGAATGGGTAATCACTATGTCGCACTTTTTTATTCGCCGCCCCATCTTTGCGTGGGTGATCGGCATCCTTATTACGCTTTTGGGTTTAGTGTCGATTACTCAGCTCGCAGTGGAGCGATTTCCGTCGGTGAGTCAGCCTCAGGTTGACGTCTTTTTTAGCTACCAAGGAGCCTCGCCGGAAACCATCAATGACACCGTTATTTCGATCATCGAACGTGAGTTGTTTGGTACTGATGGCATTGAATCGTTTACATCCAGCTCAGATTCGACTGGTAATGGGCAGATCAGCGTGAAGTTTGCCTACGGGACTGACCCTGAACTGGCGCAAATTGCGGTGCAGAACAAAATAAAAACCGTTGAGCCTCGTTTACCTCAAGACGTAAGACAAAGTGGTTTGAATGTTGAGTCGAGTTCAAGCTCCGATCTGATGTATTTAAGCCTGTACTCCAAATCAGGCAAGATGACAGAAGGGGCATTGAGTGACTTTTTAGCGCGTAATGTGACTGATGAAATCAAGCGTATACCTGGGGTTGGTAAAGTGACGGTTTACTCTGCCGAGCACGCGATGCGTATATGGGTTGATCCACAAAAGCTAGTTTCTTATGACCTTACCATGTCTGACGTGACGGGCGCCATCAGCGCGCAAAACGTACAAATCGCTTCGGGGCAAGTAGGGCAAGAGCCTGCAAAAGTAGGGCAGAAAACCGTAACGCCGTTGACCGCGTCGGGACAGCTCAAAAACGTCAAAGAGTTTGAGAACATCATTTTGCGCTCTTCGACTGATGGTAAACAATTGCGACTTAAAGATGTGGCGCGCGTTGAATTGGGGCAAGAAAGCTATAACTTTGGCAGTCGCATCAATAGCAAATCGTCGGCAAGTATCGGGATTAAGATGATGTCAGGCGCGAATGCGGTGGCGACGTCGAACCGCATTCATGCGCGGATGAAGGAGCTCAAGAAAACCTTTCCTGAAGACATCGACTACATGGCGTCGGGTGATGCAGCACCATTTGCGAAAATCTCCATTCAGAAAGTGGTTAAGACGTTGGTTGAAGCGATGATCTTGGTGTTTATCGTGATGTACCTATTTTTGCAGCGATTTACTTACACCTTTATCCCCGCCATTGTCGCACCGATAGCCTTGTGCGGTGCGTTCGTGATCATGAAGTTGATGGGCTTTTCGATTAATGTTTTCACTATGTTCGGGATTGTTCTATCGATCGGTATCATTGTGGATGATGCGATCATTGTGGTGGAAAACGTCGAACGCTTGATGGCAAAAGAAGGACTATCGCCTTTAGAAGCGACTAAAAAAGCGATGAAAGAAATCTCCGGTGCCGTAATTGGGGTAACGGCGGTCATGGTGGCGGTGTTTGTGCCAATCTCTTTCGCTTCGGGGACATCTGGGGAAATCTATCAGCAGTTTGCGCTGTCGATCGCTGTTGCGATTTTGTTCTCTGCATTTTTGGCGCTAACCCTGACGCCAGCGCTGTGTGCGACCATGTTAAAACCCATTAAGGAAGATGCGCATAAGCGTACGGGTTTATTGGGTTGGTTTAACCGCGCGATTGAATCCTCCACCCAGCGTTATGGCTCGTTGGTGGCGAAGACAACCAATAAAACGATGCGCATGATGGGAATTTACCTCGTGTTATCGGTGGGTGCGGTGTACATGTTCCAGCAACTCAACAGCACTTTCTTCCCAGAAGAAGATCAAGGTTACTTCTTTTCGTCGATCCAACTGCCAGCCGATGCGAGCCGAGAAAGAACCTTAGAAGTGGTTTCGATTGCTGAAAAGTTCCTACTAGCTCAGCCAGAGGTGCGCGCTTCCAACGTAGTCTTAGGCTTTAGTTTTGCGGGTTCCGGCTCCGGCTCTGCACTCATGATTACAGACTTAGTCGAGTGGGATAAGCGTGAGCGTTCGAGTGCGGACATTGCCAATGCATTTAACGCGTACATGAGTGAGCACTCTAATGATGGTGCGGTGTTTGCGGCTTTACCTCCTGCAATCCAAGGGTTGGGCGCAACTAATGGTGTTAGCTTTCAACTGCAAGACCGAGCAAATAGAAGCGCAGCCGATTTTGAACAACTGAAACAGAAGTTCAACCAAGCATTGACGGCTCGACCAGAAGTGACAGGGCTGTTTTATAACGCAACTCCTTATACGGTAGGGCTGGCGTTAGATATTGACCGTGAAAAGGCAATGACGTTGGGTGTTTCGTTCTCTGACATTAGCGAAACTCTGAGCACCGCTATGGGGTCAAACTACGTCAATGATTTTCCAAATCATGGGCGGATGCAGAAGGTGATTGTGCAGGCGGACCAGAAATACCGCATGAACATCGAAGATGTTTTGGGCATTGCGGTGAAAAACAGCAGTGGAAAATTGGTCTACTTATCCGAGCTGATCAAAGCCGATTGGCAGTCCATGCCGCAACAGCTAACGCGATATAATGGTATGCAAGCGGCGGACACTTCTGCGATGGCGGCTCAGGGCTACAGCTCCGGACAGGTAATGAACGCAGTGTTAGAAGTCGCTAGCCAAGTCGATGACAGCGTGAGTATTGAATGGACCAACTTGTCTAAACAAGAACGCCAGGCAGAATCTGAAGTGGAGATCTTGTTGCTGTTCTCTTTGCTGGTGGTGTTTTTAGTGCTTGCTGCGTTATATGAGAGCTGGACCATACCAATTGCGGTTGTCTTGGTCGCACCGCTTGGGCTATTGGGCTCTGCGTGGGCGGTATCATTAAGTGGGCTGCAAAACGATATGTTCTTTAAAGTGGGTTTAATTGCCCTGATCGGTTTATCGGCTAAAAACGCGATATTGATTGTTGAGTTTGCCAACCAACAACGCAAGCTGGGATTATCGGTTGCTGAAGCAGCAATTCAAGCGGCGAAATTGAGATTACGACCAATCTTGATGACCTCTCTGGCATTTACCTTTGGTATTGTGCCACTGATGTTCGCAAGTGGGGCAAGCTCAGAGATACAGAACTCACTTGGTACAGGCGTATTTGGTGGCATGGTATCAGGGACGTTATTAGCCTTGTTGTTTGTGCCGACCTTCTTTGTGTTTGTGAACAAGCTAACCAAAACTAAGCGTTAAGTTGCGTCAATGGTTAGCCAAGTAGGAGCGATGCCACAGTAAGCTCTTGTCTAACAAGGCATTACTACGCTAGGCGATTCAAAAATAATAGGGGCGAGCGAATTCGCCCCTTTTTGCGTTCAGTTAGGGTCGTCTTAACCCAACCTTAACCTGACCCTTTTTAGTATCCACTCTCGAAAAAAGCGAAAATAATAACGAGCATGGAGAGTGGTAGCGTGACGGTTCTTATCGGTAGTCGATTTGTTTACTCTTTTCTTGATGGCACCATTGTGGATACCGAGCAAGAAGAAGAGACAAAAGTGCTTGGCAAAAACAGCAATCAGTTACTTAGTATGATGATTGAACACCCAAACCAAACTCTATCGAGGCAAACTCTGTTTGATAGAATTTGGACGGATAATGACGTTAAAGTCACTGAAGCGAGTTTGACCCAAGCCATTGCAACGCTAAGAAGGACCTTGTGCGACAATCGTCAAAAGTCTGAGTATATTCTTACTGTGCCTAAGTGCGGTTACCGTTTCATCGCTTCTGTGGAGCGTTTGCCTTCAGACAAGCTCATTGTTGATGAGAGCCTTAAGCAGCAAACACAAATCGAGATGCCTTCTTTGCATCGTGAAGAGACCACTTATGCGGTCGAGTTTTATCAAAATACCAAAAGTTGGTTAAGTAAAATTAGGGACGCTTTTGCGATATGGTAAAGCACAGTCCAACGCGTTCATTGCACCAGCTAAACAACATTTAAGGGGATTTCATGTCATCCAATCACTTACAGCTTCTCATCGTAGAGGATGATCACGACCTTGCGAGTGCTGTGATTGACTATCTCGCCTTGGAAGACATCCATTGCGACCATGTGGCGAACGGCGTGGCATGCTTGCAGATGATTGAAAAAACCGACTATGACGTGATCATTTTGGATATCAATTTGCCAAGAATGAACGGCTTAGATGTATGTGAAAAACTGCGAGAACAAGGGTTGGAAACGCCAATCATCATGCTCACAGCATTAGACTCGCTGAGCGACAAACTTGCGGGATTTTCGCGCGGGGCAGATGACTACCTTATCAAACCTTTTGCGATGGAAGAGTTGATTGCCCGAACTATTGCCTTATCTAAACGACGTAGTGCGCAAAACACCAAGTTAACCATTGCCGATCTGACCATCGATGTACAAAAGAAGACTGTGAATCGAGCAGGGCAGTCCGTTTTACTGTCTCCGATTTCTTTTAAGATATTAGAAGTGCTGATGCGTGAGAGCCCTAATCCTGTCACTCGTGAGCAGTTGATGTACAAAATTTGGGGTGAAGAACAGCCCGACAGCAACAGCCTTAAAGTTCACATGTTTAACCTGCGTCAGCGCGTCGACCAAGGGCACCAGAAAAAGCTCATCAAGACCGTGGTGAAGCAAGGCTTTGTTATCTCAGAAGGAGATGTGTCGTGAAGATCAGACCCAGTATCCGTTTATACAGTTTCTTTGCAGTATTACTCACAGGCATTACGACCATTGTGGTGTTGTCCATTTTAACGATGCACTATTTTTTCTCCGGCATGGACATCGCACTAAGAGACTCGATGTTCTCTCACGCGATCTCTATAGAGACCCAGCCAGGAGAACCAGTAAAAATCAGCGACTTTACCATTGCTTCACGTTGGCGCGATCTGCCCCAAGATGTGCGTGAGAATATTCCTCGTGATAGCTTGGAAACGAATACACTTACCAACTATTTTGTTGATGGTTCGATCTTCTCGCCACCCAAAATGGCATTGTTTGCGATGAAAGTGCAGCATAATGGCATGCTGAAATATGTCTCAGTGTCTTTCTACGACAGCACTGAGCAGTTCCCCGTTGATGATGAATTTCCTCACTTCTTCATTATTTTTTCTACCGCGTTGGTGGCGATATTGCTGTTCTATTTGGTTTTGATCATCATCTTTCGCAAGGTCACAACACCTGTTGAACAGTTAAAGAATTGGGCAAAGAACATGACGACGGATCAGCTTAGTCAGCCTATTCCAGATTTTCACTACAGCGAGCTCAACGTGCTGGCGAATATCGTTAAATCAAGCATGGAGTCAGTGCAGCAAAGTGTTGAGCGTGAGAAGAAATTTCTTGCCTACGCGAGTCATGAGCTGAGAACACCTATTGCGGTCACCAAAACCAATACCGAACTGCTAAAGAAGATGTGTGAAAAGCAAGTTGAGGTGGAAAAACAACAGGAGGTGCTCAGACGGATATCGCGTGCAAATGCGACGATGACCGACTTAACAGAAGCAATACTGTGGCTCAACCGAGGTAACGCGCCTCAAATCCCTGCCAAAGAAGTGGTGTTGGGAGATTTATTAGCCCAAATCATTGATGAATTGTCCTATTTGCTGCAAGGCAAGCAAGTAACCGTCGATATTATTACTGATCGACAACAAGTGTTATTGGTTGAACCGTTAGCGCGAATGGTTTGCACCAATCTGGTTCGCAACGCTTTCCAACACACGGCAGATGGTTTTGTGCAAGTAAAGCAAGACGGCAGCTCGGTGGTGATATTCAATCAAAGCGCAACTCAAGATGCAGAAGAGAACAATCTCGGTTTTGGCTTAGGGCTTGAATTGACTGAACGAATCATCAAGCAGAACAATTGGCTGTATAAAAACCGAGCCATTGATAATGGTCATGATGTCTTTATTGATTTTCTTCCAAATTAAGTTCGACGCTTTTTGATAATACAACCCCTCGATTTACCGAGGGGCTGTTTTAAGCAAAGTACAAACGTGGAAGCTTAACGATAAATGATCTTGATTGAACTGATCTTATCTTCAAAGCCATCGGCATTGTATGAGCCATGATCGCGGGTGTAGTAATCACCTCGGAAGTTTTTATCGACATAAAAGCGGACACGCCATCCGCGAGGGATAGAAAACGAGCTCATTTTGTCATCGAATTTGTACATACTGAGGTCGGAAATGTCATGGCTAAGCATCAGTGATGGACCTGTTTGGTGTCGATACTGATAAATCACGGCTGACGCATTATCACTCACATCACTATCACTACTGCCGCGAAGAGAGGAGCCTTCGCATTTCGCATCAGACGTTTTACAAAAGATACTGCCTTCCCCATATTGCTTTTCACAACTGCTTCGTACGTTCTGTCTTGCCTCTGCTTCAGTTCGACCTGCTTGAGAAAATGTATCCATAAAAGGTTTTAGAGAGCAAACGTAAACAAAATCACCGCCATAGCTAAGCGACGGTAAAAACAGCAATGTTCCTAACATAAATCTCTTAACCAAAGTCATATTGATAATCCTAATTTAAGTCGATCAAATAATCGCAGAATGAATACCACAACTTTGTGTTTAGGTAATGAGAACGGAGCGTTATGGCTTGAAAATTCACCTTAAAATTACACAAGCGCATGTTGTTGCTCATTATTTCGGCGATTTATTGACAAGTGCATTTCTGAGAGGAAAGAAAGGCAGCCAGAAAGCTCAACGAAAGTGAAACCATTTATGGTAAGTCACGTCGTTAAGTGATCCTGGTGAAAAAGCGCAATAGGTGAGAAATCCTTATCAAGCAAGTGAATTTTATAAAGTTCGTCTTCTGGCAGATTGAGTACTAGAAACTGAGACCAAAGCGTTTGATTGTTAATGAATTGTTTCTTTTAAAGCTCAAGGCGCTTTATATGAGAGTGCTCTTTGTCGTGAGAAGAGTAAATGGTGATGCCTAAGTGGTAACGGCATTTAAGGAACTCATCATATAGAAGAATAAAGATGGAACTAAAAAATCTCACCGTCGCAATAGCGACCTTCTTTGCTAGTACGAATGCGCTTGCTTTAAGTGAGCCATCGCAGCAAGTCACAGAAATATATCAACATCACGCTCATCAAAACGGTAATGATAGAGCGTTGCCAGATTATGCACCAACTAAGCTGCTTCCCCAGCAACCGAAACCGACCCTTCGTACCCTTTCTACTCGGTCTGCGGAGCAGGCAGCAAACGTGTGTGATGTAGAAGCTTTCACTTCGAACAGTAGCAATGATGTGCTCAACGCAATCAAAACCCAAGGAGCAAGTTGTGTTAATGCGCTTTTCTCAGCCGAGAGTCGAATACAAGAAGCGGCGTTCGAATCTGGGCACATGTACAACATTGCAAAGCACACGACCAATTTAGCGAAAGCCTACGCTGGGGGCGGCAGTGATGAGCTTGAAGCTTTGTTCCTGTATTTGCGAGCAGGTTATTACGCTGAGTTTTACAACAGCAAGGTCTCGTTTCTTTCTTGGGTGACCCCTGCAGTAAAAGAAGCCGTCGATGCCTTCGTTAACAATGCGAACTTCTATGAGAACAGTGACCCACATGGCAAGGTGCTCAGCGAAGTCATTATCACTATGGACAGTGCAGGGCTCCAGCATGCCTATCTACCACAGGTTACGCAGTGGCTCACTCGCTGGGACAGTCAATACGCTCAGAACTGGTACATGCGTAATGCAGTGAATGGCATATTTACCATTTTGTTTGGTGGTCAGTGGAATGAGCAATTTGTGCAAACCATCGGTAATCAGACTGAGCTTGTTAAAGCACTAGGGGATTTTGCACTGCGCTCGTCAGCTATCGGTGCTAGTGATGAGTTTATGGCAGCGAATGCTGGTCGTGAGTTAGGACGATTAACCAAATATTCCGGTAGTGCTTCCAGTACAGTGAAAAGCAAACTGACCGAGATCTTTGCTCAATACGAGATGTACGGTAGAGGCGATGCCATTTGGCTTGGCGCTGCCGATACGGTCTCTTATTACGCGGATTGTAGTGACTATGGAATTTGTAACTTTGAGTCCCAGTTGAAAGGTTTGGTGCTTTCTCAATCGTACACATGTAGTCCTACCATTCGTATTTTGTCGCAGAACATGACGCAAGATCAGCACGTCGCGGCTTGTTCGAAGATGGGGTACGAAGAGGGGTATTTCCACACTTCACTTGAGACAGGAAGACAGCCTGTTGCGGATGACTACAACACGCAGTTGCAGGTCAATATCTTTGATTCAAGCGATGATTACGGCAAATACGCTGGACCGATTTTTAACATCAGTACCAACAATGGGGGAATGTACCTTGAGGGCGATCCAGCAACGCCGGGGAACATCCCTAATTTTGTTGCTTATGAAGCGCCTTACGCCAACCCAGATCACTTTGTGTGGAACCTAGAGCACGAGTATGTTCATTACCTTGATGGACGATTTGACCTTTATGGTGGCTTCGGTCATCCAACTGAAAGAATCGTGTGGTGGAGTGAGGGCATTGCCGAATATGTGTCGAAGGAGAACGATAACCAAGCTGCGATAGACACCATCAAGGATGGGTCAACGTTTACGCTCAGCGAGATCTTTGAGACCAGTTATGATGGCTTTGATGTCGATAGAATTTATCGTTGGGGTTACTTAGCGGTTCGATTCATGTTTGAGCGACATAAAGACGACGTAAATCAAATGCTGATAGAAACTCGTCAGGGTAACTGGGCAAATTACAAAGCAACCATTAATCAGTGGGCAATCTTATACCAGAGCGAGTTTGAACAGTGGCAACAAGCTCTTGTTTCTGGTGATGCTCCTAATGCAGTCATAACCGCAAACAGTGAGGGTAAAGTCGGTGAAAGCATTACATTTAGCAGTGAAAACAGCACGGATGCAAACGGGAAGATCGTCAGCGTCTTGTGGGATTTCGGTGATGGCACGACCAGCACACAAACCCAGCCGTCGCACCAATATGGCAGTGAAGGGCAGTACACGATCAGCTTAACCGTGACTGATAATGATGGGCTAACCGCAAGCACGACACACAGTCTTACTATTACGGCGCAGGGCGGTTCTGATGCGCTACCACAAGATTGTGCAGTGCAAAGTAAAATTAGTGGTGGACGTTTAACTGCGGGACAAGCGGCGTGTTTGGCGACGCAACAAACCATTTGGTTGAGTATCCCAGCGGTCAATGAGCACACCAGTATGGCAATCACCACGGCAAATGGGGTAGGCGACCTGAAAATTGAGTACAGCAATGATGGTTGGCCAAACGGTTCAAATCACCATGCGTGGTCAGACAATGAGGGTAATGCTGAGTGTATTACCTTGTCCAATCAGCGCAATTACTGGGGGTATGTTAAAGTCTCTGGTGAGTTTGAAAATGCCGCGATTGTAGTGGACTTTGATACCTCAGGTTGTCGTCAGTAAACATTGTTTCTGTTAATTAAGATCAACTGGTCCTAGTAACAACAGAAAATGAAACGCCCAGCACGAGTCTACATTGTGCTGGGCGTTTTTATTCATATTGAATATCGGTTAAGACTAGAAGTGCCCCAAGTACTGCCAATCAGCGTTGTTTGGGTTCGCCTCCGTTGGCCAAGGGAAGTACCAGTACTTGCCGTCAATGAGGCGGTAGTAATGGTAACCACCACGGAAGTGGTACACGTAAATATCGTTTATCGTTCCCGTGTTGTTGTTCTCGCCCCAAACTCCCATGCGATCTTGCTTGTGCCAGTTTAAGATTTCGGCTTCAAACTTAGCTAGGTCACTGTTGAGCTCAGCAATGTACTGTTCAATATCCGTGTCGCTACCAATAAAGCGCCAATCAGCGTCAGAGGTGTTTTGAACTGGCAACGCGCTGTTCACTCCCGGACGTTTTTGCATAAAGTAACGGCGCTCACCGCTTTCATCGGTATCAATGAAAATTGCGTTCTCAGATTGACCCCATGTTGTTGAACTCGCTTGCTCCCAAGTTAGCAATTGCGGTTGATTGAAGTAGCTGGCAATGCGCTGTGCATTGTCGATGTTACTACGATCGACTTTCAGTGGGTTAAAACCAAACTGGACATGGTTTTCCGCTGAGCCTAGGTACTTCCAGCCTTCATTGTCTGCTTGGTTGGTTGGGAAATCCGCCGCAGAGATATCACGCATTAGGAAGTAATCGCGAGTGCCGGTGACTGGGTTAGGGTACACGTAAAGTGCACCAGCGCGGCGTTCTGCGCTTGTCTCACCATTGTTCAGCACACCCGCTCCGTAGTTGTCTGCTACGAACTTGTCGAAGTCAGCCACAAAGCCAAAGTCGATGCGGTTTAATGCTGCGTTGTCGGCAAACATAACTTGTTCATCAACGTATTGTTTGTAACCGTGCTCCTGACCAACAAAGATAGGACCAACAAGTTTATCTAGCGCTGGGTTTTGATCAGGGATCAAGCTATCTAGCACTTGTTCACCATTCACGTCAGTACAACTTAAGGTGACACGAGTCGGTAGTGGCAGTTGCTCTAGGTTAAAGTGGAACTTATTGCTTTGTGAGTCGTTTAATCGGCTACTTGCAACCGCAATGTTCTGTACTGATCCATCTTGGCGCTCCACAGTAACTGCACAGCTACGTTGAGAGATCATACTTGGCTGATGCATTCCACCTTGATGTCGCGCGTAACGCCAATCTGCACCGTTGTTGTGTTTCACGCCACTAAACTGCTGGCAATGGGAAGAGGTAAAGTAGCCCGCACCATCATGGCTCGTGCCAGATTTATCAAGCACGCAAAGCGGTACTTCGCCAATTTCGGCGTTCGGCGTGTAAGTCACAGCACCTTCACCGTATTTAGACAGCAATGAGTAGTCATGATCTTGAGATATCATGCGCTCACGCTGACCATTGATGTTCCAGTACATGTCTTCGCTGCTTTCACAACGCGCCATATCCGTACTGACTGTACCGACGAAGTTTGCACTTTCGCCGTTGCTTGCCGTGTAGGTGAACTGACAAATACGAGCCTGCTGGTTGTTGACCTTCATCGTCTGCCACAAATCTTGTTGAATTTGCTCGTCAGACAAAGAAGACACCGCTTGCCAGCCTTCCGGATGATAAGTTACGTCTGGTGCAGAAGGCAGCTCAAACACGTTGCCGTAGTTAGAGTAAATCAGCGGGTAAACTTGGCTTGCAAGTTCGTTACGCGGATCGTAAATGCCTAACATGGTGACGACAGGCACGCCTGCTGCAGTAGGTACTGGCGTGTCGGTTTGTGCTTCTTCGTAACTTTGGCTTTCTTGATTCCAACGAACATAACCAGTCGAGCTGTTTAGGTCGACGTTAAAGCCGTTATTGAGCCAAGTTTGTACACGGCGAGACTGAGAAGGGTGCTCTAACGTGTAATGACTAATGGTGCCCAATAGCGCGGCTTCGCCACCGGCTTGAGCGTCACGCATAAAGCGGAATTCACCCGCAAATGGTGGCACCACTTCACCACCCACATCGTTTGTCGTGGCTTCACCTGTCCAGTGTAAGTTACCGATAAAGCGGCGATGCAGAGCATCCCAACCCCATCCAGATTCCAAGTCGTGCGTAGAAGCATACCAAGGGTAGTGACCGAGACCGTAGTTATGACCCAGCTCGTGCGACCATTCGTTACCTGTTGTTGCCGTTAACGTCACGATGCCACCGCCGCCACTGCCGCCATGATCAATAATGCCGTTGGTGTACACGCCGCGGTTGGTGTGCGCGGTAATGTGATTGAAGCGTTTATTGTAAGCTTGCGAATAGCCAGCACTATCGGTAATGCCGACATTCGCGTTATTCACACCTGTAGATACCAGTGCTTTACCAATGGCTTCACGCATGTCACCGCCGTGCCAGCCACCTTCACCATCGGAGCTTGTGGTGTAAACCTTACCATTTGGCAGCGTCACTTTCGGGAAATAAGCGGCAGTGTAATCCGCCATCACCAGTTTAGATGCTGGGATTTTCTGGAAGTAATCGGCGCTGAGTTTTGCCATGTTTTTGATCATGGTGTTGCCATCACGCGGCGCCGTGAGCATACCCATGTCGATGTTTTGAATGATAAGCTCCGGCGCGCCGCCAAAGACAAGTTCATTAGCAGCTAAATCGCCTTGTCGATCGGTGTTATCGGTTAAGCGCAGTGACAAGCCTGGCTTCATCCAATCCCATTGCAGCGGCAGTGACCACGCGTGATGGGAGAATACCACTTTAGAACGTCCATTATCTGGCTGATCAGAAGCCGCAAGCGCGCTTGGTGGCAGCATTGGAAGGCGAGTGATTACTGTGCCTTCAAAGCTCAGTTCTACCCAAACTTGTTGAACGTTTTTGTCTTCTGGCGTGAATAAAAGCAGAGCTTCACGGTCGATCACCAAGTCAGGGAACAGGTTCACATCATTTTGATTCGGGGCGGTGGTAGTATGGGTTTGAGCAAAATGGATAGAACCAGTCAAATCGCCATTCAAGTGATTTACTAGCGGCAATTCGTCTGCGTAACCAAGGCGTGCTGCACTTGTCGTGAACTCAATTTTTTGTGGCTCGATACAATCAATCGCATTGCACGAAGAAAGCTCCGCCGTGTAGCGAGTGTCTGGTTTCAGGTTACCAATGAACAAGCCAGATTGAACGTTGTCATAACGAACGGGCTCTGAACCTGATTCGGTCAACGTCAAAACCACATTGTCATTCGCGTTTTGCGTAGCCCATTTTAGCTGAACACCTTGATCTGAAATGCTGGCTATGTTCAATGCATTGATGCTTGGCGCAGATAGGTCACCACAGTCAGAAGTCTCGACGTTTTGAATCATATCTGACTGCCAAATGTATTCGCCATTTGGACCCTTAGAGCCTCGGGCTGCAGGGATATATTCTACGTAGCAACCTGTGTCGTCTGGGTTCATCACACCAAACTCTTTGTGGATCAGGTAGAAACCACCGTTATACCAAATAAATTCCCATTCCGGACCGACGAAGTCCACTACGTTGCGATAAGCTTGGTCTTGCTCTCCAAACATAAAAGGAAACTTAGGGTAGTTATCGAAGTTAACCCAGTATTCATGTCCTTGGAAATTTAGATAGGTTTTGCCATCACGTTGATAGGTGTCTTGACCTTTGTCTGCTAACTGCTTGAGCATTTCAATGCGTTCAAAGGTTTGATTTCCGATTTCGAACAAGGTTAGGTCGTGGTTCGCGTTTGCGAAAGCGGCTGTACTTCCTAGGAGTGAAGAGATCAGCCAAGCGAGCGTATTTTTCTTCATATGAGACTCTACTTTTGCCAATGGAATAGACATTAAACATGCCGCCAAAAGCTCGGCACTTAGGGGAGTTGCATCATCCATTTCAATATGAACGGATGATAAATTTGATTATCTGATGGGATTTGAGTTTTAAATAGGTGGGATAAATCGGACTTGTGACTCTGCTTCCAGCTCTGATTTGATCACGAAATCGAATTGATATCTTATGTCCAAATTCGTATTTATCTATCTATACAAAATAGGGTTCTTTATATAGTAAATTAATAAAATGCCTTTATTTTATAATAAGTTAGACTTTAAGTGAAAAAAGCCAGCCCGAGGACTGGCAATCAAACTAAGTTATTTGAAATTAACAAGAGTTTGAAATGAAAATGAAATTGGAGATGAAGAAAATGCTATTTTTCAACCATCTGGGTTGCACCTTGTAGCCAAGTTTTGTCATGCGCATCTAATGATGGGCTGAGCGCTTTGTAAACCTGGGTGTGATAGTGATTTAACCAATCCACTTCGTCTTGGCTAAGTAAGGTGACATCGAGCATGCTGGTGGCAATTGGGGCGAGGGTAATGGTCTCAAAACCGTAAAATGTGCCAAATTCGTTTTGCTCGACTTCTACGACTTTCATGATGTTCTCGATACGAACGCCGTATTCACCTTCGCGATACACGCCCGGCTCGTTGGTGATCACCATGCCTGGTTTCAGTTCCACTTCGCAATGGCTTTGCGAAAAGTTTTGTGGACCCTCATGAACATTTAAGCAAATACCAACGCCATGTCCCGTGCCGCATTTATAATCGATACCATGCTGCCACAACACACCGCGAGCCATGATGTCGAGATTGGCACCCGTAGAGCCTTTCATAAATCGAGTCTGAGTCAGTCGGATGACCGCTTTGAGCACTAAGGTGTAATCTTTGCGCTGTTTAATGGTCGGTGACCCGAAATGGAAAGTACGGGTGATATCCGTAGTGCCGCCAAGGTATTGACCGCCAGAGTCGACAAGAAAGAAGTTGGTCTCGTTGACGACGGCATTGCTTTCTTCATCGGCGGCATAGTGCATTTTGGCACCATGGGCGGCAAAGCCTGCGATGGTGCGAAAACTGTCGCTCACATAATGGCGAGTTTGACGGCGATAACTTTTTAGCTGCGCCTCAGCAGACAATTCAGTAACAAGCCCACTTGGGACTTGGTCTTCTAGCCAACTCATGAACCTGACCACTGCCACACCATCGTCCTTCAATGATCGTTCGAGATTGGCTAGCTCGGTCGGGTTTTTGCTGGCTTTCATGTCGGTGACCGGGCAAGCCATTGGCTTTAGTGAAACGTTTTGCTCAATTGCACTGACCAATAAACTGTCGGTGTAGCTTGGGTTAAACGCAAGAGAAAGCCCTTCACATTGCTGGTTCAAATATTGGCTCACGTAGTCGTAATGACGCACGCTGACACCTTGCTCGTTGAGTTGCTTTTCTATCTCAACAAGCAACTTCGCCTTGTCAATAAATGCGGTAGCGCGCGTTTGTTCCACTACAAGATATGCTTCAGATACTGGGCAGTAAGGAGTATCTGCACCGCGAATGTTTAGCGTCCACATTACATCGTCTAACGTGGACACCAATAAACTGTCAACGCGGTTGTCGCCAAGCCAAGAACGAAGGTCTGCCAGCTTTTGCCTAGTGTCTATGCCGGCAAAGGCGACAGGGTGCTCAAAGATCTTTTCAGCTGGTCTGCTAGGACGGTCATGCCAGATTGGTGTCAGTAAGTCGAGGTCGAGGATAATCTGGATGTTTTTAGGCTCAAGCGCTTGTTTGAGTTCTTGGTAAAATGCATAACAGATAGAGCGTCCATCTACCGCGATGGTACTGTTGGCTTCTAACGTGCTGGCTAACCATTTGGGAATACTTGGCGTCTCTGGTTGACGCGCTTTAAATAGGTTGAGTCCAGTACCATGAAGCTGTTCTTCAGCTTGAATGTAGTAACGACCATCGGTCCATAATCCACCACCTTGAGCAGTGATAACAACGTTACCTGCCGAGCCGGTAAAACCAGAAATCCATGTTCGACCAGCCCAATGATCCGCAGAGTATTCGCTATTGTGAGGATCGTTGTTTGTTACGATGTAGGCTGAAACGTTATAAGTTGCCATCGCATCTCGCAGCGATGAAAGGCGTTGATTTACCGAGTTTGTTGTATTCATGAAAGACTTCCTGAAATCATGTTTGAACAATAGATATGATGTTGCTCAGAGCCGATTTTTGCAGGGCTTTGCTGTCCGCAGAGTTGGGTCGCTTCTGGGCATCGGGTTCGAAAGACGCAACCGCTCGGAGGGCTGAGCGGAGAAGGGAGATCGCCGGGCAGCAATTGGATCTCGCGGTTGCGTGCTAATTGAGGGTTGGCGATTGGGACAGCAGAAAGTAGCGCTTTAGTATATGGGTGCTTAGCATCATCAAATACTTGGTCGTAACGTCCGACTTCCATTGGCTTACCCAGATACATCACCATTACGCGATCACTAATATGACGTACCACGCTGAGGTCGTGGGCAATCATGACCAGTGTCAGTCCCATTTCTTGTTTGAGGTCATCGAGTAGATTGATCACTTGCGCCTGAATGGACACATCAAGTGCGCTCACGGGTTCATCACACACCACCAAGTCTGGATTAAGAATCAACGCTCGTGCGATGCCGACACGTTGACACTGCCCACCGGAAAACTCATGCGGATAGCGGTTACGTTGGCTTGCGAGCAGTCCTACTTTGTCCATCATGGCGATGACTCGCTTTTCAACTTCGGCACGTTTAAGCCTTGGTTCGTGCGTTAGTAGTGGTTCGGCAATGCATTCTGAAATGGTTAAGCGTGGGTTTAAGCTGGCTGATGGGTCTTGAAATATCATCTGGAACTCGCGACGACGAAGGGCGAGTGCGTTTTTGCCAAAGCCACGCATATCTTCACCTTTCCACGTCAGGGTGCCATGTGTCGGCTCAACCAAACGAAGTAGGGCTCGCGCCAATGTGGACTTTCCGCAACCGGATTCGCCGACAATGCCAAGGGTTTCGCCTCGGTACACATCTAAGTCAATGCCATTCACCGCTTTGACGATCTTTCTTCGACTAGGAATGATATGGCGCGACACAGGAAAGTGGACTTTCAGGTCGCGGGCAGACAATAACACTTCTTGCTGGGTCATAACGTTTCCTTAAGCCGATTGATGAATAAGAGAAATACTGCCTTGCGCTTTGACATGACAGGCGATGGATTGGCGTCCGTTAAGGGGCGCGAACCGAGGTGTTTGTGTTTGGCAACGTGGCTCACGATAGTCACAGCGATCTCTAAACGGGCAGCCTTTGTGATTGATCAGAGCGCTCGGCGGGTTACCGGCAATGGTTGGCAAACGAGGCATATCTTCTGTAATCGATGGGATCGCCTTTAGAAGCCCTTGGGTATACGGGTGAGCTGGCTGGGCGAACAAGGTGTCCGTATCGGCTTGTTCCATTTTCTGTCCGCCGTACATGACTAAAACTCGGTCGCACATTTCAGCGACTACGCCCATATCGTGAGTGATGAGCAAGATGGCAGTGTTGAACTCCTGTTGTAACTCACGCAACAGCGTCAGGATTTGCGCTTGTACTGTCACGTCGAGTGCTGTTGTGGGCTCATCGGCAATAAGCAGTTCCGGTTTACACAACAACGCCATGGCAATCATCACACGTTGACGCATACCGCCAGAAAGCTCGTGTGGATATTGGTTCATGCGCGTTTCCGGAGAAGGAATCCGCACTGCATCTAGCATCTGAATGGATTCTGCAATGGCTTGTTTTCGGCTCATTCCTTTGTGCACCATCAGCACTTCACTGAGCTGTTTGCCAATCTTCATGAATGGATTAAGAGAGGTCATCGGATCTTGAAAGATCATGCCGATTTTCTCTGCGCGAATGCGGTTGAGTTGCTTCTTCGACATCGCGAGTAAGTTCTCGCCATGAAAACGCGCTTCGCCCGAGACGTTACCGTTATCAGCTGTTAGCCCCATTAGCGCAAACACCGACTGGCTTTTGCCTGAGCCGGACTCGCCAACGATACCTAGCGTTTCTCCCGCTTGAATCGTGTAGGAGAGATTGCTGACCGCTTGCACTTGTCCGTCTGGCGTATCGAAGCGCACGTTCATGTTTTCAATTGATAGCATGGGAAGTCCTTATCGATCTTTCGGGTCAAGGGCGTCGCGTAAGCCGTCGCCGATGAAGTTAAAACAAAACAGGGTTGCGACCAAAAACAGCGATGGGAAAACTAGCATCCACAATGCCACGTCGATGGTTTTTGCGCCTTCTGAAATCAAGATTCCCCAACTGGTATCTGGCGGTTGAACACCTAAGCCTAAGAAACTCAGGAAGGATTCAAACATGATGAAGCCGGGCACCATTAAGGAGGAGTAGACCATCACGATCCCAAGCACGTTTGGCAGCACATGACGACGCACAATGGTGAATTTAGATACGCCGATAGAATGCGCTGCTTCAATAAATTCGCGCTTTTTGATACCGAAGGTTACGCCCCTTACCACTCGCGCAATACCCAGCCATGACACCATGCCAATCACGATAAAGATCAGATAGATGTTGTTGCCAAATAAGGTCACGAACAGGATGACCATGAACATAAATGGCACTGAGTCGAGCACTTCGATGATGCGCATCATTACGCTGTCTACCACACCACCAAGATAGCCGGAAATACTGCCCCAAATAGTGCCAATCACAACGGCAACCAAGGCACCAACAAAGCCAACCAAAATCGACAGGCGACCACCTTGCATCGTGCGGGCAAACAGGTCTTGTCCTAGGTCGTCGGTACCAAAATAGTGCCCGCTGTTCAAAGAGGGTTTCCCCAACTCGTACGGGTCAGCAAGGATATTCCAATCAATTTCATCATGTCCAAAGGCAGCAAGTGAAGGACCAAAGGTGATACACAAGATGATGAACGCCAGCACGTAAACGGAGGTCATTGCCGCGCGATTTCTGCGAAAGCGAGTCCATGCGTCTTGCCACAGACTGCGACCCTCTACAGCTTCGATATTATCAACAACTCGGTCTTGTAAGGATTGAGTATCCAGCTTTTTAATCGATAACATGCTCTGCTCCTAAACTCGGATACGCGGGTCGATAACGGTGTAGAGCAAGTCGACCACAAGATTGAAAAAGATCGTCAGTGAAGCAACGATGAGAGTAATACCCATGACTAAGCCGTAATCGCGATTCAGTGCGCCGGAGACAAAGTGTTGCCCCATACCGCCAGTACCAAAAAAGATATCGATGATGACCGAACCTGTGACAACCGAGACGAAAGCTGGACCCAGCATGGCGACGACGGGGATCAATGACGGTCGCAGTGCATGGTGGAACAAGATGTATGCAGTCGATAACCCTTTGGCTTTTGCAGTACGAATATAAGGTTGATTCAGTGTTTCAATCATGGCGCCGCGCATAACACGAGCAATACTGGCGATAGAGCCAATCGCAAGGCTTAGCACTGGTAGTACGAGAAAAGCGAGTTGTCCTCCTTCCCAACCACCGGCAGGCAGCCAACCTAAATGAATCGCAAATATCGTCACCAATATTGGCGCGAGGACGAAAGCAGGCACAACAACACCCGTCATAGAAAGGGTCATCAACCCGTAATCTAAGCGGCTATTGCGTTTTAACGCAGCAATGGTGCCGAGCAACATACCAAGTGGTACGGAGATACAAAAAGACAGAACGCCGAGCAGGGCAGAGACCGGCCAAGATTGAGCGACCAACTGAGTCACCGTAAAGTCTTGATAGACAAAGCTTGGTCCTAAATCGCCTTGAGCGAAGTTGGTAATATAAATCCAGAACTGAACCAAAAATGGTTCGTCGAGGTGAAATTTGGCTTCGATGTTAGCGCGAACCACTTCCGGCATAGGACGCTCCATGTCAAACGGTCCGCCGGGTGCGATATGCATCAACCAAAAAGAGACCAAAGCGATAAACAACAACGTCGGAATCGCGATGGCTAATCGTCTGAGAATGTACCAAATCATGATCCATCATCCTTTGGTCATTCGACGTTACATGTCGTCACGTCGAGAAAGAGAAAAAAATTGGCCTGAGCTCATCACCGAGAGAAGAGAAGTTCGACACGATATGCCATGTACTCGCAATGTCAGTGCGTGTTACCGAGCCGACTCAGGCCGAAAGCATGCCATTAGTGGACTTTCACATAGACATTCTTGCGGTAGTACGAGGACTCGGGGTTAGTACGCTCGTAGCCACCAACATAAGGCTTGATCAAATATTGATCGTTGCCTGGACGGTAAACCGGGATAATCGCCATATCTTCAATCAGCATGCTTTCTGCTTGTAGATACAGCTTTGAGGGATCATTCATGGTTTTAGAACGCGACATCAACTCATCATATTTGGGGTTGTTGTAGCGTGAATCGTTGTACTCGCCATTGGAGACGAAGATATCGAGCCATGTTGAAGCTTCGTTGTAGTCTGCGGTCCAGCCGCCACGAGTGATTTCAGTTGGCTCTTTTAATGCGTAGAACACTTTAGGCTCGAGTTGTTTAATGGTGATTTGCGCGCCTAAGCGGCTTTTCCACATGCCTGCCATTGCTGTTGCCATTTTCACGTCTTTAGAAAAGGTAGGAACAGTGAAAGTGAGTTTGAGTGGATTCGCTTTGTTATAACCAGCTTGTGCCAATAAGCGTTTGGCTTTGTCGATACGCTGATTTGTTGTCCATGTCGCGTATTCTGGGGTGTGTGATTGAAAGCCATCGGTTTGTGGCGGCACCAAGGTAAACATTGGGATACCACCGTTTCTTAAAATTGCGTCGGTTAAGATCTTGCGATCAATGGCATAGGATAGGGCTTGTCGAACACGCAGGTCTTTGGTTGGACCCTGCTGGGTGTTGAGGTAATAAAACGTCGAGCCAAGTGACGCACTGGTGTCTGCGACTTCTTGTGGCAGCTTGGTGATCAGCTTTTTCTTTTGCGCAGAAGGAATCGACATCACTTGGTCTATTTCCCCCGCTAAATAGCGATTGAGCACAACATTGGCATCACCAATCGGCAGCCACGTGATTTTATCCAACACGACGTTGCTTGCGTCCCAATAATATGGATTTTTCACCATCACCATTTTTTCGTTTACCTTCCACTCAGAAACGGTAAACGCGCCATTAGTAACAATGTGTTTTGGTTGCGTCCAGTTGCTGCCGTATTTTTCAACCGTGGCTTGATGCACCGGAGCAAGAACCGGATGACTAAGCAGCTTGATAAAAAATGGAATTGGCTTTTCAAGCGTCACTTGGAAGGTTTTTTCGTCCAGTGCTTTTACGCCAAGTGTTTGCGGTGTTGCTTCGCCTTTCATAATCGCTTGTGAGTTTTGGATGTTTGGAATCGCGGCAAACCAAGCGTAAGGGGAAGCCGTATTGGGGTCGAGTAGGCGCTGCCAACTGTAGACAAAGTCTTGTGCAGTGACATTGTCACCATTCGACCATTTTGCATCACGAAGCTGAAAGGTGTAGACCGTATTGTTGTCGTTCACCGACCAAGATTTCGCAACGCCGGGAATAGTTTTTCCTTGTTTGTCTTGAATGGTTAACCCTTCGAACAAGTCTCGACCAAGGTTAAATGCGGGCTCAGCTGCTTGCTTCGCTGGATCGATAGACGTCACTTCTGCACCGTTATTAAGCGTGATCTCTTGTGCTTCGGCGAGTGTCACGCCCGATGGGTACGGCACGGCGTAAGTCGGAGCGGCAAACATTGGGCTCATGATAGATGCCAACAAAAGTAGCTTGGGTAGTTTCATCCTTTCCTCACTCGATTCATCCTTGAAGGTGAGTTGAATGTATATTGTATAAATTGTTCAGACAATCGAGTTTTAACATACCTGTAACAGGGTGTTGAAAGCTGAGCTTTTTGGTCTCAAAAAGTGAGCCAATAGAATTTCAATCCATGAATTTATACCGACTTGGCACAGTCAGGTTATCAGCCAAGAAGGCAGGTCAAAGAGAATGAAGAGAGTGAGGAGAATAAAGCGGATAGAAACGAAAAATCCCCTTCATGCACGAAGCAAGAAGGGGATCTGCATTAGCGTTTCACATTCAGCGTAAGTTGCGCTCTATTCTCTAGATTATTTCACTAGGAAGTGCTTAACGAACTCAGTGATTTTCACCATGTCGTCAACGGCGATGAATTCTTCAGTGGTGTGTACTTTCGCCATACCAGTAGAAAGGTTTACCGTTGTTAGACCTTTCTTGTTGAAGTTGTTTGCGTCGCTACCGCCACCAGTGCCTTTTGTGAATGCATCGATGCCCATGTCAGCGAATGCCGCTTTGATTGCTGATACGTGAGCATTGTCTTCTTCGATAACAAATGCGTCGTATGCGCGGCTTGATTCGATTTCAACTTCTGCGCCGTGTTTTTCACATACTGACTCAAAGGTAGAGATCATGTGGTTCACTTGCGCTTCTAGCTTCTCACCGTTTAGAGAGCGTGCTTCAGCAACGAGCTTCAGTTCTGGCATCACGATGTTTGTCGCTTGACCGCCGTTTACCATACCGATGTTTGCTGTGGTTTCTTCGTCGATACGAAGCAGTTTCATCTGGTTGATTGCATCTGCCGCTACCATGATTGCACTGATGCCTTCTTCAGGTGCTAGACCCGCGTGTGCAGGGCGGCCTTTGATTGTCGCGACGATTTTTTGCTGACCAGGTGCCGCAGTCACGATAGTGCCGATAGGACCGCCTGTATCCAGTACGATCGCTTCGTTAGACGTTACGTGCGTCATGTCGAAGTACTCAGAGCCGAACAAACCGCCTTCTTCATGCACAGTGAAAGCAAGCTCTAGCGTTTTGTGCTCTAGGTTTTCAGCTTGGATGCTGCGAACCGCTTCCATGATCGCTGCGATGCCTGATTTGTCGTCACCACCTAGGATCGTATTGCCTTTAGAGCGAATAATGCCATCTTCGATGATCGGCTCAATGCCGATGCCAGGCGTTACTGTATCCATGTGGCAGCTCATTAGGATAGAGCCTTCTTTCTTACCTTCTAGACGTGCGTACACGTTAAAGCCGTTAGAAATGTGTTCTGGTACAGGAAGCTTGTGAACCGTAAAGCCTAGTTCGCCCAGTTGCTCAGCCAGAGTTTCTGCAATTTGTTTCTCATTCATAGATTCGCTGTCGATGCGAACCAGTTGGCAGAAATGTTCAACTAGACGTTCTTGATTAATTTGTGTCATTTGGATGTCTCTTTCTTTCTTGGTCGAGACCGCAGCGGTATAGAGTGCGAGCCCGAAAGGGAACAGAACACCTCTTATTACACAGCTAATCCGAGTGAAAGCTGTCTTGAATCAAAAAACGCCTCTGCCTGACATTATTCTGACCTGCTAATTACCGGATCTGATGCGGCGGTCACGAAAGTACACAATGAATGTAGAAATATGCGAAAGCGAGTTAAAAGCGAGTTTACTTAGTCAATCAATGTTTAGACTCACTAAGCCTTCAAATCGCCGCCGCGTCTACAAACCAAGTCATTCTCGCTGAACCAAGCATCTCGAGGTTACTTGGGTATAGTATGAGCTTTTGACGAATTTAGTGAGAGATGGAAAGTCTATGATTCAACAGAATTAATGCTGCATTTATGTACAGAGTCGAGCTATTTTTGTAACTGATGAAAAGTTACCAATATATCTGTAGGGTGGATTGTAATTTACCGTCTATTTATTGAAGCAATATCACAAATGTGGATTAATACAGTCTCTGTTTATTCATGTCCTCTCGCACTGCCTTTCTGGATAGACCGAACTCTGCAAAGGGTTCGGTCGCTTTAATTAGAATTCTATTAACGGATTATGCTTGATAACTAAAAAAACAAAAACAAGAAAGCCGGGCAGGGTGCTCGGCTTTTTTGATGGTTCTTTTCTATTTGTCACTGTGAAGAGCCAATAGGGTTAATCCGATCAGCCATTCAATAGTGCGTTGACTGTCTTTGCTTAGCTTAAAAGAGGTAACCGCTTCTACCTGACTTTGGAAGTCACAAAGATAAGGTGTGTGATGTTCACAAACTGTCATCAAGAATGCCAAACGCCAAATCGCCATGAACTCGGCGTCTTCTAAGCGAATTTTCCAACTTTGGATAAAAGCGACTTCGTTGTTAGAGAGGTCGAGTTTATCCATCATCATCTTAAGTAGTCTACCTTGCAGGGCGCGCGGGATGTCGGCTTTCTTTGCAAAGTGGTGGCTTATCCCCGTCCTCGATATACCTGTTTGTTCACTCAACGTTGTGTAAGACATTTTCTCGTAACCAAGCGTGATCAACTGCTCTGTTGCCACATCGAGAATGGTGTTGATGGTGATCTGGGTATCTTCGTGTGTTCGGCGTGCCATAACTATTGCCAGTATTGTGATTAAAAAATCATACTAACACTTATCGTCTGCCATTCCATATAAACAAACTAATATTGACGTTGTTTGCATGATAAATGCGCGTTACTGCCCATAAATTTAGCCATGGTAACAAACTGTTTACATTTGGATGGAGTGTGTAAATTGATGAGAGATATGATAATGCATTGATATAACATGCTTTCCTTATGGTTGCCGTAAACGTTTGCGATGTTTAAATTTACTGTAACATAAATTTTACAATCAATAGCTAAAACTGCGTAAAGTCAGATTTCCATTCGTGTATTCCAATTTTTCTCCTCCTGCGCCAAGTTAGAAATATCGAACGAGAACGCATGTTCAAACACAACAATGACATAAGGAGAAAGTCATGGTGGACACCTACAACCCATTAGGCACGGATGGATTCGAATTTGTGGAATACACAGCGGCGGATAGCGAAGGTATTGAACAACTGAAAGCGCTGTTTGTTTCGTTGGGTTTTGCAGAGATCGCAAAACACCGTTCTAAAGAGGCTTGGCTGTACCGACAAGGTGACATCAGCTTTATCGTTAATGCTCAGCCGCACAGCCAGGCAGAAGGCTTCGCTAAAGTTCATGGCCCTTCAGTTTGTGGCATGGCTTTTCGTGTGAAAGACGCGAACGTAGCACTCAAGCAGGCGCTGGATAACGGCGGTGAAGAGTACAAAACGGAAATCGGTCCTATGGAGCTGAGCATCCCAGCAATTTACGGCATTGGTGAAAGCCTTCTGTACTTCGTGGATCGTTACGGCAAGCAGAGCATTTACGATGTCGACTTCCGTTTCTATGACGATGCAGACGAGCGCCTAGCGAAAGCAGACGTTGGTATGTACGAAATCGACCATCTGACTCATAACGTGAAGCAAGGCAACATGGATGTGTGGTCAGGATTTTACGAGCGCATTGGTAACTTCCGCGAGATTCGCTACTTCGACATTGAAGGTAAGCTGACAGGGCTTGTTAGCCGCGCAATGACCGCACCGTGTGGCAAGATTCGCATTCCAATCAATGAATCTTCTGATGACAAATCGCAGATTGAAGAGTTCATCCGTGAATACAACGGTGAAGGTATTCAGCACATCGCGATGACCACCGATGACATCTACCAAACCGTTCAAACATTGCGTGATCGCGGTATGGACTTTATGCCAACGCCAGACACGTACTACGAGAAAGTCGACGAGCGTGTGAAAGGGCACGGGGAAGACGTCAGCAAACTGCGAGATCTGCAAGTCCTTATCGATGGCGCGCCAACCAAAGACGGCATCTTGCTGCAAATCTTCACCCAGACCGTTATTGGTCCGGTGTTCTTCGAAATCATTCAACGTAAAGGCAACGAAGGCTTTGGTGAGGGTAACTTCAAAGCCCTGTTTGAATCGATTGAAGAAGACCAAATCCGCCGAGGAGTACTAAGCGATGCATAAATGGATCACATTCCCTCACCGGGAGGGAGTGTGCTCCAAGCAAGCACATGCTGATTTCCCGGAAGAGGCAATTTACGAACGTGAAGCAGGTCGAAGTGGGTTCTTCGGTCCTGCGGCACACTTTCATCATCAACACGCACCGACAGGTTGGTCTGAGTGGGAAGGCGATTTACGTCCGCGAGCTTTCGATTTTAACCTAGTCGAAACGGCGAGTCAGATTTCGCCTTGGGCAGTGCCGCATCTTCTACACAACGCCAACTGTAAGATCCGTGTATGGCGTATGGATGAGAAGATGGACTTCTTGGTGCGTAACGCCGATGGCGATGAGCTGCTGTTTATCCATCACGGCACGGCGGATCTTTATTGCGACTATGGTCATCTCAAAGTGAGCGAAGGCGATTACGTAATGATCCCACGCTCGACCAGTTGGCGATTAGAACCAAGTGAACCAATGTTTGTTCTGATGATTGAAAACACCGATGCTGCTTATTCTTTGCCAGAAAAAGGCATGGTGGGTAATCATGCTGTATTCGACCCAGCCGTTCTGGAAACCCCGTCAATCAATGACGAATTCCGCGCGCAATACTCAGAAGAGCAAACCCAAGTTCATGTGAAGCGCCATGACAAAGTCAGTGTGATTACTTACCCATTCAACCCGCTTGATGCGATTGGTTGGCACGGTGACTTGGCTGTCGTGAAAGTGAACTGGCGTGATATTCGACCTTTGATGTCGCACCGTTATCACTTGCCACCTTCTGCCCACACTACATTTGTTGGTGCTGGATTCGTGGTGTGTACGTTTGTGCCACGTCCAATCGAGAGTGACCCAGGCGCACTGAAGGTGCCGTTCTATCATAACAATGACGATTATGACGAAGTCTTGTTCTACCACGCAGGGGATTTCTTCAGCCGTGATAACATCGAAGCTGGCATGGTGACTTTCCATCCGGCAGGCTTTACTCATGGCCCTCATCCGAAAGCGTTCAAAGCGGGTCAGGAATATAAGAAGAAGTTTACCGATGAAGTGGCAGTGATGATTGATACACGCCATGCGCTCGAGTTCTCTGATGAGCTCGATAAGGTTGAAAACAAAGAATACGTCTATAGCTGGCAAGAGAAGTAAGGGGCAAGGATGAAATTAGCAACCAAGAAAAATGGCACTCGCGATGGTTTGTTGATGGTCGTGAGCAAAGACCTGACACAATGTGTTCCGGCAACCGAAATTTTCCACGCGATGCATCTCGCACCAACCATGCAAGTGGCATTAGATAACTGGGATAAAGTCGCTCCACAACTGGAAGAGCTTTATAACGCACTAAACAATGGTTCGGTTTCAGGAAGTGAAGAGTTTGAATCCCACTATCTAGAGTCACCATTGCCTCGCGCCTATCAATGGGCGGATGGCAGTGCTTACGTCAATCACGTCGAATTAGTGCGTAAAGCGCGCGGTGCGGAAATGCCAGAAAGCTTCTGGACCGACCCTTTGATGTATCAAGGTGGTTCTGATGCATTTATTGGTCCTTGCGACAACATCGAATTTGCCAGCGACGAGTGGGGCATCGACTTCGAAGGTGAAGTTGCCGTGATCACCGGTGACGTGCCGATGGGAGCAAGCATTGCAGAAGCACAAGAATCTATTCGCCTTATCATGCTCGTAAACGATGTATCGTTGCGTGGTTTGATTCCGGCAGAGCTGGCAAAAGGTTTTGGCTTCTTCCAATCAAAACCGTCATCGGCGTTTTCTCCTGTTGCAGTAACGCCAGATGAGCTGGGTGAAGCATGGTATGAGAACAAAGTACATCTGCCGCTTGTTTCAACCTACAACAATGCCCCATTTGGTTGTCCGAATGCAGGTGTAGATATGACGTTTGATTTCGCTGATTTGATTGTCCATGCCAGCAAAACCCGTCCGCTTTCTGCGGGGGCAATCATTGGCTCGGGCACAGTATCGAACAAGCAGGGCACCGAGCATGGTACCTCTATCGAAGAGGGGGGCGTAGGCTACTCGTGCATTGCAGAAGTGCGCATGATTGAAACCATTCGTGATGGCAAACCGTCGACGAGCTTTATGTCGTTTGGTGACTCAATCAAGCTAGAGATGTTTGACGCAGATGGCAACTCGATCTTTGGTGCGATTGATCAGCAAGTCAGCCAATACCTAAAACACTGAGAGTGAGAGGTAAGGGAAGTATGAGCGATAACATCACCCTCTATGGCTATTGGCGGTCTTCTGCGGCTTATCGAGTTCGTATTTGTTTAAACTTAAAAGCCTTGAGTTACGAGTCTAAATCGGTCCACTTGGTTCGTAATGGCGGCGAGCAGCATAGCGCGGAGTACCATGAGTTAAACGCCTCTGAGCTTGTGCCAGTGCTGGTGGATGGTGATATTCAACTCAACCAATCTCTTGCCATCATTCAGTATCTCGATGAACAGTATCCACAAGTTCGAGTAGTTCCAGAACCATCGCCACTTCGTTACCAAGCTTTGGCTATGGCTCAGGATATCGCGATGGAGATCCACCCACTCAATAACTTGCGCGTGTTGCAGTACCTAGAAGGGCAGCTGTCGTGTGATCAAGAGACGAAAGTTGAGTGGATTCATCATTGGGTTAACCAAGGCTTTATGGCATTAGAAGAGAAGCTAAATCAGCATCGACAACAACATGGAAACTGTATCTACAGTGTGACTGACTCTCCCTCTGTTGTTGATATTTGCTTAGTGCCTCAAGTGTACAATGCATTACGTTTTGGGGTGGATATGACTCCTTATCCGGTAATTAGCTCGATTGTAGAAGCATGTAATCAACTGCCAGCGTTTATTGATGCCATACCAGAAAACCAACCCGACGCAAACAGTTAGTACTTTCTCTATATTTTAACGAATAACAAACGGGCTCTTGACGGAGCCCGTTTTTGTTCTTGTTTGATTAACGTAAATCGTGCTCAAAAGCTTTGCGGCTGTTATTATCACTCCGCAAAATTTACCGGTTTTGTTGCTCTGGTTAGAATTTCCATTTAGGCTTTGAGCAACTAGTTGTTTTGGGCGCACTTTATCTATGACCAACATCTTTATCATTGTTGTTCTTCTTGTTGTTTTCTTCTTTATCATTCAAAAGTACGTGATCAAAAACGATGACACGCGAGACTTCCCATACCGTTCGAAAGGTCCATTATTAAAAGGGCAGGAAGGGGCGTTTTTTAATGCCTTGAGAGCGGCGGTTGGTGATCACGCAGTGGTGTTTGCCAAAGTAAACATGGCGACGCTGATCGCACCAAAAGAAGTCAAAAATAAGAAGCAGTTCTTCATTGCCAGTAACCGAATTTCACGCAGCTACTTTGATTACGTTATCTGCGATCCTAGAACGCTTGAACCTCGTGTAATTATTGAGCTTGATAATGGTCAGCAGTTACATAAAGGCAAAGTCGAGCGCCAAAAACTGCTGATGCACGTGTGTAAATCGGCGAACCTTCCTTTGATTGGTGCATCGGTAAAACACAGTTACCAAGTGGGGCGTTTACGTCGTTTATTGGCAGCACACATTGATCTGATTGAGCCGGACAAAGAAATCCGCTTTTGCAAAAAGTGTGGCAGTCCGATGATCATCAGAACCGCAAGCCAAGGCGAGTTTAAAGGTCGACGCTTCTTTACTTGTAGTCGCCAACCAAACTGCACCTACACAGAAAACTACAATGTAGTGTTTGATACCGAAGACGAATAAGCATTTTGTTCCCTAGATAGTGAAATAGAGAGAGGCTTCAACTGGATTAGTTGAAGCCTTTTTTGTTTTACCGTTGAACAAAGAAGAGCACTTCGCAGCATCCATTCTGGTAGCTCCTATACTTTGATAAAGAAAGAAGAATAGGGAAGCGTTATGCAATATGGATGGATTCTTTCAGCACTACTGCTCACGTTCAGTAGCCATGCACAGCAGTCACTCAAACCACTTGAATGCCAATTAACAGATACACCTCAGGATCACTTCTTGTTTTATCGTGAACAGATGGTTTACCACAGTGAGCAGTTTGCGATTTTTCAAAATTTCAAAGGGCGAGTCAGTACTCAAGTGGATCTCAAAACGGGCAAGTTGATACGTACGACGTTTATTGGTGAACCATTTGAGCCTAAATACCAAATTTTGTTTGGTGATTGTCCAAACGTATCGCAAGTTTTGCAAATTTGGATGCTCAGTGAAGTGCCTTACGACAATTAGGTCAAACAACAAAAGTTAAGTAGATCACACTTTTAACACCGTTCAGGTCGAGCCTTGACGATAAAATCATCTGAAAACGGGTGTTGAGTTTAGATTTTCGCCAAACGATTCAAAGTTAGTGAATTTATGCTTGCACCCCCAATGGGATATAGCTAATATCCTTCTCGTTCTTAAGGAATGGGTCCGTAGCTCAGTTGGTTAGAGTACTACCTTGACATGGTAGGGGTCGGCGATTCGAGTTCGCCCGGACCCACCACTCCTTAAAGCCATACTAAAACCAAAGTATGCTGAACATAAAATTTGGGTCCGTAGCTCAGTTGGTTAGAGTACTACCTTGACATGGTAGGGGTCGGCGATTCGAGTTCGCCCGGACCCACCAAATTTAAAGAAGCGCCCACCTTTTTAGGTGGGCTTTTCTTTACCTGAAATTTGTTAAATCGCGCAAATTTCCCTCTAAGGCGCAGTTCTCCGCTATTCGATGTTCAGATGCGTGATTCATCGAGTGAGATATCCTGACGTACGCAACTTTCACATGCCATTCCGCCTTTTATCCAAACAACAAAACGAGCAATAGAACGATTGAACTTAGGATGAGTAGTATTCGCCAAATTGGCTTGGTTTCAGAAACATCTGAACCGTTGTGATGACACATGCCCATAAGAAATCCCCTTTCTCATTACCTGATAAAGAAAGGCTAGGGCTTCACCCAAGGTAAAGGTCAAGCGGAGGTGAACGGTTTACCTCCACAATCGCTCAAGCTTATTTTGCGGTAATTGGAATATTCAATAATAAATCTGGAAATTATCAATTATTTCAATGTTATAAGGGTAGTAAACCGTTATTTCTCAAGTTTGAATGGATACAGTTTTTTAATGTTGATTCGCAACGTGTGGCATTTTTGAGTAGTTTTGAATGATATACCCAAGTAACCTCGAGATGCTTGGGTCAGCGAGAATGACTTGGTTTGTAGACGCGGCGGCGATTTGAAGGCTTAGTGGGACTAAATCAAGAATCGGCAACAAAGTATACAAACAAAGGCCCTTACTATTTGCAAAGAGGGCCCTCTGGGAGCGTGTCATTGACCCGATTGCTACGTCAAACAACTTGGAAAGAGCGTGCTATTCCGCTTCGTTGTTTTCCTTGCACTCGAATCAATGACAACGCTCTGAATCCAGCATCTTGAAGTCACTTGGGTATATGTTAAATATAGAGATCATTATGAAGTTAATTCCCTATAATAGGTTTCAAATCGATACGTTCTTGTCTGCACCTGAAGTTTTAAAGCGAATACAAGAAAACACATCAGAACGAGCTTTTTTCAAGCCTAGTTCCTCTTCAGCATTTTGTGGAAAGGTAGACGAAACGGGCTTCGATCTTGTGGGAAACATTCGTTACAGAAATTCATTTTTACCTGTCATGAAGGGGAAGGTAGAGGCGAATAAAGATAGTACTCGGGTGAGCGTCTCCATGCGGTTAAATTTGTTTGTGATGTGTTTTATGTTGTTCTGGCTTGCCGTTACCGGAGGTGCCGGTATTTACATTCTTCTGAGTGTTGATACTTTTAGCTTACCTTTGCTCATACCACTCGGGATGTTTTTGTTTGGAATCGCGTTGACTTGTGGTGGTTTTTGGTTTGAAGCACTAAGACAAGAACGTAAGCTGAGACAGATTATTTCTACCTGGCAATAGAGGTTTGAAGCGTATCTCGTAGCTAGGCTTGATTGAATGGACTATCAAGCCTAGATGTCTCTTATTCTCGGGTTTTCCCGGTGCTATTTTTCAGGGCTTTAGCGAGAAGCTTATTCGACTTCGACTACGAAAACTTTTCCAAATTTTTTGAGTTGTTCGAGTTCCCAAGGTGGCTGTTTAACAAAAACGTTTTTCACTCCAAGTTTCGAATAATCGTTTGGGTTATAGGTCCAACCGGAGTAATCCGAATCGGAAAAACTATCGTAGCGGGGAGATTGACCAAGGGTTGTTATTTCTTGTTTTACTTTGATTTTTTTGAAGAACGAATCTTCTTTTTCCTTAGTTTTGCCAATATACGTTTGCATTTCATATAAGACTTTTTGAATTTCTTCTTCCCTTTGTCTTTTGGGTAAGTCCTTAAATGAAGCCTCAATATCTGAGGTATCAAACTCCTGACTGCTTAAGCCTCCGTGAAAACCGATAATTGCTTTGTTTGATATATATTTGTTTTTGCCTGCGGTAAATACATAGTTTGCACAAGAGGAAAGGCAATAGTCGTTGACTTCAATATCTATTTTATTTGCAAAAACCCATTCACCTAAGGCCATTCCCAGCTCCACATCACCGCCGTCACTTGAGATCACAAGAGTGGTTGGTTTCACTGCCGCATCAGCATAGATTTCCACAACAGCGTCGTTTGCTTCGGAGGTTAATGTACCGGTGTAGTGAATCGAGTCACCCACAAGTGTAACGTTGGTTGTTTCTGCGCTGTAAACGGGCGCTCCCGGCAGCAATAGAAAAGGGAGAACCATTTTTGTTAACTTAACACACATAAATTTACCTGATTAATGAACCGCATTAATAGACATGTTTATCTGCGTCTGGTTCCTTATGTGTAGGGCTTTTATAAAAATGCTAGCTGTCGAGTTAACAACAAACTTTAGATCATGCTATGTGTGCCACAGCCTTGTGTTAATGCAAATCGATAGTCCGTCGTTGGCGTAAACACCATTGCTAAATCAACCGGAAGAAAGACGACATCTGCTGCTAAAGAGAGCGGGATGTCGATGAAAGTCAAAGGGTAAAAGACATAGTCGACCACCGAGTCGTTTCTAAAAGCGCAAGGTTGGGACGCGACTGCCAGTGTTGTTCCTGAAAACGGCGCTCCATACCCTCCCACAAGGTGAGTATCCAAAGAAGAACAACCCATCATTGAAGTGGTAAGCGTAAGAAGTAATGCAGTTTGTAGTTTCTTAAAGTTATTGTTTTTCATTTTCATTTAAATATTTTATAAACATAAACGTTGAAATTGAATCTATAGCCCAAAAGAATGAATTGCGAGTAGATATTCTTTTTTGTGTTCAATAATATGCGCTACGCAACAAAGTTTAGAGTGTTTAGGTACATAGTGGCGTTTAAGAGAGAGGGAAATGAAAGGTTTCGCTCTTAGATTGTCATCGTTCTCCACAGACCTCCCTAGAAATGTGTAATGTGGCAATTTAATCAACGATTGACGTCGCGATACCACTTACGTTCCAACTTAATTTGGGAATAACTATGTTTACTGATTTTTTCATACAGAAAAATAGAAAAGCGGGAGAAAAACATGTTCCTAACTCGTTCCCTAAACATAAGTTAGTCCTCAACTTAGTAGTCGGCGTCTTTCTGGTGGTGTATGGCGCTTATGGCATCTATTCCGGCGAGTTATATGTGTTTTTAGGAAGGCGTACAGAGGTAACGCTACACGGTGATGCCATATACATCGCTTTTGCTGCCTTTATACTTGGCTGTATCTACTGTTTGGTAGAAATCATCGACCATTTCGATAAGCGAGATAACGAAGAAATCTACATACGCATTAGGGCAGGTTGCCAAGCATTTGGACTGTTGATTTTTGGTTTTGCATTGATACAAAACAGCGTTATGGCAGGCGCTTAGGCAACATTACTCGTTGTAGCAGGATGCTTTTCTATCGGTATTAAATACATAACAAAGTATTGCGGCGTTATGCAGTAATTAAAAAGGGGATTAGATTGGATAAAGCAGTAAGAGTAGGTGTCGCGGCAGTGATTGTGCGCGAAGGACGAGTGCTACTTGGTGAACGTATTGGCTCACACGGGGCTCATACTTGGGCTACACCCGGAGGACACCTTGAATGGGGGGAATCTATTGAAGATTGTGCTAAGCGCGAAACACTCGAAGAAACCGGCTTAGTTGTTGGGTCTTTTAAGAAGTTGAGCTTCACGAATGATGTTTTCGAGAAAGAGGGTAAGCACTATGTCACTTTGTTTGTTGCTGCTTCATGTGAGGTTGGAGAGCCTCAGGTCGCTGAGCCGGAGAAGTGTAAGCAATGGAAATGGTTTGACTTAGACAAGCTTCCGGAGCCTCTGTTTTTGCCTTTAGAGAATTTGCTAAAAGCACAAACCGAACTAGATGTGCTTTTCCAAGCTAGCGCTGAATAGAGAGCCGTAGCGTTGCCCCTTTGGTAAAAGCTGGTTTAGTTTTGAGCTCTAGACCAGCTTTGATACTAATCCCTAAGTCACCTCAAGGTGCAGGGATATAATGACTAGTGGTTAATTTTATCGCGCTATATCCACTCTTGTTCTTCAACCGATACGGTAATATCGCTTTTCAGCTCACCAGTATGCGCCGTTGTGGATGGCTCAATCATCATGAAGTGAGTGTCTGGCTCAGCGACAGGGCAGTGCTCGACACCTTTCGGTACAACAAACATTTCACCCGGCTTTAGTACCACTTCTTGCTCTGGTAATTTCAGCGTCAGTTCACCCTTAAAGACGATAAATAGTTCATCTTCGTTGTCATGTTTATGCCAAACTAATTCGCCAGAGCCTTTTGCGATTTTAACTAGCTGACCGTTCGAATCAGCTAATATTTTGGGTGTCCACTGCTCTGAAAAAAGCCCAAATTTCTCATTAATGTTGATCTTCTTCATTGATGATAACTCCTTGAATTTTTGGGATTGAAACGCTCTTTATCTCCTTCGACGTTATGTCGCTACTGACCGTATGTAAAGAGAAACATTGTTCACACGTAATAGATGACCGTTAAGGTTGATATTTGAAGCGATACAGGGTGTAAGGCGCCTTTGCATTACCGAGACCTTGACTGAATGCTGGGTGCTGATGAAGCTGGTCTTGGGTGACATAAATGTAATCGCCGCTGACTGCCATACTGTCCGGCCAAGATAGCTTTTTGTCTTGAATAAGTGTCTGATATTTGCCTTTGGTTACCAAACCAACACCACTATGTTCGAGATCGGTCGCTAAAATGCCACCCCCTGGCGCATACGCAATGCCATCGCTGGGTCTTTTTGGTCCGTATACTTCGATTTTATTCTGCAGCTTACTATCTGTGTTATTTGCATTTTCTAGGGCTGAAGTCGGAACTCGATAGATTTTTGTGCCAGTAAATGCGCCAAAGTAGAGCCATTCGTTATTGTCATCAATAGCGATTGGGTTTAACCCAAAACGTAAGTGGTTCGTGGCACCTTGTTCTGTTTTCGATGCCAATGGAGAAGCTTCGATGACTATATCTCTGTCTTCTGGCATAAGTTGGGGCGCATTTTCTAATACACGTGTCGACTGACCCGTTTTTAAATCTACCACGACAATAGCGGGTTTCGTTGCACCAATGAAGTTGCCAAAGGTCATGTCAGCGATGTAGATCTTCGCGTGCTTTTCATCGATGGCAAAATCTTGCAGGAACGAGTTGTCTCTTAGCGCAGATGAGTTAATTGTAATTTGGTTGCTCAACTTATTTTTAGACGTGTCCCACGAGACCAATTGTGCTGGTGAGGTTTCGCTGCCCATATCGAGCATCCAGACCGTACCTTTGCTGTCGGAGTGAACGCCAATAACCGCACTTAAGCCTACATCGCCGACCTCTGGTCCGTCTGACCAGTCCATGGTTGGGAAGGGTCTTTTAGTACCATTCGCCATCACTTCGACGACTCGATATTTGGGATTGTCCAAAGGGTGCATGCTTACGATCAAGCGACCTTCGGGTGTTACGGTGACACCTGCGCCGCGGTAGTCGTTAAATTGTGTCACGGCTTCAAGAGAACCGATTTCCGCAGCGTAAGTTGAATAGGATGCCACCGCTGAAATTGCGGCAGCAGCAGTGAAGAGGCTGGTAGTTAAAAGATGCTTTTTCATTTTATTTCCATTTTGAAATGAACAGTTTGATGTATGGATTTTGGCGACTCGAATTAGATGTTGAGCGTCTCATTCAGTGCGTATTGAAATCCTAGCCTCGGAATAGTCCATTAAAAACAGTTCTTTATTTGATTTATTTTCTAATAATTTTTGATAATCCGTGAGTGCAAAGCTCAAAGCTCAAAGCTCAAAGCTCAAAGCTCAAAGCTCAAAGCTCAAAGCTCAAAGCTCAAAGCTCAAAGCTCAAAGCTCAAAGCTCAAAGCTCAAAGCTCAAAGCTCCAACGTGACTATTTTATTGAATCTAATTAGCAAGAGATAAGTTGTGGTGATGAAGTGATGTAAAGCGTCTGATTTTGTGAATAATTATTATCTTTTGAAGAGAGATATTGTAGTGAATAGTGGTTGTTAATAAAAAGTTTCACAGCAAACAAGCAGGCACAACCATGTTCATTAATAACAATACTAAAATTACACTCCTTATCAGTACCAGTATCATCGGCTATGCCGTTACTCAACCTGCGTTCGCCGCGAACGTGCCAGACGGAGTAAAGCTGGCTAAAAAGCAGGAGTTTGTTCGAGGTAATGGCACCGAAGTCGCAACTATTGATCCACAAAAGTCCGAGGGCGTTCCAGAATCTAATGTGATTCGCGATTTACTGGAAGGCTTAGTAACGCAAGATGCCGATGGTAAAACCATCCCTGGCGTCGCGGAGTCTTGGGAAACAACGGACAATCGCACCTTCGTTTTTCATTTACGCCACAACGCAGAATGGTCTAATGGTGACCCGGTTACAGCGCAAGATTTTGTTTATAGCTTCCGTCGAGTCGTGGATCCAAAAACTGCGTCACCTTACGCTTGGTATCTTTCTTCGACCAAAATGAAAAACGCGCAAGACATCATAGAAGGCAAGAAAGATATCAGTCAGTTAGGTGTCCAAGCGCTTGATGACTATACCCTTAAGGTCGAGCTCGATGCTGAAGTACCATACTTTGTTAAGATGCTCGCTCATACCACCATGATGCCAGTCCATAAAGCAACGGTAGAGAAGTGGGGAGATAAGTGGACCAAGCCGGAACACTTTGTGGGGAATGGTGCATATGTGCCAGACCGATGGGTGGTCAACGAGCGTCTCGTGCTTAAGCGAAATCCAAAGTATTGGGATGATGTACACACCGTCATTAACAAAGTGACTTATCTGCCTATTGAAGATCAGGTGTCAGAAATGAACCGCTTCTTGTCAGGTGAGATTCAAATGACCAACGAAGTGCCAAACGAACACTTCCGTCGACTTCAAAAAGAGTACCCTGAGGACTTGTCGATAAAAGGCAATCTATGTAGCTACTACTATCAGTTCAATACTCAACGTGCACCGTTTGATGATGTTCGAGTACGTAAAGCGCTGTCTTATGCGATTGACCGAGACATTATTACCAAAGCCATCCTCGGGCAGGGACAAAAGCCTGCGTACTTCCTGACGCCAGAAATCACGGCCGGATTTTCCCCTCAGTTGCCTGAATACGGCAAACTCACTCAAAAGCAGCGTAATGAAAAAGCTAAAGCACTGCTTAAAGAGGCGGGCTATGACAAACAACATCCTCTAGATATTAATCTGCTGTACAACACATCAGAAAACCACAAGAAACTCGCCGTTGCCATTTCATCAATGTGGAAGAAAACACTGGGCGTGACAGTTCACTTAGAAAACCAAGAGTGGAAATCTTATTTAGCCAGTCGTGATGAAGGGAACTTTGATGTTACGCGCGCCGCGTGGTGTGGGGATTACAACGAAGCATCAACCTTCCTGACTTTGATGATCGGCTCTAACGTCAATGGTGGAGTTCACTATAAGAGCAAAGCGTACGATGACATCATAGAAAAAGCGTTGAACTCGACCTCAGAAGAAGAGCGAACCAAGCTTTACTACGCGGCAGAAACTCAGATGGCGAAAGACATGCCATTAGCGCCTATCTATCAGTACGTGACGACTCGTTTAGTTTCTCCACTTCTCGGTGGTTATCCGAAAGGCAACGCTGAGGATAAGATCTACACCAAAGATCTGTACATCAAAGCGAAATAAGCGCTCGATAAGAGTTTGAGTTTCGTGAGATTTGCGAAACTCAAACTCTCTTTTTTGGAAGGGGAAATTGGCAAGGGTGGCTAAGCTGAGAAAACCAGCTTAAGCGCGAACTCGACGAAGCATGCTATCTAGAGATAACGCCCCTTGATTATGCAGGAACAAGAATGGGTATAATGCCATTGCCCAGAAGAAAGGAAACTCCCATCCACCACCCGGCAGTGCCCACGTATATCCTGTGAAGAAGTGACCCGAGAAGAGCTCCGCCGCAATTAAATACGCAATTGCCCACAAAACGCCGATGCGTGTAAACAATCCCCAGCCAATCAATAGCGCTACTGAAATTTCCGTTATACCACCTACGTAGATCATTAAGTCAGTGAACCAAGGACCGACCGCATCAAAGCCAGCAACCTGCCCAAAGTAACCTCGCATGCCATTGTGTATCTGGGTTCCTGCAAACAACTTTTCCGTTCCGTGGGTTAAGAAGTTCAATCCGAGAAATAGGCGTATACAGGTAAGGGCAAATTCGTTTGGGCTCTCTTTGTATATCTCTTTCGCAATGCCGATGAACTGAACAAGCAACGGGATCAACGATAAGGCGGTTAACCACCCAACCAATGAAATGTCATTTTGATCACCGATACGAATGATGACTATGGTTGGAGCAATGGTCATCAAAAATGACAGTCTGTTGCGATTTCTCAGAGCGAAAACAAGGATAGGTGTCAATACGCCAAAGCATAGAAGGGATGTGGTTAGCCACACATCATTGTAGGTATTGAGTTTAAACACGATCGCTGCCAGTGACGCTAAAGACGTTATTTGTAACCCGACCCACGTGTTGTTTTTATTGTTCATTGATAGTTTCTCCATCTCGTGACCAGTAAGAGCAGTCATCCTGTCCTCATCAGGTTTATGAATTTGTAGTGAGTGTCTGAACAATAAAATACGCCTTATTAACTCTCTGATAATTAGGGAATAAGTGAAATCATTCTTTGGCTGAGATGAACAATACACAGACAAAGCGAGTGACAGCTGCAAGACAGCGAGTAATTAAGGTGGAAGAGAGGAGAGGCAGAACGTGAAGCCGATGTTAATAAGTATCCTTCAATTCAACACGTTGTCGACTATTGATAAAAAATGACTTTTATTACTTAATTTCGGTAAACAGGGAATCAATGACAATGCTCTGAACCCTGCATCTTGAAGTCACTTGAGCATATGTCATTCATATATTCAATTAGATTCTGTGCTTAACTATATTTATGTCTTATGTGTCAATGAGGTAAATATATTTCCCTGCAATTAATGTTTGAACCTGATCGCATAACTATCTGATATCTATTATCTTGTGAGATCAAACTGTGCTTTTATGAATCAATTGGAGAAGATATAACGAATTGTCTTCTCGTGTCTTTATTTCCTCATGAAAAGACTAAGCAAAAAAGATGTAAAGTGTCTCTTTTTGCTGTTTTTCTGCGGCTTAATCGTAATATAAAACGAGAACAGTTTATGAAGCGTCAGCATATTCTTGTTGGTTTGTCAGTAATATTGTCAGGCTGTGCATCACAACAATTGATGGTTCCAACCGCGAGTAAAGTCATCATTGTTGGTGATACTTTGGTTTATGATGGTGTCATTTCTGGCGGTGATGTTTTAAAAGCAATCCGGTTAGTAAAATCTAGCGATAAGAAGATTAAAAAGCTCAGAATTACCAGTCCTGGAGGCGAGATTGATACCGGTATCGAGTTTGGGTACTTTGTAAAAGAAAATAATCTTGATGTGGAAGTCAGCCGTCTATGTTTTTCAGCATGCGCAAACTATGTCTTAACGGCTGCCAATAGTATTACTATTAAAAAGGATGCCTTGATAGGGTGGCACGGTGGTGCGTTACAATCTGATGAACTGTGGAAACAAACCATTCCAAACGGTTATTGGAATCAATATGAAGGTTACCTCAACCATCTGAGGGTCAAAGAAAAGGCATACTTTAATTACATCAATGTCGACCCATATATCACGGTTTATGGTCAGATAAGAGACAGAAGTTGCCAAAAAAACAAGCTCACAGAAGGTTGGTACTACTCACTCAACGACCTTAAACAAATGGGAGTGAAGAACGTTGATCTACAAGGCGGAAAGCTAATGAACAGTGTTGAGTACGAAAACTCAGACATCACGTCTTGTTTGATGCCGGACGTTTACATTAACAAAAATGGCTCCTAGCTCTAGCTCTAGCTCTAGCTCTAGCTCTAGCTCTAGCTCCTAGCCGTTAGTCCTTTAGATACCACGTCTCTTAAATCAATATTCATCTAAACATCATCAAGATGAAGGCTTGCCACGGTAAGCCTTCATTTTTGTTGTTGCTAGGATAACGACTAGCCTTCGTCTCAGTTAGAAATATAGTGCTTTTTGTATAATCGCTTTGAAGTGCCAGAGAACTTTATGTGCTCTGTTTTTCTTGTTGCATAATCAAGAATAATATTGGGATGCACACTTACGTGAAAATATTCGGGAATATTGATCGCTCGATAATAAATGTCATCCCGATATTTATTTTCTTCTATCAAACCACAATCGATTAGCTTGTTGAGCATGCTAAATGCAGAGAATATATCGATCCTCGTTAGTAATGATATTTCCTTTGCTGTTTTTCCTTGCTCGGGGAAATCAAGCATCCGACACATAATAAGGTCTTGCAGCATTCTTGTTGCAATCGCATTAAGCTCTTCTTTACTTAGTTTTTCCATGGCTATCAGGCACCTTTTGATGAAAAGTTGAACTTGATGTTTTTATGGAAACATATTGTTACATTTGTGTCAATAAGCCATTCTCTATGTTTTATTTACCATAGATATAACACTGATTGGATTTTGCTTTATTTATTTTTATTGAACTAAATTTCACTTGCTATTATTTGAATCTTAGATTTTGCATATCGACAAAATCATTGTTGATATTATTGTTTTTAGTGATCTTTTTTGAAATCAACATTTGAATACGCTTTGTTTTTAATGGGTGTTCTATACCCAAGTAACCTCTAGATGCTAGGCTCAGCGAAAATGACTTGGTTTGTAGACGCGCGGCGATTTAAAGATCTAGTCATTCTAAATCAAGAATCGGCAACAAAGTATACAAGCCAAGGCCCTTATATTTGCAAAGAGTGCCCTTTGGGAGCGTAAAGAGAATAAAAACCATAGAAATTAAATCATGCATTAAATCTGCGCTTTTCTTTGAACGCGCTTAGAAACTCAAACTCGATGATCCGGTGTAATGCTTCTGTCTACTAAACAAATGGTATGAGTATGATAGTAAGTAAGATATCTGATGAGCTAATTACGGAAAAAGCAAAACTAGAGTGGCTAGCGTATTGGCGCCACTTCAGCACCGTTAAGCATCGCCTTTGCTGCGAAGCCAACTGTACCGCAGAGCATGATTATGGTGTTCTGGTTAGAAAAGACGGGGAAGAGCGTAAGGTTTTCGTGGTGCCCTTATGCAAGGCGCACAGTGATAATCTTGAACGATTGGAAGTCTCCGACGGCACAGAAATTATCTCCGCGGATCTGACCTTGTGATTTACGTTGTTGCTTCAACGACGTTTAGGGAACGCTTTGAATCGTAGGGTTTCAAAGCGTTCTTCCTAAGCAAGGGGGAGGTTACATTTTCTTTTGATAAACCCTTTCAGGGCGACCAACTTTACCATGTTGAATCAAAGCAAGTAGAAACCCTTTTGCGGCTAAAAACTCAAGATAACGTCTTGCTGTTGTTTTGCTGATACCGACTTCATTGCCTAGGGACTCCGCCGTGTAAATAATTTCACCATCATCAAAGGCATTCGTGACTTTGTCGAGCGTGAGCTCATCGATCCCCTTGGGTAAGGCTTGCATGTTTGATGATTTGGATTGAAAGTTAAACAGCTCGTCGACGTGGCGTTGATTGATGTTGTCATTTGCTTTTAACGAACTGGTGTACTTCAGATAGCGCTCTAAAGAATCGGTTAAGCGATCATAAGAGATCGGTTTTAGCAGATAGTCGAACACGCCACACCTTACGCCTTCTCTTACTGTTTCCATGTCATTGGCGGCGGTGATAAAAATAACATCTGGTGACTGCTTGGCAGCGGTTATGTCTTTCAATAAATCGATCCCTTTGCCGTCAGGCAAGTAGTTATCCAATAAGACCAGTTTTGGCTTCAGTAACTGAATCATCTTTCTGGCTTCAGCGATACTTTTTGCAATTCCGATAGGTCTGAAACGTTGTGTTTGCTGAAGATAGTAAGAATGAAAGTCCGCGATATTGGATTCATCTTCTACTATCAAAACGTCATAAATTTCCATCTTTCAAACTCTCGTTAGGAATAAATAAAGAAAAGATTGTTCCGGTTGGTTCGGCATCGTCGACAAGGATTGCACCGCCAGCGTTATTGACAAGCTGGTGGACCAAATACAAGCCAATACCGTGTCCCGGTTGCGATTTGCTGGTGATCCCTTTATCAAATAGAGATTCTGCGATTTCATCGGGTATTCCAGTGCCATTGTCAGCAACCTCGACCACCAATTCCGTTTCGTTGGCGTCAGAAATTAGTATCGAGATGCATTTGTTGCTGTCAGGGTTTTTCAACGTTGCTTCATAAGCATTGTCGAGTAGGTTACCTATGATGGCGGCTAACTCATCATCAGTAAGCTTGGTTGGTGTACCGCTCAGGTGGCAGTACGGATCAAAATGGAGAGCGAGACCAAGTTCTTTTGCTCGGCTGTATTTGCCCAATAACAGACCCGCAATCACTTTGGAGTTGAACGTAAGAGAAATGAAATCAATCAGCTTTTGATGTGTTTCTGTTTCTTGCCTTATGGCACTGAGCGCCTCTTCGTATGCGCCGATTTGAATCAGCCCACTCACTGTAGAAAGCTTATTTGCGTATTCGTGGCTCAATACTCGTAAATTGTCGGTTTGCTGCTGAACTTGGTTTAGTTGTGATGTGAGCGTGCTTAAATCATTGCGCGGTCTGAAGCTTATGACCCAGCCAGAGTGTTGATTGTCTTCCCAAATCTTTACGCGAGTTGCGACCAAAGTTTCGCCGTTACAGGTAATCACTTGATGCTGTCTCTGTGACTCCTCCGCGTCTTCTGCCATCTTTGCTCCCAAGAAAAAGTCAGCAGGGGTGACGTATTCGTTGACCATTCGACCTTGGAGGTGGGAAAGATTACGCGCAATTCCCAGAATCTTAAGTCCCCTCTGGTTTGCCGACAAAATACGACCTTGTTTGTCGACCGCAATAATGCCTTCGTAAACCGCTTCAAACACCGAGTTTTGCACGCGGAGGGAGAGGGCGATCTCTTCCGGTTCCATACCATACATCTGACTTTTGATATGACGGGAGAAGAACCAAGCGCCTAAAGATGAGCAAACTAGAATGATCAATAAGGCAAAGAAAAACGGTGTGGAGTAGAGGAGCAGTAAATTACTAACGGTATCCAGTAAGTAGCCCACTGAAACAACACCAATGATCTCGCCAGTTGAGGAAATAATGGGGGATTTCCCACGTATCGCAAAACCTAAGCTGCCTTCTCGTATTGAGTAGTAGTGCAATCCTTGTTGAAGGGCGCGTATGTTGTCTCCACCTTGCATCGGGTAGCCAACTTTTTTGATGTCTGGATGCGCTAAGCGAATGCCCTTACTATCGCCGACGACGATGAAGTTGGCATCGGAAATCCCTTGTAGGCGCTTAATTTGTTTTTGTACCCGCGCTGTATCTCGTAAAGAGACAGCTTCGATCAGTTGAGGGTCGCTGGCAATTTCACGAGCTTGTATGACTGCGCGCGCACTGACCTGGTGGTTTAACGTATCAGAAAGGATGTGGTGGAAATAACCACCGATAAGGAGCAATTGAAACGAAACAACCACAAAAAGCAGCGCCCATACACGCTGTCTAAAAGAGAAGTTACGGCAGAGGTAGTCGTGAAATGTTCGGTCTGGCATGAATGGTAAGCTTCTTATTGATTGAAGGGTAAATTATCAAATGAAACAAGGAAGAGACCTGATCGAGATCTATTGAAGATAACCAATCGAGCCTCGTTCCTTGTGTAACTGTCTAACCGATCACATATTTGATCATCACGCCTGCTGCAACCGCCGAGCCAATAACACCGGCTACGTTTGGTCCCATCGCGTGCATCAGTAGGAAATTCTGTGCATTCGCTTCTAGACCCACTTTGTTTGACACCCTTGCTGCCATCGGAACCGCAGAGACACCCGCAGAGCCAATCAGTGGATTCACTTTTTCACTCGCGAAACGGTTCATCAGTTTTGCCATCAATACACCTGCCATTGTGCCAATACAAAACGCGACGATGCCAAGTGCGAGAATACCGATGGTTTGTGGCTGTAAGAATTTATCGGCAACCAACTTGGAACCCACAGAAAGACCCAAAAAGATGGTGACGACGTTGATCAACGCGTTTTGAGCAGTATCCGATAAACGTTCAACTACGCCACATTCACGCATTAAGTTACCAAAGCAGAACATACCTAGTAGCGGTGTCGCCGAAGGAAGCAACATGGCAATCAGAATCAACAGGAGCAAAGGGAAGCAAATCTTTTCTAACTTGCTTACTTTACGCAATTGCTGCATCGTGATTTGGCGTTCTGATTCTGTGGTCAGCGCACGCATAATTGGCGGCTGAATCAAAGGTACAAGTGCCATATAAGAGTAAGCTGCTACAGCGATAGCACCCAGTAACTCTGGTGCGAGCAAGCTAGATACGTAAATCGCCGTTGGACCATCTGCGCCACCAATGATGCCTACAGCAGCGGCTTGCGCGACACTGAAATCCATCAAGCCCATAGAGCTCAAACCCAGAGCGCCGAGCACAGTTGCGAAGATACCAAACTGAGCTGCAGCACCAAGAAGCAAGGTTTTAGGGTTGGCTAACAATGGACCAAAGTCCGTCATTGCGCCTACGCCCATGAATATCACCAAAGGACCAGCGCCAGATGCAATTGCAATGCTGTAAAATAGGTACAGCATGCCATCTGAGTATTGATACTCTTCTGCGAGTAAGTGGATATTGGCAAGTTGAGTTGGTGTCGCCGTTGCAAGTGCCGTTTTTACTTCGGCAGCGGAGTCCGTCGCAATGTTCAACACAGAGCCAAATGCTGACATTACCTCAGGTTTGGCAGCATGGAGCGCGTTTTCTACCGCAGACAAGGCTAAGCCTGCATCAGGTAGGTTAGCAAGAATCCCACCAAAACCGATTGGCACCAACAACAAAGGCTCGAACTGTTTAACAATGGCGAGATAAAGCAAAATCAAGCCAACAATAAGCATGATGGCTTGTCCCCATTCGAGGTGGAACAAACCAAAGTCATTCACTAACGCTAAGACATTTTCCATGTGACTAATGCCTCGTTACGCCAGTTGAAGTAAAGGTTCGCCTACATCGACTGCGTCGCCTTCAGACACATCAATGCTGGCGATTTTTCCGGAACGTGGTGCGCGAACTTCTGTTTCCATCTTCATCGCTTCAAGAATCAGCAGCACATCGCCTTCTTCAACTTCATCACCAGGCTTGGTGTGGATCTTCCAAATGTTACCCGCAAGTGGGGCGTTCATCGGCTCGGCATCTTGAGCGGTTGTCACTGGCTTTGATGGTGCAGGTTGGGGGGCTGACACGGCTTGAATATCGCCACCTGCGTCAACCTGAACGACATAGCTTTGGTTGTTGACGGTAATGGTGTAAACACCGCTTTCTGAGGTAGCATTCATGGTTTTTTTCTCTGGTTTGGTCTTATTTTTTGCTTGTGCTGTTGCTCTTGCTGCTTCATTGCAAGGTGCGGGTTCAAAGGCGTCTGGGTTGTTGCGGTTTTCTAGGAACTTCCAACCCACTTGTGGGAAAAGCGCGATAGTAAGTACATCGTCAATAGCGCTGCCGGAGAGCGGAATGTTTTGCGCTTTTGCTTGAGTGGTCACTTCTGTGGTCAGGTGCTCCAGTTCTGGCTCCAACTTATCGGCAGGGCGGCAAGTAATTGGTTCTGAACCTTCCAACACACGCTGTTGCAGTTCCGTGTCGACAAGGGCAGGCGTTTTGCCGTACTCGCCTCTCAAGACACCAGCGGTTTCTTTAGTAATGGTTTTGTAGCGCTCACCCATAAGGACATTGATGACAGACTGTGTGCCGACGATTTGCGACGTTGGCGTGACAAGCGGCAGATACCCTAGCTCTTTTCTGACTTTCGGGATCTCTTCTAACACAGCATCAAGCTTGTCTGCGGCGTTTTGCTGTTTCAACTGACTTTCCATGTTGGTCAACATTCCACCAGGGACTTGCGCCACGATTATGCGAGAGTCTGAGCCTTTTAACTGACCTTCAAAAGCGGCGTATTTTTTACGTACTTCTCTAAAGTATGCAGCGACAGCTTCCAGCGCTGAAATGTCCAAACCTGTGTCGTATTCAGTGTTTTGAAGTGATGCAACCAGAGATTCTGTTGCTGGGTGACCGTAAGTGCCGCTCATGGAAGAAATCGCTGTGTCCACACGATCTACACCAGCTTCAATGGCTTTCATTAACGTCATATCAGCCATGCCAGCGGTCGAGTGGCAATGCAGGTGAAGGTCAACATCCACTTGCTGTTTTAATGTTGAAACCAGCTCACTGGCTAAGGTTGGTGTCAGGATACCCGCCATGTCTTTGATTGCGATCGAATCAACGCCAAGTTCACCCAATTGTTGCGCGATGTCTACCCAGGTTTGTAGGTTATGAACAGGGCTAGTGGTGTAACAGAGTGTACCTTGAGCGTGTGCGCCTTGTTTTTTCACCGCAGCAATTGCTTGTTGCATGTTTCGTGGGTCGTTCATCGCATCAAATACACGGAATACATCCATACCGTTTACCACGGAGCGCTCAATGAACTTATCAACGACGTCGTCAGCGTAATGGCGATAACCCAATAGATTTTGACCTCGAAGCAGCATTTGCAACGGCGTTTTTGGCATCGCTTTTTTGAGTTCTCGCAGTCTTTCCCAAGGATCTTCCCCTAGAAAACGAATGCAACTATCAAACGTAGCGCCACCCCAACACTCAAGTGACCAATAGCCGATGTCATCTAACTGTTGGGCGATTGGCAGCATATCGTCGATGCGTAAACGGGTGGCAAATAACGACTGGTGGGCATCACGTAATACAACGTCAGTGATGCCAATGCGTTTAGTAGACTCAGACATTCGAATTCCTCTTATAGCGAGCTTTGTTTGATTTTTTGATGATGAATAGCGGCAGCAATCACAGCGACGAGTTGGTTATCATCGTTTGATGGTTTGGCAGCACCCACTTTCTTTTGCGGAGGGGGAGTTGGTTCGACATGAAAGCGCCCCAAAAAGCGAGACATGGCTTTGACAGCAAAGACCAAGAAAACAAGAAAAGTGAAGACAAAACCCATACCCAGAGTCATGAGGTTTAAGCCTTCGGCGAATAAATTAACTTCCATTAATATCTCCCATTGGACAAAACAAAGAGCAAAGGAAGACTTTGCTCTTTGACAAAATAAGAAGGGGTTTAACCGCCCAACATGCCAAACACGACACTTGCGATGACCAGTACAATACCGCCACCAAGACGAGATGAGATTTGCGCGTAAGACAGCAAGCTCATGCGGTTTGACGCAGCAAGAACTTCAAGGTCACCAGAGCCACCACGGTTTGCCATACATAGACCTGCAGTGATTGAAGACTCGATTGGGTAAAAGCCCATTAACCAACCACCGACAGAGGCTCCAATGATTGCGCCAGCAACGATCAGTGTTGCGATGATTAAGTTCGTGAAGGTTAGTGCATTCATGATTTCGCCAAGGTCGGTATAAGCGATACCAACGCCCACCATGAGCACCCAAAGCAATTGTTTTGAGAAGAATGAAGACAAGCGTTTTGCGCCTTCTTTCACTTCTTCAGAGCAGATACCACAGGCGTTAACAATCGCAACGATGATGACCATGTAAGCGAAAGTGTGGATTTTTACGTCACCAAAACCTGGCAGTATTTCTTTAGAAAGGGCGGATGAGAAGGTGTAAATACATGCCGCCATCATCAAGCCAATCGCGATTTCACGTGGAGTGATTTTTGGTGCTTCGCTCTCTTCAACATCGAAATTAGACTTACGCAATAGCTCGCCATTACCAGTCAAAGACGGTACTTTTTCACCGATGCTGTTTAGAACGGCTGCTGCGACAATCGCTACGATGTTAGCGATGGTTAAAATTGCAATTGCAACCGAGTAGTACTGTTCTTTAGAGCCACCCGTGACTGACTCATAGATTTCAGAAAGTGGAATCGCACCTGCACCGTTACCACCACCCATGATAGGCAGTACGTAAAGCATCATGATTTTGTCGATAGAAATGCCAAACATCATTCCGCCAAGAATGCCGAGAATTGAAGCACCTGCAACGGCTGCAAGAATGGTCGGAATGTAACCAACTAATGATTTAAGCAGTAGCTTACGGTTAACCGCCAAAATCGAGCCAGTGATCAGAACGGCAATGAACAAGTCGAGAAAATCGGTCTTCTTCATGACTGCAGTAACAGTGTCAATTTCGTTTTGGGTTAGTAAACCTGCATGAACAAACCAAGCTGCGACAAGGAAGATCATGACAGGCGCACCGCCAATGTATTTGTTAAAAATAGGCAGGCGTTTACCCAGTTCGCCAAATAGCGCACCAACAACAAACATAAAACCAAAACCGCCGACAATATTATCAGGGATGGTGTCTGTCATATGTGCAATTAACATGACCGCGAACATAAATGCATATAGCGGTAATGGTAAGCCAAAGATTCGGACTTGAGATAATAAGTCTAATCCCGGGCTTCTTGTTTCAGTTATTGAAAGGGTCTTTTCGTTCATCATTATTATTCCGTGTTGATTTAACATGGCGTAATTTAAATTTGAATGAAAAACCTAACTGTGAGTGTGATCATTTTACTTTGTGGAATATATACACACTTATGAATTTAAAGTTTTTAATTATTCAATTACTTAATTTAAAGATAGTTAAGTAATTAAATTCATTAAATTCATAAATGACGTTTAGTAGAAGAAAATAGTCGATACGGATCATCATTTTTCAAATTCAAGTGACGCATGATGGCGGCAACACGAAAGAGGATGATGATCATGTTTGACACCTACGCATTTAGTCGAGTGAACCGAAATCAATACGAGAAGTTTGGTGCTATTACCGAGTTTCTAACTTGTTATGATTTGGATGTTGACGCTGATGTAGAGCGATTTGTGGTGGCGAAGTCTCAAGGTCAAATCATTGCTTGCGGCGGTCTTGCTGGTTCAACACTAAAATCTATTGCGATTGATCCTGCCTTACAAGGTACTGGATTTTCTCTGCGATTAATGACTGAGTTGACCACGATGGCTTATGAAATGGGGCGCTTTGATCTGTTCTTGTTTACCAAGCCTCAGAATATGCAAAGGTTTCGTGAATCTGGTTTTTTCCCCATTTCTTTTGCGGACGATAAATTAGTCTTGATGGAAAATAGTCAGACCAATTTAAGAAACTTTGTACGTTCATTAAGAAAGAAAAAGAAAGACGGTGATAAAATAGGCAGCATTGTGATGAATGCAAACCCGTTTACTTTAGGGCATCAATACTTAATTGAAACGGCGGCGTCACAATGTGATTGGCTACATTTATTTGTCGTCAGCGAAGAGGGTAAAGGTTTTTCTTATCACGATCGTTTGAACATGATTGAAAGTGGCACTAAACATATTCCTAATCTTACGATTCATCATGGTTCAAAATATATAATATCTAAAGCAACGTTTCCTACTTACTTTATTAAAGAGAAGCGATTGATTGATTATTGTCATACCGCTATTGATCTAAATTTATATCGTCAGCATATTGCGCCAGCATTAGGCATTACACACCGATTTGTTGGGACGGAGCCAGACTGTGTTGTGACTCAGTATTACAACCAACAAATGAAACACAGATTAACCACCAAGGATCTCAACGGCGCACCAATCAGCGTTATTGAAATAGAGCGTAAGTGTGCGTCTGGCACCACGATTTCAGCGTCAACGGTGCGAAAACTCTTGCAGAAAGGGCAATTGGATCAACTGGTTCACTTTTTACCCTCAACCTCTATCGACTACCTACAAAGGCACACGGACGCTTTACCGTGTCTTACCCAAGAAACAGTGGCTGCTTAACAGCCCAATTAATTTTTAACCAAGGTGTTAAAGGTCTTTCAATGAAAATAATAAAACCCGCTTTTGCAGGGACACTGGAATCCAGTGACTTGCAAGTTCGTATCTCACCCAATCCAGAAGGTGACATCGACATTTCTCTTGATAGCACAGTGAAAAAGCAGTTTGGCAAAGCCATCGAAGCGTTGATTCATGGTGTGCTCAATTCGATGGGCGTGACTTCCGCAACGTTAGAAGTGGAAGACAAAGGCGCACTAGATTGTGTTATTAAGGCTCGCGTTCAGGCTGCAGTCATGCGCGCGGCAGACAGCAATGACATTCAATGGAGCAAATTATCATGAGTAAGTTACGCCGTAGCATGTTGTTTGTTCCAGGGGCAAACGCCGCCATGTTAAGTAATACCTTCATTTATCAGCCTGATGCAATCATGTTTGATTTGGAAGACTCTGTGGCGCTGAGAGAAAAAGACACCGCCCGTATGTTGGTGTTTAACGCGCTGCAACACCCTTTGTATCAAGAGATTGAAACAGTAGTCCGTGTGAACCCACTAGAGTCTGAGTTTGGTTTAAAAGATCTGCATGCCGTTGTACGTGCGGGCGTCAATGTAGTTCGTCTACCAAAAACAGACAGTGCAGAAGACGTGCAAGAAATGGAGCGCTGTATTGAAGACATCGAACGTGTATGTGGCAGAGAAGTTGGCAGCACCAAAATGATGGCGGCAATCGAAAGTGCGCAAGGTGTGAATAACGCCATCGAAATTGCTCAATCGTCTTCGCGTTTAATTGGCATTGCACTGGGTGCTGAAGATTATGTCAGGGACTTAAAAACGCAACGTAGCCCAGAAGGGACAGAGTTGTTGTTCGCCCGTTGTTCTATTCTGCAAGCTGCGCGTGCTGCGGGCATTATGGCGTTCGATACCGTTTATTCCGACGCTAATAACGAGCAAGGATTCCTCAATGAAGCGGAACACATCAAGTCGTTAGGTTTCGACGGAAAATCGCTGATTAACCCAAGGCAAATCGAGCTACTTCACAACGTATTTGCACCGACTCAAAAAGAGGTGGATTACGCGATTCAAGTTATCGAGGCAGCAGAAGAAGCGCAAGAGCAAGGGCTTGGTGTGGTTTCACTTAACGGAAAAATGGTCGATGGACCAATTATCGAGCGAGCTCGTTGGACGTTACAAAAAGCGCAATCTGGAATTAAAGAGTAGGGCACGAACATGAAACAAATGGAATCCATCAAACCAGCATTGCTGCCAGAGACGTTGTCACTGTTTTCAGAGGCAAATGCGTTAACGCCTCATCTCAAAGACTCAAACTCTAAAAAGTCGAGAAAGCTAAAGTCAGATCTGCGTTCCGCCATTTTAGATTCTGGGCTTAAAGACGGTATGACGATCTCTTTCCATCACGCGTTTCGAGGTGGCGATAAGGTGGTTAACTTGGTGTTAGATACTATCGCTCAGATGGGATATAAGAATCTGACACTGGCTTCAAGCTCTTTAACGGGTATTCATTCGCCGGTTGTTGAGCACATCAAAAACGGCGTAGTGAGTAAGATTTACACATCAGGTATTCGCGGTGAGCTTGGTGAAGCCATTTCTCATGGTTTGCTCAAAGAACCTGTGCATATTCACTCCCATGGAGGACGTGTGCACTTGATTAAATCAGGCGAGCTAAACATCGATGTGGCGTTCATCGGTGTGCCTTGTTGCGATGAGTTTGGCAATGCAAATGGCATGAACGGCAAATCTCGCTGCGGCTCTTTGGGTTACGCCAAAATCGATGCTCAACACGCGCGTAAAGTGGTCATGCTTACTGAATCTATCGTCGGTTATCCAAATCACCCAGCATCAATCACACAAGATTTGGTGGATGCCGTAGTCGAAGTCGAAGAAGTTGGTGATGCGAGCAAAATTGGTGGCGGTGAAACGCGTCTTACCAGTAACCCACGTGAACTGCTTATTGCAAAACGTGCTGCCGATGTGATTATTAATTCTGGTTACTTTAAGCAAGACTTTAGCTTACAAACTGGGTCTGGTGGTGCGTCGCTTGCCGTCACACGTTTTCTAGAAAATAGCATGGAAAAACGAGGTATAACTGCTGAGTTTGGGCTGGGTGGCATTACCTCAACTATGGTCTCTATGCACGAGAAAGGGCTGATCCGAAATCTAATCGACGTGCAGTGTTTTGACTCTGGTGCTGCGGACTCACTTGCTCGAAACCCAAACCATATTGAAATCTCAGCGAATGAATACGCTAACCCATCTTCCAAAGGCGCAGTGGTTGATCGTCTAGACGTGGTCATTCTCAGCGCGCTTGAAATTGATGTGAACTTCAACGTCAACGTTATCACCGGTTCTGATGGTGTGATTCGTGGCGCGTCTGGTGGTCACTGCGACGCAGCGGCAGGCGCAAACCTTGCCGTGATTGTTGCTCCGCTCGTGCGTGGTCGTATTCCAACTGTCGTAGAGCAAGTGCTAAACGTGGTAACGCCTGGTCAATCGATAGATGTGTTGGTGACTGACCATGGTATTGCCGTGAATCCTCGACGCCCGGAAGTAAAAGAGCGTTTGTTGAACGCAGGACTGCCTGTGCTTGATATGGAAGCCTTGGTTGCGAGAGCGCAATCATTAACGGGCAAAGCGGAACCAATTGAATATGACGATCAAGTGGTGGGTTATGTACGTTATCGCGATGGCTCTGTGATTGATGTCATCAGAAAGGTTAAATCTGAATGAGCATTCGCTATGGGCTGAAAGTTGGTCTCGATGATGTCTTGAGCAACAAAGAAGCTCGTGTGAAACGACAAGGTGAGTGGTTAAAACGCCACTCCCTTCCTTTGCTGTCGTTTACCGTCAATATGCCAGGTCCGCAGAAAATGACGGAGTGCACGGAGCGAATCTTCGAACAGGGTGTACAAGCGATTCAAGCCACTTGTCTCGAAAAAGGCTGGTCAATGGCAGGACGACAATTGCTGCGACAAGTCACAGGTCCAGAGGCAATTTTTGCGGTCCAAGCACCGAATGCCATGGCGCTCAAACGAGCCATGATTGAGATAGAGAATAACCATCGTCTCGGTCGGTTAATGGATTTAGATGTGATCGATGTCGATGGAAAGATCATCTCAAGAAAAGGGCAAGGGATGACGCGAAGAAAATGCCTTATTTGCGAACAAGATGCCGTGATTTGCGCGCGCTCGCGTAAACATGATCTTCAAACCTTGGTTTCTCACATAGAGTCGATGGTGTGTTATGACGAATGTTGCTCTTAAACTGTTGCTCGACCAAAATATCGAGCGTGTTCCAAGCGTTGCGCATCGCTCTGCTGTAAAGGTGAATCTGTTCTCTTTGGTTTCTGAGTTAGCGTATCACGCGATGCTGGTGGAAGTGCACTTGTCCCCAAAACCGGGGCTTGTTGACCTTATTAGCAACGGTGCTCACTCAGATATGAATGTGCCGCTGTTTGAAGCCAGCGCGAGTGCAATTCGTCCTTTTCTCAATGGCTTTCTTAACGCTGGTCTTGCGCATGCAACGCACTCGGCAGAGACATTACTGGATGTGTTGCGCCCGATTGGAATTCAAGCTGAACGCGCAATGTTTGCCGCGACTGGTGGTGTGAATACGCACAAAGGGATGATCTTTGGACTTGGACTGGTGTGTGGTGCGATCGGCTGGTTAAAAGGCAAAGGCATTGCGGTCGATTCTTTGCACATTAGCCAAGTTATCAAGCGCAGCTGTGCGTTAATGGTATTTCAAGAGCTGAAAAATACCGACTCTAAAAAGGAAACTCATGGTGAGCGGCTGTATCGAGAATTTGGTTTAACTGGAGCAAGAGGTGAGGCGGCGTCTGGCTATCAAACGATCATGACTTACAGTTTGCCTGCATACCAACAAGCGCTGTATGAAGGCGCGTCCGCAGAACAAGCATTATGGCAAGTGTTGCTCACGCTAATGGTGCACAATCAAGATACCAACGTGGTATCTCGTGGTGGGATGCATGGTTTGCGTTATGTGCAGAACATAGCATCGAAGCTTATTGAGAGTGGTGGTTGGCATAATCCAAACCTCGAAGAGCAGCTACTGGATTTTGACCGCCAGCTTATTGAAAAAAACCTTAGTCCGGGCGGCAGTGCAGATTTGCTCGCGCTGACTTGGTTGCTGGCAGAAATTGATGATTTGACGAGACATATCATCGCGAATCACGACGAATAATTAGGAACAAGTAAACGTATGCACAATTTTGAAGATGCGATGATCTTAGGTATCGCGGGAAACTTCGCAGGTCACCTGCAACAAGCTGGTGAGGCTGATGACTTTGCTCTCTACGGAGATGTGAACGCTAACAAGCCCCAAGCATTGTTCCCCATTTATGTGCCTTTTATCGAACATCCGTATTTGTCGACATATCCAATAAGTGCCGATACGACCAAGTTGCCAAATGATATTTTGAACTTACAAATTGAACCAGAGCTCGCTCTGATCTGTGATGTTTCTTATGAAGGTGGTCAGGTCTTACAGCTCACGCCGACGCATTTTGGCGCATTTAATGATTGTTCGATTCGACGCCCTGATGCGAATAAAATCAGTGAGAAGAAAAATTGGGGTGCAGCGTCAAAAGGCTTGGCATCGCAACTTATTGAACTAGAACGACTCACTCCTGATAGCGATATCGGCAGATTTAGAATCGCGAGCTTTCATAAGCGAGGAGAGCAGGTATTCGCCTACGGGGAAGATTGCGCGGTAAACGAATACTCCTATTTCTATGCGGATCTGCTGGATTGGATACGTGATCAGATGAATCATCAAGTGGATCGTGGTCCGATGGAAAACATTCACGCATTACTCAAACAAGCAAATCTCCCAAGCCAGCTAGTGGTCGCAGTGGGTGCAACGCGCTACACCGAATATGGTGAGCAGAATTTCTTGGAAAGAGGCGATGAAAGTGTGGTTGTTGTGTATGACAGCCACCTATACCAACCAAAAGATGTGCTCGGCATGGTACAGAAGTCGCAGTATGAAGCGACAGGCTTTTCTTATGTGAGTCAAAGAGTGCTTTAAGTTTAAGCCAATAGAGAACAAAAAAAGCTCGCAAATTAGCGGGCTTTTTAATGTCTTATTCGCTGAATGAAATAAAAGGAGTGATATATATCTAATATTTATATTAGTGTTTGTCTTATTGATATTTAATGTATTTTGCTCAAGTTTTAAAAGTGGACAGTGAATCACAGATTCGTTAAGTGCATTTAATGTTTATTATAAGTTTGTTTAATAACGTAATTACTCTAATTATAAATATGTTTTGAAATTTTATAGCCTTATAAGTTGATGAAAAATATGGTTATATTGCTTTGGTGATAATTCGGTTAGTTAATGTCAGGGTATTTAAAATTGTGATGTTAATTCCTATCAATAACCTCAAAACTTTCATTGATAAAATTTACGTATATTCTTTTTAACTGTTTCCAGATTAAAACTATAAACACGCAATAGGTGACAGTGGTTATAAAGTATCCGTTGTGGCTGACTTGCATAATAAAATGGTAGAGAGTGAAAAAGTGAAAGCAAATAAAAACATTCTTAAAGCAGCAGTAGGTATGGCAATGCTATCTGGCTTGCCAACAGCAGCCAATGCTCATGGCTGGTCAGAGTTTCCTAGTGCACGTCAAAACACGTGTTACGAGCAAGGCGGAATTTGGTCAGGTAACCCACCAAATGCAGCTTGTGCTCAAGCAAAAGAAATTTCTGGTACCTATCCGTTTGTTCAGCGCAACGAGTACGCGAAGAACATTACCGATTACAACAATATGGCAGCAGTGAAAGCGGCGATTCCAGATGGTACGTTGTGTTACGCAAATGACCCTCAGAAAAAGGGCATGGGCGCACCACACACCGCGTGGACTCGCACAGAGCTAAATACGGGTACATTCGAATTTGTATTTAATGCGACGGCACCACATAACCCGTCTTTTTGGGAGTTTTACCTAACCAAACCAAATGCAGACCTAAGCAAAGCGTTGGCGTGGAGCGATCTTGATTTGATTCAAACCGAAGGTAATGTCCCAGTTGAAGGTGGTAAATACCGCATGAATGTGACCATCCCTTCTGATCGTTCAGGCGACGCGATTCTTTTTGTGCGCTGGCAGCGTAACGATGCGGCGGGTGAAGGCTTCTACAACTGTTCTGACATCACTATTGTGGGCGGCGAAACGCCTCCACCAGAGCCAACACCTCAACCAGATCTCGTGAAAGGTGAGCTATACATCCCAGTTAATTTTGTTGGTCCAGACCTTGGTGATACGGTTAAGTATGACATCATCAATAAATACGGAGATGTTGCACGTAGCTTCGATATTGAAGTGAATTCATCGAACATCAACGACTGGCAACGTCTATTGGCGTCAGAGATCAATGGTTGGCACGAAGAGTTCAAAGATGGAGCGGTGTTCATTGGTGATTGGCATGAAGAAATGTCTCATTACATGTACTTCCAAAACGATCCATCACGCAACTTCTTTAACTCGAAAGATGGTCGAGCGTCGGGTGTGATTTCAGTGATTGATGGTGATGACGGTAATGTTGAACCATTGGCAGGTGACATCTACGAGTTAGTGAAGAGCGACAAAGTAGTTAGCGCTGGGGACAAAGTGGTGATTTCTACCAGCGAAGCTGCGAACTTAACTCAAACTCAAGGCTCTTCTGTGAGTATTCAAAATAACGGCACTGCGTCGATTGTCGTTGATACTCGTGCGATTACGCAGAATGAGACCTTGTCGTTTGTTGCGAACGCAGTAAACAGCGAACGTGCAGAGACATTTACGTTTGAAGTGATTGTCGACGATGGTGGTGTAGACCCTGAGCCAACGCCAGATCCTGATCCAACACCAGACCCAAGCGATGACGCATGGGATTCAGCAAAAACTTACCTAGGTGGTGAAGTTGTCGCGTATGCTGACCAAAATTGGAAAGCACAATGGTGGATTAAAGGTGGTGATAACCCACAAGCGGCTTACCAAAAAGATAAGTGGGGTGTTTGGCGTCCAGCTAACTAATCATTGGTTGTAGCCAAATGGAATTGGCTAAGGCAAGCATGAAAGCCACTGTTTTGAGTTAAAGACAGTGGCTTTTTTACGTCGTTCATAAACTGACGGGGTAAGTGAGGTGATATCACCAAATGCAAATATGGGCAGAAAATCGTCCCTATCCCAAGTAACCTCGCCCTGAATTCTGGATCTTGAAGTCACTTGGGAATAAATAAAGACAATAGGCTGAAACGAATGGACAGAGTGATATTAGTGCTATGTAAGAGCTTGAAACTCAAAGAGCGCCTAAGCGCTCTTTTCTTTTGTACTGCCTTTTGGGTGATGACCGAACTTGTCATTCAAGTAGAGCAGTCCGCTGACGAAGAGTGCCACGACGGAAACCGTGAAGAGGGCATACATACTTAATACCCAAGCGAATGTGGCAGTCAGAAAGGCAATGAAGGAAAACATTCTGCTGAATGACATTACATGACCAAGTTTGTTACTTTTCATAACGCCTCCCAAAGCTTAGTGGGTAGAATCAGAGTGCTTTCACTCCGCATTCGTATTGTCTCTCTTCTGGGGGGAATTTACCCAAAAAACAGGCTAAATATTTCTCAAAAAAGATTAAATATTGACCTGGTAGACAGTTTTTTATTTGTGATTTTATATGAGTTTCATTGCTCATTGTCTATGCCAACATTTTTGATTCTGCTGAACGTCAAAATTGATTCCCATCTTTGGCTACAGTTAATGCATCCCCACTGACAAAGCAGGAAACTCTTATGTTCAAGACTCAACTTAAACGTGTCGTTGTTATCACTAGCCTACTGGTTTCATCATCTGTTCTGGCAAGCACGAATGCGTACAATACAGATATTCCTACCAGTATCATGACACCTGATAAGGTTGAAACCAGCATTGGTACTTTGAATTTCAAGGATGGCGTACCAAGCCAGAAGACGATGGATACGCTATACAACAACCTCGATACCATGCGAGCAACAGAAGTGTTTATGAACGCGATTCCTATGGCATCCCTGGAAGCGTTAAGAGTCGGGCATGAGAAAATGGGGTTAACCACATCCAATCAGGTGATGCTGTTTGATGATCTGATGGATTCGAATCCGCTGTTCTTAACCGGAAATACAGATACGGTATACGCGTCCGCATTTCTCGATCTCGAGCGTGATGGTCCAACGGTGGTCGAAATCCCACCGGGTATGGGACCAACGACCGTCAATGATGCATTCTTTCGTTTTGTGACGGACATGGGCGTTGTAGGACCAGATAAAGGTGAGGGTGGCAAATACCTTATTTTGCCTCCGAACTATGAAGGTCCAGTGCCAGAGGGGTATCACGTTTCTCAATCAACAAGTTACGTGAACTGGTTTATTGCTCGTGGTTTTTTGAAAGACGGTAAAACAGACGCGGCGGTGAATTCATACCATAGTGGTTTAAAGATTTATCCATTATCTAAGAAAGGCGAGCCGCCGAAGATGGAATTCATCTCTGGTAGTGGTAAATCGTTTAATACCATTCATGCAAATGATGAGCACTTTTACGATGAAATCAAAACGGTGATCGACAAAGAACCGATTGAGTTTATCGACCCAGAAATGCGTGGACTGATAGCGACCATCGGCATACAAAAAGGTAAGCCGTTTGCCCCAGATGCACGAATGCAGAGCATATTGGAAGATGGTGCAGCAATAGGTAATGCAACCGCACGAGCGTTGATGTTTAATCCTCGTACCCAGAACGCTTACATTTGGGATGATCGTAATTGGAAGACAGCGTTCATTGGTAATGATTACCAATGGCTGATTGAAGAAGGCAACGGTGGTCGCAACCTAGATGCGCGCACTTATTTCTTCTATATGGCGACGGTTAATACGCCGGCAATGGCGCTCAAAATGGTTGGTAAAGGTTCTAAGTACGCAATCGTTGATAAATCTGCTCAGGGAGAGTTCTTTGATGGCAGCAAAAACTACAAGCTGACCATTCCTGCGAATGTTCCGGCGAAGAACTTCTGGTCAGTTGTGGCTTACGATACACAAACGCGTTCGGAATTACAGACCAGTCAACCTTTCCCGAGTAAGAATGACAAACGCGACGACATGATGACAAATGCAGATGGCTCGATTGATTTGTATTTTGGTCCGAAAGCACCAAAAGGCAAAGAAGCAAACTGGATTGAGACTGTGCCGAACAAAGGCTGGTTCACTATCTTGCGTGTCTACGGTCCATTAGAACCTTGGTATGACGGCTCGTGGAAGCCTAGTGATATCACGGAAGTGAAGTAAGATAATTGAAGAGGCAACCGGTCAATTGATAGACCGGTTGCTTGTTTTTGGCTTGTTCTTATGGCTCTGTTGCGGCTTTGTTTGGTCTTGCTTGAGGGACTGTTTATTTGCGACGACAAGTGATAGTCGTTCTAATTTGTTTCTTGCAGTGCTCGTTTAATAAAGGCTTCTACCTGAGCAATGATCGGGTGCTGGTAGAATGCTCGGTGATATTGAACGCCCACATCAAACATCATTGGTTTAGCATTCAGCCTTAACGGCAATCGGAGAACGTCCTCTGGTAGGGCATCATCGTTAATGTGCATCCCGACAAATACATACGGGCTGACTTTTACGCAATCAAGCGCTGCCGCCATAGAAGAGACCGTTAGTTTCTGTTCCAAATTTACCCCAGTGAGTTTTCGCATTCGTTCATAGTACGCACTGACATCAAGAGAGCCCATAGACACGCGCACCGTCTCGAGGTTTTCAATGTCACTTAGCTCTAGCTCGTTATGTTGGCTAAGTCGGTGTTGATCATTCACGTACGCAAAGATGGGAACAGAAGCAACTTTGCGCTCAACCATTCTCTCATTGAGCTCATTTGGAAAACCGCCAATTCCAATGACGACGGCCCCTCGTTTTGGGTTTTCGATACTTTCTATCGACCAATCAATAAATGAAATCTTCGGCTTTTGATCTTCCGTTGTAAGGGCGGAGACTAAGGGGGTCGTCAACATGCCAGATAACGGATTAATGATGCTGAATATGTACTCATTGGCTTGCTGATTTGCATTGAAGCTTTGCGCCAGCTGGGGGATTTGCTCTAGGCGTTCTAATGGTTCGCTGATGACTTCACACAGCTGCTGGCAAAGCAGGGTTGGGGTATAAATGCCTTTTTCTGCATTGAAGAGTTCGTTATCAAATCTTTGACGACATTCAGCCAATTGTCGTGTGAATGTCGCTTTGCTAATGTCGAGGGTATGACACACTTTCGCCTGCGATTTTTGCTGGCTGAGTAGATAAAGAAAGCGATACAAATTCAAATCAATAGTATTTTTCACGAGCTCAGTACCTGAGGTTATTGAGCTTTAAGTATCGGTGTCTCTCATCCTCTGTTCCAATAAAATTTAAAACAATTTTTCCTTTTGTGACATGGGGTTAGCTTGTAAGAGTATGATGTGCTCAATCGGAAGGCGAAACTAAGATTGCGTAAAAGGTGAAAAACAGTGCTAGGTAAGCCCTTGAACTCATCCTATAATTAGGTTGCATATGGAGGATGTTTGATGGTCAAACATCCTCTATTTTTTGAAACCTACAACAAGGATCCGGCATAAGTTGTTTTTGCTGGTGTTGTTTACATTTACCAAGAAGGTGATTTAACACTAATAATTGAGGTTCTTACGATGACTCTTAACAAGTACTTTGTTTTCATTCCGACTGATATGGATCAGGAAACGCACAAGGAACAGAAAGTGATATCTGAAACGGAAACTCAACGTCAGGCTTTAGTAAAACAGGCGCAGCAAGAAGGCGGACTGTAAGGCTAGGTTTCAAAATAAGAAGAGCACCCGAAGCGGTGCTCTTTTTTTATCTCTGAACATCTATCACTTGAGCATTCCAAGGCTTTTAAGCTTGCGATAAATGGTATTGCGGCTTAATCCCAACATGCGTGAGGTTTTGCTGATATTACCTTGGTTCGCTTGATAAGTTTTTACCAGCTTATCTTCGACAGTCGAACGCATATCTTTGGTTTTCGGCACGCTAACGTCTTCAATCATACTGGTATGACTAAGCTTCTTAGCAAGATGATTTGGCACATGGCTAAGTTCTAGTTGCGGCTCTCCTTGCGCCATCAATGAAGAGACTTTGATTAAGCTATCGAGTTCTCGCAGATTGCCAGGCCACACGTAAGTCATCATCAATGAAAGAAGGTGGGGACAAATGGTCTGTTCCGAATCAGAATGGCGTCGATGAATGTTCTCAATCAGTGCTTGCTTATCATTGCGCTCTTCAAAGCGAGGTAGCTCGACGATAAGTCCGTTGAGGCGGTAGTAAAGATCCTGACGAAATACGCCTTGTTCAATCAACAACTCTAAGTCTTTGTGTGTTGCGGCGATGATTTGTGTATCAACTTGGATGGTTTGGTTTGAACCAACAGGAAGTACGGTTTTGTCTTGTAACACGTGGAGTAGGCGGCTTTGCGCTTCTAGAGGCAAATCTGCAATCTCATCTAAGAACAAGATGCCGTTGTGCGCTTGGCGGATTTTACCCTGATATCCTTTGCTGTTTGCACCAGTGAATGCACCTGAAACATAGCCAAACAGTTCAGATTCAACTAAGTCTTTGGGTAATGCCCCACAGTTAACTGATACCAAAGGACCACTCTTACGTTGGCTGTTTTTGTGTAACGCTTTGACGAATTCGTTTTTCCCTACACCGGTTTCTCCAAGAATAAGTAAGCTAATGTCTTTGTCGATAACGCGATTTGCTTGTTGCCAACAATGCTCGACCGTGGTGTCGCCATAATGAAGATCGTTGGATGCAGAAAGAGAGCGGGAAGACGTTTTACTCTCTGACAGAGGTTGAGTTTTAAACACCAGTGATTGACGGCTTAGCGAATTATCGAGTATCGAATCCAGAGATTGTCCAATCACATTCGGTTGATCAAGCAATTGCGAGGCGACTTGGTTATGCGCAAGGATTTGCCCTTCCTCATTGGCGATGATAATGCCTTGCCACCCACTGCTGAGTAACCCTTTTTCGCATGCTAAATCGACTCGAATATGTCCTTGAGGGATTTGATTGAGGAGTTGGTTTTCGACTTGCTGAACCATATTCTGGACCAGTACTTGCGTTGAGAAATCGTGCTTTTTCTCTTCGCTGGTAATGTCCAACACACCCATTAAGTTACCCAAATGATCAAAGATTGGACTTGCTGAGCAACTGATAAAGCGATGATGTTGAATAAAGTGCTGATCACCAATAACAGACACCGGTTTGGCTTCTACTAAAGCAGTGCCAATGGCGTTGGTGCCTTTCAGTTTTTCTTGCCAGCACGCGCCAGAACTGAGCGCAATTTCGGTCAGTTTTTCTCGGAATTTAGGTTGCCCCCAGCTACCGATGATCACGCCATCCGCATCGGTCAGTATTAACCGACTGTCGCTGTGCGCAAACAACTGATTAAACAAAGGCAGGGCAAACCGCTTCACGGCATCGATTAAGAAGTTAAGCTGGTGGCGTCTGTCCTGCAGAAACGCAGAAGTGACGCGAATATCGTCAGGTCGACGTCGCTGTTTTAAACCCGCTTGTTCACTTCTGTCCCATGAAGTAGAAAGCCAGTTGTTGTTGGTAATGTGTTGAAGTTCCATGACTGTACCATTTTGTCACAGTGAGGGTGTGCCATTTTGGAACACTTGAACACTGGTGTTCACACCATACATCCGCTCAAACGTCACTCACTTAGTTTGTTATCGCTTGGTAATCATAGTTTTACATTTAATTAACAACAAGACGTGTGTTGTTGGCATGTGACTTGAGTAATGAAGTGACAACATCGCTGAGTTGAACACTCGGTTGTTTAAAACAAAAAACTGAACGAGAACAAAAGGAAGAGTTATGATCTATGCACAGCCAGGTAGTGAAAATGCCGTCGTGAATTTTAAATCACATTACGACAACTACATCGGTGGCGAATGGGTGAAACCGAGGGGTGGGGAGTACTTCGATAATACGTCACCAATCAATGGTCAAGCGTATTGTAAGGTTGCTCGTTCTAGCGAGGCAGACATCAACCTTGCATTGGATGCAGCGCACAATGTAAGAGCAAAATGGGGCAAAACCAGCGTTACTGAGCGTGCCAACATTCTACTGAAAATAGCAGACCGCATTGAACAAAACCTTGAAGAACTTGCGGTAGCAGAGACATGGGAAAATGGTAAACCTGTGCGCGAAACACTGGCGGCGGATCTTCCTTTAGTGGTCGACCATTTCCGTTACTTCGCAGGCTGTATCCGTGCTCAAGAAGGCAGTGCGGCTGAGCTTGATGAACACACTGCAAGCTACCATTTCCCTGAGCCAATTGGTGTTGTAGGACAGATCATTCCCTGGAATTTCCCAATGTTGATGGCGGCGTGGAAGCTTGCTCCTGCGTTGGCTTCTGGCTGTTGTGTGGTGCTCAAACCTGCCGAACAAACGCCAACTTCGATTCTCGTTCTGATGGAAAAGATTGGTGATCTCTTGCCAGCAGGCGTGGTGAACGTGGTCAACGGTTTTGGCTCAGAAGCAGGGCAAGCACTAGCAACCAGTAACCGAATTGCAAAGCTGGCATTCACGGGCTCAACCGAAGTAGGTAACCATATCTTAAAATGCGCAGCAGAGAATCTCATTCCATCAACCGTTGAGCTTGGTGGTAAGTCTCCAAATATCTACTTCCCAGATGTGTTTGATCATGAAGATGAATACCTAGATAAGTGTATTGAAGGCACGCTGCTTGCGTTCTTTAACCAAGGAGAGGTGTGTACCTGTCCATCACGTGTCTTGGTACATGAATCTGTGTACGACAAGTTTATTGCCAAGGTTGCGGAGCGCGCGAAGACCATTAAACAAGGTAACCCATTAGATACTGACACTCAGGTGGGGGCACAGGCATCGCAAGAACAATTCGATAAGATCCTGAGCTACCTAGAAATCGGACGCCAAGAAGGGGCCAAAGTCGTGTTTGGTGGTGATGTGGCGAAACAGGAAAACGACTTGGAGCAAGGCTACTACATTCAACCGACTTTGTTACAAGGTCACAATAAGATGCGCGTATTCCAAGAAGAGATCTTTGGTCCGGTCATTGCTGTGACTACTTTTAAAGACGAAGCAGAGGCGCTAGCGATTGCCAATGACACGGAATATGGTTTGGGTGCTGGTGTGTGGACGCGCGACCAAAACCTTGCTTACCGCATGGGGCGTAATATCGAAGCAGGGCGCATTTGGATTAACTGCTATCACGCATATCCTGCACATGCTGCGTTCGGAGGCTACAAAAAATCAGGCATTGGTCGAGAAACCCATAAGATGATGCTCGATCACTACCAGAACACGAAGAACCTATTAATCAGCTACGACGTCAATCCGCTAGGCTTTTTCTAAAGCGAAGGTATCGCAGTAAAATGTAATATACCCAAGTAACCTCGAGATGCTAGGTTCAGCGAGAATGACTTGGTTTGTAGACGCGGCGGCGATTTAAAGATCTAGTTATTACACTGCGTCGTTTTCCTTACTCTCGAATCAATGACAACGCTCTGAATCCTGCATCTTGAAGTCACTTGGGCATACCTATATAAGAAGAGCCCCCTAAGTCATTCAACTTAGGGGGCTCTTAATTAAAGTGAACTTCACGTTTCTAACTTGGATTAGGCTTTTACTGCATCAAAATCATCTGATTGAGAAGACGGTTTGAAGAACAGTTTTGTCTCTTCCAACACCACGTGGCGCAGAGCAATTAAACCAATTAGGTTAGGGATTGCCATTAGACCGTTTACGATATCAGCCAGTAGCCAAATCATATCTAGGTGAAGGAAAGCACCTGAAGCCACCAAACCAACAAAAATCAGTTTGTACGGAAGTACTGCTTTTGTACCGAATAGGAATACAACACAGCGCTCACCGTAGTAGTTCCAGCCAAGAATGGTGGTAAATGCGAAGAACATAAGACCGATAGATACCAGCATTGGACCTAATGTCTCTGCGTTAAGACCAACCGCAAATGCGTGTGTTGTCATCGCTGCACCTGCAAGGTCACTTTGCCATGCACCCGTAAGGATCAAAGCAAGACCAGTCATCGTACAAATGATGATGGTATCGAAGAAGGTACCCGTCATAGAAATCAGACCTTGTTTAACACAAGAATCCGTTTTCGCAGCCGCCGCAGCCATAGGCGCACTACCCAAACCAGATTCGTTTGAGAATACGCCACGAGCGATACCAGATTGGATTGCCAGCATAATACTTGCACCCAAGAAACCACCAGTTGCCGCTGTCGAAGTAAATGCAGACACCAATACAAGCTCAACTGCATTTAGCAATTGGTCTGCATTCATGATGATCACACTCAAACACGCTAGCACATAAAACAGCGCCATTGCTGGCACGACTTTACCTGCAACGCTAGCGATCGACTTAATACCGCCCAAGGTTACGAATGCCACTAATAGCGTCAGGATGAAGGCAGACAGCTCGCGGTTTACACCAAGAGAAATCTCACTTGCATCAAGAATTGCATTCACTTGAGGGAAGGTACCGATACCAAAACAGGCTACGCCCAGTGCAAATACCGCGAACATGATAGCTAGCGCTTTCGAGCCAACACCATATTGCAGGTAGTACATAGGACCACCAATCATTTGGCCTTTGTCGTCAACACGACGGTATTTCACAGCAAGAAGACACTCAGCGTATTTGGTTGCCATTCCAAATAGGGCAGCTAGCCACATCCAGAATAGGGCACCAGGACCACCAAGTTTGATTGCTGTTGCAACACCAACAATGTTACCTGTACCAATAGTTGCAGACAGCGCAGTACATAGCGCTGCAAAGCTAGAAACGTCACCCTGTTTATCAGATGACTTATCTTTACTGAATACCATCGCTAACGCAGTTGGTAGGTGTTTAAATTGGATCAAGCCTAGGCTAAAAGTGAAGTAAACACCGGTTCCCACAAGCAAAAGCAGCAGTGGTGGGCCCCAGACAAAGTTATCAATGGTTTGAAGTAAAGATTGTAGGTCGTTCATGATTTCCCCTTAATAAAACAACTAATAAGGAGAAGAGGGAAAGGACGAGATCAAGGATCTCTAATAGCCATGCTATTCAAAACAAAATAAGGCGGGAACGCCAAATAGTTAGGTTGTTACTTTCCACTCCTCTGTCCTTTTGCCTGAGAGTTTCACCCCGCACACATGTGCGGGACTTGCTCCTTCGGCGACCGATTTAACGGTTCTCTCCAGAGGTTCCTCCAACTACAGTCCCCGCTACCAAGGTAGCACCTGAAATAGTTAATTCTTCGGCGAGTTACCCTAACTAAATGTTAAAATTTAGTTAATAACCACTCTCCTGCAGTCTTCATCGGAACATTTACTCAATTAAATGAGTAAAGGTTAGTTAATGATGCTGGTCACCATTAACGTGTGAACTCTATCATGTTTTGTTACCATTTCAACACCAAATGACGATTTATTTTCAACATATTATGCGGACTTTGTGGTCTTAATTTCATAGGTTTGTCGATTAATTAAACAAATGAGTCAATCTTTTGTTCATTGTTTACTTGTATGGATGGTCGAAATCTAATTCGATTGAACGATGGGCGAGTAGAGCTGTGTCGATAAGTTATTCAGTTTAGAATAGAAAATTGATCAAAACGGGAGCAATCGCTTCAAAATCTACGCTAAGTTGACCGTAAGCGACGTAGAAATAGGTTACAATGTTTCTTTGCGAAACTGTCTATGGAATCAGATAAGTTCACATTATTGGACAAGGAGGCGGTATGACTAGATTGTTAGCCATTGCGGTATTGATTGGATTAGCGTTTGTGCTATTTCGTTATCGTACCAATGAAAAAGTCCAAAAAGCGACGGTCATTACGCTGATCAGCGCATTTTTAATTTATACCGCGTCAATCATGATTGCGGAACTCACTCGCTAGCAAACCGGTAGAGTCCTTGGAGTAAGATACGGTGACTTCTCAGAATAATATTGAAGATCAAGACGAAGTAGTTGTCATTGAGGAGCGCGATAAGCGTACCCACATTTATATTGCCGTTGCGGCAGTACTGGGTTTGGCATTTGGTGGTTTGGCTGGGTCGGCAATGACAGCAAGTAAGTGGGAGTCCACTTACCAAGTGTTGGAAGAAAAGTACCAAGCACTAGCACAAGACAAGACGGATTTGGTTTCTCAAGTGAAAACACGCGAAGCGAGCTTGGATAAAGAAATCGATGCAAAAGTCGCGACGTTATTGGCAGAAAAAGAAGAAGCTCATAAAGCGGAACTAAAAGCGCTTCAAGCGCAGTTAACTGAAGTAGAAAAAGTGAATATTTCACTTGAGTCACAAGTGAAAGAACAGAAAGCGACGCTAAGTACCACTAAGAGTGAAAACGATAAGCTTAATCGCCAAGCCGATATGCAAGCGACCATCTTTGAGCGTTCACGTGAAGTGTTCCGTAAGGAGCTGCAAATCTCGCAAGAGTTGGAGTCTCTAGAGAAGGAGCGTGAATCGCTATTGCCTAAGATCGAAACGTTGAAAAAAGAGTGTGACGTTTTCCTAGAGGGCAAGTCTTGGGACGTGAAATCAGACGCGTGTGACCGACACGATAAAGCAAATTCTCGTTTAAGCCAAGTTGACCAACTTATTGAAGTTCACAAGATGGACCTAAAACAGATCAAAGACATTACGGCAGAGATGGGACTGTAGAGCAAGCGCTTTTCACTCCCCAGCTTGGTGATTCAGAAATACAAAAGGAGCTCTCAATGAGCTCCTTTTTTGTGTCTATCCGTCAGAACGGATTAACTCTAATTCGATGTCGATTAGATGCGAGAAGCGTCATAACCTGAAGCTAATAGCAATTCACGTTCATGTTTAATCAATTGTGCTCGGTCTTCAATCAGTTCATTCAACGCTTGAGACGGTTTACCAGCCAGTGATTTAAAGGCATCGAAAGACTCTGCGCTGTCGATTTGGTCAATCATACCACTGATAACATTACGTGCTTCGCAAGGGTTATCGTCAGTGGTGAAGTATTCAACTTGCTTTGCTGCAGACTTCATTTCGGTGAGCAGTTCTAGTGGACTACTTTCTTTTGCTACTGCCATGTAATTATCAAGTACACGTTTCGCATACAACAATTCTTTTAGTGGGATATCTCGGCCACTTACAATCAGCGATTCATTAAGGATCATACTTGAGCTCATGGGCATTCCTTTTTATCAATAATTCAAACTTCTTGGGCATTGATTTGAGTCTAATTTATTGCTGACTGAATGGGAATGCCTAAAATGCACATTTTTAACCGATCTTTCTGATTATTTACGTCTTTTTAGTGAGTAAATACGCAAACGGCGTATCTGGTAGAATCTTCAGATGATAAGGATGTCAAGTACTCGGAGTATCGACCGTTCGAACTCTGCATCAAATACGGGCTTTATTCGTCCTCAATATCAATTGATGAAGAAGCGGCCCGGTGTCACCCCAAAGCTTTGTTTGAATAGATGATTAAAAGCACTTACGCTCGTAAAGCCGCACTCAAATGCAACGGTAGTGACAGGGTGAGATTGCGCCAACAAAGTCAGAGAGTGGAATAATCTTGCTTGTTGACGATACTCGATGAAAGACATGCCAACTTCATTACGAAACAAGCGGCTCAAAGTACGGCTGCTGACGTTAATTTCTTCTGCCCATTGCTTTAGTGAACGATTGTCCGCAGGGGTCTCCAACAGTGAGTTACATACTTGTCCGAGTTTGGCGTTGTTGGGAAGAGGGATTTGAATGGACGCTTGTGGCGCGACTTTCAACTGATCCAACAAAACCTGAACAATACGCCAATACGGTTCCGTGGTTGCTTGATCGGCAGGTTGCTCAGAAAGATGAATGATCATCTCACGCAGCATTGGTGACACATTGAGAACATCACTCTGATTTGGCAGCTCAATATCGATGCTTGGCAACAAGTAAACGTTTTTCATCGCCGCATCCCCATACATGTACACCTTGTGTTTCTCATACGCTGGGATCCACACAGCCCTTTGAGGCGGAACGACCCATAACTTCAATTCTGTCTCGACCGCCATCACTCCACTGCTGGCGTACACCAATTGGTTATGTTGGTGGCAATGCCAGTCAATGACGTGCCCGTTGGGGTAGTGCTTGGGAATGACCACCGCCTCTAAGCGATTGATACTGGCGTCCAAACTGATGGCTTTGACGTTTTGGCTCATTTGAGCAATAACCTGTCTCGATGGAATCTATACGCCAAATGCTAGCCAGATAAACTGAGCTTGTCATTAATTAGCTTTCCGTTATTTTGTTTGGAGTCGAGATGAACCGCTCAATTCACGCGGGTGTCCTTAATGTGGGGCACTCACTTAATCATTATTTCTTGCTCATTTTTCCTTCTGTCGTACTAACGCTGCATAAAGAATGGAACATGAGTTACGCCACACTACTTCAAGTAGGAAGTGCAGCCATGTTGGTTTATGGCGTGATGTCGCTACCGGCTGGTTGGCTAGCGGATCGTTGGAGCAGAAAAGGCATGATGATCGTTTTCTACTTTGGGATGGGCATCTCTGCGTTACTTACCGCTCTTGCGCAAACGCCATGGCAAATGGGGTTGGGGCTTTGCGCCATTGCCTTGTTTGCCGCGATTTATCATCCTGTTGGCATTGCACTTATCTTCAGCTCTGCAAACAAAACAGGCAGGGCTATCGCGGTAAATGGGCTGGCAGGCAACTTGGGTTTGGCATTCGCGGCAATGGGGACCGCTTTGTTATGCCGTTGGTTCTCTTGGCAAGCCGCATTTTATATTCCAGGTATCGTATGTTTGTTAACTGGCGTTATGTACTGGTTTGCATCGAAAGACGTTACCGGTATCGAACATGTGAAAAATATACGTGACGACGTAACGATACCTTTGCGACAACTCAAAGTGCTGTTCGCTTGTGTGGCGGTGATTGTCTTCTTCGGTGGTTTGGTCTTTCAATCTACTACGACCTCGTTACCAAAAATCATGGACGCACAGTTTAGCCAATCATTGAGCCTTTCAAGCACGTTGACCACCTCTATTTTTGTCTGTGCTGCGTTTATTCAGCTTGTTGTGGGTGAGTTGATAGATCGTGTTGATATCAAGAAGCTGCTCGCCTGCATTACTGGTGGGCAGCTGTTATTCCTGCTATTGGCGACGGTTACTCATGAATGGTCTTTGGTTCTGGTGTTTGTTGGTTTGATGTTGTGTACGTACGCGCAAATACCGGTGAACGATTGGCTTATTGGCCGTTATTCCGATGCGAAATGGCGCTCTAGGATCTACGCCGTTAAGTACACATTAAGCTTTAGTACTGGACCTATCGCGTATTGGCTTATTGCTTCTACCTATGCTCATACACAAGAGTTTGTATTGATGTATTTCATCCTTGCCGGTGGGATGGGGATCGCACTGTTGAGTGCTACGTTAATGCCTTCGTCAAGCAAAAGAAAACCGGCTAGCACCACACTAGTGAAACAGTGAAACAAAAAGGAGCGCGTCGGGCGCTCCTTATCACGCTCCGTGCTTACACAAAGAGTAAGACCGAAAACACAGTTTGAAAGAATGAACTCACTCTAGATTGGTTGGTTCTTACTGGTTCTGGTTTTGGTGTATTTCGATGGCGCTCGGCACTTAATGTATAGTAAGAGTAGTAAATGGTATTCATATTGACCTCCTGTATGACTTTAGAGATAGTATGAAAGTCTAATTGGGAACAAATAACGAACACATGAATATGGATAGTTCATCTTTTAAATCTACCTCGCATTTGAGCCGCTTACGTCAATTGAGTCGGCACTATCAAACTCAGGAGAGAAAGCCAGTCACCATCGCATCACTAGCAGAACAACTGCAATGTAGCGATCGAAATGTCAGTAAATTAATGGTGGCAATGGAATCATATGGTTGGGTGACTTGGGCTCCGGGTAAGGGGCGGGGAAACGTGTCCACGCTCACACTACTTGTGACGTTTGAAGAGGCGTTAAAGCAAGCATTAGAAGAGTGGGTGAAAGCGGGAAAAATCAACCAAGCACATCAACTTGCAGAGCAGTTTGATGGCGAATTGGTGTTTCAAGAAAACTTGCCTCTGTGGTTGGGTGATGCGCAAACCGAACTGAACAAGCAAAATACCCTGGTTTATATCGCACCTTATCAATTACCAGAGTGGCGACCACATCAAGCTCACTCTGTGCGTTCGGTGATGCTAATAGATAGCATTTACAATACATTGCTGCGTTTTGACCCTCACTCTCAAAGCATCTTGCCCGAACTTGCGCACGCATTTGAAAATAAGGGTGATCACGTTCGAATTCGCTTGCGTAGTGATGTGACTTTCCACAATGGCAAGCGATTGAGCGGCACTGATATTAAAGCGAACTTTGAGCGAAGATTAAACGAGGCTCATCCGTTTTCGGTCCTGTTTCGCCACCTTGATTCTATCAATGTCGAAGGGCAATGGGTGACGTTTTATCTACGTCAAAATGACCCTGTATTCCTCAATTTATTGTGTGACAAACACACGGCAATTATGGATTGTGAACAGCCACATAAGCCTATTGGAACAGGTCCCTATTATGCGGAACGATTGGAGAGTCACCATTGGACACTCAAAAGAAATCCTCGGTATTTTGGCATTGGAGGGTTGATTGATATGGCTGAATTTTGGTCATTGTCACCCTGTAGCAAAGTGGGTCATGCGCACATTCAGCAAATGCAGCGCGCGATTCATCTTGATAATGTCGGAGATGATCACAGTAAGCAAAATGGTTGTTCTGTCCTTCATTTTTTCTACCACAAAAACCAATTGAGCAAGCAAGAGCGTGCTTGGATTGTTCATCACTTTAGAAAGCATGCTGATCAGCGCGTAGAGTTAGCAAATAGTCTGATGAACGAGCACCAAGACAAAGGTTTTCACTTGTTTGAAAGCCAAATGACAAAGCCAAAGCGTCCAGTGGTGATCGAAATTCGTGAGAACTTGAAGCCAGAGCTTGATCCACTCATTGAGATACTTTCCGAGCTTGGTGTTGAGTGGACGATTCAAAGTCCAGACGACGAGAAACGTGCGATCGCTGATGTCGGTTATGGTTGTTACGTATTTGGCGATGACCGAGCTTATCAGTATTACGAGTGGATGCTTGCCAGTGACGCGTTTACTCGATGTTTGAGCGAGAAAGAGAAAAACAGTTTAGTGCAGTTCGTTGATGGACTGATGCGTGAAAGTGAAGACAGTCATGGATTGCTAGAGAAGCTATTCCGAGCGGAGGATTGGTTGATACAGAACTACCATTATGCGCCGCTTTGGAGAGAGCACATTGTCTACTCTCAATCTGAAGAACTGCATGGAGCAGAAACTGACCGAATGGGTGTGATGTCTTTGAAAAACATGTGGCTTGAATAGGGACTGCAGACACCAAGAATACAACAATGTGAGAAAACAAAAAGGAGCGCATTGGGCGCTCCTTTTATTCATTTATAGCTCAATGAATGTTTGGTATGATTACTGAACCGCTTTGGATGCATACCAGTTGTTTTGGTACGCCTTAGAGGCAAATAGTGCATTGGCTTTCGCGCGTTCAATAACGGCTGGATCAACGTCCATCGGCTCCATGGTTTGTTTATCAAAATCGTATTGCATTGTTGATACTTTCTCACCCGGAGAGAATACAACAAGGTTATCTCGGGTTAGGTAACCAAAGTTCTTGTCATATTGCATCATTGCACGTTCATCTTCACGAGCCAAAGGCTTAGTCAGGTCACGACCGATCATCGGTGTTTTTGCATCGATACCAATCAAAGACAGCAGTGTTGGTGGCATGTCGATGTTGTTTGCAATGCGGTCATCTTTGCGCGGTTTGATGTCTTTACCAATGATTAAAGCAGGAATGTGGAAGTGCTTCACTGGCACCAAGTTCGCACCGAATACACGAGCATCATGGTCAGCAATGACGATGAAGATAGTATCGTCCCAGTAAGAAGATTTTTTCGCTTTATCAAAGAACGTACCAATCGCATAGTCTGAGTATTTAACGGCATTGTTGCGCGTCATATGCTCAGCATCGTAAGGTTCAATCTTACCTTCTGGGTATTCGTATGGGCTGTGGTTACTCGAACTGAAGACCAAGCTAAAGAAAGGCTTGTCAGTTTTTGATAAGCGCTCAAACTCTTGGTCCGCTTTAGTGTAAAGATCTTCATCACTTACACCCCAAGAGCCAACAAACTCAGGGTTCTCATAGTCTTTTTCTTCCACAATCTGGTCGAAGCCGTTACCGAAGAAGAAGGTTTTCATGTTATCGAAGTTTGCTTCACCACCATAAATAAACTCAGTGTGGTAACCGCGGTTTTTCAGTAAGTCAGCAATAGTAAAGAAACCTGTTTGGCTTTTGCTTAGTTTTACAACTGCGCGCGATGGTGACGGTGGGAAACCTGTTGTCACCGCTTCGATACCACGAACAGAACGCGTACCCGTTGCGTACATCTGAGTGAACTGCCAGCCTTCATTCATCAACTTGTCGAAGTTAGGCGTAAGAGGAAGACCACCCAGAGAACCAACGAATTGAGCGCCCAAACTTTCTTGAAGCAAGATAACCAAGTTCTTTGGCTTTCCTTGATATGTTGCTTGGTTGCTGTTCATGGTTGGAAGTAAAGATGGATCAAAATCAGACTTAGCAGAAGAGGCGCGAACGATGTCGAGCATCTTCTGATCATCCATTTTTCCGTAAAACTGCTCTGCGCTCTTTTCTGACTTCATGTTGTTGACAGCAAACAACAGTGAATAGGAAGAGTTGAGTGCTAGATCGTTCATTAGAGGATCATTCGAAAATGCCACCATTGCAGGGTTAAGAGGGCGGTGACCCAAAGATGAACGAGCGCCAGCGACACCAATCAGAACCACTAAAATTGCAAGAACAGGACGCCATTTCCAGTTTACTTGCTGAGCGTTATCCGTCAGTTTCTTACTCCATTTCCAACCTAAGAAAAGCGTAATAACCGTACCAAGCGTGCCGATGAACAGTTCTAACTTGTAGCCAGTCCAAAGCATGCTGAATACTTCTTTCGGATAAATGAGGTATTCCACGAACAAACGGTTCGGACGAAGATCGTATTCTTGTATAAATGGAGCGGTAGCAAGCTCCATGTATACCAAGATCCATAGACCAGCGACCATCCAACAACGGAGTAACCATTTCCAGCACTCACCAATCTTACCGGTCACCGGTAACAGCGCAGATAGTAAGCCTGGCAGGATAAACAACCAACAAATCGTTGCAAAATCGACGCGTAAACCCTGACCAAGAATGTAAATAAGGTCGTTAAAAGATTCGATCCGGTCAGAGAGCCAAAAGGCTAATAAAATCCGCGAAGTGGACAAAAAGACAAGCGAAAATAGCGCAAATACAGCAACAGGCTGTAAAGGCCCAAAGGTGGGCTTTTTCATAAATATTCCCTAATTTACTGATGTGTTTGGTTTTTATGATGCGTCTTGTATCAAAGAAAACGTGAAACAAACGTGAAATATAAGGCTTATCTATAAATTTAATTGTAATGATTGGTACGGCTTTGTAAGGAGGCGTAATGCGATACTCAACTATACGAGTAGTGATTTTTTGAAACTCAACATTTGGAAGTAAAAATCAGCAGAGAAGAGAATAATTTGCGTTAGTTATTATTTAACGTTAATCACAAAAGGAGATGCATTAAGCTTCTTTCATTCGTGTTTTAATGCATCTTTGTTAATATCACTGATTTATAAAATATAAATATAACGAGTGAGTTAGAAATATCTTTCGAGCTTATGACTGAAATGCAATGTGACGCAGTCGGATCAACGTACGTTTTGGCTTTGAATTAAAATATGGATTTAAAAATGCAAGAAACCAGCAGTATGCCTTGCGAAGAAGTGTTAGATAAATCGTCTTCTGATGACGCGCCTATTCAAAAAATGAAAGTGGCGTATCCAAGAAAACCAATTTTTGATTGGTTTTTAGCTTTCAGTACTCTCGGCTTTTACACAAACTTTTGGCTCTATCGCCGTATTAAAGAAATAGACCAACTATCCGCTAGAAACTTCAAACCGTTTTTATGGTTTTTTGTTCCTTGGCTGGCGATTTTCCAATACTTCGCATTTCGCAGCTTGGATCGCACGCTTTGTGAACTCGAAGAGGATAATAAGAACCTCAATGTTCGTACCGTTTATTATTTAGGTGCATTAGGGTTCTTGTTATCAACGATTTACTTCTCCCTAACTTCGCAGTGGGCAACACCCTTATGGCTAGATTTCGTTGCATATTTACTTACTGCTACTTCATTTACTGCTTTTTCTTATCGAGTAAACAATTTCAAACGTCAGCGAAGCGATATTGAGTTTACAGGCAAAAAAGGTGGTTACCATCCTTTGGAATGGTTGGTCGTAATCATTATGACACCGGGTGTGCTGTTGATGTATGGCGTGATGTACAACAATTCCGTAATGAAAGACAGTTTAGAAGCGTACCCAGATCAATCTACTTACATTGAACAGGGACAGGATTTTCAGCTCACTTTCCATGGTGCTAATTGGCATCGTTTAGAGATTGGTACGTACAGTGATGGCTCAGCGTTAGCAGAGTTTGCGAGTGAAGAGTTTGGTTCTTACCTAATCGTGTTTAATAACCGAGAGCTCCAAGATATTAACGAGCACATGCATGAGCGTCGTCAATGGATTGATGAGGAGATTGGTGCGTCTCGTTGTGTAGAGTCACGCAGCTTTGTCGGTAACGATTTTGCGCTCAAGGTAGAGTTAGTCTGCACCAAGGAAAGTGGCTCAATGTTAGCTTCGGGTTACGTGACTTTGCTTCACTCTGGTGATAATAGCTATGAGCTAATGGGAATCCTAGATCAACCCGCTAAAACTTACTCTCAGAGAAAACCAGAGTTTGCAGCGATGGCAAAGGAGTTCACATTACAATGAATTTAACTCAGTTATTTAGCCTAGTCGCTATTGCTGGATCGTTAGGTGTGCATGCTAACGAGTATCCCCAAATCGACTGGAAGTTATCACAAGACGGTCTACGGGACGCGTTAGCTCTCATCCCCAAAGATAAATCACATTCTGCAATGGCTCAGCTTTTACGTGAAACTAAGTTTAATGTTCGAGCCGACGTTGTTAGAAAAGAGCAAACATTAGTCAACTACTTTCCAAGGTTTGTCGACGTTGAATCGCATGGGACGATGGGGCTGTACTTTGACCCTAATTATGAAAAAGTGATAATCAAAGCGGCTGCATCAGTTTCACCAAACGGAGTGATAAAGCAGATTGACCCATCTCAAATTCAGGTGCTAGGTACAGGCGTTTATAACACCTTTTCCAGTCAAAAAGAGATCGCTTTAGCAATCCCAGGCTTGGAAGAAGGTAGTATTGCTGTCTTGAAGTATGAAATCATTACTCAACGTTCAATGATGGAACATGATTGGGCTGAAGAGCTACGTACACAACGTAGCTACCCAATGGATAGTTTCCGACTCGACGTCGTGTGGGATGAGGCTTCGCCAGTTTATTGGGCAAATGACAGCGAAGATGTGAATTGTAAACAGACCAATTCAACTCTCTCATGTTTGGGGCACAATATCGCTGCTTTTGATGGTGATTATCAGGTTAAGTGGCGTGATGCTATTAGTCGCATTGCTTTGGGGTCTATGAGAACATGGCAAGATGTCGCGGATCGCGCGTCGACCACCATGAACACAGCGTTTGGAGATCAATCGGGCTTAGAGCCGCTGTTTCAAACATTGACTCATGGCGCAATCGACACTGATGAGAAAATCAAACGCATTTTGAGCTTTGTGTCTCGTGATATTCGTTACGTTTCGCGTTCAAAGTTCGGTCATGCGATGACACCGCATGACCTTGCCGAGACGATTGAAAACCGCTTGGGTGACTGTAAAGATAAATCTGTTTTGCTACTCGGATTATTGAATAAACTGGGCTTGGACGCTGAGTTAGTTTTGGTCGCAACAAAGCAAATCAAAACAGAAGGGGTATTGCTGCCAACAATGACGGCATTTAACCATGTAGTTGTTTGTTTTGAGTATGGTGAACAACGTTATTGTGTAGACCCAACTGATACACAAACCAATTGGCAGTACACACCTGAGTGGATTCAAAGCAAAGTGTCTCTTCCATTGACGCAAGACGCTCAACTTGGACAAATGCAACAAAGCCGTTACCGATGGAAAATGAATACTGACACCGTGATTTTATTTGATGATTTGGGTGGACAAAAAGAAGTTCAAGAAAGGGTTTACGTCGGTGAATATGCAGGGTTGGTGCGCGCCAATTTGTATGAACTGGGTGAAGCTGAACGTATCGAAAAATTAACGGATGAATATTCCGAAGTGGTAACAAGCATCGGTAACCCCGAATTTCAGGTCAAAAATCTCGACACTATGTCGACTCGAACCGTTGTCCGGTCTGAATCGGTCATCGAGCCGTTTCTAGGCGTTGAAGAAGAGCTTCAATATGAAGAGCATGATGCATGGATCAAGAAGGAATTGGTTGACCTGAAAATGTACAATGAGAAGTACCCTGCACTTTTCCATGGAGTGAGAGTTGTGTCTGATGTGTATTACGATACTAACAATTTATGGGAAATTACGGATATTCCTCCAACTCTTGAATTGACCCATTCTTTGGGCTCGCTAACACGCAGCGCAGAACTGATTTCGCCGACTGAATTGTCCGTAAGAACAATACTTGAAGTGAGGTCTACAATGGTCGAAGTGTCTGAGAGAGAGCGCTTCAATAAGATGCTTAATACATTTGCAGAGCAGTCTCTAATTAAGTTCTATGGCAAAGTGTTAAAGCAGCCCTAACTAAAAATGAACAAAGGAGCTCAAGTGAGCTCCTTTGTTCATCAGTTCAATACAAGTTCTTTAGCATCAAGTTCATTCGTAGTTTGATTGTACTTCTTAATCACTAGCGCCAAGCGAATCAGCATTGCAATTGCCGCGGTAGTTAATCCTGTCACGATACCAATCCAGAAGCCTTCTTCGCCCATGGCAGGAACGATTTCATCGGTGATACCCAGCAACATACCCAATGGAAGTGCCAAGCCCCAGTAAGCAAGAATTGCCAGAATCATTGGGATCTTAGTATCTTTGTAGCCACGCAGAGCGCCGTTTGCAGAGGTCTGCAGTGCATCGCTGAATTGGTACATCGCAGTAAACATCAGCAGCGTAGCCGCTGTTGCTGAAACCACAGGATCTGTGGTGTACAAACGAATGACCCACTCTGGGAACAGCAAGAAGAAGCCGACTGAAATCAACGACAGTAGCGCGGCAGTAATAATGCCTACCAAACTGCGGTGAGAGGCCGTTTCAAGCTTTTGTTCACCCAATGCATGACCAACGCGAATCGTGATACCAAATGAAAGACTCATTGGGATCATGTACGTCATGCTAGAAATATTCAGTGCTATTTGCGCCGCTGCAACGTTCTCCGCACCGATACGACCAATCAACAGGGCAATCACCGCGAAGATACTGCCACAAACCGCAATGTTTAAGCCAATCGGCATCCCGAGTTTGAACAGCTGTTTGATCTCTTGCCATACTGGTTTTAATTCTGCGAAGTGAAGAATGTTTTTATAGTGGTGATGGCTCTTGATGTAGCTAAACAGCAGGACCGACATCAGCCAGTAAACCAAGCTAGTAGCCCAGCCACAACCAACCGCACCCAGAGCCGGCATGCCGAATTTGCCGTAAATCAGAATGTAGTTAACAGGGATGTTTACCAACAAACCAATCACAGAAATCAACATCGGTGCGCGAGTGTTGTTCATCCCTTCGCAGAAGCCATTCAAAGTGTAGAAAAGCGCAATGCCTGGAACACCAAACGCCAACGCGACAACGTAATCACTCGCGATAGGGATGATCTCAGGTGCAACACCTAAGCCAACGAGAATGGTTTCCCCAAGTAGTAAGTAAACAATCAGAATCGCACTGACAAACGCAGACAACCAAAGCATCTGAATAAACGCGATACGCACGTTATTTAAACTTTGTGCGCCGCGGTGGTAAGCCACAACAGGTGTTAATGCCATGATGATGCCGCGAAGCAATAGCGAAACGGGTAGCCATAAACTGGTGCCAAGTGCGATCGCAGCAAGGTCGGCAGCACTCACTTGTCCTGCCATTGTGGTATCGATAAAGCCCATCGACTGAGTGGCAAGTTGCATCAGAATGATAGGGATCGATAGGTGTAACAAAGCGCCCGATTCTTTAAAAAAGCGAGAAAAAGAGGAAGGTTTGTTTTGCATGGAAGTAATTAAACACCAATATCAATGCACCAGTGGAAGCAGGATAGCGTTGTGCATTGTAGGGTGTGCCGCGTAGGCACGCGCAATATACGGATTTTTGTTCTTGCGTTCAATATGTAATTTAGATCACAAGAAAACGATTGCGAGAGCTTTTAAAGTAAACATCTATCGCGTGAATGCATTGTGTTTTTTACCGCTGATTTTTAGATAGTACAAGCAATTTTAGACATGCTCGTTTCAATAATCATCAGTCATTATTCCGCTTTTCGACGGTTGCACAGCTTTTTATCTGACGTCTCAATTTATTTATTGTCTGATTATTTTCTTGGTGATATTTATCGCCTTAGTTTAGGCAATGTATGGAATAAAGAATGGAAGCCGAGCAATTAGAAGTACTCAATTTCATTAGCCAATACCCACCTTTTGATGATTTACCGGAAGAGCACCTAAGAAACATCGCAATGAATGCCGAAGTCGCCTATTACCGCGCAGGGACGGACATTCTCAAGAAAGGCGATGACATTCGTGATTTATACATGATCCGCAGTGGTGTGGTGGAAATCTTCCGCCGTAAAGGGGAGTTGTACAACCGTATCGATGCTGGTGGCTTGTTTGGACAAATGGGGTTGTTGATGAACAACCGTGTCCGTATGCCAGCCAAAGCGATTGAAGACACCTTGGTTTACTGCATTCCAGAGAAGATCTTTACGGAGCTATGTGACGAGTTTGAGAACTTCGCCGATTTCATGGAGTTGGAAGACAGCGCGAGGCTGCGTACCGCTGTATCAAACCACTCAGATGGGAATGACTTTACGACTGCGAAAGCGCGCAAGATCTTAAGTCGTGAGCCAGTGACGCTAGAAGCCAGTGCAACGGTTCGTGAAGCGGCGATCTTAATGGCAGAAGAGGGCGTCACTGCGCTTTTGATTGTCCGCGCGCAAGAAGACATTACTGAAGACGACGATGACCAACTGCTTGGTATCTTGACCGAGAAAGATCTGTGCGTTCGCGTTTTAGCTGAAGGTCGAGACAGCAATATTCCTGTAAGTGAAGTGATGAGCTACGACGTTGTGTCGCTCGATTACAGTGCTTACGTGTTTGAAGCTATGCTGACAATGCTGCGTTACAACGTCCATCATCTGCCAATCCTAAAAGATAAAAAGCCGATTGGCGTAATCAGCATGACGGATATCGTCCGTTATGAGTCGCAAAACAGCTTGTTGCTTGTGAGTTCTATCTTCCAGCAAAACTCGGTAGAAGATCTCAAAGCGGTATCTAAACAAGTGAAAGACTGCTTTGTCCGAATGGTGAGCGAAGACGCAAATGCGCACATGGTTGGACGAGCGATGTCGGTTATTGGCAGCAGTTTTAAGCAAAGATTGGCAGAGCTAGCAGAGCAAGAAATAGGTCCTGCGCCCATCCCGTATTGTTTGTTGGCGATGGGCTCCATGGCGCGTGATGAACAGCTTATCGTCACAGACCAAGACAACGCGCTGATTCTAGACAACAGCTACGACCCAACATTGCATGGTGAGTATTTTGCTCAGTTCGCGAAATTCGTTTGTGATGGATTAGCCGAGTGCGGTTACACCTACTGTACTGGCGACATTATGGCAACTAACCCACAATGGCGTAAAACGCGCTCAGAATGGGAAGAGTGCTTTGCGAACTGGATTGATAATCCAACGCCAGAACGCCTTCTGCATAGCAGTATTTTCTTCGATTTACTTGGTGTACATGGACGCGTGAAATGGGCTGAGCAATTGAGCGGGTTCATTGTCCGTCGAGCTAAGAAGAACAATCGTTTCTTGGCTTGTATGGCTTATAACGCAATCCGTCGTACGCCACCATTAGGCTTCTTCAAAGACTTTGTGATGGAGAAAGACGGACGTCATCGAAATTCCATCAACTTGAAGCGTCGTGGTACCGCACCAATGGCGGATCTGATTCGGGTGCACGCTTTGGCGATTGGCTCTCGTTCGCAAAACTCGTTTGAGCGTTTGGATGACATCAACAATGCGGGCATCTTACCGAAAGGTCGCGGCATGGATTTAAAAGACGCTATGGAGTTGATCTACATGGTGCGAATCCGACATCAAGCGCTGGATATTGAAAATGGGGAAGAGCCCGATAACAACATCGAGCCAGAAGAAATGTCGGAGTTTGAGCGTCGCAACTTAAAAGCTGCATTCCAAATCCTAAGCAACGCACAGAACTACATTAAGTTCCGTTACCAGAGAAGTGGCAAATGATGTGGTTTTCTAAACAGAAGCAAGATAGTCGAGATTTGCTTGATACCAGCCAGACCCCCGATTGGGCGGTTTTCTTCGAGCAACTTTCCGAACAAGCGAAAGATACTCGATTAAAACGTTATTACTCTACGCCTATTGTGAATGGTGATACGCCACTAAAAGAGGTACCGTTTGTCTCCGTCGATTTTGAGACTACTGGCTTAAACGCAGAGGAAGACGCCATTCTCACCATAGGCTTGGTACCATTTACCCTAGGCCGTGTACAGTGCAGTGGCTCTCGTCATTGGGTTGTGAATCCAAATCGAGAACTGAATGAAGAGTCGGTGGTGATTCACGGCATTACCGATTCTGAAGTGAAGAATGCACCTCAACTTGAACAAATTCTTGATGCCATTCTTGATGCGTTGGCAGGTAAGATTGTGGTCGTGCACTACAAAAACATTGAGCGACAATTCTTCAATAATGCCTTGTTAAACAGTATAGGAGAGGGGATTCAATTTCCAGTCGTTGACACCTTGGATATCGAATACGCAATTCAGCGTCGACAATGTGAAGGTTGGTTAAATAAACTCAAAGGTAAAAAGCCTGGGTCTGTGCGACTCGGACATGCGCGTGAGCGTTACCATTTACCTGCTTATCAGCCTCATCATGCCCTTACGGATGCACTTGCAACCGCCGAGTTGTTGCAGGCACAACTGCAGTATCACTTTGACGGTGACATGCCATTGTCCGTGGTTTGGCAATAGTGGTTCGGTGAATTGACAACAAAAATAATTAGTCGTCCTGATTACAAAATGCAATGCGATATCATAGCGGTTGAGGGTAAAATTATAAAGTAGAGCAACCCTTCTAAAAGCGACACAACGATCGCACATAAGCTTTACAGCAAGTGACACAAGAAAGTCATCACTCAGCTTCCTACACAAGCTTAATTTGAATTTAATGTAGCCACGTTTTTAAGGAGATAAATCGTGAGCACCGACAATAATGGCGGTATACAGCGCCCCGACGGTAAGGTGAACCCGATCGATACTGATTACCAGATTGGTCAGGATAACGTCGCGTTAAAAGTAGGCCCTTTCGGACTTGATATTCACAACCGTGTGTTTGCTATTTCAGGCATGTCGATCATCCTGTTCGTAGTGTTAACACTGACTTTCCGACAACAAGTAGAACCGTTTTTTGCTGGTTTGCGTGGTTGGCTTGTATCTAACCTTGATTGGTTCTTCCTATCTGCGGGCAACGTGTTTGTCGTCGTGTGTTTGATTCTGATCGTAACGCCACTTGGTCGCGTTCGTATCGGTGGTACAGAAGCAACACCAGATTACACTTACGCAGGCTGGTTAGCGATGCTATTCGCGGCTGGTATGGGTATCGGTCTGGTATTCTTCGGCGTATCTGAGCCTATGTCTCACTTCAGTGCTGCACTTGGCGGCGTGAACGTTGAGAATGGTATTCGTACTGACTGGGCTCCATTAGGCGCAGCAGAGGGGGATACCGCGGCGGCATCTGCACTAGGCATGGCAGCGACGATTTACCACTGGGCACTTCACCCTTGGTCAATCTACGCACTGTTGGCTCTTGGTTTAGCGATCTTCTCGTTCAACAAGGGCTTGCCTCTAACGATGCGTTCTATTTTCTATCCTCTTTTCGGCGAGCGAGTTTGGGGTTGGGTTGGTCACGTTATTGATATCCTAGCCGTTGTTGCAACTGTGTTTGGTCTTGCGACTTCTCTTGGCTACGGTGCATCACAAGCAGCAACAGGTCTAAACTTCTTGTTCGGCATCCCGATGACAGAGACAACGCAAGTCGTACTTATCGTGATCATTACGGCGTTAGCGTTAATCTCGGTAGTTGCGGGTTTAGATAGTGGTGTAAAACGTCTGTCTGAAATCAACATGGGTTTAGCAGCACTATTGCTATTGTTCGTGATCATCGTGGGTCCAACGCTCGCAATCATGACGGGCTTCTTTGAGAACATCATGTCATACCTTGCGAATGTTCCAACACTATCGATGCCATTCGGTCGTGAAGACGTGAATTACTCTCAAGGCTGGACGGCGTTCTACTGGGCATGGTGGATTTCATGGTCACCATTCGTAGGTATGTTTATCGCGCGTGTTTCTCGTGGTCGTTCCGTTCGTGAGTTTATCGTGTGTGTAATCCTGATCCCATCAACCGTGTGTGTATTATGGATGACGGCATTCGGTGGTACGGCGATCAGCCAATACGTGAACGATGGTTACCAAGCGGTATTTGATGCAGAGCTTCCACTTAAACTGTTCGCGATGCTAGATGTGATGCCTCTGTCTCAAATAACCTCTATCGTGGGTATTATTCTGGTTGTGGTGTTCTTCATCACATCAGCGGACTCTGGTTCTCTTGTGATCGATACGATTGCAGCGGGTGGTAAAGTGGACGCACCAACACCTCAACGTGTGTTCTGGTGTACATTCGAAGGTTTAGTTGCAATCGCGCTAATGCTTGGCGGTGGTCTAGCGGCTGCACAAGCAATGGCGGTAACAACTGGTTTACCATTCACAATCGTATTGTTGGTTGCAACGGTATCTCTAGTGAAAGGTTTAATGGATGAACCTCGCCCAACATCAAAATCAATGAAGAAAGCGAAAGCGTAGTTTGAGCTTCCTTCATAACAACTAAAAAAACGGCACGTCTCAACGTGCCGTTTTCTTTTCTGAATTCTTCATATCTAGCCGGAAATTGGCTACGACTTTCTTCCTGTTCAAAGCTTTTTTTACGCCACAATATCGATAAGGTGCAGCGCATCTGTCTAAAAATATGCTTAACCCTATAAATACATTAGAGCTCAAACTATTTTTAAAGTCATCTGCACTTTGCCTTCGTGCGATCTAGATCAAATAAACGGGTATTTAGAGCTGGTCAGTTTGATTTTTATGCACAATCAGTGTGCATAATAAAAAGGAAATTTAATTAGTGTACGAAGGATATGTATCTACATATGATTACCTCAGCACCTTGGGTGATGTATCCAGAAATTGGAGAAGACCCAAGCAAAAAATGGATTTTTCGTGAACCTGTCGTGTCTGATGGCGACGACATTTATGGTTTAATCGCAGATTGTCCGCCGCTCGATATGAACTCTTCATATTGTAACTTCCTCCAATCTAGCCATTTCAGCAAAACCTGTGTTCTCGTTGAGCACAAAGGTGAGATCGCTGGTTTCATCTCTGGTTATCAGAAACCGGATGAGCTCAATGTATTGTTCATTTGGCAAGTCGCCGTCGCACCGCGATTTAGAGGCAATGGATTGGCTTTCAAAATGCTCAAAAACATTCTTGACCGAGAAGGTCTCGAAAATGTTACTGCCATTGAAACCACGATCACCAAGGCAAATGATGCATCTTGGGCATTATTCAAAAAGCTTGATGCGCAAAATGGCAATGACGGTGAAGTGACCACCTTCTTGGATGAAGATAAACACTTTAAAGGCAAGCACGATACTGAATATTTGTATCGTATCCCCCTCAAATAAACCCACTAATAGGAATCAAATAACGGTCTTATCATGGATATTTTTAAAAAGCAGGAATCCAACGTACGTTCATACTCAAACAGTTTTCCGGTTGTTTTTCGTAGTGCGAAAGGTTGCTGGTTAGAAACAGAGCAAGGTGAACGTTACCTCGACTTTCTTGCTGGAGCGGGATCTCTCAATTACGGTCATAACAATCCAGTACTTAAGCAAGCGTTGCTTGAATACATTGAAATGGATGGCATTACACACGGCTTGGACATGCATTCAGAAGCAAAAGCCGCCTTTCTTGAAGCGTTAAACCAATACATTCTTCAACCAAGAGCGCTGGACTACAAAGTTCAATTTACAGGTCCAACGGGAACTAACGCTGTTGAAGCTGCCATTAAACTCGCCAAAAAAGTAACGAGTCGTAGCAGCATTGTGGCCTTTACGAATGGTTTTCATGGCTGTACGGCAGGTGCGCTTGCAGCGACGGGTAATCAACACCACCGTCAAGGAGCGGGATCAAGTTTAAACAACGTCACGCGAATTCCATTTGAAGGCTATGCGGGTATTGATGGTCTGAAATTATTTGAAACCATGCTGACTGACAATTCGGCAGGCATGGACAAGCCAGCGGCCGTTATACTGGAAACCGTGCAAGGCGAGGGCGGTTTGAATGTTGCCTCCAACGAGTGGCTGCAACGACTTAGTAAGCTGTGCGAAGCTCACGATATTTTACTGATTGTTGATGACATCCAAGCTGGGTGTGGTCGCACAGGTACTTTCTTTAGCTTTGAGCCATCAGGTATCAAGCCGGACATGGTGACGCTTTCAAAATCTATTGGTGGTTATGGTCTGCCAATGGCGATTGTTTTGCTCAAACCTGAACTAGATAAATGGAAACCAGGCGAGCACAACGGAACGTTTCGCGGTAACAATCATGCTTTCATTACGGCAACCAAAGCGCTAGAAACCTATTGGTCGACGAGTAACTTTGAAGCTCATATCAAATCTTGTTCCAGCAAAGTCGAGAGCGTGATCCAACGTTGCGTACAGCGTTATCCTGAGCTGTTCGTGCAGCGTAAAGGTCGCGGCATGATGATTGGTATTGAATGTAAGAGTGGTGACATCGCGGGCAACATTGCAAAAACCTGTTTTGACAATGGTATGGTCATTGAAACCGCAGGCCCAAATGATGAAGTGGTGAAGTTTTTCTGCCCATTGACCATTTCTGAAGCCGAACTTACCCAAGGGCTTAATATCTTCGAGGGCTCGGTTGAAGCCATCGCAAACAAACACTTCAAACAAGCATCATAAATAAGGAACAGATCATGATCGTTAGAACACTCGACGAGTGTCGCAATAGCGAAAGGCGCGTGGTATCGGATAACTGGGAAAGTGTCCGTATGCTCTTGAAAGATGACAACATGGGCTTTTCATTTCACATCACGACCATCTATGAGGGTACGGAAACGCACATTCATTATCAGAACCATTTGGAATCTGTATTTTGTATGAGTGGAGAAGGTGAGATCGAAGTAGTCGGCGGTGAAACGTACCCAATTAAACCGGGTACGCTATATATTCTAGACAAGCATGACGAGCACTATCTACGAGCTTATAAAAACAAAGAAATGACCATGGCTTGTGTGTTCAACCCGCCCATCACAGGCGCAGAAGTTCACGATGAAAACGGCGTTTATCCTCTCGTTGATTAACCCATTAAGGTTTTAAAGGGGCGAGGTTTCGCCCCTTTTTCTTATCCATTCTTTCAAATTACCAACCATTAAGGCCCATCATGACACTTACCGTAGAAAAGATCGGCGGTACATCGATGACAGCATTTGATGCTGTGCTCGACAATATTCTCCTTCGTCCACAAAATCCATATAACCGTATTTTTGTTGTCTCTGCTTATGGCGGAATGACCGATGCACTATTGGAATGCAAAAAGACCAGTAAACCGGGTGTCTACCAATTGATAGCCAAACGAGATGAAGCGTGGCAAGACGCGTTAGCGTATGTTGAAAGCCGTATGCTCCTGACCAACGAGCACATTTTTGCTGACCCGATGAATCGTATGAGAGCTGATAAGTTCATTAGGTCTCGCATTTCAGAAGCAAAAACTTGCGTGACTAACATCCTAGAAACTTGTCAGTACGGGCAGTTCTGTCTGCGTCATTACTTACCTCAAATCCGCGAGTTTCTCTCTTCAATTGGTGAAGCACACAGTGCCTACAATACGGCATTAAAGCTCAAGAACATGGGGATTAATTCGACTTTTGTTGATCTGTCCGGTTGGGATAATCAGCAACCTCTAAGCTTGGATGACACAATACATGAAGCCTTTGAAGGGATTGATGTTACCCAAGAACTTCCAATCGTGACAGGTTACGCGTATTGCAAAGAAGGGTTGATGCATACGTATGACCGTGGTTACAGCGAGATGACTTTCAGCCGAATTGCAGCAACAGTCAAAGCCGATTTAGCCATTATTCATAAGGAATACCATTTAAGTTCTGCCGATCCAAAAGTGGTCGGTGTCGACAGTGTCAATCCGATTGGATTTACGAATTATGATGTGGCTGATCAATTGGCGAACCTTGGTATGGAAGCCATTCACCCTAATGCCGCCGCAGGTCTTCGCGAAAGTGGTATTGAATTGCAGATCAAAAATACCTTTGAACCTGAGCACAAGGGCACTCTAATCTCTGCGGATTACCGTCCGGAAAGTGACCGCATTGAAATTATTGCGGGTAAGCAGAAAGTATTTGCGCTTCACCTGTTCGACCAAACCATGGTTGGAAAAGTGGATAATGTCAGTTACGAACTGATGGAAATCATTGCTGATGCCCGAGTCAATCTTATCGGTAAAGAGATGAATGCGAATTCAATAACGTATTACCTAGGTGGCAGTATCGATAGCTTAAATAAAGTGCTCTATAAGGCGGAAAAGCGCCATCCAAGAGCTTCTATTACTGGTAAAATGGTTGCGCTGATTTCTGCGATTGGCTCTCAAATTGATACTAACAAAACACTGGCGAAAGGCGTGTTAGCTCTGATGAATCGAGGAGTCACACCGATAGCACTCCATTCATCAATGAGAAACGTGAATGTGCAGTTTGTCGTCAGTGATGATGAATACCAACAAGCGATTTGCGCATTACATGGCGAGTTTTTTGAACAAGACCGCGGAGCGAAAAAGTCGGTGAATGTTGCTTAATCGACTTGCCTGATCATGTTGCAGTTTTAAATACGGGGGATCTCTATTTGAAACTGCTTAACTGAATACATACTTTAAACTTCGCATGATAGTAGAGAATACAAGTGTAAATAATGACTTTGAGCGTCGTTTATCAATCAGTTCTTCTATCACCACTGTGTCGTCTTTAGTTAACCTTGCTCGCCAAATTAAGCACCAAATGACCCTAACACGATAACACTGGTTGTTAATGGTCATTGGGGCATTTCTAAACGCAATAGCATAAAGCCGTTTTGAATAGAGGATCTCTTCGCCAATTCGCAAGGTAAATCTTGTCGACAGGCGGTGATATTCGGCAGTGACGAGTATGCCATCGACATAATGTGATTGTGTTTGAACGGTTTTGAATCCCATCTTGCTCTATCCTTAGACCTCGAACTTAATCCAACGAATCAACATATTATTGGAAGTTCGTACAAAAAGATTCAATTACATTGAATTTCTTAATAAAAGTAGGGTGAGCGCATTCGATGAGGTATGCAACGGTTAGGAGTGGCGGCATATATTGAGTCGACGCAAGGCAGCTTAGATGCAATCGCCCCACGAGCTTTTGTATGCAGCTATCTTGCGGGCAATTGGCTGACAAAGCGCTTGAAAATGGAGGGTTCTCGATGAACCCATTTGGGGATAATTGAGATAAGATAATGCCTTCGGGGTATCAGCATGAAGGTCAAACTGAAAAGCCTTATTTTTGCTAGAATGAGACGGTTTGTTGGAATGGTTTGATAACCAAGCAAAGGAGCCGATCATGGCTCCTTTGTTATTCATTTACGACCGAGTTAGATATTTGGGCGAGCAGTCTCGTTAGTTGAAGGAGGTAGGTGAGGAAGAGTCACCTCTGGTTGATCACCGGTTAACGAACGTAAGAATTCAGTGATTTTAACCGATTCCTCTTTCGTCAGCTTCTGACCAAGCTGAAGGTCAGCCATCATTGCTACTGCTTCTTCTAGATCCCAAACAGAGCCGTCGTGGAAGTACGGGTAGGTGAGTTCGATGTTACGCAGTGTCGGTACTTTAAACACAAACTTATCGAAATCATTCCCCGTGATCGCTTTGCGCCCTATGTCTGGGTTGTCTGTTGCAAATGGCTTCACTAAGCCCATTTTTTGGTACATTTGCCCGCCAGCCAATGGACCACTATGACACGCTGTACAACCTTTTGCCTTGAATAAGTTATAACCCTCGACTTGCGCTGTTGTTAGTGCATTGTCGTCGCCTTTCAACCAAAGATCGAACGGCGCATTTGGTGTACGTAACGTTTGCTCAAACGTCGCAATCGCATCGGTTACATTATCGATGGTGATTGTCTCACTGCCGTAAGCTTCTTTAAACCACTCACGATATTGAGGAATCGATTTTAGCGTATCGATAGCCAATTGGTGAGTGAATGCCATTTCGAGTGGGTTCTCAATTGGACCTGCTGCTTGTTCCTGCAAATCTTTTGCGCGTCCGTTCCAAAACTGAACGAAGTTTAAGTCTGAGTTAAACACCGTTGGTGAGTTGATAGGACCAATCGCCCATTTATGACCAATGGAACTCGGTAGGTTATCGACGCCACCTTTTGCGATGTTATGGCAAGAGTTACAAGAAATGGTGTTGGAGGCGGATAATCGAGGTTCAAACCACAACGTTTTACCCAGTTCTACCTTTTTCGCATCAAGACCAGCAACCGATTCAATCACCTTAATGGGTTCTGCGGATTGGCGCTCAGCATAAGCACCGAAAGATAGGACTGACAAGACGCTCACTGCTATAAGAGTTTTCATAATAACTTCCTTTTTAAGTGATTTTTTCACTCTCACTAGGGCGGCGCACTTCTTATTGGTACGCTCTGGAAGTCACGGTATAGCAATCGTTTTTTTCTATAAAATGCAAAAAATCGATGGTTTTTATGGCAAAAAACGATGTTAAAAGCGAACAAAGTTTGCACGATTTGATTTTGCTTGCTTTCAGCGGTGGTGGTTACTTTTTATTTACAAATATGTAAAGAATATAAACGAATGGTTCGTTGATTTAGGTCAATTATGCAATTAAGTGAGAACCATAGGAGGGAGTCCCTAGCAAAGTCCACGATTGAAGGTTTTATCTCGCTAGCTTAGGTTGGATAGAGGATATTTAACAACTAACAACTCCGATGTTTAGAGTTATTCCATTTTAGGGATTTTGCTCTAAATCTAGATGGGCTTTTACATTTCAATTTCAATAAAGCTTGGTCATTGATCATGTTTTTGAGTATGCGAATTATTATCAATAATGCATGTTGTTGCTTATTGTCTAATTTGATGGTGTAACGTCACTGCAGCACGTATTGAGCGTACTACGCTGATTGTCTGTCTTTTCGTGTTGACAGTTTGGTACTAGGTAAAAATCAACAAGACTATGATTTCAAGGAACATTCTATGTTAAAGAAACTACTAAGTTGTTGTATCACCTCGGCACTCTGTTTCCATTCTTCTCTCGCTTTTTCGCAATCGACAGAACTCCCAAATGATGCGGATTTAGCGCAGACACCTGCGTCACTGATGCTTGCGCCTGAAGACGTCGCCATCGCTGATCGTTATATCGTTGTATTTCATCAACCTCAAATGATGATGAATAATTCACTTGAATTACAGCAGTTCACACAACAATCTGTGGACCGAATGTCTGGTTTGTACTCAATACAAGTGGAATCAGTATTCGACAATTCGATCAGCGGTTTCGTTGCGACGTTAGCTCCTGAACAGCTGAAAGCGTTACGTGCTGATCCACGTGTTGAATACATCGAGCAAGACAGAATTCTTACACTAGACCCAATAGTCTCGGCAGAAGTAAACCAAAGTAATGCAATTTGGGGGCTAGACCGAATTGATCAACGTAGTCTGCCTCTCAATAACAATTACAGCGCCAACTTTGATGGAACGGGCGTAACGGCTTACGTTATCGATACGGGTGTGAACAACTCGCACGTTGAATTTGCCGGACGCTCCATTTCGGGATATGACTTTGTCGACAATGATGCGGATGCCAGTGACTGTAATGGACACGGCACACACGTAGCGGGCACGATCGGCGGATCTTTGTATGGCGTGGCAAAGAACGTGAGCATTGTTGGTGTCAGAGTGCTTAGCTGTTCTGGCTCAGGTTCAACGTCCGGCGTTATTGCGGGTGTTGATTGGGTAGCTGCCAATGCTTCTGGTCCTTCGGTTGCCAACATGAGTTTAGGTGGTGGGCAATCTGTGGCTCTTGATAGCGCAGTGCAAAGCGCAGTTCAGTCCGGCGTTAGCTTTATGCTTGCAGCTGGTAACTCCAATGCTGACGCCTGTAACTACTCACCTGCGCGTGTTTCTTCTGGTGTTACTGTCGGCTCGACGACGAGCTCTGACGCACGTTCTAGTTTTTCAAACTGGGGTAGCTGTGTCGATGTTTTTGCTCCAGGATCACAAATCAAGTCTGCTTGGTATGATGGCGGTTATAAGACGATAAGTGGCACTTCAATGGCAACCCCACATGTTGCTGGTGTTGCTGCGCTTTATCTCCAAGAAAACAGTGCACTTTCACCAAGCCAAGTGGAAGCGCTGATCGTTGAGCGCGCAACCAGTGGCAAAGTCACGGACACAAGAGGCAGTGTGAATAAATTGCTTTACAGTTTAACGGATGCTGATTGTGGTCAAGATTGTGGTGGTCCTGATCCAACGCCAGATCCAGAAGGTAAATTGACCTCAGGTGTGCCAGTGAGTGGCTTGAGCGGTTCAACAGGGCAGGTAGCTTATTACTACGTAGATGTAGAAGCAGGGCAACGTCTAACGGTACAAATGTATGGCGGCAGCGGTGATGCAGATTTGTATCTACACTTTGGCTCTAAGCCAACGCTTAATGCTTGGGATTGTCGACCTTTCAGATACGGCAACAGTGAGACATGTACAGTTAATGCCACTCAAAGCGGACGTTACCACGTAATGATTCAAGGCTATTCAAACTACAACGGTGTAAGCATCCAAGCGAGTTACTAGTCACTGTTACGCATAGTAGAAAGTATCGATAGCAGTAAAATACAAAGCCCACTTGTCGGTGGGCTTTGCTTTATGTTTATGGCGCTGTTTTGATGACTCGTGATTGACGTTATTCAAACGCATCGCTCTTTTGTTTTAAGAACTCGATCAGTGTGCGTACTCTTAGCGGCATTAGCGCTTTCTCTTGGTACACTGCATAAATCGGTATTTCTAAATCGTGCACATCAGGTAGGATACGTACGAGATCTCCTCGCGCTAACTCTTCCTTCATCATAAAGCTCGGCATGATGGCAAAACCAAGATGATTCAGAACGAACGCTTTGACTGTCGCAGCGGTTCTCACTTGTACCTTTGGGCTGTGAATCAAACGTGTCACCTGACCTTTGCTATTGGTCATCGTAAGCTGCTTATCACCGTGAACGATATGGTGACTAATCCAATCCAGTGTTAAGAGATCTTCAGGTGTGGATACCGCCTTAACTTTGCTTAGATAGGTTGGGGTAGCGCAAAGCACATCTCGGAAATAACCAAGCTTGATCGCATATAAGCTCGAATCTTCAAGGGCGGAAGAGGCACGCAGTGCAATATCACAACGAGATTCAATCAGGTTGCTGTAACTGTCACTCTCAATAATATCGAGTTTGATTTCCGGGTAGAGGTGCATGAACTCACTCAGTATATCCACCATCGCTGAGCTAGGTGTGGATATCCGAATCGTACCGCTTGGAATCTGGTTAGCATCTTGCGTTTCTGCATTCGCTTCAGATGCAATATCGCCAATCAGTTTGCATTTCTCATAGTAACGCAACCCTGCGTCGGTCAATGAAAGAGAGCGAGTAGTGCGATGCAGTAAACGTGTATTTAGCGCTTGCTCAAGTTTAGAGACGATCTGCGATACACGCGCTTTACCGATATCAAGCTCATCCGCTGCTTGAGTAAAGGATTGTTTCTCTGCCACTTTAGCAAAGACCATCATGTCATCGAGTGAAATCATATAGCTTATTGTCCGGAAGTTCTTATTATTCACTATTGTTTAGTAGTAATTAACAATCAGTTTAATCAAAGGGTAATTATCTATCAATCATCAAACGATATAGTGTCTCCATCGACAGCGGGGAGCCACAGCAGCTTGGTCATCTCCGCGTTATTAAAAAGAAATTATTTAAGAATTGAATGGAGAAACCATCATGTCAGATCGCAAAATTCTAGTAACAGGTGCATCAGGTAAACTAGGTTCACAAGTAGTAAAAGCACTGCTTGAAGAGCTAAATGTTCAACCAAGTCAATTGATTGTAACTACTCGCCATGCAGACAAACTGCAAGCGTTAGCAAGCCAAGGTGTGGATGTTCGCGAAGCAGACTTTTCTAGCCCAGAGTCACTAGAGAAAGCATTTCTCGGCGCAGACAGCATGCTGCTTATTAGCATCGACGCTTCTGGTCCTCGTACTCAAGCACACTTGAATGCTGTAGCGGCAGCGGAAAAAGTAGGGGTGAGCCATATCGCTTATACGTCGATGCCTTCTGCAGAGAGTTCGCCAGTGATGTTTGCTCATGAGCATGAAGCTACTGAAAATGCGATTAAACAAAGTCGCATCCCTCATGCCACCATCATGCGCAACAATTGGTATTTTGAAAACTTGGCAGAGTACTTCGCAAGCATTCTACAATCGGGTCATTGGTTGACGTCGGCAGCAGAAGGTCGCTCGGCTCAGTTATCACGTAGAGATTTGGCTTTTGCAGCGGCATCTGCATTAGTAAAACCAGCGCAAGGTAAAGTTATACTTCCAATGAACGGTGCGCAATCTATGACACACGCTGAAATGGCGAAGGTGATAGATAAAGTGTTGGGTACATCGACCACTATGGTGAACTTGTCTGATGAGGATTACCAAGCACAGTTAGAGTCGTTTGAATTGCCTGCACCAATCGTAGAGTTATGTGTAACAATGGACAAACACAACCGTGGAAACTATTCAGACGGCACAAGTGAGGCATTTGAAAAGCTAACTGGTAAGCAGCCACAAAGCTTTGAAGCCTGGTTAGAAGCAAACAAAGCGGAGCTACAAAAACTAGCGAATGCTTAAGATGATTTGAAACTAAAAAGGGACTCATTTGAGTCCCTTTTTAAATGTCGTTGACGAGACCTTAACTATAAATTATTTATTGGTTTTAACGTATTAATAGCGAACAGGTCGAAGAGAAAATAAATGAATTTTCCCCTTCATAATGAGCTTTTGTTTAGTAATAATACCTTATTGAACGGTTACTTCATCACCACTCTTTATTCTAAGTGTCAAATTTATCATATTGTAACAAATTCTTACATTTGGTAATTAGGGCTAACTTAATGCGATATCAATCTCCTCCAAGTGACCACACCGAACAAGCACATCAATCCGTCCAAGAGCGCGCTGAACAACAACGTATAGCTCGCAGGGAAGAACTAAAAGTTACGCAAGCAGACAATAAACGCTGGGCTGCTAACCGAGAGAGAGTCCTTGCTGAGCGCAACAACGAAAACACCGACGTCGCACTAACGCCATTAAAAGAAAAAAAGAAAAAGAGTGGTCTCAGTTCATTGTTGTGTGCAAAACCGAGTTTTTCCAAACTACCGACCAAGACAGTTGCTTATTGCTGGGTCAATACAAAAGCAGAAAGTGGCGAAGACAATGTTATTCCAAGTGTTGAAAAAGAACATGGTCTGCTGAATGTAATTAGTAATGCTAAAGTCACTCCAAAGGTGAAACACGTTATTTATGTCGATAGACGTACGAAAGGTCGAACCTGTTACGACTCACGTGTAGAGCTTCCTGAGAATGTTAAATTCGTTTCAGTTGATGAATTACTGACGAAGAAAAACATGACAACACCTGCCATTGCGAAGAAGATGACAGAGTTGTATGAGGCAAGCATCAACTACGGTAGTCCTGCCTTTGCAAAGAACATGGTCTCCTTACTCGCCCTAAATGCCGGAGATTACTTCTTCGATATCGGTGTCAGCATAAAGCCAGACGGCAATTTAGCTAAGCACCTTAATGGCGAGAGCAAATTTTCTGGCGGTGCAGTAGGTAACGGAAGCTATCTGATGGGTGGACACGACAAAGAAGCTATCGAAATGGTTGTCGAGTTCCTCTATGGATTGTACACCTGTGAAAGAGCGCCAACTGTGCATCCTAAAAAAGCAGTGGAGATCTTAGACAATCTCGATAAATCACTAACGCCAAATGAGGTGATAAGCAAGGTTGTAGATAATGCGAAATTAGACGAGCAAATCACGCCGGCTGAATTCGTTACTTATTCTCGTAAGATGGAGAAGGAATTTGCTGAACGTGGCGTTAAGACAACGATGTGTGAATATGCCCGCCACACTGACGCCGTTTTTGGTAACACCATTACAATACTGACAAATAGCGTGAAAAAGAAATTTGCGGATGGAACAGATTTCGTTAATACCCATAAGATGAGCCATATTCATAAAACAAAAGTGGAAGCGCACCACGTCCCTGTTTTGTAGAGCGCGCAGAAGAGTATTGAGCTCATCCAGTTACTCGGTACGGCGCTAAAATCAAAAACGCCCACACTTGTTCAGCAGTGTGGGCGTTTTATCTTTTTTGATTCACCAGCCAGTATTACTTAACCGTTAGTACTCAGATTGAGTGCTCCAACACTGGTAACAATGATATGAATGTTATCGCTGCTAGGCTGATATTGAACATACGCTGCTTTAATGTGGTATTGAGATAAACACGGATTTTTTGACCAACCCAGACCCAAGTCATATTGGCAAGCAGTCCGAATGTCGTAAACACGAAAGTAATCAATGCGACAGATAACCAATAGCTAGAGGGGAGGCTATAACTTGTGACCAAAGCAAGTGATGCCATCCAAGCCTTCATATTACCTAGTTGAAACAACGTAGCCTGAGTTACGTTGATTGGTTTGCTTTTGGTGGCTTTACCCGCGAAAGAGTTGGTACACAATAGCTTTATTATCAACCAGAACATGTAAGCCAGACCGATGTATTTTATGGCGAGATACCAACTTGGATGAGTCTGGAGAGCAACGCCGGCACCACACGCGCAAAGCAGAATTAACCCGATAACACCAATACGGATACCAATTAGGTGTCGCCATGATTTCCGGACACCAAATTGTGCCCCTGAGTTGGCGAGCAATAAGTTATTTGGACCGGGCGTGATGGCGGTAACAAACGCAAATAAACTCATCGCTGGCATTAGGTCCCATAATGTTGTCATTTCCTTTCCTCTCAAATAAGTGCTGCTGAGCCAAGAGTAAAGGGGCGAAGTGAGAGAGACCTACATTTAATGCGTCATGGTGACAATTCTTTGATTTCATTTTCGTCAGGCCTTATTTATCCTGAATACAAGAATTAATTGTACCCCTTCGGAGAGAGACAATGTTAGTCCCTGATATATCGGGTCGTTCCGGACCTAAGTTTATGGCACTGGCTGATGCGATTGCTGAGGTGATAGAGAGTGGTGAACTTGAACCAGATACGAAATTACCCCCTCAGCGTATTTTGTCTTATCGCTTGGGTGTGACGGTTGGAACGGTGACAAGGGCGTATCAGGAGCTTGAGCGGAGGGGCTTAACAGAGCCAAAAGTAGGAAGTGGAACTTATGTTCGGAACAGAGAAACTGAACTGAACCACTTTTATCATCCGGTATTGGAAGAACAAGGCATTGATTTAGCGCGCTGCCGACCTTTGTTATTATCGCAGCCGAAATTTCTGGCGAATGCGTTGAAAGAGTTATCTCACGAGGAGATCGCGCAGGCAGCCGTGCTGGATTACTACTCCGCTGATGGCATTCAGGGTCATAACGAGACTCTTCGACAATGGCTGATGAGCAAGTTTAATATCGATATTGACGCACGGCGTCTAATGTGGACTCATGGAGGGCAACACGGGATCTCGCTGATTATTCAAGCATTAAGCCGTCCAAAAGATACTATTCTTACCGAAGGGCTGTGTTATCCAGAGTTCATCTATGCATGTCAGCAATCCGAACGAAAGCTAGTGCCAGTAAAAGTCGATGAACATGGATTAGATCCAGAAGATCTGGCATTGCACTGTAAGAGGCATCGCCCAAAACTGCTTTATCTCACGCCGGGAATACAAAACCCGACCGGAGCTCAATTAACAGATAGCCGAAGACTAAAAATCATAGAAATATGCCGTCGTTACAATGTGTTGATTATTGAGGACGACGTTCTCTACTGCCCGCCATCCCATCGAAAGAGTCCTTTAGTCGCTATTGCTCCGGATATTACCTTATACGTGGGCAGTTTTTCTAAGTACTTCGCGGGTGGATTGCGACTGGGCTTTATCATTCTTCCATTGTCTTTCAAAGAGTTACTGCAACGAGCGCTACGAGCCAGCTGTATGTATGTTAGCCCTTTGATAATCGATCTGGTTTGTCGTTGGTTAACCAGCGAAGCGATGCAGGCGGTGGACGAAGAGATCGCGATGGAACTCAGTGCGCGTCATCGGATCTGGAAGGCTGTATTTCCCGAAATCCAGATTGGCGTCCCTGGCTACAATGTATGGTTACCTTTGCCTGAGCCATTAACAGGGTATCACTTTAACCAATCGTTGTTGAAACATGGGGTCAGAGTGAGAGAAGCAGAAATGTTTGCCGTGGGTCGGTATGAAGTGCCAGCAGCGGTGAGGATATCACTCGCCGGTCCACTAAGCCGCCCACAATTGCAGTCCGCTTTAGAGATCGTAAGAGAGCAAATCGCACGGCTCACTTAAAGGCTCTAGAGGTAATATTTAATCTTGCATTTTTGAACGGATACAAATCAAACCTGTCTATTTTTGAGGTTTATTGTATTTCGTAGAATAGCGCCATCAACTTGCTAACACATAATGAAGGTTTGCTATGAGCACATCACAATTAGGTCTTGAATTATCACTTATCGGCGCGATGCTACTCGTTACGAGTGTTTTTTTGGTTCGTAATTATGACAAAGCCGACAGCGCAGGAACAAAAGTTCAAAAGATCCTAACTGGTTTTCTCGGTGCCTTTATGGTGATGGCGGGAACCGTAAAATTCTTTGACCCGTTTGCGACTATGTTCGCAAAACAGATTGCGTTAAGTGAACTGCCTTTTCCTACTTTGTCTCGATGGATGGGTCAATTAGGTGAGATTTTTGCAGGTTTACTGCTACTTGTGGTGATGATTGGCAATAAGGTACTCGCAGCACCAATTAAAGATAAAGCCATGCAGTTATCAGCGCTGTTAACTACCGCAATTATGATTGTCGCGGTGTATGTTCACCTATTGCCAAATGTGCCAGCCGAAGTGCTACCACTTCAGTCTAAGCCACCTGTAATGACGCTGATTATTCTTGGGTTAGCTTGGTTAAATGCATTCCTATATTTTCGTAAAAAGTAGTCGTTAAAGTAACAAAACAAACGCCAGATTAGTTCGTCTAGTCTGGCGCATTTCATTTATAAATAGGCATTTCATATATACAACAACTACTAATTTCGCTCTGAGTGAATCGAAGCCAGAAATTCTGCCGATTGCCCAAACCTTTCAAAAATCATGTCTCTAAAGGCAACCACTCTGGTCGCTATCAGCTTTCTGTCTGCCCACACCAAGAATGCTTTACCCGTTGGGTATTCTAGTTCTGGCAATACTTCTACTAACTCTTTTCTTTCTGCATGCTTTTCAAAGGCGGCTCTTGGCATCATGCAGATCCCAGCTCCTGCTATTGTCGCATCAATATTTAACCGCAGACTGCTGATTGAGTAACGAGGCTGATAAGGAATACGGATCGCTTTGCCATTTTCTTTTAGCTCCCAATACGGCAAGTTATTACCTGAGAGTAGCTGATGGTTAATCAACTCTTCTGCTCGTTCTGGCTGACCATGTTTTGCGATATAACTGGGTGATGCTGCGAGCATTAATGGTGATTCAAATAACCGACGCTGTATTAAATGACTGGCATGAGGTGGGGTCGTTACAATCGCAAGGTCAATCTGCTCATCAAAGAAACGCTCAGTGCCTGCACTAAATTGAATGGTTACGGATACCTCTGAGTGAAGCTGCATAAACTCAATCGCCATCTTTTGCAGGAAATTATCAGCAAATGGCTCAGGGCAAGAGACTCGGATTTCACCCGTCAATACTGGCTGGCTATTCGAAAGCTGCGTCCATTCATCATTTAACTGCATAAATAGGGCAGCGAAGCGTTGGTAGTATTCGTCGCCTGCAGTCGTGAGTTGGAACTGTTTTGCATTACGGTGTACCAGTTTTTCACCCAGTTTATCTTCGAGGCTTGCCACCGCCCTTGACAGCGTTGGGGCTGAAACGTGTGTTTTGAGGCTCGCCGCAGCAAAGCCGCCACACTCGACAGATTGGCAAAACAGATAGAGGTTGGAGATGTCTTTTGCTTTCATAATTGAACGCTCTTGGGAATGACACTTTGAGTTAATCATTCAAATATGAAAGGTTCAAGTTCAATGTTGTCTATTTTTGATTGCGATGGTCGGGGCTAATATATCCCCATCAATTAGCCAATCGAAATAAGGTACAAGAGAGTCAAATATGAAAAAGTTTCCGCGCAAGTTCCAGTACCCATTAATGGTTTCTATGGTTCTACCAACTATGCTTCTTAGCATGCCAGCTATCATGGTTGCTAAGGCGTTACCTACAAACGGTATGTTCTTCGATGCATGGTTAAACGCAGTTTCACAAATGGTGCCATATGCACTGTTAGTTTTAGCCCTTGTAGCGCCAGCGGTTCGTTTGTTTGTAACCAAAGTCCTGCTAGAGCCAGAAGTGAAATAAGTCAGTAAAGTTAATAAGTTAGAGAATGGGAAAGAGAAAAATGAACGAATTTAAACTACACACTGTTGAGTCTGCACCAGAAAAAAGCAAAGCAATCCTTGAAGGTGCACAAAAGCAAATGGGTATGATTCCGGGTCTTTACGCGGTAATGGCTGAGTCTCCTCAAATCCTAACGGCGTACACGCAACTGCATCAGCAATTCACTAATACATCATTCGACGCTGAAGAGCTAACAGTGGTATGGCAAACCATCAACGTTGAGCACGAATGTCACTACTGTGTTCCTGCACATACCGGGATCGCGCACTCAATGAAAGTAGACCCAGCACTGACTGAAGCATTGCGTAATGATGAAGCAATGCCAACTGAAAAGCTTCAAGCATTAAAAGACTTTACTCTTGCTGTCGTTCGTGAGCGTGGCAATGTATCAGAAACAGAACTAGCAGCGTTTTTTGCAGCAGGTTACGGTCAGCAACAGGTTCTGGAAGTGATCCTTGGTCTATCGCAAAAAGTGATTAGTAACTACGTAAACCATGTTGCTCACACCCCAGTAGATAAAGTATTTGAAAAGTTTGCTTGGTCTAAAGAGTAGTCCAATGAGCTAGATGCCATAGAGCGAACGACTAAGTTCGCTCTTTTTTCATGTTGTTTGTCGTAAATATCGGCATATGTTTATACGGACTTGTTCTGAGTCAACAGGTCTTGGCGTATCCCATAATAACGATAATAGCCGATAAGATTGCTGCTAATAAACAACAGCTCCATTAGTACCGCGGTAGGAGAACCTGCAAGGTAATTGTGTATTAGCCAAAGCAAAGTTCCGACAATCATTAATTGACGTAAACGTTGATCACTTTTACAAAATGCAGCTGTGGTCTGAAATAGCGTTCCGCCAAAACTAAGCAAATTGATTAAGTCAACAAAGGTCATCACAGTGATCATCAACGCAGAGGTTAAATACAGAAACATCCACCTTTTCGATGTAGTAAAGATACTAGTGAAATAGCGGATACTAGCGAGTAACATTAAGCTTGCGGCGGTCCATTGCTCTAGTAGAACAAAGTGGGTGCTAATCAAGATGCCAGATGCACATAAGCAACAGACAATTTTTTGCCTTTTTTTAAATTGAAATGATATCAGATCGAATACGATGGCGATTGCTATCAATATTTGGGACCAAAGAAATGCCGACATGCTTCCCTCCTACAAAATTTAGAATAAATATGGAGGTGGGATTATGCGTATGTACCCTAAAGTAGGAATTAACTTTAGTTAATTCCTACCTTTTATATTTAGCTTTTTATTCTGGCTTTCAATCTCGATAGGCTGACAGGGCTAATACCGATATAGCTGGCTATCTGAATGTTATTAAGTTTGGCTAACCAATGTGGCCAATACTGCAGCAAGTGCCGATACCTTTGCTCGGGTGTGTGGAGTAATAGAAGGGCTTCTTTCTGCTCCTTGAATATTAATTGTTGCTGTAACAGTGTGACTTTGGCTTGTGAGAACGAAGGCAATGCCAGTAAATTCAAAGGGATCCTTATTACTTCTGCTGTTGTAATAGCTTCAATTTGATATTGGGCAGGCATTCCCTGCAACCAACTTGAATAGAGGAAGCATAGCTCATCTTGAAAATAAAACTCTTTGCATCGTTCAAGACCGTTCTCACCGTAATGACAAGCTCTAAGTATTCCGGACAGGATAAAATAGCCATAGTCCTGCTGAGATCCCTGTGCGAGCAAAATATCTGATGGGTTTAGTGAGAGCAATTTAAACTGAGTTGACAAGGGTTTAATCGTTTGAGGTGGAACACCCATATCAGAGAAATGGTCAATCACCTTAGTGAATTTACCCAGCATAAAAACAGGTTCCATATTTGCTTTATTTCACCAAGACTAACACATTTAATCACTCGAAATATCCAAGATACTATTGATTATCGGTGTTCTGCTGTTTTCACTTTCATCATGGGGGCATGAGTAGCGGATAAGTTTTGCTTTACATAGCTCGTTAACTGTAACCATGAAAACAATCCAGCGAGTACATTCGCTATTGTTGCCGCAATGACGATAGTAAAAATGTCACCCTGTAACGAACCAATCGCAATCGCTGGGATGTACAGAACCAGCAATCTAACAAAGCAAACGAAAAGGGCGATTTTGGGTTTACCCAATGCGTTGAAGATTGAAGTGACAACCATACATAAGCCTAAAGGACCGTAGCTAAACGGAATCACCCAAAGGGCTAGCTTCAACCAATCTTGCATTGTGTTGTCCGCCGATAGTAGAGGAACAACGATTGGTAAACTTACCACCAACAAAGTTGCGATGACCAAGTGCAACAAGATCACAAAGCGAGAAGCTGATTGAACAAGCGCTTGGATTGAATCGAAACGTTCGGCACCGAGCTCACGACCAATCATCGGTGGTAACGACATGGTGAGCGCCAATGTGAAGATTAGCAAGAAGCTCTCGACTCGGTTGAGCAAACTCCAAAACGCAATTTCATTGGCACCAAGATGAGCGATGAACATCACAGTCACGAACGCGCTGACTGACGGTAAGATTTGGTTCATCATGGTTGGAATCGTGGTTTTGATCAGTAGATTGAAATCCTCTTTGTTGGCTAAAGCGCAAGAGAAAGGAGCGAACCAATGGCGACCTTTAGCTCTTTGCATCATGTAACCCGCACTGATGGCAAAACCAAGCATAGATGCTAGCGCTGCACCTGCGATCCCCATGTTAAGAACGAACATAAAGATTGGATCAAGTACGAGGTTGATAAGGCTTGCGATGACAAAAACGGAGCCAGTGACTTTAGTGTCACCATTCGCACGATAAACACAGGTCATCAAATACAGCACAGCACTCGATAGTGCGCTCAACAACCATAAGCCCCAGAACTGACCAAATAACACTTCAAGTTGCTGATACTGGGTGCCGCCGTCTTCCACAGAGATAAATGCGGAAAACACACTTTGTTCCATCAACCACAACGTAACTCCAATAAGTGCGATAAAAGCGCTTCCAACAAGCAATGCAAGTGAAGCCGTATTGGTAGCTCGTCGTGTGTCATTTGCACCAAAAGCATGAGAAATGATCGATGTTGCCGCGACACCGATGCCGACTTGAATGCCGATAAATGCAGCTTGGAAAGGCATGGTAATACCTTGCACCGTAAGCTCGTTTACACCAAGCTTGCCGATAAACACTGCATCAATAAGTTGTACTGACATTATCGCAAAGAGACCGACCGTTAACGGCAGTGTTTTTTCGAGAACGGATTTTAAAGTCGAGGAAATCGCTAGCATCACAAGGCTCATGATTGGAAAGTTTGGGAACAATGCCAGTATAGAGTTGTGATTGTTAATGATAAGAGGGGTAATCCCTAAATCAGTTTTTAGATTTGGTTAATAATGAAGTCGCTGTGTGTTCCACCGTGCGGCTGAATAGTAATTGCAAACTTATATGCATATCGGTTTTTCGTTTTCTATGAAATAGAACTGCCATTGCTACGGTCTGTCTTAATCAACGTATTACCAGTTCGCTATTTACTAAAGTATGAACACATTCGGGGAAGATTATGTGGATTAAGAAGAATCATCGCTGGGCTTTATCTGAAAACGAAGCGACGCCAGAGTCCGTCTATAAAGAGCGTCGTGAAATATTGAAAAAGTTAGGCATTGCGGTTGTCGGTATGCCACTCGCTGCGAATGCACAAGCTGGTATTTTGGACATCTTCTCGTCAAAGGAAAAGCCAGTCTCAGATAATCGAATTGACCTTAGTGTGACTAAGCCACAGCAGTATCAAGCGGATCTTTCTCTTACTCCTGAGAGCAAGGTTTTGAAATACAATAACTTCTATGAGTTTGGTACCGATAAATCTGACCCAGCGAAAAACTCTTCTGAGTTCGTGTCTGACCCATGGACGGTTGAGATCGACGGCTTGGTGAATAACCCGATTAAGCTCGACTACGATGACATCTTTAACAAGTTCACACTAGAAGAGCGAATCTATCGCTTACGTTGTGTCGAAGCATGGTCAATGAACATTCCGTGGATTGGTTTTCCTCTAGCAGACATCATCAAAATGGCGGATCCAAAAAGTAACGCGAAATACGTTGCTTTTGAAACCCTCTACGACCCGAAACAGTTTCCAGCCCAAGGCTCGTTTAGCAGTATTGAATATCCTTACGTTGAAGGGCTTCGTCTTGATGAAGCAATGAACCCGCTCGCACTGATTTCTGTGGGTTTGTACGGTAAGACGCTTGCACCACAAAACGGTGCGCCGCTTCGCTTAGTTGTACCGTGGAAGTATGGCTTCAAAAGCATTAAGTCTATTGTTCGAATTCGTTTAACTGACCGAGAGCCGCCAACAACGTGGAATCGTTTAGCACCAAATGAATACGGTTTTTACGCTAATGTGAACCCAAATGTTGACCACCCACGTTGGAGCCAAGCAAGCGAGCGTTTCATCGGTGAGGGCAGTGTGCTCAGTACTCGCAGACAGCCAACATTGATGTTCAACGGTTACGAGGAAGAGGTGGCGCATCTCTATAAGAATATGGACCTGAGGAAGTTCTATTGAGAAAGCTGACGCCAAAACACATCATTGCGCTTAAGGTCCTTATCCATCTTGTCTCTTTAGGCTTTTTAGGTCTGCTGGTTATTGCGATTAATACCGACAACTTAGGTGGCGACCCTGTTCAAGGCATTATCCATTACACGGGTATTAGCGCGCTGAATACGCTGTTTATTACCTTGTTGGTTTCTCCGCTTGCGCGTTGGACCAAGCAGGGATTGTTAGTTCGAGTCAGACGACTACTCGGGCTCTACAGCTTTTTCTGGGCAGTGCTTCATTTGGTTGCGTTTGCTGTTCTTGATTTAGGGTTAGATTGGAGTTTGCTTGCCTCTGAAATCGTCAAACGCCCTTACTTGACCGTTGGTGCAGCAGTGTGGGTAATCTTGTTACTTCTGGCGGTGACTTCGACTCAATCTATACAACGCAAGATGGGTCCTAAATGGCAAAAGCTGCATAACTGGGTTTACTTAGCTGCGATATTGGCGCCGATTCATTTCTATTGGTCGGTGAAGTCAGAGGTAGCAGAGCCGACGATCTACATTTTAATCGCTATTGGTTTGCTTTTTGCTCGATGGAAGACATTAAAACAGCGAGTGTTTCGAAAGCTATTATCCAGTTGATGCGCTGTTAGACTAATTGCGACACATGAATCGATAAATTAAAAGGGGCTACGTGAGCCCCTTTCTTCATTGGATAAAAAGCCGCTAACCCAAGCTTTCTGTTGCTGTTAGCTCACCAGGCTTCCACACCTTTCGTTCGCTTTCACCAAAGACCTTGAGCTAGGTTTATCAGATCCCATCACAACGCTCATACTGTTAGCCCGAACCCTACGACTAATGTCTAACCATCTGAGACTATTTGTACTTTTTCGTTTGGTATAAGGTACTAGTAACTTAATTTAAAGGGTTCATAAACGTGAGTTATCGAGATCTTGTCGCAGAGAATATAGAGACAACGACTTGCTTAATCTTCGTTTATTGAGCAAACAACGTTGGTTGGAAAAACACACCTTAGAGTGTGAACGAAAGGAATCACAATGAGCAGCACTTTAGAGTCCGTACATATTCGAACAGATAAGCCTAAAGCCAGTGAGGATGAACTCACTTATGAACAACAACATAAACCTAGCTCGGAGTTTGAGTCCCGAGAACAATATTTAGAGCACGAGTTGCAAATCATGGCGCCTAAACGTTGGCGTCCTAATTTGCCGTTTAAAGATTATCGATTCGAGGTAGAAGACACCATTCCGGCGATGGCCGCGACCATTGGTAAAGTTGTTATGGTGGGAGCCATTGCAGCAACCTTTGCCGGAGCGCTAGGGTTGAATGAAGGCTTTGTTTTAGAAAATGTACGTTATGAACTACTCATCGCCTCTGTTTTCATTATTCTTTTCTCAGGCTTTCTGTTGCCGACCGCAAACCTCGCGGGTACACACGGCCCGCTCATCCCATTAATTCCTATCGTCGTTGCAGCAGGCGGGCACCCAATGGCCTTTGGTCTGCTGATTGGCGCTTTTGGCATACTGTTAGCCATCAGTAAAGGTGGCAGTATGTTGGCAAATCTCACCAGTAAAGGCGTGTGTGGTGGTTTATTGCTCTACCTTGGCTTTGTTGGAACCGTCTCTCAAGTCAAAAAGTTGTTCGCATGGGCAGAGGGAATAGGGATGAGCCACATTGCTTTTGTTGTGATCTTTTGCACCATTATTTTATATGCATTACTGGAACACTTTCGTAAGCGTTGGCTAGCGGTTCCTCTTAGTTGCTTGCTAGGCGGTACTTTAGCTTTTGCTATGGGCGCTCCGTTTTCTTTTCAAACCGAGCCCGGCTTGCCTAATATGAATCCGATGTATTGGTGGGGGGAAGATACGGGTTGGATGCTAGGTTTACCTACGATTGAGCATTTCATGGTGGTATTGCCTTTTGCTATTTTAGCCGTAGCCATGTGGTCGCCTGATTTTTTAGGGCATCAAGTGTTTCAAAAAATCAGCTATCCAAAACGTACAGAAAAAGTACATATGAACATCGACGATACCATGACCACCGCTTCCATTCGTCAGACGTTCGGTTCTCTGCTCGGTGGTACTAACTTTACGTCTTCTTGGGGAACTTACATCGTTCCGGCGGCGATCGCTAAACGTCCAATTCCTGCTGGCGCTTTGCTGACGGCGCTGTTTTGTATCATCGCCGCGGTTTGGGGCTACCCAATGGACTTAGCGATCTGGCAACCTGTACTTTGTGTTGCGCTCATTGTTGGAGTATTTGTTCCTTTGCTAGAAGCAGGAATGGAAATGACGCGTGAAGGGAAAACCACTCAATCGGCGGCGATTGTTGTATTTTCTTCAGCGCTCGTTAACCCTGCATTTGGCTGGTCTCTCACCATGTTGCTAGATAATTTAGGCTTAGTCGGCTGTAAAGAACGTAGTGGAGAGCTGAGTAAAATGAGCCGTTGGGTGTTGCCTGGCATTATGTTTATTGTACTAACAAGCGTAATGGCATTGGTGGGCTTACTTCCGGGGATTCCAGCAATTATCCCAAGCTTTCGTTAGATAGGCTCATTGTACGATTTATAGTTTGAAGCCCTTTTTCTAACCTGATAGAAACGGTTTAGTTCTTTGGAGTTAAACCGTTTTTGTTGAAAAGTTGCTTAGATCTTTTACTCATTCCCATCCTATTCATGAGCTTTTTTCCTACCAAAAGTTATCCATTCTTCTAATGCAGTTAGTCGTGAATATCCGTGTTGTATAACGGGGGTAAATTTCACCATGATTCACGGTTCGATGAAATCGTGATTAGCTTCCAATAGGCAATTAAGGGTGTATGCAATTAATTTATGTTATTGAAACTATGAAGTTTATTTATTGAGATGTGCGCGATTAAACGGCACAATGTACGGATGAGTTGAGGCAAAAAGTCGTCTAACAAGCGTTAGAACGATCGTGATTTGGTTAGTTACTACAATAAAAAGGAAAAAATATGTTAAGTGAAGCTTTGTCAAACTGCGATGAGCAAATAAACAGACTAGAATGCTGTAAGACGGATGAGACTCCATGTAATTGTGTGGATGCGTTAAGCCAGGATTACAATAGTCGTTCTGATTCGTATGACTGCCCAAAGAAGATGAGTACCTATGTCCTCAGATATGGACCTGCATATGTTAGTGAAATATATCATTACTTAGTGGCATCAGATTTTAAGGAAAGGTTAAATGGCAGCGAGGTACGAGTAGCGTCATTAGGGTGCGGGTTCGCTCCAGATTTTTATGCGCTAGAGGAATATCTTTCTACATATAAGCCTGAAGTTGAATTGAGCTATACAGGAGCAGATACAAGTACATGTTGGGACATTGCTAGACCAGTAAAACCTAATTGTAAATTCAAGTCACTCGATCTAACAGAACCATTTGAATTTGGTGACGTAGATGTTGTAATTGTTGGTAAGGTCTTTTCTACTTTATATAGGAATGGCGTGCACGTTTCATTTCTGGACAACCTGAAATCTGCCATTAAATCCACTTTACCTGATAACGCTATTGTTATATTTACTGACATAAATCATTACGCTTTCGGTAGGGATGTTTTCCATAATAGCGTAAGTGCATATCTCCCTAACTTCACCCGCTACTATTTTGATGGTTATGAGGGCTATGGTTGGCATAAAATTCCGAACAACTATATAGTTTGTGATGTCCCGGATGGACTTTCTGTTAATAGCTTGGACGGAACTGGAAAAACCGTAGTATTTGAGTATAGGAAATAACTGTGATTATTAGTGCTAGTCGAAGAACTGACATACCTGCATTTTACCACCGATGGTTTTTGAACCGAATCAAAGAGGGTTTCTTGTTAACAAGAAACCCATACAATGCAAAGCAGGTACGACGAGTGTCATTGCTTCCAGACGATGTCGACGCGATTGTTTTTTGGACAAGAGATGCTCAAAAAATGATCAAGCACCTTCATTTGCTTAATAATTATAATTATTACTTTCAATATACTATTACGGGCTACCCTAAGTTACTGGAAAAGCACCTGCCAAGTACATATAAGTCAATAGAGACATTCTCAAAACTAAGTGATCTTATTGGGCCCGAAAAAATTATTTGGCGGTATGACCCTATATTGATTTCTGATGTAACACCAATAGATGAGCATAAACGTAAGTTTGAAAAAATTGCACACTTACTGAAAGGGAGAACCAATAAAGTCGTTATTAGTTTTGCTGATTTGTATAACAAGACAACTCGAAATCTTGATTCTATATCTAACTTAAAGTATCACGATATAGTAGAGAATAACGAAGAATTGCTAGTGTTATGTTCGTATATGGTAGACGTTTGCCATTCTTATGGACTGAAAATTGAAAGTTGTGCAGAAAATGTAGAGTTAGGTAATCTTGGAATTAACCATGGTAAGTGTATAGACGATAAGCTTTTGCATGAGCTGTTTGGTTTAGAGTTATCTTCATTAAAAGATTCAGGACAAAGAACAGAATGTGGTTGTATCAGAAGTGTTGACATAGGCACATATAATACCTGTCTTCACGGATGTTCTTATTGTTATGCAACATTTAGTGAAACTGCTGTTAAGAAGAATAAACTAAAGCATGATCCGGATAGCCCCTTCTTGTTGGGTGGTATCGATGGTGTGGAAAAGAACTTGCTAGCTAAACCTATTATCCAGCAAACGTTATTTTAGTGCGTATAAATTGTTCTAACAAACTGCTTAGGATTGATTCGCAACGCTTGGCATTTTCACTATGTGTTAGCTCTCCTCCTAGTTGGGTTTAACAAGTATAAGGGCTTCAAGCTACATTTTGTTATCTGAACAATACGCGTTAGGCTTATCTCCATATCGTGTTAGCCTTATTAGCTAACACGATCCTGCTCCATTACGAGTTGCAACCTTTCAATTGCAAATTTGAACAGCCCCTCTCTAACTTTATTCCTTAGTGCCATTGACGAAGGGTTAAACAGTTAAAGCATTATGGAATAGCAGATAATTTTTCCTCATACTTTTGTTGTTACTAGTATTGAGAGGCTAGCTACCAAAATGACAATGAAATCCGGAAAATTTGAGAATTTCACTTAATCTAAAACTAGTTATGCAATAATATGCTGTCCTAATCTAAAATTAAAATCACTATATTGAATTCAAGGGGCTGGCGATGAGCTTGCACACGAACCTCAGAGGTCGACTTAGAAATACCTCTTTGCCAAGGAATCACGGCTTGATGCCAGTGTTTGAGGCGGTTGTTAACTCTATTCACTCTATTGAAGAAAAAGGCAACACAGACCAAGGCAAAATCACTCTAACCATTATTCGTGAACCGCAAAGAGATATGGATATTGGTGGTGCGTCTTGTGCGCCTATTCTTGGATTCAAGGTCACAGACAATGGCTGTGGCTTCAACAACGTAAACTTTAACTCTTTTCAGACCTTAGACTCTGACCACAAGATAGATAAAGGGTGTCGTGGTGTTGGTCGCTTATTGTGGCTTAAGGCATTTGACCAAGTAAGTGTATCAAGCGTTTTTTCTGATCAAGAAAATTTTAGCCACCGTCAGTTCGCTTTTAACAGTAGCAACGGTGTACATGGCGATAAGGTTACATCATCAGAGCAGAATCAAACTGGCTCTGTAATAACACTTAGTGATTTTGATAAGGCGTATAGAAAAGCGGTCCCATCAGGTACTGAAACAATAGCCAACGCCCTGCTAGAGCACTGTCTGTGGTACTTCGTCCGTGAAGGAGGTGTGCCTCAGATCTTTGTTGAAGATGGTTCAGAAACTGTCAGTCTATATAAATTGTTTGATGCTCACATGCACTCACAAGCTGCGCATGAACAGATTGAAATTCTTGGTGAGATGTTTGAGCTTACACACATCAAGTTCAGAGCTTCAGTTAACAAGAAGCACCAACTGTCTTTATGTGCTGCTAACCGCTTGGTAAAAGAAGAAGGAATTCAAGGCAAACTACCTGGTCTTTACCAGAAGATTTCTGATGACTCTGGAGAGTTTGTTTACACTTGTTACGTATCGTCTAAGTTCTTGGATGACAACGTTCGGGCAGAACGAACGTCATTTGAAATAGCCGAAAGTTTTGATGGTCTCTTTGCTGATCAAGAGCTGTCAATAAAGGTAATTCGTGAAGATGTTCTTAAAAGAGCACAAGCTTACCTCAGAGATGTCCTAGAAAAGAATATCTCGGCAGGTAGGCGTAGGGTTGATGAGTACATCGTAACCCAAGCTCCTCGTTATCGTCCAATTACCAACTACATCGAAGAAAAAGACTTGATTATTGATCCGGATAAGTCTGATAAAGATGTAGAGTTGCACCTTCATGAGCAGTGGTATGCAGTAGAGCGTCAGTTGCTATGTGAAGGTCAGCAAATCATGACTCCGAAGCGCAATGAGCAAGCGGAGGAGTATGAAGAACGTATCCAGAGCTATTTACAAAAAGTAGAAGACTTGAAAAAGTCCGACTTAGCTAATTATGTATCGCATCGTAAAGTGATTATCGATTTGCTAGAAAAGTCTATCGAACGTACTTCTGATGGTAAGTATGCCAAAGAAGAAATCATCCACGAGCTAATCATGCCGATGAGAAAAGACTCGAGTGAAGTCTTCTTAGACTCTTGCAACCTGTGGCTAGTTGATGAACGTCTGGCATTCCACAACTATTTAGCATCCGATAAACCGCTCTCTAATATGCCTATTGTAGATACTAACAGCGGTAAAGAACCTGATTTACTAGCTATGAACATCTACGATAACCCAATGCTAGTATCGGATAAAAAGTCGATGCCGCTTGCTTCAATTACCGTAGTCGAAATAAAACGCCCTATGCGGAATGATGTTAAGGCTGGAGAAGATAAGGACCCTATTGAGCAAGCTCTTGGCTACCTTGAGCGAGTGAGAGATGGTGAAACGAAAACACCTCAAGGTCGTCCTATTCCACATGCTAGTGACATACCGGGCTATTGCTACGTGATCGCTGATCTCACCCCATCTTTGCTTAAAAGATGTAAGATGCTAGACCTGCAAGTGACTCATGATCATTTAGGTTATTTCGGTTACAACAAAGGCTTTAAAGCATATATCGAAGTTATTTCGTTTGATCGCTTAGTTAACATGGCTAAAGAGCGTAATAAGGCATTCTTCGACAAGCTTGGCTTACCAATGAGTTAACAAATTCCTGACCGGAAAAGAGGACGATTTATCCGAGTTACTCGTGTCTTAAAACACTAGTTTCCAGATGCGCTGTATTACAAATAGTTTCGCTTGACAACGAGTAAGATAGCTCTGTTCTATCTTGCTTCTGTTCAGAAGGGAGTCTGTGATTCCTCTGCTCAACTCAGTCATTAAAATATCCGAGCAAACAAAAAGGGGCTACGTGAGCCCCTTTCTTAATTGGATGAAAAGCCGTTAACCTAAGCTTTCTGTTACTACTGGTTTGGTATTGCGTTTGGCAATCCAGTAAGCAACGCCGCCCCAAAGAACTGTAAGTACCCAAAGAGCAGTCCAGTGTTTAGCGACTTGTTGCCACGTTGCGCCCATTTGGTTGAGTGCTAAAAAGCCTTTGATTGCCCACGTGCTCGGGCTCAAATCAGCAAACCAAAGCAGCGGGGCAGGAATCGACTCAACCGGCCAAATAAAGCCTGCTAAGAAGATTAATGGCATTGAGCTAACCAGCACAACCAAAGTCACCAACTCGCGTCTTGGTAACAAGTATCCGAGCCACAAACCTAAACCACAGCAACCAAGTAAGAATGGCAATAACAAGGTGAGTAGCTCACCTGCGTTGGCAACATGGTTGACGTTCAAGCGTTCAAAACTGAAGCCAAAGTAGTAGGCACTAAGTAGATAGTAGATAGCAACGAAGACCAAGGTTCTGACCAGCAACAGAGCGCCTGTTGGCACTTGTGACCAATACCCACGACCATGGCGCTGAGTACCGGTTTGCAACCCGACTGCCATGATCAACGTTTGTTGAAGGATCAATACAAACACCGCTGGCACCACGTATTCGATGTAGCCCATGGTTGGGTTGAAGGTTGGTTTCATGTTGAGTTTGATTGCAGAGTAGTCATGGCTCGCCATGCTCAGTGGCACACCATCGATTACCATCTTGCTTACTTTAACTTGAGCGCCAAGCGTACCACCAGCTTGTGCTAAACCTTCGACGACTGTGCCGTACACCAAGAAGTAAGAAGCGTCGGCGGCATAAGCCAGAGTAGGGCTGCTGCCAAGCATCAAATCTTTGTAGAAGTGTTCTGGAATCACCAAGAAGCCAGTTATCTCTCGGTTTAAGAATGCTTGTTTCGCATCGGCAATAGTATGTAAACGCGTCACTACCTTAACCTGAGGCGTCGCATCGACCATGCGCTCTAAGGTTAGACTGGTTTGGCTTCCATCGAGATTCACAATCGCTATTGGCTGTTCCCTCGGTGTTTGTTGTGCGTATGGAAGTGGGTATAAGAAGGAGTAAAATACCACGCCACCAAAGACCGTCAGTACCACGACAGGGTTGGTCATCACTGAACGAAGTTCTGTTTTAATCAGTTGCCACAGTGTCATACAACCTCCTGGCTGCTATCTGTTGAAGATGCGCTGTTTAGCAAAGCTGTGTTGCGATGTTTTGCTAATAAAGCTGCCGTCATCAGTAGCGGGATAATGTACCCAACCATCGGCCAGAGTGAGCCGATAGATTGTGCCGCACTTGCGCCGTAGCTTGCTTGGTCCACTTGAACTTCGATGTAATGCGTAATTGGCAGCAATCCTCTCCATGCATGGGCAAGAGCATTCATGTCTGAAACGGGGAAAGTAATACCCATAAACGCGAAGCTAGGCGCGGTAAATGCGCCAGCAAAGCTCATCGCGCGAGCTGGGTCCATCGATAGGAAGAAGAACAATGCCCCCATGATGATGCATGCGATAGTCGTTACGAACTGCGCTAATAGCATCACCAGATAACTGCCTTCCATCGGCCAATCAAGCACCATGTAGAACCAGACTAAGAACAGCGCGCCTTGTGCCATAAAGACAGGAATGTACTGGCTTAGAATTTTGCTTAGTCGAGTGAAAGGGCGCTCGCCTAAGAAAGCAAAACTATTGTTGCCGTTACCATAAAGGCGAAAATGCGCTGCGAGGATCAAAATGGTGCTGACCACGACACAGATCTGCCAGATCGCCGGAACAATCGCTGTTACCAAAAACTGAGCGTAGTTGGTGTTGCGGTTAAACAAGGCTGTAATCTGGGTGGAAATCGGCACGGCTTGACCAATAGCTGCAAGTGTTGTGGTGTTGCCTTTTGCTAGGTTACCCATGGTTTCTAACTGCGCATCAAAATACCCTTGAGACTGCGCGACCGCTGAGTTAATCAACTTGGCAACCAAAATGTATTGGCTGTTAAAGAAGACCGATAGTTGAGGTTGTCGATGCAAAAGAATGTCTTGGTCGAATTGAGGGGGAATCACAGCATAAGCGTAGATATCACCCTCGATCATCGCGTTCTTCGCTTCTGTTGAACTAGTGTAGTGATAATCAACAGAAAGAGTGGAAGAGGCATCAAGAGATTGAATCATCTTGCGTGACAACTGCGAGTGCTGCAAATCAACCACACCAATCGGGAGATCTCTTGCAATACCTGCAGAGAAAACACCCCAAATAGTGACGGCCAATAAGATCGGCACCCATGTCAGGCAAGATAATAACCACTTATCGCGCCGCAGGATTTGTCGTTGTGAGATTTGAATCGTCATAGTCTTAAGCCAACGCGATTACAGCTCAACCACAACACTCATGCCCATGCGAAGCTCAGGCTCTGGTTGGGTAGGGCGAGCTTCAACTTCGAATGTGCGAAGATCAAAACCTTTCGATGCGTCTGTCGCGCGCCATGTAGCAAAATCACCCATTACAGCAACGTGAGTCACTTTAAATTCAACGTCTTTATCCAGCGCTGGTAGGTACGCTTTAAAGGTCGTGCCTTTGGTGAAGTGTTTGAGCAAATCTTCGCGTACGTTCAGTGTTGCCCAAGAATCTTGGGTATCAATAACCGTCACAACCGGGAAGCCTTGAGGTGCAAGTTCGCCGCTTTGCAGTAAAACTTGAGAGACTTCACCATCAAACCAGCTGTAGATTTGCGTGTCTTTGGCATACGCTTCTACTTCCGCTACTGCGCCAGCCGCCATGCGTGCTTTTTCTGCTGCTGCGACTTTGGTTTCGCTACGCGCGCCTTCTTTCGCCATGTTGTACATTTGGAACGCTGCGCTTTCGGTGTATTTAGATGCTTGCCATTGCGTCATGGCTTCGTCGCGTTTTTGCTCCGCAACTACGCCATCTTTATAAAGGTTGTTTACACGTTGGTAGGTCTTTTCCATCAAATCTGCAGCCGCTTTCGCTTTCAACCATTGGTCTTTTGCGGCTTGAATTTGTTGCTCACGTGCACCTTTTTCTGCTTCTAGGGCCAATGCGCCAGCGGCTTTTTCACCTGCCTTGGCTTGCTCCAATTTTGCTTCTATTTCTGGGCTGTGAAGGGTAAAGATCAACTGACCTTTCTCGACATCATCGCCTTTGCGCACCATGACTTCATCAATACGACCAGGAACTTTAGAAGAGATGCTGTATTGCTGCGCTTCAATCAACCCCTGTAAACGTGCCGGTTCTGGTTGATACGCTTGGTAGAACTGATAACCAACCCAAGAAGCGACACCCAAAGCACAAAGTGATAGTAGAGCGGGTTTTAGAGATTTTGCTGCCATGACTTATTTTGCCTCTTTGGATGCTGATGCTGGAACGTAAGCAGTATGTTGGTATTGAGCGAAGCTGTTCATTTCGCTGCTCAGTGCTAATAGTTTGGTTAATGAAATCAGATAACGGAAACGTGCCGCTGATTGCTGTGTTTCTACGCTGGCGACATACAGTTGCGCGTCAACGACATCCAAAGAGGATGATAAGCCCTGAGTGAATGCTTTTTCGCGCAAGCGTAGGTTCTCGTCCGCAAGGGCGATACTAGATTCTAAACCTTGCACTTCATCAATGGCTTGTTGTGCTTCTAGGTAGGTCTTTTGTACCAGAAGCGACAAGTCTTGCTTCGCTTGTGATTTCAGCGCATCCACTTGGGTGACCATGCTTTGTGCTGCTTTTACTTTCTCGCTACGACCAGTGGACTCAATTAGAGGGATGTTAACGCCAACACCCACTAGCCAATCCGGTTTCATTTGGCTGGCAAGGGAATCGTCTTCATATAGGCTGTAATCACCGTATAGGTAAACTTCCGGATAGTATTTGCCTTTCTCGGCTTTGATTAAGCTCGACGCTTGTTTGTGCTTGGCATCCAACAAATCTAAGCCGGGGTAGGTCAGTAGTGTTTGATCAACAAACGCACTCAACGGTGGAAGGTTGTTGTTGATAAACAGCGTTTCTGAAGGTTCTACAGAATCGCTCTGCGCTAAGATCTTGCCCAAAGCCGCTTGAGCAATACTCAGGTCACTGGCGGCTTTGCGCGTCTCGACCTTAGCCTTGTCTAATGACGCTTCCGCTTGAAGGCGCTCAACACGGGCGATTTGACCTTGCTCTTCCATTTTAATCGCAAAATCACGGTGCTTGGTTAAGCCTTTTTCTACGGCTTGACGTGTTGCTAATACTTCTTTGGCGAGCACGACCGAGAAGTAGTATTTGGAGAGATCTTCAAAGCGAGCTTGCTGCTCCATTGCGAGTTGGCTTTTTGCCTCGTCCGTTTTACCTTCTGCGGCGGTTTGAGCTGCATTGATGCGACCGCCAGTAAAGATCGGCCAGATAGCACGAATCGAAGAAGAGAAGATGTCGCGTTCGGTGATCGTCGATGTGGTACTCGCAAGAGCGCTAAAAATAGGTTGGAAAACAGGTGGCACGCTAATGTGTTGCCCAGTGCTGTCGAGAATTTGCTGACCAGACAGTGTTACGTCGGTATCTAAGCGTGTGTAGTTCGCACCAATACTGACTTGCGGTAAATTGAGGTTATCAGTTGCACTTTGTTGGTATTCGTAGCTTTCAACATTGGCACGTTGTGCTTTAAGGGAATAGTTGTTTTCTAACAACAAATTCCATGCATCATCGAATGTGATGGGAGCCGAGTGACAGGCAAGAGAAATTGAGCTGCTGAGAAGACCCAAAATCCAGAACTTTCCGGTTTGTTTCATAGTGGCTACTTTGTTTTAGAGTATAAGCTCTAATATAAAGTATTCACTACAAAGTGTTAAGTGATTGGGCAAAAGAAATGTTGGTTAAATGTTGCGCCCAGTTAAGTGGGGCTTAGCTGGACGCACCGTTGTTGTGTGACTTGTACTGATTCACTTCATCGAAGGGCAGTGAAATTCTGCTCTCCACTCAAGCTGACGAGAGCCTCGCATAGTATTCAGTAAGTCTTTACCACTCATCTGTGGGAATGAAAGCAGCACCTTGAGATCAGAAGAACTGGTGTCACTCTTTTCATAAGCCCTGACGTGCGTAAACGTTGAATACATATTCTCTGACAGCATAGCCTTATTCAGGCAAATTCCAAATGTATCGCGTTCCATGTTTTGGTGTTCCTTCTAACTATAAAAGCACCTCTGTTTATAGTTATTGCAATTGCAGATGGTGTCTAAGTGGTTGTCCTACGGTCAGTATTTGTATTTTTATCAATGTATCTTCAAATTTACTGACGCAAGTGTTGAGCGTTAAATAGACTTCCAGTTGGCTGCTTTCTTTATTCGAAGCTCTGCTAGGCTTCTTGACTAAAAATTATACGATCGAAAGTCTAAAAACGCCTCAAAAACCGCTAAATTTGGTGTGATCATGTTCAAGATTTAGATGGCAATTTATGTATGATGTTGAATAAATTACAACATTATTTCGTTAGCATTATGATTGAATTTTGATATTTCACGGCGGCTATAAATGCGCTAAATGAGCCATGAGTGACAGAGCTAAGTGTTGGAACGGGTTTGTTCGAACTGAAGAAAGCACGGCGCGCCTATAAATTAACCGTAAACCATTCAGAACGTTTCGTCTGTTCACAGATTTGTCATTTGATTAGAGCGAGCATGTTAACTCAGTGTTAACTTAGGCAAGTGTGCCACAGTGACGTGGAAAACTGGCGAAGATAAAGGAAATATCAATGAGTTGGAGTCGGATCAGCTTTCGTAAGCGCATGCTTATTATTATGACGCTGTCGGGTTTGATCGAACTTCTTATTCTGGTGGCTGCGGGCTTTACCTACCTAAAATTCGACCAAGAACAAGAGATGGGGGAGAAAGCGCTTGGCGTTGCTCGTTTCTTGTCTACTTCTCATATTGTTCGCGAAATGATTGAGTCTCAGAATACCGACCCTTATCAACAGCGGTTTCGTGAAATGACTGAGGCACTTGGTGCTGCGTTCATTGTGATTGGGGATAAAAATGGTGTGCGTTTGATTCACCCTATCGACGAGCGCATCGGTAAGCCAATGAAAGGCGGCGACAACCAACGAGCGCTGGTGGAAGGTAAGTCATACATCTCGACAGCTCAAGGATCATTGGGTTATTCCGTCCGTGGTAAAGCAGCAATTTTCGATCAACAAGGCAACATCATTGGTGTGGTTTCGGTCGGTTATTTGCTGGAACGCTTACAAGACCGCATCGAGCCTTTCTTTGCATTCCTTATCTTAATGGCATTGATCGTTGTTGCTGCCAACGCGATTGTTTCCAACTATGCATCCCGAAAATTTCAGCGTGCCATTTTGGGTTTTGAACCAGAGGAAATTGGGCGTTTGTACGGTGAACTCGACGTCACCATGAGCACTATTAAAGAAGGGGTATTAAGTATTGATGCCCAAGGTGTATTGCGTTCCATCAACCGAAGTGCATGTCAGATTTTAGGTATTGAAAGGGAATCGGCTCTGAATAAACCGCTGACAGATACCCTGCGAGACAGCGATTTGTATACCGTGCTGGAAACAGGGCAAGAAGATCACGATATCGAGATCTTCCTTAATCACAAGCGTTTAATTGCCAACCGTTCACCAATCTACGTCGAAGGAAAAATCGTCGGTGCGGTTTCCAGTTTCCGTCTGCGTGATGAAATAAACGAACTTACTGAACAGCTTTCGCAAACTAAAGAATACGCCGATTTGCTTCGCTCTCAGACTCACGAGCACAGAAATAAGCTTAATACGATCAGTGGATTGGTTCAGATGGGGGAACTCGAAGCGGTTCAACAATTGATTGGGCAAGAGACAGCGCACTATCAAGCGATGATAGAATTTTTACGCGATACCATCAAAGACCCGCTTATTGCTGGCATGTTACTGGGTAAAACCGAGCGTGCTCGTGAACTGGGATTACAGTTAGTGGTAGAAGAAGGCAGTCGATTGGAGCCATTACCTGAGTGGTTAAATGCAGAAGATCTGGTCACGGTACTTGGCAACCTAATCGACAACGCTTTCGATGCGACGCTGTCTGCTATTCGTGTTGAGTCTGCGTTTGCATTAGAGCGCCGCAGCATTGATGTGTCGATCAGTGATTATGGCAACGAAGTGATTTTAGAGGTTGTCGACCAAGGGTGTGGACTGCCGGAAAACATTGAGCCACAAGAGCTTTTGAAAAAGGGCATTTCAACCAAGTCGCGTCAGAATCGAGGTGTGGGATTGCATCTTGTTAATCAACTGGCGACGCGTTATCACGGTTATGTTGAGATGCTACCAAATACAGAACGTGGAACGAGAATTACCGTGTATTTGCCTAAGGAAGAACAAGTATGAATACGGCAACGCGAGTCATGATCATCGAGGATGATATTGCCATTGCAGAGCTACATCATAAATATCTGAGCCAACTCTCTGGCTTGGAAGTGGTGGGCATTGCAACGACACGGATGGAAGCAGAATTACAGCTTGAGGTGCTCAAGCCTGATTTGCTGCTCATGGATGTGTATTTACCCGATGGAACAGGATTAGAGATCCTCAATACGCTTCGTGCGAACAATCAAACTTGTGATGTGATTTTAATTACCGCGGCAAGAGACGTAGATACACTGCAACAAGCGATGCGAGGTGGTGTAGTTGATTATCTGCTTAAGCCAGTGATGTTTCCAAGGTTGGAGGCTGCATTGCAAAAGTACATTTCGCAACGCCAACAACTCCATGTCGCAGAAAGCTTGGACCAGAATTTAGTTGATAAGATGCTGCAATCAAATGTGGTACCAGACACGTCGTCGCACAGATTGCCCAAAGGGATTGATGGGGTAACTTTGGATAAAATTCGAGGATTGTTCGTCGGTGAAGAGATGTATACGGCGGATGACGCTGGAGAGCAAATTGGTGCCAGCCGAACAACGGCCAGACGTTATTTGGAATACTTGATCAGTTCTGGTGAATTAGAGGCAGACTTAAATTATGGCACGGTAGGGCGACCTGAGCGTTGCTACAGAAAAGTGACAAGGTAACTCAACTCGAACTTTAAATACTGTTCAGAAGCGCTCTGTAGTAAAAGCTAAGAGAAATGAAAAGCGGTGGCTTATTGGTAGCCACCGCTTTTCATTTGTGAAATATACAGTTTGTTTTTATGTTCTCGAAAAAGAACTTGTTTGAGCGGCTTGTTAGGCGTTAGAACTTGTACTCAAGCTTCGCTTCGATAGATCGTTCAGCACCAAACCAACAGTTGTTCTTGTCGTAACAGCTGTAGTATTCCTCATCAAAGATATTGCTCGCAGACAGCGTGACGCTTGCGCCGTCGAGTGATTGTGAAGCCGCCGATAAGTCATAGCTCGCCGCTAGGTCAACCAAGGTGTAATCTGGCACTTGGTCACTATTTTGTGCATCCATTTCTGTTTTACCTACGTAACGAACGCCAGCACTAGTGCGAAGCCCTGTTAAAGTACCTTCATAGTAGTAATTTGCCCATAAAGAAGCGGTTTGTTCTGGTACCCACACTGGCGTTTTGCCTTCTTGGTGGTAATAGCTGTCTTCTTTAATTTCCATATTGATATAGGTGTAGTTTAGCGTTAGGTCAGCTTGCGGCGTTGCTTGCCATTTCGCTTCTAGCTCTGCACCTTGAGAAACCACTTCACCAGCTTGGTATTGCGGTGCGTATGGGTTGTTAGGATCGGTCAAGATCGCGTTTTTCTTGGTGATATGGAACAGCGCTAGGTTGCCTGATACGTCACCACCCAGAGGGGCGTATTTGAAGCCCAGCTCCCATTGATGACCAGTAGAAGGGTCGAACGCTTTACCTGATGCATCAGCCCCCGCGATTGGTTCAAAACTCTCTGAGTAAGTCAGGTAAGGAGCCAGACCAAAATCAAGCTCGTATAACGCACCAACTCGGAAAGATACGTTGTTTTCATCAAGCTTTTCCTTGCTCGGTGTGACTGTGCCTAGGTAATCACTCACAGTGTTGGTGTCGGATTCGTATTTATCCCAGCGAAGTCCGGCAATCATCACAAGGTTGTTGTAGCGAAGTTGGTCTTGGAAGTAAACGCCAAGCTGTTTCGTCTTGATATCCAGTGTCTGCTGGTAAGCGAACTTTAGAGCGTCGCGGTCAATCTGATTGTGATTAGGATTAAAGATGTCTTGCGTAAGTGAATAACCTAAGGTGTCTTTGTATTTCACATCAGAATCTAGGTATTGGTAATCTAACCCAAGTAGCAAGTTATGCTCGAAATTGCCATGGGCAACGTAGCCTGATAATTGGTTATCAATCACAAATGAAGTTGAGTCTTCATCCGTGAGGTAAGCATTACGACCAATCGTGCGATTATCAGCGGCTAATGGGCTGTTATACGTGTTTTCTTGGTACGAGTCAGCCGTCATGTAGCGTGCATTTTGCAAGAACTGCCAGTTGTTGTTGAAGTCGTGCAGAATTTTGTAGCCAATCATCAACACTTCACGTTCATAGGTGTTCCAGTTTTTGTCGCCCAAGTAAGTATCAGGAGACAACGAACCGAGTGGGTTATCGAGAACGGAGCCCGCTGCTGGAACTGTGGTGTAAATACCTGCCGAAGGATCGTTTTGGTAGTACACGTTGACATTAACAAGCGTGTTGTCTGTCGCTTGCCAGTCGAATAACGGCGCAATCAGATAACGCTCGTCTTCTGATGTCTCTGCTTGCCCATCTCGCTGTTTCGCCATCCCTACGATGCGGTAGTTCACGTTTGAATCACCAATTTGCCCCGTGGTGTCGAAGTTCACTTCTTTCAGGCTGTTGGTGCCAGTACTGACTGATACCGTGTTAGCTGGCTCAGATTGCGGAGTCTTTGCGATGATGTTGACCATGCCACCTGGTGGAATGTTTCCATATAAAACAGACGTAGGTCCTTTGAACACTTCAACTTGCTCAACCGCAGCCGCATCAATTTGTGGCTGTAAGTTCCAACCGTTGAATAGGAGAGGGAGACCATCGTAGAAGTTGGTGTAGTTAATGAAACCACGGATATTGAATAGGTCTAGACGCGTAACGGCACCACCGCGTAGTTCGGTATTTACACCAGATGAGTAACGAAGTGCTTCGCTGACCGTGCTCACTCCGCGTAAATCCATCTCATCCTTCGTAATGATGGTGATTGCCTGTGGGGTTTCTTCTGGTTCTAATGACGTTTTTGTTGCCGTATTTCGGTAAGTTTCACCTAATACGGTCATTGTTTCGAGTTGAGTTACGTCTTCGTCAGCAACAGCGTGTCCTGCGATCAGCGCAGAAACAACAACTGCAAGTGTTGAGCGATGAAATTTAATCGGGGTTTCCATTTTTCCTAATTCCACTACTTTTTCTAGTTATTGATAATGATTGTCATTTGTATTTTATAGATAGGAAAAATAGAAAAGTTAACAATTTGGTGCAACTCGCTCTAAAGGATAGGACTTTTCTCTTACTTCGAGTGTCGGCTGTAACAACGCTCTACGGGTAACCAGTATTGCATTTGGGCGTTATCACTGTCGGGTTGGTAGTCTGCCGGATAGTTTTCAAGCTCATACCCATCGACGCCGCGATAATTTGAAGCAGGTAACCAACACATGATGAACCACTCAAGGGTTTGTGCAAGTTTCGCTGCCTTACCGATGTGAGTGATTACGGCATAAGTTTGCTGTGGTACGAATAAGGTCTCTAACTGGTCAGACACTGCATTTGGAATGCTTGGTAAATGGACATTGTCGTCGAGTTCATAACCTGCCCAATATTGAAGGTTCGAACCATCAAAGTGAGGGTGGGTGACATCAATAACACCGAGATGGCGAACTGGTGGCTCTTCGACTTGATCGGCAATAAGAGAAAGCTGAAGCCATAACTGCGGCACTTTGTAATGGAAGTTTGGAGAAGGGGAGAACAAACCGCAGATTGGTTGAGAAAGCCCCTGAAGATAAAAGCTTGGTTTCGTTTCAATCTTTACTTCGATAAAGTGTCCGTCATTGTGCGACGCTTCTGGAAGGTGGCGTAACGTAAATGGTTTACGTAACCCTGATAACTGTTGGTTCTTTCTATATTCGCGAGGGCTGACAGAAAACATCTGCTTGAATGCGCGGCTGAATGCGTGCTCGGAGGCAAACCCCATTTCCAGCGCAATATCCAAAGAGCGCTCACTTCCGCCGACTAATCGCTCTGCTGCGTAGCTTAACTTAAGCTCTCTAACGTAGTTTGCAACCGAAAGTCCTGTTTGCTGCTGAAACACGCGCTGCAACTGCCAGCGAGACCAGCAACTTTGTTGCGAGATGTCATCAACGCTCAAAGGGGAATCAAGATTACTATGAATGTAATCCAATACGCCTTGAATACGATGCGTCGATTGCTGTTTTGCTGAGCCCTGATTCATAGCAGTCCTAACGTGTGTTGATAGAATAGTCCATTATCTTTAATTAAGTATCATTATCAACAACTATGAAGTAGAGTTGTAAATTCTGCATAGTGCACAGAGCTTATGTAATGGATTGCAAAATTGAACAATAAATAATCTTTTTAGAGTTTTTGCTTAAATTTTATCACTAGACCGGGTAGGGTATTTATTTCTTTTAATTCAATTGATTATGATGATTTGTGTAAATTATTTAAACGTTTGCACCGCCAAGTGTTGATGTAAATCAAATAGTCGTAGACAATACGCCCCCGTGTCGGAAATCTCCTCCGAAGAGTGCAAGGTTGTACTCGAGAGACATAAGCGTCTTATATGACCTCCAAATGTTGAGAACCAGACTATGTTTAAGGGGCTCAGTAGTTGTAGTGATTTGAGACTATAGGCTTTACCTATCAACGTAATAGGTAAGACCAATTTTCTATTTTTGAGTGCCATTGATAGGGTTGGCTCAATCCTTTAGCCGTATCCGGGCACACAATAAGTACCTCGTTTTTAAGGGAAAGATGATGGTAATACCAGAAAACAGCAGCATCGTTATTTTTGGTGCTTCAGGTGACCTTACGTACCGTAAGTTAATTCCTGCTCTCTACCACCTCTATGCGAACAAACAGCTTCCAGAGAATTTTGCCATTCTTGGCGTAAGTCGTACTGAGTACAGCGACGATTCTTACCGCGAAAAGCTGAAAAAATCGCTTCAGGAAATGGAGAAAACTGAGCCAGAAACGCTTAATGCATTTATCAATCACCTGCATTACCAAGCAATCAATACTTCTGACACACAAGATTACAGCAAGTTGGCGACACGCTTAGACCAACTGGCAAACGAATACCAATTCGAACAACGTAATACGCTTTTCTATCTTGCAACGCCACCAAGCCTATACAGCGTGATTCCTGCAAGCCTTGCAGCTCACGGTCTGAACAATGAGGAAGATGGTTGGAAGCGTCTGATCATTGAGAAACCATTCGGGTACGACCTTGAATCAGCGCGTTCACTGGATAAAGAGATCCACGAACACTTCCAAGAGCATCAGATCTACCGTATCGACCACTACCTAGGTAAAGAAACGGTTCAAAACCTGCTTGTACTTCGTTTCTCTAACGCGATGTTTGAGCCGTTGTGGAACCGTAACTTCATTGATTACGTGGAAATCACAGGCGCAGAATTCTTAGGCGTAGAAGAGCGTGGCGGTTACTACGATGGTTCAGGTGCGGTTCGCGACATGTTCCAAAACCACTTGCTACAAGTGTTAGCAATGGTGGGTATGGAGCCGCCTGCACAAATCAATGCTGACGCGATGCGTGATGAAGTCGTGAAAGTGCTTCAGTGTCTTAAACCACTGGATGAAGACGCACTTCGCAACGACCTTGTATTGGGTCAGTACACGGCGTCTGAAGTTCGTGGTCAACAACTTCCAGGTTACCGTGAAGAGAACGGCGTAGCAGACGATTCTCGTACTGAGACTTACATCGGTCTGAAAGCTTACATCAACAACTGGCGTTGGAATGGCGTGCCTTTCTACGTACGTACAGGTAAGCGTCTACCGACTCGCGTGACAGAAGTGGTTATCCACTTTAAACAAACACCACACCCAGTGTTTGGACAAAACGCACCAGAGAACAAGCTGATTATTCGTATTCAGCCAGACGAAGGCATCCAAATGAGCTTTGGTCTGAAAGAGCCGGGCGCAGGCTTTAAAGCGAAGGAAGTGAAAATGAACTTCCATTACGCTGACCTGCAAGAAACCCAAATGCTAACTGCTTATGAGCGTCTACTTCTTGATGCCCTAAACGGTGATGCGACGCTATTTGCTCGTAGCGATGCGGTTGAAGCGTGTTGGAAATACGTGCAACCAATTCTAGATTTCAAGCAAGACCCACAAGCGCTATTCGGATACGCATGTGGTACATGGGGACCAAAAGAAGCGGACGACTTGCTACAGCGAGCTAACCGCGCATGGCGTTTCCCTTGTAAAAACCTAACAGATACGGACTACTGCGAACTATGATCAACCACAAGATCTACCAAACAGCAGAGCAGGTAGTAGAAAGCCTTGCTAACGATATGAAAGCGTTTAGCGAAATGGGCCGACCTGTTCACATCTCTCTTTCTGGCGGCAGCACACCTAAAATGCTGTTTAAGCTTCTGGCAACAGAGGCTTACGCGACGTCAATTCAGTGGCAAAACCTCCACTTCTGGTGGGGTGATGAGCGCTGCGTTGCGCCTGATGATGCAGAAAGCAACTATGGCGAAGCAAATGCTCTACTCTTTACGCAGGTCAATATTCCTGCTGAGAACATTCACCGTATCCGTGGTGAAGAAGAGCCAAAAGTAGAAGCAGAACGTTTTGCGAAAGAGATGGCAGAAGTGATTCCAACTGAAAATGGCACTCCTGTGTTTGATTGGATCTTGCTTGGTGTTGGCGCAGATGGTCATACTGCATCACTGTTCCCAGGTCAGACAAACTACGATGATCAGAACCTATCAGTGTTGGCGTCTCATCCTGAGTCTGGTCAGATTCGCGTATCAAAGACGGCACGCGTATTAGAAGCAGCGAAGCGCATCAGTTACTTAGTACTTGGTGCTGGTAAAGCAGATATCATTGAAGAGATTAACAGCTCACCAGCACGCGTACTTCCATATCCGGCGGCGAAGATCCAAGCGACATCGGGTCTGACGGAATGGTATTTAGATTTAGACGCAGCGGCGAAAATCGTTTAAGACGGTCGCTGGTCGAATAAAAGACAATTGGAGAGAAACAATGAAAGGTGATATCGGTGTAATCGGCCTTGCTGTAATGGGTCAAAACCTTATCCTAAACATGAACGACCACGGCTTTAAAGTTGTGGCTCACAACCGTACTGCTGCTAAAGTAGACGAGTTCCTGGAAGGTCCGGCGAAAGGCACAAACATCATCGGTGCATACTCTCTAGAAGAACTAGTAGAGAAGCTAGAAGCGCCACGTAAAGTGATGTTGATGGTTCGCGCAGGTGAAGTTGTAGACAAGTTCATCGAAGCTCTAGTACCTCTACTAGACAAAGGCGACATCATTATTGACGGTGGTAACACTAATTACCCAGATACAAACCGTCGCGTTGCTGCACTACGTGAAAAAGGCATCCACTTCATCGGCACTGGTGTATCTGGTGGTGAAGAAGGTGCTCGTTTTGGTCCATCTATTATGCCTGGTGGTTCTGCTGAAGCATGGGAAGCTGTTAAGCCTATCTTCCAAGGTATTGCAGCGAAAACTGACGCTGGTGAGCCTTGTTGTGACTGGGTTGGTAACGATGGTGCAGGTCACTTCGTTAAGATGGTACACAACGGTATCGAATACGGCGACATGCAGCTTATCACTGAAGCTTACCAGTTCATGAAAGATGGTCTTGGTATGTCTGCAGATGAGATGCAAGCTGTATTCGCAGATTGGAACAAGACTGAGCTAGATAGCTACCTTGTTGAAATCACTGCTGACATCCTTGGCTACAAAGATGAAGACGGTGAACCACTAGTAGAGAAGATCCTAGATACAGCGGGCCAAAAAGGTACTGGTAAATGGACTGGTATCAACGCACTAGACTTAGGTATTCCACTGACTCTTATCTCTGAATCTGTATTCTCTCGTTGCCTATCTGCATTGAAAGACCAACGTGTTGAAGCTGAGTCTCTATTCGGTAAGACAATCACACCAGTTGAAGGCGACAAGCAAGAGTGGGTTGATGCACTACGTCAAGCACTACTGGCATCTAAAATCATCTCTTACGCTCAAGGCTTCATGCTAATGCGCGAAGCATCGAACGAAAATGGTTGGGACCTAAACTACGGTAACGTAGCACTAATGTGGCGTGGTGGTTGTATCATCCGTTCTGCGTTCCTAGGCAACATTCGTGATGCGTACGAAGCGAACCCAGATATCGCATTCCTAGGTTCTGATGAGTACTTCAAAAACATCCTACAAGGCAGCCTAGCGGCATGGCGTAAAGTAGCAGCGAAATCTCTAGAGTCTGGTATCCCAATGCCATGTACGATTTCTGCGCTATCTTTCCTAGATGGTTACACAACTGCTCGTCTACCAGCTAACCTGCTTCAAGCTCAACGTGACTACTTCGGTGCTCACACTTACGAGCGTACGGATCGTCCACGTGGTGAATTCTTCCACACAAACTGGACTGGTACAGGCGGTAACACAGCGTCGACAACTTACGACGTTTAATTGCGCTTTAGTGATTTAAAACAAAAGGATGCCAAGTGGCATCCTTTTTAATGACTGTTGCAACCTGTGTTCCTTGGGTTCAAATCTAACGTAACGCTCAGAATCCATACCTTGAAGTCACTTGGGCATATAGGCATATTTCGTCCTTATAGTCCCTCCAGGTGTTGGTGTTTTGACTCAAACCGAAAGGGGAGAAACGAAACTCTTTGGTTTTAACGCCACCAAAGAACAGTCAAGTGACTGCAATACATTCTCTGCAGTATTACCAATGACCATACCTTGAATGCCCGTTCGAGCAATGGTGCCCATTACAAGCACATCTACATCCTCTTTATTGACCCAGTTTGGTATCTGCTCATCAGCGGAGCCGTGTAAGTGATGGATAAAGAACTCACCATCAATTTCAGAAATTTGAATGATGGAATCCAATGCTTCACGGTGTGCGATTCGGTGAGCATCGATTTGTTGGTCGAGCAATTCATCTTCAATCTGAATCCAAATATGATGCCTTAGATAGCTTTCCATCTGATACTCCCAACAAGACACGATGTGCAATTGTTGGTTGTAGGAGTCTGCGATGGAGTGGGCTAACTGGAGAAGATGAACTGTTAATTCTTGTTGCTCTTCACTGGAAATGATGGGATCGATAGCCACCGCCACTCGTTTCGATACCGTTACATGTTTTGCTGCTCGGTTTAGCCATACAGGGCAAGGGCACTTACGCAATAATTTCATATCGAGCGCTTTAAACCCTTTTGTTCCCTCGTCCAGTGGCTCAGCATCTTTGATTACCAGATCGTAGTGGTGTTTATTAACTTGTTGAATGATAGAGACAACAGGTTTGTCACCGCTCTCAACGCTGATTGGGAACGGCTCTACATCGTCAGAGAAAGGATCGTTCAACTGTGCGGTTTTAATGTCAGTAAATAGTGAGTCTATCAGAGAGTTTTCGTAGGTCTGTTGGTATTCGCGCATATTGGATGGCATCTCAGGGCACACGATAAGCCCAGATAAGCGAGCGTCATGGATTGTGGCAAGTTTCATTGCTTGTTCCAGTGAGTCACTTTTGCCAGCCAATCCTTGGCTAACGAACAAGATGTTTTTGAATCTTTTCATACGCACCTCCTTTTTATTAAGTGTTGTATCAGAAAGGTAATATTTCCATGTTTATAGTGTGGTTACTTGACCTGAAACAACATAAATTGGATGTGCAAACTGAGATCAATACCTTAGCTAGATTACGGATGATTGAGTTTGAACGTGGCTTGAAAATGAAAACGCCCAAAGAGGGAATCTTTGGGCGTTTCGTTATCTGGAGGAATGGCTAGGAAAAGAAAGACGTTTGTTAAGAACACAACGAAACAGCTTGTTCAGACTGCAATGGGTAAGGGCGCGAATAGTGGTAGCCTTGGACCAAAGAGTGGCACTCTTTAAGCATCTCATGATGTTGAGTGTCTTCGACACCTTCAAAAATCAAACCACGAGAACAAAATGGTGCTAAGAAGTACTCTAACGCTTGTATAGACTCTAGATCCGCGTACTTGAGGAAGCTTTTGTCGATTTTAATACGGTCCCAAAAGATGGTGTCGAGCGACATATTGGCGAGTTTGTTGTTGCTATGATAATCATCCAACCAAATTTCGATGTTGTTTGCCTGTAACTGCGACAAGTTATGGTGTATTTCTTTCGATTCGGTATAGCAATCAAGTTCACTGATTTCTAATGCGAACTTGGCTCCGTTGAAGCTTAAGAGCTTTTGTACAAAGTGCTCGTCAGCCAAACATGAAAGCTTAATATTAAATGAGTGTCGCTGGTGTGGGTATTGGGCGAGAGAAAATTGAATTTGCTGTAAAGCGAGCGTTTGAATAAACGAATTATCTACAATTGAAAAGAAGACGTCGTTATTAATGTTATTTTTGTCAAAAGTACAAATCTTCGATAACGTTTCGTAATATTGAATTTCTTGACTTTTAGGGCAAATGATAGGTTGTACTAATGTTTCTATATCAAAGTCAGTCAATTTGAAGTTAGGCAGGTAAGGCTTATTCCTTTGCATATTATTCACTTTTTCAATTTAATATTACGACGTTACACTTAAGCATTGTTTTGCATTTTATATCCAAAGTAATTGCTTCAGGAAATTAAGAATTATAATAGCGCTATAAATTATATTTAATGTTCATTAAGCACCGTAAGGAAAGCAGGTGCTTAATGAAGGTTGAGAGTGGCTTATTTCGCGACCACTGATAGCTCTACGTCGAACTCGTCACGACCACTGATGCTGAAATAGTATTGACCCGTTTTTATGGTGCCGTCTTCATTCTTTGGAATCGAAATGGATTCGTTACTGCCATGAGTAAAGTTGGTCCACTCGTACTCAAAGTAGTGACAGACTTTGTCATAACAAGCATATAAATCGGCGTCACCGCTACCGGTAATCGATACTTCCAATTGATTGAAGTTCTGCGTCACGTCGACGAAGAAAAGTTTCTCTGCGAACTTTTCACCACTAACTTGAACACTGGTATTGAGCTCAATTTTCTTCGGTTTTTCTTTTGGCTTCGGCTTAGAAATGTCCGTGTCATCAATGTCTTTGGTTACTTCATCTAGCCATGAGTGAAACTCTGTATTGTAGGCAGGACCGAGTCGTTCAAGGAGTTTAACCCACTCTTTGTATTGTCCGGTACGTGAATATCCCAAAAGCTCGGTTACGTCTTCTGGGTGCTTTTCTAACATAAAGCGTACGGCTAGGTAGCCCCAACGGTAAACACGATTCAAACCGTCGCTGTAGTTGGTACGGAACACTTCATCTAAAGTATGAGTTTTGTCTTTACCAAGTACTAATGCCGCGGTATAGCCGTCTTTGTAGTGCATGTATTCAGCGAAGCCTTCTAACCACCAAACGATGCTACCTTCGCGCATTGTCTCGTGGAAGTCACCGTATTGGTTAAATCGTCCGTCCAAATAGTGAATGTATTCATGCTCTAAGTTTAGAATCGAAAAGTCGTCATCCCATCCGTTTTGATAAGCGACAAATCGAGGTACATTTCCTTGCTTGGAAGGGTCTCGTTCGAGGAATTGTCCGCCGTTGTTGGTCGTGTTACCGAATAGGAAGCTAGAGTAGGTTGAATAGTCGTTTTTGGTTTTAAAAACAATAACGTCAACACTGTCGCTATGATCATCAGCGACAGGCTGATATCCCGTGTTAACAATTTGGTGGAAGTCATCTTCTTTCAGGTTCAATGTTTCGCAGCTTGTCACTGCTTGAGCTTCAGTCATTTCCTGAGCGAGTATTTGCGCAGGTCCACGACAGTCGTAACTGAATGTCATGATTTTCTGTTTTAGATCTTGCTTCGCATTACCAAGCCCGAGTTGTTCTAGGTAATCCGGCGCATAAGCATTGACCATTTCAGCAATACCAACCCATATTCGGTCCGATTTACCACCGAGTGGGTAACGTGCCAACAAGCTACGTAAAGTATCGACGACGACTTGTTTTGTGCTCGCATCTTGGGTTTTGACAAGTCTAGCGAGCTCACGGGCGGCGTTGCCGAGTAATTGTTCAGAATCCGTTCCGATCGCCCATTCGTTGTTGGTTATAAAAGCACTCAAACGATGAATATAACGTGGATCAGACTCGATAAGATCGTAAAACGCTTTGGTTTGGGAATGCCCTGCCATAGCGATAAAAACATTGTTGATCGCTTTGCGATAATAGTAGCTCTCGCTTTTGTCTTCAGAAAAGGTATCGAGAACAGCGAAAACATCGGGAGCGGCAATGGCAAGTTGTCTAATGCTATCAACAACAATCAACATGGATGCCAGTGCTTCTTGTTGTTCACGTCCATCTGTTAATGCGTGTGGTGAGCGTAAAAACTCTTGGATCGTAGCGGCTATCTCTGCGCCCAATTCCGAAGGGAAAGGCTGTAAGTCTCGTGCAAACGTGTCGTGTCGGTTCTTATACGCTGCTTTGATAAACTCGCCCAAGTAATAAATCTGCTGAGCTTGTTCCTTTTTCCCTTTATAAGCTTCAATTGCTTTTTTTAAGCCAGCGTTAATTCGTGTGACACTCAATGTGCTAAAAACGGTATCTGCTTGTTCAGCAGAAGGGGAGAACCAAGTTCTCATACACTCGTAGTCGCTGTTGGCGACACGTGATTCGATATTAACTCGGTCAAGGTTAAGTTCCGTAACAGTACATTTTCCTTTGTGTGGGAAAAGCTCGGTATCGTCATCTACGTCAGTATCGTCGTCAGTGGTTCCGTCGTCTTTGGTAGAGTCATCATCACCCGTAGTGTCATCATCTGAGTCTTTATCATCGTCTGATGTTGTATCATCATCGGTAACGGTGTCGTCATCGTTGACAGTATCCGTATCGTCATCATCTGCTGTAGAATCTGAATCTGAATCTGAATCTGAATCTGAATCTGAATCTGAATCTGAATCTGAATCTGAATCTGCGTCAGTGGTGTCATCATTTTTATCGCCGGAATCCACATCAGCGATAGGAACTGTCGTGACACCACCGGAAGAATCATCGCCACCACATCCAGTTAAAACACCAAGCATGGATAAAAGAAGACATGCGGTTGTAATATTTTTCATAGAATTAGTATTGTAATTAAAATGGGATTTAAATATATATTTTTACTAATCCATAGTTAAATAATAGGATTTAATAAGAAAATAAATATGTCTTATGATCCTTGAGGGTATTTAAATGTGATATTAATCAGATAACCATTTTTTATAACGTTAGTAGAATTGTTAATTGGGAAGGAAAAATTGATTTTGATATACATAACGTCACTTTTTAACCTTAGTCGACGAGTATATGAAAAAAATATATTTTCCTATCATCAGTACACTGATGGCTTCTTTTGCCCATGCTAATACGTTACCTGCACCTACTTGGCATGAATTCCAATTAAATGACGGCTCTAGGAAAGAGCTAAAACTTTATGGCGACCAAGAATCTTTTTGGTATCAAGACCGGGAAGGCATTATCTACGTCTATGACGAAGATACAGGATGGTTTTATGGTCAACACGAAGTGGTTGATGGTCGCTTTGTTGCGACTTCAATTGGTGTGGAAGCCAAATTAGAAACACCACAATCAGTGAAAGCACTGTTAAAAGAAAAAGTCAGTCCGACGTCCTCTTTAGTACCTTCTAGTCGTATTGATCCGCTAAGCGATACCTATTTTGAGCAAACGCCACTTCGAGCAGTTAATGCGACAGATGACCCAAAGCATCAGCCTTTGTTGGTTGTCCAAGTAAGCTTCAATGATGAAGCGTTTGTGAACGACTTTACCGATGTGATTTTTGGTGACAACCAACAAAGCGTCAAAGACTACTTCCACAAGAACAGTTACGGACGTTATATCGTTGAACCGGCGAGAGAAACACAAGGCACAGCGAATGATGGTGTTATCGATATTACGGTGGACATTGCGCATCCGAATTGCCATTCAAAAAATGATTCGACGTGTGATGGTAAGCTAAAAGCGGCGTTCAAGGCGGCTTACGATAAGTTAGATCGTTACGTAGATTTGTCGACTTACGACGATAACAACGATGACAAAATTAGCCCTGATGAGCTGTCGGTGATGTTTGTATTTGCAGGATACGATAAATCTGCGGGCTCAATTAACACACCATATATCTGGCCTCACCGCTTCAGTCACAATACAGTTGAGATCGATGGTAAGACGATCCGTGATTACTGTTTGTTTGCGGACTTCCAAGGCAATCATCAGTCTACGATGGGGGTCATTGCCCATGAGCTTGGACACTTGATGCTTGGACTACCGGATTTATACTCCTACAAGCATTCTGGTTCTGTGGGCCAATGGGGTCTTATGGGCGGAGGAAGCTGGGCAAGCAAACAAGGCGATAGCTACGCAGGGGAAACTCCGGTCAATATGCTGGCATGGAGTAAGGAAGCTGCTGGTTTCATTAAACCTAAGGTCATTGATACTTCTGGTTCCGCGACCATTGAAACGGCACAAGGCGAGGGAGTGATGTATCTCGACCCTTACTTGAAGCAACAAGGACCTAGAGCGTACTTCGAAAACCGCCGCAAAAACCAATATGACCGTGCGTTATCTGGTGAAGGGCTACTAATCACAGCAGTGAGCGTGGACAATCGCTTTAACGACAATGGTCCAATGCAAGTACAGGTTTTCCAAGCGGATGGGCTTGATGAATTACAAACGCGTGGTTGGTCTGATCAGGGGGACGTGTTCCCTGGTTCAAGCAATGTAGTGACAGTTACGGACGATACATCGCCTTCGCTAAAAACAATCACTGGCGGGCGCGAAACCAATATCTCAATTAATGATATTGCGAGCACAGCGCAAAATGGATCGCTACGAGCGTCAATTCCTTCTTCAAACAATAAATCGGCGTGGATCACCTCACTGTCAAGAACTTACGTTTATGAAGACTCACGCAATAACACAATAGGGTTTGGGTTAGATAACAACGAAGGTTACAAGACATTGGTAGGTTTCTACTTGTATGCGAAACCAATTCAGCCAAATGCCGATATGCGCTACCGCATGTTTAAGTATGACTTAACGACTAACCGCTGGGGGAATGCATCTATCAACGTTGATACACAAGTTGAAGTGTCATCGGGTGCGATTCCTGATTCGGGCGGTCGAGTGATGTTTGCTGCACCATTTGAGATTGATGACGGCGAACAGCTGTTGGTGATTGAATTAGAAAACGCAAAGCCAGAGTACAGCTACTCATTCTTGGATGCTTACTTGTCTAACGGACAGAAAAAGAAACAGTTTTTCGGTACTACAAATACGTACAAGACGAATGGTTTAAGCGAAGGTCGTGGTCGTAACTATCCGTTTGCTGCTTTGTTAGAAAAACCTCAAGCAAAACCGAGCATTACTGCCCAGAGAGACTCTGTGACGTTGATGAGTGGTGAAAGCGTTACGATTGATGTATTAGCGAACGATCGTTCTTCTGATGCAAATAACACCATTAAGTTGGACAAAATCACAACAAAACCAGCGATTGGCAGTGCAGAAATTACTGGGCAGAAAATTCGTTACTCAGTACCTGTTTCAGATATTCCTGAGCAGAGAACAGTGATGAAGTATCAAGTGTCTGACGATTTTGGTACGACGGCTGAAGGTGAAGTTGTTATCACCGTCAATTCTCCAGTTGTTACAGCGAGCAACCTTCAATACAAAACCCAAGAAGACAAGCCTTTAGCACTTGAATTACGGCAGCAGCAAGGATTGGAGAAGGGTGACACCATCGTGATTAAAACCGCGCCTAAGCATGGTAAGTTAGATGGCGATACCTACCAAAGTGATGAAAACTATTTTGGTAACGACCAGTTTGAATTTGCAATTGTGAAAGAAAACGGGCGTGAATCTAACACTGCAACGGCTGTAATAACGATTGAAGCGGTCAATGATGAACCAACGTTTGCGGTAAAAGCAAGCCGTAAAGAAGGTCTAGAAAACGACAAAGTTACATTATCAGCCCTTGATCTAAAAGATGTTGACTCAGCTGATCACTCGTTCAAATGGCGCCAAGTTTCAGGAACCACCGCTAAGTTTACCACCACAGAGACACCAAATGTGGAAGTGACTTTACCGAAAGTCAGCAAGAAAAGTGAAAAGCTGACGTTTGAAGTGGCGGTAAACGACAAAGATGGCGCGATCATTACCAAAACCGTTGAAGTGGTCGTTAAGCAAGCTGTTGTGTCGGAAACCGATCCTGGTAAAAGTGAAGAAGGTGGCTCAATGGGCTTGTGGATTACTTTGTGTATGATGCTAATTAGCCTAAGAACAAAGAGTAATAATTTGTACAGATTCATAATAAGGAATGATATTCCGTAGAAAAGCATTATAATTCATTGCCTTATATGCACAGGATGAATGCAGATTGAAGGAAAACAATAAGAAAAACCTCCGTGTCGTAGCATTAGCTCCGACAGGGAGGTATTTTGCGTCAATAATAAGCTCATTAGAGATCCTAGAAACAGCGGCTGAGTTTGCTGAGTTCCCGGGTTTCATGACACATATCGTAACGCCAAACAACCGGCCATTGAGCGGTCGAGGAGGGATAAGCGTTCAACCAACTTCCCAATGGCAATCTTTTGATTTTACTAACATACTAATTATTGGCTCCATAGGAGACCCCTTAGAATCGCTTGATAAGATTGATCCTGCTCTGGTTGATTGGATCAAAAAATTACATAAAAAAGGCAGCAAAATAGTTGCCATTGATACCGGTATTTTTGTCGTTGCGAAGGCGGGGCTTTTGCAGCAGAACAAAGCGGTAATGCACTCATACTTCGCCCACCTTTTTAGAGAGCTTTTCCCAGAGATCATGTTAGTGACTGAGCAGAAAGCGCTCATCGATGGGAATCTCTACTTATCTTCAGGACCGTACTCTCACTCAAACGTCATGTTGGAGATTGTCGAAGAGTACTTCGGAAAACAGACTAGAAACCTAGGTAACCAATTCTTAAGCACAATAGAAGGGAGTGGAAACTCGCATTCATATTGTGATGTCTTTCGCTACATGCAACACAAGGATGAGCTAATTCTTAAAATCCAAAAATGGATTCTTACTATGGACTTGGACATCGTTACCATCAGCGACCTAGCGAATGAAGCTTGTTTGTCAGAGAGGCAATTAAAGCGCCGTTTTAAAGATGCGACCTCGATTAGTCCACTTAAGTTTATTCAACTAGGTCGTTTGTCTTTCGCTAAAGAGTTGTTGAGATCAACAAAACTGTCCATTGATGAGGTCGCTAGTCGTTCTGGCTATGTGGATACACAATTTTTCAGGCAGATATTCAAGAGAGAAAATGATTGCTCCCCACTTGAATATCGCAAGAAAAAGCAAGCAAAAGTCTAATTATAAATTTATCTTATGACCTATAGCCACTCTACATGTAATGTTATTAATAAGATTATCATTTCTTTAGTCGTTTAATGCTTGCTCGGTCATTCGAACGAAAATGGCAAACGTTTGCTATTTTCGTTCGAATATAAATGAGTTGGTTTTAGATTGATTTTTAATAACGTTAGCTTATACTCACATACATGGAAACTTATAATGACTTAATTTCCATTAATAATATTGTCGTTCTTATAATGTATATCGTTTGTTATAAATTAAAACTGTATGCATATTATTAAGTAGTCACTCGAAATATAAAGGGGGGGTTTAGGCCTCATAAAGGGGGTGATTAAGACACAATATTATAAAATTATCTTTTTTTAACTAATTATTTCGCAACGCGAAATAATAAATAAAACAGTCATTTACACCAAAATAAATCTCCTCTGATCAGTTGCAAATTTGAGAAATAAGCAACATGTTTCTTATACAACTGTTGAATAGTTAGACGTAGAATAAGACGCTGAGTTATAGCGGGAAGCCAATTATTAACTGGCTCAATGTGTAGCTTTATGGATGTATAACAATTATAACTATCGGATAATTATTGGGTCTTGGTGTTAATTAAATGAAAGCTAATAAACGAACCATTGATGTAAAGTACTTACGCACTTTTTCACATGTTGCAAGACATAGAAGTTTTACTGCAGCTGCAGAAAGTCTATATTTAACCCAACCAGCCGTTTCACAACATATTAAAAAACTTGAATGTACTATAGGCGCAGAAGTCTTTGACCGAAAGGATGGTTTTAACTTGACTAAACATGGTCAAATATTACTAGATTATACGGATCAGACGATGTCGTTATATGATCAATTATTTGATGAGTTGGCTCAAGTTGATATGTTTGATCGGTATTCTATTGCGATTTCTGATTCATTCGCCCCTGAGTTAGTCGCAAAAGTAATCAGTTCTTTCAGAGTATATAACGACGTCGAGTTGGCTGTGACAAGTTATAGCGACCTTAATTGTGTCGATAAAGAAAACCACGATTTGGTGTTTGCCATCGGTGATACCACATCTGTGGAAGGGCGTGTATTTCCCCTAAACAGAGAACAATACATTTTAGCTTGTGACTGCGCGGTTGATCCTGAAGAGTGCTATCCCGAGCGAATAGTCTTTTGTAACTCTCTTTCTAGGCGAGATGCCGAGGTGCTTCTTGATTCTTTTGGTGTAGATATTTCTAAGGTAAAACATTGGCTTACGACCTCATCATCACGACTGATGATTAACGAACTACAAGCAGCAAACACGTTTGTCGTTTGTCCAAGTTGGACCTTAGGTGATCACAAATGTAGCCAATATTTATTACCAAAATACATTGAGATGTATGTTTGGTGCAACGATTCGGCAGCCAAGAAAATTGATCAAGAACGTTTAAGAAGTTTGATTACCGAAACTTTCCGACTCACATCTAAAGGAGTGGTAAGTAGAAAACCTCCCACTTCCTTACTGACCAGTTGTGAAGTAATGTAGTAAAACGCCATGCCTATTATAAATAGGCATGGCGTTTGTATTTATAGTCAAGAAAAAAGGGATAGATAAAAGAAAAAAAGTCCACTAATACCGATCGGTATTGTGTAAGGAATGCCATTTTTAAAAGGAGGAGTTTGACGAAAAATGGCCGTCATCCACATCAAAAGAATTTGAATTCCGCCCAATAATCCAATAGCAATCATTGCTAATAACATATATTCACTATGTACACCTAAAAATAGTGCACCGATTAATTTTACATCCCCACCTCCAACTACGTTCATCATCCAAAGCAAAAAGAATGCAATAAAAATACATGTACTCACCAGAACTTGATTAAAAGGAGCTGGAGAATAATACAAGCTAGCTAGTGAGGTAACACTGATAAGAAAAATGAATCGATGCTTCACAATCCTATAGCGAATATCACCATAAAAAATACACATCACGCTGGCAAGGCAGGTTAGCCAAAAGATAAATTTTATATAATTCATTTTACTATTTTAATGGAGGGAGATTGGAATTCAATTGCTTCCTAATAATAAATTATTATGTAACGGATTACATGTGTTTATAACAACTATTTATAAATGAATAAAAAAGCTTAATTGGTGTGATTGTTTCTATTGAGGTAGATTTTCTACGTTCACGAAATGAGTGACTAATTTGAATAAATAGAGGTAAACATGCTTTTAAATATCAATTCTAAACTTCGTAATATCCGTAATAAATTCAAGGCAGACAAACGTGGTGTAACTGCGGTGGAATACGCAATCATCGCGGTTGCAATGTCATCAATCATTTTGCTTGTGTTCAAGAATGGCACATTATCAGACACTCTTACTGAAGCCATGACTGCAATTAAGACTTCGATGAGTAGCGCTGCAAAATAGTGGAAAAGGGTCTGTTTAATTATACGAACGGGCAATTATAAAATTAAAGCGCCTAGAGAGGGGATTCCCTCTCTTTTAAGGTTTTTATTCTATGAGTAGAGCATTAGTTTTTGTATTTGTTGCCATCACTATGTTTTTGGCTTTTTTCTACGTCAGCGATTTTTTTGATCAGCCTGAGCCAGTGGCAGTGGTCGAAAATGAAGTGTTTGTAGAGGTCGCATTCGTTAATCAAGCTGTAAACAAAGCTGAGCCGGTTAACGCCAATGCAATAGGTATTCGTGAGTTTCCCGAGTCGGAAGCAAAACAGCATTCATACGTTCCTTACTCGAGCATTAAGATTGATTCAGGTGCGCTATGGGCGAAAGACGTCAAAGAAGGTATGCAATTAACACCAGACTTGGTTTCTAATCCTGGTGAAAAAGATTACATGTATCTTTCACTTAAAAAAGACCAAGTGCCTTATTACTACTTGTCGCAAGGCAGTAGCATTGTGGAAGCGCTTCCTATTCAACCTGGCGATCGCGTCAGTTTTGTAGCCACAACCTCATCTCAATCCAATTTATTAGAAAGTGGCTATTCCGATATCGATAGCTTAACAAGCAACGTCATCATTGACGGGGCTTTGGTCTTGCAAGCGATGAACGTTGCTGAAGATGATGATTCATCAAATGAAGAATATGGCTTGATTATCGCGTTGACCGTTAAACAGGTACTTAAGCTAGAAATGGCGCAGAAGATCGGAGCCATTACCTTGGTTCCAGCAAAGATGGTTCATAAATACTTATCTGTCAAAAGTAGCGATTTGATTGAGCATCGATTTGGCGTTCGACAGCTGAGAGGGAATTAAGGGTGTTCAATAAAAATATATTATCAGTCACGCTGGGATTGGTTTTGCTTCTCCCAGCTTCCGCGTCAGCTGGGGATCTATTAAGCCTTGATAAAGGTGCAGCGAAGACGATTAATGTAAAACGCAACATTGATACCGTGTTTGTCGCGGATACCCAAATTGCGGATTACAAGGTCATCGCAAACGGGAAATTAGTGATTTACGGCATTGGCCGTGGTGCCACTTCCATTATCGCTTACGACCGAGCAGGAAACGAAATTTACAACGCAGAAGTGGTCGTAAATAAAAGCTTAAGGCTTTTAAAACAAACACTTATTGCAAGATATCCCGATGAAGATATTAAGCTGACCAACATTGGTGAGCAGGTTGTCATTGATGGTGTCGTGAGCAGCGAAGAAATCAAAAACAAGGTGTATCGCCACGTAGGTGAAATGCTGAAAAAGAGCAAAGAAAGAAATACTTTTGAGCTTACTAACGCAAACGGCGAAGATGGCGACCCTCTCGATTACACAGCGAGCTATGTGTATGAAGACATTATTAACAACCTGAAAGTTCTCACGACAGAGCAAATCAACGTAAAACTGACGGTTGCAGAAGTCTCCAGTTCATTCTTGACCGAATTGGGAGTTTCATACGCCGAAACAAACGGTAAGACTGTTGGTACTGCTGGTCAGTTCGTCAATAAGATTTTGGACTTTACTGCTGAGGATATCGTTGCGGTTATTTCAGCGAGTGGCAATGACAGCATTGGACAAGTGCTTGCCGAGCCAAATTTATCTGTGATTTCCGGTGAGTCTGCAAGCTTTTTAGTTGGTGGTGAAATTCCTATTACAGTTCGCGATAACGACGGCATCTCTGTTACTTATAAAGAGTACGGGGTAAAGCTGTCGATGGTGGCTAAGGTAACGGATTCTGAAAACATTCGTTTGTCACTGCTGCCGGAAGTGAGCTCTATTGATAAGACTAATGGCGTGAACACTGGTCTAGTCAGCGTGCCTTCTTTGAGGACTCGCAAAGCCCAAACGACCGTGCAATTGAAAGATGGTCAAAGTTTTGTTCTAGCGGGTCTGTTGACATCAGAAGAACAGGAATCATTAGCCAAAATCCCTTACCTGGGTGATATCCCGATTTTGGGTGCACTGTTTAGTAAAACCAATACTGAAAGAAGAAAGACTGAGCTGATTATCGTAGCGACAGTTAACCTCGTCGATCCTGTTAAAGAAACCGATATCAAACTGCCGAAGTTCAAACGAACGAGTGACCTTGAGCGTTTGTTGAAACTTGATCTTTCAAATGTTGATGACGAAGAGCTGGAAAATACGATAAAAGCGGGAGGCTTTAACTAATGAAGGCAAACCTATTGTTGGTGGTTTCTGTATTACTCTCGGGTTGCTCGGTATCGGTAACACCAAACAAAACAACCGTAGACACAATTGTAGAAACCTTTGAGTTTCGAGTCACAAACAAAGAAGTGGCGATGGATAAGTCAGTTAACTTCGTCAATCAAATTAATCTTCAGTATCCGAAGTCGACATTTGCAATCAATTACGACGCCAAAGAAAGTCAGTTTGTTGATGGCTTTGTTAAAGAAATCAAAGCCAAAGGCGTAAACAAGTTGCGTTATACCCTAAACGCAAACAGCGAAAGCAAAGGCGTAAAAATCGTTGCGAAATACCACAAGATGCAAGAGCAAACTTGTGATGCTGTTTCATTCAACACCCTTAAACATCATCCATTTGGGTGCAGCTTGGAATACAACAGACGCTTGAGTATGACGAATCCTGTGGCGGAGTAAAAAATGGATTTAGATAACCTATTCAAAACGACTTCATCAAGCAAAGATAAGAAGAACAACACCATTGATCTGGTTGTTTCAGATGATTTGGCTTTTCTTCAAGCAATCGACGAGCTCTACGCAATCGAAGGTTTCGCTTCACCTTTAAAAGTCGACGATATTGATGACGAAAGTTGGCATAAAACTAACGCTGAAATAAAACATGTCATTCTTGACTTAAGAGCATGTGGTGAGTTGATTTCAGAAGTTGCGGAGATCTCTTCAAGATTAGACGTCAGCATTTCTCTTATTGTAGTGAGTAACATGGACTCAATACTGATGCGAGATAAAGTCCTGTCATTGGGTGCCAACTACATTCTTTGGGACCCTGAACTCGATGGTTTGTTAGGGGCGCTTAAAGAGTCAAGTGCTGCGACATTCTCACCAACAGTTAAGAAGAAGTCTCGCATTGCCAAGCGAGTCTTAATGCTTGGTAGCAAAGGTGGGGTGGGCGTGTCGACGATAAGTGCCTTTCTTTCACACAGTTTGAGTCAACAAGCGAACTTAAAAACCTTGCTTGTTGAGCATGACACCATCGCACTAAACTCAGACATATTTCTAGGCTTAAAAGGGCTAAAAGCGCAGCAAAACAGCATTGATTTGAACCAGTCTGAACTGGATGCCGCGATTGCTGGAAGCTATGTAAAACCCGTTAAAGATAAGCTCAACTTCCTCACATTAGAAAAGAACGTTGCTTGCTTGAGCGATCATGTAGATTCGTTGTTTCGCATCTCTAACGAACTGGTTGATCAATACAACTTTATCATTGATTCCATGCCGCTTAGTGCGATTGATGAGCTGACAGCAGAAGACATCAGTGACCGATACAACCGTATTTTTATTGTTTGTGAACCTTCCGTGGCGTCACTAAGAGCGTACCACTCGATCAAGAAGAAGTTGGGTAAGTCTGAGCATCGAGTGATTTTCTCAATGACGCGATCTCAGAAGGACTACATGATGCCGCTTCAAGGGGCGAAAGAGAAAATCAAAGCAAAAGACGCGATTGATTTTGCTTATGAAGCCAATCTAGAGAAGCTCATTATTCAACAAGGCATTCAAAACACGGCAAAGCTTAAGTTTGCACCTGCCATTGCCAATATTGTGAATTCGTTGACGGGTAAAAAAGTCAAAGTACAGAAAAAGTTCGCGTGGTTTAAGAAATGAATCACTTGAAAGAAGTTTATATCGAGATCCGGGACGAAATCTTTGACGCCTTAGATGCAGCCTCGTTAGTTGACGTTGAACCGTTGGAGCTTGAGAGCCAACTAAAAGATTCCGTTAATATTCTTATTGAGAAGAAGCAACTTCAAATCAGTAGCTTAAAGCGTTTAGAGCTGGTTAAAGCACTGCTTGACGAGTTGAAAGGTCTTGGACCCCTTCAAGCGTTGGTCGATAACGATGAAATCTCGGACATCATGATCAATGGTCCCTCAGACATTTTTATCGAATTGAACGGTAAGGTAGAAAAGTCACCAATTCAGTTCGTCAACGAGAAACAGCTCAACACCATTGCTAAGCGTATTGCCTCAAATGTGGGGCGTCGAATTGATGAATCAAAACCGCTTTGTGATGCTCGTTTGGAAGATGGAAGTCGTGTAAACATTGTTATTCCGCCTCTTGCAATCGATGGGACATCCATTTCGATTCGTAAGTTCAAAGAGCAAAAAATCAAGCTAGAAAACTTGGTTCAGTTTGGCGCGCTATCGGTTGAAATGGCAAAGCTGCTTTCGATTGCCAGTCATTGTAAGTGCAACATCCTTATCTCTGGGGGTACGGGTTCAGGTAAAACAACCTTGTTGAACGCATTGTCCGGTTTCATTGGTAGTGGTGAACGTATCGTTACCATTGAAGATGCGGCCGAACTTCAATTGCAACAACCACACATTGTTCGATTGGAAACTCGTCAAGCAAGTGTTGAAGGGACGGGTGAAATCACTGCGCGAGATTTGGTAATCAACGCCCTGCGTATGCGACCAGATAGAATCATTGTTGGTGAGTGTCGTGGTGGTGAAGCGTTTGAAATGCTTCAAGCAATGAACACTGGTCACGATGGCTCAATGTCTACGCTTCACGCGAACACCCCTCGTGATGCGATTGCTCGTGTGGAGAGTATGGTAATGATGGCGACAGCCAGTCTACCGCTTGAGGCGATTCGTCGAACTATCGTGAGTGCGGTTGACCTGATAGTCCAAGTACGACGACTCCATGATGGTAGTCGTAAGATCTTGTTTATCAGTGAGATTGTTGGTCTCGAAGGTGACAACGTTGTTATGGAAGATATCTTCCGGTTTGAAAACAACGGAATGGGTGATGAAGGCAAAATCTCGGGCGAATTTCGAACGCCAGGTCTTTCTAAGCGCTCTGTAATTTATGAGCGTGCGAAGTTCTTTGGCTTGGATGGGGCGCTGCAGGAGCTGTTCTCATGATGCTGATTGTCGTTTTGCTATGGGTTGTAATTGCGTTGTTTCTGTTTATTGGGCATTCGAAAAAACAGAAAGAAATCACATCGATCATTGAGCAATCTAATACGTTCGAGGGCGTTTCTGGCTCTCGAGCGGTTATCGATTCAGAAAGCTTTGATATCAGCTACCGAAAAAAGATTAAGGATAAATTTAAGCAGTTGAAAAAGCTGTTGAGTCCTAATGCAGGAATCAAATTAATTGGCTTTTTTGCGGGATCTTCATTAGCGGTTTACTTCGTTAACGATTGGTTCTTCATGTTTGAGTATTGGAAAGTGCTGCTTGCTTTGGAGCCAATATTGTTTGTGATGTTTATTCTCAAACTTAGTGGCATCCAAGCGCAGCGATTCAAGGATAACTTCCCGGATGCGCTGAACATTCTTTCTGGTGCGCTCTCCTCGGGTCAGAGTATTGTCCATGCGTTCGAATACGTGGGTACTCAGCTTGATAATGAAGTAGGCGAAGAGTTCAAGAAGATGTCAGAGCGTCTACTTATCGGTGAAGACCCAGATGATGTATTGGCGCGAAGTGCTTCGTCTTTCCCTTATGTTGAGTACTTTTTCTTTGCGGCGACGATTCGAATCAACTTGAGTCGAGGTGGCCAACTAAAAGACGTCATTAACCGTATCAACCGAATCATGTTTGAAGCAAGGGCGATCGAGAAGAAGAAAAATGCACTGACGTCAGAGGCGCGTGCTTCAGCAAAAATCATCGCGGCTCTGCCAGTTATCTTTATCATGATTTTGAAGTTCACAAGCCCAGATAACTATAACTTCGTGATGTTCGAAGATGGGGGGAAGCCTATTTTCTATTACGTGTTGATCAGTGAAGCCATCGGATTCTTCTTTATCTACATGATATTAAGAGGGGTGAAGTAGTGGTCGATATAAAATTAATCTTTTTAGCATTAGGGTTGTTTATTTCATTATCTGTCGCGTATTACTCATTAAAAGTGTTTGATAAAACCAAAGCGAATATTTCGACAAAAAAGATCATTGACTCAACCCAAGAAAAGACGCCTTTTTCTGAAAAGTTAGCAGTACAACTTTCGCGTCTGTCTTTTAATAAAGAAGAAACGAAAAACAACTTAGTTAGAGCAGGGATTCATAGTGATTTTATTGCACAGGCCTATTACCTGCTGAAGATTATACCGCTGTTATTTTGTTTAGCATTTATTGGCTATTCTTACATGCAAGGAGACATGGAATTTTCATCTGCGTTTATTTCATTCTCAGTCTCGATGCTTGTGTGTTTGATTGCGCCAGATATGTACATCTCTTCGAAAGGGAATGCGAATGTTCGTCACGTGAGTAGTCGACTGCCTTTCTTGCTCGACTTAATGAACGTGTGTGTGCATACCGGGATGACGCTCGAAGCGAGCTTGGAATATTTATCGAACGAGTTAAAAACAGTCGATGAAAACCTGGCTTATGTTGTTAAAAAAACTTCAGAACGAGCCAAAATTGTTGGTTTGGATCGAGCACTTACTGAGTTCTATGATCTGGTTCCAACCCCAGAGGCACAAAGCTTTGTTATGACACTTACTCAAAGCTTGAAGTACGGCTCATCAGTAGGTGCGGTATTAGCCTCCCTCGCTTCTGATATTCGAGAAATAAACATGCTCGATTTGGAAGAAAGGATAGGAAAGATGGGGGCAAAAATGTCCATCCCAATGATCACTTTTATCATGGTTCCTATTGTTGTTCTAATCGCAGCGCCAGGGATAATGAGGATGCTAGGATAATGAATGTAAAAAACTATATCTCCCTTTTTGTTTTATTGCTTTTAAGTGGGTGTTCCACCATCAATCAGGAATTAGTAACCAAAGAAAAATTGCTGACTAACTCTGGACAAACTGAACAATTGATCGAGTTTTATAAAGCAAATTTGGTTGAGGTTCCACGCTACAAGATAAAACTGATTAACTTATATCTCGATAACAAAGATCAAAAGTCTGCCGAATTATATATAAATACTCTTGAGAAAAAAGACCTCGAAGACCCAGATATTATTTATATCTTAGCTAAGTTGGAATATCTAAAGCGTAATTATGACGCAAGTGATCGTTATTTAGATGATTATTTAGAAAATGGTGGTGCGGAAGGTGATTATTACCTATTAAAGGGTAAGATTTTAGCGCGTAAGAAAGACTACAGCGGTGCAATCGCCAACTTCAACGACAGCAAGAAAAACGGCGCGTCTGACCGAGAAGCGAATAACAATATTGCCGTCGTGATGATGCTGCAAGGTCGTCCAGAACCTGCAATGGAGCTGCTATACAGCTTGTTTGCAGCTAATCCGAATGATGAAAAAGTCCGTTCAAATCTTCTATTAGCTTCGACTCGATCACACCGACCTGATGTGGCATTGGAAGTGTTAAAGCACGACAGCAGTGAACAAGAAGCGCGAGTCAAACTGAAAAAACTCATGCAGAGCGTCAAACCGCTTCCTAAAAAAGTAACGAAAAAAGCTCCACCAAAGCAGGTCGCTAAAGTAAAGGAAAAGAAAAATATGGAAATGGAAACGAAATCAGTCGATTTGAAACCAAAGTACGTAGCACGCTCAGTTCTAGACCCAAAAAATTTACGCCCTAAAGCGCCGTCAATTTACCGAATTCAAGTTTTGGCAACCTATAAGGTGATTCCTTCGGATTACTTAAACTATCTGAAAGGCAATTATGGAAGTGTGTATTCCTACACGCACGGCTTATGGAAGCGTTACTGCATTGGTGAGTTCAGTGACATCAATGACGCAAAGAAATTTCTTGAAAACATGGATGTCAAAGGTGCCTTTGTTGTTGATTACACCAAGAAAAGGTACGTCGAGCTATGATCAAGTTTCAAAAGGGAAGTTTGACGGTTGAGACCGCAATGGGCTTGCCAGTTTTACTAATGGTTCTGTTTACTTGGTTTGACTTGTCGGTTTTAACGTACTCAATGGGTGTGACGGATCATGCATTAACCACAGCAGTGATGAGCAGTAAAAAGCAAGGCAGCTCTCACAGTACTGAAAAAATCGATTACCAAGACGTAATCAAAACCAAGCTTGAATCAAGTGGTGGTGCACTATGGTCAAAAGTTGTTGATCACTCAACGGTTTCGGCATCGGTTTATTACTTTAAAAACCTAACTGACTTTATCCATTGTAATCGCAGTGGAAAAGTGTTGAGTGAATGCCCAAACATCAAGAAAGGCGACACTGCTGAAAACTCAGTCAACATGCCAATTGCCATATACCAATTGAGCTTCACCTATCAGCCTTTGTTTAACTTTGTTATGCCAAGCATGAACATTAGTCGCGAGATGGTCGCGGTTCAGGAGTACGAGCGCTGTACATTCAAGTTAGGAGAGGAGATCAGTTGTGGTAACTAAGTCAAAGCAAACCGGTGCTTTTATTGTTGAGCTTGCATTGGTCTTACTCTTTTTTGGCTCCATTATTGCCATGCATATCAACTACACCATCGCCGTTAATAAAAAAGGGCAGTTGGATAGGGTGGTGTATTCGATCGTCAGTGTTATTAGTGAACGCCGACAGTTGTTTGCCAATGAGCTCGATATTTGTGGCGCAGGAGGTAAGCAGTGCGAGACACACATGAACAATTCGTTCGATATGGCGAAAGGCATGTTGAAACGCACACTACCAGATTTTGACGAAAATGAGCTGGGGATGCGAGTCATAGAGCTATCTTTGATTGATAAAGATAAGAAGCTTGTTAGAACCACCGCCTTAAAAGGCATGACGGCAGGGTGTAATTTTCCGGATCTAGAGGAAATTACAGTAGAAAAAGCAACAAAACTATTGCCTTTGACTACGCAGAACCGACGCCTTCCTCTTTATCATGTGTCTCTTTGCTACAAAACGCCGTTTAACATTATCGGTCTTATGAGCGGTGAGCCGATCAAAGTCGTGACCAGTTCCTATTCATTTGCAAGGATTTAATATGAAGCGCTTCACTAAGCAAAAAGGGGTTGCTGGGATCATATTTCTTTCGTTTCTCCCTATATTAATCATCACTTTCTCGTTTTCTGTTGGCTATACGCAACGTTTGCTTGCGCACTCAAAAATAGAGGAGGCGGCTGAAGTTGCGAGTCTTGCCTTGATTGCAAGTCCAGGCAAAGACAATCAAGAAGACAAAGACTATGCGCAGAGAATTGTCGACTTATATATTACCGACAATATTAGCGACATTCAGATCAACGTATCGACCAAGAAGTGTGAGTACAAAGACGGTTGTGTTCAGAAAGCCAATGAGTTATCGCCATTTGCAGACTTCACCGTGGTTGCGACCTCTGAGCATGATTCATGGATTTCACATAATGAAATCGGCGTAGAGCCAAAATTCAAAGTGTCTGGCGACTCGATCACCCGGAAATACTTACCTCAACCGGTGGATATCTACTTCATACTGGATACCAGTCAATCGATGAGTAACCTGTGGTATGGGCAAAACAACAAAACTCAGATGCAGGTGGTGAAGGAAACGATCACCAAAGTTGTCGAAGATTTGAAGGACTTCAAAACCGGTGAGAATAAGAAGAGTCGCGTTGCCTTGTTGACTTACAACGCCTACAACGTGAAATACGATAAAAAAGATCGCAGACTAAAATTCTACGACTATGCAAGTGAGTTTTCTCACACAGAAGCATCTTTCCAAAGCATTGTCGATGATATGTTTGACCAGTCTGTGGATGAACAAAACGTGTACCACTCTAGTTATTACAATCAGGCACGAGATATTCCAATAACAGACAACTATCAGGAATTTATCAATATCTTGAATTCGAACAAGGTAATGCCTGCTAGGGGTGGCGGCACCAATTCTTGGTTAGGTCTGATTGCAGCAGCGAAAGAGGCAGACAAAGTTAAGAAAGAAGAGCGTAACCCAGAACAGGTGTTTATCTTCCTTTCTGATGGTGCAGATACAGACGTACGATTCCCTGACTATCTCCATCGAAACAGTACGTATAGAAACAAATACGACGTGGTCACAAAAAGTTATCGAGACAGTTATGGTTATATTCAGTATCAACAAGTTTACGACAAGTTCTTGAAGTCATTAGTGCGTGAACACAACCTTTGTGAACAGCTCAAGAAAAGAATTTCTAGCAAAGAAAATAAGTTTCAAAGTGAACACGCGAAGTTAGAAGGTGAAAAAACAAAAGTCACTATGGGTGTTATAGGTGTTAACTACAACGTACAAAAGGACGATGGATTCGGTGATTGTGTTGGCGAGAAAAATATTTATCACGCAAAAAATGGTAAAGATGTCTACAAATACATATTAAATCTGATTAACGAAGAGACAGGACGATTAAAAGATTAAAATGAAAAAATTATTATCAATCGCGATTATTTTTACCTCAAATGTCGCACTCGCTAATTGTATTAATCATGATGAAAACTACGTGAGCTCTAAAATTCTTAAAAGTTCCGAAACAAAAGTCACTCAGGTTGTTGGTAAGTTAGCGGTGACGGTAAATGAAGAACGCTCTATTGTACAGGATAAGAGAGTAGTTAAGGTTGAAGGGTTGAATGCGACCGACAGCTGCACCTTTGATAAGAACTCGATGTCGTTGATCCTCAACTATGATACTGATAAATATCGTTTAACAGACACTCATAAACAAGCGATTTCGCAATACTTGGAACTGGTTGACGAAGGTACTCGTGTTCTTGTTGAAGGGCATACTGATGAGGTCGGCTCTCAGGCTTATAACAAAGGCTTGTCTGCTCGTCGCGCGAATGCCGCAACAACATACCTGAAACAAGGGTTAGGTCTAGGCAACAGGATTGTTGAAAAAGCATTCGGTGAGTCTGCACCGATTTGTAAGGTAAATGAAAACAAAGTATCTGGCTGTAACCGTCGAGTTGTATTAACGATAGACTAATGTGTAATCCACTGTTTGCTGTTGTCATTATAATTTTTATGTGCTCACTATTAAGTGGGGTTGTTTAGTAAAAGAGCTTGGTACTTACCAAGCTCTTTTATTACTGATATTTATTATGGAATAATAAATGTCTATTTCATTTTTCAATCATTAATCGATAGCATTTAATTTTGTTTTTATACAACGATAATTAAAATGTCTATTTCTCGATGCGTTATCGCTTCTACCTTTTTTCTATTCATTAGCCACCCAATATATTCAGCGGAGCTCATTATTGGACCAAGTATGAGTTCGCAGTTAGAGCGGGTGATATCAAATCCTTCTATTAAGAAGGACGTATCCGATTCATTGTTAGGAATCGACAAGAATCACAATCACATCCGTGACGACGTGGAAGCTGTGTTGAAAGCACTCAAAATCAGTGAAATTAATCACGATTTTCTTTTGCGTTACGTACAATATTCTTCAAGCATTTTGCAACACGACTTCTCAAGTAACGATGCGAATAATCAGCTCTTGGCATACGAGATCTACAAAGATTACCGTTATGTCAGACATTGCTTTAAGGAAGCCGGGGTGGACGGTAAAGATCTTTATGATGCGATACATGCGGTAAATCGATTGATGTTCAATACCGATGCTCGAATTGTCGCGTACCTGAACTACGAAAAGTACATCGACATAAGTACCATGTATGAGGGCATTAGTTACGATTGTAATAACTAGGGTTTGTTGTGATTTTAATTGGGAGGGACTGGGTTAGAGGATGACTTCTTATACCTTGGAAATCAATGACAGTGTCACTTTTTATTTATAGCCTTTTGTCTTAGCTAGTAGGGGACGCTCAAAGCTAATCACTTTGAGTGCTTTAGTTGTTCATTCTCTATATTCTACCGATTTTATATATTTTCGATTGTAAGTTACTTAAAAAGGAATACAATCGCGAAATGTTACCCCTTCTTGGTGGATCTAAAAATGATAAAGAAAACCCTCCTAGCTATGGCACTTTCTGCCAGTATTATTGCGCCTGCAATCGCTTGTACTGGCATCTCTCTTTCAACTACTGCAAATGACCATATTCACGCTCGAACGATTGAGTGGGGCGAGAGCGATCTCAATAGTAAACTGATTGTCGCCCCGCGTGACTATACGTTCACATCAACCATGCCAGACCAAAAGCACGGTTTAAGCTGGGAGAGCAAATATGGATTTGTTGGTATTTCAGTGAGTGATGACCGCTTTATTGGCGAAGGTATTAACGAAGAAGGGCTAACAGCTGGTTTGTTCTACTTTAAAGGGTACGGTTCTTTAAAGGCTTACAACCCGAAAGATCGCGCAAATAGTATCGCTGATATGGACTTTGTCCGCTGGATGTTGTCACAATTTAAAACCGTTGAAGAAGTGAAAACCGCAATGAAAAACATCGATATTGTGCCAGTGTATATCGATGAAAAAGGGCAGCCATCACCAACCGGACATTGGCGTGTTACTGATAAAGCAGGCAACAACATCGTAATTGAAATTATGGATGGTGGTCAGGTACATATTTACGACAATGAGGTGGGTGTACTGACTAATTCGCCAACCTTCCCATGGCAAGTAACGAACTTGAACAACTACATCCATCTGCAACCGGGCACCAGTGCGCCGACCAAGTTTGGTGACGTTGAAGCGAAATCTTTTGGTATTGGCTCTGGTTTCTTAGGTTTGCCGGGAGACATTACGCCGCCATCACGTTTTGTTCGTGCTGCGTTCTTTGTTAATACCGCGCCAGAATCAAAAAACTCGCAAGAAGCGGTCTCTCAAGCGTTCCATATTCTAAACAACTTCGATATTCCAATTGGTACTGAGTTTAACGCCGAATATCGTGAGCATATCCCAAATCTGCCAAGTGCCACTCAATGGACATCAGTGATCGACCAAGGAAATGGTGCGCTTTACTACACAACCATGCATGACAGCCGAATTAAAAAGGTTGATTTGAAAAAGATAGACTTTAACCAAAAGCAGGAGCTTAAACGTAAACTTGATAACGGCTCGTTTACAGTTGAAGAAATCCGTCTTTAATTCATAAACCCAAGAGAGCAGGTGAGAGCCTGTTCTCTTTCAATCATTTTCCTTTTATTTCCCTTCTCTTTTCGTAAATCTCTCTTTTTCAACGACAAGCTCCCAAAGGGCACTCTTTGCAAATAGTAAGGGGCTTGGCTTGCATGCTTTGTAGCCGATTCTTGATTTAGACCCACTAGACCTTTAAATCGCCGCCGCGTGTTTAAACCCAGTCGTTCTCGCTGAATCAGGTATCTCGAGGTATATAACTAAGATTAGAAAATCAGGCAGAAAGTGCTGTTTTTAGCCTTTTAATTCGGTTTTATGCGATTCTCATAGGCATTCTTTCAGAAATGTTCTAGCGTATGCTATCCAGACTTTCTCGGATATTTGCCAGAATCTCCCTAAATATATAAATGTTAGTTGGGGAAGTGGCGTGAAGGATAAAATGGAGAGATATTGGATTCAGTTGGTTGATAAAGCTGGCACTGCTTCTGATTTGTCGGATTTAACCCGTTTAAGGTTGCGAGGCTGTATTGGTAAATATGGCTTGAGATATAAGGTAGAAGGGGGCGTGCTTGCCGAGCATCGTTATGATCGAAAACGTCTTAGCCTAAATTTAGAGAGTGAAGAGTAAGCTCCACTCTCTAAGATGTCTTATGAATTGCTTTTGCTGGTTACTTTTTCTAAAGCGATTTGTTTAGCATCATTACTTGTGAACATTTGGTATGGACGCAGACCAAACAAAGGCATGATTGAGTAGATATGATCGAACAAGTCCGCTTGCACACCTTCATAGTAAGCCCAGTCAGTATTGTTGGTAAAAGCGTAAACCTGCAACGGAATACCCTCTGGCGTCGGCTCTAGTTGCCTCACCATAATCAGCATGTACTGGTGAATGTCTTTGTTCGCTTTCAAGTAAGCATTAATGTAAGCGCGGAACATACCTAAGTTGGTCATTTGACGTAGGTTGCTGAAGGCGGGTTCCTCACTCATTTCTTGATTGTAATCACTGATTTCACGCGATTTTTCATAAATGTACTGACGAAGGATTCGGATGCTTTTTAGCTTTTCAATTTCTTCATCAGATAAGAAGCGAATTGATGTGACATCAACATTCACGGAGCGCTTGATACGGCGACCGCCAGAATCTGACATGCCTTGCCAGTTAATGAAGGCGTTTTGCACCAATGCGTAAGCAGGCAGCATGCTCACAGTGTTATCGAAGTTTCGAACTTTTACTGTGGTGAGTGAGATTTCCTCTACTGTGCCATTCGCACCGTAAGAGTCCATTTGAATCCAATCGTTTAGGCTGATCATGCGGTTTGCAGATAGTTGAATGCCTGCAACAAAGCCCAATATCGTATCCTTAAACACCAACATGACGAAGCCCGTCGCAACGCCTAAACCTGATAGGAAAATCACCGGTGATTCGTTGGCAAGAATCGACATGGAAACCACAACACCAACAAAGAAGGTGAACAGTTTTATCAGTTGGACGAAGCTTTTGATCGGCATTCTTCTCGTGATGCCTTTAAACGTTGCAATGTCATTTAACGCATCAAGCAGGGCAAAGATCATCCAGATAAAAATGACTAAAATAGAGATGCTTAGAATCCGGTCAAAGATGTTCGCTAACCAATCGTAGTGACCTACGGCGAGAGGGATAAAGACATCCAACACCATGATTGGGATCAGTAATGAGAGCTTTTCTAAGACATCATACTTCGCCAAGCTTTCAGCGAGTGGTTTATTGGCTTTTTGTAGAACATTATTGACTGACCTCACGACCAGGTGATGCACTATCAAGTAGCTGATCGCTGCTGCGGTTAAGCTCGCAAGAATGAAAACGGTTGTGAGTTCGATGCCATAAGGGTCACTATTGATGCCCACGGAACTGAGTTTGTCTGCTATGAAAGTGCGAATGTGATGATCGAGCAAAATGTCATCCTCAAAATGTAACCTGAATGAAGAAGTGAGAACTTCTTTGAAGAGGTCAGGCAACAGGCGTTAGAAAGCCGCTCATCCTACTCTCCATCTCTTTGTTTTGCACTGGTTTAATCCAGCAATCTTGAAACTTATTATTCAAAAATAGCGTATAGCCGATGATGTGATACAGGTTTAACATCCAATTATGCAAACGGGACACGTATTTCTGTTAAGTCTGTGAACTCCCTATGTTTTATTAGACTAGACTGAAAAGGCGGCTCGCGTTTAATTCAAGAGGCATTCAATGGAAAATTCTAATCAATCACAACAGCCTACATTTTTGTCTAAAGGCTGGAAATACTTCGTTATCGTTGGCGTTATTATCTCTTTAATGGGCATTGGTGCTATGAGTTTGCCAGTGCTTGCGGGCGTAACGATATCGACTATCGTAGGTGCGGTACTACTGTTCAGTGGTTTGGTTCAGGCATACCACACGTTTTCTATTAATGTGTGGAAAGAGAAGCTTTGGTACGTATTAAGTGCTGTGCTGTATATTGTCGGCGGTCTGTTCATTCTGTTTAAACCATTGGCAGGTTTGGTGACCATTACTATGTTGATGGTGATCGTGATGATTCTAAATGGTTTAACCCGTGTATTTTTCGGCTTAAGTAATCGCAGTTTACCAAGCAGTAATGTGATCGTGTTCAGTGGAGTGATTTCTGTTCTGATTGGTGGCTACTTCTTTATGTTGCTTGACGATCCTGCGTTCTCGACTACATTGCTAGGCACTTTTGTTGGTATCTCATTATTGATTGAAGGCATTAGCTTTATCTTTATGGGGATGCAAATGAAGAAGCTCTCTTAAAGAGCGCCATCTAGTATCTCGAGGTTACTTGGGTATAGAACAGTACAAAGTGCCTGCCGATTCGGTGGGCATTTTTTATAGAACGATAAAGGTGAAGGGATTAACGAAACAACAAAAAGCCCGATCATCAACTCGGGCTTTTATTGTGAATTAATGAGATCTGTTAACGCTCTGCGTTATTTGGATTCATAAGGTTTAGTGAGGCTGACATTGCGCTTTTCTTTGAATGAAAGAACCAACTGAGGCACAAGTGACATCGTAATCATGCCAATCATTAGGCTGTATTGAATAGGCGTGAAGCTTTCACCCATCAAAAACAAACCAGAGACAATGCCCGCAACAGGGTTAGCAATGCCACCGAAAGTAAAGTCCACAACCGACATACGCTGCAATAACCACACGTACATGCCGTAGCCGAGTGCGGTGTTGAGTATGATTACCCACAGTAGTCCACTTAGGTTTTTTAGAGTGATGTTTTCGACTGCTTGAACGTATGGCTCAGGGTTAATGCTTGCTAGTACACCTGCCGCGATAGATAAAACAACGCCGCCTAAAATAAGTTGCCAAGTGAGTACCGTCCACCAATGCATTCTTGAACCTAGAGACTTAGTTACGCTGCTGCCGATCACAATACACATAATGGCAGAGAGCATAGCCACTAGACCGATCGGGTTTAGCGTAATCGAGCTTGGGTCGAACAAAAACCAAGCCAGGGCGATAAGGGTGGCCCCGCTGACTCCTTGAATAAGGCTCGGTTGGCGCTTGTAAACTACCCACCCAAACAGCATGGCAAAGACAGGTACTGAAATCATACCTACACCAGAGATTGCAGAAGGCAAGGTTAACGCCATCACGAAAATGAGACCAAAAAAGAGGGCAATATTAATCGTGCCAAGCACAAGCAAGATCTTCCAATCTTGTTTCTTTGGTAATGAAGGTTTGATAGCAAGTAGCAATAGACCAGCTGGCAATGCTCGCAGTGCACCAAGTAACACTGGCGGCCAGTCTGGCAAAGTAAACTGTGTCACAGCGTACGTTGTACCCCAGAAGAACGCCGGAATCATCGCGAGTAAAATGTTCATGTTAAATATCTTTACGTTGAGATAATTTGTTGTAAAGGTACGCTCGTTATTGCTTCTTGTAAAGTATCTTTATGTTAAAATAAATTGGTCAATCAAAATGTCTTTGGAGATAAAAGGATAAATGGACGCAATTGATAGAGTGGTAAGTCAGTGGGCTAAGGAAAAGCCTGATCTCGATACCGAGCCAATGGCGATCATGGGGCGTTTAATGCGGATTGCTAAATATATGGAAAACCGCGTTGCCGAGGTGCATAAGCGCTACGATCTTAAAATGGGTGAGTTTGATGTATTAGCTACGTTGCGTCGTAGTGGTGAACCTTATCGTTTAACCCCTTCGGAGTTGATCTCATCGATGATGCTAACGTCTGGTGCCATGACCAATCGACTCGACAAGCTGGAAAAAAAAGGATTGATCGCTCGCGAGCACAGCAAAGAAGATCGCCGCAGTGTGAGTGTTCAGCTTACTTCAAAAGGTTTTGAGCTGATCGATGCGCTTATTGAGCAACATTTACAGGCTCAGCATGAATTAATGGGGTCGTTGACTCGTGATGAAAGAGCACAGGTTAATCAGGCATTAAAATTGTTGTTGCCTCAATATGAATAAATGAATTCAAAGGTTTAGGATAGGGATGAATCGCGAGCATTAGATAGTTAGCGCAGTTTCTCGATACATTGATGTGTGCAGAAAGTGACTTTCCGTTCGGTCCTGATGCGTTGGTTTTTAAAATCAAAGAGAAGGTGCTCGCCATTCTAGCCGAAAAGTAACGCCTGAAGACGGGTTAGTACAAGATTTGTGTGAACGCTCATATGATCTTGTGGTCGCCAAATTAACCAAAGCTCAGCGTATTTCATTGGGATATCAGTAAGATAGTTTGTTATTGCTCACAGATATTCGGCTTATTATCAATATCAATAAACAAAAACTCGCACCTTTAACTCGCACCGACTATATAAATGTTATGGTGATGTTAAAGGTGAAGTTATGCGTGCACTCTCTGAATGGTTAGAAGCTTACGGTGAAAGCCATCAAAATCCAATCAACCAGAAAATTCATAAAGTTGCTGTCCCTGGCATCTTTCTTTCTGTCGTCGGGTTGATATGGTCCATTCCGCAGATTCCTTTGTTTGGGTTCAATCTCAATTGGGTATGGCTGGCGGCGTTACCAGCTTGGATCTTTTATTTCCGACTCTCACTGAGCGTATTTATGATGATGATCGGCTACACGGTTGCGTGTATTGGCTTGATATGGTCAATGGAGATACTCGGTTGGCCGGTACTCCACATCTCAATGCTGCTATTTGGAATCCTTTGGATATTCCAGTTTATCGGGCACAAGATAGAGGGGAAGAAGCCCTCGTTTTTCGAAGATATTCAGTTTCTTTTGATAGGACCAATCTGGGTCTTTCGTAAACATTAAAAGAAAGGTCTGTTTATCAGATTCGCGACTTAGGCTGTGCTACCATCCTGCTGCTTTGAAACACCCAGAGGTATGAGGTGTAGAGCAGTAATGAGGTTGCCACATGAGTGCAGATCAGCATTTTCAAGGTCAGTTTGAAGTCGAATTGAAATACCGTGTACAAGATAAACAAGCTTTTTTAGCGGTGTTGAGTGGTTTAGAACATGAAGTCATGTTTGAAGACAATCAAGAGTCTGATTGGTTCTACGACACGCCAGAACGCAAACTCAGTCATGAAGGAAAAAGTCTGGTAATCCGAGAAATCGAGCCGTCTGGTATCAAACTTTGGATTGTCAAAGGACCGGAAGAGGATCGCTGTGAAGCCACCGATATTACTAAGTCACATGCTGCCAAAAGTATGCTAGGAAACATGGGCTACGAAGTGATTCTTCAAACCAAAAAAGTACGCAGCATTTACTTTATCGGCTCATTCCATATTACTCTCGACCATCTAGAAGGAATTGGGCACTTTGCGGAATTCGCCATTATGACCGATGACGAAAGTTCACTTGTTCGTTATAAGCAAGAGTTAGAAGCGCTTGCGGCACGTTTTGGTTTGGATGAGTCGAACAAGGAGTTCCGTTCATACAAGCAGATGTGGCAGTCTAGGTAAAATTCACGTCATTTCTTATTGGTCTGACAAGCAACTCCCTCCAACAGCACTATGATTAGAAGTAGTGCGTAAGCAATGCGCCTACGCCCATTAACAAAATAGGTAACCATTCGCGATAGTGTCCGTGACAATGTCACGAACTTGGAGGGGCAATGTACAACCGCGAGCACAAATACGTGTATTGGCGAGAAGAGCGCAAGAAAGGCAAGTGGCACTATATTATTAAGTCTTTCTTGATGATCTGCTGTGCGTTGCTGCTTGGCAAAGTCATTGGCTTGTTTATATTCGGTGAGATGCAAACCTTTAAAGACATCACGGAGCAGTTTCCCGCGGATTTATTTATCGTGATGCTGGTGGGCTTTCCGATTAGCGTGATAGGTTGGTATCACGAAGAGTCTAAATTTTTCCGTGCTCTAAAGCGTCGAAACAAGAAGTTTAAAGCTCGATTAGAAAACCGCAAAAAGAAGAAATAAGACCGTTTGATAACATACCCAAGTAACCTCGAATCAATGACAACACTCTGAACTCCGCATATCAAAGTCACTTGGGCATAAGCCGTAAGATTCAATTTTCGCGGCATTTTTGATGGCAACTTTCATTTCAACGTTTCATTCTTTCGTCTTGTCTCATCTCCATTCAATTAGTGTTTAACCATCTCCCATTTTTGTCTGTTGCTCGTATCGCGTGAAATTGTGCGCTTGATGGCATTATTTATTTCTGATTGCGATGCGGTGCTACTTTCATGATTTTTGCCAAGATTCTTTGAGCGTCTCTTTGCTAAATTTTTGCAAAGAACATCCTAAACAGGAACGGCAATGGATAAGAAAATCATGCTACACAGCCAACAGGTGTACTTCTGCAATGATGAAGCGTTGGCAGCAATGCAAACTGAATGTCTAGATACCTTATACGACTACAATCAAACACGTCCTTCGGAGGGAGAGAAGCGCTCTAACATATTGAATCACTTGCTCGCATCGGTTGGAAAGAATTGCTACATCGAACCGCCATTGAGAGCTAACTGGGGCTGCCATACTCACCTAGGTGACAATGTTTACGCTAACTTTAATCTGACTTTAGTTGACGACACTCATATTTATATCGGCGATCATGTCATGATTGGACCGAATGTCACCATCGCGACTGCTGGGCACCCAATTGATCCGGAACTAAGGCGCGACATCGCTCAGTTTAATATCCCAGTTCATATTGGTAATAACGTTTGGATAGGGGCGAACTCGGTGGTATTACCGGGCGTGACAATCGGCGAAAACTCCGTAATTGGCGCGGGGAGTGTCGTGACAAAGGATATCCCAGCTAATGTTGTTGCGGTTGGCAATCCTTGTCGAGTATTACGAGAAATCGGCAAGCAAGATAAAGAGTTTTACTTTAGAGATCGTAAGATTGAGCAAAACATGTTTAATGGTTAGCCCGTTACATGAACATCGTTTGAGCATTTCGGAAAAGCGGGCAGGTCGGTATTACTCGACCTGCCATGGCGCTAAAAGACAAAGTTCACCATGATGGTGTACATGTTTGCATTATCATCCTCTGGTGTATCGACGAATGCACCAGATACATTGCGATAAGCTTTGAAGTGTTGCCATTCTGCATTGAGTGACACGTTGTAGTGAAGATCGTATCTCACACCAAGTAGGTAGCTGTCCCCAACCTTGTGCTCGTGGTCATCAAACTGCTGACCATAAGTCACGTAAGGGGTAAATTTGTTCAGGTTATACGCGCCCTGAGCGTACCAGGAGGAAGCGATATCGTTGGTTTGACCTTCGACGGTTAACGTGAAGGCATCAAACTCATATTCTGCACCTAATGAGTACAGCTTTATGCTTTGATCTTTCAGTTTATCAGTAAAGGAAGGTAGAACCATCACTGAGCCATCTGGCAACTGTACCGGGAAGTTACTTAACTTCGTCTCTTGGTCATAACTTGAATCCATGTACGTGAAGTTCCATCGATAATAATCGCCACTTAAGATGAAGTTAATACCGTACATTTCATTGGTCTTGAAGGTGAGCTCAGTACTGTCATTGAAGTCGACCGTACTTTCATCGTGGAAGCCGACAAATGGCGTAGTCGTCAGTGTCATGCTGTCATTGATGTCATAGTTCCACAAGAATGAAATGCCGTTAAACGCGGTGATGCCTAAGATACTGTCATAAACTTCATTTGGTGGGCGAGCAGGGGTAAATGCGTGTCCGACATAGTAGTATTCAGAGGCTAAGAACACGGGCATTCTCAGACGACCGCCACGAAACTCAATATTGCCATAGGTATAGGCGAGGTAAGCCCACTCTAGTTGCGGGTCACTCCAATGATCTTGCGGTCTTTTCACCACCTGCGCGGATGCTTTAAACGCGCCGTAGTAAAAATCCAGTTGAACACCCAATGTGGTGTCACAGTCATAACAGTTTTCGTCATCGATAAAACGATTCACTAATACTGGCGTTTTGTTGTCTGTTGTCGCCCATGAGGTTGAGCCAAAGCCACTTAAGGATAAGTTATCGGTGAGTTCGATTGCTGCTAAGCTCGGGAAAGCGACGCTACTTAGTGTTGTTGCCGTGATGGATGCGATGAGTGTTTTCTTCATATTATTTCTCCGAACTTACAACGTAGAGGATTTGAGCATTTGAAGGAAGGCTACTCACTGGTGCATACCCAATGCGGTTAGGCTTTTCTTTCATCCATTCTAAAAGGGCTTCCATACTGGAATTATCAATGACTTTCGGTGGGCGAGCTTTACCTGAAAACGACAAGCTAGCCCAGTGCGCATTCATTTGCGCCGCGTTTTTATTGAGTAAATAACGGTAGAACTCTGAACGTTCAGATGACGCATCCGGCCAATCAGACAGTTCGATTCGCTTACCTTGTAAACGCTTGGTTTTACCACGATACAGTTTTCTCGCTTTGGTTATGTTGAGCTCATCAAAATTAGAGTCGAGGGAAAAAATCGCATAGCTATCGGCTGCGAGAGCTTCACTATCGAACGACATCAGCAAAGCAAAAGCCATCAAAGCTGTAGAGAGCGATTTGAGAACGTTATTTTTAGCTATAGAGAAGTGGGTATCCATACTATTACCCCTTAAATGACGCTTTCAATCTGGTGCAGAAGTTTTTCTTTTCTGACAGGCTTCGGTACGTATGCATCCATGCCAGAGTCGTAGCAACGCTGGATATCATCGTCCACAACACTTGCTGTCAGTGCAATAATCGGCGTTTTGGGTAATCCCGAATTTTTTTCGTAAGCACGGATTTCTTTCGTCGCTTCGAAGCCGTCCATTACAGGCATCATGCAATCCATCAAAATGATGTCGAAACCGTTATCTTGTTGAAACATATCAACGGCGATCTGACCATTTTCGGCAATCTCAAACTGATACCCAGCTTTACTCAGCAATAACGAGGCAACTTTCTGGTTCACCGTATTATCTTCTACAAGCAAAATGCGCTCAGAACGACTTGGAAGCGTATTGATAGAGGTCGGTTCCGGTTTATCTTGCGGTTTAGATTTCGCGCTAATGCCAGTACCAGAGAAGGCAGACGATACGTTGTCTTCAACGATTGGAACAGCCGTCGCTTTTGCTAATTTCTCTTTCAATATGTTGGCTTTGAAAGGTTTCGGTACGTAATCATCCATGCCAACATCAAAACACTTCTGAATGTCGTCATCGACCACACTTGCCGTTAACGCGATAATTGGGATCTTCACACTGCGATTTTGTTCGTGTTCCAGCTGTCGGATTTTCTGCGTGGCCTCAAATCCATCCATAACTGGCATCATGCAATCCATAAGAATCAAGGAGTATTGATTCTTTTTGAACATCTCGACCGCTTCTAGTCCATTTGCTGCTAGGTCAAAAGTAAAACCCGCTTTGGCTACGTGCAAGCCTGCGATTTTCTGGTTTACGGTGTTATCGTCGACCACCAAAATCTTACTTTGCGACGGTTCTGATGTACCCACCACTGCTTGTAAATTTGCTTGGTTGAATTTGGTCTCGCAATTTTCAAGCGCTTTGACCAGGCGTTGCCCAAGAAGAGGTTGCGTAATGATGGCACTGACACTTTCACCAAAATCAAATTGGTCACTATGAAGGTGTTTAACCAAGCATAAGCGGACGTTCTGCGATTCAAGCTTGTTGAAGTGATCTTCGCTTTCCATTGCAGCATTTGGTCGAGTTTCAGCGTAAATAACAATGATGTGCTCATTGTCATTAATCCATGTTGGTAAACTCTCTAAACTCGTAACCGATTGGTGAACAGCGATACGGTAGAAGTTCAATTCATCACGAAGCGTTGTTTCCATGTTGGTGTCGTCGCAGACCAACCAAATTTGTCCATAATTTGCGGTGTGTTTTGCATCAAAGTCGAGTTGAACAACAGAAGGGTTCAATTGGAAGAAGAAGCGGCTACCTTTGCCTTTTTCTGATTCAAGTTGAATTTGCCCACCCATTAACTCAACCAGTTGAGTGCTGATGGCTAAGCCGAGCCCAGTACCGCCAAATTGGCGGGTAGTGGAGTCATCTTCTTGTGCGAATGGTTCGAAGATCTTTTTCTGTTGTTGCTCATCAATACCAATACCGGAATCTTGAACAGAAAACTCCATTACGGCATTTGAACCAGAAACAACATGAGTTGTAACAGAAAGGAGCACGGTTCCTTTATCAGTAAATTTAACGGCGTTAGACATAAAGTTCATTACGACTTGGCGTAAACGGTGATCGTCGATCATTAAGCGGAAAGGCGTGTTGCGGCTGATGTTTACTTTAAGGTCGATGCCTTTCTCTTTTGCTTTTGGTGAAACGATAGAAGCAATATCGTAAATGGATTCGCGCACACAGGTCGAGTGCGGACTGATCAATAACATACCGGATTCAATCTTAGAGAAATCGAGTATGTCGTTAATCAAGCTAAGTAATAGTTGGGAGGACGTTTCAATCGTATCAACATAGTCGCGCTGTGTTGCGGTTAATGATGTATCAGATAGCACTTCAGAAATACCAATAACGCCATTAAGAGGGGTGCGGATTTCATGGGACATGTTGGCTAAGAAGCTGCTTTTCGCTTTGCTTGCTTTAATTGCATCGTCTTTTGCGCGCTCTGCGTCTTCTTTCGCTTGAGTTAATTTAACCTTGGCTTGTTCTCGTTCATAACTGAGTCTCTCGACTTCTTGGGCAAACTTACTCAGTTCGTCTTTACCTTTGACTAATTCGACAAGTGGGGATTCTTCGCTGTAACTGTCACGACGTAAGAACTCAAGAACCAGTTGAAGATTACCGGTTACTTTTCGAACCAAACGCACGGCTAAGCTCACGACGAGAATTGTCATGACTGACATGACGCTAATGAACATCAGTCGTTGTTGGTTTGCCGCGGAAATGGCATGTTCTACGTCTGCTTGCAATTGCTCCGTCATTTTGTTGTCGACCGCCTTAAGCAGAGCGAGTCGACCGTTTAGAGCTGTTAAACCAGCTGCGATTTCTTGTGGTGGAAGTGTACTAAGTGCTTCTTCATTTAAAAGGAAGCTTCTAAATTCTTGACTGCGTACAAAGACGTCATTGGTGAAAGTTTCAATAAGTAATTCAACCTGCTGTTGATTGGCGTTTAATGTGACGAAGCGTTCTAAGAACAGTTGCTGATTCTTAACTAAGGAGTCGATCTCGCTGCTGACATCTACGTCATAGCTTTGATTTTGTTCAATAGAGTAAATCAAATATTGACTGAGCAGGTTCTCTTCTTGAGACCAGAACATTAACCACTCAATTTGCATCAATGCTGAAAGGTGGGCTTGAATTTCAAAGGTTGCATCATTGAATGGCACCTTTTCTAATGCCAATAAAATCTGTTTGTAGGTATCTGCACGCCACTCTGCGATATCGAGACGCTCGTCCATGTCGGTGGCTGCCGACAGAGAGAGGTTCGCTTCTTCGAGGCTAGAAAGAAGGTCTTTCATCTCAGCGCCTTTATCCAAGAAAATGCCATTGGCACCATTGCTGAGTGATTGAGTTACCGATTTTATTTCTGCTTCAACATCGGTAACTTCAGTGTTATTCGGCAAATTATAGAGATAAGAGACTTTGTCCATATAGTCAGAGAACAGTTGCGCTTTCTCAAGATCTTGCGCTTGGCTAGATAGTCGATGAACTTGCTGTCCGGCTAGAAAGAGAAGCAAAATGATGGGTAAGAAAACCAAGCTAAATAGCTTGTGTTTTACCGATAGGTTATTCCATGAAAACGATCCGACCACTGTGCACGTCCATATCCAATAAGTTGATATGAAAAGTGTAGGCTAACTATCTCAATTGTTAGAAATTCAGCACAAAAATTCGTACTTTTGCCATATGAAAACTGTGACACCTGCGACAAAAGTTCGATTTGTTAAGGATATAAAACTTTAAATCTATCAATAAAAACTGCGTTTCTCATTCAGTGAGAATTATTCAATTTACTGATATTTATAAACAAATTTCATTTGTTGAATGATTAAAATGTTTTGTCGTCAAGACTACTAAAATGTCTGTTTCGATATACAGGGGTGAGTATAATTGGCGGATTTTCTTGCTGGTGAGACCGTAGTGTAAACGTACTTGTATTTTTTAAAATCTGTACGCCAACATTCAAGGCCCATGAGCTGGAAAAAGGCTTAAATAAACCGCTAATCGATGGCAAAGAACAATAACTAAATCATGAACGTATCTCGAAGTCTTCAGTCAGTCACCCTGCGTTACACTGTCCCAATAGTGTTGATAGCACTCTTTACTAACTTTACTTATTGGGCGTATCAACAAGTTGATGAGGCGAAAAACCTAGCTCGATACCATGTAAAATCGGCGGAGATCAACCTAGGAACCATCGTCGATGGATACCGCGATTTACTACGAGCAATGAGCAAAGACGAACACTTCATCGAACCCGATATTACGTTGCAAGAACGGGCAAATCGTGCGGTCCCTTACAAGCAAGCCTTTGAGCTTGCGGGTATTGGCTTTAGTGATGGAGTCGGGAACATGGTGAGCACGCACAACAATAAGGTGCACTCCATCGCTCATCGAGATTACTTTCATCAAGTGATTCGCAGTAAAAAAGCAGTGATGACCGACGTTCTCACTGATATCTCAAACGGCAATATCGTATACGTGTTATGTCGCCCTATGTTCGATGAATTGGGAGACCTAATGGGTACCATCTCAGCTTCTATTCATTTTGGCGAAATTCAAACCGCGCTCCAAAGCGATAGCGAAAATGATATCTACAGCGTTTTGCTGGACGAAGATCTGAATATCATTAGCCACTCTAAAGATGAGTTCTATGTAGGGGTAAACTTATTCAACTACGGTTATGAGAAGCTGTTTGATCGCGAAGGGAATCTGAAAGCACTTACCGGGGCAAATAATGGGGGATTCTTTACTTACAGTTCGCCATTTGATCTATCTTACGTTGAATTCACTAAAGTAGATGGAACACCTTGGATTCTGTTATCCAAAGCTAAGTTCAGCAGTTTGTTGGGTGAAGGCACCATGATGTTTGGTGTGAATGTTCTCATGATCATTGCTATTTACGTTGTGATTGCTCGTATGATGGGGAAACAAGTGGTTGGTTTGACCCAGCCCCTTGACCGATTTTTAGAAGAGAGCCAAGTTGTGTTCAACGACACGTCCATGGAGCTAAAGGAACATTTTGAACAAGTTCTTCAAGCAAGTCGGAATGGTGTTTTTTGCTCACGAAGTGGCTTGCTGACTCGTGAATACTTCTTGCGTGGCGCTGAAAAGTCACTGTCGCTCAGTAACAGTCCTAAAGCATGTATCTTCTTTGATATGGACAACCTGAAGTTTATCAACGACACCTATGGTCATATGGCTGGGGATAAAGTGATTGCGTTGTTTGTGGCAGTCTTGCGAGAACACTTTGCTCACAAACGAGACCTCATCGGTCGTTTTGGTGGGGATGAGTTTGTTGTTCTAACTCAAGAGTTTAATAGTAAGCGAGAGCTAGAATTAAAGTTGGATCAGTTTCTTCACCAACTCCAAGCAACCGCAGACCGTTTAGGTATTGATATTAATCTAACCGCGTCGATTGGTGTTGTGATGACAGAGGATGTAGAGCGAGATATTGAGACGCTTCTCCATTGCTCAGACATGGCGGTGTACCGCGCAAAACAACTAGGTAAGGGGCGCTACAAGTTTTACCACTCATCTATGATTGAAGTACCTTTGGTCAGTTCGGTGTAGAAAGCCCAAACAAAAGCCAGCAATGATATCTTGCTGGCTTTTTTGTTATTGCTTGAGATGGTTACCTAACAGAGTGGCTTTAACTATTAACTATTAACTATTAATTCTTAGGTAGCGTTGTGAAGATAGTCCATTCTTTCTCGACTTCACCTTTGTATCCGACCACGGTTGCGGTTACACGGCGATTGAGTGCATGACTTCTTTCATCTGTCCCTTGAGCGGCAAGCTTGGTTTCACCAAAGCCGACGATTCTTAGACGATCTGGTGATATCCCATTTTGAATCAGCTCGTTGCGAACGCTTTCTGCTCTGCGTTTCGAAAGGGCAAGATTGTATTCATCCGTACCAGTGATACTGGTGTAACCTTGCAGTTCAATTGACGTTGTTGGGTACTCTTTAAGGAAATCAGAAAGGTCGCTAATTTGCTGAGCAAAGACAGGGTTGATTTCAGAAGAGTCGTTAGCAAATAGAACTCGAATCTGCATTTCTTGGGATGATTTCGCGTATTCCCCACAGCCGTCGTTATCGATCAAAGAGCCTTCTGGTGTTCCAGGACACAGGTCTCGTGCATTAATAACACCGTCTCTGTCATCGTCGATTAAGTCAGCAATCTGGTTAGCTGTCGGTGTTTCCATGTATTCGTATTCATCACCGGTTACTCTGTTTGAATTAGAGCCACTACAAGCGGAAATCAAACCAACCATGAAAAAAATAGGTATTACTTTCATATTAATACTCCACTTTCTCTAGCCACTCTCGTGGTATATCGATACGCAAAGAGTTAAGCAGTTGACCGGTTGCGTTCATTACGCGGTATTTTGCGTATTGCTCAGCATATTTGGCATCCAAGTAGTCCTTACGTGCTTCAAACAGCTCATTTTCTGTGTTGAGCAAATCGAGTAGGGTACGCTTACCAATACGATATTGTTTCTCGTAGGCAATGACTGTTTTTGCGGCTGAATCTACGTGATCGGATAGGAACTCTTTTTGTTGCAGCGTAAGATCCAATGCGCTCCAAGACAGCCTTAAACCTTCTTCAACATTTTGATATGCACCTTCACGAAGGTCTTTTGCTTTATTGAGTTGGTAAGCGAAGTTTTCAGAGTTCGCTGCGTCGCTACCACCGTTGTAAAGGTTATAACGCAATCTGAGCATAGCCAGTGTTTCGTCGCTTCTGCCTTTTAGACCGTCCGCATCATCACGCCAAGTCTGAGAAGCTTCAATTGAGATGGTTGGGTAGTTAACGCCCTTAGATTGTTTGTACTGGAACTTTGCGGAATCCACATCAGCCAACGCGACTTGGATGACTGGGTGGACTTCAAATGCTAATCCGATTGCTTCGTCCACGGTGTAAGGAAGGAAGTTTTCATCGGCACGTGGAAAGATCAAACCTTGTGGTGTTTGACCCACTAAACGAGTGAACATGGTATGAGAATCGAAAAGGTTGTTCTGTGCAGCCGCTAAGTTACCGTGCGCTTTCGCTAAACGAGCTTCAACTTGCGTTAAATCGGCAGTCGATCCAATCCCAGAATTTACGCGCTTTTTAATATCTGCGTAAATTTTCTTATGCACTGCAAGGTTGTTCTCTGACAGCGTTAATATTTCATACGCTTTCACTGAGTCTAAATAAACTCTGGTTACTTCTAATGCGGTGTCTGAAGCGTCAGCGAGTAGTTGAAACCTTACCGATTCAGCATCTGCTGCAGTTCGGTCCATATCATTCAGTGTTGCGCTGCCATCCCATATGAGCTGGGTTAAAGTGATGGATGCTTCCTTTCGTGTTAAATCTGTATCTCCACGGCTAACTTCTTCAGCGGGGTCAATCCCTTCATAACCAATACCCGCATCCAAATCGATAGACGGCAGATAAGCACCGGACGACGCTTCGTTGATGTATTTACGACTGTTGAACTCGTTAAACGCACTCTTGATGTCTGGGTTGTTCTTTAACGTGAGCGCGACAGCCTGCTCTAAAGTTTGACCGAAAACGGGTGACGCAATCATAAAACTACAGCAGCAAGCTATTTTAAGTCGATTCCATTTCACGGTGGCTCTCCTAGAAAAATCGTATTGTTTTTTGTTATTTCATCTCATTAATGAGACGAAACGTCACAAATAACAGCTTATTGTCGATAAATTTATCAACATCCTGTTAACCCTAGGCTTTTGTTTAGAAAATCCAGTGTTCCGCCTAATAAAACTTTAGCACAAATGAGCGATGTTGCTCATTTGCCTGCTAGTTCATATCAGAAGAAAAGCGTGAATTCTTAATATCATAGCGCTCTACAACATGTTTTAGCTTTCAAGTTGAATGAGCCCCGCCCCTTGAGTTCATCCGTACTCAACCGCTTCCACTTACAACGAAAACGTAATGATTTTGACTAAACTATAGTCGTATTTGTTGGGGTGACAAACTTTTGACGACTGGAAAGTCGGGTGAGGTGATTTATGGATCGAGCAGCCTTCGGCTCGCTTGCGAGCAATATCGTGGTGATAGGGATTGATGGGGAAATTAAAACGTTAGAGCCCGACCAATTGCCGGCGCCAGGAGAATTGATTATTACCGAAGTATCCGATACTTCGCAGCTTAACTTCGAGCAAGTCGCGCCTGATGGCAGCTCGATAAATGTCTCCGATGATATCACGGCTCTTATAGAGGCGATCGCAGCAGGGGCTGACCCAGTGCAAGTTGAAGGTGATTTTGAGCCAGCTGCGGGTGAGAGCGATGGTTCGAGCCCACAGTCAACCGGAGCGATAGATAGAACAGGGGCAGAATCACTCGCTAGCACAGATTTTGAAACGGTTGGCACGCTGATACCTCTTTCACAAAGCCAAGAACTGTCGTTACTAGAGTTTGTTAATCAAGAAGCCATCATTCCCGCACAAGTGATCATTCAGGATATATCGAGTCCGACCATCAGTGAGGGCGACCCAGCCATTTTTGACATCACTCTCGATCAACCCACACAGCAAGAGACTGAGGTGACTTTATCCCTTAGTGATAATTCTGCGACGAGTGGAGCTGATTATGACAACTCGGTTATTACTATTACTTTCGAAGATGGAAGTACGGATCAAATAAATGTCGGAGAAGATGGGACGTTTTCTGTTTCAATCCCCATTGGAGATGAGTCGTTCGTAATCACGGTGGATACGATTGATGACGACGTATTTGAAGGAAACGAAACCTTCACATTGAGCGGTGGTACGGAGAGCCAACCTGAACCCGTTACAGGTGTGGCAACAATAACAGATGATGGCACTGGTCCGGGTGAAGAGCCTGATGACGATCGACCGACCGTTGCTTCTGTAAGCGATACAACCGTAAACGAGGGTGAGGAAGCTGTGCTTGAGGTAACGCTTAGCAACCCGAGTACGTCAGAAACGACGGTGAACATGACGTTATCTGATGGAACTGCGGAGGGTGGATTAGATTACACAAACACTTCCGTCACTATTACGTTCGAGGATAACAGCACTCAGATTGTTAATGTAAGCCCAGACGGTAGCTTTGCTGTCACTGTCCCTTCGAATGAGGTTAGTTACAATGTCACGATAAATACGATAGACGATGATTTGTTTGAAGGAACGGAGACGTTTACGTTATCGGGCTCAACAGAGAATCAAAATGGCACAACGTCAGGAACGGGAACCATCGTTGATGACGGTTCTGGTCCCGGCCCCAATCCGGATGACGATAGACCGACAGTTGCATCTATTAGTGATACTACGGTTAATGAGGGCGATTTAGCCATATTAGATGTGACGCTTAGTAACCTAAGTACGACCGATACTGTGGTCAGTATGAATCTGGCTGATGGTAGCGCTGAAGGTGGAATAGATTACACCAACACATCCGTTACGATTAATTTCGAAGACAACAGCACTCAAGTCGTAAACGTCAATCCAGATGGTAGCTTTGATGTATCCGTGCCAGCGAACAATATAAGCTACAGTGTCACTATTAGTACGATTGATGACGACCTCTTTGAAGGCTCAGAAACATTTACTTTGTCTGGAAACACTGGCAATCAAGCGATTCCTCAGACGGGAACAGGGACCATTGTTGATGATGGTACTGGCCCGGGACCTGACCCTGATGACGACCGTCCAACGGTATCCATTAGCGATGCGGGAGTTGTTAATGAAGGTGATACGGCAAACTTCGTTGTGTCTCTAACTAATGAAGCTGATTCTCCAGTCCAAGTGGAACTAGGTCTTGATCTTGGTGATACCGAAACGGGCGATCTTGGCGTCCTAGAATACAACACTGGTTCAGGTTGGGTTGCCGTTCCAAACGATGGTGTAGTTACGGTACCTGCGGGATTAAGCGAGTTTGATGTTCGCGTTGCTACTATTGATGACGAAGTGTTTGAAGGTCCTGAAGAGTTCAGTGTTAGTGTGACAGGTTTGGACTCAGTTCAAGGTTCTGATTCAGGTAGTGCAACGATTGTCGATGACAATACTGGTCCTAGCCCCGATCCGGATGACGATCGTCCAACGGTATCTATCAGTGATGCAGGTACGATTAACGAAGGCGATACCGCTAACTTTGTAGTCTCGTTAACTAACGCTTCTGAAGCACCAGTTGAGGTTCAACTCGACCTCAACCTTGGCGATACCGAAGCAGGTGACCTCGGTACTCTCGAATACAACACCGGTTCAGGTTGGGCGACCGTTCCTGTTAATGGTGTGGTGACTGTGCCAGCAGGCTTAACTGAGTTCGATGTACGAATCGCATCGATTGATGACGAAGTTTATGAAGGTCCAGAGAACTTCACCGTAGACGTAACTGGTTTAGGTCCCATCCAAGGTACTGATACGGGGACAGCCACTGTCGTCGATGATGGTACGGGGCCAGAGCCTGAGCCAGATGATGACCGTCCAACCGTATCTATCAGTGATGCTGGCACGATTAACGAAGGTGACACCGCCAATTTCGTTGTATCACTGACCAATGCTTCTGAAGCCCCAGTTGAGGTTCAACTCGACCTTAATCTCGGTGATACCGAAGCTGGTGACCTAGGTACTCTCGAATACAACACAGGCTCAGGTTGGGTTGCAGTACCCGTTAGTGGTGTAGTGACTGTACCAGCAGGGTTAACTGAGTTCGATGTACGAATCGCTTCGATTGATGACGAAGTCTACGAAGGTCCAGAGAACTTCACGGTAGACGTGACCGGTCTTGGTCCTGTTCAAGGTACCGATACGGGCACAGCCACTATCGTCGATGACGGTACAGGGTCAGACCCAGATCCGGACGACGACCGCCCAACGGTTTCTATTAGTGATGCAGGCACAATTAACGAAGGTGACACCGCCAATTTCGTTGTCTCGTTAACTAACGCATCTGAAGCCCCAGTTGAGGTGCAACTCGACCTTAACCTTGGTGACACCGAAGCAGGCGACCTTGGTACCCTTGAATACAACACTGGCTCAGGTTGGGTAGCCGTTCCTGTTAATGGTGTGGTGAGTGTACCAGCAGGCTTAACTGAGTTCGATGTTCGAATCGCATCGATTGATGACGAAGTTTATGAAGGTCCAGAGAACTTCACGGTAGACGTGACCGGTCTTGGTCCTGTCCAAGGTACCGATACGGGTAGCGCAACCATTGTTGATGACGGTACGGGACCTGATCCCGATCCGGATGATGACCGTCCAACGGTATCTATCAGTGATGCAGGTACGATTAACGAAGGCGATACCGCTAACTTCGTTGTCTCGTTAACTAATGCATCAGAAGCCCTAGTCGAAGTGCAACTCGACCTTAACCTTGGTGATACCGAAGCTGGTGACCTAGGTACTCTCGAATACAACACCGGTTCAGGTTGGGTTGCCGTTCCTGTCGATGGCGTAGTGACTGTGCCAGCAGGGTTAACTGAGTTTGATGTGCGTATTGCATCGATTGATGACGAAGTTTATGAAGGTCCAGAGAACTTCACGGTAGACGTGACCGGTTTTGGTCCTGTTCAAGGCACTGATACGGGTACAGCAACCATCGTCGATGACGGTACGGGACCTGACCCCGATCCGGATGATGACCGTCCAACGGTATCTATTAGTGATGCTGGTACGATTAACGAGGGCGATACCGCCAATTTCGTTGTATCTCTAACTAATGCATCAGAAGCCCCAGTGGAGGTTCAGCTCGACCTTAACCTCGGTGACACGGAAGCAGGTGACCTCGGTACTCTTGAATACAACACTGGCTCAGGTTGGGTAGCCGTTCCTGTCGATGGCGTAGTGACTGTGCCAGCAGGCTTAACTGAGTTTGATGTGCGTATTGCATCGATTGATGACGAAGTTTATGAAGGCCCAGAGAATTTCACGGTAGACGTGACTGGTTTAGGTCCTGTCCTGGGCACAGACACAGGTACTGCAACCATCGTCGATGATGGTACAGGTCCTGATCCCGATCCGGACGATGACCGTCCAACGGTTTCTATCAGTGATGCAGGCACAATTAACGAAGGTGACACCGCCAATTTCGTTGTATCACTGACCAATGCTTCTGAAGCACCAGTTGAGGTTCAACTCGACCTTAACCTCGGCGATACCGAAGCCGGTGACCTTGGTACCCTTGAATACAACACGGGCTCTGGTTGGGTTGTGGTGCCTGTCGATGGTGTAGTGACTGTACCAGCAGGGTTAACTGAGTTTGATGTGCGTATTGCATCGATTGATGATGAAGTCTACGAAGGTCCAGAGAACTTCACGGTAGATGTGACCGGTCTCGCCCCTGTTCAAGGCACTGACACGGGCACAGCCACTATCGTCGATGACGGTACAGGACCAGACCCAGATCCGGACGACGACCGCCCAACGGTTTCTATTAGCGACGCTGGCACGATTAACGAGGGCGATACCGCCAATTTCGTTGTATCTCTGACCAATGCTTCTGAAGCCCCAGTAGAAGTGCAACTCGACCTTAACCTCGGTGATACCGAAGCAGGTGACCTTGGTACTCTCGAATACAACACCGGTTCAGGTTGGGCGACCGTTCCTGTCGATGGCGTAGTGACTGTACCTACAGGATTAACTGAGTTCGATGTACGAATCGCTTCGATTGACGATGAAGTCTACGAAGGTCCTGAAAACTTCACGGTAGACGTAACAGGTCTTGGTCCTGTTCAAGGCACTGATACGGGCACCGCAACCATCGTTGATGACGGTACTGGCCCTGATCCCGATCCGGATGATGACCGTCCAACGGTATCTATTAGTGATGCTGGTACGATTAACGAGGGCGATACCGCCAATTTCGTTGTCTCATTATCTAATGCATCAGAAGCTCCAGTGGAGGTTCAGCTCGACCTTAATCTTGGTGATACCGAAGTGGGCGACCTCGGTACTCTTGAGTACAACACGGGCTCTGGTTGGGTTGCAGTGCCTATTGATGGTGTAGTGACTGTTCCAGCAGGGTTAACTGAGTTCGATGTGCGTATTGCTTCGATTGATGACGAAGTTTATGAAGGTCCAGAGAACTTCACGGTAGACGTAACAGGTCTCGGCCCTGTTCAAGGCACTGATACGGGTACAGCAACCATCGTCGATGATGGTACAGGTCCTGATCCCGATCCGGACGATGACCGTCCAACGGTTTCTATCAGTGATGCAGGCACAATTAACGAAGGTGACACCGCCAATTTCGTTGTATCACTGACCAATGCTTCTGAAGCACCAGTTGAGGTTCAACTCGACCTTAACCTTGGTGATACCGAAGCTGGTGACCTAGGTACTCTCGAATACAACACCGGCTCAGGCTGGGTAGCCGTTCCTGTCGATGGCGTAGTGACTGTGCCAGCAGGCTTAACTGAGTTCGATGTACGAATCGCTTCGATTGATGATGAAGTTTATGAAGGCCCAGAGAATTTCACCGTAGACGTAACAGGTCTTGACCCTGTTCAAGGCACTGATACGGGTACCGCAACCATCGTTGATGATGGTACGGGACCTGGTCCAGATCCGGACGACGATCGCCCTGGCGTTACTATTAGTGATGCTGGTGTCATCAATGAGGGTGATACGGCTAATTTTGTCGTTACTTTGGCAAACGTTTCTGAAGATGATGTTCAAGTCGAGCTAGGTCTCAACCTCGGTGACACGGAAGCAGGTGACCTCGGTACTCTTGAGTACAACACCGGCTCTGGTTGGGTAGCAGTGCCTATTGATGGTGTAGTGACTGTACCAGCAGGGTTAACTGAGTTCGATGTGCGTATTGCTTCGATTGATGATGAAGTTTATGAAGGTCCAGAGAACTTCACGGTAGACGTAACAGGTCTCGGTCCTGTCCAAGGCACTGATACGGGTAGCGCAACCATTGTTGACGATGGTACTGGTCCTGACCCCGATCCGGATGATGACCGTCCAACGGTATCTATCAGTGACGCTGGCACAATTAACGAAGGTGACACCGCCAACTTCGTTGTCTCATTAACTAATGCATCTGAAGCACCAGTTGAGGTTCAACTGGATCTCAACCTTGGCGATACCGAAGCAGGCGACCTCGGCACTCTTGAGTACAACACCGGTTCAGGTTGGGCGACCGTTCCTGTCGATGGCGTAGTGACTGTACCTGCAGGATTAACTGAGTTCGATGTACGAATCGCTTCGATTGATGACGAAGTTTATGAAGGTCCAGAGAACTTCACCGTAGACGTAACTGGTCTCGGTCCTGTTCAAGGCACTGATACGGGTACCGCAACCATTGTCGATGACGGTACGGGCCCTGAACCCGACCCAGATGACGACCGCCCAACGGTTTCTATTAGCGACGCTGGCACGATTAACGAAGGTGACACCGCCAATTTCGTTGTATCTCTAACTAATGCTTCAGAAGCTCCAGTGGAAGTGCAGCTCGACCTTAACCTCGGTGACACGGAAGCAGGTGACCTCGGTACTCTTGAGTACAACACCGGCTCTGGTTGGGTAGCAGTGCCTATTGATGGTGTAGTGACTGTACCAGCAGGGTTAACTGAGTTTGATGTGCGTATTGCATCGATTGACGATGAAGTCTACGAAGGTCCTGAAAACTTCACGGTAGACGTAACTGGTTTAGGTCCTGTGCAAGGTTCCGACACGGGTACAGCAACCATCGTCGATGACGGTACGGGGCCTGAGCCAGATCCGGATGATGACCGTCCAACGGTATCTATTAGTGATGCTGGCACGATTAACGAGGGCGATACCGCCAACTTCGTTGTCTCTTTAACTAATGCATCAGAAGCTCCAGTGGAGGTTCAGCTCGACCTTAACCTTGGTGATACCGAAGTGGGCGACCTCGGTACCCTGGAATACAACACTGGCTCAGGTTGGGTTGCCGTCCCTGTTGGTGGTGTAGTAAGTGTTCCTGCAGGCTTAACTGAGTTTGATGTGCGTATTGCTTCGATTGATGATGAAGTTTATGAAGGTCCAGAGAATTTCACGGTAGACGTAACAGGTCTTGGTCCTGTTCAAGGTTCCGATACGGGTACAGCAACCATCGTTGATGACGGTACGGGACCTGGTCCAGATCCGGATGACGATCGCCCGGGCGTTACTATTAGTGATGCTGGTGTCATCAATGAGGGTGATACGGCTAATTTTGTTGTTACTTTGGCGAATGTTTCTGAAGATGATGTTCAAGTCGAGCTAAGTCTCAACCTTGGCGATACCGAAGCAGGTGACCTCGGTACTCTTGAGTACAACACCGGTTTAGGTTGGGTAGCCGTTCCTGTCGATGGCGTAGTGACTGTGCCAGCAGGCTTAACTGAGTTCGATGTACGAATCGCTTCGATTGATGACGAAATTTATGAAGGCCCAGAGAACTTCACGGTAGATGTGACCGGTCTTGGCCCTGTTCAAGGCGCTGATACGGGTACCGCAACTATTGTTGACGATGGTACGGGTCCTGATCCCGATCCGGACGACGACCGTCCAACGGTATCTATTAGTGATGCTGGTACGATTAACGAAGGCGATACCGCCAACTTTGTTGTCTCGCTCACTAATGCATCAGAAGCCACAGTAGAAGTGCAACTCGACCTTAACCTCGGTGATACCGAAGCCGGTGACCTTGGTACTCTTGAATACAACACGGGCTCTGGTTGGGTAGCAGTGCCTATTGATGGTGTAGTGACTGTACCAGCAGGGTTAACTGAGTTTGATGTGCGTATTGCATCGATTGACGATGAAGTCTACGAAGGTCCTGAAAACTTCACGGTAGACGTAACTGGTTTAGGTCCTGTCCAAGGTAGTGACACAGGTACTGCAACCATCGTCGATGATGGTACGGGGCCTGATCCCGATCCGGACGATGACCGTCCGACGGTATCTATCAGTGACGCTGGCACGATTAACGAAGGTGACACCGCCAATTTCGTTGTATCTCTGACCAATGCTTCTGAAGCCCCGGTTGAAGTGCAGCTCGACCTTAACCTTGGTGACACCGAAGTGGGTGACCTCGGCACTCTTGAATACAACACAGGCTCAGGTTGGGTTGCAGTACCTGTTAGTAGTGTAGTGACTGTACCAGCAGGCTTAACTCAGTTCGATGTACGAATCGCATCGATTGATGACGAAGTCTACGAAGGTCCAGAGAACTTTACGGTAGACGTGACCGGTCTCGGCCCTGTCCAAGGTACCGATACGGGTACTGCAACCATCGTTGATGACGGTACGGGACCGGGACCTGATCCAGATGATGATAGACCTACGGTAACCTCAATCACCAATACAATGGTGAATGAAGGTGAACTAGCAACTTTAGATGTAACATTAAGTAACTTAAGTACGACAGATACCATCGTGAATATGTCCTTAGATGATGGTAGTGCAACTGGAGGTGTCGATTACAACGACACTACAGTGACCATAACTTACGAGGACAATTCCACAGAAGTCGTCGCAGTAAACCTTGATGGCTCATTTTCGGTTAATGTGCCTGCATTTGATTCATCATTTAGCATAACGATGAACACGATAAATGATGATATCTACGAAGGGAATGAAGTATTCACGCTATCTGGTGCGACATCGGCCCAATCCCAGCCAGCGGTAGGTACAGTCACCATTCATGATGAAGCAGATAAACCTGTTGTTTCTGATATTACGAATGTTGAAGTGTTTGAAGGTAACGACGCGACATTCAACGTTACGTTAAGTAATGCGAGCACTGTTGCGGTTTTGGTTAGCATGTCGCTACTCGATGGTACGGCGCTAGCTGGTGATGACTTTAATGCATCCTCGGTAACAATCACTTATGCAGATAACACAACAGAAGTCGTCAATGTAAACCTTGATGGCACGTTTGATGTATCGGTCCCAGCGAATGACACAACGTTTAGCGTAACGGTTAATACGGTTGAAGACCAAATCTATGAGCAAACTGAAAGCTTTACATTGACGGGAGAAATCCAAGGTCAAAATTCAGCCGCATCAGGCTTGGGGACAATTCTTGATGATGACAATACTCCACCGACGGTTGAAGACTTCAATATTATTATTGATTTAAATGACCCAGGTGAAGATGCATTGATTGATTTCGGTCCTTACGCACAGGATTTCGAAGATGATTTGGACCCTTTAGATGATAAAGAAACCAGTATCTGTATTACAACTTTGCCAGAGTATGGTTATCTCTATTATTTTGATGATCAGAATAATGAAGTTGTACTTGAAATAGGTGATGTCATTCCTGAGTCAACCGAAGTGAGATACGCGCTTACGGAAGACTTCTTCGATGAGCAAAGTTTCGATTCGCAAGACTTGTTGGATGAGTTTGATAAGGACTTTATTGCCGACTCCGTTGATGTGAATGGTTTGAGCTTCTTTGGTGGGACCATTGATAACAATGGAGACTTTATCAATAACGCTCAAATCAAAGTGGACTTTGCCAATCAACAAGTTGGTTTAGTTGTTGTTTCTCCGGGAGAAACTGGACAAGGTGATGAGATTAGCACCAGTGAGTTTATTGCTATTGAATTAGATGAGGGTCTTGAAGCCGAAGAGGCTAGATTGGATCTCGCAAGCTTGAATGACCAGTTCAACAATGGTGCGGCTTGGATTAATGTCTACTTCTACTCAGAAGGGGTTCTAACCGAGACTCAAGTGATCGAGACCTCAGATATTGTCTTTACTGGAAACCAAGAAGGTTTTGCTAACATTGCCATTAGTAGCGGTAGTTTCGATGAAATACGTTTGTTCCCTGAAACTAACAGCTCTAGTGACAAAGCCAGCTTCACCTTAGTCGGAACTCAAATCACCAGTTTCAACAATGTGAATGATTCATTTGACTATAAAGCAATCGATTCAGATGGTTTAACAAGTGCTGACACGGCAACAGTTGATATCGATTTTTCCAATGTGTCTGTCGATGCTGTTGAAGCGTTGGGTATGCAAGTTGCTGCGCTACAGGTCAACACCATTGAAGGTACGGATCAGGATGATACATTGATTGGTACTGATGGTAATGACGTTCTAATTGGCGGACTAGGAGACGACGAATTAACCGGTAATGGAGGAAACGACGTCTTCAAATGGACAGAAATGGACACCGCAACTGATACTGTGACTGATTTTGAGAGTGGTGACTCTTTAGATTTTACGGATTTGTTTGATGACGTGAGCGAGAATGATATTTCTGTTCTATTAGATGACTTGAGTTCTGGCGACTATGCAGGAGAAGTCGATGACATCTCTGTGACAGTAACAGAAGATGGTGGTAACTCCACTTTAACTATCAATAAAGACGGTCAGCAGTTAGATATCAACTTCGATGGCGCATCGGCTGCAGATATTGCCAACAGTATCATTACTAATCTTGAGCAATTGAGAGAATAAAAAAACGGAGCGAAAGCTCCGTTTTCTTTTGAATCTAAAATAGCCAGCGATTAAAGGACCTTACACGCAAAGCCTTTTAGGTAGAAACCTTCTGGGTAGGCGGTATCAGTAGGGTGATCCGCTGCTTGTTCGAAACGTTCCACAAATTTTACTTGGCGATTTGCATCTACTGCGGCATCGGCAATAATTTTTTGGAACAGAACTTGGTCCATCAGACCAGAACAAGAATAGGTAAGTAGTGTGCCACCAGGGTTTAGAATTTGCATGGCCAACATGTTTATATCCTTGTAGCCACGACACGCGCCATTTAGTTGTGCTTTGCTTTCAGCAAATTTCGGTGGATCCATGATAACAACGTCGAACTTCGTACCTTGGTCACGGTATTCACGTAGCAGTTTGAACACATCGGCGTTTAGGAATACAGCACGTTTCTTAGAGATATCAAACTCATTCAGCTCTGCATTGAATTTTGCTGTGTCGAGAGCAGGTTGTGATACATCGGCGTTAATAACACGTTTCGCGCCACCTTTTAGCGCGTACAGACCAAAACCACCTGTGTACGAGAAACAGTTGAGAACTTCTTTATCTTTCACGTACTTCATCGCTTGTTGACGGCTATCACGTTGGTCTAAGTAGAAACCAGTTTTATGACCACCAACGATATCTACGCTGATCTTCACGCCGTTTTCTTCAATTACCACTGATTTTGGTGGCTCTTCACCGTGCAATACGCCGGTTGTTTCTTTAAGACCTTCTTTCTTACGTACCGCGACGTCAGAACGCTCGTAAACGTTACAACCAGGGAAGCACTCAACTAACGCATCAACAATAGCTTGTTTGTTGTATTCTGCACCTGCACTTAGAAGCTGACACACAAAGAAGTTTTGGTAACGGTCGATCGTAACACCTGGCATACCATCAGACTCTGCTGCGATAAGGCGGTAACCAGTAAGACCGTCGCGGTCGATAACGTCTTCACGAAGAAGCTGAGCGTTGTTGAAGCGCTTAACGAAGAATGCTTTGTTGATCTCTTCTTTTTCAAAGCTCCAAATACGAGCACGAATTTGAGAAGCTGGAGAATATGCTGCTTTAGCTAGCCATTTCCCGTCGTGAGTAAATACATCAACGGTTTCGCCAAGAGCAGGTTCGCCCTCAACTTTACTGATGCCTCGAGAGAAGATCCATGGGTGCTTACGCTTAACCGATTTCTCACGACCTTTAACCAAATAGATAGCAGCTGTCATTTCTTTAGCTCTTGTTGAATTTTGAAAGGGGCGTATTGTCCGGGATGTTGCCCGCAAAAGCAATATCCATCGACAATCCAATCATTTGTAGAGGCTTTAATTATAAACTTGTGAGTGGAATAACGGACGGGTTTTCCAGGCGCAAAAAAGGGCCACCGAAGTGGCCCTAGCCATTAGTGTATGTGATTAAGCTTTCAAGCCAGTCAGCAGTGATTCCATAGTGTCACTTTGGGCACGAAGCTGCTCGACATTCTGAGATGTGGTGCTGATCATCGTACACACATTGTTAGCTTGAATGCGGATCTCTTCAACACTCGATGCAATGTTGTCAGCCACTACGCCTTGTTCTTCAGCTGCCGTAGCGATTTGAACGCTGCTGTCAGAAATAGTTTGGTTCTTGTCTGCAAGTGAGCCAATCTCTTGATTCACTTCGGCCATTAGAGTTTGACCTTCATTCGCATTGTGAACTGTTACTTCCATCAACTTAGTTAGTGATTGACTGTTACGTTGTAGCGCTTCAATCATTGCTTGAATTTCGACGGTTGCTTGTTGAGTCCTGCCAGCAAGAGCACGAACTTCGTCGGCTACGACTGCGAAACCACGGCCTTGTTCACCAGCACGCGCCGCTTCAATGGCTGCGTTAAGCGCAAGAAGGTTCGTTTGTTCAGAGATACCGTTGATGGTTGTTACCACTTCATCAATCTGCGCTGCGTTTGCATCTAACTCTTCTACCGCTTGAGATGCTGATTGGATCTCGGTGGAAAGGTTAGAGATAGAGTGAAGCGTGTTTTCCACTTTCACCTGACCTGATTGAGCGACGCTGCGAGCATCATCAGTTTGAGTGCTTGAGTCATGAGCCAGTGTTGCTACTTCGCGAATGGTTGATGCCATTTCCTCTGTTGCGCTTGCCAGCGAATTCAAGTGCTCTTGTTGCGTGTTAGAGATTTCAGAACTGTTTTGAATAGATAGGTTTAGATCTGAGCTGATTTGCTGCATAAGCGCCATAGACTCCTGAATCGACTGAACCATCTTTTGTTCACGATCGGCAACTTTATCGATCGTAATAGCAATCTCACTAAACTCGTCACGAACAGGGAAAAAGTTCATACGAGCAGTTAAATCACCGTTTGCCAATGTGTTTAGTGCTTTGTTCATTGTGAACATCGCACCACCGATGAACGTCATGATGTAGTAAACGCCCATTGCAATGATAAACAGAGTGATAAGAATAATGCTTACTTGCGTTGTAGATAGTGCTGTCCATAACGACTGTTCGTGGTTAGCAACGAGACTAAAAGCCCCATTCATAACAGAAACAGCTTCTGGACCTGTACCGAAAGCAATCGTATCTGAACTTGAGATCAGGCTAGCAACTTGAGATTGCGAGAGATTGCCTGCCTCGATAAGACCTTTCATTAACATCAACTCTTCCTGATATAAGTCAGTAATGAGTGAGTCTGCGGCACTGTTCAAAACGAGAGTTAGGATGACTAATGCGATGAGAGGGAGCAAGAAGAGTAGGTAGAACTTTTCTTGAATCTTTAAATGGATGAGATATTTGTCAATCCAACGGAAAGGAATTTCTTTCATAATTATTATAACCATATAAAAACCCACTATCCTTAGTGGGGTAAATAGACGGAAATAATATATCACTCAAATTTAGGGAGCGGTATACGGATGGTACTAAAGTGTGAGAAGTTTCTGATAGTAGGTCACGTACAAGGTGTAGGATTTCGATACCACACATCACATCAAGGCTTGAAACTGGGTTTAACCGGGTACGCGAAGAACTTAAATAATGGGGATGTTGAGGTGATTGCTTGCGGCACCGATGAACAAATCGCGGCGTTCTCTAAGTGGTTGGAAGATGGTCCGCGGACGGCAACGGTTGACAGTGTCACTCAAGAGAGTGTGTCTTATAAGCCTTTCCGCGGATTTAAGATCTTATAGCTCCAAGCGCAATAACTCGATAAGCAACTGCTTCACACGCTGGGCTTGTCGACGTGGCGTTGAGGCGGGCGGTTTATAAGCATTTAGCAGGTTTTGGCAAACCAGCTAGCTTAGTCGCTTGCTTTGCGGGACCTTTCTTGAAAAGTTTGAACAGATACTTGCTGTTTCCTTTCTCTGGACCATGCGCTTTTTCCATCGCTTTAACCAGCATTCTTACAGCTGGTGATGTGTTGAACTCTTCATAGAAATCACGCACGAAGTGAACCACTTCCAAATGCGCCTCTGTCAGTTCAATTTCTTCTTCTTTTGCTAGAAGCTCAATCATGCCTTCTTCCCACTGTGTGTGGTCAAGTAGGTAGCCTTGAGCATCAGTTTCAATTTCTTTGCCGTTATAAACGAACATAGCTCTATTTCCGCTAAGTAACCATTGATAAGTATAGGGTAGCGTAGAGGCTGGCTTGTGCTCAACAAAAGAATCTGTTGAGTCGACTGAGCGAATTAAATTCATACGATTCAACATATTAAACTGTGGGCGATAATCGTTAAGCTTACACCTTTTGATTTATGCAATAAAATGTAAACCTATGCAGGTTGTTAGAAAATTCTCGGGGTGAGTATTTCTATTTTTGCATGAGTATTCAATTTGTTGTTTGAAGGGGCGGTGTAAAAAGGAAGGTAACATCCACAAGGTAAGGTGCAAAGAAAAAGCCCGAAGTACAACTTCGGGCTTTTTGGAGCTTCAATTCAATCTGACGGTTTAGTCGTCGTTCATGATACCTAGAATGCTTAGTAGGCTGATGAAGATGTTGTAGATTGAAACATACAGCGTAATTGTCGCAGAGATGTAGTTTGTTTCGCCGCCACGGATGATGCCTTGAGTAGTCATCAGTATTGCCATGGTAGAGAAAACAATAAACAAGCTGCTCATTGCTAGGTGAAGGATAGTAGATTGGATGAAGATACTCGCAATCATACCCACAACTAGAACAACGAATAGTGACAGCATTAGACCACCCATCATAGATAGGTCACGCTTAGTTGTCAGTGCGTAAGCAGAAGCTGCCATGAATGACAGAGCAGTACCGCCAAGTGCTGTTAGCACAACGTCGCCCATGCCAGCACCGATGTACATGTTTAGAATTGGACCGATGGTGTAACCTAAGAAACCCGTAAATAGGAATGTAAATACAAGACCCATGCTATTGTTACGGTTCTTTTCAGTCAGGAATAGTAGACCGTAGAAACCGACCAACATTAGGATGATACCTGGACGTGGTAGGTTAAACGCCATCGATACGCCAGCAACCAGTGCTGACCATAGTAGAGTCATAGAAAGTAGTGCATATGTATTACGCAATACTTTGTTGGTTTGTAGAGCACTCTCTTGAGTAGTAGTGCGAGAAAACATAGGACTGTTCATAATCTTCCTCTATAAGGGACTGTCTTATCTTTAATATATAGACATATATGGGCCCGATAGTTCAAAAAATCAAGCCCGCCACATGTACATCTAGAACAAAATAATAATAGAAATAATGTGTTATGTATGTGGCAACTTGTAACACAATATTACCGCCTTGCCTAGCGGAGAAAGGCTTATTATTCAAAGCTCTGAAGACCAGTTCACGTAGAATGTTGTCACGTTGCGCAAATTTACAACGCGTTGAATCAACTGGACTTTCGTAACATGGTCTGTTTGCCAGTATGAGAGTAAAGAAAAAGCGCTGATATTGAGTTCAGCGCTTTGTCGGTTATCTGGGTGTTCAGAATGCGTTTAATGGTGAAGGATCTGAGCCAAGAAGTTCTGTGTACGATCCGATTGCGGGTTCTCAAAGAAATCGACAGGATTGTTTTCTTCGATGATTTCCCCCGCGTCCATAAAGATGACTCGGTCGGCGACTTCTTTTGCAAAGCCCATCTCGTGCGTTACACATAGCATGGTCATGCCTTCTTCCGCCAGTTCTACCATTACATCCAGTACTTCACGCACCATTTCTGGGTCCAGTGCAGAAGTTGGTTCATCAAACAGCATCACTTTAGGGCTCATACACAAAGAACGAGCAATGGCTACACGTTGCTGCTGACCACCGGAGAGCTGCCCCGGATACTTGTCCGCTTGATCGGGGATCTTAACGCGCTCTAAGTACTGCATTGCGATGGCTTCGGCTTCTTCTTTTGGCATTTTCTTCACCCAGATAGGGGCAAGCGTACAATTCTCCAAAACCGTTAGATGAGGGAAAAGGTTAAAGTGCTGGAAGCACATACCCACTTCACGACGAACCGCCTCAATGTTTTTCAGGTCTTCTGTAAGTTCAGTACCCGACACATAGATGCTGCCAGCTTGATGCTCTTCCAGACGGTTGATACAGCGAATCATGGTCGATTTACCAGATCCGGATGGTCCACAGATGACGATTTTTTCGCCTTTCTTAACGTCTAGATTGATATTCTTTAGTACGTGAAACTCACCATACCACTTATTCATGTCCTTCAACTGGATCATATAATCTTGTTGTTGCGTCATAATACGTCCTTGATCTTGATGAGTTATCGTTTGTGACCGGTATGCAATTTGTTTTCAAGCCATATCGAGTAACGTGACATGCCAAAACAAAATACCCAAAACACTAACGCGACAAATACATAACTTTCTGTTGCGAAGCCTAGCCATTCAGGGTCGGTATTCGCAGCTTGTCCAATGCCCAGTACGTCAAACATACCAATAATAAGCACAAGACTGGTGTCTTTAAAGAGACCGATAAAAGTGTTCACAATAGAAGGGATAGTGATCTTAAGCGCCTGTGGCAAAATGATCAGTCCCATCTTCTTCCAATAGGTAAGACCGAGAGCGTCTGCCGCTTCATATTGTCCTTTCGGGATCGCTTGCAAGCCACCACGTACCACCTCTGCCATGTAAGCCGCACTGAACATAACCACACCGATAAGTGCACGGATTAGCTTGTCAGTTTCTGAGCCTTGAGCCAAGAACAGAGGTAACATCACTGATGCCATGAACAGTACAGTAATGAGTGGGACACCACGCCACACTTCGATGTATACAGTACAGATACTGCGGATGATTGGCATATCTGAACGTCGACCCAGGGCAAGCGCAACACCGATTGGAAGGGAGACGACGATACCAACGAGTGCAATGATCAAGGTTACTAGTAGACCACCCCATTTGTGCGTTTCAACCACTTCAAGACCGAATACTCCACCATAAAGCAAGGCTGCAATAATGAATGGGTAAATGTTTACGAAGAACAACCAAATCCAAATGCGTTTTGGCGTTTTCTCATAAGCAAGTAGCACAGTAAAGATCGCCAATGTGATGTAGAACAGGCGAGGGCGCCAGAGTTCCGCTTCCGGATAGAAGCCATACATGAACTGTTCCCAACGGACGCTAATAAAGACCCAACATGCGCCTTCACGCGTACAGTCGTCTCTCGTTGTGCCAACCCAGTCTGCATTGATAAACGCCCAATCAACAATGTTCCAAAGAGCAGAAAATACGATATAAGCCAGAATCAACGTCACGATGGAGTTGATTGGTCCATTGAATAGATTTTTGCGTAGCCAACCTACGACACCAACAGTGTTTGCTGGCGGCGGGAGATCAGGCTGAAATTGATGTGTACTCATATTATCTCTCCACCAGCGCAACTTTACGGTTATACAAGTTCATTAACGCAGAAGTGATTAAACTCAACGTCAAGTAAACGCCCATGGTCATCGCGATAATTTCGATCGCTTGTCCAGTTTGGTTTAGCGTAGTTCCTGCGAACACAGAAACCAAATCTGGGTAACCAATCGCCATTGCCAGGGAAGAGTTCTTGGTTAGGTTCAGGTATTGGCTAGTAAGAGGAGGGATGATGATACGTAATGCCTGAGGGATCACGACCAGCTTCAGAGTTTTTGTGCGTGGTAAACCAAGCGACATTGCTGCTTCAGTTTGACCATGACTCACAGCGTTAATACCAGAGCGTACAATCTCTGCGATAAACGATGCAGTATAGACGCTTAACGCAAGTAGAAGTGCAGCCAGTTCAGGAATGATACTGATACCACCTCGGAAGTTAAAACCTTTTAATTCTGGGTACTGCAAAGAAATTGGCATGCCAGCAAGGAAGTAAACCACTAAAGGAAGCGCGATTACTAAGCCAAATACGATGCGACCCATCGGAGTTTGTTGACCTGTTAAACGTTGCTTGTTGTTCGCCCATACATTGATCAAAATGCTTGCGATGATACCTATGACTAGTGCCGCGACGACGAAGCTACTACCAGCCTCCATGACAGGTGCAGGGAAATACAGCCCGCGTACATTCAAAAAGATAGCTTCGCCAAGGCTCATACTTTGCCTTGGTGATGGTAGAGCTTGAAGAACCGCGAAATACCAGAAAAAGATTTGCAGAAGTAGTGGGATATTTCGGAAAGTTTCAATATATACCGCTGCTAATCGGCTCACCAACCAGTTTGATGAGAGACGAGCGATACCCATAACAAAACCAATAACGGTTGCTAGGACAATGCCTAACACTGAAACCAGTGCCGTATTGAGTAGACCAACGACGAAAGTACGCCCATAAGAAAACGTTTCGTCGTATTCGATAAGAGTCAGACCAATACCAAAGCCTGCTTCTTGATTAAGAAAACCAAAACCTGTTGCGATACCACGGGCATCAAGGTTCGTCAGTGCATTATTAATGATTGTGTAAAAGAAAAATACCAGTGCAGCTACGGCAATGATCTGGAAAATAGCGGAACGAAAAGCTGGATTATAAATCAGGCTCTTACTTCCGCTTGGTTTGGACATCGTACTTGGCGATGTATCATTCGTCGGTTTCATACAGCGATAACCTCAAACCCTTATTTATAGATTCACTCACGAAAAAGGGCGGCATAAACCGCCCTGTGATAATCGTTGTATTAGCGGATTGGTGGTGCGTACATGAAACCGCCCGCATTCCAAAGTGCGTTCACACCACGAGAAATCTTCAGAGGCGAACCTGTACCAACCGTACGCTCAAAGCTTTCGCCATAGTTACCAACTTGCTTGATCACTTGGTAGCCCCAATCGTCGCGAATGCCTAAACCTTTACCCTTCGGACCATCTACGCCAAGAATACGTTTGATGTTTGGATCTTTTGATTTCAACATCTCATCGGCATTTTTAGAGGTAATGCCGTATTCTTCTGCGTTCACCATCGCAAACAGAGTCCATTTCGCAATATTGAACCATTGATCGTCACCTTGACGAACAACAGGACCTAGAGGCTCTTTAGAGATGATTTCAGGAAGAACGTTAGCTGAAGAAGGGTCTTTCAAGTTCAGACGTAGCGCATACAAACCAGATTGGTCTGTCGTTAGTACGTCACAACGACCAGCATCAAAACCTTTAGAGGTTTGCGCTGCCGTATCAAATACTACAGGTTTATACGCCATACCTTGGTTACGGAAGTAGTCCGCAAGGTTAAGCTCGGTAGTGGTACCTGACTGCACACAGACTGATGCGCCATCAAGTTCCTTCGCACTTGAAACACCAAGATCTTTCTTAACCATGAAACCTTGACCGTCGTAATAGTTTACGCCAACAAAGTTCAGACCTAGAGCCGTATCACGGTGTAGAGTCCAGGTGGTGTTACGTGAAAGCACATCGATTTCACCCGATTGAAGCGCAGTGAATCGTTCTTTCGCGGTTAGGGGTACATATTTAACTTTTGTTTTATCCCCAAGAACGGCTGCAGCCAGTGCTTGGCAATATTCTACGTCGATACCTTCCCATTCACCTTTTGAGTTAGGGTTTGAAAAACCAGGTAGACCGGTACTTACGCCACAAGTAAGGAAGCCTTGTTTCGTGACTTTGTCCAGAGTAGTGTCTGCTGCTTGAGCTGAGGTAGCCATCATTGCAGTAGAAGCCGCTACGACGGAAGCAAGAACTGTTAGTTTGTTTGCCATTTGTATCCTTCCTGTATGATCCATGTTTAATCAGGAGCGACCTGATACAACGTGTCCAATTCGTTAGTGTTTTCGTCCTACATGATTGATTTTCGAAGAAACGGCAATCGCTAAATCAATCAGTTATAAGCGTAGGAAAGGATTTGCTAATTCTCAAATATATAATTTAAAAAGAGTTTTGGAGAGAAGTCACAAAGCGCCTTGCGATTTAGGATGACGAAATGTTAATTGTTTGTAAATAGTGCAACTAATTGTCAGATTGGTGCATCAGAACAATCGATAAAAGAGTGATTAAAACAGAAGGATAAAAGTTTGTTATTAAAAGTGTCATTAGTGTAGGGTGGCTATGTCAGCCGAAAATTTGAACAAAAATTATTTGTGAAGCCGAAACAAGGTGAAGTGGTTGCCCCATTTTTGGTAGCATGAATTTAGACAGTTATTTGAAGTGATCATGGATTGAAATGCGATATTTTCCTCTGTTCTTAGATTTAGTAAATAAACCAGTATTGGTTGTTGGTGGTGGTGAAGTAGCAAGCCGCAAAGTGGAAGCATTGCTCAAAGCCGGAGCAGACGTCACGATTGTCTCCCCAAGCCTTGTCGACTTTCTTGATAAGCTTGCTCAAGAGCAGCAAGTGCGATGGATTCAACGTTTTTATTCAAGTGACATTGTCACTAACTCATTCATTCAAGTATGGGCGACAACGGATAACCCGGAGCTTAACCATCAAGTGTATAAAGACGCAAAAGAGTTAGGTATTTTAGTAAACGTCGTCGATGACAAACCTTATTGTGATTTCATTACGCCTTCGATGATTAACCGCGGTCGTATTCAAATTGCCATCTCGAGTGGCGGTGCATCTCCAGTATTGATCCGAAACATCCGTGAAAAGCTAGAAGCCATCCTGCCGCAAAATATGGGACTGATGGCAGAGTTCGCCAACTCAAAACGTAACTCTATTAAAGAGGCATTACCAAGTGTCGATTTGCGTCGTAAATTTTGGGAGAACTACTTTTCGCACCCCGAGGTGGAAAATGCACGTGATAACCGTGAGCTGGAAACCATCTATCAAGAAACCATGACTAAGCCATTAGACGAGACAGGAAGCTGCACTTGGATTCAGGTAGGTAAAGACGTTGAAATGCTGCCTATTAAAGCCGTGCGCTACATGCAGCAGGCGGAGTTAGCGCTTCACTCAACCAAATGCGAAGCAAATGTGATGGAGTTAGTAAGAAGAGATGCGGAGCGTGAGGCATTTTCGAGTGCAACAGAGCTCTCAGATATGCTCAGAAAAGCCAAAGAAGAGAAGCTTCGTGTTTGTATCTTCGTTCCTTATGGAACAAGTGAGTTTTCACTTCTGCAAGGGCAAGACTTGGTAATCTAAGCTTTGTTATCTAGATACAAGTTCGTTATCTAAATTAGTTATCAAAAATAGACGCTTAGATTACTCACAACACATACAAAAACGCCGACGAATATCTCGCCGGCGTTTTTTATTCCACTGTTCTCATTCTCTACATTAAGAGAGTAGGAGAGCGCAATTAATCACGGAAGTTGTTGTACTGGAATGGGATACCCATCTCAGCTTCACGGATCGTTGCAATCGTTGCTTGCAGATCGTCACGCTTCTTACCCGTTACGCGCAGTTTGTCGCCTTGGATAGATGCTTGAACTTTAAGCTTCGCGTCTTTGATTAGTTTAACTAGCTTTTTCGCGGTAGGCGTATCGATACCTTGGCGGAACGCAATGTTTTGGTGCCAGTTCTTACCCGTCGCTTCTGGATTTTTTGCATCCATAGCGTTCGCATCAATGTTACGCTTCGCCAAGTGGCTACGTAGGATGTCACGCATTTGCTTTAGCTGGAACTCGCCTTCTGCTGACACTTTTACATTTTCTTCTACTAGCTCAAAGCTCGCATTCACATTGCGGAAATCGAAACGAGTAGACAGTTCACGGTTAGCGTTATCAACCGCGTTACGTAGTTCAACGGTATCGATTTCTGAAACAATATCAAACGATGGCATGAAGATTCCTTGATTATCTTGTTATAGGGAAATTACTTACTGGATTTTACTGCGGCTGCCAGCATGTCTAGCATCGTTTCAGTATCATCCCAACCTAGACATGGGTCAGTAATCGACTGACCGTAAGTTAGGTTGTTAATATCAGTCATTGGCTGATTGCCTTCAATAATGAAGCTCTCTGCCATGATACCCGCAATGCGAGTGCTGCCTGATTTAATTTGTTCACAAATGTCTTGTGCAACATCAATTTGTTTACGGTGTTGCTTCTGACAGTTCGCATGACTGAAGTCTACAATCAAACGTTGTGGTAAGTCGAATTCAGCAAGTGCATCACACGCTTGTTTTACAGATGCTTCATCAAAGTTAGGACCTTTCTCACCACCACGAAGAATGATGTGACCATAAGGGTTACCACTAGTGCGGTATACCGTCATACGCCCATTCTTATCTGGAGAGTAGAAGTAGTGTGATGCTTTAGACGCACGAATCGCATCAATTGCGATTTTTACGTTACCGTTAGTACCGTTCTTGAAGCCTACTGGACAAGATAAAGCAGAGGCCATCTCACGGTGGATTTGAGATTCAGTCGTACGAGCGCCAATTGCACCCCACGTAATCAGATCTGCAATGTACTGACCTGTGATCATATCAAGAAACTCAGTAGCTGTAGCAAGACCAAGCTTGTTGATATCCAGTAGCAGTTTACGTGCTTTATGAAGACCCGCTTCAAGTGCGTATGAGCCATCTAGGTTAGGGTCAGTGATAAGACCTTTCCAACCAACAACAGTACGAGGTTTTTCAAAGTAAGTACGCATTACGATAAATAGCTCGTCTTTGTACTTATCTTGGATATTCGCAAGGCGAGTTGCGTAGTCGATTGCCGCTTCAGTGTCGTGCACAGAACACGGACCAACGATAGCAAGGATACGGTCATCCTCACCAGTTAAAATCTTTTCAATTTGACGACGAGATTGAGCGATGCGATCAGCTACATCATCAGTGATTGGATGTACGCTGCCTAGCTCTGCGGGTGTCGGCATTGGACCCAAAGGTTGGGTTCTCAATTCATCTGTTTTTATAGGCATGTTATAGCTTTATTCTCTATTGCGAAGCGGTAAAGATAACGGAATTATAGTTAGGAATAAACCGTTTCACGGGATTCTTATCTGTTAAATACCGAAATGTATGTAATGCTGTGGCTATTCATTAATGATAGTTATGTATAAATGACAAAAACCGATAAGGAGATCAATACATAGTCGTTTGAATTTATAACTACTTTTTCTATTCGATAACACGTATTTTTGCAAAAAGAAGCTTGGAGGCTAGTTATTCTGGGTGTTTCATATCCAACTTTAGAACTCGATAGAAAGAAACCGTTTGCGAAATTCCGTAGCTAGATCGATTTGTTATTAACAATTCTTTGACATTTTGGTGCTTCATTGATTAACTGGTCAGACTAGTTTGGTAAGGAGACCAAAATGTTATCTGCTGTTCGCCGTGCAAACCTTTATCTCAACTTATTCGGTTTTTCAAAAGTTCCGCTCATTTGGTTATGCCGCCCGAAAATTCTTGCGATCGATGATCAACATGTGGAGGTTAGAATCCCACTGAGAAGAAGAACCAAGAATCATCTTAACAGCATGTATTTTGGCGCGCTTGCCGTTGGTGCTGATGTGGCAGGTGGTTTTCTTGCGATGAGTAAGGCCCAAGAACAAGGGGAGCGCATTTCTCTGGCATTTAAAGGAGTAACGGCTGAGTTTTTAAAACGCCCTGAAGGCGATGTGCATTTTGTATGTCACGATGGTCCTTTGATTGATGAAATGCTTCGTATGACTCTAGAAACAGGTGAACGTATCAATCGAGACGTTAAGATCACCGCATTGTGTCCAAGTATTAATGGTGACGAACCAATGGCGGAGTTTTCCTTGACGCTTTCCATAAAAAAAGCAGCTCAAAGACAAGCTGCTTAATTTCTCAATAACGACTTATGACGTTCTAGTTCAATTCTATTTTCTCAATAGACACAATCTTCGAACGGTTCAAAACCACTTTCCAACGATAGTAAACAGGTTCATCGGTGTGGTTGTCTTCTTTGACAATCACATTGAGCAAGTGGCGTTTCTCAACAGATTCCTTACTCACTTGCCCTTCGTTTAATCGATATACGCGGTTCGAGCTTTTGTCCATTAAACGAATAATCGGGCGTAAACTCATGTTTAATGTCTCACGAGTTTGCTCGTAACCACTTAAGAACAATGATGTCGCCATCTCTGTTTTCGCATGATAGTGAAGGATTTGTTCTTCCCGTTGAACAACTCGTTTTTTACGAATGTTCTGAATACGATCAGGTAGGCTTGAAAGAGAACGGTAATCTAACCATTCCAATTTACGACCCACAACTTTCTTTGTCGTTGGGTCCATGTACTTCTTACGCCACTTTGGCTTACCTTTGCGGATCCAACGCCACATAGCGTCGCGCAGGTCATCTTTAAAGATTTCACGTAGGGCGTAGATAAACGACATCGCGATGATGAAAGATGCAGAAATCTCTCCTAAGTAATCTCGGGCAAGAATAACGGTACTCGTCACGACCACCATCACCAGACCTGTTGCGATGCCTTTAATCGCTCGTTTGATGTTATTACCCATCGACATCGTTTTTTCACTCAAAACGATAGGGTGTTCAATCAAACGTCTTAACAAACGCATTTTGTTCGATAAACGGGTCACATCTTCAACAACGCTTGCAGAGTTGTAATTGTTTAGTTTTCGGTGCGCTTGCTCTTTCTCACACAGTGTAATCAAACGTTCCTTGATCGTGCTGTAATCACCTTCACGAGGCAGGTGAGCTACAAGGGATAGGAATTTTTGCTCTGTGTACCAAGACAAGTAATTATCGATGTTAACGTAGTAGCGCTTAAGGTTTTCCTCATAAGGAATCGAACGGCGAAGACGTTTAAGGATGTCGAGCGTGAGTTCAATGACTTCATCTACTTCTTCTGCCGTGACGCTGTCACTCTCATGTTTATTTAGTGCGGCAACAGCTTTGTCGAGCGCGATAACGTATTGATACGCAAACAAACTCAAACTTACACGGTACTGACGGTTAGATAAGCGTCCACGTTTAGCAAGGCGGCTGTGGACCAAAGGAAGCAGTACTTCAGTACTGTAATAAGATCGTTTTTGCGTGATCGAAGTGTAGTAGAACTCAGACTCACTGATGATGTCGGAATTTAAACCTAACTCACCAGGGATGAAAATATAGATATCAAGGTCGAGCGTTTTACTCTTTGCCAACGCATGGCTAATTTTCAAAGTTACCGAGTCTTGTTTGTCGACAGTGACCAAGGAAAGCTCCTGATTTTGCTAAAGCATCCTATACCCATAAGCGCCCGTTAATTGAATTAACTTAAGATCGGACTAGGATAAATTGTTGAACTAACACAGCATAACAGAGAGGTTTGCTTTTCTCTCTGATTTTCTTGTTAGTTTGGGTATAATTCCCTGTAAATTTAAAAAGAGACAAATTCGATGATTAAAATTGGTCAAATTAACAGCTTAGAAGTCATTAAAACGGCTGATTTTGGCGTATTTCTGGATGGCGAAGACTACGGTTCTGTATTGCTGCCTAATAAGTATGTACCTGAAGGTACAGAACTTGGCGCGCACCTAGATGTATTTCTTTACTTTGATTCAGAAAGTCAGCTAGCTGCGACCATTGATAAACCAATCGCTCAAGTCGGCGAATGGGGACTAATGAAGATCGAAGGCATCAATAAGACTGGTGCGTTCGTAAACTGGGGTATTAAAGAAAAAGACCTTCTTATCCCATTCAGTGAGCAACGCGCTCGCTTTACTGCAGGTCAAAACATCCTAGTTTACGTTTATACAGATAAGGCATCTGGTCGTATTGTAGGTACAACTAAGTTCAATAAATGGCTAGATAAAACGCCGGCTAACTACGAAGTGAATGAGCAAGTTGAACTGATTATCGCAGAGCGTAGCCAACTTGGTTATAAAGCCATCGTGAACGGCGAACACTGGGGCATGATCTTCCCATCGGATGTGTTCGGTAAGCTGTTTATTGGTAAGAAGCTGAAAGGTTACATTAAGCAAGTTCGTGAAGATGGCAAGATTGATCTAGCGCTACAAAAAGTTGGCGTAGCGAAGATGGATGATCTTTCTAGTAAGGTGATTGAGTTACTAGAAAAGAAAGGCGGCTTCTTGCCTCTAAACGATAAATCTTCTCCTGAAGCGATTTTTGAAGCGTTCCGTACCAGTAAAGGTACTTACAAGAAAACCATTGGTGGCTTGTACAAAGCAGGTAAGATCGTTATTGAAAAAGACGGTATCCGTTTAGCCGAGTAAACAGATTCACAACTGATGAAAATAGTGTTGGCTGGTGGACTAGTGAGTTTTTCCTTTTGGGTAATTATACCCAAGTAACCTCGAGATGCTAGGTTCAGCGAGAATGACTTGGTTTGTAGACGCGGCGGCGATTTAAAGATCTAGTCATTCTAAATCAAGAATCGGCAACAAAGTATACAAGCCAAGGCAGCTCGCCCTTTGGGAGCGTGTCATTGACCCGATTGCTACGTCAAACAACTTGGAAAGAGCTAGCTATTACACTGCGTTGTTTTCCTTACTCTCGAATCAATGACAACGCTCTGAATCCTGCATCTTGAAGTCACTTGGGTATAGCTCATATAGGGAATGCATCAGTCAAAAAAATGGCCCAAACTCGTCCTTATTTTGGGCCTAGGGGAAACGGCTCCTTTATAGAGCCTGCGCTAAACTTTTTGACCAACACATATTGTCGGTTAAACATAGAGAGAAATGCCGTTTCAAAGCGATGCTTTGATACATTCAGTTTAGTACAGGGCACTCGGATCGCTAGTGAACCCAGTTCCAATCATGCTTTAGAACCAAAAAGCCATCGTAAATACGATGGCTTTTCATTTATTTATAGTATTTCACTTTGCTACTAAAATAAGTTCTTATCTCGCACTAATTCACGTGGAAGACCATTTTTAATGCGGTTACTTACCCATTTCCCAAGACCAATAATCGCGCCTTCGTACTTCACGAGCACTTCGCCTTTACCCGTTTTCATATCTGTTGGAATGTTTTGCGGGCGAACATCGCGACCCATGTACCATTCTCGAGCTTCTTCAATCGTTAACTCAATTGCGTTTTTCTCGTTACCAGTTGCTAGGGTAGTTGCCACTTGATGTTGCCAGCGGTAACCGTTTTTGTGCGCTTCGGCGATTTTAATGCCCATACGCGAAAAGCGTAATTCGCCAATCATAGGTTCTAGCGCGTCAGGGAAAAGCCAAACGTCTTTATCGCGGATCCAAACCGTGCTGTCATCTGGTAGTTCGATGTCCATCGTGTTTTGTAACTGCTTAGCGATTTCTGCTGATTCTTTGTTAGACGCTTTTACAAATGGGAATTTACCCATACGTTTTTTTACTTGTGGCGCTTCTACTGCTGTAAGCTTACGAATTCTAGCTACGAAGAAGCCTTCACAGTCATAAACCTGAGGGAAGATATGTAAGAAGCCTTCTTCTGTTAGCGCCGCTTCTGCATTTTCAAACAGATCTTTTAAGCTCTCGAACTGAACTGCGTCACCAAAAGTTTCTTTAAGGTGATGGCAAACCTGTTGGTTCTCTTCGGTACTCAACGTACAGGTTGAATAAACCATCACGCCACCTGGCTTAAGAGCGTGGAAAGCACTTTTAATCAGATCTTTTTGCGTGTCTGCAATTTCAATCACCGACGCTTGCGTCCAGTTCTTCATTGCGTCTTCATCTTTTCGAACCGTACCTTCACCAGAACATGGCGCATCCAACAGAACCGCGTCAAATTGTTCTGGGAGCCAGCCACCAAACACACGACCATCGAAGTTACTTAGCGCCGCGTTTCGCACGCCACAACGCTCAATGTTGGCATGAAGTACTTTTACACGACTCGCAGCGTATTCATTCGCGACCAAAATGCCTTCGTTGTTCATCAACGCAGCAATTTGAGTTGTTTTAGAACCAGGGGCTGCTGCGGTATCGAGAACCGCGTCGTAGGATTCATCATCCATGAACAGGGCAGAGACAGGCATCATTGAGCTTGCTTCTTGAATATAAAATAGCCCTGACATGTGCTCAGCAGTGTTACCTAGTGGGACAACCGATTCATCCGCTTCGATCCAAAAACCCGTATCACACCAAGGAACCGGAGAAAGCGTCCAGCCTTTTGATTCTGCACGCTCCAAAAACGCTTCTACGCTGATCTTCAACGTATTAACACGAATACTTTTGCGTAATGGCTTTTGGCACGACGCGATAAAGTCTTCCATGTTGAGGTGAGCAGGGAGAATAGTTTGGATTTTTTCCAGAAAAGCTTCTGGGATGTAAACGTTAGAATGCAAAGTGAAGTCTCGATTGCAGAATTTGCCGCAAATAATATACGAAAGCGGATCAGAAACGAATAGCCAGCAAGGTTTGAGCAATAAAAAAGAGCAGCAATTGCTGCTCTTTACGTCGATAATTTTCTCTAAAAGCACTATGGTTTTGGAATAGCAGTGCGCCACTGAGTCCAACTCTCTTCTGCTTGAGGATATAAGTAGAAAGATTGCCCTTGTTTTGCCGCTGGTGGAATTTGTGATTGCTCAGGGGTTGAGAAAGCAATGCCGCCACGAACTAAGCTGTCAAATGTACCTGCTTTGATGTTTGCGCCTCCTAGACCAATAGAGACATCAACGCCTGAGACATTCCAGAACACACTGTTTTGACGAACAAGATATGCATATGCGGGCTTTATCTCGATTTTTGTTACCACTCGATCAGCAAACTCACCCAAGTTGACACTCGTTACACTGCCTACTTCCATTTGTCGATATAGGATAGGGGTTCCAACTTGAACTGAACCACGTTGCTCACTTTGCAGTGTGAATGACACTCCTTGTTGTGCTTGCTGGCTTTTCGCTAAATCAAACTTGAATTTCGCGGCGCCATGACCAGGTTCAACACTGATGGATTTTGATACTAACGCGCCTAAGTTCTTCACGCCACCCAGCCCAATTTCAGGTTCTGTTAGCCAGAAGTGTGACCCGGTAACGGCGATATTGTCGACATATTCAGGAAGAATGCGCGCGGTGACTTCCACCATTTCACGACGAAAGTTTGGAACGACTAGAGTAACTTCACCGACCTTAACACCTTGATATTTAATTGGCATACCTTTGGTTACTTCTTGGCTGCCATCAGTTTCTAACGCGATAACTCGACCAAACTTACGTGCTTGGTTCTGATCGTTGTATAGCTTCCAACGTTGACCCACTTTATTCTCAATGCCCGGAATGGAGTCAAAAGCAATACCACCTTTGATCAAAGTTTTAAGAGGGTGAGCTTTGACGGTGATACCAGCAAGAGAGGCATCAATCTCTACACCAGAACGGTTCCAAAATACCGTCTGTTCACTGAGTAAGTGCGCGTATCGATTTTCGATGGTTGCTTTGACGATCACGCCACCATCGACCAGATTGAAATCAGATACGCTGCCAACTGGCAAATTGCGGTAGAGCAGAGGGCTACCTTTAGAAATCGGTGGTAACTCAGATGCAAAGAGAGTCAGCGTCTTAGAACCAGATTGATTGTACTGTGCAAGCTCCGCTAGAGAAGCGCTCTGGAACAATTGGTATTCTTTCTGGATTTGTTCTTGTCCTTGGCTAACGAAGCTGATTGAACCAGTGAGAAGCTGCTTAGCTGGAGGTACTGTGACACTCAATCCTGACTCTGTAAGTTCTGCAGAAGCACTGCCTGTCACGTAGAAACGGTTGTTCGATTTAATCAGATGCTTGTACTCATTGTCGATAAGGACATCCATGAACACTTCATGCTTTGCCGCTTGCGCTTGTTTTTCATCAAGCAAACCGACTTTAATGATCGAGCCAACGACAATGCCTTTGTAAAGTACGTTTGCACCGCTGTCTAAGCCAAAGGAGTTGTCAGAAACGAGGCGAATTGCAATCGATTTCTGCTGTTGCTGATTAAATACATTCTGGCGAATGGCAGTAAATCGTCGAGATCTTTCACCTTCACCTGGGACGATGGTTAAAAAGTTTCCGCGGACAAGGTTTGCGATATTCTCAACACCAGAAAGGGAAACTTTTGCTTCTTCAAGAACAAAACGTGTGCCAGAAGTCAACATGTCACTGAAAGCAGGTTGGATTGCAGCAGACGCTAAAATCACTTCACGACCTTCAGATAGGCTTAAATCGGTGATTTGTCCTACTTCAATCCCGCGGTACATGATAGGCGCGCCTTCGCCGCTAATTTTGTTGTCATCAGGAAGCGCGATTTTGATTGGAATACCGCGCCCCGCAGTTTTAAGGTCTTTATAAAGACGGAACTCAGTATTCTCTTCAACGGGTTCGCCATCATCTGGCGAGTCAACAGCAATAGCGCCACCAAGTAGGGCGCTCATACTTTCTAGACGAACATCAACACCTTCAAAACCGATGCTTGCACCAATTCCACTTACGTTCCAAAAACGGCTGCGGCTATTAATCAGGTGCTGATACTGCTCTTGTATATTGGCTTGAATGGTTATGGACTTCGCATCATCATTCAGTTGATAGCTGAACACTTCACCAATCGGAATCTTTTTGTAGACGATTTGCGAGCCAATAGAAACGCCGCCCAAGTCTCGGCTTTTCAACTTAATGTTCAGACCTTGCGTGACTCGTAAGTCGGTAGGAGCCGATTCCAAAGCATGAAAAGTGGTTTCAAACTGTTCACCATCACCTGGCTGGATAGAAATGTAGTTACCAGAAACCAACGCATCAAGACCAGACACGCCGGTTAAACTTGCTGTTGGTTTTACTAACCAGAAACGCGTTTTATCGTTCAGCAGTTTCGTCGCTTCAGGGTAGATATCAGCGTCGACATAAATGCTGCCTAAATCTTCAGACAGGTTAATGTCGCGCACCATTCCCACTTCTAAACCTTGATAGCGGATAGTGGTTCGTCCAGCGACCAAACCCGCAGCATCGGAAAAATAGATTTGTACACGCTGTCCTGCGTCATGAATTGATTTCACAACAAGCCAGCCAGCTAAGACCATAGTCAAAATCGGCAACAACCAAAGGGGAGAAATACCTTTACTCCTCTTTACATCTGGCACATATGACGTTTGAGAACTGTTCTGATCACTCATTAATTGACTCTTTTTCTGATTGTGCTGGGGCTTGGTCCCAAATAAGCCTTGGGTCAATGCTCTCCGCCGCAAGCATTGTTAAAACGACCACCAGACCAAACGCAACAGCGCCATAACCCGGTGTGAAGTCGAGAATTTGTCCACGATCGACCAACGTCATCATGATAGAAATAACAAACAAATCCATCACTGACCATTTGCCGATCCATTTTACTGCAAAGTAAACCATCATTCGTTGTCTTCTAAACACCGAACGTTTGAATTTGATACATAACAAGATGTAAGTCAGGCCGAGAATCTTAGCCACAGGAACGACGATACTGGCAACAAAAATGATAACCGCGATTCCGTACATACCGTTTTTAACTAAGCCTGCCACGCCTGAAAAAATAGTGTCTTCCAAGCGCTTACCGTTTGTCAGCAAAATTGAAATCGGAATCAAGTTGGCAGGGAAGATCGCGATCGTCGCTGCAATTAAATATGCCCACGTTTTTTGGATAGAATTTGGTTTACGGTGGTATAGCGCGTGATGGCAACGATGGCAGTTTTCGCCTTCAGGTTGCGATAAGTGGCACTCGTGACAATGCACATCTTTGTGTTCGAAGTCGTAACTGTTTTCAGGTTGCCATGCTTCCCAATAACGACGAACACTAATGCGAGAGATCAACAGAACCGTAAAAACTTGTAATAGAACAAGACCAATTAAGCCCGGTCCAACAAAAATATCGGAGTAATCTTGCAGCTTAAAACAAGAGATTGCGATGCTCACAAGGAACACATCCAACATTACCCAATGTTTTAGGTGTTGGATTAACCATAATGAAACGCGAAGCCCTTTAAACCAACGTTTATGCAACGACCAATGTGCCGTTACAACAGAACTGCACACAATAAGTGGGGCAAGAGAACTACAAAAAAGAATGAGGATAGAAAGGAGGACGAAGCCCTCTTGAAATAACGTTATCATTCCAGATGGCAGTGTCGCCGGAATCATCACTCCAAATAGCCGAATACTGATGAAGTTAAAAAAGTGCGAAGGTATAAAAAGTAGAATACAAGTAACAGCGATAGCGAGATTACCAGATAGGCTAGGACTACCACCACGATAGAGCTGAGTACCACAACGTGGACAATGTGCATTTTTGCCATTAGGTAGATCGACGATATCGACAGGCAATTCGCAACCTTGGCACAAGCGGACGCTATTCGGTTGCATGGCGTGTTTAGACAGAGAGGTCACAACGACCTCTCTAAACTGAATGGTTTAAGCGTGGGACTGAATGCCACCATATAAGGTTTGATATAAGCCTTCTTGCTCAACGAGCTCACCATGGGTACCTGTTTGCGTCACTCTTCCATCTTCAAGCACATAAATCAAATCTGCTTGCTTCACCGCCGATAAGCGATGGGCGACAATAAGAGTCGTTCGACCGCGTAAGAATTCCGTTAACGCCTTATGCAAAGCCGCTTCAGTTGCGGTGTCCAGTGCTGACGTTGCTTCGTCTAGGATAACAAATTGTGGGTTGCTCAGCACCATACGTGCAATCGCTAAGCGTTGACGCTGACCGCCAGATAGGCGAATACCGTTACGACCAATTTGAGTATCCAATCCGTGGTTAAGTTGCGAAATTACGTCTTGAAGCTGAGCGACTTCTAGTGCTCGCCATAATGACATTTCATCAAAGTCACCACCAAGGGTCAGATTATGCCTTAAGGTGTCATTAAATAGTATAGGTTGTTGTAAAACCACGGCAATTTTGTCGCGTATTACTTCAAAGCTGATGTCTTCCGTTAACTCATCATTAAAACGGATAGAACCAGAATTCTGACGGTAAACGCCGATCAATAATTGAATCAAGGTTGATTTACCACCACCACTCGCACCCACAAGCGCCACTTTCTTACCAGCAGGAATGTGCAACGAGAGATCATCCAACACCTTGTTTTCATTGTTGTATGAAAAATCAACATGTTCAATTTTTACATCAACCTCTCGATTTTCTTTGAAAGGATTTACTTTCGAAACAGGTCTATGTTCTTCTTCCAATTCGAGTAGATCATTAATTCGCTTAAGTGCCGCTTTTGCGCTGTACCAAGAGAATTGGATACCCAATAGTTCTTGAACAGGAGACAACATAAACCAAAGGTAACCAAACACCGCGAAAATTTGACCAATGGTAAGGTCACTGAACATTACCATTAGCATTGCAACCGCACGGAACAACTCGAAACCGATTAAAAACAGAAGGAAAGAGACACGTCCCGCAGCCTCTGATTGCCATGCGTACTTGTCAGCATCGATACGAACTTGGTCAGCGCTGCCTTTTAACTGCTGGAGAAACTCTCGCTCTTTATTAGCCGCTCGTAGTTGATAAATGCCGTCAAGAGTTTCGACTAAGCGGTTCTGGAAAATCTCAAATGAATGGTTTTCTTTGCGCTTAAGGTGCTTAACCATACTTCCCAGCTTACGTGAGAAGTAAATGACAATAGGGTTGACGAGAAGAATAAACAGACCCAGACGCCAATCGAGCCAAAGTAGCACGATGGCTGTACCAATCACCGTCAGTAGGCTGATAACAAATTTAGCTAATGTAGAACCAATAAATTTATCAATGGTCTCAATGTCGGTGATAAGGTGAGCGTTGATGCCACCACTGCCTTTTGTTTCGTACTGTCGAATGCTAATACGACCAAGCTTGTCGATCATTTTACTTCGCATTTCAAAGGTGATTGTCTTTGAAACCAAGGTAAATTGTCGGCTTTGAAGAATATTAAACCCTTGGCTTGCTGTCCTCATCAGCACAACCAAGAACAGAGTAAAGAAGATATAACCCGTAGGTGTGTGCCACGCTTCAGGTAAAACCGCGTTCATTGCTGCTAAGCCCGATGCCGGTTTGTCCAATAAGACTTCATCCACCATGAGAGGCATAAGAAGAGGGATTGGAACACTAATCAAGGTCGCAAGTACAGCTATCAAGTTCGCTAGAATCAGCTTGGACTTGTGCTTTTTCACTTGTGTTATCAACCAAGAACGGCTAATAGTGTCGTTTTTCGGATTCATTGTAATTGAGAATAAGTCCTATTAAAAAGTAGGGCTGCATTTTAGCGCCATACCAACAGAATGGAAGCCTAAATAAAAAGTAGGAAGTTAATATGAACATAGAACAATACCAAAGACTTACCAAGCAAGCAGTTGCGCTTATCGAATCAGAGAAAGACTACATCGCAAATCTTGCCAACATCAGCTCTCTTCTATTTATGGAACTTGAAGACCTGAATTGGGCGGGTTTTTACCTAACGAAAGGTGATGAGTTGGTGCTCGGCCCTTTCCAAGGTAAGCCTGCTTGTGTTCGTATCCCAATGGGACGAGGCGTCTGTGGTACTGCTGCACAAACTAACAGCGTACAAAGAGTATACGATGTGCATGCATTTGAAGGTCACATTGCTTGTGATGCAGCAAGTAATTCAGAAATTGTTATTCCTTTTACTATCAATGGGGAAGTGGCTGGCGTGTTGGATATTGATAGTCCAAATATCGGTCGATTCAATGAAATTGATGAAGAAGGCCTCACTCATTTTATGGCTGAAGTAGAAAAGCTGCTTAATTCGCACGCTAACGACGCATAAATTCGCCCTCGAGTGTGGTTTTTCCTTGGCATGTCACTATAATACGAGAATATTTTTTCTTAATGCTTCGCGGAAATCCGCTCAAACCAGGAACCCTCATGACTGAAAAGTTAAAAAACAGCAAAGAAGTTATCGCATACATTGCTGAATGTTTCCCTAAGTGCTTTACTTTAGAAGGTGAAGCAAAGCCTCTGAAAATTGGTATTTTTCAAGATCTTGCGGAACGTCTAAATGAAGACGAAAAAGTAAGCAAAACTCAGCTTCGTGCAGCGTTAAGACAGTACACTTCATCATGGCGTTACCTACACGGCGTAAAACCAGGTGCAGTACGTGTTGATCTAGATGGCAACCCATGTGGTGAGCTAGAAGAAGAACACGTAGAACACGCTAAAGCGACACTTGCTGAAAGCAAAGCGAAAGTTCAGGCTCGTCGTAAAGAGCAAGCTCAAAAAGCTCGCGAAGAGGGTAAGGCGAAAGCGAAACCTGCGGCTAAAAAGCCACAACAGCCTCGTCGTGCTAACAAACCAAAAGTACAAAAAGAAAGTAAGCCTGTAGAAACACGCGCGCTAAACGCTGATGAAATCACAATCGGCAACGCAGTTAACGTGAACATGGGCAAAGGAAACATGGCAGCGACCATTGTTGAAGTCAATAAGGATGATGTACGTGTTCAACTTGCTAACGGCCTACAAATGGTTGTGAAAGCGGAGCACTTGCGCGCATAAGGGAGATACTCCTACGCATGAATTGCCGTTCAAAAGTGACACTGATTGCTGCTAGCTTCTGGCTAGCAGCATCAGCTCAGGCTCTAGAAGCCAAACTAAACAAAGATGATTTGCCGGTTCTTGCACCTGAAGTTCAGCATGAAACAGCCAGCAAACGAGTAACTTCTCGATTTACCCGCTCTCATTATAAGCATTTCAATCTAAACGATGATTTCTCCAAAGCGATCTTTGAGCGCTACGTAGAAATGCTTGATTACAATAGAAATATTTTTACTCAAGCCGATATCGACTCTTTCAAAGATTGGTCCGTCAGCCTTGATGATCAGCTTAAAGCTGGTAATAACAAGATTGCATTTGATGTTTATAATCTTTCGATGCAGAAGCGTTTTGATCGTTTTGCCTACGCATTGACTCTACTCGATAAAGAAATCAAGTTTAATACTGATGAGTTTATTGAACTGGATCGTTCTGAAGCCGCATGGCCCAAGGATGAAGCTGAGTTAAATGAATTATGGCGAAAACGCGTTAAGTACGATGCTCTTAACCTTAAAATGACTGGTAAAGAATGGCCAGAAATCAAAGAGGTTCTAGCGAAACGTTACAACAACGCGATGAAACGCATCACGCAAACTCGCAATGAAGACGCTTTCCAACTTTACATGAATGCATTCGCTCGTGAAGTTGATCCACATACTAGCTACCTATCTCCACGAAACGCGGAACAGTTCCAATCAGAGATGAATCTGTCTCTTGAAGGTATTGGGGCTGTGCTTCAAATGACCGACGACTATACAGTTATTCGTTCATTAGTTGCTGGCGGTCCAGCATCTAAGAGTAAACAGTTAGGTGAGGGCGACCGCATTATCGGTGTTGGTCAAGATGGCGAAGAAGTTGTCGATGTGATCGGTTGGCGTCTTGATGATGTCGTTCAACTAATCAAAGGTCCTAAAGGAACCAAAGTTAACCTACAAGTCTTGCCTGAAGGTAAAGATGCGAAGAGTTACGTTGTCACTATTGTGCGTGATAAAGTTCGTTTAGAAGACCGTGCGGTTAAGTCTGAAATCATCGAGAAAGACGGTAAGAAGATTGGGGTTCTTGAGGTTCCTAGTTTTTACGTTGGTCTTTCAAAAGATACCGATAAACTGCTATCTGAATTGAAGGCGAAAAACGTCGACGGTGTTATCGTTGATCTACGCAACAACGGCGGTGGTGCGCTGACTGAAGCAACGGCATTAACAGGGCTCTTCATTAAAGAAGGTCCAGTTGTTCAGGTTCGCGATAGCTATGGTCGCATCAAAGTAAATGCAGATACCGATGGTCAAGTGAGTTACGATGGTCCACTAACAGTGTTGATCAATCGCTACAGTGCTTCAGCGTCTGAAATCTTTGCGGCAGCAATGCAGGATTACAACCGTGCGATTATTCTTGGTGAAAACTCTTTCGGTAAGGGTACCGTTCAACAACACCGCTCATTGAATCATATCTACGATCTTTTCGACAAAGAACTTGGCTACGTACAATACACGATTCAAAAGTTCTACCGCATCGATGGTGGCAGTACTCAGAACCGTGGTGTTGCACCAGACATCGCTTACCCAACTCCAGTTGAGCCAAGCGAAACAGGTGAGAGTGTTGAAGACAACGCATTACCTTGGGACAGCATTGATAAAGCAAAATATCAGACTTTCCCAAGCAACGACGCGCTTGTTACCAAACTAACTGAGCTTCACAATAAACGTATTGCTGATGAGATGGAATTCCGTTTCATCAAAGAAGATATTGAGAAGTACCGTAAAGAGAAAGACGATAATTTGTTGTCTCTTAACGAGAAAGTGCGCGAAGACGAATCAGATAAAGCCGAGGCTCTACGCTTAGAGCGCATCAATGAACGTCAAGCAGCAATGGGTAAAAAACCATTCAAAACGCTTGATGATGTGCCAAAAGATTACGAAGCGCCAGACGTTTATCTAGATGAATCAGTTGCTGTTATGGTTGATATGCTGAAAGGCTAAAAATTCAGTCAAAACGACTAATAATTCTCTATATAAAGAGCGAGTCATAGCGACTCGCTCTTTTTTTATGCGTTTATAAAGCGGCGTTTCTATAAAAATAGGTTGTTCCTGCGCTTAATTTGCACTAACAATTTACGTGATGCAGATCAAATATTTCGCAAAAATGAGATCTAGAGCCTAAGCTAAAAGAAAACGATAAGGATACCGTTATGAAATGGTTCATTATTTTACTTAGCTTTTGCTGCTTTAGTGTTTCTAGCGCGGAGACCAACAAGGAAGACGAACTTAGTCACTTTGACACTCCATTCTTGATAGGAGATTGGTATTTGATGAATCCAAACCCTGATGATTCTTCAGAAAACTTTAGAGCGATAAAACTCACCCTTGGCTCGGACTACACGTTCTCTATCGACATTCAGAAAAAAGATTACTCAATCGACCATTGGGAAGGACTCTATAACGCCAATGAGGACACCATCGTCCTTGGGTTGAATACTGATGAACCGCAAATTTATGCATATCGTAATAACCACAACACCCTAGACTTGAATGGTGTAACCTTCACTAAGGGGTTGTCGAATGCACTTGCAGGTATTTGGTCAAGCTCTCAAGTTGGAGGGGATGGCATGCTTGCAAATAACATCAACCAAATGGACTTAATTCTTCAACCAGACTTTGTATTTATGTTTAGAGTGTCAAATGAAGAAGGTGAAGAGGCAGTGAAACAAGGCGTGTTTTACACAGAAGGTGAGCATCTAGTTCTTTTGTACGAGAACGGAGAGCACGGAACCCGCTATACATTGAACCAAAACGAGCTGACGATTCAAGATTCTAACGGTGATATGTACGCGGTACTTAATCGAGTAACACCATAAATGATTCATCACCATTATTTCACGCAGGGTTATTAATAGTGAAATATTCTGATGTTGATTAAATGTTAAACAGAAAGCGGAGCTAAGACACTAAAAGCTCCGTTTTTTTATAGAAAGACTTGTATTCTGATACCACAACCCCTACAAATAGCTTATATCGTGATACCAGTAAGAGGTGTTTGAGCCTCTAGTCCTGGTATTTTTGTGGTTCTATATACAAGGATTTATGGACATGTCTCAAGCTCCCCAAGCGAAATATCGCAAAGATTATAAAGCGCCATCTCATACAATTACCGATATTGATTTGACGTTTGATCTTTATGACAACGACACGATCGTTACAGCAGTATCAAAAGTAGTTCAAAAGGGTGAATTAACCACATTAGAACTCGATGGTGAAGGGCTAGAGCTACGCTCTGTAAAAGTGGACGGTGAAGACTGGTCTCATCATGAAGTCAAAGAAGCCTCTCTAGTTCTTACCGATCTGCCAGCAGAATTTGATTTAGAAATCGTTACTAAGATCGACCCGGAAGCAAACACCGCACTTGAAGGTCTTTACAAATCAGGTGGTGCGTTCTGTACACAGTGTGAAGCAGAAGGCTTTCGTCGTATTACTTACTACCTAGATCGTCCAGACGTTCTTGCGAAATACACAACAAAAGTGATCGCAGACAAAACCGTGTATCCATTTCTATTAAGCAATGGTAACCGCGTTGCTGAAGGTGAACTCGAAAATGGTCGTCATTGGGTTCAATGGCAAGACCCACATCCAAAACCTGCTTACTTGTTCGCTTTGGTTGCCGGTGACTTTGATGTACTACGTGATAAATACACAACCACATCAGGTCGTGAAGTAGACCTAGAAATTTTTGTCGACAAAGGCAACCTCGATCGCGCGGGTCACGCAATGACTTCGCTGATCAACTCAATGAAGTGGGACGAAGATCGCTTTGGTCTTGAGTACGATCTTGATATCTACATGATCGTTGCGGTTGATTTTTTCAACATGGGTGCAATGGAAAACAAAGGTTTAAACATCTTCAACTCGAAGTTTGTGCTTGCGAATGAAAAAACCGCGACTGACCGCGAATACCTTGGCATTGAAGCGGTAATCGGTCATGAATACTTCCACAACTGGACGGGTAACCGCGTGACTTGTCGTGATTGGTTCCAACTGAGCTTAAAAGAAGGTCTAACGGTATTCCGTGACCAAGAGTTTTCGTCCGATCTTGGTTCACGCGCAGTAAACCGCATCGACAACGTTCGCATTATCCGTGGTCCTCAGTTTGCGGAAGACTCAAGCCCAATGTCACACCCAATTCGCCCAGATAAAGTTATTGAAATGAATAACTTCTACACGCTAACCGTGTACGAAAAAGGCAGCGAAGTGATCCGCATGTACCACACGTTACTTGGCGAAGAAGGCTTCCAAAAAGGCATGAAGCTTTACTTCGAACGTCATGATGGTACAGCGGCAACGTGTGAAGATTTTGTTTCTGCGATGGAAGACGCAACGGGCGTTGATCTTAAACAATTCCGCTTATGGTATAGCCAATCGGGTACACCAACACTTCGCGTAAACAGCGAATATAACGCTGAAGCAAAAACTTACGCGTTAACGGTTGAGCAATTTACTGAAGCAACGCACGACCAAGCAGAAAAACAAGCGCTACATATTCCATTCGATATTGAACTATACGCACAAAATGGTGATGTGATTCCACTGGTTATCAACGGTGAATCCGTACACAACGTTTTGGACGTGAAGCAAGACAAGCAGACTTTCGTATTCGAAAACGTTGCAGAACAACCAGTTCCATCATTGCTTCGTGAGTTCTCTGCACCGGTTAAATTGGAATACGATTACAGCGATGATGAACTGATTTTCTTGATGAAGCACGCAACGAACGATTTTGCTCGTTGGGATGCAAGCCAAATGCTGCTAGCGAAATACATTCGTCAAAACGTAACTAACGTTCAAGCGGGTGGTGAGGTTAAGCTATCAGAAGACTTAATCGATGCATTCCGTGGTGTGTTACTTGATGCAAACCTTGAACCTGCGTTTATTGCTCAAGTGCTTTCTCTGCCTTCCATCAACGAAATCACTGGTTGGTACAAGCAGATTGATATCGATGCGGTAGATACGGTACTGAATAGCATTACAGTGTCACTTTCTAAAGAACTAGAAGATGAACTGAGTGCTACTTATCACGCATTGAACCAAACAGAATACAGCATTGACCATGCAGCGATTGGCAAACGCGCTCTGCGCAACCAGTGCTTGCAGTTCTTGGCTTACACTGAAAAGGGTAACGAGCTAGCAAAAGCGCAGTATGAATCATCAAACAATATGACCGACACAATTGCGGCGATGAGTGCAGCGAACAGTGCACAACTTGAATGTCGTGAAGCGTTAATGGCGGATTACAGCGACAAGTGGAAGCACGATGGTCTGGTTATGGACAAATGGTTTGTTCTTCAGGGCAGCAACCCGATTGAGAACGCACTTGAGAAAGTAAAAGAAACCATGAGCCACGAAGCGTTTAGCTTGAAGAACCCGAACCGCACGCGCAGTTTGATTGGTTCGTTCTTGAACGCAAACCCAGTACGTTTCCATGATAAATCTGGCTCTGGCTACCAATTTGCTGGTGAGATCCTTCGTCAGTTGAACGATAGTAACCCACAAGTGGCGTCCCGCATGATCGATCCTCTATTGAAATTCCGTAAATACGATGAAGGTCGTCAAGCGCTTATTCGTGCAGAGCTTGAAAAGCTTAAAGCGATGGACAATCTAGCGAAAGACTTATTCGAAAAAGTGACTAAAGCACTAGACGAATAATCGACAAAAGAATAGGGTGGTCATTACGATCACCCTAGTTTTTTGTTCTGACAACAATCCATTTTCATGAACCAGTATTACTTCTCTCTCAACATCTCTTATCAAACATTTCTTTTACACTACTCTGGTGCCGCAAGTTCTGTACAAGTCATTACTGACAATGGTTTGAGGGTGCAACTAGATGCATCAAAATTTCGACCATTTCTTAGTCAATTAGGCATTAGAGGTCGTTTTAGACTCACAACTGACCAAAATAATAAGTTTCTAAAGTTAGAAACTCTGTGATGCCTGATATTCCTAGTGAGTTAAACAGGAATCTTAGTCACATAATCAAACATTTCACCTCCTACCACTGCGAATTTTTGTTAAACATTTGTAATTATGCTTTTACAATAAGTGCATGCATTACCTATGCTTAGTTTCGAGGCTAAAACCCGAAGTTAAGTCCCCCTACAAAACAACAATTCTAATGTGGAGTGTGAATATGACCGCGCGTGAAAATGTAGTGCCGGTTCTGCTTGAAAAGGTATACCAACTAATTCAAGACAAACTCGAGCTTTCTCACCAACCGCTTGTAACTAAACTTGCTCAACACTTATTTAGTAACATTGCTGATGATGACTTGATTCAGCGAAACGAATCCGACCTATATGGTGCCGTTGTTAGCCTGTGGCATCATGTCAATGAAAAGAAACCAGAAGACATTTCTGTCAGGGTATTCAACCCAACCGTCAGCCGCCAAGGTTGGCAATCAACACACACTATTGTTGAAATTGTTGTTCCGGACAGCCCGTTTTTGGTGGATTCCATCAAGATGGCGTTAACGCGACTTGACCTTGTTTCTCACTTGATGCTCAACAACCCAACGCAACTAGAACGCGATAAAAAAGGGCAAGTGACGGACGTTAATGGCGAGGGTGGTGTTCTTCAATCTCTGTTCCATATCGAAGTTGACCGCTTAACCAGTAAAGGTGAAATGCAAGAGCTGAAAAATGAGCTACTGACCATTTTGTCTGACACGCGTTTAGTGGTTGATGATTGGAAACAAATGGTTGATAAACTTAAGATCGTTACTGATGATCTTGAAAAGAACAAAGATCGAGTTTCGATGAAGACCGATCGTTTAGATGAGACGATCGAATACCTACGTTGGTTAGGGGATCATAACTTCACCTTCATGGGTTACAAAGAGTATGATCTTGTTAGCGTCAATGGTGACACTGAGCTGCAACCTGTTAAAGAGAAAGGTCTTGGTCTCTTTGCCGATGACAATCGCATTCGTAGCATCAAGCTTTCTGAACTGTCCGACTCTGCGCGCCTAGAAGCGAAAAAGCCTTACGCATTGATCATCACTAAGGGCAATCAAGCATCTCGTATTCACCGCCCAGCTTACACTGACTACATTGGAGTTAAGAAATTCGATAAGAACGGCAAAGTGATTGGTGAGCACCGTTTCACAGGTCTTTACACTTCTGCTGTATACAACCAAGCCGTACAAAGTATTCCTCTGATCCGCGAGAAAGTGGATCGTATTCTAGAAGCGAGTGGTTACCGTAACGGATCGTACTCGTACAAAGCCCTGCACAACATTCTAGAAAACTACCCACGTGACGAATTACTTCAAGCTCGTGAAGAAGAGTTATTGGAAGTGGGGATGGGCGTCGTGCAAATGCAAGATCGTGACTTGTTACGTCTATTTGTTCGTAAAGACCCGTTTGGTCGATTCTTCAGCTGTATGGTTTACGTGACAAAAGATCGATACAACACAGAGCTTCGTCGTCAAACGCAACGCATTCTTAAGCAGTACTTTGGCTGTGAACAAGAGGTTGAATTCACAACCTTCTTCTCAGAAAGCCCGTTGGCGAGAACCCATTACATTGTTCGTGTAGACAATAACAACATTGATGTAGACGTGAAAAAGATTGAGCAGAACTTAATGGAAGTATCGACTTCATGGGACGACCGCCTAAAAGAGTCTATCATTGCTAACTTTGGTGAAAGCAAAGGTCTTCCGCTTTCGAAAGAGTACATGAGCGCATTCCCACGTTCATATAAAGAAGACATGATGCCAGGTTCTGCGGTTGCAGATATCGAACGTCTAGAAGCGTTAAGCGACGACAACAAACTCGGCATGTTGTTCTATCGTCCGCAAGAAGAAGCGGCTGAATCGAAAGCAGTTCGCTTGAAGCTATACCACCGCGACGAGCCAATTCACCTATCCGACGTGATGCCAATGTTGGAAAACCTAGGGTTACGTGTGATCGGCGAATCGCCTTATGAGATCGAAACCAACAATGGTCAAACATTCTGGATCCTAGATTTCTCAATGCTGCATAAGAGCGACAAGACCGTTGATCTTCGTGAAGCTCGCGATCGTTTCCAACAAGCATTCGCAGCGATTTGGGCTGGTAACCTAGAGAGTGATGGCTTCAACCGCTTGGTACTAGGCGCTTCACTGTCTGGTCGTGAAATCTCAATTCTTCGCGCATACGCGCGCTATATGCGCCAAGTTGGTTTCCCATTCAGCCAACAATACATAGAAGATACCCTTAGCCATTACCCAGATTTGGCAACGGGTCTAGTAAACTTGTTTGCCAAACGATTCGATCCAAAACACAAAGGCAGCGAGAAAGGTCAGAACGATCTTATCAAGAAAATAACCGAGCAACTGGACCGTGTTGAAAGCCTAGATGATGATCGTATCATCCGTCGCTACATGGAAATGATCACGGCAACGCTACGTACTAACTACTACCAATTGGACGAAAATAAGCAGCCGAAACCTTGGTTATCGTTGAAGATGAAACCAAGCGAAATCCCAGATATTCCTCAGCCAGTGCCTGCGTTTGAGATCTTCGTTTACGCACCTGATATTGAAGGTGTACACCTACGTGGCGGTAAAGTCGCGCGTGGTGGTTTGCGTTGGTCGGATCGTCAAGAGGACTTCCGTACTGAAATTCTTGGTCTGGTTAAGGCACAGCAAGTTAAGAACACGGTTATTGTTCCTGTGGGTGCAAAAGGTGGCTTCGTATGTAAACGTCAGCCAACTCTAACTAACCGTGATGAAATCTTCGCTGAAGGTCAACGTTGTTACAAACGCTTCATTCGCGCGCTTCTCGATGTGTCCGATAACATCATCGAAGGCGAAGTTATTCCGCCGAAGAGTGTAGTGCGTCACGATGAAGACGACCCATACTTAGTTGTTGCCGCCGATAAAGGTACAGCAACATTCTCTGATTTGGCGAACTCTGTATCGGATGAGTACAACTTCTGGCTAGGTGACGCGTTTGCATCAGGTGGTTCTAACGGTTATGACCACAAAGCAATGGGTATCACTGCGAAAGGTGGTTGGGAATCGGTGAAACGCCACTTCCGAGAAATGGGCATCAACTGTCAAACCACTGACTTCACAGCAATTGGTGTGGGTGATATGGCAGGGGACGTATTTGGTAACGGTATGCTGCTATCTAAGCATATTCGTCTACAAGCTGCGTTTAACCATATGCACATCTTCATTGATCCAAATCCGGATTCAGCCACCAGCTGGGAAGAGCGTAATCGCTTGTTCAATCTCCCACGATCAAGCTGGGAAGATTACAACGCCGAGTTGATCTCGCAGGGCGGTGGTATTTTCTCTCGTCGCTCTAAATCGATCCAACTAACGCCAGAAATCCAAAAAATGCTGGGCACGAAGAAAGCGTCTCTAGCGCCAAACGATCTGATTAAGATGATCCTGCAAATGGAAGTGGATCTGCTTTGGAATGGTGGTATCGGTACGTATGTTAAAGCTTCTAGCGAGACACACACTGATGTTGGCGACCGTGCAAATGACGTACTCCGTATCGATGGACGTGATTTAAAAGCGAAAGTGGTTGGTGAAGGCGGTAACTTAGGTATGACTCAGCTTGGTCGTATCGAATACGCAAGCACAGGCGGTCGTGTAAATACGGACTTTGTGGATAACGTTGGTGGCGTAGACTGTTCGGACAACGAAGTGAACATTAAGATCTTCTTGAATGGTTTAGTATCGAATGGCGATCTAACGGTTAAACAACGCAACCAGATTCTTGAATCGATGGAAGACGAAGTGGGCGAAATCGTATTGGACGATGCATACCGTCAATCTGAGTCTATTTCGGTGACTGAACAGCAAGGTGTTGGCATCGTTAAAGAGCAAATCCGCTTTATCCATACAATGGAGAAAGCAGGGTACTTGGATCGTGCTCTTGAGTACATTCCAGACGATGAAACCTTGATTGAGCGAGAGAAACAAGGTCTTGGTCTGACACGTCCTGAACTTTCAGTACTAGTAGCTTACGGTAAGATGGTTCTGAAAGAACAATTGGTTGCTGACGAAATTGCAAATGATGAATTCCATGGAAAACAGTTAGTTGCTTATTTCCCAAGTGAGTTACGCCGTAACTACAAAGATCAGATGGTAAACCACCCGCTGCGTGCTGAAATCATCGCAACAGCGCTGGCAAACCAAATGGTTAATGAAATGGGCTGTAACTTTGTGACTCGTCTTCAAGAAGAGACGGGCGCGAGTGTCGTTGATATTGCGAACGCTTACAGTGCAACACGTGAGATCTTCGAACTGGAAGATATTCTTAAGCAAACTCGTGCACTCGATAACGTTGCAACTGCAGAAGCACAGTATGAGATCATGTTTTATGTACGTCGCGCATTGCGCCGTATCTCTCGTTGGTTACTTCGCAATCGCAGCGGTAAGAGCACAGTAACTGAGTTAGTTGCACTATATAAAGACGATGTTCACACTATTACTGAAACGCTAGACACCATGCTAGTTGCATCAGAAGTGGAAGAGCATAACGAACTTGCTCAGAAATGGATTGAGCGCGGAGTAGAGGAGAAACTGGCACACCATGTAGCTCGTCTCTCTAGCCTACAGTCTGCACTGGATATTTCAACAGTAGCAAGCGAAACGGGTAAAACGGTTGAACAAGCCTCGAAGCTTTACTTTAATCTAGGTGACCGTTTATCACTTCACTGGTTCTTGAAACAGATCAATAGCCAAGCGGTTGATAATAACTGGCAAGCTCTTGCTCGTGCAGCATTCCGTGAGGATCTTGATTGGCAACAGCGTCAATTGACTGCTCAAGTTCTAACTTGCGGCTGTTCAACAGAAGATCTAGACGTGATGCAAGCACTCGAAGATTGGATGACAACGAATGAATTGTCATTGCATCGTTGGGAGAGCATCTTAAATGAATTCAAAGTTGGTTCCGTTCATGAGTTCGCTAAGTTCTCTGTTGCACTTCGAGAATTGGTTCTACTTAACCTGAACTGTTCTTCGAACGAATAGGGTAAGTGACTTTAGCAAAAGCCTCGCAATCGCGGGGCTTTTTTATGTTCAAATCATTATAACTTCACACAATACGTGACGCCGTAACTCGTGATTTAAATTTTTCTGGCATGAAATCGTTTGCTTTTAAATAAAAAGCTAGCAATTTTGTATAGAGCATAGAGTGCTAATCAACTGTTTTTATGAACAAAATTAAAATGAGACATACTATTTTGCTGAATTCACTCATTTTCATTGAATTGCGCTGAAAAACAGTAAATAATATTGACCCGTTTACACGGGGCTTTTTTCTTTCGGAGGCACAATGCTTTACCGTCTAGCCAGAACTGGCTTTTTCCAACTTGATGCCGAAAAGGCACATGATCTTGCAATCAAAAACTTCCAACGCTTTAACGGCACTCCTCTCGATCTTTTCTATCGTCAACAATTACCAAATCGTCCAGTAGAATGCATGGGGCTTACATTCCGTAACCCAGTGGGTCTTGCTGCTGGTTTGGACAAAAACGGCGAATGTATCGAAGCGTTTGACGCCATGGGCTTTGGTTTTGTCGAAGTTGGTACTGTTACGCCTCGTCCGCAACCAGGTAACGACAAGCCACGTTTGTTCCGCCTAGTTGAAGCGGAAGGTATCATCAACCGTATGGGCTTTAACAACCTAGGTGTGGATCATCTGGTTGAGAATGTGAAAAAGGCAAAATACAACTGCATTCTTGGTATCAACATTGGTAAAAATAAAGATACACCAATTGAGAAAGGGGCAGAGGACTACCTGATTTGTATGGAAAAAGTGTACGAGTATGCCGGTTACATCGCCGTGAACATCTCGTCACCAAATACACCAGGGCTTCGTTCACTTCAGTACGGTGAAGCGCTAGACGAATTGCTATCTGAACTCAAAGAGAAACAAGCAGAACTTGCAGAAAAGCACGGTAAGTACGTACCACTTGCGCTAAAAATTGCACCGGATTTGAGCGATGACGAAATCAGCCAGATCTGTGAGTCGCTAATTAAGAATAACATCGACGGTGTGATTGCAACAAACACAACGCTTGATCGCACAGTCGTTGAAGGCATGAAACATGCGAACGAAGCGGGTGGTCTAAGCGGACGTCCGGTTCAATCACGTTCAACAGAAGTTGTTCGTAAACTTCATGAAGAGCTTGGCGATAAACTTCCGATAATCGGTGTGGGCGGTGTTGACTCATACGTTGCAGCGAAAGAGAAAATGATGGCAGGTGCACAACTTGTTCAAGTTTACACTGGTTTCATCTACCACGGACCAGGTCTCGTACGCGATATTGTTAAAAATCTATAAGAGCAATCGCTAAATCGTTGAGAAATCGACGCTTGTTACTAAAAAAAAGAGGAATTCGTTTCCTCTTTTTTTTTGCCCGTTCGTTTGTAAAATTTAAAAATCATGAGTAGGTAATTAAGCGTCTTACCTCTTATTACTGATTAACTAGTCACAAACAAGAGAACGGAATAATGCTTAAACCCAGCGACAAATGGAATTGGTATTTTGACGAGCAGAAAGCTTGCCTAATGCTGGATTTGGGGGAGGAGATGATTTTCCAAACCAATCTATGCCGTAAGCTGTTGGTCAATTGTGCCTTCTCAGACAATGAATTCACTGTTGATGACGCAAGCGCGTTTCAAACGTACAACGAACGAATCCGTTGTCTCGACATCAACGAATACCGTCAAGCCGAACTTACGCTCTATTGCGTAGCTGCAAAACGCTTTCATAAACCTGTTCAACCGAAGAGCTGGTTCTTCGACGCCCAATGCGATGGACATGAGCCAGAAGAAGGGGATATGGTCTTCCTAACAAATCGATATTCAGAAGGCGTATTCATCGTTCTAGAACCAGGTGAAACATCAAGCCTATGTGCTTACGTAGGGCAGGATGAATTTCTACTTGATGGCAACAAAGTACTGCCATTTGGGCAACCAATTAAAGTAATGCACGATCGCATGGTGTGTGCCAATCACTTATTCACGATGGCACCAATGGCGATGGTGGGTTAATTTCCTTTTGATTTTTCTTTATTTTCGTTCCTTTGTTTGCATTAATCGACCTCATTAGGTCGATTTTTTTTGCCTAGAATTTTCTGAATATCTCCTCTTGTGCACGCCAAATACATGCCTAGGTGAGGGCTATTTTGTATCTCAGATATGAAGTAGCTCACTTTTATTCCACTTTTTTCATTTTAGCGTTTCCTTAAATTAGGCAACCAGACGCCTAATATTTCACCTTTTGTTCCCCTATATGCTCATTTTGTAAGTTAATTACACGCAAAATCAACAGTTGGTATAGACCAAAAATGATGTAAATAAGTATTCACTCTCGTTATGATGCTTGTCTTTACTAGAAAGTGATAAAGAGACGTATTCTGTTTGTAGATGTGTTGTGTTTTGATTTTCAACAGATGAGATTGGCGACTGTTTGAGCTAATAAAGTAAAAATGCCTTTAAAAACGAGGCATTGATCGTAAAGTCAGGTATAATCAAAGCCATTTTTTATCGACGAAAGAACACTATGAATCAATATCTCGCGGTAACTTCAAACGGCATGGAAAACTTGCTTGTTGAAGAACTGACTAAACTAGGCATTGAAAACGCCAAACCAGTACAGGCAGGCGTTAAATTTAAGGCGACGAATGAACAGATTTACCGTTGCTGTTTGTGGAGCCGCTTGGCGTCTCGATTTGTACGTGTTTTATCGGAATTTACCTGTAACGACGACATGGACCTTTACCTGTCGACGTCTTCAATCAACTGGGTAAATCAGTTCCATAGTTCAAAGCGCTTTGTGGTCGACTTCAATGGTACGAACCGTGAAATCCGCAACAGCCAATACGGTGCAATGAAAGTAAAAGACGGCATCGTAGATTGCTTTGAGAAGAAAGGACTTCCTCGTCCAAACATTAACAAAGAACGCCCTGATATCCGCGTTCACGTTCGTCTGCACAAAGACAAAGCCATTCTTGGTGTGGATATGGTGGGTAGTGGTCTTCATCAACGTGGCTACCGTCCAGAATCAGGTCGAGCTCCGTTACGTGAGACGCTTGCAGCAGCAATCGTAATGCGTTGTGGCTGGGGTGGTTCACAACCGCTTCTAGACCCAATGTGTGGTTCTGGTACGTTGCTGATTGAAGCAGCGATGATGGCAGCCAATATGGCACCTGGCGTTAAGCGCAAACAGTGGGGCTTTGAAGCGCTAGAAGATTTTGAACCAGAGCTTTGGGCAGAGATTAAATCAGAGGCAAATGTACAAGCTCGACGCGGTGTCAAAAAAGTTGACGCTAAGTTTTTCGGCTTCGATAACGACCCGAAAGTATTGAAGGTTGCACGAGACAACGCTCGTAGAGCTGGTGTTGAAGAGTTGATTGAATTTGCACAAGGCGATGCAGCAACCATTACTCGTCCGACTGGTTTCGAATCTGGCGTTATCGTTTCTAACCCGCCTTATGGTGAGCGTCTTGGCACTGAGCCTGGTCTGATCGCGCTATACACAGCGTTTGGTGGTCAGCTAAAAGCAGAATTTGGCGGCTGTAAAGCGTCTATCTTCTCAAGTTCAGACGAGCTACTAAGCTGTCTTCGTATGCGTGCGGACAAACAATTCAAATTGAACAATGGTGCGTTACCTTGTCACCAAAAGAACTACAGCATTGCAGAGCGCAGCATTGATGAAGTGAAAGGCGCGGACACTAATGTTCAAATTGCACCAGACTTCTCAAACCGTTTGAAGAAAAACATTGGCAAGATTGGTAAGTGGGCTCGTAAAGAGAAACTTGACTGTTACCGTATCTACGATGCGGATCTTCCTGAATACAATGTAGCGATCGACGTGTACGGCGATCAAATTGTGATTCAAGAATACGCAGCACCTAAGAATATCCCTGAAGAAAAAGCCAAGCGCCGTCTAACGGACATCATCCGTGCAACGATTCAGGTAACAGGTGTAGAAGCGAATAACGTAGTACTTAAAGTTCGTGAGAAGCAAAAGGGTCGTAGCCAGTACCAAAAATTAGGTCAAGTTTCAGAGACGCTTGAAGTGAACGAGTACGGAGTGAAGCTGATCGTAAACCTTCATGACTACCTAGACACGGGCTTGTTCTTAGATCATAAGATCACTCGTCGTCGTCTTGGCGAAATGGCACAGGGTAAAGATTTCCTTAACTTGTTTGCTTACACTGGCAGTGCAACAGTGCACGCTGCGGTTGGTGGAGCGCGTTCTACAACTACGGTAGATATGTCTAACACGTACCTCAACTGGGCGAAAGACAACATGCAGCTAAACGGTTGTGTTGGTCGCCAGCATCGTTTTGAGCAAGCTGACTGTCTCCAGTGGCTTGAGAACGCCAAAGGTGAATACGATCTTATCTTTATTGACCCACCGACGTTCTCTAACTCTAAACGCATGGAAACGTCGTTCGATGTACAACGCGATCATATTAAGCTAATGACAAACCTTAAGCGTCTGTTGCGTGCTGGCGGTATGATTGTTTTCTCGAACAACAAACGTCACTTCAAGATGGACGAAGCAGGGCTTGCAGAACTGGGCTTAAAAGCGCAGAACATTTCTTCTCAAACTCTGCCATTGGATTTTTCTCGTAACAAACAGATTCACAACTGCTGGTTGGTTACTCACGCAGAATAGGGACGGAACAGTAAAAGGATGTTGAACGTGCTAACGCTTTACAGCACTGAAGGATGCCATCTCTGCGAGATGGCGTTTGACCTCGTTAGTCAGATTGGTCTCGCCGAACAAACACACATCGTCGACATAGCGTTCGACGATGCTCTCTTTTCTCGTTACGGTGTAACAATTCCCGTATTAAAATATCAAGATTCTGAGTTGAACTGGCCGTTTGACTTAGAAAAACTCAAACATTGGTTGGATAATAATGGCATTACTTACCATTCATAACGCACAACTTGCATTTGGCGACCACCCATTACTAGACAAAGCAGAGTTCGCTCTTCAAGAAAATGAACGCGTTTGTTTAGTTGGTCGCAACGGTGCAGGTAAGTCTACGTTAATGAAAGTGCTTGCTGGCGACATTTTGTTGGACGATGGCAAGATTCAAATCACCCAAGACGTCGTTGTTTCTCGACTTGAACAAGATCCACCACGCAATCAAGAAGGCACAGTTTACGAATACGTATCTGGTGGTTTAGCTGAAATCGGTGAGCAGTTGAAGATCTATCATGATCTTCTCGATCTTGTCGCTCAGGACCCAAGTGAAAAGAACATTAATCGTCTTGCTAAGATTCAAGAACAGTTGGATCACCTTAACGCTTGGCGCTTTGATGATCGTGTTAAGAATGTACTTGGCGCGCTAAAGTTAAGCCCTGAAACCAAACTGACTGATCTATCGGGTGGTTGGCAACGTAAAGCCGCTCTCGCTCGTGCACTTGTTTGTGACCCTGATGTATTGCTTCTTGATGAGCCAACTAACCACCTTGATGTAACGACCATCGAATGGTTAGAGAACTTTCTAAAGGACTTCAAAGGCTCGATCATCTTCATTTCCCACGACCGTGCATTCATCAAATCGATGGCGACACGCATCGTTGACCTCGATCGCGGACAACTCGCTTCTTTCCCTGGTGACTATGACCAATACTTAAATGACAAAGAAGAGATGCTTCGTGTCGAAGAAATGCAAAATGCAGAGTTCGACAAAAAGCTAGCTCAGGAAGAAGTGTGGATTCGCCAAGGCATTAAAGCACGTCGTACACGCAACGAAGGTCGTGTTCGTGCCCTTAAGAAGCTTCGTGAAGAACGTCGTGACAGACGTGAGGTTCAAGGTAAAGTTAACCTTAATATCGACGATGCTTCACGCTCAGGTAAGATCGTCTTTGAAGCTGAGAATGTCTCTTTTGCTTTTGAAGGCAAAAAAATCGTTGATAACTTTAGCTTCAACATTATGCGTGGTGATCGAATCGCACTGATTGGTCCTAACGGCTGTGGTAAAAGTACCGTTCTCAAGTTGCTATTAGGGCAATTATCAGCGCAAGGCGGTCGTCTTCATTGTGGAACAAAGCTCGAAGTAGCTTACTTCGATCAGTACCGTGAAATTCTTGATCCTGAAAAGACGGTTATTGATAACTTAGCAGATGGTAAGCAAGAAGTGATGGTTGGAGGGCGTCAGCGTCACGCATTGAGCTACCTACAAGATTTCTTGTTTGCACCAAAACGTGCTCGCACGCCAGTAAAAGCCTTGTCTGGAGGCGAAAAAAACCGTTTGTTGCTGGCTCGTATCTTGTTGAAACCTAACAACTTGCTTATTCTTGACGAACCTACCAACGATTTGGACATCGAAACGTTGGAACTTTTAGAAGAAATGCTTGCCAATTATCAGGGTACGTTACTGTTAGTGAGCCACGACCGTGAGTTCGTAGACAATACGGTGACGACCAGTTGGATTTTTGAAGGTAACGGCATAATCGAAGAGTTTGTTGGTGGTTACCACGACGCAAAACAGCAGCGTGATCAAGTTCTTGCTTCGCGCAGTCAGGTTGAAAAAGCAGCGAAGAAAGAGAAAGTGGTTGAGGAAACTCCCAAAACTACGCAACCTAAGAACAATTCGAAGAAGTTATCGTATAAGCTGCAAAGAGAATTAGAGGCTCTTCCAGCTAAACTAGAACAATTAGAGGCGGATATTGAGACTCTACAAGAACAAGTGAACGACCCAGAGTTCTTCACTAAATCTGTAGAACAGACTCAACCGGTATTGGAACAGCTCGCTGCGGTAGAGCAGGAGTTGGAAATCGCGTTCGAGAGATGGGAAGAACTCGAAGCAATGCAACAGGATAGTTAAGAATTCGATGAATTGTAGTAACAAATTCAAATTAACCGCCATCGCTATGATGGTCGGTACGGCAATGAATGCCAATGCAGCACTGTATCAAGTAGTTGAAGTTTCCCCTGAAAACGTCACTACGGAAACAGTGTACGGTGTCGCAATTCAACAAGGTGACGTGGATAACGATCCTGATACAGGAAAACCTTTCGCGCTGGGTTGTTTTGATAAAGGCGCAGATTGTGACTCAAAGTACTTTAAACTTGCGCTTGAAACGCGTGTAACCCCAATCTCAACTGGGCAAGAAGTCGACGGTGTTAGCTACCGCGAAGAAGTGCCATTTGCGATGGATTCGGGTTTCTTTTACGTACAAGAGTTCGATGACTTTGAAAGATACTGTAAGAACGAACGTCGTTACTCAACATGTGAATCTTGGGCATACGTGCATTGGAATCCTTGGCAAAAAGAAGCGTTTAATAAAGATTTTACTTCAAATGCACTAGCTTATGTTGAGGGGGATACACCCAATACAATCGACTCTGCAGCGTATACCAATAAGTACAACAATGTTATCAACAGTCTGACTGCTGAAGGGAAGCCTGTAGGCAATCAAAGTGTTATCAGTACAACAGATCCAACTATTTTAGAAACAAGAAATACGGTTGTTGCACCAGGAACTAGTCCTAACTTTGACACAAGCGACGCAGTTCCAAAGCTTCTAGAAAGCAGAGCTTGGAAAACGAACGGAACATTTACTGTAGGTAGCGTTTCTCGATTTGCCAACAATGACAATGGTGACCACTCTACATCTAAAGCTGCCATTTGGGATGCGACTGGTTCCGGCTCAGTGAAAGAAATAAGTTGGGGTACCACTAATGCAGAAGAAGATGAACGCTTAGCACAAGGCAGCATGCGAGATTTTGTTGTAAAAGGTTCTACTGTTTATGGCGTTGGCTATAACACTTACGACAGTGGCAACAACTACATGAATGCGACAGTCTTCGTAGGAACGTTGACAAAAGAAGGCTCAGTCGCTGACTCTACATGGGTAAATAAAGTAGTTGATGGTGCCCAACAAAGAATTGGGGATAATACAGTTCATACTAATTCCCGCTTAACCGATGTAAACTCCAATTTTATTGCGATTGGTGAAGCTAAACGCTCGGGTGTTTACCTAATGCCAACAGGCTCTGCGCCGAACCGTCTTTTCGTTGTTGATGACGTTACTGCAGATTCAGTCAGTGCATCTTACCTGGCAGAAGTCGGTGGTATTTTCTTTAGCGGTGCTGGCGGTCAAATGGGTGGCATCAACTCATACAATGAGATTGTTGGTCAATTAGATGCTGAGAAGACTCGTGAAGAAGAGGGTAAACCTCGTCGTAAGCGTGGATTTATCTATCCATATGCTCAAGGTGGAACAGTTAGTGAGCGTGCTAAAGAAATCTTCGATGGCAAAGCATGGTTCCTCGACGATCTTACCAACGGTGCAAACGATCAGAGCGCAAGCGCTAGAGATATTTCTGACCGCAACAACGAGTTCCGTATCATTAGCGCTTCAGATATCAACGATGCCGGCGTTATCTCAGCGACAGCAATGAAGTGTGCAGGCGGTTATGACACAACAGCTCACAACTCTTTCTGTAGTAATGGTGAAGAGAAAATCGTTGCCGTCAAGCTTAAGCCGATTCCAGGTGCAACTAAAGCTGATATTCAATCACGCAGTGTTGAAGAGGAAGCTGCGGAACGCCAAGGCGCTGGTCTAGGATGGCTGGCTTTGACCATGCTGGGTCTATTCGGGTTCCGTAGAAAATAGTCAGTAATTTTTAAATCAAGCAGAGGCTCACAGAAATGAGTCTCTGCTTTTTTTATGCCTTGAGAAAATGCGCAATTTGATCGATTCTTGTAGATGGAGTCATAAAAACTCCATCAAAGTTTCACAATAACAGTAGTACGTTTGTAAATGGACCTGTATGAGGAATTAACTATGAAGAGACAAAAGCGTGATCGCCTAGAACGAGCTCAATCTCAAGGCTATAAAGCTGGGTTGAATGGAAGGTCTCAAGAGGCTTGCCCATATCAACAAATTGATGCTCGGTCATATTGGTTAGGTGGTTGGCGTGATGCCAGAGATGAAAGACAATCTGGTCTCTACAAATAAACTCTCCACATACAAACAGAAGGATTTGAAAGGGCTCGTTAAGAGCCTTTTCTGCGTTTAAAGCGGATGTTTTTAAATGTAGCAATTTACGCGTGTGTCTAAACTAAATGCCATAAGATAAAGAAAAGGCTCCTTTGATAGGAGCCTTGATAAATACTTCAGAGTAGGAGATTAGAAGCTTGAAGTGTCTTGGAACAAACCCACTTTCAGATCTTTTGCTACGTAGATTTCTTTACCATCTACGCATACACGACCATCAGCTAGACCCATTACTAATTTGCGGTTAACAACGCGCTTCATGTGGATCTCGTACGTTACTTTTTTCGCTGTTGGTAGGATTTGACCCGTAAACTTCACTTCGCCAACACCCAGAGCTCGACCTTTGCCTTTACCGCCAACCCAGCCTAGGAAGAAGCCAACAAGCTGCCACATAGCATCAAGACCAAGACAACCAGGCATTACTGGGTCACCAGGGAAGTGACAGTCAAAGAACCAAAGATCTGGAGTAATGTCCAATTCTGCGAGGATCAAACCTTTACCAAAATCGCCTTCAGTCTCAGACATTTTAGTAACACGATCCATCATTAGCATGTTTGGCGCAGGAAGCTGAGGGTAACCTGGTCCAAATAGCTCACCTTGGCTAGAAGCGAGAAGATCGTCACGGTTGTAAGAATCACGTTTGTTTTGCATTATCAATTACTCCAATTTTTGATAGCTGCATCTTAGTGAACACGTGTACGCTAAACAACTCCGATCAGTACTAGACAAACCAGTTTTTGATGCGCTCCACAATTCCTTCTGGATGCTCATGTCTTTCAAAGTTTTCAATACGTTCGGCAATTTTACCAATGATGCTGTCTTCTTCACCGCGAAATGGTTTAGACATAAGAATGGGAATCGCTTCATCAACAGTAGAAACTGACCAAATATGGAACTCACCATTCTTAATGCTTTCTATGACATCTTTATGTAACGCGAGATGTTTTAGGTTAGATTTAGGCATAATCACACCTTGCTCTCCCGTAAAGCCTTGGTGTTTACATACTTGGTAGAAGCCCTCAATCTTTTCATTCAAGCCTCCAACGGCTTGCACGCGACCAAATTGATCCACTGCACCAGTAACCGCGATCTGTTGATTCACTGGAGATTCTGACAAGGCACTCACCAAACAACATAGCTCTGCTAAGGAGGCACTGTCTCCGTCGACTTCGCTGTATGATTGCTCGAATACAATCGAAGCGGAGTATGGTAGTGGTTCATCAAGATTCAGTGCTGAACTCACAAACGCTTGCATGATCATCATGCCCTTAGCATGTAGGTTGCCGCCAAGTTCTGCTTTGCGTTCGACGTCTGAAATATCACCATCACCAAAGTGAATAACACAAGAAATACGCGCAGGTTCCCCATAGGAGACAGGGTGTCCGGCCATATCAATCACTGTAAGACCATTAATTTGCCCAACCTGTTCGCCGGTCGTCTCAATGATCACTTGTCCATCAAGAATATCGTCCACAGCACGTTGTGGTAGGTAAGATTCACGGTAATATTTATCATCAATAGCACGATCAATATCGTCAAACTCGATACTCGATGAGTTTGAATACTGGCCAGCAAGACCTAACAGCTGGTTGTGCCACAGTACACCGAGAGGCAGATAGTGTTGATCTTCTGTATAGCGCATGCCGGCAAGAATTAATCTTCGGAAGGCTTCGTTACTCAATGCAGGGTGTTGGTATTCATGGCAAATCCAATTGACCAAACCAACGTATTTACTTAGGTTTTCTTGAGATAAGTGGATATCTTCTTCAACCTCAGTATACATCGTCAGACCTGTAGAAAAGTCTTCATCGACATATTCGATTTCCGCTAACTGGTTTCGATCGCCTGTAATGATCAGCTTTACATCGTAGTCTTGTGGTGCAAAAGGCGATGACGCAATTCGATTTGGTGTAAGGTTAATCGGAGCAAAGCTTCCACCTTGAACTGCTGCTTTAATGCTTGGCCAGCGCGCAGCGTTTGCAAGCACTAAGTTGGCAGGAACAACAAGATAACCGCCATCTGCTTTAGACAGTAAGCCAGACTCAAATGTCGTTTGACCATCTTGATTCACGCTGTAGCGATCAAATAACTCTTTGGCATCGAGTGACTCAACTGTCACAACAGACGCTGACGACTTATTCTTCAATACTTCGCTGACGAAACCACGATAAAGCACATTATCAGTGCAATTCACTAATAAAATACGGGTTAATCCTCGAACACGAGTAAATCGGTCAATGGTCGCCTCAAGCCTAGGCTGAAGGTCAATAAAGGGCTTAATCGGTAGAGAAGTGGCTTTACTTAAAATCTCTTCGTACTGCTCGAAAGAAGGGGTGACATCTTGCCAGTTAACTTGGTTCATTCAAATTCATCATAATTTAGTCTTGCAAGCATTATAGCGAAACGGCGATCAACTCCCTAGCGACAATTTGACCAATCCAAAAATTCTGCAAATTCAGTTGATTAAACCTTCGACAAATGAGTGATCAACATCGATACTTTTATGAGTTTTAATTGCCGAATCTGCACACTTGGGTTACGCTGTCACCATAAGTGCATTGAGGGTCAGAAGGATGAAATATCAACAGCTTGAAAATTTAGAATGTGGTTGGAAATGGAAGTATCTCATCAAAAAGTGGAAGGATGGTGAAGCCGTTACCCGATACATCGATACGAGCGAAGCCGATGCCGCAATTGCCGAACTTCGTAAACTTGAGCATGAGCCAACCCAAGTTCTTACTTGGATTGAAAACCACATGTCTGAAGAGCTTGATAATAAGCTGAAGCAAGCGATCCGTGCTAAGCGTAAACGTCACTTCAATGCAGAACAAGTCCACACGAAGAAAAAGTCCATCGATCTGGATTATCGAGTGTGGGAAAAACTCTCCAATCGAGCGAACGAGCTAGGCTGTACGTTATCCGATGCTATTGAGTATTTGTTATCAGAGGCATCTCGAAGTGAAAAAGCCAGTATGAAGGTATCGTCGCTGAAAGAAGACTTGAGTAAATTGCTTTCTAGCTAAGGAGTATCAAATGCTTTACGTAATATTGATTGCTGCTGTTGTCATTTTTTGGCTTATCGCCGTAGATAGACCTGTCCTAAAAGTTAAGTTTGAACAAGGGCAAATATCGAAGGTGAAAGGTCACATACCGCCTTCTTTTAAACACAACCTGCAAGACATCGCTGAGCATTCTCCGTTTGATGGCGAAATGAAAGTCTATAACCAACGTACAGGTATGCGCTTAACCTTTTCCAAAGACGTGCCGAAAAAAGTTCAACAACGAATTAGAAACGTTTTTCCTCACCAAGGCTTTAAGTCGACCAAAGGTAAAAAGCGAGCTTAAGAAAACTATCAATTACTTATTCGTGTTAAACGGGACGCATTTAATGTGTCCCATTTTTATATTAGCAAAGTCAGTGAGTTAGAGTTTCACTTTTACGAATCGAAAGGGAACATCATGCGATACACTGTCACGTTTTTGTGCTTTTTATTTGGAATTTCTGTTGCTATAGCTGACGACTCAGAAATCAATCCTGTAGCGAAAAAAATCAAAGCGGAGCTGCAGAAGAAAACTGATAGAGCATTTGATGGTTACCACGGATATTGTGACTTGATGATTGAAATGGAACACAAAGGCAAGAGTGCAACGATCAAGAGAGTTAAAGGAAATGGTGATAAACGCGTATGTCAGTTCACCAAATCAAATGTGAAAATTGGCAAACGTTATCGTTATAAATTCTCTGAAAAATATATACGACTACACATAACAACGGGCAATTAGCATTCACTAATAATATTTCGATAATTAGCATTCATTTATAAGTGGAATTAATATCACATTCCATTTACTGCGTGTGTCTTTATAGATAAACTTGCCGACAGGAAAATAAAAACAACGTTAGGAATATCAGTTTGTTGCTCACGCAAAAAAATTACACACCAGAAGCAATGGACATCGCGGTCAAAGTATCGAAAGAAGTCGAACTTAGACATGCCAAGTGGCTAGCTAGTATGAACCACCAAGTGGATCAGTCACAAGTGGATAAGCTCCTCAGTTTACAGGGGCGTTATTGTGACGATGTGATCTTTAGTGAAGAAGACAGAATCACGCGCAACCAAAGAATACTTCTCATGTGCGAACAAGAGCGAGTAAAAGAAAAACGCCAAATCGTGGAAGACAAGCAGAAAACACTGCAAAAAGTCATCAGCGATGTATCGAAAGTCGCCGATCGAATGTTAATGAAGAAGCTTGAAACGCTTCCAATTGATAAATTATCGAGCAATATACCCGCATTTGAGTTATTCGCATCGTTTGCCTATTCTCCATCTCTAAGCTTTTCAAAACTGACAGACTTGGCTAACAATAGCCATCAGCTAAGCTCAACGATTATAGATCTGATTGAGAACTCAAGACTGCGTGAGCGAGGGAGTGCGGCTAAAACTAGTTCAGATGCAAGAGTCGCGATTGGGCGCCTTGGAGTTGAAAATTGCCGCAAGCTATTCCCGGTTTTAATGGCGCGCCCAATGATGAGATGGTCAGATAGTAATACTAAAATCCTGACTCCCAAGTTTTGGCAACAATTGGTTTTGACTGCCAACGTCACCAAAATGCGATTGGAATCGGCAGATGTTCAAGATTCCGATTGTGGTGTTTTGATCGGAACGCTTCGTAGCTTAGGTAGCATCGTATTGATTAATCACTTTACAGATACGTTTGAAGACGCACTCATTGAAGTCATGCTGAACTATAGAAAAACGAACAGGAAAGATGAGTATTATGCCTGTGCCGATGTCCGACCAAATTCAGCTTTCTTGCCTAAAGTCATTGTCGATATGGAAGCTCTGGTGACTAAAAGACTTTTAGAAAACTTTCTCTGGTCGAAGAATGTAGAACATATAAAAGTTGCTGTTCTTGAAGACATCGAAAGCAAACCCATCTTAGAGCGCAGTGTCTATGGAGCAGCTTTAGCGCAGGCTAGGGCGTATGCAATCTATGATAACTTATCGAGAAGTGAAGTGTTTGCAGAAAAGCATAAACCATTTTGGTTTGCTAACGTCCAGATATCAGGGGAAGCATTGTCATCAATTAGAATGAGTGCTCCAGGAAAGATGACTCTTATGATGTAAAAGAGTCACAGTGTCACAAAAAAACTCAAAGCGACTGTAACAAGTCGCTTTTTTAATGTCATAAGAAAATGAATAAACAAGTGACACCTCAGTATTGTTGAAGAACACAAGGTTACGACGTCACTAATGCTTAACTGTAAGTTCATCAAACGTCCAGTCACATCATTGATAAAGACTAATAGACAGCATTTGTCAGATCGTCCTTCAAACCAATCATGGTAAGAGCCATCAATTTGAACGAGCTCGCCTAAACAATCACGTCGGTAGCGAGGTTGGTAAACTTTAGGCTTGCGTTGCGAATGCGGTGTCCATAAACCATCTGCAATCATCCAACTTCGTAAGGTCTCGTTAGATACTGGAAGACTATGTAACTCCGTTAGTTTTTCTCTGGCAAGTGTTGGAGAAAAATCAGAATAGTGATCACGAATCAGTTTTAAAACTGTGTCTCGGTAGTCACTGGGATAGCGGTTATTACTTGGCTTACCTCAAGCTTGGTGAGTCAATCCTACAGCACCGAATTCTCTCAGGTGATTCATAAGCCTCGATTGATATCAGAATCATTTTAACTTTGGTAAATAGCGGCATTACAACTTTGCGCCTACAAAACCAGTGCGCATTATGTATATTATGTTAAATGGAATATCAACGTACGCTAATTGTTTCTTCGTTTGGGCTCCTATCCCTCTCAGATTTTAAAATATGAGGCTTTTTATGATTGTCATTAAACATAACCGCGATTTACCATAAAATACTTAATATAGATCTTAATAATCTTACGATTGTTAAGATCTATATTAATTCGCTACGCGATCTCCACTAATGAATGGATCGCTTCGTAGATATCCTGTCTGCGAACTGGCTTTGATACAAATCCGTCCATGCCAGCTTTCATGCATGTCGCTTTATCACTCTCAAGCGCGTGTGCAGTCAATGCAATGATTGGTGTTTTGATTCCTTTCTTTCTGATAAGTCTTGTCGCTGTAATGCCATCCATAACGGGCATCGACACATCCATTAAAATGATATCGATGTCTTGTGTTTGTTGCTCCAAAAACGTTAAGGCTTCCGCGCCGTGGCTGGCAATAAATACATTGTGCCCGAGTTTATTCAGAATAAGCTTTATCACTAACTGGTTAGATTCAGTATCTTCCACGACTAAAATGTTGGTCGACTTTGATGGCTGATTTGATTCTATCTTTACCGGTCTTTCTTGGTTAGTCCTGGTAAGAACCGGGATTTTGACTGTAAAAAGAGAGCCGACTCTCTCTTCACTTTTTACAGAAATTGAACCTCGCATCATCTCAACAAGGTGTTTGGTGATGGCAAGTCCAAGCCCGGTACCACCAAATCGACGAGTAATTGAGCTGTCGCCTTGATGAAAAGCTGTGAACAGATGACCAATTTTAGCTTGAGGGATTCCTATCCCAGTATCTGAGACAGATATGATGATTTCACCATTGCTTTCTAGCACAGAAACATGCACATCTCCAAAGTCTGTAAACTTAATCGCGTTTCCAATCAAGTTAAAAAGCACCTGTGATATACGAGTAGAATCAATCCAGTACTGTTTATTTCTATCTAGATTGCAGTGTAGGTCAAAGCTCAAACTTTTGCTTGTAGCCACTTGTTTTTGTTGAGAAACAATTAGTGTTACCGCGTCACTTAAGTCTGTCCACTGTTCATTTAAATGAAAGCTTCCTGACTCTATCTTTGATAAATCCAAAATGTCGCTGATAATCGCCAATAGCAAATCTGCAGAGCATTCCATTTGGTTCAATACGTCTGACTGGGCATCGGTTAAAGTTGATTGTCTCAAGATGTCTAACATCCCCAGAACTGAGTTCAAAGGCGTTCGAATTTCGTGACTCATCATGGCCAAAAACTCAGACTTCGATTGGTTAGCTCTTTCTGCTTCTTCTCTAGCCCGTGCTAATTGAGACGTCCTCACCTCAACGATACGTTGTAACTTTTCTTTGGTTTCAATATCGATAACAGCCCTTTCAATTAAGGGTCTAAAACGCCTTAATGTTTCTTTGTTTTCAATACTGAAGTGACCTTTTTGAGCTCCAACAAGGATGATAATAGTCTGGGTTACTTCAGATCGAATGCCCGTAAGTAGCATTGAATTCACGTGGCTTTTAATAAAGGAGTTTAAGCTCTCAAACTCCTTTAATCGCATAGGCTCGAACAACAAAATACATTCGCCATTAAGAGCCCTTTCCGACGCGTTACCCGGTAACCAATTTGCTCTATCAAAAACACTATTTGTTGATAATAACGTCTTGAAGTTTTGTCTATTACAGTCGCGAGTAATGACGATGAAGTCATCAAAATCAATGTACTTCTTTAGAACACTGTTTAGACCGGAGAAAATCTCGTGACGGTTTCGAGCTTCACTCATTGCAGAGATTGCTGACAGAATGGCTTTGTTTTCATCAGCCAATAACTTCTCACGTTGCCTTGCCTCTTTGAGTTCGACAAGTGCCTCTTGTAACGCTTCCTGCTGGTATATCTCTAAATATTTATCTTTCATAAGGTTTATGGAATATCGCTGATGATATCATCAGGTTTCCATGTCCATTCTCACCACCTATAAATCTTCCTTGCTCACCAAAAGTAAACGGGCAAATAAAAGGCAGGTTCTCTAATTCCTGATTAATTTGTTCACAAACACTGTTGATGTCCTGTTTTAAGTGCAACATAGGACCAGCACAAAAGATATTGATCACCCCTATTTTTCGAGATTCCTCTAACTTTTGATTGAATGCAGCGTTCACAACTCTCGCCGCTCTTGCGACAAGATGCTGGCGACTACCTTGCATCAACGTTAGCATTTCGCCTTCTTCAATATCGGTGAAAAGCTCAATGCCACCTTGTTCAGTTTCTCTTATCGGGTGTGAGAGTTTGTAATAAGGTCTCTCATACAATTGACCCGCGATGCGCCCTAACGGATATGCACTTGAGTTAGTGAACAGGAAGCTTTCTCTATCAGTTTGTGTTTCTTGATGATTTGTCCACGCTCGATATACATCGAGAGCAGGTTGATTATCTATCTCGAGTAAGATGCGACCTTTCGTTTTCGTCGCAATACCAGTTATCCCTGTTGGCGAGTGTCCTGCACTAAATGCGATATCGACCGGCTGTGAGGAGTAAAACAACGTTAAGCTCACGCCATTTTGTTCGTACCCTTGAGAGGTAATAATTGACCAGTTGCCTTCAATGTTATTGTCAGCAGCAGAACCACCAATGATTGGGACTAATGTTCCGAACCGACTGTCAATGCATTCTATGACAGATTCTTCATTCCCAGGTGTCGCATGTAAGAGAATTAAGTTAGGAACCTCACCTACTCTATCTGCATGAAATAAAGCCATATTCAGCGCTTGGTCTACGCTGGATTCAATATCCGTACTATAAGTTGAAATTCCTGTCCCGTAAGAATGTAAACCTGAGTCATAGATCGCGAGTATCGCAATGGTAGGACCTTGATGGTAACCATGGTTAGTCATGATAGCTTGGCATGAGCTAGCACCATGGAATGGAATGTCAGGGAACAGGTCGGAGAATGCGTACTGAATTGCTCTGAAGTCGTACTCTTCAGTGTAGTAGCAAATGATATGTGAGAGATTCTCCTCACTGAGTTCAGAGCGAAATTCTTCTATCGCTAAATATTCGTCGGTGATATGAGTAAATAATGATTGGCACTGCATACGGTTTTATTATTGGTTATCACTTTACTGTTATACCACTGCAAATTTTTACTGCTAGGCAAGAAAGCATTAATTGCATAAACAAGATGCAATTATCTCGCGTCAGATCAGATTTATAAATGAACTTGGACAATATTTTCATTTAATTTGATATTAATCGCTTTTGTTTCCGAAATACTATTCCAATTGATGTCTCGATATTTATCGTTGAGATTAATAAATTCACCAGATTGATTTAGATCAATTTTTATACTGCGATTTTCTGGGCTTTCGATTGAAAAGCCTTTCGAAGTCTTATTTATAGTGATTTTTGATACACCAATTGTTACATCACATCGTTGTTTTTGTGAACAGTCCACCTCTTTGCTCGTCTCATAAGTAAAGGTGCGCCAGAAAAAGGCACCGATTAAAAGACTGAGCATGATTAAGATTTGTGCAAGTCTCGCCTTTGTTAACTTTTGTGCGGCCATAATTCCTAATATCCTTGTTACAAACTTCAAACTTTTTAAATAAAAAATGATTTCCAGAGGTCTTGTAAGGTTACTACTCTGTCATTGAAATGTTAATTCAAGTATAGTGTCACGCTGAAAATGCCACTTTTTATTAAAGTCAGCAATGGAAATAAAGTGATGATAACACTTGAATTCTAGAGTTTACTTGGGTGGTGTTACGACGCAAGTCGTGTTGGAAGTAAAGTGTAGTTAATTAGAAATTGGAAGCATGCAAATGAGCCAAGTAAAGCAGCTTGAACAAAACTACAACTATACAGTCGTTCGCCAATTTACCCTTGTGACCATTTTATGGGGCATAGTTGGTATGGCTGTTGGTGTTTTGATTGCCGCTCAGTTAGTTTGGCCACAGCTAAACTTTGATACGCCGTGGTTGACGTACAGTCGTTTACGTCCATTGCATACTAATGCGGTAATTTTTGCGTTTGGTACCAGTGCTCTGTTCGCAACATCTTATTATGTTGTTCAGCGCACCTGTCAAACACGTCTTTTTGGTGGCCCACTCGTTGCCTTCACCTTTTGGGGTTGGCAAGCAATTATCCTAGCCGCAGCAATCACCCTACCTTTAGGTTTAACCTCTGGTAAGGAATATGCTGAGTTAGAATGGCCTATTGATATCGCAATCGCGATAGTATGGGTATCTTACGCAGTCGTGTTCTTTGGAACATTGGTCAAGCGTAATACCTCTCACATCTACGTGGCTAACTGGTTCTTCGGTGCCTTTATCCTAACAGTAGCAGTACTTCACATCGTGAACAGCATGGCTATCCCTGTGTCACTTGGTAAATCGTACTCGATTTATTCTGGTGCAGTGGATGCAATGGTTCAATGGTGGTATGGGCACAACGCGGTAGGTTTCCTACTGACCGCTGGTTTCCTAGGTATGATGTACTACTTTGTCCCTAAACAAGCTGAACGTCCTGTTTACTCTTACCGTTTATCTATCGTTCACTTTTGGGCACTGATTTCCCTATACATCTGGGCTGGTCCTCACCATCTGCATTACACAGCATTACCTGACTGGACTCAGTCTCTTGGTATGGTGATGTCTTTGGTTCTATTTGCTCCATCTTGGGGTGGTATGATCAACGGTATCATGACGCTGTCTGGCGCATGGCATAAGCTTCGCTACGACCCTATCCTACGTTTCCTAATCGTTTCATTGTCTTTCTACGGTATGTCTACTTTCGAAGGTCCAATGATGTCTATTAAGACAGTAAACGCGCTATCGCACTACACAGACTGGACCATTGGTCACGTTCACTCTGGTGCACTAGGTTGGGTTGCAATGGTTTCAATTGGTTCTGTATATCACCTTGTCCCTCGTCTATTCGGTCAAGAGCGTATGTACTCTGTAAGCCTAATCAATGTTCACTTCTGGTTGGCGACTATCGGTACTGTTCTTTACATCGTAGCGATGTGGATCTCAGGTGTAATGCAAGGTCTAATGTGGCGCGCAGTTAACTCTGACGGCACACTAACATACAGCTTTGTAGAATCTGTAGAAGCATCTTACCCGTTCTACTTCGTACGTTTCTTAGGTGGTTTCATCTTCCTATCAGGTATGTTCTTAATGGCATACAACACGTACAAGACGGTAACTGCGCCTAAAGAAAGCTTAAAAGCTATCCCTCAACCGGCATAAGGAGATTAAAGAATGAGTAATAATTCGAATAATCGCCACGAAATCCTAGAACGCAATGTCGGTTTGTTGGCTATTTTCATCGTCTTTGCAATCAGTTGGGGTGCGCTTGTTGAAATCACTCCTCTGATTTTCCAGAAGCAAACGACGGAGCCTGTAGAAAATCTACGAGCTTACACTCCTCTGGAAATGGAAGGTCGTGACATATACATCCGTGAAGGTTGTAACGTGTGTCACAGCCAGATGATTCGTCCTTTCCGTTCTGAAACAGAGCGCTACGGTCACTACTCTGTCGCTGGTGAGAGCGTTTGGGAACACCCATTCCTATGGGGTTCTAAGCGTACAGGTCCAGATTTGGCACGCGTAGGTGGACGTTACTCTGACGAATGGCATCGTGTTCACCTTATTGACCCGCGAGAGCTAGTACCAGAATCAAACATGCCAGGCTTCCCTTGGCTTGAAGAGAACGTACTAGACGGCAAGCTGACACAGAAGAAACTAGAAATCTTCCGTGACCAGTTCGGTGTCCCTTATAAGGATGAAGAAATCGCGAATGCGGCTAAAGAAGTAGAAGGTAAAACAGAGATGGATGCAATCATCGCTTACCTTCAGTCTCTTGGTCATGCAATGAAGTAAGGGGGTCATATGGATTTCGGTACAATTCATAGTATTTATACCGTTGTGCTCTTCGCTAGTTTTATTGGCATCGTATGGTGGGCATTTGGTAAGAAGCGTAAAGCACGCTTTGAGGAAGATGCTAACTTGGTGTTTGCTGACGAAGAACAAACGCCCCCAAATAACCAAGGAGTGAAGAAGTAATGACTACATTCTGGAGTCTCTGGATTATCGTGATTACTGTCGGTACGCTAGTAGGCTGTGCGATCCTCCTGACTTGGTGCGCTAAAGACAAAATGGGCGTCGAGGAAGGGGAAGACATGGGCCACGAGTACGATGGTATTCGCGAGCTTAATAACCCTCTACCAAAATGGTGGACATACTTGTTTGTGAGCACGTTTGTGTTTGCTGCTGTATACCTGACCCTATTTCCAGGTCTAGGTAGCTTCAAAGGTGTTCTAAACTGGCAGAGTTCAGATCAAACTGTACGTACGTTGGAAGAGTCGAAAGAAGCCATCGCACGAGCACAAGAAAACAAGCAACTTAACCAATACGCTAAAGAGCTAGATGATGCTGATGCATACTTCGGTGAAGCATTCCGCGCACTTGCTCACAACGCAGATGGTCTACGCCCTATCCCTGAGATTGCGCAAGATCCTGAAGCAATTAAAGTTGGTCAACGTTTGTTCCTACAGAACTGTTCGCAATGTCATGGCTCTGATGCTCGTGGTCAAAAAGGTTTCCCTAACCTAACTGACGACGCATGGCTATACGGCGGTGAGCCAGCGGCTATCGTTACAACTATCATGCAAGGTCGTATCGGTCAGATGCCAGCGTGGAAAGATGCACTTGGTGAACAAGGTGTTCAAGAAGTCGTAAGCTACACGTTAAGCCTTTCTGGTCGTAAAGTGAACGCACGTGAAGCGGAAGCCGGCAAAGCTCGTTTTGTTGTGTGTGCAGCTTGTCACGGCACCGATGGTAAAGGTAACCCTGCTGTAGGTGCACCAGACCTAACTGACCAAGATTGGTTATTCGGCGATTCACGCGCTGCAGTAACAGAAACAGTTATGAACGGTCGCTCTGGTGTAATGCCTGCTTGGAAGGACATCCTAGGCGAAGACAAAGTTCAACTTGTCGCGGCATACGTCTGGAGTTTAAGCAACTCTGACAATAAGTAACATTTCAATAACAGCCCCTTTCATAGGGGCTGTCTTTCCTTTAAATTTAAAGCCTTACATTTTTTCATTTAGCTGTTGAGAACTTTTTTATGGTAAAGCCTTGGTATAAACAATTTTGGCCGTGGTTCCTGATCATCCTGCCTCTAACTGTTGTGGTATGGACAATCGTTACAGTGGTCGTATTCGCCAATAACTCAGTTTCTTTGGTCGCCGAGGATTACTATAAAAAAGGCAAAGGCATCAATATCGATATCAGTAAAATGAATGTCGCTCGTGACCTTGGTCTTAACGCTACTGTTTCGTCTGATAACAACACAGTGGTTATCTCTTTCAATAAAGGTGAATTACCGCACTTCCCTGCACTAACAGCGACATTCACGCACCGTACATTGCCAGACCGTGATTTCACTAAGCTACTTACTGCTGATGCGAAAGGTAACTATCGTTTAACGCCAGAAAACTCTATTCAAGGTCCTTGGTTCGTTGAGCTTGAACCGCATAACAAAGAATGGATGATTCAAGGTCGCGTCGAATTCCCAGCACAACCAACAACATTAATGAAGTAAGCCTATGTGTAAATCCTGTTATCACTGTGGTGAAGATGTACCAGCCAACACGGATTTCAAAGTAGAAATATTAGGTGAAATTCGCGACATGTGTTGCCCGGGTTGTGAAACGGTGGCGCAAACCATTGTTGATAGTGGTCTTGTCTCCTATTACCAATATCGAACTGCGCCAGCAGAAAAGGCGGATCTAGTCCCCGAGCAACTCCAAGCTCTCATCCATTATGACAATGAGGACGTTCAGTCAGAGTTCGTTCGTAACCACGAGAACACTTCTGAAGTAACCCTTTCTTTAGAAGGCGTGTCCTGCGCTGCTTGTGCGTGGCTGATCGAAAAGCAAGTTTCCGGCGTTAAAGGATTGGTTTCTATTCGTGTAAATACCACCACTAACCGAGCTTTACTTGCATGGGATAAGACACAAGTACGTCTGAGCGAGTTACTATCAGTGATTCACAAGCTTGGTTACAAAGCAGCACCTTTTGAGGCAGACAAGCAAGAAGCTGCCTACCACCATACGATGAAACAGTACCTTTATCGTTTAGGTATCGCAGGTCTTGCAACCATGCAAGTAATGATGCTTGCAGTAGCATTGTATTTGGAAGTTTTTGGCGATTTGGAGCCAGAGTTTAAAAACTACTTTCGATGGGTAAGCTTAATCTTCGCAACACCTGTACTGCTCTATTCAGCGCTTCCCTTTTACCTCAATGCATGGCGAAGTATCAAAGGTCGAACCCTTGGTATGGATGTTCCTGTTTCCATTGCGCTGATTTTTGCTTATGTGGCGAGCTTAGTCGCAACAGTGACTGAGCAAGGCGAAGTGTTCTTTGAATCTATCTCGATGTTTACCTTCTTCTTGTTGGTCGGTCGATTCTTAGAAATGCGCGCTCGTCGCAAAGCAGCTGCGGCTAGCGGTAACCTTCTTAAGTTAATCCCTGCAATAGCGACAACACTAGACGGTGAACAAATTCCGGTGAAAACCCTAAAGGTTGGCGATCGCATTCGCGTTCTTCCTGGCGAACATATTCCTGCCGACGGTAAAGTGATTTTTGGTCGTATCCATATCGATGAATCGATGCTGACCGGCGAATCTGTTCACGTGGTTAAGAAAGCAGGAGATGCAGTTTACGCAGGAACATTAAATGGAGACGAATCGTTCGAACTTGAAGTGACGAATTCTAAAGCAGATTCAATGATTTCTAATATCGTTCGTCTTCAAGATGAAGCCCAACATTCCAAACCAAAAATCGCAGAAATTGCCGACGTAGTAGCGCGCTATTTTGTTGGCGCAATTTTAATCATTTCTGCAGGGACTTGGTTCTACTGGCACCAAACTAAACCCGATGATGCATTCTGGATTATGCTCTCTGTTCTGGTTGCTACTTGTCCATGCGCCCTATCTCTAGCGACACCAACCGCGTTAACGTGTGCAACTTCTCGTATGGGTAACTTTGGTATCTTGTTACGTAAAGGGCATGTTTTCGAAACGCTGTGTAAGATTAATCATCTTGTCGTGGATAAGACCGGCACCTTGACTAAAGGCGATATCGAGATTAGTGAAACCAAAACTTTAGCTGAGTTAGATAAGTCAGTGGCATTAGCTCTTGCTGCGGCACTTGAGGCGCATGCAAATCACCCTATCGCACGAGCATTTTCTTGTTTTGGTCATGAAGATATCTACGTCGATGAGGTTCAAAACGTCATTGGTTCTGGTATTCAAGGTGTTTGGAACAACAAGACAGTAAAAATTGGCAGTGCTAATTTTGTTGTTGGTGAAAACCGAGATGAAAGCAATGCTGTGTATCTTTCTGTAAACGAAGAACATGTGGCGACCTTTTACTACCGAGATCCCATTCGTAAAGAGAGTAAAGCATTCATCCAACGCTTTGCTGACGCTGGTATTACAACTACCTTATTGACAGGCGATTCATTACAAAATGCCCAGCCTGTTGCAGATGAAATGGGTATCGACCATGTGATCGCATCGGCAAAACCAGAAGACAAACTCGCGTATCTTAAAGGACTAGATCAAGACGATATCACCATGATGGTTGGCGATGGCATTAATGATGCGCCTACGCTGGCTGGTGCGCACCTTTCTGTAGCAATGGGTGGTGGTACGGACGTCGCTAAAGCTTCTGCAGATATGACGCTTCTAGGCGATAATTTAGAAAAGCTATTAGAAGCAAGGTTGCTTGCAATACGTACAAGAAAGATAATTCGAGAAAACTTGGCTTGGTCGTTGGGCTACAACCTGCTAATTTTGCCGCTTGCTGTTGCAGGCTTAGTCGCCCCCTACGTCGCCGTAGTCGGTATGTCAGCGAGTTCTATTATCGTTGTATCCAACTCGTTGCGACTGCTTAAAGAGAAGTAAGTGAGAGATCAAACATGGAAAGTCTTTACATATTAATCCCTATCGCCATTGTGTTGGTCTGTGTCGCCGTTGCTATTTTTCTTTGGGCTGTTCGTAGCGACCAGTTTGAAGATCTAGAGCGACAAGGTCACAACATTCTTCTTGATGAAGACGAAAAACCAAATAATAAAAAACAATAGCGTTATTTTATGAGCCCAGACTTTATTGGTGCATTTATGATCGGTCTCGTTGGGGCTGGTCATTGCATGGGAATGTGTGGCGGTATCGCCTCTCTACTCTCCATGGGCGCACCGAACAATAAACCTTCTTCCTCTATTCCCCTTTTCTATAACGTTGGCAGACTCGCAAGCTACGCGTTAATTGGCGCAATTGTTGGTGGTGCTATATCAGGTCTTTCAGAGTTGAGCGGTTTAACCCAGTCTCTCGCTTGGCTTCGATTTGTCGCCGCGCTTTTCATGATCTTAGTCGCCCTATATATCGCAAAATGGTGGCAAGGACTGCTTGTTATTGAGAAAGCTGGTCAACATATCTGGAAGTTCATCTCTCCAGCAGGAAAACGCTTGTTGCCACTGAAGCACCCAATGTATGCCTTTCCATTTGGCTTTATTTGGGGCTGGTTACCGTGTGGACTAGTATACTCGGCGTTAACCTGGTCTGCAGTTTCAGGAGACGCTTTAAACGGCGGATTAATCATGCTGTCGTTTGGTCTCGGAACTCTTCCATCAATGCTTGCCATCGGATATGGTGCGAGCCATTTTCAGAAGTTGCAAAAATCGTTAATATTTAGAAACATCTCTGCATTAATCCTAATAAGCTATGGCATGTATACTGCCGCCGGCGCGATGCGAATGCTTGGTTTCATATAGCATCAAAGTCGTTTTCCATCATTTTTTTGCTACCCTTTAGAAGTAAGCGGTGATAAAATATTGATGTATATCAAATAGTGAAAGGTTGTTATGATTTCTGAAAAACCTGCAACAAAGCGTATCCAATCAGGTGGTTGCGCGATTCATTGCCAAGATTGTAGCATTAGCCAACTGTGTATTCCGTTCACTCTAAACGAGTCTGAACTGGATCAGTTGGATCAAATCATCGAGCGTAAAAAGCCAATCCAAAAAGGCCAAGAGCTTTTTAAAGCAGGTGATGAGCTAAAATCTCTGTACGCTATCCGCTCTGGCACAATCAAGAGCTACACCATTACAGAACAAGGCGATGAGCAAATTACTGCGTTTCACTTAGCAGGTGACCTTGTAGGTTTTGACGCAATCACGGGCGATCTACACCCAAGTTTTGCTCAAGCACTTGAAACTTCAATGGTTTGTGAGATTCCTTACGAAATCCTTGATGACCTATCAGGCAAAATGCCTAAGCTTCGTCAGCAGATCATGCGTCTAATGAGTAGCGAAATTAAAGGTGACCAAGAAATGATCCTTCTGCTTTCTAAAAAGAATGCTGAAGAACGTCTTGCGGCTTTCCTTTACAACCTATCAACACGTTTCTCGCAACGTGGTTTTAGCCCTCGAGAGTTCCGTCTAACCATGACTCGTGGTGATATTGGTAACTACCTCGGTCTAACAGTTGAAACCATCAGCCGCCTACTTGGTCGCTTCCAGAAATCTGAAATTCTGAGCGTAAAAGGTAAGTACATCACCATCTTAGATCACGATGCATTGATGGAACTTGCTGGCGTCAGCAAAGACTAATTTGCCCTATCAATTGATGTAGCTCGAAAATGAGCTACATCATATTTCTTCCAAAATCCCTTCGAAAGTCCTCAAATTCTTCCCCAAACTGAGCTACAGTAAAAATGTACCTTGTGTACTCCAATATACTGATTTACCTTATATTCAGTATTTGGTTTTACAATAATAAGTGGGCTTAGATATGAGTATATACAGTAAGATCCTTGTTGTTGCTGACATCAATAATGATGAGCAGCCAGCACTTGCAAGAGCAGTTCAACTCGCTCGAAAAAGTGTATCCAGAAGCCGAATCACTTTCTTTCTGTCAATCTACGATTTTTCGTATGACATGACCTCAATGCTGTCGGTCGATGAAAGAGATGCTATGCGTCGCGGTGTTATCCACCAACGTGAACAATGGATGCGTAAGATAGCCCAACCGTATTTAGACGATAGCTTCGACTTTGATGTTTGTGTTGTTTGGCATAATCGCCCTTATGAAGCGATCATTGCTGAAGTCTTTGCTGGCGGTCACGACATCGTTATTAAAGGAACGCGTAAACACGATGTTCTAGAATCCGTCATTTTCACTCCTACAGATTGGCATTTGTTGCGTAAGTGCCCTATCCCTGTACTTTTGATTAAAAATGCTGATTGGCCAGAGCATGCGAAGATTCTTGCTTCTGTCCATGTTGGTTCTGAAAACCCTACGCACATTGACTTGAACGATTCGATGGTCGAGCGTCTAAAAGAAATCACTAATCGTCTTGATGCAGACCCGTATCTTGTTAATGCTTATCCGGTTACACCGGCGAATATCACGATCGAATTGCCTGAGTTTGACCCAACAACGTACACAGATGCTGTGCGTGGTCATCACTTAACAGCAATGAAAGCGCTTCGCCAAAAACACGGACTGGATGAAGAGCAAACTATCGTTGAGCAAGGCTTACCAGAAGACATCATCCCTGCAACGGCTGAAAAGCTAAATGCGGCAATGGTGATTCTTGGTACAACCGGACGCACAGGGCTTTCTGCAGTGTTTATTGGTAACACGGCTGAGCATGTGATTGATAAGATCAATTGTGACGTACTGGCATTGAAACCAAACGGTTATATCAGTCCACTTGATCCAAATACGGCGACTTAATAAGTTGTAATGTTATCCTGAAATAAAATCCCCCAATAACTGGGGGATTTTTTATGTCTATCATTGCGTTATACACGTAATAAAAAGGAGGCTAACTTAGCCTCCTAGAATCAAATGTTGGTGACATCGATAAACATTGACTCGTCAATGTTCGTCGAAGACACAATCGCTTCGCTGAATTCGTATTCTTCACGGTTACCTTCACGATCTAGTGGAAGGTTTTCAAAGTCAAACAGTTCGCGGTCAGCAAGCTGGCTTGGGCTTACGTTCTGGATTGACTTGAAGATCGCTTCTACGCGACCAGGCGTTTTCTTGTCCCAATCGATCAACATTGCTTTAATCGATTGGCGCTGAAGGTTCTCTTGAGAGCCACAGAGGTTACAAGGAATGATTGGGAACTCTTTGTGCTCTGCGTATTTGATCAGGTCTTTCTCACGACAGTAAGTAAGAGGACGAATCACTACGTTGCGACCATCGTCTGAACGAAGTTTTGGCGGCATCGCTTTAAGGCGAGAACCATGGAACATGTTCAGGAACATTGTTTCTACAATGTCATCCATGTGGTGACCAAGCGCCAATTTGGTCGCTCCGATCTTCTCTGCGAACGAGTAAAGCGTACCACGACGAAGGCGTGAGCATAGACCACACGTCGTTTTGCCTTCTGGCACTTTCTCTTTAACGACTGAGTAAGTGTCCTTGTCTACGATGTAGTAAGGAATGTTCAGGGTTTCAAAGTAATCTGGGAGAATGTGCTCAGGGAAACCTGGCTGTTTCTGGTCAAGGTTAACTGCGACCACTTCAAACTTGATTGGTGCTGCCTTTTGTAGATTCAGCAGGATATCAAGCATCGCAAATGAATCTTTACCACCACTAATACATGCCATTACAACATCGCCTTCTTCGATCATGTTGTAATCAGTAATGGCATTTCCAACATGTCTTCTTAGGCGTTTCTGAAGCTTGTTGAATTCTAGGGTTTCTTTTCTTGTATCTACTTGGTTCATTGCGGGCTCTCACATCGCCGATAAATCGACCAGGGCTTCCTAACATGGGTTTCTTTGGGGCGTGGATTATACGAGCTTTTTGCGCAGGATTAAATGTTTGTGTGATGGAGTCGTCAATAAATAGTGTGAAAAAATGGTGAGAGTACGTTGGAAATAAAAAAGAGCCGCAGTTGCGACCCTTCTTGCTTTTCTTAACGCTTATTTTTTCGCGTTGGGAAGATAAGGTAATACACGGGTTGTTGGTTGAGGGAGTGTCATGTGCCCACCTTCACCAATTTCGCTCAGTGCAACTTGAACTTTTCCATCCACGATTGCTTTCTCTGTCCCATTAGAGAAGGTAATCGTATCATTAAGAGCATCAGCAAACTCCATCGTCACACCTTGTACTTGAGGTGTAAACCAACCAGCAAACATACCACCTAGATCTTCAAGTAATGCTTGCATTTGAGGCATCAAAGGCGTGAGTTGTTCGTAAGATACGTTACCCTGTAATGGTTCTTTGGTCATTACAACTAAAGAATAATCACATCGAGTATCTTTTGGTGTTTGGACGAAGACAAGCGGGTTCGCAGACTTCAAGTTCTTATCGATCGGAATTGGAAGCTCTTTAGAAGCTGGAATCACAAACTCTTCGTAATGCTCTTCTTTTTCCATCCATGCTTTTTCTATCTCACACAGTTGCTTGGTATCTGCATCCACAAAAAACACACCGACTTTAACATCATCGTGCCCTTCTTTCGCATTATTCTTCAATTGTGTATAGAGCTTGGAATACGTAAACATGTATTCTTGCGCGTGAGTTGCAGGCGATGCTAAGACCAGTACCGCACTGCCTAGTAAACTTAGGCTTAACTTCTTCATCCGATCCGTTATTTCTTTTATTGTGTCCAGTAAGCGTTATTGTGGCGAATCATCGCACGTAAGTCATTAACATAGGCAATGCCACGTTCAGAATACGCAAGCAAGCCATGAGTCAACTCCGATGCTGTCGCCACAGATAACAAATCCTTGTGTTTCCCTGCTAAATTCGCACGAATGTCTCGTAAATCTGCGTACGCGCGGTTACGGTTCACATTCATAAAGTATCCATGTACAGATTCTTGAACAGTATCGAACTTCGCTACTTCATGCGTTTTACCAGCGCCACGTTTTGCAGGGACAATTCCGCAGCCCTTCTTATAACACCATTGACCAAACAAGTTGTTTGCTTGTTTGGCAAAACGAGAGGTACCCCACGCAGATTCATTGGCAGCTTGAGTTAACACCAGCGCCTCCGGCAACACATTGACACGCTTAAGCATTTCATCCAGCCAAGCTTGTGTGACCGATCCATCTTTCAAAGGATAAGAATATAGTGCAGCCAAACGCTCGGCATAGGATGTTTGCTCTGAACTAATCTCTCCAACCGTCAAAGACGTTAGGAATGCACGTTCTTTTTCAATGCGCTTGTTTTCTAACGCGATTTTCGGACGAAGAAAGTCAAAGAATGCTGTCTTCTTATCTTTCGTGTCCTTAATCGAGTTAAAATCCGGAATGTCACCAATATAAGGAAGATGCGACAAATCTGGGTGTGAAACGGGTCCATGCACAACTTGCGGATCAATCGCCTTGCGATACTCACGGTCATAGTGCAAATAAGGACCAATAGAAACAAAAGTGGCGGCTATTGTGATAGCCGCCACTCGTAAACTCATAGATTTTAAAGATTTAGGCATCAAACACCTGAGAGTTACCATCGTGATCGTTATCGTTTTGTTGCGTCGCTACGATCTTCAACTTGATACCAAACATTTCGCGGTACAGGATTCCCTTCAAATGGAAGAAGAACGGTAACACGAAGATCAAGCCAATTCCGTAGAACATTGCAGCAACAATAAACATCAACATCACGCCTAAGTAAAGCCCTGCGACAACAAAAAGCTTTTTGTTTATGGCTCGAAGAGACAATAAAAGCGATTGCATTGGTGGTACTCTTTTCTCACAAATCAATAAGATAGAGTGACTAAATGCTAAAGAAAGGTATAGCGATAGCAAAGGAAAAATCATTCCAGCAACACCCTGCATCATCAGGCTAAATAGTGTTGCTAAAATCACAGGAACCGTAAATTGAAGGCCTTTACCAACATGACGTACCTTTGTCTTCAACCCCGCTACGTGGCTCATTGCCATTAAACTAATACCAGCATAAATCGGCGCACTGATCACTTCATAACTGAAGTTAGCGACATAAATAGCGGACACGATATCTGTGGTAAAAGATTCAGGGTTTTGAAGCGCATCCAAGATAACACTTGGATCTCCGAGTTGAAGTTGAAGTGCAATATAGAAAATACCCAGCTGAACGAATAGGAGGAGAATAATCGCTGGCGAGAAGGACAAAAACTGTTGGATGGTTGTGCGCCAAGCTTCGCTAAAAACGGCTGCTGCTTTTAGTTCATACTTGCCAGAAAGAGCTCGCTCTACACTCCCTCCAAGATTGAAATCTTTCTCAAAATCGTTGTTCATATTTTATCCAAGGCTAACTTGTAAAATTTTTTCTGGAAAACCAGTTAATTAATAAGGGCGTCATTATAAAGAAATCTTTGCACGTCTAAAATCATAAGTCGGCCTCAATACTTGCAATATCTGCTATTTGGTCGATAATTAACCACTCGCAAATCTATGAAATTGAAAACATTTGCACAAGAAATTAATGCCTTTCTTATGTATAGCTGAAATGTAAATACCCCTACAAAAACAGTATGGTAAGGAATGTTTACTTTTGCCTGCAAAATTTTTTCTGTTTCAAGATAAGAAAATGCTTTGATTTCACAATTTTGGTGATTATGATGCGCGCCTCAAAAGTGAATGACTAATGTCACATCAATTGGATACACCCCAATTTGAACGTGGGAGAAATACAGACGTTGAACGCTAAACAGCAAGCAGGAAAGCCAGTAGTTCGTCTATCTGGTATTAGCAAAAGTTTCGATGGTAAGGAAATCATCGGTAATTTAAATCTGGATGTTAATCATGGTGAGTTTCTGACAATTCTTGGTCCTTCTGGTTGTGGTAAAACAACGGTTTTACGCATGATCGCGGGCTTTGAAACGGCAGACAACGGTCAAATCGTACTAGATGACCAAGATGTAACACAGGTTCCTGCAGAGCAAAGGCACGTCAACACGGTATTTCAGAGTTATGCACTCTTCCCTCATATGACCGTATTTGAAAACGTTGCTTTCGGTCTTCGCATGCAGAAAACACCTGCTGCTGAGATAGAACCAAGAGTTATGGAAGCGCTACGCATGGTTCGCCTAGAAAAAATGGCACAGCGTAAGCCTCACCAACTTTCTGGGGGTCAACAACAACGTATCGCGATCGCTCGCGCGGTTGTTAATAAACCAAAAGTACTGCTGCTAGATGAATCTCTATCTGCACTTGATTACAAACTACGTAAGCAAATGCAAATCGAGCTTAAACAGCTTCAGCGTCAACTTGGTATTACCTTTATCTTTGTTACACACGATCAGGAAGAAGCCCTATCGATGTCTGACCGCATTATTGTTATGCGCGACGGTGTTATCGAGCAGGATGGTTCCCCACGTGAGATTTACGAAGAGCCTAAGAACCTATTTGTTGCTCGCTTTATCGGTGAGATCAACGTATTCAACGCAACCATGCTAGAGCGTATCGACGAGAAACGCATCCAAGCAGAAATTGAAGGCGTTGAGTCTGTTGTTTACTACGATCAAGCAGCTCAAGCAGGTGAGAAACTACAAGTACTACTTCGCCCAGAAGACTTACGTATCGAAGAGATCAAAGAGTCTGAAGAAAAAGGCATCGTAGGTCACGTAACAGAACGTACCTATAAAGGTATGACGCTTGATTCAGTTATCCAGTTGGATTCAGGCATGCGCGTGATGGTAAGCGAATTCTTTAACGAAGATGACCCAGATGTGGACCACTCACTCGGCCAGAAAGTCGCTATTACTTGGGTTGAGAGCTGGGAGGTAGTACTAAATGATAAGCAAGAAGCTTAATCTTCAGAACGCGATCATTACCCTAATCGTTGGCTGGCTAACACTGTTTGTGTTAGTTCCAAACCTAATGATTATCGGTACGAGTTTCTTGACGCGTGATGAAGCGAACCTAATTGAATTAACGTTTACTTTCGACAACTACCTTCGCCTGCTCGATCCTCTGTATGCAAAAGTGTTGATGCACTCTTTCTACATGGCGATCATTGCAACCTTATTGTGCTTGGTGATTGGTTACCCATTTGCTTACATCGTAGCGAAAATGCCTGAAAAATGGCGTCCGTTCATGTTGTTCTTGGTGATTGTGCCATTTTGGACTAACTCTCTTATCCGTACTTACGGCTTAAAGATTGTTCTCGGTACTCAAGGCATTTTGAACAAGTCGTTAATGGCAATGGAAATCATCGATAAGCCGATGCGTTTAATGTATACCGAAACAGCAGTAATGATTGGTCTTGTGTACATCTTGCTTCCATTTATGATTTTGCCGCTTTACTCGGCAATAGAGAAACTAGACAACACATACATCGAGGCAGCAAAAGATCTTGGTGCGAACAAGTTTCAAACCATTACACGAGTGATTTTGCCTCTGACAATGCCAGGCATTATCGGTGGCTGTTTGTTGGTTCTACTACCAGCACTAGGTATGTTCTACATCTCTGACCTTCTAGGCGGCGCGAAGAACCTACTGATCGGTAACGTAATTAAGAGCCAAGTATTGAACGCTCGTGACTGGCCATTTGGTGCCGCGACCAGTATCGCCCTCACCTTCGCAATGGCTGTGATGCTTTACGCTTACTACAGAGCAGGCAAACTATTGAATAAGAAAGTGGAGCTAGACTAATGGGACGCACGGTTAGATTTAGCTTTATGGCGCTGGTATATGCATTTTTGTATTTGCCAATCATCGTCTTAATTGTTAACTCATTTAATGCCAACAAATTTGGTATGAAATGGGGCGGTTTCACCACGAAATGGTACGAAACCTTAGTAAATAACGACAGCCTGATGCAGGCTGCATGGCACTCATTGAACGTAGCGGTATTCTCAGCGACAGCAGCAACCATTATTGGTAGCTTGACGGCTGTTGCGCTATTCCGTTACTCGTTCAAAGGTAAAGGTGCGGTAAACGGCATGCTGTTTGTCGTAATGATGTCTCCAGATATTGTAATGGCGATTTCATTACTTGCTCTGTTCCTTGTATTGGGCGCACAGCTTGGCTTCTTTACTCTGTTAATTGCTCACATCACCTTCTGTCTACCGTTCGTTGTGGTAACAGTGTACAGCCGCTTAAATGGCTTTGATGTGAAAATGTTGGAAGCTGCAAAAGACCTTGGTGCAAGCGAATGGGTTATCTTGAAACAGATCATCCTTCCTCTTGCTAAACCAGCAGTTGCTGCAGGTTGGCTATTGAGCTTTACACTGTCTTTGGACGACGTAATTATCAGCTCGTTTGTAACAGGTCCAACATACGAAATCTTGCCATTGAAGATTTACTCAATGGTTAAGGTGGGCATTTCACCGGAAGTGAACGCCCTAGCAACGGTCATGCTGATTGTTTCTTTGGTTCTGGTAGTAATTTCTCAGTTGCTAGCAAGAGAAAAAGTGAAGTAAAATCCGCACCCGTTAACATCACGAAACAGAATGGTTACATGCCATTCTGTTTTTCTATCTATCGTCCAAAATTAATTGGACAACGTTTGGTTTGGAGCTAACGTCAATGAAAAAATGGGCTACTCTATTAGCTGGTAGTGCATGTGCGCTTTCTCTGTTCTCTGGTACAGCGGCAGCGGACGATAAAGAATTGGTATTTATGAACTGGGGTCCTTACATCAACAGTAATATCCTAGAGCAATTTACCAAAGAAACTGGCATCAAAGTGATCTACTCGACTTACGAGTCGAACGAGACTTTGTATGCAAAGCTAAAAACTCATAACCAAGGTTATGACCTAGTGGTACCTTCTACGTACTTCGTAGCGAAGATGCGTGACGAAGGCATGCTACAAAAGATCGATAAGACTAAGCTGAAAAACTTCGGCAACCTAGATAAAAACTACCTAGACAAGCCTTACGATCCAAATAACGACTACTCTATTCCACACGTTGTTGCGATTACAGGTCTAGCGGTTAACGCAGACATGTATGATCCAAACGACTTCCAAAGCTGGGCTGACCTATGGAAGCCAGAGCTAGAAGGTCAAGTAATGCTGATGGACGACACTCGTGAAGTGTTCCACATTGCACTACGCAAGCTGGGTTACTCAGGTAACTCTACGGATCCAAAACAAATCGACGAAGCATACGCAGAACTACAAAAGCTAATGCCAAACGTTCTAGTATTTAACTCTGACAACCCAGGCGCACCATACATGTCTGGCGAAGTTGGCGTTGGTATGCTTTGGAACGGCAGCGCAGCATCTGCTCAAAACGAAGGCATGAACCTGAAACTAGTATTCCCTAAAGAAGGCGGCATCGGTTGGGTTGATAACTTCGCAATCTCTTCTGGCGCGAAGAACGTAGAAGCGGCTCACAAGATGATCGACTTCCTACTGCGTCCAGAAATCGCAGAGCAAATTTCAGCGGACACGGGTTACCTAACAGCGGTTGCAGAATCTAACGCTAAATTCAAAGACGTTGCACCACTGTTTCCTTCTCAAGAAGACCTTGACCGTGTTGAATGGCAAGACTCTGTTGGCGACATGACAGTGAAGTATGAAGACTACTTCCTGAAGCTAAAAGCGGGTCAATAATCTGATCTTGCTTAATAAGCCATCTACTAAATGAAAATAGGCAGCAATACGCTGCCTATTTTTGTAATTGACTGATATAATTGTATGTTGCTAGGTTTATTTGACTCGAGTTCAAGCATTACGTTCTATTTTGACCCTAATGCTGGTTTTCGTGGCTCAGATAAACAGGATTGTGCTTATCGCAATTTGGCTCAAATCGTTATTTGTTACTAGTATTGATTTGTCCTGTTGCTGAACAAAACGGAAAACAAATGAAAAGTAAATTCTACGCAAGCGCACTGTGTGCGGCGACGCTAATCGCTACCCCTGCAATGGCTGCTGATCAAGAACTGTATTTCTACAACTGGTCGGAATACATTCCAAACGAAGTTCTTGAAGACTTTACAAAAGAAACTGGTATCAAAGTTATCTACTCTACGTACGAGTCTAACGAAAGCATGTACGCGAAGTTGAAAACTCAAGGTTCTGGTTACGACTTGGTAGTACCGTCTACCTATTTCGTATCTAAAATGCGTAAAGAAGGCATGCTGCAAAAGATCGACAAAGAGAAACTTTCTCACTTTGCTGATCTAGACACTAACTTCCTGAACAAGCCGTTCGACCCGAACAACAACTACTCTATCCCATACATTTGGGGTGCGACCGGTATTGGTATCAATGCTGATATGCTAGATAAGTCTTCTGTGACTAAATGGGATGACTTCTGGGATAGCAAGTGGGAAGGTCAACTAATGCTAATGGATGATTCTCGCGAAGTATTCCACATTGCATTGACTAAGCTTGGTTACTCACCAAACACCACTAACCCAGACGAGATCAAAGCCGCTTACGAAGAGCTGAAAAAGCTAATGCCGAACGTATTGGTATTCAATTCAGACTTCCCAGCGAACCCATACTTAGCAGGTGAAGTATCACTTGGTATGCTTTGGAACGGTTCTGCTTACATGGCTCGTCAAGAAGGCGCGAACATCGATATCATCTGGCCAGAAAAAGGCACTATCTTCTGGATGGATAGCCTCGCAATTCCAGCGGGTGCTAAGAACGTTGATGCAGCTCATAAGATGATCGACTTCCTACTACGCCCTGAGAACGCAGCTAAGATTGCACTAGAGATTGGTTACCCTACTCCAGTGAAAACAGCTCACGATCTACTACCGAAAGAATTTGCTAACGATCCAAGCATCTTCCCACCACAAGAAGTGATGGACAGCGGTACATGGCAAGACGAAGTTGGTGAAGCTAGCGTGCTTTACGATGAGTACTTCCAAAAGCTAAAAGTAGACAACTAATCAGTCTGTCGAAATAGTTTAGAAAAGCGGCTTAGGTCGCTTTTCTTGTATCTGAAGATCGCGCTTTGCATCTCAATCTACACTGCTCGAATTACAAAGCGGCAGAATACAAAGTTTCAAGATATACCCAAGTAACCTCGAGATGCTAGGTTCAGCGAGACTGACTTGGTTTGTAGACGCGGCGGCGATTTAAAGGTTTAGTGGGTCTAAATCAAGAATCGGCAACAAAGTATACAAGCTAAGGCAGCTCGCCCTTTGGGAGCGTGTCATTGACCCGATTGCTGCGTCAAACAACTTGGAAAGAGCTGGCTATTACACTGCGTTGTTTTCCTTGTTCTCGAATCAATGACAACGCTCTGAATCCTGCATCTTGAAGTCACTTGGGTATACAAAAAGGCATCGAATCACTCGATGCCTTTGTTAGATTTTGGGGTTAACTCTTTTTTAAGCGCTAGGTTCGTTTTCCAGAGCAAGAATCTCGTCAACAAGCTTCGGTACTTCGATGCTTGCCTTACCGTAACGCTTCTCTTCAAACTCACTCTCGACGGCACTTGGCTCTAAATTAATTTCAATCGTATGTGCACCGTGCATCTTTGCATCATGTACAAAACCTGCGGCTGGATATACCACGCCAGATGTACCAATAGAAATAAACAAGTCTGCTTCTTCCAATGCCGCGTATATCTCACCCATACGCAGTGGCATTTCACCAAACCAAACAATGTGTGGACGCATTTGAGCAGGAATCTGGCAGCAGTGACATAATTCGCCAGTTTCAATGTCTTCTGAATGCTCGATGACTTGATTAGATTCACTACAACGCGCTTTAAGCAATTCACCGTGCATGTGAATAATATTGGCGCTACCGCCTCTCTCATGCAGATTATCAATGTTTTGAGTAATGATAGTCACTTTACCTTCCAACTGCTCTTCTAGGCGCCCTAGCGCGATATGAGCAGCATTAGGCTTGATATCTTCGCCCTGTAGTTTTTTTCGACGTTGATTATAGAACGATTGAACAAGATCGGGATCGCGAGCAAACCCTTCGGGTGTTGCAACGTCCTCAATGCGGTGATTCTCCCAGAGACCATCTTGAGCGCGAAATGTTTGAATACCAGACTCAGCCGAGATGCCAGCGCCAGTAAGTACTACAATATTTCTATAAGGGAAATTCATAACCTATCCTTGTTGTTCTTTTTCATTAGCTTAACACCGATAGAATAACAACAGTAGTAATATGGATTAGACCATGGTCGTAGTGGTCATGATTAGAATGATAAATTGAGAGGCAAAGCAATGAGAGGTGTATCTCTTGTCCTTATCTTACTGGGAACTTTAGCTGGCTGTCAGATCACCAATATTGAAGGTGAGGTCGATGACGTAAAAGTCAAAGTGAGCACCAATGACAAGGATAATGGCCACCCTGTTCATGGTGGTGATTTCTGTCCGCCGGGACAAGCGAAAAAAGGAAACTGTTAAATCAGTATTCCCTATAAAGACGAGATAAAAAACCCTCGAACTGTGTCGAGGGTTTTGCATGTTTACAAACTGTTTTTCTCTGGCTTTCTCTTCAATAAAGCCATTGAATTTACAGGTTTGGACCTGTAGACGGTCTGTGCGGCATGTTATTGCGCAGTTGGTTCATACCCTGGTACATGCGTAGGAACCACACAAGAATTGCCAACGCAGCAAACAACATACCAATCCAAGGAATAAAGTACGCAACAGAGTCTAGCAACGTACTATGCATCCAGTAATCACTTACACCAATCAACACACCATTTGATGTTGCTACCGTTACAATCAGAACAACAAAGAATGTCAGGTACAGGAAGAAAGTACGAATCAAACCGTAGTAATGCGAGTTCACTACGTCGCTGTCTTCGCCTTTGTCCAAACGGTACCCAGCGTAAATGATTGCGACAACGCCTGAGATCAAAAACGTAAACGGGGTCAAACAGCTCAGGATGTACGCAACCCAAATCCCGTTATGAGGTTTGTTCATTCGCTTTTGCTCCTTTTGCTTCCGTTTGTACCGTATCTGTTTCGCCCATCGCTTCTTTGGATTTCACTTCTTCATACCAAAGATCGTGGTGCTCTTTCGCCCATGTCTCGTCAACTTCTCCAGTAACCATCCCCTCTAGCGCACCTTCCATACCGAATAGACCGATGTAGATGTGGAAGATGAAACCACAGATTAGAATCAGTGCCGAAATCGCGTGAACAAGGTTAGACAACTCCATATGGCGACGAGTCTGACCGAAAATTGGGAAGTCCAGAATTAAGCCACTCACTGCAGCGATAGCACCAAAGAAGATCAGCAACCAGTAGATCGCCTTTTCACCACCGTTTGAGAAGCCAGCCGATGGGTGCGTGCCTTTATGTTTACCTACCATGCCGCCCATTTTCATGAACCAACGGATGTCTGTCATGTTAGGGATAGATTTGCGCCACCATTTCAGTAGAACAAACATCAGCAAGATGAAGAACAGCGGACCCATGTAGTTATGGTACTGCTTCGCCAACATGACGATGAAGCCCCAGAACTCAGTCGGCACGTACGGTTTTAAGAAGTGCTTACCGTAAACCAGCATCAAACCACTGAATGCTAGCGTTAAGAAGGTAAACGCCATGCTCCAGTGTAGTGCGCGGTCTAGTCGCGACCAGCGTTTCATCTTCTTGCCAGTACGTGGCTTGCTTAGCATCAGAGGACCAACGAATACGTAAGCCATGATAACCATTGCGATACTGCCGAAAATTGCGACAGCGCCCGCAGGAGACATCCATTTCTCTTTAAGAATGTACCAAGTCTCACCCGGAGTACTGATCAGCACACCGTGTTCCGCTGATTTCGACGTGGTATAGCCTTCTTGCCCCTCTTTGACCTGACGCCAAAAGTCTGCACCTGCAAGTTGCGTCATCTCCTGTTGTACCACTGGAGATGTGTCTTCTTGCGCAGACGCTGGCATCGCAAAGGTCAGCAGTAATGCTGTCATCATCGACAGCATTACAAGAGACGCACGTTTAAGAGTATTTAACATGTGTCTCTCCTACTTAGCTTTTGGTTGCGTCGTAAGAAAGATCGTTACCGTCTGTCCAACCTGCGTTTTTCGCACCGCGCTCAACCACACGTTGACGGAAAATGTCAGAAACTTTCTCTGCATCACCCGCTAGCAGTGCTTTTGTTGAACAAAGTGACGCACACATAGGTAGCTTACCTTCAGCAATACGGTTCGCGCCGTACTTCTCACGCTCTTCTAGAGAACCTGGTTCTGTGTTTGGGCCACCTGCACAGAAAGTACATTTGTCCATTTTGCCACGCTCACCGAACGATGCTTGTTTCGGGAACTGAGGCGCACCGAATGGACAAGCGAACAGACAGTAACCACAACCGATACAAAGATCTTTGTTGTGAAGGACGATGCCATCTTCTGTGTGCTCGAAACAGTCAGCTGGACAAACCGCCATACAAGGCGCGTCTGTACAATGCATACAAGCTACAGAGATTGAGTTTTCGCCTGGTTCACCGTCGTTCAGTGTTACTACGCGGCGACGTTGAATACCCCACTCAAGCGCATCATCGTTTTCGTTCTTACATGCAGTAACACAGCCGTTACACTCGATACAGCGTTTGGTGTCACATAGGAATTTCATTCGTGCCATTGTCAGACTCCTTACGCTTTACGAATGTTACATAGGGTTACTTTAGTTTCCTGCATCAAAGTAACAGGGTCGTAACCGTAAGTGGTTGCCGTGTTGGCTGCTTCACCAACAACATAAGGATCCGTACCTTCTGGGTACTTAGAACGTAGGTCTTCACCTTCGAACTTACCGCCGAAGTGGAACGGAATGAACGCCAGACCCGGTTTAACACGACGAGTGACCATCGCTTTCACCTTGATGCGACCTTTTTCTGCGCCTTCAACCCAAACGTCATCGCCATCTTTGAAGCCAAGATCGTTTGCGTCTTTCGGGTTCACTTCAACGAACATTTCTTGTTGAAGTTCAGCAAGCCATGGGTTTGAACGAGTCTCTTCACCACCGCCTTCGTACTCAACCAGACGACCAGAAGTCAAGATGATTGGGTATTCGCCAGACTTGTCTTCTTTCTGGATAGACTTGTAAAGCGTTGGTACACGGAAGATTGCTTCTTTGTCGTCCCAAGTTGGGTAATCCGTTACAAGGTCACGACGTGGTGTGTACAGTGGCTCACGGTGTAGCGGTACGCGGTCTGGGAATGTCCAAACGATCGCACGCGCTTTCGCGTTACCAAACGGGATACAACCGTGCTTGATTGCTACGCGTTGGATACCACCAGACAGGTCAGTTTTCCAGTTTTTACCTTCCGCTGCTGCTTTTTCTTCAGCCGTTAGGTCGTCCCACCAACCAAGCTGTTTGATTAGCTTGTCAGAGAATTCTGGGTAACCGTCTTTGATTTCACAGCCTTTTGAGTAGCTGTCTTCAGCAAGTAGGCTTTGACCTTCAAACTCAACACCGAAACGCGTACGGAAGTTACCGCCACCCTCTGCAACCGTCTTCGACGTATCGTACAGAATGTGTGTGCCTGGGTGTTTCATCTCTGGCGTACCCCAACATGGCCAAGGTAGACCGTAAGTCTCACCATTCACAGGACCACCTTCTGCCTCTAGAGACGTTTTGTGGAATGTATGCCAGTTTTGTTGGTGCGCTTTTAGACGCTCCGGGCTTTGACCTGTGTAACCGATGGTCCACATGCCTTTGTTGAATTCGCGCGTGATGTCTTCGATCATTGGCTGGTTGTTCTCAACACGGATGTTTTTGAACAGCAGATCTTCATAACCTAGCTTCTTAGTTAGCAGGTACATGATTTCGTGGTCAGGTTTAGATTCGAACAATGGCTCGATAACCTGATCACGCCACTGAAGTGAGCGGTTAGATGCTGTCACACTGCCGTGTGTTTCGAACTGAGTCGTTGCAGGAAGCAGGTAAACGCCGTCAGTACGATCGTTCATTACCGCCGCGACTGTTGGGTATGGGTCAACAATAACCATCATATCCAGCTTTTGCATCGCTTTCTTCATCTCAGGACCACGAGTCTGAGAGTTTACTGCGTGACCCCAGTAGAACATGGCGCGGATGTTTTCACGTTGACGAATGTTGTCTTTGTTTTCAAGAACACCATCCACCCAACGAGATACAGGGATACCTGCACTGTTCATTGGTTTTTGACCACCGTAAGCGTTGTCATCGAAACGACCTTTCACCCACTCGTAATCGATTTCCCACACTTTTGACCAGTGACGCCATGAACCTTCAGACAGACCGTAGTAGCCTGGTAGTGTGTCAGATAGTACGCCAAGGTCAGTTGCACCCTGTACGTTATCGTGACCACGGAAGATGTTCGCACCGCCGCCCGATTTACCGATGTTACCTAGCGCAAGCTCAAGTACACAGTAAGCACGTGTGTTGTTGTTACCAGTCGTATGCTGAGTACCACCCATACACCAAACGATACAACCCGGACGGTTTTCAGAAAGCAGTTTCGCTGTTTGGTAAACTTCAGACTCAGGAACGCCAGTTACGCGCTCAACTTCTGCTGGTGTCCACTTAGCTACTTCTGCACGGATTTCATCCATACCGAATACACGTTGACGGATGAACTCTTTATCTTCCCAGTTGTTCGCAAAGACATGCCACAGCACGCCCCAAATGAACGCAACGTCAGAACCCGGACGTAGCGATACGTAGTGATCTGATTTTGCAGCGGTACGAGTACGACGAGGATCCGCAACAACGATCTTACAATTGTTCTTCTCTTTCGCGATTAGGATGTGCTGCATCGCAACAGGGTGCGCTTCTGCAGGGTTTGAACCAATGAACAGCATCGACTTACAGTTGTGCATGTCATTGAAAGAGTTGGTCATCGCACCGTAACCCCAAGTGTTTGCTACACCTGCTACGGTTGTTGAGTGACAGATACGCGCTTGGTGGTCAACGTTGTTGGTACCCCAAAGCGACGCCATCTTACGGAACATGTACGCTTGTTCGTTGTTGTGCTTCGCACTACCCAACCAGTAAACGGAATCTGGACCCGACTCTTTGCGGATGTCCATCACCTTGTTACCGATTTCTTCGATCGCTTGATCCCAAGAAAGCTTCTTCCACTTACCGTTTTCAAGCTTCATTGGGTATTTCAGACGACGCTCACCGTGACCGTGTTCACGCAGTGCTGCGCCTTTTGCACAGTGTCCACCAGCGTTGAATGGGTGGTCGAATGCAGGCTCTTGACCTGTCCACACGCCGTTTTGAACTTCAGCGTAGATGCCACAACCTACAGAACAGTGAGAACAGATAGTACGTTTGACTTCTGTTTTCGCTTCTGGATCCACCGATTTAGCTTGTGCTTTCTTCATCATGCCCGGTGCAAAAAGACTTGCACCTACAACCGCACCACCAGCAGCAAGCGAGGTGTTTTTCATGAATGCACGGCGAGAAACGCCAAGCTGATTGGTTTCTTTGCTCACACTGTCGGAGCGTTTGACAAGTTTCATCCGTTATCTCCTAAAGTGTGTCGTAGTAATCGCGAATGTGTTGAGTTTCACGATACCCTTTCTTCTTCACGTCTTTTTCAGAAGGCTCAACCGTTTCTGAAGCGCTTGCCACTTTTGTTGTTCCAGCGACAACCGCACCAGCTACGGCTGCAGTCGTTAAGCCTTTCAGGAGATCCCTACGGCTTGTGTTTATTTCTTTATTATCTTTCATCATTGCTTCCTTACCTTACGGTAGATCTTTGGAGGCTATTGCCCCTCTATCGATATGACCAAGTACTGCTCGATTACTCGTAATCAGTGACGTTTTTCACATCAATTTTTAATTTGTGCTTACTGCTTTTGGTGTTCACGCTAAAGCGCACTTGTTCCAGTGTTAAGAACGCCTCACACAGTTGAGCTGCTGGCTTATAAAAGTTCGCGCTCTCTGCGTTTTCTAGTTGCTGAGCGAAAGAGTTGAACCAAGGTGCGATGTGTTTGTTAAACACCGCTTGTTGAAGATCTTCTTCTTCACCCGTTAGCATCGACATCACTTCACAAAGTGCTGCGATGTGGTCTTCCGGCTCTTTCACATTTTCATCGCGCTCGAAACCAAGCAGTTCCAAATCGTGACGAATTTCAGCCAGTGGTTTTTCCATCATTGCACCCGTCATGTGCCATGAGCCAAACGGCATCACTTCACCACGACCGATACCAATGAAAAGATCTTGGTATTCATCTTCTAGCGCTTCACGGTTGGAATCTTTTGCCGCTTGCTGAAGTGCAATCCACGCTTTTTGCATTGCGCTTTCTGATGGCTCAACTTCTAGAGAAGTCAGGAACTCGATCATTTCCTCACTTGGAGCGCTACGGAAAAGCGCAGACAAAACCAAGTAGATCTCTGTTCTCAGTGTTTGTTCTTGTTCTCGTTGTGTATCCACTGCGAGCTCCTAGTATTTCAGTTGTTTCATTGGGTCTTCTGCCATCGACTCAAACATGTCGATCACACGGCAGTCTTCACACATCGCGATACGATTGATCGCCGCTTCATCAGAGAAATGAGAGTGACCGCGTAACTTATTTTGTAGCATGTCGATCATAGACTGAGGTGCGAATGGCTTATGACAGCGAATACATTCCGCAGCTTTCTCTTCGTGAATCACAACCGCTTTTTGGCGCTCTTCTTTCACCCAGTTCATGCGTGGCGTTAGAGTCAGAACTTTCTCTGGACATGCCTTTTCACACAAACCACATTGAATACAATCTTGTTCAACGAATTTAAGTGATGGAGATTCACCATCGGTATGAAGTGCACGTGTTGGACAAACCGCCACGCAGCTCATACACAACGTACAATCTTTGCTCTCACAAGAAACATTGCCGTAAGGCGCGTTCGCAGGCAGTTCAACAATGTTCTCAACAGGAATACGAGAAGAAGACATCGCATCCAGCGCAGTAAACAGACGTTGACGCTTGTTACCTTGAAGATCACCAAGGGCAAGGTCGAATGAATCTGTACATAGTGTTGGAGGACCTTCACGAAGCGATTCCAAGTAAAGGATATCGATGGTCTCTTTTGCGATACCAAGTTGATCCAATAGCTCTTGCGCGATACCCACTTCGTTGTTCAGAACACGAATGATGGTTGCAGGCATAAAACGAGAAGCCGCAAATAGCACTTGCGTCGCGCCATTAACTAGCGCAGCGAACCATGTATCGATACCGATAGAAGGAAGCTCTTCAACCACAATTGGAATCACGTTATCTGGTAGCGCTTTCAGTGCCATCACATTGTAAGTCTCGTGGCGAGAACTACAGATAAGAACGATAGGATCCAGACCGCCCGCTTGCTCGTAGTTCGCTAGCGTGCGTTCAATGAATTTTTGCGTATCTTCAGGATTAGGTAGCGCGTAATGAATCGCTTCTGTCGGACAAGCCGTTGCACAAGTACCCACGCCCTGACATAGGTATGGGTTAATCTCGATGCGGTGACCTGTTTTATCACTGCCTTCACTTGAGAGTGCTCCAGCAGGACAAGCATCCACACAACGCTCGCAACCTTTCACGCCACGAGAACTGTGCGCACATAGATCAGTGTCCAGACGGAAGAACTTTGGCTTATCAAACGTACCCATTAATGTCGGGATTTCTTCTAGCGCTTCTGCCAGTTTTGGATAACCGCGCCCTACTGGGTAGTAACCCGGAACCGGAACCTCTTCTGACATACAGCTACTTAGACAAAGATCGAGAACAACATCGAAACAATCACTATTGATAGCGACTTTTGCTAGGTTGCTTGTTAGACCGTTATTTTCGATAAGCACTTCAAACGTACCTAGGAAACCAGAAACCTGAACAGAGTTTGCAAAGTACAGTTCTGGATTGGTTCCTTTCTCTCCGTCTGTAGAAAGAAGTGTCAGGCTGTTCATTTGAGATAGCTGCGCGGCTGCACTCTCAATGATGGCAGTCGGTCCAACAATCAGTGTATTACCGCCACTCTCGTAGCTCACCGTTGGTGGAATAAGATTGGTCAACTCTACGGTATTCTCAAACGCATACAGACGCGCTTTACCGTTATTGGAAGTTGCTTGTTCTAATAGTTGTTTCAACATTGCTCAGTTCCATTTATACGCATGGATAGTTTCTTCCATCTTTCATTGTAGTTAGCGCAGGCGATTCTGCTGATTAACTCGTCAGTAACTACCCCTTTTAAGTAGTCCCACCCGAGTTATCACTGCCTGTTAGGCAAATGGTCTAACTTCAACAAGAATGGTAATGAGCAACAGATAGCAAATGTCGTGCCAATTAAATATAAGCTAATTTTCAATAGGTTAGCTATTTATCCTAGAAATTGTAGGGATAAAAAAACCGACTGGGACATTTTGTCTCAGCCGGTTCATTGAGCGTTTAGTCAAAATGTACCTATTCTTTGTGTGGTATATTTTGTCCCACCTCTTCAGGGGCTAGTTTTGTCTCTAGATTATCACTTTCACCAGATACTGTATTTATATCCAGTTCTTTTTGTTCTTCGGGAATTTCTGCACCTTCAGCAAGTTCTACATCAGCCGATTCAATATCACTTTCTTCATAAGATTCAGTTGATTGTGTCGTTTCTTCTGCTGGTTCTTCTTCCGTTTTCTCTTTCACCCAATCACGAAGTGTTTCAGCCACCCCTTCAGAAAGCGACTTGAGGTTACTGTAATCATCGTCGTAATCATCCAAACCATCGCGAACGTTAAACTCTTCTGACAAGAACATCTTACGCAGTGCAGCTTTCTTAACGCTCTCTGAAGCCTCAGACACTAATAGCTGCGCTACGGACATCTCTTCAGGATCAGTAGTTTCGTTTGATGCCTGTTGAGATTCAGTCTCTGTCGCAGAAGCCTCAGTAGCTAATGCTTGCGCTTCAGTGCTTAATTCTTCATGAGCTTGTGCGGTTTCTGGTTCAGTAGATTCAACAGACTCCACGACCTTAGCGTCTGTAGGCTCGGTTGTGGTTTCTTCTAATTTACGTTTCGACCAACGGCTAAAAAAACTAGTTGCCATTTGCTCTGCCCGCTCCTTTGCGTTTCTTACGTCTTACTTCTAACAATTCACCGTGGCGCCCAATAAAGGCTTCCATCCAAGCTTGAATAGCTAACGGCATATCATTAGATAATACTAGGTTATCGCCATCCATATATTGCGCAGCGACAGTTTGAGACGCCGTAAGCAATTGAATCGTCGGTGTATCACCAGAGTCGACATTATCCATAACCAAAAAAAGCTTTGGTTGTTGCGAGCTCAGGTTAAAGCGGTAATCGGTGCGCTCGTCTTTGTGCAATTGCAGCAAGCACACGTGTTGAGTGTCTTCGGTTGGGTTAATTTCAAATCCCGTCAGTTGCCATTGGGTCGTGACCCAAATACCGGTACTGATCTCATGCTCTACAAGATCCACGCCTATCGACCATGAATCTTCATTTTTCTCGAACTGTTTCTTATCCGACATAACTCACCCAGTTTGTTCTATGTTGGCTTTAAGACAGAAAAGGACATTTTGTACTTTGCTTTCAACCATTTTAGCGGTACAAAGCAATAAACGCGCCAGATTAAGCCTTACCTTCGCTAAGCTCATAAGTTCAAAACTAGTAGAAATTCAAATTAGCACCTGTGTCATTGCTGCGATATCGCAGAATTAATCCAGAATCGAAGCAATGCCTCGCAATTTTCCTTATAACAGCTATTTTGGAATGAGAATTGCTTTGTTGTAGCGTTAAGACGAATAGACCCATTAATGAGAGCGTGTATCGGCTCTCTCATTCATTAGGACATGACTGTGGTAAAACCAAACATTATTAAAACCAGTGAAAATCCCCTACAGACCATCGAAGTAGAAGTGTTTGACGAATACGGTGAGAAGCTAACTAAGCAAATCGCCTGTGAGCGCCCTCTTACGGTGATGTTGAACTGGAAGGAAGTCGTTACGCTAATGACGCTTGGCTCTCGTCCTGAAGCGCTTGTGTTGGGTTATTTGAAGAACCAGAGCTTCTTGTCTGATCCTGAAGCGATTGAATCGGTCATTATTGACTGGGAAACGCACTCAGCTGCGGTTATCACCAAAGAAAATACTGAGCACTTAGAAGGCGCGCTGAAGAAGAAGACGGTGACGTCTGGTTGTGGTCAAGGCACTATGTATGGCAACGTGATGAAGCAGCTTGAAGATTACCAAGTGCCACAAGTGCCGCTGAAGCAATCTGAAATCTACGCGGCGCTTGAAGCATTAACGCATTACAACGATACCTACAAAAAAGCGGGCGCTGTGCATGGCTGTGCCGTGTGTAAAGGCAACGAAGTGCTGTCTTTTGTGGAAGATGTTGGTCGTCACAACGCAGTTGATACGCTAGCGGGTGAAATGTGGCTTAATCAAGAAACGGGTGAAGATAAAATTTTCTACACAACGGGGCGCCTTACATCAGAGATGGTGATTAAAGTAGCGCAGATGGGTATCCCTGTTTTACTTTCTCGCTCGGGCGTAACTCAAATGGGTTTGGATCTGGCGAAAAAGTTTGGCATCACTACTATCGCTCGTGCGAAAGGCTTACGTTTCCAAGTCTTCACTGGTGCAGAGAAGATTGATTTTGACGTGAAGGGAAATCAATAACTCATCATTAATTCACCAAATGAGTTAGACTTAAGTCATCATGTGGATTCACAAAGGATGTGAACTATGAACAACGATCAGCTGTGGAATTATCTACTCACCCCAAGCGGCATCATCGTTTCGATGATCATTACCTTCGGGCTCGTTGGGATTTATGCTTATCTAATGAGGCAATTTAAGGATTGAACGCCACAATATAGCGCTAGCAAAGCATTAGCACTAACACAGAATAGACATAAAAAAAGACCTCGCAATGAGGTCTTTTTCTTTATTCGGAAGAAGGATTAGCCTTCGATACCACGAGATTTAAGGAACTCAGAGTAAGTACCTTTAAAGTCTGTGATTTTACCATCGCGGATTTCGATGATGCGTGTTGCTAGCGAGTCTACGAATACACGGTCGTGCGATACGAAGAACAGTGTGCCTTTGTACTGCTCTAGTGCCGTGTTCAATGATTCGATCGATTCCATATCCATGTGGTTGGTTGGTTCGTCCATTAGCAGCATGTTTGGTTTGTGCATCATTAGCTTACCAAGCAGCATACGACCTTGCTCACCACCAGACAGTACTTTTACTGACTTCTTGATGTCATCTTGACCAAACAGCATACGACCTAGGAAACTACGAACCACTTGCTCGTCATCGCCTTCTTGACGCCATTGACCCATCCAATCCGTTAGGTTTAGGTCTTCTTCGAAGTCGTGTGCGTGGTCTTGCGCGTAGTAACCGATGTTCGCGTTTTCAGACCATTTGAACTCACCTGTACGTGGTTCTAGTACACCAGCAAGCGTGTTTAGCAAGGTTGTTTTACCCACACCGTTCTCACCGATGATTGCAACACGCTCACCAACTTCAAAAATCGCATTGAAGTTAGCAAACAGGTCGTCTTCAAAACCTTGGCTTAGGTTTTCAACAATCAGAGCGTTACGGAATAGCTCTTTAGACTGCTCAAAACGAATGAATGGGTTTTGACGGCTAGACGCTTTTACTTCGTCCAGTTTGATCTTGTCGATTTGCTTAGCACGAGATGTTGCTTGTTTTGCTTTCGATGCGTTTGCAGAGAAACGTGCAACGAACGTTTGTAGCTCAGCGATTTGTGCTTTCTTCTTCGCGTTGTCGTTTAGTAGACGTTCACGAGCTTGAGAAGCCGCAGTCATGTACTCATCGTAGTTGCCTGGGTAAACACGTAGCTCACCGTAATCCAAGTCAGCCATGTGCGTACATACTGAGTTTAGGAAGTGGCGGTCGTGCGAGATGATGATCATTGTACAGTTACGTGCGTTTAGCGTGTCTTCCAACCAACGGATAGTGTCCATGTCCAAGTTGTTGGTAGGTTCGTCAAGAAGCATAACGTCTGGGTCTGCGAATAGAACCTGCGCTAGAAGCACACGAAGTTTCCAACCCGGTGCAACTTCACTCATTAGACCGAAGTGTTGCTCCATTGGAATACCTACAGCAAGAAGAAGCTCACCCGCTTTTGCTTCTGCCATGTAACCGTCCATTTCCGCGAACTGAACTTCTAGGTCAGCCACTTTCATGCCGTCTTCTTCGCTCATTTCAGCAAGTGAGTAGATGCGGTCACGCTCTTGCTTCACTTCCCATAGCTCTTTATGACCCATGATTACTGTATCGATTACAGTGAATTCTTCGTATGCGAACTGGTCCTGGTTCAGTTTTGCAACGCGCTCGTTTGGATCGTAGCTTACGTTACCACTTGTTTGTTCAAGCTCACCGCTCAGGATTTTCATAAAGGTTGATTTACCACAACCGTTAGCCCCAATTAAGCCGTAGCGGTTACCTTCGCCGAACTTAACTGAGATGTTTTCAAATAGCGGCTTAGCGCCAAATTGTTGAGTAATATTCGCTGTGGAAATCAAAACCTTTACCTTAGCAATTCAAGTTTATTGGGAAAAACCGCGCAACGTTACTGCTTAAGGCTACACACTTCAAGTTTTGTTTTTATTAATTAATGAGAAAAAGCACTGTTTAGCGAACTGATTTTTGAGATTTGGCTAACATAAACCTTGCTAAATTTAAGTGTTCTCACTCTAATCGACTCAAAACTGAGACATAAATCCGTCATGACTAACCATTGACATACCCCATGAAATTGGGTTTATAGTGCGTCCCCTTTTATCAATTCCGTACGTTATTCCTTTATTAAGCGTTAGTCTCTATTAAAGAATCGAAACTAAACGTACGGTCATTGGGTAAAACTCGCATATCGCGATAAAGCAACTACACTAACTCTAACCTTCTAAGTTTTAAGAGAATTTTATGCATTTCATGGCGCGCATTTTAATGCTAGTCGGTCTCGTGCTTTCTTTACCCGCTCACGCTGAGTGGGAGTACGAATTCCAACCTGAGCCTCAAATCTTGCCTGTAGCGCAAGAGATCACTCAGGAGATCAATAAGCTGCCAGAGCCTTTGTTTATGTCTGACCAAGACAAACGTAAGGTCAACCAACTGCTCAATGCAGTAATGAATGAGCAGCGCAAACAGACCCTTATCTTTGATCAACACCTAAAGACATACCGCAATTCTGGTGAAGACAAAGAGTGGTTTGAGACACAATCCAGTTACCTTACGGTTAACAGCCTAGGACAAAGTAAAGAGCGTTTATTAGAGCTTACTGACCCCATCACGCACGATAAACTGACTGGTTTCGGTCCTTATGGTGTCATGCAGTTTAAGCAAGAGTGGCGTCAAACTCAGCTTAACGTCGAGTACTTGGTGTTCTTCCAGATTCGTTCTTTCCAATCTCTGATTAAAGAAATTCTGATTTCACCGATTCCGGTCGTTTGGGCTGGCATCAAAGTGTTGTTTATCTACTTCGGTTTGGTGTGGTGGCTAGCCAATAGCAAGCGCATCATTACCCTATTCCGCGAAACGCAGCTAGATAACGTAGCCAAACCGCCAATTTGGGTTCGTTTGATTTGGTATATCAGTCGTGCGCACAGAGCAATTGCTTGGTTGATTGCGATTACGCTTTCTCTTCGGGTGCTATCAGAAATCCCTAGCTTGCAGCATCTGATTATTCTAGAAATCTTCACTTGGTGGGTTCTAGGTGGTTCTATCGCGATTAGCTTTATTCTCGAGTTTGCTTATCGCAACAGTCGCAGTACTAGTCAAGAAGTGATTGCCCTGCGCCTTTCGACCATTCGTCGTTACGTTTGGAGCGCTATTGTTGCTGGCGTAATTCTTCAAATCTCGATTCGTACGCTGGGTAAAGGCACCATCTACTCGTGGATCTACAGCGCGCTGTTCTTCTGGTTTGTATTGGTGACGCTGTCGGTATTGCGCCTATGGCGTAAAAAGGTATTTGAAGTCGCGGAGAAGCTCTCTGATCGTCCTGTGTGGGTAAACTGGTCTATTCGTCGTAAAGAGACCTTGTTTCTAAGCATCATTGGTACGGCTATATGTGCCGTGTGGATTACGCTGCATAGCTTCAAACACCGTATTGTCGCAATGCTGTCTAACTACACCATGTTTAGCCAAGCGTTGGCATACTTGTTCCGCATCGAAGTTGCCAAACAAACAGGTAATAAAGGCGGTGATACTAATCTAGTAAGAATCAAAGGCGAGCAAACATTCGAGTATATTCTTCCTGGTAGCGAAGACAGCGAGTTGGTCGAGTATGCCTCAGACGAAATCAAGCAACTGTCTAAATACCTGCTGACAGATAGTCCTGCGGTATGTGTAATTTCTGGTGAACGTGGCGTTGGTACAACGACCTTCCTTCGTACGATCCTTAACAAAGTGAAGAACGCCAAACCGCTTTATTTGAACTGTCCATACGCAGGTTACAGTGAATTACTAAAAGAGTTGGCACTGCAGCTTGGTTTGGAAGAAGACGCCTCTGAGATTCAGGTTCTTGCGCATTTACGTAAAAGTGACACGCCTTACCTTATTGCAGTTGATAACGCCCAGCGCTTAGTTAAGCCAATGGTAGGCGGTTTAAGCGGTTTGATTAAACTGACTAATCTACTTCGTCGTTCTAAGAAAAATCACCGCGTTGTCATGGCGATTGAGAAAGCAAGTTGGCGTTTTGTCGACCGCGCTCGTGGCGAACGTCTGTTGTTTGACTGGGTGGCGTTTATGCCGCGCTGGAGTGAAAAACAACTGTCTGCGCTGTTTGATACGCGTATTAACCAAGAGATTGAGAACCCAGTAACGTTTGATGGTCTTGTCGTCCCTAAGCAATGGGACCAAGAAGACATCACGGAAGAAGAACGTGCTAAACAAGGTTTCTACCGTATTCTGTGGCATTACTCTGATGGTAACCCGACAGTGGGCTTGCGCTTTTTCCGCTTGTCTCTGCGTCAAGACAAAGAGACGCAACAAGTGGTGGTTCGATTGTTCCATGCACCAGAGTCTCAAGAACTAGAAAAAATGCCGAAGCCAATGCTGGCAGTGCTGCGCTCAATTGTTCAGCTTGAAGTGGCATCGCCGGAAGAGTTGTCTGAATGTACTCAACTGAGTATTGCGGAAGTTATCGGTACTCTGCGCTACTTCCAAAGCCGCGGCTTTATTGAGTGGAGCGAAGACAAAGCTCGTGTGTCGGATCATTGGTTCCGTCACATTACCAACGTTCTCGACCGTCAACATTTATTGGTGAAATAACGATGAAAAAACTACTCACCGTATTAGCGTTATCGCTATTAAGCACCTCTGCATTGGCGACTGAAGAGATCGCGAGTGTGGATAATATCTCGCAAATCGCTAGCCTAATTCGTTGGAGCGGCGTGTTCTTCTCCATCATTGTGATTGCCTCAACGTGGCTACTGCTTAAGTTCATGAACTCGATGGTAGAGAGCATTGGTAGCCAGTTCGTGCAATACCGCATGGTGCTGCAAAAGCTTCAATCTTTCTTGCAGTTCTTCATCTACTTAACCGCTGGCTCTGTCGTGTTTATGATGAGCTTCCGTATTAACGATCAAATCCTTGCTTTGATCGGTGGTACGTTAGCGGTTTCGGTAGGTTTCGCATTGAAAGACCTAGCCGCATCCTTCATCGCGGGTATGACGGTTATGGTGGATCGCCCGTTCCAAGTTGGTGACCGCGTCACGTTCGAAGGTAACTACGGCGATATCATTGCGATTGGTTTGCGCTCTGTGCGTATGCGCACCCTAACCGATGACATCATTACGATTCCAAACAACAAGTTCTTGAGTGAAGTTGTAGTCAGCGGTAACTATGGTGCACTGGATATGCAGGTGGTGATTCCGTTCTATGTAGGCATGAATGAAGACATTACGTTAGCGCGTGACTTGATTCAGGAAGCGGCGTCTTCAAGTCGTTATATTCACCTACCTAAGCCGGTAACGGTTCTTGTCAAGCAGACCATTACGGATAACTACTTGGCGATTCAGCTAACGTGTAAGGCTTATGTGGTGGATACCGCCTACGAGAAATTGTTTGAAACCGACATTACTCTGCGTGTAATGAAAGAGTTCAAGAAGCACGGTATCAATCCTCCGAAGATTGCAGTGCATACCGGTTAATTCGACGTATTCCTCTTGCCTTTAGAGAAGAACAGATACAAAAAGGGTCAGTGATTTACACTGACCCTTTTCTTTGCGCGTTACGAATTGGAATCGCCGGTTAAGCGATATTCGTTACCTCAAGCAGTAGCTCGGCTTTCTTTGGCAGGTAGATACTGAACGTACTGCCTTTGCCCCATTCCGATTCTGCTTTTAGCTCACCACCTGTTTGACTAAGAATACTTTGCGAAACAGAAAGCCCTAGCCCAGTACCGTCGCGTTTTGTGGTATAGAACGGTGAGAAGATACGACTTAAGTTTTCTGGCTTGATACCGCAACCTTCATCAGTGACATGAATGGAAGCGCCTTTCAGTTCGCCGTCTTCAATCCAATCTTCACTCACGACGGTTAGCTTACCTTTGCCGTCCATCGCGTGAATGCCATTCATCTGTAAGTTCACCAGAATCTGCAACAAGTGGTGGCGATTGATCTCGACCGAAGTATGAGCTTGTAAATCGGTGACAAACTCAATGTCACGCTTCTTAGTACCGGTCTTAACCAGCGTAATACTCTCATCAATGATTGGATTCACGTGTTGCCACGTAATTTCGTCTTGTACACCACCCTGACGGCTGTATTGCAGTAAGCTGCGCGTGATATTACGAATACGGTCAATTTGAGCGTGAATGGCGTCAATCTCTTCCTGAACGCGGCTTGCCTCTTCACCTAGCTCAAACTGAATCAATTCAACGTTACCCAGAATCACTGCTGTTGGATTGTTAATCTCGTGGGCGATCCCAGCAGTCAACTCACCTAGTGCGGCAAGCTTTTCGTTGACGACGAGCTTGTCACGGGTTTGGTTAAGCAGTTGAATATGAAGTTCAAGCTCTTCAGTTTTGTCTTTCAAACTCGCCGTGCGTTGTTGAACTTTACCTTCCAGCTCCATGGCGGAGTTCTTCAGCTCGACTTTACGATCTTCCAAAGCATCAAGCATGTTATCGAACTGACGCGCTAACTGAGCGAGCTCGTGGTGTTCATCCAGCCCTAATGGACCAATACGCTTTTCTTTACCCAACTGGACAAGCTTCACGACTTTGTAGATGCGCTCGATTGGACGGAATAGATCACGAGAGCCACGATACACCATCACGCCAGAAACCAAGAGCAACATTAAGGTAATCAAGCTGATCTCAACGATATTTGTCATATACGCTTTGACGAATGGCCACATCAAGTAACCGGTGTAGAGCATACCAATGACATTGTCGTACTGGTCTTTGATTGGTTGATAAGCGGTGATATACCAAGCATCGTAAACAAACGCGCGATCGACCCATTGCTCACCTTCCGCCAATACCTTGTTGTATACCTCTGAACTCACTCTCGTACCGATAGCGCGACCTAAACGTTGGTCACTGTCTAAGGGAACGTTAGTACTAACACGAAGATCATCCAAAAATACCGTCAGAGTCCCCACGGGACGGAGGGTGTCGTTATCACTCAAATAGATAAGATCACGAATTTGGTCGACCAATACCGTGCTGTTGTTAAGCAGCAAACCGCCATCTAAGAAGCCAATTAAGTCGTTCTGTTGGCTGTAAACTGGGATCACAGTTCGGCTCACCAAGCCACGCGCTTCCACTCCACCAGTCTTTAGAATCGGTACTTCAGCACGTTTGGCGAGTTCAGGGTCTAGCTTTTCCAGTTCCTTTCTGTCGAGAACATCGAAGAAAGATTCACGCTTAGTTAAATCCATAAAGCGGAATTTGTTTTCCATCGAATTAACACGTTGGAAGGACAAAAAGTCCAAACCGTAACGTTTCTTCTGCGCCGTCACCCACTTTTGCAACTCTGCTTGTGGGACATTTTGGTTCACTCTGGTACGGAAGTCATAAGAGTCCGCGAACGATTTGACGTAGTTTGCCTGCTTTTGTTGCAGCAGCGTAATGCTGTTATTAGCGACACCCAAACGCTCCGATACGTCTAACAACGCGTTTTGCCACGTATAGTGAATCGACCAATAGATCGTAATGCCGATAAGGGCTATCAGCGTTAGAAAGATTGGCGCAGATGTCAAAATCAACAGTCGATAACGCACCATGGTTTTGAATCGGTACGTCCATTTAGACAATCCTTTGTGTTGCTGCCAACTACTACTCGGCATAATCCTCGTCCTCAGAATCCCACTCTTTGTATTTGCGCTCTAGCGTTTTTCGTGCCACTCCTAAATCTCGAGCCGCCGCCGACTTGTTGCCTTCGTGCAAATTAACCAATTGTTGGATATGCGCTTTTTCCACTTCTTTTAGTGTCCAAGTGTTTGGATAGCCTTCACCAGAGAACTCTTTGCCCTCTTTGAAGGTTGGCAATTCTTCACTGTGTGACACGGTAATGGAGACATTAGGTAAAGCATGACCGCCGTTGAGTTCACGCCAGTGATGCGCAGGCGGTTTACCTAACAAAATACAACGCTCGATGAGGTTTTTAAGTTCACGAATGTTACCTGGCCATTCGTATTCGCTCATCGCTTCCATATCTTCATGCGCCCACTTCGGTGCTTGCATACCCAGCTCACTGGTCAGCATATTGCTGAAATATGGAACCAGTTCAAACAAGTCTGTTTTACGCTCACGTAGAGGAGCAACTTCAATCTTCAAAACGTTTAAACGGTAGTAGAGGTCGCTACGGAAGTTACCTTTGTTGACCTCTTCTTGCAGGTTGCGGTTGGTCGCCGCGACAATACGAACATCAATGCTAATTTCACGCTCAGAACCAACCGGACGAATGGTGCGCTGCTCTAACACGCGTAGCAGTGACGCTTGCATAGACAAAGGCATCTCACCGATTTCGTCAAGGAACAATGTGCCGCCATTGGCTACGCGGAAAAGACCTTCGCGAGATTTCTTAGCGCCAGTAAAAGCCCCCGAGGTATGCCCGAATAACTCACTCTCTAAAAGCTCTGGTGCAATCGCGCCACAGTTAAGTGGGACGAATGGACCTGTTCGACCGCTTGCTTGGTGAATGCCTCTCGCTACCAACTCTTTACCGGTGCCCGACTCACCTTCCACTAGGACAGATGCGCGAGACGGCGCAAATTGAGTGATCAGTTGTTTGAGCTGGCGAGTTTTTTCCGAACCGCCAATAATCTCTGAGGTGTTGTGACGCTGATAGTCACGCTTCATCGCGTATTGCATGCGTTCGTTCAAACGGCGATCCATACAACGACTGACCGCTTTCAGCATCTGTTCTAGGTTAAACGGCTTGAGGATAAAGTCCGATGCACCAAGCTGTAGGGCTCGAATCGCAATTTCCAAATCCGCGTAGCCTGTCATAAAGATGACATCCGCGCGTTTGTCGTCATCTTCAAACGCCTCTTCCCATTCAATCCCTGAACGCCCCGGCAGGTTGATATCTAACAGAATCAAATCGTAGTGGCGTGAGTTACGTAGCTCTTCCGCTTCTTCAATGCTGCCCGCTGTATCGACTTGAGAAAACAGCTTGCCCAGCGCCTTTTTAAGGATGGCTTGCATACCGAGTTCATCATCAACGACCAGTACTGAAAAAGCGTTGTATTGTTGGTTTGTACTAATATGGGATTGAGTAGACATATTTACCCCAGTTGGATTTGAATGGGACAGAGTGTACCAAGTTTAAACAGAGATACCCTACAAAAAGTGCGACATTTTGTACCAACGCAAATTTTTATGCAAATAAGTCCATGAATTAGCGCATAAATCAAACATTTTGAGCTTGTAAAATGTTGGCATCTTGTTTGCTATATGGAGTGTCCAAGTGGTCTCAGGATGCGGGAGAGATCAACGCGTAATCATCGCTTCTCGCTCCCTCACCCTAAGGTGACTTGTGATATGAGCGCGCTATGACGCTCTGGCGACTTCTTTAGTAACCCAAGACTTTAGAAGCCAAAGAATCATTGGAAAGGAAACAACTAAAATGAAAAAAATTGCGCTGACTCTAGCTGCAACGTCAATCACTCTTGTAAGCTACTCTGCTTTTTCAGCTCAAGATGGCGAACACATTCGCCTGGCAACAACAACAAGTACTTACCACTCTGGCTTACTGGACTACCTACTTCCTCAATTTGAAAAAGACACTGGCTACAAAGTGGATATCATCGCGGCGGGCACTGGTAAAGCGCTGAAGATGGGTGAAAACGGTGACGTTGATTTGGTAATGACACACGCTCCTAAAGCAGAAGGTGTGTTTGTTGAGAATGGCTACGGCGTCCTTCCACGTAAACTGATGTACAACGACTTCGTTATCGTTGGTCCTAAGTCTGACCCAGCACAAGTGAAAGATGATGCATCCGTACTCGACGTGTTCAAAGAGATCGCAAACAAAGATGCAACTTTCATCTCTCGTGGCGATGATTCTGGTACGCACAAAAAAGAATTGGGCATTTGGGCGCAAACTAAGATGGAACCAAACTTTGGTGGCTACCGCAGCGTAGGTCAAGGTATGGGCCCTACTCTGAATATGGCTTCAGAGATGCAAGGCTACACCATGACTGACCGTGGTACATGGTTGGCTTACCAAAACAAATTGGATCTTGCGATTCTATTCCAAGGCGACGAAAAACTGTTTAACCCATACCAAGTGATTTTGGTTAACCCAGAGCGTTACCCAACCATCAACTACCAAGGTGCGAAGGCGTTCAGTGACTGGTTAGTAAATCCGCACGGTCAAGAGCTGATCAACAGCTTCCGCCTGAATGGTAAACAATTGTTCGTTGCGAATGCTGAAACCAAATAACGCAATATGAATCTTGCTGATACAACACTAGAAGCGTTGCGCTTACTAGTGAATTTTGATGCAGACCTATGGGAGATCGTTGCGGTCTCCTTTAGTGTTTCTATTACGGCAATATCTTTGGTGGTATTGCCGTCTATTTTGATGTCCTTTGTCCTCGCCTACACCGACTTTCGTGGTAAGTGGTTCTTGCTGTCCATTGTGAACACCTTACAGGCGGTGCCAACGGTCGTAATCGGTTTGCTGCTCTACATGCTGCTATCGAGAGCGGGACCTTTAGGTGATTGGCAAATGCTGTTTACGCAAAAAGCCATGATCTTAGGGCAAATGATCGTCTGTTTTCCGGTTCTGGTTTCTATGATGCACGGTGCGCTTCAATCGAGTGACCGTCGCGCGGTTGAAACGGCGATTACGTTAGGAGCGTCAATACCTCGTATCGCTGCTACTATGATCTGGGAGACACGTTTTCCTTTATTGGCGGCTATCATTGCGGGATTCTCACGAATCGTCACAGAGGTAGGTTGTTCAATGATGGTTGGTGGCAACATTATGGGCGTAACCCGTAATATTCCGACTGCCATTGCAATGGAAAGTAGTAAAGGTGCTTTTGCGCAAGGAGTTGCATTAGGAATTGTATTACTATCGTTAGCGTTAGCGCTCAACTTCCTCTTATCGAGCATGAGAGGCAAAGGCTATCTAAGAACATGAAGCAAGCAATCGACTCGCCATCGACCCAATGTAAGGGTGAATTATGACTATAAAAATTACCGCCGAGCAATTGTCCATGCGCTTTAAAGAGCGTGTGCTTTTCCACATCCCTGAATTAGCCATTGGTCCCAACGACGCGATTTACCTAAAAGGTGACAATGGCGTTGGTAAAACCACCCTACTCAAGATCCTTGCGGGTTTACTCAAGCCTTCAACGGGGAAAGTGGTGGCTCCAAAAGATACTTGGTTGAAGAAGTGGACGCGTCGCAATGGTCGTGTTGACGTGATTTATCTCCATCAGTCTCCTTACCTTTTTGACGGTACTGTTTATGAAAACGTCGTTTATGGAGTTAAATATCAACAAGACACGGCAAAAGATAAGCGAGCTCAAGTTATTAGTGCGCTGCGCATGGTAGGGTTAGAAACCTTAGCCGACGAACACATCTCTGTATTGTCCGGCGGTGAAAAGCAACGCGTAGCAATGGCACGAGCTTGGATTTTAAAACCATCGATTTTGTTGATGGACGAACCAAGTGCCTCTCTCGACCAAGAGTCGATTGAACGTCTGGTTATCATGGCAAAAGATCTGCTTGATCGTGGCTCTAGTATTGTTGTGACTAGCCACCAAGCGAACGCGTTGACGGATTTATGTAAAAAACAGTGGTGGATTAAAGACAAGACTTTGATAGAGTCTCCACTCTTGTATGTCATACCAAAAGAAACATCCCAAGAGAACGCATATGCTTCAGCCAACACAAACTAGTTGGGTCATTTTGGCTGGTGGTCAAGCCAGCCGTATGGGTGGAAAAGACAAAGGTCTGATCGAACTGAATCAGAAGCCACTCATCGAACACGTTATCGAACGTTTATCTCCGCAAACACCACGCATTCTAATCAATGCGAACCGAAACCAAGACGCCTACCGTGCGTTTGGTTTCGTCTTCAGTGATCAATTTAAAGATTTCCCAGGTCCGATGGGCGGCATCCACGCGGGCTTGGTTCATGCAGAAACCGATTGGGTTGGCTTCGTCCCTTGCGACAGCCCACAAATCAACACTGATCTTGTTGAGCGTTTTTGCAATGCAGTAGAAGAAGACACCGATATTTTGGTTGCTCATGATGGCGACCACCAGCAGCCTGTCTTCACGCTTTATCACAAGCGCATACTGCCAAAGCTGACCGCGTTTTTAGAACGTGGCGATCGTAAGATCATCCTACTCTACAAAGAGTGCAACACCAGTTACGTTGACTTTAGCGACTCACCAAACTGTTTCGTCAACTTAAATACGCCTGAAGAACTGGCGCAATTTGGACAACTTGAATCATGAAACACACGCTAAACATCCCTATTCTTGGTTTTGCTGCCTACTCAGGCACGGGCAAAACTACGCTACTTGAAGCATTGCTACCAAAGTTGACCGAAGCAGGTTTACGCATCGGTATGCTAAAGCACGCACACCATAACTTCGATGTCGACCAACCGGGCAAAGACAGCCATCGCCTACGTAAAGCGGGCGCATCGCAAATGCTGATCTCTTCTCGTAACCGCTTCGCACTGATGACAGAAACACGAGAATCAGAATCGGAGTTTGATTACCTACTGACACGTTTCGATGAAGAGAAGCTAGATGTGGTTTTGGTGGAAGGCTGCAAAAACATTGCCTTTCCTAAGATCGAATTGCACCGAGAAGAAGTCGGCAAGCCTTGGCTTCATCCAAACGATGAAAACATCATCGCGATTGCTTCAGACAGCGGCGAACTGGATTCTGAGCTGCCACAAATGAACATCAACGATCTTGAGGCGATTGCCCAGTTCGTTATTCAGTATGTTCAAGAAGCGAAAGCACCAAAGAGTAAAGAGAAAGAAGCCGCTTGCTGCGATACCCTTTCTCCAGCTTTCCTTTCTGTCGTTCAAGGACAAGAAAAGATCCTATCTTTGGTGAACACAGTTGCTGAAACCGAAGCGTGCAAGATTGAAAATGCATATGGTCGTGTGCTAGCAGACCACGTGGTGTCACCAGTTAACGTGCCGCAATACACCAACTCAGCGATGGATGGTTACGCTATTCGCGGTGATGACATCGAGCGCGACAACTACCAAGTGGTTGCTGAAGTGATGGCGGGTCACGCTTACGATCAACCTCTGGAAGTTGGTCAAGCGGTTAAGATCATGACGGGCGCCCCAACACCTATCAATGGTGATACCGTTGTTATGCGTGAACAGGCAACACAGAATGGCGATACAGTCACGTTCAATGGTGCAAGCATCAAAACCGGTCAAAACGTTCGTCAAGCGGGTGAAGACTTAGCAATTGGTAGCGATGTGTTTACCGCAGGCACTCGCCTAGCCTCCCCTGAGATGGGCATGATTGCTTCTCTTGGCTTTGGTGAAGCGAATGTGTTCCGCAAGTTGAAAGTTGCTGTGTTCTCTACCGGTGACGAAGTGCAAGCGCCAGGTACAGATCAGAAAGCGAATTCAATCTACGATTCAAACCGTTTCACTATCATGGGCATGTTAGAGAAACTTGGCTGTGAAATTTTGGATTTCGGTATTCTAGAAGATAACGAGCAGTTGATGATTGAAGCGCTCGAAAATGCTTCTGCGCAAGCCGACGTAGTGATGACTTCTGGCGGCGTATCCGTTGGCGATGCAGATTACATTAAGCTGGCATTGGACAAACTGGGGCAAATTGATTTCTGGCGTATCAACATGCGTCCTGGTCGTCCGCTTGCGTTCGGTCAAATCAACGATAAACCTTTCTTTGGTTTGCCGGGTAACCCTGTTGCCGTGATGGTCTCATTCATCAACTTTGTTGAGCCTGCGCTGCGTAAGATGCAAGGTGAACAAGGCTGGAAGCCACTCAAAGTCAGTGCCATTGCCACAGAAAACCTCCGTTCTCGCCTAGGTCGTACCGAGTTTAGTCGCGGTATCTACGAACTCGACGAAACAGGTCGTCTAACGGTCCGCACAACGGGTAAACAAGGCTCTGGTATCTTGCGCTCAATGAGCGAGGCAAACTGCCTGATCGAAATCTCCCCTGCTGTTGATACAGTAAAAACGGGAGAAAGCGTGACAATTATCCCACTTCAAGGCAGAATCTAGCCCAACTAAAAATGAGAAGGTCAGCACGTCTGACCTTTTTATTGATGACAGAAAAACTTTTCAGAGAGACAGCTATGGCTCGCACCATTCTTTACACTTACAAAGACCAAGACAAAGAACTGACGTTCTCATACCAGCAACACCGCAATATTCAAGAAGCGGTTGCAGAAGCAGAAGGTATCGATATCACTGAGTTCCTAAAGATGGAGCAACAAATCGAAGCAGTATCTGATACTAAAGCGGTGCGCAACTACCGTGATAACTACTTCAGAAAATTAGGCTTTAGCAAAATCACCCTAGCTCAAAAAGAAAACTTGGGTGTAGGCAAAAAGAACAAATAAGCCAAGCTACACAGATCAAAACAAAAACTCGCGATTCGTCGCGAGTTTTTTTATACCTATTCTTTTTGTTCGTACTCTATAAGTAAAAAGCCCCGTTTCACCTTAAAGGAAAACGAGGCTTTCAATATAGGTCTTATGTATTTTCGCTTACCGAAAACTCAGACGATTATTTGATGTTTAGGAACGCAGCACCACGTACGCCACCTGAATCACCATGTTTTGCTTTGATGATCTTTGGACATTTCGCGACAGAAAGCAGGTACTTAGGAATACGTTTTGGCATCTCTTCGTAAATCAGTTCGAAGTTAGATAGACCTCCACCTAGTACAACAACGTGTGGGTCAGTCGCAGTAAACAGGTTCGCAAAGCAGATTGCGAGAAGCTCCATAAAACGCTCAACGTGCTCAACCGCTTTTGCTTCACCTTCTGCGTTTGCTTTGATAATGTCGATTGCTTTCTTCTCTTCGCCGTAGTAATGCGCATAAAGAAGCTCGAAACCACGACCAGATAGGTAGCTGTCTAGACAACCTTTCTTTTCGCAACCACAACCTAGTAGAGGCGCGTTTTCGCCTAGGTGGAACCAAGCGTCGATAGGAAGACGTGTATGACCTACCTCACCCGCAACGTGGTTACGACCAGAGAATACTTTACCTTCGTAGATAAAGCCGCCGCCAAAACCCGTACCAAGGATCAAACCTAGTACAGATGGTTCGTCTTGAAGGTCTTCATCCCATGCTTCAGAAAGCGCGAAACAGTTTGCATCGTTTTCGATTTTTACGCTGCGACCGATTTTAGCTTCCAGATCCGCACGAAGTGGTTTGCCTTTTGCGGCAGGTACGTTAACCGTTAATACAGTTGCGTCATCCGCATCTTCCATGCCAGGAAGACCAAGACCAATCGTACCTTCACAACCAAATTCCGCATCGTATTTGTTAACCAGACCTGCAATAGTTTCTACCAGCAAATCGTAGTTGTCTGTTGGTGTTGGTACACGTTCAGTTGCTACACGCTCAAGTTTTTCGTTAAACGCACCAAACTCGATTTTAGTGCCACCGACATCAAAGCCGTAATACATGCAATTCTCTCCTAAAATGCTCAAACGACTCCCAAAATATGCTGGAGTCAAAAAGATAAACTTTAGGCATTATCCATATCTGTACGCCTGCAAACCGTGACGGAATGCAGATTTATCCCCTCGTTGAAGCCAGTTGAACAACAAGCCATCAACAAAAGTTCATTCCTTAGAGTTAGCTCTCGATTTTAGCCCACTCTTTGAAACGTTTCAGATGCGGGCGAGACCAGTCGGTTTTTACTCGAGTTTTCGTCAGCATGTAGGTTTCACGGAAGGCTTCAAACCACAATTGCAGACACTCCGAAGCTTGCTCTTCACCTGCTTGTTTGAATACTAACGTCGCCACTTCTGCCGTTGATAAGTGTTGCTCGTTATCTGAGCGACGCATAATGTATTCAGACAGTGATTCCGGCTCAATAGAAAGCACAGGCAAAGATTTAAGAAACTCTGAACGGCGGAAGATCTTACGTGCCTCACGCCAACTACCATCAATGAAGATCATTAGCCACTTTTTATCCGAGCCATCGGATGTCTTCAAACGCTCTGGATTTAAACCGTCCAACAAACGTTCAGGCTCATCCACGTAATCTGCTGGGAAGACAACCACAGGTTGATAAGCATCGTTCTCTAGCAATGCCAACATCTCTTCAGAAGGTTCGGTACGATTCCATTGATACACGTAAGTCTCTTGAATCGTATCAGCAATAAGACGCCCAGTATTACTTGGCTTAAATACTTCGTTTTCCGATACGATCAGCATGCAGGCAATATTGGATTCAATGTTCGGCTGAATCTCGCACAAACAATATTGTTCAGAAACCTGACAATAAGGACAGCGAACCACTTTACAACCGCGAGCGTTAAACGGCTTCGTTGAGATAGATTGACGGTGCTGGTATAAACGATGGAAAGCGTGGATTCTCATGGATAGAAAGTGCCAGTTGTTAGGGTCTTCATAAAGTAGAGCGCGATTCTACTTGCATAGAGAGTTAGTCTCAAGAAATGCTGATAAACGGACGGACATTCACATTCCTTTCTTCTCGTTGAAAGATACGGTGGAGTGTTAAGGTCTTAACAAATAAGCGAATCAAACAAGGAAATTAGTGTGCCCGAAACTGCATTTAACGACCCTTCTTGGCTACGACTCAGCATCTTCATTGGTGTTTTGTTGCTGTGCACCTTGTGGGAAAACAAGCGACCGAGAAAGCAGCTGACTGTCGACCGTTCATTTCGCTGGTTTAACAACCTCACATTGGTCGCACTAAATAGTGTCGTTATTGCCATAGTTATGCCGATTGCAGCCTTTCAAGCGGCCATCATCGCTTATGAAAACCATTGGGGCCTACTCAATGCTCTTGCCTTCCCGACTTGGTTAAATGTGCTGATAACCGTTGTGCTACTCGATCTCATCATATACCTACAGCATTTAGTCTTCCATCGAGTTAAACCGCTATGGAAGCTTCACCGCATGCATCATGCTGACTTGGATATCGATGTCACAACCGGGACACGATTCCACCCGATAGAAATCATTCTCTCTATGGTGGTAAAAATCGCCGCTGTGTTTACTTTAGGCGTCTCTCCTATTGGCATCGTTGTGTTTGAAATCGTATTGAATGCCAGCGCCATGTTTAACCATAGCAATGCAAAGCTGCCACTGCCTTGGGACGCGACGTTACGTAAGTTGGTTGTGACACCAGACATGCATCGCGTTCACCACTCCGTCATCGTGCGCGAGACACATTCAAACTTTGGCTTCTTCTTGTCTATCTGGGATCGCTTGTTTGGCACATATCGAGCTCAACCGGAGTTAGGACATGATGATGTTGTGATTGGTGTTCCAGAGATTCGCGACAAAGACGAGCAAAGATTAGATAAACTGATTACCCAGCCATTTCGTTACAAAGAAAAGTCTTCCTCATGAGCCGCTCAATGAAAGTGAATGTGTTTGGAAAAGTCATGCTTGCGGAATGCAAAGATGGGGTTTGGACGCTTTATATCGATTCAGAAACATCGATAAAGCGCCCAATCAGAGATTTGGTAGTGCCGCCATTTCTAGAAGAAGATGAGTTGCTGACCTACCTCGATGATATGTATCACGAACATGCAACCGCTACTCACCCCAGTGTATTTAGGATTGAATAGAAATCTTTAGGCTTTAATCAGATTACGTTTCTTGTTTGATTGAGTGACGCCGACAAACAAGCCGATAATCCCCAGAATAATCGATGAGATGGCGAGTACACTCACGTCTTGTTGTTTATTTATTGCTGCGTATACAAATGCAATACCAAAAAAGATGGCACCAAAGCTAAAGCCTGATAGCGCAGCAAAAATACCGAAGCTCGCCAGCTCCTTAAAGTTATCCATAACACTTCCCTGTTGAAAAATAAGTAATGTCAAAAAGTTAACGGAATATCTGACGAGAGTGACGATTCTTTTGCGAATTCCACAACCAAATTGATACCCCAATAGAAAATCCTAATAGCAACGTTTGCCATTGCAGTTGTCCACTGCTCTCGAAGATACCCAATCCATAGTGTGCATACGAGTTAAAGCCTACGCTGCTTAACATAATCAATAAAACTAAAACCAGCCCGGTCCGTCGATGCTTGATCAACAAATACACGGCAAGCAAATCTAAGAGACCCAAAGCACTCCAATACATGTTTAACCAGCCTGGGGCAAAATCGTAAGGCAAAAAGCCATCGACAATATTGTCGTAAAGGTGAATAACGCCACCTACTGTCAGGCAAAGGCATAGGAGAAACACTACGAATTTATCCATTATCGTTTCCTTTCCTTATCTGAATGAATGCGCAAAGCATATAGAAGTCAGCTAAACAATTGTAATTTCATGACCATTTTTGAGACCGACAGAGCCTTTAAACAGTACGTGAGGGGTACGAAAGAATAACAATGGCACTTCTTCCTTATGAATTCGCTCCTGATAAAAGCATAGCGTTTTGCTCGGAAGTTCGCTGAGTTGTAAAAGTTCGGTCTCTTTGTAAGGCATAAAATCCTCTTTTGATTCTTTCCAATCACCAAATTCTTGATTGGGCGACCAGAAAATCACGGTATTGGTTTTATCAAAGCCAAGCTCCCTCACATCAAACCGAAACCAACGACCTAGCGTTGTCGTCTCAAGGCCGCTCTTTCTCAATCCCTCTAGTACCTTGCCCGGATGAATCGGTGTAAAGTGAAGCACGTCATTCCAATAACAATCCAACCCATGAACACGACGCTTTAGAGCTTGCGGGCGATACTCGTATTTCTTGACATGTTGTTGATACAAGTTCGGGTGTGACGCTTTCAAGCAGTTAAGAGGTTTCAATCGGTCTCCCGTCAAGTTGCTTGGTACGCGATGGTAAACGTAGGTCAAAGTTATCCCTCTTGTGGTGCTTTTAAGTCAATGAACAAAAACTTCATCGAAGGCGGAAAGATAAAGGCATCCTCACATCGATAACCTCTTAGCCACACACCATCATCCCACTTGCGCAGATATAAACCTCTGGGATAGGTCTCTTCCTGAGCAAGAGGCAAAGAAGCGAGCATTATGTATTCATCTTTTGTGAGCGAAATACCTTGAAGTAACAAGTATGATGCGACGGCGAGCGGACAAGGCTCTAGCCCTTTCAGAGCTGCATGAGCAACAAGCTCAGCCAGCGTTGCTCCAAAAGGAGCCCTTAATTCCGAAGGCGTTGTTACCAATACAGACAATGTCTGGCCACGTTGTTTGGTTTGTATTATTTGGTCTTCAAACAGCTGTAAGGCAAACTGATTGAATTGAATATGTTGTTCTTTGAGTTCTTGAAACAACTCAGCATTCGTGTGATTACCGATTCCAACGTTCACTTCATTGCCTCAAGACGAATAAACTCACGAACTTGCTCTAAAGCATGTTGAAAAACAGGGTGCGCACGAAAAGAAATGTCTTCTGTCACCTTATGCCAAAAGAATTCAAAATCATGCCCACCATCATCTTGAGTGTGGAAGACCCACTGTTCCGGCAACGCTTCACATTCACACAAAACGAAATGCCAAATCTGCTCTTGAAACCCACTCTCCCAAGCCCCTAAGTAGGTTGTTTGATTGACCAGTTCAATCCCCGACTCTTCTGCCAATTCTCTTTTTGCCGCACTTAAGAAGTCGTAATCGAGGGGTTCAACAGTGCCTTTCACCAACTGAACGCCTGCAAGAGGATGTTTGAAAAGAAGAATCTCGTTATTTTGGTCTCTTAATACCACTGGACATACTTTATCGACCAAAGAATCATTCCTCATTTTGTTGGCATTTTTGTTTTGCTTCTTCTGAGTACAAAGGCAAGTGACCTAGCGCAGAAAAGCTTACCAACTTCAACGTATATCGGTTGGCGTTAGATTACCTTTGCTTTTTGGGTGCAATGAGCCAATTTGCGATTTAGGTCACTCACTCTTGGAGTCGAAAATTAAAAAGGCAGAGCGATTACCCTGCCTTTGGTCGTAGTTCGGTTGCTCTTACCTAATGTTGGATCAACTCACTTTAAGCAGTTCGTATTTATGCAGCATCGTTTGTTGATGACCTGCGATGTCTGCGACTTGTTCCGAGCTCTCAACCATGGCCTCCAACTGAAGTTTGGTATGTTCACCTTGCTCAGAAAGGTGTGAGATAGCTTGAGAAACTTCAGCGGTAGCGCGTTCTTGCTCTTCTGTCGCAACAGAAATTTGGTCGACACGTTGCTGGATAAGCTGAACCGCTTCATTAATTTCAGTAAAGGTAGATTTCACTTGATGACTTGACTGTAACGCAGAAGACATTTCCTCACGTGAATCATTCACAGCCTTCCGAGAACGATCCGCTGCGATAACTAACTCATTCATCATTTCACGAATATTGGTGGTTTGCTGCGAGGTATCACTGGCGAGCTTACGAACCTCATCGGCAACGACCGCAAAGCCTCTTCCTTGCTCTCCTGCTCGCGCTGCTTCAATCGCTGCGTTCAACGCAAGTAAGTTAGTGTTGTCAGCAATGCCACTGATCATGTCAACCATTTCACGAATATGTTTTACGCGCAGATCGAGTTCCATCATAGATTGTTCGTTTGTGTTGAGAGAGCTCTCTAGTGATTCCAAACGCAGGCGATTTTGTTCCACAACACTCACACCTTTCACTGTATGTTCCGTCGCTAAATAAGAATCTTCAGACGAAGCATTAGTGACCGATGCAATCTCCCGAATCGACGCTTCTAACTGAGTGATCGTCGTCACCATGCTCATTAACGCTTCATTTTGCGTGGTTAAGCTTTGATTTGTTTGCTCAGCAGCACCGTGGCTGATTTCTGCAGTTTGGTACAAGATATCGCAATTACGAGTCACGGTAGAAATAGAGTCGTGCGTTGAGGCGATGACAAGATTGAGCTTGCGTGCGACTTCTTTGAGTTCAAACGGACCTACCTCTTGAGCTTTGTCGCGAAAGTCATGCTCTGTTAATGCCGACAAGCGATTCAGAATATTTCTAAGACCTCGATTAATCCACGTTCTTAGGCCAAACCACGTTACGAGGATAACCAGAGAGATAACACCAGCGGCAGTAACCACCATAAAAATAACGTTTTTAATTGTCTTCTGGACCACGGTTTCACGTTCTTTGATCAAAACGGAGGCCGCATCAGACACTTGATCGAGTAAATACATGGTTTCATTTGAAAGCTGAGAGGCACGTTGAAACTCGGCTTTTTGCTGCTCACTCCTTTCCAACTTTGCCAATATTAAACGGAGTACACCATCGTCCTTGAAGCCCGCCTGTACCATTTCATAAGGCGCAATGAGACTAGCAAACTCATTAACTTCTGGATGCCATTCTTTGAAATCATCAAAAGCGAGATTGATGCCAGCGATGCGATTGCGCATCTCCTTGAATTCTCGCTCAGCTTTTTCTAGCTCAGTTTGCATCATCATGACCAAAAAAGTGCTTTCCATTGAACTTGCAGAGGCGATAAAACGATTTGCTGCATCACTCGATTCAGGATTTTCATTACTAAGAAATGAACTGATGCGGTTCATCTCAGGTCCAATCGAGCTAAGACCGTAACGAAACCCGCCAACAGCCGAGTTAATGTCACTTTGCATCTGAATCACCGCAGACTGTTTGGATAAAATGGAGTTGGTGATTTGATGGAGTTCTGCGACATTTCCTTGGAGCATACTGGAGAGATGATCAGCAACGCCGGACGTTTGCTCGATTAGGTCGTCGCTTTGACTTGCCAGTTCTTCGATTTGAGATGTAATCAAAGGAAGTTCATTAGGATCGGTTATTTGCATTCCATAATTAAGCAGCTTCACCTGTTCCAACACGTTCCTGGTGAGTGTCGCGTTTGCCATTGCCATTGGTAACGCTTTTTGAGACAAGGCATTAAATTGGTCACCCACCTGCTCCACTCCTTTGAAACTTGAGACAGAAAGGGCTATAACAAGTGCGATGATAGTTAGAAATGTTGCACTGATAGTTTGAATCAGTGAAAAAGAAAGGCGTAAACGTTTGCGCTTTGTCATAATCAATGGATGTTCTTTCCTGAGTTTGAATCAACGTGTCCGCTTTTTCGTCACATAAGTGAGACAAAAACGTGATTTTCAGCCCATACTAGGTGTTGATTATGACGCTAATATTTCAGTTTTAAGTCATGGAGATGACCAGTGAGCAAGGTTCGTCATTTATTTTTTCCTTTAATAATCAGTGTGCTACTCAGTGCGTGCTCGTCAGGCCCAGATCCAGAAACACAAGTCAACGCCTCCCTGTCCGTCAATCAGCTGTTGTCCGACAATCAGGATTTATACCAATTCTATAATGAGTGGGAAGGCACGCCTTATCGACTAGGTGGAACTAAAAAGTCAGGCATCGACTGTTCGGCTTTTGTTCAAAAAGCGTTTGTTGAGGCATACAAAATGTCGCTGCCGCGTACTACCCGCCAACAGTCTAAACAAGGTGTTGAAATGAGTTGGTCGGACGCCCAACAAGGTGATTTGGTATTTTTCAAAACCAAACGAAGCACATATCACGTGGGCATTTATCTTGGGAACAAACAGTTCATGCACGCTTCTACTTCAAAAGGCGTGATCATTTCGAGAATCGACAACCCATATTGGGCATCGAAATTTTGGCAAGTAAGAAGAGTTACAATGTAACTCTTCTTGAATTTGAATGACGCAAGAAGAGAGAATCAGTCGTAGGTCGCTACCGCGGTATCAAACAGGTTTTTAACTAATGCGATGTACTCATCCAAAAAGGCAATCTGCTCATTTGTCGCTTTCTTTGACCATACACCCGCAAGTACTTCACCCAAATCTTCAACGACCGCATCTGCCTCTTTTAGCAACTTAAAACGCACGCTTGAATGCAACTCTGGGTTTTGCTCGAATATCGCCATGATGTTCGATGCAACCATGTCAGTCACAACATCTTCAATGCTTTCTGATCCTGTGTCACCGATTTCAGACGTGAAAATATCTAAGTTAAGTGACAAGTGCTCAATTAGAGCGAGATATCCATCGGTTTCTACAACCACTGTTTTTCTCCGTTTAATGCAAGCCTTCGAAGCTGAAAGCGAAATAGTTTCAATAGTAAGACATGCCGAGAAAATTTCATTAACTTATTTCATATTAATGAGAGTTGACGCACTAACTGGATGGTTTTCAACCAATTGAGTTCGGTACTGTTCACCTTTCGAGCTGATGCTTTCAGCAGTTTGTGAGTTATTTATACAAGGCAGAGGCATTTACTTAAAATGACTAGGCGACAAGCCTCTCGTCGCGATTAAAACGCCTTTATCTCGAATAAAATTTAACTACAAAAGTTCAACAATCCCTAGTATCCCCTAGTCGTCTTCATGACTACAAGTTTGGTTTCGACCATTTTCTTTAGCGCGATATAACGCAGCATCGGCACTCTTAAGCCATTGTGTGTGGCTTTCGAAATACGATTTATACTCGCAAACGCCGATACTGATCGTGTAGTTAATCAAAAAGTCTTCAACTTTCACGATTTCTTGTTCAATTCGCTTTCTTAAACGTTCTGCAAAGTAACAAGCTTGCTCTTGATTAGTATGTGGCAGCAAAACCGTAAACTCTTCACCACCAAAACGACCACATACATCGCTGCTACGCGCCGTTTTACGTAACAAGCTTGAGGTACGACGAATCACTTCGTCTCCCGTGTGGTGTCCATAGGTATCGTTGACCTTTTTAAAATGGTCGATATCAAAGATCACTAACGAGCTCGCCCCTTCAATCACTTTAAGTTGCGCAAATTCGTCCTTCAGAGATTGTTCCCAAAAAGCCCGATTAAATAGACCAGTCAGACCATCTTTACGGCTGATTTCCGATAAGTGTTGGTTAGTTTCTCTCAAATGGATACGGTTACGCGCCGTTTCTGAAACATCATTAATCTGAATTGCAATATGGCTAATTTCACCTGACAACGAGCGCAATGGCGTAATCACAATGTCTTGGAACATCAAGTTGCTGCTGTTAGAAACCGGAGAAAAGTTGTTGAACTTGAAAAGGTATGGCCGGTTTTCCCAGCTAGAAAATGAACGTGTTTCTAAATCTGCTGATGTCTTGAGTTTTGTCTCTAACCACCTTCTCGGAAGATCTTCAAAATGGTCAAATAAACACTCTCCGAGAATGTTTTGCGACAAAATACCACTGTACGACTGCATAAAGCTGTTCCAAACGCAGACTTTATAGTCTTGGTCGAGGACAATAAGCCCAGAGTCCATGGTATCCAGAATTTGGGTAACCCAGTGAAAGTCTGCTATGTCCAGCGTGATTTCGGACATTAGATTAGCTCCATGATTTCATAGATGATGTCTACGGATGATTTATCTATCAAAAACAGAACTTCACACTCAAAATCGAGTGATTCTGCCATGTAGGTGTATTCAATGGTAAAGAGTTCACCAGATTCGTTTTTCTCTTCGCTGTAAGGGGTAATGTTCTCGATGATTCCTGGTTGGCGTAACGAAAACTGCTTGTCTAACTGGCTCCCAAGAGAAGTTAGGAATGAAGACACCAGTAAGTTCGACACATTAAGGATGATTTCGTTGTGTGGCGTGAATTCAAGTAAGTATCCGAGTCGTTCGCCGATTTGGTTGATATCTTTACCACGCAGGCAAACCAACGCCTCTCCGTGTATACCTCCCCCTACGAACCTTTGTGCCACCGCAACTGAGCTGTCTCGCCCAATAACATCCACCAGCGTCATATGTAATTCACCGTAAGACAATGGACCAACGTGAGGGACCGGCAATTGAATAAACTCACGTAGATGGTCCGCCATAATTGCAGCGCCCTTACCTAATGCAATATTGGCAACTTCACGGAACTTTGCTAACGGCGTAACTTCTAACGTATGTTGAGGTTCAATTTCAGTGTGAGCACTAACGGCATAATGAAGACCGAGCGTTTCATAGAGAGGAATAACCTGTTCTTCGGATAATGGTTTAGCAATGAAATCCATCGCCCCAAGATCTAAGCAGCGTTGTTTAGCCTCTTGCTGAACATCACCCGAAATGATGACAATTTTGGTTTGGTATTGACTAACAGGCAGGGACTCTAGTACTTCGAAGCCATCCATGACTGGCATGGTCAAATCGAGGAACAAAACGTCAATATTTTGTTCCGCTAGGATTTTCAATGCCTCGTGACCATCTTGGGCTTCGAGTAGGTGCAATGATGTATCTTGTACGATGGATCGGGTAATCAACTTTCGTGCGACCGCCGAGTCATCACAAATCAGTATTTTCATGCCACCAATGGAACTAAAGTCAAAAAAATAATAATACTAGCTGTGCTGTTTTAGCTCCATATGTTAAGCCGATAAATCATAGGGTTATAGGCGACGTGATTCACACTTATAAACATTTTCTACTATATGCGGAAGAATTATTGTCGAAGTTTGCTTAACTACGCGTCAATGTTCCGCCGTTTATCCTAAACTATTGTTGGTCAAATAGATAAGCGAGGTTTTGTATGTGGCAAGCAATATCGCAACAGCTTTCTGATACCTTGATGTTCGAATATCAGATCACCGAGAAGGTGAAACTTTCCGGTGGAGACATCAGTGAAAGCTATATGATCAATGACGGAGAGCAGCGCTATTTCGTCAAAATTAATGATCGGGATTTCTTAGCCAATTTTGAAGTAGAAGCAGAAAGCCTTCACCTATTGCGCGAAACCTCTACTCTATTTGTCCCAGAAGTCGTTTTGGTCGGTAAAACCAAAACGCACAGTTTTATCATCCTCAATTTCCTTCCCACTAAAACGCTTGAAGATAGCGATAACAGCTTTAAATTTGGTGAACAATTAGCGCGCCTGCATTTATGGGGTGAACAGAAAGAATTTGGCTTCGACACAGACAACTACATAGGCTCTACACTTCAGCCAAACCAATGGCATAAAAAGTGGTCAGTATTTTTCGCGGAACAACGCATCGGGTGGCAGTTACAACTGCTTAAAGAGAAAGGCGTTTCTCTGGTAGACATCGATGACTTTATTGACGTCGTGAAACAGCTTCTCGCTAATCACTCCCCACAACCTTCCCTACTGCATGGTGATCTATGGAACGGCAATGTGGCGCTCACACCCGCCGGTCCTATTTGTTATGACCCTTCTTGTTATTGGGGAGATCGAGAATGTGATCTTGCTATGACCGAGCTGTTTGGCGGTTTTCAACCTGAATTTTATCTAGGATATGAATCAGTTGCGCCACTTCCAATCGGTTATCAAGAACGCAAAGACATTTACAATCTTTATCACATCTTGAATCATTGCAACCTATTCGGCGGGCATTATCTTGAGCAAGCGCAATCGATAATTAAGAAGATAATTTCCTATTGATTTGGAAGGGAAAGATCATTACTGAGTGTAAATTTTCGACGCATATCACCCTAGATAATGACCTCAAGTCCAACGTTGGGTTTGGGGTCAACTTTTGTACTTATTTCGACTCAATTAGCAACCATAGCGCCTAATATTCTAAGTAACTCGGCTTACGTTGTATCTCTAACCCTAAGAGGCAAGCGAGTAACTAAGGGCTGTATTTTCTAAACAACAAAGTATTAAAAGCCCTGCAATACTAGGAGTTTATGTATGCAAAATTACACTGAAAGACATGTGAAATGTCCCCATTGTGGGCACTCAATCGGCATCACCCTTGATGCAAGTAACGGTAACCAAGAGTTCTATGATGACTGTCCGGCTTGCTGTCATGCCATTCATCTCAATATGAAAGTTGATGAATTGCAGCAGAAAGTTGAATTGTTCATCGACGACAATTACGAGTAATTACGCAAATCCCCCCCCAATCGAAATATGAAAAGGAGCCGCAAGTGCTCCTTTGTTATTTATGTCCGTTTATTTTGACTACCTCGATAAACCAAGCTCGCTATTTCTTACAGACTTAAAGCTGCTTCGCTGCTAATACACGCTCGACCGTATCAACAATCGCTTGTGTTTGTGGGTCAAATTCTACGTTGATCTTTTCACCGACTTGGCGACGCCCGAATAGGGTTCTCTCTAACGTTTCTGGAATTAAATGAACGGAGAAACGATTATCTTCGACTTCACCAATCGTGAGCGAACATCCGTCTAAACCAATGTACCCTTTCGCAAGTACGTATTTCATTGATTCTTGTGGTAGCGTAAACCAAATCGTGCGGTTGTTTGGTGTATCAATCACTTCAGCGATTTCTGCCATTAAGCTAATGTGCCCTGACATGCTATGACCGCCGATCTCATCACCAAACTTAGCAGCGCGCTCAATATTCACACTATCGCCTGCTGTCAATTCGCCAAGGTTGGTCAGCGCTAGCGTCGCTTGCATTAGGTCAAAGCTGATTTGCGATCCTTCAATTTTCGTTACTGTAAGGCAACAACCGTTGTGCGCAACAGAGGCACCAATTTCAAGACCTTCACTTAGCGCGCCTTCAAGTTCAATAACGTGAGTTTGAAAACGATCTTTCTTGTCGATATGAACGACTTTAGCCGTACCCTGAACGATTCCTGTAAACATACTTTTTACCTATTTTTTAGAAGCGACTGATAGCCAAGACAAACGTCCGCAGATGATTTTTATAATCGTCTATCAATTAACCAAAAATCCACATCTTGTGGGTATGGTATCTGAGCATACAATTGTTTATCATCTGCGCGGAGTTCCTTCGAGGCATTTTTTCACCTTATAGTGACTAAAATCAACCATCAGATCAGTTCATCACGTCTTTTGTCCTCAAGCGCTCTCTATCTTTTCAAATAATTTCTTTTACAACATATTGTTCCGCTCTGGAGTATTTCGTGCATCGCTATAAAGAAGAAGCATCGAGTCTTATCAAATTAGCAACCCCTGTGTTGATCGCTTCTGTCGCGCAAACAGGCATGGGCTTTGTGGATACCGTAATGGCTGGTGGAGTCAGCGCGACCGACATGGCGGCGGTATCTGTGGCAGCAAGTATTTGGCTTCCATCAATTCTGTTTGGTGTGGGCTTATTAATGGCGCTTGTACCAGTAGTCGCTCAGCTGAACGGCTCTGGTCGACGCGTTAAAATCCCATTTGAGATCCAACAAGGCATTGTCCTTGCGTTGCTTATCAGTATTCCTATTATCGGCGTACTATTCCAAACGCAGTTCATTCTTGGGTTTATGGACGTTGAAGCCGCTATGACAGAAAAGACGGTGGGTTACATTCATGCTGTGATTTTTGCTGTACCAGCATTCTTGTTGTTCCAAACCTTGCGTAGCTTTACTGACGGTATGTCTCTGACCAAGCCAGCGATGGTGATTGGTTTTATTGGCTTGATGCTGAATATCCCGCTTAACTGGATTTTCGTTTACGGTAAATTCGGAGCGCCGGCACTAGGCGGCGTGGGCTGTGGTGTTGCTACGGCAATTGTGTACTGGGTTATGTTTGGCTTACTGCTTCTATATGTGACGACGTCTGGTCGACTAAAAAGCATCAACCTGTTTGGTGAGTTCCATAAGCCTCAACTAAAAGCACAGATTCGCTTGTTCAAACTGGGTTTTCCAGTTGCTGCGGCGTTATTCTTTGAAGTTACCCTGTTTGCTGTGGTTGCGCTTTTAGTCTCGCCACTAGGTTCGATCATTGTTGCCGCACACCAAGTCGCAATTAACTTCTCTTCGCTGGTATTTATGTTACCAATGAGCGTGGGTGCGGCAGTAAGTATTCGCGTTGGTCACCGTTTGGGTGAAGAAAACGTCGATGGTGCTCGTGTTGCTTCTCGCGTAGGTGTCATGGTGGGTCTTGCGCTTGCTATGATGACAGCGATTCTAACCGTCATCTTCCGTGAACAAATTGCCCTGCTTTACACCAATAACCCAGAGGTAATTGAGTTGGCGATGGTGCTATTGCTGTTTGCAGCAATCTACCAATGTACAGATGCGGTGCAAGTGATAGCGGCCGGTGCTCTGCGCGGCTACAAAGACATGCGTGCTATCTTCAATCGTACCTTTATCGCATACTGGTTGCTTGGTTTGCCAATCGGCTATGTGCTCGGACGTACAGATTGGATTGTGGAACCAATGGGCGCTCAAGGCTTCTGGTTAGGCTTTATCATTGGTCTTTCTTCAGCTGCGTTCCTATTAGGTATTCGTCTACGTTGGATGCACCGCCAAGATCCAGAAGTACAACTGAACTTCTCTCAGCAATAATTCGGACTTCAACGCCCCAAATATTAAAGCCAGCACTCGCTGGCTTTTTTGATCTCTCCCGCGTGTCACAAAGTATACTTATCTGAGTGATTAAAAAGGAAATGCTGTGAGAAGTTCACTTGTTGCTACGGCGCTTTTGCTAACGACAATCTTACTCGGTGGGTGTAACGAATGGTTTAACCCAGAGAAAGCTGTATTCGAAAAATACAATCAACGCCTGGCGAATGTGTTAGATGTATCAGAATCTCAACTAGAAGCCTCTCCTGCCGTTACCATTCCTGATAAAAGAGAGCTATTCCAAGAGCTCCCCCGCCTATCACTTGGTTTGCTAGAAAGCTACCAATTACGCCAATGTGGTCTGTTTAACTTGCTCGCAGAAAAGAACTCGCAACTGGGTAAGGTCCAAGATGCTTTTTATGACTTCGATTACCAAACGAGTTTGCTTAGAACGTTGAATGGCTGTTTGAGTGATTACCCTCTAAGTGATGAAGAAAGTGCAAAGCTTAACGGGTTGTACGATCAGAAATGGCATCATCTAACAATACACCTCGACAATATGCTGCTTACCAGCGATGCGATGCGCAAACAACTTACGGGCTCTGAATGGTTGCCGTTGGACAGTAAAGACCAAGTCGCCCATGTGCGAGACGCTTTCCTTGCGCTGGACGAGATGTATCAAACACCTTATCGCACCCTTTCGCGCTTACCCGACGTAACCATAGTGAATTATCAAGAAGAGATTGAAAAAACACGCCTTGTTGGTCGACTCTATTACACACTCATTGATGCGACCCAGTGGCTAGAACAAACCACGCAAATGCTTAAAGCAAACCAAAACAAAATTATTTGTGGTGAGAATCGTGATACCACGCAATTTCGTTATTTGAGGAACGTCTTTCAGTCCATTTATGTCGCCGAGGTTCAACCATACATGGCGTTTGTCGATAGTACCTATCAGCAACTTGACGGTGGAATCAACTTAGTCGAACAGAGAATGGCGGCGCACGGTGCAAGTTACGGAATTGAAAATGCACATGAGCAGTTCAGACTTCAGACCATGGATCACGTGCAATTCTGGAAAAGTTTGTTCAAAAGATGTGGTGTTCAAGTAGGAAGCCAATAGAGCATCATCAATGAGGCACTCGCTCTCTTAAGAATCGCGCGAATCTCGGCTTGCCGTTATGCGTATAGCCGTTGTATCGGAAAGTAATCGTTGCCCCAATTCTTGGCGGGGACTTCCTCACGTCATCAGTAAAACCGCTGCCAATGTAAAACTCTGTGCCGTCAGCTAACCTTACCAGTACTGCCCCCATCATCCCTAACAATCGCCCTGTTCCTGGCTTATAACCGATGACCGTCGCTTCAGCATCCTCAAAGCGTTTAAGCTTGAGTAAATCACTGCCTCTTCCCGCCTGATAACGGCTTGATACCTTTCTCAACATCACACCTTCACCATCAGATTGCGAAATTTGGTCAAGTTGTTCGAACAAATGTTTCTCATCTTGAATCGCACGATGCTCAACATACTTAATATGAGGTGCGTCGATGGCAAATACCAAATCTTGAATGTTGTAGTAACGCTTCCTGTAGTCACCCGCCGAATAAGGCATATCAAACAACATAAAGTCTATACGTTGCCATGCACTTTCAATTGGGGTTTTATCTAACACGGTTTGTTGAACAAGATGGAAGTTGCCCCGCCCAGCCCATAGCTCCCCATCTAAGGGATAATCAGGCAAGACGCGAATAAACCAATCAGGCGCGTAAATACGATTTCCATTTCGTGTCACTAAATGTTGTCCCGTCCAGTAAGCACGAATGCCGTCGAGCTTTTCACTATACCAATATTGGGAAACATCAATTCCATCTTGGTAGGAATCAGCGAGTGAAACAGGTGGTTGTAAATTTGGATCAGCATGAGGCTGGGCGGAAGCAATTACAGCGAGGGCAATCAATGTCATTCTTAATGGCATGTGGGAACCTTGTACAAAAAAGCATCTCTATTGAACCGTACTAAGCTCAAATACCCAACTTACATTTACCAATCTACGATCGAGAACAACACCAATAAGCAATTAAGTGCAATCTAACACATAAAGATCAGACAGATTTGGCACTTTCAAATGCTTGCCGCCTTTGTCTTTTTTGACTCTCAAAATGAGAAGAAAGCCATTATCAAAATAAGAGCGTCTCAGAACCTCCATTAACCAACTGTTTATATTGATATTTTTTATTGGCACATTCTCTGCTCTATTCAAATCAGGACATAATGAGAACGGAGAATGGAACATGGAACTGCGCAAACAAGAAACTGCACCCAATACATTGATGGTTGAGTTTTTCGGTGACCTCGACGCCAAAGGTTGTCGTCAAGCCCAGCACCAAATCGATGAAGTAATCCACAGTGACGATCACAAGGAAGTGGAAATCAACCTGCAACACGTCCAATTTCTTGATTCTTCAGGGATTGGTGCCATTGTTTATTTATATAAGCGCCTAGTTGAACGTGAACGCAGTATGTGTATTGAAAATGTATCGGGACAACCATTAGAAATCATGAGCCTGTTGCGTATCAATCACGCTATCCCGGTCAATTCTAAAGGTCATTAATAAAAATACCGGTTAATACGGAGGTTGGCATGGTGAAACTTATACGACAAAGCGTGTTGTGCGGTCTCGTTGTCGGCATGTTTGGTTGCTCGACGTTCAACTACCCCGATCACGGTCAGGGTGGCATGGCGGAAAGCTACCAAGATATTTCTATCGAGAATTATCAGTTTTCACCAGTAATGCCAGACGAGCCTCTTGGACCTGAGCACGGTTTACGTTTTGATTGGCAACTAACCAAGCTGCATTTGGACGCGTTAATCCAGGAGGGCGCGCGCTGGTGTTTTCCTGCAGCCGTGGTACAGGCGCTTGAAAAACAAAACCGCATCGCACGTGAGTTGGAAGGAGGATTGCTTCTTGATGCCGCCAATGACATCGTGATTCAACGCCGTCGCCTAAATCAGCTTGAGCAACAACTCGATTACGTTCTGTCACAAACCACGTGTAAACCGCCACAAGATATCGAAGCGCTACGTAGTGACCTCAATATCGTTGCCGACATCTATGACTTACTGAACGTAGACAATCAGTTTGCTGTAGACTCCGCGGAAATCAACCCTAAATACATGGGGCATCTTGCTGAAGCGGCGTATATTCTCCGCGATCACCCTTCTTTGTCATTGGTTGTAACCGGACACGCAGACGCAACAGGCACACCAGAATACAACCAAAAGTTGGCACAAGCCCGAGCAGAGCAAGTGAAACGCTACCTCAACGTCTTCGGAATCACCTCAGATCGTGTGCAAACCAAATCTGTGGGAGAAACACTCCCCCTTTACGAAGGACAAACTCCTGCAGTTCGTTTGACGAATCGTCGCGTGAGCATTGAAGTTCTAAACGCTAAATCAGACACAAGCGCAGAAATGGGAGGCAGACTATGAGAATCCTCAAAGTCATTACCACCCTACTGATGCTGTGCTTAATCACCATAAATACAGCTTGGGCAGCGGAAGATGACGTGGTTAAAGTCGGCGACTTGGTACAAATCAACCTGCCCGGTGAAGCATCTCTGAATAAAGGTTTTCAAGTTGATAAACGTGGTCGCATCAATCTGCCAGAAATCGGTCCAGTTTTTGTTGCGGGTTACAACGAGACTCAGCTTCAGAACGTCATTACCGACAACCTTAAAACTGTATTCCGCGATGTAAGCAACGCACGTGTGTTCATCAAACAACAACAACTTTTGATTTCAGTACAAGGCTACGTGGTTAAGCCGGGCGAATACACGCTTCCATCGGGCTCAAATATTCAGATGTTCCTCTATGAAGCTGGCGGTCTACGTGCCGGTGCTCAACTTGATAAAATCATCGTAAAACGTGGTAACAAGAGCATTGAGTTCGACTACAAACGCTTTCTCGACACGGGGGACGATTCAAAACTACCAGCCCTAGAATCATTAGACGTGCTCTTCGTCCCTGCCTCACCTTTGGTTGGTAATATCGAGCAAGAATTCGATGCTGCGAAACTGGCAAACTCAGGTGACAGCGCTGATTCTGCTCGTGCGATTAAAGTCTTCGGTGAAGTAAACGCACCGGGCTCATTTACCTACAAACCCAACACGACACTTGTCGATGTGGTCATGCGCGCTGGCGGTGTTACTCGTTACGCTAGTGTGGAACAAATCCGCGTTATCACCAACAACACACCGATTATGTTTAACCTTAAGCGCTACCTAGATACAGGTGACCAAAGTTTGCTGCCAGAGATCCTTCCGGGCGCAACCATCTTTGTGCCAAAGCAGGAAGAAGAAATCAAAGCCGGCGCGAACGTGGTTTATGTAATGGGTGAAGTGGCTCACCCTGGTGCCTACGAAGGCAAAAAAGGCGCGAGCTTTATGGACATCCTTGCCAACGCAGGTGGTCCAACGCGCTTTGCAGAATCTCGCCAAATTCGCGTTATCAAAGCGGATGGTGGTGTCATCAATTTCGACTTAACCGCTCACACCGAAGGGCTGTCTGAGCAAAAAGTACCGACAGTTGGACCGGGTGACGCTATCTTCGTCCCTGAAAAAACCGACATGAACGAAAAGTCATGGTTAAAGGTTGCACCAAGTCGTGCGGTCGCTGTAATGGGTGAAGTCGTTCGCCCGGGTCGTATCGAATGGTCAGACGAAATGGACTTGATCGATTTGATTGCTCATGTAGGCGGTCCGACTCGCCGTGCGGACACCAGTAAGATTGAAATCTCTAACAACGGAAAAGTGACCAAGTTTGATTTGGATAAATACATTCTACAAGGCTCGCCACATTCTAAGCTACCAAATGTATCAGCGGGCACAGTGGTTCGTGTTCATGCGCTACCAGACGATCCATCAGACAACAAATCACAATGGGTCAGCCAAAGCTCTGACGCATCGATTTACGTGTTCGGTCAGATCAACGCACCGGGTCGTTACCGCTTTACCAAAGAGATGCATTTCCTAGATATCTTGTCTGCGGCTGATGGCCCTACCAAAGATGCCGACATTCATAACATCCGAGTGACGCATCGTGGTTTGGGTTACGCAAAAGTAAGCAAACTTAACCTGTCGCTTTACTTTGAAACTGGCGATGAATCGATTCTGCCAGATGTACGTCCTGGCGATACCATTTACATTCCAGAGAAAGACAAGAACTGGCTTGACCGCTCTAAAGAATCCACAGTTCGCGTGCTGGGTGAAGTACATGCACCAGGTCGCTATGTCTTCAATGACAACATGACCATTCTTGACCTACTTGCTGAGGCTGGTGGACCGAGTGACAGTGCTTACGTTGAGAAGATCAGTGTGGTTAACATGTCTTGCTGCCAAGGTCAGGCGCGTGTGTTTAACTTGGTTGAATTCAGCAAAACCGCCAACATTTACGACCTGCCTGTGATTCGTGCCGGTGATACGATTTACGTTCCGCACAAAGACGAAAGTTTTGCCGAGAAAGCCCGTGCGGGGTTGCGTGACTTGTTACAAATCACCACCACCATAGTGTTAATAGGAGCGCTGTAATGACTATCCCTGCAACACATGCTGAGATTGAGCAAATTTATCTTCAAAGCGAACTCAAGGGCTACAGGTCAATTAGTGTTGTGGCTTGTCAGTCTGAAGATGGGGTTACGTCTGTGGCTTCTGCACTGGCGGAGCGTTTGATTCTTGCAGGTCATAAAACACTTTATGTCGACTTGAACCTGTTCAAGCCCGCTTACCGCACAGTTCATGCTTTTGAAGAAGAACCGGAAGAAGTAGGACAATTAATCTCTCGTGAAGAAGACCATCAAACGCTGGTAGGGTTAACTGTCCCTTCCCTTGCGAGCACACAACTTGCCTATCGCGACCCAACCATGCTGCGAAAGGCGGTCGATAATTGGCTTGAGCAATACGACCGAGTAATAATTGATACTTCACCGCTGCTGAGCATGAACCGCAGCAACATTCCCGCACAAGTCGTTGCAGGCGTTTGCGATACTTGTGTACTGGTTGCCAGTTACGGTTCCACCACTACGAGCCAAATCGACCAAGCAAAAACGCTGTTAGAAACCAGCAATGCCAATCTGCTAGGCGCTGTGCTCAACATGAAGCACAACGCAGGTTTAAAAGACGAACTGATTCATCAGGTGAAAAAACTGCGCTTTTTGCCAGAGAAGCTGAAAGCGAAAATATCGAAACAAATAAAGAACAGCGAATTATTTACCTTATAGGGAGCGCGCACTATGAATACTCAAACTGATGTAACGTTAGAGCAAGAATTGGTCGATGAGTTGATTCTTCAGCAAATGATCAAAGACACCTGTGCGGAAATCATGCCTACCTTAATCGAGCACTATATTGAGGAATCTCGTGAGCGCGTCGAAAAGATCAAGCAGGCACTCAACAGCCAAGACAAAGAAGCAATGGAGTTTGAAGTCCACACGCTTGGTAGCTCTGCACTTGCCTTGGGTAATCGCACTCTATCGCGTCACGCTCGTACCATCGAGAAATACTGTGTTGAAGGTGATACAAAACAAGCTTTTGAGCTTTGCCAATCATTACCAGAACTGGCAGAACAGTCTTTTACGGCGCTAAACCAAAGAAAAGAACAAGGATTTGAAGACTAGCAACAAATTTCAGGGATTTAATTAACTAAAAAATAAAGAATTTTCTGCAATCCTCACAGCGTGTGCTAATACTTAAATATAAAGATTCTCAAAATGAGAATCGAAAAGAAGCCATCAGCTTGAGACAAGAAAAACAAAATCATCACGACAACACGTATCTCAAGCCGACTTAACGCATTAAAACAACGATTTGAAGAAAGTTGGGAAAGGATTATGAGACCAAGGGTGTTACTGGTAGAAGACTCTACTTCACTAGCCATACTTTATAAGCAGTACGTCAAGGATGAGCCTTACGACATCTTCCACGTAGAAACGGGGCGGGAGGCGATTCAATTCATTGAGCGCAGCAAACCGCAACTTATCATTCTCGACCTTAAACTTCCGGACATGTCAGGCGAAGACGTATTGGACTGGATTAATGAAAACGAGATCCCGTCCTCTGTCATCATCGCAACGGCGCACGGCAGCGTCGATCTCGCGGTCAATCTGATTCAGAAAGGTGCGGAAGATTTCCTAGAGAAACCCATCAATGCAGACCGTTTAAAAACCTCAGTCGCTCTTCACTTAAAACGAGCGAAGTTAGAAAATCTCGTCGAGAACATTCAATCGACCTTCGATCGCCACAACTACCACGGTTTTATTGGCTCTAGCCTACCGATGCAAGCTGTGTATAAAACCATTGACGCGGTTGCTCCAACCTCTGCAAGCGTGTTTATCGTTGGTGAAAGTGGTACGGGTAAAGAAGTGTGTGCAGAAGCTATTCATCAGCAGAGCGATCGCAGAGACAAACCCTTTATCGCCATCAACTGCGGTGCCATTCCCCGAGATCTAATGGAAAGTGAAATCTTTGGTCATGTCAAAGGGGCATTTACCGGTGCAACCACAGACCGTAAAGGTGCTGCAACGCTTGCTCATGGCGGTACCCTGTTCCTCGACGAATTGTGCGAGATGGAATTAGAAATGCAGAAAAAGTTACTGCGTTTTCTACAAACCGGAACCTACACACCACTTGGTGCGACTAGAGAAATGAAAGTGGATGTACGTATTATCTGCGCAACCAACCGAGACCCATTAACCGAAGTGGAAGAAGGTCGTTTCCGTGAAGACTTATATTATCGTGTGCACGTTGTCCCCATTGATATGCCCCCACTTCGTGAACGTGGTAGTGACATTGTCACACTGGCTAAACACTTCTTAACCACATACGCCAAACAGGACAAGAAGAAGTTCAACAATATCGACAGCGAAGCGCAACATGTGATTAAGCATTACGACTGGCCTGGCAACGTGCGCCAACTGCAAAACATCATTCGTAACATTGTGGTATTGAATAATGAAGACAAAGTTTCGCTCGCACATTTGCCCGCTCAACTGACTCGCAAACCGGCGAAAGAGCGTAGCACAACAATAGAACATGATGCACGCTATAACGATTCATCTTTTTCTCCTTTAGAGAATCCACCTGCAGGCACTGTTAACTTGAGTACTTCGGAGCGAGAAAGCATGCCAGTTGCTACTGAGGAGAGTAGTCTGGTGCCCTCAGCCTCTGTCACACCAGTAGCGTCACCATACTTTAATTCCGATGGCACGATCCGCCCTATGTGGAAAGTGGAACGCGAAGCCATTCAAAATGCGATAGCTTATTGTGATGGTAACGTGCTTAACGCGGCGGTGATGTTGGAACTGAGCCCATCTACGGTCTACCGCAAAAAACAAGCGTGGGAAGCGGATGAAGCTAATCTCGAACAATCTTGAGATCCCTGTCGTTGGCGAAGTTTGGATACTGCTGGATAGCCGCATTTACGGTGGCATTGAAAGCCATGTAGTCGAACTCGCCACTGGGTTGCAATCCTTTCATGTTAACGTACGAGTTGTGTTGGTGGTGGAATACGATCCACCACCAACACTTATCGACAAATTAAACCAAGTTCAAATACCAGTGAGTTATTTGTGGCACCTATGCCCAAAGTCAGAACGGTCAAAAACCATTCCAGTAAAACAAATTACTGGTGCAGTGGCTGAGCATCAACCCAGCGTTATTCATACCCATGGTTACAAAGCGGCACTGTTAGCCAGAAGCGCAAAGTTATTTACTCGAACCTTCCCTCGCCTCATATCGACATTTCATGCAGGAGAAACACCGAAAGGTAGAGTCTGGCTTTATGATTGGCTTGATCGATACTCAGCTTGCCTTTCTGATCATTGCTTCGCCGTTAGCCAAACCATTCAAAGTAAGATTCCATCTCAATCAGAGCTATTGAACAACTTTGTATCGATTCCCAATCAGCATTGTCGTTATAAACAAATCGCGTTTGTGGGTCGCCTCAGTCATGAAAAAGGTGCAGACCGCTTCATTGATATTGCCCGTCATATTCCTGATGTTGAGTTCTCTATTTATGGTGACGGCCCAGAAAAGCCGAGACTGATAGAAAACGCACCAGCCAACGTGATATTTCACGGTCATCAAAATGACATGGATGCCGTTTGGTGCAATATCAGTGCTCTTGTCATCTCATCACGCTATGAAGGTTTGCCAATGGCGGCGTTAGAAGCGATGGCCCGAGGTATCGTTGTGGTCAGTCTTGACGTTGGTCGCCTTCCTGACCTCATCGAAGATGGTCAAAATGGCTTCCTCGCTTATGATATTCCCGCACTAACTGACAAACTTAATCACTGGTTGGGAATGAGCCATAGCGAACAATACCCAATGCGTCACAAAGCGATTGAGACCATCAAAGATCACTATTCCTCCCGCAACATCATTCCTATTCTGATTGAACGCTACCAAATTGAGAATCATACTTGATGCATATCCATTCTCAAATTGAGAAGTTTCGCGCTCAGTTTTCACCTATGTATCACTTTCCATTCAAAAACAGATAGTTAAACTAATGGCATATTTTGGCATCTCGGTTGCAATAGCTAATTCAAACAGATTGGCTAACCGAGGTAACGACGATGACTACTCCAAAACGCATTCTTTACGTTCATTATGGTGATAACTGGATTCGCGGTAGCGAAGTCGTATTGCTTGACCTCATCACAAACATTGACCACGACCAGTACCAACCGATTGTTTGGTCAAACTGCGAACCTTTGATTGAGAAATGCCAATCTCTAGGCATCAAAGCGGAACATTCAAACTTCAGCCTTGTTGGAGGTTGGAACACGCCTCGCTGGGACATCAGCGGTTGGAACGATTTGATCAAACAAGGCACGGCATTGATCGAAAAGCACAACATTGACCTTGTCCATGTAAACAGTGGTGGTCCGTGCCAATGGATGTGCCTAGCCGCTCGTATGAACCACATCCCTTTGATGACGCAACTACACTGCCACTACACCTTGCGTGACCGCTTCTCACTGGGTCTACACCTCTCTCCAAAATTGATTTGCGTGAGTAAAGATGTGGGTCACGAGATTCTCAAAGATGGCTACCCAGAAGAACATCTTCATGTCGTTCATAACGGTGTGTCATTGGAGAGTCACGATGCACCCATCAATGTTAAAGATCGTCTGGGTATTCCCCAGCAAGCGTTCACCTTTATTTCGGTTGGATCTCTCATTAAACGCAAAGGCTTTGACCGCTTAATCCAAGCTATGCGTATGCACAACTACCATCAACATAATCCACATTTGGTGATTGTTGGTGATGGTGAAGAACGTGTCGCGTTGAAGCAGTTAGCCATAGATTTGGGTGTGGAGGATCGTGTGCATTTTGTTGGTGAACAACATAACGCCGGAGACTGGATGAAAGGTAACGTAGATGCCTTCATCAGTGGCGCTTACGAAGAGGCGTTTGGTCTTGTTCTTGGTGAGGCGGCACTAGCAAAGCTACCAATCATCGCACCAAAAACAGGTGGCATCCCGGAATTGTTTGAGCACAACCACAGTGCCTTATTGTTCGCCAATCACGGTATGGCGAGTCTGTTAAATGCAATTCAGCAGATGATTCAAGATGCGCCACTACGCAATAAGTTAGCGGAGAATGCGCATCAACACGCGAATCAGCATCTGACGGTTTCTGCTTCAGTCAAAGCGATTGAAGACATTTACCGCGATGAGCTCTTGCAGAGAGAACCAACACCAATGCCCGTCACCCACTGCATGAAACCCATTTCGCGCTGGCTAAACATCAACTAAGGAGCTGACCATGAAACGTGTATTGATGTTTGACGCTATCACAATGCAAGGCGGTTCGAAAATTGCCAACGCCGAGTTGATTAAACAGTGTGACCAACGTGACGTGATTAGCTATATCGCAACGACAAATCCAGAACATTGGATTTCAACACTCAGCTCAAATCCTCGCGTACAGGTATTGAAAATCAAGCGATCTCCAATCACGTCTCATCATGGTATCGCTTATTGGCTGATGAACTGCTTTTACCTAGTTCAACTGATTCTGGTGACGCTCAAGCTACCGAAACTCGATTGGTTTATGGGCTTGTCTTCACCAAACAACGACATGCCCATGTACTTGCTTCGTCTATTCAATCGCAAACCTATCGTACAAATGGTGCATGGCCCTGTGGGCGTGTCTCGCTCATCTGGCTACTGCTTAGTAAAAGCGGCTGCCATTCATTATCTTGCAAACACGCGCGCCTCTATGATCGATGCTCTTATGGCTTACCTAAAAATGCCTAAGCCAGCCGTTGAACGCTACTGGACAACTCTAAATACTGCATCATTCGTCAATGGTCTTTCTTCAAAGCGCTCACCAAAGCAAGCAAACCCAATTTCTAATCGCGTATTTTGGGCCGCAAGTCTATTGAAATGGAAAAATGTGGATTTATTGCTCGATGCGATGAAACTGGACGACTCATGCCACCTAAATGCAACCATTTGCTACATCAAACCAAACATCGAAGGCGTCGAGTGCTCTGAGCCAGATTTCAATCAATCAAACATTTCATGGCATGAGTCACCAGAGAACCTGGATGAACTTCGCGCGCAATGCGGTGTGTTTGTTTCTACCAGTAACAACGAACCGTTTGGGTTATCAATTTTAGAGGCGTTAGCCGCTGGTATGTGTGTCGTGATTCCTCATGATGACAGTTATTGGGATCGAGTACTAACTCACGGGAAAAACTGCATCAAGTACACACCAAAAGACGCCGCATCTCTGCACAATGCAATTGTCCTGTTGAATGAATCGCCATGGTTGAAAGTGACAATGGGGTTAGAGGCACTGCACGTTGCTCGCTTATATACAGCGGAACGTTGTTACTTCTCTATTACCCAGCAGCTTTGCAAAGATCCATCAAGCAAAGAACAACAAAACGCAAAGAAGCGTGACAACGTCAAAGGATATGACCATGTCTAAAGCCATGACCAACATGTCGTTGTTCGCCATTGCGTTGGTGATCAACAAAAGCATCAGCTTAATTATGCTGCCAGTGCTTCCTCAGTTTCTCTCACCAGAGCAAATGGGCAAACTTGAGTTACTAACTTCTTTCGGTGTTGTCACTGCCCTACTTGCGAGCATGGCAATGCACGAAGCCCTTTACCGTTTTGTTGGTGTAGAGAAAGACAACGAGAAGAAAGCAACCATGCTTAACCAGATCTACTCGCTTTCTGTTTGGATCGCAGCGGCGATTGGTTTGGTTTTACTGTTTGCGATTCTAGTTGCCCCGATCCCTGGCCCATTTTCTCAGCTTGAATTTATCGCGCTGATGTTCGCAATTATCTTGGAAGGCGCGATTGGTATCGGTACTGCTTGGCTGCGCATGCAAGATGATAAAGCGAAAACACTGCTAAGCGTGATGGTGACCACCACCGTTCTTCAAGTTGTATTTATTGTCGCCGCTTTATTGATTCACCCACACGTCATTTCTGTCTTGCTTGGTGGTCTGCTTGCTGCCGTAATCCAATTTACCTGGTTGCACATTATCAATAAATACAAAGTCGTCATGCCTGACATAGCGCTCGCGAAACAACACCTGCATTACTGTATCCCTGTCATGATGTCTGCGCTAGTTGCGTTTTGCTTGAACGGTGCTGAGCGTTGGTTCATCGGCGCTAATGCTTCACTGGCAACACTTGGGGTGTACGCAATTGCGGTTAAATTTGCCATTGGCATGTGTATTTTGGTTCAGCCATTCGGTATGTGGTGGATGCCACGTCGCTTCGCGTATCTGGAGCGTAATCGTGGTAAAGAAGCCGTTCGGATTTCTCACTTCGGTATGATTTATATTGCGGCACTCACGGTGTTGGTCGCAACCCTTGCCTTCATTATGATCAGCCAGTTTTTACCAGAAACATACCAAGAAGCTGCGCTTTACACATTATTCCTTCTACCAATCGCCATGATAAAAGAATGGAGTGAACTGCTGAACATCGCGATTCTTTACAAACGTCGCACTCGTTGGTTATTAGGAATTAACATCGTTGCCGCTGGTGTTGCAATTGCTCTTCTGTTTGCGCTTTCTTCCCTTGGTATCTATGGCGTATTCATCGCGCTTTACTATGCCCAACTCACCAAACTGGCGATGACGTTCGTGATTGGACAACAGTGCATGTACCTTCCTTTCCACCTAAGTTTGATGGTCGCATTACAAATCATCTCAGGAGTGGCACTGTTCCTGCTTTACTCTACTCAATCCATCGGAAGTGCGATTGTGATTTGCATTCTGACATGCACACTGTTTGCTGGTATCGCCTTCCGATACATGTCTAAGGAAACACGCAATAACCTTATGATGAGGTTAAGAACGGAAGCGAAAAGAGTGACGTTATGAATGCCACGGATGTGAGACCAACCCAAATCATCGCTGCGACAACCGTTACTGTGGTCATCGCTTTAGCGTGGTTAGTGATGCCGCATCCAATTTTAATTGTCGCAATTTGTTTTGCTCCGCTTGCCATCTTGTTTGTCCTCAACCAAACCTTTTGGCTGGTGACTCTGTTCGTCATCTTCTCTTTCTTTCGAATACACGAAGCGTTTCCCGTTATCTACAACTTCAAAATCCCATTGTTGTTGTCTTTAGGCGCACTTGGCGCGTTATCTTTTCATCTATTAATCAGTCGTCAGCTATCGGTTTTCTGGCACCCTTCTTTAAAGTGGCTGTTCATCTTTTGGGCGTTAGTCATCATCGGTATTGTGTTCGCCTCTGCGCGCGACATCGCGATTACCGTGTTTAAGAATACGTATTGGAAGATCATTGTGATGACACTGGCGATCACTTGGCTTATCACCACACCCAAACAGCTCGCACAAATGTCAAAAGCAATTATCGTTGCTGGGTTGTTGGTCGGACTCGTTGCTCTTTATAACGCCACCAACGGTATTGATATTGTCGAAGGAACGCGTGTGTCGATTGGTCGTTCGTTTGGCTCGGTATTAGGTGACCCCAATGACTTAGCGCTGGTTTTGATGTTCCCCCTCGCCTTTACGGTGAGCCAATTGGTCGAGAAACGATCGTCCATGTGGTTGCGAGGTTTTGCACTGCTCACTTGTATCATCCTGTTTATGTCGATCCTTGAGACACAAAGCCGCGGTGGCTTATTGGGAGCACTCTCAGTCTTCGCCTATTTCGCGTTCAAACACATCAAGAGTAAGGCATTGGTTGTCTTTCTAGGTTTGGTCGCAGCTTTGATTCTTTATGCTGTTGCAGGGATCTCCGGGCGAGCATCGGGGGGTGCTGCAGAAGCCGGTATTGATGCCTCTGCAATGGGACGTTTGTACGCTTGGGAAGCGGCTTTCAAAATGGCACTCGACAATCCGATAACCGGCGTTGGTTTAGAGAACTTCTACTACAACTACTTCTTCTACAGCCCGCATTGGGATGGCATTAACCACGCGGTGCACAGTACTTGGTTTGGTGTACTGGCTGAAACCGGTTTTGTTGGTTTAGCGGTTTTCATTACTCTGATTGTTTCTCTGGTCAAAACGTCATTAAGTTCAATCTCACTTCTGACTGAAAAGTCCCACTTCACGCTTTCTGTAGGTGCAAACGCCGTATTGAGCGGACTTATTGGCACCATAGTGTCGGGAACCTTTCTCACCCAAGGATTTACTTGGCCGATTTATATACTTGCCGCGCTAACCATAGTGATAAATCGCATCGTTCAAACTGATTGTCAAAATGAGAAACCGTCACCCTCTCAAATCAAGAAATAACCTAACCTATTGTTTTAATGAAACTTAGCCCCTTGGCACGCATCGTGATACGTCTTTGAGTAACAACAACGAATCAATTGGCTCAAGGAGAGAACGATGACAGATATCGTAGTATTTGGAGAAGACTTCGGCGGCTTGCCATCTTCCACTCAACATCTGATAAAGCACCTAGCGAACAACCATCGTATTCTTTGGGTCAACTCGATCGGCTTAAGACAACCAAAGTTCACACCAAAAGACGCTAAACGCCTCGTCACCAAACTGACTGGATCATTCAAACAACAAGACGAGGTTCAAACGCCTTTCGGCCGAGAGGATGTCTCAAACATCCACACCATCACTTTGCTGACGATCCCTGCTCCCAAATCTAAATGGGCACGTAACGTCGCGACGAAAATGATGAAACATCAGCTGAGCAAAAAACTGAATGAACTCGGCTTTCAACATGCCGTTTTTTGGACGTCACTGCCTACCGCTGTGGATATTTGTCGAGAAATGAGTACCAAAGGCATTGTTTATTACTGTGGTGATGACTTTGGCGCACTCGCGGGTGTCGATCATCGAACCATTTTGGAACATGAAGCTGACTTGATTGAGAACGCAGACCTTATTTTGGCTGCCAGCGATAAGCTTGCCGCGGAGCTTCCGCAAGAGAAAACCGTGACTCTACCGCATGGTGTGGACTTCAGTTTGTTTTCAGAGCCAACGGCGAAAGCACAAGATATGCCAAACAATGGTCGTAAGGTACTGGGTTTTTACGGCAGCCTATCAGAATGGTTGGATTACCGTTTAATAGAACAAGTCGCCGATCAAGCCCTGGATTGGGATTTGGTCTTTATTGGTCCAAATGAATTTCCTCACAACCCGTTGCCACAACGAAACAATATCCATTACCTAGGTCCGCGAGCACATCAAGATTTACCTAGCTACTCACAACATTGGGATGCGAGTTGGCTACCGTTCGTCGATAACGCACAGATTCAAGCCTGTAATCCACTTAAACTATTGGAATACCTCGCCACAGGAACACCGGTCATCAGTACGGCTTTCCCAGCACTTAAGCCCTACCAACACATGCTGCATGTTGTGGCGGATGTGGATGATGTTCGTGCGAGCCTGAATCACTTACTCCCACCACCAGAGGGTTCACTCTCGATCATCCAACAACAAAGTTGGCAATCAAGAGCACGTCAAGTTGAGCGATTAGTGAGGGCGTTATGAACGATTTAAGAGACAACATCACCTTATTACTGCATGGTGCATGGCGACGTCGCTATCTGATTGTTATTCCTATGTTGGTATTGCCTATCTTAGGCTTTGTCGTCAGTAAAATGATGCCAACGAAATATGTGGCACACACTAGTATGCTGATTCAAGAAACAGCCAAGATGAATCCATTCCTCGAAGATCTTGCCGTCTCAACCATGCTGAAAGATCGCTTGAGCGCGTTAAGTACCCTATTGAAAAGCCGTCATGTGCTGTATTCGGTTGCTCAAGAACAAGGCTTGATTGATGACACCATGGGACCGAAAGAACAAGAGTCCATCATTAAAGAGCTTGCCAATCGCCTCACGGTGCAACAGCTTGGTAAAGACTTCATTCAAATCCAGTTAACCAGCAGTAAGTCTGAAGGTATGGAAGATATACTTGGCTCCGTCAGCGATCATTTTGTAGAACAACTTCTTGCCCCAGAGCGATCTTCGATTAAAGACTCAAGCCACTTTCTTACCATGCATATTGATAAACGTCGTGAAGAACTGGATAAAGCCGAGCAAGCCTTTGCCGAATACAAAAACGCCTATTCGCACGCAACACCAGAGATGCAGGCACAAAGCCTGACTCGTTTAGCGAGCCTAAAGCAGACATTGGCAGAGAAAGAAGCGGAACTGGCTGGTGTAAAACGCAGCATGGGTAGCTTGGACCAACAACTTTCTAAGACCAACCCAGTGATTGGTAAAATTGAAGAACAAATCATCGAGATCCGCAGTGAACTAACCCTACTTCGTGCCAAGTACACAGAAGCGCACAGTATGGTCCAAGGTAAATTGCGAGAATTGAATCGCCTAGAACAAGAGCGCGCCGTTCTACTCAACTCAAAACAACCTGAGATGAACAGTAACCAGCTTTGGGATATCGCCAGCACCGCAACGGTAAGTAATATTGGTGATGCGCAACCTCTGCTTGTTTCTCAGCTCCATCAATTGCAAATCATGCGCGGTCGATATGAATCGCTTCAAGAAGAGACAGCGAGTCTGCAAAGCATGATTCAAGAGTTAGAAACCAATGCGAATCGATTTGGTAGCACCGCAACTGAAATCAATCGACTGGCAAGAGATGTGACAGTCAAACGCCAATTGTACGAAGAACTGGTTGAACGTTATGAAATGGCCCAACTCACCGGTTCTTTGGGTGTATTTGAAGAAAATAAACGCGTGAAAGTCATTGATGAGCCTTACACTCCCACAATTCCAGCTAATTTACCCGCTTTTATGTTCGTTATCTTAGGGTTCATTGGTGGTGCTGGATTAGGTATCGGATTAGCAACCATTGCGGAACTGGCAGATAACTCGATTCGCTCACGAAAATCCCTTGAAAAACACCTGGGCGTCCCCGTGATTACCACTATCCCTAAAGTAATCTTCTAGCCAGAATTTTAAATTTCAGCATCATGTGAAGGCACTCGTTCGTTGAGTGCTTTCTCATCCCCATTCCCATTAAATCAAGCAATTAACTGGGAATTTCTTTCATCCGCGAATTCTGAATTTCAAAATGAGAATATTCTTTTCTCATTTTGATGTTCAGCACCTAAAAATTATTAACTTGTTGTTTTTGCTTACTTTAATTTTTGGCACATAGCGTGCACAAGTCAACATGTAGAAAAACAAATATATCGAGGACTCAGGAATGGAAAACTCAGACACTCGAACATCAACCAAGAACGGCAATGTGATTGTACACGTCGTCCAACATCTCGCCCCCGGCGGATTAGAAACTCTGGTACTAGAGATGCTTCGTTTTGCTAAAGCAGAAGACTCCGTTTTTGTGGTTAGTCTTGAGGGGAACAAAAAGGTTGCATTTCGTCATTGGAGTAAGTTGTTGGATTACCGAGACCAACTTTGCTTTCTCGATAAAGCGCCAGGTTTTAGCCTAACCACACTCCAAGCATTGAAACATATACTCAAAAGACTCAACGCAAATGTGGTTCATACTCACCATATCGGTCCCTTGCTGTATGGCGGGATTGCGACACGATTGCTAGGCATTAAAACCTTAATCCACACGGAGCATGATGCTTGGCACTTAAACAACCAAAAAGCAGCTAGATTACAAACAGTATTACTCAAGAGTCTTCGCCCCCAAGTTGTTGCAGACGCTGAGTTTGTCGCTGACCAAATAACCAACAAGCTAGGCTATCTTCGAGTCAGCACCATTCATAATGGGATTGATTGTGAAAAGTTCACCAATGGTAATCAAAACCAAGCCCGTGAGCGCTTTTCGCTTCCCACTGATAAGTTCATTGTCGGAACAGCAGGTCGTTTAGAAGCCGTTAAGGGGCAAGAGATCCTAATCAAAGCCTTCTCACATCTACCAACACATACACACCTTGCTATTGCAGGAAGCGGTAGCCAAAGAGAGCTATTAGAAGCGCAGGTACGCACTTTGGGACTTGAAGACAGAGTAACGTTCTTGGGCTTGGTTAGTGACATGCCGCACTTTTACCAAAGCTTAAATGTCTTTTGTCTACCTTCACTTCAAGAGGGTTTTCCACTTTCAACCCTAGAAGCACAAGCCTGCGGCGTCCCTTGCATTGCCAGTGACGTTGGAGCAGTAAAAGAGACGCTATGCCCACAAACAAGCGCATTGGTTGAGCCAAATAAAGTTCCCGTTCTAGCGGATGCATTGTCACAGCATTTATCAGAAATACCGCGTTCGCCTAGAGCCCATATTCTTAAGCATTTCGATATCCGCAATATGGTTAACCGCTACGCGATGTTAGCTCAAGGAGAGAACTTATGATTGATTTACTTTGGACCACTGGCTTCGTTTTATCTGCGCTATTAATTGTCTACCATCACGTTGGCTACCCTCTTGTTCTGAACTGGCTTTCAACACGTCGTGAACAGCGCAAGGTAGCGAAGAAAGCAACGGTAAAAGAGCGTTGTTACAAAGCATCCAAAAACGACTGCATCTTACCTACGATGACAATCGTTGTACCTGCCTACAACGAAGAACAATGGATCGCAGAAAAGATCCGAAACCTTGCAAGCCTTGACTATCCGCGAGATAAATTAACGATTGTCATTGCCTGTGATGGATGCTCCGACAACACAGCAGAGATAGCACAGAACACCATTCAAGAAGCGATCTGTGCTGACACTTTATTCATCATTCGAGACCACGCAATCAATCGTGGCAAAGTGACGCTCATCAACTCTGAAATGAAAAACATAACCACTGAGATTACCGTCCTTAGTGATGTTTCTGCCCTAGTCTCTTGTGATTCCTTACTGCTAGCGAGCCAACACTATCAAAATGAGAATATCGGTGTAGTCAATGCGACTTATCAAATCATGGCGACACAAAACCAAGGTGAAGCAGCTTACTGGCAGTACCAATCTAATGTGAAATACAAAGAGTCGTTGATTGGCTCAACCATTGGTTCTCACGGCGCGTTCTATACATTTAGAACCAAACTGTTCACGCCGCTCGAACCTGAGATCATTAACGATGACTTCATTTTACCAATGCGTATCGTACTACAAGGTTATGCATCCATTTATGAACCTAGGATGCTGGCTCTTGAGCTAGAAGAAAGCTCTGATAACTCTGACTTCAAACGACGCCTACGCATCTCTGCAGGCAATATGCAGCAGTTCTTGAAACTTAAAAAGCTGCTGTTACCCCGCTATCGTGGCACTGCATTTGCATTTTTATCAGGAAAGGTACTGCGTCTTGCGACTCCTTACCTAATGATCATGTGTTTGGTGAGTTCATTACTGCTAATTCACTACCCAGCGTTTCAATTTCTAATGCTGGCACAACTGGCAGTCTACTCAGCTGCTCTCTTCACTTACTTAGTACCAGTATTAAATTTGTTTAAGCCATTTAAGTTAATCAATTACTTAGTGGTTGGACACATAGCTAACTTCGCAGGCGGACTACGCTACCTACTTGGAATGGAAAACGGACGCTGGAAGCGCATTAATCAATAAGGAAAGCATCATGAAAACTTCACGCTACGACTCAAATATTCATCTAGCAAAACGCGCTTTCGATGTAGTTGTTTCACTGCTCATCTTGCTCGTCACCATGCCGATTATGCCTTTGATTGCGTTAGCAATTGTAATGAACTCAAAAGGCCCTGTGATTTATCGTCAGCTTCGTGTGGGTCGTTGTACACCAGACAAGATGGAGCTGTTTGAAATCATGAAGTTTCGCACTATGTATGTCGATGCCGAGCAACGTTCTGGCGCGGTATGGGCTTCAGAGAATGATCCAAGAATCACACCTGTCGGTCGATTCTTACGTAAGACACGCTTAGATGAACTGCCACAGTTATTCAATGTGCTAAAAGGTGAAATGTCGTTGATTGGTCCTCGTCCTGAGCGCCCTGCTTTTTACCAAAAGCTAGAAGATGAGATTCCTTACTTTGTTGAACGCACTTACGGTGTTCTACCAGGCATCACAGGGTTAGCACAAGTCAATCAAGGCTACGACTCATGTATTGAGGATGTTCGCCGTAAAGTCGGCTTCGACCACAGCTACGCATTGAGCCTAAGCTCATTTTACTCGTGGATTTCGATGGACATCGCCATTATGAGCAAAACACTGGTTGTCATGATCGATGGCAGGGGTCAGTAGTATTCTTGAGACCAAAAGAGGTTAAAACGTTATTCTTGCCATTGGCGACGCATGTTTTCGATCGTCGCTGATGGCACATCGTGAATGCTTTGATATTGCTCACGACACACATGCACTTCCACTTCAATTTGCTTTTTCTCACAATACTTTAGGTAGCGCTTCATTTCCCAGTGACGAACAAAGGTATTGCTGACAATCACCACCTTACCTTTATTAAGCCACTTACGGGTTTGTTGAAAACACCATTCATGGGCATCCGCTAGCTTGGTACCATCAAAAACGTATTCTCCAATTTCATTCTCAAAATACATGTCAGCTTCAAAGTGTTTCGCTTTGAGCTGTTTGGACAATTTCTTAGCAAGCGTTGTCTTTCCAGAGCCTGGTAAACCACGAATAAGAAGGAGTTTTGCGTTGGTCATGATCGGATGATTTCAGTGAAAAACCAGCAAACTGTACGCTATTTTTGCAGAAAAGAAAGTCCAACTAACCACTAGGCTTATTCATTCTGTGAATCCCACCCTCAGTTGTGACAATTTGTTCAATACAAAGCTAATCTTTTTGTTCCCTCCTGCCGCTTTTAAAACTAGAATGCGCGCGCATTTATCGAGCCCTAAAAACTTACTAAAAGTTAATTACTTAACAACATAATCTCGATAGCTCTGAGCTTTAAAATAAAGTAACTCTCAACCAACTCGCCATCCAAATGACGATGGCACTTCATAAGGGTTTAGTCTTTGAAACGAAGTCTTCTTTCAATCCTTGTCGCTTCGCTGCTGCTTGGCTGCGGTGGCGATGAAAGCAACAACTCAACAAATACCACACCACCGACTGTTGAACCTGATTTACCGCCAGATCAACCAGATATAGGTGTAACCACGTATCAAGGTAAACTGTTTATTCATAGTAAACAGTTAACCGGTGATCTTGAGTGTGATGATCAGGATATCAGTGAGTCAGGCTACTTCACTTATACCGCTTCTGAAGGCACATTCACCTGTCAATTCGGTGGTATTACTCTAGGTACGTTCAACTACCTAGTGCCACAACAAACACGTGAAGGTTCACAACCATCTGAGTTAACTCAAGCGTATGATCTTAAAGATGTGCTAGGTAAACACGCAAGTAATGTCACTAAGCTGTTAAACAAGATCGACACATGCCCTACTCAAGATACACAAGTGTGTTTAGATGAAATCAACAGCTACGATATCCAAGACCTGTATCTAAGCGAAGATCAAGCGGCGATTGATGAGTTTCTCAATCCAAGTGTCGCGAATGAGGGTGAGCAACCAAGCGCGCACGTTGATCCAGAGCTTCAGCCAGAAGTCACCCCAGGTGCAAGTAACAACTTAACCGGGTCGTTTGTTTCTGCCAACGCCGAAGCAACTTATGAATACAAGCCAAGCGCTGCAAACAAGCCACTAACGACAAGTCGCTTGATGGACTCGCAAGGCTACCCCCTTGCCGGTGTTGAGTTCTTCAGCCACTCTGCCCGTGGTATGACAGATGCAAACGGCGAGTTTGAATACCTATGGGGCGAGAACCTGATCTTTGGTATCGATACCTTCACACTCGGGCAAGTTAAAGGTAACAAGGTAAATTACCAACTTGCGGATTTAAGTGACAATCCGTTGGTAAAACAAAACCTAGAGGCGTTTGTTCGTCGTTATGGTATTCAGACTGACAGCAACATTGAGATCAACGATAACGTTCGTCAGGTATTTGCACAGTACCCTAACGTAATCAATGAACTGATCAACCTTAGCTTACCAAACGGCGCAAAGATTGAAGGTACTAACTTCACGACGCCAAACGAGTTTGCTGCACAGTTTAGCCAAGGTTTAACGCAGATCATCGATGGACAGTTGAAACAAGCACCACAGTGGTCAGGCTTTGCGGCACCTATGTTGCGTACCGTTCGCGCTACAGGGAGCAATTATGTAACGCAATCTCTGCATCAAATTTATGCAGGCGTGGATAGCGTGCACATCTTCCATGATAACCATGGTTGGGGCGGTTCTGGTTATACACGTGCAATGCGTAACTTCAACCTAACCAATGAAGCATTCCCAGTGCTAATGCCACGTAATGACAACAGTTACTGGCTTCCTTTTGGTGAAGAGGCCGCTTGGACACGTGGCTCAGGTAAAGACAAGAAAGCTTACATCGTAGATGCAACGACCATTGATGAAACATCGACGGTCAAGATGCTGCGTCCGGAAAAAATCTCGAAACAAACAGCGACCTTCAATTTACCAACCATGACCGCGGGTATGATTGGTTCAGGTAAAGTAGTGTTCTTGGGTAACGCGATGTACACCTCTATTTTCTCGTGTCCACAAAACTACTGGGCAGGCGCAGATTTGGGCATTGAAAGCGAGAAACAAACATGTCGCTACAGCACGCCACACAACCAAGTTGCTCAAGACGCAGATACTCGTACCGACAACGGCAGCATGCAAAAGATGTTCGGCAACTTGATCAATTGGCTGGTACCAAACGCATCACAAGATTCGATTGCCATTGCAACGAACATCAGCAAGGGGCACGCTTTCCGTTGGGACCGCAAAGAGGGTCAAATCTACGACTTCTTCGTTAACCCAAGCTACCAACTTGGTGATATGGAACTGCTAAATAGTGGTTCATTCAGCACTCTTGATGCAACGACGACTCCGCTATTACTGCTTCAATCTTATGAGATTAAAACCGATGGCTATGATACCAAATCCGTCGTTTCTGATATTCAACAGCCTAAGTTGGATGCAGATGACGTCACAGCGCTGATCGAATATGTAAACAACGGCGGCAACATCATCTTCTTTGATGCTCTAGAGGCAAGTAATCCTGAGCCTATCGCTCGTTTAGCTGATGCCGCTGGCGTCTCTGTAGGTGGTGCAAACGTTGCGAAGACCTTCCAGTCTCTTTGTTCAGATAGCTACTGGTGTCATAGTACATCGGGTCCAAACGTCCCTAACCTACACACAGTGGCGGAATTCGATCTTGTGGTTTATGAGCGTTATGCCGATACCACAAAAATTGAAATCAATGACAATGGCACCGTCACATGGCCGGGTAATATCGACATGCCAACGCTTGAGATTCCGTTGTACAAGGTAACTGTTGGCGACCAAGAGCAACAGCGCTATGCCTTCCACATGGTGAAATCTGAGCAAGAGAAACAAACAGCCATCGCGGAACTGCAAAAGAACTTCCCTGGCGTGCCATTGTGTAAGGACGAATACCAATACGAAGTTAACTGTATTGAAGTACGTAAAGGTCATGGTATTCCGAGCCGAGGTAACCACCACCGTCCTGACTTCACTCGCTATGAAATGAGTCCTGAAGTCGTCGATAGTATGGTCAAGGCTGCAAACCTAGGTGCAAACATTGATCGCTTATTCTCTCACGAGCTTTACTACCGTAGTAAAGGTGAGATTGGTGAACGCTTGTCGCAAGCGGAGTTAACATCAACTTACGACAACCTATCAGTTTGGCTATGGAATGACGAACAGTACGAGTATAAACAGGACGTACAAGACGAGCTTGGCTTCAAACGCGCAGTCGAAATACTGAACTGTTACACCAATAACACTCACCAAGGCGGAAGTGCATGTGGGCAAGAGACACAAGAGCAGTTAGCTAAATGGTCAATGATTACAGAATCAGGCGAACTTAACCCTTCTTACCCACTAAACTGGATGGAAAAACCGTTAACTCGCATGATGCTAGGTCGCTCATACTGGGATTTAGACATCAGTGTTGATACGACAGGCTACCCAGGTCGACCATTGCAATCTGGAAGTTCGGCTAGTGTCGATATTCACACTAACAACAAAACCGTAATTGGCACCGCTGGCAGTATGCAATCGACAGGTTTGTGGGCTCCACAACTTGAAAATGTGACGATTTCCGGGGGCGTAAAAGCTTCGATTAACGTGGCGTTAGTTGATGATCTGACAGGGCGCGCGAATCATGAGTTGAGTTTGAAACGTCCACCTCGCGTTCAGAAGACCTTCCAATATGACGGGGCGCAATTAACCTTTAAAGTCCCTTATGGTGGTTTGATTTACATCCAGCCTCTTGAAACAGCTCAAGGTGACGTGGTGACATTCAACTTTAACGGCGTACTACAAGCATCTTGGTGGAAAGATGGCAAATGGGTAAACAACATCAATGCTGACGTACCACTTGCCGAAATCGATTCTGGTCATTTCATCTACACCACTCCTGTCAACAACGTACAGGAAACTGATGTACCTAAATTCGCTGATGAACTGAATGCCTTCGCAAATCATGCAAGCGACTTTTACGGACGCGATCAGGTGACGGAAGATGGCAAGCATCGTCGATTTACCTATGATGCTCTCTTAGCGAACCGACACCGCTTTGTGAATGATGTGCAAATCTCTATTGGTGCAGCACACTCTGGTTACCCAGTACAAAGCAACAGCTACTGGCCGACATGGACAGTGGTTCCAACGAACCCAACGAATGATTGGTTGCTATGGCACGAAGTGGGTCATAACTTAGCATCAGCACCATTTATGGTAGCTGGCTCAACCGAGGTGACCAACAACATTCTTGCGTTATACATGCAGGAGCAACGCGAAGCGAAGCCATACATGGACCGCATCGCAAGTGACTTATCTAAGTCACCTCTATGGCTAGACCGCTTTGAAGGTCACGCTTGGAGTGAGGCAGATGTCGGTATGCGCTTAGCCATGTTCGGTCAGTTGAAGCTTTGGGCAGAAGATCACTTTAACATCGACACTTGGTACTCTAATCAAGCATCTAAACCAAGCATTTTTGGTGAAGATCAGGGTTGGAACTTCTTCAAGTTGGCTCACCGCAAAGCTCGTGGTGACAGTGTTGGTGACCACGGTATTAACTACTGTTCAACGCAGAGCAGCCAGTTAAGCCAAGGCGATTTGCTGATGGCGTGTACGTCTTATTTAACCCAGTACGATTTGACAGATTACTTCCGCAAGTGGAATCCATCAGAAACTAAAGCCAACTTACCAAATGGCAGTGTTGATTACTCTGGTGGCTTAACACAAGTAGGCTTCAATGCCGTAGCGGCAATGAAACTACCAAAACCAGACAAATCCCCTTCTGAGTATTTGTCCGTTGAGTAAACCGCTGTAAATCAAAAGCCGACAGAATTCGACTCTGTCGGCTTTTTTGTTCATCGCGCTTTTAGTGCTCAAGCGGGATCACCCTGTACGGACTTGCTTCTCAAGATAACCAATTCACGAATATTTACATATCCCGTTGTAATCAGATAAGAAAAACCGCGGTCTGCCATTGAGAACTTATTCATTACTCTTTAAAGGACTCCAAATGAAAGAAACACTGCCACTTAAACTCAAAAAACAGTTAGGACTAGGATTATTAGCATTGCGATTAAGTATCGCCTTGGTGTTTATTATGTGGGCACTAGATAAAGTCTTTGTTCCAGAACACGCAATGAAAGTATTTGCCGGCTTTTATGGTTTAGACATTTCAAGTGGAATCTCTGTCGCGATGGGGCTTGCCCAATTAGTATTTATTGGGATTTTTGTCGCTGGCTTATGGAAAAATATAACCTACCTTGCCATTTTAGTTTTACATGCTGGCTCCACCTTTACTTCGTTTGCTAAATACCTAGACCCATTTAACAACCTGCTGTTCTTCGCTGCGTGGCCAATGCTCGCAGCTTGCTTCGCGTTGTACCTGCTTCGAGAGCATGACATCTACACTTTGTAGTAAAACACAGAAAACGCCAATAAAGGCTTATACCTGACTGAAAACAAAAAAGGTCTAGCATTACGCTAGACCTTTTTTTCATACCTTCAGTTGGTTTGATTACATATCTTTAAGTTGAGAATCCAGACTTGCAATCAGGTGTGAAGTGACGTCATCAACACTTGCTCCATCAAAATGGATATCTAATGTCGTTCCACCTTTAGAGATACTCAAGTTAGAGTCTGTTGCTCCATCTTGCGTAACTTCCACATGGTAATTACCAACATCGCCAGTGTGATCGCCCGACTTCAGATCATCCAGTAACGAACCAAGTTCATCCTTAGATAGATCCTCGAACAAGTCAGAGAAATCAAGAGAGTCTTCGTTTGCATTGAAGTCTTTTACTGTATCTGTCTCATTTGCAACATCCACCCACTTGAAGATGTCTGCACCATCACCACCGGTAAGGATATCGTTACCCAAACCACCGATCAGGATGTCATCACCTATACCGCCGTCCAGCGTATCTGAGCCACCTTGCCCGAATAGGATATCGTTGCCTTCACCTCCAGACAGGTTATCCGCTCGGTCGCTTGAACGAGATTGCTCAAATTCAGCTTGGTTGTCAGTAATGTAGTTATGAACATCTTTCTCGGTAACAAGACCAACATCTTTACCTAATTGACCAGCAACATACTCTTGTAATGCGGATACACCTTGTTCATCACTAGAACCAAATCGAATTGCATCACCGAAGATAATATCGTCACCAGCTTGACTATCGATGTCATCTCTACCTTGAAGCAGAGCAACTTCCTTACCAAGGATAACTTCAGCCAACTGTGAAACATCAATGTTGGTTCGCACTGTATTGTCTGAGTCGTAGTTTTCGAGTGTGCTTGCGTCCAAGTTGTTACCAAGACCAATCGCATGCACTTCACTGAACTCTTCCAATGCTTTGTACATATTATCAGCTTGAGCGGTAACACTATTGCTGTAGTCATAGTAACCCGTGTTGCTGTACATGTAGCCAAGGCGGTCGCCAGTCGACAAAGAATAAACCTCTGTGTTGCTCGCAATAACCGTTTGGTTGTTGTAAGTCACAACATCACCACGTTGATAATCGCTTGGTAACACGTCTCCCAAAGTAATAATTTTGCCATTTTCAGCACCAATCACCACATTAGTCATCGAAGCCAAATCATAAGCGCTATTGTGGTCAGCTTGGTTCGGCGTACCATCAGAGATAAAGTATGTGACGTTATTTGCATCACTATCTTTACCTGCAAACCAATCTAGCACTGAATCAAATGCAGCTTCATAGTTTGTGTTACCACTGCCATTGTCTCTATTGTTTGCAAATGCAGTCGCGATTTTCGTTGAAGCGTCTGGGTCACTCAAATCAACTTCCAACAGCAACTTATCATTCGTTGCAAACGTTGTTAGCAAGACATTCACTTTACCCGAATGAGAACCGGTAGCACTGCTGATCAAGGTATCAAGAACCGTTTGAATCTCAGTCTCTGCTTTACCTACGTCATACCCCATACTGCCTGAAGTATCTAGAACAAAAGCAATGTTGTAATCCTCGCCCTCAACAATCTGCAGACCTTGGACATCACCAACAATAATGTCGTCATCAGTTGTACCGGTAATATCGTTATCACCGTGCGTACCGGTAACGTATTCGTAATCGCGAACTGAAACTCGAGCCGATTCGGTCTCAGTCGCTTGGTCATTATTTGATGACTCAACCGATGTTGCAGTGACACTTAATGGGAAGTCCAGGCTACCTTCAAAATCGTACGGTACTTTTACATCAAAGTTAGCTTGACCTTGAGCATCGAGGTTCACGATATAGCCACCGCTTGGCTCTTCCGCAACAGCTTGACCATTGACGTACAACTCAACACCATCAGGTAGACCATCAACAAGGACAGTTTGAGCTAATGACTCACTGCCATCAGTGTCAGCTAAGTCAACATCCACTTCAATCGGCACCCAACGATCTTGTAGAACCTCGTAAGTGCCATCTTTATTTATCTCAATCACCTTATCCGCGAAGACAACGCGCTCGATTTCGTACAGGTGATCACCACGGTCCTCAAAGCCCGTATTGTCATTTTCTGAATCGATTGAACGCTTGTCTAGGAAGATCCAATACGGAACTTGGCCACTATGGTTGTTCTTAAACGTAAACTGGTAGTCACTGAAGTTACCAGTTAGGTAAACCGTGTCTTTACCATCATATTGCGTTGTAGATCTTCCATCGTCACCGTAGAAAGAGTCATTTTGTCGACCACCAACAAAGACATCATCACCAGCGCCACCATAGAAGGTGTCGTTGTAATTTGTACCGACAAATAACGAATCAGTATCTGAAGTGTCATTGTTGCTACCCAAGGCTACATTCGCGACCGGATTCACTCCTTGTTGAACGCCATCTAAACCAATTGCATCTGCGATGACTTTGTTCTGAGCCGGCGTATTGTTTGTTGCCGATGTCACCAAGCTGTGATTAGACTCAACCGCGTCGGTTTTCGACATATCACCCACAGAGATACTGATTGTTGGCTTATCTGCTACCGCTACGACGTCAATATCTAGTGTTTCAGTCGCTCCAGTATTTGTCGTGTACGTAATTGTCGGTACGTCACCTGACCAATCTTTTACTGGGTCAAACGTGTAACTACCATCTTGGTTCACAACCAGCGTGCCGTTGCTCAGCGATACCGTCTGACCAACCGCATAATCAGTGTTGTTAACCGTGATATGGTCAACCAGTAGAACGTTATCGCCATCTGAATCATTCAGCAGGACGTTACCTTGTAACTGCTGATCTTCGTCTGTTGTAACAACATCACTTGCTGTATTCGTTGGCAAGTTTTCATGCACAACTACATTGATCGTCGCCGTAGAGTCAGCAGTATCACCATTAGACTCTTCTGTTGCTGTCGCAGTTACCGTGATAGTGAAATCATCATGAGAACCTGCAGGAGGAGTCACCGTCAGTCCGTCTAGCGCCCATCCGGTTACATCTACCGCATCCCCGCTAGCAATAGTAATTGAGTTAGTGCCATCCGAGATCACCGCGCCTACAGGAATACCTTTCAATGTCACTTCAAGCGATTCTGAGCCGTCAGTATCATTTAGATTTGCTCTAATTTCAGATAGAGGAATCGCAGTATCTTGAGGACCTTCGTTTACTTGGTAGGTCTCGTAGACTTCAACACCATTCACTTCTTGTAGTGCAGAGGTTCTGATATCAGTCGCGTCTAACGCGTTAACATCACTAACCACAACCAAGTTACTATTGCTTAGGTTAACTGGCGCTTGACCATTGATAGAAACATCGACGTTGAAGTTACCCGGACCACTTTGATTGTGATGGTAAATCTCTAGCGGGTAGAATCCAGAAACAGTAGGTACGAATGCACCACCCGTAATTGTACCTTGAGCATTACCCCAACGAGCTTCATCGACCAATGACCCACCAACTGTGATTGCAAGGCTATCGTCCGCGCGACCAGTGAAGTCGTAGCTTGTACCCGCTTCTAGGTAAACCAATCCTGTCACAAGTACTGCTTCATTTGCGGCTGTCGCATAAGACGACGTATCTTGCACATTCGAAGTTGTGGATTGATTACCGTTAGCAGAATCAAGAGCATCAATTGCATTGATAAGAACCTGACCTGTGACACCTAGCCCATTACCAGAACCCACTACGACGTTGTTCCAAGACGTAACATTGAACTCTTGCAGAGGTACCGACAAGCCTGGCGTTACGGTGCTCAAGGTTGGCGCATCAGCGTCAGGGGTGACATCAATGGTTAGCGTCGATTGTTGACCTTCGTTCTGACCATCTGTTGGTTTAAAGCCAATTTGAGCATAATGACCAGATTGATCACCAACATTGGTACCGCCAAAGCTACTATCACCAGACTCGTTTGTCTCCGGAGTAAATCTCACACCGTCAGCGTCAAACTGCGACTTATCGAGAACTTGATCTGCTTGAACAGCCTGCCAATCACCCTGAGCGTCTTTGTACTCAAGTAATCCGTCAGTCGGCAGCGAGGTAATCTGAATCGATAGTGAAGCGTCTGCAGAATCCACATCCGTCACACCGAAAGATGCCCAATCAAGCAATACATCTGCGCCCTGCGCATCTTCATTCATAGTCACAGTTGTTGGCGTAGATTCTGGGGCGTTGTCATTAAGATCTTGCTCATTGAGCGTCACGTTGATGTCAGTGCTGGTATCAGCGCCTGAGCCATCAGTACCCGTTGCCGTCACAACAATATTGTGAACATTTTCTAGTGCTTCAAAGTCATTCGCTGCTGCGGCTGCACCTGCGGTGGTCAGTGTGATTTCACCGTTAGCGTTAACCTCGAACCAGCCGTTATCGTTACCCGAAGTGATCGCGTAAGACACGTTGCTGCCATCCGCGTCTGTCGCTGAAACAGTACCAATCACCACGTCTTCAGCAATGTTCTCGTCGTAGTTAAACTCGTAGCTGTTATCACCAAATACTGGTGCATTGTCGTTCACGTTCTGCTCGTTAAGCGTCACGTTGATGTCGGTGCTGGTATCGGCTCCTGAGCCATCAGTACCCGTTGCCGTCACGACGATATTGTGGATGTTCGCCAGCGCTTCAAAGTCATTCGCCGCCGCGGCTGCACCTGCGGTAGTCAGCGTGATTTCACCGTTAGCGTTGATCTCGAACCAGCCGTTGTCGTTACCCGATTTAATTGAGTAAGTGACATTGTTGCCATCCGCGTCTGTAGCACTTACCTGACCGATAACCGTGCTCTCTGAGATGTTCTCGTCGTAGTTAAACTCGTAGCTGCTATCACCGAACACTGGTGCATTATCATTCACGTTTTGCTCGTTAAGCGTCACGTTGATGTCAGTGCTGGTATCAGTGCCTGAGCCATCAGTACCGGTTGCCGTCACAACAATATTGTGAACATTTTCTAGTGCTTCAAAGTCGTTCGCCGCCGCGGCTGCACCTGCGGTGGTCAGCGTGATTTCACCGTTAGCGTTGATCTCGAACCAGCCGTTGTCGTTACCCGAAGTGATCGCGTAAGACACGTTGTTGCCATCAGCATCTGTAGCACTTACCTGACCGATAACCGTGCTCTCTGAGATGTTCTCGTCGTAGTTAAACTCGTAGCTGCTATCACCGAATACTGGTGCATTATCATTCACGTTCTGCTCGTTAAGCGTCACGTTGATGTCGGTGCTGGTATCGGCACCTGAGCCATCAGTACCCGTTGCCGTCACAACAATATTGTGAACATTTTCTAGCGCTTCAAAGTCGTTCGCTGCCGCGGCTGCACCTGCAGTGGTCAGCGTGATTTCACCGTTAGCGTTGATCTCGAACCAGCCGTTGTCGTTACCCGATTTAATTGAGTAAGTGACATTGTTGCCATCCGCGTCTGTCGCTGAAACAGTACCGATCACCACGTCTTCAGCAATGTTCTCGTCGTAATTAAACTCGTAGCTGCTATCACCGAACACTGGTGCGTTATCGTTCACGTTCTGCTCGTTAAGCGTCACGTTGATATCAGTGCTGGTATCAGCGCCTGAGCCATCAGTACCGGTTGCCGTCACGACGATATTATGGATGTTCGCCAGTGCTTCGAAATCATTCGCCGCCGCGGCTGCGCCTGCGGTGGTCAGCGTAATTTCGCCGTTTGCGTTGATCTCGAACCAGCCGTTGTCGTTACCCGATTTAATTGAGTAAGTGACATTGTTGCCGTCCGCGTCTGTCGCTGAAACAGTACCAATAACCGTGCTCTCTGAGATGTTTTCGTCGTAGTTAAACTCGTAGCTGCTATCACCAAATACTGGTGCGTTGTCGTTCACGTTCTGCTCGTTAAGCGTCACGTTGATGTCGGTGCTGGTATCAGCGCCTGAGCCATCAGTACCGGTTGCCGTCACGACGATATTATGGATGTTCGCCAGCGCTTCAAAGTCGTTCGCTGCCGCGGCTGCGCCTGCGGTGGTCAGCGTGATTTCACCGTTTGCGTTGATCTCGAACCAGCCGTTGTCGTTACCCGAAGTGATCGCGTAAGACACGTTGTTGCCATCCGCATCTGTCGCACTTACCTGACCGATAACCGTGCTCTCTGAGATGTTCTCGTCGTAGTTAAACTCGTAGCTGCTATCACCGAACACTGGTGCATTGTCGTTCACGTTCTGCTCGTTAAGCATCACGTTGATATCAGTGCTGGTATCGGCGCCTGAGCCATCGGTACCCGTTGCCGTCACGACGATGTTGTGGATGTTCGCCAGTGCTTCGAAATCATTCGCTGCCGCGGCTGCACCTGCGGTGGTCAGCGTAATTTCACCGTTTGCGTTGATCTCGAACCAGCCGTTGTCGTTACCCGATTTAATTGAGTAAGTGACATTGTTGCCGTCCGCATCTGTCGCACTTACCTGACCGATAACCGTGCTCTCTGAGATGTTCTCGTCGTAATTAAACTCGTAGCTGCTATCACCGAACACTGGTGCATTATCATTCACGTTCTGCTCGTTAAGCGTCACGTTGATATCAGTGCTGGTATCAGCGCCTGAGCCATCAGTACCGGTTGCGGTCACGACGATATTATGGATGTTCGCCAGTGCTTCGAAGTCATTCGCCGCCGCGGCTGCACCTGCGGTAGTCAGCGTGATTTCGCCGTTAGCGTTAACCTCGAACCAGCCGTTATCGTTACCCGAAGTGATCGCGTAAGACACGTTGCTGCCATCTGCATCTGTCGCTGAAACAGTACCAATCACCGTGCTCTCTGAGATGTTCTCGTCGTAGTTAAACTCGTAGCTGCTATCACCGAATACTGGTGCATTATCATTCACGTTCTGCTCGTTAAGCGTCACGTTGATGTCGGTACTGGTATCAGCGCCTGAGCCATCAGTACCGGTTGCTGTTACGACAATATTGTGAACATTTTCTAGTGCTTCAAAGTCGTTCGCCGCCGCGGCTGCACCTGCGGTGGTCAGCGTGATTTCACCGTTAGCGTTGATCTCGAACCAGCCGTTGTCGTTACCCGAAGTGATCGCGTAAGACACGTTGTTGCCATCAGCATCTGTAGCACTTACCTGACCGATAACCGTGCTCTCTGAGATGTTCTCGTCGTAGTTAAACTCGTAGCTGCTATCACCGAATACTGGTGCATTATCATTCACGTTCTGCTCGTTAAGCGTCACGTTGATGTCGGTGCTGGTATCGGCACCTGAGCCATCAGTACCCGTTGCCGTCACAACAATATTGTGAACATTTTCTAGCGCTTCAAAGTCGTTCGCTGCCGCGGCTGCACCTGCAGTGGTCAGCGTGATTTCACCGTTAGCGTTGATCTCGAACCAGCCGTTGTCGTTACCCGATTTAATTGAGTAAGTGACATTGTTGCCATCCGCGTCTGTCGCTGAAACAGTACCGATCACCACGTCTTCAGCAATGTTCTCGTCGTAATTAAACTCGTAGCTGCTATCACCGAACACTGGTGCGTTATCGTTCACGTTCTGCTCGTTAAGCGTCACGTTGATATCAGTGCTGGTATCAGCGCCTGAGCCATCAGTACCGGTTGCCGTCACGACGATATTATGGATGTTCGCCAGCGCTTCAAAGTCGTTCGCTGCCGCGGCTGCGCCTGCGGTGGTCAGCGTGATTTCACCGTTTGCGTTGATCTCGAACCAGCCGTTGTCGTTACCCGAAGTGATCGCGTAAGACACGTTGTTGCCATCCGCATCTGTCGCACTTACCTGACCGATAACCGTGCTCTCTGAGATGTTCTCGTCGTAGTTAAACTCGTAGCTGCTATCACCGAACACTGGTGCATTGTCGTTCACGTTCTGCTCGTTAAGCATCACGTTGATATCAGTGCTGGTATCGGCGCCTGAGCCATCGGTACCCGTTGCCGTCACGACGATGTTGTGGATGTTCGCCAGTGCTTCGAAATCATTCGCTGCCGCGGCTGCACCTGCGGTGGTCAGCGTAATTTCACCGTTTGCGTTGATCTCGAACCAGCCGTTGTCGTTACCCGATTTAATTGAGTAAGTGACATTGTTGCCGTCCGCATCTGTCGCACTTACCTGACCGATAACCGTGCTCTCTGAGATGTTCTCGTCGTAATTAAACTCGTAGCTGCTATCACCGAACACTGGTGCATTATCATTCACGTTCTGCTCGTTAAGCGTCACGTTGATATCAGTGCTGGTATCAGCGCCTGAGCCATCAGTACCGGTTGCGGTCACGACGATATTATGGATGTTCGCCAGTGCTTCGAAGTCATTCGCCGCCGCGGCTGCACCTGCGGTAGTCAGCGTGATTTCGCCGTTAGCGTTAACCTCGAACCAGCCGTTATCGTTACCCGAAGTGATCGCGTAAGACACGTTGCTGCCATCTGCATCTGTCGCTGAAACAGTACCAATCACCGTGCTCTCTGAGATGTTCTCGTCGTAGTTAAACTCGTAGCTGCTATCACCGAATACTGGTGCATTATCATTCACGTTCTGCTCGTTAAGCGTCACGTTGATGTCGGTACTGGTATCAGCGCCTGAGCCATCAGTACCGGTTGCTGTTACGACAATATTGTGAACATTTTCTAGTGCTTCAAAGTCGTTCGCCGCCGCGGCTGCACCTGCGGTGGTCAGCGTGATTTCACCGTTAGCGTTGATCTCGAACCAGCCGTTGTCGTTACCCGAAGTGATCGCGTAAGACACGTTGTTGCCATCAGCATCTGTAGCACTTACCTGACCGATAACCGTGCTCTCTGAGATGTTCTCGTCGTAGTTAAACTCGTAGCTGCTATCACCGAATACTGGTGCATTATCATTCACGTTCTGCTCATTGAGCGCCACGTTGATGTCGGTGCTGGTATCAGCGCCTGAGCCATCAGTACCCGTTGCGGTCACGACGATATTGTGGATGTTCGCCAGCGCTTCAAAGTCATTCGCCGCCGCGGCTGCACCTGCGGTAGTCAGCGTGATTTCGCCGTTAGCGTTGATCTCGAACCAGCCGTTGTCGTTACCCGATTTAATTGAGTAAGTGACATTGTTGCCGTCCGCATCTGTCGCACTTACCTGACCGATAACCGTGCTCTCTGAGATGTTCTCGTCGTAGTTAAACTCGTAGCTGCTATCACCAAATACTGGCGCGTTATCGTTCACGTTCTGCTCATTGAGCGTCACGTTGATGTCGGTGCTGGTATCAGCGCCTGAGCCATCAGTACCCGTTGCCGTCACGACGATATTGTGGATGTTCGCCAGCGCTTCAAAGTCATTCGCCGCCGCGGCTGCACCTGCGGTAGTCAGCGTGATTTCACCGTTAGCGTTGATCTCGAACCAGCCGTTGTCGTTACCCGATTTAATTGAGTAAGTGACATTGTTGCCATCCGCGTCTGTAGCACTTACCTGACCGATAACCGTGCTCTCTGAGATGTTCTCGTCGTAGTTAAACTCGTAGCTGCTATCACCGAACACTGGTGCATTATCATTCACGTTTTGCTCGTTAAGCGTCACGTTGATGTCAGTGCTGGTATCAGTGCCTGAGCCATCAGTACCGGTTGCCGTCACAACAATATTGTGAACATTTTCTAGTGCTTCAAAGTCGTTCGCCGCCGCGGCTGCACCTGCGGTGGTCAGCGTGATTTCACCGTTAGCGTTGATCTCGAACCAGCCGTTGTCGTTACCCGAAGTGATCGCGTAAGACACGTTGTTGCCATCAGCATCTGTAGCACTTACCTGACCGATAACCGTGCTCTCTGAGATGTTCTCGTCGTAGTTAAACTCGTAGCTGCTATCACCGAATACTGGTGCATTATCATTCACGTTCTGCTCGTTAAGCGTCACGTTGATGTCGGTGCTGGTATCGGCACCTGAGCCATCAGTACCCGTTGCCGTCACAACAATATTGTGAACATTTTCTAGCGCTTCAAAGTCGTTCGCTGCCGCGGCTGCACCTGCAGTGGTCAGCGTGATTTCACCGTTAGCGTTGATCTCGAACCAGCCGTTGTCGTTACCCGATTTAATTGAGTAAGTGACATTGTTGCCATCCGCGTCTGTAGCACTTACCTGACCGATAACCGTGCTCTCTGAGATGTTCTCGTCGTAGTTAAACTCGTAGCTGCTATCACCGAACACTGGTGCATTATCATTCACGTTTTGCTCGTTAAGCGTCACGTTGATGTCAGTGCTGGTATCAGTGCCTGAGCCATCAGTACCGGTTGCCGTCACAACAATATTGTGAACATTTTCTAGTGCTTCAAAGTCGTTCGCCGCCGCGGCTGCACCTGCGGTGGTCAGCGTGATTTCACCGTTAGCGTTGATCTCGAACCAGCCGTTGTCGTTACCCGAAGTGATCGCGTAAGACACGTTGTTGCCATCAGCATCTGTAGCACTTACCTGACCGATAACCGTGCTCTCTGAGATGTTCTCGTCGTAGTTAAACTCGTAGCTGCTATCACCGAATACTGGTGCATTATCATTCACGTTCTGCTCGTTAAGCGTCACGTTGATGTCGGTGCTGGTATCGGCACCTGAGCCATCAGTACCCGTTGCCGTCACAACAATATTGTGAACATTTTCTAGCGCTTCAAAGTCGTTCGCTGCCGCGGCTGCACCTGCAGTGGTCAGCGTGATTTCACCGTTAGCGTTGATCTCGAACCAGCCGTTGTCGTTACCCGATTTAATTGAGTAAGTGACATTGTTGCCATCCGCGTCTGTCGCTGAAACAGTACCGATCACCACGTCTTCAGCAATGTTCTCGTCGTAATTAAACTCGTAGCTGCTATCACCGAACACTGGTGCGTTATCGTTCACGTTCTGCTCGTTAAGCGTCACGTTGATATCAGTGCTGGTATCAGCGCCTGAGCCATCAGTACCGGTTGCCGTCACGACGATATTATGGATGTTCGCCAGTGCTTCGAAATCATTCGCCGCCGCGGCTGCGCCTGCGGTGGTCAGCGTAATTTCGCCGTTTGCGTTGATCTCGAACCAGCCGTTGTCGTTACCCGATTTAATTGAGTAAGTGACATTGTTGCCATCTGCATCTGTCGCTGAAACAGTACCAATCACCGTGCTCTCTGAGATGTTCTCGTCGTAGTTAAACTCGTAGCTGCTATCACCGAATACTGGTGCATTATCATTCACGTTCTGCTCGTTAAGCGTCACGTTGATGTCGGTACTGGTATCAGCGCCTGAGCCATCAGTACCGGTTGCTGTTACGACAATATTGTGAACATTTTCTAGTGCTTCAAAGTCGTTCGCCGCCGCGGCTGCACCTGCGGTGGTCAGCGTGATTTCACCGTTAGCGTTGATCTCGAACCAGCCGTTGTCGTTACCCGAAGTGATCGCGTAAGACACGTTGTTGCCATCAGCATCTGTAGCACTTACCTGACCGATAACCGTGCTCTCTGAGATGTTCTCGTCGTAGTTAAACTCGTAGCTGCTATCACCGAATACTGGTGCATTATCATTCACGTTCTGCTCGTTAAGCGTCACGTTGATGTCGGTGCTGGTATCGGCACCTGAGCCATCAGTACCCGTTGCCGTCACAACAATATTGTGAACATTTTCTAGCGCTTCAAAGTCGTTCGCTGCCGCGGCTGCACCTGCAGTGGTCAGCGTGATTTCACCGTTAGCGTTGATCTCGAACCAGCCGTTGTCGTTACCCGATTTAATTGAGTAAGTGACATTGTTGCCATCCGCGTCTGTCGCTGAAACAGTACCAATCACCACGTCTTCAGCAATGTTCTCGTCGTAGTTAAACTCGTAGCTGCTATCACCAAATACTGGTGCATTGTCGTTCACGTTCTGCTCATTAAGCGTCACGTTGATATCAGTGCTGGTATCAGCGCCTGAGCCATCAGTACCGGTTGCTGTTACGACAATATTGTGAACATTTTCTAGTGCTTCAAAGTCGTTCGCCGCCGCGGCTGCACCTGCGGTGGTCAGCGTGATTTCACCGTTAGCGTTGATCTCGAACCAGCCGTTGTCGTTACCCGAAGTGATCACGTAAGACACGTTGTTGCCATCAGCATCTGTCGCACTTACCTGACCGATAACCGTGCTCTCTGAGATGTTCTCGTCGTAGTTAAACTCGTAGCTGCTATCACCGAATACTGGTGCATTATCATTCACGTTCTGCTCGTTAAGCGTCACGTTGATGTCGGTGCTAAGCGGTGTACCTGGGTCATCTGTTCCTGTTGCTGTAACAACAATATTGTGAACGTTCGCCAGCGCTTCAAAGTCATTCGCTGCCGCGGCTGCACCTGCGGTGGTTAGCGTGATTTCGCCGTTAGCGTTGATCTCGAACCAGCCGTTGTCGTTACCCGATTTAATTGAGTAAGTGACATTGTTGCCGTCCGCATCTGTCGCACTTACCTGACCGATAACCGTGCTCTCTGAGATGTTCTCGTCGTAATTAAACTCGTAGCTGCTATCACCGAACACTGGTGCATTATCATTCACGTTCTGCTCGTTAAGCGTCACGTTGATATCAGTGCTGGTATCAGCGCCTGAGCCATCAGTACCGGTTGCCGTCACGACGATATTATGGATGTTCGCCAGTGCTTCGAAGTCATTCGCCGCCGCGGCTGCACCTGCGGTAGTCAGCGTGATTTCGCCGTTAGCGTTAACCTCGAACCAGCCGTTATCGTTACCCGAAGTGATCGCGTAAGACACGTTGCTGCCATCTGCATCTGTCGCTGAAACAGTACCAATCACCGTGCTCTCTGAGATGTTCTCGTCGTAGTTAAACTCGTAGCTGCTATCACCGAATACTGGTGCATTATCATTCACGTTCTGCTCGTTAAGCGTCACGTTGATGTCGGTACTGGTATCAGCGCCTGAGCCATCAGTACCGGTTGCTGTTACGACAATATTGTGAACATTTTCTAGTGCTTCAAAGTCGTTCGCCGCCGCGGCTGCACCTGCGGTGGTCAGCGTGATTTCACCGTTAGCGTTGATCTCGAACCAGCCGTTGTCGTTACCCGAAGTGATCGCGTAAGACACGTTGTTGCCATCAGCATCTGTAGCACTTACCTGACCGATAACCGTGCTCTCTGAGATGTTCTCGTCGTAGTTAAACTCGTAGCTGCTATCACCGAATACTGGTGCATTATCATTCACGTTCTGCTCGTTAAGCGTCACGTTGATGTCGGTGCTGGTATCGGCACCTGAGCCATCAGTACCCGTTGCCGTCACAACAATATTGTGAACATTTTCTAGCGCTTCAAAGTCGTTCGCTGCCGCGGCTGCACCTGCAGTGGTCAGCGTGATTTCACCGTTAGCGTTGATCTCGAACCAGCCGTTGTCGTTACCCGATTTAATTGAGTAAGTGACATTGTTGCCATCCGCGTCTGTCGCTGAAACAGTACCGATCACCACGTCTTCAGCAATGTTCTCGTCGTAATTAAACTCGTAGCTGCTATCACCAAATACTGGTGCGTTATCGTTCACGTTCTGCTCGTTAAGCGTCACGTTGATATCAGTGCTGGTATCAGCGCCTGAGCCATCAGTACCGGTTGCCGTCACGACGATATTATGGATGTTCGCCAGTGCTTCGAAATCATTCGCCGCCGCGGCTGCGCCTGCGGTGGTCAGCGTAATTTCGCCGTTTGCGTTGATCTCGAACCAGCCGTTGTCGTTACCCGATTTAATTGAGTAAGTGACATTGTTGCCGTCCGCGTCTGTCGCTGAAACAGTACCAATAACCGTGCTCTCTGAGATGTTTTCGTCGTAGTTAAACTCGTAGCTGCTATCACCAAATACTGGTGCGTTGTCGTTCACGTTCTGCTCGTTAAGCGTCACGTTGATGTCGGTGCTGGTATCAGCGCCTGAGCCATCAGTACCGGTTGCCGTCACGACGATATTATGGATGTTCGCCAGCGCTTCAAAGTCGTTCGCTGCCGCGGCTGCGCCTGCGGTGGTCAGCGTGATTTCACCGTTTGCGTTGATCTCGAACCAGCCGTTGTCGTTACCCGAAGTGATCGCGTAAGACACGTTGTTGCCATCCGCATCTGTCGCACTTACCTGACCGATAACCGTGCTCTCTGAGATGTTCTCGTCGTAGTTAAACTCGTAGCTGCTATCACCGAACACTGGTGCATTGTCGTTCACGTTCTGCTCGTTAAGCATCACGTTGATATCAGTGCTGGTATCGGCGCCTGAGCCATCGGTACCCGTTGCCGTCACGACGATGTTGTGGATGTTCGCCAGTGCTTCGAAATCATTCGCTGCCGCGGCTGCACCTGCGGTGGTCAGCGTAATTTCACCGTTTGCGTTGATCTCGAACCAGCCGTTGTCGTTACCCGATTTAATTGAGTAAGTGACATTGTTGCCGTCCGCATCTGTCGCACTTACCTGACCGATAACCGTGCTCTCTGAGATGTTCTCGTCGTAATTAAACTCGTAGCTGCTATCACCGAACACTGGTGCATTATCATTCACGTTCTGCTCGTTAAGCGTCACGTTGATATCAGTGCTGGTATCAGCGCCTGAGCCATCAGTACCGGTTGCGGTCACGACGATATTATGGATGTTCGCCAGTGCTTCGAAGTCATTCGCCGCCGCGGCTGCACCTGCGGTAGTCAGCGTGATTTCGCCGTTAGCGTTAACCTCGAACCAGCCGTTATCGTTACCCGAAGTGATCGCGTAAGACACGTTGCTGCCATCTGCATCTGTCGCTGAAACAGTACCAATCACCGTGCTCTCTGAGATGTTCTCGTCGTAGTTAAACTCGTAGCTGCTATCACCGAATACTGGTGCATTATCATTCACGTTCTGCTCGTTAAGCGTCACGTTGATGTCGGTACTGGTATCAGCGCCTGAGCCATCAGTACCGGTTGCTGTTACGACAATATTGTGAACATTTTCTAGTGCTTCAAAGTCGTTCGCCGCCGCGGCTGCACCTGCGGTGGTCAGCGTGATTTCACCGTTAGCGTTGATCTCGAACCAGCCGTTGTCGTTACCCGAAGTGATCGCGTAAGACACGTTGTTGCCATCAGCATCTGTAGCACTTACCTGACCGATAACCGTGCTCTCTGAGATGTTCTCGTCGTAGTTAAACTCGTAGCTGCTATCACCGAATACTGGTGCATTATCATTCACGTTCTGCTCGTTAAGCGTCACGTTGATGTCGGTGCTGGTATCGGCACCTGAGCCATCAGTACCCGTTGCCGTCACAACAATATTGTGAACATTTTCTAGCGCTTCAAAGTCGTTCGCTGCCGCGGCTGCACCTGCAGTGGTCAGCGTGATTTCACCGTTAGCGTTGATCTCGAACCAGCCGTTGTCGTTACCCGATTTAATTGAGTAAGTGACATTGTTGCCATCCGCGTCTGTCGCTGAAACAGTACCGATCACCACGTCTTCAGCAATGTTCTCGTCGTAATTAAACTCGTAGCTGCTATCACCGAACACTGGTGCGTTATCGTTCACGTTCTGCTCGTTAAGCGTCACGTTGATATCAGTGCTGGTATCAGCGCCTGAGCCATCAGTACCGGTTGCCGTCACGACGATATTATGGATGTTCGCCAGTGCTTCGAAATCATTCGCCGCCGCGGCTGCGCCTGCGGTGGTCAGCGTAATTTCGCCGTTTGCGTTGATCTCGAACCAGCCGTTGTCGTTACCCGATTTAATTGAGTAAGTGACATTGTTGCCGTCCGCGTCTGTCGCTGAAACAGTACCAATCACCGTGCTCTCTGAGATGTTTTCGTCGTAGTTAAACTCGTAGCTGCTATCACCAAATACTGGTGCGTTGTCGTTCACGTTCTGCTCGTTAAGCGTCACGTTGATGTCGGTGCTGGTATCAGCGCCTGAGCCATCAGTACCGGTTGCCGTCACGACGATATTATGGATGTTCGCCAGCGCTTCAAAGTCGTTCGCTGCCGCGGCTGCGCCTGCGGTGGTCAGCGTGATTTCACCGTTTGCGTTGATCTCGAACCAGCCGTTGTCGTTACCCGAAGTGATCGCGTAAGACACGTTGTTGCCATCCGCATCTGTCGCACTTACCTGACCGATAACCGTGCTCTCTGAGATGTTCTCGTCGTAGTTAAACTCGTAGCTGCTATCACCGAACACTGGTGCATTGTCGTTCACGTTCTGCTCGTTAAGCATCACGTTGATATCAGTGCTGGTATCGGCGCCTGAGCCATCGGTACCCGTTGCCGTCACGACGATGTTGTGGATGTTCGCCAGTGCTTCGAAATCATTCGCTGCCGCGGCTGCACCTGCGGTGGTCAGCGTAATTTCACCGTTTGCGTTGATCTCGAACCAGCCGTTGTCGTTACCCGATTTAATTGAGTAAGTGACATTGTTGCCGTCCGCATCTGTCGCACTTACCTGACCGATAACCGTGCTCTCTGAGATGTTCTCGTCGTAATTAAACTCGTAGCTGCTATCACCGAACACTGGTGCATTATCATTCACGTTCTGCTCGTTAAGCGTCACGTTGATATCAGTGCTGGTATCAGCGCCTGAGCCATCAGTACCGGTTGCCGTCACGACGATATTATGGATGTTCGCCAGCGCTTCGAAGTCATTCGCCGCCGCGGCTGCACCTGCGGTAGTCAGCGTGATTTCGCCGTTAGCGTTAACCTCGAACCAGCCGTTGTCGTTACCCGAAGTGATCGCGTAAGACACGTTGCTGCCATCTGCATCTGTCGCTGAAACAGTACCAATCACCGTGCTCTCTGAGATGTTCTCGTCGTAGTTAAACTCGTAGCTGCTATCACCGAATACTGGTGCATTATCATTCACGTTCTGCTCGTTAAGCGTCACGTTGATATCAGTGCTGGTATCAGCGCCTGAGCCATCAGTACCGGTTGCTGTTACGACAATATTGTGAACATTTTCTAGTGCTTCAAAGTCGTTCGCCGCCGCGGCTGCACCTGCGGTGGTCAGCGTGATTTCACCGTTTGCGTTGATCTCGAACCAGCCGTTGTCGTTACCCGAAGTGATCGCGTAAGACACGTTGTTGCCATCAGCATCTGTCGCACTTACCTGACCGATAACCGTGCTCTCTGAGATGTTCTCGTCGTAGTTAAACTCGTAGCTGCTATCACCGAACACTGGTGCATTATCATTCACGTTCTGCTCATTGAGCGCCACGTTGATGTCGGTGCTGGTATCAGCGCCTGAGCCATCAGTACCCGTTGCGGTCACGACGATATTGTGGATGTTCGCCAGCGCTTCAAAGTCATTCGCCGCCGCGGCTGCACCTGCGGTGGTCAGCGTGATTTCACCGTTAGCGTTGATCTCGAACCAGCCGTTGTCGTTACCCGAAGTGATCGCGTAAGACACGTTGTTGCCATCAGCATCTGTAGCACTTACCTGACCGATAACCGTGCTCTCTGAGATGTTCTCGTCGTAGTTAAACTCGTAGCTGCTATCACCGAATACTGGTGCATTATCATTCACGTTCTGCTCGTTAAGCGTCACGTTGATGTCGGTGCTGGTATCGGCACCTGAGCCATCAGTACCCGTTGCCGTCACAACAATATTGTGAACATTTTCTAGCGCTTCAAAGTCGTTCGCTGCCGCGGCTGCACCTGCAGTGGTCAGCGTGATTTCACCGTTAGCGTTGATCTCAAACCAGCCGTTGTCGTTACCCGATTTAATTGAGTAAGTGACATTGTTGCCATCCGCGTCTGTCGCTGAAACAGTACCAATCACCACGTCTTCAGCAATGTTCTCGTCGTAGTTAAACTCGTAGCTGCTATCACCAAATACTGGTGCATTGTCGTTCACGTTCTGCTCATTAAGCGTCACGTTGATATCAGTGCTGGTATCAGCGCCTGAGCCATCAGTACCGGTTGCTGTTACGACAATATTGTGAACATTTTCTAGTGCTTCAAAGTCGTTCGCCGCCGCGGCTGCACCTGCGGTGGTCAGCGTGATTTCACCGTTAGCGTTGATCTCGAACCAGCCGTTGTCGTTACCCGAAGTGATCACGTAAGACACGTTGTTGCCATCAGCATCTGTCGCACTTACCTGACCGATAACCGTGCTCTCTGAGATGTTCTCGTCGTAGTTAAACTCGTAGCTGCTATCACCGAATACTGGTGCATTATCATTCACGTTCTGCTCGTTAAGCGTCACGTTGATGTCGGTGCTAAGCGGTGTACCTGGGTCATCTGTTCCTGTTGCTGTAACAACAATATTGTGAACGTTCGCCAGCGCTTCAAAGTCATTCGCTGCCGCGGCTGCACCTGCGGTGGTTAGCGTGATTTCGCCGTTAGCGTTGATCTCAAACCAACCATTATCATTGCCTGACTTGATCGAATAAGTGATATTGCTACCATCGACATCATTCGCACTGACCTGACCAATTACTACATTTTCGTCGATGTTCTCATCGTAATTAAACTCATAACTATCTTGAGTGAACACCGGAGCATCTTGGATTGGATTAACCGTCACCGCAACCGTTGCATCGTCTGTTAGCTGACCATCTGAGATGGTGTAGCTAATCGTTGCGTCGCCATTGAAGTTTTCGGCAGGCGTGAACACCAACTTACCATCTACGATGGTAACGGTGCCTTGCTCTGCTGGTACCGATGCCGCTGTGATAGTCAGCGTATCGTTTTCTGGATCGCTGTCGTTCGCCAATACATCGATAGTAACCGCGGTATCTTCATCTGTTGCAACAGTGTCGTTTACTGCCACTGGTGCGTCGTTAACTGGATTAACCGTCACCGCAACTGTTGCATCGTCTGTTAGCTGACCATCAGATACGGTGTAGCTAATTGTTGCGTCGCCATTGAAGTTTTCTGCAGGTGTGAAGACCAGTTTGCCGTCAACAATCGCCACCGTACCTTGCTCTGTTGGTACTGACGCATTGGTAATGGTTAATTGGTCATTCTCTGGATCGCTGTCGTTCGCCAATACATCGATAGTAACCGCGGTATCTTCGTCTGTTGCAACAGTGTCGTTCGCTGCCACTGGTGCGTCGTTGACTGGGTTAACCGTCACCGCAACTGTTGCATCGTCTGTTAGCTGACCATCTGAGATGGTATAGCTAATCGTTGCGTCGCCATTAAAGTTTTCGGCAGGCGTAAACACCAACTTACCATCCACGATGGTAACGGTGCCTTGCTCTGCTGGTACTGACGCATTGGTAATGGTTAATTGGTCATTCTCTGGATCGCTGTCGTTCGCCAATACATCGATAGTAACCGCGGTATCTTCATCTGTTGTAACAGTATCATCCACTGCCACTGGTGCGTCGTTGACTGGGTTAACCGTCACCGCAACCGTTGCATCGTCTGTTAGCTGACCATCTGAGATGGTGTAGCTAATCGTTGCATCACCATTGAAGTTTTCAGCAGGTGTAAACACCAACTTGCCGTCAACAATCGCCACCGTACCTTGCTCTGCAGGCACTGACGCATTGGTAATAGTTAATTGGTCATTCTCTGGATCGCTGTCGTTCGCCAATACATCGATAGTAACTGCAGTGTCTTCATCCGTTGACACAGTATCGTTCACCGCCACTGGTGCGTCGTTGACTGGGTTAACTGTCACCGCAACCGTTGCATCGTCTGTTAGCTGACCATCTGAGATGGTGTAGCTAATCGTTGCGTCACCATTGAAGTTTTCGGCAGGCGTGAACACCAACTTACCATCGACGATTGCAACGGTACCTTGCTCTGCAGGTACTGACGCATTGGTAATGGTTAATTGGTCATTCTCTGGATCGCTGTCGTTCCCCAAAACATCGATAGTAACGGCGGTATCTTCATCTGTTGTAACAGTGTCGTTTACTGCCACTGGTGCGTCGTTGATCGGGTTTACCGTTACAGTAACCGTGGCTTCATCAGTTAGTGCGCCATCCGTTACTACATAAGTAACCGTCGCTTCACCGTTAAAGTCTTCTGCAGGTGTGAATATCAACTTACCATCAATAATCTCTACTGTGCCTTGTTCTGCCGGAACAGTTGCCGATTCAATACTTAGTGAATCACTATCTGCGTCTTGGTCGTTAGCCAATACATCGATAGAAACCGAAGCGTCTTCATCGGTCAAAACGCTGTCATCTTCAGCAACCGGAGGACGAGGGTTGATTGCTGGCGATGTATTATCTGAATTTGCTGCGTTCAAAATAAGATCCGCGAGCGATAGGTTTTGAGTTTCAGACAAACCTAGTGCTGCGATACCCGTCGTTTCAAACAAAGTGCTAGCAAGTATTTCTGCCCCTGTACGCTCAACAGTCCCACTTTCTTGCAAACTGGAGCCGGCATTCTCACCCGCAGCTGGGGCAAACTCTTCATTCAGTAATGTCGGGTCTTGCCCGTCTCTAAGAGCGTCAATAATTTGAGCAACATCTTGAGTGATGTCCCGCTCGTCTTCTTCTGTTGCAACTTTAACTTGAAGTTTTTGTGGTTCATCTTCGATGACTGCAACAATCAGTTCGCCCGGTAATGGTCGCTCATTCTCGGCAAGAACCTTCAATTGCCCATTCAAATCTATTACGACTAACTGCTCACCAACTGGAACTAAGGAAGTACGATCCATATAAACCTCTGACATAAAAATACTGTCAACATTTTGACCAATGATACTTATTAGCTATATATTGCCCGAATATATTCCGCAATAACAGCGCATTAACACTTAATTTCAACTTTTGAGTCACATATTACTTATAAAAGTGTATATAGGACCTATTTGGGACTAGATCACAAACATACGGACACCAATTCTGTTTAAACCATTGAAAACATGATCTTTATCCAGAAAATAATTAGAACAACAGCTCATAAAGTGTAAAACTAATTATCCAACATTAATTATAGCAACTAGTCACATAGTTGATTGTTAATAGCATTGTGCGTTAGATTATTGACGCCTATAGAGTTGTCCCTATTTATAAGAACAATTTCTCGCCTTCAGACATGACTAAATCTAGGAGAAACAAAGTGAAGTGGACTCGTGCCAACGCCATATGCTTTGGTGTGCTTGCCGTTAGCCCTGCTTTCGGACAAACACTTGAGCAAGCGGTTGAAAATACACTTATTAGCAACCCAGACATCAAAAGTGCGTTTAATGAATTCGTAAGTAAGCGGTATGTGAATGAAGCCTCGAGCGGTGCTTATCTTCCTTCTGTCGACCTAGATGCAGGCGTCGGATATGAAGGGATAAACCCAGCAGAGAGTAATCGTAAGTCTACTGATTTAACGCGAAAAGAAGCGACAATTACGCTAACCCAGCTTATTTGGGATGGTTCAGCGACGCTTAACGACATTGACCGTACTGCAGCGGATGCTGAATCCGTTCGTTACCAATTATTAGCAGATGCTCAAGATAAAGCATTAGAGGTAGCTAAAGTCTACCTGGATGCCGTTAAAGCCTATGAAGTACTGACGCTTTCTGAAAATAACCTGAAAGTGCATAAGAAAATCTATCAAGATATCAAGAAACGTGTAGATTCAGGTATTGGTTCAACAGCGGACTTAACGCAAGTAGAAGCTCGTTTAGCTAAAGCACACGGTAACTTGGTAGCTGCTCAGAACAATTTGTTTGATACGCACACGATCTTCACACGTCTTGTAGGTCAAGCTCCGCAAGGACTTATCTTCCCTCGCGCAGATCAAAACTTCATTCCTTACACAGTAGATGATGCGATTGATTTGGCATTTAATTCTCACCCAGTGATTAAGATTTCAAAAGCGGATGTTGATTCGGCTAAGTTCCAGTACAAACAGTCTAAAGGTAACTACTACCCAACAGTTTCTGTAGAAGCTTCGCAAACATGGCGTGATGATGCAGCTGGTGTCGAAGGAAACAGTGATGAAACAACAGCGATGCTGCGTATGCGTTACAACCTATACAATGGTGGCAGTGACTCTGCAAATGCCGAAAGTTTCGCCTACCAGTTGAACAAAGCAAAAGACTTACGTGAACGCGCATATCGAAATGTAGAAGAAGGTTTACGCCTTTCTTGGAGCGCACTGGATCTGACACAACAACAGAAACAATTTTTGTCCGATCACGTAGATTCAGCTTCTGAGACAGTTATTGCGTACGAAAAACAATACCGTATTGGTAAACGTACCCTACTTGACTTATTGAACACAGAAAACGAATTGTTTGAAGCTCGCAAAGACTACTTGGATGCGAAGTACGCAGAACAATACGCCAAATACCGTGTGATGAATGCGACTGGTCAACTATTGAATGCGCTTCGCGTTGATGTTCCGACTGAGTGGAATCAGAAGGTGGAGTACTAATTATGCAAGCAGTAAAGATTCTTTTCTCGTTGGGTCTTATCGTCGCAGCAAACCAAGCATTTGCGGAAGACGAGTATGAATACATGCAAACACCAAATGCTCAGCAAATTGCAGACCTACAAGATGACGATGATGATGGTGTGATTAACGCAAGGGACCTTTGTCCTGATACGCCAGCAACGTCAGAGATCGACAATGATGGCTGCGGTGAGTACATAAAGTCGTCTGAACAAATGCAAGTCCGAGTATTGTTCGCCAACGACTCTGATGAAATTAACCCTGTATTCCATCGCCAAATTCGCCAATTGTCTGAGTTTCTCAAAGAATACCCGACAACCTCTATTGAGCTACATGGCTATGCGAGTAAGGTAGGTGGCGCTTCTTATAACTTAGACCTATCAAAACGTCGAGCAAATAAAGTGCGCTCTGCGTTATTAGGTTACGGTATCAAACCAGATCGCGTTCGAATTGTTGGCTATGGCGATACTCACCTTGCTCAACAAGGAACAGACGAAGTGAGCCACGCACTTAACCGTCGTGTAACGGCCTCTGTTGTAGGCTACAAAGGTGAAATTAAAAAAGAGTGGACAATATTTACCACCCTTCCAGAGAACACACTTTAAGGAGCTTCGGCTCCTTTTGTTTTTCAACCTTGTTAAACCGTATTATGCTTTTGGAATCGGCACTTTAGTGTTAACCTACTCGCGTCATAACAATGAGAGTTTTGAAATGAGCAAACTTACATCAGATATCCAAGCAAACCTTGACCTTTTCGTTGCTGAAACTAAAGAAAACCAACTAGTTTGGGGTTTACGCAATGAAGAAGGTTGGCTATCTTGCGATTCAACTGAATTCGAAAACAGCGAAGTCATGCCTTTCTGGTCATCTAAAGAAGATGCGCAGGCACACAACGTTGAAGAATGGGCAGATTTCGAAGTACTAGAAATCCCACTAGATATCTTTGTTGAAGATTGGCTACTAACTCTTGCAGAAGACGGCGTTCTTGTTGGCACAAACTGGAATGCACAGCTAGAAGGTAAAGAGGTTGAACCTCAAGATCTAGCGAAGCTATACGTAGGCTAATTCCCTAGGACCTCAGCACCGTGCTGGGGTCTTCTTTTCTATTACTTACCTTTTCGATGTAAAGCTCGACCGAGCGCATAGTTTTCATCACCCCACTATCTATACCCTTCGGCTTTTGTCACAATGACTCACTCCCAATTGGTATATCATACTGAACAAACAACATAGCAATAACATAAGGTTACATCACTATGCGTACGCTGCTTACTTTGCTTGCGTCTCTCCTATTAGGCAGTCAAGCAAACGCAAGTGACACTCAAAGCATCACTCAATGGCATTCTGTTTATCTAGCTACAATGAAAACAAATTCCAAATCTGCGCTCCACATGCTTCAAGACAGATACCACACTGCCGACTCTAATAGTGAGAAGCTTTACGTCAGTGGTTTGATTTACGAATACATGTCGAATATCAACCAGCCTTACTTTGGTAGCAGTCAGTTTCTGGAAAATCACTTTGCAAAGTTGGAATCAAAGTACATTCAAGCACTGTTAGAACGCAAACAGGGTGACTACGACGCTGCAGTAAACTTGTTCACCTCATTACTGCAAAGTGCTAAACAGCGCGCAGATATAGAAACAAAAGCGTTAATGAACTACCAGCTTTGCTACACCCTCAATCAACAAGGTCAGTACCACAAGGCTAACTTTTTCTGCTCATCGCTTAATAACCACTTAACTAACGACCACAAAGAGAGTATTCCTGCAGATCTTGCGCTGCGTGTAATCGCAAACAACTTCGACTTCCGTGGCGAATACGATATTGCACTTAGCTTGTACCGCCGACTCATTAATGAAATGCCAGCACAAAGCGACCCCACAGGTGTTTATAACGATGTTGGTAATTTGCTGAGTGAACTAGGTCAATTCGAACAATCTGAACAATACCTAATTCAAGCACTACTTGCTCGACAATTAGAAGCCACACCTCTTGAAGTTGCTCAAGTGGAACATAGCTTGGCATCCATGTATTACAAATCTAAAGATTACGAGAAGTCCATCAGTCACTATAAGAATGCGCTAACACTACTCGAAGAACTGAATTACCCATACGGCAAGGGACTAACTTATCTTGGGCTTGGTTCTGCCTACGTCGATTCTGGTGACTTAAAAAGCGCCGTTCCCCATATTAAAAACGCTTTAGAGTTGGGCAAAGAGTACGAAAACGAACGCTTACAAACTGAAAGTCACTTGGCGGCAGGCTTCGCTTACCTAAAACACCGCATGTTGAAAGAAGCACTAGAACATGCGAATGCCGCGTTAGAATTGGCAAACAAGAACTCAACGACCGCGTTGCAATCAAAATCTCAATTGTTACTCTCGCAAATCTTCCAAGAACAGAACGAGTATGAAACAGCTCTATCCCACTACCGCGAGTACGCAACATTGGAGTTAGCAAACCGAGATGCCAACAATGTAAAAGCAATCGAAGCGCTAGACCTAACGAAAAGTGAATATGAATATGAGTTGCAACTCGTAAAAATTGACAACGAACGTAACCTAAAACTGCTTGAGCTTAAAAAGCTTGCCGAGCAACAGCGAGCGTACAACTTTGTAGTATTTGTGTTACTCGCTGTTTTGTTGGTCGCACTCTTTGCTCTACGAAAAATAAAGATGGAATCTCGTTTAGACAAGTTAACAGGCTCCCTGAATCGGAGTTCAATCATCGAGAAAATCCGTTCTCAATCGATCAGCGCGCCAGATGATATGCGCTACGTACTTGCACTATTCGACCTAGACAACTTTAAACTGATTAACGATAAATACGGGCATCCAGTAGGCGACTTAGTCCTAACTCAAGTCTGTAAGTCACTTCAATCTAAACTAAATAAAGGAGAATATTTGGGACGTATTGGAGGAGAAGAGTTTATCTTGTTACTAAAGAATGTGGATGAAATTGATGTGCCATTTCGTGTTCAAAGCCTTCACAAAACCATCTCAGAAAAGCAGATAAAAACAGACGACGGTCATTCGGTCAATGTCACAGCAAGCTTGGCCTATCTCTCTACATCAAAACCACTTAGTAATTTTGATGAGCTGTATTCGATATTAGACCAAGCTTTGTGTCAATCAAAAAGAAATGAGCATGATGCCGTGATTGATGCTTATAACGAGCCTATTGATCTTCCGCTTTCTGCTTTTGAATCAACGACTGCATAACAGTGTCTTTGTTATTCAGGTAATCATCTAAGCCCGCTTTGCGCAGATCGCAAGACGGGCAATCACCACAGCCATCACCAATGATGCCGTTGTAGCAAGTTAAAGTACTTTCACGGACCAGTTGCAACGCATCGTACTGATCTGCCAACGCCCATGTTTCCGCTTTATTTAGCCACATCAGCGGTGTTTTGATGTCGAACTGACGATCCATGCCTTTTACTAAAGCACTGTTCATCGCTTTCACAAAGTCATCACGGCAATCAGGGTAACCACTAAAGTCGGTTTCACACACGCCAGTAATAACGGTTTCAGCACCAATTTGGTATGCATAAATGCCAGCTAGCGTTAGGAACAAAATATTACGACCCGGAACGAATGAATTCGGCAAACCGTTCTCTTGAAGTTCATGAGAAACTGGAATGTCATCACGAGTCAAAGAGCTGATTGCTAGTTCGTTCAGAAGACCTACATCCATGACTTTATGAGCAGCAACACCAAGATCTTTTGCTACTTTTTCCGCAACTTCGATCTCTAACTTATGACGTTGACCATAATCAAATGTGATTGCATGTACTTCATCAAACTCTTTTAACGCTTGAACCAGACATGTTGTAGAGTCCTGTCCACCACTGAAAACAACAACTGCTTTTTTCATCTTTTTCTCCGAGCTTAAGCAATACTTAAGTATTTATGAGTTTGAACTGACAAGCGCCAGTTACGTGCCACGCAAGTATCAATACAAAGCTGTGTTGCTCTTGGCTTTTGGCTAATTGGTTGCAGAGCGATGATGGTTTTTGAGTCTATATCGGCCATCGCAAGCAAGTCATCAAGATGATCGATATCTTTTTGTGTGCCAACAGGATGTTTAATCTCATCTGCGCGCTCCAACGCACTTTTAAGTACAGGCAATTTACCTTTCATCGCGACTTTAGGTGACACGGTCACCCAAGTATTTTCTGAGGTAACAACTTCTGAAGTGCCGCTGGTTTCAATTTGGCACTGGCAACCCATATCTTCAAATGCTGCGGTTAAATCACGCAAATCATAAATGCAGGGTTCACCGCCAGTGATCACAATGTGCTGAGCATTGAAGCCTTGCTTTTTGTATTCCGCTACGATGTCTTGTGCTGATGCGAAACACCATGTTGGGGAGTCCTCTGTTTTCACCAAGATATCGCCAATCTGGCGTTGGTCTTTCTCTTCTGCGTACCAAGTTTGCTTTGTATCGCACCAAGAGCATCCTACCGGACATTCTTGCAAACGCACGAAAACTGCTGGCACACCAGTGAAAACCCCTTCCCCTTGGATGGTTTCAAACATCTCATTTAGCTTATACAACGTAGAACTCACTCAACTCATAATACTTCGAGGCGAAGACCTTAATGGAGAGGCGCACTCAGGTCAATTTAAACCAAAAATAAATTGTTAAAATAGGTCTTTTTGTAGTTTCATACACGAGTTCCCAATTTTTAAGGTAAGTAAAGATGTACAAACTGATCGCCCTAGATATGGACGGTACGTTGTTAAACAGCGACAAAGTAATTTCAGAAGAGAACAAGCAAGCCATCACTAAGGCTCGTGAAGCAGGTGTGACCGTTGTACTTGCATCAGGTCGCCCTCTTGAGGGTATGCAAGACAAATTGGATGAGTTAAACATCAACTCTGATAAAGACTTTGTACTGTATTACAACGGCTCTATGGTGAAGAACATTGGCACCAATGAAATCATCCACCAGCAAATCATCGATGGCAAAGCAGCAAAGAAAATCGCTCGCAAAGCAAAAGAACTTGGGGCGTACGTTCATGCATTCAGTCAAGAATACGGTTTAATTACTGAAGAAAACAACCCATACACTGATATCGAGGCAAAAATTAATGGTCTTGATGTCACTGAAATGAACTTCGAGTCACTTTCTGATGATCACGCCATCATCAAAGCGATGATGGTTGCAGAGCCAAGCAAACTTACCGAAGTGATAGCAGCGCTACCGTCAGATCTAAGAGAAGAATTCACCGTAGTACAAAGCGCACCGTTCTTCTTAGAGTTTTTGAATCCATCAAGTAATAAAGGCATCGGTGTTTCAGCAATCGCAGAATACTTAGGCATCAAAGCTGAAGAAGTGATTTGTATGGGCGATGCCGAGAACGACCATCACATGCTTCAATATGCGGGTCTTGGTATTGCAATGGCAAACGCGATGGAAGAGACAAAAGAAATCGCAGACTACATCGCTGAGAGCAACGATGAACACGGCGTAGCAAAGTCTATTGAGAAATTCGTTTTGAACGCTTAACAAATCTGAAGTAAACGCCAATTAAAAAACCTCGCTATTAAGCGAGGTTTTTTATTACTCTGCGTGCTTGTTTTTACACGTTAGTTTTCTCGCTAACACAATAAATGTCAGCATCAATAGAGGATAATGGAAGGTGCTAAACACCAAAGACCAAAATCCGCTAAATGAAACCGTTGTGCTCAAGTAAAGATACAATTGCTCAACCAGCAATAACGCTAGAATCACAAACAACATCTGTTGACGGTCAAAACGTATTTCTGACTCTTTGAAGGTCATCACCAGCGCTGACGCAGTAATCAGAATCGCTAACCAGCTAGTAAATACGGGCAACGGCCAAATGACAGAAATCACTGCGGTAATCGCAGTCATCGTAAACCAAACACTTTTTGAACTCAGTAACTTGTCTACGTCCACATCGGGGTTGCCTTCGAGTCGGAGCACATGCCATGCAACCAAAGAACCCAACAAAGCACCAATCAACATATCTAGGATAAATGCAGTACCAAGGAAGAACTTACAAGCTAGTACGGTCAAAGTCACAAGGGCAACAAGCAACGTGATTCGGTTTAGACCAAAGGTATTTGTTCTTTGGAACATAAACGTCATCACACAAAACCACACCGCTACCGGCAAACTTGGAAAACTAAAGCCAAAGCTTTGAGTTAACTCTGCCATTGGTACATATACATGCGGTCTTGGTAGTGAGAACCCCTGTTGAGCCACGAGAGTCATCAACGAAGTTGCGGTAACAGCAAAGAACAGCCGATATACAAAACGACTATCGAAACGCATCATCACGAATGGAAACAAGAACAACAAAAATGTTGGATTGCTCAAACTCGTAATTAGGTCTGCGATTTCACACGCCGTATTACGACTACTCGATGAAAACGAACCTACCCAACTCTGTAGATCCATCATCCAAGACAACTCCAGTTGACGGAAATTGGGCGCTGACTCAATTAACTGTTCAACATAAACGACAGGTTGTTCAGTCGCTCTAGTGTAGAACTCGCCTACATCTTTCCACTGCTCAGGATAACGGTACAAAGAGGCTGACATGTTACTCGGGCTCACTAGCATCGCAGAAGCGACTTCAACGCCATAATGAGGAGCAAACCAGATAGGTAACTCATTACCATCAATTTTATTGGTCATCGAAAACGCAATTACGTCTGAATCCGATACACAATCAAAGAAAACAGCAGTATCTGTTCTACCTAACTCTTCACCAACAGTAACAACTAAACCGGTTTCTTCCCACGTTTCTCTCTGCGCAGCAAGTTTAGGCGATTCACCTTGAATAATTGTGCCACCAGGAAGGGAAATTTTATTCGTTAATATCTCGTGGATTAATACTAATTTGTTATCTGCGCGAACAACACAAAGCGCCCCTTTCACATCTTCTGGAAGAGGATTCGCGGCAGACAAAGGAGAAACAAACAGTGAAATGGAATACAGGATGAGAAAAAACAACTGTCTCAGCACAAAATACAACCTTTAAAAGAGAGAAGAATCACACCGTCATGATGGCAGGGTTGCCAATATTTTTCGACATAAATTAAGTAACCAGTTGTACATTTGGCGAACATGTCAAAAAAGACTTAATGATAATTTTCAAAATAATTCTGACAGAAATCAGACATAACTCGAAACATTGGCTGCAATTTTGCCAGTTATATTAATTTAACGTCAGGGTAATTTATGTGGATTTTACGCGTTCTCAGAATTGAAACAATAGAAGAGAGTTTATTATCAGTGAGAAATAAACTCTCTTAAACGATTACAGCTTCAACCATGCATCTGTCCATGCATAGCCTATTCCCGGCTCATAAGCACTTGGAGTTGAGCCACACCATAAACTGTTCGGCCATGGCTTACATTGGTAACTTGCACCACGATTTGTCACCACATCACCCGCTGTGTAATTAGTCCCAGCTTGATAGGCACCACCAGAAGACGGAGGTGTTGGTTTAGTCGGTGGCTCTACCGGAGGTGTTGTTCCTGAACAATCTGACGCCCCTACAGCCTGCCACACTCCCCAAAGACCAGATTCTGAAGGGTTATCACCTTGCGTCCACCATTGGGCTTGCCATATTTGACCAGCCCACGACACGGTTTCTCCAGTGTTGTAAACCGCACTAACTTGCCATTCATTTTCACAACTACCAGATGGCGGTGTTGTTGAACTCACTGCCGATGCTATTACGACTGCTTGATATGAGGTGCTGGTTTTATCAATACCAAAGTTCAGCGTAACGCTCGCGTCACCTGCTTGAGAAGCGCCAAACTCAACGTCAACAACACATGAGCTTCTTGCACTAAGGGTCGATTGTGCACATTGGTCTCTGGTGATCATCGCAGATTTCGTGACACCAGAACTTTGCAGTTCCACACTTTCGACAGTAAACGCAACATTACCGATATTTTGAATACTGAAACTGTGTTGCTTCAGCTCGCCCACTTTAAAAGAACTCAAAGTCTGATTTGCGGTGTAACCAACAGAAACATTATCTGTCGGAGGCATTGTCGTACCTAAAACGCCATCAACAAAACTGCGCAACGCCGCAATGTCGCTATACACACCGTACTTACCCGGTCGGGCACAACCTATGCCCCAACTTACGATACCAAGTTGAGTCACAACGCCGTTATTATTCACAACGATGGGACCACCACTGTCTCCCTGACAAGAATCAATGCCACCTTGAGGTACTCCCGCACAAAACGAAACAGCCCCAACTGTTGTGTAGTTCCCACCAGCTTGACGGCACATTGCATCAGACACCAGAGGCACATCCACTTCTTGTAGAGCGGCTGGTGAACTGCCCCCCTCCGAAGTTCGGCCTAGTCCAGCGACAGTTAACCAATCACCGACGCCTGCATATTGCGAGACACTGCCTGATGCGATATCCACTTTCGTAACACCTTGAGGCTTTGAAGAGAGTTTTAACAGAGCGATATCATGAGACAAAGTAGAACGATTATAGGAAGGATGTACGTAGATTTGGCTGACATTAGAGCGAACACCATCAGTACCATTATAAATCACACCACCAATTTTGACGGCAATTTGATTAGGAGCATCGCCATCAACACAGTGAGCAGCCGTGAGAACATAGCCATCCCCAATATAACTCGCCCCGCAGAAAGAACGATTACCATTGCGGCTGACTATCTGCGTATAAAATTTCCAGCCATTGGGGTTTGCCGTGATACCACCCACGATATCCGGCTGAATTTCATTGTTTTGTGTTTGCGTGACTTGATCTGCACTTGCCAACATTGGCAATAACGCCGTTGCAAGTAAGGTTTTTGATAGATTCAATGTTATTTTCCTCTTGTTTTATGAGGCACTATTCATGTGCCACTTACAAAACAAGCAAACAAAAACAACATCACCAATTTGGATGAGAATGAGTCGCCGCACATTGCGACGAGACTAATAGTAAATACTGACCATTAGACTCAACTTTTGCACCATCAGATTACATAAGTCACTAAGTTACCGTCTTAGCTACGCATTAATTAACGTTCAGATAACGACTTTCTTAACCAATGAATATGATGCCCAAAACCTTGGTTCTTATAGAGAGAAATCGCTGTCTGGTTAAAGTCCCAAACCTCAACAAACATCTGTTTCACTCCGTAATCAACGAATGTCGCCTCTATCTTTTCAATCAAAGCCTTCGCGGTACCTTGCTTACGATATTCGGGTAAGACGTATAGCTCATCAACGCTTCCCATCATGACAGGTTTACTAACCGTAGAAATAAGCTCGCAGAAATGCCCAGATACAAAGCCGACGATCTCACCCTCTACTCTAGCGACATACACCAAACATTCAGGATTATCGAGATAGCGAGCAATACTCTTTTCTTGTTCGATTTCTTCTGCGGTTTTAAACAGCTCTGGAGATTGGATATGGTGCTCATCATGCAGTTCGAACATCAAATCATTGAGTTGTTCAAGATCGTCAAAAAGCGCTGGTTTGATTACAAAAGTAGACATAGGAAAAGAAGCCAAAAACAGGAATCCATATAGTGTGTGTTTAAACACGAGATTAGGCAAGCAGGAATGCAAAAGCCTCTTGCCGACAAAGCAAGAGGCTTCGATATTTACGATTGGTCGCAGCTAATCTAAGATCGTGCTTAATTAAAATCGTACTTAACTAGCCACGTTTAAGCACTCGTTCGATTTCGCCTAAACTGGATGGATCATCAATGGTTGATGGCACCACGTATTGCTCACCATCGGCTATTTGACGAATGGTTCTTCGCAAAATTTTGCCTGAGCGTGTCTTTGGTAAACGATCGACAACCAGCGCATGTTTAAAGCAAGCCACAGCACCAATCTCGTTGCGCACTTTACCCACCAGCTCACCTTCTAGCGTTAGATCATCAATCTTCACACCATCTTTAAGAACCACGAAACCAAGCGGTAGCTGACCCTTTAACTCATCGTGGATACCGACTACCGCACACTCTGCAATCGCAGGGTGACCACCAACGATTTCTTCCATCTCGCCAGTAGACAGACGGTGACCTGCGACGTTAATTACGTCATCAATACGACCCATGATAAACAGGTAACCATCTTCATCTAGGTAACCGCCATCTCCCGATACGTAGTAACCCGGAAGTTGACTTAGATAACCGGTCTCAAAGCGGTCGTGGTTGCGCCAGACAGTCGGTAAACAGCTTGGTGGTAATGGGCGCTTCAAAGCCACAAAACCTTGCTGATTTGCGCCCACTGGCATGCCCATTTCGTTGAGAATCTCGACCTGATAGCCAGGAATCGGCTTGGTAGCAGAGCCCGCTTTTACTGGCATTACCTCAATACCAGTCGGATTGCCCGCGATAGCCCATCCAGTCTCTGTTTGCCACCAGTGGTCAATGACCGGCTTATCCGCTTTGCTTAATACCCATTCTAGGGTTGGTGGGTCAAGGCGTTCGCCTGCCATAAAGATAGAGTCGAGGTTGGACAAGTCGTATTGCTTGATGAACTCGCCTTCTGGGTCTTCTTTCTTAATTGCACGGAAAGCGGTTGGCGCGGAGAAAAGCACGTCCACTTTGTATTCGTCACAAACACGCCAGAATGCACCCGGGTCAGGTGTTCTCACCGGTTTGCCTTCAAACAAAATAGTGGTACAGCCATGAATCAGCGGAGCGTACACAATATAAGAATGACCAACGACCCACCCTACATCCGATGCAGCCCAGAACACACCATCTTGAGGGATGTTATAAATCGACGTCATCGAATATTTCATCGCCACGGCATGACCACCATTATCACGCACCACGCCTTTTGGTTTCCCTGTTGTGCCAGAGGTATACAAAATATAAAGAGGATCTGTCGCAAGCACGGGGACACACGCATGAGGCAAAGCTTGCGCGTATTCTTGCAGCCAATCTAAATCACGCTCAAGGTTAAGCTCCGCTTCGCACTGTGGGCGTTGAAGAACAAAGACTTTCTCAGGCTTCCAACGGCTGTCCATAATGGCTTTATCAACCATTGGTTTGTACGGGATCACCTTGTTAATTTCGATGCCACAAGACGCCGTCATGATGACTTTGGGTTCTGCGTCTTCAATTCGAACGGCAAGCTCATTCGGGGCAAAACCGCCAAACACCACCGAGTGAATCGCACCCAATCGAGCACAAGCCAGCATCGCCATCGCCGCTTCTGGGATCATCGGCATGTAGACGACCACACGATCGCCTTTGGTTACGCCTTGATTAGAAAGCATGCCCGCGATTTTTGCCACTTGGTCGCGCAGAGCTTGATAGCTGTAAGTTTGTTTTTGACCCGTCACTGGCGAATCATAAATCAGTGCGGTTTTATCCCCCCTTCCTTGCTCGCAATGATAATCCAAGGCGAGCCATGATGTGTTCAATACGCCATCAGGAAACCAACGTTCAATCCCATGTTCGTCAGCTTGCAAGATGGTATTTGGCGCTTCAAACCAATCGATGTTTTCAGCTTGAGCACGCCAAAAGTTTTCCGGTTCATTTTGTGCCCAAAGGTATTCTTTTTGATATGCAGACATATTGCTTCCTCCAGTATGTCCTGACATTGCTTTTTAATACCAATCGCATTAATTAGATGTTCAGAAGATTACGTAGGTAAAACCGCTTAGAACAAGGCAAAGATTGCAGCTAGCTAGTTGCTCTACCTACAAGATCTTTAACGAAGTTATCAGCGGTTTTAACAAGCAAGAATCATCAAATAATTGATGTGGTTGGTACAAGTATCACTACCATGCAATTGTGTTATTCAAAGACATTGGAGGGAACACGCACAAAGCCCTCCATCAGTATTCTTGCGCTGCGGCTCATGATGGCTTTCTCAACCACCCAACCTTGTTCTGTTTGTTTGGCTTTTGCCCCCACCTTAAGTGTTCCTGATGGATGCCCAAACGTCACAGATTCTTTCTCTCCGCCGCCAGCCGCTAGGTTGACTAGAGTACCCGGGACGCATGCCGCCGAGGCAATGGCGACCGCTGCGGTTCCCATCATGGCGTGGTGAAGTTTGCCCATAGATAAAGCTCGGACGAGAATATCGACCTCACCTGCTTCTACGGTGTTACCACTCGACGATAAATAGGATTTAGGCTGGGAAACAAACGCAATCTTAGGCGTGTGTTGACGTGTTTGAGCCTCTTCGAGCGAATCAATCAGCCCCATTTTTAGCGCGCCATGAGCACGAATGGACTCAAACCTCGCGAGCGCAAACTCATCGTTATTGATGTCATCTTGAAGCTCAGTGCCTTGGTAGCCGAGCGCTTCTGCGTCAATGAAGATCGTCGGTATGCCTGCGTTAATGAAGGTTGCGTTGAATGTCCCAACATCTGGCACGACCAAATCGTCTACTAGATTGCCGGTTGGAAACATGCTACTTTCGCCATCAGCAGGGTCGACGAAATCAACTTGGATTTCAGCCGCTGGAAACGTCACACCATCAAGCTCAAACTCCCCTGTTTCTTGAACGAAACCATTAACGATTGGTACATGAATCAAAATGGTTTTTCCAATATTTACCTGCCATACGCGAACAGTAACGATGCCGTTTTCGGGAATACGATCTTCATCGTTCAACCCTGCATGAATGGCGAAAGGTCCGACTGCAGCAGAAAGGTTGCCACAGTTACCACTCCAATCGACAAATGGCTTATCTATCGATACTTGTCCGAACAGGTAATCAACGTCGTGATCGACTCGCTCACTGCGCGACACAATCACAGTTTTACTGGTGCTGGAAGTGGCGCCACCCATGCCATCAATTTGTTTGGCGTACGGGTCAGGGCTACCAATCACACGAAGTAGCAGATTGTCTCTTGCCTTACCTGCGACTTGCGCTGGCTGTGGCAAGTCTTCAAGGTTGAAGAACACTCCTTTGCTCGTACCGCCGCGCATGTAAGTCGCCGGGACTTTGATTTGGCTTTGCATCTTGCTATCCATATCTTGCTCCGTTATTGCGCTATCTATTGCGAGAGGAAATCTTCAGCAAAGCGTTGTAACACACCACCCGCTTTGTACACGTGAACTTCATCTTCGGTATCTAGTCGACAAGTCACCGGCACATCAACCTTGTCGCCATTAGTTCGGGTAATCACCAACGCCAAATCCGCACCTGGAGTGATATCGCCGATAACGTCATAAAGTTCAGTGCCATCTAATTCGAGCGTCTTTCGGTTCACGCCATCTTTAAATTGCAGAGGAAGTACGCCCATGCCAACTAAATTGGTACGGTGAATGCGCTCAAAACCTTCCGCGACAATCGCTTCTACACCCGCCAAGCGAACGCCTTTCGCCGCCCAATCTCGCGACGATCCTTGACCATAATCCGCACCCGCGACCACAATAAGCGGCTGCTTGCGATTCATGTAAGTCTCAATCGCCTCCCACATGCGTGTCACTTTGCCTTCAGGTTCGACTCTCGCTAACGATCCTTGCACGACTTCGCCATTTTCCTTGACCATTTCGTTGAACAGTTTTGGATTAGCGAAAGTGGCGCGCTGCGCGGTTAAGTGATCGCCTCGGTGAGTCGCGTATGAGTTGAAATCTTCTTCTGGCACGCCCATCTTCGCGAGGTATTCGCCTGCGGCGCTACTTGCCAAAATTGCGTTCGATGGCGACAAATGGTCGGTCGTAATGTTATCGCCTAGAACGGCAAGAGGACGCATTGAAGACAGAGTTCGCTCACCAGCCAGTGCTCCCTCCCCCTCTTTTTGCCAGTAGGGAGGTCTTCGGATATACGTACTCATCGGGCGCCAATCGTAGAGCGGATTCGGGTTACGAGCCTCATCATTCAGTTTGAACATTTGAATATAAACTTGATTAAATTGCTCTGGCTTAACGTACTCACCCACCACAGCATCAATTTCTTCATCCGTTGGCCACAAGTCATTGAGATAAACCGGCTTGCCGTCTTTATCTGTACCTAAAGAATCACGTTCGATATCAAAACGAATCGTACCAGCTAACGCGTAAGCAACGACCAAAGGTGGTGATGCTAAGAATGCTTGTTTTGCGTAAGGATGAATTCGACCATCAAAGTTGCGATTCCCAGAAAGTACTGCCGTTGAATACAGATCTCGGTCGATGATCTCTTGTTGGATTTTCGGGTCAAGTGCACCACTCATACCGTTACAGGTTGTACACGCATAAGCCACGATACCAAAACCAAGCTTCTCCAATTCAGGGAGTAAGCCAGATTCTTCAAGGTAGAGTCGAGCAACTTTAGAACCCGGAGCAAATGAAGACTTCACCCAAGGTTTGCGCACCAATCCAAGCTCATTCGCTTTCTTAGCGACCAGACCTGCTGCCACAACGTTTCTTGGGTTACTGGTATTGGTACAAGAAGTAATCGCCGCGATGATCACCGCGCCATCTGGAAGCTCGCCTTCCTTCTCTTGCCACTCGCCAGACACACCACGTTCAGCAAGCTCTGAGGTGGGTAAACGACGATGAGGATTAGATGGACCTGCCAAATTGCGCCCGACTTGGGACAAATCAAACTCAAGCACGCGTTCGTAAACCGCCGTGTCTAAATCATCCGCCCACAGACCGGTTTGCTTGGCGTACTTCTCTACCAAGTCGACCTGTTGATCATCGCGCCCTGTCAGTTTGAGGTAATTAATGGTCTGCTCATCAATGTAGAACATCCCAGCGGTTGCGCCGTATTCTGGCGTCATGTTTGAGATGGTCGCGCGGTCGCCGATGGTTAGGTCTCGCGCCCCTTCGCCAAAGAACTCGAGATAGGATGAAACCACACGTTCATTGCGCAGGAACTCGGTAATCGCCAACACGATATCGGTAGCGGTAATACCCGGTTGACGCTTACCAGTCAGCTTCACGCCAACAATGTCTGGTAGACGCATCATCGACGGGCGACCAAGCATAACCGTCTCCGCCTCTAAACCGCCGACACCAATCGCAATCACGCCAAGAGAATCAACGTGAGGTGTGTGACTGTCCGTGCCTACACAGGTATCGGGATAAGCAATGCCTTGCTTAACTTGCACAACTGGAGACATCTTCTCCAAGTTGATTTGGTGCATGATGCCGTTACCCGCAGGAATAACGCTGACATTCTCAAACGCCGTTTTACACCATTCAATAAAGTGGAATCGGTCTTCGTTTCTGCGCTCTTCTATCGCGCGGTTTTTCTCAAACGCCTCAGGGTCAAAGCCTGCGTGTTCAACTGCCAGTGAATGGTCAACGATCAATTGCGTTTCAACCACAGGGTTTACTTTCGCTGGGTCACCGCCTTGTTCGGCAATCGCATCACGCAAACCAGCAAGGTCGACTAATGCAGTTTGTCCAAGGATGTCATGACAAACCACACGCGCCGGATACCAAGGAAAATCAAGATCACGCTTGCGTTCTATTAACTGTTTTAGGCTATCAGTGAGCGTATTCGGGTCACAGCGGCGAACCAACTGCTCAGCTAAAACGCGCGAGGTGTATGGGAGCTTTTCATACGCTCCAGGAGAAATATCGTTAATTGCTTCTCGGGTATCAAAATAATCGAGTTGGGTTCCCGGGAGCGGCTTACGATATTGAGTATTTATGTTTGTGATGATGCTCATGGGCTTGCTTCCGCTTTAGTGTACATCTTGTGCCTGAACGCACCGCGATACTGTTTTTGAAATGGATTCGCGGTGAAAGAGACGCCTCTTTGTGAATGTCATCAAGACGAAACTCACAAAAAGGCGTCACGCGCTAGCGTTGTTCGATTGGCACCCAGTCTTGATGATCCGGTCCGGTATAATCCGCACTTGGGCGAATGATTCGGTTGTTCGCACGTTGTTCATAGACGTGTGCTGCCCAACCTGTCAGTCGGCTCATCACAAAGATTGGCGTAAACAATTTGGTCGGAATGTCCATGAAGTGGTAAGCCGAAGCATGGAAGAAGTCGGCATTACAGAACAGACCTTTCTCACGCTTCATGACGGATTCCACGCGCTCAGAAACCGCGTAAAGATGTGTGTCACCCACCTCTTTCGATAACGCTTCTGACCAACGCTTGATCAGTGCATTACGAGGATCACTTTCGCGATAAATCGCATGCCCAAAGCCCATGATTTTGTCTTTGTTCTCTAGCATTTGCAGAATATTGGCTTCTGCCTCATCTGGCGTTTGCCAATCTTGAATCATCTCCATCGCCGCTTCGTTTGCACCGCCATGAAGTGGACCACGCAACGTACCGATAGCAGCCGTAATACAAGAATGAAGATCAGAAAGCGTCGAGGCACACACGCGCGCCGCAAATGTCGAGGCATTAAACTCATGCTCTGCATAAAGAATCAAAGAACAGTGCATCACCTTTTTGTGCGTTTCACTTGGTGCTTTATCAGTAAGCAGTTTCAGGAAGTAGCCGCCAATGCAGTCTTCGCTGTTATCGTGAGTTTTGATTCGCACGCCATCGTGGCTGAAGCGATACCAGTAACAGATGATCGCAGGGAAAAGCGCCAGCATTCGCTCAGTAGCATGGAGCTGTTGCTCAAAGTCCATTTCTTGCTCTAAGTTACCCAGCATAGAGCAACCTGTGCGCATAACATCCATCGGGTGAGCATCAGCAGGGATCAGCTCTAACGCTTGCTTAAGCTCCGCTGGTAAGCCACGCAAGCTCAATAGATGTGTCTTGTACGCGTCTAGCTCTTGTTGATTAGGTAAGTGACCGCGTAACAGCAAATGCGCCACTTCTTCAAATTGAGCATGATTTGCCAAGTCCGTAATATCGTAACCACGATACGTTAGACCCGTCCCCGTTTTACCGACAGTGCATAAAGCTGTGCTTCCAGCGCTTTGACCGCGTAGACCTGCGCCACCTATCTCAGCTTTCTTTTCTACAGAATGAGGCATTGTTGAACTCCTTTTCTGTCTGATTTGGCTCTCTTAATGGGCTCTTTTGAATCAGACAATTTTCACGTTATTGGATTAGAGATTCCGTTTATCTATCTTTTTCTTGGGCTTCCGTTTGTTTCTTCGTTGACCTTATTTACCCTCCGAGAACAGCTTGTCTAACTTATTCTCGTAGTCGTGGTAATTAAGGTGCTCATACAGCTCTTTTCGTGTCTGCATTGAATCAAGCAACGCTTCTTGGTTGCCAACTTCAAGCAAGTGTTTGTAAACCATCTCAGCCGCTTTGTTCATCGCACGGAATGCACTCAGTGGGTACAAAACCATGTCCACTTTGGATTGAGCTAACTCTTCACAGCCGTACAATGGCGTTTGTCCAAACTCAGTAATGTTGGCAAGAATTGGAACGTGCTTCCCTGTCGCGTCTTCGAGCGCTGCCGAGAACTGTTGATATTGGTCGAGCTGATTCATTGCTTCTGGGAAGATCATATCTGCGCCCGCTTCCACACATGCAATCGCACGTTCAATCGCACTGTCCATGCCTTCAACCGCTAACGCATCAGTACGAGCCATAATGACAAAGCTCTCATCATTACGTGCATCCACCGCCGCTTTCACTCGATCAACCATTTCTTGTTGGCTAACAATCGCTTTGTTTGGGCGATGACCACAACGCTTCTGCGCCACTTGGTCTTCCATGTGCACCGCCGCCGCACCCGCTTTTTCCATCGCTTTAATGGTGCGAGCAATATTAAATGCACCACCAAAACCGGTATCGATATCAACCAGTAACGGCAAATCACACGCGTTGGTGATGCGGTCTACATCCACCAAAACATCGTTCAGTGTCGTAATGCCAAGATCTGGCAAACCGTAAGATGCGTTAGCGATACCGCCACCCGACAAATAGATAGCTTGGTGACCCAAGTTTTTCGCCATCATGGCGCAGTATGGGTTAATGGTGCCGACGATCTGCAGTGGGTTGTTTTGCTCAATGGCGAGTCTGAACTTCGCCCCCGGAGATAAGCTCATGACAATTTCCTTCTAGTCTTGTTTTACCCTTCATACTTGAAGCTGCAGCTTTGTTAACTGCGCCAATTCACCGGATCGCCGGCCGCCAAAATTACATAGCGCACCTATGCTCATAGGGCTGAATTGTCTTGTTGCCGCGCCGCAACTCCAATTATTTTGGGTAAAGTTTTGGAATCTGAAATCTGTAATTCGATTAGTTTTCGGCTGCCTGAGATGTGCCTTCTCATCAGCATTTCTGCGAGTTCTTCATCACGGTTGCGAATCGCTTGCAGAATGAATTTGTGCTCGTTGAGTGCTTCGTTAGGACGAGATTGCGCACGTGGCGATTGGTAACGATACATGCGCAGTAAGTGATACAACTCGTCACAAAGCAAAGAGATTAGCTTGCTGTTTCGGCTCGCTTGAATGATTCGATAGTGGAAATCGAAGTCACCATGCTGGTGGAAGTAAGACGATCCTTCGACTTCGTCAATATGTTTGGAATGTGTCGACAATAGCATTTCCAAACTGAGCAACTCTTCTTGAGTGATATAGCGAGCCGCTAGCCTTGCCGCCATGCCCTCTAATGCTTCGCGGACGGAATACAATTCGATGAGTTTTTCTGGAGAGAAAGTGATAACACGAGCGCCAACATGCGGAATGCGCTCAATCAACCCAAGCCCTTCAAGACGCATCATGGCTTCACGTAGAGGACCTCTACTCACTTGATATTTCTTGGCTAATTCAGGCTCTGAGATTTTACTGCCCGGTTCAATTTCACCACTCACAATCGCTTCCACTAACGATTCGGTCAGCGATTCAGATTTAGTGTGCTCTTTTTCAGAGACAATCACTTTATGACGAGTTTTCAATTCTGTATTCATATTCAAGGCACTCGTATTTAGAAATCAAAGTGTCAACAATTTGTTAACTTGAATATAAAATAGACGATCAGATTGTCGACAATCAAGCAAATTGTCGACAATTTAGACTAAGGTATAGTGTTATTGAGTGATTTATGTATGAAAAAACATTCAGTTCGATAAGAGCAAGCTGAAATTGTCGACAATAAAAACTCATTAAATTCAGCAAGTAAAAAGAATTAGGGAGCACAACAGCTCCCTACTTGGGTTTAATTTGCTAACGAACGGTCAGATTTGCCTAGTTGACCAGCTTGTAGGTTAAGTCTTTTTCATCCAACAAACCGGATTCAACGAGGTTTCTCTCCAACATCATATCTTGCAGTTGTTTCAGCGAATTGATGTTGCCGTAACTGCGGCGGATCTGGTCAAACGCCTCTTCCAGCTGCGGTAAGTTTTGTGCATTCATCTGATCAGTAGTCGCTTCAGAAGCCGCCAAGAACCACTCCACATCCTTGGTGATTTCTTGCACTTGAATCAGGCTTTCACGCAATTTCGCTTGGTAATGCTCGACCTCTTTGATGGCAGAAAAGAACTTCGTCCATGCTTGCATGTTGTCGATAGCGGATGTGGAAGACATGGTGGTTTTGTTGAGCTTCACACGGGATTCATTGATCGCCTCTTTAAGCTTGAATAAACGCAAACTGAGCTCATCAGAACGCTTTGGTAACAACTTCACCTCGTACTTCACTAGCTTACGAATCGCATGAATGTGTTCATCACGCTTACGAGCAGAAAGCGCCAAGAACTCGTGATCGACTTTTCCTACCGAGTTAGTTTTGAGTTGTTTACGAGCAGATTCAATTTTTTTATTAAGAAGAGATTTTACGCCTTTCTTTGAACCCTCTTCCCATGCTTTACGAGAAGCGGCTTTTAACGCTGCACCACCTGCAACTTCCAACAGGGCTGCACCTTCTTTCGAGCCGGGAAGTGGGATCATCCCGATACCAGTCCTTACCCCTTTTTGCGCAATATCCATCGCAACCATTTTCTTGTCACGTTTCACCCAGTTCTTTGCAGATTGGTATTTATTACCGAATTTTCTCGCCCAACTTTTGTGATATGACTTACTGTCCTTTTCTACATTTTGCAAAAATTCTTTCGCCATCTTTTTTGCATTTTGACTCGCCATAAAGAACTCCTTTTCTTTTAATAAATCGAATAGCGAATAAGATCTAATACTGCTATTTTTTGAGTAATTTGATTAATAATAGTATTTATATTTCAAATTTTTATTATTGAAAAGTTCAAGCATAAGGATATGCAATGGCTGATAAATACAGCAGTTCGGCTAGTTTAATGTCTGCAAAAGACTCAAGTAATCAAGAACATATCATAAGCAATGCAACAGTAAAGCAAGCCTTATCAGAGCCCTTTGAAATCAAAGCGATGCTGGTATCCAGTGGCTTTGACATGCAAGATCAGTTGGGGCAATTTCTTACAATAAACCGTTATTTCAACGAATCTGGCAGTAATACACTTAATCGTTCCTACAACGGAATTGTGACATTGATCCAACATTTAGGAATGGATTCAAATTTACAAAACCACCAATACGAAATAACGCTTAAACCGTGGTTTTGGTTATTAACACACACACATTCCTTCCGGGTTTATCAAAATCAATCCACACAAGAAATCGTCAGTGATATTTTCGACAACGCTGGTTTCAAAGGAAACTATAAAATATCCAGCATGCCTTCAACCAAGCGTGAATATTGTTTGCAATATAACGAATCAGATTTTGATTTCGTTTCTCGCCTGCTCGCTGAGGAAGGTGTTCATTATTATTTCGAGCATACGAGTGGTTCACACACCATGATTTTGCAAGATGCTCAAACCCCATTTGATAAAGCCAGCACAGCAAAGTTCGACATGAAAGAAACACCGACTGGCTCACTCCCTCTGATTGAAGATTGGTGCCCGACCGTTGCCTTTCATGGCGCGAGCGTAGAGCTTTCAAGCTACGATTATTCGCAGACAAAACTCATCTCCAGCGGCAGTAAAACCTCCAGTAATACCATTGCCAACAACACTAAACTCGCCAACACGCGTTACCCAACTTTAGGCATCAGCGGTGACATGACAGATCTCTCTAGCAATCTTGCCAAACGTCGAATCGAGTATATTGAGCAGGATTACCAAAGCGTCATTGCCTGTGCAAAACACGACCTCTTCGAGCTCGGTACTTACTTCTCGCTCTCAAGCCATCTAGACAAAGATCAGCTTGGCGACTTTTCGGTCGTCTGTATGGAAGTAGAATACACTGAAAGTGCACAGAGCAGCACCAAACTGAAAGTGATCCCAAAAGATACCCCTCACTACCCTCAGCCTCGCTCAAAACAAGTGGTTCAGGGCTTGCAAAGTGCAGTCGTTGCCGGCTCAACCGCCGGTGATATTAATCAGGATGAACAAGGTCGCGTGCGTATTCAGTTCCAATGGGATACAGACGCAAGTGGCGACAAAACCAGTTGTTATGTTCGTGTCGCACAAATGCTTGCGGGAAGCGGTTACGGTGCTCAATTTGTGCCACGAGCCGGGCAAGAGGTTCTGGTCTCTTTCATTGATGGCGATCCAGATAGACCAATCATCACAGGCAGCGTTTACAACAGCAAAAATGCCCCACCATACGCAGAAGCCAATACAACAAAGTCTGGCATCAAAACCCAGCTTTCCGGTGAAAGCAATGAGCTCTACTTCGATGACAAAAAAGACAGTGAATTGCTTTACCTTCACGCAGCCAAAGACCTGACACAAGAAGTTGAAAACAACCAAACCGAAACCATCAAGGGCGAATTTAGCCAGACGGTCACCAAAGCGGTATCAGTGTCGACAGAAGACAACTACTCGCTGAGCGTAACCAAAGCACTTAGCGAAAAAGCCAAGTCGATTTCGATTGAAGCTGACGATTCTATCGAGCTCAAAGTTGGCTCAAGCAAAATAACCCTGTCCTCATCATCCATTGCCATTGAAGCAACCAATATCGACATCAAAGCCAGCAGCGCACTGAATTTGGAAGGGACTAACGTCACCAGCAAAGCCACTTCAGCCAACAAAGTTTCTGGCACCACGACCGCTCTTGAAGCAACCAGTTCAAACAGTATTTCTGGCTTGAGTATTTCCATCAAAGCGGACACCACGCTCTCTGCTGAAGGCTCTTTGAGTGCGGAGTTTAAATCGGGTCTCAAAGCGACATTTGATGGCGGCGTAATGGGTGAAGTAAAAGGCGCAATTGTAAAGGTTAACTAATGAAATATAAGAAGATTCCATACCAAACGGCTGGGCAAATACTACCGAGATTCAAAGCCAGTGACGAAGCAAAGGCACTGCTCGACGAAGAAACCAGCATCAGTGATGCAATTCAATCACTCACAGACAAAGAGCTCTACAACGATCTCGTTCAGTTTTTGACGCACGCTCTACCCGTCCGGGAGGCGATCTGGTGGGGAGCGTTGTGTTTAAATCAACGCAATGAGGAATGGTCACCCCTTCAAAAACAAAGTGTCGAAACTTGCATGGCTTGGGTGCGGTCACCCTCCGAAGAATTGCGCCGCAAAGCCGAACATCTTTCTCATCGATTGGAACTGAATTGTGGGCCATCTTGGCTTGCTCAAGCGGTATTTTGGAATGGTTCCGGCAGCATCGTTGCACCAGATATTCCACCCGTTATGCCTGATCCTTTTCTGTATGCCAAAGCGACTGCAGGTGCAATTAATCACGCAGCCGCTTTGCCTCAATGGGACAAGACGAAACCTTACTATCAAACCGCAATCGCAATTGCTTTGGATATCGCTGCAGGCGGTCAAGGCACTTCAGATAGCCAATCACAAACTGCAGTACAAGGAGAAGTACGATGACATTACCTGCTGCTCGTATCACCGACATGCATGTATGCCCAATGCAGACACCAGCAACCCCACCAATTCCTCATGTGGGTGGTCCGGTCACCGGCCCCGGGGCACCTACTGTGTTGATCGGTAGCTTACTGGCCGCGACAGTAAGTGACGTTTGCGTGTGCGTTGGAACCCCAGATTCTATCGCGATGGGAAGCACGACCGTGCTATTAAGCAATAAGCCTGCCGCCCGAATGGGAGACACCACTTCTCATGGTGGCAGTATTGTTGCCGGCATGCCCACAGTGCTTATAGGGGGATAAAACCTCTTTATAAATCAGGATATTATATTGATAGGTGTATTCCTCAGACCAATTTTTTGGATCGACATCTTAGTTTTTATTAAATAGTTAATTTTTATCGGCTATTTAGGAAAATCCTCACTAGACTGAAGTTTACAAACTATGAAACCAGAGGAACGGAATTATCTCTGGCTTAATAAAACAATAATTCATGGATTGAATATGGTTGACATTGATAGTCTTTTGGCACCGATCACAGATGGATCGCCGAGCGGCGTCTATCTAAAACTCGATAGAAGTGCCTATCGAGCACTGAGAAACAGTTACAATGCGGCGCAATCGTCATTTCGCCAGTTGGTGGAAACGCCCGAAGCATCCAGTGATGAATCCTTACTTGAGAGTAATGATGAAAACTGGACGCAGCTGCGTACCGCGACATTTCACGCTCTCACCCAGTCAAGCAAAGACTTGGAGTTACTAGGTTGGTATATCACCAGTCAGTTGTTCACCGACGCACCCTATCGAAACCTTGCCGACGCAACGCAAGTTCTTCTCAGCACCGTGGAGCAGTTTTGGGACTCTCTCAATCCATTCCTTCCTGAAGACAAACTAAAAAGCGCTGAGGAGTCTGGCATAGCGAGAGAACGTGCTGAGTTCCGTATGAAGCCTTTGCTACAGCTTGTTGGCGAAACTCATGATACAACTGCCGTGTATATGCCTTTGCAGTTAATCGGCTTGATTGATGACATCACTTTTGCAGATTACCTACGTGCAGAGCGCAACGGTTCGCTTGGCGAAATCAAAACTAAAGCGCAAAACCTTTTCAGCGCAGACACGCAAGACATCTTAATGGATCTGGCGCAAACGTATCAGAATCTTGATGCTACAGAACAAGCCATCGCGAAGCATTGCCAACCAATTAACGCCACGCCAGTAAGTTTCAAATTCATCAAAGAAAACATCGCTGAACATATAAATGCGATTCGTTACCTCACCGAAGATAATTTTTCCAAGTGGCCGTTAGACGAAAAATTTAAGCTGTTAAAAGATGAACAACAAGCCGCTGAGTTAGAACTGCCAAGCGTAAGCGCTGTTGAGCCGACTGATAACATATTGGAATCAGTTGCTCAAACAACGGGTCAAGCGAGTAAAGAAACGAGCCAAACGTCTTCTGCTCAGCAAATCGATTCTGTGCCCCCCACTTCGACCACACAGACTCACCCCCTTATCCAAGCGCCTTCCGTTAGCATCGATGCTCAAGTACAAAATCGCGACCACGCCTTTCATGAACTTAGAAAGCTCGCCGACTACTTCAAACAAACCGAGCCACACAGCCCTGTTCCGTTCTTGCTAGAGCGCGCAATTCGTTGGGGTTATCTGAGCTTACCAGAACTACTCCAAGAAATGACTGGTGGCAACAACCAAGTGCTCGACCATATCAATCAACTCACCGGAATGGACAACTTAGAACAAACCATTCTGAAGAAAATTCCTGAACCACAATCAGTGCCAGAGTCGGTTCCGACCGTACCACCTGCGACTGAGGTTCAAACTGCCTCTAATGAGGAGTCTCAAAGTGCAACGTCAATTGAAACAACAACGTCAGAGCAAAGCGACACTCCAAATACAACCAACCAACCAGAAGTAAAAACTACTCAATCGTCGAGCGGTATTACCGATTTCGAGTGGTGAAGCAAAAAATGCTAAAAAGCAAAGGAGAACCCAATGGCTTCTATTTACATGAGAATTGATGGCACCACACCAAAAGGTGCTGCAACGGTAGAAAAGATCGGTGGCAAGGATGGATTTTTTGCTATTGATACAGTGAACTGGAGTGCCGTTCGTGGCGTTGGCATCGACGTCGGTAACGCGAACAACGCAGACCAAGGCATGGTCGCGCTAGGTGAAGTGAACATCACTCGTGGCTGTGATGGTGCAACGCCTTACCTAACAACGTTCCTATACGCACCAGGTGGTGAAGGTAAAACCATCGAGATCGTGATGACTAAGCCAAACCGTGAAGGTTCTGGTGCAGATCCATACCTAATCCTGACACTGAGCGCAGCACGTATGTCGAGCTACAACATGGGCGCGTCGGATGGTCACCTGCCAAATGAATCATTCAGCCTGACATACACCGAGATTTCGAAAGCGTACTACATCGAAGGCGAAGGCGGCAAAATCGAGAAAGGGCCTGAAGTGGGCTTTGACGCGACGACAGCGAAAGTTACTTCGACAGCTTCTTAATGGAATAAGGAGATACCATTATGGCACTGAACTCCCAACACAAGCGAGTTAGCAAAAACCGTGTAAGTATTACTTACGATGTCGAGACGAATGGCGCAGTAGAAACCAAAGAACTCCCTTTTGTGGTGGGAGTCGTCGGTGATTATTCGGGTCACAAGCAAGACAAAGAAGACGTGGAAGATCGCACCTTCTATAACGTCGACAAAGACAACTTCGATACTGTCATGAAGCGCGTTGGCCCCGAGCTATCACTCAAAGTGGACAACGTTTTGGTTGATGACGATAGCCAAATCGAAGCGAGTCTGAAATTCTCATCAATGAAAGATTTCGAGCCTGAAGCCATCGTTGAGCAAGTTGAACCGCTCAAGAAGCTTGTTGAGACTCGTAACCAACTCAAAGTACTGCTTTCAAAAGCGGACCGTTCTCGTGATCTAGAGAAACTACTCAAGGAAGTGCTGCAAAGCGCAGAGACTATCAACGCCCTTTCCGATGAGCTAGGCATCCAGAAAGAAGGAGCAGAATAATGACGACGGAAGTTGAAAACCAACCACAAGCAGAAGCGGCTGAAGCTTCGTTGAGCTTTCTGGATCGTGCAATCGAAGCGACCACACAAACGCCAGCGGACACAACAAAAGAACTGTTCTCTGTACTGGCAGAGCAAGCGCTAAGCGGTACAGTAACCTGGGACAAGAACGTCACCAAAACGATTGAAAATGCCATCGTAGAAATCGACAAAAAGCTTTCTAAACAGCTATCGAAAGTCATGCAAGAAAATGACTTCCAAAAGCTAGAAGGTTCATGGCGTGGTCTGCAAAAACTGGTTAAAGAGAGCGATCTAGGACGCTCACTGAAAATCAAAATGGTCGACTACACCAAAGACGAACTGCTTGATCAATTTGAAGATGCACCAGCCATCGACCGTAGCCCATTGTTTAACGCGGTATACCAAGGCGAATACGGCACAGCAGGTGGTGAACCATACGGTACCTTCATCGGTGACTACGAGTTCAGCGCAAAAGATGAAGACGTCGCCCTACTAAGCTACATGGGTGAAGTAGCCGCTGCGTGTCACGCTCCGTTCGTTGCCGCAGCAAACGCAGAAATGTTTGAGTTCAATGACTTCACTACCTTCGAAGAAGGCAAACCTGTCGCGGCTGGTTTTGATTCTCCGGCTTACGCTGCATGGAACTCGTTCCGTGAAAGTGACGACGCGCGCTACGTAACTCTAACACTACCTCGCACACTGGCTCGCCTTCCTTACGGTGAGAAAGGTCTTGGCACCAAGCTGTTTAGCTACGAAGAGTTAAACACTGACCAAGATGGCAACCCGAATCCATCAAGCAATGATGAGTTGGTTTGGTCTAATGCCGCTTACGAGTTAGGTCTGAAAATGACGCAAGCGTTCACTGCGTACGGTTGGTGTACAGCGATTCGCGGTCTGGATAACGGTGGTAAAGTAGAAAACCTACCAAACCTAACGTACAAGACCGAAGCTGGCGACTTGGTTCAGCAATGTCCAACAGAAGTGAACCTAACCGACGAACGCGAGAAAGAGTTAAGTGACCTAGGCTTCTTGCCACTGGTTCACTACAAGAACTCAAACTACGGCGTGTTCATTGGCGGTCAAACAACACAGCAACCGAAGACGTACACAGATCCAGATGCAACAGCAAACGCAGCGATTTCCGCGCGTCTTCCTTACATCATGGCAAGTGGTCGCATCGCTCACTACTTGAAAGTCATGGGTCGCGACAAGCTAGGTTCAAACCTAGAAGCGCCAGACATTCAACGTGAACTTCAGCTGTGGATCGATCAATACACCAACGCAGGTGCAATTGGTAATGATCAACGAGCTAAAACGCCGTTGGCGGAATCTCGCATTGAAGTGGTTGAACAACCGGGTAAACCGGGCGCGTATTCAGCCGTCGCTCACCTAAGACCTTGGCTACAACTTGAAGAGCTGACTACGTCGGTTCGTATGGTAGCGAAGATCCCAGGTTAATACCGATCACAGTAAGTAAGTGGTCAGAGTTAGCGCAGGAATAACGCTTGAGAACAAGGCTAAAATTTTCGGTAAGTAGTTATTCTACAGCCAAAATTTTAAACGAAGTTATCGAGCGTTATAACCAGCTAGAATGACCAGTTATTTACTACGATTGGTATACGCATAATAAAGCTTGGTCGAAGTAGGATGCTTCGACCAAGCCAATTCGATTTAGGTCACAAGGATAGTATGAGTAAGATTTATCACTCAGGTTGGCAGACCCAATTTACACAGCTAGACGATAAAGACAGCGACTTTTTACAAGAGGCGCTCTCTTTACTGTCTCAAGTGTCTCGCTCCGCGCTGGACAATCCCGATGCACTTATTACTCATGTTTCGCGCCTAATTGCAGAGATTGACAATAAGCTCTCGAAACAGATGGATACTTTACTGCATCATCCAGAATTTGAGGCACTGCAAACCAATTGGCTAGGGCTTCAAGGCTTAGCCACCCTACCCATAAACTACCAACGCACTCAACTCAAGCTACTCAATATGAGTTGGGAAGAAGTGTCTTCCGACGTCAATCAAGCCTACAGCACCAAAACGTCCGAGTTATACAACAAGATCGGCAACCAAGAGTTAAACACCTTGGGCGGGCATCCATTCGGTTGCTTGTTATTCACACAGCCAGTAGCAGCAGATATGGATTTCGAATCTGACTACGATGATCTGTTCACCGTAGAACTATTGAGCCGCTTGGGTGAAGCGACGTTATGCCCAATGCTATTTGCTCCTAATCGCGATTTCTTTGTCGAATCCGGCGCAGACTGGCTGTCTGATATCAACCGAATCGAGAAGATCCTTGCCAGCCCTGATTACCAATCGTGGCAGTCTTTACGCAGTAAGTCCTCTGCGCGTTTTGTCGGCTTAGTGATGCCAGAAATGTGCATGCGTACACGTTATCAAAACGCCAAAGTGGGATTCATCTACAACGAGAAACAAAACGGACTTTGGGGCAATGCGGGCTTTGCGTTTGTATCCACCATTATGCGAGAGCATCAACGTGTAAGTTGGTTTGGCTTCTTGAAATCTCGCTGGAACGACAACAACCAAGGTGCCGTGGTCAATCAAAACCAAAGCGATAGCCATTTTCTGATTCAACCACAAACCAAAGTGACCTTGTTTGGGCAACTGTCGACCTTCTACAGTCGCAGCGGTTTTATCCCTCTTACTAAGAGTCCTTTGAGCGACAAGTTTTACTTCAATGGTAACAATTCGATTTGGCACAACAGCGAGTCCGATAACGAGAAAGTCCTCACTCAAATCCAAACCTCGTTGATGTCTTGCCGTATTGCACATTATCTCAAAGTACAAGTGCGAGAGATGATTGGCAGCTTCAAAACGGCGGCTGAGTGTGAGTTGTTCCTCTCTCAGTGGGTTGAAAAATTCTCTAGTAACGTCGCGTACGCCAACGAAGAAACCCTATCAAAATACCCATTGAGTTTTGCAAAGATCAGCGTGTGCGACTCTGATCATCATCCGGGCAATTTCGTCTGTACTTTGCGCATCGTCCCGCAGTATCAATACGACCATTTCAGTGGCGAAGTGGTGCTGACAACAGAATTGGATGAGGTGGCGTAATGAGTTTTTGGCGTACCTTTGTGCAAACAGCCCCTACCACTCGTCGAGATGATATCGAGGACATCAAATATCACCTGACTCGTCTGTTCGATTCGGAGGCGTCGCTGATGAGCATTGACGATCGGTTAACCGAAGTGCAGCGCTCTAACTATCGTTTTGGCATAGAGGATGTGCACCTGTTGAGTGCCAGTCTCGACCACCAGCAATTAGCCCTCAAACTAGAAAACTACATTCGACATTTCGAGCCACGCCTAAGCCAAGTCATGGTTGAACTTGTTGAGCGCAAAGCGGGAGAAAACACCATCGCTTTCAATATCGTCGCCAAAGCCAAAACGGCGCAGGGCGAAAAAGAGCTGATTTTTGATTCCAAGATTTCATTAAGCGACATGACTACCGATATGAAGGAGGATTTGTATGAGTGATCCTCTACTGCGTTATTACGAACAAGAGCTGACTTTTGTTCGCCGTGCTCTCGGTCAATTTGGTTCTGAACACCCAGAACACGCACAACGTCTCAATATTCATCAGGGACAAATCGAAGATCCGAGTTTGGCTCGCTTATTGGATGGCGTGGCACTATTGAATGCCAACGTCGAAAAACGTCTATCTGAGCAAATCCCTGAAGTTGTCGAAGGATTACTTGGCGTACTCTACCCAAGTTACATTCAAACGGTACCAAGTGTGGCGTATCTAGAAATGAGCACAGATGCCCCTTCCACCGACAGCACGACACTTCCCAAAGGCACACGCTTTTCTTCCGAATCACAAGGCAAAACATGTTTGTTCACCACAACGGATGAACTCAAAACGACACCATTTGCACTGATTGACACCAAGGCAAGCAGCGCGCCCTTTGACTTCAATCGCCCACAAGGCAGTGAACAAACTACCGCCGTTATTCAGCTCACTCTGTCTACTGGCGATGATGATGTGCACTTCAATCAATTAGCGTTAGAAGATCTCGACTTCTTCGTTCAAGGTTTCGAGAACAATGCGGATTCCTTGGTTGAACTGCTGCTCAGTGAAGCGCGTGCAATATCGATTTCCGACATCAATGGTGAGAATCACGCTGTCTTGGCGGCGAGCCAGTTAAAGAGCCGAATCAGCGATAAGCAGTTTCAATTTCTGCCACAAAAAGGCAATCAATTTTCTGGCTACCATTTGATGAACGAATTTTTCTTCTTCAAAGAGAAACGTCAGTTCTTCCGTCTTAAAGGCTTTGGTGAAGCCTGTCAGCAACATGATTGCTCCACTGTGGTATTAAACCTGTTTATGCACTCTTTACCGATGGAGTTTATCCGTCTTTTCGACAACCAAGTGTTTAAGCTCAATGTGGTGCCTGCGGTGAACCTCTTCGAGCAAACAGGCGAACCAACCAATTATGACCAACGCAGCTTGACCATTCCCGTTAATGCCGATGCACATACCGATAACGAGATTCAAGTGGTCGACATTTTGGATGTGTTTGAGATTACGTCGAGCGGTCAAAAACTGCTGACGCCACTGTTTAAAGACAGTTACCAAAGCGACCCACATTGCGATTACTGGCAAAGCCGAAAAGACTCCACTGGTGAACTGCGATTGGCGATCAGCCTAAACGCCAACCAAGAGCTCGAATTCAATAAACTCTATGGCACTCGCCTTCTTTGTACCAATGGCAAACAAGCATGCACTATCAACGGTGAGATGACATGTTTAGAGCCAATCGATTTACCCGGCGATTTTCATTCTCTCTACCCACCTTCAGCTCCGATAGAACGCGAATCCGACGCCAATATGCACTGGCAGTTTATCGGGCTTCTGAACAGTAATTTCTCGTCTCTGCTGCACTCTGAAGATCCGACTCAACAACTTAAGCAAATACTGCAATTGTGTAGCCGCAACCAGTTGGTGAGCGATGAAATTCAAATGATTCAGTCAGTTAAAGTGCGCTCGCAAGTTTCATCGATGCGTATTCTTGGCAAGAACGTCTTCTCTCCGGGCACAGAGGTTGAAATCACTCTCGATACCTCTGGTAACTATCTGACTTTCACCGATGTGTTGAATCGCTTCTTCCAACAGTTCTGTAGTTTTGATCGCTACATTCAGCTCACAATTCGTCTTTATGGCAAAGATGGCATTGCGAGGCGTTATCCAAAAATCCACGGGAGCCAGCGCTCGATGTAGCGTGGAAGATAGATGATGTCGATGTCACTGATTAACGATTTAAAAGCGAACCCACATGAGTACGACTTTGCTCAAGCAATGCGATTGCTGATGCAAATGGCAAAGCAGTCTGGGCACAAGCTGAAGTTAGAGCTCAAAGCAGAAGCCATGCCCCATGGTGATGCCGACGATATTCAATATTTTTCGTTCAGTGACCACAGCGCCAAGGTTCGTATTGCGCAGCAAGCACTATCTGGCGCACAAGGGGTTATCCCAAACTACATCTATGAGGAATTGTTGTTTGCACTGCATAACGACGATCACGCACTCAAGGACTTTTTAGACGTATTCAATCAACGCCATTTTGAACTTGCCGCGCAGCTAGAACTCGCTCCTCACCTCTTGGTGCAGAAAGAGCTGGCGAAAGAAAAAACCGACTTACTCAAACAACTGGCGAACCTGAAACGCGAACACGGCGCACTGTTCCAGTATTCGCTGTTGTTCGCTCAAGGACATCGTAATTTAGAAACGTTAGAGCAGATCCTTAACGACTACTTCCCTTACCAAATCGATGTGTCGACTAAGAGCCATGAACGTCGCCAGTTACCCGCGAGTTCTCTAACCCGTTTGGGACAGAAAGACGACTACAACAGCGGAATCGGACAAGGTTTCCTCATTGGCAAAACGTGCATGACTTACAACCAACATTTGGTGGTGAGTATCCAGCCTGCCAACCGCAAAGAGCTGCATCAAATTCATCGAGATACTCAGTTGGCGAGCCACATGCGCCAGCTCATTCAACATTATTTACGAGACGCCACGCCGATTTCTATTTATCTCAACGTTAAGCGTGCGTATCTCGAAAAACCAAGGCTGTCTGCTCAACCAGATCAAGCCGCGAAATTGGGTGAAGTGGATTGCCTCGCCCCAGAACGTAAACCTACAGAGCGAATTCGGATTCTTCTGAAATAGCTAGGTAGACACCGCGACGACAAAGAAGGTTATCGCGCAAAAGACAAGGATAAGGTTATGACACAAGTAACGCTGACAAATTTAGTCGCCAAGTTATCGCCAGAATTAAAACGCGCATTGGAAGCTTCTGCGGGTGCAGCTATGAACCAAGGCGTTGCTGCCATTGAGCCAGAACATTGGCTGCTCACGCTATTGAATCAGCAAGACACGCACTTAAAAACTCTGATTGAAAGTCAGAAGATCAACCAAGATCAACTTGCCAGTGAACTAGCAAATCGCATTGAGCGCTTACCAAAAGTACAAGACAGCCAACCAACGCTCAGCCATGCACTGACTGAGCTTCTAAAAGACGCTTGGATGATTGCCTCCGTTAACTATGGACATAGTGAAATCATCAGTCTGCATCTCGTTCAAGCGCTGTTGCAGCAGAACGTCATGGGCGTATCGAGCAACAATCTCGAATCTCTACAAAACGTGTCGACCGAGTCACTGCAAGGTTTAATCAACAAAACGCCAGTTAAGCGAGCAACACAACAAAGCACAGGTGAAGCAAGTTCAGCCGCAAACACAACAAGCGCGAACGACGCATTAAGCAAGTACACCATCAACCTGACTCAACAAGCAATTGAAGGCAATATCGACCCGATTTCTGGGCGTAATTCTGAAGTGAGAAAAGCCATCGACATTCTTTGTCGTAAACGCCAGAACAACCCTATTTTTGTTGGTGAGCCGGGCGTGGGTAAAACCGCTGTCGTTGAAGGCTTAGCGCTGAGAATCGCAGCAGATGAAGTACCAAGTGCGTTGCAAGGCGTTCAACTCCATTCACTTGACTTAGGTTTATTACAAGCAGGAGCAAGCGTAAAAGGCGAATTTGAAAACCGCCTTAAAGACGTCATCAATGAAGTGAAAAACAGCGATGTACCAATCATTGTATTTATTGATGAAGCACATACGCTTATCGGGGCTGGTGGTGCAGCAGGACAAAACGATGCTGCCAATCTATTGAAACCGGCTCTTGCGCGTGGTGAGTTCAAAACCATTGCCGCAACAACATGGGCAGAATACAAAAAGTACTTCGAGAAAGATCCAGCTTTGACTCGCCGTTTCCAAGTCGTCACGGTAGAAGAGCCAAATGCAGAAGATGCCAAACAAATGCTGCGAGGCATTGCGGCTTCATTGCAAAACCACCACGGCGCATTTATTACAGAATCCGCTATTGATGCCGCGGTCAACCTATCTATTCGTTACTTACCTTCTCGCCAATTGCCAGATAAAGCGATCAGCTTGCTAGACACGGCTAGTGCGCGTATTGCTTTAACCCAAGGTGCAAAACCAGAAGTGATTGAAGCGTTGGAGCAAACCATTCGTTATCAACAAAACGAACAGTCTGCTTTAGAGAAAGAATTTGATTTGTTCGGCACTGGCGCAGAAGAGATCGCCGAATTGAAGCAAGAAATCACCACCAATCAATCTCAATTAGCGGACTACCAGACACGTTGGGAGCAAGAAATTACTTTGGTTGATGAGATTAAAGCGCTTCAACAAAGCATCACAGAAAGCGAAACGCCGGACGAAGCTCAGCAAACCCAGTTGAATGCCCTTCTCGACCAATTGCACGAGCTTCAAGGTGAAGAGCCATTAGTTAATGCGATGGTGGATGACGCGACCATTGCTCAAGTCATTTCCGGTTGGACAGGCATTCCCGTCGGCAACATGATGAGTGATGAAATCGCTCGCCTATTATCACTGGAATCAGAGCTAGATAAGCGCGTTATCGGTCAAAACGTAGCGAAGCAAGAACTGGCAAAAGCGATTCGAATCTCACGCGCAGGCTTGACCGACAATCGCAAGCCAATCGGTGTGTTCTTGATGTGTGGTCCAAGTGGTGTCGGTAAAACTGAAACCGCTATGGCGCTCGCTGAGCAACTTTACGGAGGCAGCAACGATCTCACGGTTATCAACATGACCGAGTTTAAAGAAGAACACAAAATATCCATGTTACTTGGCTCGCCTGCCGGCTATGTTGGCTTTGGTGAAGGTGGCGTACTGACGGAAGCAATTCGCCGCAACCCATACTCTGTCTTGCTTTTGGATGAGATGGAAAAAGCGCATCCGGGCGTTCATGACCTCTTCTATCAAATCTTCGATAAAGGACACATCAAAGACAGCGAAGGTCGCACGGTGGATTTCAAAAACACCTTAATCATCATGACTTCTAACGCCGCTGACCAAGCGATTTGCGATGTGTGTGATGAAAACGCCGAACGCATCAGCAACGATGAACTGCTCGAAGCAATTCGTCCCGATCTACAACGCTACTTCAAACCTGCATTCTTAGGACGTACCACCATCGTGCCTTATTACCCACTCAACGATGATGAACTAGCGAAGATCACCGAAATCGCGCTAAACCGCATTCGCAAAAAACTGGCAGAACAGTATCAAGCGAGCTTTACGTGGGATGCAGGTTTTGTGGATTTGGTTGTCAGCAAAAACACCGACCCTACGACAGGTGGTCGCGCGGTTGAGCAAATCATTAACCGCTCTTTGATGCCGAAGTTGGCTGAAGAATGCATCGCGCGTCTGAGCGCACAACAACCGATTAGCCAAGTGACGGTCACCGCTGCGTCGACGCCACAGGGCTTTGAACTGGATATTCAGTAGTAACGAATCATGATGTTTAGAAGCGTACATTCACCCCATCTCGTCACCACCTCGATTCTTGTTCAAGAGGCGGCGGTCAGCTGTGGGGTGAGTCTTTTCCGCAAAATAACCAAGCTGGTTTCATCGCTGTTTATTTTGCTTGGTGCCCTATTCTCGTTCGAAGCATGGGCGCAAGTTTGGATTGGTCCTGACCGATTACTGCTTGCGACTCACAAATGGGCACCGTACCAAACTCATCAGAATCAAAACATGGATGGGTTTGCGCTCAATCGCGTCAAATGCGCACTGGGCGAAATGGGACAACCTTACCAACTGACCATGACGGAATGGTCTGACGCACAACTTCACGTGCACAGTGGTCAACAACACGGCTTTTTCGTCTCACCGAAAACCAGAGAACACGACAGCTACGCAACGTTGTCTGCTCCTATTACCGAGCAAAAGTTGCGTTGGTATTTTGGTCCCGGTGTAGAGCCTAAGCTTGATGATTTGTCAAAGTTGAACCTTAAGTTCTCGGCAGAATTTGGCTCAAGCACATGGTTTTGGCTGAAACGTAATGGATACAACGTCGTTAAGCAGCCACGAGATGCTAAGGTTTTACTAAGGCTTTTAAAACAAAGAGAAATTGACGTCGCACTGGAAGATGAACGAGTGTTTCACACGGAAATCAGCCAAGCCTCTCTTCCAAGCGATTACTTCTATTCTCAAGTATTCGAAACCAAGCCAATGGGCGTGTATTTCTCTAACCGCTTTTTGGACAAATATTCTGGTTTCTTAACCGCTTTCAACACAGCGTTGGCTAAATGCGAGGGATAACAAGTGGCGATCAGCATACATTTGATTTCTGTACCCTCTGAAGAGGTGGTGACTTCAAGAGGCATCTATCTGCCCGAGTCTGGCGGGCAGTTTGGGCGTTCTGCTTCTTGCGAAGTGGCATTGCCCGATCAATCAAAACGCATCTCGCGTATTCACGGACAAATTCGTCTCACTGAAACAGGCTATTTGGTGAAGAGCACTGGTAAGAACCCGGCTCGCCTCAACGATAAAGCCATGGTGAGAGATAAAGATTACCCACTCAACGATGGCGACATTTTAAAGATCGAAAGCTATTCGATGTTGGTATCAACACTCACGTCGAGCAAAGCGCCTGCCGAAGAGCAACCTGATGACCTCTTTGCGACCAAGTTCGACCTGCAACTGGAGGACAATGTCGATTTTCTCGACGAGGGTGAAATCGTCGAACCCGTAAAATCGGAAGTTCAGTACTCCCACCACAATGTAATGAGCGATGACCCTTTCTCCTCCGACCCTTTTGAAGACATCGATGATGACGAACTGGCGGACCACTTTGAAGTGGATGAAGTGTCGAAACAGCAGCAAGCAATGGAGCGTTCTACGGAGATTGAGTATCTTCCGGGCGATCATCATCCAACATCAGAGCTGGAAGCCTCCATCGAAAAGCTGATTACGATTACCGAGAAGAATCAACAATACCTTCGGAACCCACCGCTTGCACATGATGCTTTGTTTGATGCATTGGATAAAACACTCGAACAGTTCCTCAATGAGTTCGCGCCGAACCAGCTAGAGAATCAATTTAGCGAATTTGTGTCTGGTGGACTGTTCAGTAGTAAAGACAAGAAGTATTGGAAAATCTACCGCAAACACTTCCAACATCGACAAGACAACGGTGATTTTCGTCGCCAGTTCAAAGCGATGTTTATGGAAAATATGCAAAAGCAAAGCGAGGAAAGCTGATGAAGATTTGGCTTAGTTTACTAGCTTTCGCTTTAGTGGGATGTTCATCCGACCCAACACCGGTTGTGACGCAATATCAATTGGCGGTAAGCGCCGAGAAGACTATTAACCCAAGCGTTAACAACAGTACCAATCCTGTGGTAGTGCGCTTGTATCAACTGACCGATGCCCAGCAGTTTAAGCAATTGCCGTTTATCGATTTGTATAACGATGACGTGAGCCTATTAGGCGCAAACTTGGTGTCGAAACAAGTGCTGCCCGTGGTGATGCCAGACAGCAATAGCAAACAAACCTTAGACATCAACAAGACCACTCAATACATCGGCGTATTGGTGGAATTTGCCGAATATGATGCAAGCACGGCGACGGTAGTGACAACCACGCCTCAGGAAGAAGAACAATATATCCAGTTAAAGATCAGCGGTAACAAAGCAGCATTGCAAACCGTGACACCAGATTCGCCTTGGTGGGATGTTTTTTAACTCGATTCAGTAGATAGGGAAATCTCGTGGACGCATATAAAAAGGTCGTTTGGCAAGAAGGTATGTTCATTGCCCCACAACACTTTCAACAACAAGATAGATACACACAAAACTACGTCAGACAAAACGTCGAAACGCTTGCTGGTTATGCCCCTTACTATGGTGTGACCGACTTGGTGATCAATCACGATCTACTTAAAATTGGCAAGCTTTCCGTCTCTTCAAGCGCGGGGTTGTTCCCAGATGGCACGCATTTCGAACTGAAACACGAAGTTGCCAGAGATGTGCCGCACGGTACGATTGAGAAAATGGCTTACTTAGCACTGCCCGTCTCTCTGCAAGGCAATAATGATTACGCCAACGATGAATCGGAACAAAGCCGCTATCTCACACGCACTATCAATGTGTTTGATACTTCAACCTCTGAGAATGCCAGCGTTGAGGTGGACGTCGCGCAGCTCAACATCGCGATAAAACTCGAAGGCGAAGACACTTCGGGCTTTACCCTGATTCCTTTCGCCAAAGTATTGGAATGCAGCGAAACGGGCGAAGTGATGCTAGACCGTTCCTTTATTCCTGCGTGTTTGCATTATGGAGCATCACAGCTATTGGTTGAACGTTTGAAAGAGATTCATGCCCTCACCTCCAACCGTGCCACCAGTTTGCTCAAACGTATTCAAGCCGGACAAGGGCAAAAGAGTCCACAGTCGATGATGCAGGATTACCTGTGGTTGCAAACACTCAACACTTGGCTTCCGTGGTTTGATTTGTCTTTGTCGAATCCAAAGTTTCAAACCCAACAGCTTTATTTGGAGCTACGCAAGTTTGAAGCGCAAGTCATGGCATCCACACCCGCGATTCCAGAACCGTGTCAGCCGTTAGATTTCCATCGTCTGTATGATTGCTTTAATCCGCTTTTTTCGAATCTGCGCAATATGCTCACGCTGGTTCAACAAGACTCGGTGATTGAGTTTGCGTTTGACACTTCGTTGTTTGAACGACGCCGCTTGCTTCGCACGTTGGTAAAAGATGGTCACAACCTGTTCGATCGCCGATTCGTTCTCAGTGTCCGTTCCAACATCAGCAGCACCGAGCTTAACGAATTGTTCCCTGCCGCCGCCAAACTCAGCAGCAATAACAAGATTGTTGAGATCGTGCGTAATGCCCTTTCTGGCGTTCAACTGACGCCGCTTCCTGTTGCGCCAAGTGAACTAAAACCGATGCAAGGCACAGCGTATTTTGAAGTGGATACGTCAGACCGCAATTGGTTAGAAATGATTGAAAACCGCGATGCACTGGCGCTGCACGTCGATACACGTGTTGGCGACCTAGAAGTGATGCTGTACGCACTGAGGTAGTAAGTTATGAACTATTTGGATGAAGACACCTTAGTTTGGGACAGCAGCGAAAACGACTTCGTGAGTAAAGACACCGACATGCCAGACGTAAAGTGGCATTCGGTCAACGCTGCTCAAGCCAACATAGGGTTCTTACATCATTTCGACAAAGCCGAGAATCAGCTGATCAACATCAGTTCTGAGTTACTGGCTGTCACGCTCAAGATCAACACTTTACCGGAGCCCGAAGACATCACTACGCTCAGGCACCAACTTGTAGCTTCCATCAATGAAATCAAAACCAAAGGTGCCGAGTTGACCTACCCAGTCGCCGTGATCGACAAGCTTTGCTTCCTGTATGCCGTGGTTTTGGATGAGTTGATTGTCTACACCGATTGGGGTGAAAAACGCGGATGGGAGAACAAAACCCTACTCAGTGAACTGTTTGGTATGCGCAACGGCGGTGAGCTTTTCTTTACTGTGGCAGAGAAAGCAGCACGCCAACCGCACAAGCTGATCGACTTATTAGAAGTGGTTTACCTGTTCCTCAATATCGGCTTTAAAGGTCAGTACCGCGAAACGGGCAGCGAACAGTTAAAGAGTTTTACCTACCGCTTGGAGCAGATTTTAAGTCAGTATCGACAAGCCGGTGGAATCTATTGTCATACTAAGGTTTCGGTACCTAAAACACGTAAGCCAACGCGCAAGAAGCGTTACCTTGTCACCACATTATTTTTCCTAACTATCATTGGTTTGAGTGTTGCCCTAACCTATTTCTGGTACAACAAAACCAAACCACAGCGGGCACGAGATTTTGTCCAACTTGGTGAGTACAGCCAGCGCTATATTGAATCTGGTCGTGCAGAAGACATCGTTTATGTCAGCACTGACGACGATTTAAAAGGCAATAAAGTCGCGGTAAATACCACTCAACCACCTCGTCCAGTGCCGAGCCAACCAAAAGCCGTGACGCCACAAGTGAAAACACCCGCGACAGAAGCGACGAGCAATCCAGCGACGAACCCTGCAGCAAACACTGATTGGTTAGTCCAACTTGCGACCTTCTCTAACCTTAAAAACGCCGAGAAGTTTATAGCCCAACTGCCGACATCCAACTATCAACCTGTCGCGGATAACATCAATTCATACGTTCGCGTCATTGTTCGATGTGACAACTCAGAGCAAGCTAAAACCATCAATAACTGGTATCGAGAGAATGCCAACGTCAACGGCTTAGTGGTGCATAACAAAAACAAACAAAGCGAGGTTGAGTCACGATGACGCAAGACAACCCAAACACACCAACCAGGAAAAAGGCGATCATTTGGAGCCTCGTTACCCTTCTGCTTCTGGCAATCTTAGGCGGCTTACTGACTTGGTTTGTTGCGTATCCTGATTTCTTATGGACAGGCGTCATCACGACAACCATTGTCGCACTTCTGTCTGCAGGACTTTGCTTTTGGTTAATCAATCGCAAGGTGAATAAGAGTCTTGAGCAAGACCAAGAACGTGCACTAATCATCAAACGCTCTAAATTACTCGCTTTCCACTTCAAGAAAATGCTCGGCGTACAAAAACGTAAAAAGCGCTTAACCAGCCGTTACGATCAGCCGATTTATCTGTTACTCAGTGATAACCCAAGCAAAGATAAAAGCATAATCACGCAGATGGGTTACGAAGCTTATAAGGTGGATGACTTTGGTAACGACATTGAGTTCCCAATTCTGTTTTGGCTCAGTGAACACTCAATTCTGATTTCCATCAGCATGGGTGAAGATCATCAACCGCTTTACTTAAAAACACTGTGCCAATGCCTCAATAAATGGCGTCCGAGACAAGCGATTAACGGCTTGGTGCTGACCACAGAAATTGAACAGTTAGTCGGCAATAGTGAAACCCTTTCACAAAAAGCCGACCAATTGAAGTCGCAAATCAAAGCATTCAATCGTTCATTTGGTTTGAACTTACCTGTCTACAATGTCCTAACCAACATGGGTCAAGTGAGCGATTTCTGTCAGTTCTTTTCTGCGTTTGATGAAGCGAGACGCAATGAAGTGTTCGGCGCCACCAGCCCAGTGCAAAAACATGGTGGCATTGATGCCGATTGGTTCAATGACGAATACGACCACCTCATCGGTCAGCTAATCTCGAACATGAGCAACGCGTTGGGAGCACAGCTCAACCAAGATTTCCGCAATGCCATTTGTGGGGCACCTTACCAATTTGGTCTGCTTAAACAGAATTTGTGGCATTTCTTACAACGCTTGCACCGAGGTGACCAATACACAGATGGGCTCAACTTCCGCGGCTTCTACTTTACCCACAGTGGCGGTGATTTCGCACAGCATGATTTACTAGCGAACGTGGTCAATCAATCCCTCGGCAATGAGCAATATCAGCAACACCAACAAATGCCTGTTCAACAAACCTTGTTTGCTCAGCATTTGATGTCTCATGTCGTGTTAAATGAAAACACTTTAGTCGGGGTTAACCGCCATAAAGAGAATTGGTTGTGGTTCAGCCAAACCGCCTACACCCTAATTTGGCTCGGTTTATTGATTGGTACACTGACGATTCTCAAGCTCGACTTCGATTATCAAACCAATCGTGAAGCCAAAGCCGATGGCATGTTGGAGCGTTACAAAGAAGCGATAGCAGCACAGCCATACAGCAAAGAAGATTTGGTGGGTAATATCCCAAACCTGTACACCATGCATCGCATTTACGCGCTGTATCAGGAGCCTGAACCTTGGTACACATTGCCATTCCTGCCCAATGCGACCATCAAACCAGAAGTTGAAGCGGCTTACACCAAAGAGCTACAACAAGTTTTGCTCCCTTCTATGGCGCACACCATTGAGAATGACCTTTATGTGTATGTGAACTTGGAAGACCAAGCCAGAACGCTCGAACTGTTGAACGACTATCGACTGTTGTTTGATAAAAATCGTACCAACATTGAAGAATTGAAGAGCTACTTCTTGGCGAACTTAGAGCATCAAGGCGAAGCGGACAAAACCAATGTAGCTCAGCTCAAAGTGCTGCTCGACGATGTGTTTAACCAGCACCTAGTGGCGACAACTGCCAATCAAGAGCTTGAAGGGTTGGCGAAGCAAGTCATCAATCAATCCAATATCGAGACGCTACTCTACCAACACATCTTGAATGATCATGCTTACGAGAAGCGCATTGATGTGCGTAAAGAACTTGGCTCCAACTTCAACCAAATATACCAATTCAAGCCTGGCTACGTGGGTTATTTCGTTCCTTACTTGTACACACCGACTGGCTTTAACGAGCTGGATCTTTCTGTGGAATCCCCTCTTCTTATCGAAGCGTTATCCGCTTATGAAGGCATCGCAGGACAAGCCCCAAGCGCACTAGAGATGCACCGAATCAGCCACGATTTGAAGCGCATGTATCAGAACGATTACATCAATTACTGGCGCGATTTTATTAACAGCATCGAGGTGAAAACCATTTCCGGTTCTGAGCAGTTAAATGCCAGCTTGAACGTGCTCAACAATGCCTCAAACAATCCAATGTCTAAGCTGTTTACTACCATCAGCAACTACACTTCGGTTCTTCTACCTGAGCCAAAAGATGCGAAGAAGAAGACCGATGAAGAGATTGCCGATGCTGCGCAAGACAACGAGAAGAAGGAATCCGCTCGCCAAATCACACTGACGTTTAATGATTTCCACAAACAAGTGACGCCAGACGATCAGGGTAAGAAACCAATAGATTCCGTTCTGGAAGGTTTTGCGAACACCGCTAAATGGCTCGATCAGTTCTACAAATCCAACACACCAGACAAAGTGGCTTACGAAACGTTATCTGCAGGTTTAAAAGCGCAAAATCCGGTTGCGCAGTTGGCGTCATTAACCGATTCCCAACCACCGTTATCCGGTGAAGTGATTGACTATGTGACAGTGCAAACTAATGAGTTGGTAATGAACTTGGCTCACCAATATCTTAATAGTATGTGGAACAGCGAAGTCTACCAGCCTTATGAAAACACCATCGCGGCTTTCTACCCATTTAAGAAAAGTGCCAACAGCGACGCAAGCACGGCGGATGTTGCTGCCTTCTTTAAAACCGATGGCACATTGGACACCTTCTATCAAACCATGTTGAAAGGCTTCTCAACAGAACAACGTGCGCCATTTATGTCCGGCTTACTGCCAAATACCGGCTTTGCGTTAGATCCTGCGATTTGGCTGATGTTTGATAAAGCCAAAGACATTCGCTCTGCCCTGTTTTTAGCTGACCCGAAAAACGTCGCGATTCAATTCCAGATGAAACCAACAGAAATGAGCTCGGCACTGACTGAGTTTTCCATTCGGGCAGAAAAACCGATTTTCACCTATCAACACGGTCCGATGCTGTGGACACAACAAAGTTGGAAAGGCGATTCTGTCGCACAAGATGCACTAACGGTGCGTCTACAGAAACAAGCAACGCCGATTGCCAATGAGCAGTTTAAAGGCAGTTGGGCATGGTTCCGCTTGATTGAACCGCGCGTCACTTCAACCTCTTCGCAAAGTACTCAACTTGAGTTTGATTACAATGGCGACAAGGTTCGCTTAACGATTAAAACTCAAGGTCAGAACAATCCGTTCGTGCCAAATTTCTTTGCCGGCTTTGTTTTACCTGCGAGCATTTAGTGATGAACACGTTCGCCAATCAAACCCTGTTTAGAGTCTGTGGCGTTACTTATGTAGCGCCTTTGAGCGAAAACGTGTTTCAGTGCGAGCACAAACTGTATGGCACTGTGGTCATCAAGGTAGCACGCAGCTTGGCTGAGAAACGGGCTTTGATGGCGGAAGCGGACTTTCTATCCAAATACGCGTCCGATTACTGGACGAACTTTCATGGTTACGGCTCGCAAAACCACGCCGACTGGTTAATGAGCCAGTATCTGGAAGGCAAAACACTTAATGCGATAGAACCTGATTTATTACCTCAAGGTTTAATAACCAAGCTTGAATTCGCTTTGCTAAATCTACACAAAACGGGTTATCTGCATGGCGATATCAAGCCACATAACATAGTCGTGACGCCTAACAACCAAGTTCGGCTTATCGACTTTGGCAGTGTGATTCGAGTTGAGGCTAAATACCGAGAACATTCACATACAACCGTTAGTCGAGCCTATAGTGCGACCCGCCCCTCTCTGCGTATCGGTCAGGCAAGCAAGAACGATGATTTTTATGCCTTGGCAATGACCTTGCTCAGTTGTCACGATCAACATCCCTTTGCAGGTCTCTCATTACAAGAAGCGGCAGAACTGCTACCTCCTCCTAATAACGTTGAGCTACCAACGCGCTACCAAGTTCTGATACAAAAAGAGTGGCAACGAATGCGCCACTCTCTGAAGTTGTAGGGTTTAAACGCTCTAAGCTCTCTGGCTTACGCGTCTGATGATTTGGACTTCAGATACTTCTCAATATCCACCTCATCAACCTGTTCGGCTGGCATAAACTTGTTGGCATATTCACGGTAAACTCCGCTTTCTAAGAACAACAAGAACAAATCCATATCCAAATGCTCGTCCAGTGCCATCTTGTACATGATGTCGACCGCAACACTTACTGGCTTGGCTTTCTTGTAAGGTCGATCTCCTGCAGTTAACGCTTCAAAAATATCCGCAATCACTAAGACGCGTTCTGGGGTTGATAAATCTTCTGCACTCAACCGACGCGGATAGCCTGTGCCTTTTAGCGTCTCATGGTGGGTCGAAGCATAACGCGGCACGTTACTTAACTCCGGAGGGAATGGCAGTGCCCCCAGCATTTTGATGCCACTGATCATGTGCTCGTTAATTTTGAAACGGTCTTCTGGTGTTAACGTCCCGCGGGAAATGGTCAGGTTGTAAACTTCACCCAAGTTATATTGATGCTTTGGCACTTGCACCTTAATGCCATGCTCCGGTGCAAATTCCATTGGGCGAACACGCTCGATAATATGGTCAGGCTTATCCGCCAAAAGGTTTTCAACCACGGGTAGCGTCACGTCAGATTTTGGCTTAATCATCTCTTCAAATGGAGAAAGACCAAGATGATCATCATAGTGACGCAACCAAGTTTGTTGGGCGATTTGTTTAATGCGCTCAATCTTCTCGTCACTCATGAACTCACCACCCACGTTGGCGTTGGCAACAAATCGGAAGTCTTCATCCAACTGCGCAACTCGTTGGTCGAACTTGGCTTGCGCCTCTTCTTTTGACAGTTCACCAGTAGATATCGACTTCCACATTTCCACTTCAGCATCTCGCCTTAGTACTTCGAAACGAGTGCGAATTTCATTGATGCGGTTGTAGTTGGCTTCTAACTTAGTGCCTTTATCAACGATGTGTTCTGGCGTGGTGATCTTGCCACAGTCATGTAACCAAGCCGCGATACGGAATTCACGTCGTTCATCGTCATTGTTGAATCTAAAATCTTGGAACTTACCGGTGTCGCACTTCTCTACCGCCTCTGCCAACATCAAACCAATTTCTGGAACACGATTACAGTGCCCTGCAGTATAAGGAGACTTGTCATCGATCGCTTGCGCGATAAGGCGAATAAAGGCTTCAACAAACTCTTCTTGCTGTTGCTCGTGATGCTGAATCTCTTGCGTCATTTCGGTAACTGAGTCAGACAAGTCAGAAACTTCTTTGATACGCGTTTCTACCGGAGCTAATTGGTCAAATTCACGATTTTTGATTTTGATGGTTTCTTTTCGAAGCGCCAGAATCGGATGCACAATAGGTGATCCAACCTTCCATGCTAATGGAAACAAGATAATCATCACGATAGAGGTAAACGCAATAGCCTTGGATAATCGACTGGTGACAGCATCAGTCACGACTTGCTCGGAAACTAACACCGCAAAGTAGTCACTTGTTCCACGAGTAGATTGCAACTTAGTGATATAGAGAAATCGATGCTCTCCCTCAATGGTCACTTTGTTCATCGTGTCGTGTTTGTCTTTTTGGGTTGCTAGCTCATAGACTTCTGGATAAGGCGCAAAACTGCCTCGCCATTGATGGGGTTTAAACCACTTCTCTTCCAACGCGGATTGTTGTTCTGGTGTAATACTGTCAATTGCTTGATTGACAACTTGCATCAATCCACTGTTTTCATCTTGCATGAACACAGAAAATTCCAGAGGTGATTCCGTCAATTTTGTCACATGGATATTGGTAATTTTCACTAGTCGCTTCATCTCGACCATGGTTAGATAACTGTCTACAAGGTATTCAATATCTCCCATGTGCAGCGCTCGTTTTGCTAAATCGAGATTAGGTTGTTCAACAATATTGAGTGTCGGATAACGTTCGAGTAACCACTCCTTCATTCCAAAGCCTGCGACGACGCCCACTTTTTGGTTCGTGAGTTCAGTTAGGGAGACGGGCATCGGAATATCGATTTTGGCTGCGATAGCCAGTTGTCCGTAAAATATCGGATGGCTCTTGAGACCAAATTCAGAGGGAGCACCAAGCACGGGCTGAAGTATATCTATTTCGCCATTGCGATACTTCTTCACCAATTCTGCAGAACTGAAGCCATTTACGAACTCCACTGCCATGCCCGTTTTCTCAGCGATGAGTTTTAAAACATCGATAGCATAGCCACCAGGCTCACCACTCTCGGTATAATCGTATGGTCCCCAATCATTCTGGTTGGACACAACAAACTCTTTATCATTCAATAATGCTTGCTGTTCTTTTGTTAAAGTTAACGGTGGCGATGTCGGAATTTCAACCTCTTGAAATACGTTGATGCTTGAAGCGATCACTTCACCTCGATTGTTAAAAATGAACGACTCTACGCCATCATCTTTTTTCATTCCGAGTTCAGTCGCTGTGATTTTCTCACTCAGAGACGAGAGCACGGTATCGACACCGATCACGGCGCCTTTATTACTGCGAACAGAATAGGATTGACCGGTGATTTTTAAATGCTGAAATAAGTAGGGATCGGTCTTGTAGACACTGTTTTTTGAGGCATTGTCGAACCAAGGTCTCCGAGATGGATAGAAGTTACTAGTTTGTTTTGTAGTACGAACCAGCTCAAGCGACTCTGAATAAAATAAGGAATATCTTGTTCGCTCTTCGCCTTCTCCCACAATTTTGATAACCGCCCAACGTTCATCAGGTGCCGCTCCTATTTTTCCTCTAACAATTGAAGAAGATTCCAAGTTAACTACTTGAAAGAAGAACTCTTCCTGATTCGCAAAGTAAATACTGTAAAAGACAGGATTATCAATCAAGGTTTGGGTAAATACGTGCTGAATTTCATCTTCACTAAATTGTGTATCACTGTAATCAGCTACACTCCGCAGTATCCCCGCACTACTTGTTGCACTCGCATCAATTTGATGGATATGGTTACTGACGTCTTTAGCCGTCATGGTTAAGCGCGTCAAAATATGTTCCTCTGACATCTGCTTACCAAAGTAGTATTGCATACCAACCCCGAGTAACGCAGTCACTGCAGTAGCAAATATGAAGAGACTTCCGACGGTGAACTTAATCGAAAACTTACGAGGAGAACCTGATTTAGTTTTCACGCGATAACGCCCTCCAATGGCATTGACGACAAGAAAATTCGCTACCTATGTTGGCAACTTGAGACATATTAATATCAAGTCTAGTACATATTTTTCATAGACTTGCACAAGGAGCGACCAAAAGGTTATTAATCGGCAAGTACCACTATCGCAACCACAATCTCAGTTCTTTCATAGGTTTCGACTGTTGAAATAATCGGTCATCTCAAATTTATCCTAAGCACCTAGCTCGCTAACATTACGCTTCTTTTGTATGCCCCCTCTATCTGTAAGAAATATCTATGAAGCAAAAAGGATTCTCCTTAACCGAAGTTACTGTAGCGCTTATTCTCTTAGCCATAATAAGTTTGTTTTCAGCACCACAAATCATGCATAAGCAACGTCAAGATCGACTCAACAGCTTGGAATCTTTTATCGACAAATTTCATGACATCAACCAGGAGATGATGACACACGCTAAGAGTCAAGGTGTCGCAGAAATGCCGTTAGCAAAACTGTCAGAACTGAACATTTATGTCAGATTGGGAACGCTAGCGTTGGATGATTTCAATGTAGAGAAAGCGATGGGCGTGCAAGGGTTGAACCTTGCCAATATCGGACCGACCGAGAAACCGTCATTACTTATTTACTTAGGCAAGGAAAAGTCACCTGAACAGATAAAAGAGTCAGGTTGTTTCCTCAGTATCAGCCGCCCATCTCACAGCGCTACGAGTCTAACTGCAACTACGAATAAGTTAACCATCACAAAGTTTTACGACTATTGCTAGAGCTCCATTTTAGAGAGATTAGATTACTACGAAATCTTATTCTTCAATCGGCGTATGCTAGCTAATGTCTTATATACCCTTAAGGTTTTATTATGATCGTCGTGAAAAAAGCAGGTGTCTCTGATGTCAAAAAGGTCTCTCCTCTTTACCTAAAATATCTTGAGTTTTATCAAGTCGATGTTTCAGGTAAAGACCCAGAGTCTTTTATCAAAGCTCGTATTGAGAATGAAGAATCAGTCGTGTACTACGCAACGGATGAAAGTGGGCGGACGCTCGGTTTTGCGCAGCTTTATCCACTCTTCTGTTCGCTAGAAATGCGTAAGATTTGGCTTCTGTACGATTTGTATGTGGATTCATCACAGAGAAAACGAGGGATTGGTGAACGCTTATTGGAACAAGCGGACCAACTGGCAAAAGAGACCGACTCTGCCTTTGTTATGTTAAGCACTGGTATTGATAATAAAACCGCACAATCCGTGTATGAGAAACACGGTTACGTACGAGATGTCGAGTTTTATAACTATGTTCACATGCTTAAGTAATCAAACGAGCACATGAGCAAAGAGCGAAAAGCCGAGTTAATACTCGGCTTTTAATGATCAACTTACACCACTTTGTACTTGCTGATAGACAATCAAAAATAAACCTGCAAATACCGCTACTGTCAGTAAAACCTTTAACCAGAGAAACTTCATTTTATCTACTCTTCTGGCGCGTATTGGTCAAAAACTTCTTGAGCTGTCATTTTCTTGCTGTGTGGTTGCAGATCATAGTATGCGGGCTTCTCATCAGTGAAGATCTCTAAGCTTAATTTGAAATCTGGCTCATTAAATAATCCCGCAGAAAGAATATATTCATCTGTTGCCAACAAGTGGTAATAGATATTCGTGCCGCATTCACCACAAAAACCTCGTACTGCCCATTGGGATGATTGATAGCGTTTAGGCTCAGCACCGTTAAATGTCACACCGGGACCACAATGCACCGCATGCAGAGGCCCACTTGACCACTTTCGACACATATCGCAATGACAAAAGCTCACTTCATTGTGTTGAGGTGCGGTCACTTCAATAGCGCCACATAAACATGTTCCTTTCATCTCTATTCCTCCCTATTCAACCTCCATCATTATGGCGGTTTTAGACACTCCATTGATGTGACCAACCTAGTCTTTCACCACATTCTTTGATGAGTATATTTGCGTGAACTTTATGAACAAAACGTCGTTTATGCTCAATATTCTCTTTATCTACGCATTAGAGACATCACGTTAACACCTTATTAACCTTTAACTCATCACTAGCGAGTCACCCTACCTTGCTAGGAGAACAAATAATAAGACTCTTCAAAACAAGAGAGTCACCAACATAAGGAACGTGAAACATGTTAAAGGTACTCAAACCAACGCTCGCCGCATCCATCATTGCAGCCTCATTTTCTTTCCACGCTTTTGCTGCTGATGTTGAAAAAATCCACTTTCTAATCCCTGGTGGTGCTGGTGGTGGCTGGGATATGACGGCTCGTGGTACAGGTGATGTACTGGTTAAATCCGACATCGTTGAAAATGTCTCTTTCCAAAACCTCTCTGGTGGCGGTGGTGGTAAAGCCATTGCACACCTCATCGAAACCGCTGAGCGCCAACCTGATACGTTGATGGTGAACTCAACCCCAATCGTTGTTCGTTCACTGACGGGTATCTTCCCGCAATCTTTCCGAGATCTCACACCAGTAGCCGCAACGATTGCTGATTACGGCGCTATCGTGACCTCCGCGGATTCGAAGTACAACACATGGGAAGATGTGGTCAAAGATTTCGAATCTAACCCACGTAAAGTAAAAATCGCCGGCGGTTCTGCTCGTGGCTCGATGGATCACCTTGTCGTCGCAGCTGCATTTAAAGGCGAAGGTTTTGACGCGCGTAAAGTTCGCTACATCGCGTATGACGCTGGCGGCAAAGCAATGGCAGCGCTTCTGTCTGGCGAAACACAATTGCTTTCAACCGGTCTTGGCGAAGTATTAGAGATGTCGAAATCTGGTCAGGTAAAAGTACTGGCGATTACGGCACCAAAACGTCTAGACGCTGCACCAAACATCCCTACCCTGAAAGAATATGGCAATGAGACTGTGTTCGCGAACTGGCGTGGCTTCTTTGCCGCTCCTGGCACAAGCCAAGCCAAGCTCGACGAATGGAACGCAGCTCTGACCAAAATGTACAAAACGGACGAATGGCAAGTTGTTCGTGACCGCAATGGTTGGATTGACAACTACAAAGCGGATAAAGAGTTCTTCGCGTTCCTAGAAGAGCAAGAGCAGCAAATGGGCGATCTAATGCGCGAATTAGGTTTCCTTAAAAAGTAATAACTCCCATCCGAGTTTGTGGGGTTAGCTATCCCTAGCCCCGTTGTATTTGCACTCTAATTTCACCGTATATGGGCATTGTCGATATTCGACAAGTAAAAACTCCTTTGTTTATTGATTGGTAAACACTAAGTAACTCGACTAGCAGCGATGCGCTTAATTGTTAATGACTTGGTCCTTCTTCATTAACGCCCATATACGGTCTTTTCCTGTTGTTCTAGGAGTTGGATATGTCTCATTCAACCAATATTTTTACCAAAGAGAACTTGCTGTGCCGCGATCGTGTTGGCGCGATGATCTTTTTGTTGTTTTGCCTATGCTATGGCTACCAAACTACACAAATCCCTCTCTTTCCCGGGGATGAATACGAACCCTTCACGGCTCGCACTTTACCGACCATTCTGACCTACGTCGGGATTGGTTTAGCGCTAATGCTATTGGTCACTGGTCAGCCCGATAAACAAAGCGGCGCTGTGATGTCATTCAACTGGAAATTGCTTATCGCCTTTTTAGTTTTGATGGCGCTTTATGGTCTGGGTTTGACTTACATCGGCTTTGTATTAGCGACAGGATTCTTCCTGCTTGCGGGCTTTTACCTTCTTGGCGAACGACGTAAATCGGTGTTGTTTGGAGCCTCATTCCCGTTCGTTATCGCGTTTTACTTGTTGCTCACTCAAGGTCTGGATATCTACCTTGAGCCTGGTCTGATTTTCACCATCTGGTAGTCAAAAGAAAGGACTGAATTATGTTAGATGGAATTCTACAAGGTTTATCCACCGCCGTGATGCCAATGAACATCATGATGGTGATTGTTGGCTGTTTTGTTGGTACGTTTATCGGCATGCTACCGGGGCTTGGTCCTATTTCTGCCATAGCTCTGATGATTCCTATCACCTATGGTTTGGATCCATCTTCGGGTCTGATTCTGATGGCAGGTGTTTACTATGGTGCGGTATTTGGTGGTTCAACTTCATCTATTCTTATCAACGCACCGGGTTGTTCTTCAACCGTAGTTACCGCGTTTGATGGCTACCCAATGGCGCAGAAAGGACAAGCAGGTAAAGCACTTGCACTGGCGGCTTACTCTTCTTTCACTGGTGGCACGCTTTCAGCAATAATGCTGCTTGTGGCGGCACCTGCATTGGCTAACGTCTCGTTAAGCTTCCAATCTTCTGACTACTTTGCGCTAATGCTTCTTGGCTTATCCGCAGTGGCTGCGTTCGCTGGCAAAGGACAAGTAATAAAAGCATGGATGATGACCATTCTAGGCTTGATGTTGTCTACAGTCGGCATTGATAAAGGCGTCGGTGTCGAACGCTTCACCTTTGGTCTAACGGATTTGATGGATGGCTTTAGCTTCCTATTGTTGGCGATGGCGACCTTTGCGCTTGGTGAAACGTTGATGGGTATTTTGAAGCCTTCTGAAGATACGCGTGATGAGGAACAAGATAAGCTGAGCAACATTGGCTCGATGAAAGTCACCAAGGAAGAAATCAAAGAAGTAGCGCCTGTTTCTATTCGCTCTTCAATCCTTGGCTTCTTTACAGGTGTTCTTCCGGGCGCAGGTGCAACCATCGCCGCCTTCTTAAGCTACGGCATGGAACGTAACCTTGCTCCAAAGGATAAAAAAGAGCAGTTTGGTAAAGGCAGCATCCGAGGTTTGGTGGCTCCGGAGTCAGCGAACAACGCAGCATCAAGTGGTTCTTTCGTTCCTCTTTTGACCCTTGGTATTCCGGGCTCTGGTACAACCGCAATCATGCTAGGAGCGTTGATCGCTTACGGTATTCAACCAGGTCCTCGTCTGTTTGTTGAACATCCAGATGTGTTCTGGTCGGTAATTATCTCCATGTACTTCGGCAACATTGTGTTGGTGATCCTTAACCTACCGCTGATCCCATACATCTCGAAGTTGTTAGCAGTACCAAGAACCGTGTTGTTGCCGATGATTCTGTTCTTCTCCATCACGGGTGTTTATCTGGTTTCTTTCAACACCATGGACGTGTTTGTGATGCTACTTGTGGCAATGGCTGCCATCGCACTAAGGTTAGCAAACTTCCCTCTCGCACCGCTGTTGCTTGGCTTTATCCTTGGTGGATTAATGGAAGAAAACCTGCGCCGTGCATTGATGATTTCCGACGGTGAACTGAGCTTCTTATGGGAACGCCCAATCACACTGACATTCACAGTGCTTGCAGTATTGGTACTTGGCAGCCCACTGTTTGTAAAACTCTTTCAAAAGCTTAAAGCGCAACCAGTGAAAGTTGAGCAATAAGCATTCTATCTCTCCCTCAAGATAGACCTTTGAAACCAAGCCACCCTCTGCGGTGGCTTTTTTCTTGGACTAATCGCTACTTTATTTCTTTGGGTGAGTTGCGTAGTGTTAATCGTTCAGAAACAAAAACTATAAGAACAAAAAAGGACTTTTTATGCTGCTGGAATTTGCTCTCTTGTTTGCTGCGGGCGTCGTTGGTGGGATCATGAACTCCGTCGCCGGTGGTGGTAGCTTCATTACCTTCCCTGCATTAATGGCGGTTGGCGTGCCTCCCATCATGGCGAACGCGACGAATACTTATGCTTCTTGCGCAGGTTACATCAGTGGTGCAATCGGTTTTCGCGAAGAAATCATGAAGAACAAGCAAGAACTCGCTTTCACTATCTCTTTCAGTTTGATTGGTGGCGCTGTCGGTGCTTACCTTCTGCTAAATACGCCAGAATCTGTTTTTCTTGAAGCGATTCCATGGCTACTTTTATTCGCAACCGTGCTCTTTTTAACTGGCTCACGCATGACTGCGTTGATTAAGTCTATGACCAAAGAGATCAAACACGCTGGCATTCTGGGTGTGATTGCACTAAGTCTTCTTTTGATTGGCGTCTCTGCTTATGGCGGCTTCTTCAATGCGGGACTAGGCGTGATCGTATTAAGTTATTTAGTGGTTGCAGGGCACCAAGACATCAACTTAATGAACGGGCTTAAGCTGCTGGTTTCGACCTGCGTTTCTCTGATTGCCATCGTAATTTTTGTTGCTAACGGTTCGATCGATTGGACCAAAGGCAGCGTTGTAATGGTTGGCACATTAGTTGGCGGCTACTTGGCAGCGCGAGTATCTCGCCGGTTGAATCCTAGTCATGTAAAAGGCTTCGTTGCCCTCTCTTCTATCGCGATTACCATTTACTTCTTCTTAGATGTCTATGCCTAACTCAATACCACGATATAACCAAAGCCAAGCGCTCCTTGCTCACAAACAAAAACGCCATCGCAAACTACGATGGCGTTTTTATTAGTTCTAAGTGGAAATTACTTAATCAAACCCACTTCTTTGTAGTACTTCTCAGCACCTGGATGAAGCGGCGCAGATAGACCATCTTTCACCATTTCTTCTTTCTTCAAGTTGGCGAATGCTGGGTGTAGACGGCGGAAATCATCAAAGTTTTCGAATACCGCTTTCACTACGTTGTAAACTACTTCGTCTGGCACGGCCGTTGAAGAAACAAACGTCGCACCTACACCAAAGGTTTGTACATCACTTTCTGAACCGCGGTACATGCCGCCCGGTACGTTTGCGATACGGTAGAAGCTGTTATCAGAAACCAACTTCTCAACTTGTGGACCGGCTACCGTTACGATATTGCTGTCACACGAGGTCGTTGCTTCTTTAATCGCACCACTTGGGTGACCGACTGTGTAAACCATCGCGTCGATCTTGTTATCACACAGTGCTTTTGACTGTTCTGATGCTTTTAGCTCAGATACCAGCTTGAAATCATCATTCGTCCAACCGTACTCTTTCATTAGCACTTCCATGGTGCCGCGCTGACCAGAACCTGGGTTACCTATGTTCACTCGTTTGCCTTTTAGGTCATCAAACGTGTTGATGTTAGCGTCTTTACGAGCCACAACGGTGAACGGTTCTGGGTGTACAGAGAACACCGCACGAAGCTCTTTGAATGGTCCTTTATCTTCAAACTTGCTCGTACCGTTATAAGCATGGTATTGCCAGTCCGACTGCGCGATACCTAAATCCAACTCACCTGCGCGAATGGTGTTGATGTTGTAGATAGAACCACCGGTACTTTCTACTGAACAACGGATGCCATGATCAGCACGTGATTTGTTGACCAAACGACAAATTGCACCACCCGTCGGGTAGTACACGCCAGTTACACCGCCCGTACCAATGGTTACGAACGTATCTTTAGCAGAAACTGAAAAACTTGTACTTAGTGCAGCCAGAGAAGCCGCGACAGCAATTTGCTTGAGCTTTAACATTGAACGTCCTTATTTTTTCCTTTGTTTATGGCTTGGTAAGTATAGCAATCGTTAACAAACTGATAACGTTTAAGATCACATCCTGAGAATTATCACCACGCAGCAAAAGGCATTGATCGGTAAGCAATTATGAACCGTGTTCGACTTTAGTTTTAGCCCAACCAAAAAGCCCGCAGAATTTAACTGCGGGCTGTCCGGAATTTCAATAGTACTTAGTCGGTCGCTAGGGTTCTCTCCTCGCTGCTGTCATTGACTGCGGATGCACTTTCATTTCCTTTCCTGTGTGTCCATAGGTAAATGGATGGGATCACGGTAAGCGTGACGATCATCGAGATCACGCAGCCCCAACCAACCACCAGCGCCATCGGTGACATGTAGTTATCGTAACCACCCAAGCCGTACGCAAGCGGGATAAGACCTGCAACGGTTGTGATTGTGGTTAAGGTGATTGGTCTCACTCGGCTTTGCGTTCCACGAATTACAAACTCCAGCAAGTTGGTATCGTTACATTCCGCTTCGTGTTCTTTGAAGTGCCAAATCAGCACCAAGCTGTTGTTTACCATAATACCAATCAAGGCAATCATCCCGATGATGGAGAAAAAGCTCAGCACCTGATTATGTAAGAACAGAATAAACAGCGCACCAGCGATGCCAAAAGGAATCACCGTCAACACAATTAAGGTTTCGCGCATTCGGTCAAAAAGAAGAATCAGAAGCAACGCAATGCCAATAAACGCCACACTAATCGCGATGACAAAGCCTTGCTGCGCTTCTTGTGTTTCTAAGATCTGCCCTGTCGCAATAATAGAGGCACCGCCGTATTCTTTATTGGCAGAGGCTTCTTGAACCGCAGCAAAAACGGCAACCGGATCAGTCACGGTCGAATCGACACCTGACGAGACACGAATCACTCGCTCTCCATTAAAGTGTTTGATTTGTGCTTCTGCATCGGCATTTCTCCATCGAACCAGCTCACTTAATGGCACCAGCTTGTTATTGCTGGCGCGAACCAAAATGTTATCCAGTTCTTTTAAGGATTTGTCGTCTTCTTCTAAAGCGACTCGGAAGTACACTTCTTCTTCACCATTAAAGATCCGCGTCACGCGTTGACCGTCAATCGCAAACTTAATGATATCCCCAACTTTGTTGGCACTGATGCCGTAGTACTTGAGCCAGTGATGTTGCAGCTCAGCTTGAATCTGTGGTGCTGGTGCATTTAAATCACGTCGTACTCGGCTCGTCCCTTCCAATGATTCAATGTACGCCGTCAAATCATTAGCAAGCTTTTCTCGCCCTTCATCCGTACCGCCAACGACACGCAAGTCCACTGGACGTCCTACCGGAGGGCCGCCGCCATCAATATCGAACTCAATTTGAGCCAACCCTGTAATTTGCGTTGCTTTCTCTTCCCACTCTTCGACGATTTGCTCTGCGGTTCTTGTTCGGCTGTTTGGTGGTGTTAATGAAATCACCCAATAGCTATTTGGTGAGCTCACTTCGCCGTACCAATAATTCACTTCTTCAGTGCTTTTGATCAGCGCTTCGAGTTGTTGTGTTTCTTTCCAGACGTCATCCAAATCTAACTCTGGATTCGATTCAGCACTGATTTCTATCAAATACGCGCCGTCTGTTGGGAAGAACAAGAAGCTCAAACTCTTGTATGAAATCGCTCCTAAAGTCAGAATCACTACGGTAATACATGGCAGCGCTACTTTGCTGTTTCGAATGACAAGTTCAATTAAACGATTCAGTGCGCTTAAATCTAAAAATGGCTTTTTCTTTACCTGACTCTTCTTACTCAAAATGCCTTTTAAATGGGCAGGAATAAAGAACAGCGCGTCGATAAACGAAAAGCACAACGCAATAATGACCGTAAGCGGAATTACATAAACCAATTTACCGCTGTTTCCCGGTAAGAAGAGCAAAGGTATGAAGGCAATCATGGTCGATAAAATGCTTGCTAGGACCGCTGGGAATACACTCTTCACACCTTGCGAGACCGCCTTATCAACTGGATAACCTTCTTCAACTAGTGCCACGATTTTATCGCTCACCACCACGGCATCATCGACAATAATTCCGACAATCAAAATTAAGGCGGACATAGTGAACACATCCAGAATCTGCCCGAAAGGAGGCAGCAAAGCCAGCGTGCCGAAGATACATACGGGAATAGAAACCGCGACCCAAAATGCAATGCGTCTATCAAGAAAAAGCGCCAACGTAATCAGCACCAAGCCAAGTCCAACCAAGCCGTTGTCTTGCACGATGCGCGCTTTCTCTTGGATGTCTTCGGACAAGTCTGAGCCGATAGCGATAGTGTATTTGTCACCGAGTAGTTTTTGCTGATTTGCAATCAGAGCTTTCACCGCGTTAGAAGTGCTAATAACGTCCGCGCTTTCATTAGTTCTTAAGTCAAAAAGAATACTCTTATTACCGTTGATTGAGCCATAAACCTCGCCTTTTTCAAACCCATCCTCAATGAGACCTGCAACGTCTTTAAGTTGAATATTCGGGCTGAATGAGATGAACATTTCACGCAGCTCTTCAATGCTATCCAGCTCGGCAGAGGTCATCAGTTCTGGGTTGTTCTTTAACGTTTCCAGACGACCACCACTGATCAGCGTATTACGCTCTGCAATCAATGCCGCCACTTGATCCAACGTTAAGCCATAACGTCTCAAAGAAATCGGTTCGAGTTGGATTAAGAACTCTGGCGCACGCAAATCGACGGTGTAAACTTCACCAATCCCCTCAACACGCCGCAAAGCCAACTCTAGGTCTTTGGCTTTATCTCGCAGTGCTTTATAACCAACATCACCAGAAATACCGACCACCATGAAATCCAAGCTGTACGATTTTTTGATCGACAGCGTTGGCGCTTCGGTCACACCAGCGGGTAAATCCGTTACCCTTGCCAGTGCATCTCGAATGTCTTGGTAAACCGTATTCGGATCAGAGACATTGCTATCCAACACCACACTGATATTTGACACGCCCGTTTCCGACGTAGAGGTAAACTCTTTCAATCCAGAAATAGACAGCAATTCTTTCTCAATTTTACTGGTGATGTTGCTTTCAATATCTTTCGCACTGGCGCCAGGATAAACCGTGACGATATCGCCTTTTCCTAAGTCAAATCGAGGCTTCTCAGCAAGGGGAAGATTGTAGGCAGTAAGGGCACCAATGCTGATGATCAAAATGGTCAGGATTTTAGACGCAAACTTTCGGTGAGAGAGCAAATCTAAGAAGAAATTCACATTGCCTCCTGATCATTGAAATACACGTACGATTCCATGCCCGGATTAAGCGTGCCGTTGGCGTTATCTACCGTCACTTCAACAAGGAAGCCCGGCTCACTGTTTTGGAAAGCAGGAGAAAGTAAAGTGATGGTGCCGTCCAACGTCTGCTCAACAGAAGGCACTTCGACCTTAACCTTCTCGCCTTTACTGAACTTGTTGAAATCAATCTCTAACAGGTGAAAACGTACTTTCAATCGTTCCATATCTGCAATGGTAAAGAGCGCATCACCCACCGAAATAAACTGCCCTAGCTCAACAGAGCGATTGATGACCACCCCATCAAAAGGTGCATCCGGAGAGGCTTTATCCAGCGTTCGTGCGGCGATTTTGTAGTGTGTATTACTTACGTTGAATTGAGCTCGACCAATGTTGGTTACACGAATTTGGTTGTCCACGTCACTTGCCGAGACGCCATTACTGGTCAGCAAGGATTGATAACGCTTTAATTGCTTTTCTTGAATATCTAACTCGGCACGACTCACCTCTAACTCGTTACGGGCTAAGTCCAAACTCAATGCATAATCTTCTGAGGATAGAGACAATAGCTCCTGCCCTTGAGTCACAGAGTCACCGTTATCGTAACGATAAGAATCCACCACGCCGACGACTTCACTTTTTACCACAACACTTTTTTCAGGAATCAATTGACCAACAACGTAATCGCTCGCTGCATGAGCAGCGCTTGATAAAAGAAATAAAGGAATTAGTACGGATCTTTTTTTCATTTAGTTATCTCATTTCCGATGAACCAAATGACTTGTGTAACCGTTCCTCCGACAAGTCACCACTGACAGGAACACACAAGCCTTTAGTGTTTACTAAGGCATTAACCAGAAGTACAGCAAACGATTAACGCTCTTATTTATTGATGCTTGATATATAAATTATCAGTGGAGGTGTGGAAAAAAAGTGAGTCCTGAATGAAGCGTTTAACTACTTAAATCGAGGGAGTCCTTTCTGATTTGTTAGTACTTCGTTCAATCAAAACCGTTGCAGTTCTGTCGAGAGAAACTAACCATGATTTGATATATACCCAAGTAACCTCGAGATGCTTGGTTCAGCGAGAATGACTTGGTTTGAAGGCGAGGCAACAATTTGAAGATCTAGTGGTTCTAAATCGAAAATTGTTAACGAAGCATGCGAACCAAGGCAACTCGCCCTTCGGGAGCGTGTCACTGAAGCAATTTCATCGTCAAACAACTTGGAAATAGCTTGCTATTCCGCTTCGTTGTTTTCCTTGAACTTGAATCAGTGACGACGCTCTGAATCTAGCATCTTGAAGTCACTTGGGTATACCTCTATAACCTCGCGATGCTTGGCTATAAAAAAAGAGACAAGCCGATCGACTTGTCTCTTTCTCATTTCATCTTATTGTATTTATACCCAGGTCACTCCTAGATACTTAGGTATAGCACATCAATCTCTGAGCCATTGATGATCTTCACCACCATCTTTCTTATTGAAAAATGCAGAGTGCTGTTGTTTGAACTGATCCGCTTTTATCTCTGAAATCGGCCACAATGTAAAATCTTCACGAATAAAGCTATCGTCAATACCAAACTCAAGTGTTCTTAGCTTATTGCCGATAAATCGATAGATATACGTTTCACCGGTCTTCTCGCACACCATTGGTACATGCGACATCGGCTGACCATTGACGGAAACTGACACCCATTTACTGCTCTTTGGCTCACAAGACGCTTGATTTACTACATCAATTTCGAACTTGTTGTCTAAGGTCGTACCGACAAAGACGACGGTGGAATCTTGCAAATAGACGCGCCTTAATAAAAGCTGTTTAGTATCTTGAGTACGTGTGGTTTGAATACCATTAGAAAATGGTTCGAAGTAAGACCAATGCCAGTTCCATTGCATGCCTTTTTCAACAAAGTGAAGTTGAGGTATGGTTTTCCAAGCCACAATACCAGCAAGCGCCGCAATAAAAGCGATCAGGATAATTAGAATTCGAACAAGTGAGTGCATTAGACTGGTTTTTCTACAAGTAATTTAACACCAAGTGCAACCAGTACCGCTCCAGTTGCCCCTTCCATCCATTTCATAAAACTTGCATTTTTTAACAAGCTTTTCGCGGAATTTAATGCACCAGCCAGACCACATTGCCAAACCATCGCAATCATAAAGTGAATAGACGCCATAACCATAGATTGCATTAATGGAGAACCTTCTGGGTTAACAAACTGAGGTAAGAACGCCAAATAGAACACTGCCGTTTTTGGATTAAGCACATTAGATAAGAAGCCTTCACGGAAAGAGCGTTTACCGCTATACGCTTGGTGGGTCTGTTCAGAGACAGCAATGCCGCCATTCGATTTCATTAACGCTCTCAAACTACTTAATCCAAGCCAGATCAAATAAGCAGCACCCACCATTTTCACCATTTGAAATAGTTCAGCGGATTGAGCTAAAACAGCAGAGATGCCTACAGCAGAGAAAAATGCATGAACAAACAGACCGAAACAAATACCTAAACTTGTCGTACAACCATCTTTAAGACCTGCACGACTGGTGTTACGAATCACCAAAGCGGTGTCCAATCCCGGTGTAAGCGTCAAAATAGTGATAGCAATGAGGAATGCCTCAAAATTCAAAATATCCATATTCTTGTAGTGAGTGATTGTGCATTACCCATCAATACCGTCAATCCACGTAATTCGCAAGCAACTTTTGTGATCAACATCGTTGAAAATCACATAACGTACAAAGCCATACGCATAAAAGCACTTAATAAGCATACACACAAATGATTTTAAGATGCAGAGCTCAAAACGTTGTCATTGATTCGAGGTCAAGGAAAACAACGTAGCGTCTACAAACCAAGTCATTCTCGCTAAACAAAGCATCTCGAGGTTACTTGAGTATAAGGTCTTTCTTATATAAAGAGAGTTACTACTATTTCTACAACTTTTATAAAAACGATCAACCTCCTTTACTACTCTTCTATTTCCATCAGGAATTATAGTTTATTTCAACAACACAAAATAAACGAAAGTTGGTGTGCAAATGGGATATATGCTTCTTTTTCATTGCTGCCTGATGATCGCAATTTGGTTATTTATATTTGCGCCACTTTTTAGTAACGCAAATACCTTAACGATGAATCTTGTTGGCAAATTAGAAGACCGATGTGAGATAAATTTCACGTCAGGTCAGAAAATCGACTTGTCCGACAGCAATATAAAAACACTACCATTGGACATATATTGCAACCAACCACTCGGCGTAAGCGTATATTCAAAAAATGGCGGACTAAAATTGGATAAAAGAGATGATATTCCACCATTCGAGTATTTATTTGAAATCAACATTAACAAAGCAAATATTCATGAAGAAGTAAAAAGCATTGATTTGCTCTCTGAAAAACGCTTTGACAGTTCAGGTGTTATTCCTTTCTCGGCACTAGGAGAAATTAGAATAACACTAGAAGACCGCTTGCTATACGCAGGCTATTACGAAGACGTGATTGAAATTGATGTATTCCCCTCAATTAACAGCGTCATCAACTAGGAGTTCTGTATTCGATACAGAGAAAGGCTAGCTCGGTGGGATTTGGGCTAAACATGTATGTTATCTCTCAAGTTAAAGGAATCTTTTTATGAAAAAACTTACGATTTGTGCAGCGGCTGTTACAGCAATTTTCGGTTCGCAAGTTCACGCAGGTCCGGGTGATGTTCAATTAGTGGGTTATGTTTCTCCAGTATGTGAAGTATCAGGGCTTGCTACTCAATTGCTCGACTTTGGTGATGTAACACAAGAACAAACTGTTTCTATCGATCTGGATATGAAATGTAACGATGTCGATGGTGCAACCGTTTCTTTGACCAGTTCTGAAGGTGGTCTTGAATCGGATGATGACGAAGATTTCGCGCTAACTTATACCGCAACTTTTGCGCCTACAGGTCTTCCATCATTTGATCTAAATGCACCTGGTGGTCCGGGTTTAAACGATGTCTCTAGTGAGCTGTCATACCCAGGTTCTTCGGGTCTAGCATCTGGTGTTGATGCGACATTGACTGTACAAACAACAGAAGTGGCAACATGGGCGGGTGGCTACTCAGATACGCTAACCGTTAACGTGACTTCTAACTAAGTTCCCCTCCGGGAGGCTAAGCGTATAGCCTCCCTTTCTACACAGCCATACCAAGCTGACATTGATGGAGCTCAACATGACTCGATGGATTATCCTAGTCGCAACATTTTTATTTTGTTCTTACGCTAACGCATACAAGGTTGAACCTATGGTTGCTGAGATTGAACCTATAGGCAATCGAGCCCAAATGTCGATGCGTATCGACAATACATCCCGAGTACCCCTAACTGTTGAGCTCTATCCTTTTTCAATGACCATGGATGAGCAAGGTGTAGAAACAACAAAACCCGCAGACGATGAATTGCTCGTTATTCCAGTAACCGCAATCATAGAGCCAGGTCGCTCTCAATCGGTCATGATTCGTTATTTGGGTGATCCTTCAATCTCTGAATCAAAAGCATACCGTGTCTCCATTAAGCAGGTTGAAGTAGCCCGTGGCGAAGAACAAAGCGCTAAGATGGGGTTATTACTTCAATTCAATACATTAATTAATGTTAAGCCCAAAAATACATCGGCAAACTTAGATATAAAAAGTGTCAAACAAAAAGGAAGCAAATGGATTGTTGAAGTAGAGAATAATGGTAATAGTTATGGCAGGCTAACGAATACTAATTGGCATTTAACGGATGGCAGTAATTCTAAATACCTAAAAGGATTAGATATCAGTAAGTTAATCGCAGGCACACTTGTACTTCCTCATTCAACACGATTTTTTGAAATGAAACCATTGAAAGGGTTTGACGTGTCAGATTTGTCGATAGAAATAGAGCAGGATAAATAACATGTTCTATCAATCTATAACATGTCTAATCTTGTTATTATTTAGTGGTTTTTGTAATGCAATCATTATTTCACCGACTGTATTTGAATTGAACACAGATAGAAATACAACATCACAGATCATAGTGACAAATAATTCAACAGAAAAAATGCCGCTAGAAGTAAGTATTCATCAGCTAGTATTTAAGAAAAATGGTCAATATGAAACCAAAGCTTTAAATAGCGACGCACTTTTGGTTTTTCCACCAGCAGCAATGTTAGCACCGAACTCAAAGCAAGTATTTCGTATTCAATGGCTTGATCCTTCTGTACAAAAAACATCCTCTAGCTACTTTATACGCTTTACGCAAGCTCATTTAACGGGTGCTAATGGACAAAGTAGAGCTTTGCCTGTGCAGCAGAGCGGAGTCAAAATTAAAGTGCATTATAACGCACTGCTTCATGTGTACTCCAACAACCAACAACCTGACGTCACCTTGGAAGTGTCTGATGCCGGACAATTGGTTATTCGTAATACTGGCGAACGCTTTACCTACTCTCGACTACTGTATTTTGAGCCGTTAACAGCGACAGAAAATTACTCGCTCCAACAACAAGTCGGTGACCAATTTTTGCCACCATTTTCTACCTTCACCCTGCGTTCACGGAAAGCAATCCCAGTAGGAAAATATCATGGAAGAGAGCAATGAGCGTCGGAGCAGTGCTGTTTGGCTCCTATTCATTTTATTAACGATTTTATGTATCGCTCAAATCAACATCAGTTGGGCACGCGAGGTTGTGCTTAATCCAACAGGTCGAGATATCGAGCTATCCTCTCTTTTAAAAATCAGTGACAGCGTCTTGGGTCAGGCACAAGTCACCATTACCGCTGATGACGAGATTCGCTTACCGAAAGACAGTACCATCGCCCTACTTTCGTCATCTGTCGCCGAGTCAGCCTTAGAGAAATTACGAGACGCCCATTCAGAGACCTTATCTCAAGAAGACTTTCGACGTGCCGGGCTTGGGCTTACCTTTGATTTATCCACCCTAGAATGCATCATTTCAGTTCCTAACGAATTGAGCGTCACGCGACAAATATCGTTAGCTGAAGACAATGAACATTTTAATTATTCTGAACCCAGCTTTTTCAGTGGTTATGTTAATGTCACCGCATCGGCGAATGAAACTCAGACCATAGCAGAGCAAAATGACCGACAAAGTATTTACAGTACAAGATTTGAATCGGGCTTAAACGCAGGTTCTGCAAACCTTGAATACGAAGCCACCTTTGAAAATGGCTCGTCTCAAGACTCAGATTATTACCGCCAAGGCACGCGCTTAAACTATGATTTTCCTTCACAAGGAACGCGCCTTGTATTGGGTGATATGTTTAACTCTGGCAAGAGCTTTCAAGATGGTACCGACATCCTCGGAATCGGCATCACACGTGACTTTACTTTAATTCCTACTCGAAACGTGCGCCCTAAAGCCAATCAGTCTTTTACATTGCAACGCACCTCGAATGTCGACGTTGTTATCGATGGCATTGTCGTTCAGAGGCTGACACTGGGCGCAGGCAGCTATAACTTGAGTGATATCCCTCTCGCACAAGGTACTAACGATGTCGAATTGGTGATCACCGACTCTTCTGGGCAAACCGAAAGAATTCAATTTTCTGTCGCAACGGGGTATGACCTTCTTAACAGCGGAGAGTTTGAGTACAGTTTAATGGCGGGCGTGCCGTCAGAGGTCAATAACAACGAGCTCGATTATCAAACCGATCAAAAATTGATACATGGTTATCTTGATGTTGGTGTATTGCCATGGCTTACGCTAGGCGTAAACGGTCAAAAACGTGAAGACCTGTACCAATATGGTGGGACGGCTTTAATTGCAAGCTCACTAGGTGTCACCGAATTGTCCGCCTCTCAAAGCCATCATCCCACTCTCGATTCTGGGCAAGCATTCCGCGTCGCTTTCGATGCAGAATTTGATGATGACAACCCTTGGCAACCACAATTAAGTGTTTTCTATGAATACCAATCGGAAAACTTCGCGGGCGTAGAAAGCTACGACACCATCGACTCTCCTCTCAACCAAACCACTCACTATGCCTCGGCGTTTGGTGCGTTTTATATTAATGACGATTTGCGTGCAGCCATGACGGTCAATTACCGCTCTGGCACTGAAGATGCTGCGAATTATTGGTCAGTTAGCCCTAGCCTGTCCGGTGCGTTCTTCTCGACACCTGCGACATGGAGCGCAAGGGTCAACTATCAGAACAACGACATCGGTTCAGATGAATGGAATACGTCTCTCACGTTAAGCTGGCCATTAAGCGATTCCACACGATTAGTCAGCCGCTACAACAGTGAGGTCGATCAAGCAGCACTAGACCTCACTTATCAAAATAATGTAGGTAATACTGGGGGCATGTCAGGCTATGCTTCTGTTGTTACCAGCCGAGACAGCGACGCTGACATTGACCTTGGCGTTAACTATTCTGCCAACCGCTTTCAAGTTATCGCTGACCACGCTACGCGTATGGAGAGTTTGAACGAAGATATAAGAAACCACAGTACGCGTGTAGAAGTCAGTAGTGCGATTGCCTTTGCTGGTTCCTCAATCACAGTTGGACGCCCAGTCCGTGAAGCGTTTGCAGTGGTGTCTAAGCACCCAAGCTTGGAAGAAAACAATGTTGATATCGATCCAACTCTAGACGGTGAAAACGCCCGCGTATATAGCCATAGCGCATCCAATGTATTGATACCGGACTTGGTTGCCTACAACCCTCAATTGATCAGTTATGACGTAGAAAACCTACCGCCCGGTTACGATTTAGGTGACGGGGCATTTTGGCTGAATCCTGGCTACAAACGCGGTTACCAACTCAAGATTGGCTCAGATTCTGTGTTAACCGTAATGGGAACATTACTCGATCGACGTACTGGCAGCCCTATCCCACTCATTGCTGGCGTGGCGACTTATTTGGGTAGCGAAACCCAACAGCCCATCGAATTCTTTACTAATCGAAATGGCTTGTTTGCAATCTCCGGCTTACGCCCCGGTCAATACCAACTCACACTCGACACAAAAGAAAAACAGACTGTGGTGATCACTTTAGATGAACGCAGCAATGTTTTAATCAGATTAGGAGAGCTTTATGTGGATTAAACCTTTTATCACTCTAATATTGCTTGCTCCCCCAGCATTAGCGGGTTCTCTTTGCTCAATGAGTAACTTAAGTGTCGAACCTGCTTCTACGCAGGCACGCTATGATGTGTTTGCCTCTGGTGCATACACACTCATTTCGACATATCGACTGCGCGCGAATATTGAAGGCGAACAATGCCAAATTCCGGTCAAGTTAGAGATTGATGATGGTGACTCTTTTTTAAAAGGAGAAGCCAATGCCCAGCTAATTTTCGAATGGCAAGGCGGGAACGGTTACCAAAAAGGTAATCAATGGCATGTCGTCTTAACAGAGAATAACGCTGATATCACCTTTCAAATACGTTATCCGGCTCAACAATGGCTCGCCTCAGGTATTTATCAAGGCAAGCTCGAAGCGACAGTATTAACCGAACAACTGCTCAATAACGAATATGTTTTACCAGCTGTGACAAATATCGCAGTCACTGTTTTGCCGATGGCCAAAATACAGTTTTATGGTTTGACTCAACAGCATTACGAATTGGATATGGGGATACTCCAATCCAATAAAGTAGTTACATCCGCGCCCAAACTTTGGATTCAAAGTAACGCCGGATATAACTTGGTTTTTGAATCAACAAACCGAGGTGCGCTCCGACACGAATCTGCGGACACCCAATGGGATATTAGCTACGATATGTATCTAGATTCTAAGCAAATTAACCTAGATCAGGCGAGTGCTAGAGTCAGCGAAAATACGCCATCTAAGGGACACGCTAACAACATGAAATTTATCATCGGCGATACGCTAAATAAACCGGGAGGTACCTACAACGATGTGCTCCAGATCTCAATTGAACCTAAGCTTTCGCAACAACCTTAGGCAGTCGCAAAGTTGAAACAGAGAAAAGTGGCGAGCACTATACCCCTAGACTAAGGTGATTACATTATCAATATTATTAGTACAAAACTATTATATAGGGGCTAGTTATGAATATGGGGACGCGTAGGAATGAATTAGAATCTAACATCCTTCTTATTGGTGAAAACTGTATTCAAAACCAGTTTATTCGCCGAGAGTTGGAAAAGAACCCCCAAAACAAACTTACCCGTAAAAGCATCCATTGCTTAGACGACGAAATTAACTTGTCCAGCTACAACGTTGTTCTGATTTCTAACTATTTATTGGAAGAAAGACCACTGTCTGACTACATCTCACTCAAAACAAAAAACACCGACTTAGTGGTTTATGACGTACCGAAAACGGGCTCAGATCTTCGGCTTTTTTCTTGTCTCAATCTCAAAGGCGTACTTTATGAAGATTCGCCAATAGAGCATTTAACTCGCTGTATCGATGCCGTCTTAAGTGGCGAATTGTGGTTACCTCGAAAACTGATGGCAAAAATGCTGATTCATTTCAGACCTTATGCCATCAGCTCTCAAGAAATCAGCAACACATTAACGAAAAGAGAAAAACAAATCCTCGACCGTATTGTTCAGGGACAATCAAATTTAGAAATTGCTGACGCCCTGTTTGTTGCGGAAAGCACGGTAAAAACCCATGTTTACAAGCTTTACAAAAAACTCAACGTTAGCTGTCGTAAGGAAGCCATTCAAAAATTCAGCCGCCCTCTTAGGCAAGAAACTCAAGAACATTAGCCATCGCTGACTCTAGCTTTGTTTCTCAACGCTCCTTTTGGTTAGGTGTACAAGTGTCTGAATTTGTGCACAATAGACCTGCATTGTTTGTTAATAAATAGTAAATTAGCAACGCTTCTCTATCGGCATTCTCTTGATGCGGCACTTTTTCTGCATCGGTGCTGAGGGATTCGAACAGTACGTTCAAGGACCCCGCTTGGGGCGTTTAAGGAAAGAACATAACAAAGAGTAGTCACATGGGCGCATTTCAAAAACTCGTCGAACATTCAAAAAAAGTCTCTAATTTTGGTCACTTAGCCTCCATCGTAGGGTGGGACCAAGCTGCCGTTATGCCATCAGGCGGTGCGGAAGCCCGTTCTAATGCAATGGCAGAACTTAATGTCCACATTCACTCTCTTATGACTCAACCTCATTTAGGTGATCTATTTGCACAAGCAGAAGAAGAGTCATTATCAACGCAAGATCAAGCCGTACTGCGTGAAATGAAACGCGATTGGCAGCAAGCGAATCTACTGCCTGAATCTTTAGTACAAGCGCAATCTCTCGCAGGTTCTAAGTGTGAACATGCGTGGCGTAGCCAACGTGGGAATGATGACTGGACTGGTTTCGAAAAAAACTGGGCAGAAGTCGTTAAACTGTCTCAAGAAGAAGCTCAAATTCGTGCAGAAGCTGCTGGCACATCACCTTACGATGCCATGCTGGAGCTGTACGAACCAGGCACAACATCCGCGTCTCTAGACGTGTTGTTTACGGACGTAAAAACATGGTTACCATCAATGATTGATGAAGCCATCGAGAAGCAAAAAGCCAACAACATCCTGCTTCCGAACGGTCATTACCCGGCTGAAAAACAAAAAGCATTGGGGCTGGAAGTCATGAAGCTGCTTCAATTTGACTTCGAACATGGTCGTCTTGATGAAAGTGTTCACCCGTTCTGTGGTGGCGTTCCTACTGACGTTCGTATTACCACTCGCTACGACGAAAAAGAGTTCGTGCAATCATTGATGGGTATCGTACATGAAACAGGTCACGCGCGTTACGAGCAAGGTCTGCCAAAATCATTAGCAGGCACTACGGCTGGTGAAGCTCGTTCAATGGGCATCCACGAATCTCAATCTCTGTTCTTCGAGATGCAAGTGGGTCGCAGCCAAGCCTTTGTTGAGCACCTTGCTCGTCTGGCTTCTAACCATTTCGAAGGTCCTGAGTTTGCTCAAGACAACTTGTCGAAAATCTACACTCACGTGGAGAAAGGTTTCATCCGTGTCGATGCTGATGAACTGACTTATCCTGCTCACGTTATCTTGCGTTACGAAATTGAACGCGATCTCATGAATGGCGTTATTAAGCACACTGACGTTCCAGAACTGTGGAATGAGAAGATGAAGGCTTACTTAGGTCTGTCAACAGAAGGTAACTTCAAGAATGGCTGTATGCAAGACATCCACTGGACAGACGGCGCCTTTGGTTACTTCCCTTCCTACACGCTCGGTGCAATGTATGCAGCTCAATTCATGGCTGCAATGAAGCAAACGGTTGATGTAGATGGAGCGATTCGCTCTGGAGATCTATCCCCAATCTTCACTTGGCTATCTGATAACATCTGGAGTAAAGGTAGCTTGTTGTCTACTGACGACTTGGTAAGCCAAGCTACAGGCGATGTATTAAACGCGAAACACTTTAAAGCACACTTAGAAAGCCGTTATCTTGGTAAGTAAGATTTGCTTTTGAAAAACCAAAAAGGCTGGTGAAATACCAGCCTTTTTATTAGTTTTAAATTTATCCCCAAATAACCTCGAGATGCTTGGTTCAACGAGAATGACTTGGGTATAAAACACAGTTAAATCGATCATTGAGCCTGTTGACGCTTCACTGTGCTTTTCAAGTTTTGCATGAAATTTCTAAAGTGCGGCATAAAGTCAATAAACAACGGATGTTTACGATCTTTCATCATCACGGGTCCCAGCAGGCGAAGCGCTACACCAACACGAGTCGCATCAGTTGGCTCTAATCCACTGCCCTGATTAAGCTTCTCAACAATGTTTAGCATGTCTTCACGATCTTGAACTTCAAAACTCAAGCTTCTTGCTTCACACCCTTCTTCAACATTTACTTCTTCAATGGTGATGCGGTAGCAGTTGTCTTTTCTCATCTCATTTCTCCAATCAAAATTCATCAGCTTGTTAAAAAGCGTTCAATCTTTGGTTTGATGGTCACGGATGTTATGGTCATCAACACCATTGCTAAGGATTCTGTTATTCAATTCTAGTTCTTGAAGTTGCTTTCAATTAAGTTGATAATGTCAACTATAGTTATTTAGTTGATAATGTCAACCACTTTCACTTGGAGTGTTACATGTCGAATCCAAAATCGCTGGATAATCTATTCCAACTCGTACACGCTTTGAAGCGTCAACTGCACGAGCAAATAGAGCAACTAGAACTCCCTATCGCACCTATGCATGTGCGCGTTATAAAAATCATCAGCAAGCAGTCACCTTGCACAGCAATGGATGTAGTGAAATTCTTAAATAGAGATAAAGCGCAGGTTACACGCTTAATTAAGACATTGATTGAAGAAGGCTTTATTGAGAAAACACCAAACCCAGACGATAAGCGCAGCCAATGTTTATTAACCACCGAGAAAGGCAATGATGTGTTAGCGAAGATCAAAACGGTCGACGCCAAGATCTTTCAAAAGATGACGCTAGATGTGTCGGACGACGACCTTGCCGCATTTCAGATTACTGCAGGTAAGTTAGCTGATAATTTAGCGAAAAAAGACAGCAAGTAAACTCACGTAGCCTCCAAACTTTTATGAGTATTAGCGGTTATTTTCCATGATCGTGATTGAATAAGAGAGCAACGCGTGCTGCTCTCTCCAATTAAGCTCTTATCCGGCTACGAATTTCTAATGTTTCTTGGTAAACATCTTCAAGGTGATACGGCTCAATTGCTTCATTAGAAATAAGCCACTCACCCAAGATCGAATCATCTTCCGTTTTTACTGCAATACAAGTGCCATCAACAAACATAATGTTGAGCCCATAGTCGTAGATAACAACTTCTGAAGAAGGGACAAACGCTTTATCAGCCAAATTTTCTTTTACTGCTTTACGGCTGCGTAATCGAATGACGTCGATACACTCGATCACTTTAGATTCTTCATAAAACCTCGCGCCTTCAAGCTGTGTCAGCTTTACCTCTTGTGGATTCAGCTCATCGACAAACCTTGCTACTGGCAAATGAAAGTCATGACCTTGGGGGCTTGTGTACCATTCGTTTGTCAGCTCAACAAAACCAGTAGGTATCTGAAAAAACAATGGAGATAAGCTTGTCACCGGATCTGATTCAAGGCACGTATTATCAAAACTTGTCATTAACTTGCATTCTAATCCTACAATGCGCTTTAGTGCGTGTATCGAAGCATCATCCATTTGATAGTCGAGTATTTCCATTACTTACCTCCTTACTCCATTGCTGACAGTTTTAATAACATAAACATCATCAAGAAGATGAACAAGCGACTTCTTCGATAACTTGATAGCTCAATTGCCCCTCTATCGTTTTACTTTCCATCAATGCGATGGAGTAAATTGGTATTGTTAGCGGTGAAATAAGAACCTCATCCAAAGGGGCTTGTTTTTCGACATGTCGAGCTAATGTAATGTGGGGGACGTACGTGCGTGACTCTGTCACAAACCCATGGTGCTCTAGAGTTTCTATTAATGCATTTTGTCGTTCTGCTATGGCGGGATTGTTCTTGATGCCTAGCCAAGCTAACTGTCTACCACTTTGATGGAACGTGCCGAGATGATCGACGACAATCTGATCGCAAGAAGGCGTAACTGTGTGGAGAATCTTTGTTAGTTGCTGAGCTTCCTCGTTGGTCGATTCACCAATAAACGCCAAAGTAATATGGAAGTTGTCTTTTCGGGTATAACGCCCTTCTATTCCCTTTTGCTTCAGCTTATCTTGAATCAGTTTGAGCTTTGACTTACTTGCATCGTCAAACGTCATAGCAAAAAACAATCTCATCATAAACGTCCTTAAAGCCAGAATATCCATATTGTGGCAAACAAGCCTATGGAAATGAATCAACAGACAAAAGAAAGCCCAGAACAAACGTCTGGGCTTGGTGTTCACATTGCGGGTGCAAGTTGAGGTTTATACAAACAGCATTCACCATCAGGGCGTGTCTTAAAACGACGGTGCAACCACATATATTGACTCGGACATGCCATGATCGATTGTTCTACGATCTTGTTTACAAACACTGCCGCTTGGTCTGGGGCATTTTTCGGAAAACCTTCAACAGGAGCACGAAGGGTCAATGTATAGTGACCATCGCTACCACGAACCATGGTAAATGGTACTATTGCGCAGTCTGTTGAATCGACGAGCAAGCTTGTTCCTGTCGTAGTGCATGCACGCTTTACTGCAAACAAAGGTGCAAACGTCGAGCGACGCGTACCATAGTCATGATCCGGTGCGTACCAAACGCGATGACCAGTATTGAGTGCTTCAAGCATGCCCTTAACATTTTTACGATCGATCAATGTACGATTCGAACGAGAGCGTCCCTTGTATTGAAAGTAGTCAAAACAGGGGTTGTTGTTTGGTCGGTAAACACCAGAACCAGATTTTTTGATGCCAAACGCACGAGCACCTAATTCTAGGTTCATTGAGTGAACCGCTAACATTAATACGCCCTTCCCTTGTTTCTCAAGCGCTTCGATGTTCTCCATACCTTCAATTGTCACGTGTTTGTTCACTCGTTTATCCGACCAGAACCATGCCATCGCGGTTTCGAATAAGGCAATACCTGCGTTGTCGATGTTATCTTTTAAAATCGCATCACGCTCTTGTTCACTCATCGCTGGAAAACATAGTTCTAAATTACGTTTGATCGTGACTTGTCGCTTTTTCATTAATCGCATAGCAAGACGACCAATTCCGCTTCCTAGCGCGAGTTGAACACGAAATGGGAGGAGACTAAAAAGGTACATGATGCCGATAATGATCAATGTGCCCCAGTAGCGAGGAGCCAGAAATTCTGCCTTGAATTTTGGTGCAGTATGCTTATTCATGAATGTGTCATCAGACGAGTTCGCCTATAAAGTTCTAAAAACAATGATAGAGATTAAAATCATTGGCTGTGCTTATTACAAAAACTAAAGCGCGCGGATTCTAGGGCTCTTTAACACAACACACAATAAGAACTTTCCGATATTGCGGTCAGACCTATCAACTTGAACATAAAGGTCGTGATTTTCGTCGAATGGACACAAAAAAGCCGCCTTTCGTGGTTACAAAAGGCGACGAGTTAAGACTAGAGTTTTAAAACTTCGCTATCTAATACATTCTCTTTTACTAATTCAGACAGAATAGCTTTTGTTTTCTCTCTAAACAGATCTCTAAGTAGCCTTACCGTTGGCGTTATAGACTGTCGGCTTGGGCAAATTAACCATAGCTCCGTCGGCGTCGGTTTATATTCACTCATGACATTCATTACCTTGCCATCCAGTAAGTCCTGCGACATGTCTAGACAAGATTTAATGGCTAATCCTTTGCCTGAAACACACCAACGTCGAACTAAGTCTCCGTCATTCGAAGCTCGGTTTCCTTTAAGCTTCACTTTGTATTCAGCACTGCCATCAGAGAAACCCCAGACATCTTGCAACGTATCGTGCAACTGATAAAGCAACCCATTGTGCTCAGCTAAATCTTGCGGATGCTTCGGTGTTCCTGCGAGATTGAGATACTCGGGTGTAGCGCACAATAATCGAGGTACGTTACAGATTTTAAAACCATACATACTGGAATCGGTGGGCGCACCATAACGCAACGCCATATCAACCGAATCACGGTAAAAATCTATGTTGCTGTCACTGATGTTGCTTCGCAATGTGACTTTTGGGTAGCTATCCATGAATTCATCCAACCATGGCGTAACCAAATTGCGCCCTAAATCAGAAGAGAGCGCAATGCGCACCTCTCCATCAATGATATCGAGATCCTCACGCATGTTCTGCTTTGCATGTTCTAACATCTCTAGCGCTTTTTCACATTGAGGAAGGTAACGTTCGCCGGCGCTGGACAAACGTAAATGGCGTGTAGTACGAACGAATAGCTCCGCACCTAAAGAAGCTTCAACCCTTTTCACTGCTGCACTGGCCGTTGCTGTTCTCATATCGAGGGCTGTAGCAGCCCCAGTGATACTCCGAAACTCAGCGACTTTGAGCACGACTTGCAGATCTTCAAGCAACATATTATCTAATCCTATTTGATAATTTTCTGTCGATTATAATGCTTTAGAAAAGATAAGCATGTTCGAAAACTCACTTTTACTTAAGTCAGTTAACCTACTTGATCTACATTGCCCCTTCTGCCAAATAGAATTCTAATATACCCAAGTAACCTCGATGTGCTAGGTTCAGCGAGAATGACTTGGTTTGTAGACGCGGCGGCGATTTAAAGGTTTAGTGGGTCTAAATCAAGAATCGGCAACAAAGTATACAAGCCAAGGCAGCTCGCCCTTTGGGAGCGTGTCATTGACCCGATTGCTGCGTCAAACAACTTGGAAAGAGCTGGCTATTACACTGCGTTGTTTTCCTTACTCTCGAATCAATGACAACGCTCTGAATCCTGCATCTTGAAGTTACTTGGGTATAGTCGTTTGTTTTTAAACACAAGCAGGTGTATAAACAGCGTGTAACCTTTCTATTGGAATAACCATGAACCTCGATACCTTGTTGGCTTTCGGCGGAATTGTTTTCTTTCTAGCGATAATTCCAGGTCCCAATGCCTTGTTGATACTGTTTACTGCACTGACGCAGAGCCGCCGCTTTGCCATTGCTAACATCCTTGGTGTGGCACTTGGCTTTATGATTCATGCGTTTGTATCCGCAAAAGGGTTGAGCTTGCTGCTTTCTCAATCGGCATTGGCGTTCAACATTCTTAAATGGATGGGCGTTGCGTATTTGGTTTGGTTGGGGATCAACAACCTAAAAAGCGGTCTTAAACTGGCTGACCAGAAGTTAAAGCTCGATCGTAAAGTTGAAGAACAAACTCTTAAACAAGCCTTTGTGAAAGGATTACTCACTAACCTTCTTAACCCGAAGATCGTGCTATTTTATCTGTCGATTTTCCCACAGTTTGTACAACCAGAACACATTCTTGAGCAGAGTATGATTCTAGGAGCACTGCAAGCAGGTATCGTGGCAAGTTGGTATTTATTCGTAATTTTCTTCGCAACGAAATTGAAAGTGCTGCTTACTTCTTCGAAAACCAGCAAGTGGTTGAACTACGTTAGCGGTGCATTATTTATCTCTTTCGGCGTAGGGTTAGCAAATACTCGGTTTTAGACACAACGAGTTTTTCTAAACGAACAAAAACACGCTCTTTGGCGTGTTTTCTATTTTATACCGTTTTAACTTACACCTAAGCCCCTCGAAGTGCTTATTTAAAGAGCACGACTTGGTTCAACAACGTATGTTCGGTGTCTTTTTATGTTAGCCAAATACCGCAGCCAACAATAAGATCACAACAAACAGTGCTGCGACTAAACCTAATAAATACGATAGTTTTCCGGTGCCACCTTTTGGTGCTTGATTACAACATCCCATCATTTTCTCCATCTTCTACAACTTGTTGGTCGTATCCAATCTAGACCTTCCCCCAAGGTGAGAGTCAAACATTGGCAAAAATCCGCTAAATTTCCATATTTTCGGTAATAAATAATTCGCTATAAACACATTTATTAATATGCATTTTTTAACTCAATTTTGTGTTTTTTGACCAGAGCAAACGATTAAATTGATTACGATTAAGCCACTGAGATTTCGGTTCATTTTTGGGTAAATACATACCATTTTTGGCTATATACCCACAGATTCTTGCAGCCCTACAATACGCCGGTCTTACTTGTAGCACGCGGGTTCGCATCCAGAACTCGTGGCTCAATCATTAAAGGTATCGAATGAGCAATATCGCCAAATCCGCCGTCAAACTCAGTGTCTTTTCTGTCATCATGATTACGGTTACGTCCGTCGACAGTATAAGGAACATTCCGGGTGCCGCCTTATTTGGTAGTCACGCCATCTCTTTCTTTCTATTGGCTGGTCTTTGCTTCTTCGTTCCAACCGCATTAGTTTGTGCAGAATTGAGTACCACTTATCCGCAACAAGGCGGTGTGTATTTATGGGGTAAAGAGACGTTAGGTCCAAACTTTGGTTTTGCGACCGTGTGGTATCAGTATGCCGAGAACATTGTGTACTACCCACCGCTCATTTCATTCATCGTCGCGACTGGTGCGTACCCTTTCTTCCCTGAACTGGCACAAAACAACATCTTTATGTTGATCATGATTAACGTGATTTTCTGGGCTCTGACCTTGGTCAACATCTTTGGTTTGCGTTTGTCTTCGCTCATCACCAATGTGTTTGGCACTTTGGGGCTTATCTTCCCTATCCTACTGATCATCGGCTTGGGCGGTTACTGGGCTTATACCAACCCTAGTGAATCGCATATCTCCCTTCGTCATGCGTCTGACTGGCTACCGGATTTCTCGCAAGATGGTATTGGTGCAGGCTTTACAGCAGTTGTGCTTTCTCTAACAGGACTTGAGATAACTACGTCTTACGCGAGTGAAGTCGACAATCCGCAAAAGACTTACCCTAAGGCGCTGATTGCTTCAACTGTGTTGATTTTAGTCTCTTTGACTGCATGTTCACTTTCCATCTCTTCCGTAGTATCGAGCGATCATTCCAGCTTGAGCGAGGGCGTAATTCTGGCATTCAAAGCGTTCTTTGATGATTTGAACATGTCATTCATGCTGCCAGTTATCGCACTTGCCATTGTGTTTGGCAGCTTAGCGAGCCTAAACAACTGGATCATTGCACCAACCAAGAGCCTACACGTCGCCGCAAAAGACCACTTCATGCCACTGACGCTATCAAAAGAAAATAAGAACCAAGCGCCGGTTCCACTTCTTTTGCTACAAGGTGCGATTGTGAGTGTGCTTTCTTTGGTGTTTATCTTGGTACCAAACGTGAACCAAGGCATGTGGCTATTGAATATTCTAATGACTCAGCTCTACATGGTGATGTACATCTGTATCTTCGTAAGCTTCTTGGTATCACGCCGTAAACATGCAGATATTGAACGTCCATTCCGCGTGCCTGGCGGCAAGTTCGGTATGATGTTAGTCGCAACACTTGGCTTGGTCAGTTGCTTAGTAACTATCTTCGTTTCATTCGATGTACCAGCAGGCATTAGTGCTCAAACTGGTGCTTACGCTTTGATTCTTGGCTTTATCGCCTTCAGCTTGCCAGCAATTGCAGCGGTGATGTACCGCAACCGTAAGCGTCGCCAACAAGGTCAATTGATTGAAGCGATGGCGAATTAATCTGATCAATGTTTCTTTAGATAGCAAAAAAGTGTTTCTTCAGATAACAAAAAGCCGCGAATCATTCGCGGCTTTTTTATTGATAAACTTTTGGATTAGTGACCGACCGTCTTAGACAGCAAGTTCACAATCATTACGCCAGTAAGAATAAAACCAATACCGACGATAGCTGCAAGATCGAGCTTTTGTCCGTATAGGAAGTAGCCAACCGCAGCAACAAGAACAATCCCTGCCCCACTCCAAATTGCGTACACAAGACCAACAGGCATACTTTTCACAGTGACAGACAATAGAAAGAAAGCGATGCCATAACCGATAATAACCACGGTACTTGGCATCAACTTGGTAAACTGTTCAGTTTTAGGAATAGAAGAAGTTGCAATCACCTCACACACGATAGCAATAGACAACGCAACCAATGGAGGCATAGAAACAAGCATTTTGAACATAAGGCAATCAACGCTCAATTAACCTGAACTCGATGACATATCGAATTTCTGAGCGGCGCATTATAATCAAAATCCGTCAGCGCGCTATAAAAAGTGATGCAACTCACATTTACGCAGGTGTAATAATCACACTCAAAAGTCAGAATCTTCCAAATTGATGACGCAACCAGGTGCATCTTTTCGTGCTGTGATCAAAGCGTCTGGGTCTGCATAAACGATATTATTCAGTCCAAGCTTTTGCATATCATCAATATGGTACATCCACGCCGCATCGTCGATATCACACCCTGCTTTGTGTAATTTCTCGCGTTTATTCATATGACCAAACATGGTGATCTTAGGGTTAACATCAACCAAGGCAAAAAACGCGTCCTCATGTTGACGCCATAAGCTGAGCGACTGTTGCCATTGCTCAAGCTCTTTCTGGTCAAAGCCGTCGACATCCCATTCATCTTGCATGGCACCGCCAAACCAAAGTACATCAGAATCTTTCATCACTAAGGTGCTCGGTGCTGCGGTTAATACATAATTCGCACAGGCAGACGCACATGTACCATTGACGATCAAATGGACTTGGTTGGTATAAACCCAGCGTCCAAGTTCCATAGCAGGACGATATTCACCAGAGTCACTGTCAATCATCATGGCAACCACACCATTTGGTTGAACATTTGCTAACTCAATAGCCTCTGTTACTTTCTCTGCTGTAATCTCACCGTTAAAGTAAAGAGTTCGTCCTTCCATATAAATCTCATTAGACAAACTGCATCCCGCTAATCCCGCGAGTGTGAGTGCGCTAAGCCACCTTTGCATATCCCTCTCCATGATCTTTGTTCCAAAACTGAAAGCCAACTTCAGATTAGTATTGGACAAGATGAATATAAGCGAGAGAGAAACTGGCACATTTTTGACCAACGTCAAAATATGCACACAGACACGCATGAAAAACTAAAAATACGCTAGCTAAAAAGGAGACTAAGGGCTTTTGACGGTACCTTCTAACGAACTTGAGTGAGCGTAACACTCGGAACTGTGTGCCCGCTCATCGAAATACCACTATTAGATCTGCTCTAAATGGTGAGGAAAGCCTGCAAGGAAATGAATTTGAAATGATCGCACTAATAACCGCCATCAACACTATCGACGACATTGGCTTCATTACCAACATTGGCTTGACCGCTACTTAAGTGATGTTGTTGAGCAAGCTCAAAGTAAATATGCATATCAATAGGTTCTGGTGTATTCAACAACATTTTACCGACTTCGCGTTGGAAGTGCCCATAATTACCGAGCTCTTGCGTTAAGCCCAACTGCTCGTAACTCGCGAGACTAGTAAACATCCCATACGCATATTGATAGCGCGTCATATCTCGATGTTTCTCGTGACCTAGCTCTAATAGCGCCTTATCAACTTCATCTGGTGAGTAGCTGTTCTTATCCCCAAACTCTCTAAGTAAAACATTAGGAACTTGATGTGCGATGCTCTGAATGGTCTCTTTTCTCTTAAAAATACCGAACATGATATCCTCCGCTGACGATGATTATCCAAACTGTGTACATAAGCACGAGTTGGTGAACCCTTTCGTGTTTTTAGTATTAGGGTTCAAAAATTATACTAACTCGATCTCATAATTGCCTTCAAACTCTACGCTCTGTGTTTCACAAAAATGTATTCAGAAATCTTGCAGCAATCACAGTTGGTAGTTTGTGTTTTCTTATCGACATGACCTGACAGCACTAAGCTAAATTTCATCGGCAGTCATGGAACATAGCGTGTCTTATTATTCGCCATTAGATGTATCAAGATGAGTTATCGATTTCTTGTCGTCGCTCAGATGTATACCCAAGTAATCTCTAAATGCTAGGTTCCGAGAGAATGACTTGGTTTGTAGACGCGGCGGCGATTTAAAGGTCTAGTGGGTCTAAGTCAAGAATCGGCAACGAGTCACTTGGGTTTACAACGCAAGCTTCTGCTGAGATTGAGCCATATGAAAAGAAATCCCGTTCAAAGTCACATTTCATGTCGACATCCGCAAGCAATTACGTTAGCTTTAGAAGTATAGACGTCTAAAAAGTTAAGCTTAGGGAGAGAAAGCCGTGCCAATTAGAATTCCAGATCAATTACCCGCTAGTGATGTATTAAGGACAGAAAACATCTTTGTGATGAGCGAGAGTCGAGCGGCGAGTCAGGAAATCCGCCCATTGCGAGTGCTTATTCTCAATTTGATGCCAAAAAAGATTGAGACCGAAACGCAGTTTCTTCGCCTACTTTCCAATAGCCCTTTGCAAGTTAATGTTGAGCTACTTCGAATCGACAATCGTCCAAGCAAGAATACACCGACTGAACACCTTGATACCTTCTACCGCCAGTTTGAGATGGTAAAAGGTAAAAACTTCGATGGTCTTATCATCACGGGAGCGCCGCTAGGCTTGGTTCAGTTCGAGGACGTCATCTATTGGGACCACTTGAAAACCATTATGGAGTGGGCAAAAGACCACGTCACTTCGACTCTTTACGTGTGTTGGGCAGCGCAAGCTGGTTTGAAGCTTCTCTACAACTTGCCAAAGAAAACACGTAAAGAAAAACTGTCCGGTGTATATCACCATAACATTCACCACCAGTACCATCCTCTTTTACGAGGCTTCGATGATACATTTTTAGCGCCGCACTCTCGCTATGCAGATTTTTCACCGGAGTTTTTAGAAGAGCACACTGATCTTGATATTCTCGCGACATCTGATGTTGCTGGCGTTTATCTGGCAACAACCAAAGACAAACGTAATGTCTTTGTGACCGGTCATCCTGAATACGATTCCCATACTCTTCATAACGAGTACATTCGCGATCTGGGTGAAGGCATGGAACCTGCAATTCCAATCAATTACTACCCAAATAACAATCCAGATAATCCGCCATGCGCGAGTTGGCGTAGTCATGGTCACTTACTATTCTCTAACTGGCTTAACTACTGCGTTTACCAACAAACGCCTTATGATCTGGACCACTTCAGTGAAGATGCATTTACGAAAGACGATTAAGTCGCTGAATTAGAATGTGAACTAAGCCGCCAACTGGCGGCTTTTTTGTATCAGTTTGCTAACCTGATCGCATAGTAATTTTTCCTCATTAGGCTTTTGCACTGTAATTCATATCATGCTCTGTGGAACAGGGACGCAGGAAAAATAAATGAAAATCGTAAAGCTTGGTGCAGCAGTTCTCGTCATACAGATGGGATTGATGGGATGTGTGACCGTAAATGAAGACGGTAAAAGCCCTGTCGTTAAAGCAGATCCTGTCGCTATGGCTGAATCACGTATCGCTTTAGGTCTAGGTTACCTTGAAAGCGGAAGTATGATTCGTGCTCACGATAACCTTCAACAAGCTTTAACCCATGCACCTAGCTATTACCGTGCACAACTCTCGATGGCGCATTATTACGAAACTGTCGGAGAAGATGTCAAAGCGGAACAAATGTACAAACGCTCATTACGCCAAAACGCGAAGAACGGAAACGTACTCAATAACTACGGCACATTCCTTTGTAAACAAGGGGAGTACAAACAAGCCGACAAAATGTTTAATCGTGCAATTGAGCAGCCTTATTACTACCTTATCCCTGCAAGTTATGAGAACGCCGGTTTTTGTGCGCTTAAGTCAGACGATGTAGAAAAGGCGAAATACTATTTCACTCGCGCAATCGATCATGACCCTCACCGTCCTAAGTCTATTCTTCAACTGGCTAAACTTGAAATCGATAGTGGCAACTACACCGATGCGCGAATTCGCTTAATGCGCTTTAACCAAATGTACGGTGTTAAAAAGCCTTCCCTTCGCCTCATGGTAGAACTCGAACGTGCAGCAGGAAACGAAGCGTTAGAAAAGAAATATCAGTACCAATTGGACAGAATGTCTTGATGGGTAGTGAACTCTATACTTCGCCCTGAGTCATTCATCCACCCTCCTCTCAGAATAACGATCTCCCTTTCATTCAGCAGCTTCTGTATCACACAGAAGCTCGTTGATTTTCCAACATAAACGAGTGTGATCGTCCCCACATTGCGATGATTCCCATTTGCGGTATGCAACCAGTTATTTATACATTCAAGCCTCAGTAAAAGGAAATTATATACAAGGTCAATGTTTATATCCAAGCGACCTCAAGATCCTTGGCTCAACGCGAATGACTTATGTATACAATTAACACAGATGTAAGGGAAACCATGTTTAAGTATAAAAACACAGCAGTATTGGCAGCTCTCCCTATTTTACTGTTACAGGGTTGTGGCGGTGGTGGAGACGGCACGACAACTGCCAGCAGCGCGGCTTGGACAGCAGGCGATTTTTCTCAATCAGCAAGTAGCTATGCCAATCAATGTAATAACGTAAGGACGGGGATTGATCCATACACAGGCAAAGCGTACCCGGACCAAGCTGGCTCAAGCATGTACGAAAAAATGTTCTTACGCGCTTTCAGCCACGAGACCTATCTATGGTATGACGAAATTCCAGATAATAATCCAAGCAACTATGCGTCTGTTTCCGATTACTTTAAGTCGCTAGTAACGCCAGCAAGAACCGCAACGGGTCAAAAGAAAGACCGTTTTCACTACATTCGTTCTTATGATGCTTTCATGAAATCTCAACAATCTGGTTTAGTGTCTGGGTTTGGCTTTAATTGGAAGTTTATTCAAGGGACAGAGCCACGAGATATTCGAATTGCCTACACCGAAGACAACTCTCCTGCCGCTCTTAAAGGTGTCGAGCGCGGCGACAAACTGATTAAGATTGATCACGTCGACGTGGTTAATTCACCACTTCAAACCGACGTTGATTACATCAACAACACCCTATTCTCTCCAAATAACAATCAAGACTACACCTTTACGTTTCTTGATAAGAACGGTGCTGTGAAAGTTGTCACCATCAAAGCGCAAGATGTAGCAACGTCTCCGGTTAAAAACGTTAAAGTATTCAACTACGGAGATAAGACGGTTGGCTATATGCAGTTCAACGCATTCGAAGCAACAGCTCAACAACCATTAATAAATGCGTTTAATCGCCTGTCTTCGTCGAATGTCGACGAAGTCGTGATGGATTTACGTTACAACGGCGGCGGTTTGATTTGGCAGTCGGCACAAGTCGGTTACATGCTATCGGGGGCGAATCAGAATCAAGTCTTTGGGCAATTGGTTTACAACGACAAAATCACAAAGTCAGGTCAAGGCGGTAAAGTTTACAATTTCGTTGATAAAGAAATTAACTGGGCGACAGGCAGATTAACAAGCAAATCTTTGCCGACATTAAGCGCCAAACGTGTTTATGTCCTAACCACCGACAACACAGCGTCTTCAAGCGAGCTTCTGATCAACGCACTTCGTGGTATCGATGTCGACGTAATTCAAATCGGAACAACGACCACTGGTAAACCTTACGGGTTTTCGCCTGAAGCAAACTGTGGCAGCGTTTACTACACTATTCAGTTTAAATCGATCAACGCAAAAGGCTTTGGTGATTTTGCAGATGGCTTCATCCCTACGGCAAAAAATCTTGTATCGTCTAATATTGGTATAGATGACAAAGTGGAAGGCTGTGTTGTGGCAGATGACATGAATGCACCGTTAGGCGATATCTCTGAAGGTATGCTTTCTGCCGCTCTCAACTATATGACGACAGGTAACTGCCCTGCTGCGCCTTCAGTGGCTCCTGCTCCTAGAGCAATGCCAATGCTAGGTGGTACTCCACTTAATCAAGGGATTGATCCACTTCGACAAGAGGCTATTCATGTCAACATTAACTAAAACAATGACCTTGCTTACCGGAGCGGGTATGAGTGTGATGCTATTGGGTTGCTCATCATCAAGTAACAACGATGATATGGTGAACGCATTGAGCATCAAGACTTCTGGTGACACAGTAACAGAGATTCAGCGCGCAATAACTACGATTCAAGGCAATCAAGTTCCACCCAAGATCGCGTCAAATACGTTTGAAACCAACTCTCATCTTTTGATCGTATCTGGACAATTAATGGATGAGCAAGGTGTGTCATTGAACGGAGCTGAAACCGAGTTGCCTGATCAATATACGTTGCAACTACGAGGTGAAGATTGCGGAGTGTATTACGAGAAGAGCGATAAGTTTATTCCTCTGACCAACATACAGTGTCGACCAAATCCGATTCAGGACTAAGTAAAAAGCACGCTGTTACCTCATGTACGTACCAGCGTGCTTTTTTCGTTCTAAGCCTTCAAATACGTTGAAGCACTTCCCACTGTTTCGCTTATAAGAAATGGAAAGTCACGTTACCCGTGATACTACTTACGGTGTCACTGTCACCATTGATATCAACACCGAAAGCTTGATAGCTCGCCCCAACAGAGATGTTATCTAACAAGAAGTACTCTGCGCCGACACCATACATGTAAGACACACCATCGTCTTTATCTAGGTTGCTTAAGTTGCCATTGTATTCAACGTTAAAGGCGTTGATGCCACCTTTCGCGTAAACGTGCAGAGGACCAAAGTCGATACTTGGTTTTGCCGCAAGATAGAAGGATGAGAGATCCACATCACCACGGCTACCCGCTAAATTTAAATCTACCTTGCCATGGTTGAAGTAACCCACTTCGAGACCAATGAGCGGCAAGATGCCAGTACCCACATGTACGCCATAAGTCGTATCGTTTTCGCTGTCGATATCAGACTGACCGATTTGACCACCAGCATAAATCCAAGAGTCAGCAAACGCGGAAGATGAGCATAGCGCCAAAGCCAATAACGAGAGTTTTGTTTTCATAGTTATACCTTTCCTGTTCGATTCCAGAACGGAACATCACGTGATGCATAGTCAGGTAATTACTATATGCGAAAGATTGATGGTTTTAAGGTCAAGAAACGAATAATTTTTGTTCAATGTCTATTTGTGTGATTTACAGACAAAAAAACACCGGCATATTGCCGGTGTTTATCAAACCTTCGAAAGACTCGCCGATTATAGGAAGTGCAGTGTCGCGTTTAGAGAGAACGTACCGATGTCGTCTTTGCCCGCTGTGTAGTTCATGTAGCTTGCGCCAACAGACATAGGACCGAAAATGAAGTATTCCGCACCTACACCGTACATTAGATCTAGATCATCGTCATCTTTGCCGCCAGATACTTTCTTATCCCACTGGTGAATACCGCCTTTCGCGTAAACGTGCAGAGGACCGAAGTCGATGCTTGGTTTAAGCGCTGCATAGTATGAAGTCAGCTTAGTTTCTTGACCTGCAATCTTGAATTCACCGTGCTGAGTAATACCTGCTTCGATACCGATAATTGGCAGGATACCTGTACCTACGTGCACAGAGTAAGACGTGTCTGTTTCACCTTTGAAGTCAGACTGACCTACAGAAGCACCACCATAAATCCATGAATCTGCCATTGCTGCAGAAGAAGCACTTAGAAGTGCCACTGCCAATAGAGTTTTCTTCATCATCAACCTTTACTCTTTATTATTACCCACTTCTGCGTCACGCAGAGGTTGGTACTGCAAACATAAGGGAGGCGAACCATTGCCTCCCTTATGACTTAAAAACACTTGTGGGAAAATATTTGCAATTACTGTACCAATCGCGTCTATCACTGGACAAACCATTGATTAGTCATTAAACCCCACAAGAAAAACTGCCGCTATTGTACTGATCGATCAGCAAGCATCAATCGCATTTTTGACTCGTTTATCAGAAACCGGATACGGCGTGCCCAATTGTTGAGCAAAGAAGCTCACTCGAAGCTCTTCGATCATCCAACGGATCTCTTTCACGTTCTCTGGAATCACCATACCTTTCGGAATTTTGTTGAGCAGCTCTTTGTAGTCGCTCGTAACGGATTCCACTTTCAGCATGTGCAAACGGTCTTTGTTTGGATCGATCGGCAGCTTCTCCATACGACGCTCAATCGCACGCATGTAACGCAGAATATCTGGCAGGCGTTTCCAGCCACACTCTGTCGCGAAGCCTTTGAAGATCAATCCTTCGATTTGTGCTTTGATGTCCGATAATGCGAACGCCATGGTGAAATCGATCTTGCCTTTCAACTTCTTATTGATATTGAAAGCGGTCGTCAGGATGGTTTCCACTTGCTGTGCAATGTCCACCACCGTATCACCAAGCTCAGCACGAACGTGTTCTTTCAGTGCGTCAAACTTCTCTGGCTCCCAAACCAAACCGCCCTGCTCTTCGATAAGCTTATCGACACCACACGCGATACAGTCATCAATCAGATCCAACACTTTACCGTAAGGGTTAAAGTACAGACCCAGCTTCGACTTATTCGGTAAGTTAGAGTGCAGGTATTTAATTGGCGACGGCACGTTCAACAAGATCAGACGACGCTGACCCGCTTGCATTGCCGTGACCTGTTCGTATTCGGTCTCGTACAGTTTGATTTCAACACTGTCTTTGGCATCCACAATCGCTGGGTACGCCTTAACGTCGTAACCACCGCGTTTTTGTTGGTATACCTTAGGCAGTTCGCCAAAGCTCCACGTATGCAGACCTTCTTGCTCGATGTCGTCATCCGCAACTTTTGAAAGGGTTTCTTGAACTTTGTCTTTCAAACTCTCTTTCAATTCGTGAAGGTCTTTGTTTTCCTTCAACTTGCGATTTCTATGGTCAACCGCGCGGAAAGTCACCTTCAAGTGCTCCGGAATTTGATCCATATTCCAATCTTCGCGCAGAACTTCTACACCCGTCATTCGACGTAGCTCTTTCTCTAATGAGTCCAGTAGCGGCGCTTCCATCGGTGTTGCACGAGCTAAGAAAGCATCGGCGTAGTTTGGCGCAGGAACAAAGTTCTTACGCACTGTCTTCGGCAACGATTTAATCAAACTCACTACAAGCTCATGGCGTAAACCTGGGATCTGCCAGTCAAAACCCGCAGGCTCGACTTGGTTCAAGATCGGCAGCGGCAAGTGTACCGTCACACCGTCACTGTCATCACCCGGCTCAAACTGGTAGCTCAGCTTAAGTTTCAGGTTGTTTTGATGCCAGAAGTTCGGGTAATCCAAATCGGTAACGTGGCTTGCATCGCCCTTGAACAGCATCTCTTTCTCGAAGTTCAGCAGTTCTTTGTTGTCTTTCGATGCTTTCTTCCACCATGTATCGAAGTGTTTGCCAGAGACCACTTCAGTGCCAACGCGTTGGTCGTAGAAATCAAACAGTTCATCGTCATCCACCAAGATGTCACGGCGACGAGATTTGTGTTCAAGCTCTTCCACTTCTTGAAGAAGCTTACGGTTTTGCTTGAAGAACGCGTGCTTGGTTTCCCACTCACCTTCCACCAGCGCACTACGAATGAACAGCTCACGACTGACGGTTGGATCGATACTGCCGAAGTTCACCAAACGCTTCGGTACAATTGGCACGCCGTAAAGCATCACTTTCTCGTGTGCCATGACTGCTGCACGTTTCTTCGACCAATGCGGCTCGCTGTAGCTGCGCTTAATCAAGTGCTTCGCTAATGGTTCAATCCACTCAGGCTGAATCTTAGCAATGATGCGACCCCAAAGTTTTGAGGTTTCCACCAACTCAGCAGACATGATCCACTTAGGCTGTTTCTTGAATAGACCTGATGCAGGGAAGATATGGAACCGAGCGTTACGCGCGCCTTGGTATTCATTCTTCTCTTGATCTTTCATACCGATGTGTGACAACAAACCGACCAAGATTGAGCTGTGTACGCCATGGTAAGACGCAGGCTCATCGTTCAGTTTGAATTCCATTTCACGCATCGACTGGTGAATTTGGAAGTACACATCTTGCCACTCACGCACGCGCAAGTAGTTCAAGTAATCTTGTTTACATTGCTTGCGGAACTGGTTACCCGTCAGCGCTTTTTGCTGCTTCTGGATGTAGTTCCACAGGTTCACAAACGTCAGAAAATCTGAGTCTTCATGGAAGAAACGTTTGTGTTTGTCATCTGATGATTGCTGCTTGTCACTTGGACGCTCACGCGGGTCTTGAATCGACAGTGCCGCCGCGATGATCATCACTTCTTTCAATGCGCCTTGCTTTGGTGATTCCAAAACCATACGTGCTAGACGTGGGTCGATAGGAAGGCGTGCAAGTTGACGACCAATGCTAGTTAGGCGTTTCTTCGATTCTTTCGCATCAGAGTTGATTGCACCTAACTCTTCTAGAAGGCGAACACCGTCTTGAATGTTACGTTTGTCAGGCGCTTCTACAAATGGGAAGGCTTGAATATCGCCCAAACCAAGTGCGGTCATCTGCAAGATAACCGACGCTAGGTTAGTACGCAGGATCTCAGGATCGGTAAACTCCGGACGTGACTCAAAATCTTCCTCTGAGTACAGACGGATACAGATACCCTCTTCCACACGACCACAACGACCTTTACGTTGGTTCGCACTCGCCTGAGAAACTGGCTCGATTGGAAGACGCTGAACCTTAGTACGGTAACTGTATCGGCTGATACGCGCCGTACCTGGGTCGATAACGTACTTGATGCCCGGAACCGTCAACGAGGTTTCTGCTACGTTGGTTGCCAGTACAATGCGGCGACCAGCATGAGGTTGGAAAATCTTGTTCTGTTCACCCGCCGACAAACGCGCGTAAAGCGGCACAATCTCCGTGCTCTTTAGATTGCGTTTAAGCAGTGCATCAGCGGTATCACGGATTTCACGCTCACCGTTCATGAAGATCAGGATGTCACCTAAGCCTTCATCGCACAGTTCGTCTACCGCTTCGAAGATACCTTCAAGTTGGTCACGATCATTATCGTCATCACCACTTAGTGGGCGGTAACGCGTTTCTACTGGGTAAGTACGACCTGACACCTCAATGATTGGCGCGTTGTTGAAGTGTTTTGAAAAACGCTCAGGGTCGATGGTTGCCGACGTGATGATCACTTTCAGATCAGGACGACGTGGTAGCAACTCTTTCAAGTAACCCAAGATGAAATCGATGTTCAGGCTGCGCTCGTGCGCTTCATCGATAATGATAGTGTCGTATTGGTTCAAGAAACGGTCATGCTGAATTTCAGCCAGCAAGATACCGTCCGTCATCAATTTGATTTGGGTATTTTCAGAGATCTGATCGTTGAATCGAACCTTGTAACCAACAAACTCACCAAGCTTGGTTTCCATCTCTTCAGCAATACGGTTTGCAACCGAACGCGCCGCAAGACGACGAGGCTGAGTATGACCAATCAGACCGAACTTACCACGACCAAGCTCAGCACAGATTTTTGGTAGCTGAGTGGTTTTACCTGAACCGGTTTCACCCGCAACGATAACCACTTGGTTCTCTTCAATCGCTTTCGCAATGTCGTCGCGTTTTTGGCTGACAGGCAGGATTTCAGGGTATTCAATCGTTGGTTTGTAGCTACTGCGTTGCTCCACAACCATCATGGATTTGGCGATGTCTAATGCGATTTCATCAAACACAGCGTTACGCGCTGCGTCTTTTTTGATTTTGCTTGCACCAGAGATTCGTTTACTCAAGCGGAAGCGGTCACGCATCATGCACTGGTTAAGCGCCTTGCGCAATGACGCCGCGTTGTTTACTTGAGCCTGAGGCGCAGCATTCTGAGAAGCTTGTGCTTGAGATGCATTAGCCTGCTTCGCTTTGGCATTTTGCGCACCATTTGACGGTGTCGCTTGCTCTTCAGCGGGATTCTTTTTTGAGGGCTGTGACGAAGTCAAAGCGTTTCCTATTCTTTTCATTACATAAAACTGCGCGGATTGTAGCACATAAGGGCTAGAACAAGATAACGGAAAGCAGCTTCAAGCAATCATTCAATTTTTTCGAACAACTTAAGCGAATCCATCGGGTTTTGAGTCGATGGGCATTGACTATAATGCATCACATAGCCGAAAGCACTTATTAAAGGAAATCCATATGTCTCGTGTACTAGCTCTTAAATCAAGCATCCTTGGCGATTACTCTCAATCAAACAAACTGGTTGAAGACTTCATCAAAAATGTAGACCAAGATAAGCTAACTGTTCGTGACTTAGCTGCAAATCCACTGCCAGTTTTAGACTTTTCAGTTGCGATAGCACTTCGTGCAACAGAAGATCTTTCACAAGAGCAGCAAGCAGTGGTTAACCTATCTGATACCTTGATTGAAGAAATTAAAGCAGCAGATACTTTGGTTATCGCAGCACCAATGTACAACTTCACGATTCCAACCCAGCTTAAAAACTGGATTGATTTGATTGCTCGTGCAGGCGTGACATTCAAATACACAGAAAATGGCGTTCAAGGTCTGATTGAAGGTAAGAAAGCAATCGTAGTCACCACACGTGGCGGTCTTCATAAAGACTCACCAACCGACAGCATGACACCATACCTGCGCACAGTATTAGGCTTTGTTGGTATCACGGATGTGGAGTTTGTCTACGCAGAAGCGCTAAACATGGGCGAAGACGCAGCAGCGAAAGGCATTTCAGACGCGCAAAGCCAATTGGCAACCTTGGTGTAAGATTAAATAGAATTGAATACAAACAAAAAGGGATTGGTTCGCGCCAATCCCTTTTTTATCGTTTTAAGTCAAAGCTGATCATGCTGTTGTAGCAGCTTTGCGCGCATTGTCCGCAACCTTTGCACTTGGCGGCGTCAATTTTAGGTTTGACATCATCTTGCCATTGCAAAGCATCATATTGGCAACTGTCCTCGCAACTGCCGCAATAACCGTATAAGTTTTCGCAGCTGTTCGAGATAGTTGCTATCAAGCCTGTAGACTCTGTTTGGTTTGAAAGTGCTAATGTAGGGCACGCCGACTTACACGCGCCGCATAAATCACATGCCGAGTAACTGATGTCTAACGCGGCAACGCCATCAACCATTTCTATGATTTGGCTCGGACATGCAGAAGCGCATTTTCCGCATCCATCACATAGCCTTGTGAACATCGACTCTTCCACCGCATACGGCGGTCTCGCTTTAACACGAGGCTCTTGAGCTTGCTCTACTGGCGCGCGACGAAATGAAAACAGGCGTCGCTTGCTTAGATCAACCGATTCAGACTGGCGCATCCGAGTAATCTCTCTTTACTAGCACAACGACTTGGTATTGCTCACTCAAGGATTGAAGCAATTCTTCAGTAAGGTTCGACAGTTTTGAGTAAGGCGCAAGAGTCACTGCTTTTTTGAAGCGCTTGTTGAAAAAGCCAAACCATGTCATCAAGTGCTCGCGCAACATTTCAGCCGCCAGTTTTTGTTGATCAGTTTCAATCAACATGCCTAACACCATCAGCATCAAGCCGATCTGGTCTTCTGGCTCACGTTGGTCAGATTCCAAAGCAAAACCACAACGCTGCAAGAAGTAACGATATTCAATGGTTGATTCACCAAACAACACCGCTTCTTTATCCAGATAAGCCGACCCCCAAGGTGGCGCTGGCATCTCACCAATACCCGCAAACATGCGATCGTGCTCCATTTGCAGTGCCTCTTCGCTCTCGCTCTGAAAGCTACGCAGCATGTCATTGAGCGCTTCGATTGGCGTATCAGTATTGCTCAACAACGTATCGAGATTTGCCGCTGGGTAATCTTTTGGTTGGTAGTAAAACAGTGCACCAAACAGCTTAAGAACGATGCTGGTATCTTGTGGTTCAAGTTGAGAAATTTGCATGAAGTACCTTTGATGACTGGTGTTTTTATTCTTCGATTAAGTAAAACGGAAAAGAGGTGGGACGAACACTCGCCCCCCTCTGCTAATTGTTATCAGTACAAATAATGGTTATCAGCACAAATAATGGTTATCAGCACAAATAACGGTTATTAGTACAAACCAGATGTAAAGTGCATGCCGTAGAACACGTTGCGACCCAGAATCTCTGCAACGAACAAGGCAACGAATGCAACGATAACCAGCAAGTTCTTCTGACGACCTTCTGCGGTAAACAACTCAGCGAATACCCAAAGAGCAGCAGCAACCACAAGCAACAACACATGACCAGCAACATAGCCAGATAGCATTGTGATTTGATCCAAGCCACTGTGAATCGCCGTTGAGATACCTGCGAAGTGAATCGTCTGCATCACTGAAAACGCTAGGTTCAGCGCAATCAAGCTCACACCAGCCCACATTAGGCGACGATTGGTTTTCTCAGCCGTCACGTCCAATACGTTGATTAGCGTGTAACCGAACATCAGACCCGAAGTCACGACCGTAAACCAAAACGCAACCGTGGTCATTGGTGAGTACCATGCTGGTACCGTTTCGATTTGGTAAACATTTGCCATCGCGAACATGAAAATCACGCCAACCGCGATAGACAACCAGTTCACGATTTTGCGAACGCCTTCGCTGCCGATTTTTAGAATAGTTAGCAACCAGTACAAACCCGCTAGAGACAGAAAGCTTGCACCCGTTAAGATCTCGTTAGATAGCGCCGCACTACCAACACGGTTTAATGCGTTGAAGGCACGAAGTGGGCTACCCAAGTGAGTGGTTGAGAACAAGAAACCCAATCCCATTACAACCAAAATTGCGAAACGAGCGATGTTCATACGAGGTTCTGTCACACGTGGTGGCTTACCGAATTTCTCGAACGCGTTAACCGTTAAGTGCGCGCCAACCGCTGTTTGAGCAAGAACCGTAAAGGCAACTAATGGTGCTTCGTATAACATTATTTCACCTCTCTTGGATTCTGTAGGAAACCAGTGCGGTCATTGGTTGGACGACCATTTGGATTTAGCTTCACGATCAAGTTCGGGCTCGTAATGCGAGAATCTGGCAGTGGTGCCACATCCGCGTTTGAACCGTATTTCGCGCGTAGCTCATCAATTGGACCAAACTCAATCGCACGCAATGGACAGCTATCAACACACACTGGCATTAAGCCTTCTGCGACACGTTCATAACAGCCATCACACTTAGTCATGTGACCTTTTTCTTCGCTGTATTGAGGTGCGCCGTATGGGCATGCCATGTGACAAGATTTACAGCCGATACACACGCTTTCATCGACAACAACAAAGCCGTCTTCTTCACGCTTGTGCATTGCCCCTGATGGACAAACCTTGGTACACGCAGGGTTAGTACAGTGGTTACAAGAGATCGATAGGTAGTACGCGAATACGTTTTGACGGAACGCACCGTTTTCTTCCGTCCAGTTGCCGCCTACGTATTCGTAAACACGACGGAAGTTGCGGTCGATACCCAGATCTTTGTTGTCTTTACAAGAGAGCTGACATGTTTTGCAGCCAGTACATTTGCTTGAATCAATGTAAAAGCCATACTGCTTCGCTGTGCTCATTATTTAGCCCCCATTTTCTTAATTAGCGTCACTTCAACGAGGTTGGTATGGCTCGGGTTCGACTTTGCCAACGGGCTTGGACGTTGTGTTGTCAGCACGTTGATTGAGCCCGCTTGGTCAACACCTTTTGCGTTTGGTGCATACCATGCGCCCTCACCTAAACCAACCACATGCGGCATGATGCGTGGGGTCACTTTTACACGAACGTTCATTTCACCGAACTTGCTGCGCACGCTGACCAAATCGCCGTTATCAATGTTGCGAGAAGCGGCATCGACTGGGTTGATCCAAAGCTCTTGTGGTGCAGCTGCTTTTAGGATGTCCACGTTACCGTACGTAGAGTGCGCACGTGCTTTGTAGTGGAAGCCCGTCAACTGAAGCGGGAACTCTTTACGATCTGGTGAATCCCAGCCGTTGAACGTCGATACGTATTCAGGCAATGGCTTGATGGATTCATCTTCGTCCAGTTCCCATTCTTCGTTTATCTTCGCTAGGGTCTCTGAGTAGATCTCAATCTTACCTGACGGTGAAGGCAATGGATTCGCTTCTGGGTCACGACGGAAGTCTTCAAACGCCACATGTGGACGATCGAACTGCTTCTTGTAGATACCCTGCCTTCTCATCTCATCGTAAGACGGCAGGTTTGGATCGTTGTTTTGTTTAACGGTCTGAGCGTACATCCACTTAAGCCACTCTTCTTGAGTGCGACCTTCAGTAAACTCATCAAACACGCCCATGCGTTTCGCCACACCAGACATGATGTCGTAGATAGGTTTGCATTCGAAACGAGGTTGAATCGCTTGGCTTGCAAAGATGAAGTAAGGCATTGACGCTGCCGCACCATCCATACAGAAATCCGATTGCTCTGACGTTGTACAGTCTGGCAGTACGATATCAGCATACTTCGCAGATGACGTCATGTGGTTGTCGATCACCACAATCATTTCACACGCTTTTTCATCTTGAAGAATTTCGTGTGTGCGGTTGATGTCTGAGTGTTGGTTAATCAGACAGTTACCTGCATAGTTCCAGATGAACTTGATGTTGTTTTGGAGCTTTTGAACGCCTTTAATGCCGTCAGTAAGATCGGTCATCTCAGTGCCACGGAAAATCGCGTCTGTCCAAAGGAACATTGGGATAGAAGCGCTGATCGGGTTTGGCACTTTCGGGAAGCGTTGGAATGGGTAAGAATGGTTACCCTCACGAGCACCAGTACCACCACCTTGTAGACCAACCTGACCACGAAGCAGAGACAGCATCATGATCGCTTTACACGCTTGCTCACCATTTGCTGAGCGTTGTAGACCCCAACCTTGGGTGATGTAAATGCGTTTTGCATCACCGATTTCACGCGCAAGTTTCAAGATCACATCAGCAGGAATACCTGTGATTGGCTGTGCCCACTCTGGTGTTTTCTCGATACCATCTGGACCTGTGCCCATGATGTAATCTTTGTAGCTGCCGTTTTCTGGCGCTGACGCTGGCAGTGTTTTGCGGTCGTAACCCACACAGTAACGGTCAAGGAAGTCTTGGTCGACTTTATCTTCGCTGATCAATACATGTGCGATAGCAGCGATCAGTGCAGCGTCAGTACCATGCTTGATTGGTACCCATTGGTCTTCACGACCCGCGGCAGTATCGGTGTAACGAGGGTCGATACAGATCGTACGTGTGTGACTGATGTTTTTTGCGTCCACGTAGTTGTGAACCTGACCACCGCCCGACATACGAGTTTCTGCAGGGTTGTTACCAAACATCAGACAAAGATCTGCGTTCTGTACGTCGTCAATCGAGTTGTTGTCTACCCAAGTGCCGTAGAAGTACTCAGACATACATTCAATGTTCGCTGCTGAGTAGTCACCATAGTGGTTCAGGTAGCCACCACACAGGTTCATCATACGTGCAACCAATGTCGCGCTTGGATCCCAACTCTTAGTTACCGTACCACCCAAGGTACCCGTACCGTAGTTTAGGTAAACCGCGTCATTACCGTAGTCTTTAATGATGCGTTTTAGATTGTCACCAATGAGGTCAAAGGCTTCATCCCAAGTGATGCGTTTGAACTTACCTTCACCACGCTTACCAACACGAAGAAGTGGGTATTTCAAACGGTCTGGCGAGTAAACACGGCGACGCATAGAGCGACCACGCAAACAAGCGCGAACTTGGTGATTGTGGTTATACACATCATCACCCGTGTTATCGGTTTCTACCCATTTGATTTCACCGTCGACCACGTGCATACGAAGTGGACAACGAGAACCACAGTTTACGGTACATGCCGACCAGACAATTTTTTCGTTTGGTTTTGCTGGTGTTTCTTTGGCAACCGCTTTAGTTGCAAACGGGAGAGAAAGCGCGTTTCCTGCTAACGCCAAAGCGCCAAGTGCAGAACCGCCCTTTAAAGCATCACGCCGAGTAATATTAAACTTACCATTTTGACTCATGGTTTTTTCCTAAATTACGTTTTTGAATTTGGTCGTGGCGCTTAATTAATGGCTTTAAGTGGGGAAAGAACACTCGTTAGAAATAAAAGACATAGAGATTGTATTTTCAAAATAGGCATTCATTGAAAATATCTAATTTCGCTTTAATTAATACACAAGGCAAATCAAAGCAACATTTCTACAAAACCATCAATTAAGCTAGATAGCACAAGCCTTGAGCAACTAAGGCATGGCCACCCGCCACTATTAATATCCTTGTAGATTTAAGGGGTGGTAATCTTGACCACAGTCAATTATTAAAAAATACAAAATGCAATCTTATATTTCATTTCAAAGTTTTATATGAATGAAATATTAATAGGTCAGAGAGGTGTCAATTTAATTAAATATTAGAATAGTTTTTAAATTGAATGGATAACAATTACAAATACAGAAGAATAGAAATAAGAATAATTACCAATTAACAGGAAATAAATAAGCCTCATGTCAAGATGAGGCTTATTCATATTTGTTTTTAGCTAAGCTTAAAAATCGTACTGGAAGTATATCGTATTGTAGTTACTGCCGCCTTTGATACGACCAAACTGTGATGCGTTCTCGAAGATCGCACTGCGGTGATGCAGTGAGTAGCCGACCCACATGTTCTCCCAGTCTTTTTGGTTGAACAGGTCACCGACGTTTACATCCAATGAGAAATCGAGATAGTTGAGCAGGTTGCTTGGTGTATAGCCCTTCTCCTCCATCTCTGTCCCTTCGATATAGGTAATGTTATCGATGTAAGACATACCTTCTGCAACACCAAAACGCCATTTCGTAGGCCAATTAAAGGTGTAATACGCTTTAATCGCCATCACGTATTCAGTGCTAGAAGATTGCACGTCTGACGACCAATGGTGAACAAGACCTGGGGTCAGATAGATATCTAGAGGTAAGCCAAATAGCTCGTCTGTCAGCGGATGCCCGTAGAAGAACGACGTCAGTTGGTTATTGTATTCGTCTTTCTCTGCATTGAACTTAAAGATGTCACCCATGTTCGAAGGTGTCGCCCAGCCATGTGCAATTCGAAGATACGGACGATTACGCAAATCTGACTTGCGCTCTTTGCCTTTATCGTTGAAGAAACCAAAACCAACGAACACTTCACCTTGGTAACGATCTTCCACGATTTGGCTGTTGTACGCTTCACTATCCAGACGAGTGATGCTGGTTTCACCCAATAGATACAGGTTAGAAATTACGTGGTAACGTGCTTTGATACCCAAATTCGCATCAATACCCGCACCAATTTTCTCGCCCGTTACTTCATCAAACGAGTAGTAAGTACTGTTGAAATCGGCATCTTTATAACGAATGGTAAAAGAGGGTTCTAACTCCCAATCGCCCAATTCATAATTAGCAGCGATACGGTAATTAGAGTGAAATTGAAATTCGTCATCCGTCATGACTTCAAATTCAGCGCGCCAGTTTTCGTCAAAGTTGTAACGAATCTGACCACCAAAATCGACGCGATCCCCTTCGAAGGCATTTTGAATGGACTTCGGGATATCTACAAAGCGCAGGCGCATAATCGCACTTGCACGCCAATCGGAGTCACTCTCATCATACAAGAACACCCCACCTTCAATACCGTCAATGTAGAGATGCTCGTTTTCAAAGAACATCATCGGCACAAACGTGCTCACTGTTGAGTCGTCATTGGCAGTATAAAATGGAATTGAAGCAGTACGGTACATCGCTGCAATCCCCCACTCTTGCTCTGCGTTTTTTGACTCCGCTAAAGCAGCACCACTAAGCAATAAACCAGAACATGCCAGCGATACTGTTAATACGTGTTTCATAGTTCCTCTATGTCACTGTTATTTGAGAAGGTCTCGAATGAGAAAGAGTATATCTGACTTTACCCGCCTATCTGTGAAAATTTTGCTTTATACACCAAAGAGCAAGCCCTACCAGTTAACACTGGCAATAAGTTAACCTCCTACACACTGCACTTTTGGCTAAGTTGGTTACTCTGCGCACAATCAAACGGGAAACGGTCAAATTTCTCTCTTCTCTCGTCAATGAGATTTAGATTTTTGCCAGATTCGCCGATACAATAGAAAACCAATGATCAAAGCCGCAGTTAATCGTGAAAGCATCTGAACTCATCTCCATTATCAACAACTTGCCGGAAGGTAGCGACCCCGATATCGTGATGGGTGAAGAATGGCTACCAGAACGCTTGGAAAACACCACTCTCGATGGTGATATGCTGTTTTTACACTTCGATAATGCACCGGAAGATGGTCAGGGTGAAGAAGAAGGTCGCGGCTTCGTTGAGCACGAAATTGACTTGATTCGAACTCGCCTACAACAAATTCTCGATGAAGACAGCGACAATGCTTCAAAAGCTGACGCAATGTTGGGTTTATTTCTGATGGGACATGAACTTAGCAGCTCACAAGTTATCGAAATACTCGAAGAAAACTCAGAACACTGATCCAGAATAGAAAGGTACCACTTTGCCAACATCGCTCAATACCAACGAATGTTCCTCCCTTCCTCTGGTTGTTGCCGGTCCAATTTTAAGAAAAATTACCGCGACGGAAGTGAATATTTGGTTGGTGACCACGCAACCTCTCGAAGGCTTGGTTGAAATCAGCGATGCGAACACTGGTGAACAATACTATTCCAAGCCCGTATCAGCAGAACATCTATTGCAAGTAGGCAAACGTGCTTGGGTTTGCATGCTGACGTTACAAGGCGAATTTCCTACCCATAAAGCATTGCGTTATCAACTCCATACTCAATCCGGTTTATTGACCGAGTTGATGCCCCACCTAGTCTACGGTGAAGACACAGATTCAGTGCAAGGTGTCGAGTTCCTAATCAGTGAAAAAGCCGATTATGTTCTGCATGGCTCTTGTCGCAACCCACATCATTTTAGTAAAGACACTCTGGTCCAAGCTGACGCAAAAGTTGCTAGCCAACCGATAGAAGACCGCCCTGATATGCTCATCATGAGCGGCGACCAAATCTATGCCGATCATGTCGCAGGTCCGATGCTTGATGCTATTGAACAATTGGTCAAATTATTAGGCTTGCCTGATGAAGAGTTCGACCAAGCGCCAATTAAAAACACGCAAGAGCTGTATCAAAGCCCAGATTGTTTTTATGGCAGGGATAACATTCTTCCCCACTATGTTGACGATGGAAGCATACTCACCAAGCTCTTCCCGCATCGTGGCACACCCATTTTTAGCTCGCGCGAATGTGAAAACCACCTCATCAGCTTTGCCGAGCTTTTTGCGATGTACCTACTCGTTTGGTCTCCAGTACCTTGGACATTAGTCAATCGTGAACGTTTATTGGATAGAAAATTCACGACCGGCGGAAAAGCTTTAGAGCCGAAATGGCAACAACATTGGCGCGATGAGAAGATTCACATCGATGCATTTGTCGCAGGGTTAGATAAAGCTCAACGTTTGCTAGCTCACGTACCGACCTACATGATCTTTGATGACCATGACGTCACCGACGATTGGAACCTAACGGTTGGCTGGGAAAAAGCAGCGACTGAAAATCTCTTCTCGCGCCGAATCATCGGCAACAGTCTGATCGCTTATTGGTTGTGCCAAGGTTGGGGCAACGCGCCAGAAAAATTCAACGCCCCGTTTATGGAGCATGCGCGCCGTTACTTTGAAGAGCTGACTTCAGAATCTCAAGACGAGTTCATAAAGTACCTCTATCGTTTTGAAGATTGGCACTACACGATTCACACCTCACCAAAAGTGGTGGTATTGGATACACGTACTCGCCGCTGGCGTTCAGAATCACGCATGAATAAACCATCGGGTTTGATGGATTGGGAAGCCTTGATTGAGTTCCAACAAGAGCTGATGCATCAAGACAAAGTGATCATCGTCTCTGCCGCACCCATGTTTGGTGTGAAGTTTATTGAAACATTGCAACGCATCATGACCAGTTTTGGTCAGCCGTTGCTGATTGACGCAGAAAACTGGATGGCGCATCCAGGCAGTGCGAATACCTTGATCAGTATTTTCACTCACACCAAAACCCCGACTAACTTTGTCATTCTGTCTGGTGATGTGCACTACTCTTTCGCTTATGACATCAAGTTGCGTTTCCGTCGCAATAGTCCAAATATCTATCAAATCACATGTAGTGGGATCAAGAACCAGTTCCCAGCGCAACTGCTGACAGCGTGTGATGCCATGGACCGTTTGCTTTATAGCCCCCGTTCACCGCTAAACTTCTTCACAAAACGTAAGCGTTTGAAGATTTTTAAGCGTGCGCCAAGTAACCACAATTTTTACCGATTAGTGAACCAAAGTGCAATTGGCGAGCTGAGATTGGATGAGGACGGAAAGCCAAGCAATATCAGTATTTTAACTGGTGAAGGTGATTCAATACATTTCCCGCCTACAAAGGTTGAGGAATAAATCCGCTTTTTGGCGGTCAAATACTGTATTGAGCAAAAATGTCATCTCAATCGTATGAGATCTTGATCAAATTCAATCAAGACCTTGAGATTTGCTCAAACCATTACCATCTTAAATAAATAGATAACAGCTTGGTGCTCAACATGTTTAATTCGCTTACTTCATTATTTAAACAACTTATAGAAGGCTCGGACCTTAGCCAATCCAACACACTGTCACCCAATATGGCGATAGCATGTTTGCTTTGTGAAGTAGCTGGTGCGGACCATCAAATCGATGAAAGAGAGCAAGCAACCAAACGCTCTTTGATCATGAAATTGCTTTCCCTAACAGAAGAAGAGACCGACACCCTACTGAATCAGGCTCAAAACAGATCGAGTGAGTCGACTTCCCTTTATGACTTTACGTCCCAACTGCGTGAGCTTTCACAAGAAACCCGCTATGAACTGATCAAGAGTATGTGGGAAGTGGCGTACGCTGACGGTGAAATTGACCCATTGGAAGATGCCGTAATTCGCAAAACAGCGGAGCTGCTCTATGTAGACCACAGCGATTTTATTCGAGCGAAATTGCAATCTCAGTGAAGCCCAGTCTCCATAAACAGTAAGAATCAATAAAAAACGCGCTACATGAGCGCGTTTTTTGTGTCTCTAGTCTGGATTAGGTCGAATCAAACATCGTCATCTCCGCAAGAGACTAGCCAAAATTGTTGTTATTTAAAACTAACTTAGTACTGGCTTATGACGAGCAGACTGAAATCCAATGAAAGATTTATGAAAACAGAAACTTATAGCATGGTCAGTGCTAGTTTCGCCAAGTTGTAAGCGTCAACATAGCCCGAGTGCTGGCGACCTTCCCACTCAATGCCTTTTGCTTCTTGCGCCGCTTTATGACCAATGCGCTTATCTTTAAGACGGTTTTGGATTCGGTACAACGTCGCTAAGTTGATGAACTCGGTATATGGCGCGTCAATGCCCTTTTGTTGGCATTCTTCAAGCAAGATAAGATCATCGCGCCCCCATGAAGCATAGATCTTATTACGACCACCAAAGTTCTTTAGCATCGACTTAAGCACTTCTTCTAATGGTCGACCTTGCTTTTCAATCTTACGTGGTGTGATGCCAGTTAACTCTGCACAAAACAGGGACACTTCATCATGCTCAGGTTTCACGTAGTATTGCGCGCGCTTAACGATTTCACCTTTCGACAAATCTATTTCCGCCAAACCAACTTCAATGATCTCGCCTGTACGACCCACGCCGTTTTCATTCCAGCAGCACATTTCTAAATCGAAGCAGACGATACGGTTATGGTTCATAGTTTGTCTTGATTCCTAACGTAAATTTGAAAGCGTGAGATTCTACCGTAACGAATCTCAAAACTCGAATTTGCTCGCTGAATTAATCGCCGATCGATACAGAGTTTCGACCATTTTTCTTACTTTGGTAAAGTTGCACGTCCATTTTATGGAATAAGCTCTCAGGATCTTCGTTGTTATGTACCGCAGCGCCAATGCTCAAAGAACAAATGATCGGTGTACTTTCATATTCAAATGGCGAACTTGCGACAATACCGCGCAACTTCTCCAGATAGGCGGCTAGTTCTTCCTTGTCCGTCACTCTAGATAAAATGCAGAACTCATCGCCACCTGCTCGGTAGAAACGATCACCATCGAGCAAGTTAGCATTCACAAGCTTGGTTACGTGCAATAACGCTTCATCTCCGGCTAAATGACCGTACTTATCGTTAATCACTTTAAAGCGGTCAATATCGAAACCCACTAAAGAAAACTCAACGCCACTATTAATGTAGTGCAGTAAGTTATCGTTAAATACGCGTCGGTTAAGCAATTGGGTCAATGGATCCAACTCCGCCATGCGTTTTAGCTCAACCGTTTTGTTATCAAGCATCACCGCAAGACGTTCTTTTTCACGTGATTGAAGATTGACGATATAGCTGATCAAGATAGCAATGACTAAACCCGCAATACCGGTCCCATAAAGGACAGAACGCTCCCACGCCGAAACGGATTCAGACAGCTTAAACTCAACACGCCATTCGCGATTTGGCAGTTGAATCGTGCGACTAATAACTTTGCCGTGCAGCTCATCCCAGTTTGAGCTTTTGAACAATAGAGGGTCGTCGTAAGCATCAAAGCCCTTGTCTTCAACTTTTACTGACATATCCAATTCCGTCGCGGTTTTGGTAATCAGTTGATCAAAATAGACAGTACTGCGCACTACCCCAACAACGACACCAAGTAGCTCGTGTTTGTCATAGCTAAATACCGGGTGGTAAACCAACAGACCACTTTTCTCTAATGACTTGTCGTATCCGTCTTGAAGTAATCGGACTTTGTCTGAAATATTGGCTCGATCGTGGGTAATAATGTCATCTAGGATCAGTTCGAAACGCAAACGTGAAGAATAAAAGCCAAGCAAAGACAAGTTAGTTTCAGTTCTTGGATAAATATCAGTCGCTATGTATGCAGGAGCTTGGTCTTTCAAGATGTAACCAAACGTCTTCTCACCATCTTTCGGTACTGTAAAGATGTCAAAATCAGGGAAAATTTGACGAGTTTTCGCCAAATAGACGTCGAGCTCACTTGGTTCAACACGTTGCATCCATTGCAAGCCAACCAAGCTCTGTGAACTTTCGACGACTTGTTTTGCGTAGTAAGGAAATTGTGTCCAGTATGACTTATCAACGGAATGGAAAAAGTTTGCACCAGCGCCGATGAACTCAAGATCGTTTTCTACTGCCAGTTTAAGAGATTCCGCTTGGCGATCTGCCAGGGTATCGAAAATGGTCATGGTGTAACGCTGTTGTATTTTATAAGCGACACCAACCATGCCCGCAGTGACAATAACGACTGCAATAAAAGCTACAATAGAAGCAGAGTACCGTTTGAAAATGCTCTGTTGAGCCGTGCTATATGTCATTTACTGTTCCACGTTTTTTGCGTGTCATGCTTCGATAATGATGGAAATACTGCGCCACATGTGGGTAAACATCAAGCAACAACGTTTGCGTCCCCATCTAATCGTTGATTTTTCATGCTAATCATGCGGTATATTCACGAATTATTACAGTCTTAAGCCTTGAATATGCTACCATCCACCATCATTTTAATGTCTAAACTTGGTGCAGGTCGCAAAGCCGATCTCTTTAGTAAACATGTGTGAGCCAATACTAAGCGCCAATAAATCAATAGAAAGAGAAAAATGTCATGAACATTGATTTGAACCTAATTCCTCAAACGTTCGATATGCTTCACGCAGGTCTAGCGGCTTCGAGCGTTTTGCTTCTTCTGATCGCAGTATCTCGTAAATCTAAAGTGATTGAGAAAGTGGTAGAAAAACCAGTCGAGAAAATCGTCGAGGTTGAGAAGCCTGTCGAGAAGATCGTTGAAGTAGAAAAAGTAGTGGAAGTTGAGAAAGTCGTAGAACGTGTTGTAGAAGTTGAATCGAAACTTGCAACGGCATCTACAGACTCTGCAATGCAGCTACTTTCTATCATGCAGCAAGAAGCTCGTCTGATTGACTTCCTAAAAGAAGACCTAACATCATTCTCTGATGAAGAAGTCGGCGCAGCCGCTCGCGTAATCCACACTGGTGGTCAGAAAGTACTGAACGACTACGTGACGCTAGCGCACGTTCGTAACGAAGACGAAGAAACTCGCATTACGGTTGAAGAAGGCTTCAACCCACAAGAAATCCGCCTAACTGGCAACGTAACAGGCAGCGCGCCATTCAACGGCACGCTAGTTCACAAAGGTTGGAAAGCAACATCAATGACGTTGCCTAAACTGGCTGAGAACTACGATGCATCTGTGATCGCTCCAGCTGAGGTTGAGCTGTAATGGAACACATGAACCAAGAAAACCATTCTCAAGAAGCGTCTGTTGAAACTCAACAGACGCCTAAATTCAGTGTTGGTATCGACTTAGGTACAACACACTGTGTCATGTCTTTTGTTGATACTCACGACGAAGACGCTCGCGTTGAAGTGATGCCTATCCCGCAGTTGACTGCGCCGGGCACGGTAGAGACTCGCAGCCAATTAGGATCTTTCCTATACCAGCCGCACGAACACGAAATGAACCCGCAATCACGCGTTCTTCCGTGGTCGAGCGAGCCAAAAGCTCTGGTTGGTGCTATTGCACGTAACCTAGGTTCAAAAACACCGATTCGCCTTGTTGCAAGTGCGAAATCTTGGCTTTGCCACGCTGGTGTGAATCGTCGTGATGCTTTCCTGCCAGCAGGTAGCCCAGAAGAAGTGGAAAAAGTATCCCCTCTTCGCGCGACAGAGCTTTACCTAGAGCACCTAAAAGACGCTTGGAATCACGCGAACCCAAATCACAACCTTGCCGATCAAGACGTGACTATTACAGTCCCTGCTTCTTTTGATCCTGCTGCTCGCGATCTAACTGCAGAAGCAGCACGTAACGTTGGCTTTGTGCACCTAACGCTTCTAGAAGAGCCACAAGCTGCCCTTTACAACTGGATCGATAACAGCAACGACAAATGGCGCGACGAAGTTGAAGTTGGCGACATCGTACTTGTGGTCGATATCGGTGGTGGTACAACCGACCTTTCTTTGGTTGAAGTAACTGAAGACGACGGCAACCTAACTCTGAACCGTATCGCGGTAGGTGAACACATCCTACTTGGCGGTGACAACATGGACCTTGCACTTGCGTACCGCTTGAAGATGAAGCTAGCGCAAGAAGGCAAAGAGCTACAACCATGGCAGGTTCAGGCAATGACACACGCATGTCGTGACGCAAAAGAAGCGCTATTGAACGACAGCGAACTTCAGTCAGTGCCAATCGTAGTACCAAGCCGTGGTTCTAAACTGCTTGGCGCAACGCTGAAAACAGAACTGACTCAAGAAGAAGTACAACAAACACTAGTTGACGGCTTCTTCCCTCAAGTTGCGATTACTGACCACCCTGTTCAACGTAACCGTGGTGCACTAACGCAAATGGGTCTGCCTTACGCACAAGATGCAGGCATTACTCGTCACATTGCAGCGTTCTTGTCTAAGCAAGCCAATGCTCTTTCTGCGTCAGGAAATGGCGGCGAAGCAGCGGCTCAAGATTTCAACCCATTCGCTAACATGCCTGGTATGCCAGGTGCGGATGCCGCGCAATCGGCTGACTTCATCAAGCCAACCGCAATCCTATTCAACGGTGGTGTTCTGAAATCGAAACTTCTAGCAACTCGTCTAGAAGACACGATCAACGAATGGCTAATTGAAGCAGATGCAGAAATGGCAAAACGCCTAACAGGTGTGGATCTAGACCTTGCGGTTGCTAGCGGTGCGGCTTACTACGGCTCTGTACGTCGTGGTCAAGGCGTTCGCATCCGTGGTGGTATTGCTTCGGCGTACTACGTGGGTATCGAAAGTGCAATGCCAGCGATTCCGGGTATGGCGCCTCCAATGGAAGCACTTTGTGTTGCGCCATTTGGTATGGAAGAAGGTTCAAGCGTTGACGTACCAAGCCAAGAGTTTGGTTTGATCATCGGTCAGCCAGTTAACTTCCAATTCTTCGGCTCAACGGTTCGTCGTGATGACCTAGCGGGTACCCACCTAGACTACTGGGCACCAGAAGAGCTTGAAGAGCTTCCAGAAATCCAAGTAACGCTGCCAGTATCTGAAGGTCGCCGTGAAGGTGAAGCGGTTCCGGTAACCCTAGCCTCTCGCGTGACAGAGCTTGGTACGCTTTACTTAGAAGCCATTGCCGCTGATAACGGTCAAAAATGGCATGTTGAGTTCGATGTGCGCGAAGACGCGAAAAGCAACTCAAACGAAGAAGAATAAATAGAAATCAAACGGCATCCAATCGGGTGCCGTTTTTAAATACACGAAGGTTTGTATGGCATCTCCTCGTTTTCTTGTTGGTATTGACCTTGGCACCACAAACACTGTTGTGGCGTACTGTGAAATCACCGACAACCTTGAACAATCCGAAGTATCCCTATTCGACATCGACCAATTAATTGGTCCGGGTGAAGTGGTTCGTAAACCATTACTGCCCTCTTTCCGCTATCACCCTGCGGTTGGTCAAATCTCCCCTTCTGACCTAACACTCCCTTGGGAAAACGAACCTGTCTCTGGCGACATTAGTAATGTGATCGTGGGTGAATGGGCTCGTGAATTAGGCGCTAAGGTGGAAGGACGTCAGGTATCCAGTGCTAAAAGCTGGCTATCGCACCAAGCAGTGGATCGTAGCTCAGACATTCTTCCTTGGGCTGGTGCGCAAGACGTAGATAAAGTATCCCCCGTTATTGCCAGCGCAAGCTACCTCAACCACATTCGTCAAGCATGGAACTACCGTCACCCTAGCAACAAGCTAGAAGACCAAGATGTGGTTGTGACCGTTCCAGCGTCGTTCGATGAAACCGCTCGTAAACTCACGCTTGAAGCTGCACAGCTGACTGGTTTAAAGAAAATCGTCCTGCTCGAAGAGCCACAAGCCGTATGTTACGACTGGTACGCACGCCACCAGCAAACCGTAGCTGATGAGCTCAAAGAGTTACCGCTGATTCTGGTGTGCGATGTGGGCGGTGGTACTACCGACTTAAGCTTGATTGAAGCAAGTTTCTCTTCACAAAATGAGCTAGCCCTTGATCGTATTGGCGTTGGCGAACACTTGATGCTTGGTGGTGACAACCTCGACTTAGCATTAGCGCACCTTGCAGAGAGTCGCTTCAATCAAAGTAAGAAGCTTACTGCAGCAAGCCTGACTAAGCTGATTCAGCAGACACGCAAAGCGAAAGAGAACCTACTTTCAGCAAGTGCACCTGAAGAAGTAAAAATCACCATGCTAGGCAGCGGCTCGAAACTTCTTGGTGGAACAAAGAGTATTGGGCTGAGCAAACAAGAAGTGCACCAAATCGCTTTAGATGGCTTCTTCCCGCTTTCTGATTTCAGTGAAGTGCCAGACAAACGCCGCAGCGCCGTTGTTGAGTTTGGTCTTCCATACGTCGCTGACCCAGCAGTGAGCAAACACGTTGCCGAGTTCTTAACTCAGCATCAACAAGTGTCTCGTGCCGCTCTTGGTATCGAAGACGACAAACAAAATGCCATTCCAGTCGGTTTGCTACTCAACGGTGGTGTGTTCAACAGTGAGCTTGTGACTGAGCGTGTCACTACCCTCCTTTCCGATTGGCGCGGCGCACCGGTTACGGTATTAGATAACCCGCATCCAGATTGGTCGGTTGCGCTGGGTGCCGTTGCCTTTGGTAAAGCACGTCGTGGTGCACAGCTTAAAATTGGTGGTGGTGCAGCCCGTTCTTACTTCTTGCATCTTCAAGAAAAGAACAAGATGGGCAAAGCACTCTGTTTGCTTGCAAAAGGTACAGAAGAAGGTCACGAGATCCGCTTAAGTGGTCGTCGTTTCTCGCTTACCTTAGGTGAACCTGTTCGCTTTAACCTGCTGACGTCTACCCACGACACCTTAACCAATAACACCGCTATTCAAAACGGTGTGATGGTTGACGTTGATCCTGACTTGTTTGCTCCTCTGCCACCTTATATCACCACCCTTGAAGGTGAAGGCGCCGAACTACAAGCCAATCAGAAAGAGCGCGTAGAAGTACAACTTGCGTGTCAGTTGACCGAAGTCGGCACGCTTAAGATGGAATGTGTCAGTGCAGAAGATGACAGCAAACGTTGGGAGCTGGAGTTCGAAGTTCGTAACAAGCAAACCGACGACAGCGAGCAAGTTAAGCTTCACCCTAAACTGAATGAATGTAAGGAGCTGATCGCTCGCCTTTACAGCGGTAACAAGAAAAGCGCAGAAAGCAAAGAGATCAAAACCTTAGCCAAAGATCTTGAGAAGAAGCTTGGCAAACGTGACGAGTGGGATTTCACGACCCTACGTCAACTGTTTGATACCTTTGCTCAAGGTCGTAAGCGTCGCCGCCGCTCTGAACAGCACGAGAAAAACTGGCTTCGTTTGGCGGGCTTCGCGTTGCGTCCGGGCTTTGGCGATCCAACCGATTCATGGCGCATTGAGCAAGTTTGGGGTCTCTACCAACAAAACATTCAATTCAAGAACCATCAAGGTTGGACCGACTGGTGGGTGTTCTGGCGTCGTATCGCAGGTGGTTTGAGCCAAGAGCAACAAGAGACCATCTTGGCGGACATCGCGAAATACCTACATCCTGGTGCGATGAAAAACCCACAATCAGCCAAAGCGGCGCAAGACATGGGTTATGAATCCATGGTTCGATTAGCGGCGTCGCTTGAGCACCTAGAAGTCGAAGACAAAGTTCTATTGGCAACGTGGTTCTTGAGCAAAGCCATCAACCATAACCAGTTCGAACAAGCGCACTGGTGGGCAATGGGTCGTTTGGCATCGCGTACGCCTTTGTATGGCAGCCAGCATAACGTAATTCCTCGTGAACAAGCGGAACAATGGTTGCCTAAGCTGTTAGAGCAGAACTGGCAGAAAGAGCCAATGATCGCTTTCGCAGCCGTGATGATTTGTCGTAAGACGGGCGACCGCCTATTTGATATCTCAGACGACTACCGTGAACAAGTTCTCACCAAGCTGAAGCAAAGCAAGGTGCCTGAATCTTGGGTATCACTGGTTGAAGAAGTCAAAGAGCTATCTGAGAGCGAATCGAAGCGTATCTTTGGTGATGCACTCCCAAGCGGTCTGACGCTGGTAAACAACTAAGCTCCCATGCTTATAAACGCAACAAAGCCCTTCATGAGAAGGGCTTTGTTTTGTCTGATTCTACTTGCTGACGAAAAGCGGTTCGTTAGTTCATTTCCGTATTGATTACCACATCACGCGTTTCATTATCCATATCACTGATGCCAACAACTGAGATTTCACGGTCAGATAAATTCTCAATCATGCTGTCTTCTAACCCACCGTCCGTCATCCACGCATAGAATTTTTCTGCAATACGATCCGAACCTTCCCCGACAAACGTTAATGTGACCTTCTTCATTTGTGACACTCCATCAATTTACGATTCAGCCACTTAAGCGTAGTATGTTTCGCAAATATCGACATAAACTAGGACTAACTTCTTTTATGAGTATCGAAAAATTTGACGCGATTTATCAGCGCGCTGCTGAGCGTAAAGGTGGTGAAGATCAACTTGAAGCGCTTTTGTCTCATCCACTAAGCAAAGAAGAATTGGCAGCGATTCCCGATGACCGTTGGCTGGCCGCTTTTTCGATGAAGGTATTCCAAAGTGGGATTTCGTGGAGCGTGGTTCGCAACAAGTGGCCGAACTTCGAAGAAGTATTCTTCGGATTTAAGATTGAGCCCTTGTTAATGCTGTCAGACGAGCAATGGGAAACCAAAGCAACCGACAAACGCATCATTCGCCATCTCACTAAAGTCATGTCGATCCCTGCTAATGCTCGTATGATCCACGAAGCAAAAATCGAATACGGCTCGTTTGGCAAAATGGTTGCCGATTGGCCGCAAGAGAAAATCACCGACCTATGGGCATATTTGAAGAAACACGGTAATCGCCTAGGTGGAAATACCGGTCCTTACACACTTCGCCAAATGGGCGTTGATACCTTTATCTTGTCTAGCGACGTTGAGGCTTACCTGCGTAATTGCAAGATCATTGAAGGTGGCAAAGACACTAAAAAGTCGCTCGACGCCACCAACAAAGCGTTTGTGCAATGGCAACAAGAAAGTGGCAGAAGCCTGTCTGAAATCAGCCAAGTTATTGCGTTCAGCACCGGCGATAATCGCATTTAACCGAGATTAAACCCAAAATACAAACGGCGCACTGATCATTGGATTTAGTGCGCCGTTTTTATGTTCATTGGTTCAAGTACAGACTTACTTTGAAGCCAGTGATTCCCACTCAGTCAGTATCTGCATAATGCGGTGAGAGTCTTCCCATGTTGCACAAGGGTTTTCTAACGAGGTACGCCCCTCCTCAACCGCTTGGCGAATAGTGCGCACTTGATAGAAGAAAGCGTCCCCAGTTGCCGGTACAAACACTTCACGCTTCGACGTCTCGTAAATTTCCACACTAAACTGGTTATCTTGCGTTGGGAGCCATGGGTTCGAGTCTAACGTAATACAGCCTTTGCTACCCAGAATGGTGAATTGGTGTTTCAATCCGTGATCTTCGGCGGTATGCACGCTCGCCGTTTGTTGCTCACCGAATTGCATCATCAAGCTCGATTCACAGATATTCCCATCGTTACCTCGTCGACCAATCGCCGTCATAGAGCGGTTTCCAAAGGCTTGTTCACCCAACATGGTTTTCACCACCAAGTGCACCAATGATATTGGGTAGCAACCTAAATTATACAAAGCACCTTTGCTGTCTGGATTAACAAACTGCGCAATCGACGCAATATAAGAAGTATGGATGGAGCGAAGTTCACCGATCTCTCCCGATTTAAGCACCGAAAGTAACTCGCTGATCAACGGGTGATGCAAGTACATCAAGCCTTCAGCAAAGAATACCTTGTGCGATTCGACTGCCTTTAGAGCCAGCTCAGTTTTTTCCATATCTACCGAAAGTGACTTCTCACAAAGAATCGCTTTACCCTGCTCTGCCGCTTTGACGATAAAGTCATGATGAAGGTGATTTGGCAGTGCGATGTAAATAATGTCGACTTGTTCATCGGCAATCAACGCATCGTAATCGGTGAAGGTATTCTCGATGCCATATTGCTCAGCAAATGCATTCAAGTTCCGTTCCGAACGTCCAGCAACTGCGTAGAGCTTACTCTTGTCATCGCCTTGGATTGCCTCTGCCATGACACCTGAGATAAAGCTTGTGCCTAAAATGCCCCATTTCATGTTCACGTCTCCTATTGCGCTTGAGTTTCGAATGCTTGGACTAACTCTGCCATTTCAGTTGCAATGAACGCTTGTGTATGCGGCATAGCAAAATGCGCTTCAATCGCGGCGCGGTTTTCATATCGCTCCCAAAGAATCACACGCAGTGGGTCTTTAGAATCGTAGGTCGCATTCGCTTGCAAACACCCAGCTTCGCTCTGCATATCAAGGCAAAATTGTTCAATGGTCTCAACCACTTGTTGTCTTGGCTTATCGGCATTCATTTTCAGTTCGGCGGTAACAAAAATCGTCTTGCTCATGATGGATCTCTTTCTCCACTCTTAATCATACGTCCACTGTAATTAACCTCATATGATTGATAAACTCTGCTTTAGTTATTTCTTTATCAACTCTGGGTGTGTAATGGATAAATTAACAAGCATGAAGGTTTTCGCTTACGTGGTCGAACATGGCAGCTTTCGTAACGCCGCACACCACTTTGATATTTCACCGACCATGGTTGGCAAACACATGAGCTTTCTTGAGCAAAGCTTAGGTACGCAGCTGATTCATCGCACCACGCGCAAACAGTCCTTGACCGAAGCTGGCAGACTCTACTATCAAGAGTGCCACCGCATTATTGAAGACATCACCAACGCAGAGAACCTAATCCAGACGCTGATCAACCGCCCAACTGGAACAGTAAAAGTTAACTGCCCAGTTACCTATGGTAAAAAGGTGATTGCGCCCATCGTGGCTGACTTCTTAGCTGAATTTCCCGAACTGAACGTTGAGTTAATGTTGGATAACAGTTTGATTGACCCATATCGAAGCGAAGCAGACGTGATTATTCGTATTGGTGAGTTGGTCGATTCATCGTTAGTTGCAAGAAAACTCGGGGAATACGACATGACTTACTGCGCCTCACCCTCTTATCTTAAGCTGCATGCCCCTATCCAATCGCTTGATGACCTTGAACATCATCATTGTTTGGGATTTCAGTACCACCAAGGGGAAAGCCAACAGGTGGTGAACATGCCATCTAATACCTTTGGAAACAGCAACACCCGATTAACGTCTAATAATGGTGATGTGCTTAAGTTTGCCGCGTCAAAAGGCTCTGGTGTTCTTCTACAACCAAAGATTTTAGTTGAACAAGAAATCCAGTCTGGCACGTTGGTAGAAATTCTCCATTCACACATTCCCAAGCCAAAGCCGATCCACCTGCTTTACCGTTCAAAACAGCTTTCCCTTAAAAATCGCACCTTCGTCGATTTTGTTCTTTCTCATGTGAGCCAATAATACAAACAGACAAAACGGCTGTAATTTAACCAAGCAATTAGTTTTTATTGTCGATATGACAAATATTATTTCTCATTAATTATCTTTATTTTTCATACCGTTAGCACAGAACGCTCATTTGATGAACATAATTTATTGATTCCCATCAATTGCATTGCCCTGACAAAGTGACTAGGATTGCCGCCTTTCCTGAGTGAACTATCAAAATAACATCGAGAATTTAATCTAATTTCTCTCCAAGTTCGTGCGTAATCACGACATTTGCACTCATTTCAAACTGCATAAGCACATTCCTTTGCTTATGAAAACGACATTGATTTCTCAACACTTTTGGTCACGTATGTGACTTTTTTCGTTGGGAGCGATTTTTCAATCAAGGTTGGTCACAAGGACGCTACCCCTTGACTGCATTTACTGGAGGATAAAATGCCTAAAGGTCTAATGCTGACTGACTTAGCCATTGCTGGCTTACTATTGATTTTGGCAAAAGTCATTCGCGTTCACACGCCACTACTACAACGTATGTACATTCCATCGGCGGTTCTCGCGGGATTATTCGGTCTGATTTTTGGACCAGCCCTGCTAAACATACTGCCGTGGACCGATACATTTACCGCTAACGCAAGCCTATTAACTGCTGCACTTTTTTCTGCGTTAGGTCTGGCAACTGATGTCCCATCACCTAAGACCGTCGCACAGCGCGCTGGCTCATTGTGGGCATTCAACCAAATCGCTTCTGTTTCACAGTGGTTATTTGCAGCAATGTTTGGTCTCGCGATCACTACCTTCTTCTGGCCAGAGATTAATCCAGCCTTTGGCGTAACAATGTCTGCAGCCTTTATGGGCGGTCACGGTTCAGCTTCTGTTGTTGGCGAAATATTCACGGGGCTTGGTTGGGAAGATGGCTTCACACTAGGTTTAACCTTCGCAACCGTGGGTATCTTCATTTCGATTTCTGTCGGCATGCTCATGCTGCAATTCGCATTGAAGATGGGTTGGATTCGTAGCTTTACGACATTCGACAGCATGGACGAACACGAACGCAAAGGCCTTGTTAAACCTGATGATCAAGAACCGGTAATGAAAGACACTATGTCTTCCCTGTCGGTTGATTCTTTTGCGATTCACGCCGCATTGGTGGTTGTAGTAACGGCGTTCTCCTATGTTGCTGCTAACTATTTATCTTCCTTCCACGATAAGGTGCAGATCCCAACGTTTGTAACCGGGTTCCTTGGCGGTATGTTGGTTCGAATTATCGCAAAGCAGACCAAAGCGTCACGTTACCTTTGTGATGGCGCGTTCAAACATGCAGCGGGCATCAGCACCGACTATTTGATTATCTTCGGTATCTCTGCAATCAAGATTACCGTCTTGGCCCAATACTTAATGCCTATGGTAGTACTAGCTCTTGGCGGCGTATGTTTCACACTTTGGTTAATCTTTTGGGTGGCTCCACGCATCATGGGAGACGATTGGTTTGAAAAAGGCATCTTCTCTTGGGGTTGGCTGACGGGTACGGTTGCAATGGGTATTGCCCTACTGCGTATTGTCGATCCAAAGATGCGTAGCAAGGTACTTGATGATTACGCCATCGCTTATGTCCCAGGCTCAATCACTGACATCTTCATCATATCTTTGATGCCAATCGCGATGTATAACGGCATGCACTGGCAAGCGCTTGGCGTTGGTCTAGCTTACATAGCCGTAGTTCTTTTCATTTGGCGTTTTGTTTTCAAACAAGGCTCACAGACCGCAACGAATCCATCATAACGACCTGATTTACCGAGCCTCATTTTAGCTGAAATGGGGCTTTTTCTTACTGATATCTCAATAACTTTTTATGTAAAAACAAACACACTTCAAGTTAAAAAAATGAGCAATTTGTTTTATATATAAGAACATGACTACTCATCGCATAACTTCATTCTTTTTCAATACCTTTCCAGCCATAATTTTGTTCCAGAATAGCAGTCTATAAAAGCAAATTCGGAGGTTGGCTGTGCGTAATTCCAAAGGTTTTACTCTGATAGAATTGGTGATTTGTATCGTCATTCTGGGAATAGTAAGTGTTGTGGCGTTTCCAAAATTTTTAGACATCCAAAAAGACGCCCGTATTGCGGTCTTGCATGGCGCAAGAGAAGCTTTGATGACCGCAAACAATCAAGTTTATGCGAAAGCAGTCATGCAATCTCAAGAACAAGTCGATGGTGGAGAGGTCAAGAATATTGACTTGGATAGCGATGGTGTTAAGGATTTAATTGGCTATTACGGATACATAAAGAACGTAATACCTGCACAAGAACTCGCTGGTTTTGACCCTCAATTGACTATCAATCGATGGTATGGCGTGGATGATGAAAATGAACCTTACTTCTTGATTGGCTTTGCTAATAAGCCCGTAGATATCTCTCATCTTTGTTATGTTGAGGTTTACTACCCGAAAACATCAGGTGGTCAAATAAAATACGGAATTCAAACTAGAGACTGCTAAAACCACTCGGAATGAGCTTCAAAAGCATCACTTTTGAAGCTTTTATCCCCTAACAACCCAAAACCCTTCAAAACTTCAAATTAACAATAAATTCACATTATCTCGTTACATCCACACCTTTCAGCGATACATAAGGCAGCAAACCACACTGTTCCTGCCAAATCGACACATTGTATTGTTTTTCATTTCGCTCAAAAATTCCGCTTGTAAACTCATTAATTCGCTCAATAATAGTTCTATAACAAATTCAATAATTTAAGCAGGAGGCGAAATGAGAATATTCTGGCAGCTGCGTTGGTACTTCCAACTCAAATGGAAACAATATGTGGGGTCAATCCTATTGTTTGCCGTCATTTCAGCCCTTCAGCTTGTTCCCCCTAAAGCAGTCGGCATTATTGTCGATGGTGTGGTTGATAACACGCTAGAAACCAGCACCTTACTGATGTGGTTAACCGGTCTTATTGCGTTATTTTTTGCGATATATGGCTGTCGAATTCTATGGCGTATCTGGTTATTTGGCGCGAGTTGGGAATTAGGCACTATTTTACGTAACCGACTCTATCGTCATATATCCACGCAGCCTCCTCGATTCTTCGAAAGATACAAAACTGGCGACCTGATGGCTCGTGGTACCAATGACGTGCGCAACGTCGTGATGACAGCCGGTGAAGGCGTATTAACCGCGGCAGATTCGGTGATTACGGGTATTGCTGTTTTCATTATTATGGTGACACAAATCAGTTGGAAGCTGACGTTAATGGCTCTTTTACCGATGCCATTCCTCGCGATCATCATCTTTTTCATTGTTCGCATTCTGCATAAGCGTTTTAAGATCGCACAAGAAGCTTTCTCTACAATGTCAGACATGACTCAAGAATCATTGAATGGCGTACGTATGCTGCGTGCTTTTGGGTTAGAAAACCAAGAGCAAAAGCGCTTTGAAGATGTCGTCGATGATACTGGCGAGAAGAATATCGCGGTAGCTCGCGTTGACGCACGTTTTGACCCAGCAATCCAATTGACCATTGGCATGTCTTTCTTCCTAAGCGTGGCATCAGGTGCGTATTTAGTTGACCAAGGTGATATTACACTTGGGGATTTGACCGCATTTACCATGTACTTAGGTCTTATGATTTGGCCGATGTTGGCATTCGCGTTCTTGTTCAATATTCTGGAACGAGGCTCTGCTGCGTGGAATCGCCTACAAGAAATATTTGATGAGAAGCCAGAAATCATCAGTGGCGATACAGCATTAGGCACGGCTCCATTACCTTTGCAGATCAAGATTAATGAGTTCCACTGGTCAAAAGATCTGCCCGCTGCGCTCACCGATGTTCACATCACTTTGGAGCCTGGAAAAATGCTCGGCATTGCAGGTCCTGTCGGTAGTGGCAAATCAACCTTGCTAACCCTACTGCTTCGTCAACATGACATGGACAACGGTACGATTCAATTTGGTGATATCAAAATCAAAAACGCACTCTTACCAGAATGGCGAAACCGCTTTGCCGTGGTCAATCAAAGCCCGTTCTTGTTCTCTAAATCTATCTTCGACAACATCGCTCTAGGTAACCCTGACGCATCAAAAGAAGACGTTTATCGTGCAGCGAAACTGGCTTGTATCCACGACGATATTGAGAAGTTTCCTGAAGGCTATCAAACAGAAGTGGGCGAAAAAGGCATTACCCTCTCTGGAGGTCAGAAACAACGTATCGCTATTGCTCGCGCCATGTTGCTCAATGCACAAGTGCTGGTCTTAGATGACGCTCTATCTGCCGTTGATGGGCGTACAGAGCATCAAATACTAAAGAACCTAGAGACGCATTACCGTGAACAGGCGTTAATCGTCATCGCTCATCGCCTCACTGCACTAGAGGCAGCCGAAGAGATTGTCGTACTCAACCACGGTCACATCGCAGAACGTGGTCAACATCGCGCGCTCCTTGAGCGGCAAGGTTGGTACGCAGAGATGTACCAATATCAAAAACTAGAACAAGCAATGGAGGACGAATAATGAAGCAATCAACAACGTTTAAACGGTTATTGTCTTACCCATTGTCGCAACCAAAGCCGATGTTAAAAGGCTTAGCACTGCTGTTTATAGCCGCGTTAGCCAGCGCGGGTGGACCTTGGCTCGTTCAATACTTTATTGATGAACACATCGCGAAAGGTGATTATTCACGAGATATTTTGATTTCATTGGCAGCGGGCTACATCGCATTACAGCTTATTTCAGCGACGTTTCAATACTTCCAATCGCTGCAGTTCAGCATTGTGGCGACCAACACAATAAAAACGATTCGCAAACAAGTTTTCGCTGGCGTCATCAAGCAACCCTTGTCCGAGTTTGATTACACTCCTGCTGGTAAGTTGGTTTCAAGAATCACCAACGACACGGAATCGCTGCAACAGTTTTACGAACTGCTAATCGCGACGGTAGTGAAGAACGCGGTGATGATCTTGGTAATGCTTGGGGTTATGTTTTACATGAGCTGGAAGCTGACTATCGTGGTGTTAGTGCTCCTACCTATCGTTATCGGCTTCATGTACCTGTTCAAAAAACTAAGTACCGAAAGCTACCGCAACATGCGTGATTTACTGACAGACATTAACGCCAACTTGAGTGAGTCTATTCAAGGCATGAGTGTAGTGCAGTTGATGCAGCAAGAAGAACGATTCAACAAGCAATTCAACGGGCTCACCGCAGATCATTTAGTCGCATCAAAGAAAGTTATTCGTTTGAACGGCTTCCTACTGCGTCCGCTCATGGATTTACTCGCGGGTCTTGCACTGCTCTCACTCGTTGCTATCTTTGGTTTTAATGGCGTAGAAATGATTGGTGTCGGCGTTCTTTATGCCTTCATAAGCTACTTAGCGCGCGTAACGGAACCTTTGATTGAAATGACTCAGCAGTTGGCACTACTTCAGCAAGCATTAGTATCGAGTGAGCGAGTGTTCGAGTTGATGGATGCGAAAGAACAAACCTATGGTGACGATCACCGCCCACTCCAAACGGGTGCAATCGAATTGAGCAACCTCACTTTCAGCTACGATGGCAAACAAGACGTGTTGAAAGACATTTCTCTCAAAGCTGCTCACCAAGACTTTATCGCTCTTGTTGGTCATACCGGCAGTGGTAAAAGTACTCTCGCATCACTACTGATGGGCTTTTATCCAACGAACATCGGTGAGTTACGCATCGATGGTCGTCCATTAAAGTCCCTAGGAAAAGACGTACTTCGTAAAGACGTTGCCATGGTTCAACAAGACCCGCATATCTTACCTGCTAGCGTAAGAGAAAATATTTCTTTAGGTAGAGCGGTCGAAGATACTCAAGTTTGGGATGCACTAGAAAAGGTAGGATTGGCAGAACAAATTCGTCGTTATCCGAATGGTCTAGACACACAACTTGGACAAGGCGAAACGAATCTTTCTGCAGGTCAAAAGCAGTTGCTTGCGCTGGCGCGTGTTTTGGTGGCTAAACCAAAAATCCTTATCTTGGATGAGGCAACCGCGAACATCGATTCGGGTACTGAAGCTCTGATTCAAAAAAGCTTAGAAGTTCTGCGCCAAGATATGACGCTTGTCGTCATTGCGCACCGATTATCGACTATTTTAGATGCCGATCAGATTATCGTTTTGCATCATGGCGATTTGGTTGAAAGTGGCACGCACAAAGCGCTGTTAAAACACAATGGACGATACGCGCAGATGTACCAGCTTCAGCAAGCAAATCGACATATTCAGCAACTTGAAGAGGAAGATGACAAACAGTTTGAGGAAGCTGTTTAAACAGTCTACAGACCCAGACATTAAGCCCGTTGGTCATACTGCGGGCTTTTGTTTATCCCCAATACGGGCGAACCGATTTGGTGTCTCGTTCTTCGGTTTCCACCGCCTACATTTCTAGTTTTCTTAGACTATACCCAAGTAACCTCGAGATGCTAGGTTCAGCGAGAATGACTTGGTTTGTAGACGCGGCGACGATTTAAAGATCTAGCCACTCTAAATCAAGAATCAGCAACAAAGTATACAAGCCAGACAGCTCGCCCTTCGGGAGCGTGGCATTGCCCCGCTTTTTTAATTAAACCAATGGCTGCGTCAAACAACTTGGAAAGAGCTGGCTATTTCGCTGCGTTGTTTTCCTTGACCTCGAATCAATGACAACGCTCTGAATCCTACATCTTGAAGTCACTTGGGTATATAACCCGTTATCCATTCTTATTTTAAAACTATTTACTTTGTATTTTTATGTATTTATTTGTACGTGAATACATACAAAAAAAACACCGTTCAATAATGAATTATCTATAAATCCCTTGGTCACATATTACCGAAAACATTATTTAGAATGATAGGAATTGGATGGATGAGTTTAAAAGCGAATATTAAGTTTATAGCGCTTGCTACTGCTAGTTTTTCAATAAGTTCACAAGCTGCACTATATCAAGTAGTGCAAGTCGTTCCCGATAACACTAATTTATCTTCATTTGGTTCCGCGATTCAAAGTGGAGACATTAATAATCCAATTACTGGACAACCTTACTCACTCGGTTGCTTTGAAAAAGAAGCGAATTGTGATGCCAGTAAATTCAAAATAGCACTCGATGTTCGCTCAACGGCTATGCTAGAGGGGAAACCTATTGATGTATCTGAACTGAGAGAAGAAGTACCTTTTGCAATGGATTCTAGCTTTGCATATCGAGGTAGTGAATCTGGTTTTAAACGATACTGTGACAACGAAAAAAAATACAAGATTTGTTCAGCGTGGGCGAGCACACTCTGGCAAGCATGGTCATTGGGTCACAATGAGGCATCTGAGCCAACAGTAACCGCATACGTAGAAGGTGACCACAACACAGCCTTCCCTCTCTTTAACCCAAATACCAAAAACAGCGTGGTTAATGCTTTAACAAAAGACGCAAAGTCAATTGGGACAGTGGCGACTGGATTAGACTCTAAAGACACCATTTCACCAGTTAAACCAAACTTTACTACTGCAGGCGATCAAGCAGCCATAGTCGCAACCCGTGCATGGGCGACAGATGGCACTATCACTGTTGGCAGCGTGGCGAGAAAATCAGGGTCAAACCACAGTTCTAAAGCTGCAATATGGGATGACAAAGGAAATGCGCTAGAACTCGAATGGCAAAGCAAACGACTCAAAGGCGGCAAAAGACTTGCCCAAGGTAGTATGCGAGACTTTGTTACTGATGGTAGTACTGTCTATGGCGTCGGCTACAACTCGTATCAGAAAGACAACTACATGGACGCCACCGTCTTTGTTGGCGACCTTAATAAAAAAGAAGATTGGGTCAACAAACCCGTGGACGGGGCACAGCAACGAATTAAAAACAAAACACTGCATAGCAATTCAAGGTTAACCGGCGTTAACTCTAACTTCGTTGCGATTGGTGAAGCGAAACGTTCAGGGCAGTATTTAATGCCAACAGGTTCTGCGCCCAACCGTTTATTCGTCGTCAATGATGTAAGAGCAAAAACATTGCGAGCCAACTATTTGCAATCCGGGATCTTCTTTGACGGTGCGAGTGGAAAAATGGGTGCAATCAATACATACAATGAAATTGTCGGCAGAGTGGATGCAGAAAAGGTACGCGCATCGAAAGGCAAACCACGTAGACAACGAGCGTTTATCTTGCCTTATGCAAAAAATAGTAAAGTCAGTGAAAGAGCAAAAACGCTGTTTGATGGAAAAGCGTGGTATTTGGATGATTTAACAAACGGTTCAGATTCAAGCGATACTTCGTCCACCTCTTACTCCCAAGAAAATAACCGATTCAGAATTATCGATGCGAGCGACATTAATGATGCGGGCATTATTTCTGCAACAGCGCTGAAGTGTCATTCTGGATATAAAACCACCGCCAATAATGCGACTTGTTCAGATAAGGAAGAAGTCGTTGCGGTTAAATTAATTCCAATTAAAGGAAAAACAGCGAAGAATATTGTACCTAGGGATGTTGAAAAAACACCAACGAAACGTAATGGCGCGGGTTTGGGGCTATTTACCGCATTCGGGTTGATTATTCTTTCAATTACGAGAAACGTTAAGACAAGAAAAATAAACATTAAATAGGAAAATATTGGAGCAAGTTAAAAACACATCGTAGATGACAATGGTGACTCCCCTGTTTCTGAACAACCAATTAAAACAGAAATGGGGGCATTCATGAGCTTAAAACTCTATTTGAAGTTCAGAACAGGCAAGGCTAATGAGATTTACGCCCTAGCTTTGAGCTTTTGATAAAGACTCGAAACTGACGTCCCTTTCCTTTTACAAAGTCGGAAGTACACTAAGGTTACTTTGGAGGTGTTCAAGTTAAAATCCCCATAAAACCACCTGATTCTATTCATAATCTAAACAATTTTTTTATTTCTTACCTATTATTGACATAACCCCTCGCTATTTTGAGCGATGTCGTTGTAAAATCGCGCTAATTACCGACACGTTTTCCCTCAGCAAAGTGGATTCATTCTGCTTGCCGGGACTCGCGTCTATCAATTTTCCTATTGCATGTTAATTTCATGACTGAAGTCCATGGACCAAGATAAGTTTACTAACATCTATCGCTTGCCAGGTTCGCTACAAATTCGAATCGCTAAGTGGCAAAAGACCTTCCGCGGCACATCTGATTTGGTTCTTCATCAGGTGCTAATGGAACGTAATAAGCAATTTAAGAAACCAAGCTTTTTACCAAAGAGTTGGTGCATCACGCCTATCGATGAGAATGACATCACCATTACTCATCACGGTAAATACATTCAAACCGTCATGCGTACCATGCTGGACAGAAAGGTTTCTTACAAACGCCTATTCTTATCTCGAATGGATGCGGACAAGGGTGAGAAGGTATTACGCGAGTACAAGCTTGAGTGGGTAAGAAAGCACAATCAGATTGCTAAAAAGTACAACCAAATCAAGAAAAAACAGTACATGAACTTTGCAAGAGAAGAGGAAGAAACGCTCTACCCTTCAATCCCAAAAGGCGAGTTCGATAAAGCGTTATGGAATAAATTGGTGGTTTCTACCTTTGGTCCCGAGAAAAAGTACAAAAACCCTCATTACGTGCGCAAAGCTGATTTCTAAAAAATCCCCCGATAATTCGGGGGATTTTTGTTTCACACTAATATTTACCAATCGTAGGTTAAGCTCGCGATGACATTACGACGGTCGCCGTACCAACAAAAGCCATCACATGTCGCGACATACTCTTTATCTGCTAGGTTCTTAGCTGCAACTTGCAACTTGTAATCACCAATACGGTAGCTCACCGTCGCATCCATCAAGAAGTAGCTCGGCACTTTAATTGTTTCAGTGTTATCGCCGTATGATTCACCGGTGTAACGCGCCCCAAGCCCAACAGCTAAGCCATCAAGTGTCCCTTCTAGGAAACGGTAATGCGCCCAAGCGGATGATACCGTGTTCGCCACTTGAGATGGAGAATTGCCCACCCATGCTGCGTTCACATCTTCTTTGATTTCAGAATCCACATAAGCAATGTTACCAAGTAATGTCAGTGACGGGGTCACATTTGCTACTGCTTCAAATTCAATACCCTTATTTTCTACTTTACCAATTTGAGTTAACTGATTGAGGTGGATTCGAGCAAGGTTCTCTTTCGTTGCTTGGTAAGCTGCAATATTAAAGTAGCCATCGAACGTACGAGGTTGGTATTTCACACCGATTTCAAACTGGTCTCCACTTTCTGGCTTCGCAGGCTTGCCTGCACTGTCTTGCTGAATAATAGGATCAAAATACTGCGAATAACTAAAGTATGGCGTAAAACCAGCCTCTGAAATGTATGCAGTACCTACGCTAAACGTCCACTCTTCATTATCAACTTTAGTTCGAGAGCCTGTCGTTACATTGTGAACCTCATTGCTCGTATCATCATAACGTGCGCCAAGAAGAACCGCCCACCTGTCATTGACCAGAATGTGGTCTTGTAGATAGATACCAAGCTGCTCGTTATCAACCTTTGTTCGCTGCTTGTCGGCGTCAGTCAAAGGCTGAAGCGTTGTTGGGTCTAGCAACCAAACATTGTTCGAATAACTTGGGTTGAAAACATCAAAACGCGGATCTGGCAAGATTCCAATAGGCGTGGTTAAGAGTGAATTTCCATCAGCCACCAATGGGTCGCTTGCAAAGTCTTTACCATCAATACTGACCATCTGATAGTCAATACCAACCATGAGGTTATGTTCAACACTTCCCCATTGCATGTTGTGCATCAAGCGGTTATCAATATTGAAAGCATCAGAAGAGCCCTCTTCTGTACTGGCCGCACGCAGGATGCTTTTGCGCTCATTCAAAGGATCAAGCAGCGGACCTAATCCTGGGACGTCAGCAGCATAGACGTACGAATACATTTGTCGAAGGTTGACGTCCATTTGGCTATAACGAGTCGACTGAACAAAAGAAGTCGTGTCATTGAACATATGTGCAAACTCGTAACCAACAGAAAGCTGTTCGCGTTCAAACGTTTCCCAATCCGTGTTCCCGACCGCAAGACTATCGCTTATCTTACCGTTTTTGTTTGGCTTCAATGTTCCCTCTACAGGTAAGAACTGCAGGTATGGGTCAGAATCATCTTTTTGGTAACTGGTCAGCAAAGTAATTTCTGACGTATCAGTGAACTTGTAAGTCAGTGAAGGAGCAATAAGGAAACGCTCGGCCTCAACGCCATCAACACGTGTGCCGTTCTTTCGCGCCAAACCTTGCACACGAACAGCAAGCTTCTCATTCACTTCTGAGTTCACATCCAGAGAAATCTGTTTGCGATCTTCAGAACCATACTCCACCGACACCTGACCAGAGCCACCATCAAACTGAGGGCGTTTGCTCACCAAATTGATAACACCACCTGGAGGGTTTTGACCATAAAGCACAGAGGCTGCGCCACGAAGCACTTCCACTCGCTCTAATGCAAACGGGTCAATCTGCCAACTGTAAAATCCAGATGAATACAGACGAGTTCCATCTTGATATAAGCCACTATTCGCCTGCTTAAAACCACGGATAATAAACCAATCTTGCTTGTTATCTTCACCAAAGTAATTGGTTTGAATGCTTGGCGTATATTGCAGTGCATCTGAGACACTGATTGATGCGCGGTCATCCATTTGCTCACGAGTCACAACGGAAACAGCGCGTGGCGTTTCGTTGATCGCTAAATCCATCTTCGTTGCAGTACGACTCTTCGCACCAAGGTAGCTAAAATCAGGACCAACGGCACTGTCTTCTTGTAGACCAATTACAACAATGTTTTCATCTTCTTGAGCAAGCACTTGAGGGGTCACTAGCACCATCGCAATAGCCACTGCTGCGGGTGTTAGCATAAACTGCCGATTCATCATTTTTCTCCTTTTTTGTCGGCAACCTTTCCAACCTTTTATGCGTCGAGCGAATAGACAAGCCCACACGGGTTGGTTCCGGCATAACCACTGATTTTCCTTAAATGCAAAAACACAGGACGTGCTTTGCTAGCATCACAAACTGGGTGATGAGAGCGATCACCCAGTTCTAGATTTTTATTGTTTTGATATGTGAGGAATGAAGCCAAATCGTCGTTACAGTCGACGTAGTCCCCACATCAGATACAAACCACCAATAAGAGATGCCACCAATCCTGCAGGGATCTCTTGCGGATAAAGCACCTGTCTGCCCATCCAGTCAGCCAATAGCATCACACCTGCACCAAGCAAGGCGGCACATAGCATGTGTTGCGATGCTTTATTAAAGCCAAACAAACGTGCCAAATGTGGCGCAAGCAAACCGACGAAACTAATAGGACCAACAACCAAAGTCGCGCTGACAGTAAGACAAGCCACAAGCAATAGTAAAATGGCACGAGAACGGTCAACTTTGAGACCGAGAGCTTTAGAAGAAGAAGCCCCGATCGGCAAAATATCTAACCAACGAACACAAACAAAACTCAAACCAATAAACACAATGGCAGAAAGAGCGAGCGGGAGCAGCGTGTCCATTGACACGTAATACGTCGAGCCTGAAAGCCAAGCCAATGCTTGATAACTGCGTGGGTCACCCGTTGCCAAAATAAAACTCTGGATGGCATTCATGAGCGCAGTAATGGCAATACCTGTCAGCAAGATTCGTTCTGGTTGGAAGCCAGATTTTCTATTCAACAAGACAATGATTAGTACCGTCAACAAGGCACCAATCAAGCCACCAATAGACAAAGTCACAACCGATGCACCGACGCCAGTAAACATAGCAATGATCAAGCCCATTGCTGTTCCTGAGCTGATACCAATCACTTCCGGGCTAGCCATCGGGTTGCCGCTTAATCGCTGAATCATGGTTCCTGCAATCGCCAACATAGCCCCGGCCATCGCCGCGGCTAAAAGCCTAGGTGTGCGCCATTCCAAAAATAGCCATTCATGGGTAGAGAAAAGCGATGTCCAGCCGTCGTTCTGAACTGAAACGGTGCTGAAGAGCACGATGCCCGCCAAGATGATCAACAAAGTAAATGCGATAGCGTGTTTGTTAAGTTTGTTGACGCGCTCCGAGTGACGAGTGAGCACAGTTTGCGTATGCCCTTGCGTCTTTTGTGATAATCGAGGTAGTAACCAAAGTAACAGTGGTGCGCCTAACGCGGCAGTGGCAGCTCCTGTTGGAATAAAGCTCGCCATCAAACCCGGTAATTGTTGAATGACTAAATCGGTGAGGGTCAAAAGCATTGCACCAATCAACATTGAGATCCAAAGTTTGTGCTGAATCTTATGCACGCCAATCAAGCGTGTAATAGCTGGCGCAGCAAGACCGATAAAACCGATGATACCCACCGTCGCCACAACCCAAGAAGTAATAAGCACCGCTAAGCCAAGGCAAACAAAGCGCAGCTTCGCTAGCGACACACCTAAGCTCTTTGCTCCTTGCTCTGATAGCTCCAAAAGGCTCAAAGGTTTAGCAAACAAAAATGCCACTAGTGCAGCAATGGCGACTCTTGGTGCAAGATAGCTGAAATCATCCCAACCACTTTGAACTAAGGAGCCTGCTCCCCAGATCATGAGTCCATTGAGCTTCTCCGTATTCATCATCAAAATGACCGTACTCAGAGAAGCAAAATACAAGTTGATCACCAAGCCAGAAACAACAACAACGGTCGGAGAAAGAGCCCGTCGCCAAGACAACAACATCACTAGCCCCATTGAAGTGATACCACCAACCAAAGCAACTAAATTGGCAGAAAAGTCCAGCATCCAAGGTGTGAATAACGTGGCAAGCATGAGCGTAAAGTTCGCCCCACTCGCAACGCCTAAAGTCGTAGGAGATGCCAACGGATTACGTAGAACCTGTTGCATCAACACACCAGCAACTGCCAAGCCCGCTCCGGAGATCACCGTCGTAAACACGCGTGGCCACCAGCTAAAATGAAGAAGAACGGAATTTATCGACTGGAAATCAGGCTGCCAAAGGCTTGCTAAACCATTGGAAAAGGCGGTGGTTTGACTCAGATGTAACGCTCCAACCGACACCGTAAACATAGAAAGTAAGATCACTAAGGATAAAGGAAAAGCTCTCATTAGAAGTGCTCCTTCTCTTTTGCCGCAGCGACTAAATGAGCAAAGCGAACCGCAGAGGGCATGGCACCAAAGCTCCAAACAGGATCAACGCGCATAACTGGGTGACCTGATTGTTCTACGATATATTGCCAAAATTGGTCTTGTGCCAACTGTTGCTCTCCACCATGAGGAAGCGGATCCACAATAACGATCTGCGCTTTTATTCCCGCGAGTTTGTCGATACCGACCATACTAAAACCCCAGCTATTGGTTTTTTCCGTCCACGCATTAGAGAGACCAAGCTGGTTTATTGCTTGTGAATACAAACTGTTCTCGCCAAAGACACGCACGTGTTTAGTGTCCATAAACTGGACCATTAATAATGGCGCTGAATCTTGGTCGACTTTTTCTTTGAGTGAGGCAAGCTGTGCCTCTGACTGTTCAATAAACGTTTCTGCTTCTACCTCTCGTCCCAATTCTTTGCCGAAAGTACGAGTGAATTGAGTCAATACCGACCAATCCGTGATTCCCTGCCCGTAAAGATCTATCGTTGTAACAGGCGCAATTTCCGCTAATCGGCTTTCCATCGCAGAAAAATAAGGGGCAATAAAAATACGGTCGGGTTTGAGCTCGTAGATACGCTCAATGTTGGGTTGCGTTCTTAAACCCACATCTTTTGTGTGTTTTGGCAATATTGGGGCTTTCACCCATGCGTCATAATCTTGCCCTTGTGCGACGCCAACCGGAACAACACCGAGTGCAAGCATGGTTTCGGTCTGTGTCCAATCCACCGACATCACTCGTGGTGATTGCGTCTTATCAACTGCATGAGCAAACAGAGGAAAAGCAAGACTTGTCGCCCAAACAAGTCGCTTCAGCAATGAAATAAGCGGCTTACAATCCATTGTTGACCCCACTTAGCTTGGCATCGCTACTGGATACCCAGCAGGATGGTCAGAAATACGCATTTCAATGCCATAGATTTGTCGTAACTTAGGCTCGGTAAATACTTGTTGAACGTCACCTTGCGCTATCAAGTCGCCTTGGTGCAGTGCGACAATCTCATCACAAAAGCGTGCAGCTAAGTTAATGTCATGCAATACGATGATGACCCCTAAACCTAGGTCCTTACTAAGTTTAGAGATCAAAGAAAGCATATCGACCTGATGACTAATATCGAGCGCAGACAAGGGCTCATCAAGCAACAGGTATTCGGTTTTCTGTGCGAGTAACATCGCAAGCCACACTCGTTGGCGCTCACCACCCGAAAGCGTGTCAACAAGGCGATCGGCATATTTGGATGTTCCTGTCATTTCCATCGCCTCTTCCACGATGGTTTTATCTTTTGTACTCAACCGTCCTAATAAACCATGCCAAGGGTAACGACCAAAGCTCACTAAATCTCGACCGAGAATGCTGTCGGTCATGGGTAAGTGCTGAGGAAGGTAAGCGATGTGCTGGGCGAATTTCTTTGCCGATAAACGGTTGATGTTGTCACCATGCAGCAAAATATCGCCATCACTGTATGGTTGTTGCTGAGCGAGCAGCTTGAGAAGTGTAGATTTGCCAGAACCATTGTGTCCGACAAGCGCGTACGTTTTTCCAGTTTCAAACGTCAAATCAAATGCTTTCAACAAAGACTTACCGTCAATATCGAATTGGAGTGCTTTGGCTTCTAACATCCCTACTTCACCTAATCCTATGTACGTCTCGGGGCTGGTGAAACTTCGCTTTGCCGTCTACCTTCCCGTTACGTTTTATAATTTTATTCAACAAAACGATTAATAAGCTTGGCTTTATATAACAGCAAAGATACAAATGCAAACCATTGTCATTATCATTAATAAATAATTTTATAAATCTTATTGGGAGCACATTCTCGCTACAAAAAGCACGTCAGAAGCAAGGGGAAAAGCAATTTAAAACGAAATGAAATAGGGATTGGAAATGAGGACTATCGGCGGCGAGCATCGCCATTCGCAATGCTCGCTCAAGGAATAAGTTAAGCTGCGACGATAAGAAAAGTTGGATGAGAGCCGCAGCGTTGTTGAACCAGTTAATGACGAGCGTCAGCGCCAAACTCTACTTCTTTATAGATATCGGCCAGCGACTTCTTACCTTGTTTGTCTTTGGCTGAACGCTTTCTTGGTTGGTAGTGATACTCTTGGTCATGCAAAGCTTCTTCATGTTCCTTTGCCGACTCTACGAATTCAGCATTCGCAAGTGCTTGTTGGCGTAAGCGGTTTACTCTCTCTAGGGTTTCCCACAACATACTTCACCTCCAAACGAGTTACTGTATACATATACAGTATTATTTATTCCGACCTCCTAGTCAATATTTTGATTCCCTTCATGGTTTGCTCCTCTACTTTCACATTAACCCCATACCAGCATAATGCTCTGGGTACTTATGAATAATTTGTTTTAAGTAGCCTTGATGTTCGCGCAAAGCATTCACGCATTCTCGGGATAACAAGCCTTGGTAAACGCGTTTTTCAAGCTCTAACAAGGCATACGGGATTGACCACGCTTGACGATATGGATGATGGGTGGTCATGACATCAAACACATTAGCAACTGCCGCAATTTGAGCGGCGATAGGAATCCCTGAACGATCTAACCCATGCGGATAGCCAGACCCATCGAGGTTTTCATATTGGTAAGACGTAATTTGCTGAAATAAAGTGACACTCGGATGAACTGGATTACCAATTCTCGCCACAATGTTATCTGCTGATTCAACACATTGTTCAATATGCTCAGATAGCAGCGCTTCTTGCTCTGCATTCACACATCGGCGATTACATACCACATCAGCAGGGAGTTTTATTTCACTCAAAGCATGATAACGAGTGAACATTCCAATTTGCTCGACAACTTCATCACTAAATTGATAAACATCGGCAAGCTCTGTCGCAATTAATTGGGCGTACATACCAATACGCTTAGTGTGCGAGTAAACTTCCGGCGAATACCCTGGCATCAAGCACTGCATTCTTTCTGCCAAGATTTCAATCGCATTGACGACGTGGTCTTCAGATTCAACGGCAAATTGCACCATCTCAAAATAGGGTCTTAGCCCATTTAAAGCCTCGACGCTAAACGCATTGGGTTGAATCGAATTGAGAAACACAAACCCAGTAAAGGTTTGACGGTCATAACAAGGAATAGCGACAGACGAGTGGTAGCCTTGTTTCAACAAGGTTTGAATACGTGGACAGTGGTTGATGTCGTAAAGATCGTTAACAAGACGAGGGATGGCATTGTCTGCAGCAATGCTCAGATTGTGCAGTTTTCGAAGTGGCGCTTCGTGATGAGCCAAACACCAAGTGTCGAACTCACTTTCGGCAAAAGATTTAAGCATGCCTTGTTTAGGGTGATACTTAGCAAAAGACACCCTATCGACACACGGTAAATGTGCCTGCATCCTATTCTTCAACGTTTGCATTTGCTCATTGAGCGGTTTTGCAAACGGGTAAAAACTCCGGTGCGCCATACTTCACCTCCACACCAAGTAGAGAAACCAGAAGAAAAGGCTCATGAAAGTCAGCGTATTTGATGTGATTAGAGCGGCTTTTCTCCACCTAATTTATCGACATACCACAACTTAAGTGTACGAAATAAAACCAGTTTTTCGCCAATCTTTTCACCGAATATTCTACGGTAATTTAATCCAGATCAAAAAAAAACCAGTGCTATTTTGAGCACTGGCTGTTTTATGCAAATTGAGTTTTCCGATATCAATCCGTTTGGTGATTAACCCAACGCAGGAAGAACACCCAAAGTAATGAGTAGCTGCGCCATCACAATACCAGTACCAGCGATACCTGTTACTAATAGTGCTCCTTGTCCACCTGCCACACGGTATTCACCCGTAAACTCATCAGAGCGACGCACCTTTACCACCATAACTAGCGGTAGGAAGATAGCAAGAATAGCTAAAGCGATTGCAGCATAACCTAGCGCCATGATGAAACCTTGCGGGTAAAACAATGCAAAGCCTAGTGGTGGTGTAAATGTGATCACTGCTGCAACCAAACGGTTTGGCTTTTCACTGTCGCCTTTGATCGTGTCACCCAAGAATTCAAACAGACCCAAACTCACACCTAGGAAAGACGTCAGAAGTGCAAGGTCAGCAAATACACCTACCACACTACCAAGATTTGACTGGTGAACAGTTTGAGACAGTTGACCAATCAATGCGCTCAAACCACCGTTTTCAATCAAGGTATCTTGGCTTACTACACCAAGCGTTACAATTTGCCAGAAAATGTAGATCACGAGAGGAATTGTAGAGCCAACGATGATCGCTTTACGCAGAGACGACGTGTCACCGTCGAGGTAGTTAACAATAGCCGGGATACTGCCGTGGAAACCAAAAGAGGTAAAGATTACTGGAATAGCGGCAACGACAAGACCTTGCTCTATTGGCATGCTTAGCAAGTAAGATTCGGTCACGTTTGGCGCAAGAAATGACAAGACTGCAATCATGGTCACCATTTTAAGACCAAACAGCACGCGGTTTACTTTGTCTACAGTGCCAGTGCCCACTGTCACAACCATGGTCACGATAAGGGTAAAGATGATGGTTGAAGTCGAGCCAGAAATATCCAGACCAAACCACTCTGTCAAACGGTCACCAAACTGAGCACCACCACCCGCAATGTAAGCAGCACACAATGAGTAGAACAAGAAGAGCATGGCAAAGCTTGCAACCCATTTGCCCTTCTGACCAAGAATTTGTTTCGCTAGAGTATGAAGAGTTGCACTGCTGTCCGCATATTGGTGAAGCTCCAGCATCAACAACGCAGTAAACGCCATTAACGCCCATAACCCCAGCATAATAATTAAAGAGGTAGAAAAACCAATGCCAGCAGAGGCAAGAGGAAGCGCCAGCATGCCAGCACCAATCGTAGTCCCAGCAATAATCAGGGTGCTACCAAACACTTTAGATCGACTCATTGTATATTTATCTTTACAGCTTTATAAGATTTATCAGCATCAGATCGGGCAACGGCATACCAAACCTAACACCATATTTGGAATGATGACGATTCTGTAGGATCTTTCTAATAAGATCAAGTAAAGTGTAAGGATAAAAACCCACACACGTAAACTTAAGTGTACATAACTTTTTTAAACTCTAATTTCTGCAAGCAATTGGGCGCACTCCTCTTCATTCATAAATTTAGGAACAGGATAATTCCAGTGCGCTTCTTTAAGGATCAAACTCACTAACTCTCCAGTATCAGAGGATTGCAACAGTGGCGATGTTTGTTCGATGCCAATTGCGTTATACAAATCTTCTAGCCTATGAATGAAATCTTGTGCACTCGCTCTATCCTCACCTTGCGTTCCGATCAAGGCTTCACTTAGGGCTGTCAGTTGTGGCTCAATCTCAGAGAAAGAAAATCGAAGGACAGGGAGCAAAGCAAGACCATTCGCCATTCCGTGAGGTATGCCATACTTGGCACCCAAGTTATGCGCGAATGCGTGAACGTAACCAAGACTCGCTTTAGTAAAGGCTAACCCAGCATAGTAAGACGCCATTGCCATTTTGTTTCGAGCCTCAATACTACTCCCGTCTTCTACGGCTTGAGGTAAGTACTTGAAGATAAGCTTAATAGCCGCAATCGAATAGGCTTTGGTATCAACAGTCGCATTACGGGAAATGAAAGCTTCTACCGCGTGTGTCAACGCATCAATACCCGTATCAGCCGTTATCTTTGCCGGTAAACCAACCAGTAAATTCGCATCCAATGCGGCCATTAAAGGCACCAATTTCGGATCCATTAATGGAGTTTTGTGGTGGGTGTCTGGTTCGGAAACAACAGCGGCAATCGTCACCTCAGATCCAGTACCAGACGTCGTCGGAATCACGAATAAAGGCGCAGGAGTTCTCCACACACGAAACAAACCAGCAAGCTTCTTAATGGATTTCCTGTTTGTCACCCGGGCAGCAATAACTTTGGCACAATCCATGGCAGAACCACCGCCAAGCGCTAAAATCGCGTCACATCCTGAGTCGAAATACATCGTTAATCCAGTCTCTACTTGATCGTATGTGGGATCTGGTTTTACTTCAGAAAACAGCACAACGTCTAAACCTCTGGCTTTCGCGCTTTCTATTACCTGCTCCGCCATACCAATTTTTACTAAGCCGTCATCAGTCACAAGAAGCAACTTTTTAAAACCAAGATCAGCAATCGCCTCCGTCAACTCATGGAGACTGCCAGCACCAGAGAATAATGTCGGTTTAGGAAGTGGGAGTACATAGGCGGCGGCTTTCAAACCATTGGTATAACCGCGATAAAGCAGGTGTTTTAACATAACAAGTCCTTTTGTTTTGAGCTTTTATTCTAGTTGCTTTTTTAATCCGCTCGAACTTGTAAGGTCACAGATTCATCTTTCCGTTAGCATTATTGATAATACAAATATCGAGACTCTAAGCGCAAACAGGGACAGCGCCTAAACACTCTCCCTGTTTTTGATTCATTCGATTAGCACATTTAGTACGTTAATTCTGGATCGACACAATGGAAGATCTCTCCGCTTCCTTTGCCGTCTTCAAGCATATCAAAAATCAAACGAGCAACTTCTTGACGATATACCAATCCATGCACTTCTTTCGGCTCGACCAAAACACCATTGCCTGTCACGTCACCATCTTTAAGACCACCTGGGCGAATAATGGTGTAATCCAAATCACTAGTCTGTAACCATGCTTCTGCCAATGACTTCTCCCGGACGACACCGCCGAAGCCCGCTTTAGAGCGTTCAGAAAGATACTGCCAGCTGTCACCACAACCGAGAGACGTCACCAATACAAAACGCTTCAGTGAAGCGTGGCAAGCAGCGTCGATAAGATGGCGATGACCAAGATAATCCACCGGAACATCCGCACGAAAGCTGCCCATAGTACTGATGATGATGTCATCTTGATTAAGCTGCTCGACAACCGCATTCACCTCAGTCGCTACCGTTGCATCACACGTAAAGGTCGAGTGGCATATCGCCTTCAATTCCGGATTCTTATCTGGATTTCTTGCTACGCCAATCACTTGAGTACCCTTATCAGCAAAATACTGCGCAATTGCCAAACCAAGACCACTGCTCGCGCCCCATATAACGACTCTTTTCATAACTTACCTTTCACAACACACATGATAATGAGAATACTTTACATCAATATTTGTGTGGTTTTCAAAGGAAGTCAATCGAACAAGGAGAAATCTTTCGAAATCAATACGTAGTTCAAAGAAATGACCAAGAGTTCTGGGCTTCGGATGAATTTTACGTGCGACAAGCAGTATTATTCTCGGCATAACTATAACTAAGCCATGTGCACCCTTTTTAGGTATCAGTTCGCTGTCGCATTCCCCTAAAAAATCAAAATAAAATAAGCACAGGCGAGTAAAAACGTCGGTAATTACAATGAAGCAATCTTCCCACTCCATCTCGGGGTTTGAAGTCGATCTAAAACAAGCCCTGATCTGGGTAGCGCGTGCGTTAGATTACGTAGGCGTAGACGATACACACCATAGCCATCGAGTCGCCTATATTGCCTATCAATGTGCGATCACCTTAGGTTGGGACATCAAAAAAGCAGAGTTCTGTTACTTTGCTGGCATGATCCACGACTGCGGAGTTTCTGAGACCCGCGAGCACATGATGCTGCTTGAACAGCTTGTTCCTCAAGACGCCAAAGCGCACTGCATCCGTGGCTACCACACGCTTAAGCAATGTCGGTTGCTCACTCAATTCGCAACGCCAATTCTTTATCATCATACGCACTGGAAAGAACTCGAACAGATCGATCTTCCGACATTTGAAAAAGACGTAGCTGCACTGCTTTACCTTTCTGATCGTCTCGATTTTATGCGTGCGTATTACGTATCTAACTGCCATAGCGACCTTGTCACCTTGCATGAGGAACTGATTGCCGAGTGTGTAATGGCAAATGCGGGCACGCTGTTTAACCCAAACATGTGCGACGCGATGGTTCAATTGATCATGACAGATGCGTTTTGGTTTGCGATGGAGTCAGAGCATATCGAAACGATTGGACTTCAATTTGAGAATATAGACTGGCTGCAAAAACAACTAACCATAGAAGACATGAACAGCTTGGGTTTGTTCTTAGCTCGTATTGTTGATGCCAAGAGCCCTTTTACTTATCAACATTCACAAAAGGTCGCTGAACTGTCTCGTTACTTGGCGAAGAAAATGGGGTTGGATGAGCACGAACAAGAGATGATTTTCATTGCTGGACTCGTTCACGATATTGGTAAACTCAAAACTCCGGATGAGATCCTTCATAAGGAAGGACCGCTGGACAAACACGAATACACTCGAATTAAACGTCACACCGTGGACACAGAGTTAGCACTGCATAAAGTGTTTCCTAACGCCAAAATTGCTGAATGGGCTTCCAATCATCACGAGCGCTTAGACGGCTCAGGTTATCCATACCATAAAACAGGTGAAGCCTTGGACGTACCATCGCGCATTATTGCGGTCGCAGATGTCTTTCAAGCACTTTCTCAAGATCGTCCCTACCGTGGACGCATGACGCCACAAGAAATCGCCATCATCATGGATGAGCAGATCAAATCAGGTAAGCTCTGTGCTGATGTATATCGAGTTTTGTCATCACACATGCAAACGTGTTATGAGCTCTCCACTCAAGCTTAACGCCAAGCCGTAAACAGAATAAAACAAAGGGACACCAGATTGGCGTCCCTTTGTTATTTCAAACGTATTTCAACGCGACCACAATAATAAGGTCTAGTGAGCGATGTCGAGCTGGTTATCTTTGACACCGTTAATACGGAACCAACCTGCAATACTGAATCGCTCAGCGTTTGTCGGCAACACTTCGTGTGGGAATTGCTCAGATAGGAATACGAACAGACGACCAGAACGCGGTGGAATAGTCGCAATTTTGTTGTCATTCAAATCGTACACCACCAACTCACCTGCATCTTCTTCGCTCCACGACTCATTCATATAGAACACCGTGGTTAGGCGGCGGTTTTCATTGCCCTTAAAGCAGTCGAGGTGTTTTTGGTAGAAGTCACCTTTCTCGTATTTCGCGAAGTGCGCTTCGTACTCAAACAAGCCTAGAAAGAAATGACGGTTTGCTTCCAAACGGATCTCTTCCATCTTGTCTAAGAAAGACGCCACTGGTGCACCCATGTCGCGTTTCAACCATTGGATCTTGTCACTGCGAATGGTTTCAATACGAGTCACGTCGTCGTTACGACCAATACGTGCTTTCTTCCAATCATCAGGAATACAGTCACGCAGCTCAGCCACTTCCTCTTGAGAAATAAAATCATCCCAGATGTAGTATCCGTGCGTCGATAACGCGTCGATCAGTTTGTTCATTCTATTTTGTTCACTCGTATAGGTTTGGGCGGTCTATATAAGAAATCCGTGCTACAACAACAAATTCCATTTTCTATCGACACGACAAATCCACACAGTTCGCAGAATACAGACGTAAAAAAGCCGCTCTCAAGAGCGGCTCAGTTTGCTTCAGTTGCTACGTTTCAATTATCGAGTTTGAAGCGCAACAGAACGAGGTCGGATTGGACGAATTCGCTGAATCACTGGGCGTTGTTTTTTCTTTAGCTGGATATGACACATTTCCAACACTAGACCAAACGCCATCGCGAAATACACGTAACCTTTGTTGATGTGAATAGCAAAACCTTCTGCCATCAACAGACCACCTAGCAATACTAGGAACAGTAGAGCAAGTGTCTTAAAGCCCGGGTAACGCGTCACTAGATTGTTGATTTTCTCCGCCGTTAATACCATTACAATTGCTGACGAGATGATTGCCGCCACCATAATAGGTACCTCGCTCGTTAAACCAACTGCGGTGATCACCGAGTCCATTGAGAACACAGCGTCAACTGCAACGATCTGCAATAGAACCACGGCAAGACCAGTACGAACATGAGTCGAGTGACCGTGTTCTGTATGCGTTAACCAACTCCACAACTCTTTCAAGCTTTTCGCCAACAGGAACGCACCACCTGCAATCATAATCAAATCACGACCAGTAAATGCGTAGTCTCTAAAGCTGATTAACGGCTGAGTAAGCTGCATGATCCAAGAGATCGAGAACACCAAAACAATGCGAGCCATAACGGCAAGACCGATACCTAGGTTTCGGGCAAGTTTACGCTGGTGTTGTGGTAATCGTTCACACAAAACGGAGATGAATACGACGTTATCAACGCCTAAGACAACTTCAAGAGCAAACAAGGTAGCGAAGATAGCCCACGCTTCTGGTTGCATAAAAAGTTCTAACATGAGTACGCCTCCGATGATTGGAAGCCATACAGTGAATTGTTCAGTCGACTAAAGGGGTCGTCCATTAAGTTTATTTAAACCTCTGTTACTTAGGAAAGTTGAGTAAATCACCTCTCCTATTTGTTCGCAATCCCCTATTTTGTCAGGCTTATGTCAACCATCTTTCGTCCTCTAAGGGTTATTGCCACTACTCACCCCCATATAGTGCCCAGTTGAGCCAAATCTTTATATAGAACACGAAAAGAAACACCTCTTTTTGCGTGCTTCAACAATCGTAAAAAAATGTTTCACAATAATATTTTGATATACTGAGAAAAATCACACTAGTTAGTCTTACGAATGGATTACATAACACTCTCACGCATTAGCCTTAAACACCTTACCGTATTGCACATGTTGCTCACAACACACAGTGTGACTCAAGCAGCAGAACAGCTTTGCGTGACCCCTTCTAGCGTGAGTAAAACGCTAAGCCAATTGCGCGACATTCTTAAAGATGACCTTTTTTACCGCGATGGTACTCGCTTAGTTCCAACGCCGTTTGCTTTAAACATCGGTCCTTCGGTACACGGCATTCTTTCCAGTATGAACGGTTTGCTTTATCAAGGCTCATTCAATCCTGCGTATTACGAAGGTCACTTCTCTTTGGCGATGCGTGAAAGTACCTTTGAAATTTTCGCACCAATGCTACAAAACCTATCTCAACAAATGGGCAGTCGAGCACAATTGAACGTCTACGCGAAAGAGCAGATGAGTTTTGATTCTTTAATCCGTGGACAAGTGGACTTTATGATTCTGCCGCACGATATCAGCCAACCACCTACGCATAATAAAGACTTGGTTTGGGAAACGATTTTGGAAGATGAGATGATCTGTTTGATGGGCAGTAACAACCCATTGTCAAAAGAAGATCTCTCGGTAGAAAACTACTTGTGTGCTAGGCACATTGGCATTCACGATAAAGACTTATCTCAACCTTACTTTGAGCAGAACTTAACTCAGCGCTACGCCAAACGCAGTATCGCGATGCACGTGGCGGACTTTGGGTCCGCAGCTGTGATGTGTCACCACTCAGATTATCTGTTCACTTGTTCAAAGCTTTGGGCACAAATGGCACTACAAGCGAAAGGATTAGTAGAAAGACCATTGCCGTTCGAATATGGACAAGTGGCGTATAGCTTGGTGTGGAACAAAGCGAGCCTCAACGATCCCGCTTTAAGATGGCTACAACAACAAGTGCTTAAGGCTTGTGAAACCTTGGGAGGATGCAGCAAACCAAGAGTGAATAAACTCTAAAGTTATCCCCGCTGCGTTACACGTAGACCGATGGCATGGTCATTGGTTTGCTAACGAATTGGCTCAATTGAGCGTGGAAGCGCTCCATTTCATCCTGAGAGCATTTCTCCCAGCCAAGGGCTTCGCCTGTTACACCATGATGCTGAAACGCGTTCAAACGAATGTTGACTGATTCAGGTAACGCTTGCAGATAGTGCCCAACTGTTGCGACTTCCGTATCGAGATCGCTCTTACCTGGAATATGCAGTAAACGCACTTCATACAACTTGCTTGCTTCGGCTAAATACTGAATCGCTTGAAATACACGGTGATTATCCCGCCCTACTAACCAGTGATGCGTTTCACTTTGCCACGATTTTAGGTCGATCATCGCCCCATCCATATACGGTAGGACTTTTTCCCAACCTGCGGTAGATAAAGAGCCATTGCTATCAATGAAGCAAGTAAGATGTTGCAATTCAGGGTCCTGTTTAATCCCTCTAAACAGCGCAATAATGAAAGGAAGCTGTAAGGTAGATTCCCCACCGGATACCGTCACACCGCTAATAAAAAAGCGCTGTTTTCGTATCAAATCGAGCATTGCTTCCACAGAGTAGTCAGTAATTTTTGGATTAGATTGGTGCTGACATATCTCTATACAACGGTCGCAGTGGGTGCACTCCTCTTTAAGCCAAACAACGTTGTTGCTTTCGTCGAACTTCAGTGCGTCAGCAGGACACTCGCTCACACAATCACCACAATGGTTGCAGTGATTGATTGTGTGCGGATTGTGGCAGTTGATGCACTGATAGTTACAACCCTGTAGAAAGATGACTAGACGGTTTCCAGGTCCATCAACACAAGAGAACGGAAGGATACGAGTTACCTTAGCCAAGAGGTGTTCCGATCGTCTAGCCATCTTATTCTTATCCGTCACCAATTACTTAACGTAAATCGGTGACATTTCATGACTCACCACACGTGGTGAACGCTCCAAAATACCAGTGTTCTTCGCCGCTTCTGCGCCTAGGAATGTAGTATTAGTACGTGAACCTCCTGCATCGTATTTCGCGATATCAGACAGCTTCACCATGTAACCCGTCACGCGAACCAAGTCGTTCGATGCTACGTTTGCCGTAAACTCGCGGTAACCAGCATTCAATGCGCCTTTACATAGGTTGAACATCGCTTCTGGGTTCGATTTCACGGTTTCGTCGATAGTCAGAATGTCACTGATGCCAGAACGGTAGTATTGATGATGACCTGCCGTCGCTTGCACGTAAGACACTGGATCTGGTTCGTTGCCGTAAGGAATGCGCACACCCGGCGTCACATCCAAATCTAAGCTGATGCCACCTTGCGCGTGCAGTAGTGCTTTGCCTTCCAAACCAAATTTCACTGATGTGCTTTCTACCAATTCAGCCAATTTCGCAGAGATCTTATGACCTAGCTCATTTGCCGCTGTGTCTTGACCATAACGGCTCGCATTGCCCTCTTTCTCTAGCAATACGTTTACCGCTTCTGCCATGCCATAAATGCCATACATTGGCGCAAAACGAGACTCTTCGATCAGACCTTCTTGCGTTAGAAAGCCTTTAAAGAATTCAGATTTCTCATGCAAATGTGAAGCTCGAGCATCCATCAACTCAACCATCAAACCGTGGTATTCTGGCAGAACGTTGTTGAAGAAATCTTCACGGTTATCTGCACGATTCGCCGCTTCTTTTAGATTCATACGCACTAACGTGTTTGAACCACCAGCCAATGGCAGAGAGTTGTAGCAACTCACGATACCAAAGCGACCACCTTCGTACGCGCTCACATGCATTGGGTAGTTTGCGATGTGCGGCTTGCTGCACTCACAAATGTTTTGTGTTGCTTGTTTTAACAGGTCGTCTGGTGTAACTGCTTCGTCGTACATGAACGTTAAGTTTGGCGCGATCTGTTTTAGCTCTGCGTCAACTTTCAAAATCGTACGACAAATGATGTTGTCCGTAGGACCAATATTCACGTGCATGAACGCGTCTGGCAATGTGCGATCAAGCATGACCCAGAAGTGTTTCAGTTTTTTGTATATTTGCTCGTCAGTTAGGTCACCCACGTAAGGCATTAGCACGTCATCAAGTTGACCAAGGTAAACGGGAATGTTGGTTACCGAAGGCACGTGATGATAAATGATGGTCAACATATTGATCGCATCATCAAAATCTTCTGCTGGAGCTAACTCCAAGTATTCAGAACCTTGAGAAAGAAATTTTGCGTAATCTGGCAAAACATAGCGCGGCTTAAATGGCGCGTGACCTTCAAACATGTCACATATGACGCCTTGCTGCATCGCTTGGCTTACCTCGTCAGAGACGGTCATATATGGAATTGTGGCTTCGGCTTCCAAAGCAAGAAAATTTGATTTCTGTTTTGGAGATAAGTTGCTATCGGTCGCGATAGCAAGGAAACGCTGCTGAAGATCAGAAAGGCTTTGAGTCATCTAAGATGTTCCTGGAGAAAATACAACGAATACGTCCTTTCAAATCGTTTGCTCACTTTTGAGCATTGGTTGAAAGGACGCGTTGAATTCTACGCCTTGAGAATCTTTGCCACTAATGAAAAAAACCAAAAAGTTGATTTCCATTTTGGAAATAAGATTTTGCTAATTTAGCCTAAGTTTTAATAACTTAGCGAAATAATTATCAATTCAGCTGCGATGCGCAGTCGACAACATAACGCCCGCGCTAATGAATACACCGCCCGTTAAACGATTGAATAACTTCGCTCGTCCTTTCACAAATAACCAATCCGATGTTTTCACGCCCAGCAAACCATAGAAGGTCAGCCAGCTCAGTTCAAACACCACAAAGGTACTAGCAAAGACAATATATTGAGTGAATAACGATGCAGATGGGTCAATAAATTGAGGAAACAGCGCGGTAAAGAACACAATGGCTTTCGGGTTACTCGAACCCACAATAAAACCACTGGTAAATGCGCTTAAATAATTCGAAGAAGATTGCTCCGGTTGTGCTTGTGAGAAATCCGTTTGCTTAGAGCGTAATGCTTGAATACCAAGCCAAATAAGATACGCAGCACCACACCATTTAATGATGTTAAACACCAGTTCTGAAGAGGCGATAACGACGCCAAGTCCAGTAAAAGATAAGGTAAGAATTATAGTAATTGCCGTCAGACTGCCAAGGGCGGTCGCAAAGGCATGGCGAAATCCATTACTGACGCCTTTACTCAAACAAAGCAGCGAGCTAGGACCAGGAGAGGCAGTCAGAACAAGTATCGCAAGGGTGTAGTAGATCCAAGTATCGAGTTGCATTGGCGCTCCTTTCCAATGTGTTGATGGGGGTACAGATCGTGTAGCCTACTTGCCTTTCTCGACGTTTCTATCCATGAAACGTAACGCGGAAAGACACCACATAGCTTTTATGAAAGCTGAACGAAGATAACTGAACAGACTCAAAACCAACCTAGCTTTTAGTCGATCCTATGAGTAAGCAAGCTAAGTAGAAAAACTCAGTTTGCCTCGCTTCTAGTCCACTTTGAGCTGTTGAGTTATGCAATCAACATACTGGTAATATGCAACCCTGTAAAGCGATTCGTTACTCGACAGATATTGTGAATAACCCATCTTAATTGCGCTTAATCGTAGAAAGGTTTTGGATCCACTTCTAACGATGATGGCGCTACTGCTTTCTCAACCGAATGTGAGCTGTTTTTTAAATCTACCATAGCAACATCGATGTAACGCTTGTACTTACGTGAGTAGAAACACTTCACGATGGGTTTAAGTGGCTGAGAATCGTTGGATGTCCACACAATGCCAACTCGGCCATCACTCAATTGTACTATCGAGCCCACAGGGTACACACCTATGCAGTTGATGAACTTGTACACCAAGTCGGGATCAAGGTGGAATGGCGTCAAACTCAATAAGATTTTAAACGCTTCTGCCGAGCTCATGCCCTTTTTGTAGACGCGATCCGCCGTCAATGCATCATAGATATCAACGATACAGCTCATGCGCCCATGCATCGGGATTTGCTCACCCGATAAGCCCAGTGGGTAACCAGTACCATCAAGTTTCTCGTGGTGCATCAAGCACACATCACGACTCACGCTACTCAACCCTTTAACGCCAACAATGATCTCACCTGCGAACACTTGGTGCAGTTTCATGTGTTCAAATTCTTCCGGTGTTAAGCGAGCAGGTTTATGCAAGATCTCATCATCAACTTTGATTTTACCAACATCATGAATGATGCCGCCGATCGCAAGTTGTTTCAGCGTCTCTTTGTCTAGCCCTAAATGCTTACCGAAAGAAACCAACAAACAAGCGACATTCACTGAGTGCTCCAAAAGGTAACTGTCTTTTTGGCGCAGCGCTGATACACATTGGAGTGCATCAGAATCAATGAATACGCTGTCAATCATGTCATCGGCCCACGATTCAATCTCGTTGACCTCAATGATTTTTCCTTCAAAGGTTTGGTTCAGCAGCTTTTGCGCTAAACACTTCGCTTCCGCAATCAGTTTTTTGGCACGCTTGTGCTGCGCCTCGCGGGAACGGAACGCTCGCTGGATTTGAGGAGTGGTCGTGATTTCAGAAGCTGACAACGTAATGTCATGCTCTTCTTCAACAGGCTTAAAGACGCACTGCTGCGCTGAGAGTTTCTGATCGACCCAAACGTACTTTACGCCGCTCGCATGCAGTTTTTTGATGCCCTGCTCCGTAGAGACACGACCAGCATTCGCGAGGTTGACACGTTTGTTCTGTTCAATCGCAGTAACGAACATACCGATACTGACGTCTGCGATCGCTATTTTTATTGAGTCTTCTGGTTTGTACTGCATACGCGCAACTTGTTAACACTTATTATTTAGCAAACGCATTATAAGAGATCTGACCATTCACTGTTATAAGAATTCACTATCATTTAGAATTAATGAGCTTTTGGTCAATATATGAGACAACATCGCCACAATAAACCACTTTTATTTTATGGACTTAGGTCAAGATTTCATCACAGATGCTGACAATTTCGATAATTTGGGTGCTGAATCAATAACTTCTCAATACAAATGGTATTTACTGTTGACTAAGTTTTATAAATACCGATTATTAGTCGCATTACTCTAATAATTATTCTACTTACACATAAACACCGTAAGCTCATTAACATAACAAACTGTCAATCTGGACCGACTTCTTTCGTTTGCAGTGTAAAAGGACAAACTTCAAAAATATGTCATTTGCGTGTAGCTCGACTTATATACTTATCTCCAAGACGGCTTGGGTTATGGGGGAAGTATCTTGACCAACAAGGTTGATCAAACTATTTCAGAACACGATCGTGATTTTTTACAGATCGTTGAACAACGCTTCATTCATATCTTCGATGTGTTTAATGAAGGACTCTTCTACATGGATGAGTTCGGCAGCATGGTTTTTTACAACCAGCGTTTTTATGAGCAGTTCGGCATCAACGCTGGGCGTATCAACCTCGATAGATGGTTAGAGTTGGTGCACCCGTTAGATCGAGAACGCTTATCTAAACGTGTCGATGAACACATCACGACCGACAACACTCGCGTCACGACCACCTACCGCCTTCGTAAACCCAACGGGCAATATGTTTGGATCGAAGGCGTTGCAATGACCAAAGAAACCGAACTGGGTCATTATATGGTTGGCAGCCATCGCGATATTTCTGAACGTAAGTTGATGGAGAGTTACATTCATCAAGTCGCTTTCCATGACAACGCATCCGGTATGGCCAACCGCGCTCACTTACTGCTTAACATCAGTGAATGCGTAAAATCCAACGGTGCTCATGCGTCGATTTTTTACATCCAGATCGAAGAGATCAAGTCGTACCTAAACCAATACGGTAGCGAGCTTGTTGATGGTTTAGTAGAAAAGCTATTGCAAACGCTTAGTCACTTACCTTCACCAAACTGCACGGTTTATCGTGTTCACGATGACGACTTCGCGATTTTGGTACTTGACGACGTGCCGCTCGAACAGTTGCAAGAATACGCACAGACCATCAAGCAAAATTATCACGATGCCGTTGTCGAACAAGGGCAATATCTTGGCAGTAACATCAGTATCGGTTTATACCCTTCCATCGATCCGGAACATTCTGCTGAAGAAATTTTGCGTAAAGCCGCACGCACTTGCCAATACGCCAATGAGAAGAACAAAGATCGTATTGCCGTATACAGCCAGAAAACGCAGTATGCGGTAGATCGCTATTTCTTTATTGAGCAAGGCTTAAAAAACGCACTTGAAGAGCGAACACTGAGTGTAAAATTCCAACCAATCGTCAGTGCATCCGATCTGCAAGTCGTGAGTTTCGAGTCTTTGGTACGTTGGCGCAGTAAAGAGTTCGGTGAGATCTATCCAGACGAGTTCATTCCCGTCGCAGAAAACAAAGGCTTGATCGTTGAGCTTGGCTATCAAGTATTCGAGAAAGCGTGTCAGTTCATAAAGAGCTATCGTGAGCGCTATCAAAACCAAGTAAGGGTGAACGTAAACGTATCAGTATTACAGCTTCTCAATAGCGAATTTCCAAACAAAATTAAAGCAATGGCTGACGAAGTAGGAGTCGAGCCACAAGCAATTGTTTTGGAGCTTACTGAGACCTTTATATTGGACAATAACCAGGCAGCTATTGCTCCTTTGAACACCTTGAGTGAGTTGGGCTTCGCTCTCTCTTTGGATGACTTCGGTGCTGGTTACAGCTCATTAAACTGCTTCTTCGATCTGCCAATGACACAGATTAAGATTGATAAGTCGATGGCTTGGAAGACATTAACCAACCGCTCCTCTCATGAGTACCTGAAGTTCTTGATCACTATGTGTCGCGAACAAAATATAGAAGTGGTTATCGAAGGGATTGAAGACGCAAAAATGCGCGACTTCTTTACCAGTATGGGCGTGGACTACCTACAAGGCTATTGGTTCTCGAAACCACTTTCAGTGGCGAGCGCAAGCCGATACACCTTGAGTCAATAAAGGCGCTCACTAAGAATCGGTCCTCATCATTGAACTTCCCTGAGCTGGAGACACTCCAGCTCAGGCTTTTCATTTTGTTTGCGATTTATCTCAAGCGATCAAACACAACATTTTGAGCTAAGTGCTCATGATATTCGGTGTAGTCTAATCCCATATCAAAGATATATTTAGTCACCAAATTTCTGACACATTCGACCAATTGTTCCGCTTGCCATGGCTTTTCAAAGTAACGGTCAATGCCTGCCGAGTTAATCGCATTAATCGTATCCGTATGGGTTGCTTGTCCTGTCAGCAGAACTTTTCGCGTATGGATAAAACGACTGTCTTTGGAAATTTCCGTTAGCAGCTCTACACCTGTTTTCCCTGGCATGACGTGATCTGAAATAATGAGAGCGATCATCTCACCTTCCGCATCCAATTCGTCCATCAGCTCAAGAACTTCATCGGCAGACTCGCAATCTTCAATGTTGAGCCATTGGCTTAACGACTGTAAGTCTTGCAGAACCGCGCTTAACACCTCTCGCTGGTCATCAACGCAAATTAAATTAAGCTTGTCCATGTTCATCCTCTACCGGTAATTTAATTCTAAATATGGTTTTCTCACTGTCGCTTTTCACCGCAATTGAGCCGTTGTAGCCAGCCACAATACGTTTCACTATCGACAGCCCCAACCCTAAGCCAAACGACAACCCACCTTTTTTCGTGGTGAAGTTTGGTCGAAAAATCTTTCTGCGTGTCGCTTCATCAATCTCTGGACCATTATTTGCGATGGTCACAAGTATCTTGCTTTTACTCACACGAGTTTGGATCTCAATCGCAGGTGATTCTGTCTCTCTCATCGCATCACATGCGTTCTTTAGGATGTTGACCCAGATCTGCACCAATTCCGTTTGTGAACCAACAAACAAAGGCAAGTCAGCAGGACTAAAGCGCACGCTTACGCGTCGTAAATCGCTTTGTAACAAAGCAAGCGCTTGGTTTATCGAGTCATTGACTCTAAGCCCTTCTTCTTTATCGATGTCAGTGCGACCAAGCTGTTTCACCGATTTCACGATGCCAACAGTGTGCTTGGAGGCAATGCGTAAGTCGTGTAAATCACGCCCCATTTGCCAGTAACGAATGGCTTCTTCTGGTCGCTTTAACCAATGTTCATTTAGGTAATCGGTCGGCACTGCACGGGCGAGTTCACGAGCCAATTCTTTGGGTAAACCGTAATATTTTTCGAAATGGCGTCCCCGCTTTCTTGCCTCACTGGAAGAAACTTTTTGCCCTTGCATCAAACCAAAATCAAAGAACTGACTTGCTTCCGGATGAACTTCTTCAAGTAATTCCATGATCACGGATTCCAAACGCTCCGACTTACTACTCACCACCCCAATGGCATTATTAAGCTCATGCGCAATGCCTGCAGCAAGTTGACCTAACGTCGTCATTTGCTCTGCGGTGTGCAGCTTTTGCAGTGCTTTCTCTTTGGCTAAGGCTTCTTGCATCGCTCGACGTTGACGGCGCGACAGCTCATTGACCATGACAGGCATAAACTGCGCCGTTAATGGTCCGTATTTGCCCGCTTCCACAGCCGGAGTATTGCGCTCTATCCACGCTAGCTCAACATCCGTTTGCGCTATCACCGTTGACGACGCGGTCCACGTTCCTGAAAAGAAACTGTGCACACCGATAAATGCCCCTTTCGATGCAGAAAACACTTCGGTTTGCTTTTTACCGTCTTCGGAAAAGTAGCCAGCAAGCTCGCCTGATAACACGTAATAGAGTCGCTCGTTGTAACCGTCTTGTTCAATCAAAACCGAACCTGCCGCTACGGTAATGCGACGCTCGATATGATTGAAGTAACGCTCGACCAGCGTATCTAGTTTACTTTCGTACATGGCTTAACCAATGTGTCCAACCGTGTGAAGAATCCACACCATCAAGAAGCTCAACAACACACCAACCACACCGAGCACAACGCCGACACGAGCCATTTGATTGCTTTGTACATGCCCAGTTGCATGAGCCAATGCGTTTGGTGGTGTACTGATTGGGAGAGACATTCCTAATGACGCTGCGAAAGTCACTACTAGAATCAATGTCACTTCACCGCCCAACGGAGTCAAGGACGCCATAGATGTACCAAGCGCAGCCATAATAGGCATCAGCAAGTTAGCCGTCGCAGTGTGGGACATAAAGTTCGCCATCACCAAACATAAGAACGCCGCACCAAACAACACAACATAAGGTGAGAATTCATCAAACGGAATGCTATGCACCACCAGCTTAGCTAGACCCGTTTTATCCAGAGCAAGCCCAAGCGCAATACCACCAGACACGAGCCAAAGCACATCCCAAGAGATTTTTTTCAAGTCTTCTTTGTTGATGATGCCAGTTAGCGAGAATACCGCGACAGGAATTAAAGCGACGGTGTACGAGTTCATGCCATGAGCAGAACCCATCAACCAAAGTAAAATGGTGCCTGCAAAGGTGATATAAACGATCATCGCTTTCGGTGTTTTTAGGAATTTGCTCTTAATATTGAGGTCAATCGTGGTTTGTTCCGCTTTATACATAAAGCCGATTAAAAACCAAGCAAGAGCCATCATCACAACCACAAAAGGTACACCGAAGACCATCCACTCACCGAAGGTAATTAAGTTATCACCAACGAGATACTTCAAGGCAATCGCATTTGGAGGCGTACCAATTGGCGTGCCGATGCCACCAATGTTTGCAGCAACAGGAATACACAAAGCAAACGCGATACGCCCAGGGTCTTTGGGGCCAAACACCGCAATCACTGGCGTTAGAATCGACAACATCATTGCGGTTGTCGCGGTGTTCGACATAAACATCGAAAAAATCGCCGAGATCAGCATTAAACCTAACATCACGTATTTAGGATTTTGCCCAAAAGGCTTGAGTAGCACACGCGCCAAGTTCACATCCAAGCGATATTTAGTTGCGGCCATCGCAAGAAAGAAACCGCCCAAAAACAGCATAATGATTGGGCTAGCAAAGGTCGCCATGATGTCGTTGTATTGCAATAGCTCGCCAAAATGAGGCTGCCCTTCATCAAACCTAAAGAAAATGATGCTCTTGTTGGATACGAGCAACAGCTCAAGCACGATGATCACCACCGACGTGGCATAAATTGGGATCGGTTCAAATACCCAGCAAAGCGCTGCAAGCAAGAAGATTGCAATCACTCGTTGCTGAATAATGGTGATTCCTTCGAATGGAAAGGCTGACAATGGCATCAGCAAAACGAGCAAAGGGATCACCGTTGGGATGATGTATTTGAGATAAGGGCGCATAGTACTACTTCTCTTCCTGAGATGGTTTACCGTGAGATAACAAGCGTAAGAAGCTGTTTTTATTGGCTTCCTTTCGCCACTCCGAGAAGAAATTATGCGCGCCCTTTAGAGGAGGGTTTCTGGTGTTAGATCAATGAACTCTTATTCACGACGGAAAACATGCGGTATCTGTGTTCAAGCTCACTAATTGAGCGAAATATATTTATCGATCACACAGCGCTTCCATCATACGCTCGCTCCATAACATAGTTCGTCAGTATCGCTCCACGCACCTCAACTTGTTGTTCCTTAAGCACAGAGAATCCCATGTGTTCAAAGAAAGGACGAGCGGTAATACTCACCTCCGAATAGAGCCGTGTCAGCCCTTTTTCTTTAGCTTGCTTGAATACATGCGCCATTAGTGCGCGTCCAACGCCCTGCCCTTGATATGCGTGATGACAGAAAAAGTGGTCGACAAGCCCGCTTGATTGAACATCACTGTAGCCCACAATGACCCCATCTAACTCTGCGACAAAGGGTTGAATTTCCATCATTTTCTGCAGCCAGATTTCTGAATCAAACTCGTCTGGCGCCCACGCTTTCAGTTGCTGTTCGTTGTAGTCTCGACGGTTAACATTACGTACCGTGTTATAGAAAAGTGCCCAGAGTATTGGTGCATCTTGCTCACGAAAATCACGAATAACAATCATAGTTTTTCTATTAAATCGAACTGCATTAATTGGCCTCGCACACCTGGCTCACCTACTGGGTACCAACCATGCTTGAGGTAGAAACGTTCTCCCGCATCATTACCCGGAATATAACGCAATCTTGCATATACGCAGCCCTCTTCAACAAAGCGTTTGAATAGGAAATCTTGCAATTGCTTACCCAGCCCTTGATGACGAAACTCCGGCAGCAAATAAAACAGGTTGATATATCCGAATCTATGACCCTCTTCATCGGCTACCGGATACCGACACTCTAATTGCCCGATAATTTGGTCATCTTTGATCACATGAAAAAAACCCGCTTCGGGATCTTCCACTATCGACTTGAACCACAAGGTGATTTCTTGAGTATCGAACCCATTTTGATGACCAAAACTCACCTCATACGCGTCTTGTCGAAATGCAATGCACAAATCCAAATGACGAGATAAATCGACGGGAACAAATTCCATTTAAGCCTTTCCTTTTCTTGCTTAGCTTGCCTATATAGACATTAGTTATTTTATATAACCATAAATTCAAGAATTTTATAATTCAACCGTCGGTCATTTGAAATCATGCTTTTATAGGAGAAGTTATTATGCATGCATCATCTGTTACCCAAAAACCGACTCAATTTGGCTACTACCTAGGCGTATTTGGCGTTGCCTTGGTTCTTATCTGGCTAGGTATTTATAAGTTCACCCCTACAGAAGCCAAGCTAATTGAACCTTTGGTGCTTAATCACCCAGCAATGTCTTGGCTGTACAGCATCATCTCAGTTCAAGCAGTTTCTAATATCATTGGTCTGACAGAAATCATTGTCGCACTTGGATTGATCATCGGTTTGAAAAAACCAACCGTTGCCTACTGGTCTGGTATTGCGGCTAGTGTCATCTTTCTTGCTACACTAAGCTTCTTAGTTACGACACCAAACACATGGAAAGTTTCCGACGGTGTTCTAATCGCGAACTTTTTCCTAGTGAAAGATATTTTGTTCCTAGCAATTTCAATCAGTGTGATTGAGAAGAATAAACCGAGCTCGTTTACAAAGGCAGCCGCTTAAGTAACAGGCACTTTTAAAGTGAATGAAGAGGAGCGCCATTTGATAGTGGCGCTTTTAATCAGGCGTAATACAACGCAGTGTTTTTCCATGTCAGCTCCCTTTTTAATCCTTTAAAATCGAACTTGTTAAAGTGCAAATAAAAGTACGCTTTGAAGTCCTTGAAGTTCCCAACTTAAATATCATCTATAAGAATCATACCTCCCCTATCACGCTGATTTAAATAAACATTTAATCTCGGCTCATACATAACTACTGATAAATAGTTACTTCGCTTCGAAAATTTTCATTGGGCAGCTTTTCTGTGATTGGTACGTCTGAAATTTAGCTTGTAATCGAATACACTCCATATGCACCCCGTGCAATAAAAAAGGAATTATATGAAAACGCTTATTTATGACACGCTTGTCAACCTTGCTAACCAAGAACCTGAACACCACGCAAAGATCCGCCAAAACTTGTATGAGCAACTCGATCTGCCATTTGATAAGCAACTTGCATTGTATGCATGCGCTCTTGGCCCAGCGAGTTCAGGGAAACTGGAAAGCCGTGAAGGAATAGACAATGCAGTAGACAGCGCGATTAGACTGTTAACGACTCCTGAGCGTTAATTTGCTTTTTGTTCTGTGACGGCCCTACTCCCCTAAGGGCCGTTTTTCTTTCCGAGATTTAATCAGAAGTCGTGAGTCGCTGGACTTGTTCTGAGTGTGAGAAGTCGATGCAATAAGCGAGCTCTACCGTCCCTCCTCTTTTCGCTTGATACTGTTCTACCGCTTTACGGTCAATGAGTTCATGAATACCTGCAAACACTTCTATCGATAGATCTGAAAACTCTACGTACCCCTGCATTGCCACTTTCGCGTCTTTTGCCACTTCTGTTTTTGGATAAAACGTGGCGATGCACGAAGCAAGAGCAAAGTTCGTCAACAACTGCTCGTTACTGTGATTTTCAAGCGGACTTGCTCCTACCAATAAACTGTAAAACCAACCGACACATCCTAACCAGACGCTATTTTTCAATGTCTTCATCCTTGAGTCTCATCCAAAAAGTTTAAACTTTAAGCTAGATGCAACCTAACGCACCTTTACGTCTCATTGCACCCAGCATTTGGAATTTGCGACACATTCGAGGAAAGTGATTGTTCATTGGGAGTGAGGGCGTCATGTGTAATCAAGCCAGCAACGACCTTGCTGGCTTAAGGTTAACGTTTAAGGAGTTCGTTCAAGGAGAGTGAGTTGAAACCCTATTCAAGAGCGAGCGTGACACCATCTGTTGTTGATGCCATCTTTTTGGTCACTTGGTAGTTTTTATCTTTAACACTAGAGAGCATGTACCAAGTAGATTGCGCTTTTTCTGGTGTAAAGGTTACACGCATAAAGCCACGCTGTTTAATGTCTGTCCATTGCAACTCAGAAACCAAATGCGGCAATGTGTACTCCATTTGTGCGATGGCAACGGGCTCTAACGCTAAATATTCTTCTAAACCCGGAGAGCTAACCGAACTTGTCGCAAACTCGACACCAACAGGGTTATTAGATACATCCTTTAACTCACTGGTCCATGCATTGTGCGTATCACCAGCTAAGCAAACAAAATGACCTTCACTCGCTTTTGCAATCTCATACACTCGCTCTCGCTCAACATAGTACCCATCCCAAGCATCGAGGTTATATGGCAGCTTAGTCGTATCTGAGCTTGGATCAGCGAGGTAATTTGAAATCGCACTGTTCACCGCGAGAAGAGCATCCATTTTCTGCTCGTCTGTGGCATTGAATAACTGAAACATTGCTAACATAACCGAGCTCGGAAGCTCCATACGCGACATAAGAACTTGCTGCCCAAGAACATTCCATTTGGCGTCTTGGCTGTTAAACGCATTCATTAACCAAGCCAGTTGTTCAGTACCAAGTAGCTCCCTATCAGCACTGCGTGATTGCGCTACGAGTCCACCAATCGCATCCATTGTCGGTGCATTAAGCGAAAAGTAGTCCAACGGCTGATCTCGCCCAACTAAGCGAGTATCGAGCATCATTAGGTTGATCAAATCACCAAACGAGAACTGACGATAAATCAACATATTCGAAAAGGTATTCTCGCGAACAGGCAACCACTCAGTCCATGCTGCGGCAGCGGCGGCGCGTCTGTCGACAAAACTGCCTTCATTATTTTGATGGTTTTCTGCACCATTTTTCCATGCGTCATTTGCGAGCTCATGGTCATCCCAAACCGCAATCATTGGCAATGCAGCATGCAAAGCTTGGAGCTCTTGATCTTGACGGTATTGAGCATAGCGCTTTCGATAGTCATCTAAAGTAATGCATTCGGTACCTTTACTTGGCTCACGCCCCAACCTAGCTGCATCGTCACTAGCATAACCACCAGCACCATATTCGTAGATGTAATCACCAAGGTGCAAAACTACATCGAACGACTCTGTTTGATGCTGTTTGAGAATCTCCTTATAAACGTTGAAATAACCCGCGGGATAATTTGCGCAAGACACGACAGCCATGGATGCTTTATCTACGCCGCCTTCAGGTAGAGTTTGTGTCATCCCAACGATGCTAGTGGTCTCGCCTACCATGAAGCGGTAGTAATACTGAGTACTCGGGTTGAGGTTTTGCACATCCACCTTAACCGTAAAGTCTCGACTGGTGTCCGTGGTGAAAGTACCGCTTTGCTCAACGGTTGAAAAATCTTCTGACCTTGAGACCTGCCATGTTACATCCACATAACTGGCGGCGGTGGTCACTCGACTCCAGATAATCACTTGAGTTTGGGTCGGGTCGCCGCTGGCCACACCGTATTCGAATGATCCCGTGGGAGTCGCATCGCTATCATCGCTACCACAGGCGGTAAGTGTTGTTACAACGGCTCCTGAAGAGACGGCTTTTATGAAATCTCGACGAGACAATGACATAGTAACTTCCTTTGTTATTGTGTTTTATTAACGCGCTCGTTCCTGCACGATTTAACCAGCCAGTAGACGCATTATGCTTCTTTGGCTAATTACTCTAAAAAAACATTAAGTTAGAAGGTAGTTATGACAATTGCATTTCTTGATGTTACATTTTTGTTAATTTAAGTGTAAATACTCTATATTCATCACACTTCCAACAAATCATGAAGGTATTTATAAATCTGATAGGTAAAACAAAAAAAGCGACCTTTTGACAGGTCGCTTTTGTGTTTGGGGATCGTTCCTTGGGTGTTAGAGCCTCAAATTCAGCACATCTTGCTCGGCAGTTTCTACTTTTAGTTTGCTTCGAGATTCAATGTACTCAATCTGCTTTGAGTCTAACGAATAAGGCATAACTACACGTAATTCATGGATCCCTTCATGTTTTGCTAGCTTCACCAACATCACTAGATTGGATTCATCACTCTGACGTGAAGACATCGATTTTAAGGCAGCATCCCAAAGGCGATCCTCTGGTAAGCTCAACTCCGCGATGTTCTGTTTCCACATCAAGCCAAAAATGGGAGCGATGGTGGCGAATGCCTCCAAGAAGGTCCACTTCTTACTTCCCGTTGCCCCTAGGAAGCTTGTGTAGTCGAATTCAATGCATGTCTTTCCTTGTTGCTCCATCCTATGCCTCGACACTCTGAAATGAGATATACAAAATATCGTTCAATTACTTTGATATAGCAATAGGATATAAAACAATGGTCTTTTATGCCCTAATTTAACCTCAAAAGGAAATATTAAAACCAGCTTTGTAACAAATGGAGTACAGCTTCGCCATATATAAGCATTCAATTGATTAATATTTTAAACGACGAACTAAAACTACGGTGTGCCAAGGCATGCCAGTGGATGATGACTATTAAGTTCAAAAGACGAATATCGAGTCCTACTTGAGTTTGTGACTAGTCATAATCTATCGAGGTTTCTCCGTAGTCGTGATACCCCTGCACATACAGACCTAAGATGTCATTAAAGTACAAGGTGTCGCTTAGTTCGATTCCGCCTTTACTGTTCCGGTTTAGGTTATTTTACATCGAGCACTCGGCTGGCTTTCTTATATTGCACTTTCCAGCCTGACCATCGTGGTAGCTCCCAGCGTTTTGGGTCACCTTTCCGGTTACCTTCTGTGTAGATGACATGAACCAATTTACGTGACACAAAGTACTCTACGTCGAGTTTTAGTTCAGCTAACACCAGCTTAAGTGGAAACTGTTCTGCAAAATCTTGATATTCCCAATCTGGAATACCTTCGAAAGGGATATCATCCGCGTCAAACAGTTCGATGTCTTCTACACTTTCGACACCAAGCGTTTCCAGCTGTTCGACCAGCCAAGTAGAAAAAGACAAATCATCAAGCATGCTTTTATCAACAGGAGTTTGGTTTAACCCGAGAGCGTTATAGATCTTCCAATGCTGAATTTGTTGCTTTCTTAGTGGCGCAAATCCCGGCAATAGCGCTTGTTCATCAATCATCTCAACAATAGACTGAACCGCTACTTCTCCTTGAAGTGCTTGGTATTCAGTACAAATGGTTCGCCCTGCATAGATCAAATGCATGGTCGCGCGCGGGACTTCTTCTTCATAATTGGTTTCGCCTTGCTGCCATTCGCCAAGTTCTAATTCACGTAGCAGCGCCAAGGAAACAGGTAACATCACAGATGCAAGGTTAAGCGTCTGCTTTACGCCTCTTCCGGGGACACTATGGCTATCGAGCACCAATGCTGCCTCACTTTTATCAGAGAAGCGGCTATTGCGACCGACCACCATTTCCATCAAGCCATTGCCCAAAGCGTCACGGCGTCGTTCTCGACGAACGAAGACCAGCTCAGGATGCAACTTGGCGATTGCTTTAGTCAGTTCATCACGTTTGTATCGCGATGCTACGTCAAGTTCTGGCAATTCAAACACTTCTCGCATCTGTTTCGCCAAGCCTTGTGCTTCTTCAAGTACGCTCACATCAACATTAACGCCGGGAAGTTGCTCTCCTCTCACCAAGCGAATCATCAGCGATGCATCACAACCAAATGGTTCTTCTTGCGCTAGGGCTTCGGCAGACTCACCGCCTTGCAATTGATGCAACTGAGCTGGAACAGAGAGTGCGGCAGCTAAGTCGATCATCGCTTCTTTTTCTGATTTGGTTTGCATACGAGTGACTAAATCAGCAAACAATGCGTCAATAGGTAAGGGGTAAACTTTTTTACCATGCTCGGTTACATCACCTTGTTGGTCTATCGCTTCCATACCTCGCAAGGTTTGGCTCGCGGAGAGCAGCGATTTTTCAGGTAACGCATCAAGAAATTGAAGTTCGGAAAGTCTATAGCCGCAACAAGCAGCCGCAAGCACAGGCTCCACAAGTTCTTCACGATGTAATTCGGGTGGGGTAACCAATTCTAATGGCGCATGTTCACCAAACAGACGAATACACGCCCCTTCTGCAACACGACCAGCACGCCCCATTCGCTGAGCGGCACTGGCTTTGGAGATATGAGTTAATGTCAGAGCTGTGCGTCCGTTTCGTTGCACCGTTCTGCGTTCCAAACCACTGTCGATCACCACGCGGATATTGGGAATGGTCAGCGAGGTTTCCGCTACGTTGGTCGCTAAAACCACTTTGCGTTGATTTTGTACCGTTAACGCATGGTGTCGCTCTTCATCACTCACCGAAGCATGCAGCTTCACAATCATTACGTCATTGATGTTTTGCAGCATTTGTGCGCATTGAGTAATTTCTTTGCGACCCGGTAAGAAAACGAGAATATCGCCCTCTTCGTCTTCCAGCGCCTCCTTAACTGTTCGAACGACATCATTCTCGCAACCTTTTTTGTTCGGCAAGTAACGGCTATCCAGTGAACGATGGGTAACGGTAACAGGAAAACAACGACCTTCCGATCGCAGCCGTTTGGCATCCAAATAGTTCGCCAGTTTTTCACCTTCTAAGGTTGCTGACGTCACGATCAAGCGGTGTTGCTTTTCTTGCTTTAAAATCGCCGTAAGGAGATCAATGTCCCAGCGACGCTCATGAAATTCGTCCACCATCACGATATCGAAGCTAGCAAGCTTGTCTTCTGCGAACCAACGTAGTGCAACACCAGGCGTCACAAACACGACTTTGGTGTTTTCATCATAGTGAGCGTGAAGCTTAATCGCGTAACCAATCTGCTTCCCTAACGGTTGACCAGATTGATCAGCAAGAAACTCTGCCAATGACGTACATGCGATTCGACGCGGCTCAATGACCAATACTCGACCATGATTAGCAGACCAAAGCGGTAAACGCGTAGATTTACCAGAGCCCGTTTCGGCTTCTACCACCAAATGGTGGTGATTCACGAGTTGGTCAAATTTAGCTTGTAAGCTATCGATAGGCAATTGAGACATAACAAATAAGAACGTGATAATGGATTGCGGGGCATTATACCTGAGTGAGAAATTCCTGCTTTAGGAATCGATTTCATGGTTATGTTTTCTTTCCAGTGACGATATTTTCGTCGGGAACTGAATTTTTTTGCGACATTACGTTGATGTACATCAACGAATGTTTACAACTAAATAGTGAACCCGTTAGAATTTTGCACGCATCCTTCAACCCTACATTTAAGGCACCCAATGAACAACGACAAGCGCCCACTCTATATCCCATATGCGGGTCCGGCTCTTTTAGCGACTCCTCTATTGAACAAGGGCAGTGCGTTCTCTGCAGAAGAACGTAGTTCATTTAACTTGGAAGGTCTTCTACCAGAGACAACTGAAACGATCCAAGAACAGGTAGAGCGTGCGTACCAACAGTACAAAAGCTTTGAAAGCGACATGGATAAGCACATTTACCTGCGCAACATCCAAGATACAAACGAAACGCTATACTACCGACTAGTTCAAAACCACATTTCAGAGATGATGCCTATCATCTACACACCAACTGTTGGTGCAGCGTGTGAGAACTTCTCAAATATCTACCGTCGTGGTCGTGGTCTATTTATCTCATACCCGAACCGCGATCGTATCGATGATCTGCTAAACAACGCAGCCAACCACAACGTTAAAGTTATCGTTGTGACTGATGGCGAACGAATCTTGGGCTTGGGTGACCAAGGTATCGGCGGCATGGGCATTCCAATCGGTAAACTTTCTTTATACACGGCGTGTGGTGGTATCAGCCCTGCGTACACGCTACCAATCGTACTGGATGTAGGTACTAACAACCCGCAACGTCTAGCAGACCCAATGTACATGGGCTGGCGTCATCCTCGTATCACGGGTCCAGATTACGATGCGTTTGTTGAAGAGTTTATCCAAGCAGTACAACGTCGTTGGCCAGATGCGCTAATCCAGTTCGAAGACTTTGCACAGAAAAACGCAATGCCGCTTCTAGAGCGCTACAAAGATCGCATCTGTTGTTTCAACGATGACATTCAAGGTACAGCTGCGGTAACGGTAGGCTCTCTACTAGCAGCATGTAAAGCGGCAGGCACTAAGCTTTCAGATCAACGTATTACTTTCTTGGGTGCAGGTTCAGCAGGTTGTGGTATCGCCGAAGCGATCATCGCACAAATGGTGTCGGAAGGGATTTCTGATAAGAAAGCGCGTTCGCAAGTTTACATGGTTGACCGTTGGGGTCTATTGCAAGAGGGTATGCCTAATCTTCTTGATTTCCAGCAACGCTTGGTTCAGAAGTTCGACAACACAAAAGAGTGGGAAAATGAAGGAAATGGCTTCTCACTTCTTGATGTGATGCACAACGCGAAACCAACAGTGCTGATCGGTGTATCGGGTGCTCCGGGTCTGTTCAGTGAAGAAGTAATCAAAGAGATGCACAAACACTGTAAGCGTCCGATCGTGTTCCCATTGTCGAACCCAACTAGCCGTGTAGAAGCAACGCCAAACGACATCATTCGTTGGACAAACGGCGAAGCATTGGTTGCAACAGGTAGCCCATTCGAGCCAGTGGTTCATGAAGGTCGTTCTTACCCTATCGCACAATGTAACAACAGCTACATTTTCCCAGGTATTGGCCTTGGTGTTCTGGCGGTGAATGCGAAACGTGTAACCGATGAAATGCTGATGGAATCAAGCCGAGCGTTGGCAACATGTTCGCCATTAGCTATCAACGGCAACGGTGCCCTACTTCCACCACTAGAAGAAATTCATTTGGTATCGAAGAAGATTGCATTCGCTGTTGCGAAGAAAGCAATTGAGCAAGGCGTTGCGCTAGAAATCACCGATGAAGCGTTAAACGACGCCATTGACCAAGCGTTCTGGCAGCCTGTTTATCGCCGTTACAAACGCACAGCATTCTAAATTTTGCTACGCTTTGTATAATAATTAGCCCTCGCATTGCGGGGGCTTTTGTTTTTTATGCTTTTTTTTCTCATCCTAACCGTATTTTGGCATAAATGGGCTTCTCTCTTTTCATTTCTATCAGATATGATGAGGGATACACATTGAAATAAGGACATCGAACGTTTTGCTGTTTTCCCGCATAAAGTCAAAGTGGAAGCTTAAATTCTCATGGAAGCGTCTGGCTTTGGTTTTGTCGATCTCTTTAATCGGTCTCCTCGTCACTGTTATCGCCATAGACCGTTGGGTTGTGCTACAAGCACAAGAACAAATTTTTACCGACTACGAGCAAGTACCCGAGCATGAAGTCGCCGTTGTTCTTGGTACCAGTAAATACATTGGTAAGGTGCTCAACACCTATTACACACACCGAATCAATGCTGCTATTGAGTTGTACAAACAAGGCAAAGTGAAGCAATTTTTGTTGAGTGGGGATAACGCTCACCGCTCTTACAATGAACCTTGGACGATGAAACGAGACTTACTGAAAGCCGGTGTGCCGGAGGAGGTCATCCATCTCGATTACGCAGGATTTCGTACTTTGGATTCGATTGTTCGAGCAAAGAAGATTTTTGCCTCTGAGCGCTTCCTAATTGTCACACAGCGGTTCCACTGTGAGCGTGCTCTTTTCATTGCCGATGCATACAATATCGACGCACAATGTTTGGCAGTAGCAGGTCCAACGGCAAGCAAGCAAAAACTCAACATGCGCACTCGTGAACTTATGGCTCGTGTAAAAGCATTCTTAGATCTGTACGTAATGCATACTCAACCGCGCTTTCTTGGTCCTCAAGAGCCAATCGTTGCCGTGGAAGAGGTACCAGAAACCATCGATAACGAACGTAATATCCCTGTGCAGTAAACCCTATGAGATGTCGTTTATTTCAACCACTCAGCCATGCATTACACACCGATAACAATTCATTAAAAGTAAATGGGTAGCTTTCTACCCATTTCTAATTCCCAACCTCACACTTTCTTGCTCGACCGTCGATTCAGACAAAATTACCTTTCGCATTCGCAGTAACATTTAATCAATAAATAACTACAAGTCAGTTACTTTGCCATAAAAAACCAACACTAAGGCAATGCAAAAGGAGCACAATCATGACCGCACTCGCTGTGACATTGAAGAACTGGTTCTTCACTCGCAACAGCATGATATTAACGTCTAATGTCCTGCTGTTCGCTATATTGTTCAACACCCTACCCTTTGATCCTCAAGTCGTAACTGGCTTGTGTATTTTGATTTTCGTAGCTGTACTTTGGTTAACGGAAGCAATCCATGTGAGCATCACGGCCCTTTTGATCCCGCTACTCGCGGTATTTTTAGGGGTCTTTAATACGCAAGCCGCACTGAACAACTTCTCTAACTCGATCATCTTCTTGTTCTTGGGTGGATTTGCTCTTGCCGCTGCCCTTCATAAACAAAAGCTCGATCAGGCCATCGCCGATAAAGTGTTGCTCATCGCACGCGGTAAGATGTCAGTTGCTGTGTTTATGTTGTTTGGTGTTAGTGCCGGTCTTTCAATGTGGATTTCAAACACCGCAACCACAGCCATGATGTTGCCATTGGTTCTAGGTGTAATGAGCAAACTGGATGCGAAGAAAAGTCACAGTACCTACTTGTTCGTTCTACTGGGCATTGCTTACAGCGCCTCTATTGGTGGCATTGCAACGCTAGTTGGTAGCCCACCGAACGCTATCGCAGCGGCAGAAGTCGGTTTGAGTTTTACAGAGTGGATGGAACTAGGTTTACCAATTTCATTGATTCTCATGCCTATCGCTATCTTGGTCCTTTACACCATGACTAAACCTGACTTGAGCCACAAGTTTGAACTTGACCACCAGCCTGTTGAGTGGACAAACGGCAAAATGATCACGCTAGCAATCTTCCTATTGACGGTTACTTTGTGGATTTTCAGCAAACCAATCAACGCGATGCTAGGTGGCTTTGCTAAATTCGATACCTTAGTGGCAATCGGTGCAATTCTTTTGCTTGGTGCGTCACGAGCAGTGGAATGGAAAGATATTGAGAAAACCACCGATTGGGGCGTACTGATCTTGTTCGGCGGTGGTATCTGTCTGAGCAATGTGCTTAAAGCGACAGGAACAAGCGTATTCCTAGCAAATGGTCTAGCTGGATTCCTAGAGCAAGCAGGCGTGCTACTGACTATCTTAGCCGTTGTCGCATTCGTCGTTTTCTTAACTGAGTTTGCAAGTAACACGGCGAGTGCTGCACTGTTAGTGCCTGTATTTGCAACCATTGCTGAGGCTCTTGGTCTATCGCCAGTGATTCTATCTGCGTTAATCGCTGTTGCTGCGTCTTGTGCCTTCATGCTTCCAGTAGCAACACCACCAAATGCTATTGTTTTTGCAACGGGTCATATTAAACAGAAAGAAATGATGCGAATTGGTATGGTTCTGAACATCGCATGTATTGGTGCACTAACGCTGTTCGCTTGGTTGTTCTGGTAACAACGAGGTTCTTGAAAAACGCAGAGAGCTACATCATGCGCAGCTCTCTGTCGTCAAAGTCTAGCACTACAGCTGCTGTTCTCGGTAATCATATGAATACCTAGCTACTACCCCATAGTCATGTTCAGCAGTTTCCCTTTTGGTGGTCGGTCGGCCACCTTTTTTCTTCTCTGTATTTCTCTGTCTAAGGCTGGATTTAAGACGCCACATCTGACTTCATTTGCATGCCGTAATTCACTTCGATTCGGTTGCGACCATTGCGCTTAGCTAAGTAGAGCACTTCGTCTGCACGAGCCATCGTCTCAGAGACTCGTTCATTTTGCATCTGAGCGACACCGATACTGCACGTCAAAGGTTCACCATGAACCCACAAGTGACTTTCAACATTCTGTCTTATGACTTCTGCTTTTTTCACCGCTTGTTCCACATTGGTGTCAGGGCAAAAAACCACAAACTCTTCCCCACCCCATCGAACCAGGCGATCTTCGGGTTGAATCGAACTTGAGATTACCATGACGAACTCACGCAGAATATCATCACCCATCTGGTGACCGTACTTGTCGTTCACACGTTTGAATTTATCTAAGTCCATATACAAAATGGAAAATGAGTCGTGCCCCCATCGAACCTGTCGAGCTTGCTGTTCTAGCCAACTTTGTACCGCATGACGGTTCATCGCTCCAGTCAATGCATCACGGTGCGCCAGTTCAGCGAATTCATAATTTTGCGCACGTAACGTGTTGTTAACTTTCTCTAGATGACGATGACGTTTTTTCGCTTTGTTGTAAGCCATTTTGTTCTTTCGCATCTCGTGCAGTGAAAATGCCAAACCTAATGCCATCCAGGAGAACAATAAAACAAACAACAGCGTTGATTGCTGGACGTACGCACCTTCAAACTCAATTTTGTCGATCACGATCTTATGTTTACCAAGCGCCGCACCTGCACCTGTCGCTAAATCAATGCGTGTAATGTTAGAAAACTCCGGAGCAGAGTGCTCAATAGCAACATCATTGTCATTCAACCACCATGTCATAACTTGAAGGTTCTTAATTGGGATCTCAATAATCTCACTGAAATCGGAAGGAGAAAACTGCATACCATTGTATTTAATGGTGTATTCATCCGTTGGTATTGAGTAGGCAGAGTTAAAGTTTCTTAAATACAAACGTAGATTTTTGCTTGGGCTTTGCCCATCACCTGCAGCCTCGTAACGGATCTTCAAACGGACCGTGTGGTAACTAGAAAGATCCAACCCCTTGGTTGCTTCTTTTACATCGGTGTACACGGAAATTCCACAGTATGGCCATGCGTACTTACTCTCTTTGAGATCACAATTTAAAGTCAAACTGTGGTTTTGATAGGTAATATCTGACTCACTCAGACCGCCCGCAATAGCGTCATTGGTTACATGGATATTGAACTTGTCTGGTGTAACTTCAAGTTTGCGGGTGTCACCAAGCAAGCTATATAACGCCACCAAACTGATGGTGCATATCGATAATGCAAAAATTAATCTATGTATCCATTTCATCACGACCAACCTAGTTACTGAGTATCATTCTGTTTATATCGACCAATGTACTGAATGTTATTTCACTTTTCAAATAAAGTTATTTATCAAGCCAAAAAGTGATTTTTAACTCAAATTCTCACTATTGATACATTACATATGGTTATACAACATGATCTTGCTCCAAGTAGCCTGTGTATTTTCATTTAGGTGCTTGTGCGAAGCACTTCAAACCCTAATAGAGCACATCGATTAAAAAACCAACAAAGAACACTCAAATCCCGCAACTTCGCTCCCTCTTCCTGCCTATCGAGCCCGGTTCGGTATATACTGTGCAAAAACACAATAATGAGTAATGTCATGTCAATAATTGCTACTGGTACGCTAAGTAAGATGCGTGCTTCTCTAGACGGTGCCGTAAGTTACCGTTTACCTGTCGGTGATGAAGAAGTGGATCTAAGTCCGTTTCTTGGTCAAACACTTACCTTGACTCACACTGGCAACATTTACTGCTGCTCTTGCGGTAAGAAAACTAAGAAAAGCTATTCTCAAGGCCACTGTTTTGTTTGTATGAAAAAGTTAGCGAGTTGCGACATGTGCATCATGAAGCCCGAAACTTGTCACTACGAGCAAGGTACCTGCCGTGAACCTCAATGGGGGGAAGAGAATTGCATGGTAGACCACTTCGTTTACCTGTCGAATACGTCAAGCTTGAAAGTTGGTATCACACGTCATACTCAAATCCCAACCCGCTGGATCGATCAGGGTGCGACGCAAGGCCTACCGATCTTCAAGGTGAAAACCCGCCATATCTCTGGTCTGATTGAAGTAGAATTAGCGAAACACATTGCCGATAAGACGAATTGGCGTACTCTATTAAAAGGTGATGGAGAACCAATTGAGCTACAAGAGCGTTTCGCTGAGCTGCTGCCATTGGTGGAAGATAAAATTGCTGAGATTAAGCAACAATACGGTGATGATGCTATTGAAGTATTAAGTGAGAACATCACTTCCCTGAGCTACCCAGTTCAGCAACATCCAACAAAAATCACCTCACACAACTTTGATAAGAACCCTGTCGTCACTGGCACGCTACAAGGCATTAAAGGTCAATACCTAATCTTTGATACTGGGGTGATTAACGTACGTAAATTTACTTCGTATGAGATTGAAGTGAGCGAATAAGCCTCGATTAATTGAATTTAGAGAAACGAAAAAGCTCGAGCCAAGTGCCCGAGCTTTTTGTTCTTTGAGTTTTCGATTCTTACGCGTCGAGTATGCTCTCTAACACATCAAATAACATATCGATCTCAGCTGTGGTGTTGTAGTGCATACAACCAATTCGCACCACGCCACCAGATTCTTCGAGCCCCAATTGGCGAACCAACCCGAGTGCATAGAAGTGCCCGTTCCAAACGCAGATATTGTGCTCACCCAACGTTTTAGCAATGAACTCTGGAGCGTATTTATCAAACGTAAGAGCAAACGTGGGTGTCCTCAGTTGGCTACTTTCATCGTTAATACCAAACAGATTCACCCCATCAAGCGCACTCAGACGGTGTAAGAAATGCGCACTTAATTGCTGTTCATGCTGATTATATAACGCGTAGCTTTGCTCTAAACGCTGACGAAGTGACGCACCTTCATCACCAAATTGCGCTAAGTATTCGATAGCAGCAGTCACGCCTGCTAAACCTTCAAAACTCTGCGTTCCTGTTTCGAAGCGTCCTGGTCCGATATTCGTTGCAGGTTCCACTTTATACGGTTTGATACTGTGCAACCATTGGTCAGCAATGTAAGCGATACCGACATGTGGTCCAAAAAACTTATATGCGGAACACGCCAAGAAATCACACCCTATAGCTTGTACATCGACTAAGTGGTGCGGCGCATAATGAACAGCATCCACATAAACCTGAGCACCAATGCGATGCGCCAGTTCTACCACTTGATGAATGTCGACAATTGAGCCGGTGGTATTCGATGCGTAAGTCACAGCGACTAAGCGAGTTTTTTCGCTCAGCAGACTTTGCAGATGTTCTAGATCTAACGTACAGTCATGTTCGTTGATTCTCACTTGGTGAACAATGACGCCTTTGTCTTCTGCGGCTTGCTGCCAGCTAGATACATTGGAGTAGTGATCTAATGCCGAGACAATGATTTCATCTCCCTCTTTCCAATCGCGACTGATCGCACGGCTTAATTGGAAAGTCAGTGACGTCATATTGGCACCAAAAACGATATTACCGGATGAAGGTGCATTGAGCAGTGCTTGCGCAGACTCACGAGCGGATTGCATAACGTCAACCGTCGCTTGACTCGAGAAATAGTGCCCACCGAGATTAGAGTTAAAATGCCCAAGGTAACTCACCATACTGTCTAACACCGACTGCGGTACCTGTGAACCACCAGGACCATCAAAAAACGTTACTGGACGGTCGTTATGGTATTGCGCCAATGCCGGAAACTGCTCTCGAATTTGATTAAGATTGAAGTTCATTTCGTTTGTCCGTCGCTGTCAGTACAAATACATCCATGTGACCTTCTTGATCATTAATCACTGAGCGAATTGGAACGGCGTTGTGCCACAGTTTGCTGTCTGCCAGCATTGCTACTTCCCCATTCTCCAGCACTTTACGGAAGAAAGGCGCTTGATTGTGGCTGCTGTAAAGCATGATGTCCCCGCCCATGATGTTGTGACGTCCCACGCCGACAAGCGCGATATGGTCAAAGCCATCTTGGTGCACGCCTTCGGGAGCAACTTGAGTTTCATCATAAATCGCTGTGATTCGAATCTGGTGAATTTCGATTTCCTGACCTTCTGGTAGGTGATTAGCATTAACAAACAACGCGCACATTTCACGGAAGCCGTCACTTGAAAGAATACCTTTCTCAATCGGCTCAAATTGACGAACGACATCACCTTGAAAGCGGTTGATATCCGATGACTGAACAAAGCTGTTCTTGTTTAAATCAATCACTTGACCATTTTCAAACCCCACGACGGAGTAGCGGCGTAAACGATACTGACCATCGGCATGTTCTGTCCGAGGTAGTCCTTCAAAGGAAGGAGAAAGTTGCTCAATCGCGGCCATGCTGAGCTGAGTTAAATGTAGGGTGTTCTCACGTGAATGTAACATCATTGGCTCCTTTAATGAGGCACATCTAGTTTGTTTTAGTTAACATTTAATTTACATTCTAGGATACGCAAATATTCTGCAATTACCAGAATTTGACGTTGATAGCTTCAACAAAAACGAAAAAACAACATACATATCTAATATTTCGTTAAATATCAGTCTAAACATTCAGAACGGAGCATTCGCCACATTTGAAACTAGAACTCTCCACTATGAATAGAATTTTATTCTGGAATGGCACACTCGATGATATACCCAAGTGACTTCAAGATGCAGGATTCAGAGCGTTGTCATTGATTCGAGTTCAAGGAAAACAACACCGCGTAATAGCCAGCTCTTTCCAAGTTGTTTGACGCAGAAATCGAGGCAATGACACGCTCCCGAAGGGCGAGTTGTCTTGGCTTGTATACTTTGTTGCCGATTCTTGATTTAGAGTGACTAGATCTTTAAATCGTCGCCGCGTCTACAAACCAAGTCATTCTCGCTGAACCTAGCATCTCGAGGTTACTTGGGTATAAACATCAGCAAGTTCTAACCTATAACCAATAATTCGGTTGGCTCCTTTCGTTTATGCTTTTAAAGCACTAAGAATTTCCATACAATCGGAGAAAATGTTCAGCCCTCTATGGAGCCATAATGAGCGACGTAAAACACTGTAAACTATTAATTCTTGGTTCTGGTCCAGCAGGTTACACCGCAGCAGTCTACGCAGCGCGTGCCAATCTAAACCCTGTGCTTGTGACGGGAATGCAGCAAGGTGGTCAGCTAACGACCACAACAGAAGTAGAAAACTGGCCTGGTGATGCAGAAGGTCTTACTGGTCCTGGTTTGATGGAACGTATGAAAGAGCACGCAGAACGATTCGAAACAGAAATCGTGTTCGATCACATTAACGAAGTGGAATTGTCTCAACGTCCATTCCGTCTAAAAGGTGACTCTGGTGAGTACACTTGTGATGCGTTAATTATCTCTACCGGCGCATCAGCAAAATACCTAGGTCTTGAATCTGAAGAAGCGTTCAAAGGCCGTGGTGTATCGGCATGTGCAACCTGTGATGGTTTCTTCTACCGTAATCAAAAAGTAGCGGTAGTGGGTGGTGGTAACACAGCGGTAGAAGAAGCGCTTTACCTATCAAACATTGCCTCTGAAGTTCACCTTATCCACCGTCGCGACTCATTCCGCGCTGAAAAGATCCTCGTGAAGCGTCTGATGGATAAAGTAGAAAGCGGTAACATCATTCTTCATACTGATCGCACTCTAGATGAAGTGCTAGGTGACGACATGGGCGTTACTGGCGTTCGTATCAAAGATGTGAACAGCGGTGCGACCGAAGATCTCGAAGTAATGGGCGCATTCATCGCAATCGGTCACCAACCAAATACACAGGTCTTTGAAGGTCAGGTAGACATGAAAGATGGTTACATCATCGTTCAATCTGGTCTTGAAGGAAACGCAACACAAACCAGCATTAAAGGTGTGTTCGCAGCGGGTGATGTGATGGATCATAACTACCGTCAAGCTATTACCTCTGCAGGTACTGGTTGTATGGCTGCACTGGATGCAGAACGTTTCCTAGACGCACTTACTGACAAATAACTTTTCACATTTGTGTCATATCCTTAAAGCCCAGCGGTATTCCCGCTGGGTTTTCTTTTGTATACTACCGCCTCATTAAAACAATTATCATTAAGCCTTCACGATGGATAAGAAAAAGCAAAGCAGCTTGAATAAGTGGCTTAAGCAACAAAGTAAGTTAGCCAAGCGCTGGCTGATGGTTGCGATAGGCCTAGGCGTACTATCAAGCGTGTTTTTATTGGCTCAAGCAGCCCTGCTCGCCTCCATTCTCCACCAGTTAATCATTGAGCATGTCGACAAAAGTGAACTTGTTTGGCACTTCGTCGGATTAGGTGTCACCGTTGTTGGTCGCGCGGCCTGTACTTGGGGACGCGAAATTGCGGGATACCGTTGTGGTGAACAAATCCGCGTTTATATTCGTCAACTGATTCTCGATAAAGTCCACCAACTTGGTCCTGCTTACATCAAAGGCAAGCCAGCGGGCAGTTGGGCAACTCTGATTTTAGAGCAAGTAGAAGATATGCAAGATTTCTTCTCTCGCTACCTTCCACAAATGTCGTTGTCTGTATTGGTGCCTTTCATCATTCTGGTGGTGGTCTTCCCTATTAACTGGGCAGCGGGTTTAATTTTCCTAGTAACTGCGCCATTGGTCCCAATGTTCATGGCCTTGGTTGGTATGAAAGCCGCTGACGCAAACCGCAAGAACTTCAAAGCGCTACAACGTCTTTCTGGGCATTTCTACGACCGCTTACAAGCGATGACAACGATTCGTTTGTTCGATCGCACTAAGTCAGAAACCGAGACATTAAAAGGGGCATCAGAAGTCTTCCGTACACGTACGATGGATGTCTTGAAGATTGCCTTTCTATCTTCTGCCGTGCTTGAGTTCTTCACTTCGATTTCAATTGCGATTACTGCGGTATACTTCGGTTTCAGCTACATCGGTGAACTGAACTTCGGCTATTACGGCGCTGGCGTAACCCTCTTCGCCGGTTTGTTTATTCTTATCCTTGCGCCTGAATTCTATCAACCACTGCGCGATCTAGGCACTTTCTATCATGCGAAGCAGCAAGCAGTCGGTGCAGCAGAAAGCATCGTTGAGTTCTTAGAGCTAGACATTGACCAAGTGAAAGACGGCAATAAAGTCGTTGAGCAAAACGCAGCGATTCACATCGAAGCCAGTGACCTTGTTATCTTCAGTCCAGAAGGCAAACAACTCGTCGGTCCCCTAACCTTCTCTTTAGACGCCAACCAAAGCACGGCATTAGTTGGCCCTAGTGGTGCAGGTAAAACCAGCTTAGTGAACACCATCCTTGGCTTTATGCCATACAAGGGCAGTCTGAAAGTTAACGGTTGTGAATTATCTGAGTTGGACTTGTCTACATGGCGAAAAGCCATCAGTTGGATTGGGCAAAACCCGATGCTTTTACATGGCAGCATTCGTGACAACGTCATCTTGGGCAAGCAAGATATTCAAGACCAACAAGTCCATTCAGTACTCAACGACTCTCACGCCGCAGAGTTTGTTGAAATGCATGGCTTGGATTACCAAATTTCTGACCGCTCCGGTGGTCTATCTGTTGGTCAGGCACAGCGTCTTGCACTTGCGCGTGCGATGCTACAAAACGGGAGTTTTTGGTTACTCGATGAGCCAACCGCCAGCTTGGATGCTCGGAGCGAGAAACTTGTGATGGAAGGCATCGGTAAATACACCGAATCCACCACTAACTTGATGATCACTCACCAATTGGCACCACTGCAAAATGTGTCTCAGATTTTGGTGATGCAAGAAGGTCAAATTGTCCAACGTGGTGATTACGAAACTCTGGCATCTCAAGATGGTTTATTTAAAGAAATGTTGGCTGCCAACCTAGCTCAACGTGAATCAGACAAGGGGAACTTAGATGCGTGATTTACTCCCTTATCTAAAACTGTATAAAAAGCACTGGTTTGGTTTGTCGCTGGGTATGCTACTGGCTTTCCTAACACTGGCCGCTTCCATTGGTCTGCTAACCTTATCAGGCTGGTTTATTTCGGCTGCTGCTGTGGCAGGATTGACCATAGCTCGCGAGACCTTTAACTACATGTTGCCTGGCGCAGGTGTTCGTGGTGCGGCAATGGCACGTACGGCAGGTCGTTGGGGTGAACGAGTGGTTAGCCACAATGCGACCTTCAAGCTACTAACGGATCTACGTATCTTCTTCTTCAAGAAGCTTGCGCCGTTGATCCCCGGTCGTGTTTCGACTTTGCGTGATGCAGACTTACTAAACCGTCTAGTGGCGGATGTAGATGCAATGGATCATGTTTATTTGCGTCTTATCAGCCCTGTGATTGTTGGCGTATTCGGCATCTTGTCGCTAACCGCAGTGCTTGCTTTCTTTGACTGGCATCTTGCCCTATTGCTTGGCGGTATTCTAACGGTAATGCTGTTAGTGTGGCCGGTACTGTTCTACAAACTGGGTAAGCATAACGGCGAACATCTGACACAAAATAAAGCACAGCTACGCGTGGCAACATTAGACTGGTTGCAAGGTTACAGCGAACTAAGCTTATTCGGCGCAGAAGAGCGCTACCGCAATGTGATTCTTGAGAAGCAAAAACAACTGCTATCCAACCAGTTCGTCAACGCGAACCTAACGGGCATGGCGTCTAGCCTGCTGATGCTAGCGAATGGTTTAACGCTCGTTGCGATGCTGTGGTTTGCTGCGGATGGCGTTGGTGGTCGTGCGCCAGATCCTTGGATTGCGCTGTTCGCATTTGCCACCATGGCGAGCTTTGAAATTCTGATGCCAATCGCCGGTGCTTTCCAATACCTAGGTCAAACACTGACTTCAGCACGTCGATTAAACGAAATCACGCTAGCTGAACCAGACGTTATCTTCCCTGAACGTTCTAAACGCGAAGATAAGCCGTTAGATATTGAGTTCAGTAAGGTAGATTTCATCTACCCTGATGGTCAGCAAAAAGTACTGAAAGATCTAACGCTATCACTGCCACTGGGCTCGAAAACGGCGATTGTTGGTCAAACTGGTTCAGGTAAATCAACACTTATTCAATTGCTTTGTCGCTACTGGGATGTAAACCAGGGTCAAGTGAGCATCGGTGGCGCACCTCTGCAAGATTGGAGTGAATCTGATCTGCGCGCGGCAATCACAGTAGTAAGCCAACGTGTTGATGTTCTTAATGGCACATTGCGTGACAACCTGCTGCTTGCAGCCCCTGAAGCCACGGACGAGCAGCTAGCTGATATTCTGACCAAAGTGGACTTGGCGAATCTCTTAGAAGAGCCAGGATTGAACGCTTGGTTAGGTGATGGCGGACGTCAACTGTCTGGTGGTGAAAAGCGTCGAATTGGTATTGCGCGCGCTCTATTGCGTGATGCCCCAATCCTGCTTCTTGATGAACCAACTGAAGGTCTAGACAAACGCACAGAGCAAACGGTAATGGCACTGTTCAAAGAGCACTTTGCGAACAAAACCGTGGTATTTATCACCCACCGTTTGATTGAGCTAGAGAGTATGGACAAAATCTGTCTGATGGAGCAAGGCGAGATCATCGAACAAGGTAGCCACCAAGCGCTACTAGCTGAGAAAGGTCGTTACCACCAGCTATTACAATCTCTGTAGTCTGGAATTAACATAAACAAAGGGCTCATCCATTGATGAGCCCTTTTTTATACCAATCACAGTAAGCAAGTGTTCAGAGTTAACGCAGGAAAAACGCTTGAGAACAAGGCTAAAATTTTCGATAAGTAGTTACTCTACAATTAACTTACTTTGAAACGAAAAGTAAACAAAGTTATCAAGCGTTATAACCAGCTAGAATGACCAGTTATTTGCTACGATTGGTATTACTCTCACAGTTCCCAAAGCAAGAGTAAACTCAATTATCGACCAGATTTCGCAAGGTACGCCGACATTTCAGCCTCTGGCACCATGCCGCCACCCGTAGCCCAAACTAGGTGAATGGCGTTCTTCATCTTATCTTCACTAAATTGCATTCGAGCTTGGTAAACTTGGTCTTGTGAAACGTGAACTGCCCCCATCATGCCCGCCAACGCAGAAGGCTCTAAACGAATGTCTTCTTGTTCACTTAGCTCACCCAGATGATGGTACATGCGCTCATCCGTCATGGTGTAGTAACCATCAAGCAGTCTTTCCATTGCTCGTCCCACAAAACCAGACGCACGCCCTACCGCTAGACCATCAGCGGCAGTAATGTTGTCGATACCAAGATCTTGCACCGCGATGTCATCATGTAAGCCAGTGTGCACCCCAAGCAGCATACACGGAGAGTGTGTCGGCTCCGCGAAGATACAATGAACGTGGTCACCAAATGCCATCTTCAAGCCAAACGCCACACCACCAGGGCCACCGCCCACCCCACAAGGTAGGTAAACGAACAGAGGGTGCTCCGCGTCAACGATGATACCCATATCATCAAACTGTTGCTTCAAGCGTTCGCCTGCAACGGAATAACCTAAGAACAAGGTCTGAGAGTTCTCATCATCAATAAAGAAGCAAGTTGGATCTTTCTCCGCTTCTTTGCGTCCCTGCTCTACAGCAACACCGTAATCTTGCTCGTACTCCACCACGTTTACGCCATGAGAACGCAGCTTGTTTTTCTTCCACTCTCGTGCATCCGCTGACATATGAACCGATACCGAGAAGCCGAGTTTTGCACTCATGATGCCGATAGACATACCGAGATTCCCTGTCGAACCTACGGCAATGCTGTACTGCTGAAAGAACTGACGAAACTCTTCACTGAACAATTTGCTGTAATCATCACTTTCACTTAGAAGCCCAGCTTCAATCGCCAACTTCTCTGCATGTGTTAGCACTTCATAGATGCCACCACGCGCCTTTATTGATCCTGAAATAGGCAAATGACTGTCTTTTTTAAGCATCAAACGTCCAAGAATTTGAGTACCATATTGCGCTTCCAAGCAGGGCTTCATCTTGTCGATGTCAACAACGTTCGATTCAATAATTCCGTTAGAAGCCACCGTTTCTGGGAAGGCTTTCATTAAGTATGGAGCAAAGCGTTTTAGTCGTTCACTCGCGTCTTTGATGTTGGCTGCACCTAAACCAACGTACGGCAGACCTTCTTCAAGTGTGGTGATATTTGGGTTGAACCAAACCACCTCTTCTAACCCAATGAGTCGCTCAACCAAAGGGAATTCTGCTACTAGTGCGTTTACGTTATGCGTAGTCATTATTGTTTACCTTTATTAGATCATGTACGACAGAAGGAATGTGCCTGCTAATGCAACAAAAGAGGCAATGAATGTCGCTGTCGTGTAGTACTTGAAGATTTCTGTCATCGTGGCTCCGCAATATTGCTTCACCAACCAAAAGAGCGAATCGGTCACTATCGTACAACCAATTGCGCCAGAGCCTATAGCCAGAGTAATGATTTCTGGACTTACGTTCGGATAAAGTGGGAGTAATGGAGCCACAATTGCCGTCGCGCCCATCATGGCAACGGTGGCAGAGCCCACTGCCGCATGCAGAATAATCGCGACAAGCCATGCAAGAAGGATCGGATGCATATCGAGATTAGAAAGTAACTGTGCCAATACATCCGCCAAACCACTGCCCTTTAATACGCCGTTGAATGCACCACCAGCGCCAATAATCAGCAAGATGTTGGCAATCGAAGAAAATGCACCTTCCGTTTTCTCAAGCAGTACACTCATGCCCATGTTCTGCTTAATACCTAACATGTAATAAGCAACAAAAGCGGCGATAAACATTGCTGTAATTGGGTTGCCGATAAACTCCAAAGTGGTGTAGAGCACAGTGCCTTGTTCCATATTGAGTTCTGCCGCCGTTTTTAACAGCATCAGCGCAATAGGTAACATCACGGTGAATAGCGTCGCCCCCAAAGATGGTAATTGTGATTCATCTTTCACTTCTAATGAGGTGAACTCTTCAGGTACGGTTTTGAAAGGTAGACGAGCACCCATCATCTTCAAGAACAGCGGACCGCCAACTAAAGACGCAACCAAACCTATGAGTAAGCCATAGAAAATCACAGAACCGATATCAGCACCAAGCTCATTGGTCACAAACAATGCGGCGGGGTGTGGAGGAACAATACAGTGCACTGCCATCAAGGCGGTACAAAGCGGAATGGCGAGATTTAAAAGTGAGGTATTGGTTTTTTTCGCAATCGAAAAAGCCAGTGGAATTAACAGCACTACGCCAACTTCTACGAATAGGGTAATTCCGCAAACAAGGCCGATTAACACCATAATGACTTCAGGTGATAGCCAGCGAATCTTTTGTAAGGTAAGCCCAATTCGCTCAGCCGCCCCAGACACTTCCATCATCTTGCCAAGTATGGTGCCTAAACCAATCACGACAGCAAGAAAACCAAGAGTGCCGCCAATGCCACTTTCGATAGCACTGACCATCTCTAAAGGTTGCATGCCCATCATCCCACCAACGTAAAAACTGGCGAGTAACAGCGCTAAAAAAGGATGGAGTTTAAACTTAACGATCGCAAAAACGATCATTAAGATACTCGTTATGAGGGTAGTAATGACCCAAAGGTTGGATTCCATGTTCAGACCTATGTTGTTGTTTTAATTGACTGCAATTAAACGAGGAATCCATAGCCCTGACAAACGATCAAAACTCACCTTTAGATGAAGTAAACTTAAACAAAAGCGTGATTTATACGACGTTTAGTGAATTTTTCGACCAATAGGTGAATCCAACTATAACAACGCCGTTATTATGTGTTCTATCAAGTTCGACTCAATAACGCACATGTATACCAGAGACAATATTTTCGCCAAGAACCAACGCATCAATAGTTTTCAACTTTCCAAGCTTCATACTTTTGAAGTGGCAGCACGACACAGTTCATTTTCTCTTGCAGCAGAAGAACTCTCCATGACGCCCAGCGCCATCTCTCACCGTATCAACAAGCTCGAAGAAGAACTTGGCATTGCCTTGTTTACCCGCTCTCACCGAAAAATCACGCTCACTGAAGAAGGGGAACGTATTTATCTCGCCTTGAACAGAACGCTCAACGAGTTAAACCAAGAGGTCATGGAAGTCAGAAATGGCGAAGTCTCCGGAGAGCTGACGATTTACTCCCGCCCTTCTTTTGCACAATGTTGGCTTGTGCCTAGGTTGTACCTATTTAAGCAAAAGCACCCTTCCATCGAGCTGAATATTCTTACTGGCAATGAGAACGTCAATTTCCAAGGTTATGGCATCGATGCCGCGATCTATTTCGATGAGCAAATGCCAGAAAAGTTGTGGTCGAAAGAATTGATGAGCGAAGAGATAATCCCGGTCTGCACTCAAACATATGCAGAACAATTTAACCTATTTGAAAAGCCAGCGAATTTGGTAAACGCCACCCTACTTCACGACAACCAAGCATGGGATTACAACTCCCATCACGATGAATGGACACTGTGGGCAAAGCAAAATGGCATAACAGACATTGACGCTATTCCAAGCATTTCATTCGACCGATCCGATTTAGCCGTCAGTGCTGCTATGCACAATGCGGGGGTTGCTATCGGTCGATTATCGCTGGTGGAAAAACGACTTAAATCCGGCGAACTGATCACCCCTTTTAGAAACCAAACTCTGCAATGCAAACAGAAATATTATGTCGTTACGGCTAACGAAAAACATTCTCGAAAGCTTGAGCTTTTTATTAACTGGCTAATTGAGCAAATCAGTATAACGAGAATATAAGAGAAAACGATTCAGAAGATCTATTACTTCACGCGCCGATTTCGCGTCACAAATAAATGTTAAGGCTGACTGAAAAACCAGCGCCTTCATTAGAAAGCGCTGATGCTTGAGCTTTGTCTGTCTCTCCCTATAATGACCCAACAATCAATACCCCAAACAGAACAAACTTGGTGAGGTAGTTAATGTTCGGTGATTATCTAAAGCAATTGAGATATCAACTTGGATTAACGCAAAGGGAGCTTGCGACAAAATTAAACTTGGCAAATCCAGAGTTTTCATCTGTGGATTCAGTCACTATTAGTCGCTGGGAAAGGAATGCAACGGCTCCTAAGACCGTCAAAGCAATTAAAGTGCTACGTGAGCTTACCTTAGATCTCAGACCTTTTTTGCTCTCTTTGCCTTCGCCGGAGAACGAAACGTTTTTGGACGATATCATTTATGAACGTTACTACTCACAAAAAGCACTATTACTTTCTTCTGGATATGAAGAATTAAAACCCCAAGAAGAAGCGCCTATTATCGAAGAGGCACTCTTTGCTCATGACATCGACACTCACCTCCCACGGTTGCATAACTTCTTCCTAAATGCCGATGCTCACTACCCAGGAATGCTGGACCTTGATTTCTTAGCATTAGATGAAGAAAACAAATTGATAGCCAAGGTGTATAGAGATAGTGAGTCCAACAAGGTAAAAGGACATTCAATTTCCTTCTTATTTAAAACAAAGGACCTCGACGAACACTTTACCAATCCTAACCAAACACTGCCATTTGAGCTCGTGCGGTCTTATTCGGAGCAGTATCAATTCGCCATGTGTTGTTTGAGTCGTTATGCCATGAGTGAACAAGTCTTCATGACACTGCACCCAACGTTTGTGGATTACATCGCGAGCAAATCCAATATTACTGAGATTTACTACTATGCCTTCGATAACAAATTCAGTGATTATCTAGTGGACCTTGGTGCCAAAAAAGTCGCGTATGACAGCCCAGCTCGGACCGGCTCTGTCAAAATCGGTCGAAAAGCATATCGAAAGTGTTTATTGAAATTGGATACTGCCGTGCTGTTAGCTCAGCCAGCGATGATCTACCTGCTCCACCAACATCAAACCAACATGGCTGCTCAAAGATAAATATAAAATGACTATGCAACGTTATTAATGGCTTTAGTTCGTATATTCCTACGTATAAGAGGTTGAAATTCACCTAAAGAACACCATTCCATTAATACCTATTATTTTCTTATGAAATATATTCTCTTTGATGAACATTTCTCATTTTTAAGATAATGGCAAAAAATATTAGCTCGAATTAAAATTCAATTATTTTTGTTTGGACATTGATAAATAAAACAATAAAATCATTATTATTCATATGGTTATATGAATGCAAAATAATATCCTTCATTTTCAACTAGGCATCTCATGCCTATAGAATACGCACAATGCCTTCTCAATTAAACGACAAACATAATACGATTTGCATGATATTTATGAGCAGCACGACATAAATATTAATGCATTTCCAACTTCCTATATGTCTCATCAATTTTAAATGATTGTACCGTACCGGAATACCATTTCTCAAAATTGACACATTTGGCAGAGAAATGTCATGCACATAACTTAAACGAAAAATAACAATTAGCTATGGACATGTTTTAAACCTATGGGGGAAGTAAAGTGTTCGGGAGTTATCTAAAATCAATAAGAACCACATTAGGGTTAACTCAGGAGCAAGCATCAATAAGACTAAATCTATTAGGTGGTGATTTAGCAAATATAGACTGTGTTACTTTTAGCCGATGGGAAAGAGGAATCACTCAACCGAGTCTAAGCCGACGAGTCAGAGTGCTTCGTGCATTTGAAAACAACCTGCTGCCATACCTTTGTAATTTAGGGTTAGATACGCCTTTAAAAGACGAGGTTGAACAGTTTGAATTGTCTTTGAAACAAAGATACCAAGACGCAATGTCTATCATCTCAGGGATTGACTACAAAAATGCTTACCCTGTTGTGTATGATCATATTGAAGAGGAAGAACTGAGCCAAAATAATGAGCAAGAATTCATTAATAGTCTGAACAACTTTCATAATCAGCTTAAGTCTTTAAATATTAAACATAGTCTTGCGACTATTGATTTGGTTGAATATCAGAAAGACAATCGAGCAATTGCTTATAAATACCTTTCCAAAGGTGAGCTAGTCGGTCATAACATTGGTATGTTTTTTACTGTGCCCACATTGGAAAATGAGCTAGATAGAACTAAAAAGCAACGCTTACCTATCGACACGATTGACCTTAGATTAACCAAGCCATTGAGAGAGAAAGGAGTATATTCTTACTACGCCATCAGTCAGCACTCCAAAAATGAACGCGTATTTCGTAAACAGCTGCATACAGAGTTCACTTTCTTGGCTCAAAACGCGCATATTCATCATTATTACGCAAGTGTCACTTTAAAGAGCTCGGTCGATGTGATGTTTAAAATGGGCTTTAGTGTTGCGGCTTACGAAGGAGAAAGCCCGGTAGGTGCAATCAAAGTTGGCGCTAAACGCTATACTCGCGCAATCATGTATATTGAAACCAGTGAGCTGTTTATTCAGCCAGAATTTCTCTATTTATTGACGTGTTGTGGTGTTTGTACTCATCGCCAATGTGACAGTTGTACAGAACACCCTAATTGCATTTGTTAAACAAATACCGGCTTTTACGCTTTGCTGTCGATTGTTAGTTTAGATTCACTGTGCCTTCATATCGCTATCTTTGACTTCTGATAACGGTTCACAGCTCTATAGCGGCATTCAAATGATTGCCGCTATATCACTTAGCAATCGAGATGCTCATCAATTCTCAAATGCTATCCTGCTCAACATCTAAGTCGTTAAGATCTATACCCAAGTGCTTTAATTTATTAGCAGGTGAAACGCATGAAAAAGATTCGCTATCCATTTGATTTGCACGGGACACTCTCAATTCAATATCGGGATAAAGTTAATCCAATATTTCTAGACACTAATGAAGAAAACCAATCCATCATTGATATTGATGACTTTGCAGTAAGAGCATTCAGCTATGAAGCGGAAGATCGTCTATTAAAAATCTCACTACAAAAAGCGGTAAATTTATCTGAAATAGCTGACTGTGATTCAGTATTGACGGGCATCGAACTTAAACAAAATAATATCAAACTTGATATCGTCTATTGCCTATATAATGCAGGCATTGTCAGCTCTAGTATCTCCTATCCTCTCGATGATGACTCGCCGATTGAATCCATTGCTATCGCGAAACCTCTGACTCTGCACCTTAACTAACCTAACGTTTAAAACCGGATACGAAAAAGCCCTTAATTCGGCAAGAACAAGGGCTTTTCTGTCTGCGATTACTCGTTATTACTTCTGATAGAAGGCGCGTTTTTTCTCATACATAGCTTCATCCGCGATCGAAAACAGATTTTCAATCGACACAGATTCACTTGAAGCCCCTCCAACAGAAAACTGAACTGGGTAGCGGTTATGCTCAGATAGCTCAACCCACTTATTCTGTTGAGATACCTCAAGACGTGTAATCAACTCGTTTAGAGCGTCAATACTCAAGTCTTTTGCAATGACGGCAAATTCATCACCACCAATTCTGTACAACAAGGATTTTCCGTTGAGAACCGACTTGATGAGTTGCGTTGACTTAGCAATCAAAACATCACCACGGTCGTGCCCATAATTGTCATTGAGGTTTTTTAAGCCGTTTATATCAATCACAATAATAGCCATAGATTGCCAATGTCCTTGAATGACGGATTGGCAAGCAAACTCATAGTCTTCGTCAAACGCCTTACGATTAAAGCACTTTGAGAGTTTGTCTCGACGTGCGAAATCTTCTAACTCCAGCCACGAGTATAACTGCTTCTTAAATAGCTCCAATAAAATGCGATCTTCTCCTGTCATGACATAATTGCCATAACAGAAGTAACCAATTTCAGCTCCCGTAGAAGATCGCATGGTTTTCGCATTTTCGCTGCGCGGTTTTTCAAAACTAAAGCGCATGTCTGAGTCAGGAAACAAGCGGGAGAGCCCCGAATTAATCACTTCCGGAATCGCATGGAACCCTACCCCTGCATGGCTAGTGGTAAAGTTAATCAGCGTCATGAGTTTTGCTTGGTGCGCTTCTTCGCGTGTTAAGTTTGCCCGCAACTCCGCCGTTTGCTCTTCAACTCGATGCTCTAGCTTTTGGTTGAAGTTCGCAAGTTGCGCGTTAGTATCTTGAACTTGTTGGTTGGCGTTGCGCAGCGCTTTGTTTCGTACTTCCAACTCATCCATCTGACTGGTCAATTGCGCCCAAAGCGAATCCAATAGGCTCATCAACTGTCTAAACTCTTTAAATTGAAAACGCTTAGGCGATAAATCTGGTCGTTTATTCGTTTTAAATCGACGCACGACCACTTCCATCTGACGAATAGGTTCTGTAAGCCATCGGCTTGCCACAATCGCAATGCATAGAGTCACAACCAAGGTCGCAATGATGATATTTAATAGCTGTTGCTTCGATTGTGTCAGTTCTTGGTTTCGTGCTGCGTCTGACACAGTGTGAATCATAGTCACTTCTAATGGCTTCACAAAACTGTTGTTCTGGACGGTAATTTTACTCAAATGATGCGTGGTATCCCCCTTGGTATTACTCACCGCACCATAGTGGAAGTTAACGCTTTCTTGAGCATATAAGAATGGTTGCGAAATTCGGATTAAATCCTGATATGACACTAAAACAACCAAATAACCTTGCGGCTCATACTCTGAACCTGCCAGCAGCGTGTACGGCAGTAACGGGCTGACAAAGGCGATACCACTTTGCCCCCCATTTAATACCAGCCCCTCATCAAAGTAAGTACTGTGATACATCTTACCTTGCTTATAAATATCTTCAGCGGCTCGAATTTTGGTCAGCAGCTTACTGTTTTCTAGGTGATATACTGAGCCATTGCTTTCGTACATTGGTTGCCAGTTTTTATCGATAATGTAAGTCGTACTGACATTGACCGCCAACTCTTCAAATGTCTCTATCATTTGCCAGATAATGGATGAATACAGGACGTTATCCATGCCTTGAACGAGTAAGCGATCCTTGGAATACCAGCGAGTTAAGTTCGCCACAAAGGTCAGGTCTTCACCTATCGTTTCTTGGATACCTTGATTGGTATTTTCCAGTTTAAGTTCTTTTTGCACCAACAAATCGGTTTGGTGCTTATCGATCATACTGGTGCCCACCCAATAAGCAGGCAGTAACGACCCTACCACCACAATCAAAGTTAAGATGCTACGCAAACTTATCATAAGGATGCTTTCCTACTCTTGTGAATGTGATTTGAATGTTTATTGATGAAGTCCACCACAAATTGAGCGGCGCCGTGTGCAGGCATGCCTACTTTGTAGCGCTTATATCCGCGAATCAACGCTTCCCAAGTCACCGCCATTTCTACGGTACTTGGCATGGCATAAGCGGGGGTCAGCTCTTTGTACAAATCGCTATAGTAGGTGTTCTCTTCGTCATACCATTTGCGGTTGATTGAGCGATTGGTAGAGATCAAGTTCTGGTTGATGATGACGTCTTCAATAAACTCCGGCTTTTGTACGATCATCGCCAGAGTACGCATTGCTTTTTTCTTCGCCGGATTGCGCATTGCTTCAGCATTAAATGCCAACACCTTACCGCCACTCAGTGAGTGCATGTGGTGATTATTGTACGTCGGTAAACTGCTGATTCTGAGTTCTGTTGAGAAGTGTTGCTTCAGCTCACCTAGCGCCCAATCACCATCAATGAGATATGGCGCTTTCCCTTCAATGAACAACGCTCGCGCTTGATCTTGGTTGTAATCATCAATCACCACACCTTCTTTAGGTAAACGACCATAAAACTTAAGAGCCGCCGCCAGTGCACCAACATCAATATCGGTGATAGGTTGCGTTCTATGATCGGAAAACATAGGCACAAACGACATCAAGAAGTACATGTTCGGATACTGCATTGCGAGCGTGCTTTTGCCCTGTTTGGCATCTTCAATAAGCTTTTCCCAAGTTGGCTGTACTTCGTTGGTCAGCTTCGTATTCACATACAAAACCAAGTGATTACCTAAACCAAGCGGTACCCCATAAATGGCGTCGTCCACGGTGACGAGTTCCAGAGCTTTTGGCTCTATGCTTTTCTCTTCTAACCAGCTTGGCGGAATTTGGGCGAGATCAAAGTAGTCATGTAGTCCCAAGAAATCAGAAGGAACCCAAATAACATCAGGCACGGTAATACCAGTTTGCTTGGCGAGTAGTAGTTCTGAACGGATATTGTTTACATCGAACTCTCTGATCGCGAGTGTGTTGCCTGTTTCGGCTTCGAAGCGCTCGTTAATTTCTGCGACGGTAGAATATTCAATGCCACTCCAAACTTGGATCTCTTGAGCGGAGACCAAGGAGGAAAACAGAAATAACAACAACAGGCTCAGGTTTCTCACTAGAATTCTCGAAAATTGATGGTATTACAAAAGTAGCGAACGACTGGTGCTTATTCAAAAGCGCCGACAGGAAATGTGCGGGTGCTTCCATTGGTGGTTCACCCTACCATAGAAAGCAAAAAGCGCCGCAATTGCGACGCTTTCAAAGATTATATCACAGTTAGTGATTAAGCGTACTCTTGCTCGAACTCACGCATAAAGTCCACGAGAGCTTGCACTCCTTCAAGCGGCATCGCGTTGTAAATTGATGCACGCATACCACCAACGGCACGGTGACCTTTTAGTGCCTTCAGTCCTTTTGCATCTGCCAACTCTAGGAATGTGCCATCAAGTTCTGGTTTTGCTAGTTGGAACGGTACGTTCATCAGAGAACGGTTCGCAGTGTGCACTCCGTTACGGTAGAAATCAGACTGATCGATGTAATCGTATAGCAATGCTGCTTTTTCACGGTTTACTTGCTCAATCGCTTTTACGCCACCTTGCTCTTTTAACCACTTAAACACTAGACCTGATAAGTACCAAGCGAATGTAGGAGGCGTGTTGAACATCGACTCTTTTTCTGCCAACACTTTGTAGTCAAGAATACTCGGTAGCACTTCTTTCGCCAAACCAAGAAGATCGTCACGAACAATCGCAATTGCAATGCCTGATGGACCAATATTCTTTTGTGCACCAGCGTAAATGACACCGTATTGAGAAACATCAATTTCACGAGAAAGAATGGTCGAAGACATATCTGCAACAATTGGTTTATCCGTTACTGGCAGATCGTTGATTTCAATACCATCAATGGTCTCGTTCGGGCAAAAATGGACGTAAGCCGCATCTGGCGAAATTTTCCATTCTGTTGCAGGTAGAACTGCCGCTTTACCGTCAATCACCGTTTTTGCGTTGAACACGTCAGGTTCACAGTACTTTTTCGCTTCCGCTACTGCGCTTTCTGCCCAGTAACCACCATCAATGTAAGTCGCAGTTTCCGCGCTACCTAATAGGTTTAGTGGAACAGCGGCAAATTGAGCACGAGCACCACCTTGGCAAAACAATACTTTATAGTTGTCTGGGATATTTAAAAGATCACGAAGGTCTTGCTCTGCTTCTTCTGCAACCTTAATGAACTCTTTGCTTCGGTGACTGATTTCCATCACTGAAGTCCCAAGACCTTGCCAGTTGATTAGCTCCTTTTGTGCTTGCTGCATGACTGCTTTTGGCAGACCTGCAGGCCCTGCACTGAAGTTAAATACGTTGTCCGTATTTTGTTCCATGATGCTCATTGCTCCTGCTAAGTAAAGATTACGAAATTAATATCACGTTTTTGCAGGGATAAAAACAAGAAAAGAGGTCTTACGACCTCTTTTTAAACCGGAAAAGCTAAAAACTTACTTTGTAAACTTCTCTATTGCATCAATGCAGGCATAAGCAGTGCGATTAAAGGAAATTCTTGTCCATTTTCGAACTTCAATTTCCCATCAGAAATTTGTGCTTTTAGTTCATAGCCCTTGTCTTTTTTCTCAATAAGTTCCATCACCATCAACTCGTCAACGCCTTCTTGAATGAATGGGTACAGATCCACCAACTCATCAGAGAAGTAAGTATTCAGCGAGCCTTTTGTCGCTGTCATTAGCTTCATCGGGTCTTGCGTGATGTGGTCGGTACCTTCCGGCACGGATAATTGCCATTCATTACGGAATTTGCCGTCTCCAAATGCGAGAGATAGCTCGTTGACTGATAGGTTAAAGCCTTTGCTAAACAAAGTATCAATATGCGGCAACAGCTTTTGAATCTCTTGCTCATCTAGCATTGGTGAACTTTGGTAAATCGACATAATTTGATCGAACGACTGGCTGTCAATATCACCGATAGCGAAATCAAGCTTGAAGTTATCAACGTCTGTACCATCCGTTAAACGCATTTGCTTAGCGTCTAATACCAACTTGGTGTTCAGTTTGTCGCCAGATTCATTCAGGGACGTATTGCCACTGTAGCTTGCGTTCTCGATTAGGAACATAGGGGCAAGTTGCGCATCAACAATATCCAATTTTTGTAGAGAGAAAGACTGCTCCCCTAGCCAGTATCCTTTTGCTTGCTTACCTTTACCTTCACCTTTCAGCTCTGTTAGATGAATCTCTTCACCATTTTCAAAGTCGATTTGTACCGAAGGAATCGACACTTGGTAGTTTAAATCACCCAGCACAGTCACATTACCTTTAACTTGCGCAGGACTAGATGAAAGGTGCATACCTTGAGCGTCGTTTTGGTAATTCCAACTTGCTAGGTTAAGCGTGAAATCCGTGTTTCCGTTGAGCTGAGTTTTACTGTGCATCGTCAACGGTAGGAAGTCCGCGTCAACGAGTTTAGAATCTGCACTTAAGCTCGTTAAACCATGTGTTACGTCGCTGGTCACATCAAAAGCTGTCGGAAGACCATCACGCTCAAGCTGCGCTTTGATTTCTGGGTCGACAACGGTGTAACGCGTCAGAACGACCGAAGACAGGTAACCGCGGTCATATTCCACAATTTCACCTTTGACCATTTCATCGTTCATATTGGCGATGCCATCTTCAATGATAGTTTGACCAATCTGACCAACTGCTAACGGCCAACACAGCGCAAGAGAAATAGCGCCACCAATGGCACCGATTTTTTTAAGATTTTCCATAACGTCACTTATTGAGTATTTGTGCTCAGTCTAACCCAAACCCAAAGCGGATAAAACATTGAGATATATCAGACTATTGATGGTTATTTTAGTTCATTAATCGAGAACAATACTCAGCTCTCAACCATTTCTATATTTAATTGATATGTTGTTGGTGCCAAGTTTTAACCGGAGCTCAAACCACTGTGAACCGTTACGCCGTATTGTGCCTCGACAACAATCCAATCAGTGCCGAACAGTTTCGACTGGAGTTGTCTGCCTTTTCGAGCAAGTTTGATATTCTCTCTGTAGAATCGATAGAAGAAGCGCAGAGCGCTCTCGAATACCTTGAAGAAAGAGAACAAAAGGTTGCGCTGGTTATTGCGAGCCATCATGCACATTTTAATGGCGTTGACTTCCTCATCGGTCTCGACCGCAAGCCACACACTGAGCAAGCTCGCAAAATCCTTATTAGCTGCTCGTCCGATATTGAGGCCATTTTAACCGCCGTCAATGAAGGACGCCTCGATCACTGCTTAACCAAGCCTCTTCCGGATAAGGTCCTGTTCAATACGGCGCAAAAAGAACTGACCCAGTTCATTCTCCGTCATGATAGAGAAGACTTGCTCAACTACAGCCAAATCCTCGACCAGCATAAATTGCTGCGCGCTCACATCGAAAATCAGATGAGCAACTATCAAGCAGGGTTCTTGAACGACTACCACGCCCTCTCTGATGGGGAACTCGCAGAACAAGTCATCACGGCGTTGCAACACTTCTTTGAACAAAATGACGATACCAAGGCTTGCCGTACCTACTCTCCTGAACACCTACTTACGATTGAAGGCGAGCCAAACAGTTTCTTGTGGTTTATTACCAGTGGTGAGGTAGCGCTCTACAAACGTGATGAACTTGGCATGCAACGTGAAGTGGTGCGCCATTCAAAAGGAAACATTGTCGGCGGCATGTCATTTGTCACTGGAGAGAGTTCGTTTTCAACTGCACTCACCCTAACAAAAACGGAAGTCATCAAGCTTGACAGAAATGTCTTCCGTAAGGTGATGCAAGGTGATTCTAACTTACTACCTCTGTTTACCAACTTGTTGCTACGTCATTTCAACCGACGATTGCAACGCAGTATCAACACTAAGTTGCAACTGCAAAAAACATTGGAATCATTGGAGTCCGCCCACCAGCAACTCATCGAACGCGAAAAAATGGCGATGCTGGGTCAACTTGTTGCGGGTGTCGCACACGAATTAAACAACCCCATTGCAGCTATCTTGCGAGGGGTAGAAAACCTAACTCTGACACTTGAAAACCTACTCACTCAGCTACCTAGTTACGAGGTTCAAGAAAAAGGCATTGGTTTACTGACAAGAGCTCAAAGCGCCAAACCGGCTTCGACCGCAGAACTCAGAGAGCGAGTAAAACAATTGAGTTCCAGCCTTCCCGACAGAACATTAGCAAAGAAAGTCGTTAATCTAGGGCTTGAGGGCGACCAAACTTTGGTTGCACAACTTAACCGTCAAAACGCCGACTCATTGGATTCACTTGGCACGTTAGAACAATATCATCAAGTCGGCGCATCACTTCGCTCAATCAATGTTTGCGCAGCTCGCATCGCTGATATGGTAAAAAGCTTAAAAGGCTACGCACGCTCAGACGACGAAGGTTTACACTTTGCCAACTTACATGAAGGCATAGAAGATACGTTGGTGATCTTTGAGAACAAACTCAAGATGCATAAGGTCACAACAAACTACGCAGAACTTCCTAATACACTCTGCCAACCCATTGCTTTACAGCAAGTTTGGACGAATCTAATTTCCAACGCCATTGATGCCTTTCCTGATAAAGGCGAACTCACAATTCAATCTCGTTTGGTAGAAAAAAACCAACAAAAGTATGCCGTAATTTCGTTTACAGACAACGGATGTGGCATCCCCGAATCGCAACAAAAAGCCATTTTTGAACTCAACTTTACAACCAAGAAAGAAGGTAATTTCGGTTTAGGTATCGGACTGTCTATCTGCCAACAGATTATGGCAAGCCATAAAGGCTGGATAGAGGTGGAATCTGAGCTCAACCACTTCACTTGCATGACCGTCTGGTTACCTATCACTCAAGAAGGAGATGAAGTATGACTAAATATCTGATTTTATGTGTGGATGATGAAAGAGAAGTCTTAGATAGTGTCCTTCAGGATTTGATGCCATTCGAAGAAAATTTCGTTGTTGAGGGTGCGGAATCTGTCACGGAAGCAAAACAGGTGATTGAAGAAATGGCGGAAGACGGTATTCAGCTTGCCTTGATTCTGTGTGACCACATCATGCCGGAGCAAACTGGCATCAGCTTTTTAATCGAACTCAGTCAAAATGGTGACACTAAATCATCTCGCAAGCTGCTCTTAACGGGTCAAGCTGGCTTAGAAGACACCGTTGAAGCAATCAATCATGCGAGCCTCGATTACTACATCGCCAAGCCTTGGAAAGGTGAAGAGCTCAGAGACGCTATTGTTTCGCAACTGACTGCTTTTATGATAGAAAATGATGACAACTTATTATCGTGGACATCCATCCTAGACGCAGAGGCAATCCTCAACGCGATGGCACAACGACGTGCAAGCTTTGGTGAATGAGAGCTGGGATAGAAAAACAAGTCATATTCGTCATCAACATGGCGCGTTTTTTGCTGATAAAACGGCACAATGAGTCATTTGACAAAACATCGACACATTTTTGTTGGTCGTAGACCTTCGTTTTTATTATGATGTCGAACAAATCAGATTACGGTTCAAGTGGTTACTTGGATCCATGGAACTATAAGACAAGGTTTATCGTTAGTTATGCGTAAAACACTATTAGCCGCTGCCCTTTTGTTGGCATCAAGCCAAGCTCTAGCTGCGAACGACTACAACGCTCCAGCAACAATGAGCAACTTTAGCTACGACTACATGGAAGCTCGCATTGGTGCTAGCCCAGTAACGTTCGGTGCTGGTTTCAGCAAATCAATCCACCCAAATGCACACGTAATCGCGCGCATCGACTCTGAGTTTGATGGTGATTTCGATTCAGCAGCAGGTTTTGGTTTCCACTCACCACTAAACAACTGGGCTGACCTAACGGGTGCAATGCTAATGCGCGTTGTACAGCCGTCAAACTCAAGCAGCACTGACGTTGGTATGGAACTTAACTTAGGCGTGCGCCAATGGCTTGGTCCTCAACTAGAAGTTGGTGGTAAAGCGGGTTACGTTTCTATCGACAACGATGACGATTGGATCGGTTCTGTTTACGCTCGTTTCCACTCTACAGAGCTATTCTCTCTGGGTGCTGAAGCGCGTATCAACGACTTCTACGGTGATCAAGTAATGTTCACTACTCGCTTTAAGTTCTAAACGCCTACTGAGCGTACTTTCTTAAAGTATGAACTAAAAAACCGAGGCATTTACCTCGGTTTTTTTGTATCTACAAACTGTCTTGTTGCAATGACTAACTCAAATGAAGTGGCCAAAAGCATCAACTTCCTTTTGTCGCTTTCAACACTCACCTTTTATGACTCGCTAACTTCATCCTAAACGAGTCAATCATCGTGAAACTAAAGCGATTTATTCACACATTGCCAGCAGTTGTTTCTTGCGTGGTTCTTGGAGCAGTTTCCAGTGAATACCATCAGTGGCGCCAGCAAACTTCCATAGAAGCTTTACATCAACATCACTACCGTATGTCACTCTTACTTTATTAAATACTTCTACTGGTCCTAGTTCCAAAAACGTTTCTACGTCATCAATACCTGCTTTTTTGACCATACGCTCTAGCGTCAACTGCATATTGGGTAGGTCACGCAAACGTCTACTGGCTGAAGACTTTTGGTATTTACGTTCCTTAATAGAACATTCAATCGATTTTTGTAACAACGCGTCTAGACCCGCAAAACCTGAGTCAAATAGATCGGTTACATCATAGTAGTTAACGGTTGCCGTCGTTTGTTTTTTGACGTGCTTATATTTTTCACAGTTTAGTTGAGTAAATTCTTCATCTAACCCATTACCACCACGTAAATAACAACAGTCGTTACTTACTAGTGCGAACATTGCGTCGTTGCTGAATAAACCAATCCCGCCAAACATTGAACGTTTTTGGTACTCACTAAAATTGCTTACATAGTTAAAAAAAGCTTGGTCTGTCATGTCCATTGACCTCTGTAATTGGAATAAATTACCCCGATTAGCGATGTCACCAGATGAACAGCAGCTTATAGCGAATTATAAATTGTCGATATGTTGGCGATATTTTTGTGAATTGCGCTCACCAACTGTCTTAATCATACTTAACGTTGAAAAATAAGTTAGGATCTATGTCACAGTTGCCGAACTACAAATTTCACATACGTGATTAGTTTCACATTTACTCATCCTTAAGCGATGTTTTTTTGACACAGCAACTGCCAAAAATCAAACATCATGGTGATAAATGCGGCAATTGCGAACGTGAAATAGGTATTTAATTGATAAGCAACATAGTGTGGAGGTACACTGTACGAAAGCTCTCTAGCACAACGTCATAATGGAACATCTATCATTTTTTTGGCTACCAAATAATAAAGATAAGCTTATAAAAGCACTCGAATCTGAGTTCGCTCACCTAGTAGAACAATCAATTTCTACCGGGAAAATCTCCCTTCCTCCTATCCCTGATGTCGTACTTAAAATCCAGCAACTCTGCACAGAAGAAAACACCACGATTTCCGACGTCGCAAATGCGTTACTAGAAGATCCTAGTCTTGCTGCGGTTGTGGTTCGCGTCGCGAATTCCGTGATTTTTAATCGCCGTAATATTACCTGTAATGACCTAACAACAGCGGTATCTCGCTTAGGCATTTTACGAGTGAGGGATATCGTCACAGCTCAAGCAATTGAACAGTTAAAGCATTCGGTCAACCTTTCTAAAGACTGCAATAGTATATTGGTGAAAAGTGCCGCGGTTTCTCGTGAGCTAGGCGCAACCATGGTATTGGTTGTACAAGAGTTCCGTAAGCATGAACCAGCGACATACGGTCACCTAGAGCAAGAAAAAGCGCTATTAGTAGGTTTGTTGGCGGATATTGGTCTGTTCTGTCTCATCAACGAATACCACTTATATCTTGATCGTGGTAATTACTTAGATGCAGATATTGCACTACAAATATTCCAAACGCGCTGTTCTGCGACAAGCAAATTAGTATTGGAGAAGTGGGGTTTTGACAATGATTTCCGTGAGGTTTCATCGAATGAAAAATATGAAGCATCGCGCCCAGAAGTCAGCTACCTAGATATTGCTCGTATCGCAAACCACTTATTAATGTTCCGTAACCAAGATGAACGCATTGAAGATCATGAAGTGGAATTCAATTTAACGGGTGCAGAAATCTTGTACGAGTTGAGCAATATGAGTGATACTGACTTCCATTGTGAAATTAAAGAAGTTCTAAGCGCAAGCGGTCTTTAATCTCTCAATACTTCATTTTAAGCCACGCTAAGCATCAGATAGTATTCTGAGCTGTTTATGCGTGGCTACGTATTTTGCTTACCTCATAAAGGAATCATTGAGTTTTATGTTCTCAGGGATGCTATTTATCTTTGCCCCATTGGTGGTGGGCTACTTAATTCCAATTTCTCAGGCGTCGGTACTTGAAAAAATCAACAAGTCGACCTCATACCTGATTTACGTCATTCTCTCCTTGATGGGTTTAAGCCTTGCTGCACTCGACAACCTCGGCAGCAACTTGCAAACCATCTTGCTTTACGCTGGTACTTTCTTCGTCTGTTTGGGCGCTTGTAACCTACTTGCCTTGCCGCTAGTCGATAAACTGCTTCCTTTGCAAACCGACCAAAACCAGAAAAAACTCCCACTGTCTTCTATGGCATTAGAATCAATCAAGCTTGTTGTCGTCGTTGGTGGTGGTTTGATTGCCGGTTTGATCTTGCCAATTGGTCTTTCTTGGGTGGATACAGCGAGCGAATGGATTTTATTTCTTCTACTGTTCTTTATTGGCATTCAATTGCGTAATAGCGGCTTAACCCTTAAGCAGATTCTGTTGAACAAACAAGGCATGGCGATTGCGACAGTCATTATTGCAACTTGTATGCTCGGTGGTGCAATTGCCTCAGTGATCTTGGATTTACCACTCTACCAAGCGCTGGCAATGTCTTCTGGCTTTGGTTGGTATTCGTTAGCTGGCATCTTGATGGGTGATGCATTTGGTCCCATTTTTGGCGGCGCTTCCTTCTTGATTGAATTGATGCGTGAGTTGGTCGCATTAGTTGCTATTCCATTGTTTATTCGCACCTACCCTTCAACAGCCATTGGTTACGCAGGAGCAACAGCAATGGACTTTACCCTGCCAGTCATCCAGACAACTGGGGGTGTTCGATGTGTGCCTGTCGCGATCGTAAGTGGTTTTATTTTGAGCTTATTGGTGCCTGTCATGATGCTTTTCTTTGTGTCTCTTGCTAGCTAGATCTCAGGAATATTCATTAACATCCATTACAATACGGCAAAAATTCAAATACCCACGTAACCTCAAAATGCTCAATTCAAAGAGAATTTTCTGGATTACCGCTTAGTTATCGAGCCCTTTGATTTTTAAACTCTTGGATCGGTAATCAGTGACAGGCAAGGCATAGTGCCTATTGGGGTTACAAAGGGAATTCAACCAAAAAGGAATAACAATGAAACGCTTTGTCGTTGCAGCGCTCCTCGCTACAAGCTCAACTTTTACCTTTGCTGCTGACCAGCAATGTCTTGCAAACAAATACGACGGTTATATAGACGCCTCTTTACAGTGGTATCAAGACCTTGTAGACCTAACCGTTACTCAATACCCAGATTTGAAAGAAGTAAGTCAATGGTTCTTAGAAGGTCGCCAACACCACTTTGAATTAAACCGTGAAGCGGTACATTACTTCCTGAAAAATGATCCTAGCCGTGTTGCTACAGAGCAACCTGTTGAAGCGTGGCTCAAGCTAGAACAACACGATGTGAAGCAGCTTGCAACACGCAGTGATGAGCTCGGTCAAGCTGCACAAAAAACGTTTAGTGATCGTCAATCGGCGAACCATCCAAAGAACTATGACCTACGTTCTGCATTTGCTGACTTATTGAGCCACCCAAAACAGATCGATTCTGCGCTTAATAAGTACAATCAATCAATTGCTAAGATTGAAAAGCAGAAGTGTGAATAAACCTCGCCCTAGAATTTCATTTTAGCAACATGGGTTTCAATAATTAAAACGGGACTTTGCGCCCGTTTTGGTTTAGATTGTGCCGCTCGCATTACCAAAATAACTACAAAGATTCTTTGCTATGGTTAAGGAACAAAAAACCGCTGACGTTAGCTTCGAGAGCTTGTTAAAGATCTTCACAATTCCTGAAGGTCCAGATTCTACGTTGACCAAAATCGACGAGAGTCTCTCCCAGAACTTGAACAAATTTCTTCGTGAACACATCGTGGCAGAAGAAAAGCCTTTACGTGAAATTGAGAAAGACTTTTCTTCTGCTCAGATTCCTGAGCAACCAGAGTTCGTGTCAGACCATACCGAGCACCTACTAGATACCTTGGTATCTCACTCGGTTCATACCTCTGCGCCAAGCTTTATTGGTCACATGACTTCTGCCCTGCCGTATTTCTTAATGCCGCTGTCGAAGATCATGATCGCCTTGAACCAAAACTTGGTAAAGATTGAAACTTCGAAAGCATTCACACCACTTGAACGCCAAGTACTTGGTATGCTGCATCGCCTTATTTATGGTCAGGACGACAAGTTCTACCGTAAGTGGATGCACAGCGCGAAGCACTCTCTCGGTGCATTTTGTTCTGGCGGTACCATCGCGAACATTACTGCGCTTTGGGTTGCTCGCAATAAAGCACTAAGAGCAGATGGCGCATTCAAAGGGGTAGAAAAAGAAGGTCTGTTCAAAGCCATGAAACATTATGGCTATGAAGGACTCGCAATTCTGGTTTCTGAGCGTGGGCATTACTCACTGAAGAAAGCTGCCGACGTACTTGGGCTTGGTCAAGAAGGATTAGTTGCCGTCAAAACAGACGCAAACAACCGCATTATCGTTGATGACTTGAAAGCAAAAATTGCGGAACTTGAGTCGCAAAATATCAAGCCTATTGCGGTGGTTGGTGTTGCTGGTACGACAGAAACCGGTAGCGTTGACCCGCTTCCTCAAATCGCTGAAGTGTGTGCTGAACACGATTGTCACTTCCATGTGGATGCAGCATGGGGTGGTGCGACACTGATGTCGAACAATCATCGTCACCTACTTGGTGGGGTCGAACTTGCAGATTCTGTGACGATTGACGCGCATAAACAACTCTACATCCCTATGGGTGCAGGTATGGTTCTGTTTAAAGACCCAGATGCGATGAAGTCAATCGAGCACCACGCACAATACATTTTGCGTAAGGGCTCAAAAGACCTAGGTAGCCACACCCTTGAGGGCTCTCGCTCCGGTATGGCGATGTTGGTTTACGCGGCAATGCATATCATTAGCCGACCTGGTTATGAACTGCTGATTGACCAGAGTATCGCCAAAGCGCGCTACTTCGCTGATCTTATTAACGAGCAAGAGGACTTTGAGTTAGTGTCTGAGCCTGAGCTTTGTCTGCTGACTTACCGTTATTTGCCAACCAATATGCGCGCAGCATTAGAGAAAGCACAAGGTACGCAGAAAGAGAAACTGAATGAGTTACTCAACCAACTAACTCAGTTTATCCAAAAGCGCCAGCGTGAAACAGGTAAGTCCTTTGTGTCACGTACTCGACTGAACCCAGACCAATGGCAACGCATGAACACCATTGTATTCCGTGTTGTGTTAGCGAACCCATTGACGACCAATGACATTCTAAGTGCGGTATTGGACGAGCAGCGCGAAATTGCTCAACAAGCCCCAAGCTTAATGGCAAAAATTGAAGAAACTGTCGACGACATTCTCAATTCTTAAGCGCCAATGTGAGTTACATCAAATTGAAAATTTCTTTCTTTTTGATGTAACTCAATCATCATTATTGTGCCACTAGAGCAACAAACCATCGTTCCCACATCCAATTCTGTAGTTTTTACAACATTTTGTTTGAGGCTTGTCAAATTCTCACGAAATAGTAACCGTATTTGGTTTAGCCAGATTGAGGATCGGGTTTATACTGAATTTATGGCGCTGGTAGTTTTCGTTAACGCCCCTCTAGACCGAGAAGCCTTTGGGTTTCCATTCGTTAGCAGAGCCAGCGAGTTGTTCTCTATACCCTCGTGAACACTATGAATACATTAGAAAAAATTCAAAAAAATCTGGAGAATTTCAGTAAGTCAGAGCGCAAAGTTGCGGAAGTGATTATGGCGTCTCCACAAACTGCAATTCATTCAAGCATTGCAACGTTAGCTAAAATGGCTGACGTGAGTGAGCCTACTGTTAACCGTTTCTGTCGTCGTCTGGATACCAAAGGTTTCCCAGATTTTAAACTTCACCTTGCGCAAAGCCTTGCCAATGGTACGCCTTACGTTAACCGTAATGTGGAAGAAGACGATGGTCCTGATGCCTACACGCACAAGATTTTCGAATCGACAATGGCGTGTTTAGATGTCGCAAAAAACAGCCTTGATGCGATGCAAGTTAATCGTGCAGTTGATCTCCTGACTCAAGCGAAGCGCATCTCATTCTTCGGTCTAGGTGCTTCTTCTTCTGTCGCACGCGACGCTCAAAACAAGTTTATCCGCTTCAACATTCCTATTACTTGTTTTGAAGATATCGTAATGCAACGCATGAGCTGCATTAACTGTAGCGACAATGACGTTATCGTTCTGATTTCTCACACAGGTCGTACTAAGAGCCAAGTTGAGATTGCGAACCTTGCACGTGAAAACGGTGCAACCGTTATTGCAATCACAGCAAAAGACTCACCACTAGAGAAAGCGAGTTCACTGGCTATTACACTAGACGTGCCAGAAGATACCGACGTGTATATGCCAATGGCAAGTCGCGTAGTACAAATGACGGTTATCGATGTCCTAGCAACAGGCTTCACGCTGCGCCGTGGTACTGGCTTCCGTGAAAACCTAAAGCGAGTAAAAGACGCATTGAAAGACAGCCGCTACGATAAGCTAAGTCAATACTAACGAATCGACTTAGTCTGTAATAAAAAATAGAAAGGGGAGCTAAATAGCTCCCCTTTTCGTATCTGTTCAGGTCGTATTTCTATTGATTCACATCCGATAGATCAGAGCGAGACTCCAGCACTTCTACTGAACTTACGTGATGCGAACTCTCTCCTACACACGCATCGCTACAATCACAGACTTGACGAAGAATGTACACCAACCGATCCTGCGTAAGGGGTAAGGGGTTGCCTTTGATTGCTACTGACTTCAAAGCATCATCCGCAACTTGCTCAAAAGAAGTTTGGCATACTCCAAACTTACCTAACTGAGGTAGCGCTATCTTATCTAACACCATTTTCACCCAAAGCACGCCATCGTGCTCATTGGCATTAGTTCGGTCCGTCACTAATTGCGCTAAACGCTTATAACGACTGATCACATCACTTCGTCCTGCTTGCTTTGCCGCATTGATATTCTCTTGCATCACATGCGGAGCCAGACGTGCAGTAATCACACTATGAGGCGCATCAAGCTTGCCTCCCAATGCGGAAGCTAAACCATGCGCAGCGCCGAGCTTGGCATTTGTGATTGCCATTCCGCCTAAAAGTGCCGCAAAAGAAAGGTCTGATCTGGCTTTGTGACTGTCTTGTTTACACCCTGCAATTACTGAGCGGCTTAAGCGACGTAAACCTTCTTCACACACCATATCGGTAAGAGGATTTGGATCACCACAAACGTAGGCTTCCATAAGGTGAGTAAACGCATCCATCGCGCCACGACCAGAAGTATACTGATCAGTACCATAGGTTAAGGTTGGATCAACAATCGCAACGTCTGCGAGCATTTCCGGGCTTCTTAAGCTTACTTTCACTTGGTCTTGCCCCGATTTAAGCACAGCATTTCTGGTTACCTCTGACCCTGTGCTTGCTGTCGTAGGAATAGCAATAAAATGAATCGGCTTGGTTTTCAAAGGAACGTTTCTTCCAACGACTTCGACGTAGTCATAGACGTCACCTTGGTTAGGTATGATCGCCGCAAGCGCTTTGCCCATGTCAATGACACTACCCCCTCCAATCGCGATAACCATATCAGGTTGGAACTTACGTCCAAGCACTGCGGTTTCTTCTACCATTGTGATATTAGGTTCACCATTGATGGCAACGTGCTGATAACGCATGTTCTGCGCTTTTAGATAATTAATGATAGGTGTGGCACGTTGCGTATCTTTACCAGTCACCAGTAAAACGCTGTAGCCAAATTGATTGATTACAGACAGCGAAGATTGGAGTGCTCCCTCGCCGAAGATAATCCGTGTCGCAGTCATAAACTGAAACATACACTTCCTCCCCAAAACAACAACTCACACTAGAGTGCTATGCTTTCCACCAAAAAAAGTTGACCAAGTGCACCTTGCCGCCATTAACCCTTCAAAAAGTGTGTTTTTATGCGTCACTTCACATACTTACGTCATGTGCTTTTGCGGTTAAGAATCATTCTAAAAAGTGACTTTTCATGGCTTTAAGCTTAGTGCGTGTTTAGTTTTTATACGATAGATTTCGCCTATCGAGACAAGAGGTAAATGCTGCTTTATTTCCGTATCTGGATCGGGCATAGTTGTCTCAAGAAACGAAAGCATGTACCGACATGAAGTCTAGTTGTGCTTTCAAAAAGAATAGATTTTAGGAGAAATAAGATTATGTTCGTAGTTATCTTTGGTCGCCCAGCTTGCCCATTCTGTGTTCGCGCGAAAGAGCACGCAGAAACACTTAAAGCAAAACGTGATGACTTCAACTACCGTTACGTAGACATCCACGCTGAAGGTATTTCTAAAGCTGACCTAGAGAAAACAGTTGGTAAGCCAGTAGAAACTGTTCCTCAAATCTTCATCGACCAAACACACATTGGTGGTTGTGATGATTTTGAAGCTTACGCAAAAGAGCACCTAGGTCTATTCGACGAGTAATCCAAATTACTGAATTTTTAAAAGCCGCTATTAGCGGCTTTTTTATTGTTTATTCAATTTGTTATTCCCTTACGTCAAGTAATAGTAAAACCTAAAAAAATTCACTTATCTTTTTGCTATATTTAGTTACAATTCGCAATTCTTAATCTTTTATTTGGCACACACTTTACCGAGCCACACAGTGAACATAGACGTCGTACACCTTCTTGAACAAAACCCTATTCTTCTAATCTTCGTCGTATTAGCAATTGGTCTTGCCATTGGTAAAATTCGCTTTGGAAACCTACAGTTAGGTAACTCCATAGGCGTCCTCATTACTTCTCTTGTTATGGGTCATCTTGGTTTCTCCTTTAACGCAGAAGCCCTAACCATCGGCTTTATGCTATTTATCTACTGTGTAGGTATTGAAGCTGGTCCAAACTTTTTCGGCATATTTTTCCGCGACGGTAAACATTATTTTATTTTGAGCATGACCGTATTAGTCTCAGCGGTAGGGCTAACCTATTTCTGTAGCCATTATATGGGACTCGATTTTGGTTTATCTGCGGGTATGATGGCCGGCGCTCTCACCGCTACGCCTGTATTGGTGGGCGCACAAGATGCGTTGAATTCTGGTCTTGCAACCATCCCACGAAACATGGATTTTTCTTTGGTATTAGAAAATCTATCGGTTGGTTATGCGATGGCTTATTTGGTGGGTTTGATCAGTATGATCATGTTCGCCAAACTGTTGCCAAAACTGCAAAAGCAGAATCTATCCGATTCAGCTCAGCAAATTGCGCAAGAACGTGGATTGGGTAACTCTAGCCAACGTAAGGTCTACTTGCCAATCATCCGTGCGTACCGCGTTGGTCCTGAGCTAATTGACTGGACAGATGGTAAGAACCTTCGTGAGTTGGGCATTTACCGCCAAACAGGCTGCTACATAGAGCGTATTCGCCGTAATGGTATCCTTGCTCACCCAGACGGTGATGCAATCCTACAAGAAGGTGACGAAATCGCATTGGTAGGCTTCCCAGATAGCCATGCACGTCTTGATCCAAGCTTTCGCAACGGTAAAGAAGTATTCGACCGTAACTTGCTGGACCTTCGAATCGTCGAAGAAGAGATCGTGGTTAAAAGTGATGCAATTGCTGGTAAGCGCCTATCTGATTTGAATCTATCGGAATTCGGCTGTTTCTTGAACCGCGTAGTGCGTGCTCAAATTGAAATGCCAATGGACTTGGACATTGTTCTAGCCAAAGGTGATGTGCTCCAAGTAAGTGGAGAGAAGAGTCGTGTTCATGGTCTCGCTGAGAAAATCGGTTTCATCTCGATCCACAGCCAGATGGCAGACTTGCTCGCATTCTGTAGCTTCTTCATTCTAGGTATTATGTTTGGTTTGGTGACCATGACGTTTGGTCAAGTGTCATTCAGCCTAGGTAACGCAGTTGGCCTGTTGCTTTCAGGCATCACGCTGGGCTTCCTACGAGCGAACCACCCTACTTTCGGTTATGTACCGCAAGGGGCATTGAATATGGTCAAAGACTTAGGTTTAATGTTCTTTATGGTTGGCATCGGCTTAAGCGCCGGTGGCAAGATGTTTGAACACTTAACTCAAGTGGGTCCACAAATCATCGGTTTGGCATTTATCGTTAGTGTTGTGCCTGTCGTGCTCGCGTACCTAGTTGGCGCTTACGTACTTAAGATGAACCGTGCTCTACTCTTTGGTGCCATCATCGGTGCTCGTACGTGTGCACCAGCAATGGACGTAGTGAACGAATACGCAAAGTCGACTATTCCTGCCCTTGGCTACGCGGGTACCTACGCGATTGCCAATATCTTAATGACTTTAGCCGGTACGATTCTGATTATTTTGAGTTAATCTCTTTGAGCACGCTTTTCAGGTGTGTTCAAGCAGCGCTCATTATTCAGCACAGAGATTCAAGACACAAAAAAGGCGCTCAATGAGCGCCTTTTTAATACCGTTAGAAACGATTAGATTTGAGTGAAATCTGTTTCTACTGCTGGGTTAACGTCTGCTTCGTAATCCACACCGTCAACACCAAAGCCGAATAGCTTCAAGAACTCTTCTTTGTACTCAACGTAGTCAGTCAGCTCTTTTAGGTTTTCAGAGGTAATTTGTGGCCATAGATCTCGGCAGTGTTGCTGGATATCTTCACGTAGTTCCCAGTCATCCAGACGCAGACGGTTTACTTCATCTACTTCTGCTGCGCTGCCGTCTTCTTTGTAAAGACGTTGGCTGAACATACGGAAGATTTGCTCCATACAACCTTCGTGTACGCCTTCTTCACGCATTTTCTTGAACACCATCGCGATGTAAAGAGGCATGACAGGAATTGCAGAACTTGCTTGAGTCACAACAGACTTAAGTACCGCTACGTTTGCGCTACCGCCTGTTGTTGATAGTTTCTCGTTAAGTGCTGCTGCTGCGCGGTCTAGGTCCATTTTCGCTTTACCTAGAGCACCATCCCAGTAGATCGGCCAAGTCAGCTCTGTACCGATGTAGCTGTACGCCACAGTTTTGCAGCCATCTGCTAGAACGCCAGCTTCTGATAGTGCATTAATCCATAGTTCCCAGTCTTCACCGCCCATTACGGTTACTGTGTCTTGGATTTCTTGCTCAGTAGCAGGCTCTACGCTTGCTTCGATGATTACATCTTTGTTGGTATCAACAGCAGTCGACGTGTAAGTTTCACCGATAGGCTTAAGTGCTGAACGGATCAGTTCACCCGTTTCTGGCATTTTACGTACTGGAGAAGCCAGTGAGTAAACCACCATATCCACCTGACCAAGGTCTTCTTTGATCAGATCGATTGTTTTCTGTTTTGCTTCATTTGAGAAAGCGTCGCCGTTTAGGCTTTTCGCGTACAGACCCTCTTCACGAGCTAGCTTCTCGAAAGCAGCCGCATTGTAAAAACCTGCTGTACCTGGCTTCTTCTCTGTGCCTTCTTTTTCGAAGAAAACACCAATAGTTGAAGCGCCGCCACCAAATGCCGCAGCGATACGAGAAGATAGACCGTAGCCACTTGATGCACCCACAACAAGAACGCGTTTTGGCGCGTTTTTAATTGGACCTTGCGCTTTAGTGTAAGCAATTTGTTCTTTTACGTTAGCTTCACAACCCACTGGGTGCGTAGTAGTACAGATAAATCCACGAATTCTAGGTTTGATGATCATATTCAACTTCCTTTAAAAAACGTTGCTAGGATAAAAGGTTCAGCCCTACTTCGCACCTAATTTCTGTAAAAATGCTGCGAAAATGCAAGTGGTTGGAGCACTCAACAAAAAAGCTATAGGCTCAAACACGAAAAAGCACCTCAATTGAGGTGCTTTTCTTATTTTATACGCAGTCGTATTACGCTGCCGAGTTCAAATGCGATTTTTTGCTTGGGGCATTTGTACGAACTTCTGAAAAGTCGTGGCTAAAATGGTCGACTTGAATCGCTTTATAGCGCAGTTTGTCTGCTGCCATAATTTGATCAATTTCTTGCTCAGTAAGTACGTCCGCTTCGAATGCTTGTTGCAGGCGGTCATGCAATAAACCTTTACGCGCTACCTTGCCATCTTTCGCTGCTTTCATCAGTTTGCGTTCAAGAGGCTTCACGTCGTACATCGCAAGGAACGCTCGTTCCATGAGCCCTACGCTATCATCCTCTGATTGACCGATGTAGCATAAGCTCGTCATTCGGTCACGTTGAGCTCCAGGCGTCATCATTGCCTCAGCAAGGCTCACACAGAGCTCATCGCTTGGAGCTTTGAAGTGATTACCCAATGGGAACAACAGACCTTTCAGAACGCCACCGACGTATTTCACTGGGAAGTTTGAATACGCTTCATTAAGCGACTTCGATGCGTTGTACAAACAGTGCTGAACGGCATAGTGCACAAAGTTCAAATCACCTTGTTGACGGCCTTCATCTTCGTACTTCTTAAGTGCAGCGGACGCCATGTACAAGTAACTCAAACCATCACCAAGGCGTGCAGAGATCATTTCTTTACGCTTCAGATCGCCACCTAGAGTTAACATTGCAAAGTCTGCGCTCACTGCAAGTGCGCGGCTTAAGCGCGTGATGTCTTTATAGTATTGCTGCGTAGGACCGCTCATGTGCGCTTTAACAAAGCGAGAACCTGTCAATGCCGCGCCAAGAGCACCAAAAGTATTACCCATCGCATGTTTAATATGTTTGAACAACAATTCGTCAAACTCTTTTGCGCCTTCTTTTACATCTGGGTTTGCTGCTGCTTCCATTTCTTTCAAAACATATGGATGACAACGTGTCGCACCTTGACCGAAGATCATCAAGTTGCGAGTCAGGATGTTTGCACCTTCAACGGTAATCGCAACGGGAATACCCAGATAGTGCTTAGCTAGGTAATTCATTGGGCCATCTTGAATTGCACGTCCTGCATGAATATCGAAAGAGTCGTTCAGGATAGTACGAGCCATTTCGGTCATGTGGTATTTGGCAATTGCGGTCACGATGCCCGGCTTCTCCTTCATATCCAGAGAAGTGGTTGTCAGCGTTCGTGTCGCTTCCAACAGGTAAGTTAAACCACCAATGCGACCCATCGCTTCTGCCACACCTTCAAACTTACCAATCGACATACCAAACTGCTTACGAACATATGCATAAGCACCGGTTGTACGCGTTGTAAGGTGACCAATCGCGGTGCCAAGTGCAGGAAGAGAGATACCACGACCAGCCGATAGACATTCCACCAACATACGCCAGCCTTTACCTGCGTATTCGGAACCACCAATCAACCATTCCATTGGAATGAATACATCATTACCGCGTGTTGGACCGTTCATGAATGCAGAGCCTAGTGGGTCGTGACGCTCACCGATCTCCACACCTTCATGATCTGCTGGGATAAGTGCACAAGTAATGCCCACGTCTTTTTTGTCGCCAAGTAGACCATCAGGATCTTGAAGCTTAAATGCCAACCCAAGAACTGTTGCTACTGGCGCTAGAGTGATATAACGCTTATTCCAGCTAACACGGATACCAAGAACTTCTTCACCTTCGTGAGTTCCGTAACACACTACGCCTTGATCTGGAATGCCACCGGCATCAGAGCCCGCTTCTGGAGCTGTAAGGGCGAAACACGGAATGTCCGTACCATCTGCTAAACGCGGCAACCAATAATCTTTCTGTTCTTGAGTACCATAGTGAGACAGCAACTCACCAGGTCCCAGAGAGTTTGGAACCATCACTGATACCGCAGCACTGATACTACGTGTTGCGATGCGAGAAACGATGGTCGAGTTAGCCAGTGCTGAGAACTCACGACCGCCATACTCTTTTGAAATGATTAACGAGAAGAAACGCTCTTTACGCAAGTATTCCCATACTTCAGGCGAAAGATCTCTGTCTTCCTTAACGATCTTTTGGTCATCAAGCATTTCAAGCAATGTTTCGAGTTCATTGTCCATGAAAGCTTGTTCTTCAGAAGAAAGCGCAGGTTTTGGATAATGATGTAACGTCGTAAAGTTAGGTTTGCCTGAAAACAGCTCAGCATCCCACCATACGCTACCCGCTTCCATCGCTTCTTTTTCCGTGCTCGACAATGGAGGCAGTACTTTCTTAAACATTTTGAATGCTGGGTCACTAATCCATTTTCTTCGTAGAGAGCTCATAGTTCAGATCCTTTTGTTCACGTCATCGCTCGCGGCTTTAACTTATTTTATTATTGATTTAATTTCGTTTACTTGGCTGACATACCTGCCGACAAGTATGGAATCAGAAGATCAACGACAGACTTTGCATCGACCTCTTTTTCAAACTTACTTTCTGCAATCTCGGTTAACGCTTGGCTTGATGCCATAGTGAAAACACAAGTGCCTAGTGTGAAGTGCAATCGCCAGAACAACTGTTCTTCCGTCAATTCCGAATTTGCTTTCATGATGGAAAACATAAACAGCTTCAGCACTTCCTCATATCTTGTACTAATAAACCAACGTAAATGACCTTGGACATCGGTATATCCACGACCAATTAGCAACATAAATAACGCAGTACCATTCGGACGCACATCATTCAGTGCTCTTAGAGGCAAACGTAGCGATTCAAACACTTCATCCATGTTGTAATCATCGCGCGTGTTTAACTCGATCAAAGACGTCTTAATATTTGGCATTAGCGCTTCTAGGTATCGGTCTAATACTGCCCTCACCAGTGTTTTCTTATCGCCAAAGTGGTAGTTAACCGAAGCTAGGTTGACATTCGCCTTACCAGTAATGGTTCGTAGTGATGTGTCATTGAAGCCGTATTCTGCAAATAGTCCTTCTGCTACATCGAGTATTTTTTCTTTAGTTGTACTTCTCGGGGCCATTTCAATCACTCGTATTAAACAACTGTTTGAAATATACTCCCGAAACCTGAGATCAACAAATGATTAACATCACATTTTCAAGCATTGGTCTGACCAGACAGAAGAAGTGCGAACTTAAAGGAATGAATTTAAAGCGAATATTGTTTTGTGAAAAAAAATTCTAAAAAAAATGGAACTGTTTGGAATTGTCTCGGTCTGAATTATTGTAACAACTAGGGCATTTAAAGTTTCACAGGCCGTCAAACTTGTTTCTATCTAGTTGCTACATTGCTGCTTTTTCTTATTAACTCCTATGTTTGTATCCGCCCAGACAATTTTTCGTCTGGGCTTTTTTTCGTCTGTCATTTGAGTTTGCCGCCTTCGCTTAACCTTGTATTACGTTGAACAAACTTCACCGATCCTCGGATACAAAAAAGCCCCCCTGTCGGGAGGCTTTCGTTAAATTATTCTATCTTAGCTTACGCTTTTTTCTCGCTTGCGACTTCTTCAGCCGCTTTCTTTGGCAAGGAGAAGTGCAGTAGTGCGTAACCAATTACAGCAGCTGTCGTTGAGCCCATCAGGATACCTAGTCGAGCGTAAGTATCAAATTCTGGACTTACATTGCCAAACGCAAGTGACGAGATGAAGATCGACATGGTGAAGCCGATACCACACAACACGGACACAGCGAAAATATGTACAAAGTTCACACCTTCTGGCAGCTTAGCCACGCCCATTTTCACTGCAGCCCAGCTAAATGTGAAGATACCAAGTGGTTTACCAACCAACAGACCCAGCGCAATACCCAGAGGCAACATTGAAGTCAGACCTGACATCGATACGCCTTCTAGTGAGATACCTGCATTTGCAAAAGCAAACAGAGGAAGAATACCGAATGCTACGTATGGGTGAAGTGCGTGCTCCATGTGTTTCAGTGGAGAGTGCTCGCCCTTCTTGCCTTTAAGTGGGATAGCGAAGCCGATAACCACACCTGCAAGTGTTGCGTGAACACCAGATTTAAGTACGGCAAACCATAGTATCGCACCGACAATCATATAAGGTGTTAGCTTGGTGACCTCTTTTGCGTTCAGCATGAACAAGACACCCGTCATGATGAAGCCGACAATCAATGCCATCGTTGATAGGTCGCCAGTGTAGAACAGCGCAATAATCACAACCACACCAAGGTCATCAATGATCGCCAACGCAAGTAAGAAAACCTTCAAGCTGATTGGAACACGCTTACCAAGAAGCGCCATGATACCTAGAGCGAACGCGATGTCTGTTGCCGCAGGAATTGCCCAGCCAGAAATCGCTTCTGCATCACCTGCGTTGAAAGCAACGTAGATAAGTGCCGGAGCTAACATACCGCCTACCGCTGCAATTGCAGGGAAGATTGCGGTTTCTTTTGATTTAAGTGCGCCTTCAAGCAGCTCACGCTTTACTTCAAGACCGATTAATAGGAAGAACACAGCCATCAGGCCATCGTTGATCCAGTGAGACACTGACATACCAAATACATAAGTATGCAGCATTGCTTGATAACTTTCGCCAAGCGGTGAGTTTGCAATGGTCATAGCGATTGCTGCTGCAATCACAAGAAGGATACCGCCTGCGGATTCCATTTTGAAAAAGTCACGAATGACATCGTTCATGGTTTCGCCCTTATATTTATTATCTTAATAAACGATTAACAAAGAATGATGAGAGTGTATAGCTGCTGAAAATTTTAGAATAATCGCTTGTTTAGAGTTTAAACTTCGATTTTTCCGAGGTTTCATTTACGAAACATCGTATTTTTCAACAAGAACATAATTATTTACAAGACCTGCCTATCTCCTTATAAGCTCAATCTATTCACATAGACTACTATTAAGTTAGTATAATATCTGACTAATTTTCGTGATTAACGTGCGGTTTTACACCGAAAACTGCGTGTTTCAGTAACAAAAAAGCCACCCTTGTTGGGTGGCTTTTTCGTTGTTTCTAGTAACCGGTGAGTTGCATAAAACCCCAGGCTTCATTGGAACCCGATGCGAGTATCGGTCCTTCCCAATATGGAATCACAAAAGGAAGCCACATGTCCGATTTTATGATCCGTGTCGTTAAATTGATGTTTTGCCCGGGGACATTGATGATCCACTGAAGCGGTAGCCTTCTTCCATTAGACAAGTTAGTGACGTGCAGTGGCGTCATCGTCAGCTCTTTTTCTGTTAGGTTTATCACCTTGCCAGAACGCGTTGATAGTGTGCCGAATAAATGAGGAACCTGACCATTATGACGATAACGACTCACTGTAAGCGCTCGTCCATCATCAAGGTTAAACACAAACCAATCCCAACCTTGCTGCCCTTCGCCAATCAGACCACTTCCCCACTCCTTCTGTGTCCATCCAGAGCCTGATACCGGGATTTCACGTCCATTAAGGGTAAGGGTACCTTTGACATTGAGAAACGGCGCACTGAAGCTAAAAGACGCGATAGATTGCAGCGCATGTTTAACTTGGAACCCTTTGTCACCATTAACAACAAAAGGACCGCTCGTTGTAGTATTTAAGTCAATTGCAAACGTATCGGTCGAGACATCAAGATTTCCTGGGAATGGTGTGGAGCCAAGCGCACGCCAAGTCCAGTTGTCAATCCATAAACGGAAAGGACGATTCGTCATGCCCGCCTGCCCAATCCCTCCACGAGCGACACGCTGCTCTTTCCAAACATGCGAGCCGGAACTGACGACAATATGAGAGATAAACAATTGTGGGTTTTGCCAACCTCGAGTATCACGCTCGTCGGTAGCAACGCGGAAATAACTCCATTGAATGTTGTAAACCTTGCCGTGCTTGTCTTGCACCTTCGCAAAGTAGTTCCACCATTCATGTTGGTAATCTGGATGAAAACGGAAATCATGCGGCAGCGAAACGTGCTCATTTGGTAGAACTGGCTCGAAGATAGTCTTACTTTCGCGCTTTAATACATCGCTGATTTCACTTTGTTCAGTTGCTGTCGCTTCCGCCCAATACGTAAAATAAAGAGTCATGCCCGCGAGGGTGACAAATACGACAAACACTAATGCAGAAAGAGATAGCAGCTTTTTGAGTTTCATGTTTTTCACTACAGCGCATCCCTCAATGACTTCATTGGCGTGCTCTTAATCATCCTGATAACAGGTAAAGCTCCTGCTATCATGATCGCCAACATTGCCCAAGCGATCGTTTGAGCGTATTCCCAAGGAATCGTCTGTAACTCTAGCGACCAACCAAATGATTGTTTAATGATGATATCAACGATCAAGTGTGCCAATGCTAAACCAAGTGGGACCGCAATGATGGCTGAGATGGTACCGAAGACAAATAACTGTAAACCACCCAACATGACTAGTTCTTTGCCTGATACACCCATACACCGCAGTAGTGAGAAGTGTCTTTGCCGAGAAAGTTCTCCCGCAAGTGTTGCAAAGAACAAACCAAATACCGCAATGATCAGAGTGATGTTGCCCAAGGTGCCTGCAATAGCAAAGGTATGGTCAAACACACGCATAGCTTGGTTGTAGATATTGTTGTTATCAAAGACTCGGTCTTGGGACAAACGGAATACGTTCTCTAATCTACGCTTCAAGCCTTCGCCATTGACATTATCTTCCAGCAAAACACCAAGTCCAACATTACCAGAGCCCGCAAACGCGTACAGCCAATTACGATGAGACATCATGATTTGGTTATATGGGTTGCCATAATCGTAGTACACGCCAACCACTTGCCAACCTCCCCCTAAAGGAGGTTGAAGGTCGATATAGTCGCCAGGGCGAATGTCGAGCTTCAAAGCCATGGATTCACTTACCATTAAACTCTTAGAATGGTGCAAGTGATACCAGTAATTTGGAACGCCTAGTTTCACCGTAAGAGAGTCCAACTCTCCTTCTGAAGAACCCGTGCTCACCACTTGTAATGCACCGCGCTCAGTAGGGACATCTTTTTCCCAACGCCACCAAACAGCATCCACTTCGGGTTGCTCTTTTAACCAAGCACTCATGCGTGCTGCTGAGTTATTAGTTGGGTAAATATAGATATCAGCCGCAAGGCGTTGGCTCAGCCACTTATCCGTTGTATCACGGAAGCTGCCCACCATGGTCTCCACGCCAATGTTCGCTGCCAATGCGAGCATAAATGCCATGGTTGCTACACCACGATAACTCATACTTGCTGCAGCATCGGCAAAGAACCAACGTACACGAACCCAACGAAGTGAATAAGAGAAGCTTTGGAACATATGCCACATCAAAAACGGCATAAACAACGCCACACTGATCAGCATGAGTGCGATAATCGCAAATCCCGACTCTTGAGTTTTTGGCGCTTGATAGACGGCAACTGCCGCTACACAGAACGCACACGCCGCGAAAGCCTGCCAAGAGAACTCTCGCCCAGCAAAACGCATCAGAGACAACCGAGAAGAAAGTCGAATCGGTTGTGACTTTAACAAGCGAATCAGCGGCCACAGACACGAAATCAAAGCGCCCATCGCTGACATTGCCAAACTGTACAGGCTCGACTCCCATGACCAGCCAATCGTCAAACCGACGTTTGCGTCATAAAGATCGCTCAAGCTTGAAGAGACAGCAGGGATAAGCTCATTTGCCAAAATAAGACCAAAGAAGTTACCACACGCCCAAGCAACAAGAACAAGGATGGTCAGTTCAAGCATAAGCGCTTGCGCCAATTGCATGCCATTCACCCCCGTTTGACGGAGGATACCAACCAAGCGCTGACGTTGAATAAAAGACAACGACATTGCTTGATAGAAGATGAATAAGCCAACTAAGAACGACAACATACCCATCGCCGTTAAGTTCATGTGGAATGCTTTTGTCAGTGACTCTAATTCGGAGCGGCTGTTACGCACCAGTGTCATACCGTTTGGCAGCATATTTTTTAGTGCCAACATTTTCTCTTCGGACATTTCACCACAAGCAATAGCGGACAAACCGGAGCTGCGCTTAAGCATACGAAGAAGAGAAATATCGGTAACGAGGCGAGTGCCAGAGAGTAAGTTGTCCGTATCGACTTTTAGCGGTCCAAGTCGACTGCCATCATTGAGCTCAATAAAGTCGCCATCATTCCATTGCATGTGTGCAGCCAGATCTTGGCTAGCAAGGATAGGATACGGAGGCTTCATTAAAGACAACATAGGAAGGTCTTTAAGTGATTTACCTTGGTGAAGCGGCAACAGCGCTACAGGATCAACGCCTACTAGCATCAGGCTTAAGTCGGCTTTCGTATCGAGATGAAGAATATCAAAAGGCGCACATTGGTTGAAACCAGCGCGACGTAATTGAATATAAAAGCCCTGAGGAATTTTGTTAGCAGAATGCTTAGTACGAATACGGTAAGGCAAAGGGTTTGAAAAAAGTTTCTCACCGGTTTCGTAGCTCTGTTTAGCGTGTTGGTTAATAGAAGTCACACCGACAAGGAGGGACACCCCGAGGGTTAAACCAAGCCAAACAAGAATGATTTGAAGTGGATAGCGACGGTAATGACCGAGTAGTGCCTTAACTACGGGCCATAACATGTAGCTGTCCTCCTTGAAGACGGATTCGACCTTCCATGTGTTCTGCCACTTTTTCACTGTGTGTCACCAGCAGCAAAGTACATTCTAACTGGCGAGCAAGACTCGTTAGCAAACGCATTACCGCTTCAGCATTACGCTCATCCAAACTACCAGTTGGCTCATCGGCAAGCAGGATTTTCGGTTCCATGTACAAAGCACGAGCAATCGCTGCACGTTGTTGCTGACCACCAGAGACTTCTTCAGGGTAACGACCTAAAAGCGGCATAAGGTCTAGAGCTGAAAGAATTTGACGCCACAAGCCTTTATCTTCTGGTAAGCCTTTTAATTGGCGACAAAAACGGATGTTGTCAGCGATGTTCAAAGTAGGAAGTAGGTTAAACTGCTGGAAGATATTACCAATATTGTTGCGGCGGTATAGAGTTCTTAAGTGCTCTGGAGCGCTGTGCATGGCGAAGCTTGGGTACTGGATCTCGCCAGAATCTGCGGTATCAAGACCAGCTATCAAGTTAAGTAAGGTACTTTTACCTGAGCCACTTTCCCCCATTAATGCAACTTGTTCACCTTGTTGTAATGTTAATTCTGCCCCTTGTAGTACAGGATGAAATTCTCCCCCGTCTACATAGCCTTTACATAGGTCTGACAGTTTTAACATTGATTTTGCCGCTCAAATGGTGTTTAAAAATTGGAATCAGAATCTACACTAAAATCCTGTTGGTAGGAAGTATTTTGAATAGTTGATCACACTATCAGAGTACAAATGCAACTTGTCTCGCGACACCATTCAAGCTTCGATCAAATTTTTCATCCATTTCTTGCTCGCCATGCGGTGTAGACATGTTCCCCACTTCACCACTTCTTCGGTCAAAAACAGCAAATAAACCCACTGAGGCTCAAAACCAAGATAAATTGCACCAAAAGCAGCAAGAGGGATACTGATCACCCATTGCGCGATTAGATCTTGGTATAAACAGAACTTCACATCCCCACCCGCACGAAGTACACCAACAATAGCCATCATAGGTACAGAGCGAAGAACCACACCGATCGCAAGAATCACCATAAACTGTTCAGCTAGGTGGCGCGTTTCTGGCGTTAGAGCACTAAAGGCATCGAGAATAAGTTGGTTTGAGAGCAGAAGTAAAATCGCGACAACAACAGCTATCAACACATTGAGAATCACGGTTGCCCACGCTTGGTAGTAAACCGGACCAAAGTTCTTTGCGCCTAATTGATTACCCACCAATACCGCAGCAGCGTTAGACGAGCCAATCATCATAGCAAGAGCAATCGACTCTACTGGCGTCATTACTGACAATGCCGCTAAGCCTTGCACGCCTGCTTGTCCCATAATCGCGTGATAAGCAAACAAGCCGCCCGCCCATGCTAGGAAGTTAAATGTTGTCGGAAGGGAAAGTTTTAAGAATCGGGTGATTTTATCCAACACTAAGCTGGCACGAATGTCATCCAAGCCAAAAGCAATGATGTGCTTTTTAAACCACAGATAACTGAATAAACAGGTTACTTCAATTGCGCCACTGATGACCGTCGCAATGGCAGCCCCTTTAATCCCCATCGCAGGAAAGCCAAATTGCCCAAAAATAAGCACCCAGTTAAGAAAGATATTAGACAGAATGCCGATGCCGCTAAAAAAAGTACTTAACCCCGGTTGATGCATGGCGCGTAGACCCACCGCCATACTGGCAACACAAGCCACGGCAAACATGCTGACCGATGAGATCACCAGATAATCGGCACCAAGACGAATCACTTCTTCTGAATCTGTTGTCAGACGCATAATGGGCTCGGGGAACAACACAAATAACACGACAGTGAAAGCCGCGAATACCATGGAGATCATCCAAGTGAGTGAAGTACTCTGGCGCACCCCCACTTTATCGCCCGCCCCCCAATATTGCGCCGTTAACAACGCACCACCAGTTGTTACACCAAGCAACATAATTGTGGTAACAAAGGTCGCTCTAGCTGCAACACCCACAGCCGCAATTTCTGCCTCACCCAACTGACCAAGCATCAACACGTCTACTAAGCCACGGCTGGAGAACATCATACTCTGTAAAGTAATGGGTAATGCGATAGCAAATAGTCGACGTAAAAACGACTTATCAGCATGAGTAACCAATTGTGAGAAAAAAGTCATGCTCGCTCCGACGACAACTTATTGATAGAACGGGAAAAGTGTCTCATGATTATACCCAGTGGTGACTAATCCACCAGCAATAAAAAGGACTCAGAATGAAAAAGGTGTTGGTACTTGGGGCTTCAGGATACATTGGTTCACAGCTTCTTCCACAACTGCTTGATAAAGGTTACATTGTCACGGCAGCGGCGCGTCATATTGACTATTTAGAATCCCGAACTCAGCCACACCCTAATCTCACACTCACTTATTTAGACCTCGCCGAAGCAGAAGCGACGCTCGAAATCGTGAATGATTTTGATTTGGTTTTCTTCCTTGTGCACGGTATGGCGCAAGGTCACGACTTTGTTGAATACGAATTAAACCTCGCAGAGAACTTCAAAAATGCCCTTGAGAAAAGTCGTGTAGAACACGTTATTTACTTAAGTGCAATTCAGCCTCAAACTGGCAACTCTCAACATTTGGCAGCACGCAAAGCGACGGGAAAGATCATTCGCCAAGCCGGTGTGCCTGTTACTGAACTTAGAGCTGGCGTCATTATCGGTCCCGGTTCTGCGGCATTCGAGATCATGCGCGACTTTGTCTATAACCTGCCGATTCTAATTGCACCTAAATGGGTAGACTCCAAAGCCAACCCAATCGCCCTACCCAACCTCAATCACTATTTGCTTGAATTGGCAGAAACCAAACCAACAGAAAGTGAAATTTATGAAGTTGGTGGTCCAGATACACTAAGTTATCGCGATCAATTTGAAGTAATCTGTAAGGTCACTAAGAAACCTTACCGACTTTGGTCAACACCCCTGCTGACACCTAAAATGGCATCGTATTGGTTAGCTATTGTGACATCTGTACCCGCAAGTATTGGTAAAGCGCTACTTGCAGGTTTGGAACACGATTACATTGCTGATACCAAAGCCATTCATGAGCGATTCCCTCAAGAGCTGATCAGCTATGAGCAGTCCGTTACAGACACCATAGCAACTGAAGGGACTTTTGTGCGCAGTAATGTTTGGGGATTTGAGCCTGCAGCACTCAAACGTTGGCAACCAGGCTACGGGTACTATCCAAAACAAGCGGGAGCTAACATCAAGACAAAAGCCTCTGCGGAATCACTTTGGAAAGTCGCGCAAAAGATCGGAAGCCCGGAAAAAGGCTATTACTTTGCCAATCTCCTTTGGCGAACCCGCGAGTGGCTCGATATCTTCTTTGGTGGTGGGAAACCTATTCGAGTTTCACCACCAGGACCAGAGCTTAAGGTGGGTGACTTCATTGATTCATGGAAAGTCATTCGCTGTGAAGAGAACCAGTTCCTCTCACTGTTCTTTGGAATGAAAGGACCGGGACTTGGTCGTTTGGAAATCACGATTAAAGACGATGGCGAAGAGCGTGAGTTCGACATTACCGCATGGTGGCACCCACAAGGCTTTCCGGGCTTACTTTACTGGTTTGCGATGATGCCCGCACACCTATTTATCTTTAAAGGAATGGTGAAAGCCATCGCCAAAGAAGCAGAAGTGCTAGAAAGCCAAAGCAAAGCCCAACCTGACGGTTAAGGCAATAATCGGCGGATATTTTCTAGATGAGCAAGTATTTCTTGCTTGTCATAAAGTGTATCCGCCTTTGCTGATGTGCTTTGTCGTTCAACCAAGCTGACAGGCAATACTTCTGACACAACGCCTTGTCCTTTTTCCATCTGGCTCAGCACTAACTTGACCGCCCTTCGTCCAAGTTCGTTGAAATCTTGCTTAATCGTTGTCAGAGGGGGTGAGAAAAATTGGCTATCTTGAATGCCATCAAACCCAACCACAGACACGGTTTTAGGGACATTAATACCCGCCTCCGAAAGCGCGCATAACACACCAAGCGCCATCTGATCATTTGCGACTAATACGGCATCAAAAGATACACCTTTTAACACGGCGTCTTTAACTGCGTTGTAGCCACTGGCTGCTTGCCAGTCCCCCTCATAGAATGCCGTTTGCATCAGTCCACGCTGCTGAATCTGTGACTGCCACTCTTGGTAACGAATCTGAGAAGCCGTGGATGCCTTGGGTCCAGAAATGCACACAAAAGATTCGCGTTTGTGCTCAATCAAATGGGAGATCGCCAAATTTGCCCCAGATTTATGATCACAACTGAGAGAATTAACGGGCGTCCCCTCGGGTACATCGATAAAAACCAGCGTGAGCTGAGTGAACTGCTCCACTAGGGTCTCTGCCATCTCTCTGGTTACTGGGGCGTTGATGATAATGGCATCAACTTGTTGGGCAATGAGCTCTCGGATTGCAACACGGAATTCCTCAATGGAGTTGTCACCTAACACTGCCAGCGCCGTCGCGTAATCCATCTCATGCGCTTGGTTGCGCACGCCATTAGCAATAAGAGCCACACCGTGCAGTGAGATATCCAAAGAGACAATACCGATGATCCGCGACTTCGCTCGGCTCAACATTTGTGCCCCTTTGTTCGGCACGTATCCAAGCTTTTTGATTGCGTCGTTAACTCGCTTTCGTGTTTCTTCTGCGACGTTATCCGCGCCGTTGGTTACGCGCGATACGGTTTGCGTCGAGACACCTGCTAACCGTGCAACATCTTTAAACGTAACTGCCACTGCGTTCTCCTATTCTGATTTGCTGTTCACTCTACCAAATTTATTCGAATGTTCTCGTGAACAATGTCGTAAAAAACATGAAAAAATGTTCCCGAAAACAGCAGATCTAGCACACAAAACTGCGTTCTAAAACCTGTTCAAAGTCACATTTAAACGGCTATTTAATCGAAATAAAACCAAACAAGCGCATGATTATTTGCAGACTAAATGTTTGCGAAAACAGAGAAACAACATGCAAAAAATTGTTCACTTAAAATCCAAGAATCACAGCATGATCATTAAAGTGGATCGTGTTCCTGAAATCCTTCATTGGGGCGCAAAAATCGCTCAGATCGATCCCGATTTAATGCTCTCAACCGAGCGCCCTATATCTCAGGCTCGCCTTGATGTCGACGTACCCTTATCACTCTGCCCTGAGCTGGGTAGTGGTCACTTTAATGCGCCTGGGATTGAGGGACATCGCAATGGCGAAGACTGGGCTCCCGTGTTCACAACCACATCCATTGAGCACGATGACAACAGCGCGACATTTACCCTGCAAGATGACATTGCCGGTCTTGAATTATTGATTGAGCTACAACTGGACTTTAACAGTGATGTGGTACAAAAACGCATCACCGTAAAAAACACGACTGCCGGTGAGTATTGCTTGGGTAAGCTCTCCTCTACCCTGCCACTTCCTAACCATGCAAACGAGCTGATGACGTTTCACGGACGCTGGTGCCATGAGTTTCAAACTCAGCGTTTGAGCTTTGAGCATGGTGGCTTTATGCAAGAAAACCGTCGCGGTCGCACCTCTCACGAAAACTTCCCAGGTTTGTTCGCAGGCACTAATGGCTTTAGTGAACAATTGGGACAAGTTTGGGGCTTCCATCTTGGTTGGAGTGGTAACCATCAACTGCGTGCCGATGTTCGTAGTGACGGTCGCCGTTTTGTTCAAGCAGGTGAACTGCTGTTGTCTGGTGAAAAGCGCCTACAAAGCGGTGAAACCTACCAATCACCATGGCTTTACGCGACATACAGTAACTCGGGTTTGAATGGAATATCAGAGCGATTCCACGAGTTCGTTCGTGCCAATATTATTCAATTTCCAAACAACAAGCCTCGTCCTGTTCACTTAAACACCTGGGAAGGCATCTACTTCGATCATAAACCCGAATACATCATGCAGATGGCAACCGAAGCCGCCGAGATGGGTGTCGAGCGCTTCATCATTGATGATGGTTGGTTCATAGGTCGTGATGGCGAACGCGCAGCGCTTGGTGATTGGTACTTGGATGAAACAAAGTACCCAAATGGTCTTGAGCCTGTCATCGAGCACGTAAACAACAAAGGCATGGAGTTTGGTCTTTGGGTTGAGCCAGAGATGGTCAGCCAAGACTCAAATCTATATCGCCAACACCCAGATTGGGTATTAAGTCTGCAAGGCTACCACCAGCCCTCCGGTCGCTGGCAATACGTGTTGGATTTGCAAAACCAAGATTGCTTCAACTACCTGTTTGAACGTTTGAATGACTTACTGACTCGTTACAACATCGGCTACCTGAAATGGGACATGAACCGTGAATTGGTTCAACCGGGGCATCAAGGTAAACCTGCTGTACATGGTCAAACGAAAGCGCTTTACCGCTTGCTGGACGAGCTTCAAGCAACACACCCTGCGGTTGAAATTGAGTCTTGCTCTTCGGGTGGTGGTCGTATTGATTTTGAAATCCTTAAACGCACTCTCCGTTTCTGGGCTTCTGATTGTAACGATGCGCTGGAACGTCAAGCGATTCAGCGTGGTATGAGCTACTTCTTCCCACCTGAAGTCATGGGCGCTCACATTGGTCCTGCAGAGTGTCACTCAACCAATCGTCGTCATGCGATCAACATGCGTGGTGTGACAGCGTTAAGCGGCCACATGGGTGTGGAGCTCGATCCAGTAAAAGAAAGCGCGGAAGAAAAACAAGCGTTTGCTCATTACATTCAACTGCACAAACAGTATCGCGATTTGCTTCATTCTGGACGTACTTTCCGCATCGATCCTGCCGATCAAAACCAGAACATCTATGGCGTTGAGAACGGGCAAGAAATGCTGATTACGGTGTGTCAGTTGGCAATGCCAAATCATGCGCTGCCATCTCCACTTCGCGTTAGCTGTGCGGATGAAAACGCCCGTTACGAAGTCAAGATTGTTGAAATGCCAAAAACCAGCTTCCAGTTGATGAAGCAACGTCCGCAATGGCTAGACAAAACCCTGACGTTAAGTGGCGATAACTTAAAGGAAATTGGGGTGACGCTTCCGATTCTCGACCCTGAATCGGCACTGATTGTACACCTTAAGAAAATTTAAACCTCTATCTGTGCCCTCTAGCGACCGGGTTTCAACTTCGCGTTGTTCCTGATAAAACACTCCTATACGCGCTAGAGGGACACCCTACAACTAACAAGCAAAACTTAATTGCTTAACTTGTTAAGGAAACAAAATGTCTATTACAGTATTACTTTCGTTCTTGCTGTTTACAGGCTTTGTTGTGGTGTTCACTTACAGCAAAGTTAAAAACGATAAACACACCTCTCAAGACGGTTTCTTCCTTGGTGGACGAAGCTTAACAGGTGGGCTGATTGCCAGCTCCTTGATTCTTACCAACCTGAGTGCTACTAGCTTTGTTGGCATGAGTGCACAATCCTACACCCACAACATGAGTGTGATGGGTTGGGAAGTGGCCTCTGGCGTCACACTGGTTATCATTGCGCTGCTGCTTGTCCCTCGCTACCTCAAGCAAGGTATCACCACCATTCCTGACTTCTTAGAAAGCCGTTACGACATGTCGGTGAAGAAGTTCGTTACCCTGTTGTTCTTGTGCCAATACGTCATCAACATTCTACCTACCACTCTTTACGCTGGCGCAGTGGTACTGGGCGAAATCTTTGATGTGCAAGGTTTATTGGGTATTTCTGAGTTCAGCTCTATCGCCCTTATTTCTGCCACTATTGGTTTGCTGGGTTTCTTTTACGCGATTTACGGCGGTCTAAAAGCCGTGGTAATTGCAGACACGATCAATGGCGTAGGCTTGATCACCGGCGGTTTGATGATCCCTGTATTTGGTCTGATGGCATTAGGCGGCGGTAACTTTATGGAAGGTTTAGACGTATTGCTGACTGCCGCCCCAGAAAAGCTGCAATCCGTAGGTAAAGAAACCGATCCACTGCCGTTCTCTACCCTGTTCACAGGTCTATTGTTGGTGAACTTGTACTACTGGGGTACTGACCAATCTATTATCCAACGTGCACTTGGCGCGAAGAACCTGAAAGAAGGTCAGAAAGGTGTGATTCTCGCGGGTGCGATTAAAGTTATCTCTCCACTTTTCCTAATCATTCCGGGCATCATTGCTTTCCATATGTTTGGCGCAGATGCAGGCAACCCAGACACGATGTACACACGCTTGGTGAACGAGGTATTGCCTAAGCCGCTTGTTGGTTTCTTTGTTGCGGTCATGTTTGGCGCTATCTTAAGTACCTTTAACGGCGTATTGAACAGCTCAACAACCTTGTTTGCTTTGAATGTTTACAAACCATTATTTGGCAAAGACAAATCGGATGAGGAGTTGGTCGGTAAAGGTCGTATCTTCGGTGTTATCATTGCGATCATTTCGGTCTGTATTGCCCCTTTCATCATGTACGCACCAGAAGGCTTGTTCCAATACCTACAAATGGTTGCGGGCTTCTTTAGTGTGCCTATCTTCACCATCGTATTTGTAGGCTACATTTCCAAACGTGTACCGGCTATTGCTGCAAAAGTCGCGCTAACCATATTTGTAAGCTCCTACGCAGCGATGCAATTGGTCTTTGATACACCAATCCACTTCCTACACCAATTAGCGATTCTATTCGTCGTGTGTACTGCGTTGATGTTTGCGATTGGTCACTTCATGCCACGTGATACGGATTACGTAATGCCAGTGAATAAGAATATCGATGTGACGCCGTGGTCATTCCGCTTTGAAGCATCAGCGGTCATCATCTACATGGTATTGGGGGCTTACGTGATGTTCTCGGACGCGGGCTTTGTGTCAAGAGATCCAACCATCATGCAAGTGTACGGCTTCTGTGGTCTCGTCTTGATGTTTGGTGTGGTTTCTAACTACTTCATCAAGCGTAGAAAGCATAAGCAAGTGACTAAACTGAATGACATGTACATGCCATAAATAAGATCGATAAGTCACGGATATAAAAAATCGGAGCACAGGCTCCGATTTTTTATGATGCGATAGATGAATTAGTCTGCTTTAAATGACAGTGGAATCTCTGCCAATTGATTGCCTTCGTTCGCAGGGAAGATAAGGTACTCACCGTGGTATTTCACCATCGATTTGTAGTCAGTGACCTTGTGCACCATGTAACCTGCTTGCGATGCTTTCTCAACGAACTCTGCGTGGTTACCGCGAACAAACCAACTCATCGGTTTTACCAACAGCTCACCATCAAAACAGCTTTCACACTGGTCAGCACATAAGGCTAGTGAGTTTTGACCTTCAGTGTAGATTTGTACTTTGCCGCAGCCAACTAACTGCTCAGAAGTTGACACTTCCCAGCCCGCTTGCTCCATCGCATCAAGAAACGCTTCAATGTCAGAATCTTTGATCACTTTAGACTCTTCACCTTCAGGGAAAAACTGCGCGTAAAAGCCTGAGATGCGTTTAAAGATAAATAGCAAACCAGCATCGTTGCCTTTTGAGCGACCTGCTTTTTGCCAACGCGTTAGATCATCACCTACAGTGCGACCAAAACGCTGTGACTTCAGCGCCTTGGTTACCCAACGAACCAAGTAATGATTGTTCGCTACTGGTGCATTTGCCAATTTACCAGAGCGATGCTCTTGGTCTAAATCTGCCAAAGCAGCGTTAACTAAATTTTGAATTTCTTTGGTGTAATTAGACATTACGCCTTTCTTCCTAAAGTCCAATAAAACAGTGCAGACAGCACTGAACAAGCAAACATAACAACGATCATCGGCCACGCAACGCCACCGGGCATTGCTGCAACAAGCGCTCCAATCAATGAACCTGTGCCAAAGCGCAGAGTACCAGCAAGTGAAGATGCAGTGCCTGCCATCGTTGGGTAGCCACTTAACAGCAGCGCCATCGAGTTACTACCAATCGTAGACAAGGTTCCGATAAACAGCACTACAAATGGCACGATGCCCCACAAACCAAGATCAAGCATCCAACCAGCAAACAGTCCAATACCAGCAATCAACTGGATGGTTAGACCGAAGCGCAGCATAAAATGGGAACCGACCTTTTTCACCATGCGACCATTGAGACTGGTCATGATGATCATTGCCACAATGTTCAAGCCAAATAGGTAACCAAATTGGTCTGGCCGAACACCGTATAAATCGATATATATAAATGAACCCGCAGTCAGGAATGCAAACATGCCTGAGAACGAGAACGCACCTGAGAGCATTAACCCTAACGCTTCAGGGTTAGAACACAGACGTGCATAGTTACGAATCGTGGTTCTGAATCTTAATGGCTGACGGTTTTCTGGTTTCAATGTCTCTGGAATCATCCATAGAACAAGCAAGATCACCACAACCGCGAAGATAGCGAGCACCCAAAAGATTGAACGCCAACCGAACCAGATCGCGAGGTGACCACCAATCATCGGTGCAACCAAAGGTGCAATCGTGATCACCAACGTCACGAATGACATTGCACGCGCAAAATCTTCACGGTCAAACATGTCTCGTACAACCGCTTGGATAATCACAGCCGCTGCCGCACCAGCAAAACCTTGTGCCGTACGCACATAAGTAAGCGCATCAATACCGTTAGTCGTTGCACTGACTACCGCTGCCAAACCAAAAAAGAGCACACCTAAAATGAGTACAGGTCGGCGACCATAGCTGTCGGCTAACGGACCATGAATCAGCTGACCTATTGCGAAGCCTGCTGTATAAGCCGTTAACGTAATCTGTACAGCACCTGCGGTTACACCAAGATCTTTAGCGATGGTTGGCATAGCCGGCAAATACATATCGATAGCAAGTGGCGTCAACGCACCAATTGCACCGAGTACAAGGAACAATAAAAAACTGATTTGTGACTGGGGAGCACTTTGGGCTTTTTCTGTCATTGCCTTACCTCTTGTTGTGTCCTCCCATCAACATTCCACATTGATTGAGATAGATGATTGACGCTTCCCTTACCCCGAATCCGTAACAATCACGGAGACAGTGCATAGTATCCTTACTATTGAGAAGATCATAAAAGACGAAAGTATACCAAGGCGGTCTTGCCTAACTCGACGCTAAAACCTGCATGATGAGTATGCAGAACGAAAAAGTAACCGAGCTAAAACGAAGAGGCGACGACGTTAACACCGTCTGTACTTATCGTCAGTAAGGACCAACAAGAGAAAAGACTTTTCTCAGATTAAATACAGTTCTGCCTGCGTTTATGAGCGGCGAATGCGCGTCTTGTTCAGACACTAAGACTTATTTGGTAGGAATCCCCATTCTGAGCGATTTCCTACCAAAACACTAGTTCCTATCAGGAATTAAACAATTTCCCAGAACAGCAATTACTTCCAACCAGAGTGAATCATTTCACTACTGATTCGACTTCTTCTTCTGTTAAGAATCGGTAATCACCCGGCTCAAGCGATTCATCAAGCACAATTGAGCCAATACGCTCACGGTGAAGGTGTTCAACCTTGTTGCCGAGCGCAGCAAACATACGCTTCACTTGGTGGTATTTACCTTCCACAATCGTTAACAGCACTTCGTTTTCAGCTTCGTTTACAATTTCAAGGTGGGCAGGCAATGTTGGTTCGCGTTCATTACGTAACTCAATACCTTCGGCAAACTTTTCAACGTAATCAGGTTGAATCGCATCCACAAGCCATACGCGGTACGTCTTTTCACATTTGTGTTTTGGCGACGTAATACGGTGGGACCATTGACCATCGTCAGTGATCAACACAAGACCAGTAGTGTCCACATCCAAGCGACCAGCAAAGTGTAGGTTTTCTACCTTTGGCTCATCAAGCAACACGAATGCGGTTGGGTTATGCCCATCTTCATGTGAACACACAAAGTCCGCAGGCTTGTACAACATAATGTAACGAGGACCAGGTGCACCAACTTCGCGCCCTTCCCACTCAACCACACCACCTTCTGGCACTTTGAAAGCACCACTCTTTTGTACTTCGCCATCAACGGTCACTTCGCCACTTTTGATGATCTTCGTTGCCTGCTTGCGAGTCGCACCCAGCCCATCACACAAATATTTATCTAAACGCATGAATACCTCTAATGTTTAAGGTCGGGTATTATAGCGATCCTAATTCGAATAGTTGAGCAATTTCACAGATTTTCATGTACACCCTTCGACCATACCAAGCCGACTCTGTTAAAGCGGTGATTCACTATTTTCGTAAACACACCACACCAGCAGTCATTGTGCTGCCTACAGGTGCAGGTAAAAGCTTGGTCATTGCAGAGCTAGCAAGACTTGCCAAAGGGCGCGTCCTAGTACTTGCTCATGTAAAAGAGCTGGTGGAACAGAACCACGCTAAGTACGAAGGCTATGGACTGAAAGGCTCAATATTCTCAGCGGGTCTTGGACGTAAAGAAACCGATCAGCAAGTGGTGTTTGCTTCTGTACAATCAGTAGTGCGCAATCTGGACTCTTTCAAGAATCAATTTTCCTTGTTAGTGATTGATGAATGCCATCGCGTGCCAGACGAAAAAACCAGTAGCTACCAAAAAGTAATCACGCACCTAAGAGAACTCAACCCAGGCATTAAAGTTTTGGGGTTAACCGCAACCCCATACCGCTTAGGCATGGGCTGGATCTATCAGTATCACACCCGTGGACAAGTTCGCACGGAAGAGTCACGCTTTTTCCGTGACTGTATCTTCGAACTCCCTATCCGTTACTTACTGGATGAAAACTTCTTAACACCAGCTCGCATGATGGACGCGCCAGTCCTATCTTATGACTTCTCACAACTCAAACCAGCAAACACAGGTCGATACAAAGAAGCTGAGATGGACATGGTGATCGACAAAGCTAAGCGAGCGACACCACAGATCGTTGAACAAATCATTCAATACGCCAAAGAACGCAAAGGCGTAATGGTATTTGCAGCTACAGTTCGCCATGCACAAGAAATCCATGGTTTATTGCCTGAAGGCGAAACCGCGATTGTGATTGGGGACACGCCAACACCAGAGCGCGATGCCATTATTCAGTCGTTCAAGAATCGTGAGATAAAGTACTTGGTTAATGTGTCCGTTTTAACCACGGGCTTCGATGCACCACATGTGGATTTAATCGCGATTCTGCGCCCAACCGAGTCGGTCAGCTTGTATCAGCAAATTGTTGGTCGTGGTTTGCGTCTGTCGGAAGGCAAATCAGAATGTCTCGTACTGGATTACGCTGGCAACAGCTATGATTTATATCAGCCTGAAGTGGGCGATCCGAAGCCAGATTCCACTAGCGAAATCATCACCATCCCTTGCCCCGCTTGCGGCTTTAATAATAACTTCTGGGGAAAACTGGATAGCAATGGCTTTTTGCTGGAGCACTTTGGTCGTCGTTGCCAAGGATATTTTGAGGACGATGAGACCGGAGAACGTGAGCATTGCGGTTATCGATTTAGAGCTAAATATTGCGGCGAATGTGGCGCTGATAACGACATTGCAGCGCGTATTTGTCATGAGTGTGATGCCACGCTGGTTGATCCAGACAAAAAGCTCAAGGAAGCATTGAACCTAAAAGATGCGTTGATCTTTGAATGTACCGAGATGGACTTGTCAGTATTTAAGTCCAGTGATGGCAAATCACAGTTGAAAGTGACGTATTCCGGTGAAACCTATCAAGGAGAAGGAAATGCATTGGTTCACGAATTCTGGTCACTGAATACCAAAAAACAGAAGCAAATCTTCAAAGACCAGTTTGTCCGCCCTCACCTTGCTGACAAACATCGTCCATTTGAAGAGGCGTCGCCAACCAGAGTCGTGGCAAACCAGCATCGTTTCCGTCTGCCACAATTCGTGATTGCTAGAAAGTCAGGGCGTTTTTGGAAACTGCGCGATAAGATCTTTGACGACGAACTAAGATAAGCGAATGCTCACGAATTCACTTTCTGTTCATGTACAGCACGATATAATCGTCGTAACTCATTGAAAAAGGCTTTGCTATGTCTACCTCCTTCACTCCGCGCAAACTTCCCGTGCTGCTAGGCTTAGTGCCACTTTTATTGTCAGCACCAAGTTTTGCATCTCACCATGATCATCATGATGAAAAAGACGGTCATGCCATCGTTCGTGACGTTGAGAAACCGGGAACTCGAATTGAATTCGATGAAGATCAAGATGAAGTCTATCGTGCCGTTCAAAAAGGTTACATTCGCCCATTCTCCGATATGTACGCAGCAGTGGAGAATGATTTGTATGGGCGTATTATTAAAGTTGAACTTGAAGAAGACGATGACGAATGGGTTTACGAGCTGAAAATCTTGTTCAATGACAGTGTGATAAAAGTGGAATACGACGCTGCCACACTAGAGATGCTCGAGATCAAAGGGCGTAACTTCAATAAAGCTCTTAAGCCGCAGTAACCGATATCCAAACATAATTAGAAGAAAGAATATGAAAATACTTGTTGTCGAAGATGAACCTCGCCTAGGCGAACAGATTTTAGAAACGTTGGAAAACAATGGCTGGGTACCAGAACTTTCCCAAGATGGTATCGACGCGCTTTACCGTGCGACCTCTGAAGAATGGGATGCGATTGTGCTCGACTTGGGTTTGCCAAAGCTCGATGGTCTAACGGTCCTTAAAGGTATTCGAGACGAAAACATTAATACGCCAGTTGTTATTTTGAGTGCCCGTGACACACTATCTCAACGTGTTGAGGGTTTGAATGCCGGAGCCGACGATTATCTAACCAAGCCATTTGAAATGGTTGAGCTAACGGCTCGCCTTCGCGCTCAATTACGCCGTGCTTCAGGTAACGCCTCACCTGTCATGCAGATTGGTGATTTAAGTTTAGATACGCGCTCATCAAAAGTGCTGTGGCAAGGGCAAGCAGTAAGCTTAACCGCGTTAGAATATAAAGTGGTCGCGTACTTCATGCACAACCCAGAAAAAGTCATTTCTCGTACCGAGTTGGTAGAACACATTTACAAGCAAGACTTCGACCGTGACTCAAACACCATCGAAGTGTTTATCGGTCGTATTCGCAAGAAGATCGCCCCAAAAATCATCAAAACCGTCCGCGGTTTAGGGTATCAATTGAATGCGGAATAGAAGCAAACTTCCCATGCACATTCTTAAGCGGCTGAGCATCAAAAGCCGCTTAGTGCTAGCGGCGGTCGTTTGGCTCACAGCGATGATCCTCGCGGCGGGCGTCACGATCCCAACCCAAGTTTACAGCTATATGGTGGACGACACTCGCTCCCAATTGAATGTCTACATGGACGAGATTGCCGCCCAGCTCGAAGTCGACAGTAAAGGTCAACTCACCCTTCCTACTCAACTTTCCGACCCAAGATTTAATCGTCCATACAGTGGTCTTTACTGGAGCGCATCAACGGACACAAGCCTAGAACGTTCGCGTTCACTATGGGATAAGAAAATTGAGTACAAAGGATTGGATAAAGACGCCTTTGGCGCACGTGATGAAAAACTTATCACGTTGAAAAAGACCCTTTATCTACCGGATTACGATGGTCCCATTGATGTCATCATCGGCATTGACGAAGATCCAATTGAAGGCACGATTCAGTCTTTAACTGGGCAGCTTTGGATCATTTTAGGATTGCTCTTTGCTGGTGTTCTTGCGGTTATCTTGCTGCAAATCGCCTGGTCATTGAGTCCGTTAACCAAGCTGCAAAGAGAGTTAGCCGAACTGAAATCAGGCAACAAGAAAGGCTTGGAAGAAGAGTACCCGAAAGAAATCTCACCTTTGATTTCTGACCTTAATGCCCTGCTCTTTCACTATCAAGAGCTACTTGAACGTGCACGCAATCATGCAGGAAACTTATCTCACGCGCTGAAAACACCACTTTCGGTTTTAAAAAACGAAGTACAAAACTTCACGCCTGAAGAACAAGAACGCTTGAACGCGCCAATCGCACAGATCCAACAACACATCGATTACCACTTAGGTCGCGCTCGTATGGCTGGTTCAATGAACATTCTTTCGGTGAAATCGAACCCTTCAGAGCGCGTTGATGCCATATCCATGGCGTTTGACAAGGTCTACGCACATCGTGACGTCACACTGATTAACGAGCTTGATTCTGAATTGAACGTCGCCGTAGAGAAAACCGATCTGGATGAAATGGCGGGAAACTTACTGGAAAATGGCTACAAATGGGCGAACAGCATCATTCGTGTTCATTCAACGTTAGATAAAGACAACATTCATATCATTGTTGAAGACGATGGTCCGGGTATTCCTCCTGAGCAATTATGCCAAGTAATAAAGCGTGGCTACCGTCTGGATGAAACAACGCCAGGATCCGGTTTAGGTTTAAACATTGTCAGTGAAATGGCGCACAGTTACCGCGGTCAACTTGAATTATCAGAGAGTAAAATGGGAGGGTTAAAAGCCACCTTGATTCTGCAAAAGAGCCGCGCTTAAGTCAGCTTACATCAGTCACTCACAGTATTACTTTAAAATGGCACTTATCGATTTATTCGCTAGGTGCCATTTTTATATACCCAAGTAACCTCAAGATGCTTGGGTATATCTAAATAGCGCTTTGATTGGGTAAGTTTAATGCTAGCGATGGTTCACTAATCAACAGCACATTCCCATCCGAATAATAGTCGTGCTTACTATCCATTGCGACAGGTTGCGCTAACGAATGTAACTCTCCTACTAGCGCTAAATGACTGACTTCAATTTGATTCGCTAGACGGTCTCTTTCGCTGTCCACATTAGGATCTATTCGATGCAACACCGTCACAATACCCGAGTAATGCGCCAACTTGAGACCGTCATCGTAGCTAATCGCTCCGACCCAAATCGGTTGACCAGACTTTGATTCTAACCCTGCTTGCCACCAGCGAACATGAGAGCGTTTTAACAAACTTCCGGGCTCTTGGAATGCCATCGACTGTGGCTTGCCATTCCAAAACAAATCAGAAACGGGCGGCAGCTTCTGCTTCAATAAGCTCACATAGTCTGCCAATTCAATGTCGTTTCTTGAAAAGGTTTGATTCTCTAGCCAGCCGAGCTCTTGCATTAGGCTTCGCGGGGATTCTCCGACGTACACCAAGTTGACTGCCTGAGCGTCAAACACATTCGAGCGCCCCGGATAAACCTTAAAGCCGATATCATTAAGGACTATCGATTGATTTTCAGTAACGCCGGGTTGTTCAATATTGTCATCTGCTAGATAGAAAAAGTGTCCATAATTCGCAGCAACTAAACATAACACTAAAGCCGTTAGGGATTTGGTCCATTTACGTGACCAGTTTTTCTTCCAAGCCACAAGAGCGAATACAGAAGCGATGAGTACTGAGGCAATAAGAAGCTTATGCTCAACAAGGATGAACTTTATGGAATCAAGTGGAATCCATGTGTTAAGACCCGCAGCAAGCAAATACCCAGCAACGACAAATTGCCCAACACCAAGTATCAATCCAATTGATGAACAGACAGTAAAACGCTTCCAACTCACATTCGCAGTACCCGCCATAAATGGCACGACCCAAGCAACAGGTCCGAGTAAGCGTGCAAAGATCAAAATGGCATTGCCGCGTTTTTTCATCAACAAACGACAACGAGCGATTGGACGCCTTGTCTTGGCTTGCCAACGAATCAGCTTCTTCTGTGCTTTAGAGCCAGAACGCTTACCAATAAAGTAACTGAGTTGATCGCCAACCCAACCGCCCAACAAAACGGCGACAACGCCCCAAATCACACCTTGGTGCAATTGATAGCCCGCAGCGAGCAAAAACGGCTCGCCCGGGACAAAGAGATTAGGTCCAATCGTCGCATCCAGAAATGCTCCGAAAAACAGACTGATTGCTTCCAGCATGCAGCCTCCGACGATTACGAATGTTGATCTTTGTAGTGACCGAATTTGTATTCCATTTCGTTGTTACGCATCTCGCCAAAGAAGAATCGACGTACATTGGCTTTGAAATAGGTCATGCCCATCTTAAAGAAGCCGTCTTGCTCAAGGCGGCGCGGATCGAATTCAAACGTCATCGGTAAGAAGCGGAAACGCCATGTTTTAGAAGCGCGTTTTACGTAATCACAATCTTCGCAAAGTGTAATAGACTCATCAAAGCCGTTGATCTCTTTGTGTGCGCGTTTGGTAGAGAAAATACAAGCACCTACCGCCGTTGGGAATGTGTACTGAGTAATAAACAATCCCGCGTTAAACATGCCATAACCCAACTTATGTGCCATTGGCAGATTTTTTGAGCCCATGTAAACACCAGCAACTTCCAACTTCGCATCCTCAAGCTTACTCATTGCACGGCTCAGAAAATCACTTGGTAAGCGCACGTCCGCATCTAAGAAAAGAATACGTTCATACTTCGCCAGTTCTGCACCTGTATTACGACCTAAGCTGACACCACGCGTATCCATGCGGTGCACTGTCAGTTCTGGCAATGAGCTTTCGTAAGCTTGTGCAACTTCACGTGTCGAATCTTCGCTGTTCGAATCCACCACGATCACTTCAAAGTTCTGGTGAGTTTGTTTGGTTAAGTCTTCAAGTAGTCGACCAATACGTTTTTCTTCATTGAGGGTAATAATCACGATACTGATAGGATTCATAATGTGCTCCATTGAGGTTGTCCGTTTATGTACGATGGAGAATAGAACCGACTGACTTAACGGTTACTGAGGTCAACATTCATTTTGCGTTCATTTTGTGAATAACAGATGTCGTTAATGAATGAATTAACTTGGAAAGAGGATTGAGTCCTAGGCAAATAAAAACGTACTGACAAAAAGCCAAATAGGTTAAAATCAGCGCAATGCGGACAAAGTTTTGCCGACACCACAAAACAGACACTCTTCTTGACGAAGAATTACTGGCTTTTTGGTGATTTAGGTACAATTTTGGTTGCTGAATGTAGAGCAGGATGATAGTATCCGCGCTCGCTTGAACAGTTCCTGTTTCAAGCTTTACTACGAACACAAGGTCGCATTGTGTTTGTAAAGTTTTATTTTTTACTAATTTGAGAGTAAATACTATGAAATTCGAAGCAGTAGTACGTACTGAACTAGGTAAAGGTGCGAGCCGCCGCCTACGTCACGCTGGCAAATTCCCTGCAGTTGTATACGGCGGTGAAGAAGCAGCAGTTGCTATCGTTCTTAACCACGACGACATCGTTAACCAAATGGACAAGCCTGAGTTCTACGAAGGTATCGTTCTAGTGATCGACGGCGCTGAAGTTAAAGTTAAGCCACAAGACGTTCAACGTCACGCTTACAAGCCAAAAGTTGAGCACATGGACTTCATCCGTATCTAATTCCCTACCAAGGAATTAACGGATAAAATCCAAACCTTTTGCATAAAGATTATCGGACTTACCAACCGAGACATCTAAAAAATTTCAAAACCCCGGAGACTTACCACCTCCGGGGTTTTACTATTTAGAACAGAAGTAAATCTCCCCTACTCTTTTCTCAATTCTCTTTTCATTACCGATAGTGCTTTTCTGCAAACACCGCATTAAACACTCTCACCAGTAAGTTATGTTCGTGCTATGTACTTCACCAGCGTCACGTCGTTGAGCGTCATATCATCGATAACCTCCGACTCTTCCTCTCCAGATCGCACAAAGCCACACTTCTTATAGAAATTAAGCCCTTGTTTATTGGTGTCTAACGCCTTAAGGCTAATTTGCATCACTGGTGTCGAGAGTAAACGAGTTTCTAATTCATCAATCAGAGCACTGCCAGCGCCCTGCCCGAAGTATAAAGGCGAAACATAGCAACAAGTAACCGTTGCCGTCTTGTCTTCACTGGTGTGATCAGGCAGTTCATAACTTAGAAAGCCCACGATCTCTTTCTGTTTCTCAACAACAATGAGATTGGCCAGTTGCTCCGTCATTACTCGCGTCCACATGCGCTCTCGACGTTCTCGAGTAAATTGGTCAATGTAACTCTGCGGCATTAATCCTCGGTAAGCGACTTGCCATGAATCAACGTGTATTTTAGCGATCTGATCCGCTTCATCTCTCACTGCATTTCTAACTGTATATCCCATTGCTTGCCTTTCTCATTACTCCGGAGTAAACACTCTTTGACGACTGTACGCTTCAAACCCCAAAGACTGGCAGAGCCTTATTGAAGGCGTATTTTCACTATTTACTCGATACCTAATTTTGCGCTGCCTCGACTTCACTTCATTGATTAAATGACGGAGCAGGCGTTTTCCATACCCTTTTCCTCTTGCTTCAGGAGAAACCAATATGGATAAAGACTCAAACGGCTCTTTCCCTTTATAACAATAAGAAGCAAGCACAGCGACCAGCTCATTTTTGTCAAATATGCCGTAAAAAAAATGGCTATCGAGGTCAAAGTCCGCTTTAAGGATATCTTCTTCACTCATTCGGCTGACAAAAGATTCAAGTAATTCGAGATCAGATTCGATCGAGAGAGGAATTATCCCATCGTCTTTGTTGACGTTGTCGTCATTAAATAAATAGTAGTCGACATCATCATATTCACAGAACATTTGTTTATTATTGAGTTTTCTCTCCAGCTCACTTGGCTGAAAATGTTTAATTCGTTCCCATAATTTAGGGGGACAAGATATAAACGTAACGGCGTCTGATTGATATAAAAATACAGCGCAAAGATCGGAGAACTTTTGCCAATAGTGAGGGTCATAAGAATAGCCATTGTACAAATTACAGCTCACACTGAACTGCTTTTGCCATGAGCAATCGATTTCCGCGGCAAGTGCGGTTGTTTTTTTGAGCATCCTTACTCCTCAACACAGCGTACAGAAAAATCTTAACTATTTGTTTCGTAGAGAGTAAGAAGACATTAATCTGGCAAAATAATCACCAAAGTTTGCTCCATATCTCACCAAAATGCGTATTGATTCACATTAGTAAATTGAAATCAATTAAGCGACTCACAAATTTAATTAGTAAAAACATTAAATCCTTTCTAAATACGGTTTCTGTTTATTTGTCGACGCGGTTTGCAGCCCTGTTATTTCCTGTATTCAACAAAACTGTAAATAAGATATAGATCACTAAAGTTTCACATTATTTCCGTATATTTCACGCCGTAATAAAATCAAAATCACAAAGAAAGGATCCCTTATGAAGTTTTACAAATCCCTTTTGGTACTTTCAGTCGGCGCTGCGCTAGCAGGATGTGGCTCAGACAGCGACAACTCTCCAGTCACTTGTGACACTGCAGATTCATGTACCAAGTTCACAATTCTACATACCAATGACAACCACGGTCGCTTCTGGCATAACGAAGACGGCGAGTATGGTATGGCTGCGCGTAAAACACTGATTGATCAAATGCGCCAAGAAGTTGCAGCAAATGGCGGCTCATCCCTACTACTCTCTGGTGGTGACATCAACACTGGTGTTCCTGAATCAGACCTACAAGATGCAGAGCCTGACTTCTTAGGTATGAGCGATATTGGCTATGATGCTATGGCAGTTGGTAACCACGAATTTGATAACCCTCTTAGCGTTCTTGAAAAGCAACGTGTTTGGGCAAACTTCCCAATGCTTGCTGCCAACATTTATGATAAAAATGGCGACCGCTACTTCAAACCTTACAAAATCTTTGAGCTTGGTGACCTTCGTGTAGCTGTTGTAGGTATGACAACAGAAGATACAGCAAAAATCGGTAACCCTGAGTTTATCTCTGACCTGACATTTACCAAACCAACAGAAGAAATGCCGAAGGTAATTGCAGAAATCAAAGAAACCTACAAAGATGACCCTGTCGATTTCATTTTCGCTACGACACATATGGGTCACTATGAAAATGGCCAGCACGGTTCAAATGCACCTGGCGATGTAGCGATGGCGAAAGCAGTCGAAGAAGGACAGCTTGCAGCTATCTTCGGTGGTCACTCGCAAAACCCTGTTTGTATGGAACCAGATGGTTCAGGATACGCTGACTTCGAACCTGGTGATGACTGCAAACCAGACCAACAAAACGGTACTTACATCATGCAAGCGCACGAGTGGGGTAAGTACGTTGGTAAAGCAGACTTCGAATACTACGACGGTAAACTTCACCTTGCTGGTTATGAGCTAGTTCCTGTAAACCTAAAACGCAAAAACGAAGCTGGTGAGCTAGAATTCATTGGCACAGAAATCAAGCCAGACCTTGCTCTTCAAGGACGTCTTCAATACTTCCAAGATAAAGGACAAGATGAGCTAGATAAGGTAATTGCTACCTCTGATGACAAGCTGGAAGGTGACCGCGCAGTAGTTCGCTACCAACAAACTAACTTAGGTCGTTTGATCGCAACTGCTCACCAAGAAAATCAAAAAGCCGATTTTGCGGTTATGAACTCAGGTGGCGTTCGTGCATCAATTGAAGCAGGTCCGATTGCTTACCGCCATGTACTAACAGTTCAACCATTTGGCAATATGGTAACTGTAGCCACGATGACTGGCGCTCAAGTAGTCGATTACTTGAACGTGGTTGCTACAATGCAACGTGGATCGGGTGCGTACGCACAACTGGCAGGTCTAAATATGACTGTAGACTGTACTGCTAAGAAAGTTGAAATCAGCAAGATCAATGGCAAAGATTTCGACACAGCGGCAACTTATAAGTTTACCGTACCAAGCTTCAACGCGGCGGGTGGTGATGGTTACCCTGCACTTAACGTAATTAACACTGGTAACGTTGACGCAGAAGTAATGTACAGCTACCTAGAGACTCTTGGTACAGTACAAGTAAGCAACTACGAGCCACAAGGCGAAATCGTCTACACTAACTCAGACAGCCCACTTGGTTGTGAAATCGCAGCTGAGTAAATAAAAGGCGTCTCAGACTGACTCTAAGACCAACCGGAGCCCAAGTGGCTCCGGTTTTTTTATTTGCGCTAAATCTCTGATAAAACGCCACCTTCACAAATCGTTCAAAAAATGTTCATTTACGTTGTTGACGACCATGTGTAGGGCTTCTATGTTTGATAAGGTCTTTCGAATATGAAGATTCATCAACTGTGTTTGAGCAATTAACTTTTATTCACACAGTCAATGATTCTGAGAAAGATGCGAATGGCGTTACAAACACTGCTCTCAAACAATTTGTCTCTCAGACTTCAAACGAAGGCGATGGGCTTCTACGCTCCCGCCAATGAGCAGCGATCTGAACGCCAATGTGTTCAAACTGCTGCCATCGAGTTCTGGAGGTCAAAAATGAAACGAGCCAGCAACAGCTATAGACTGCAGATAATTAAAGAAGTGGTCACTCGCAGAGAGCGTGAAGCATGTACTGATCCAATGGCAAGATACATTCATCAAATGATGGATGAATTACCCACCAGTAAATTAGACGTGGAACAAAATCACCGCTTTGCCGGTAGTCACTTCGACGAACAAGCAGGAGGCTGGGTAAGCGACCAATGGTCTTTAAAGTAACGCCAAGTGCTCATCACTTTGAGCACGAAAATGGATAGGAGCTTCCCGGCTCTTATGGATAAGTAGTTCAGACTGGGCCGGGAACAGTTAGTCATAAGTAATAAAGCGTAAACAACACTAAAACAAATCCTGTTGCGGGGATGAGTCATCTTGAGGCAGTTCTGCTTTCCCCCTCCCTGCTAGCACCTTTCTTCTGTACCTCTGACGACACAGCTTAATCACGTGCAACTGTTGTGCAGGAGTAAAACTCAGCCAATTAACCCGCTCTTCTCGTTTACGCATGCATCCCTTGCAATAGCCCTTTTCGTCAGAAGTGCACACTCCGACACAAGGACTTGGGACGGTAAAAAACTCCAGTTGCTCCATGCTCAACCCGTTCTTTGGTTATCTCATCAAGACCCGATTCACTTATAGTCGAATAACTGTAAGAAATTTCGAAGTTTTCGCTGAATTTTAGTACCTGGAATGGGATCTCTGTTATAAAATACGCCGTGTTTAAAAACATACGAAACCATAACCGTATGCTGACAAAAACACTGTTTTATTACCTATACTTACCACGTTTTCTAAAAACGGAGTCAATAAAATGAAGCTTAGCCTAAAAACGTTAGTAGCAGCAATCTCACTTCCAGTTCTAATGACTGCATGCGCTAGCAACGGTGACAATGTGAAAGAAATTACGGCTCAAGATCTACAGCACCACAACTGGCAGCTGGTTCAAATCGATGGCAAAAACATCGCAGCAGAAGAACGCCAAGCACCTCGCTTAGAAATTGGTGAAAACCTAACAGCGAACGGTAATGCAGGTTGTAACAACTTCTTCGGTCAAGCTGAACTAAAAGATAACCAACTACGCATCGAGAAAATGGGCATGACCATGAAGATGTGTATGGAAGACCAAATGAAGATTGAAAAAGTAATGTCTGAAACGCTTTCTGATTGGAGCGACATTACTCTGACTAACGATGGTCTAGTACTGAAAAACGCAGATCACGAACTAACGTTCACACTGCGTGACTGGGTAAACTAATCCCACATTTGTTTCTGAGACAATAAGTCTCTGAAAGAATCTCTAAAAAAGCAGCCCTTTGGCTGCTTTTTTTGTTTCTAATGCCCCATACCTTGCTTAGCCAGCTTTTCAGGATCATCATAAACCGCGTGGCGATCTATCATATCCAAGGTTGCTTCATTCATTCCGGTTACAGCAACAATAGAGCCGCCTTTACGAAACTTAATGATGGCTTTATCCAAAGCTGATATTGCTGTGATATCCCAAAAATGCGCATCGGATAAATCAATCGTGATGTATCGCGTCGCATTATCGAAATCAAACATATCAGTGAAACTATAAGCGGAAGCGAAAAAGATTTGCCCATGAACTTTGTGAATCGTATGGTCGTTATCAACAATGACTTCATCCGAAACCTTCATTAAAGTCCGGCTCTGATTCACATAAAAGACACACGCTAATAAAACGCCCACCAGCACACCAATAGCAAGATTGTGGGTGGCAACAACCGCAATCACCGTCGATAGCATGATAAGGTTTGTCGATAAACTGTGTTTACGCATTTCTGCAATGGAGTGCCACGAGAAAGTACTTATCGCAACCATGATCATCACAGCAACGAGCGCCGCCATTGGGATTTGCTTGAGGTAATCCCCCAAGAACACCACCATGATCAGCAAAAACACACCGGAGCAAAGCGTCGATAAACGTGTTCGACCGCCAGACTGGATATTGATCATCGACTGACCAATCATTGCGCATCCTGCCATACCGCCAAACAGCGATGCGACCATATTCGCAATCCCCTGTCCTTTGCACTCGTCGTTTTTTTCACTCTCTGTATCCGTCAACTCATCGACGATAGATGCGGTCATCAGTGATTCAAGGACACCGACAATGGCGAGAGCTAATGAATAAGGGAAAATGATTTGGAGTGTTTCAATGTTGAAGGGAATATCGGGAATCATGAATACGGGAAGCGAATCGGGTAGCTGCCCCATATCGCCAACAGTACGAATATCGATATCAAACATCAACGCAACCACTGTCACCGTGATAATGCATACCAAAGGGGACGGTAGCATTTTTCCGATTTTCGGCACATATGGAAACAAATAGATGATGGCTAGTCCTAAAACGGTCAATGCATAAACGGACCAAGAAACGTTCGTCAGTTCAGGCAGTTGCGCCAAAAAGATTAAAATTGCCAACGCATTTACAAATCCAGTCATAATGGATTTAGACACAAAACGCATTAAATCCCCTAGCCTTAAGTAGCCAATCAATAACTGCAGTACACCAGCGAAAAACGACGCGGCGAGCAAATATTGCAGACCATAATCTTTAACTAAGGTGGTCATCAATAGCGCCATAGCTCCGGTTGCCGCGGAAATCATTCCGGACCTTGAGCCAGTAAACGCAATCACGACACAGATGGAAAACGAGGCATACAAACCCACTTTGGGGTCGAGTCCTGCGATGATAGAGAATGCAATAGCTTCTGGAATAAGTGCCAGTGCTACAACAACTCCTGATAAACAATCTCCTTTAACGTTGTTAAACCAAGTATCTTTTGTAAATTTAAACATAAATCTCTCATAAACGTATTGCCTTAGTTGGTGCATTGCGCACGGTGAAGGGAGTGATGCAAACGCATCTGAGAGATCGTTCTAGGGCGGACTAATGAGCAAAAAGCACCTACCTTATTCGTCAATTGAAACGTCACGGTTTTTCTCGATATGGGCCAGTCAAAAACAAAACCAGCCTCATCGAAGGTGTGCTTTATATCACTTTAAAAATGCAATTTGTAATAAATTCTTACAAAACCAAGTAAATTTACCTACAAGTAATCATAAAAAAGCGCCTCTAAAAGGAGGCGCTTCTTCATTCATAACATCTACTTAAGTGACTTCAAAATGACTGCTGAGAATAAGATTGTCCATCAAAACCACTTAATTGCTCGTACGCTTTAGACAAAATAGCAATCCCGATGATGGTCACTAGGAAGCTTAATAAACTCATTAGGATTGGCAGTTGTAAATACGCCAGAGGTGATATTGCGATACCACACAGAAGCGGTACCAAGATCACCACACCCATCATGTACCACGTGTACCCTTTGGTTAAGTTCCATGCATAAGGGAATGACACACCTTTACCAATAGCAATGGCGGGAAACACCAACACCAATCGGCAACAGATCACACCAAGTGCGAACAGTACAATGGCGGCAAGCGCAACGTTAATCATCGCAAAGATGGCGGCAACGGCGACTACTGCAACTGTCATCACCAAGTAATGACCGATGAACCACATTTCGATCTTACCAAGGGTGAAACGCCCCCACTGAGGGACAGATTGAGGACCTTTAAGGATAATACTGTGCACGTTAATCGCGACGATCGCAGACAATAGCGCCATCAAGATTTGTACGAAGATAGCAGCACCATCGCCTTCACTTGCACCTAAAAGGAGATCAAGAATAACAGAAAAGAGAATCGGTAAAGCGGTCGCTTTCGCAATCGCTTGTTTATGCGTGTTTAGTGAAGCAAAGGCACTTTTAACGGTATCGACAAACATAGTTAGGTTCTAGCCAAGATTAAGATTCATTTCATTTTGGGTACTGATGTTATCTTCCTGATACCGGTTGAGCAAACCTTTCCCAAAATATCATTAGGTTACAGTGATTAATTCGACCTAAATAGCTCAGTTCGTTGCCCCCAAAAACATAAATCAATTAGATCAAATGCCCGACTTTGCGAATCAATACTGCAAGGCTTTCTGCTTCAAGTTTTTTCATCACATTAGAGCGATGTACCTCAATTGTTCTTAGAGAAACACACAACGAATCGGCCATCTCTTGGTTTTTCATCCCCTTGACTACCAATCCAAGTACTTCTTTCTCGCGCTTGGTGAGATTCTGTAATACCTGATTCGCACTCAACTTTTCACCGTTTTTTAATGACTGTGCCATAGCATTATCCACTGCAACCACAAGCGCGTTTCCATCAACAGGCTTTTGAAAGAAATCTAATGCGCCATCTTTTAGTGCATCGACAGCCATAGGTATGTCACCATGACCAGTTAGGTAAATCACGCTGATCGGGCTGAATTTCTCATTCATTACATGATGGACATCTTGTCCCCGCATCTCAGGCATACGGCTATCAAGCAAAACACAACCCGGAGCGGACAATTCAGCGTTGTTGAGAAAATCTATCCCACTAGAAAAAGACTCAACCTCGTAACCATAACTTTCCAACATAAACGCCATGGATTCTAATACTGGCTCTTCATCATCAACAATGTAGAGTGGACAAAGGTTACGACTCATAACAAGCCTCCTGATACGGTAAAACAATGGTCACCTGACACCCAGTGGGCTCTATGGACCTAAATTGCATGCTGCTTTGGTGCGCATCGAGTACATCACGACATATTGCCAGACCTAGCCCTAATCCATTTTCCTTCGTGGTGTAGAAAGCTTGGTCTAATGGCGTACTTTCTTCTTCAATTCCAATGCCGTTGTCCGTCACGTCAATGATGACCATCTCATCACAGAAGCTCACGTGCAGATCCACGTACAAATCTCTACGTTTAGGCGAATGGCTCAAACACGCATCTTTGGCGTTATTTAAAACATTGAGAATGACCTGCTGCAAACCTGTCACATCTGCAAAGACTTTTTGCGGCTCACCAGAGTAAAGCACGCCAAGTTGGATTCGATGACGTTGGAATTCGTAATCCACCAGCTTCATCGCTTCTTCAATCAAACAAGGTAGATCCACCCAGTTTTTTTCAATCGGTGTTTTGTTTATCAAGCTACGAAGGCGCTGAATGATGTCGCTTGCAGAAGTCACCTGTTGCTGGATTTTATCGAGGATTGGCGCCATTTCTTCGGCAGTCGCGCCATGTTCCATGCGCATTTTAGCCCCTTGACTGTAGTTTTTGATTGCTGCCAATGGTTGATTAATTTCATGCGCAATACTGCTACCAAGTTCACCGACAATGGTGATACGTTGGGCATGCTCCAACATTGAGCTCTTACGGCGTAAGTCGTTCATGGTGGTTTTTAACGTTTCACGACTACGTTGAAACTTCCATTCCAACCAGAAGTGATATCCCGTCAATAGCAGCAAAGTCAGTAACGACGCCATTGCGATCGCTTGGTTCTTATGCAGCCATTCTTGTGCTTTTTGTCCCCAAGACTTTTGCAACGGATGCATGTCTAAGTGCTTGTAGACTTTATCAACGTTGATGCTCGGCGCAGGCAACATCCAGCCAACGTTGTTCGCCGCAACGGCTGCTGGATGATCTTCTGGCATTGCGAAAAGGGTTTGCGCCACCATTTGCCCCACATCCGTCGGCGCTCGCTCTGTCATAGCCATGGTCCAGTTTGGATACAGTGGCGTGCTCACCGCGCAAACAGAATCAGCAGGGCGCTTCTCATTCAATACACGCAAGCTGTGCAGTTGAATACGCCCCTCCTTCGCCATGTTCTCCAGAGTACATGCAGGGACGATCGCGACATCGAGATCGTTCTTGATCACGTCCAAAATCAACTGGTCAGTTGGTGGACCAGTAAAATGAATTTTTTCGAAGAAAGAGGAATTGAAATAGCCGAGCTTATCGAGCTCATAACGCAGCGCGAGAAAGCCGCCAAAGGCTTTTTCCGATACCGCCGCGACATTAGCTTTATTGATGTCACGCAGCGTTTTATAAGGCGACTCTTCACGCACCACTACCACCGAAGCAATCGACTTATTTGGTAAGTTGCTATAGGCAGTTTTTTGCGTTGCTAACCAGTTGATTGGGTATTCACGTGCCAACTTAGTCGCCTGCCCTGGACTAGTTAGAATGAAGTCAAGCCAACCGTGCAAAAATGCATCTTCAAGTTGGTCGAAATCGTAAGTATGTAGGTTGAATTGATAGCCAGGATTCTGAGTCTCCAACCAATCCAAAGTTGGTTGCCACGCTTCACGAGCATGTGCGTGTCCACGCAGCGCTAAAACGCCAACATCGTAGTCTTTTCTCGGTACTTTTTGATCATTAGCAGAGGCAAAAGAGGTAAAGAAAAAGGAGAGAGCAAAAATGAAAAGAATTAACTTTTGAGAATAATTATCAATCACTTGCGAAATACTACCAAAACTCGGTTGTGGCACATTTTAGCACCACTTCCCCCTTCTACTTTGTTGCTTTAGATCAATCCCACATCATTATTGTGGGAAACCACAATATCGTCATTTAAACGATTTCCTCAGAATGCCTTACCCATAAAGGGGTAGAGCGCATTTCCGCTTTTTTTAAGCCATGAACACCAAAAATGATTAAGAAACGTTCATGTCAGCACTGCCCCATCAAAAGCATTCTATCTGTCGAAACATCAAGGATTCGGCAGCAAAACTTTAAATTAAAATATGGAAGCAACTCATGAAAAAATCGACGATTGCGTTGGGTGTGTTAGCAGTTGTCACAGCGGTTGGCTACTCAGCTTACAATACGATGTTCTCAGCTGAGGCTGTGATTGTGGATGCCGCTGCTCAAGAGCAGAAATTCGCAGAATATGCTCATCCTGAGCACTTCATTTCGGCACAACAACTTAAGTCGCTGATGGACGGCGACAAAGATGTGGTTGTGATCGGTGCGCTAAACCCTATCAAACCAGATAGTCCTATTTCTGGCTCTTACACTATGTGGCGTAACGATTACTCGGCGGCTGATGGTCAATACGACTTCGGTGGTATGAGCAATAACACCGAAGAAATGGAGACCATTCTGGGCAGCTTCGGCGCAACAGCTGACAGCACAATCGTGGTTTACGCAGCAGGCTCTCACCACGATGCCGCTCGCCTTTACTGGCAAATCCATAACCTTGGTCATCAAGACGTTCGTTACCTAGACGGTGGCTTGAACGCTTGGATGGGCGCTGGTTACCCAACTGGCTCTGCAAACCCAAGCGTTGCCGCAGTTGAATACAAAGCACCGAACACAAAACAAGACAACAACACGCTAGCGACACTGGATATGGTTATCGCAGCGCAAAACAACCCTGATTGGGTGATCCTAGATACTCGCGGCAACGACGAGTTCAACGGCGACGTTGCGGTTTCTGGTGCGTACGGTCCGGGTACTATCCCAAGCAGTGTTCACATTAACTGGACCAAAGCGTTAAACGAAGACACAACGCTGAAATCTGCACAAGAACTGCAAGCTCTTTATGGCGACATCATCAAAGGCAAAAAAGTGATCGCTTATTGCCAATCCGGTGTTCGTTCTGCCCACACCACCATGATTCTTACTGAAGTACTTGGCGCAGAAGGCGTCTACAACTATGACGGTTCATGGATCGAGTACAGCCATGCTCACTATGAGCAGAAAAACCCTGAAGTGAACGTTATCAACGGCAAGAGCTAATCAACACGGAAATAGCAGTTAATGAACAATGTAATTTTTAGTCAAAAGCTATTCGACACCGCTCAAATGATTGTCGATGGCTGTATGGGTGATGCCGATCCGGCATGTCAAACCGCGTGCCCAATGCACACAGACGTAAAGCAATACGTTCGCATGGCGGGTGAAGGTGATTTTCAAGGTGCTCTGGATCTGATCCGTAGCAAACTATTCCTTCCTCAAACACTAGGTCGCATCTGCGCACATCCGTGTGAAGCGTCTTGTCGCCGTAATTCTGAGTTTGGTCAGCCAATCAGCGTAGCTGGGATTAAACGTTTCGTCGCAGAGAAAATGGATAACCAAGATCACTGGGATCTAAACATTGCGCCCCTAACTAACAAGCACATCGCGATCGTAGGTGCAGGTCCTGCTGGCGCTCAAGCGGCAATCGAACTGCGTCGTCAGGGTCATGAAGTCACCATCTATGAAAAGCTGGACGTTTACGGCGGCATGATGCGTGTTGGTATCCCTGAATACCGCCTGCCACGCGATGTTATCGATTTCGAATACAGCTACTTAGCGATGCTGGGAATCAAAACTCAGTTTGGCGTTGAGATCGGCAAAGACATCAGTTTCGAAACACTACGCAACGAGCATGATGCGGTGGTACTTGCACATGGTGCGCACGTAGGTTCGATCATCCCTCTACCGGGTCATGACAACGATGGCGTGTTCTCTGCGGTTGAATACCTAAAAGAGATTTCTGAAACTCGCCAATTCCCACGAGCAGGTAAGCGCGTAATGGTTATCGGCGGTGGTGACGTAGCGATGGACTGCGCACGCTCTTCATGGCGTATCGGCGCAAGTGAAGTTTACCAATGTTCACTTGAGAGCCTTGAGAACCTGCCTGCAAGCCAAATCGAAATCGATGAGTCACTAGAAGAAGGCGTTGAATTCCATGCGGGTTGGGGACCTGTCGCTATCGAGCACGAGAGCGGCAAAGTAACAGGCATTACTATCAAGAAAGTGCTGTCGATCTTTGATGAGCAAGGCAACTTTGCACCTCAGTACAGCGAAGAAAGCAAAACTATCTCTGTGGATACCGTTGTTTTCGCTACGGGTCAAATCGTGGCAGATATTACTGACGGTGCACTAGAGCAAACTCGCGGTGGCCGTTACGTTGTCGATAAACAAACACTAGCATCTAGTCTAGAAGACGTATTCGTAGCTGGTGATGCGTGTGGCGGGAACATCGTAATTGAAGCGATGGCATTAGGTCGTAAAGCAGCAATGAGCGTTGAACGATTCCTAACGACTCGTCCACTAACTGAAGACCGCGACTTCGAGCAAGAATACAGCTACTCATCTCGTCTAGCCGTACCACTACCAAAAGGTACGGTAGATACCCCTCGCCTACACGGTGAATTGCGTGACGCTGAAGAGCGTAAGCAGGATTTTGCACAAGTGGATTTAGGCTTTACTGAAGCGCAAATCAAACTAGAAGCTTCTCGCTGCCTGCAATGCAGCTGCAAGCTATGTATGACCGAGTGCATCATGATGAATGACTTCAGCGACTGTCCGAAAACCATTTTCTCAGACTTTGTGAACAACAAGTCGATGGATCCACTGATGGCTTACTCATGCAACGCGTGTGACCAATGCACCATCGTGTGTCCGAAAGACTTCCCAATGAAAGAGATGTTCCTAGGGGCACGTGCTGACTTTGTTAAGGCAAACAACGGTGAATCTCCAATGCCGGGTCATAAAGCGATCAACATGCACCAGAAGCTTGGCTTCTCAAAAATCTTCACTATGGCAAAACGAGCGGTATCGACAAAATGAGTAATAAAGTATTTATGCCAGGATGCAGCTTGCCATCCTATTCACCTGAAGGTGTAGCTGCCATTGCTAGCTACCTAAAGCAAGTATTTCCAGACATGGGCGCAGTCCAAAAATGCTGTGGCAAACCGACTGCTGCTATCGGTCAAACGGAGAAGTTTAAAGAGCGTTACGGTCAGCTACAGGCTGATTTTGATAAGCTAGACGCACAAGAAGTGATTGTGGCGTGTCAAAGCTGCTACGGCATGATCAAAAAATCTGGTGGCACACAAAAACCAGTGTCTTTGTGGAAGCTACTTCCTGAAATTGGTTTACCGGAAGAACTGCGCGGCAAAGCCAAAAACAGCGACGTGGTGTTTACCATTCACGACTCTTGTTCAACTCGCTACGAGAAAGAGCTGCAAGACGGTATCCGTTGGATATTAAACGAACTTGGTTACAAAACCTCTGAGCCAGAACACACACGAGAAAACACCCGCTGCTGTGGCTTCGGCGGCATGGTTGTACCTGCAAACCCAGATGTGGCAACGCGCGTAATTAAGCGCCGTGTTGAAGAGTTTGAAACCGACTACGTAGTGGTTTATTGCTCGGCATGTCGTGCATCCATGATGGGTGTTGGTACAAAGTCTTGGCACATTCTGGATCTGATGTTCGGTCCTGTGATCATGCAAGGTGATGAGCCGCCAGTAAACGTACTTGCGAGCCCTGTAAAAGCTTGGTTCAACCGCTACAAGTCAAAAGCGGGCCTGATCAAGTGTATGTCAGTGTAACTGTCTCTGTGTCGCTATCTCTTTTTAATTATTAGGTTTAAGTGAAGTTGAACTTATGAAACTCGTAAAAATCGCTCTTATCGTCGCTGTTGTAGCTCTCGCTCTGTTCGCGGCAAAACAAACTGGCATTCTTGAAATCATCACTGACATCAAGAGCCTACAAGATTGGATCGCAAGCTTTGGTGTGTGGGGTTACGCCGTATTCGTAGCAGCATTCGTATTTGCGTGTGTTTTCCTACTACCGGGCAGCGCATTTACCATTGTGGCAGGTATCGTATTTGGTCCTATCAAAGGTGGCGTATTGGCGCTCTTTTCTGCAACGCTTGGTGCAGTAGCAGCCTTTATCGTGGCGCGCTTCCTACTGCGTAACACCATCATGAAGAAGTTTGGCGACAACCCAATATTCAAGAAAATCGATGACGGTGTAGCAGCAAACGGCACCAGCTTCTTGATTCTGACTCGTCTTGTGCCTGTATTCCCATTCAGCCTACAAAACTACGCTTACGGTCTAACCAGCCTAAACCTTGGCACTTACGCTCTGGTTTCTCTGTTGACCATGGCGCCAGGTGCTTTCATTTTTGCTTACATGGCTGGTGACATCGCAACAAACGGTGTGTCTGCAATGTTGTTGGTAAAATTTGCGGTTGCGGGTCTTGTGCTGTTTGGCATGTCTTTGATTCCAAAATACATCGCAAAGAAAAAAGGCATCAACATGGAAGAATTAGCGAAGTAATCCGGTCTATCCATTATTGAAGTCAAAATAGTGCGACTTATCGAGAGTCGCACTATTTTCATTGCTACTGATTTGCTCACACTTTGTCCTTAAATTGGTGACTTTTAAGACCAAAAACTGACGTGGATTGGTATCACCTCACAAGGCGAGTAATTCTCTGAATCTATTATCAAATTCGCGTTGATAATAGAGCAAGATAGATTACTATCCATCTAGAGGGAACGGAGCTTCCAGCGTGGTTTATCCCCAATTCAGAGTACCAAAACAGCCGTTTGTACCTCATGGGAATATAAAGCTCCAAAATGAAAACAAAGATAAAGAAACACGGATTACGTATGAAAAAGCTACTTAGCACCATTGGCATTTTAGCCACCACATTCGCGACCTCCTCTTTTGCATCTTCGACCGCTGAAGAATGGCAAAAAATAGAACAGCAAGCCGACGGTCAGACCGTTTATTTTCATGCTTGGGGTGGTAGCCAAGAAATTAACCGCTACATCCAATGGGCAGGCAAAGAGCTTAAATCTCGCTACAACGTGACACTTAACCACGTCAAGGTCACCGATATTTCTGAAACCACCACTCGTCTTATTGCTGAAAAAGCCGCAGGGAAAAACAGCGGTGGCAGTGTTGATATGGTTTGGATTAATGGCGAAAACTTTAAATCGATGAAAGACAACCAACTATTGTTTGGTCCTTTCGTTGAAGGTTTACCAAGCTGGCAGTATGTCGATAAAACCCTGCCTGTTGATGTCGATTTCTCTGAACCAACAGATGGTCTAGAAGCGCCTTGGGGCGTAGGTCAATTGGTGTTTATCTACGATGAAGAAACCCTGCACAACCCGCCAAGCTCATATGCTGAAATGCTGAGCTACGCAAAAGCGTTTCCAAATCGTCTGACATACCCTCGCCCACCGGAGTTTCATGGCACCAGTTTCATCAAATCTCTACTGATCGAACTGAGCAATAACGATCCTGCACTGCAAAAGCCAGTGACAGACGAATCATTCAAAACTATCACGCAACCTCTATGGGCTTACCTAGATGAATTTCACAAAGTCGCATGGCGTGGCGGTAAGCAGTTTCCGGGTGGCACAGCGGAAACGGTACAACTACTAGATGATGGTCAGATTGACTTAGCCGTCACTTTTAACCCAAATGCGGTTTATTCAGCACAATCTAGCGGCAACCTTGCAGATAGCACCAAAGCGTATGCGATGGATGCGGGTGCACTTTCTAACATTCACTTCTTAGCTATCCCTTGGAACGCAAACGCCAGTGCAGGGGCTCAAGTTGCTATAAACTTTTTATTAAGTCCTGAAGCGCAATCTCGTAAAGGTGATATCAACATCTGGGGTGATCCTTCAGTGCTAAGCAGCCAATACCTGACTGGTACGGCTAAAAATACTCAACAATTCAAGTCTATTGCAGAGCCACATCCAAGCTGGCAAGCCGCACTAGAAAAAGAATGGTTGAAACGCTACGGGAATTAATAATCACCCATGTTAAGAGCGCTGTATCTAGTTATTATCGCAGTTTGTATATTACCAACCATCCCGGGTCTACTCGGGGTGGTGGTCTCTGCGCTCGGCTATGTTCCCCCTATCGGCTTACATCATTTTTCACTTGATGGCTTTGATGCTGTGTTTGACTGGGAAGGCGTGTGGACATCTATTGGTCTAACGTTCTACTCTGCCATTTTCAGTAGCTACCTTGCTTGTTTGATGACGTTTGCGATTCTGCAAGCTTCTTGGGGAAGTAAATTCTGGCGTAAAATCGAAGTCAGTCTTTCTCCGCTTCTTGCCATGCCACACGTGGCATTCGCCATTGGTTTTGCTTTCCTATTTGCACCAACAGGTATGGGCGTTCGCGTACTCAACCAAATGTTTGGTTACGATCCAAATGCGCAAACGGTGAATGACTTAGCGTTGCTGATCAAAGACCCACACGCACTAGGTTTGATCATCATGCTTGCCATCAAAGAAGTCCCGTTCCTTTTGTTGATGAGTATTCCGATTCTTCAACAATTGAAGGTCGAGAAGATAGAAAAAGTCAGTCATTCGATGGGGTATAGCTCAGCTCAAGCTTGGTGGAAATGCGTTTTCCCACAATGGTTAGCAAAACTGCGCTTCCCAATGCTAGCCGTGCTGGCTTACAGCTTATCCGTTGTCGATGTCGCGCTAATTATCGGTCCAACCAACCCTCCTACCTTTGCAGTATTGGTATGGCAGTGGTTTAACGATCCTGATTTATCCCTCCTACCAAGGGCGGCGGCGGGTGCGGTGGTGCTGTTTGCTATTGCAAGCCTTTTGATTGGTTTTGCACGACTCGTCGAGTGGAGCATCACCAAAGGCTTCAAGCGCTGGCAATACTCCGGTCGTAGCGGTTTCCGCTTACCAGGAAAGACCTTGTTCTCTATGATTGCTCTACTCGCACTGTTAATGGTGCCGTTGATGGTGGTGTGGAGCTTTGCACAGCGTTGGCGTTTCCCTGACTTATTGCCAAGCCGTTACAGCTTACGTTTTTGGGAATACGAGTGGCAAAGCATTCTTGGCACGCTAGAGCAAAGCATGTTGATTGCGGTGATCAGCGCATCAATTGCTCTGGTACTTGCTCTGATTGCTCACGAATACCGACTGCGTTACCGCTGGCAAGTCCCAGGGTACATCATTGCCGTGCCAATGTTGATTCCGCAGCTTTCCGTTTTGTTTGGAATGCAAGTCGTCACGCTGTACCTCGACAGCAGCGCGTACTTGTTCTGGGTATGTTGGGCACACGTCTTCTTTGCTTTCCCGTTTGTTTACCTATCACTCGACGGTCCATGGCGCAGCTTCGACAATGGTCTGACTCGTGTCGCCTTAAGCCTTGGTAAATCACCGATGCAGGCTTGGTTAAAAGTCAAACTGCCCATTCTTTTGCCTGCGATTGCTTTTGCTTGGGCAGTTGGCATTAGTGTCAGCTTAGCGCAGTACCTACCAACACTCGTGCTGGGAGCTGGTCGCATCAGCACAATAACAACAGAAGCGGTCGCCCTATCAAGTGGCTTTGACCGTCGTGTCACTGCGATTTACGCAATTTGGCAAGCTCTCTTGCCGTTAATGTTCTTCTCTTTTGCGATTTTACTTAGCCGCTTACACGTTAAGTATCGCCGGTTGTCTATTAAAGGTTTACTACCGAATGAGTCTCTGTCTCGAAAACCTCGCCATCCATAAAACCAATGGCGACACGCTTTTCTCTGCCTTCAATATGACGGTAGAGAAAGGTGAAATTGTTACCCTGATGGGTCCAAGCGGCTGTGGCAAATCCACTTTATTGGATGCCATTGCTGGTCACCTATCTTCCGAGTTCGACTATTCAGGCTCAATCACTCTCGATAATGAAAAGTTGGATGCTTTGCCTGCGCATAAGCGTCAGGTAGGTATTTTGTTCCAAGACGATTTGCTCTTTCCGCACCTCACCGTATGGGAAAACCTTGCCTTCGCTCTGCCTGATTCAATCAAAGGGGCTGAGCGTAAAGAACGTGCGATGCAAGCATTGAAACACATCTCGTTAACCAAGCTCGCGGAATCTTTCCCAGATCAAATATCAGGTGGTCAGCGCGCCCGTATCGCTCTGACTCGTATGTTGTTGGCGAAACCAAAAGTTGCCCTACTCGACGAACCATACAGCAAACTCGATAAAGATTTGCGCGTGCAGTTTCGTAACTGGGTCGTGGAACAGCTTCAACTTGCTAATATCCCCGCGTTGATGGTGACGCACGATGAAGACGATATCCCTGCAGGCAGTCGTTGCCTAAACTGGCCGTGGGAGACAAGTCATGCTTGATAGCCTAAGCATCAAAATCATTAAGTGGCCACTGGCACAAAGCGCAAAGCTGATCGACAAATGTGGCGTGACGGCTAACCAAACCACACTGTTCGGTTTTGCCCTTGGATGCTTTGCCCTACCAGCATTGATGGCAGAGCAATACACACTCGCATTAGCGTTTATCCTGCTGAACCGAATTTGTGATGGATTAGATGGTGCGTTGGCAAGAATCCAAGGTATTACCGATGCCGGAGGCTTTCTCGATATTAGCTTGGACTTCTTGTTCTATTCTTTGATTCCATTTGGTTTTGTGTTGGCAAATCCAGAACAAAACGCCGTCGCGGGCGCATTCTTGATCTTCTCGTTTATTGGCACGGGGAGCAGCTTCTTAGCTTTCGCGATCATGGCAGGTAAACGCGGTATCGATAACCCTGTCTACAAACACAAATCTCTGTACTACATGAGCGGTCTAACAGAAGGCACCGAGACCATTGGTTGTTTCGTGTTGTTCTGTTTGTTCCCACAACATTTTGCCGTGATTGCGTATATCTTTGGTGCGGCGTGTTGGTTTACCACATTTACACGTATTTACTCTGGGTTTCATACGCTGAAACCGTAAACAAAACTTAAAGGGAGATTCCTGATTGCTACGAAGGAATGCAACCGGGAATCTCTTTTCAATCTTCCCTCAATAAAGCATCCCACTCACCACCAGCGTCACCACAATCCCAGAGACAAAACTCGGCACATGCCACTTCTGCTGCTTAGCTCGAAAATACTCTTTTTGTCGCTCTTCTTGATAGCTCTTCACCGCTAGTTCTTTAATGTAATCGTTTTGCATAATCTACCCTCCTGACGTTTTTCAAATCGAGGATAGAAGCTCAAGTTAACTTGAGGTCAATGCTGAAGTTCCAATTTAGGATATATTCCTTAGAAGTGGAGCGATCCTTGCTTTCAATTCATTAAACTCAACCAGTTGCATTTATTTGTATCACAGTTCTGGCGTGTCACTTGATCGTCGTCAATGGAACATCAATCTATTTCACCTTTCGATGTTCAAATGACATCAAGTTGCTAGCATGAGCCCATTCAAGATAACTCTGGGCTTGTTATGACTCCTACTGTTGACCATGTACTCCTCAATATCGCACTCAATTTGAGCTCAAACCGTTCTCATGAGCAGCAATACCAAAACCTGATTGATGGGGTCGCACAAGTCTTCCCTTGTGATGCGAGTTGCTTGTTCATATTCGATGAGGATGGCTTTCTAACGCCGGTTGCAGTAAAAGGCTTGTCAAACTCAGTACTCGGTCGCCGTTATTTTCCTAAAGCCCATCCGCGCTTAGACGCTATTATCCACAACCGTGAGCCTGTTCGCTTCGATGCCGACTGTGCCCTGCCCGACCCATTTGACGGGACATTATTGACCGAAGACCAATGCATTGATGTCCATGACTGCATGGGTTTTAGCTTATATGTTGAAGGGCAACTTGTCGGGGCATTAACCATGGATGCACTTGCGGTTGGCGCGTTTGATCATATCGACCCAGTAGCTATCGAAACCTTCGCGGCACTAACGGCGGCAACACTGCGCAACATTGCACAATTAAAAGCCCTCAAAGCACAAAACCAAAAGCAAAAAAGCGTTACACAAACCCTGATTCAACAAGCGCGATCACAACATGGTGACATGGTTGGCTTAAGTCCACAGATCAATCAGTTACGAAATAACATAGCAACCGTTGCACAATCGGATTACGCGGTATTGGTATCTGGAGAAACCGGTACAGGTAAAGAACTTGTCGCTCATTCAGTTCACGCTCAATCTCATCGCAACGATAAGCCGATGATCTACGTGAACTGTGCCGCTCTGCCCGAGGGCCTGGCGGAGAGCGAACTGTTTGGCCATGTGAAGGGAGCTTTCACCGGAGCCAATAGTCACCGTGCAGGTAAGTTCGAGCTAGCTGATGGCGGCACAATCTTCCTAGATGAAGTGGGTGAATTGCCTTTAGTTTTACAAGCAAAACTACTGCGCGTTATTCAGCAAGGCGAGCTGCAACGTGTGGGCAGCGATCAGCATTTGATGGTGAACGTACGCATCATCGCAGCCACTAACCGACAGTTAGAAAAAGAAGTGGAAACTGGCACATTCCGCGCTGATTTGTTCCATCGATTGAACGTGTTTCCCATCAAAGTGCCACCACTGCGCGCGCGTGACGGCGACATTCCAGTTCTTGCGGGATACTTACTGGAAAAAGTGCGTCAGCAATTTAACGCACCAAACCTTCATGTTCACCCTAAGGTACTGAATCAATTAGAGTTTCTGCCTTGGTACGGTAATGTTCGAGAGCTTGAGCATACCTTAACGCGAGCAGCATTACATGCCATTCAGCAAGGCGATAGCACCATCATGCTCAATCACTTTGACACTTCACTCGCGTTAGATGATGTAAAAAGCACATCACATTACTTGCCTAGAGAGAGCCAGCCGATGCGCGAGTTGGTGGAGCGTTATCAACATGACTTGATTGAGCACGCATTGAGCCAATCTGGCGGTGTTTGGGCAAAAGCAGCGGAGTTTTTACAAATGGATCGAGGTAACTTATATCGCATGGGTAAAAAGCTCGGCATAAATAAATAGAGGCTCCCGCTTCGCCCTTGTGAAACAACGATTTACTTTTATCGATAGCAAACATATCGATAACAAACAAAGAGATTCCGGATGACTCACTCTGGCTCGTCCGGAATGACACCCAACACCAATGAACTTGGGCTAACTGTCCCATCTGGTTTCTCGTATTTCACTTACTCTTCCTCATTCGTAATAATTAAACCGCTCAAGTCTCAGCTTTCTTGTAACTCTTTAAACTCATCAAGTTTTCGGTTGCCTTATTGCGTCATTCCCGACAGCGACGAAGGAGCGTAATCGGGAATCTCTTGCCTCCACAAAACCGCAATAACTTATCTCCTGTTTAACAAGCACTTCTACTATCGTCCGTTAAAACGTTTATCGCGCGTCGCTTTTATCACCAATTCAAATACACCGTTGTAATTTACACATCAGTTACGTTGTAAAAATCACATCATCGACATACTCAAAAAAACATAAAGCCGTTAAAAATCAAAGAGATAATTATTGGCACGCATTCTGCTCTATTGGAGAAAACAAAACGACTATTACTACAATCACTGGAGAACCCAATATGTTCTGTATTCAATGTGAACAGACAATCCAAACCCCGGCTGTAAAAGGCTGTTCTTTCGCACAAGGTATGTGTGGCAAAACTTCAGAGGTATCCGATCTACAAGACGTGTTGGTTTACACTTTGCAAGGGGTTTCTTTTTGGGCAGCACGCGCGCTTGAATTCAATATCATCAATGATGAAATCAACCAGTGGGCTCCAAGAGCATTCTTCTCTACGTTGACCAACGTAAACTTTGATCCAGAACGTATCCTTGAACTGACTTCTCAAGCAGCCACTTACAAAGCGCAGCTAAAAGACCAAGCGACGACAGCAGCAACTCTTGCAGATGAAGTGCTAGTGAACATTCCTGATGTAGCGAACTTCGAGTTGCCAAACAGCGCAGAGGAAATTTTGGCGTTTGCTCCTCAAGTTGCGGTAAACCGCGGTAAAGAACAAGTACACGAAGACGTTATCGGTCTACGTCTGCTTTGCTTATACGGTCTAAAAGGTGCAGCTGCGTACATGGAACACGCACGCGTACTTGAGCAAACCAACAATGACATCTTCGCCGAATACCACGAAATCATGGCTTGGTTGGGTACTGACCCTGAAGATCTAGGCGAACTGTTAGATTGCTCAATGCGTATTGGTCTTATGAACTACAAAGTGATGGAAATGCTGGATCACGGTGAAACAGCTACGTTCGGTCACCCAGAGCCAACAACCGTTAACGTTAAGCCAGTCAAAGGCAAATGTATTCTTGTTTCTGGTCATGACCTTCACGACCTAGAAAAAATCTTGCAACAGACAGAAGGCAAAGGCATTAACGTATACACTAACGGTGAGATGCTGCCTGCACACGGCTACCCAGAGCTGAAGAAATACCCTCATCTAGTAGGTAACTACGGCAGCGCGTGGCAGAACCAACAGAAAGAATTCGCCAACTTCCCTGGCGCGATTGTGATGACCTCAAACTGCCTATTGAACCCGAACGTGGGTCAGTACGCAGACCGTCTATTCACTCGTAGCATTGTCGGTTGGCCAGGTGTCGCTCACCTAGAAGGTGATGATTTTAGCCAAGTAGTCGAGTGTGCATTGGCACAAGAAGGCTTCCAACACGATGAAATCGAGCACAACATCACGGTTGGTTTTGGACGTAACGCACTGATGAACGCGGCTCCTGCGGTTATCGACCAAGTGAAACAAGGCAACATCAAACACTTCTTCCTAGTAGGTGGTTGTGATGGCGACAAAGCAGAACGTAGCTACTACACAGACTTCACTGCAGAAGCACCAGAAGATACGCTAATCCTAACGCTGGCTTGTGGTAAATACCGCTTTAACAAGAATACATTTGGCGATATTAATGGCATCCCTCGCCTATTGGATGTGGGTCAATGTAACGATGCATACTCAGCAATTCAGCTGGCATTAGCCCTTGCGAAAGAATTCGACTGCGACATCAACGAGCTTCCTCTTACGCTTGTTCTTTCTTGGTTCGAGCAAAAAGCGATTGTGATCCTACTTACGCTATTCGCACTGGGCGTAAAAGGCATCTACACAGGTCCAACAGCGCCTGCATTCTTGACGCCAAACCTGATTGCAATTATCCAAGAGAAGTTCGATATGCGCAGCATTGGTAATGTTCAAGATGACCTTAAAACTATCCTAGCAGCGTAATCACCTTGCTTATCACGCGCCTCCTTAATTGGGGGCGCTTTTATCTATTGAGTACTCGACAACCAAAGAGATTGTTATGTTTTTTGAATGGCAAGGCAGTCAACCTGTCACCTTACGCTGTGTAGATAAATATCACGAGACTGCCGATGCAGTGAGCCTCAAGCTGGCAGACTTATCTGAATCGCTTTTGTTTGAATTTAAAGCGGGTCAGTTCATAAATCTTGGCATTGAAATCGATGGCAAGATGGAATTCCGAGCCTATTCACTCAGTTCCCTTTCCGGCGATGATTGCTTACAACTGACCATTAAACGCGTCGACGGCGGGAAGGTATCAAACTACATCATCGATAAACTGTTGATTGGAGATACAGTTCAAGCTCTTCCACCAACGGGTGATTTCAACTGTGTTGACCATCCACCAATCACGCTAGATGGTAAAAAGAAAGCCCTGCTGATCAGTGCTGGATGCGGCATCACTCCCGTATTCGCGATGACAAAACAATGGCTGAGCAATGATCAAGAAGTGGATATCGAATTTCTGCATATCGCTCGCTCTCAACCAGAAACGATTTACTTTGATTTGCTAGAGACTTACCACTCAGTTTACCCAGATTTTAACTTGAAGCTGTTACTAAAAAATCGCGGTGAGACCCAGTACCCTGAAGGTCGACTCAGTAAGGAATGGCTTCAGGAGTTGGTCCCAGATTTTAATCAGCGCACGGTTTATCTATGTGGTCCAAACCAGTTCATGCTCGATGTTCAAGGTTATTTGACCGAGCTTGGCTTTGATATGGCTAACTTCTTCCAAGAAAGCTTTACACCAGCAGCAAGTGAAGAAACTGAAGTGTCAGATGAAACGGCAAGTGTGTCAGTCCCCGATTTTGCTCAAACGATTGATGCACAAAAAGGTCAAGTCCTTGCTGATGTGTTGGAAGGCGCAGGGTTACCGTTGATCGTCGCTTGTCGAAGTGGCATTTGTGGCTCTTGTAAGTGTAAGGTTCGCAAAGGCAGTGTTTCTTCAACCAGCCTTGAAACATTAACACCGGAAGAAATTGAACAAGGTTATGTACTCGCCTGTTCTTCGACGATTGAATCCGACCTCGAAGTTCAGATTGGTTAAAGCGGTTGATACAAACATTAAAAAAGCGCCGTACTCGGCGCTTTTTGTTTATCGAAGACTGTAATTCTACCAAGACGCGAAGCATTTGATAGAGATTCTCTATAAGGAGAAACGACTGAGCTGGGAACCTCGCTTTAAACTCAGCTAAACAGCAGAACCTTCAGTGCGGCTTCGCTATCTACATCCATAAACTCTGGTGGGTTGTCCAAACGCTCACGGAATGTCAGCTCAGGCGCTTCTTCCTTCATGCTTTCAATCAAGAAATCGCTGGTCACCGATGGCGAGTTTACACACGCGAGAACTTGTCCACCTTCTGCTAGCAAATCTGGCAAACGGCGTAGAATCTTTTTGTAGTCTTTCGTTAACGCGAAGCTGCCTTTTTGGAATGATGGTGGATCAATGATGATCATATCGTACTGACCTGACTTCTTGATCTTCCCCCACGACTTAAAGATGTCGTGCCCCATAAAGCTCACTTGGTTGATGTTATGGCCATTCAGTTTATGGTTCTCACGACCTTTCGAAAGCGACGCTTTTGCCATATCCACGTTTACGACTTTATCGGCACCACCAGCAATAGCCGCCACAGAAAAGCCGCAAGTATAAGCGAACAGGTTAAGTACATTTTTGTACTTGGCATTTTCACGAACCCAATCACGACCGTAGCGCATATCAAGGAACAAACCGAAGTTCTGGTTACGACCGATATCTAGCTGGTACTTCAAGCCACTTTCTTCAACCACAGGTCGAGCATCTAGCTCACCCAACAGAATTTCTGAAGGTGCGCCGTCAGCATAACGGTGTTGAATCACGATAGTGCGCCCCTGTTTCTCTGCCCACAGAGCAGATTCAGAAAGCGTATTTAAACCAGCTTTTAATTCAGAAACAAACGTCTCATCGACTTCTTTAAATAGGTTAATGATCAACTGACCTTGTAACCAATCACATGTGATTTGCTCTAAACCTTCGAAGCGGCGACCGCGACCGTGGAACAGTCGGCGAATTTCATTGGGAGCTTGTGTTAGCTCCGCTTCTAGATGCTGGAAAAACAGCGGAAGTTGTGATGCTTGCATCGAATTCTCTTATTCGTTTTCTTTGTAATGGTTATTTGATCGTAGGCCAGTTCAGTTCCCATGGAGAAAGCCAAGTGTCGATACCTTGGGATACAATTTCATTGTGCCATTTACTGCCAAGCGCTTTATGCTCGCGTGGATCGCAAACAAAGCAGTGTGTTTCATCTTGATACGGGAAACACAATGAAAATGCATGCAAGTAACCACGGTCAGCGTCATTACCTGCATTATAAATAGGATCACCAACAATACCCGAACCAACGGATTTTAATGCCACACGAATTTGGTGTGTTTTGCCAGTATGCGGCTTGCATAAAAACAGGCGCTCTCCCGGCTCTGCAGCGAGAGAAAAGAATTGGGTAATCGCTGGATTCGTTTTGCTGTTGACCAGTTTCCATGAAGAACGACGAGAGCGTTCCATGTCCCCCACTACCAGCCCTTGCTTCTTCTTAGGCTTTTTCGAACCAATCGCAAGATAGAACTTCTCGACTTCACGATCTGCAAATGCTTGCGACAACGCGCTTGCTGCTTTTGCGTTGCGACCCAAAAGCAAAATTCCAGACGTCATTTTGTCGAGGCGGTGAATAAGATACAACTGCTCATCACCACTTTGTTTCGCTACTTCTTGCAGCAACATAGTTTCACCATCGTCCTTATGTACTGAGACGTTGGGATGTTTATTGATGATCAGAAAATCTGGATGGGTGTGTAGAATGTCGAACATAAAAAACTGGCTCCACGTTTGGAGCCAGAAGTATACCGATTCTAAGCAATTAGGCGAGCTTAAACTTACCCACCAGCGCTTCCAATTCTTGAACTTTACGGTTCAGACCTTCTACGCTTTGCGAGCTGTCATTCGCTAATTGTAATGAACGGTTTGAGATGTCGCTGATCGATGTAATGTCAGCCGCAATTTCTTTCGTCACTGCGGTTTGCTCTTCCGCTGCTGTCGCGATTGAGTTCACCATGCTTTGAACATGAGCCGCACCAGAAACGATTTCTTCCAGTGAGTTCACCGCTCCCGAGCTTTGACTCACGCCAATTTCAACCAAACGACAGCCATCTTCCGTGTAAGTCACTGCCTCTTGAGTGCCGACTTGAATCGCTTGGATGATCTCACCGACCTCTTGTGTTGCCTTCGTTGTGCGTTCAGCCAGAGCGCGTACTTCATCGGCAACCACAGCAAAGCCACGACCAAACTCGCCTGCACGTGCCGCTTCGATTGCCGCGTTCAATGCCAGCAGGTTCGTCTGCTCGGCAATGTCTTCGATCACTTTGATAACCGCGCCAATTTTCTCGCCATGAGAACCTAGGCTGTTCATCTGCACCGACATATCCGACATTTGCTGTGATACCTGTTGAATGCTCTCCACCATCTCAACAATCACGGTGCGACCTTGTTCAGCGGTTGATTCCGACTTGCGTGCTTCTTCAAACGTCGCAGCACCTTGCTCTGCAACTTGAGAAATGGTCAAGCTCAACTCTTCTGCCGCAGTCGCAATCAAGTTTGCTTTATCAGATTGGCTACTTGCACCCGACACAATATCTTGGCTCACAACTGACAGCTCGCCGGTAACCGATTTCACTTCTTCCGATACGAGCGAAATCGAACCAATAAGGCTAGTCAATGATGCTTGCATCTTATTTAGAGAAGTCGCTAGGTTAGCCAACTCGTCACCCGATTTATCTTCAATCGGTTCTACCGTTAAATCGCCTTCCGCGACACGTTGCGCTAACTCATCGAGCTTACTCAAACGGTGAGTAATTGAGTTGGACAACAAGTACGCAATAACGGCTGTTGCAATCAGCGCAATCGAACCAAGCACATAAATCGTCAGTTCAATGCTATTAAACGAATCCGAAAGGTCCAGTAGCGCTTCACTGGTACTTTGGCGACCATCCGTTGATGCCGCATCAAGGATAGATTCAATCGGCGCTAGGTTAGCGTCATAAAGAGAGCGAAGGCGCGCCACGTTCTCTTCAACGTTTTCTAGACCAAGATTAGTCAAAATTTGCGACTCAAAGTCACGAGTGAAATTACTCATGTAACGTTCAACTTTTTCAACATTACGGTAATCTTCGCCACCAACCGTTTCCAAAAGTTTGACTTCAGCAATCGCTGCTGCAAATTCTTGTTTATTTACTTGGTACTCCGCCTGAGCACCCGATACACCTACGATGCTACCTAATGCATCACGATAAACATCACCTGCTTCATCGATCAAAATTAAGTACTGAACAGTTTCAGGAACATCGTCCGTTCTCACCTCGTCAGCCACTTCGTGCGAGTTCAATACTTCTAATGTGATAATTCCAATCATCACCAGCATGATTGCTAAGATTGCACCAAAACTCGCGTACAGTTTTTTACGAACAGACATTGTCACTAATAACCTACCTTACCCTTGTCTTCTATTTTCTAACTTAGTTCATCCACATATTTACACATGCTTTGTAAGGCTTATCGGAACGTTCAACTGCAACTTTAACACTTATTTTTGTGATCCAGCTCTCTTTGCGAGTCGTCTCACAATTAATACCCATTATTAATATGAATTCACTCAATCCTATAAATAATGAATATAAAAAACGGGAGCCTGTGAAGACTCCCGTTTATTAGTTTTTGAATTTAGCTGAATACTTCTCGCTTATAGCTTCTTAGAAAAGATACCTGCGAGGGCAATGATACCAATACCAAGTAGCATGATTTCGCCTTTACCGCTGTCGAAACCAGACTTGATGCCCATGAAAGCTACGATTGCGATAGCGACTGGGATTACGTATTTAACTAGGTTGTACCATAGACCAAATAGAGGGAAAGAAACTTTACCATCGTTAGTGATCTCTTTTTCAAGGTCAGCACGGTTTAGACGCCAGCCTGCAAAGATACATACCAACATACCGCCGACCGCTAGGAAGATCTTATCTGTTAGTAGGTCGAAGATATCAAATGCGCCCGTACCGAATAGAGTTGGACCAACACCACCAAGTGACAGTGACGCGAACACACATAGTGTTGCCATTACGACGCTCGCAGACAGTACTGCTGTTGAACGCTTCAGACCTTTCTCATCGATTAGGTAAGAAACAACTACCTCTAGTAGAGATACAGAAGACGTCAGTGCCGCAACAGTAAGACCAATGAAGAACATCAGAGCAAATAGAAGACCAATTACGCCGCCCATTTCAGCAAACAGTTGAGGTACAACTACGAAGACTAGACCTGGACCTGCTGCTGGCTCCATACCAAATGCGAACATTGCAGGGAACATAGCTACACCCGCTAGGATTGCAACACCTGTGTCCATTGCCGTAACCATACCGGTTGTTTGAACTAGGTTCTCTTTCTTCTTCAGGTAAGAACCGTATGTCATCATACAACCCATACCTAGACTTAGAGAGAAGAATGCCTGACCTAGCGCCGCTAGAACGACATTGCTGTCTACTTTTGAGAAGTCAGGCATGAACAGGAACTCAAGACCTGCCATTGCGCCCGGTAGCATCAGACCTTTCACTGATACAACGATCAGGATAAGGAATAGAAGAGGCATTAGGATTTTACCCGCTTTCTCGATACCGCCAGAAATACCTTTCATTACGATAACGATGTTTAGGAACAGGTAAACACCCATCCACATTAGCGGTTGAACTGGATCAGAAATGAAGCCGCCGAAGCTGTCACCAATTGCTTCAGGAGCACTTAGTAGACCACCGCCTACTTTAAAGATGTACGCTAACGCCCAGCCACCTACTACAGGGTAGAAACCCATGATCAATAGACCACTCAGTACGCCGATAACACCCGTAAATGTCCAACGACGATCAGTCGATTTGAAAGCACCTACTGCTGAAAGACCTGTCTTACGACCAATAGCGAACTCAGTAAGCATGACGCTAAAGCCGATAAAAATAACAAACAAAAGGTAAATTGCAACGAACGCACCGCCGCCGCTCTCACCAGCTGTGTAAGGGAATTTCCATATATTGCCTAAACCGACAGCGGAACCCGCTGCTGCCATTACGAAGCCTAGTTTAGACCCCCACGTATCACGTGGTGCTGCTGTATTTGTAGCCACGCTTTTTCTCCAAAATGTTTTGTTGTGTTTGCATAGAGATAGGCGTCTAGAATATGTTCGTGTAAACATTAATGTACACTTTATAAGATGTTTGTGTGACGCTCTATGTATGGCAAGTAAAGCAGTTTAACTTTAAAATTGGAACCCCGAATAGCACATTTATCGCGCAAATGTATCATTGTTCACGCTAAATGCTGCTTTTTTGCGCAAAAGTTAAAATTTCATCCAACTTTTCACACCTTAGTAACACATTACCCCGTTATAAAATCTATTTCACAACATAAAATCACCTAACCGTGTTGGTATGAAAATAGTTTCCCGTTACGTCATTTCCGCTTAATATCCATGTTGGGCTTATTACTTTTGGCGTATATGGACAAGTTCTATCACTTTCTCACCCTAGCTAGCATCGGGCTTTATTGGTTCCTAGTGGCTGGTGTTACTATTCGTGTCGTATTAAAACGTCGCGCTGTTAGCGTCTCTCTTGCATGGCTGATGATCATCTACATCCTGCCAGTGCTTGGCGTTGCCTGTTATTTCTTATTTGGTGAGCTTAACCTTGGTCGAAAACGTGCAGAACGGGCTAAAGTGATGTTCACACCGTTCCAACAATGGTTCACTCAGTTAAATGATTGTAACGCGCATGTTCCAGAAGCAATGGGGCGTCATATCTATCGCATTGATGAGCTATGTAACAACCGTTTGGGTCTTCCTGCATTAAGTGGTAACACACTTTCACTTCAGCAATCACCGGATGAGATCCTTCATTCCATCATTGAAGATATCGAAAACGCACAGCACAGCATTCGAATGGTGTTCTACATTTGGCACCCAGGAGGCTTAGCCGATTCAGTCGCTTCTGCACTGATTCAAGCGGCAAAACGTGGCGTAGACGTAAAACTGCTTCTTGACTCTGCTGGTAGTCCGCGTTTCTTCCGCAGTCATTGGTATAAGATGATGAAGGATGCGGGCATCGATGTAGTACAAGCATTGGAAGTTAAAATGTGGCGTATCTTCCTGCGCCGTTTGGACTTGCGTCAGCATCGTAAGATCATCGTGATTGATGACGAAATTGCTTATACAGGCTCAATGAACTTGGTCGACCCTGCTTTCTTTAAACAAAGCAGTGGTGTTGGTCAGTGGATTGACATCATGGTGCGAATTACCGGTCCTACGGTCAACGTGCTAAGTGCCATTCACTGCTGGGATTGGGAAGTAGAAACAGGTGAACGTCAGTTACCTAAACACCCAGAGTGCCGCATTGACAACAGCGATGAGTTTCAACATCCAATTCAGGTGGTTCCGTCTGGTCCGGGGATGCCGGAGTACTTGATTTACCAAGTACTGACTTTGGCGATCAACCAAGCGAATCGCTCGGTGAGGATCACCACGCCTTACTTCGTGCCAAGCTCTGATTTACTCGAAACATTAAAAATGACCGCACAACGTGGCATCGATGTTGAGCTGATCATCCCGCACAAAAACGATTCCATGATGGTGCAATGGGCATCGCGAGCTTTCTACAGTGAGCTGATGGCTGCTGGTGTGAAAATCTACGAATTCTATGGCGGTTTATTGCACACTAAATCGGTGGTGATTGATGATCAATTCTGTCTGGTCGGCACGGTAAACATGGATATGCGCAGCTTGTGGCTCAACTTTGAGGTAACTCTGGCAGTAGATGACGAAGAGTTCACCAAGCAAATGTCGTGGCTGCAGGACACCTACATCCAACAATCACACACTGTTGATAAAGAAGAATGGGAGAAGCGCAGTATCTTCTCTCGTTTCTTGGAACGTGTTTTCTATCTATTTAACCCATTGCTATAACAAATGAGTTATACCCAAGTAACCTCGAGATGCTAGGTTCAGCGAGAATGACTTGGTTTGTAGACGCGGCGGCGATTTAAAGGTCTAGTGGGTCTAAATCAAGAATCGACAACAAAGTATACAAACCAAGACAACTCGCCCTTTGGGAGCGTGTCATTGACTCGACTTCTGCGTCAAACAACTTGGAAAGAGCTGGCTATTACGCTGCGTTGTTTTCCTTGACCTCGAATCAATGACTACGCTCTGAATCCTGCATCTTGAAGTCACTTGGGTATAAAGCTAATAAATCTCTACAAAACCGACAGTTCTATGCTGTCGGTTTTCTTTATCTGTTGCACTTTCTCACTGTTTTTCGCTCTATGCTCTGACGAGTCGTTTCATTTCTACTTTTCCCTTGCAAACCACCCTTGGTCCATGTTTTAAATATTGAAAATCGTAATTTAGACAGGGAATTTTTATGTCAGAAGGCAAAAAGACCAAACTCGTTACCGCAGGTCGTGATAAGAAGTGGACAAATGGCGTGGTAAACCCACCAGTGCAGCGCGCTTCTACTATAGTGTTTGATACCGTCGCAGAAAAAAACCAAGCGATGATCAATCGTACAAATAAAACCCTGTTTTACGGACGCCGTGGTACAAACACACACTTTGCCTTTCAAGATGCCATGGTAGAGGTCGAAGGCGGCGCAGGGTGTGCCCTTTACCCATGTGGCACGGCGGCAATTTCTAATGCCATCTTGTCTTTTGTCGAAACGGGCGACCATATCTTAATGGTGGATACCTGCTACGAACCTACTCGCGATTTCTGTGACACCATCATGAAGAAGATGGGTGTAGAGACAACTTACTTCGATCCTATGATCGGCGCAGGCATTCGTGACCTTATTCAGCCGAATACTAAAGTGCTTTTCCTTGAGTCTCCTGGTTCCATTACCATGGAAGTGATGGATGTCCCTACCCTAGCAAGCATTGCACACGAACAAGACATCATTGTAATGTTGGATAACACATGGGGCGCGGGGGTGAACTTCTCACCATTCGAGCACGGCGTGGATATCTCTATCCAAGCAGCAACCAAATACATTGTTGGTCACTCAGATGTAATGCTGGGTACGGCGGTTGCGTCTGAGAAGTACTGGGATCAGCTACGCGAGCAGAGCTACCTAATGGGTCAATGTGTTTCTCCTGATGATGCATATCTAGGTCTGCGTGGTATTCGCACACTTGATGTACGCTTACGCCAACACGCGGAAAACAGCCTAAAAGTCGCGCAATGGTTAGCAGCTCGTCCTGAAGTTGACCACGTTCGTCACCCTGCTCTAGAGAGTTGTCCGGGTCACGAATTCTATAAACGCGATTTTACTGGTGGTAACGGTCTGTTCTCATTCGTGTTGAAAAGCTCGTACCCGAAAGCCACCACAGCATTGTTGGATGGTATGAAGCACTTCAGCATGGGTTATTCATGGGGCGGGTTTGAGAGTTTGATTTTAGCTAACGAGCCAAAGAGCTTTAATAGCTTGCGCACAGTGGCGAATCCAAATTTCGAAGGTACATTGGTACGTCTACACATTGGTTTAGAAGATGTAGAAGACTTAATCGCCGATCTTGAAGCTGGCTTTGCTCGATACAATGCATTAGTGCTAGAAAAAGAAGCCTCTTTATAAGCATTCAGAACAATTATTAAATAGCCTCGTACTGCGAGGCTATTTTTTTACCTCTCATTATAGAGTTACTAACTCATTGTCTTAATTAGAATTAACTAACATTCTAATATTCATCAATCCTATGTTAATTGAATCTGTTGATTTTCTTTTGAGTAATCACAGATTAAAACAATGTGCCACAAACGAACTTCTCAACCGCAAAACTTATCTCCTATTTTATAAAACTCATAAGAGGTCATACCACAAGGAGATAGTTTTGAAACTCAGATTCATAACAACAATGCTTTTCGTTTTAAGCACCCTACCTTTTGCATCTGCCAACGCCAGTGGTTACACAGAAACCAAATACCCCATCGTACTTGTCCATGGTTTATTTGGTTTTGATTCCCTTGCCGGAGTCGATTACTTCTATGGCATCCCACATGCTCTAACGAAAGATGGCGCGACGGTTTATGTCGCTCAAGTCTCCGCAACCAACAGCAGTGAAGCACGTGGAGAGCAGCTCTTGGCTCAAGTAGAAACGTTGCTTGCTGCTACAGGCGCGGAAAAGGTCAATTTGATTGGGCACAGCCATGGTGGACCAACAACACGTTATGTTGCTTCTGTACGCCCAGATTTAGTGGCGTCCGTTACCAGTATTGGAGGGGTGAACAAAGGATCAAAAGTAGCTGATATTGTGCGTGGAACGGTTCCTGAAGGTTCCATCAGTGAAGGTGTCGCGGTGAAGCTAGCAGAAGGGCTGGTGACTCTCATTAATCTACTTTCCGGTGGCACTGATCTCGACCAAGACCCACTAGCTTCCTTAGCGGCACTAACCACCGAAGGTTCTTTGGCGTTCAACCAGCATTACCCTGAAGGCATTCCAACCAGTGAATGTGGAGATGGAGACCTATTGGCGTCTAACGGTGTGCATTACTACTCATGGACTGGCTCTTCCAACTTTACCAACCTGTTTGATCCAACAGACGGCGCAATGGTGGTTTTAGGTTTGGCGTTTGATAGTCCAAATGATGGTCTCGTGGGCACGTGCAGCACTCACTTGGGGAAAGTGATTCGTGATGATTACAAAATGAATCATCTGGATGAAATCAACGGGCTGCTAGGTATCCATCATTTGTTCGAAACGGATCCAGTCACATTGTATCGCCAACATGCAAACCGCCTAAAACAGCAAGGTCTATAAGAAGGAAGCCATTATGAAGAAAGTCGCTCTCATCACCTTATTCATCGTATCACTCATTGGTGTAGGAGCGGCTTATCTGTTTCCATCGTCTCCACCTTCACAACTTATAAAAGCTCAGTCACAACAGGACACCAGTATTGATCTCTCTTCTCAAAAAGACTTCTTTGAATACACTCTGAGCGGTCTAGGAGAACAAAGCCTTGAAGAAATCAAAGCCAACGTAAAAACTGGTGAATCACAACTAGATTCACTGGGTATCAGCGCAGAACTGTTCGAGACCTATCTTGCATACAAAGAAGCACTATCCAAGCTAGAACCGTTCGAAGGAAATTCGTTGTCATTAAACGAACTGAAGCAGCTAAATGACGCAATCTTAGCGATGCAAAGCGCGTTTTTTACTGACGAACAAATTGCTCAACTTTTCGATGAAGAAAATCGCTTACGCCAGTTAGCAATAGATAAACTCACCATTCGAGAAACCGAATTAGACGCTGATTCTCAACAACAAATGCTTGAAGAAAACCTCGCCTCTCAACCTAAGTACATTCAACAAAGTGAGCGCAACAACGCGCTAGTGATTGAACTAAATCAGACCTCAGAAATGTCTGCACAGGAGAAGTATTTGGCTCGTGTTGATTTGGTGGGTGAAGAAGGCGCGGAACGACTACAAGCTCTGGATGAACAACGAGCCTCGTTTAACGCATCACTCAACGATTATTTAGAGAAACGTGCGGAGATCATCAACAATGATTTCCTCGGCGAAGAAGAAAAGAAAACAGAAATAGCCGGATTAAGAGAACAAAGCTTCGAGCAAAACCAATGGCGTCGCATAGAAGCTTTGGAAAGGATTCATGATAGTAAATCTAAAAACTAATTCAGTTTTTTAGGACAACCAACAATATGGTCATCGACCATACCTACTGCTTGCATGAAGGCGTAGCAAATGGTCTCACCAACAAACTTAAAGCCTTTCTTTTTGAGGAACTTACTCATCGCTTTGGATTGTTCTGTCGATACTGGCACTTGGCTCATGTCTGTCCAGTGATTCACGATTGGTTTGCCATCAACAAATTGCCATAGCGCCGCTGAAAGGCTTCCGTATTCTTCTATCAATTGCTTTGCCGCTTTGGCATTACTGAATACCGAATTAATTTTGCCGCGATGCTTAACCACGTCGAAGTTTTCAACGATGAATTCGGTACGCACTTCATCGCGTTTAATCAGCTTATCTAAGTCATAGTTTTCAAACGCTTCTCGATAACCTTCACGCTTTTTCAAAATCGTAATCCAGCTTAAACCGGCTTGCGCACCTTCTAGCGTGATGAATTCGAACAATACCGTATCGTCGTGTACAGGCACACCCCATTCAGTATCGTGATATTCGCGTTCAAGTGGATGGTTCATCGCCCATGCACACGTATTCTGTTCCATATTTAATCCTTATAAAAACGCCCCTGACGTTAGCCAGAGGCGCTCTAGAACGTTACTTAAACTAAGTCGTTACTTCGGCACTGCCACCTTGTGGAATAGACGATACAACACTGGCACGACAATTAGTGTCAGTACGGTCGCAAAACCTAAACCAAACATGATGGTTACAGCCATTGGTTTAAAGAAGATATCCGGTAGTAGAGGAATCATACCTAGAATGGTTGTGATTGCAGCCATGCATACTGGACGCACACGACTTACTGCGGCATCCACCACTGCGTCGTACGCTTCTTTACCCGACTTCATTTCAATCTCAATCTGATCAAGCAGTACGATACCATTTTTCAGTACCATCCCCGACAGACTCAAGAAACCCAGTAATGCCATAAAGCCAAACGGCGTATTCAACACCAATAGACCGGTTGTCACACCAATTAATGCCAAAGGTACTGTCAACCAAACAATAAGAGGCTCTTTGATTGAGTTAAACAAGAAGATGGTGATCAAGAACATAAACAAGTAACCCATCGGCATCGTGGTAAACAACGACGCCTTCGCATCACCTGATGACTCATACTCACCACCCCACTCTAGTGAGTAACCTGGTGGCATTTCGATCGCTTCAATCTGCGGCTGTAGACGTGCTTGCAATGTTGCCGCTGTCTCTTCACCTAGGATATCTGGATCTGCCATTACCGTTAGCATGCGCTTACGGTTCTTACGCACAATGATTGGGTCTTCCCAACGCATGTCGTAACCCATAGTTACTTGTTGTAGAGGAATAAATTCACTCTGCGCTGGGCTCCAAATTTTCATGCCTTCGATGTTACGAATGTCGATACGCTCATCTTCCGGAAGACGCGCAACAATCGGCATCAGAGTTGTACCATCGCGGTATAAACCAATATTCATACCAGAGAAGGACATCGATAAGAAATCATCCACATCCGATTTAGTGATGCCGTAACGACGAGCTTGACTTTCATTAAACTGAGGCTCAAGCACTTGTGTACGTTCACGCCAATCGTGACGAATGTTCGTTGCTCCCGGGTCGGCGTACATCACATCCATCACTTGTGCAGCAATAGTACGCAGCACCGTTGGGTCAGAACCAATAATGCGCGCTTCAATCTTCGCACCGCCACCAGGACCCAATTCAATTTGCTTCAATTTGTAATTGATTTCTGGGTAGTTGGATTTGATGTGCTCTCTAAAGCGCTCCATAAGTGGTGCTAACGCTTCGTAGTTCTCAACACGCGTAGTGATCTCACCATAAGCCGCGTAGCTTTTCTCTGGGGCATAAGTCAGCATGAAGCGCTGCAAACCCTTACCTGCGGTGGTAGTGATATGTTCAACGTGATCTTGCTCAGCAAGCCAGCCTTCCAGTTCTTTCAGCGTATCATTCGTAGCTCGAATATCCGTACCCTCTGGCAACCAAACATCCAACTGGAAAATAGGGGTGGTTGAAGATGGGAAGAAGGCTTGTTTCACATAGGTGAAGCCGTAAACACTCGCCGCTAGACCTGCCACCAAGACAACAACAGTAAACCACGCTCGGCGCATACAGAAGCTTAAGAACTTCTTATACATAACGAAGATGATGCCATTGTATGGGTCATTGTCTTCGCCTTCACCACTCTTAATTTTCTGACCTTTGAAGAAAATATCAGCGAAGAAAGGCGTCAACGAAATAGCGGTAAACCAGCTCAGCATTAACGAGATAAGCAGTACGGTAAACAAGGTACCACAGTACTCACCCGTCGAGTCTTCTGATAGACCGATTGGTGCAAAAGCAGTAACAGCGATAACCGTCGCGCCTAAAAGCGGCCATTTGGTTTGCGTGACGATATCCGTCGCAGCTTGAAGTCTCGTTCGTCCTTTTTGAGTCCCGATGAGTATCCCTTCCACGACGACGATGGCGTTATCCACCAGCATACCCAGAGCAATAACCAATGCCCCAAGAGAGATACGTTGTAAATCGATGGCTAAGTACTTCATAAAAATGAAGGTACCTAGTACAGTCAGTAGCAAGATCAGACCAATAAGCAGACCTGAGCGTAAACCCATAAAGAACAACAGAACGATGATTACGATACCAACGGCTTGAGCCAAACTGATAACGAAGCCACTCACCGACTTATCTACTTCTTTTGGCTGATTGTAGATTTCTGAAATTTGAACGCCTACTGGCTGTTGGTACTTCAGTTCTGCAACTCGACGATCAAATGCCTTGCCAACTTCAACAACGTTGACCCCTTGAGCAAATGAAATCCCCAAGTTCAGCGCCAACTCACCATTGTAGTTAATGATGTTGGTTGGAACTTCTACATAACCTCGTTTAATTTCGGCAACGTCTTTTAAGAAAATCAGACCTTGTGCACCAGACTCGGTGATCAATAAGTCACCTAGCTCATCTACGCTTTGAAACTCACCGGTAGGTTGAATACGAATGTACTCATCACCGATACGGATCGCACCTGCATCAGAAACTACGTTTTGGGTCGAAAGTAAGTTAAAAACGGTTGTCGGAGATAGCCCCAAACTGCTTAGCTTTTTCATCGAGATTTCGATGAACACTTGCTCTTGCTGTTGACCAGATACCGAGACCTTACTTACCCCATCAACCAGTTCAAGTTCACGCCTTAAATAATCAACGTAATCGAGCAACTCTTTATAACTGTATCCGTCACCAGTTACCGCAAGCAAAATCCCGTATACATCGCCGAAGTCATCAATCACCGATGGGTCATTGACACCCGGTGGTAATGTACCTTTTAGGTCATTAACCTTACGACGTAGTTCATCCCAAATCTGTGGTAAATCATCCGGACCATAGTTGTTTTTCATGGTCACTGTAATTTGAGATAGACCACGGCTGGAAATGGAGTTCACTTCATCCACGTAGGTTAATTGCTGAATCGCTTTCTCTATCGGATAAGTAACTTCTTCTTCCACTTGTTGTGGCGTTGCCCCCGGATAAGAGGTCACTACCATTGCGTCTTTAATAGTAAAGGCTGGATCTTCAAGACGCCCTAATCCAAAGAACGCTGCAACACCACCAATCAAGAAGATCAGCGACACCATCCAACTGATTACGCGGTTTCTAATGAAATACGCCGCAATACCCGTTACGTTTTCATCATCTTGTTGAGGCGCAACGTTATTTTGTTCACTCATTGAGTTGCCTCCTGCTTAACCACTTCCACTTTCATGCCTTCTCTCAATCGAGCCACACCTGCAACAACGACTTTGTCATCAAGCTCTAGACCATCAAGAATTTGAACCGATGTTTTTGATGCTTTGCCCGCTCGTACTTGCTTGCGAGTGACGGTATTGTCGTCATTTAGCACCCAAACAAATTTGTTTTCTCGGCTTAAATCATCGCCATCAGCATTGAAAATCGCTTCAATCGGAACATTGATACCAACATTCAATTCCAAGCCAACATTCTCATCTTTAGACGTCACATCAACAGCCATACCGTCAAGAATGTACTCTTGCTCTGGCATAGGCAGTGATAAGGTGACGGTAAATGTGCCAGTATCTGGATCTGGTTCGGTCGTGAATTCTTTGATGTGGGCTTTGTATTCATTACCACTTGGTACACGAACCACCGCATCAATTTTGGCAAGATTTTCCGACGTCGGCGGCTGTTTGACATAGAGGCGATCCGGAAGTTGGATCAGCACTTCAACACGATCAACACTATGAATGTTCACGATGTACTGCCCAACTTGAATATTTTCAAACTGGTCAACGTTGACACGTGAGATGATGCCGTCAACAGGCGCTTTAAGTTGAGTAAAAGACAGTCGAAGTTTGGCTAACTCCAATTCAGCAAGTGCGATTTGACGTTGTGCTGCAATCTCATCGAATTGAGATTTCGCTAATAAACCTTTTTTCACCAAAGGTGCAGAGCGACGATACTGGCTATCGACGACGGAAAAACGTGCCGAAGCATTATCAACATCAAGCTGATAATCCGTAGGATCCAGTGTGGCAATGACATCGCCTTTAATGACTTTATCACCCTCTTTCACCAACACTCGGCTCACCTCACCCGCAACACGGAAACTCAAATGCGAACGGTCAGCCGCATTGGCAATAGCAGGGAAATAAAGATTATCATCGACTCGCTTTCCTTCCAGAGAAGCGACTCTCACACGAGGTGTTTCTAGTTCTCTTTCAGGTCCTTTGTCACCACAACCAGCGAGCAATACCGCAGAGCAAAGCGTCGTTAAAGCTAAGATTCCTTTCATGTTACAGCCCTCGCTCCTTAACCCATTCTCGAACCTTAATACCCGGTTCGATCACGTTCACGCCAGAGATAATGATTTGATCACCATCTTGCAGTCCTTCCTCGATTTGCTGCTTATCGTTTAACGCGACGGACACTTTCTCAACAATACCTTGGTCATTGACACGCCAAACACAGGTTTTGCCATCTTCAGTAAATATCGCGGAGCTTGGAATTCGGGTGGCACCTGCATTTTCAGAAACTAAATGCACGTTACCGGACATACCCGGCAATATCCCCACCCCTTCTGGTCGTTCCATTACCATGGTGACTTTGTAACTACCAGTTTTAGGGTCTGCTTCAGTATCAATTTCTTGGAAGGTTAACTCGAAAGAACGCTCTGGGAATGCATCAAACGTCATGGAGGCGTACGCATTTGCACCTTGAGTAAATTTACTTAACAAGTGATCAGGCAGTTGGAACAGTACCTTCATTACTTGGTTGGTCTGAATATTCATGACGCCTTCTTTTGCCGCCACATACTCATGGTTTTCTGCTGGGAGATAAGAAATCGTGCCGTCATAAGGGGCAACAAGTTTGGTGTATCTTAGGTTTGCTTTTGCCTGATTCCACTGGGCTTTGGCCGAGTTGTGATTGGCTTTTGCTGCATCAAAATCTTGTTCCGAGACTACTTGTTCTTTACGAAGCTTTTTCGAACGCTCGTATTGAACGTCAGCAAGGGTGTAGTTTGCACGGGCTTGTTTTTCGAGTAGTGAATACTCATCGGGGTTGAGCACGGCAAGCACATCGCCTTTATTGACCATTTGACCTGCGTTTACTTCTATCGATTGAAGCAAACCAGGGACACGAAATGCGAGTACTGCTCGGTCACCAGCTTCTGTAGTGGCAGGAAAATGTCTTTCAAACTGAGCATTGCCTACAGAAACAGTGAAGAGTTTGGCGGGCCGAGATTCGGGTTCAGGGACTGGTGGCAGCTCTTTACCACACCCCGAAAGAACCGTCATGACAGCGATTGGAATGAGCGCTTTTCTCATGTGAATTCATCCATTTAACATCCATTCTTTTTAAGGTAGATGAATTTATGACATTCTTCTAGAGCATCTGAATCTAATTTTTCTTTAAAATGAGCTATTTGAGACAAAAATAAAGCAGACCGAGGTCTGCTTTATCAATAAATTCATAATTAATTATCAGAGCTTATTAAATTCTCTGTTTACGCGATAGGCATCAGAGGTGACATACGCTTCCATACTTCGAATCTTATTATCAAGACGACTGAAGTCGTTTTCTAGCACACTGAGCAACTGATCTGGGCTTTGCCCTTTTTGCCACGGTTTGCTCTTCAATGTATGTTCCTGTTGCGACTTAATGTTTTCGGTATAAGTCATTGGCTGCTTTTCTAACATGAAGGTCATCGCAATGTATGCCAACAAGACAAGGAAAGTACCACCAAGCAAGGCTGCGGAAATCACAACGATACGAATCAACCAAACTTCTGCACCAAAGTAGTTTGCCACTCCGGCACACACGCCGGAGATTTTACCGTTTACAGGGTCACGATACAGTTCTCGTTTACTCATACTTGCGTCTCCACGTTGGGGATTCTGCATCTAGGATACGCTCCAATGTATCAACTCGAGACTGCATCGCTTCCGCTTTCTCAGACAGCACCTGAAGACGCTCTAGATCTTGGCTCGACAGTGCACTATCTGCTTTGCGTTTGCTGCGATAGTGTAAGAAGAGCCATAGTGGAGCGACAAAGATTAAAAAGACAATCAATGGTCCAGTAATAAAAAATGTCGACATAAATGGCTCCTTTCTTATTTATTGTTTGATGACATCTGTTCTTTCAGTTTTGCCAACTCTTTTTCGATTTCATCTTGTGCTTGTAGCTCGGCAAACTCTTGGTCTAAAGATTTTGCGTTGCCAGTTTTTGCGTAAAGATCTGCTTCTGCTTCCATCTCGTCAATTTTACGAGAGTACTGTTCGAACTTTGCCATCGCTTCGTTTGTGCGACCTGCATGCAGTTGTTTTTGAACATCACGACGGTTAGATGCCGTTTGGTTGCGAATTGCCAATGCTTGTTGCTTAGCGCGCGTTTCAGCAATTTTGTTTTCTAGTTTACCGATTTCACCGGTTAGCTTCTCGATGGTTTCTTCAACCAACGTTTGCTCAGTATGAAGACCTTTAATGACTTGCTCTAACTTTTGCTTTTCAATCAGAGCTGCGCGAGCCAAATCTTCACGCTCTTTCACTAAAGCTAGGCTTGCTTTTTGCCCCCACTCAGTGATTTGCTCTTCTAGAGCTTCGACTTTGCGAGCCAACTCTTTTTTATCTGCAATCGCTTTAGCCGAGTTAGTACGCACTTCTACAAGTGTGTCTTCCATTTCTTGGATGATAAGACGGATCATTTTTTCAGGATCTTCCGCCTTGTCCAGCAATGCACTGATGTTTGAGTTAACGATATCTGCAAAACGAGAAAAAATACCCATAACGGAACTCCTCTTTTTTCCTATTAAAACTCGACAAGGCGGTTATTCACCTTGTGTCTCCATTTAGATATTACAAGTAGCGTGCCAACTTTTATTTCCCTTAATAAACAGCAAGTTAAGCATTTTGTTGTTGTTGCATACCGTTATGCTATGATGGTTTTTACCAACTGTTGGTAAATTTCACCAACTCCAATACTGTAAGTCATGGCAAGATAGAAAATAAGAAGGATTTTATGAAGCAAAACCTCATCGGTGAATCACCTGCTTTTCTCGCCGTATTAGATAAAGTATCACAACTTGCGCCAATTGAGCGCCCTGTCCTCATAATTGGAGAACGAGGCACAGGTAAAGAACTCATCGCGCAACGTTTACACTATTTATCAAAGCGTTGGGATAAACCACTGCTTTCCCTAAACTGTGCGACATTAAGCGAAGGTTTGATTGATTCTGAGCTTTTTGGTCATGAGTCCGGCTCATTTACTGGCTCTAAAGGCAAGCACAAAGGACGTTTTGAACGCGCAGAGGGTGGCACACTATTTCTCGATGAATTGGCGACCGCTCCTCTCCTCGTTCAAGAAAAACTTTTGCGTGTGATTGAATATGGGGAATACGAGCGCGTTGGTGGGCATACTGCATTAAACGCCGATGTACGTTTGGTGTGTGCAACCAATGCAGACTTACCAAAGTTGGCGGAACAAGGCGATTTCCGAGCGGATTTACTCGATCGCTTGGCGTTTGACGTCATCATGCTTCCTCCTTTACGTGAAAGAAAAGAAGACATTCTCTCTCTTGCCGAGCATTACGCGATCAAAATGTGTCGTGAACTCCAACTTGAATACTTCGTCGGTTTTACGGAGCAAGCGCAGCAATCGCTCCTAGACTACGAATGGCCAGGTAACGTACGTGAACTTAAGAATGTCATTGAGCGTGCCATATACCGTCATGGATTGAACTCAGATCCGATTGAACACTTGATCTTTAACCCATTTGAAACGGGTTGGGAGAACGCATTGGGGCACTCTGCGAGTCAAGAAGAACCAGAAACAACACAAGCCGCACAAAAAGCAGAAATACACTTCCCGTTGGATTACAAGCAGTGGCAAGAAGACCAAGATATTGAATTGCTCAACCGTGCATTGGAAGAAGCCAAGTTTAACCAGCGTCAAGCAGCAGAGCTGTTAGGTCTGAGCTACCATCAACTAAGAGGCATGGTGAGAAAATATGGCTTAGTTGGTCAAGGATAAACGTCCTTGCACCAAGTTAACTATCATTGCTCTCTAGCGATGTCTCACTCTATCAATTGATCACTATACCCAAGTGACTTCAAGATGCAGGATTCAGAGCGTTGTCTCTGGTTCCCTGTTTAATGAAAGTAAGCAAGGAAGACAACGCTGGATAATAGTCGGCTCTTTCCTAGCGGTTTGACACAGCAGCCAGGTTAATAGCACGCTCTCGAAGGGCGAGTTGACTTGGGTATATAATGATAAAACGAACCGCGGTGCGAAAGGCGCTATTGCACGTACGTTGTGAGCAATTTCAAGAGGCAAAACAGGTCAACGACCAGAAATGATACGGTAATTTGATCTAACACCCTGCAGCTCAACGATTTTATGTTTGGAGCGAGTTGGCAAAAGTGATAAATTAGCGAGATCATTTTCGCTTGTTATACCCGATGCTATAACGCGCTGGGAGCAAGCAAAGTCCAATGACCATTTCATATTATGAATGCTTTTATAAGACTATCGCTGAGCCTAATTGGTATTAGCTTACTCACCGCCTGTGGTGACGAAATCGATCACAATGATATTCGAGAGAATGGCTTTGTGTTTTGTGGGCAAGGTAAGCCAACCACATTCAACCCTCAGCTAATTGACAGCGGCATTACAGCCGAAGCATTAAGTCCTCAGCTTTATGACACGCTGCTCACGCTCGATCCTAAATCTCATCAACCCATCGCGAACCTTGCTGAGAGCTGGTCGGTGAATGAAGAAGGCACCGAATATACGTTTAATCTTAAGCGTGGTGTTCAGTTCCAAAAGACTTCATGGTTCACACCAACTCGACCATTCAACGCGCAAGACGTGGTATTTAGCTTTAAGCGAATCATTGATGTAGACCATCCGTTTCACGACGTCGGTGGTGGTTTTTATCCATGGTTTGCAGGTTTAGATTTCCAAAACCTAGTTAAAGATGTGATTGCGCTGGATGACCACACGGTTAAATTTGTTCTGGCTCAACCTAACTTTGCTTTTTTGGCAAACATTGCCACCAGCCATGCTGTGCTTCTCTCTGCAGAATATGGTCAGCAGTTAGCAGCAAAGGATGAGAAAGCGCAAATTGATATGCTACCTATAGGTACCGGTCCATACCAACTAAAAGAGTATCAAGTGAACGACTTGATTCGTTTAGAGCGCCATCCTAAATACTGGAAATCGCCGGCAAAAATGGAGCAAGTCGTATTCGATATTTCCCACCGTGGTACGGGCACACTCGCTAAGCTACTGAGAAATGAGTGCGATGTCTTGGCTTCACCGATCTCTAGCCAAATCCCGATCATCCAAGAAACAGAAGAGCTGGAATTAACCGCAACACCTGCTAACAACGTGTCCTTTATTGCGATTAATACTGAGCACCCTGCTCTGCGCGATGCTCGAGTTCGCCAAGCCTTGAATCTGGCGATCAACCGCCAGAACATTCTTGACTCGGTTTATTACGGTACGGGTACTCAAGCTTATACACTGCTTCCACCGAACTCTTGGGCTTACCAAAAAGACAGCGTGAAAATACGTTATGACCGTAATTATGCTTTAGCCCTACTTAGAGAGGCAGGTTACGAGAAAGGTCTGCAACTGACGATGTGGGTCCCATTAGAGCCTCGCGCTTTCAACCCTAGCCCGCGTAAAACCGCAGAACTTATCCAAGCTAACTTTGCCGATATCGGTGTTGAGTTACGCCTACTGACCGATGATCGCTTTGAACGCACACAGCTCGAAACCATCAACGATGTTGATTTGCTCTTAACTGGCTGGATTGGTGATACTGGCGATCCTGACAACTTCTTCCGTCCGTTGCTTTCTTGTGAATCTGAGCGGGTGGGTTTAAACGTTTCAATGTGGTGTAACGATGATTTTGACTTCCTGCTCGATCTCGCATTAGAGACACAGCAGCAGCGTTACCGCTTGAACCTATACCGCCAAGCACAGAATATTCTGAATGAAGAGTTTCCAGTTATCCCATTAGCTCACGGCGTTCAGTTCCGTGTTCACGATAAATCGCTGAAAGGTTTTAAATCGAGCCCTTTCAATGCGCAACCTTTTGATAGAGTTGAGAGAATTCATTAATGTTTTGGTACGCCGTAAGACGTCTTAATCTATTTGTCATCACTTTGATGATTCTCACTTTGGTGGGCTTTTCACTCTTGCGTTTGGATCCAACATCTCATTGGGCAAATGTAGAGTTTTGGTCGGGCTGGCAAAGCTACCTAGTCGAGTTGTCTCAGCTCAATTTCGGTATCAGCAAAAATGGCAACCCAATCTATGAAGAGTTAGCGGTGGTGTTCCCTGCAACGCTAGAGCTGTGCTTTTTCGCCTTTGTTGTGTCACTGCTGATCGGTATTCCACTCGGTACAATAGCGGGCATGAAACAAGGCAAATGGTTAGATACCAGCATCTCGTTCGTTTCTATGTCTGGTTATTCCGCCCCAATTTTCTGGGTTGCGCTGATGTTGATTATGGTCTTTTCACTTCAATATCATGTCTTCCCTGTCGCAGGACGCTATGATCTTCTTTACGAAATTGACCATGTGACAGGCTTCGCCATTATCGATGCATTTATGGCAAAAGGTGAATACCGAGCTCATGCGCTACAAAGCGTTATTGAGCATATGGTTCTTCCTTGTTTGGTTCTAGCTCTAACACCAACCACACAGGTCATCGGTTTGATGCGTGCATCAGTGGCAGAAGTGATGAGCCAAAACTACATCCGTGCGGCACGAATCAAAGGTCTATCAAACCGTGAGATCGTGACACAACACGTATTACGCAATGCGATTCCACCCATCATTCCAAAGGTTGGGGTTCAGCTTTCAAGCATGATTACGTTAGCTATCATTACTGAGTCTATCTTCAACTGGCCAGGCATTGGGCGCTGGTTGTTGGACGCTCTTTCGAATCAAGACTATGCGTCAATTCAAGCTGGTGTCATGGTTCTGGCGACCCTTGTTTTAACTGCCAACATCCTTTCGGATTTGATTGGTGCCATGATCAACCCTCTGGTGAGAAAGGAATGGTATGCTAACAAATAACGTCTATCAGGAAGAGCGCATTCCGACTCAGTTCGAACGATTCTGGCGTAGCTACCGCGCGAACAGCTTGGCAATGTTTGGCTTGTGGTGCTTGATCTTCATTGTGCTGATCACCATTTTTGCGCCTTTAATTGCCCCTTATGATCCTCAAGCTCAATCTGGCGAATTGCTTGTGCCGCCATCATGGGCACCAGCTGGCACGGTTGACTACTTCTTAGGGACTGACGATTTAGGTCGTGACATTCTTTCGCGCCTTATTATGGGCTCTCAACTGACGTTCGGAGCTGCAGTCGCAATTACGGCGATAGCAGCGTTGATCGGTTGTTTCATTGGTGTTTTAGCGGGCATGACTAAAGGTCTGCTCTCCAGTACCTTAAACCACTTGCTCGACACTGTGATGTCTATTCCATCACTACTGCTCGCGATCATTTTCGTGGCATTCTTAGGCTTTGGTGAGTTCAATATTCTTCTGGCCATCTGCTTAGCTCTGATCCCACGTTTTATCCGTTCGGTCTATATTGCCGTGCATACCGAGGTTGAAAAAGATTACATCATGGCAGCACGTCTGGATGGTGCGAACGATTTTTATCTGCTGTGGAACTCCATTCTACCTAACGTATTAACGGTTATCGCCGCTGAAATTACCCTTGCACTGTCAGTTGCTATTCTAGATATCACTGCGCTTGGTTTCCTCGGCTTAGGCGCTCAAGCACCAAGTACTGAATGGGGAGCAATTCTAGGTGACTCTGTTGAGCTCATTTACATTGCGCCATGGACAGTAACACTACCAGGTCTCACCATTATGTTTACCGTGGTTGTTCTAAACTTAGTGGGTGAAGGTGTACGCCAAGCTCTCAATGCGGGGATCGAATAATGCCGTTATTAGATATTCGACATTTAACCATTGAAATTGAAACGCCCTCAGGTTTGGTGAAAGCCGTGGACCGCATGAGTATTACCCTGAATGAAGGGGAAATCCGTGGTTTAGTAGGCGAATCAGGCTCGGGCAAAAGCTTGGTGGCCAAAGCCATTGTAGGCGTTTGTAAAGACAACTGGAAAGTGACCGCAGACCGAATGCGTCTTGGCAATATTGACCTGCTTCAACTGACGCCAAAAGAACGCCGAAGAGTGATTGCGCGAGACATCGCCATGATATTCCAAGAGCCTTCAACGTGTTTGGATCCCTCAGAAGAAGTAGGACGTCAGTTGATAGAATCGATCCCGTCTCGCTCTTTTGAAGGTAAATGGTGGGAACGCTTTAAGTGGCGTAAAAAACAGGCCATCGCCCTACTCCATAAAGTGGGTATCAAAGATCATAAACGCTTAATGGGCAGTTACCCGTACGAGCTAACCGATGGTGAATGTCAAAAAGTCATGATCGCAATGGCTATTGCAACCAAGCCAAAAATCTTGATTGCCGATGAACCAACAAACGACCTTGACCCAATTACACAATCGCAAATCTTGCGTTTGTTGAGTCGTATGAACCAACTCAACAACACCACCATTGTGTTGATCGGGCACGACTTGACGACCATTACACAATGGGCAAATCGCATTACCGTAATGTACTGTGGTCAATCGGTGGAATCAGCAGATACCGATAAACTCATCGAAGCACCTAAACACCCTTATACTGCTGCGCTGCTAAAAGCGATGCCCGATTTCAATGATTGGATTCCTCATAAACAGAAACTGCAATCGCTGCCAGGCTCAATCCCTCCGTTGCAGCACTTACCGATTGGTTGCCGTTTAGGACCTCGTTGTCCTTATGCACAAAGACAATGTGTCGAAATTCCGCATACCAAACGAATTAAGAACCATAAATTTAACTGCCACTTCCCATTGAACACGGAGAAACATTCATGAGTGCGTTGCTTGAAGTCGATAACCTATCGAAACAGTTTGTCACGCGCTCAGGTCTGTTCAAACGCACAGTCAAAGAGGCAGTAAAGCCGGTCAGCTTCAGTTTAGAGCCGGGGCAAACTATCGGCTTTATCGGACAAAATGGTTCAGGCAAATCGACGCTAGCACGTATGTTAGCTGGCGTTGTTGAGCCGAGTTCTGGTGAGATTCGAGTGAACGGTGAACGTCTCGAACACAAAGATTACTCGACGCGCTGTAAGCTGATTCGCATGATTTTCCAAGACCCAAACACCTCTTTGAACCCACGAATTCAGATAGGTCGAATTTTGGAAGGTCCGTTAAAGCGAAACACGAACATGCCGCCAGATGCACGTATGAAGCGTGTGAAAGAAACCTTACTTCGAGTTGGTCTGCTGCCGGAACATGCGTACTTCTACCCTCAAATGCTCGCAGCAGGTCAGAAACAACGCGTGTGCCTTGCTCGTGCATTGATCCTTCAGCCTTCGATCATTGTGGCTGACGAAGCACTCAACGGTCTCGACATGGCGATGCGCTCTCAGATCATCAACCTCTTCTTAGAGCTGCAAGAAGAGATGGGACTGTCCTTTGTTTATGTATCTCAGCATATTGGGATCGTAAAACACATTACCGACAAAGTGATGGTGATGCACGAAGGCGAAGTTGTGGAGTTTGGTGAAACTAACCAAGTACTTACCAATCCAGAGCACGCTATTACTCAACGATTGGTCGAGAGTCACTTTTACAAAGCGCCAAGCCACTAATCCTTGTCTCTCAGAAAATCGTAAATTACTGACAAAAATAACAAAGCCTGCATCAACGCAGGCTTTTTAGTATTACTGGATATCAAGACGCGACTCGACCCAATTAGCGACGGCTTTCTTGTTTGCGCAGTTCAAAATCAAATTCGTCAGGAAAAAGAACAACACCTTCTTCATTCTGGTTTGGGAAAACCACGACAGAGAGCTCATCGTCTTCTAAACCGGACGTCCAGCGACTGTGCCACTTGTTCAATGAAATAGCTTCCGGCTCACATTCTTCCCAGTCACCCGTTGCCCATTGCTGTGCAAACTCTTCGTTTGGCCAAACTGGTACACAATCGTCATCTTCTGTGTTTAGCATGACACAACCGTGTTCGTCTTTCAGAATCCACACTTTGCGGTTCGCTACGATTTCTTTTACGCAGTATTTCAAACGCTGCTCTTCATTGTAGCGGTTAATGGTGTCCATCTGCTCTTGGGTTAATGCTTCAGACATAGTCGTCTCCTATTTCCCATAGAAAAATGCCCACCGAAGGGCGGGCATCTAAAGTATAAACTGGTAACAATGAAATTACGCAAGCTCAGTTTGAAGCCAAGGCCAACCTTGCTTCTTACGGCTTAGCGTGTTTTCCATCATTAGCATGCCATCTTTCTCATGCTTAACAAGCTTCTCAGCCCACTCACCTTTGTATAGAAGACGAGTTTGAGCAGTAGTGATGTCTGTTAGCATCACTGCCGCGAATGCTAGGTTGTCGTTTGCACAACGCGCCTCTAGATCAGCTTCTAGCGCATCGATCATGCCATCCACTTGCTCAAGAGTTGCAAGCTCAACCTGACCTACAACTACGTCACGACCGTTGAATGGGTAACCTTTCAGGTCTTTTTCAACAAGCTCAGCAGCAGATAGACCTTCGATGTTTGTCTTAGCAATTAGAAGATCTTTAGTGAATGCGTCAACATCTTGCACGTCTGCGATTGCCGCTAGTTCAGCAACAGCGTCTTTGTCTTTTTGAGTACAAGTTGGAGAAGCAAAACCAACAGTGTCAGATAGAATAGCTGACATCATTAGCTTAGCGATTTGAGGTGTGATCTCGTGACCTTCAATCTTGAACATGTTGAATAGTACTGTGTTAGTACAACCAACAGGCCAGATCCATGCTTCCATTGGGTTTACTGTCATCACATCACCTAGACGGTGGTGGTCAACGATACCCGCGATTTCAGCTTCAGCGATGTCGTCTGGTGCTTGCGCTAGATCTGAGTAATCTACTAGCCAAACTGTTTCACCCGCAACTGAAGTACGTAGCTCAGGAACTTCTGCGCCAGCTACTTCTAAGATGTGCTGAGTTTCACGGTTAATTTCGCCCTGACGAATTGGCATTGCTTCAACACCACGCGCCTTTAGAAGTTCAGTTGCAACTAGTGCACTACAAATACTGTCACTGTCTGGGTTCTTATGACCTACAACTAGAATCATGTCTCTTCCTATTCAAGTCAATTTGATGGCTTCCTAACGGGGTGAATTACGTAACGAATTGCACCAAGGAAGCGAGTTTGCTCACAAAGGCGGTTACTTTACCTGAAATTTTGCTTTTGTCCTAATTTCAAAACGTAAAAAAGACTCAATAAATTCACCCGACAAGCACAACACACAGGATTCATTCAATAGAGGTCGTTTATACCCAAGTGACTTCAGGATGCAGGATTCAGAGCGTTGTCATTGATTCGAGAGCAAGGAAAACAACGCAGTGTAATAGCCAGCTCTTTCCAAGTAGCCATTTGTTTGACTAAAAAAGCGAGTCAAAGACACGCTCCCAAAGGGCGCTCCTTGCAAATATAAGGGCCTTGGCTTGTATACTTTGTTGCCGATTCTTGATTTAGACCCACAAAACCTTTAAATCGCCGCCGCGTCTACAAACCAAGTCAGTCTCGCTGAACCTAGCATCTCGAAGTTACTTGGGTATAGTAGTGACAACGAAAAAAGCTCAAGCAATTCAATACTTGGGCTTTGATGAAAAGTCTGGTTTAAAACTGTTCTATCGTGTCGCCAGATTTAAACTCCACTTTCCTATTTTTATAACTGGTGTAGCAGAAGACAATAATAAACTTCAGCGTCATGATGAGAATGATGGTAGGCGCTGGTGCACTGTCAATGAAAAAGCTCAAGTACACACCAAGAAAAGCACTCAGCAGTGACATACATAAGGCAAGCAACACCATGCTGTGGAAACGGCGCGTTAGTAAGAATGCGGTTGCCCCGGGAGCAATCAGCATCGCGATAACTAAGATCATCCCAACAGCCTTAAGTGCAGCGACAATGGCTAACGATAGTAACGAAAGCAAACCATAATGGAGAAACTTAACAGGCAGACCAATTGCTTGCGCGTGTTGGTAATCAAATACGAAAACTAACAAATCTTTTCCTTTGAACACCGCAAAAAGCACAACAAGTAAAGCGACGATTGCGGCTTCAATGATGTCCGCCCAACTCACACCTAGTGCATCACCAAACAAGATATGATCTAGGTGGACGCCTACTTCGATTTTGGTCATCAATACGAGACCAAGCGCGAACATGGCAGAAAAGACTACGCCCATAATGGTGTCTTCTTTGATACGGCTATTTTCTTTTAAGTAGCCTGTTGAAAGCGCACAAAATATACCCGCAGCAAACGCGCCAACGGTGTAAGGGATAGCAAGGATATAGGCAATCACCACACCAGGAAGAATCGAGTGCGCGATGGCGTCCCCCATCAACGACCAACCTTTCAATACAAGGAAGCAAGACAATAAAGCCGTTGGAATTGAAACAAGCAAAACAATCAAGAATGCTTGCTGCATGAATGTGAAGGTAAAAGGCATAAGGAGTGTATCAAGCATTTTTGTGCTCCTTATTCATCATAGGCATTGAAGACGCTGATTCACGATTCTTTTTTGCGATTTGTTGTTTGCTTTTACGTCTAATCGCAATTTGACCATGCTTAGGTGCGAAAACAAATGCCATCAAGAAACAAGCTGTTTGCAGTAAAACGATGCTCCCGCCAGTCGCGCCATCAATGTAGTAACTGACGTAGGCACCAACGAATGAACTTAGAGACCCAATTGCAACAGCGTAAACAATCACGCGTGAAAATCGGTCAGTCATTAAATACGCTGTAGCCCCTGGAATAACAACCATCGCAATAACCAAAAAAGCACCAACGGTCTGCAACGCTGCGACAGTACATGCACTTAGAAGCGTAAAAAACAACACTTTCAATCGGGTCGGGTTCAGTCCGACACTCTTGGCATGGTTCTCATCGAAAAAGACCACCATTAGGTCTTTCCATTTGACGAGCATAACGGCAAGCGAGATTCCACCAATAATAACTAACTGGAATGTATCGGTCGGCGTGATGGCGAGCACATTACCTAATACAATAGTTTGAATATTCACCGCGGCAGGGAAAAGTGAAACTAAAAATAACCCCAGACCAAAAAAAGACGTAAATATCAAACCAATGATGGCATCTTCTTTTAATTTGCTTCTTTGGCTCAAGAACAACATTCCAGCGGCAGCAAGACCACCAGACAAAAACGCGCCAAAGGCAAAAGGTAAGCCGAGCATATATGCACCAGCAACCCCAGGAACGATCGAGTGAGAAAGTGCATCACCAATGAGTGACCAGCCTTTCAACATTAGGTAAGTCGACAGAAAGCCGCAGACACCGCCAATCAATGCACTCACCCACATGGCATTCACCATGTAGCCATAGTGAAAAGGTTCGAGTAAATAATCCATAAAAATGAACTCCTTACTTGTCTGGACGCAAAACCGGAACAGCTTGCTGCTCACCATACATAACAACTGGACGTTCGTGGTCAGACAATACTGTCAACTTACGCTCATCATCATCTTCATGAAGATCTTTACCGCCAAGGATGAAGTGTCGAAGGACGCCACCAAATGCAAGTTCGAGGTTTTCAGGAGTGAAGATTTCGCTAGTCATCCCGGAAGCAAGCACAGTTCGATTGATCAATACGGTGCGGTCACAAAAATCTGGCACACTACCTAAATTGTGCGTGGATACCAGCATGACTTTGCCCTCATCACGTAAGTCACGCAGCAACGCCATGATTTGTTCTTCCGTTTGAACGTCGACACCAGTAAAAGGTTCATCCAGCAAAATAACGTCACTCTCTTGCGCCAATGCTCGCGCAAGAAAAACACGTTTCTTTTGTCCGCCAGAAAGTTCACCTATTTGGCGTTTTCTAAACGCGGTCATGTTCACGCGATCAAGTGCAGCCGTCACCATGTCATGATCGGTTTGCTTTGGAATGCGGAGTAATCCCATATGACCATAGCGCCCCATCATGACAACATCTTCAACCAGAACAGGAAAGTTCCAATCGATTTCTTCGCTTTGCGGTACGTACGCGACAACATTCTGTTTTAGAGCTTTTTTTGCCGGCATACCAAGGATCTCAACCGATCCTTGGCTAACCGGTACAAACCCCATAATGGATTTGAATAACGTCGACTTACCGCTGCCATTCACACCAACAAGAGCCGTAATTGATCCTTTTGGAAGAGAAAAACTTGCATCATATAGCGCGGTATGACCGTTGCGATAAGTGACACTAATGTCTGATACTTTAATTCCTGCCATTACTGTTCTAGACCCTCTGCGATTGTGTTTGAAGTCACTTTCAGTAAGTCTAAGAAGGTTGGCACTGGACCGTTTTTACTGCTCAATGAATCCACGTACAAGACACCTGCATATTTAGCCCCTGTTTCACGCGCAACCTGCTGTGCTGGCTTTGCCGATACAGTGCTTTCACTGAATACCGCAGAGATCTGATTTGCACGAACTTCATCAATAACACGTTTAACTTGTTGTGGCGTACCTTGCGAGTCTGCATTGATTGGCCATAGGTAGAGTTCTTTAAGACCGAAGTCTCGAGCCAAATAGCTGAATGCCCCTTCACTTGTTACCAACCAACGTTTGTCTTCTGGGATTTGAGCCACTTTTTCACGAATAGGCTGAACCATATCCATGATCTGCTTTTTGTATGCTTCAGCATTCTTTTGGTAAGTCTTTGCATTAACACTGTCGTATTTCACTAGTGCATCACGAATATTATCGACGTATATCAGAGCATCACTTGGAGACATCCAAGCATGGGGATTAGGTTTGCCACTGTAAGGACCTTGAGCGATGCTCATCGGCTGCACACCCTCGGTCACAATCACACTTGGCACATCATGAAGATTTTTGAAGAACTTTTTGAACCACAGTTCTAGGTTCAAACCATTGTACAGAATAAGATCCGCGCCTTGAGCGCGTCGAATATCACCAGGGGTCGCTTGATAGTTGTGAATCTCAGCGTCAGGTTTAGTAATCGACTCAACAACAGCCGCATCACCAGCTACGTTTTGAGCCATATCCGCGATAATGGTGAAAGTTGTCACTACTTTAAATTTCTCGGCTGCCATTGCTGCCGTGCTTAATCCAAGTGACATCATAGACAAAAGTACAACCGCAGGTTTGGCAAAAGAGCCAATTTTTAATCTCATCCCTGTTTTCTCCAGAAGGCAAATAGTTACTTTGAAAAGATAGAAGGATTCTACCTTTCATTAGCATTACTGTAAATGATAATAGTTATCATTTGCAGTAATTTTAGCCTTTATTTCTGAAAAGGACGAGATTGGCTCACTTTTCCAATTACATTGCTGTCACGACAGCCTTAGCATTTAACCCTTTATCTAAGCTGACTAGCAATAACTGACATGGCTCTTGATTGAGCTTCTCCCCGGTCCAGTAATCATACCAATCTGTTGGTTGGTCTGCGGTAAGCGTAAATTCTGTCGCATCATCGTTCGCGTAGTTAAACAAACAGTGCAGATCATTCTTAGATGTTAGTGGCAGAAAAGCATGGTTCAAACCTAATGCGGTAAACTTAGCCGATTCTTGATTACGGCGTTGACGCAGCATCAGTTTCGCTAGCGTCTTACTCGCAAATGGGGTGATTTCTGGTAGAGGGTCACCGGAAAGTAGTAGACCGCCACACGCTAGCAGCACGTTACGATGGAATTGATAATCTTCACGCGAGGCTGCTTGGTTAGGTAATGAAGTGAACGTTGCGCAATCTGGGTCGATTTGCCATAACTTGCGATGCTGCCAACTGCGGAAGAAGGTCTCTTTAGCAATTTGCTCAAAGCGATGGCTATGGCGCTCTACATCGTCAGACACACGCATGGCATCGACTAAGCCCAAAGAAGGCCACATTGGTGCGTTACAACCCAATAGCCATGCATCTCCTGCCCCTTTAGCGATCGCTTCCATACCCATACGGTAGGCTTCTACACCGGTTACGCCCGATTGACTGCGCTTACCTTTTAAAGTGCCCCAATAGTTTGCGTCTAATTTGAATAGCTCAACACCCCACTCTTCGCGCATGACAGATACTACGTGAGTTAAGTGATCTTGAACTTCAGGGTTTGAAGTATCGAGAATGTACCAAGGTGTACACCGCCAACCACCATAGGTGACATCTTCAGCTTTCAGAAGCTCTCCGTCTTCGTGACGCACAAACCAATCGGGATGCTTTTTGAAGATTTCTGATTCTGGCTGGGCAATGAATGGTGCCATCCAAATGGCTGGTTTTTTGCCTTTTGCACGAATGTTATGAATCAGCTCTTTTACACCACCAGAGAACTTATCTGAAGGCGTTAGCCAATCTCCCATAAATGCTTGGTAGCCATCATCTAGCAGTACCCATTCGAGCTCAGCTAGGTTGTCTTGCATACATTCCACGTTTTCCAAAACGTTGCCTTCGGTCACGTCCGCGTAGTAGGCATACCAAGAGCACCAACCAACCGGAGCGTCTTGCATTACTCCGTTACGTGCAGGGTGATGTTCTGCAATCATCTCACTGTATTCTTGATACAGCTCAGATAACGAACTCCCACGTAACACAACAACCGATTCAAGATGGTTATGTTCCCAGTCTGCAACTTGCGTTCTTTCACCATCGATTGCTGCTGAAAGTACCCAATGTTCACCATGTTGCTTCACCTCAAAGTAACCAGCAAAGCGACGGCAAGTAGTGAAACCAAATAAGGTGTAACCTGCAGAGTCTTCTACGACTAAATAGTTGTAGTAACGCTTTGGTGCGCTCTCAGGGTAAATACGGTAGGAATTGTTGTTATCGGGGCAACGACCAATGTCGATAGGTTGAGAAATGGTACCGCTGGTCTGTGCCAACATTTGGAAGCCATCACCGATAACGGTTGCGCCTTGCTCATAGAGAAAAGGCATTTGAAACAAGACTTCACGGTCAGTAAAGGTTTTATTGTGTATCCCGGCAAAAGAAAAGTGAATTTGGTTGCCGACGATTTCGAATTGAAGATCGTTATCACTTACTGAGATCTCAGTGTGATTGGCCAATTGAATGGTCTGAGCCATAGAAAATCTACTCACTTGATTATTATTGTTTAGTTTGGCTCATTATCCTCCGCTTCTGCTGCTCAATTCGTTATCGACGTCACGAATCTGTTGCTCTTGAGCAAGCCCAAACTCGGTATTGAGAGAATGCTCACTGAAATTTGGTCAAAAAAATACCAGCCCGGAGGCTGGTATTTTATTTAAAGCTTAGTGCTCTGATTAAGCAACTTCGATTGGACCACCGAATGAAGTAACTGGTGGAACTTTACCAGTGAACTTCTCGAAGTTTACGATACATGTATTCGCAGAAGTCGCCTGTGCTAGCTCAGAAGAACCGATATCTTGAGTTAGAGTGTTAGGGTCACCGTAAGTACAGATTGCACCTACTTTCTCGTTTAGAGGACCGTACCACGCACCTTCTTCGATACGGATAACACCACGTGGGTAGCTGTCAGTAAGTACAGCACCGGCAAGAAGCTGACCACGATCGTTAAATACGCGTACCAAGTCACCGTCTTTGATGCCTTTCGCTTTTGCATCAGCCGGGTTGATGTATACAGGCTCACGACCTTGAACAGCGTAAGTTGCACGGAAGTCTTCAGATTCACACATCTGAGAGTGCAGACGCTTGTCTGGGTGGCAAGATTGTAGCCAGTACGGGTGTTTGTCAGAGCCAGGACCACCGTGTGAACGTTCTGATTTCTCGAACCACATAGGGTGTTCTTGACAGTGTTCGTAACCGTAACGACCGATCTTACGAGAAGTGATCTCGATGAAACCAGAAGGTGTACCCAGTGGGTTGATTTCTGGATCTTGACGGAAGTCAGCGTGACGAACCCAAGGCTTACCTTGACCGAAGTCTAGTACGCTCTTCTCCCAGAACTCATCAAATTCTGGCATTTCGAACTTACCGTCGTTCGCTTTCTTACAATCGTTGTACAGGCTGCGGATCCATTCCATCTCGCTCATGCCACGAGTGTACTCGTCGCGACGACCAAAGCGTTGAGTCAGTTCACTCATGATTTGGAAGTCTGGCTTAGATTGGAACAATGGGTCCACTAGACGATGCATAGCAATCAGACCTTTGTTCGAGTAAGAACCGTACACGTCGATGTCGTTACGTTCCCACTGAGTACATGCTGGAAGCACGATATCAGAGAAACGACACGTTGCAGTCCAAGCGAACTCAACCGTTACTACTGTTTGTAGCTTCTGGAACGCTTGCTTCATGCGGTTACGGTCTTGGTGGTGGTGCCATGGGTTACAACCCGAGATCACCATCATCTTGAAGTCTGGAAGTTTAACTTTACCACCGTTGTAGTTGATCTCTTTGCCTGGTTCTAGCAGACAGTCGATCCAACGAGCAACAGGGATAGTACGGCTGTAACCGTTAAAGTCGTTGTTGTCCCACTTCGGCTTCATACCAGTATCTAGGTTACGAGGGAAACCACCAGGACCCGCGAAACCAGTTGAAGGTACACCGATACTTGAGTAGTGGTGACCGTAAGAGATACCACCGCCAGGCAGACCAATTTGACCAACCATTGCTGCAACTACTGCTGCTGCCCAGTATGGTTGCTCACCGTGCTCTTGACGTTGGATACACCAACCCATAAGGATTTGTGTACGACCGTTCACTAGCATGCGTGCGAATTCACGAATCTTGTCCGCTTTCACGCCACAGATAGGAGCAGCCCACTCAGGTGTCTTAACAACTTTATCTTTCGTTTCACCTTGAACGTACTTGATGAAATCTTCGAAACCTAGACAGTAAGTTTCAATAAACTTCTTGTCGTATAGGTCTTCGTTGTACAGTACGTGCGCAACAGCAAGCATGAATGCTACGTCTGTTAGCGGGTTAATGTATAGGTGATCGTTCTCTAGGTAACGTTGAGTCTTGTTCTTAACTGGGTCTACAGAAAGAACATTGATCTCGCCTTTCGCTACTTTTTCCTTCAACTGCGCTAGGTAGTTGAAAGATTCGTGCGTTTCACAGTTCCAACCTACTTGCAGGTTTTTCACTGGGTCATTTGCCCAAAGAATGATGTTGTCTGAGTTCTCTAGAATTTCAGACCAAGACGTACCTTGTGCATAAACTTCTGTTGAACCAAGTACGTAAGGCATGATGGTTTGACCTGCACCAGTCGAGTAGTCACCTACTTTAGTGATGAAGTTACCGTGCATACCTACAGCACGTTGCATGTGTGCCGTACAGTTGTTGAACGCACCAGTTTGGTTCCAACCAGTTTGACCTGCGTGTAGAGCCCATGGACCGTATTCTTTCTGAACACGTTCTAGCTCACGGTAGAACAGATCTAGAGCTTCATCCCAAGTTACACGGATGAAACGGTTGTTACCGCGCGTCTCAGCGCTGTATTTGTGCTTCTTCAGCCAATCTAGACGAACCATTGGGTAACGAACACGTGATGGGCTGTAGATGATGCCCTTGATGCCGTTCAACATTTCTGTTGGGTTCTGGTCTAGTTCTAGCGGTTTGATCTCTTGAACTTTACCCGCGTAGATGTGGGCGCGGAACGCGCCCCAGTGTGAACCTGTTACTTTCCAAGTACCAGTAGTCTCAGCTGCGTTTGCAGATGCTGAAGCCAATAAGCTTGGACCGATAACTGACGCTGCACTTGTGGTTGCTACACCTTTAAGAAAACTTCTTCGTGTAATAGCCATTTAATTTACTCCAATCCGACGCTTATTAGTGGTGACCTTCAGCATAATCTGAAGAGTGCTTCTGTAGGTACTTCAAGATCAGTGCTTCACTGTCTGTATCTAGGTTAACGAACGCTAGCATACCGTCGAACATACCTGGCCATGTGTTCGCATCGAAGTGCGCTTCAGCAGGTTGTGTGTGACATACAGAACAGTTAGTTTTGTAAGCTTCTTTTGATTTTTCCCATACAGGGTTGATGTCGTTCAGCATAGATTCTTTCTTGATCCATACTTTCGCAGCTACTTTCTCCCAAGGAAGACCTGTTAGCTCATCAACTTTCTTCTCACCAGCAGTCACAACGTTAGCGTCTGTTGATGCTTCTTTTAGTAGTGATGCTACTGCGATGTTCTTACCGAAGTCTTCTTGAATTACACGACCGAAGCCTTTCGCTTTACGCCAGCCATCGATTTCAACTTCAACGTAGTCGCCTTTCTCTTCAAGAACTTTAACAGTCGATGCAGGGTTTAGAAGACCTGCTTCTTTAGCACCTTTATCGTCGAAGTAGATTGGTAGGTGACGAACACTTACAAGTTGTTGACCTACACCGTAGTCAGTGTTTGAAGTCATACCTTCAAGGTCACCAACGATACCACCAATGCTGTCCATACCTGCTGGCAGGTTGTGTGCGATACCTTTGTGACAGTCAACACAGCTTTGGTCTTTCTCAGCTGCTTGTTTCATTTGGATACGAGCCGTTGGAGACATTTGCTCGAAGTCCATAGAATCATAGTTGTGACAGTTTTTACACTCTAGAGATTTGTTTGCAGAGAAACGATCCCATTCGTGTTTAGCAAGTTCGATACGGCGCTCTTCGAAAACACCCGGTTCGTCGTAGTTGCCAAATACTTGTGCAAATACTTCTTTAGATGCTTGCATTTTACGAGCGATCTTATCTGTCCAGTTGTGTGGAACGTGACAGTCAGGACATGTAGCACGAACACCAGAGTGGTTTTTCCAGTGAACCGTATCTTGCAGTTCAACGTATACGTTGTCACGCATAGTGTGACAGCTAATACAGAATTCTTCTGTGTTGGTTGCTTCTAGTGCGGTGTTAAAACCACCCCAGAAAATAACACCAGCGATGAAACCGCCCATAGTCAGCACGCCAAGGCTGATATGAACTGCCGGGCGCGTCATCGTACGCCACAGTTTAATGATTAATGATTTCATTATTTGCTCTCTTAAAATCTTTTCAAAAGTGTGGTTGTGAGCTCACTGGCTTACATGCCGTGTGCGCCTGGAGGACCAAAGAAGAACACTTGTAGTGCCCAAACGATAAATCCGTAGCCACCTACGAAAGCCACACTCAGAATTGGGAAGAGAACAACTGCAATGAAGAGGAAAGACTTCCACTCCAGGGAGCGTTTTTCACCACTCTCAATTTTGTTAACATCACTCATACATTTGCCTATTTTGTATCTAGTGTTATTGAAAAGCCTGCGTTACCAAGCTTAAGTTTTTTACAATCTCTATTGGAAAATGTTAGACCATACTAATAGTAAGGTTCAATCAAATCTGACGCTCCAGCCCTTGTTATCCAACACTTTTTTGAGCTCATCCAGAGATGTGTTTGATTGATATCCTTTGTGAAAGAATATTAATAGATGTGAAAAAATAAGTCTTTTGCAAACATGTTAAGAATACAACATGAGATTAACTTTGTTTACATTTTTATGGATTTTTTCGTGCTACTAAATCGCTATTTTTTCGACTAAAGACAATGCTTTGTGATCTTTATGTTAAGAAAACTTCACGAAGTCCTAGCGATCATTTTGTCGATGAGATTGCGAAAAAACAGAGCTTAGCAATTCATAAACCTATGCCACTTCGTTAGAATCAAAGCATTGATTTTGGGAGAAGGTTTATGAATCAAGTTGTCGATATAAATTGGTTTGAGCTTGCACTTTTTAGTTTGATTCTTATTGTTCCACTCACCATCAATGCTCGCTATAAATTAGGAATTGCGAAAGATACAGCGATGAGTGTTGTGCGAATGACAGTGCAACTCATTTTGGTTGGTGTGTATCTGGAATACCTTTTTAAGCTAAATAGCTTACTCGTAAATTTACTGTGGTTATCCATTATGGTTGTCGTCGGAGCAAGCTCAATTGTGGGCAAAGCTAATCTTCCGAAGAAACCACTCATGCTCCCACTGATTACTGGCTTGTCTTGCAGTCTAGTCCCTCTTCTTGCCGCTATCACTTTAGGTCTCGTAAAACCAGAACCATTCTACAATGCCCAATACATGATTCCGTTAGCAGGCATGCTGTTAGGCAATAGCTTAAGCAGCAATATTGTCGCGTTGCAGAACTTATTCACCGCTTTCGAACAACGCAAGTCAGAGTACGAGGCAGCCATCTCATTGGGAGCCGCTCCTAGGTATGCCTCCTTCCCTTTTCTTCAAGAAGCCCTTCGCAAATCCCTTGCGCCAATTCTTGCTTCTATGGCGACAACAGGCTTGGTGACGCTCCCTGGTATGATGACAGGTCAGATCTTAGGTGGTGCTAGCCCGATGGTCGCCATCAAGTATCAATTGGTTATTATGCTGACGATTTTTGTCATGCTCAGTGTGTCTGTAGCGATCACTTTAGAGATGACACTAAGTTGTGTACAAACCAAAGAAGGACGTATTAAAGTGAAGTTTATCAACAAGGAAAAAACATAAAACCGGTCACTTCGTCATCACATAAGCGTCTCATTTTATGAATTTTTCTCGATCAAAAAAGATACTCACGATCTTTGAGACAGGTTATCCACAGAAAATGTGGATAAACCCCGAAAACCCATAAGCAACCAGAAACATAAGCGCAACTTTGAGACCACTGTACACTGCGAAATTTAATGGTCACTGATTGGTCATTGAACCGTCATCTTACTCTTCTAAAGTGCAATTAAACGACATAGGGAGAGCACCATGGATAGGTTAGCCGTACGAGAAAACTTCGATGAGTTGCAGTCAGATTCGCCCGTTGATTGGCTGACTCAGGAACCGGTAGAAATGACGTCTCATTGGATTCCAAACGAATATGGCATCAACGAAGAATTGGTTTAAACATCGGTTGAGCGAAGTTTAGATAAAAGAAAGGCAAGCCATTTAGCTTGCCTTTTTTAAAAGTTATTTCAGATGCTTGTCTTCATCACGTAGATAAATCATCCAATACCACATGCCAACGAAGACACCACCACCGATGATATTACCGATTGTCACAGGGATTAGGTTGTTCACTAAGAATCCCATCATGTTTAGATCCGCGTAATCTGCAATGTTTGCACCTGTCATTTGCCAAAACGATTCAGGTGCGAAGTATTTAATACCGATCGCCATTGGTACTTGGAACATGTTAGCGATACAGTGCTCAAAGCCAGCAGAAACGAACATAGCTACCGGCAAGATCATTACGGCGATTTTATCAGTCAATGTGCGACCACTGAACGTCATCCAAACTGCGATACATACCAAAACGTTACACATGATGCCCAGCGCGACAGCTTGGAAAAAGCCATGATGCAGTTTGTGCTGCGAAATGGCCATCGCATTCAAGCCCACTTGACCACCGTCGAACATGTACTGTTTGGTGATCAGCATACACACAACAAGCAAAACCGCACCAACCATGTTACCGAAGTACACAACCAGCCAGTTTTTCATTAAGGCTTTCCATGAAATCTTGCCGCTTGCACGTGCCACCAGCGTAAGAACTGAGCTAGTAAAAAGCTCGCCGCCGGTTACAACCACTAAGATCAGACCAAGACTGAATGCCAAACCACCAATAAGACGTGTAATGCCCCATGGAAGATCACCAGCACCTGTGGTTACGGTTGTATAAAAAATAAAAGCGATACCAATGTGAAGACCAGCTGAAATTGCCAACAGGAAAGATTTCATTGGAGCTTTAGTTGCTTTGCCAACACCTACTTCGGCGGCACGTTCAGCAGCCTGAGGTGGTAATAATGAGTCAAACTGATTGAAGTTCATGGAAGTGTAACATTTAGAAACAATTAACGAGGCGCGGATAATCGCTCCATTTCCAGACTTTTTCAAGGGCTATTTTTCATGTTTACCAAATTTGTTGTTGTTGAGAGAGTAATCGATAAAATTCAACTATGAGTTATTGTCCTAACCATTATTAATATTTGGGTCAAATGTTTACCGTAGAATAAAATTTCCGCGTTATATCAGAGCTATAGCGCTACACTTAACATTTCTAAGGGTTTTCTATTGCTCAACCTTAGTTTTCAGACTAGCTTGGATAAAAAAGTACGAAGGAATTACCTATGAAATATTCAGCTGACCATATCGCCGAACTGAACCTACTTCTTCAATTCGATTTAAGCAGCGCAGCAACAGGCATCAAAGTCCACAAAGAAGCTTCTGAAGAAATGCAGGCAGCCGTTGCTCGTCTGTACGAAAAACAACTATGTACACAACCTGATGGCGGTTATCTAACTGACGAAGGTATCGAAGTTGCAGAACACGCAGATAAAATTCTTCGAGTCCTTTCTGCTGAATAACGATATTTAAATAAACCAGTATCGGAATTAAAAAAGCCACCGCAACGGTGGCTTTTTTGATAATTAAATTTATCTAGACTCACTATATTAAGCAATGAGCTTTCTCATTTTTCCAAATGGTTGAATTTTATCATACGCCCAGTTAAAGCCCGTTGCATAAAATAAGAAGAAAATTAAGAAGCCCGCTTCTAACGCTAATGCCTGTAGCAGAGTGATTTCCAAAAACCACGCGATCACCGGAATAGACAAGAAGATTAATCCACCTTCAAACCCCAAAGTGTGACCAATGCGCATCGCTAGACTGCGCTCTTCACGGTTTGGACCAAACCACTTGTCAAAGTACAAGTTATAAATGTAGTTCCAAACTACGGTGTAAAGACTCAGACCAATACCCACCACTGCTAAGTCACTGGATCCCTTCCCTGTTATTAAAGAAGCAGCAGGAATAATGATCGCCAATGCAATCATTTCAAATAGTACAGCGTGAAAGATACGTTCGTTACGAGTCATGATGTTTTACCTAAATAGTTCTACTCAATGACTGGCATTTTATCTATCATTAAGATAATTAAAAGTTAGGTACCATCGGTTAAAACGATATGTTTACTATTGAACAACTACAAGCTTTCGCCACTACATCAGAAGCTGGTTCTTTCTCCGCAGCAGCCCGTAAGCTTGGACGAGCACAATCGGTGATCAGTCAGCACATCATGAACATGGAACTTGATTGCGGCGTGGACCTTTTTGATCGAACTGGTCGTTATCCAAAACTGACGGAGAAAGGTCATGAGTTAATGCCTTACGCACTTGCAACGCTTAGCCAACTTGACCGACTGAATAATAAAGCGTCTCAACTTTTTTCCAGCCCTGCAACCAAGCTTGTCCTTGCTGTTGACGAAGGGATTCCGCTCACCCGCCTCCCGATTGCATTGAAAAATTTAGAAAAAAAGTTCCCAAGTCTACAGGTGGAATGCTTGACCGCATCCAGCCCTGACATTATTGAACTAATTAAATCAGAACGTGCGACAACGGGCATCATCTTAAGTGACTTACAAATGCCTAAGAATGTTGATTTATCTAACCTAGGGCATATTGGTTTTGATGTGTTTGTCTCATCACAACATCCTTTAGCAATACAGCCAATCCGAAACATCGACGAGCTAAAGCAACATCGTCAACTGGTAATCCGTTCAAAGAATGAAGACGTGAGCGGTCTTAATCAGGCGTTTAGCCCAGATATCTGGTACGCTGATGATTACTACATATTATTAGAACTGGCGAACAAGGGATTTGGCTGGTGCTTTCTTCCTGAACATTTGGTGTCTTACGCACCAAATACCTTAGTGAAACTTGGCGAAGAATTCACAAAACTGGCATGGCAAGTCAACATTGATTTGATACAACATCAGAAATGGCATTCCGATCCCCTGCATCAACAAGCCAGATTAGAGTTACAAACCCTGTTTGAGTAGTCATCAGGGCATACCGTAGGAACATACAGATGGCAAATATATTGATCGTGGGCGCAGGCTGGCTAGGAGCGCCACTTGCACAAACTTTAGCTGACCAAGGACACCATGTTACGGTTACCCGTCGTAGCCAATCTAGGCTAGATGAACTTCCAATCACTTCCGTACGAACGGCTCAACTTGACCTTAACGAGCCAAGAGCTCAACAGAAAATTGTCGAACTGATCAAACAAGAACAAATAGAACGCATTGTCGGATCGTTTCCTCCAGGTTTTCGCAAAGGAAACGGACAAGAATATGCACAGCAATGGCAACGTTTAGTTGAAGCCGCAAAAGTAAGTGGTGTGGAAAAGCTTTTGATGGTCAGTTCAACGACGGTCTATCCAAATTTGCCCGTCGATATGAGAGAGGAAGACGCCACAATCGCTTTAGCGCAAGACAATCCGCATTTCTCTGATAATGCACGTATTATGCTGCAAGCCGAGCAATACGTGATGGACTCCGGTATTGACTACGCTATCGTTCGCTGTAGTGGTTTGATTGGTGCCGACCGACACCCGTCTCGCTTTGCGTTGCGATTAAAACAGGTCAGTCGCAAAGCGCCAGCGAATATGGTGCATCAAAACGATGCTGTTGCGGCAACGGCTTTCGCGCTCAATCAAATTGAGAATGAGGTAGTTAATGCGACCACGCCAAATACCGTCAGCAAAGCTGAGTTTTATCAAGCTGCCATTACGCAAAGTGATTTAGACATTGCCCTTCCGCCAGTCACCGAAACCGCCGATAAGCGAATCCTTGCAGACAAACTTATCTCGCTTGGTTACCAGTTCCAATTCACCTCAACGCTGGACGCACTATGAAACTCTATCAACACATTGAAACCTTGTGGGAGTACATGCAACTCAAGCATAAGCTAAAGCCTGCTGACTGCCTATTTGTAATGTGCAGTAATGACTTACGCGTAGCCGAACACGCCGCTAAGCTTTACCATCAAAAATTTGCGCCACTCATTGTATTTTCTGGTGGCGAAGGGCGTTTTACGGATGGTTTATTTGAGAGAAGTGAAGCAGAGACTTTTGCAGATATCGCCAAGCTTGCAGGTGTACCGAGCGAAGCAATATTGCTCGAAACAAAGTCGAGTAACAGTGGTGAGAACGTTCGCTTCACTGAGCTGTTATTGAAAGAAAAAGGGATTAGCTGTGACTCTCTGATTTTGGTTCAAAAGCCATTTATGGAAAGACGCGCCATTGCAACCTTTGAAAAACAGTGGCAATCGCCTTATTCACAGCTTCAAGTCACGTCCACAGCGCACCCTTTCTTTGAATATATCAACGAAGAAATGCCACTAATGATGGTGCTTGAAGCGCTCATGGAAGATTTTTCTCGTGTGAAAAACTACCCAGAGAAAGGCTTTCAAACAAAACAAGAGATTCCTGCCCACGTTGAGTCTTCTTATCAAGCACTTCGAGAAAAGTTTGAGTTTGGCCTCGCGTAATCCTTCACTTACGGACCAACAGCTAGACAGTAAAAAGCCACCGAATTCGGTGGCTTTTTCTTATCTAACTCTTATCTAGACTGGCTTACTTACCAAGTGCTTCTTTATAATGCTGGCGACAAACGGATACGTAACGATCGTTACCACCGATTGCGACTTGATCACCTTCTTTGATTGCAACACCGTGCTCATCAGTACGGATAACCATGTTTGCCTTGCGACCACAGTGACAAATCGTTTTGAGTTCCACCAACTTGTCTGCCCAAGATAGCAGGTACTTGCTGCCTTCAAAAAGTTCGCCTAGAAAATCGGTACGAAGACCATAGCAGAGTACAGGAATATGCAGCTTATCAACCACTTCTGTTAGTTGGTAAACCTGTTCTTTCGACAAAAACTGACACTCATCAATTAGGATACAGTGACGTTTTTCAACTTCATGCAGTGCCGCGATCTCTTGGTAAAGGTTGGTATCTGGACGGAACAAATGCGCGTCTGATTGCAAACCAATACGAGAGCTCACTTTACCCACGCCGTAGCGATCATCTAACGCTGCTGTGAAAATCACAGGCGTCATGCCACGTTCTTGGTAGTTAAATGAAGATTGAAGAAGAGTTGTCGATTTACCCGCGTTCATTGCCGAGTAATAGAAATACATCTGAGCCACAGAGCACTACCTTCGTTAAAGTTTAGAATTTATAAAAGCTTGTAAAGAAAAGGGCTGAATCATCAGCCCTTTTAAAAGATTCAATTACTTACGTCGCCACGTTGTGCCTTCTGGACCATCTTCCAGAACAATGCCCATTTCCGTCAGCTTGTCACGAGCCATATCTGCGTTAGCCCAATCTTTTGCTGCACGAGAATCGTTACGTAGCTTAATTAGTGCTTCGATTTCAGCCACTTCATCGTCGTCGCCTGCATCACCTTTTAAGAATGCTTCTGGATCTTGGTGAAGAATACCGATCACGTCAGCCAGTTCACGCATTAGCGCACCTAGCTCGCTCGCTTTCTCTAGGTTTTCTGTCTTCAGACGGTTTACTTCACGCGCCATGTCAAACAGTACTGAGTAAGCTTCTGGTGTGTTGAAGTCATCGTTCATCGCTGCTGTAAAGCGAGTTACGTATTCTTCACCACCCGCTGGCGCAGCATTTAGATCCAGACCACGTAGAGATGTGTATAGACGCTCAAGAGACGCGCGTGCTTGGTTTAGGTTATCTTCGCTGTAGTTTAGCTGGCTACGGTAGTGACCAGACATTAGGAAGTAACGAACGGTCTCAGCATCGTAGTGACCTAGAACATCACGGATAGTAAAGAAGTTACCTAGAGACTTTGACATCTTCTCACGGTCTACCATTACCATGCCGCTGTGCATCCATGTGTTCACGTACTGAGTGTCGTGTGCACAGCATGATTGCGCGATTTCGTTCTCGTGGTGTGGGAACTGAAGATCAGAACCGCCGCCGTGGATGTCGAAGTGGTTGCCTAGGATTGACGAGTTCATAGCAGAACACTCAATGTGCCAACCTGGACGACCTGGACCCCATGGTGATTCCCATGTTGGCTCTCCCGGTTTAGACATCTTCCAAAGTACGAAGTCTAGCGGGCTACGTTTTGCTGTTTCGATATCGACACGAGCACCAGCTTGAAGCTGGTCAAGATCTTGCTTAGACAATTTTCCGTATTCGTTGAACTTGCCCACTTCGAACATTACGTCGCCGTTGTCTGCAACGTAAGCAAAACCACGCTCGATTAGCTTTTCAACCAATTCGATGATTTCAGCAATGAACTGAGTCGCACGAGGTTCAACGTCAGGACGTTTCATGTTTAGTGCATCAAAGTCAGCGTGCATTTCACCGATCAAACGTTCAGTGAGTGAATCACAAGACTCGCCGTTTTCTGCCGCGCGTTTGATGATTTTGTCGTCGATATCAGTGATGTTGCGTACAAACGTTAGATCGTAACCAAGGTAACGTAGGTAACGAGAAACAACATCAAAAGAAACGAAAGTACGACCGTGACCAATATGACAGAGATCGTAGATGGTAACTCCACAGACATACATGCCAACTTTGCCGGCTGTAATTGGTTTGAATTCCTCTTTCTGTCTTGTGAGTGTGTTATATATCTTTAACATGATCTCTATCTATGATTGTGAATGAATAACAAGAACACCGAGTATAACAACTCAGACCTTATTAGGTAATAGCAATTAACCGATAAAACGATAATCGGCTAAACTTCAAGCACAAAACTATGAATTTGTTCTTCCTGAGTTTTTAAAGCGTAATAACTTAGGCTAGAATCGCAGTTTCAATACAACACAGTAAAGGAAAGTAGCATGATCACCCTTCACACTAATTTTGGTGACATCAAGATTCAACTAAACGAAGAGAAAGCGCCAGAAACAAGCGCAAACTTCCTTCAGTACTGCCGCGACGGTTTCTACGACAACACTCTTTTCCACCGTGTTATTGACGGCTTCATGATCCAAGGTGGTGGTATGGAGTCCGGTCTACGTGAAAAAGCTACACGTGCACCTATCAAGAACGAAGCAAACAACGGCCTTAGCAACAAAGTGGGTACACTTGCTATGGCTCGTACTATGGAGCCGCATTCAGCAAGCTCTCAGTTCTTCATCAACGTAAACAACAACACGTTCCTAGATTTCCGTAGCGAAAGCCTAGATGGTTGGGGTTACTGTGTATTCGGTGAAGTAATCGAAGGCATGGACATCGTAAACAAGATCAAAGGCGTTAGCACTGGTTCTTACGGCATGCACCAAGACGTACCTCTAGAAGATGTAATGATCACTGGTACTACAATCGAAGAGTAATTCTTTAGAATTGCCACCAAGAGATAAGTTTGTGGGGAGGCTTCGCCTCCCCTTATTTCTATGACGACATTATTTATATCTGATCTTCATCTTACCCCATCACGTCCGGACATCACGGAGTGCTTTGTCACGTTCATGCGTACAGAGGCGATCCATGCAGATACTTTGTATGTGCTCGGTGATTTGTTCGAGTTTTGGATTGGTGACGATGATAACACCCCTTTCGCAGACCAGATCCGCGCTGAATTTAAAGCGCTGACGGATTCTGGTGTCCCTGTTTTCTTCATCCAAGGCAACCGAGACTTCCTCCTAGGTAAACGCTTTTGCAAAGAAACCGGTATGACGTTGCTCGACGACGTTTGTACGATTGACCTCTATGGTCAAAAAGCCGTTATCTTACATGGCGATACACTTTGCATTGATGATGTGAAATACCAAGAGTTTCGTAAAACCGTTCATAAACCATGGCTTCAATGGTTGTTTAATCGAATTCCTTGGTTCGTTAAGAAAAGAATTGTCACCAAGGTTCAATCAGACATTCGAGATGATAAAAAAACTAAGTCTCTCGATATCATGGATGTAAACCAAGGCGAAGTTGAACGTGTTATGTCTCAAAACTGCGTCAACTTGATGATTCACGGTCATACACATCGTCCAAATACACATTTTTTTGAACTTAATGGTGCTAAAAACACCCGCATCGTTTTAGGTGATTGGTATACCCAAGGCTCAGTTTTACAAGTAAATTCTGACGGTTTTGACTTACAAACACGACCGTTTGACACAGAATTGAAGTAAAGCTTGTCGAGCGTGTAGAAGATTGACGCGTAAAGCATAGAAATTTTACAAAAAATCGCTATCATCGTAATACTAAGTTAAACAGAACAAAGTACCGCATTGAAGTATTCATACGTAGCTCGTCAACCGATACTAGACAGAGAAAAGCGTACCATTGGGTACGAGCTTCTCTTTCGTGACGGTCCGAAAAACACCTTTCCAGAAGTAGAACCAGAAATGGCGACTAGCCGACTTTTGTCTGATCACTTCTTGACGACTCACTACAGCACACTAGGTGATAAACTTGGCTTTGTTAATTTTCCATACCAAAGCTTAGTCAACCTAGTTCCTACTCTATTTCCTAATGAGTCGTTAGTTGTAGAGGTGCTGGAAGATTGCGAACCGACAGATGAGCTACTTCATGCGATAAAACATCTGCACGCATCTGGTTATCGTGTCGCATTAGATGACTTCGTTCCGACCAAGGCTTGGAAGCGCTTCTTACCATACGTCGCTATCATTAAGTTTGATATCCGTTTGGTGCCTATAGATAAAGCTGCAATCTATATTCGTTCTCTCGGACATTTTGGTATCGACTTCTTAGCAGAAAAAGTCGAAACCTATGAAGAGTTTGAGCAAGCGATGGATGCTGGGTTTAACTACTTCCAAGGATACTTTTTCAGTAAGCCAGAGATGATTCAGAAAAAACGCCTCAACCCAGCGTTTTTGACGGTTATACAACTGTGCAAAGAAATTGCAGATAAACCTATCGATTTCAATGAGGTAGAACGTCTGTTTTCTATTGATGTGACTTTGTCTTATAAGCTGTTGACTTACGTAAACTCAGGTTACACGCTCACAACTAAGATTAAGTCTTTCCGTCAAGCTCTGGTTTACCTTGGTGAAGAGCGCTTAAGACGCTTTATTTCTCTTGTGGCGATTGCCTCTGTGCACGAGGATAAACCTGACTCTCTCTATTCGTTAGCGATTCAACGCGCACGTATGTGTGAGATTTTGTTGAGCCAGATGAAAACCAAGTATGATCCGGGCCAAGCATTCCTGACAGGTATGTTTTCACTGCTGGACTCACTACTCGATCAGCCACTATCCGATGTAATCAGCGACATTCCAGTCGATGAGGAAATCAAACAAGCACTCACCAGTCGAAAAGGTGTATTAGGCTACCTACTTTCAATGATCATTGCTTACGAGAAAGCCGATTGGGAAACGACGGAAAAGTACTGTAACGCGCTCAAACTGAATGAACCACAATTAGCGAAGGCGTTCAGTCAATCCACTGCGTGGGCCCAAGAACTGCTGTCTCAAACGCCCTAAATCGCTATAATGCCCCAAAAGAATACCTCCAGCCTCACTGATATGCTCAAGTAACCTCGCGATGCTACGTTCAGCGAGAATAAGTTGGGTGTAAAAGGTTGTTTGTTTTACCGCTTAATTAATCGAGATTTCATTTTATGGCTTCTTCTTGTCCTTGCGGGTCTAACCGCACCTACTCACAGTGTTGTGAAATCGCCCACAATAACCATGCTGACGTCATCACTCCAGAGCAGTTGATGCGTTCTCGCTATAGTGCACATGTGTTGGGTCTAGTGGATTACGTGGTAAAAACATATCACCCAAGCTGTAACGCAGAAGAACAACGTGAAGGCATTGCCCAGTCCATCGATAGCGATTGGTGCAAGCTTGAGGTAGTCAAAACTGAAGCGAGTAGCAACAAGAATGAAGGTTTTGTTGAGTTCAATGCGTACTTTAATGAAGACGGCAAACGCTACTGCATGACAGAGCGTTCTCGCTTTGTAAAAGAAGACGGACTTTGGTACTACATTGACGGCACATTTCCTGAAGAGCCAGAAGACGAACTAGAGCAAGATCCACGCTTAAGCCAGCCAGTAAGTAGCCTAAAAGTAGGTCGCAATGACCCGTGTATCTGTGGAAGTGGTAAGAAATTTAAGAAGTGTTGTGGGTAAAGCATTCATACCTAGCTTATTAAACTCGATTTAATTGGATTCTTGACATCGCTTAGGCTTGTCGAAATGACGTGAATATATGTACCTGTTTGAAGTAGATAACTCTACTGCAAGCACCATTAGAAAATATACCGTCATTCTGAACAGCGAGGGACGAGCATGATTCAGAATCCAATCGCCACTCGCACTGTCGCCGAGGTTTACCCCGAACCAAGAACACTAAATTAAAAAAGCCCCTAGACTCCCGAGTCATAGGGGCTTTCATTTATCTATAGCAGGCTTATTTATGACGCTCTTTCAGTTTATTCACCACGTCATTCATCGATAGACCTTGGTCCTGAAGCAATACCAGTAAGTGGTATATCAGATCTGCAGATTCACACACTAACTCCGCCTTATCGCCCGACGTCGCCGCAAGCGCGACTTCAACGCCTTCTTCGCCCACTTTTTGCGAAATACGCTTGGTGCCACGGGCATAAAGACTGGCAGTATAAGAGGAATCTGGGTCGGCACTCTTGCGGGCAGCCAATAGCTGCTCAAGTTGATGAAGCCACACCATTTGTGACTCCTCTTGAGGGTCCACATCCCAGCAAGTAGTGTTACCCAAGTGACACGTAGGACCAATGGGATTCACTTTCACCAGTAGCGTATCGTTGTCGCAATCGAGCTGAATGTTCACCAATTGCAATACGTTGCCAGAGGTCTCACCTTTCGTCCAAAGACGTTGCTTGGTACGAGAGAAAAACGTCACTTGACCTGTTTCGCCCGTTTTTGCCAACGCATCTTGGTTCATGTAACCCATCATCAGCACTTGGCTTGATTGGAAATCTTGTACGATGGCAGGTACCAGACCATCCACCTTTTCCCAGTTGATTCGCTCAGCTAGCGAACTTACTTCGGCGGCTTTCACACTCATAGTCGTACCTCAATGCCTTGTTGTTTCAAATACTGCTTTAGTTCACCAATATTGATGACTTGCTTGTGGAATACCGATGCGGCAAGCGCGCCATCCACATTTGCTTTTTGGTAGGCTTCTGCGAAATGCTCCATGGCACCTGCACCGCCCGATGCAATCAATGGCACGTTACACACTTCACGCACCATATTCAGTTGTTCGATGTCGTAGCCGTTACGTACACCGTCTTGGTTCATCATGTTCAGCACGATTTCACCAGCGCCGCGCTTTTGTACTTCTTGCACCCAATCACGCGTTTCCCATTGGGTCGCTTTGGTGCGTTCTTCATCACCAGTAAACTGGTAAACCTGATACTTGCCCGTCTCTTTGTCGTAGTATGAATCGATACCAACGACGATACATTGCACACCAAACTTATCAGCAAGGTCAGTAATCAACTGAGGGTTAGCCAAGGCAGGAGAGTTAATAGATACCTTATCGGCACCAAACTCAAGAATGCGCGCCGCGTCTTCTGCTGATTTAATACCACCAGCCACACAGAACGGGATATCAATCACTTCTGCAACGCGAGCGACCCAACTTTTATCGACGACACGACCATCACTTGAAGCGGTAATATCGTAGAACACAAGCTCGTCTGCGCCTTCTTCAGCATAACGCTGCGCCAGAGGAACGATGTCACCAATAATTTCGTGGTTGCGAAACTGGACGCCCTTCACCACTTGTCCATCACGAACATCAAGACATGGAATTATTCGCTTTGCCAACATGCAAACGCCTCCTCTGCTGTGAACTTACCATCTAACAATGCACGACCAACAATCACGCCAGCAACACCGCTGCCTTTTAGTGCTTCGATATCCGCTAATGAACCGATGCCACCTGAAGATTGGAACTGCACTTGCGGGTACTGTTTACATAAGTCGACGTAAAGCTCAACGTTTGAACCTTCTAGCGTACCGTCACGAGAAATGTCCGTGCAAAGCACATGCTGTAGACCTACCGTCAGATAATCGTTGATCAATGCTTCGATAGTCACGCCTGAATCTTCTTGCCAACCAGAGATCGCTACCTTACGCGTGCCGTCTTGATCGATGTTGATGTCTAGCGCGAGAACAATTTTCTCTGCACCGTATTTTTCCATCCAACCTTTCACAAGCTCTGGCTGTTTTACCGCTGTAGAACCAACGACAACACGCTGAGCACCCGCTTCTAGCAGGTCAACCACGTCTTGCTCTGTACGCACACCGCCACCGATTTGGATGTTTGCTGGTGTGCTTGCTAGTAGCTTTGCAATCAAATCTAACTGGCGTGCTGTCGTGTCTTTCGCGCCAGTTAAATCCACTAAGTGTAGCCAGTTAGCACCCGCTTGGTGGTACAAATTAAACTGCTTTGCTGGGTCGACTTTGTACTCGGTAACTTGACCGTAATCACCTTGATAAAGGCGAACCACCTGTCCTTCAATTAAATCAAGAGCTGGAATAATCACACTAAATCCCTTTTATAATTCTAAGAAGTTTTGAATAAGCTTCGCGCCTGCTTTTGAAGAACGCTCAGGGTGGAACTGCACACCGTAGTAGTTGCCACTTTGTACTGCTGCTGTGAACGGGTTGCCGTATTCACACTCAGCAATCGTGTACTCCCCGACAGGCATTGCAAAGCTGTGTACAAAGTAGAAGTACTCACCTTCTTCAATGCCTTTGAACAGTGGGTTACCTGCTTTTGCAGACACTGTATTCCACCCCATATGCGGCAGCGGTAAATCGCCGGTTTGTAGCAACTTTACTTCGCCATCACAAAGTCCAAGACACTCAACCAACTCATCTGCTTTCTGCCCTTTCTCTTGAGACACTTTGCCCAATAGTTGCATGCCTAAACAGATACCTAGCAAAGGCTTTTCTACCTGTTTTACCAAGCTGATAAGATCGCGCTCTTCTAGGTTCTTCATCGCTTCACTGGCAGTCCCCACTCCCGGTAGAAATAGCTTGTCAGCTGCCAATACAACTTGTGGATCTTTTGAAATAGTTACGTCATAACCTAGGCGTTCAATGGCAAACTTCACCGAAGAAACGTTGGCACAGCCAGTATCGATAATGACAACTTTCTGTTCTGTCACTGTTTTTCTCCTTGCTAACGTGAGCCTTAAAGCACGCCTTTACTACTTGGTAGCTCAGTGCCTTCTACTTTGATTGCTTGACGTAAAGTACGACCAAACGCTTTAAACAAGCTTTCAATGATGTGGTGGTCATTATTGCCCGCAGAAGACAGGTGCAGCGTACACGCTAGGGTGTCAGTCAGAGAACGGAAGAAGTGAACCACCATCTCTGTTGAAAGATCACCCACTTGCTCACGGCTAAACTGCGCGTCGAACTTAAGGTAGGGACGACCTGATAGGTCTAGCGCACATTGTGCTAAACACTCATCCATTGGCAGGCTGAAACCAAAGCGACCAATACCACGCTTGTCACCCAGCGCTTCTTTCAACGCCTGACCCAAGGCAAGAGCGGTATCTTCTACTGTGTGGTGATCATCGATGTGAAGGTCTCCTTCCACTTTGCACACCATTTGGAATCCACCGTGCGTCGCAATTTGATCCAACATGTGGTCGAAGAAACCAAGACCCGTTGAGATGTCATTACCGCCTTGCTCATCAAGATTAACCGCAACTTTGATGTCCGTTTCTTTCGTGGTACGAATCACTTCAGCAACACGAGCTTTCACCGTCAGATCTTTCAGGATCTGTTTCCAACCCATGGTTTCTGGGTTGTATTGAATACCACGAATTGCCATGTTTTCTGCAAGTTGAAGATCGGTTTGACGATCACCAATCACAACAGAGTTTTGAAAATCAACTTTGCCACCTTGTAGATACTCTTTTACCAAGCCCAATTTAGGCTTACGGCAAGAGCAGTTATCTTCATCAAAGTGAGGACAAATCAGCACGTCGTCAAACTTCACACCTTGAGACTCAAAGATCTCCATCATCATGTTGTGTGGAGCATCAAAGTCTGCTTGTGGGTAGCTGTCGGTACCTAGACCATCTTGGTTCGTTACCATCACTAGGCGGTATCCGGCATCCTGCAACGACAACAGGCTTGGGATAACAAATGGCTCTAGTTTAAGCTTATCTAAACGGTCTACTTGAAAATCAACCGGCGGCTCAACAATTAAGGTGCCATCACGGTCGATAAAAAGGATTTTTTGTTGTTTGCTCACTCGAACTTCCTTATTGCTATATCTTTTTGGCGCTCCCGCTATTGAGCGAGAGCGATAAATACTTTTTCTACTTATGAGTAGTAGTTTCTGATAAATCCGAGTGTTTTTTCGCACTCGTCGCGGTTACCCACACTGATACGTACACAGTTCTCGATTGGTGAGTTACGTAAAATAATGCCCGTATCCCAAGCGGCTTTGAAAAGATCATCGCCATCTGGGAACTTCACCAATAGGTAATTCCCCCATCCTTCAAAGACTTCCAATCCCGGAATCATTGACAAACCAACTTGTAAGTAAGCTCGGTTTGCATTCAAGTCGAGAACTTGGAACTTCGCTCGCGCTAGACCTGCTTCAGACAGCGCTTGAGTAGCAATTTCTGCCACTGGAACCGGTACTGGATATGGTGCGATAACTTTAAGAAGTACATTAATCAGCTCTTCGTTCGCAAGCGTAAATCCACAACGCAGACCAGCAAGCGCGAAAGCTTTCGACAGAGTACGCAGAATTGCTAGGTTCGGATATTGCGCCAGCAAATCTACCGTTGACGCTTCTGGACAAAAATCAATGTACGCTTCATCCATTACAACGATTGCTCGGTCTTTTGTCATTTCAAGCAGAGACACAATGTCTTCACGCTTAACCAAGTTACCTGTTGGGTTGTTTGGCGAACATACGAAAACCAGTTTCACGTTATCCAGATTGGCTTCGATGCCTGCAAGGTCTAGTTGCCAATCTGACGTCAGTGGTACGGTTTTGCGCTCAACACCGATGGTTTCGGCACTGATAGCGTACATACCGTAAGTCGGTGGACAGTAAAGAATCGCATCTTCACCCGGCTCACAGAAAGCACGAATCAGTAGCTCAATGCCTTCATCTGCACCGCGAGAAGTCAGCGTTTGTTCTGGTTTCACACCCGCATACGCCGCGTAAGCGGAAATCAGTTCTTTCGGTTGGCATTCGCTGTAACGATTAAGACGAGCAAAGTCTGTTTTGTATTCATTGTTAAATGGTGATTCGTTGGCATTTAGCCATACGTCACCAGTACCGCCAATTCGGCGAGCCGATAAATAAGGGGTAAGTTTTTGGACTTGTTTACGCGCTAGCTTTTCCATCTCAATATCCTCTTACTTCGCTGCCAATTTTTCTACACGGATAGTCACCGCACGTTTGTGTGCATCTAAGCCTTCTGCTTCAGCCATAGTGACTACTGTAGGGGCAAGGTTCTTTAGACCGTCAGCAGATAGCTCTTGAATCGTCATACGCTTAGAGAAGTCCGCCAAGCCTAAGCTTGAATAAGTACGTGTGTAACCGTAAGTAGGAAGAACGTGGTTAGTACCCGATGCGTAGTCACCTGCTGATTCAGGCGACCAATCACCAAGGAAAATAGAACCTGCGTTGTCTAATAGAGGCAGAAGCTCGCGTGGGTTCTTCGTCTGAACAATTAAGTGCTCAGGACCGTAGTAATTTGAGATTGAAACCGATTGAGTCAGAGACTCAGCAATAATAATCAAACTTGAAGCTAATGCTTGCTCGGCAATGTCCGCACGAGACAACTCTTTAAGCTGACGTTGAACAGCATCCGTCACTTGATCTGCAAGCACAGGAGAAGGAGTCACAAGAACCACTTGAGAGTCAGGACCGTGCTCTGCTTGGCTTAACAAATCCGCTGCAATGAAATCTGGGTCTGCCGTTTCATCAGCAATCACTAGCACTTCTGATGGGCCCGCTGGCATATCAATCGCTGCACCACGGAAATCATTACTTACCTGACGTTTTGCTTCTGTCACGTAAGCGTTACCTGGACCAAAGATCTTATCAACTTTAGATACGGTTTCTGTTCCGTAAGCCATTGCTGCGACGGCTTGACCACCGCCGACATTGTACACTTCATCAATGCCACACAGTTTTGCTACATAAAGGATCTCGTCAGCAATTGGGGGTGGAGAACAAAGCACCACTTTACGACAGCCTGCAATTTTTGCAGGAACCCCAAGCATCAAAACAGTCGATGGCAATGGCGCACTGCCACCGGGAATGTACAAACCCACTTTTTGAATTGGGCGCGTTACCTGTTCACAAACTACACCCGGTTGAGTTTCTACTTTGATTGGCTGCGGCTTCTGCGCTTTGTGAAACTTAGCAATGTTTTCATACGCTTGCTCCAGTGCATTCTTCATTTTTTCAGAAAGACGCGCAGATGCCTCATCGATTTCTTGAGTTGATACACGGATAGATTCCGGCTGCACTCGGTCAAACTTCTCAGTTAGCTCCAATAATGCAGCATCGCCTTCTTTGCGAACTTTTGCGATTACTTCAGAAACCGCGGCAGTGATATTCGCACCTTCTGTAATTGCAGGACGTTCTAGGATTGAGTCTTGCTGCGTTTCACTTAGCGATTGCCATACGACTGTTCTCATTGCGATTACTCCATCATTTTTTCAATTGGTAGTACTAGAATTGAGCTCGCACCCAGTTCTTTTAGCTGTTCCATGGTTTCCCAGAACAGGTTTTCAGTACTTACCAAATGAACCGCAACTTTTTGCTTGTCAGCAGATAGAGGCAATACCGTTGGGTCTTCAGCACCAGGAAGTAGAGCTTTGATTTGGTCTAGCTTCTCTGCAGGTGCGTGTAACATGATGTACTTAGACTCCTTCGCTTGCTGTACGCCTTGCATGCGGGTAAGAAGTTTTTCGATTAGCGCCACTTTGTCTGCATCGAATTCGCCAGTACGTTGAATCAGTGTCGCTTTTGATTTGAAGATAATTTCAGCTTCTTTAAGACCGTTCGCTTCCAGTGTTGCGCCTGTAGAGACCAAGTCAGCGATGGCATCAGCAAGACCAGCGCGAGGAGCAACTTCTACTGAGCCTGTCAACATACATGTTGAGAATGGAACACCCGCTTCATCCATATAAGCTTTTAACAGCTGCGGGTAAGTTGTGGCGATACGTTTTCCAGCTAAGTCTTGAGGACCGTTGTACTCTTCGTCTTTATCAATCGCGATAGATAAACGGCAACCACCGAAATCAAGTCGACGAAGTTGAACAAATTCAGACGGTTCACCCAGTGCTTTGCGATCAAGACGAACTTCTTCTAATTCGTTTTCACCAATAAAGCCCAAGTCAACCACGCCATCCATAATTAGACCTGGAATATCGTCGTCACGAACCAAAAGCAAATCAATTGGCATATTTTCAGAATGAACAACTAAACGCTCACCCATTACATTGAACTTCACGCCACATTTTTTAAGTAGAGCTTGGCTCTCTTTGCTTAGACGACCTTTTTTCTGAATTGCAATTCTTAAGCGTTGTGTTTGCATTGCTTTATCCCTGTGCCAGATTCGGTAATTAAAATATTTTATAAACCAGTAAAACTAAAAAACCCTCGAGAGATGTTGGTCTCCCGAGGGTTTGAAATCTGTTTTCACTTTGATTTTCACCTCCGGGAGTTTCCTATCTCCCGGGTATGCGTGCATCTCCCGAAAGACTAGGCTGGGTGATGATGGTGATGAATGTTCATTACAAAATTACGCATACTTATTTAAGGCTCGATTATGTTGATTCGTTAATGACCACACTAACGAAGGATTAATTTTTTTTCAACAACGAATTTGCACTTTTCCTAATGTTTTTACTAACCAATTGATATTATTATTCTTTATTTTCATTTCAATCATCAAAGAAACACAAATTCAGCTCATTTATGCCACCAATTTGTTATAAAAAAACTAGTAGCCTCAAATCTCGCAAAAACAAACGTTTAAAATTCCATCAATGCGACAAGCAACAAAAGTCTCAATAACGAAACACTTGATTCAAATTTGAGACATCATTCATTACTAAACTTTCCTTTGGGGCATAAAAGTAAAGAGTCATCAAAGTGCAAAAAATCGACACTACGTTAAAACGACATTCGGCAGATGCAGATCCATTGGTTCCTTTAATAGGGAACAGTGCGTGCATCAATGAACTTCGTAACAAGCTCAAAAAATACGCACGATGCGACGCAGAGGTGCTTATTCAAGGTGAAACAGGGGTCGGAAAAGGAATGTGTGCTCGTATCATCCATGAGCTGTCCAACAGGCATTCATTCCCATTTGTCGAAGTAAATTGTGGAGCAATTCCGAGTGGACTGATTGCATCTGAGCTTTTTGGTCATGAAAAAGGCGCATTTACAGGAGCTATCTCCGATAGGATTGGATTTATTCAGAAAGCAAATCGAGGCACCCTATTTCTCGATGAGATTGGCGATATGCCGCCAGAATTACAAATACATTTACTCCATTTCCTTGAGAGTAAGCAAATACATAAAGTGGGTGCAGACAATATCATCGACGTAGACTGCCGTGTGATAGCAGCAAGTCACGTAGATCTAAAAAATGAAGTAATACAGGGAACGTTTCGCGAGGATCTGTTCTACAGACTCAATATTCTGCCACTTACTATTCCCCCCCTACGGAAGCGTGGCAAAGACATCCTGACATTATCAGAATACTTCTTGAGTTCTCTTACCAATAAAAGGTCTCAAGGGCTATCAACAGAAGTTAGAAACAAGCTAATGAAGCACAAGTGGCCCGGAAACGTAAGAGAGCTTCGTAATGTGATCCAAAGAGCGATTGTTATGTGCGAAAACAACACTCTACATGTTGCAGATCTCGGTTTAGATACCAGTGAGAGGCAACTTCTTCCCTCTGTCGAACAAATAGATTTGGATTATCTACTAAAAGCGATTGAAGACAACAAGCACAACATGAGTGCCGCTGCGAGACATTTGGGGATCTCCAGAACCACACTCTATCGCTTAATTAAAAAATATAACCTACCCGTCTGATCCCGTTGAACTTCGAGCCTTGATAAACTGTAACGTAACACTGTGTAACAGGTGAATTCTTGTTTATCAATCAGTTAGACAATGGCGTCCATTCCTTAAAATAAAAAAACATACAATTCAACAAGTTGAGTTCGGCATGCTATTTGCCTTATTCATATCAGTCTTCTAGACAAAATATCCCCAAAAACGCGATTTGCCCCCCTCACCATAAATCGCGTATAAAAAAAGCTCCGCTAGAAATAGCGGAGCTTCCTCTTTATAAGCTTGTATAAAAGCAACTTACGCGTTTTGACAAGATGCCATTTTTGACTTTGAAAGCCATGACAAAATCGCACAAACGATAACGAATGTAATCGATGCTGCGATGAAAGAGAACGCAATTGAAGCCGTCATACCAAGAGCAATAAAGCCAACGCATGAAACAAGCGCGACTGATAATGCATAAGGTAACTGAGTTGATACGTGATCGATATGGTTACAACGTGCACCAGTCGATGACAAGATAGTCGTATCTGAGATTGGAGAACAGTGGTCACCGAATACCGCACCAGCAAGAACCGCACTTAGCATTGGTAGCATAAGCGCTACATCTGTTGCGCCAGCCATATCGCCCGCGATTGGTAGCATGATACCGAACGTACCCCATGAAGTACCTGTCGAGAACGCCATTAGACCAGACAGCAAGAATAGGATAACTGGCAGCCAGTGTGGGTTGATGTTGCCTTGTGCCATTGTAGATAGGTAAGAACCTGTCTTCATGTCACCGATAACAGAACCGATAGTCCAAGCAAACACTAGGATTAGGATTGCACCAAACATTGATTTAGCACCAATCCAAAGCGTACGTGCAATCTCAACCATTGGTAAACCTTGCTTCAGCACCGTAAATAGCGCGACAGCAAGACCAAGTAAGCTACCGTAAATTAGAGAAGTACCAACATCAGTATTCTCAAACGCACCTAACAAAGCAAATTCTTTGCCATCTGCTGCTAGTGCTTGACCACCGGTGTAAAGCATTGAAGCAATCGTTGCCACAATAAGCGTAACGATTGGAAGAACTAGGTCAGAAACCTTACCCTTCTCACTTTCACGGATATCTAGCTCTTCATTTAGCTCATGCGCTTCTTGAGTATCATTTTCTTTATCTTTATCGAAACCACGACCTTGAGACGCCGCGATTTCGTGATCACGCATCTTACCAATATCCAAACCAAACCATGCCACTGCGAATACCATTAGCAAAGCAAACACAGCGTAGAAGTTCATTGGGATAAGGCGAACATAAGCGCCTAGTGCAGAATATTCTGTGATGCCATGTGACACCAAGATACCACCGATAATAGTAATGATGTATGCACCCCAGCTTGATGCTGGCATGATCACACACATAGGTGCAGCTGTGGAGTCTAAGATGTACGCTAGCTTAGCGCGAGAGACGTAAAAGCGGTCAGTTACTGGACGAGAGATCGCACCAACAGCAAGACTGTTAAAGTAATCGTCGACAAAAATGAATACGCCAAGGAAAGCTGCAAGAAGTTTAGAGCCACGTTTACTTTTTACGCGTGTTTGCGCCCATTCAGCGAAAGCACGAGTACCACCAGAAAGTGTTAACAACGCTGTTGTCATACCTAAAAGAATAAGGAAGCCAACAATACTCATGTTCCAAGTATTGATACCACCGTCTTCAATAAAGACAGAAGAAACTTGAGAACTAACATAACCTACCGTATTACCGATAGACCAATCGTTAAGAAGTACCGCACCCAGCACGATACCAACACCAAGAGAAACTAAAACACGTCGAGTTAGAATCGCCAGCGTCAGCGCGACAATAGGCGGTAATAACGAAACAGGAGAATGTGCAAAATCTATTAAATTCATGATCTTCAAAAACCAAAGTTTGGCTAGAGATCTACTGCAGACAAGTCACGTAGCATACGGTACGTGCTCATGTTGAACTTAGCGACAGGGAAGCGAACACTTCACCCAACCCTACAGTAGCGCTCCATAGTTTAATGTAAATATACTATGGCAGTGTTGTTCCTTTCAGAGACAACCCCAGCAAGTGGTTTCGATAGCCCCACTTACTTCGGCAATCTTCGCCTTCCACTATTATTCATTGGCATCACCCCAATAATAGCTACTCTTCGAGACTGCACCTCTACGGCAATAACAAACAATTAACCGTTAATCGTACAAATTAACAACAATTTATCTGCAATATTGCATCAGGTGGTTGTCATTGTACCTATGAAGCCTCCCATTGCAACACATCAAACTAAATTAAATGAATAAATAATCGCGATTTCGATTTATAAATGAAATGTGACCAAATCATACATTGCGCAACTGCAATCACTTCAACCTTGTCCATTATGAAACTTTATTACTACTATTAAATACGCCATAGTTTTACGTGCAACAATAAATGAATGAAATATGACAGTGATAGCATTTGCCATCTAATCCTTTTCTGTCAGAAAAAGGGAAATTTAATTCAAGCTATAAATAAACATGATAGCGATCGAGAAAAAGACCGTATCTATTAAGTAAAAATTGTCTGAAGTGGCTAATTAAATTTCAAATTGATTAATTAATATTGTTAGAACCCGAAAAAACTAAAGAAATTTAATCTAAATCATGAATTAGCATTTGCACATATCAGAAAGATAAAGTTAAATATAAGGACTCTATGTTTATTTCTAGATTCACATTTAATTTATCTTATCGATAAGCGATGTAGAATCTTTTAACCTATTAATAGGAATCGTCATGTCAGAGCTGACTAAAACACTTCTAAATATCCGTAGCCTTCGTGCATTTTCTCGTGAGCTGACTCTAGAACAATTGGAAGAAGCTCTAGATAAACTAACTATCGTTGTTCAAGAGCGTCAAGAAGCAGAAGAAGCAGACCGCGCAGCACAAGCTGAGCAAGAAGCTAAACTGGCTGCTATCGCTGAGCAAATCGCTCAAGACGGTATCGATGTTGAAGCGCTAATTAGTGCACTTGCTGGTGAAACAAAAACTAAAGCAAAAACTAAACGTGCTCCTCGCCCTGCTAAATACAAATACACTGACGTAAGCGGTGAAGAGAAAACTTGGACAGGTCAAGGTCGTACACCTTCTGCAATCCAAGAGCAACTAGATGCAGGCAAATCTCTAGATGATTTCCTAATCTAAGAATAGATTTATGAAATTTTAAAAAGGTTCCCTATGGGAGCCTTTTTTATTTGTCTGTAAATAGATACAAAAATGGCGCATTTTGAATGCGCCATTTTTTGCGTATGTAAGAAGTTGGTTAATTCAACAGAATCTATTAACGTTCCCAGTATGCTTCTTCTAAACTATCTTCGCGCTCAGGAAGACCACGAGAAAGACGTGGTGAATGCTGCACTAACACTTCGTAACTCGCACGGTTTGCGTATTTACAGACTTGAGAGAACGAAGAGTAAGTTAAATACTCATTGCTGTGCTTGCTAGAGTTAGGCACATTTTCTTTGTGGTATTTATTTGCAGCCATATCGTGAAGTACTGCTGACAATGCTGCATCACCTGCACCATTAGTATTTTTAATTTTTTCTGGACCACCCATGTATGGGGAGATATGTGAATATACTTTGATCGCATTTTCACATGAGTCTTTCTTTGCAGGTCGGCTAAATTCAAAACGGTTGAATTCGGCAATAGAACCAGGAAGCAGCGGCAACGACGTTTCACGCTTCGCGCTTTCTTCTGTATAACCCGCCATAAATAGACCAACAGGACCTGCTGTACATAACACAAGGTCAGCCCACTCAAGCGTCTTATCCGACGCCGCTAGCGGATCAGATTCGCCCGTTAGCGCTTCCGCTTCGTCTTCATTCATTGCAACAACGGATACATTGTCACGAATAAATTCTTGCCAGAATGTTGGGTCATCTTGAATAACAAATTTAGTTCCTAGTGTTAGTACCACAGGAACATCATGTTTCTTCGCGTATTCAATTGCACGCATCGTTGCTTCCGGCATTGGGTCGCCTTCTTTACAACGAACTAGGTAAGCAGTCAGTACTAACGCAGATGCGCTCTTGAAGATTTTCTCAGGGATGTTGTCTGGGTGAAGTTGGTTCATTTGACCTTCACTGATTGCGAAAGTACGTTCACCATCTTCTGTAATCAGAGCGAAACAGCGACCGATGGCACCTTCAACACCTTGTAGGTAGTTCAGGTCCATACGGCTAGAAGTGTTACATAGGTAGCGGTAACCGTAGCTACCAATTTTGATGTCCTGACTCATTACACCCAAAAGCGTTGAACGGTCATCCGCTAACACAGAATAGTTGTGTAGCGTGTTACCAATTGTGCCACCAGCATACTCATTGGTAATTAAGCATTCTTCTTTTAGCTGTTGGTATAGCGCTTCTGCAGTCGCGTCATCAATTACCAACGAGTGTCCTTTACTCAAACCGTACTTTTCAATCACATCCGTTGTAACTTTCGCTTCAATATCAACCAGCGTTTGGTCAATGCCGATGATGTGAGTGCGCGTCATCTTTTTGCTTTCTTGTGCTTGGCTCACCAATGGGTCACGAGCATGAACAGGAAAATAGTGCTTCGATTTGCGTTGTCCAGGAAATTTCATATTGTTAGTCTGAGTAAGGGGATGAAAAGGAGAACGGATTCTATACCGCCGTCATTAAAGCAGCAATAAAGGCAATTATAGCAAACGTTTGCAGTCCGCTTTTTTCTTTCAATCGCCCTATTCGCCTTCCATGAAACCAAGATCTGGCAGTTGTTCGAGGTGTTCACTGTAACGCTTAAGGTCGAACTCCCCACCGTTCTTCATTACGTCAAAAATCTCAATAGACATAGCACACGCCATCATCGCCACCGCATCTTCACGTGGTGTGCCTGTCATCATTAGACGCATCAGCGTTTCTTTCACCTTAAGTGGATTACCATCTTCAAGTTGATTTTCAACAATTTCAATCAACTCAGCTTCTTGCATAAATTGGTTTTCTTCAGTCATTTGATTTTTCCTCTTGGATTTTTGCCAACTATGCCATATATAACCCTTCTATACTTATCGAATTTAATACTCACGTTCGCATTTGGATAAATTTAAGCCAAAATCGAAGTGTGATTTCGATCTCGGATCTGTCACCGGTCAGTGGATTCTGGTAGAATCTGCGTCCCGTTAATTTTAGTGGTGTTTAGTAATGTCTGATAACAGCCAAAAGAAAGTCATCGTCGGTATGTCCGGCGGCGTTGATTCATCTGTTTCTGCGTATCTTCTAAAGCAACAAGGCTACCAAGTAGAAGGCCTGTTCATGAAGAACTGGGAAGAAGATGACAACGAAGAATATTGTACAGCAGCAGAAGATCTTGCTGATGCGCAGGCAGTATGTGACAAGCTAGGCATCCACCTACACACTATCAACTTTGCTGCTGAATACTGGGATAATGTATTTGAATACTTCCTTGCGGAATACAAAGCAGGTCGTACACCAAACCCAGACATTCTTTGTAACAAAGAAATCAAATTCAAAGCATTTCTAGAATTTGCGGATGAAGTGCTTGATGCAGATTACATCGCAATGGGTCACTATGTGCGTCGTTCTTTCCCAGAAGACGCTTTACCTGGTGAAGAACAGGAAAAACCACAAATGCTACGTGGTCTAGATGGCAACAAAGACCAGAGCTACTTCCTATACACATTAAGCCACGAGCAGATTGCACGTAGCCTATTCCCTGTTGGTGATTTAGAGAAGCCAGAAGTGCGCCGTATCGCAGAAGAGCAAGACCTGATCACAGCGAAGAAGAAAGATTCTACCGGTATCTGTTTCATCGGTGAACGTAAGTTTACGGAATTCCTAGGTCGTTACCTTCCTGCTCAACCGGGTAATATCGAAACGCCAGAAGGCGAAGTGATCGGTCAGCATCAAGGTTTGATGTACCACACATTAGGTCAACGCAAAGGTCTTCATATCGGTGGTCGTAAAGGCGGTGGCGGTAACGAAGACCCATGGTTTGTTGGTGAGAAAGATCTAGAACGTAACGTTTTGATTGCGGTTCAAGGTAAAGACCACCCAATGCTGAAATCAGAAGGTCTACTTGCATCACAACTTCACTGGGTAGATCGTGAGCCAATTCGCGATGTTATGAAGTGCACAGTGAAAACTCGTTACCGTCAGGAAGATATTCCTTGTACAATCATCCCTATCGATGATGAAAACATTAAAGTGATCTTTGACGAGCCACAAATTGCTGTAACGCCAGGTCAATCAGCCGTGTTCTATAAAGATGACGTGTGCCTTGGTGGCGGCATCATCGAGCAACGCATTAAATATTCTCAAGCTTAGGAGTCGTTACGTGGCGAATACACTTTATGACCGTACTATCGCTTTTGCAGGTATCTGCCAAGCTGTTGCTTTGGTTCAACAGGTAGCGAGAGACGGACATTGTGATCAAGATGCCTTTGAAACGTCAATTAACGCCATTTTGAATACTAGCCCAGCCAACACCATCGGTGTTTTCGGTCGCGAAGCCGACCTTAAGCTGGGTCTTGAATGCTTGGTGAAAGGGATTGATAGCACCCCATCTGGAAGTGAAGTCACTCGCTACATCATCAGCCTAATGGCATTAGAGCGCAAGCTATCGAGTCGTAACGATGCAATGTCACAACTTGGTGACCGCATTCAAATGGCTCAGCGTCAAACGGAACATTTTGAATTGCTAGATGATCAAATGATCAGCAACCTAGCGAGCATTTACTTGGATGTAGTCAGCCCTATTGGTCCTCGTATTCAAGTAACTGGTACTCCATCTGTACTGCAACAAACCGCTAACCAGCACAAAGTTCGTGCGTTGTTGTTATCGGGTATTCGTAGCGCAGTACTCTGGCGTCAAGTTGGCGGTAAACGTCGCCACCTGATCTTCGGACGCAAGAAGATGGTAGAGCAAGCACAAATCCTTCTTGCTCGAATGTAATAAGGTATCAAGTAAGCAGCTCGCGTTTATCGCGAGCTCATTTTTTTCGATCAAAACAAATCTCGCGCAAACGTTTGCGCAATATTCGTGACAATTGCCACAGTTATTGGTATAAAGCTCACGAAATTTAGAAACCCAATTCAGGAGAACATCATGGAACTGTCAGCATTGACTGCTGTTTCACCAGTAGACGGCCGTTACGGAAGCAAGACAATTGCGTTACGCGAAATTTTCAGTGAATACGGTCTACTAAAGTACCGTACTATCGTTGAAATCCGCTGGCTACAAAAGCTTGCTGCTACTGCTGAAATTGCAGAAGTGCCAGCGTTTAGCGCAGAAGCAAACCAATTCCTAGACGACCTTGCTGCAAACTTCTCTGAAGAAGATGCACGCCGAATCAAAGAGATCGAGCGTACAACTAACCACGACGTTAAAGCGGTTGAGTACTTCCTAAAAGAGAAAGTAGCAGACGTTCCTGAACTGCACGCAGTAAACGAGTTCTTCCACTTTGCATGTACTTCTGAAGACATCAACAACACTTCACACGCTCTTATGCTTAAAGAAGCGCGTGAGAACGTGATTCTTCCAGAAATGCGTAACCTAATCGACGCTATCAAAGCGCTAGCAGTGGAATACCGCGACATTCCTCTTCTATCTCGTACACACGGTCAGCCAGCTTCTCCATCAACAATGGGTAAAGAAATGGCAAACGTGGCGTACCGTATGGAGCGTCAATTCAAGCAAATCGAAAACGTTGAGATCCTAGCGAAAATCAACGGTGCAGTAGGTAACTACAACGCACACCTTTCTGCTTACCCAGAGCTAGATTGGCACAAGTTCTCTGAAGAGTTCATCACAGAGTCTCTAGGCGTAACTTGGAACCCTTACACAACTCAGATCGAACCGCACGATTACATCGCTGAACTGTTCGACGCTATCGCTCGTTTCAACACTATCCTGATTGACTTCGACCGTGACGTTTGGGGTTACATCGCACTAGGTCACTTCAAGCAAAAAACCATTGCTGGTGAGATTGGCTCTTCAACAATGCCTCACAAAGTTAACCCAATCGACTTTGAAAACTCAGAAGGTAACCTAGGTCTTGCGAACGCTGTATTCGGTCACCTAGCACAGAAACTACCTATCTCTCGTTGGCAACGTGACCTAACTGACTCAACAGTTCTACGTAACCTTGGTGTTGGTGTTGGCTACGCAATTATCGCTTACACTTCTACGCTTAAAGGCATCAGCAAGCTAGAAGTAAACCGCGAAGCACTTCTTGCTGAACTAGACAAGAACTGGGAAGTACTGGCAGAACCAGTACAAACAGTAATGCGTCGTTACGGCATCGAGAAGCCTTACGAGAAACTAAAAGAACTGACTCGTGGTAAGCGTGTAGATGGTGAAGCAATGCGTAACTTCATCGACGGTCTTGAGCTTCCTGAGCACGAGAAAGCGCGACTTAAAGAGATGACACCAGCGAACTACATCGGTCAAGCAATTGAGTTGACAGACAAGCTGTAAGAGAATCGAATAATAAAGAGGGTTGACGTGAAAGCGTCAACCCTTTCTTTATTTTAGGGGGAACGAACTGCACCCTATGCAGCGCAGTGATTCGGAATAATGGATAAGGCTCTATTCATGAAGCGAAGCGTTCTCGAATCTCGAAGACCAGCATTACCAGCATTACCAGCAATTTTATTGCCTCTGAAAAAACAGAGTAATCGTCCCTACTTCGATCCCAAACTTCTTGATCTTAGTGAGATTAAACACGTGCATTTCGTCTTGGCGGTAGAGCCAGTCATCAAATGAAACCGTGATAGTTGAATCATCCATTTTTAGCTCAAAATCGTACTGCCATTGCAGAGCGTTTCCTACCTCTTTGCCCGTAGCGACACCAATAATATCATCCGCTTTCCCCTGATAAGTACCGTCTGCTAGTTTGGTAATGACCCAGATTCGCTGGTCAAGTTCACCATCGTCAAAGACAAAGTCTTCCACCAGCGTCAACTCATTGCCTTCAACCGTTCCAACAATATCGACTTCAAAGCGGCGAGTTTGCTTCTCGGTGTAATCTTGAACCATCCCCCACGCTTTGACATCGCCTTCAAAGTAGCCAAATAGATCAAAAGCCGGTGAGGACGCCTGGTAATTATCTATGTCAGCTGAACATGCGCCGAGTAACGTTGCAGCAGCGACAACCGATGTTTTGATCATTCGTTTTATTATTTTCACTGCCTCACCTGCCCGATCAGTTGTTTACGAAGTTTGGGGAATTCCGTCTGTGGTGATAACCAAATTGAAAGAAAGGCATCATTGAGGTGCTCATCATTCACATAACCAACCGTCTGGTAAGGTTTACTGCCTGCTTGACGATAAATCAGTTGACCATTTTTACCATCGGTAAGGTAGGTAAGCTCATCGCCTTTCTTGATGTCAGGAAACATAGTGTTCAATTCAGAAATCCACTGCTGGCGATAAGCCTGAGTAAAACCCAGCTTTTGCCATTGTTCGTCGGTCACATCAAGTAGCTGGTCTCTACTGATATCGCGCTGATAGTTAATCTCGAGAGCAAATGGATGGGGAGAAATATCACCGGACACCATATATATGCCCTCAGGCGCTTTTAAGCGAGATTTATAGATATCAAACACGAACCAAGTGAGCTGCGCTTCGCCGACAGTTTGCCATTGCTGCCAATCGCTATTTGTTACTCCGTTTGTACTCGTCACACTTTGCGCTTGCAAAGGCACCGCACAGAATAGGGAGGCGACTATTACACTGCTAGTCAGTTTCCGTTTCCAATTTATCTTCCAACTTTTCATTTCCGTACACCTTGAGTATCAATAGCATCATCAAACACCATTCAACGAACAAAATCGCTAGTGTCGCGCTAACGCTGAAACCAAACTCGACAGCCTCAAGCTTACAACCGGCAAAGTAGCTGGCTGTGCCTCCGAGACCACCTACTATTGATACGTAAATTTTGGGGAAACGGTACAAAATTGACTTAAGTTGATAAGCGTACCAAGAGAACAGAACCCACAAACATGTAAGCCATAAGGGTAACCACGTGGTCGGAAATATAAAGACAGAAAATTGCTTATTGAGTGTGTCTAGCACCAAACCCACAAAGACAACCATTGCGATACGTTTGAGAGCGGAGGGCTCCACTCTCCAACAATGTACTATGGTCAGCAATGTAAGTATTAAGGTCAGCGACTGCCACTGATAGGTTCCAAGCACAGCTAAAAACCAGCATAGTTGGAACCAAGTTGACGCTAAAAACACTTTCATGACGAACTACGGGCGCTGAAACGTCATATGAACCGCACTGATCGTGCGAGCTAGAAACCCACCTTCACAGTAACTTAGATAGTATCGCCACATACGTACAAAGCGATCATCGTAACCAAACGCACGCACGTCATGCTCTGATTGATTAAAGCGGTGGTGCCATTCGTTAAGCGTCTTGGCGTAATCCAACCCAATATCAAACAAGTCTCGCGTCACCAGGTCACTGTGTTTAGTTGTTGCTTGGGTGAGTGACGTTACCGAAGGTAAAAAACCGCCAGGGAAAATGTACTTCTGAATGAAGTCGACATTGTTGCTGTAGTAATCGTAACGCTGATCGGCAATAGTAATCGCTTGGATAGCCATCAAACCACCCGACTTTAGCAGGGACTCACACTTCTTGATATAAGAAGGTAAAAATTGCTTACCCACGGCTTCTATCATCTCAATAGAAACAAGCTTGTCATAAGACCCAGTTAAGTTTCGGTAATCTTCTTTAAGCAAGGTGATTTTGTCGGTCAAACCCCGCTCATTTATCTTCTGTTCAGCGTAGGCATACTGTTCTTCAGAAATGGTTGTCGTAGTCACTCGACAGCCATACTGCTCAGCCATATAAATCGCCATTGCGCCCCAACCGGTACCAATTTCAATGACATGGTCGCTAGATTTGAGCTCAAGTTGTTGACACAGGCGTTCCATCTTATTGATTTGCGCCTGCTCTAATGAGTCATCCACTTGGTTGTACAGGGCCGACGAGTACAGCATATTCGTATCAAGAAATGCTTCATACAAATTGTTGCCTAAATCGTAATGAGCGTGAATGTTTTTGCGCGAATTTTCTTGCGAATTGCGATTTGTCCAATGGCTCACCTTATATAACAGCCTCGTTATCCAGTTGCCCTGCTCTTCAAGCTTATCCAGCGCTCGCATGTTAAGCGCCATTAGCTTCATCAATGCTGTCAGATCTGGACTATCCCACCACCCATCCATATAGGCTTCACCCGCAGCGATACTGCCGCCCTGTAGAATTCGGGAGTAGAACCCCGGATGCTTAACTTCAATAGTTGCAGCAACGGGTTCTCCGTTATGCTCACCATTGGGTGTTGAAAAACGTTCGCTACGCTCAGTCGTTTCTGTCTTGAAGCTCTCAATGACCGTTAAGCATCCAATCTCCATCTTTTGCAGACACTGGAAAAGAACTCCACGGGCCGCTTTTTGCGTTGTTGTTAATTCACGCGGCATTGCGATAGAAGTTGTATTTAACATGCAGAGTTCTCCTTATGCTTATTATTTTTCTTGTCTTCACCCACATGGTTTGCTTCGCCCTTACTGGATTGAGCGTATTTTGGATGTGAGTAAAAAGGTGCGCCTTTAATCCACAATTTCAGTGCGTGCCAATAAATACCAACCATTACTTTTACCGTTTGAATCGGCGTAACGATCAAGCATTTCAACAAGGCATTACTTGAAAAGGGCTTGGCTTTCATAGCCATAGTCGCATCAAAATGTTTTTCGCCTTTATGGCATTCCAAATGAATATTCAGCTTGTCTGTTAAAGGTTTGATTTTCCATCGGTACAGTTGGTCGATTGGGTTGAAAGGAGAAACATGAAATGCTTTGTTCTGCTCCCACCCAAACTCTTCATCTTGCTCGTCCTTTGCTACCGCATAATAATGACGTTCATTCCAAGGTGTGTTGCTCACCTCTGCTAGAAGGTACTTCCATTCCCCTTCTTTGTTATAAACGTAGTAGAAATTGACCGGACTGAAATAGAGTCCTAGATAACGTAAGTGACAAACCGCTATCACTTTACCGGTCAAACGAACACCAGCTAGCGCTTCCAGTTTGTCTTGAACCGCAGATTTTACGCACCCTTTTCCACCAATATAATCACTGCGCTTAAAACGTGCCCAATGCCACCATCGCGAACCAAAGCCCCATACTTTTTTCTCTAACGCTTCGAGCTCGTCCACGTCGATGGCTGGCATAAATAGCGAGTAATTCAACTCATGCTTTATAGGCGTAAAGCGACGGTGACGGACGTTGCCTATAAATAATCTGCTGTTCATCTGACTATCCATATCATGCCGCGCCTTTTTCAAAAGGAACCACATTTTGCTCGCGGTACTTTTCTTCTAGCCCTTGAACAACATCGAGTGCGCTACGGACACCATCTTCATGGAAACCGTTGTACCAATAAGCACCGCAGAACCATGTGCCTTGTATACCTTGAACTTCGTCTTTACGTTGCTGCGCAGCGATAGACTCCGTCGTAAATACAGGGTGATGATAAGTGAATGAGCGTAGGATTTTGCTTGGGTCGATTTGTTCCGTACTGTTCAAAGTGACACAGAAAGTATGCTCAGACTGGACATGCTGAAGGATATTCATGTTGTAAGTAAGCGAAGGAAGTCGTTGCTGCTCATCTTCACTACCTTCTAGCAGATAATTCCATGACGCCCACGCTGCCTTACGTTTTGGGAGTAAACGGGTGTCTGTATGCAGTACAACCTCGTTTGCTTGATAGGTCATATCCCCTAGAATTTCCTGCTCGGTTTGGCTGATATCTCCTAGCATTCTCATTGCTTGATCACTGTGACAAGCGAAGATAACGTCATCAAACCAATGTGTTTCTCCATGAACCTGAACACCTACGCCATTTTCAGTTCGGATAACTTTCTCTACAGGGCTGTTTAGACGAATATCATTGGCATAGCCTTTCGTTAGAGGCGTAATGTAAGAGCGAGAGCCACCTTTAACCACGTACCATTGTGGGCGATTTGTAATATCCAACAAACCGTGGTTGAGGAAGAAGCGTAAGAAAAACATAAGCGGGAATGCACGCATATCCGCTAGTGTCGACGACCAAATTGCAGCGCCCATCGGCAAGATGTAGTTGTCGGTAAAGAAAGCACTGAATTTGTGCTCATCCAGAAACGCTCCCAACGTCTGGTTATTAGTTAACTGTTCATTGGCAAAGCTTTTAGCCAGTTTGTTGAAGCGAAGGATTTCAAAAATAAAACGATAGAACTTTGGATTTGCCCAATTTCGTTTTTGAGCAAACAATGTCGATACAGTGTGTCCGTTGTATTCCAATCCATTACCATCGTTTCTGACGCTGAAGCTCATCTGAGTAGGAATGCCTTCAACGCCAATCTCATCCATCATTTCTATGAAGTTTGGGTATGTACGATCGTTGTATACGATAAACCCAGTGTCGATTGCATACTCTTTACCATCAAGACTGACATCAACAGTCGCCGTATGACCACCAACGTAATCATTCGCTTCAAACAACGTCACGTCATGTTCTTTATGTAAGTAATAGCCACATGTGAGACCAGATATCCCTGTACCTACGATGGCGATTTTTTTTCTTCCTGCCGTATTCATGATTCTTCCTTCTTATGATGCGAGTTTTGAGGTAAGCCGAGCTTGCCAGCTATACGGAAGCAACGAGATAAAACGCAGAACACCGGTGAATCTCGCCGGGAAATAAATATGGCTTTTGTTGGCATCCAACTGTTTTCGAATCGCAGTTGAAGCCTGATTGACAGAAACAATCATCGGCATGTCAAACGTGTTTTTGTCAGTAAGTGGCGTTTCGACAAAGCCAGGGAACACCGTCACCACTTTGATACCTTTCTTCTTCAAATCGACGGCTAGCGTACGCGCAAAGTAACTGACGGCTGCTTTTGAAGCGCCGTAGGCTTCAGCACGAGGCAATGCGACCTCTGACGCGATTGACCCGACAATTACGACGCGATGCCCACGTTCAAATTGCCCCTGACACGCTTCGACACAATTGGCCACACCAACGACGTTAACGTTCATAACACGCGCCATGAGTTGCGCATCAACAATGCCATCATCCATGTATTCACAGTCACCGGCATTGAAAATCCAAGTTTCAGGGATAAACGGCAGTTGAGAGAGAGCTTGAATTGTTTCGTCGTACTGAGTCACGTCGAAGCGTAAACTCGACATGTTGGTTGAACCTTTTTCTAGCTCAGCCAATACAGCTTCGTTACGACCACATGCAATCACTTTCCAACCTTCATTGGCATAATCCAACGCGAGCTGTTTGCCAATGCCTGAAGTTGCCCCGGTGATAAGTACTGAGCCACTCATTGTCCTAACCTCTGTTTAATGGTTTTGACGACAGAACCTAGGAGCGGTAGGTTCTCGTAGAGCATTTCGCCCAAATCAAAATAATCACGATGGTAAATGACTTGCCCTTCACAAAACTTAAGGTGGGATACACCATTTACAGATATCGGCGCACCCTTTTGAAGCTTAGGATGTTGTAAATCCATCGTCCAAGTGAGAAACCCAGTTTCTCCGACTTGTTGATGGTCATGGATAACGAAGTCACAGCGAATGACATTGGTGTATAAGGACTGAAAGTAATCGGAAAGTGCAGGCCACCCTTCTAATCGATGGGCTGCATCTTCAAACACCACATCTCGGTGGTAAACCCCTTCAAGCAAATGCAAGTTTGCTTTACTCAACTTCTGATATATGTTGCCAACTGACTGAATGTCCATTCCTTTGCTCCTATACCACATCAAAAGTTGTACAAAAATATCATATGTACAAGATAGACTAATCATGAAAAGTTGTACAAAAATATTTTTGTATAACTTTGTTTCTGAACAGTGATACGTGATGAAGTACAGCAGAGATCAACAGACACAAAAAAAGGCTTGGTTAAAAAACCAAGCCTTTTCAAAATTTTAACTAGCAGTAAGTTGAACTGTTAGCTTCCAACGTGATTAGTATTGTTGGCTACGTAGCGCTGCAATACGTTTATCTAACGGTGGGTGGCTCATTAGAAGTTCTGTCATCGAGCGCTTACCGTTAATACCAAATGCCATCATAGTGCCATCTAGTTGAGATTCGTGGCTCATCTTCAAGCGCTCTAGTGCTGCGATCATCTTCTCTTTACCGACTAATTGAGCAGCCCCTGCGTCTGCGTGGAATTCACGATGGCGGCTGTACCACATGGTTAAGAAACTTGCTAGGAACCCGAATACCAGTTCAAGTACCATAGATACACCAAAGTAAACCATCATGTTGGTACCTTGACCTTCCTCATCATCGTTAGAAGCAACAATATTTGCGATAAAGCGAGATAGGAAGATAACAAACGTATTCACCACACCTTGCATTAGCGTCATCGTCACCATGTCACCATTAGCGATGTGGCTAACTTCGTGCGCCAATACCGCTTCTGCTTCATCACGGGTCATGTTGTGTAGCAGACCGGTAGAAACTGCAACCAATGAATCGTCGCGTTTTGCACCCGTTGCGAATGCGTTGATGTCCGCAGAATCATAAATTGCAACAGTTGGCATACCAATGCCAGCTTGCTGAGCTTGACGTCCAACCGTTTCAAGAAGCCAATGCTCTGTTTCGTTACGAGGACTTTCGATGACCATCCCACCCACAGAACGCAGTGCCATGCCCTTAGACATCATTAACGAAATAAATGCGCCACCAAAACCAAATACAGCAGCCATCACAAGTAGACCAGATAGACTGCCTGGTTGCATTCCAGTTACAGCGTAAACAATATTCAGAACAACACTAAGCACTAGCACAACAGCTAGGTTAGTTGCTAGGAATAACATAATTCGCTTCATTACTTTTCTCCGAGGAAGCTTATCGTTTTTTAAAACAGATGTTTTTTAAACGGATTATTATATGGAACAGGTTTTTATAAGTAACAGAACGCTTGAAAAGCTGATTCCGCTTAGTTTCGTGCTCCGTTGCGTTATAGATATAGTCTATCCGCGATAAAAACAAGGTTAAGCAATAAATTGCAACATTTGTTTTCGAGACTGAAATAATACACACCTTTTTACACTCTTAAATCAGCACTTTAGACCGAGTATAGACTTTGGTCTTATTGTGCGACTATCTGTACGTGCTAGATTCGGGTTAGATGAACGAAACGGGGTTAGCTTTTAGGACAATTAAGCAGCTCCAAACTTCCATGTCTTGAGGGAAAAATCATGGTAGAAACTAACGACTATCAAATGGCTATCGATCTACTTTGTTGTCATCTGGGTATCTCAGAGGATGAGGCAAAGCAACAACTAGGTATTTCAACCGATGCTCAAATGTCAAAGCGCGTTGCAGAAACACAACAGGCGTTGATGGGGCTTAGCCAAGAGAAATAAACTGAACATCGAATCTTACGATTAGACACAAAGGTTTACACGAAAAAAGGGCTGCATTTCGCAGCCCTTTTGGTTTTAACTAAAACCTTATTACTTATACGTTCAGCAACGGTTCAACGTTGATGTATTTGCCTAACTCTTTACGTTTAGCACTTGGGATGTACGGGATCTCACCGAGTTTTGGCGCGTCTAGACGTTCTTCCAACATATCGATGATTTCTGCATAATGCTCTGTGCCCGGATTCACGCGATTTGCCACCCAGCCGACTAGATTTAAACCATCAGCTTTGATGATTTCAGCGGTGAGCAATGCATGGCTCAAACACCCCAGCTTAATACCTACAACCAATACGACAGGTAACTGCTCTTGCTGTACCCAAGTCGACAAGCTGTCTGTATCAGACACAGGCACACGCCAGCCACCAGCACCTTCCACTAGAACAATGTCAGATTGCTCTTTGTGTTGAGCCAATTTCTCGCTCAGTACTTCGTATTTAATTTCTACATGTTCATGTTTAGCGGCGATGTGAGGAGAAGCAGGTAATTCCAAAGCGTATGGGTTTACATCGTCGTATGCGATATCGAGTGTCGCCGCTTTCTGCAGATGCAATGCATCCGAGTTACGCCAACCTTCCGCCGTCTTGTCGCTTCCTGCTGCCACTGGCTTGTAACCAATGGTGTTAAGCCCTTTTGCACCAAGTGCTTGCAAAATAGCTTTAGACGCTACCGTTTTTCCTACATCAGTATCCGTACCAGCAATAAAAAATGCATCAATCATTTAACTATGACTCCAAAACAAACCTGATAACTTGCAGGTAGAAGACCTTGATCGTTTCTAAATGCTTGGTACGCGCGCTCAACCTGCAACAAAGTGCGACGGCTCGTCAGACCATGTGAGCGCCCGCTTACGTGATTTGCACCAATGCCTTTGAGATCACGCATGACAGAAAACGCTGAATCGTACCAAACTGTGATGGGGGTCAAGTCTAGATGATGGTTGTGGCACCAAGATTGCGCTAACGCAATTTTTACCTGATTGTGGGTAATAAAGTTATTCACGTGTTGATATGTATCAATTTTTGACCAAGCCTCACGCAACTCATAAAGCGAGCCATCGACTAGCGTAGAGAAACACCCGCTTCCCCCCACTTTTAAGACACGACGTATTTCTCTTAATGGGTAACTCAAATCTGTACACCATTGTAAAGCCAAACTAGAAAACACGTAGTCGAAGCTTTCATCATCAAAAGGCAAGTTTTCAGCATCAGCCAACTGATAATGCATGTATTCTGAACCACAACGTTGCTTTGCTTTATCTAACATGGCTTGAGAAATGTCACCGCACACTACTTCTGCGCCCCGCTGCTGAAGAAGCTGAGAAAAGTAGCCAGTGCCACATCCTAAATCTAACACACGCTTGCCGGTTAAATTTGTAGGGAGCTTATTAAGTAACCGATGCCCAACGTCGCGTTGAAACGCTGCATGTTTATCGTATGTTTCTGCAGCTTTACCAAATGAAGAGGCAATCGCATCCTTATCTTGGTGAAAGCTCTCTAATGTGACCATTTGTGCTAAAGCGGAAGTTGCATTATCCATTACAGCGCTCCTAATGCTTGCTTCAATGCCATTGAAAGCGTTTTAACTTGTTCATTAGTATGATTAGCAGTAAGCGTAATTCGAAGACGAGACGTCCCTTTCGGTACCGTCGGAGGACGAATAGCCGTCACCCAAATACCGTTCTGACGACAAGCACCTGCAACTTGCAAAGCCAAATCAGATTCACCAATCAAAAACGGCTTAATCGATGTTTGAGTCTCAACAAAACCGTCAAGATCACTGAGATTGTCTCTATACACTTTCCCCAACTCTGTCAGTTTTTCACGCCGCCACGACTGCTCTTGAATCATCGAGACAGCATGCGTCAGCGCATAGGCTTGCGCTGGAGGTATCGCCGTAGAATACACATGGTGACGAGCAAATTGAGTTAAAAAATCCCCCGTTGCGCGATCACATAAAATGGCTGCACCAGACATTCCAAATGCTTTGCCGAAGGTCACGATCAATATCTCGGGCTTAACCGCCGCCAATTCACATGAGCCACCGCCAGATTCCCCGAGAACACCGATACCATGAGCGTCGTCTACAGCAAGCCATGCATCATGATTACTGGTGACATCAGCGATATCAGCAAGTGGGGCACAGTCACCGTCCATGCTGAACACCCCTTCGGTAACCACAAGATTGTTATCTTCAGCGCTTATGAGTGATGAAAGGTGCTCGATATCGTTATGTTTGAAGCGCTTCATTTTAGCTGGTGACAACGCACCAGCCTCCATCAAAGAGGCATGGTTCAAACGGTCTTGGAGCAATACGTCTGATTTTTCTAGCAGAGTAAACAGCAGCGCTTGGTTAGCACTGAAACCAGAGCCAAATAGGATTGCCCTCTCGTAGCCCAGCCATTCAGTTAGCGCCGCCTCTAAATTGCCATGCGCCGCACTAAACCCCGTAACCATTGGAGAAGCACCGCTGCCACTGCCATATACGCTCAAGCCTTGCTGCCAAGCACGGACAAGTGCTTGGTCATTTGCCAAGCCCAAATAATCATTGCTTGAGAAATTGATGTAACGTCTGCCTTCGTGCTCCAAAATTGATTGGTTACCAGCAAACACCACATTCATGGAACGACTCAGCCCTCGCGTTTTACGCTCAGCAAGAGCGGATTCGATACGAGATTTAAACGCTGGCATCGTAGAAAAGATCGTCTTTTGTCGGGCGAGCAGCAACGCGCTCTACGACGCGATCGAGTAGCTCGTTTTCTTCGATTTCATCAGGTTTTTGAGACACCTCTTGGCTGTTAATGCCAAGCTTCTTAAACAACATCATGTCTTTGTCTTCAGAAGGGTTTGGTGTAGTTAGAAGCTTGCAGCCATAAAAAACAGAGTTAGCGCCGGCCATAAAGCAAAGCGTTTGCATTTGTTCGTTCATGTTTTCACGACCAGCCGATAAACGGACTGCGGATTGAGGCATCATGATTCTGGCAATGGCGATCAAACGAATAAAATCGAACGGTTCAACGTCATCAACTTCTTCGAGTGGTGTGCCCTTCACCTTTACTAGCATGTTGATTGGTACACTTTCAGGATGCACTGGCAAGTTAGCCAATTCAACCAACAAACCTGCTCGGTCATGTGCACTTTCACCCATACCAATGATACCGCCAGAACAAATTTTCATACCTGCATCACGAACGTGAGAAAGCGTGTCTAAGCGGTCTTGGTAAGTACGTGTGGTAATGATGTTGCCATAGAACTCAGGTGAGGTATCGAGGTTATGGTTGTAGTAATCCAGACCTGCAGTAGCCAATTGCTTAGCTTGATCTGGCGTTAACATACCTAACGTCATACAGGTTTCTAACCCCATGTCTTTCACACCTTTGATCATATCGGTCAAATGTGGCATGTCGCGCTCTTTCGGGTTTTTCCACGCAGCCCCCATACAGAAGCGGGTCGAGCCAGCGTTTTTCGCTTTTTGTGCAGCGTCGAGCACACGCTCAACTTCCATCAAACGTTCTTTTTCAATGTCTGTGGTGTAGCGAGCACTCTGAGGACAGTACTTACAATCTTCTGGACAAGCACCTGTCTTAATCGACAAAAGCGTGCTTACTTGAACATGGTTGGTTTGTTGATATTGACGATGAACAAGCTGCGCTTCGAATAGGAGATCCATGAATGGTTTTTCCATGAGATCGCGCACTTCAGCATGCGTCCAGTTATGACGAACTTCCACGTGTATTCCTTTAATCACTTTTTTTGTTGTGTTGACAGTCTACTGAGTCTCGATAAACTGTCAACACAACATAAAACAACAAAGTTTACATTTGGTTATTTTTTAAACTTAATTATTATTGGAATAGCACATGGATCTCGCCTTCGACCGCCAGCATATCTGGCATCCTTATACTTCGACGTTGACACCTCTGACCTGCTACCCAGTTGCATCAGCAAATGGCGTGCGTATTAAATTGGAAGATGGCACTGAGCTTATAGACGGGATGTCTTCTTGGTGGTCGACAATCCACGGTTATAATCATCCGCACTTAAATCAAGCGGCTCACCAGCAAATCGAGCAGGTCTCTCATGTGATGTTTGGCGGGATTACCCATCAACCAGCAATCAATTTGTGTAAGAAACTGCTGTCCCTCGCACCAAGTAACCTTGAACATGTCTTTCTTGCTGATTCTGGCTCCGTTGCCGTAGAAGTGAGCTTGAAGATGGCACTACAATATTGGCATGCCAGGGGCGAACACCGACCAAAGTTTCTCACTTTACGACACGGTTATCACGGCGATACTTTTGCGGCAATGTCGGTTACCGATCCTGACAACTCAATGCATTCTCTCTACAAAGGCTTTTTGCCTGAACATATCTTTGCGGAGTCACCAACTTGTGGTTATTGGGATGAATGGAAATCAGAAGACCTTACTGACTTCGAGCAAAAGATAGAGACGCACCATCAAGAACTTGCTGCGGTGATCCTAGAACCTATTGTTCAAGGCGCAGGTGGAATGCGCATCTACCATCCAGAATTTCTCAGAGGTGTGCGTAAGCTTTGCGACAAATACGGCTTGTTATTGATTGCAGATGAGATCGCAACTGGGTTTGGACGCACTGGCAAATTGTTTGCCTGCGAACATGCAGATATTCAACCAGACATTCTGTGTGTCGGTAAAGCGCTCACTGGAGGTTACATGACCCTCTCAGCGACCCTAGCTAGCAAACACGTCGCAGATACCGTTTGTGGCGGTGATGCTGGGTGTTTTATGCACGGCCCAACCTTTATGGGCAACCCACTCGCCTGTGCTGTTGCCACCGCAAGTTTGGAGTTGGTTGAGCAAGGTAATTGGCAGCAACAAACCCAACAAATAGAAACGCTGTTTTCCGAGCTGCTGCCAAAACTTGAAACATACGACTTGGTGAAAAGCACCCGTTGGCTAGGTGCTATTGGCGTTGTGGAAACGTATAGCCCAGTAAATATGGAAACCATCCAAGCTCTCTTTGTTGAGCACGGTGTTTGGATTCGTCCATTTGGCAAACTGATTTATATGATGCCACCGTTTATCAGCAAACCAGACGAAATTGAAAAGTTGGTTAATGCGATTGATGCTGCTTTGCAACGCGAAGATTGCTTCGCTTAATTCGTTCTCGGTTAACGCAGGACACTGTGACAAAAAGACAAATAAGAACGGTTTGAATTGCTACTCAAACCGTTTTCTTGTCATTGGCTCAAGGAAAGCTATCGAAGTTGACTCTCTTTACTCGCTCGTCGATTGAACAGTGCTTGGCGTCGCGACACCAATTCGATCGTTGACTGGCATTCGATACAAAGACGAACGCCTTTCATTGCAAGACGACGCGCTTCTGGGATCTCATCACCACACTCATCGCAGTAATGGGCGCTCTCACCCTTTGTGATACTGCCACGAACACGGGAAATCTCGTCGTCTATTGTGTTTTGAATTTGTTGGCTGACGCTATCGTCGTTTGCCCACCCTACGGCCATAAGCCCTCCTCGTTACTTGAATGAGAAAATCTACTTACCGTGGTAAGGTGGATGATTATATCGATTACAAATAACAAGATAATTAGGGTAAATTCGAAAACACTATTACGTTTTAGTAATAATTACTCTGTAATCGATTATTCGGCGCTCTCATGGAAAAGCAATGCAAGGTTACTCATACTCCCTTCCTCGCATTCAAAATGCTGCGTTTGCTCAGGCTCTCTCAAAGTAACACTGAGTATCTTCTCTACCTCATCAAACTCCTCGCTAAAGTACTCACTAACCAATATGACGCGCTCACCAATACTAAATTCCAGTGACTTCTCATCTACCAACGCTCGATGATACTGGTCTAATTTAAAGTCCTTTATAACTAATGATCTTTCAATACTGCTCCCCCCTAAGCTAAGCTCCGACAGTAGAACCTGACTGTTTATGTTTTCTATTGATATTTCTAGACGGTTAGGATGTGAAGCATCACACTTAAATAGCGCAGTATTAGTGTGGCTGGAAGCACAAGCAGATGAACTAAAAATAAGTCCAAGCAAAGAAATGTTACGCAGCATTTTTAATCGAAGCATATTTTTTGTAAGCCTTTTCTAATTTGACGTCGTATTGATTTTTCTGATACTCAGAACCATTGTAACCATGAGCAAAGGCAGCCCAATTTTTATCTCTTATATGCTCACCTAAGCCAGACTTTTGGATAAACGTAACAAAAGCCTCAAGTTGTTTCTTCTCCGACTCGAATACAGCTTTAACAAAGGATTCAGCGGTAACATGACCAGCTAACTTGAAATTAAAGCCCATAATTTGGAAACGTCCCCAAGATGCGGAACGGATTGCTGCATTTGAATTCAGTTCAATCGCTTTATTTAAACGTACGTATTCTGAGATACCACCGACATAAAGACTTCGATTCCAATGCCGACTTGAAATACTTGGATGACTGTTATCGTAGGCTCTTGAAGTGAGTCTCGAAAATATATGAGCCTCAAACAAAATCTTTGGCTTACCATTGCTAAAGTAGGCTTCTCCTCGGCTCTCAACTTCCGCTACAGCTTTAATAGCAGCGACTTCGCATCCAAGAGTTTCAGCTACTTTGCGATAATCCAAGTCCGTCAACGCATCTCTTGAGCCAACCAAAGGTAACGTATATGCCACCGCAGTCTCAGGTGTTCGTTTTAAATAATCATTCAGCTTACGATGGCTTCTTCCATTCACATCTATCCTTCCATCTGGACGAGCCATCCCAACAAGGTTTTTCTGAAAAGCTTTAATTGCGCCGACAGTTTTGGAGTTTTCCGGTCTAGAGCCTAGTTTCCCATCCACTTTAAGTTCCTTTACTCCCTTTAAAGAACCAAGCAATTGGTTAATAGACCTTTGTACCGTACGAATGTCACCATCCACATTTTTACCACCCAAGCCAACAGAGCCGCTTATTCTTATTGAAGCCATGAAAGTACCTCCTCTTTATCTTTTGGAGGAGCTTGTCACGCTCAATGAAGCTTAGAAAAATGTCATTAGGGGCTGGTTTTAATAATTTGGGCTAACTATGCAATACCTCATCCTACATTTACATAACAACGTATTTTCACTCGACGCAGATAACAAAAAACCCAGCACTAAGGCTGGGTTTTGGTGTTCTAATGGTCAATGAATTAACCGATGTGCGTTGCGCCCGCCATGTACTTCTGAAGTACTGTAGGGATTGCAATGCGGCCGTCTGCTTCTTGGTTGTTTTCTAGGATAGCAACCATTGTACGACCTACAGCAAGACCAGAACCGTTTAGCGTGTGTACAAGCTCAGGTTTCTTCTCGCCTTTACGACGGAAACGCGCTTGCATACGACGAGCTTGGAAGTCCCACATGTTAGAACATGAAGAGATCTCACGGTAAGTTTCTTGAGCAGGAACCCAAACTTCTAGGTCGTAAGTCTTACGAGCGCCGAAGCCCATGTCACCTGTACATAGAACCACTTTACGGTAAGGAAGCTCTAGAAGTTGTAGAACTTTCTCAGCGTGACCTGTTAGCTCTTCTAGTGCGTTCATTGAATCTTCTGGCTTAGTGATTTGTACTAGTTCAACTTTGTCGAACTGGTGCATACGAATCAAACCACGAGTATCACGACCGTAAGAACCGGCTTCTGAACGGAAACATGGCGTGTGAGCTGTCATCTTAATTGGTAGATCCGCTTCGTCAGAAATCGTGTCACGAACTAGGTTCGTTACAGGTACTTCTGCAGTAGGGATTAGAGACAGTTTACGTGGCTCTTCGTCGTTTACTTTTTCTACTAGTGGCTCAGTGTGGAAAAGATCTTTACCAAACTTAGGAAGCTGACCAGTACCGAATAAGCTGTCAGAGTTTACTAGGTAAGGTACGTACATTTCTGTGTAGCCGTGCTCTTCAGTGTGAAGATCTAGCATGAACTGAGCGATTGCACGGTGTAGACGAGCAAATTGGCCTTTCATCACGATGAAACGTGCGCCAGTGATCTTAACAGCACTTGCGAAGTCTAGACCGTCGCCCATTTCGCCTAGGTCAACGTGATCTTTCAGTTCGAAGTCGTAAGACTTTGGCTCACCCCAACGAGAGATTTCAACGTTGTCGTTTTCATCTTTGCCATCTGGCACTTCGTCTGCTGGGATGTTTGGTACAGAAAGCGTGAATTCGTCTAGTTGAGCCATTACTTGCTCAAGTTCAACTTTCTTCGCATCAAGATCGCTACCTAGAGTACCGATTTGCTTCTTGATTTCTTCTGCGCCTTCTTTGTCGCCAGCCGCCATTTTTTGGCCGATTTGCTTGGAGATGGAGTTACGCGTGGATTGTAAATTTTCTACTTCTACTTGAATGGACTTACGTTGTTCTTCAAGTTTACGAATAGTCTCTACGTCTAGCTTAAAGCCACGACGCGCCAGTTTAGCAGCTGTTTCATCCAGCTCTGTACGAAGTAATTTAGAATCCAGCATTGTTAATCCTATGCTTTTTGTTGTGAAATCACGCGCACTTTCCAAGGCGTGCGCGTTAAAAAAATTTACTGAACAAATGTATCCAAAAACGCCTACTTTTCATAGCGCTTTTGTGGGCTATTTGCGTCTAAAGTAGCCAAGTAATCTAACTTTTCGCCGATTTTGGTCTCTAGACCACGATTTGTCGGCTGATAGTACCTACGATCACCCATTTCAGGCGGCAAATATTGCTCACCTGCGGCGTAAGCGCCAGGCTCATCGTGCGCGTAACGATACTCTGCCCCATAACCCATGTCTTTCATCAAACTGGTCGGTGCATTTCGAAGGTGATGCGGCACTTCATATTCAGGCAAGTTATGAGCATCTGTGAGCGCTTGTTTCCACGCCACGTATACCGCATTACTTTTTGGCGCACACGCTAAGTACACGATCGCCTGTGCAATAGCGCGCTCACCTTCTGCCGGACCAACACGGGTAAAACAGTCCCAAGCAGATAAGGCTACTTGCATTGCGCGAGGATCTGCGTTGCCTACGTCTTCAGAGGCAATAGCCAGCAGGCGGCGTGCGATGTACAAAGGGTCACAACCCGCAGCCATCATACGCGCAGCCCAATAGAGCGCAGCATCAGGGTTTGAGCCACGAATGGATTTGTGGACCGCAGAGATTAAGTCGTACCAAATGTCGCCTTTGTTATCAAAGCGAGAGACCTTTTCCCCTGCGACTTCCGCAAGTAACTTCAGAGTGATCTCTTTTTCGCCCTGCGCATTATCCTCAGCCATATCATAGAGCAGCTCAAGGTAATTGAGGGACATGCGAGCATCACCGTTTACCAGTTCTGCTAAGCGATCTAATACGTTATCGGCGAAATGTGCTGGTGTATTCCCCAACCCACGCTCTTTATCGCTAATGGCTTGGTTCAACGCTAATGAAATTTCTTTTTTATCTAAAGAAGTCAGCTTGTACACACGTGCACGTGACAGCAATGCGTTGTTTAGCTCAAACGATGGATTTTCTGTGGTCGCGCCGATAAAAGTAACGGTTCCATCTTCAATATGAGGTAAAAACGCGTCCTGTTGAGATTTATTGAAGCGGTGCACCTCATCCACAAACAAGATGGTACGGCGACCCGCCATTTTATTCTCACGCGCTTTCTCGATTGCAGCACGGATTTCTTTCACACCAGACGTCACCGCAGACACACGCTCTACTTCTGCGTTGGCATAGTTTGCAGCAACTTCCGCTAATGTCGTTTTGCCAGTGCCTGGTGGTCCCCACAAGATCATCGAGTGAATATGACCCGCTTCTAACGCGCGACGTAAAGGCTTACCAGGACCTAAAATGTGCTGCTGTCCGATGTATTGTTCGATCGTTTCCGGTCTCATACGAGCAGCAAGGGGACGAAAATCTTCGTCCCCCGAGAAATCTAATGTGTAATTGCTCACTACCAATTAATTCCTTTGATCATCCACTTCCACGCCATCTGGGATTGTGAAGGTGAATCTGTCTGCTTTTGGTTTGCCAAGCTTCACGTTGCTAAAGCTGAACAGCCCCTTCTGACCATCTTGCTCAACTACGTTAAAGCCTTTCACCACACCTTTTGCATCAATATTAATCTGGAATTGACCTTGTGTGGAGTCTACTGCGGTAGGAATGAGGGTGAACTCGTCACCTTTTTGAGAAATCTTGTAGTTATCCCAATCACTTGCGCGATTACGCGTTAGCAAAACAAATGGCGTTTGCTCTGTTGCTTGCTCTTGCCAGTAGATGCTGACTTGTTCAATGAATGGGCTGTAGTACCACAGTGTTTTACCATCAGAGACCAGCAAGTTTTCGTCAGGGAATGTCGTGCTCCAGCGGAACAGGCTTGGACGAGCAATTTCAACCGTACCTTCCCCTTCCATGACTGTTTCACCTTCTGGGCTGATTACTTGCTGTGAGAAATCCGCACTGAAGCCATCATTCATAGACAGGCGTTTGTTTAATTCATCTTTAGGAGACGCGGCATGTGCAGTAGAGAAGAGAGAAAAGCTTAAAACAAGCGCAGAGAAAAGTTTCGCTGAAAATAGTTTGTTCATTCAGATACCTATTGTTAGAACCACTCACCTCAGTTGGACTGAGGTGAGTAACACAAGTTCATTAATCTTTTGGTGGCGCAGGAGCCAGTACTTCACGGTTACCGTTATGACCCGGAGCACTTACGATGCCTTGCGCTTCAAGCTGCTCAACAATTCGAGCCGCTCGGTTGTAACCAATCTTGAATCGACGTTGTACGCCAGAAACCGACCCACGACGAGATTGAACCACATGCTCTACGACTTGATCGAACAATGGGTCCACTTCTTCATCCGATTCCATCTGTTCACCCGGAAGCAGACTTTCTGGACCTTGGTCACCACTGATGATTTCGTCGATGTAATTAGGCTTACCACGCGCTTTCCAGTTGTTCACAACAGCGTGAACATCATCATCCGACGCAAACGCACCGTGAACACGGATTGTATGGCTTGAACCCGGAGGTAGGTAAAGCATGTCACCCATACCGAGTAGTGATTCTGCGCCGCCTTGGTCAAGAATCGTGCGCGAGTCAGTCTTAGTAGATACTGTAAATGCCACACGCGTTGGAATGTTCGCTTTAATCAGACCGGTAATAACGTCAACCGATGGGCGCTGCGTCGCAAGGATCAAGTGAATACCAGCCGCACGCGCTTTCTGTGCCAAACGAGCAATCAGTTCTTCAACCTTCTTACCTACCACCATCATTAGGTCGGCAAATTCGTCGACAACCACAACGATGTAAGGCAGTTTCTCTAGCAACGGTGGCTCAGTGTCCATGCTGTCGCCTTCTTGCCAGAATGGGTCATGAATTGGATGACCCGCTTCTGCTGCCATCTTCAACTTCTCGTTGAAGCCTTTGACATTACGGACGCCCAATGCCGACATCAGTTTATAACGACGTTCCATCTCGCCTACACACCAACGTAGCGCGTTAGACGCGTCTTTCATGTCCGTTACAACTTCAGAAAGAAGATGAGGGATACCTTCGTAGATTGAAAGTTCCAACATTTTCGGGTCGATCATGATGAAACGCAGATCTTCAGGCGATGCTTTATACAGCATACTCAAGATCATGACGTTCACACCCACCGACTTACCAGAACCAGTCGTACCCGCAACTAACACGTGAGGCATCTTCGCAATATCAGCAATAACCGCTTCACCAGCAATATCTTGACCAAGAACGACTGTTGTCGGCGAGGTTGCTTGTTCAAATTGAGGACTGTTGATTACATCAGACAGGAACACGGTTTGGCGGCTCATATTAGGCAACTCTAGACCCACATACGGTTTGCCTGGAATAACTTCGACAACACGTACTGCCATTGCTGACAATGCACGAGCCAAGTCCATAGACAAACCTGAAATACGGCTCACTTTTACGCCCGGAGCCAAATCAAGCTCGAATCGAGTGATAACAGGACCTGGGTAAATACCGACTACATCAGCTTTAATCTTGTAATCTGCAAGTTTGGTTTCAACCAAACGAGCCACCTCCTCCAAAGCGTCGCGGTCGATAAAGTTGTCGCGTTTCTCTGGGTGGTAAAGCAATTCTAGCGTTGGCAATGGCTCTGCTGGTACTGGCAAGTTTTGCTCTTGTTGTACCAAGAATGGGTTTTGCTGAGCAGCCACTTTCGCTTGAGCGCTCGAAACCAAGTTTTGGAACGCCGCTACGTCTTGGTCACCTTCTTGAACCTCTTCTACCTCGACATCTTGAGGCGCTGGTGCTACCGGCTGAGGCGCAGCTTGGTGCTGCATGGGTTGTTCTTGTATAGCCTGCGGTTGTACAGGCTGAGAAACAGGTTGTTGCGGCTCAACATGTGTAGGCTGAGCTTGCTGTACAGGTTGTTGCGTTTGGTAATCATCTTCTTCATCCAAGACATCAAAGTTCGAAATCGTTGGCTCGATGTGCTGGCTTGGCTCTGTTTGTTCTGCAATGTTATCCAAAGCTGCAGCGTTAATTACAGGCTCTTCATGTAGAGGTTGCTCTGTAGTTGGCTGTTCGATTGGGGCGTGAACTAATGCTTGTTCTTGAACAACTTGGGGCTGTTGAGCCTGATCTGCTTCAAACTGAGCATACTCATCGTAGCTTGGCTCATTCTCGACCTGTTCAAAGACTGTTGGTTCAGGTGCCACAAACGGTTCTTGTAGCGCTTGTTGATGATCAACTTGCTGTGGAGCTGGTTCTTGAGCAACGGACTGTGGCGCTTCAGGCTGAGCCACAATAGGTGCAACCACTGGCTCTTGGGCTTGTGATACTTGAACTTGTGGCGTTTCATCAGCCCAGTCGTCAGCTTGTTGCGCTGCCGCTTCTAGCTCCTCAATGGTGACATTCAGTTGCTTAGTACGCTCAACCGTCGGATCCACGTTGTCTGTGTTCACTGCTCGAACAGGCTCAACTGATTGAGCTTGCTCTTGAGCTTGATGCTGAACTTGAGATTGTAGTGGCGCTGCATTCACAACCGCTGGTTGAGGCGTTGGCTGCGCTATAGGTTGTGTCGCAGACTGCTGTTTCGGTTGTTCCGCTGCAGATTGAGGCATGTAGATCGGGTATTCATGTGCAGGCGCCTCTTCTTTCGGCTCTTCTACATCATAAGCCGTAAGGTGCGGCAGAGGTTCATCTTCAAGATCATCTTGACCGCGCTTACTCACGACTCGGTCCTCAGCGAACTCGTCTAATTGAGGCTCTAGCGTTTCTTGCTCAGTACCACGAGCTTTATTAGTAACAGCAGCAACTAAGCCAAGCGCACGGTCACCTAACCATTCGACGATCTTCAGCCAAGAAATACCGGTAAACAGAGTAAAGCCGGCTCCCCATAGGAAAAGAAGCACAAGCGTTGTACCCAACACATTGAGTGTAGGTAAAGATAGACTGGTTAGTACGTCACCAACGACACCACCAGATGAGAAATACCAAATGTCGTCAAAGTTAATATCAGCAAGACCACAACTGGTAAGAATGAGGATAACTAACCCAAGTAGACGAGTACCCCACAACATAAGGTCGATAGGATCGTCTTCAGAACGCTTACGGCAAATCACCCATGCTCCTGCTGTCAACAGGAATGGCAGTGGGTACGCAAGGGAACCAAAGGTAAAGAATAGCGTGTCGGCTAACCAAGCGCCGAACAAGCCACCAGCGTTATTGATCTCTCCCCCCCAAGCAGTTTGGGACCAAGACGGATCAGCCGGGCTAAAGGTAAATAGTGCAACGGCTAACAATACCGAGCTAAGAACGCCAACGATAAAGCAGCACTCTTTTAAGCGTTGGAAGCCATTTAGACGTGAAGACTGAGGCTCTTCACTGGTTTTGATAATGGTTTCGACTTTCTTTGCGTTCTCTTTGAACATAAATCAACTTGAATATGGAAATGAATTAGGAATAAGCAAAACATTCCGAGCGGCACAAAGCCGCTCGGTAAATTGATTTAACCATATCAAAGAGAAAAACCCAATTACTCTATGGAGAAAGCGGAAGCATTTACCGCTTTCTTTGCAAGAAATTAACGAGTTTTAATCACAAGCTGGTTAGTTTGCTTCACTTCTTCCATAACGACGTACGTACGAGTGTCATTTACGCCAGGAAGACGTAGTAACGTATCGCCTAGTAGTCGACGGTAAGCACCCATATCAGATACACGGGTCTTTAGAAGATAGTCGAAATCACCTGATACAAGATGACACTCTTGGATGTCGTCTAGTTTTTGAACAGCTGCGTTAAACTGCTCGAACACATCTGGTGCACCACGGTTCAACGTAATTTCTACGAATACCAATAGTGATGCATCGAGGAACTGCGGGTTTAATAGCGCAGTGTACCCTGTGATGTAACCTTGACGCTCTAAGCGACGCACACGCTCCAAACACGGCGTTGGAGAAAGTCCTACACGTTTTGAAAGTTCAACGTTCGAAATACGACCGTCTTTCTGCAGTTCATTAAGAATGTTGCGGTCGATACGGTCTAGTTCCTTGGACGGCTTCTTATAGTTGTCTGCCATTTTTTATTCCACCTTATTACTTCCTTGCAAAAAAATATACTACAACTTTTTAATATTTGGTGCCAAATATTACAAATCAACATCTATACTAGATATTAATTCGACAATAACACCCTACAAACAGTTAATACAACCATTTTAGAAAGAGGACACAGGATGATCATTGGCGTACCTAAGGAAATCAAGAACCACGAATACCGTGTGGGTATGATCCCAGCTAGCGTGAGAGAGCTAATCTCACATGGTCACCAAGTTTTGGTTGAGACCAATGCAGGTGCCGGCATTGGTTTTTCAGACGATGATTACATCGCTGTAGGCGCATCCATTCTTCCTACTGCTACAGACGTGTTTGCGAAAGCAGATATGATTGTAAAAGTAAAAGAACCCCAAGCTGTCGAGAGAGCAATGCTCCGCGAAGGGCAGATTTTATTTACTTATTTACACCTAGCACCAGATTTTCCACAAACTGAAGAGCTAATCAAGAGCAAAGCTGTCTGTATAGCGTATGAGACTGTAACAGATAATATGGGTCGTTTGCCACTGTTAGCACCAATGTCAGAAGTGGCAGGTCGGATGTCTATTCAAGCAGGTGCGCAAACGTTGGAAAAATCGCACGGCGGTCGCGGTCTACTACTAGGTGGCGTACCTGGTGTTGAGCCTGCGAAAGTTGTTGTCGTTGGCGGCGGTGTAGTTGGCGCGAACGCAGCTCGTATGGCTGTTGGTCTTCGTGCAGACGTAACTATCCTAGACCGTAACGTAGATACTCTACGTAAATTAGACGAAGAATTCCAAGGTCGCGCTAAAGTGGTTTATTCTACTGAAGACGCTATCGAGAAGCATGTTCTAGAAGCAGACCTAGTGATCGGCGCGGTTCTAATCCCTGGTGCAGCAGCACCGAAACTGGTAACAAAAGAGCATATCGCTAAGATGAAGCCAGGTGCGGCGGTTGTTGACGTAGCCATCGACCAAGGTGGTTGTTTCGAAACTTCTCACGCAACAACACACGCAGACCCAACTTACATCGTTGACGAAGTCGTTCACTACTGTGTAGCAAACATGCCAGGTGCAGTTGCTCGTACTTCAACATTCGCGCTGAACAACGCAACGCTTCCATACATCGTGAAGCTAGCAAACAAAGGCTACCGTGAAGCGCTTCTTGAAGACAAAGGTTTCCTTGAAGGTCTAAACGTTATCCACGGTAAAGTGACTTGCAAAGAAGTTGCTGAGAGCTTTGACCTAGAATACGTTGAACCAGCGCAAGCTATCGCAATGTTCAACTAATGACAAAATAACGCACAAATTGTCACGTTTTGTTTACAAAAGCCCACATTAAAGTGGGCTTTTTTGCATAGAGCATTTAATTATAAAAAATAACTAAACCTTATAAGCGCAAATTAAAATGTTTCGAGGTGTGACTGATTTAGCGCAAAACTCTGCCAATCTAACACGATAACCACGTTCTTCAAGATAAAGTGCTTTGTCCAAAGCAAGCCAAATCTCCAACGGTCGTTGAAACATCAACTGAACCAAGCTCAAACGCTCCATTTGCCAAAAGCGCTTCTCGCCTAACTTTTCGAAATGTTCGAAGTCGATTTGGCCAGAGAGATCGATACCTTTCTGGTCCGCAGCCCAGCGACACAAAGATTCAAATCCTTCACTTAATTGCGACTTACGCACACTTGGAACTGGTTGGTACTCTTCCATGCCCAACGCTTGTCGTGTGATCAAATCAAACCCAAGACGAAACACCATTTCCTGCTGACGATGACGTCGCACACGTTCTCCGCCCGTTACTGTTTGTTGTAACGGAATACGCAGTTCTTGCTTAGACAATGAGAGATAAGAAGCCCTGCCCTGCGTCGACATCGGCTGATACTGCTCAGACTGAATCAGATGGTAACAACAAGGTGAGATTGTCATCGCAGCAATCCCATTCTCGCTTCCATACTGCATTAAGCGAACATGGAGATCACCACAAGCATGAAGTGCTACCGCGTGTTGCGTCGGTTTAAATACCGCTCTCGCTTTGCTATCGAACGCATCGCCTTGAATAAACGTCATCTTCCAATGGTGTTCATTCGCCGCTTGTTGCCCTGAGTCACACAGCGCTTGCTGGTATTCAAAACTAGTAACAGGTTGATCGGTTTGCGTTGTCAGGATTCGTCCCAAATACCCTTTACCTGAACACCACTCAAGCCATTCTTCACCGTGATGATGTTGAATCGCCGCTTCGCCCATCGAGCTAATTTGCTCTAACTTACGACCAGGGATGCCGTTATCTAAACCACGGACAAGTTCCAAACCCTTTAAATCTAGTGGCTCTAAAAAAGTGAGTTCTGCGAGTTGTTCAAGTTCAGGCAAAAACGGACTGAGTGCTTTTAGCGCAAGTTCTGGTTCCGCTTTATATTCTTCGATTTGAGAGGGACTAAGAGACGCTAACCATTGGCACAACTGAGGGTGTTGCTCTTGCCAAGGTAACGATACGTGAACGCTGCTTTTAAATGGCTCGAATCGCCACAAAGATTGGTTTTCGATTAAGCAGTCATTAATAAATTGAAATTGCGTTTTCATAGCTCCCCCTACAACGAGCGCATTGTAGAGGGAATCGAAACATCAATGAAGTGTTATCTAACCGGAAGCTCGATGTCTTTAAACATCTCTTCAATTTCCGAGTTCGATTTCAGAGAAATCGCTTGTTCAACTACCGGACGAGTCAAGTGCGGTGCAAAACGCTCCATAAAGTCGAACATGTAAGAACGTAGGAAGGTACCGCGACGGAAACCGATGCTTGTCGTACTCGCACCAAATAAGTGGCTTGCGTCAATCGCAACCAAATCGCTGTCTTGGTCTTCATCAACCGCCATACTTGCAATCACACCGACTCCAATGCCCATACGAACGTAAGTTTTAATCACGTCAGCATCTGTCGCAGTGAACACAACGCGCGGCGTCAAACCTTCGCGGTTAAATGCCGTATCCAGTTCAGAGCGACCAGTAAAGCCGAACACGTAAGTCACCAATGGGTAAGCTGCTAAATCGTGAATGGTTACCGTGTCTTTCTTCGCCAATGGATGTTCTTTTGGTACCACGATCGAACGATTCCAGTGGTAACAAGGCAGCATAATGGCATCTTGGTAAAGGTGAAGAGCTTCTGTCGCAATCGCGAAATTGGCCGTACCTTTCGCAATCGCTTCAGACATTTGCGAAGGCGTACCTTGGTGCATGTGCAGCGACACTTTCGGGTAACGTGCCGTAAAGCCTTTGATCACGTCAGGAAGTGCGTAACGTGCTTGGGTGTGAGTGGTAGAAATGTTCAACGTACCCATTTCAGGGTGAGTATGTTCACCAGCAACCGCCTTAATGCTTTCAACCCGCGCCAGAATCTCTTGAGAAATTCGCACGATTTCTTCACCAGCGGGTGTCACCTGCGTTAAGTGTTTACCACTTCGTTCAAAGATCTGAATACCCAATTCATCTTCCAGCAAACGAACTTGCTTACTGATACCAGGCTGAGAGGTATATAGGCTCTCTGCCGTCGCAGAAACATTCAGATTATGGTTCACAACCTCAACAATGTACTTCAGTTGTTGCAGCTTCATCGTAATCCCTTACTCATTGATTGAGATAATAACGTCATACTTATCTTGTCTACTCGCCCGAGTAGATATAATGATTAGTTATAACGTGTTAGCAACTAAATGAACAGTAATTTCTAACTTATAGCTCAAACTCATAGCGAATCGAACTCCTTGATTAAATATGCATAGAGTTGAATTTTAAAAATTCGCTTTTTCTTACAGCTCACCGCATTCCGTGCTTAATTACGTCGGAAAACGTGTTTGGGGCAAAATAATCAAACAAATAGGGTGCCGAGAAAGATAAGATTCATGTATTCTTGAACGCTAGCCATACAAAAGTAAAAAAGCAGACGCAAAGATATGAATACTGGTTTAATAATCGCTTTGGTAGTCATCCTACTGGTACTGATCCTTGGCTATAACATCATGTTGCAGTACAAGGTCAAAGTAGAGACAGCGAAAAGACAAGAGTCTGCTCGCTACGTGGCACTGATTGACGGTACAGAAGAGCTGATTGGACACGCTCATCATATTCCTTTCAGCAAGGACTTACTGTTATGTCTTAATAATCGCATTCTTGATGCGCTTGAAAGCATGCGTGACCTCGATCCGAAGAACAAACAACTTGTTCAGCGCGTCGAGAACATGAAACAGCAGATTGCCCAACTGAATGAGAGCAATCAAAGCGGCGAAAGCACGACGTTTAAAATGCCAAGCAGCGACAAGCAAGCTATCTTGATGCTGAAACTGGTAAAACGCCTGCGTGACACCGTTCGTAACGAGCACAACAAAGGTCGACTCGATACACAAACTTATGTGACTGAAAACGCGCGTCTGGAAACCATGCAGATTCGTATTAACATCGAAAACGTCATTAAGCGTGCAAACGATTCGATTGCTCGTGGTCAGCCTGGTACCGCTCTGCAATTGCTTCGCAAAGGTATTGATGCTCTGAGCACAAAAAATGATGCTTATTCAGTTCAAGCAAAACAAAAGCTTGAAGAAATGCTTGGTGATCTTGATAAGAAACGCCAGGACAAGAACGACGCAGAAATGCAGCAAATTGCCGATAAAGAGCGTGACAGTGATATGGATGCGCTCTTCGGTGAAAAGAAAAAGTGGTAAACTCTCCACAAGCTTTCCGCCCTATCCGATTAAAGGCTGCGTTTGCAGCCTTTTTTGTGTCTTATTACTCTGAAAATGACACAGGCTGGATAACCCAAATTTGAATGTAAAGTGCTAAAAATTAAAATGATGAATCTCGACGCCTATCAGGATCTTCTTGCTCCAATTAACCAATTCTTGCAGTGCAGCACCCCAGATGAGTGGGTTGAAGAAGCAAAGAAGCGGGAAAACCTTCAAACCATTTTATTAGACCATCTACTGTGTGAGCTGAAAGCGGGTCAGTCTGCGATGTTCTTGATCCGTAAATACGCCATAGACAAAGCAAGTTCACACGCCCTGCTCGACTGGTTTAAACCCTACGAAGATTTCGCTTACCGTAAAACGGGGTCATTAGAGACACTAAAAGGTAAGAGCAATATTTCTAAAGCCATCATCGCTAAGTCTGATTCACCATACAGTCAGGATCTGATCGATAAGATGGTTCTGCTGATCAAAGAAGAGTTGCACCACTTCTACCAAGTGCTCGAAATCATGGAAAGCCGTGGCATTGAGTACCAGAACATTCCAGCAAGCCGCTACGCAAAAACCTTAATTTCACACATGAAAACGCATGAACCAGAAACCTTGATTGATAAGCTCATCATCGGTGCTTACATCGAAGCGCGTTCGTGTGAGCGTTTCGCTAAACTGGCTCCGCATATGGATGAAGATATTGCCAAGTTTTATGTTTCTCTGCTGCGTTCAGAGGCGCGTCATTATCAGGATTATTTGATTCTGGCAGAGCAAATCGCGGGTAAAGATATTAGCGAGCGCGTGGCAGAGTTTGGTCGTATCGAAGCCGAGCTGATTTCAACTCCAGACGACGATTTTAAGTTTCACAGTGGTGTGCCTGTACTAGCAGCTTAAGTTGCGAACCTGAAGTAAATAGCAAAAAGCCGGACATCACATCCGGCTTTTCTGTATCTGGTTCGGCACTTGCTGTAACTCAGTGTTCCATAGACATTCCCGACTGCGCCCTTTCGTCGCTTTTGGAAATGACATTATGTTGCGTTAGCAATTCTAACGTCGTCATCCTAAAGAGTGAGGGACGAGCGAGTTGGGGAGCTCTTTTACTCGCCAACTAAGAACGTGCGTTCAGCTCCATACGTTGTAAATTTGCATCAATGGTTTGATCGCCTTTCAGCCTTTCCCACAGCTGCCCTAACAGATCTAAGCTTCGCTCACTTGGGTAACGTTGTGTCGATTCCAACAACTGCCATTCCCCGCTTTGGCTCTTCTCGGCGAAAACAAACTCAAAGGAAAGGTTGTTAGACATACCTAATCGTAAATCAGTCACAATCAATGCATCATTCTCTACACGGTAGTTAAGGTAGTTGTGTGAAAACGCCTGAAGCCCTTTTAACGTATCCGGTTTGTCCTCTAGTGGCCAACTGCCTAGAGGATGTGAGACAAAATCAATGCGTTCGCTATTGTCGAAAACTGATGCCAAACCTTCCCAATATTTACCATCATCCATCACGACTACACGCCAAAGCAGAGTATTAAATGGTGTCGGTGTAATCAGCACCTGTTGATTTGGTAGGCTCTGCGTCATTAAGTTTTGCTCCACTCGGGAAGCAATGATCTGCTGTGAAGCGTAACCCCACCCCAGATAAAGTGTCGAGATCAGCACAACCGCTTGGCACCACTGTCCACCACGCGATTTAGAAAACAGAGCGACACCAATTGCGACCAGTAGAGGTAAGGTGTAAAGCGGATCAATGATGAAGACGTTCCGTAGCTCAAAATAGCCCTCAAAAGGCCATATTAACTGGGTGCCGTAGGTTGTCATCGCATCCAATAAAGTGTGCGTAACCAAAACACTCACAGTCAGAAAAAATACTCGAGACAACGTCCAGAATGTGTCTGGTCTCCATCGACAGTACAGCCAAGAAATCAGCAACGCGAAAGGAGGTAAAACAAGTAAAGAGTGAGAGAATCCACGGTGCTTAATCGTATTTTGGACCGCATCACCATAATCAAGGATCACATCTAGGTCAGGCAAGGTTCCGAGCGCTGCGCCCGTTAATAACACTTTCGCATTGCAGCGTTTGCCGGCTATTGCACCTGAAACCGTTGCCCCTAATGCTGCTTGAGTAATTGAGTCCATACTGGCTATCTAAACCTATTCATGACAAAGATTGATTAAGCCGAAAACTAAAACGCATTCCGATAGGAGTCAAACAACTCGCCTTATTTCACTCTCTTATTTACTTACTTTTACACAATATACCCAAGTGACTTCAAGATGCAGGATTCAGAGCGTTGTCATTGATTCGAGTTCAAGGAAAACAACGTAGCGTAATAGCCCGCTCTTTCCAAGTTGTTTGACGCAGCAATCGGGTCAATGACACGCTCCCAAAGGGCGAGTTGACTGGGCTTGTATACTTTGTTGTCGATTCTTGATTTAGACCCGCTAGACCTTTAAATCGCCGCCGCGTCTACAAACCCAGTCATTCTCGCTGAACCGAGCATCTCGAGGTTACTTGGGTATAGAAGTCGATCAAATGTCGAGACAGGATTGAGCATCACCTTAGGCTAGTTCGGCACCTCAGTGCTGGCAATCTTCTTTAACAGCGTTTCTCTTCGAAGCTCCAAGATCTCATCAATGAGTTTTTCTTTCGCATCGATACCGAAATGCTGAGCATAGTTTTTCACTTTCTCAATTTCGTCTGGCTGGAGACGGTAGACCTCTTTCTTTAAAAGAACTTCTGCTTCGCTTTTGATACAGCCTTGGTGTTGAAGCAACTTAATGATGATTTCATCCGTTGGGTTTACAGCTTTTACCATGATTCTCTAATCTTCAGGTTGAGTGTTGAGCCATTTAGCTCGCTCATTTAAGTCGCACAACTTATAGCCCAAACATGACAACTTTATTGCAGCATCACGTCATAAAATAGCAAAACATGATTTACCGCACATTGGTTTAAATGATTGTTTTTAATCATCATAACTAGACAATCGATATAGCTAGACAAGCAATGTCAGCCGCTCGTAGAGGATATAAAGAGATATCGATAGTAAGAGAAGCAGACAAAATAAACGTACATCGCAGAACCACTTACCTACTCTGCCGAAGAAATATAGAAGCTCAGAATCTTGATACGAAAAAGCCGGACAACTACGTCCGGCTTTGGCTTAATTTAAAGTGACTAGATCGCTAAATCGCCGCCGCGTCTACAAACCAAGTCATTCTCACTGAACCTAGCATCTCAAGGTTACTTGGGTATAGTTCAGTAAAAATATACCAGCATCTCGACATCATCCCCTTGCTGCTTAGCATTTAATGAGAAATGCAAGTAACCAGCTTCGGTAACTGGAATTTGCAGATATTCATTGCTGCCCCAGTAGTTTGATGCATATTCGTGCTGTTCTACTGTCGGCCAGTACGCTCGGCTAGCGTAGAGGTCAACATTGCCATTTTCGTCATTGTTATTTTTATCACTTAACCATACGCGAACTTCTTTTACGCCTTGCGGAACATATACCGCAGCGTAACGTTGTTGATGCACGGTTAAGGTCTTTGCCTGACCAGATTCCAACACTACAGGCGCTAAATCATCTTGTTCTTGTGTTGGGGGTGTTTCTGCTTCTGTCTCTAGCGTCGCAACCAGAGTCACAGCATTAAATTCAGTACGACCAGCAATGGTGATGTAGTATCGACCAGGTTTAATGTAGCCAGAAGGTTCGGTCTCAAAGGTGACTACCTCATTACTACCATCTGCGTACTGGCTGAATTCAAAATCGTAGTAATGCGCTTCTTTCTCAAAGCTCATGTAAAGGTCTGCATCACCTTGATTCTCACCTTGCAACGCGACTTCAAAGTGTGTGCTCTTCTCTGGAACGTCAACATAGAACAACTGCTCACTGTATGCTTCCCCACTAATTACCACGCTTTGGTTGGTCGCTAGCGCCGTGACTTGAGCAGAAGGGTCTGTCGGCTCGTCTGGCTTGGTATCTGGATTTGGGTCTGGCTGCTCTGGTTGGTTAGCAACAGAATCTAACCAGCGGTCAAACTCGCCGTTGTATTGCTGACCTAATATCTGCACTTGCTGCGCCCATTGCTTAAACTCACCAGTACGCGAAAGCGCCAGCAGAGTGTCCACTTCCTGAGGATGCTCTTCCAACATAAAACGTACGGCTAGGTAACCCCAGCGATAAATACGGTTGGAATCGTGAGAGTAAGTGGTTGCAAACACATCCGACAAACTCATCTTTCCATTGTCAATCAAACCAATTGCTGCGTCATAGCCTTGTTTGTAATGCATGTATTCAGCGAAACCTTCTAACCACCAAACAACATAGCCATGTGCCAAGTTATCGCTAAACGAACCGTATTGGTTGAATCTCGCATCCAGATAATGGGTGTACTCATGCTCTAGATTGAGAATAGAAAGCTCATCACCATTGGCGTAACGATAAGCGACAAAGCGCGCCACATTGCCGGCTTCTGATGGGTTACCTTCTAGGTACTGTCCACCATTATCAGTTGTGTTACCAAATAAGAAAGATGAATAATCTACATAGCTGCCATTATTAGCAAACACTGCCACTTCTACCCGTTCGTTATGGTCATCTGCCACTGGCTGATTCCCGGTATTCGCAACTTGGTGAAAGTCCGCTTCTTTGGCAGAAAGCACGTCACATGCTTCTATCGCCTGAGCTTGGGTCAGATCTTGTGAGCGAATAATTGCAGGACCATCACACTCATGACGATTCGGTAAAACACGCGCAGCTAAATCATGTTTTGCTTGGTCTAAATCGAGACCATTCAACCCTTCCGGCGCGTAATAGCTCATCATCTCAACTGCCGCTAACCAAAGTTTGTCGTGTTTGCTACCCAACGGGTTTTGCACCATCACTTGCTGCATTACACGTAGTGCTTTTTCTTTAGTCGCTTTATCCGGACTTGCTAGCAAACGACCAGTTTCACGTACCGCGTTGTACACGAGGAAGCTAGCATCAGTATCAAGCGCCCAAGCGTTATCACGAGCAAAGGCAGCTAAGGTATCGATGTGCTGTGTGTGACTTGCCATGTAACGATAAAAATCATCCTTCGACGCATGCCCTGCCATGGCACGGAATAGATTGTTCAGCCCAGCCACCCACTGCGTATCTTTTGCCGTCTCGCGATTAAAGTGACGAAGAGCAGTGAGCTGAGCATCCATGGTCAACGGTAATTGTCTTACGTTGTCGACCATTAAGGTCAAACTCTTCATCGCCCCCACTTGTTCGCGACCTTGATCAAGCGCATGTGGGTTAGCAAGAAACGCATTTATTGACTGCGCAAAGCGTTGGCTCAGAGCTTGAGAGAAATTCGGTTGCTGCGCGTTATAGCGCACATAGTAAGCAGCACGCACAAATTCACCCAAGTTTTCTAACTTACGCGCTTGCTCGGCGTCACCTCGATAACGAGTAATTTCTTGATTTAATACAGTTTGAATGCGACTCAAGCTCGCTTCGGTGTAAATATCATTTAGCGAGTCAGCAGGAGCAGAAAACCAAGAGCTGTAACAGTGATAGTCGGCAGCAGACACTGCGGAAGCAAGATCAACCGCATGCTGAAGATCAGCAACATCACATTGTTCTTGGGCAAATGAGAAACTGGAAACACTGGCAAGCATGCAAGCTAGCGCCAAGCGATGACGTGGGAATAGACGGGTATGAGACATAACAACACTCATTAATTAGTTATATATTTGAGCGGTGATTTATATTCCCCTTGCACAATTAGGTGCAATTGATAGCATAACTTTTTATGAAGTTAGTTCAGAAATATTTAAACGAAAACGTTTTACAAAATATTGATAAACTTATGAATTCAAATAAAAAAGCTCAGCAAGAATCCTCACTGAGCTTTTTTACAGGTCGCAATCAGATTTTAAACTTTAAAATAAGCCACTTCTTGTTTGAGCTTATTAGAAAGTGCGTTCAGATTCTGGCTTGCGACGTCATTGTTTTTCATCGAGTCAATCGATTCTTTCGACATGCTGGAAATCTGATCCATCGCCACGACAAGCTCACTCACAACTTGAACTTGCTCTTCTGTGGCAGTCACAATATCACGCACTCGATCAAGGGAGTCCTGCGCTTGTTTCTCAATGCTAACCAATAAATGCGTCGCCTCTTCTGTGTTCCTTTGACAACTTTCCACTTGTGGTTGCGTGCTTTCCATCGCGTTCACACTTGCGACCGTCTGGGCTTGAACCTCTTTCAGCATCTTCTCAATCTGAGTAGTGGCTTCCCCCGTACGCTTAGCGAGGTTTCTTACCTCATCAGCAACGACTGCAAAACCGCGTCCAGATTCACCCGCCCGCGCAGCTTCAATTGCAGCATTAAGTGCCAACAAGTTAGTTTGCTCAGAGATGTCACTGATCATATTCACGATGCCACCAATTTCACGCGTTTTTGTCTCAAGTGCCTTCACCTGCCCTACTGTGCCATTTACGGCTGCAGTAACGGATAACATTTGTTCTGCCACAGCAGCAATGCGTTCGCGACCATCACGAGCATTCTCTGATGTGTTAACTGAGTTTTGCTCCGATAAATTTACGATCTTGGCTATCTCATCGATACTCGCATGCATGGTTTCTAATCTGATCGCCATTTGATCCGTAAGAGACGCTTGCTGTTGAGCAGTATCAAATACCGAGCGAGAACCACGAGAGACTTCTTCGACTTGCTCTGCTAATTGCTCAGAAGCGCCACGAATATTGCTGACAATCGAGCTGAGCTTTTCTGACATCAAAGACAGAGAATGTAAAATGCTGCCTTGTGCGCTGTCGCTATGATCTTGGGTTAACTCACCTTCTGCCATTGTTTGAATCGCGCGTTGTGCCTCAAATGGCTCGCCACCTAGAGAGCGTCGGAAGCTACGCTCAATAACAAAACCAACTAAGATTGAAATCAGCAAAGCAATTCCACTTAGAGCAAGCATTAAGCTTTGGAAGCCACTTGCTTGCTCTCGCGCTACTGGCGTCAATTTCTGGTTCAACGTTTCTTGGTAATCAATAAACTCGTTGATCACCTTTAGCCACATCGCAAAGTTAGGGCGGACTTGCTCCAAAAGTAAATCCGTGACCGGTTTGCCGTTTTCTTTTTTAGCGATAACTTCTTGAACGAGAGGAAGTGTTTTCGCTTGGATGTCATCGATACGTTGCAATATCTCGCGTTCTTTAGCGGTAAAAGGAACATCACTTGCCATCATGCTTTGCATCTGTTGTTCAGACTCGCGATAAAACGCTTCCAGACGTTTGATTTCCTCTTCAAAGGCGCGCATTTCTTCCATATTTCGCGCCATTGCAACATCTCTAATTGCAATCGCACGGTCATGAACACTACCTCGATAGTTAATGGCATAGCGCTGCTTCACAGAGTTGACATCCGTAACCTCAGATAAGGTCATATCAATAAAGTTAACTTTCTGAATTCCGACAACCGTAAGTATCGCCATAAGCGCCACTAATGTACCGAAGCCAAGCGCCAAACGGGTTCTCACTTTTAACTGAGCAAGGGACTGCATTTCGTTCTCCTGATAGCAAACGAGATAAGTGAGGCAACTTCGCTGGTTACCTCTCATTTTAATTTTGTGCGAAAGAGAACAGACCTTGTTGTTCTGACAAAAATTCCAAACTAAATGAGAATTCATCACAGGCATGTTCTATACGCTATCCCGATCACATATTTGAGTTTGAATAAGCAGTGGAATCAGAAGGTTAAGTTCAATATTTTATTATGTGAAACAGAATGGTTTGCGGGATTATTACAACCTAACCTGTCAAGTTCTAATCGGTTGAATCAATAAAAGCGATAGGTACCATCGAACAATAAAGATAAGAAATAATTGTTGTTTAACAAGTGCTTAATAAATGTCTGATTCGGTCTCCTCATATTTTCCAATTTCCACTTGGAATCTGGATCACAACTCATCAACAAATTCGGTCAAAAGATAATCTGTCATCCATATTTAACGTGCTAGTCATATTTATAAATAAGAATTATTGCTCTAACACAACTTATGGATAAACAAGATGAAATTTACGCAGTGGAGTCTTTTGCTAAGCGGTTTAGTGGCATTACCAAGCTTGGCAGATACGGACGTATACCTCACTAATAACTCGGACCAACCGTTAACCATTCAAGTGAAGCACGAAGGCAGCGATTTACTGAAATACGGAGAGGAATGGCAGCAACATGTGCAAGTGCTTGGTCCTTGGGAAACCAAATCCGTACTCAGCTTTAACCGCTGGGAAGGTGTTAAGTCTGGTCAGAATTATCGCTTCGAGACTGTGGTGTCTAACCCGCAAGGTGAAAGCGTTACGCTTAACCAAGTCATGGAAGGTCATTGGTACAACTCGACCATTGAGTACGGTTTATCTGCAGCAGATGTGGATTTAACGCTGAAAGATGATCGTAATATTCACCGTTCTAGCACTAGTGCCTTTGGGTCTCGCACTTCTGAATTGGCTTTTAAATCCGCAAGCACTGCGCGCTATGACGATTTGTACTACACCATTACTCCAAACAAAATCGATGAAGTCGTCGATACTGATGAACAAAATCTCAAGTTGATGACTTATAACATTTGGGCGCTGCCTGCGATTACTTCACATATTGGTGATCGTTTTGAACTCATTCCCGATTATGTCAAAGGTTATGACGTGTTAGCACTGCAAGAAGTGTTTGCCAGTGGTCGCGATGCTTTCTTACGCGAACTCGCCAAAGAATATCCTTACCAAACTAAGATGCTGGATAAAGATGGCTTCAACATTTACGACGGTGGCGTGATCATTGTGAGCCGTTACCCTATCGTTAATCAGGCTCAATACGTCTTCCCAGATTGCTCCGGAACAGATTGCTTCGCAGACAAAGGAGTGAATTACGCAGAGATCATTAAAGGTGGTCAGGCATATCACGTATTCGCTACGCATACAGCCTCTTTCGATACTGATACTGCACGCGAATACCGACAGCGTCAGTTCAAGCAAATGCGCACAATGGCGCAATCTCTCAATATTCCGAGTAATGAAACGGTGGTTTACAGCGGCGATTTCAATGTGAACAAATTGAAGTTCCCTGGCGATTACCAGCAAATGATCGCCAACCTAAGCGCGATAGAACCGCAATACTCTGGTTATACCGCTTCGACGTTTGATCCTCGCATCAACAACTTTGCCGGAGAAGCCCTATCCGGGGGTGAAAATGTGGAATATCTAGATTATGTAATGGTGAGTAATGAATATGGCGTGAAGTCGTTTAACGATAACCGTGTCGACATTCCACGCTCAACAGCGGAGAGTTTGTGGAAGCATTACAATCTGTCAGATCACTTCCCTGTTAGCGCTGTGATCAAACCATGAAGCGTATTGCGTTAGTTACTGTGTCCGCCGTTGTGGCGGGCACGATTTGGTTCTCAAGCAAAGGCGAAAAGAGCGAGAGCTTTCTGCCGTTTTCTTCCGTATTGGAGAGTGCGACGAATCCCCAAGTCGCTGCATCTACGTCTTCCACAACCAATCAAACTGCAAACAAAACAATCGTACCAAAAGCGAAGGATACCCCCTCTCCACTCAAAGCAATTGCAGGACGGTTAAGTGATGCCAAAGGCAGAGTATTAAAGGATGAGATAGAAGCGTTTTGGCACTCATGTATGTCCGACCATAACTGTGAATCCAAGCTTGCTGAGTTAGAGAGCTACATGGCAGAAGAACGTTTTGCTCTGCTGGCGAATTACCACCAGCTCAATAGCTTATGGCAACAAAGTGTTGGTAATTTAATGTTTGATGAGCATCAGCCTCTTGCCTCTCGCATCGCACTTCTCAAGGCAGAAGCGAGGAAGATATGGGGGGAACTAGCAGACGTAATTTTTGCCGATGAGTTTGCACTCTATGACTTCAGCTTGCAGGCAAAGCAGTTGGATTCGACTTCTCCTCAAGACTATGTGCAAACCTTTGAGAAGTTAGTCCAAGATTGGCAAGGCAATCAAGAAGCATTGGGATTGGTCAGCGAACAAGCGAAATATGAACGCGCTGTTGAACTGATACCGAAAGACATGGGTCATGCGGAGCGCAAGGCTTTGGTTGAGAAGCTTCAACAAACTTACCTTTCTGAGCAAGAGAGTGAGGAGATACACGCTCGTGAACAACAGGTCGCGCAGCAAAAGCTGCAAGTGCGCGATTATCAGAGCGAGTTGCAACAGCTTGAATCTAAATTAGCAACGCAAAGAGCCACCAGTCACGCGGTTTTGTCGGACTCGGATTGGCAACGTTATTATCAACAAGCGGTAGCCGATTTTCGCCGTGAGTTCTTCGCGGGTTAATCGCTCACTTGTTTATTGAGAAGTAAGGATAACCAAGAGATTCCCTACTCGCTCAAAACTTAAACTAGGTCATTCCAGCAAGCCTAGGCGCGACTAGGAATCTGGTTCCCGCGAATGCTTGATACAAGAAGGTCGCTCACTTAAAGCGACCTTTTGTTATTCATTCTGTTGGTACAACTCAAGAGTTACAGCACGCGCAAGCACTCTTCTGGTGGCAAACTTAGAAGCGTGTTCGCAAAATTAATCTTCTCATCACGCCATTTCAGTGCTGCTTCTCGGCTGTCTTGCGAGTGACGATCTGCTTCAAAATAGCTTTTCCTTGGTAAACCATTTGCTGGTGTCATCACCATAGACTGTTCATTCAAACGAATCGTAAATAAGAACTGACCACGTTGCCCTGTCTGCGCCGCTGGGTGATGCAACGTCGTATCGCAACAATAACGCTTATCACGTAACGCACGACACGTGTACTCAAATGCATCTTGTGCACCACGCCCCGGAAAAGCGGTATACACACTGATGCCATCACGTTGCAAAGACTGATCACCCGCCGCTAATTGCACTGCATACTGGATCATTCTAAAGCCCAGTACCACACCACCAATGCTATTTAATCCACTAAATTGAATCGCCCCTTCTAAACTCAGACGAAGTTTATCTTCACCTTCATAGAGAAAGAGATCAGGCGCCGCCCAATCACTTTTTGGAATAAGCAGTTGAGTAATATCCGTGTGTTCCATGTTGGTCTCCGCAACAGTATTTGTATTTGAGACCATTAAGATAATGTAATGAGAATTATTATCAATAAAATTCAGCAAAAAATGAGAGAAGAAAAAGGCACAACGCCATGAAAAACGGTGTGCCTATAACGAAATCATCTGTCACCGAAGCCCAAATTGAATTCGTTTAGCGAGGTAGGTATTCGATGGTCGTCTCAGAACAGATTCAAACCAAACACCCCTTTCACATCAAACAACACTTGCTCGGTTTTCTCACGGGAAAGCTGACTGCCTTGTTTTAGGATGTCGATAAGCTGTGCTTTGTCATCAAGGAACATGGCGCGTTTTTCTCGAATAGGACGAAGCATCTCTTGCAGACACTCTTCCAATACTTTCTTGGTTGTTCCATCGCCTAATCCACCACGGCGATAAAGCATTTTGAGTTCTTCTACATAATCTTTGTCGGTATGAAACGCATCAAGGTATGTAAATACGATATTTCCTTCAACCTGACCTGGGTCTTCAATGCGTAGGTGGTTTGGGTCGGTGTACATCGATTTCACTGCCGCAGAGATTTCTTTCTCTGTTGCTCCAAGGTTGATTGCATTGCCCATGCTTTTTGACATCTTGTTTTTGCCGTCAGTGCTTGGCAAGCGTGGTGCGTCACTGAGCAATGGACGACACTCTTTCAAGATGGCTTTTCCGCCAAGGTGATTTATCTTTCTAACGATCTCATTGGTCTGTTCTAGCATCGGTAATTGGTCATCTCCGACAGGCACGAGAGTCGCGTGAAAACCTGTGATGTCCGCGGCTTGAGAAATTGGGTACGTCAGAAACCCAGCCGGAATGGAACGCTCAAACCCTTTGCTTTGAATTTCATTTTTCACCGTCGGGTTACGCTCCAAGCGTGCGATAGAAACCAAGTTACTGTAGTACATTGTCAACTCGGCAAGAGCCGGGACTTGAGACTGCAAACAAATGGTAGTTTGGGTTGGGTCAATCCCGACGGCAAGGTAATCCGCGACCACATTTAAAATGTTAGACGAGACCTTAGAGGGATTATGCGCGTTATCGGTTAAGCCCTGCATGTCAGCAACCAAAATGGTTTGCTCATGTTGAGTTTGTAGAGCAACACGTTGTTGTAGTGAACCAACGTAATGACCCAGATGCAAAGGACCTGTAGCTCGATCACCAGTTAAAATAATTTCGCGTTCTTGGGTATCGTGTGGGGTGTTCATAACTTATCTCCAAAGAAAAATAGATCGCTACTGGAGATAAAAAAGACATGACATTCTCAGCTACCGTCCAGCAGCGTAAGAATGTAAAGATTCCGCGCCGCTCTAATTAGAGCGCCACCAGAAGAAGTTTGATGAAGGAGTAAATGTCGTTTTCATGTTTTTAAAACTAACAAGGAGCAGAGCTGAAAACAACCCTACTCCTTGCACAATTTGATTTTTCAATTTTGGTGGCTTTGCCATACACGCATCAAATTTGAATATACATAGCGATAACGAGCGCCGCGCCAAATACACTCCCTGACACAAACGCGAGTAATACCGCTTTGTTCTGTTTACTTCTCATCCTTTGTTTCTCGACTCTCAATTTACGTGAGCTCTCGCTCGGCTCAGTACTCGTAATCAATGGGACAGTAATCAATCCTTTTCGGTGAGCCAATACTGCGAATAACCCTCAGCTCACTCTGTTGCACACAGCGTTACGATTTTTGGCACAAACTTAAACCACTTAGCCCTAGAAATGTGATGACCTTAGAACAAGTTCAATGAAATCCGACATGGATTACAAAGGTACGTATTTTGAAAAATCACGTTTAGATACTTCTTTTAGGATGCTTTTATTTAGATGTTTAATGGATAAAAATTTGAGTTATTTAGCATCAAATACTGTTTATCAAAAGAAGAATGACACCGATCATCTTTTGACCAAAACCTTGAAAAATATAACCAAACCATGAGGGCGAAATAGCTAACCAATAACTAAACTTTCAGGACACTAACCCCAGTTAGGGAGCAAAAGATGAGCGACAACAACAATCACTCCAAATGTCCTGTCATGCATGGAGCGAATACCAACCAACAAGCCACAGAGTTCAATTGGTGGCCGAAAACCCTCAACCTCGATATCCTACATCAACACGATCACAAAACTGACCCAATGGGCGCAGACTTCAACTACGCTGATGCCTTTAACTCTCTTGACTTAGAGGAAGTCAAAAAAGACCTGAAAGATCTGATGACCGATAGCCAAGATTGGTGGCCAGCGGATTGGGGTCATTACGGTGGTTTGATGATTCGGATGGCGTGGCACTCGGCAGGTACGTATCGAATTGCCGATGGCCGTGGTGGTGCAAGTCGAGGCAACCAGCGTTTTGCTCCCCTCAACAGTTGGCCAGATAACGGTAACCTCGACAAAGCCCGTCGCCTTTTATGGCCGGTCAAAAGAAAATACGGTAACAAGCTATCCTGGGCGGATTTAATGATTCTTGCTGGCAACATGGCTTATGAGTCAATGGGCTTCAAGACGTTCGGTTTTGCCGGCGGTCGAGAAGACATTTGGCATCCAGAAAAAGACATTTATTGGGGCGCAGAAAAAGAGTGGCTGCAACCAAGTGGCGGTGAAAACAACCGATACTCTGGCGAACGTGATCTCGAGAATCCGCTTGCAGCAGTGATGATGGGCCTGATTTACGTAAACCCAGAAGGGGTCGACGGTAAACCCGATCCCATCAAAACCGCACACGACATGCGTGTAACATTTGCCCGTATGGCAATGAACGATGAAGAAACCGTTGCATTAACAGCCGGTGGTCACACTGTTGGTAAAGCACACGGCAACGGCGACGCTTCGTTACTTGGTCCTGAACCTGAAGGCGCTGAAATTGAAGACCAAGGTTTCGGTTGGCTAAATAAAACTTCTCGTGGCATAGGACGTGATACCGTCACTAGTGGCATCGAAGGCGCATGGACAACCAACCCAACCAAGTGGGATAACGGCTACTTCCATTTGTTGTTCACCTACGACTGGTGGGTAACGAAGAGCCCAGCAGGCGCAGAGCAATGGGAACCAATCAACATCAAAGAAGAAGACATGCCTGTGGATGTGGAAGACCCAAGCATCCGCCGCAATCCGATGATGACCGATGCGGATATGGCACTGAAGTTTGACCCAGAGTACCGCAAAATCGCCGAGCGTTTCCGCGACGACCCTAAGTACTTTGAGGATTGCTTTGCTCGAGCTTGGTTTAAACTGACTCACCGCGATTTAGGACCTAAATCTCGTTATCTCGGCCCTGATGTGCCAGCCGAGGATTTGATTTGGCAAGATCCGGTACCACCGGTGTCTTATCACTTATCTGAAGACAATATCGATGCACTCAAGATGGCGATTCTTAACAGCGAGCTAAGTATCGTAGAATTAGTCTCAACCGCATGGGACAGCGCGCGAACATTCCGTGGTTCAGATCGCCGAGGCGGAGCAAACGGTGCGCGTATCCGCCTTGCACCGCAAAAAGATTGGGTAGGTAACGAACCGGAAAGATTGCAGAAAGTGCTCAACACGCTCGATTCAATTCGCACCACCCACAACTCCCCTATCAGCATGGCGGATTTGATTGTGCTTGCTGGCGGAGTGGGTATTGAGAAAGCAGCATCGAATGCGGGCATGAATATTTCTGTGCCATTTAGCCAAGGTCGTGGTGACTCAACCGATGCAATGACTGACGCCGAATCCTTCGATGTACTCGAGCCGATCCATGATGGATTCCGTAACTGGCTAAAATCAGATTACGTTGTGACGGCAGAAGAACTATTGCTTGAAAGAAGCCAATTGATGCAACTAACCGCAGTCGAAATGACCGTATTAGTTGGTGGCATGCGCGTGCTTGGTACCAACTACGGCGGCGCTGCGCATGGTGTGTTCACTGATAATGTCGGCGCGTTAACGAATGACTTCTTCGTAAACCTCACTGATATGAGCTACACCTGGCATCCAACCAGTGATAACGAATACGAAATCCGCGAGCGAGCTTCTGGTCAAACAAGATGGACAGCATCACGTGTTGACTTGGTGTTCGGTTCAAACTCCGTGCTCCGCTCTTATGCCGAGGTTTACGCACAAGACGACAACAAAGAGAAGTTTGTGCACGATTTTGTTGCTGCGTGGGTAAAAGTAATGAACAACGACCGCTTTGACCTTTAATCGCCTAACTTAATCAAGCTTTAACCATTGAGAGAAGAGCCAAACATTATGGCTCTTCTCTTTCTTACCTTTCTTTTATTTCTGGTTTCTCTATCCATACTTCCTCGTTCTCTCCTCTCTTTGGCTTAGATTCTTTTACTGAAGATTAACCGCCCGATATTGTCATACAATTAACCATATTCAGAAGGCAAACGTATCTCAATCAAATACCCATTTTTTGCTTATACCTTCTCGTTTTCGTGACCTCATTCCGAAGACATAAAAATCACTCAAAGCCAATAAAAATCGTATCAATAGGCTAACCAACCTCTCATTTTTATCAAAAACCAGTGGCAAATCGCCTTTCGTCTCATTTTCCGATTGCAAATTCAAAATGAGGAATTAAAATAAAAGCATATAATCATACAATACGATATTTGGAGTTTGATATGACAAAACCTGTCATTGGTTTCATCGGCCTTGGTCTGATGGGTGGAAACATGGTTGAGAACCTTCAAAACCGTGGTTACGAACTAAACGTAATGGATCTGAATAAAGACGCAGTAGCAGCATGTGTTGCTCGCGGCGCAAAAGAAGCAAGCTCACCTAAAGCACTGGCTGAAGCAAGTGACATCGTGATGCTATGTCTAACAACATCTGAAGTTGTTGAGAAAATCGTTTATGGTGAAGAAGGTATCCTAGCGGGTATTCAAGAAGGCGCGACACTGATTGACTTCGGTACGTCTATCCCTGCTTCTACTCGTAAGATCGGTGCAGACCTTGCAGCTAAAGGCGCAGGTATGATCGATGCGCCTCTAGGTCGTACGCCTGCTCACGCAAAAGATGGTCTTTTGAACATCATGGCTGCAGGTGACATCGAAACATTCAACAAGGTGAAGCCTGTACTGGACGATCAAGGTGAAAACGTATTCCACCTTGGTGCGCTAGGTTCTGGTCATGTGACTAAGCTAGTAAACAACTTCATGGGTATGACAACAGTAGCGACCATGTCTCAGGCATTTGCGGTTGCTAAACGTGCTGGCGTTGATGGTCAACAACTATTCGACATCATGTCAGCTGGTCCATCAAACTCACCATTCATGCAGTTCTGTAAGTTCTACGCTGTAGATGGCGAAGAAAAGCTTGGTTTCTCTATTGCAAACGCAAACAAAGACCTTGGTTACTTCTTAGAGATGGTAAAAGACCTAGGCACTGAGTCTCTTATCGCAGAAGGGACTTCTAAGAGCCTACAAGCTGCAGTGGACCAAGGTCTTGGTCAAAACGACGTACCAGTGATCTTTGATTACTTCGCAGAGCTAGAAGGTTAATACCTTACTCAACTGCGCTTCCAAAGCCTTGCTAACCCCGTAGCAAGGCTTTTTTTGTGCTTTCTTTTCTCCTCTTAAATTCACTCCTTCTCCCTCTTTGAGATCCACACCCTACGTTCAAACTGTATATGTACTCAAGCAGCTTCAAGATGCAGGATTCAGAATGTTGCCATCGATTCCCTTTTTACCAAAAGTAAGCAAGGAGAATAACGCCGTGCGATAGCAAGGTTTGTCCAAGTGGTTTGACACCGCCATTGGTTTAATAAAAAACCGAGTTCATGACACGCCCCCAACGGATATTCTTGGCAAATGGTAAGTGGATTGGCTTGTATACTTTGTTGGCGATTATTGATTGAACTCTACGAAACCTTTAAATCACCGCCACGTCTACAAACCAAGTCATTCTCACTAAATCAAGCATCACGAGGTTACTTGGGTATAGACATGACATTATGTTTGTACATTATTCCGCGGATATTTTCTTTTTACAGTTAAAGAGTGACCGATTATCTTGAGACTGGTTTCTGAGTACTAGTTGAAGAATTCCAAGTTAATGGGAAGCTTTGCCCTTCGTTACAAACCATCGGTGAACTACCCAGAACAACCATTATCACCGCAGAACATGACCCACGGCGTGATGATTATCGATGACTACAGCTCAAGGCGTGGGAGCACACTGCAAGCGTTATCTGGGTGTTATTCATGGCTTTTTGTCATTCTCTGGGCTGAATGGTTTAGCAACGCGCTCTACTGCAACGTTTTCAAAGCAGCGCAAACATCCGTCATGGCGCACTTTCAGAATCGTTCACTGCAAGTTACTTGGAATGATAAAGATCGTTTGTGGCTCAATTAATGACACCATAAACAAAAAAATCCCACGGTATTGACCGTGGGATTTTTCATAGAGAGTTTGTTAATTGCGGTTAGCTTTTCGCGTTAGCTAACTTTGGGCTTTTAGGTCCTCGCGCCGCGTTCACCAACAGAACACCAACCGAGAGAACAATCGCACCACACAAGATGAACAGCAGTCGACCTGTTGGCTCGTTTGGAATCAGAGCCATCGCTAGGATACCGAAGCCTGCTACGCTAATAAGCTTACCAAGCATGCCACGCTGTTTTGTATCTAGGTTTTGTTGCTCTTCACTATCAGCGACAAGCGGTGTGTTCCAGTTCTCGAACAATTGGTCCACTTCTTTTTCACGCTCAGGCGTCAAGCCTTTGTAGAAGCGTGTTGTTAGTAAGAAGAAACCACCAGTGAAGACAACGTGCGCCGCTAAGCTCAAGCCAACTTTAAGGTCAGCCCACTCACGTGCTGTTAGAGCTTGTTCTAGTCCGAATAGGTGCTCAACATCTTGTGCTTGTAGAGAGATACCGAAGATGTAAGAAACAAAGCCACCTACAACGAGTGTTGCCCAACCAGCCCAGTCTGGCGTCTTACGAATCCACATACCAAGCAACACAGGAATCAACATTGGGAAACCAATCAACGCACCTACGTTTAGTACGATATCAAACAAGCTCAGGTGACGTAATGAGTTAATAAACAGACCAATACCGATGATGATGAAGCCCATCATAATGGTCGTCACTTTACTCACGATAACCAGCTCTTTCTGTGACGCTTTCGGGCGTACAATAGGGCTGTAGAAGTTCATCACAAAGATACCTGCGTTACGGTTTAGACCAGAGTCCATTGAAGACATGGTCGCCGCAAACATTGCTGACATCAGAAGACCCACCATACCCGCCGGCATTACGTTTTGTACGAACGCTAGGTAAGCTGCATCACCACCTACTGAGCCGTACTGCTCTGCAAAGTCAGGCATAAATGCCGCTACGTACCAAGGAGGTAGGAACCAAATGATAGGACCAACAATCATCAACACACATGCAAGACCTGCAGCTTTACGCGCATTCTCACTGTCTTTTGCACATAGGTAGCGGTAAGCGTTGATGCTGTTGTTCATTACACCGAACTGCTTAACAAAGATGAACACCACCCAAAGGACAAAGATACTGATGTAGTTCAGGTTATTACCCAGCATGAAGTCGCCGTGGAAGTTCGACACGATGTTACCAATACCGCCGCCGTGGAAGTAAGCCGCCACCGCACAAGTAATGGTTACCGCCATGATAACCAGCATCTGCATGAAGTCAGAAGCAACAACCGCCCAAGAGCCGCCCGTTACCGCCATCAACATCAGAACCAAACCAGTTACGATAATGGTCGCTTCCATCGGAATATTGAATACCGCAGCCACAAAGATTGCGAGACCATTCAACCAGATACCAGCTGAGATCAAGCTGTCTGGCATGCCAGCCCAAGTGAAGAACTGCTCTGACGTTTTACCAAAACGCTGACGAATTGCTTCGATTGCCGTTACTACACGTAGCTGGCGGAACTTTGGAGCAAAGTAGAGATAGTTCAAGAAGTAGCCAAATGCGTTGGCTAAGAATAGGATTACAACAACGAAACCGTCGTTGAACGCGCGTCCTGCGGCACCTGTAAACGTCCATGCTGAAAATTGCGTCATGAAGGCGGTAGCACCTACCATCCACCATAACATCTTACCGCCCCCTCGGAAGTAGTCACTGGTCGACGTCGTGAACTTACGGAACATCCAACCAATGGCAACTAGGAAGAAGAAGTAGGCAAGAACAACAAAAGTATCAATAGTCATTTTTTCAGCCTTTCGAGTTTGATCATTTTCTACTGCCTAGATTACTCCGTTCATATTTTTATTTGTACTACAATAAGCTTTAATTGTGATCTGAAGCATAAGTTATTCGACGAAGAAAACGCACTAAAAGCCTTTATTTTCTTGGCTCTTTGGGATTTAAAGGAATAATCACCACGTAAGCCATTGCGTTATATTGTAATACAAATAATATATTAAAAATCCATTAAAGTATGGAATATTTTTCTTTCTTGTGCTTTGTCTGAAGATCAAAAATGCGTGGCATTTATTCGTAGGAAACGTAATGAGATGTTTCAGATGAACTGGATCGCAAGCGCGATTATAGATGAATACAAAAATTGAGATTCCCGACTCGCTCCTTCGTCGCTCTCGAGAATGACGCTGAGGAGGTTCTACGCATTACCACTCCCAGATCTCAAACCTCATGCTTCTCCTCTCGGCTTTACCCCTACTCCTTACCGTCATTTCCTAGAAGGAGGACGACTGAGTAGGAAATCTCTTTTCTGGTTCCTTTATCTCGCCTCTTTCAAACACAAAAAAGCGAGCACTAAGGCTCGCTTTACATTCTTTTCGCTAATTTTATCGGGGCGCTACTGCACTTATGCTACGTGAGCGACGGCGTCACGAACCAATGTACCTAGTTCATCCCACTTGCCTTCATCGATAAGTTTTGTTGGAACCATCCAAGTACCGCCACATGCCAGCACTGAAGGAATAGACAAGTACTCATCTACGTTACCTAGGCTCACACCACCTGTTGGCATGAATTTTACTGGGTAAACTGCCGTTAGTGCTTTAAGCATACCAACACCGCCAGATGGCTCAGCAGGGAAGAACTTAAGTGTACGCAGACCCATTTCCATCGCTTGCTCAACAAGGCTTGGATTGTTTACGCCAGGTACAATAGCTACGCCCTTGTCTAGGCAGTATTGAACCGTACGAGGGTTAAAGCCTGGGCTAACAATAAAGTCCACACCGGCTTCAATCGCTTGGTCAACTTGTTCATTAGTTAAGATTGTACCCGCACCAATCAACATTTCTGGGAACTCAGCACGCATAGCACGAATCGCTTCTGCAGCACACTCTGTGCGGAACGTGATTTCAGCGCAAGGCATACCGTTTTCAACCAAAGTGCGACCTAGAGGAATCGCATCTTCTGCTTTGTTGATGGCAATAACAGGAATTACTTTTAGGTTTGCTAATTGTTCGTTTAATGTCGTCATAAGAGTGTACTCATCGTCGTTAACTTGAGTTCAATAAATCACTGCGGAGCGCCGATTATTCAACACTCCGCAAAAGAATTACAAAGGAAGATCGGGCATCACTTCACGTGGAATGATGGCACCTTTGTGCTGAATAACCTCACCAGCCATACAATGACCAGAGTAAGCCGATTCAGCCGCATTACCACCAGTCAAACGCTTCGCCAAAAAGCCTGCACTGAAAGAGTCACCTGCTGCCGTCGTATCAATCACGCTATCGACTTTGTTTGGCGCCACGTATTGCGCTTCGCCATTCGCCACAACCAAGCAATCTTTGCTACCACGTTTGATGATGATTTCATCCACGCCCAGTGCAGAGGTTCTCTCAATGCACTGTTCTAGATGCTCGTCACCATACAGCATTTGCTCATCTTCAAATGTGAGTAGAGCAATATCGGTAAACTTAAGAATCTTAAGGTACCAAGACATGGCATTCTCTCGGCTTTCCCACAATTTAGGACGATAGTTATTATCGAAAATAACCTTGCCGCCTTGCGCTTTAAAGCGTTCGAGGAATGCAAACAACTGCGTCTTACCTTCTTCAGTAAGAATCGCTAATGTAATACCACTCAGGTAAACCGCATCATAAGAATAAAGCGTGTCGACTAGTGCCGAAGATTCGTTCTGTTCAAACAAAAACTTTGCTGCTGCTTCATTACGCCAATAGTGGAAGTAACGCTCGCCTGTCTCATCCGTTTCGATGTAGTAAATACCCGGCTGTTTACCATTAACAGTCAACACTAAGCTGGTATCAATGCCCTCTTCTTGCCATGCTGAAAGCATTTCTTGGCTAAAAGGATCATTACCCAGGGCAGTTACATAGCTAGTTTTGATATCGTGAGCTTTCGTCAAACGGGATAAGTAAAGAGCGGTATTCAACGTGTCACCACCGAATGACTGACGCAACTGACCTTCCTTTTTCTGTAGCTCAACCATACATTCGCCAATGATCGCGATACTTAATGATTTCATACTGTCACCTTAGCAACTGAGGTTGCGCTATACGTTACTTTAAGAAGTCTTCACGAGCTGGGTTGAAGATATCCAGAAGAATGCTGTCTTGCTCTAGTGCAACCGCGCCATGCATCATGTGCTTACGAGCAAAGTACGCGTCACCCTCTTTCAGTACTTTCTTTTCGCCTTCGATTTCTGCTTCAAAGCTGCCACGTACTACGTAACCGATTTGATCGTGAATCTCATGCGTATGTGGAGCACCAATCGCACCTTTGTCAAAACATAGGTGAACAGCCATAAGATCATCTGTGTAAGCAACAATTTTACGCTTGATACCGCCGCCTAACTCTTCCCACGGGTTCTCATCTAATACAAAGAAAGAATTCATCGTCATACTCCTAAAAAGTCTCTATTAAAGCGAACCCTACTGCACTTCATTCTTAACCATGCTTTCACAAGAAGGTTCTCTTAAAAAACCGTCATGTTGATAAAAGTGAAACACGAAACGAAAGGGTCTGCTGTCGAATTGGTAAAGAGCATATCCGATCCATTTTAATTGTCATACAATATATCTAAAAATATGTGATATCCATCAAATGGAGAGACCTAAAGCATTCCACTCAACGATTGATAACGTAGAAATATCAGCCACACAAAGGATTACCGCCGCATTAAAAATCAATAAGTTAACTAAAATCGCGTGATTTCACTCTCCCTTTTTGCCACAAAAACTACACCCAAACCTAATATTGTATTACTTTATAGAAAGTTTAAGAAAACAACACACTTCATCTGAGGGTGGTAAAGAAATGACTACACAACCGATTTTGTTGACTGAAGCAGAAGTCGAACTACTAAGAAAGGAAGTCGGAAAGCCGAGCTTGATGGGCAAATCCATTGAAGCGAATCGCAAGGAACTTGAAGCCTTCATGCGTCTGCCTCTAGACGTCCCAGGTCACGGCGAAGCGGGTGGCTACGAGCACAACCGCCACAAACAAAACTATACCTACATGAACTTAGCGGGTCGTTTGTTCTTGATCACTCAAGAAGAAAAGTACGCGCAGTTCGTTAAAGATCTTCTCGCTATTTACGCAGAGAAGTACCTCACCTTTGATTTCCACGTACAGAAAAACACTAACCCTACAGGTCGTCTTTTCCACCAGATCCTTAATGAACACTGTTGGTTAATGTTTACTAGTCTTGCCTACTCTTGCGTGGCATCAGTGATGACAGAAGAAGAGCGCACTGCGGTTGTTGAGCGCATTTTCGAACCAATGCTAGACATGTTCACCGTGAAATACGCGCACGATTTCGACCGTATTCACAACCACGGTATCTGGGCAGTGGCGGCTGTTGGTATTTGTGGTCTAGCTATTGGCAAACCTGAATATCTAGAGATGTCTGTGTATGGTCAAGATCGTGATGATACTGGCGGCTTCCTAGCGCAAATCTCACAACTGTTCGCACCTTCTGGTTACTACATGGAAGGTCCGTACTACCATCGTTATGCGATTCGTCCAACTTGTGTATTCGCAGAAGTGGTACACCGTCACATGCCTGAAGTAGACATCTACAACTACAAAGACAAAGTGATTGGCAACACAGTACAGGCGATGCTGGCAACAGCTTACCCGAATGGTGAGTTCCCAGCCCTAAACGACGCATCTCGTACCATGAGCATTACCGATATGGGTGTTCAAGTTGCAGTGAGCGTTTACAGCAAGCACTACGGCTTGGATGACAACATTCTAGGCATGGCGAAGATTCAAAACGCCGTTTGGATGCACCCATGCGGTCTAGAGCTTTCTCAAGCTTACGATAAAGCAATCGCAGACCGTGAAATCGGTATACCTTTCTGGCCAAGTGTGGAACTTAACGAAGGTCCAACTGGCAACAACGGTGCACAAGGCTTTATCCGTATGCAGGATAAAACCGGTGATGTGTCACAGCTTGTGATGAACTACGGTCAACACGGCATGGGACATGGTAACTTCGATACGCTTGGCATTACCTTCTTCAATCGTGGTCAAGAAGTGCTGCGTGAATACGGCTTCTGTCGCTGGGTAAACGTTGAGCCTAAATTCGGCGGTCGTTACCTAGACGAAAACAAATCGTACGCACGTCAAACTATCGCGCATAACGCGGTAACGATTGATGAGCAATGTCAGAATGGTTTCGATGTAGATCGCGCTGATTCAGTGCACGGTTTGCCTCACTTCTTCAAAGTAGAAGGCACTGAAATCAACGGTATGAGCGCGTTTGCGAACGACCACTACCCTAAAACAGACATGCAGCGCAGTGTGTTCATGCTTAACCTCGATGAGCTTGAAGCACCGCTATTGTTAGACCTTTACCGCATTGAAGGTGAAGGCGAACATCAGTACGACTACTCTCATCAATACGATGGTCAAATCGTACGTACTAACTTCGATTACCAAAGCTTTGGTGAGCTGAACACGCTTGGCGATGACTTCGGTTACCAGCACCTTTGGAAAGTAGCAAGCGGAAAAACGCAAGATATGGCATTGGTTAGCTGGCTACAAAACAACACCTACTACACTTGGTTAGGCACAAGCAGCAGTGCGAAGCAGAACGGTGATAATGAAGTGATCTTCACTCGCACTGGCGCCAATGACCCAAGCTTTAACCTACGTAGCGAACCGGCATTCATTCTACGCAGCAAGGGTGAATCGACGCTATTTGCTTCTGTGCTAGAAACACACGGCTACTTCAACGAAGAGTTTGAGCAATCGGTGAATGCACGTGGTCAGGTGAAAGATATCCGCGTCGTGGGTTACAACGCCGTTGGCAGCATCGTAGAAATCACGACTGAAAAATCACTGGTTACTGTGATGATCAGCAATGTTCTAGGCGCTGATGACCAAACCCCACACCAAGTAGAAATGAACGGTAAAACCTACAGCTGGAATGGCTTCTACTCTCTAGAAGTGAACGCATTCGGGCAGGAGAAATAATAATGAGCTACCAAACCCAGTCTTACCAACCGCTATTAATGAACTTTGAAGAAGCGGCAGAACTAAGCAAAGCACTTGGCACGGATAGCCTATTAGGAAATGCACTAGCACGTGACATCAAACAAACTGACGCTTACATGGCAGAGGTAGGTATTGAAGTTCCAGGTCACGGCGAAGGCGGCGGTTACGAGCATAACCGTCACAAACAAAACTACATCCACATTGATCTAGCGGGTCGCCTATTCCTTATCACTGGCGAACAAAAATACCGCGATTACATCGTGGACATGCTAACGGCTTACGCGAAGGTTTACCCGACGCTAGAAAGCAACACCAGCCGTGACTCTAACCCTCCGGGTAAGATCTTCCACCAAACTCTTAACGAGAACATGTGGATGCTATACGCCTCTTGTGCGTACAGCTGCATTTACCACACATTGGAAGAAGAGCAAAAATCACTGATTGAGAACGACCTGTTCAAGCAAATGATTGAGCTGTTCGTGGTCACTTACGGTCACGACTTCGACATCGTACACAACCACGGTCTATGGGCAGTAGCCGCTGTGGGTATTTGTGGTTACGCAATTAACGATCAAGATGCGGTAGACAAAGCGCTTTACGGCTTGAAACTGGACAAGGTCAGCGGCGGCTTCCTAGCTCAGTTAGACCAGTTGTTCTCGCCAGACGGCTACTACATGGAAGGTCCTTATTACCACCGTTTCTCGCTACGTCCAATCTACCTATTCGCAGAAGCGATTGAGCGTCGTCAGCCTGAGCTTGGTATTTACGAGTTCAACGACTCGGTCATCAAGACCACGTCTTATGCCGTATTTAAGACGGCATTCCCAGATGGTACTTTGCCAGCGTTGAACGATTCATCGAAGACGATTTCGATCAATGATGAAGGCGTAATCATGGCTACGTCAGTATGTTTCCACCGTTACGAGCAGTCTGAAACGCTACTTGGTATGGCAGACCACCAGCAAGACGTTTGGGTTCATATCTCAGGTAAAACATTGTCTGACGCAGTTGCAGCCGCAGATAACATCAAACCATTCAACTGGGGTAGCCTATTCGTAACAGACGGTCCAGAGGGCGAAAAAGGCGGCGTAAGCATTCTTCGTCACCGTGACGAGCAAGACGACGACACAATGGCGCTTATCTGGTTTGGTCAACACGGCTCCGATCACCAGTACCACTCAGCGCTAGACCACGGTCACTACGATGGTTTACACCTGAGCGTGTTTAACCGCGGTCATGAAGTGCTGCACGATTACGGCTTTGGTCGCTGGGTAAACGTTGAGCCTAAATTTGGCGGTCGTTACATCCCAGAGAACAAGTCTTACTGTAAGCAGACGGTCGCACACAACACAGTAACGGTTGATCAAAAGACACAAAACAACTTCGACACAGCGCTAGCAGAAACCAAGTTCGGTTCTAAGCACTTCTTCAAAGCTGATGACGAAAAACTGCAAGGCATGAGCGGTCGCATCTCTGGTTATTACAACGGCGTAGACATGCAGCGCAGCATCATTCTTGCTGAGTTGCCAGAATTTGAAAAACCGCTTGTGATTGATGTTTACCGCATCGAAGCAGATCAAGAACACCAATACGACCTGCCAGTGCACTACTCTGGTCAAATCATCCGTACGGATTTTGAATACGATGTAGAAAGCACGCTGCGTCCAATGGGCGAAGACAACGGCTACCAGCACCTATGGAACATCGGTTCTGGTCAAGTCGAAGGCAGTTCACTGGTAAGCTGGCTGCACGACAACAGCTACTACTCGCTAATCACAAGCGCAACTAACGGCAGCAAAGTGTTCTTCACCCGCACAGGCGCAAATGATCCAGACTTCAACTTGAAGAGCGAACCAGCACTTATCCTACGTCAATCAGGTCAGAACCACGTGTTTGCCTCAGTGCTAGAAACACACGGTTACTTCAACGAGTCTATCGAAGCATCGGTTGGCGCTCGTGGCCTAGTTGAGTCAGTAACCGTCGTTGGCAACAACGAAGTGGGTACTGTGATTCGTCTGCAAACCACAACAGGCAACGCTTATCTGTTCGCTATTTGCAACTTAGATGAAGACAAGCAAAACGCTGCACATCGCGTTGAATTCGACGGTGTGGCTTACACTTGGGAAGGCGCATTCGCACAAATTTAATCTTTAGATAGCCACTAAAAATTAATGTAAAAAATCGGGAACTAATTCAAAGCCGGACGCTATGTTCGGCTTTTTTTCTTTCAATTCAAATCACTAAGTCTCTCTCAGTTTTATCAAAACAAATCGTTTGTACGTGTTTTATTGAAGGCACAAAAAGCACCTAACCACAGGACTCTGCTGATTAGGGATGTTTGAAATTAATCATTAGCTATCAGGTTACTTGCGGTTTAGCTTTAACTTAGAGAACAAAACTCCACCAACTTGACCAATGTTTTGGGCTTTTCAAAGCGAGGGCTTCTTGTTCCTCTAGAATCTGACCTATCACTTAAAACGCCCCTTTCACTGAGTACCTTATCCGTAGAAATCGGTGCTAAAAGCCCCCTATCATCGGTTGTCTCCCTTCCATAGTGAGCAAGCAACTGGCATAAAAAAGCCCTCGTCGTTGAGGGCTTTTAATCAGATGACAACTTACTTATTAATCATACATAAGCTTCTCTGCTTTCTTTAAATCAAACTCATTAAGGGATTTACGCGCCAAATGCCTAAATGGTAGCGCTTTTACTATCTCCTCAAATGGCATGACGGCGAACGCCCAGAAAAAAGAAAGGTCCCAATGCAGAATGATTAACGCACATAACGGGATAGACACGATCCACTGACCAGTGAAGTTAATCTTGAATACTTCCGTTGTCTTACCTAATGCACGTAAAACATGCCCATGCACCGTGTTATAGCCACGCACAATTGGCAACAAAATGTACAGCGGGGCAATGGAAGCAAGTGCAACGTATGTAGTCGGGTCCAAATCTGGATACAAATCTGGAAGAACGAAACTCAACGCAAGGAAAAAGGCAGCGGATACAAACGAGATCATCACTGCCATATCGATGCTGATATCAACGTTCTTACGTAACTCATCCATTTGTCGTGACCCGATAGCTTGACTGATCGTAATCGCCGACGAGTGTGCCCAAGCGGTGATGAACTGTGTACCTGCTTTAATCCAAGGCATCACAATGGTCATAGCTACGTAGGCGTTCAAGGTAAGCTGCGAGTACAGCAACATGTAAATGGTCGCACCGGTTTGCAGCATGGTCACGTTTGCTGCAACAGGGAAAATCTCTTTAAAGTGATTGAGTGTGTTTCTCTTCAGTGAAGCATCCAGATTTTTAGTCGACAAGACAATGGAGTCATCTAACTTGATACAGAGAGTCAAATACGACAGTCGAATGGTGATCGCGATTAAGCTGCCTGCCGCTGCACCTTGCACACCAATCCCCTCAAAGCCTGCTAATCCGTGAATCAGCACATAAGACATTGCCATGTTCACTGGCAACTCAATCAAGTAACCTTTAAACGGCACTTTGGTTCGACCAAGTGCATTAAACAAAGCGATCATCACTTGAGTAATGGCGTTGAAAATAATGATGAACTTAGCAACAGCAAGGTAGCGTTCAGTCTCTGCATAAAGGGCGACATTATCGGTTAACTTACTGATCAGCGCTTTGTCGAAGGCGGTAATTAATGTCCAAAACAAAACCGCGACCAAAACGTTGATAATTAAGCCCGCCCAGAAGCCTTTGTTGAGCGACAAATGTTGCCCAGATCCGACCGCACGGCTAAGTACCAACTGTGAACCGTTCGCCAACGCCATTTGTATACCTAAAACAAAGGAGACGATAGTGGTAGCAATACCCATGGCAGCAAGAGAAACTTCACCGAGCGGTGATACTAGGAAGGTGTCGATCATTAACATCGACTGCATTAACAGTGCGTTCAAGGCCAGAGGCCAAGCAAGGGACAGATTTTTTCTTATATAGGGTTGGGAAGACATGCTAGACCTTTCAAAGTTGTCACAGAGAACCGCTAACACAACAAGCGGTTGTCATTAAAACCTTGGCTCTGCCCCCCTTTTCATATTCATGGGGCAAAGCCAAACATATGTTGATTCATCAACCGTTAACGACCTGGGACAGTTTTTGGTTTTCGTCATTCAGCAAAGTGTGCGACGCTAACCGAGCTTGATCGCCATTGCCCGCCATGATGGCGTCATAAATTTCACGATGCTCTTCAATGCAGAATCGACCACCTTCAGCTGAATGATCGATAAACAGCTTAAAGATGGTCGAGAGAATATTGCCAAACGGAATATAGAATTGGTTACCCGTGGACAAGAAAATTGTCTGGTGAAACAGGTGGTCGTTGACCGTCCAATCGTCATAGTCATAGCGACTGGCTGCCATGGTCATACGCTGAAAAATGACCGACAATTCCTTTCTTTGCTCTGCCGTTGCGTTACTTGCAGCCAAGGCACATGCCTCAGGCTCAATCGCTTTACGTAGCCCCAAAAACTGAGCCAGAAACGGCTCGGTATCTTCTAAATCTTGAATCCATTCCAAGAGTTGTGGATCGAGAAAATGCCAATTATTACGCGCACGAACTGTTGTCCCTACTTTTGGCTTAGACTCGATCAACCCTTTTGCTGAAAGCAGTTTGGTTGATTCGCGCAATGCCGTACGACTCACCCCAAATGCGTCACAGAGTTCCATTTCATTCGGTAGCCTTTCATTTTGATTTAGCTCACCTGACAGTATTTTGCGGGCGATTTGCCTGGCAACTTGCACATGAATCTTGCGGTGTGAATCTTCCACAAGAGAAAATTTTGCCATTTGACGCTCCTTATAATTATGTTTCCAGTGCTTTGGCACTCAATAAATGATCAAAAAAAGCCAGACGAAGCTGGCTTTTTGAGGTCAGTGTATTCGTCTGAAACGAAATGGGTCAGCGCTTATGGCGCCATTTGACCACCATTTACATCCAGAACTTGACCAGTGATGTAACCCGCACATGCATGTGAAGCGAAGAAAGCAAATGTTGGTGCAACTTCGTCGATTCGACCAAAGCGTCCCATTGGAATGCCATTTGCGATCGCCGCTTTCAACTCATCAGACTTACCATCGTGGAATGCTGTGTCGATTGTGCCCGGTGAAACGATGTTGAAACGGATATTGTCTTTAGTGAACTCTTTCACCCAGTTACGGTGAATGTCATGCAACCACGCTTTTGATGCTGCGTAGATGCCTGCACCAACACCACCACCTTCGCGAGCAGCGATTGAACCAGTACTAATCACACAAGCAGTTTCACCAGATTCTGCAGCCGACGTACGTAGGTGTGGGATTGAATATTTGGTTGTCATTAACGCTGAACGTGCGTTCAGATCCATTACACGGTTGTAAAACTCATCATCAATGTTTTCTAGGTTTTCACGACCGCCAAGACCACCAGCGTTGTTGATTAGCACGTCCATGCCACCGAAATGATCAGTGAACTCCTCAACCAGTTTTTCGCAATCAGCGGTCACCATAAGATTTGCTTGGAAAAACTTCACATCACCACCAAGTGCGGTAAGCTCGGTTACCGCAGCATCGGCATCCGGACCAGCTTGATGACTGTTGATGCCGATTTTTGCGCCGTATTTTGCAAACACGCGTGCAGCCGCTAAGCCCATACCTGCTGTAGAGCCAGTGATAAGTACGCGTTTACCTTTCAAATCGTTAAACATTACGGTTTACCTATGTTAGTTATTCGTGCCGAACTAATAAATCATACAATAAGATCTTTCTTCTGCAAGCGTATTTACTATCAATTGAGTGAGAACTGGCAAAATTCGTCATTTTTGAACCGCAATTGTGCTTCTGGTCACAGTGTGCTGAATTTTTGAGCTATTATTTGTATGAATAATTTAACAAGTTGATAGCGTTCAAAACGATTGAGAGAATAGGCTGAAGTCAACGCAAACATTGATTGTGCCTGCTGCAAAGAAAGGTTCTGTGACCCCTCTTATATTACGTTAACATCCGCTTGGTACAGGGGTGTAGGAGTGCTATAGTACGGCTTAAATAATACATATTTAGCAATTAAGTGAAGATTATGTCTGGCGAATTTCATTCTATCTCAGGCTCGAAGCGAAGCCTTCATGTGCAAGTTGCACGTGAAATCGCTCGTGGCATTTTGTCTGGTAAGCTCCCTCAAGGTTCTATCCTACCCGGTGAAATGGTTCTTTGTGAGCAATTTGGCATTAGCCGCACCGCATTACGTGAAGCAGTAAAATTGCTGACGTCGAAGGGTCTGTTAGAGTCTCGTCCTAAAGTTGGTACGCGTGTTATCAACCGCGCTTACTGGAACTTTTTGGATCCTCAATTAATTGAATGGATGGACGGACTTGCTGACACTGACCAATTCTGTAGTCAGTTCCTAGGTTTACGCCGAGCTATCGAACCGGAAGCCTGTGCACTCGCAGCTATCCACGCGACAGCAGAGCAACGAATTGAATTATCGGAAACTTTCCAACAAATGGTTGAAGTGGCAGAAGCCGAAGAATTTGACCAAGCACGTTGGATGGAAGTCGATACCCGTTTCCACAGCCTAATCTTCAATGCGACAGGTAACGATTTCTACCTCCCGTTTGGCAATATTCTGACGACCATGTTCGTGAACTTCATTGCCCACTCTTCGGAAGAAGGTAGCACGTGTATCAAAGAACACCGCCAGATTTACGATGCAATTATGGCAGGTAACCCGGATAAGGCTCGCCAAGCTTCGGCAAACCACCTACTCGATTCAAAGCACCGCCTGACCGCAGTCAACTAAAGCACTTTCTAGATCTGACATTAAAAAGCACGCCCTAGCGCGTGCTTTTTTGTCTACTCTTTCCTTCTTATCCTCTCAAGATCCCTTCGACCTTCACAAAAATTTTCCTAATCAATGATACTTTGCATGGTTTTAGATATATAATAATACAAATTAAATCATCTAATGTGCCGTGTTATGACTGAATCTCTGCTGCCAAACATCTTGCAATTTATTGGGCAAATCGACCCATTCGACAAAATTCCAAAACCGGCTTTGCGTGAACTCGCATCGCACGTGCAGATTACTTACCTTGGCAAAGGTGAAGTCATTGACCAATGCGTGACTGGGCAAGAGAAATCACTCTATATCATCCGCACAGGCTCCATGGAACAAAGAAAGTCTGATGGTGTACTGCGCGCGAAACTGGGTCCTGAAGACATTTTCGGTTTTACTTTTCTTGGTAGGCAAATAGACAGCAATAAGGGCTATCGAGCCATCGCTATTGAGAACTCGCTGGTGTACGTAATTCCTAATTCTGCTCTCAAAAAATTGTTTGAATCGCACCCTGAATGTGCGGAGCATTTTGCTTCACAGGCACAGGTTCGTTTGAAATCAGCACTGGATGTCGTTTGGTCCAACAAAGAGAAAGGTTTGTTCATTCGCCGAGTTGGTGAAGTCGCCAGTGGTCGCGTTGCTGTAGTGACAGCCGACCAGTCGATTCAAGCCGTTGCCAACGAAATGCTAACTAAGTGCTCACCTTGTGCCGTGGTTTATGAGAATGACAAAATCGTCGGTTTAATTACCGACCGCGATATGACCAAGCGTGTTATCGCGCAAGGGGTAAGTACCGACAGCCCTATTTCAGAGGTCATGACGCACGATCCACAGACCATCAAACCGGATGACCTAGTTTTACACGCTGCATCTATGATGATGCAACACAATATCCGCAATCTACCGCTGGTCGAGAGCAATAAGGTCGTAGGTGTTCTTACTACGACGCACCTTGTACAAAATCACCGCGTACAAGCGATCTTCTTAATCGAAAAAATCAAATATGCGGGCAGCGTAAAATCACTGTCGAGCTTTACCCCAGAGCGCCAAGCTATCTTTGAAGCTCTGGTTGATGGACACGTTTCACCGGAAGTCATAGGTAAAGTGATGACGATGATCATGGACGCTTACACGCGCCGCTTGATTCAAATCGCGATTGATAAACTTGGACCTCCGCCATGTAAGTTCTCATGGATTGTGGCAGGTTCGCACGCTCGTAACGAAGTCCACATGCTGTCGGATCAAGACAGTGCGATTGTCCTTGCTGACCACGCGACGGAGAATGACCGAATTTACTTCAAGCATCTTGCTATGATCGTCAGTAACGGTCTTGCGAGTTGTGATTATCCTTTGTGTCCTGGCAAATTTATGGCCGCAACGCCAAAGTGGTGCCAACCTTTAAGTGTCTGGAAGAAGTACTACAAGAAATGGGTTGCCAACCCAGAGTACGAACGTTTACTGAACATCAGTGTGTTCTTGGAAATTCGTACCCTTTATGGCAATAAAGATTACGAGAGTATCTTGCGAGATGAACTGCACACCAACATTCGCAGTAACCGTGAATTCCTTTCCATGCTGGTGAATGATGCGGTAAACACGAACCCTCCGCTTGGCATCTTCAACAGTTTGGTCTTGGAGAAATCCGGCGAGAATAAGAAGACGCTAGACGTGAAAAAGTACGCCATCAACCTAATCATTGATTTGGCGCGCATTTACGGTTTAGCAGTTGAGTGTGATTTAACCGCGACCGACGAGCGTTTCAAAGCCGCCAATGAAGCGGGTGTATTGAGTGAAGATGCGTACAAGAACATCCTGAACGCGTACCAGTTCATCTTATCGTTCCGTTTTGGTCATCAGTTAGAGGCGCTTAAACGCGGTGAAGAACCAAATAACCACATCGACCCAAACACGTTCGGTAGCTTTGAACGCCAACACCTGAAAGACGCCTTCCGTATTATTGCGGATTTGCAAGAAGCCGCGAAAGTGCGCTTTGGGAGCCGTTAATGAAGCGGATCTTAGACCACTTTCATCCTTGCTCACGCCTGAATCGAAAGCGTGAGCAATACGCGAAGCAAACAACGATGCCAGAGCACATCAAAGCGTTGGTTCAAACGCCATATTTGGACGCCACGCAATTCGCTCAGGATGCCAGCTATATTGTATTGGATTTGGAAACGACAGGATTAGACAGCGAAGAAGATTTGATTTTATCAATCGGCTGGGTCGACATTGTTCATGGCAAAGTAGATCTTGCCACCAGTCAGCACATGTACATTAATAGCGATTCGCAAATCAAGCCAGAAACTGCCGTGATCAACCATATTACGCCGCAAATGCTGTCTGAAGGCGTTTCTATCCATGATGCAATGCGTGCATTCTTCTGCGCAGCCAAAGGCAAGATTTTAGTCGCTCACGCTTGTGTCGTCGAAACTCAGTTCATCAATCAGTATCTTCAGCGCGTGTTTAAACTCTGCGAGCCGCCCTTGGTTTGGCTCGACACTATGTGCATTGAAAAGCACTTACAAAAAGCGATCAATCCTCGTGACGAAATTGATGTCACCCTGTCAGGCACTCGCGCTCGTTATGGCTTGCCTGAGTACAACGGACATAATGCGTTAGCGGACGCGGTCGCGACAGCAGAGTTGTTGTTGGCACAAAAAACTCGAATTACACCTCAAGGAAAAACTACCATCGGTACCCTTTATCGATTGAGTCTCTAGCTCACTATACATTCGAATATGAAAAAATCTGACGTATCTAGCGCCAGCTTCCTTTTGGTGGCGGCGTACTTGGTTGCGTCTCTTTCGAACGTGTCACTCAAAATGCTCAATGGCGAAGTTCCCACTTTTCAATACGTCTTTATTCGCCAGTTAATCCGACAAGTTACCAATCTAAGTGGATTAAACATAGATCATGCAGACGTTTTTAGGTTCATGTTGATATGCTCTTGTACTGTAATCATGCGAAAGCCATAAAAAAATAGCCCGCTTCGGGGCGGGCTATTGGAAAGACTCTAAATTTGTATTCGCTTGGATTAGAAGCTGTACGTGACACCAACACGGCTACGTAGCTGGCGCGATGAGCTGTCATCACAAGAGCTGTTACACTGAACGTTGCCGAACTCAACGTATGGACGCCAATCCCAACCTTTCTCTTTGTAACCCACTTTTAGGTTGTAATCCCACTCGTATTTACCGTCACGGTTGCCAAGCTTCCACTCATTACTGAAGAAATCTTCTTTGTAGTTCGCTTCAAAGCCAAATTGCCATGCGTTCCAGTTGTAATCGATATTACCTGTGATCTTGCCTGCGTTTAGTGAATCATGTTGCTGACCATCTAAGCCCGTTGAAGTTTTACCCGATGCGTAGTTGCGGAATTCGTGACGGTAGCGAAGCTTCGTTGTGATACCAGAATCGAATTTGTATTGAACGCGAACCTGAGGTTTGTATGTTACGGCTTCATCACCAAACGTAATTGGCATCGAAGTAGTAATACGCCAGTGGTCATCCAATTTGAAGTGGTAACCATATTCAAACTCACTGTCACCGCGCTGAAGTTCACTTAGGTTGCCTGTGTGCTTCATTTCAACGCCGTAGTAATGATTGCCAGTGCTACCACTGATCTTAATACGACCTGCCCATTGTTCTGAATCGTGTTTGTATTCTTCACGGAAGTCTAGTGATGCGGCTGAAATACTGCCTGCAAAAAGGGTGGTCGCGATCGCTAAAGCAATTTGTTTTTTAGATGTCATAGTAGTGTTCCACTGTAGATAAATAGTTTTTCAAAGTGGCGACGCATTACACGCCGCCCTTCTAGGGTTTTATTGTTTTGGGTAAAGCAATTCGATATCGCGCTGAGCCCAAACTTCTGCCAAATTCTTCTTCACTGTGAATTGGCTAAAGTCGGTTTCTGTTGCCAGTTTCACCCATTCAGGTTTCTCCATCGCCACACCTGCTTTTAGGTAAATTGGTGTCATGCGTTCTACTCGGCGTGGATTGTCTTTTGCGGTGTATGGCCAGTCAGACGCTGGATCTTGATAAGTCGCCATTAGCTGAATGCCTTGTGCTAACGAGCCACCTTTCTTGTTTTGGTAGTGCCAGAGGTCGATGCCCACTTTGTCACCGATTTGAGCGATGCCGACCAATGGATCTAAGCTGAAGTAGTGGTAGTGGTAAGCACGAGTGCGTTCGATTTCATGAGGTTGAGAACCGTCTTTTTCAAACTGAGTGTCTACACGCATCTTGCCCTTTTGAACCATCTGTTTTGCTAGAGGCTCATTACCTAAGAAGTAAGCAATACTCGCGACTTGGAAGTCATACCAAGTGCCGTGGTTGTTCGCCGCTGCCGCTTCGCCTTTCGGACCACCTGATAAGTCATCAACAATCAACCAATCTAAGTACTCGCCGTACCATTGTGTGATTTGCTGTTCGTCTTTATCCGTCCAAGCTGGAGAAAGCGATAGGATGGCAATGGAATCCAGCATGCGATCTGCCAGCGTACGTGTATCAATGATGCCGCCACGACGTCCTTCTGCTCGTCCAGGAACTCCCTGCCCGTAATTCACGTTCGGGTTCATCTTGGTTTCGTCATTCATAAACCAAGTGCGAACATACTCAATACCTTGGTTTGCGTATTTCTCGTCTTGACTGAAGTAATAAGCCAACGCAAGTGCACGGACAGAGCGCGTGAAATGACCTATGCGTTTAGAATCTGTTTCCGCCGTTTTCGAAGCAGGGTTAGTTTTGCCATCATGGCGGACCCAAGGAAGACCATCTTCTTTGGATTCATCTGGCCACCAGTAAGGGCTGATACTCATGTAATCGTTTTTGCTACCGCTTGGTGGAGTCATGCCTTTCGCGGTAACCGTGAACGGGCCATCTTTCATTGCCAGTTCTGCTTCTTCAATCAGACGATCGTACGCGTCTTTCATTGAATCGCTCGCTTTATCTGACTGTAAAACAGCGCGGTTTTGTTCAAGCGTTGCTTCATCAAGAAACACAAAGTCTGCAGCAAGAGTGTTAGCACTGAAAAGAATGGTGCTGAGGCAGGTTGCTAGATGTAGAGGTCGTAGGGGTTTCATTATTATCGGCCTTTTATCTTGAGTTAAAATACTACAAATATAGTACCCAACCGATGTTGAGCGATCTGTGAATTAGATCTAATTGTATGATTTATCCACATTGCAAAGCTCTATTACAACTTCCACTTAATTAAATAAGCTATTGATATTAAATATATTAAGGCTGTTTCACTGTTTTTAATTGTCTTAATATTTAGGGCAAAAGTGTGCTCTACCGCATATTTTTACACCAACTTAGTTTACCTTTATTTGTCATACAATATAATCATTTGGAGATTTTGAGACACAGAACATAAAGTTACTGTTGACGTGTGCTTTTCGCCATGATCTTTCCTACATAGAGTCAAATTACAGGTTAAGCATCCTTGGTTTTTAGAGATGAAATGAATAGGGCTCGACGCAACAGAAGCGAAGATCACTTATGTAAGGCTGAGACATAAGTAGATAGAAAGGTGAGCAAGCAGCAGAAATAGCCAATAGAGGCAAAGCAAAGCGAGCAGGATGGATTCACCCGGTGAAAATTTCAACATTGAAGAATACTGTTTTGTCATCCCTACTCACTTTTGCTCAAGTTTTAATGGTCCTGAGCAGCTTGTTGTTGCTCCCTACCGTTGTCGTCCTCATCGGACTTAAGTGGGTGTAGAGATTGTTCTTTTTGTCGCCACGCCCCATCGCGACCAGCGACCAGCGACCAGTTTAGGCTTGCTATTGACGGACAATAAGCCAATGAAAACGCTTTATTCGTCAGTAATCATTAATTAAGTGGAGAAAGTTAAGCGGAGATCGTTAATACCAATCGGCATAAATATAACGTCGAAATCTAGACGACAGGGATAATGACTTGTGTCGATTGGTATAGTTGCTCCCATATCATAACAACACTTTAAAGAGCTTAGCTTTGTTGAACTTTGCAATGATTGTCGAAGATCTTACAGCGTAACGTGCTTAGCAGCGATGAAAGGTATACCCCTCGAGTATCTTTCAGCTACATCCAGAACCGCGTTTCACTGTTCTATTGCAATCCAACAGAGCCATTGGCTCAGACGGTATCAATACCGTTTTTCGCCCACGCATTACAGGCATGTCGTGGGCGTTTTTTTATCTTAAATAGTCATACAAATCTAATGATACTTCCTACCTTCTTACACCGTTATACCCTTTGATATCTAAACCTAGAAATCCCACTGAACGTACCTCGTACACATCCAATTTATTGATAGATTAATGTGATGTTGTAGTGGTTTTCCTTTCCCTTTTTGAGTGCAATGTCAATATTCGATCACGATCACTTGTATGATTATTGAAATAACCCATTCCGGATCATTCGTCACGCTTTTGAGTTATTGTACTACAAATAAACAGACTGATAGTTAGTATTACCTCAAGACATTAAATAACTATCAAAAGGTCTAAAGATGGAACTCAATACCCTTATTGTAGGCATCTACTTTCTATTCTTAATTGCAATAGGTTGGATGTTCAGAACGTTTACCAGTACCACCAGTGACTACTTCCGAGGCGGCGGCAGCATGCTTTGGTGGATGGTAGGTGCAACCGCATTTATGACGCAGTTCAGTGCATGGACGTTTACTGGCGCAGCTGGTAAAGCCTATGCTGATGGCTTTGCGGTGGCCGTCATCTTCTTAGCTAACGCATTCGGTTACCTAATGAACTACCTCTACTTTGCGCCTAAGTTCCGTCAGCTACGCGTCGTGACGGTTATAGAGGCAATTCGTATGCGTTTCGGCAAGTTCAACGAGCAAGTGTTTACTTGGTCTGGCATGCCAAACAGCGTAATCTCAGCAGGTATCTGGTTGAATGGTCTGGCAATCATCGCATCGGGCATATTCGGCTTCGATATGACCACCACAATCATAGTGACAGGTCTTGTTGTACTTGTAATGTCGGTAACGGGCGGCTCTTGGGCGGTTATCGCTTCTGACTTCATGCAGATGGTCATCATTATGGCAGTAACGGTAACCTGTGCGGTTGTGGCGATCGTTCAAGGCGGTGGCGTTACAGAGATCATCAATAATTTCCCTGTAGAAGAAGGCGCATCATTTGTTTCAGGTAACAACCTGAATTACCTAAGCATCTTCGGTATTTGGGCATTCTTTATCTTCTTTAAGCAGTTCAGTATCACCAACAACATGCTGAACTCTTACCGCTACCTTGCAGCAAAAGACTCTAAGAACGCGAAAAAAGCAGCTCTATTGGCTTGTTTATTAATGACAATGGGTCCACTAATTTGGTTCATGCCTTCTTGGTTCATTGCAGGTCAAGGTATTGACCTAGCAGCACAATACCCAGATGCAGGTTCTAAAGCTGGTGACTTCGCGTACCTTTACTTCGTACAAGAGTACATGCCAGCAGGTATGGTGGGTCTACTGATTGCCGCCATGTTCGCAGCGACCATGTCTTCTATGGACTCTGGTCTAAACCGCAACTCAGGCATCTTCGTTAAGAACTTCTACGAGCCAATCCTTCGCCCTCAAGCAACAGAAAAAGAGCTTGTGGTGGTATCTAAGCTGACCTCGACGTTCTTTGGTGTTGCCATCATCTTGGTTGCTCTGTTCATCAACTCACTGAAGGGGCTAAGCCTGTTCGACACCATGATGTATGTGGGCGCGTTAATCGGCTTCCCAATGACCATCCCTGCGTTCTGCGGCTTCTTTATTAAGAAAACGCCAGACTGGGCTGGCTGGGGCACGCTAGTCATGGGTGGTATCGTCTCTTACTTTGTTGGCTTCGTCATCACAGCAGACATGGTTCAAAACTGGTTTAACCTAGAGCCGTTAACAGGTCGCGAATGGTCTGACTTGAAAGTTGCTATCGGTCTGATCGCTCACCTAGTCTTCACCGCTGGCTTCTTCATGATGTCGACATTGTTCTACAAGCCGCTTTCAGAAGAGCGTCAAAAGAACGTAGACAAATTCTTCGAAAACCTAGCGACACCACTTGTATCTGAGTCTACAGAACAGAAGAAACTGGATAACAAACAACGCCGCATGCTTGGCTCACTGATTGCGGTTGCAGGTGTTGGCGTGATGACCATGTTTGTTCTGCCTAACCCAATGTGGGGACGCCTAATCTTCGTCTTCTGTGGTGTGATTGTTCTTGCTGTTGGTCTACTGCTTGTAAAAGCGGTTGACGACAAAGTAGAGCAAGCTTCAGAAACGGTTACAGAAAGCTAGATTCCTCCCTTCTCTAATTAAGCGGTCGTCTTCTGACCGCTTTCTACTTAAAAAAGATCATGACTATGAAAAAAACAATGCTTGCTGGCGTGGTTGCCGCGTCCATTTCTGCCCTAACCCTAGTAGGTTGTAACACTTCACCTTCTCAAACCACGGAAGCCGCGGCTCCCGCTGTTGTTGAAACCGCAGTGAATGACATCACTCGCGATTACTTGCTTGCTACGGATCGCTTAAACACAGTGGATGGCAGCGCACTTCAAGCGCAATCCGCAGACACCGTGCAAGCATTGAAACAACAAATGGAGAATGCCGCAGACGGTACAACAATTACGATTCCTGCGGGTAAATACGCGGATCTTGATATCGTCACGGTAAAAGCCAACGACATTACCATCAAGGCGGAGCAACCTGGCAGCGTTTGGCTAACGGGTTTGGCTCAGCTTCGTCTTGAAGGTAACAACATCACTGTCGACGGTTTGGTGTTTACCAAAGGCGGTCCTGCTGAACGTTTCGGTGGTGTGCGTATGATGGGTAACAACAACACTTTACAAAACTCTACGTTCTACTACTTCAACCACGCTTACGAATACCAACCGGATGAACGTCGCTCTGAATACCCGAAATACTTGTGGGTTTCACTTTGGGGTAAAGATGGCAAAGTGATCAATAACCGTTTTGAAGGTAAGCAAAAGCGCGGCACGTTAATTGGCGTACAAAAAGACGACACACCAGATAACCACCTTATTGCTAACAACATTTTCTTGGACCAAAAGCCAAATCAGTTCAATGAATTCGACATCAAAGATGCGATTCGTTACAACGGCAACAGCTGGGAAGCGATTCGAATTGGTGATTCAAAATCTTCTCAGTGGGCATCAAACTCTAAGTTCACCAATAACCTACTGATTGATATGGATGGTGAACGCGAGCTGATTTCGATTAAGTCAGGTGGCAATGAAATCTCTGGCAATACTATCTTTGAAAGTGCGTCTCTGATTTCTCTTCGTCACGGTAAAGCGAACGTAGTGAAAGACAACGTGATTCTAGGTAACGAAAAACTGCTTACTGGCGGTATGCGTATTTACGATGAAGACCACGTGATCGAGAACAACTACATCACTGGCACGCGTGGCCGTGATGGCAAAATTGAAGGCAATGCGGATCTACGTGGCGGCATCGTAATCAATACGGGCATCATTGATGTGGCAAACGGCGAGAAGCTCGACCAAGCAGTGAAAGGCAAAGAGCTCAACAAGCAATGGACACCAAAGAACATCACCATTCGTAACAACACCCTTGTAGATACGGAATGGGGCATTGTCTACGGCAACCAAACGCACCGTGTGAGCCTGTTCAACAACAGTGAAGTGAAAAACATTTTCGCTGGCGTAGATGTTCACTTCGATAGCAACGTGGTTGATAACCATCAGCAAAAGCAATTCGTCAGTGTACGTGCGACAGAAGAGTTACCGCTGGTCAATCCTACCTACAACAACGAAGTGTACGTCGGCACGGTGACTAACGCAGAGCAAATCGCTTCTTACTCAGTAGAACTGCCGAAGAGCGAGCAAGCAAAAGGCTTTACGCAATACCAAGGCGTTGGTGCGGATACGAGCAAGCTGTCTGTAGTAACGGCAGAAACAGCTGGTCCTGATTACCTCCTTGCAAATACCCAAAAGTAATTCTGCTTTAGAGTTTGCTTCCAGTCTGGTGATACAAGCCAGACTGGTTTCCCTCTCCTTTCACCAGTAACCCCACAATAACTGAAGAAAATTTCACCACCCTACTGTCTCCCAAGATTGAGTTGTGGTTTAATTGTATGACAATTATAAAACTCTTTTCTTTTGCTGCGGATACACTCATGGATGCTGTTTTACATCAGTTGCAATTCTCGTTATCGATCACTGGTCCCATCTGCTTAATGCTGGTTTTGGGCGTTGTCTTCAAACGCATAGGACTTATCAACGACAACTTTATCGAAATCGGCTCTAAACTGGTGTTTCAGGTCACGCTGCCTGCGATGTTGTTCCTAAGTATCGTCGTCTCCGAGCACGATTTCTCCGCGGCTAGCGGCTTCGTCAATTACGGTATTGTTGCCAGCATCGCGTTTTTCATTTTCACCTATGTTTCCGTCAAGCTGTTCTTCAAATCGTCACCCGATCAAGGCGTTTTAATCCAAGGTGGCTTTCGCGCCAATACGGGCATCATCGGCATTGCGTATGTGGCGAATGCTTACGGTTCACAAGGCGTGGCGCTGGCTGCACTTTATGTTGCGGTAACCACCTTTATCTATAACGTACAAGCGGTAATTTGTTTGTCTCCAAAAGGCGCAACGTCTGGATCTCAAGCCGCCAAAATGATGGTGAGAACCTTAACGCGCAACCCGCTGATCATCGCGATCGTCTCTGGCATGATGTTCTACCTTCTGTCGATTCCTGTTCCAGATGTAGCGATTGATGCTGGTAACTACCTATCGAAGATGACGCTTCCCCTCGCCCTCTTGTGTACTGGTGGCTCACTCGATTTAAGTTTGATGAAGAAAGAGAAAGGGCCGTCTTGGTTTGCCAGCAGCTACAAACTGGTCGTCGCCCCTATCGTGATTACCACAGGTGCATATTTAGTTGGCTTTCGAGGGATTGAGCTTGGTATTTTGTTCTTTATGAACGCTTCTCCCGTTGCGGCGGCAAGTTATGTCATGGCACGCTCTATGGGAGGTAATTCTGTCTTAGCGGCAAACATCATCGCTTTAACGACCGTACTCTCAACAATTACCTGTACATTGGGTATCGTCATTCTTAAGAGTTACAACCTAATTTAATCGGGACATCACCCCAAGTAGGAGAGATCGGCATACGCTTCCCAGCAATTAACCGATATAATGCGCTAAAAAATAAGGATTTCTATAATGAAACTCATCGCATTATGTTTGGGCGTGTGTTTAAGTGTGGTCAGCCTAACGGCAAATGCAGCTTCAACGACTTATGTTCGCTATCAGCACCTCGGGAAAATCAGTTACGGCAAGTTAGTAGAAGACTCAATCTATCCTCTTAAGGGGGATATTTTCTCCGATTCATCACTCTCACCTCGTCAAGTTTCCGTTGATGATGTCAGTCTGCTGCTTCCGACTAAGCCAGAAAAAGTGTTCATCGTTCAAGCGAAAAAACAAGCAGATAAGGCGAAGAAAAGTGATTATCAGTTTTTCTTTAAACTGCCTTCAGCGTTAATTTCTACCGGCGCTCCAATCCAAGTGCCATCTGATGCCGATAACATCGAGTATTCAAGCTCCCTCGTGGTCGTGATAGGAAAGCAAAGTAAGAACATCGATACCAAGCAAGCGTCAGCCGCTATATTTGGACTCACCGTTGGGGGCGATCTTACGGAAACAAACTGGCTGCAGCATGATGCCCATTCGCTAAGAGCAAAAAGCGCAGACGGTTTTGCCCCAATTGCGAATGAGATCGTTCGCGGACTCGATTTCACCCAGATTCATGTTTCTTCGCAAATCAACGGTAAAGCCATTAACAATGACGCCTTTGCTGAAATGACCTATTCTCCAGCAGAAATCGTGAGTGAACTCAGTCAGTATTTCACACTCAAACCGGGCGATTTAATTTACATCGACTTACCAACTCACACAGTTGAAGTGAAAGATAACGATGTCATTTCTGTTTCACTCAATGGCATCGTTAAAGTTGAAAACAAAATTATGTTTTAACCAATACAAAAAAGCCGAACAGCAGTCACTGTTCGGCTTTTTATTTTGCGCGACATGAATCCTCTTACTGACTCGGCACGCCATTAAGAAACTCTTGAAAGCTCGGCGCTCGAACTCGGCTCAGTACCTTCCTTATGTCTTCCATCAAGCTGTCATCAGACCAATCGACACGAATATCGATCGGCGCATGAGTATAACTTTCTATACGAAGAGAGGCAGAATAGGTACCGCGCTTATCCCCTCCCGCTTCCAATGCGGCTTCTAGTGCAGAAATAAGCACTTCCGCTAGCGTTGCCTCATAGCTATCACGATATTGCGGTTTGCCCCCAGCTCTCACTTGCTCGGCATTGATCACAGTCTGAGCTAGGAACGAATCTGCAAACGCCTCAATAACCGCATCACTTTCAAGCATATTTCCGGCAACCGCCAAATCTTGAAGTGCTAGAGATCCTACGTACGCGATGTTCTCTTCGCCGTTTATAAACGCGGTATGGCCATGTTTGTCCATTACCATACATTGGCGCTTGGCGAATTCCGCATCACCTTCTTTCAAACGGTCAATCACCTCATGACAAGACAGTCCTTGAGATAACCATCGCTTGGCATTGTCTGCATACCAAGGATTGGTAAACAAACCTTGAGTTGCACAGGCGCCAACTCCACGCCAACTGTGGTTCACATAACCACCAACGGCAACACCGCCAGTGGCTGTGATGGAAGCCGATAATCCCGTTTCAGGATTAACATGAATAAGTGAAATCGTCATAGATTCTCGATATAAAAAGACGTTAGTAGCCGACCATTTGTCCAATAAACAGCGCCAACCAACACAAGGCGTAAACAAATACCATGAATGGCATAATTGCCTTTAACCACTGCTCGTAAGAGACGCGACCCAGCGCCAACATGGCTAGCGTACCACCAGAAGTCGGTACAATAAGGTTGGTAAGACCATCACCAACTTGGAATGCAGTGATCATAAGCTGACGGCTCATGCCAGTAAGATCTGCAACAGGAATTAGGATCGGCATGGTCACCATCGCTTGACCAGAACCCGATGGCACAAATAGGTTGATCACACCTTGCACCACACTTGCGACAATCGCAGAGATAGCAATCGGCATGTCTTGGATAAGTGAGCTTAGCGCGTTAACGATGGTATCGATGATTTGCGCTTGGTCGAGAATGATTTGAATCGACGCCGCAACACCAATCACCAAGGCGCCTGCGGTTACGCCCGATGCACCTTCCATCATTTGCTTCACGATGCCATTCGCACTTAAACCGTTCACCGCACCGATCACAATTGCCATTAATAAGAACAGACCTGCGATCTCGTTGATGTACCAACCGTTAGCAAATACGCCGTAAAGCATCACACCAAGACCAGCTAGGAATACGCCTAGCGTCAGTTTGTCTTTCTTCTCTAGGTGGTATTCCGATAAATCTTTGCTTAAGCCTTCTGCTGAATCTGGCTCTTTAAACTCCATCTTCGCCACACGAGTACAGATGTAGTAAGACAGCAATGCAAGAGAGGAAATTACCATCGCTGCACGCAACCAAGCGCCCGAGAAAGTAGGCAGTTCAGCAATACCTTGAGCCACACCTACGGTATAAGGGTTGATTGGTGACAGTGCAAAGCCTACACCGATACCGCCCACTGCCATTACCGTACCGACAAGGCTGGAGTAACCAACCGCAACAGAAATCAGAACCGCAACCGGAACGAGTGCGATGTTGTTCTCAAAGCCTACCGCCACGCCAAAGAAACCGTAGATAAAGGTGCCGATTGTGATGATAAGATTACGGTTCTTCACGCCAGCTTTGTTTACCGCCACACCAATCGCGTTCTCAAGCGCACCAGTGCGTTGCAAGATGTGGAACAAACCACCAGCAATGAATACGATGAACAAGTAAGGTGCCGCGCTGATCAAACCTTTCGGAATCGCGACAAAAATGTCAAAGAAATGCACCGCAGGCACATCACTCAGATAAGCAAATGAGTTTGGGACAACGGTAGTACGACCGTCCACCACAACACGTGAGAACTCCCCGGCAGGCACAACAAAAGTCAGTAGATACGTTGCCACCAAAATCATAAAGATCAGGACCATTGGGTCCGGCATACTCTTGTACCAAGCCTTCTTCTCTGTTGTCTCCATCTTTTTTGTCATATCCATAACAAAATCTCTCCTTAGTATAGGAATGAAAACCCATTGGTATGAGCCTTCACGTTCACAAGCTAAAACCAAGTCTTGGTTTTGAAAGTAAAAAAGAGGATGAACCCCCACCCTCTCTTGTGTTATTTCGCTTTTATTGGTGTTTCATCAGCATGCAGAAATGGTTCAGAACCTCGACTGCTGCTACTAGGTCTTGTTGTAAAATCGCTTCATCAGGATGATGGCTAACCCCGCCCGTACAACGCATAAACAACATCGCAATATCCGTCAGCTCACACACAGCCAGACCATCATGACCCGCGCCACTGAATAGATGTTTGGTGTCAATATTGGATAGTGCGATCGCTTGAGTAAGTGCCGAAGAAAGTGAATCAGAACAGGTGACAGCAGCTTGCTCATAAGTTTGTTCGTGGTGATACGCGAGGTTGTACTGCGCCATCAAGGTTTGAATGTTCTCCAGCATTTCTTTTCGTGCGGCAATGCGAGAGGCATCATTTGGAGAGCGCAGTTCGATAGTGATGTCCGTCTGCTGAGGAATCACATTCACACCATTTGGGAAGTTGGCGATTTTACCTACGACGCCCACTAGGTCGTCTTCACGTTTGCACAGTTGGTCAAACATATGAATGACCTGAGCTGCCCCAACTAGCGCATCTTGACGCATGTCCATTGGCACTGTGCCTGCGTGTCCGGCTTTGCCAACAATCGACAAAGTATGACGCTCAATCCCAGTGATGGCAGTAACCACACCGACTGGCAAGTTCGCTTGTTCAAGCTGTGGTCCTTGCTCAATATGCAGTTCCACAAAGCCCAACACCTTTTCTTTGCTGTAAGCATCTTTTCCGATCTGATCTGGATGGCAACCAAACGACGTTAACGCTTCACGCATGGTCACGCCGTGGGCATCTCGCGCATCCAGCACACTTGGGTCAAACGTCCCAGATATCGCTTTTGAGCCAAGCAGTGTCGATTGGAATCGAGTGCCCTCTTCATCGCTAAAGGCAATCACATCAATATTGAATGGGAATTCGAATTTCTGTTGATGAAAATAGTGAATCAACGCAACTGGTAGAATCACACCCAAAATGCCATCGTATTTACCACCATTTGGCACCGTGTCTTGGTGAGAGCCAAAAATCAGCGTCTGGGCATTTGGATTTGGGCTGTGATAGCGACCAATAAGATTTGCAGCATTGTCCATGCGCACTTCCATACCAGACAGCAGCATCCACTCACGTAGTTTTTCATTCGCTTTTGCGTGCTCTTCACTGGCACATAAGCGAGTAACACCTTCGCTATCTGGGTCTTGGGTTTGGCTGCATTGAGCAATATCTTCCAACCACTCCCACGCTAGGCTGGCAGTTTCTACAAATTTTTCCATCTTGAATCGCTCTTTTTCTAACCATGTTCATTTTTAATTTATCATGATAAATATCAAATGAAAGACATTTATCATGATAAATAGACTTTTTTGTGAGAGTGATTCGATCGATAATCGGATGGTTTCATAATCAACAACCCGTACTTTTTCCAAAAAAAGAAACGTAGAAAACAGGTGACATCCTTTGAATTTCCTTCAGAATTCAATAGGGTCTGTTAACCTTTCGTGCTGATTTTTGCAGCGAATTGTTGGGTGTTTACACAAGGCAGAGACTTTGATGTGTAGTTAGCCTACATGAGAAGTCGATAACGAAGTAGAAATGGTCAACAAACGCTGCCCAAAGGGTTCGGGCTAGGCGCCCCCGCAAAATCGTTTTATGCTTTGTTAAGGAGTATTTGCTTAGAGTGACTAGGCGGCACACTCCTTGCCTCGCCTAAAACGATTTTATCTCGAACAAAATTTAACCACGAAAGATAAACAGACCCTAGATACCGCGAGAAAAACCAGCGAGGATAATGTGGCAAGCAGCGCAAAAGGACGTAGAACTCAACAATTAGCCGAATCGATCAAAGCATGGATTGTCGATCAAGCTTTACAACCCGGCGATCGTCTCCCAAGCGAAACCGACGTGATGGAAACTTTTGATGCGTCAAAAAGCACAGTACGTGAAAGCATGCGTATCTTAGAGGCTCAAGGTATTCTCTCGACCAAGACTGGGCCAAAAGGCGGTGTGTTTGTTAGCGAAATGAGTGAGAACAAAGCTCAGGCACTACTGAGTAACTACCTGTTCTTCAAAGACGTTTCAATTTCTGATCTGTACCAGATCCGCTTATCTCTGGAACCAGAGATCGCAGCATCATTGGCGGGCACATTGACCGATGAGCAACTTGCTCGTCTCGATCAGCAGATCGATAAGTACCAGACGCCACCGGAAGATGTGTATCAAGAGCGCGAACACCACATTGCATCGATTGAGTTTCACAGCCTCTTAGCGAGCTATTCTGGCAACGAGCTGCTGAAGTTTGTGGTTCGCTTTACTGCGCAAATGCTTACCGAGCTAACGATTTATCGCAAACTGTATGAACCGGGCAACCACAAGCTGTGGCAAACGGGTGTGCAAAGCCAACGTGCACTGGTTGAAGCATTGCGTAAAAGTGACGCATCAAAAGCCAAGCAAGTGATGGAACAACACATGCTGACTGCGCATCAATTGATGAAGAAACAAGAAGCTGAAGTGGCGAACCGTTTTCTCACAGAAAGCTAATTGGCCCGCCATCGTTTGAAATGCTGAATTAAGCGTGATTGGCTAAGGTCATTTTACGCACCAAACGGAAGAATTCATCGGATTCTTCTTCCGTCAGGCAAGAGAAGAAATCTTGCTTGAGGTTAGTCATGATGCGGTGCACTTTGCGTACCGCCTCTACCCCTTCTTTTGTGAGTGTTAGAATCTTTAATCTCTGATTGGTTTCGCTCTTAGAGACTTGTACAAAGCCACGCTTTTCTAAGTTGTCCACCATGCGTTTTGCGACACTTCGCTCCGTTAGTACCGCATCCGCCAATTCTTGCTGACTCATCGGTTGAAACTCTTCCAACGCGGCCAAGGCACTCGCCATTTCCAACGTCATCAAGTTCTGACGCGATAGCTCTGCTTGTGCACGATTACGGAATGTTCGGTGCATCACACCACACACAAACATTGGGCTTTGATCCAACACGGATATCGGAGAAATCTTCTGATCTTTCATATTGCCTGTTTTACTTTCGGCTTTGTTTTCAATTGGATAGTCTGGTGTTTGCAAGAGATTCCCGACTGCGCTCCTTCGTCGCTTTCGGGAATGACGAGAAACATAACCGAGAGAGCAACACCCCGTCATTCCGACGAGCCTACGCGAGATCAAGAATCTAATTGCCACACGCTCTCACTCAATATTTCACATCAAGTCACAGCACTCGGTGAGCAGATTCTGAATCATGCTCGTCCCTCGCTGTTCAGAATGACGAGAAACATAACCCAGAGAGCAACACCCCGTCATTCCGACGAGCCTACGCGAGATCAAGAATCTAATTGCCGCACGCTCCCACTCAATATTTCACGTAAAGCAACAGCACTCGGTGAGCAGATTCTGAATCACGCTCGTCCCTCGCTGTTCAGAATGACGAGAAACATAACCGAGAGAGCAACACCCCGTCATTCCGACGAGCCTAAGCGAGATCAGGAATCTAACTGCCGCACGCTCCCACTCAATATTTCTCATCAAGCCACAATACTCGGTGAGCAGATTATGAATCACGCTCGTCCCTCGCTATTCAGAATGACGAGAAACATAACCGAGAGAGTAACATCCCGTCATTCCGACGAGCCTAGGCGAGATCAGGAATCTAATTGCCGCACGCTCTTGGCTCAATATTTCTCATCAAGCCACAGCACTCGGTGAGCAGATTCTGAATCACACTCGTCCCTCGCTGTTCAGAATGACGAGAAACATAACCGAGAGAGCAACACCCCGTCATTCCGACGAGCCTAAGCGAGATCAGGAATCTAATTGCCACACGCTCTCACTCAATATTTCACGTCAAGCTAAGGCTCTCGGTGAGCAGATTCTGAATCACACTCGTTCCTCGCTGTTCAGAATGACGTAAAAATTAAACTTAAAACCCAAACTATCCAATTAAATCCAAAAATAAAGGACGCCGAAGCGCCCTTTTCTTGTACTTATTAGCAATAGTATAACTTAGTCTTTAGCGCTAAGTCCTACTCTTGGCTTGCCGTTGGTTGTGAAGTAGATTCCACTTGCTCTTTTTGAGCCTCTTTTCTTGCGCGGCGGTCGAACAAACGCTCAACCACAACGAAGAACACAGGCACGAAGAAGATACCAAGCAAGGTCGCACTTACCATACCGCCAAGTACACCTGTACCTACCGCGTTTTGACCCGCAGAGCCTACACCCGCACTGATCGCTAGCGGTACTACGCCAAGACCAAACGCAAGCGAGGTCATGATGATCGGACGAAGACGAACACGTACCGCATGCAGCGTTGCTTCAATCAAGCCCGCGCCTTTCTCGTAGTATTCCTTCGCAAATTCCACAATAAGGATCGCGTTCTTGGTTGCCAGACCAACAGTGGTCAACAAGCTTACTTGGAAGAATACGTCGTTATCCATACCGCGAGTCATGACCGCAAGTACCGCACCTAGAACACCTAGAGGTACAACAAGCACAACCGCAAATGGTACTGACCAACTCTCATAAAGCGCTGCTAGTACAAGGAAGACAACCAGAATCGACAGCGCGTAAAGCATTGGTGCTTGGTTACCAGACAAACGTTCCTCGTAAGAGATACCGTTCCAGTTCACCGTAAAGCCAGGAGGCAGTTTTTCTACCATGGCTTCGATTTCTGCCATCGCTTCACCAGTACTTACGCCCGGAGCCGCGCCACCTTGGATGTTCATCGCAGGTAGACCGTTAAAGCGTTGTAATAGCGGAGAACCGTAAGTCCATTCACCCGTTGCAAATGCCGAGAACGGTACCATTTCGCCTTGTGAGTTACGCACGTACCATGAGTCGAAATCTTTCGGCTGCATGCGGTGTTCTGCGTCACTCTGTACCATTACCTTCTTCACGCGTCCGCGGTCGATGTAATCGTTAATGTACGCACCACCCCATGCCGAAGCGAGGATTTGGTTTACATCATTAATGCTCACATCAAGCGCACGCAGTTTCACGTGGTCGATATGAACTTGGTACATCGGCGCATCTGCCTGACCGTTTGGACGCACACCCACCAGTTTCGGGTTTTGTGCTGCCATACCTAGGATTTGGTATTGAGCTGCCACAAGCGCTTCGTGACCGTTACCGGTTGAGTCTTGTAGGTAGAAGTCGAAACCGGTCGCGTTACCCAACTCTTGAATCGCCGGTGGTGCAAACGCAAACACCATTGCTTCTTTAATCGTTGAGAAGTAACCCATCGCACGACCTGTCAGCGAAGCCGCATCCGAACCCGGTGCTTCACGTTCTGACCAATCTTTCAGACCGATAAACGCCATACCCATGTTCTGACCTTGACCTGCGAAGCTGAAGCCCGCTACCGAGAAGACAGATTTAACATTGCCTTTCTCTTCTTCAAGGAAGTAGTTACGGACTTTTTCTAGTGTTTTTTCAGTCTGCTCTTGAGTCGAGTTCGGTGGCAAAATTGCCATTGAGAACACGGTACCTTGGTCTTCATCCGGTAGGAACGATGTCGGAAGGTTCATGAACAACCAACCTGCGCCGGCACTCATTGCCGCGAATACCAACAGCATACGACCGGTGCGTTTTAGCATTTTCGCTACGCCCGCTTCGTAACCCGCTGTTGCTGCATCAAACTTACGGTTGAACCAGCCAAAGAAGCCTTTCTTATCCGAAAATTCTGCATCGCCTTTCTTCAGTAAACTCGCACAAAGTGCCGGAGTAAGAATGATCGCCACCAATACCGATAGCGTCATCGCCGCTACGATGGTGATAGAGAACTGACGGTAGATAACACCAGTTGAGCCAGACATGAACGCCATCGGTACGAATACCGCAGACAGCGTCAAACCAACACCCACTAGTGCGCCAGTGATCTGCCCCATTGACTTCTTCGTTGCTTCTTTTGGATCGAGACCGTCTTCGTGCATTACACGTTCCACGTTCTCTACCACAACGATCGCATCATCTACCAGCAAGCCGATTGCCAGAACCATCGCAAACATGGTTAAGGTGTTAACACTAAAGCCTGTCGCGTAAAGGATCGCAAACGTACCCAGCAATACCACCGGAACCGCAATCGTTGGGATGATCGTCGCACGGAAGTTCTGCAAGAACAGGTACATGATCAAGAATACCAACACGATCGCTTCAAGCAGTGTCTTGATTACCTCTTTGATCGACGCATCAACGAATGGCGTTGTCTCAAACGGGTAAGCGATCTTCAAGCCATCAGGGAAAGTCGCACTTAGCTGACCAAGACGTTCTTTTACTGCTTCTGCCGTTTCTAGCGCGTTCGCACCAGTACCAAGCGAGATACCAAGACCTGCTGCCGGGAAGCCGTTGTACTGACCTTTGATATCGTAGCTTTCTGCGCCGCGCTCAACACGTGCCACGTCTTTCAGGTAAACGTTCGAACCGTTCGCTTCTGATTTCAGAATGATGTTTCTGAATTCAGCCACACTGGTTAAACGGCTTGCTGAAGAAATGGTTGCGTTAAGCAACTGACCTTTTTGCGCAGGCGCTGCACCCAACTGACCAGAAGAAACCTGTGCGTTCTGTTCACGAATAGCGTTCGCGACGTCGATTGCAGTAAGGTTGAACTGAGTCAGTTTGAATGGGTCTAGCCAAACACGCATTGCGTATTGAGAACCAAACGCTTGCACTTGACCTACGCCCGTTACACGGCTGATCGGATCTTGAATATTGGTAACAACAAAGTCACCGATGTCGTTTTCTGTAAAGTCCGGGTCTTCTGAGTAAACTGCCACAACCATCAAGAATGAGGTGTTAGATTTATTTACAACGATACCTTGGCTTTGTACTTCCATCGGAAGCGACGTCATCGCCAATTGCAGTTTATTCTGCACCTGAACTTGCGCGATATCTGGATCGGCTTCGCTATCAAACGTCAGCGTGATGGTGGCATTACCAAACGCATCACTGCTTGAGTTTAGGTAACGCAGGTAGTCCAGACCCGTCATGTTTTGCTCGATAACCTGAGTTACTGAGTCTTCTACGGTTTTCGCAGAAGCACCAGGGTAACGAGCACTGATTGAGATCGTGGTCGGTGAAATCGTTGGATATTGAGAAACTGGCAAGTTGAACAAAGACATTACGCCCGCCAACATAGTCAGAATCGCAAGTACCCAAGCAAATACCGGACGATCGATAAAGAATCGTGCCATGATTAAGCCTGCTCACCTGATTGAATAGTTACTGGACTACCCGGTTGGATCATCTGTAGACCGGTTGTGATGACTTTATCACCCACTTTCAGACCGTCAGTAATACGCCACTGGTTACCAATAGACTCCGCCGTTGTTACCGGAGTTATTGTTACCTTGTTGTCCGCACCCACTGTCATTACTGAGGCTTTGCCCGTTGCGTCACGCGTAACTGTGTTCTGCGGGATAAGAATCGCCACTGGGTCCACACCTACTGTTACCGTTGCGCGCACAAACATACCCGGTAGCAATAAGCCATCTGGGTTCGCGAATTCTGCACGTAGCGTTACGCTGCCAGTACTTTCATCTACATTCACTTCGGTAAACTTCATAATACCTTTATGCGCATACGTCGAACCGTCTTCAAGCGTTAGTGTTACTTGAGCGGATTCGTCTTTTTGCAAGTGACCTTGTGACATCGCTGCTTTCAAACGGAGTAGCTGAGCAGAAGATTGCACGATATCAACATTGATTGGGTCTAGCTGTTGGATAGTCGTTAGCGTCGCCGCTTGGTTTGCCGTTACTAGCGCACCCGCCGTTACGTTAGACTTGCTGATCACACCGCTGATTGGCGCCTTAACTTGTGCGTAAGAAAGATTGATCTTCGCTGTATTGATCTTCGCTTTCGCTACCAACACTTGCGCTTTCGCTTCTTTGTACGCTGCTTCTGCTTCATCGAGATCTTGTTGGCTGATCGATTTCTTCGTAATCAACGCGCGGTAACGACGAACTGTTGAGTACGTCGATTCTTCCGAAGCTTGAGCACGGATCAATTCCGCTTCTGCACTTAATAGGTCTGCTTGGAACGTAGAATCGTCGATCTGGTAAAGCGACTGACCTTTCTCAACCACACCACCCTCTTCAAAATTGCGCTCAGAAATAATACCCGTGACCTGTGGGCGAACTTCTGCCTCTTTAAACGCTCGGCTACGACCAGGCAATTCTACCGTTAACGCTTGGCGAACCGGTTCAACCGTCATTACCGTCACTTCTGGTGTCGGCGCTGGACCACCTTGTGCTTGTCCTTCTTGGCTCTGTTCACACCCGACCAATAATAGGCTCGACGCAATCAAGAGCGATAGCGTGGTTCTACGTGTCATGAAAATTCTCTCTTCCTAACTAAAAAACGTGACTCAATAAAAAGTCAGCAAATATTAGTCGGGATGATAATTATTCAATGTTGTACATACAACAAAATTTACCGCTCTTTACGATAGACAAAAATGTTTGTTCTAAAGCTGTTATTGATCTCTCAATTTGAGCGCTTTTCTATTGGAAAAATAAATTTTCTGTGAGCAATTGAAATTGGATTTTTCTTAAGAAAAACAGGAAAAAAGAGTAGACAAAACCAGAGAATTAGTGACAAAAAAATCAACAAAAATTCATATTGGAGAAAAATTAATATAAGCAGAGCATAAACTGAAATGATAACAAAGTGGCATTGAATTTCATTTACACCTGATTAACATTGAATCATAAGCTGAACATTTACGCTTCGCTTTGCGTAATTATTTTTCAAATATAGACGTTGATTTCCTTCTTCATTTCCCTATAATCCGCTCCCCTAAAACAGCCTGAAATACGAAATAAGTTGGTTATGAAAAACAACAATAGAATAGTATTAGGGAAATTCACATGGGACAGGACGACTCACTATTTACTGCCCTCCCTCTTGAGTGGCAAAACAGAAGAGCTAGACGCACTTAAGCTCACCAATAAACAAAAAGCGTTATTGAACTGCCTTGTTGATGCGTATCCAAACACGATCAGCAATAAAGAGATTATTCAGCAAGTCTGGGGCTATGAGCACATCTCACAAGAGAGTTTACCTCAGCTGATTAATCGCACTCGACGAACGTTAGAAGATAACGAAAAAACCATTCTGGTTAATACCCCTGGGGTTGGTTATTCCCTCAGTTTTGAGTTTGCTCCAGAAGAGCCAGTTTCACAGCCAATGACCAAGCCAGAAGAGTGCGAGAGCAAACCAGTCAACAAGCAAAACGCAAAACTATGGAATGCGCTTTTTATAGTCATGATGCTAGTGACGCTCTTTAATCTTTATGAAACGACGAAAGCACTGTATTACAAGCACGACTTTGAACAAGTGCTAAGAGCCAAAGCTTACCCAGAAATGAACCGTTCAAAAGATGGCACCATCACGCTAACGATAGATAACCATGAATGTATTTACCACAAAGATGAGCTCTTACTTAAATGTCCATAAATACAAAGCATTAGTATTACTGGTCATGCTAAATAGCCTTTTGTTGTTTATTGCGCATCAGTCAAAGGTGCAGCTTTTCGGCAAGGTCGAAGGGATTGGCTACCGATGGACAACTTACACTGAGTTGTATAAAAGCCACATAGATTCCCAAGTTCACTATTCAAAGCTTGATTCTGGTGAAGAGAACTACCAATTTAAGGAATATCACTATGAGTATTCCAAATCAAAAGGGAAAGACTATATTGTTTTGGGCGATGATAAACCAGTAAGTGCCCGACACAATCGTGTCTTCTACATTGACGAACAATGCAATGTCTTTTTCTTCGGTAGAGCCAAAAGAACGTTATCGAATATGTCTTTTCGCTGCTTATACTGAGAAGATTGCAATCGCTGTTAGAGCATAAAAACCGAGCTGAATAATTTCAACTCGGTTTTCTTTTATTTCGAAATAACTGGAAAGTGTTTGTTAAGAAACGCCATCACGTGCGGAGCATACTTCTGAGAATCAAATATCGGCGCACTATGCCCCACTCCTTCTTCAATCCACAACTTCTACTCATTAATAAACGGAAGTCTCGTTTAGTCACGACCTTACGATAAATATTTTGTTCCAATGTCGGTGGCTCGTAGGAAGAAAGCGAGAAATGCACATCGCCAGACACCAGTTTCAATGATGAATAGAGACTTCCCGCCCCCCGAATAATGGTGCGGGTTCAAACACCTATAGACAAAAAAGCCCCAAACTAAAGGGGCTTTGAGTTACCTAATCTTCCACTTGATTAAACGCGGAACTGACTGACTTGCTTGTCTAACTGTTGCGTCTGTTCTGACAGCATAGACAGTGACTGTTGCGCTTGGCTCACCACATCAACAATCGACGTGCTGCTGTCTGCGATACCTTGAACGTTGCTGTTCACTTCATCACTCACTGAGCTTTGTTGACCTGCTGCTGTCGCAATGTGCGTGTTCATCTCGTTCATACGTGCGATCGCGTTAAGGATTTCAGCCAAAGATTCTGTCGCCAAACCTGCCGATTGAATGGTGTCTTCGCTGCTGGTTTTACTGCCCTGCATCACTTCCACCGCCTGAGCAGCGCCTGCTTGCAGCTTCTCAATCATCGATTGAATCTCGCCCGTGCTCTTTTGCGTGCGGCTCGCTAGGGAACGAACTTCATCTGCCACGACAGCAAAACCACGACCTTGCTCACCAGCACGCGCCGCTTCAATCGCCGCGTTCAATGCCAACAAGTTGGTCTGTTCTGCAATGCCACGGATAACGTCCAATACCGAAGCAATGTTGCTTACGTCATTATCTAGTGTATTGATAACTTGGCTTGCACTTTCAATCTCACCCGCAAGATCACGAATCGCTGCGACTGTTTGCTCCAAAATCACATTGGTATTCGACAGCTCTTCGTTCGCTGTTTGGCTTGCCAAAGCGGCTTCTGTAGCGCTGTCGCTCACGTTGCGACTGGTCACTTGCATTTCATGAACTGCTGCGGCAACAGCTTCGCTATCACGTTGTTGGTGAACTGTTGAATCTGCAATGGTTGAGGTCAACGAATTCAGGTTGTTCATTTCCTGACGCAATGTGTTTGCGCTTTCGACGACTTGTGACACTGTCGCTTGAATTTTAGTCACGAACTGGTTGAAGCCACCGGCAAGTTGACCAATTTCATCTTGCGAGTTGATGCTAATACGTTGGCTCAAATCTCCTTCTCCAGACGCAATTTGCACCATTGCTTCTTTGATGTCGTTGATTGGCTTCACAACAGTTTTTAGCAGTAATACCACCATACCAAGCGCAGCAATAATCACGATTGCGATGCCTGCTTCAAGAATAAGTTCTGCACGGAGCGCCGCTGCTGCGATATCCGTTTTTAGCGTCTTTTGTTTCGCTTCAATCGCATCTTTCACCACATTTAGTTGCTCACGTACCGCACCAAATTGGTGTTCAAATTCCGCTTTGTTTGACTCGTAATAACTTACCCACTGCGATTGTGGCTTGCTGATCATGGTTTCATAGCTTTGCAGCCATTTCTCACCTGTTGATACTAGCTTCTGCACCTCGCTACCATGACTGCGAGGCATTACCCCCGCATCGGACAGTGACATGACTTTTTTCATACGTGGCAGAGCTTTGTATGCGTTGTCTTTGTATTCAAATAGATGGTGGTCAATTTCCGCTTGAGACTGCGCCAGAGCTAAACCTTGAATCGCTGACGTCGCCTGATAAAGGTCGCGATACGCATCTTCAATGGTAAAAAGGCTTGGGGTAACCTGCTCGTTAAGCGTGTCGCTAAGCTCGGTTTGTTTCCACATCGTGAGAACATTCAATACTGAGCTTAAAGTCAGTAATACAATCATCAAAGATAGAGGGAGAACTATCTTTTGCTTGATAGAGAGGTTGCTGAACATGAATAGATACCTTTTGTTATATTGTTCAAATCGCGCCCAATTATAACAAAGAGAAAGCACAAGTAATTTCATATACAGTGCAACGTATTATAATAATTTTTATCTTTACGACTAATATTTTAGATTCAACAAATAATTGAATTTATTGGCTTATCTATAACGGACCAAGGTCACAAAGACACATCAAGAACTTCAGTCAATACAAGTTGTTTCCCCTTGTTTTGGTTGGAAGATCTCCATCATGGGTTCAATTTGACCATTACCCCACACGACAAAGCCAAAGCACAATAAGGGGAGCAAGAGATGAATAAGGGATTTAAGCGTGCCAAGTTTGCCGCGTTGAATCGCTGTGGGTCTGAATACTTTGACGCCTTTTGGTGGGAACTGACCTTCGATCAAGCCACGTACACCGAGAGGCAACATCAATACCGCAGAAAGTAAAAACACGGACAGTGGCATCCAAAAGAACAGTATGTGAACCAGAAGTTCTAAACCTGACATACCGAACACTTCATAACATTCCGGTGCTTTGGCAACTGCTTGCAGTAGAGACTCTCCCTTAAGCTTAAACAGCACGCCTACTAGAACACAAAATGCACCAGTGATAGCGACTCTGATGATCTTTTCTTGTTTGCTGTACTCCGGTGCGTATTCCTTCATGCCCTTCCCTACAAAGATAAAAAACGAATCAAACAAGATTAAGAATGGCACGCCAAAGGGCAAATGTGTGGCTGGCTTTTGGGACACACAATGGCGAATAATGAAACAGAAAGAAAACAGCCTCAATATCGGTATTGAGGCTGCCAAATACTGTTGCCCTAGTAAACTAACAATTTGGTTTTAATGATGGCGTACCTTATTTGAACATTACTTAAGCTCGCGCAACAGGTACAGCATCAGCTTCAATGGCGTTTTTGCGATAATGCTGTGAGGCAAATGCGCGTCCATTAGTAGCCAAGCGCCAGCTTTTAGTTCCTTCGCCTCTTCTTCTAACGTGAACGTACATTCTCCTTCGAGTATTTGTGCAATCGCTGGTACTGCTGCGGTATGTTCGCTCATTTCTTCACCTTCGGCGAACCCGAAGATAACACCTCGCAAACGCTCACTTTTGTACACAGGACAACTCGTGATACCTGCTTTGGGGATATTCACTTCATTCGCGAGATCTTCATATAAGGTGTATTCAAACATGATTTAGCTTTCCTTCTTTCTTGCGACAAGCGTTATCGCAGATAGGTTCTTTTCGTATTTACGGAAAATCTTACGCATGCCTAACACACGCTTTCTCGCTTGCGGTTTAGTCAGTACGTTTTTCACGATTTTTAAGAACCCACTCAAGCCTTCATCGGCGATAACGCGTTTTGGTTCGAGTAAATGCATTGGAGCAACAGCTTCAAATTCAACGACAAAACCATTCTCTTCCATCAGAGCTTTCCACTCTGCGGGTGCGATGGGTTTGGCGGGGTGTTGAATGGTCTCGGAAACTTCTCTTTGAATCGCGCGCTTTTTGTCTTCATCGATAGTATCTGGCGTAATGCACAATTCATGGATACCGTAACGCCCATGAGTCGCGAGGATTCGAGCAGCCTCAGCAATAATTTCGTTTTTACGCGCATCGGATTGCATCGTCAGCATTGCTTCGCCATAAACCACAGAAGCGCATTCTGGCTCTAACCCTGTCTCTTGTGCATTCCCGACATGACAACGTTGGTTTGAACCCTGTAAGTAAGAGCGAACAATCTCGGCTGCCTGCTCATTTTGTTCGATAGCGGTGTAGCTTGCAGGGGATTTTTCCAAGCACAAACGTGCCGTATAACCCATACCAGGCGCGAATTCGACAACACGGTCATCACGGGTAATTGCCAACCCTTGCAGCATTTTTTGTGTTAGCTCTTTGCCACCAGGACGCAGCACTTTCTTACCCAGTTGAGCGAGTACCCAGTGTCCCGGTGTTTTTGTCACTTCTCGCCCTTCATTGGGCATCGCTAATCGTTTAGACATAATGACTCCTAAGCAAAGATGGCGACGGGAACAAAAAGAACGACCAGACCGCACAAGGCAACCCATCGAAATACGTGGCTAATACCGTCCATAACTGTTCTCCTTTCTCAGGTTGGATAAGTTGGCACATCAATCAATAATGATTATTATTTGTATCTTATCCCCCAAGTCCGAATTTGCTGCTTGATAATTATCAAGCTAAGGAAAACAGCGTGCCCGGCTCTATTGTTTCGCTCCTGAACGAAGAAGAAAAAACGCAACTCTTCTCAAAACGCTCGCCTTTGCATTGCGATGCAGGGCATCAACTGTTTGAACGTGGGGAGCCTGCGGAAAATATGTATTTGGTAGAGAAAGGAAAAGTCTCGCTGTTTCGTTTGATGCCAAACGGCGACGAAAAGCTGTTTAGAGTGTTCATGGCGGGAGAAATGATTGCGGAAATGGCGATGTTTATGTCTCCAAGAACCTATCCGATGAGTGCCCGTGTCGATCAGGACACGGAGTTATCAGTGTTCTACTACCAAGATGTGTTAACGGTGTTTACTCAGTCTCCGCAGACTTCATTAAAAGTCATGAACTACATGACCAATCGCATCCACCAGCTGATGGATACCGTGAACATTTTGACGCAAGTAAACGCGAACCAAAGACTGGTGATGAAGCTGGCTGACTTCTATTGTGCTCAATCGAGAAGCGAAGGGAAAATCACATTACCCGTGACAAAAAAGCTGCTCGCAACACAGCTAGGGATGACGCCAGAAACGCTTTCTAGGACGTTCAAAAAACTGAAAAACGAGGGTTTTATTACTGAGTGCGAAAGCCATATCACGTTGCTAGATATTCCTGCCATGTGCGAAGCGGTGGAGTTAGCACCAGAAATATTCCAACGAGATTGAGAGGCAGCCATCAGCGGTGTTTGCCGACTTGAACATTCCACCACCACCCAAAAGATGCAAATGAGATGCATTATTAATTGATAAAGATCAAATCTGGGTGAGCAAATCTTGTTCATCATACTGCGATAATAATGATAACCATTCCCACTTAAAGTGCTAAGAGCTTTTATTTTTAGTGCGATTTTTCTAAGGAAATGCAGTATGTCTCTTTTAAAGCCAAGGGTGGCACCTTTTACATTATTGCTGCCAACGCTTATTGCCCCTCTCACCTATGCATCTAGTGATGCCGAACAACAAAAGCCCACAGCAAACACACAAAAAATGGAAACCGTTGTCGTCGTTGCGTCTCGTATGGAACAGTCTATTTCTGACGTCGCAGGTAGTGTGGCGGTTGTCAGCTCAGAAGATATTGAAAAGCAGATGGCAAACAATATCGAAGAAAGCCTACGTTACATACCGGGCGTCAGCATGAATGGCAACTCACGTTTTGGGGCGTCAGATTTCAATGTCCGAGGAATGGACGGAAGCCGGGTTAAAGTTCTAGTCGATGGCGTAGAACAACCCGTCGCTTACGGTTCAGGAGTCAGCGGAACTGTGATGAATGTTCTTGGCAAAGGTCAAGGGCAAGTCGAAGTTGATACGCTCACCGCCATTGAAGTTAACAAAGGTTCGTCTTCAAGTTTGTACGGCAGTGGTGCACTCGGCGGCAGCGTTTTGATGAGAACAAAATCCGCTGATGATCTCCTCCAAGGCGAAGAAGGTCATGCGAGTGTCGACGCAGGGTATCAATCTCGCGACGGCAGTTACAAAGCAACCGTAAACGCGGCTCGCCAGTTTAATGAAGACCTTAAAGGGATGATTATCTTTACTCACCGCGATGGTGACGAACTGGAAACGCATGGCGATGGAGCTGATATCACTGGCGAAGGTCGCGGTAAAGCCGATCCGATGAACTACACATCAAACAACATTTTGTCTAAGTTAGAGCTTCAAGCCAGTGAAGATCATCATTTCGTGTTTACTGGGCAGTACTTCGAACAAGACTCGGATGGAGAAAGTCTTTCTCTAGAAGGCAGCTCTAGTGGCTTCAATAAATATTCTAACTATCATTTCGAGGACACTCAGCGCAGAGGTCGCGTTGGCATTGAGCACACTTGGAATGCTCAATACGCCGCTTTTGATCGCTTAACTTGGCAAGCAAACTGGCAGATTTCGGAAGCGAAAAACACCACAAAAGACACACTGACAAGCGCTTTCCCACCTTTTACCAGCACCGTTCGAACCAGACAACGTAACGCGAAGGATACATCGCTCCAGCTGGATGTACAGCTCGATAAATCGTTCGTGCTAGGAAACACAAATCACGACTTTATTTACGGAGCAACCTTAATCGACAGCGAGTTCAAGCTCGAAACTCGTGACACGGATAATAAAGGGAAAGACACCAGTGGCGTTGTTGAAATGCCACCAAAAACTGACGTACGCAAAGCTGGGCTTTTCGCGCAAGATCAGATGTATCTTATGAATGACCGCTTGATTGTAACCACTGGTCTTCGCTACGACATGTTCCAATACCGACCAACCAAAGATCATCGCAATATCAACGGTAACCTAGGTGAATACGAAGATCTCGATACAGATGCAATCACAGGACAATTGGGAGGCGTGTTCCACTTTACCGATACCACCAGCGCCTTCGCTAAATACGCGCGTGGTTTTAAAGCACCAACACCAGAAGAGCTTTACTACAGCTTTGAGCGTAATCCCGTCCCTGGAATGCATGTTGTAGTGCTTGCAAACCCTGATTTGAAGCCCGAATCCAGTGATTCTATTGAACTGGGTGTTCGCCAGAACTACCAAGCGTTGAACTGGGAATTAGCAGCGTACTACAACGATTACAGTGACTTCATTAACTCGACATCTTGGACTGAAGTGCACCAAGGTACTCGATACATGTACAGCAAAAACGAGAACATCGACAACGCGAAAATCTACGGTGTGGAATTCTCAAGTGCCCTGCAGCTCGGAGCATTAATGCCTGTACCAAATGGCACTTACTTACGTGTCAGTGGTGCATGGTCCGAAGGTGAGGATAAAGACTCAGGAAAAGCCATAGACAGTGTCGCACCACTGACCGGGGTATTGGGTCTTGGCTTCGACCAAGCCAATGCACTGTACGGTTGGGAAACCACCTTAACGGCTGTTGCTAGCAAAGATGGCAGCGATTGGAGCAATAAAGATAACTTGTCAGCACCTGGCTACGGCATCGTTGATGTTACCGCCTATGCGCAACCAATCAAGAACCTAACCATTCGAGGTGGTGTATTTAACGTATTTGATAAGAAATACTGGAACTACAGCCGTGTGAAAGGGTTAACACCAACGTCCGTTGCAAATTCAGACTCGTTAACTTCGCCAGGTATCAACTTCGGCGTGAACGCGAAATACGTTTTCTAAAGCACATTTATACTATTTAGCCCCTTCTTCTACGGAGGGGCTTTGATTTATCAAACATACCCATATTTGTTCATGGTATGTAAGGTGAAATACATGAAAAAACTCTTATGTTTGGCACTCGCTTCTTTGGTCACGATGCCCTTGCATGCTGAAGATCGTATGATCAGCGCAGGCTTTGGGGTGACGGAAATCATTTATGCATTAGGCGCGCAAGACAAGCTAGTCGGTGCAGATTTTACCAGTAGACATTTGATTGAAGGCAATGAAGACATCGCACAGCTAGGCTTGCATGTTCGCCTCTCTGCTGAGGGAGTAATGGCACTGCGCCCTACCCACTTGATCGGCACTGATGAAATGGGACCACAAACTGCCATCAAACAAATTGCCAAAAGTGGTGTCGAAGTGGTAACAATCCCTTCAGGGCAACATGTTCCTCAGCTGTTGTCTCGAATAGACACTCTGGCAGCAGTCATGGGGCATCCTACTGAAGCCAAGCAGCTAAAACAAAGCGTGACATCAGAAATTGAGAAACTAGAACACAAACAATGCCAAACCAAGCCAAAAGCTATTTTCTTTATGCTTGACCGCTCTGGAGCAACACGCGTCGGTGGCGCTGATACGGCAATCGACACCATCATTACTCTCGCAGGGGCGATTAATCCTGCACAAGCACACTTTAAAGGCTATCGCTCAACCAGTATGGAAGCGATGTTAGAGATGCAACCCGACTACATTTTAGTGAGTCAAAGAGCGTGGGATATGTATCAGAGTGCGGATAAGATTCTGGACAAGTTGCCGGTTCTAAAATTAACGCCAGCCGGCATCAACAAAAATATCCTTGTCGTACCAAGTGGCGCCTTATTGGGTGGATTTGGGCTAGCAAGTATCGAGGTAGCAAAAGAGCTCAATCAAACGTTTTGCCCTCAATAATCAAGCGTTGCTTAAAAACAAAAAAACAGCTCCTAATGAGCTGTTTTTGTTGCTTCTGAAAGCGATATCTAAGTGCAGGTATTACGCCTTCTTCACAAACTGCGCCGTCACCATCATCTCGCCAGCGCCATCGACTTTACAATCTAGTTGATGATCTTTGCCGTCTTTAATACGACGAATCACAGCTTTGGTGCCGATCTTCAGCACCAATGAGCTGCCTTTTACTTTTAGATCTTTGGCTAACGTGACCTTATCACCTTCCTGCAGCAAAGTGCCGTTGGCATCTTTCACGTTTACGGCGTCTTCTTCTGCTGCCTGAGTCGGGTTCCACTCGTGTGCGCATTCAGGGCAAACTAAGTGGTCTTGATCTGGATAAACGTATTCTGAGTTACAATTTGGGCAAGGAGGTAAAGACATAAATAATCACGAGCTAATGAATTTGCCAATATGGTAATGGTAATTGCTCACCTTATCGAGCCTATTTGCAAACTATCGTATATATCGAAAAACAAAGCTGATTGAAAACGGCGTCATCTCTTACCCGAGGACAACGCCGTTCGATGCGCCGAACTATATAGACGATTCAAACAAGCCTGTAATACATTTCAAAGGGAAAAGCCTTGCTTGCTCCAACCCTCTCAACGTTACCGTATTGAGGTCATCAATAAAGAAACGACTGGTCATCGTGTGTTTGCCACCATTAATGAAAATCTCGATGACAGAATGGTCGATATACATCTCAATCGTCTGCTTAGCGTCCAATCTTGGTGCTTTTCGAATGCCACCAAATTCTTCTGCGTACAATTGCGACATGTGACGACGGTCCAGCATAAACTCATGCTCTGTCGCACTAAAGACGATGTTGTCACCCTTGAGGTTACTCAGCTCAAGTTCAAAGCCATCACCCTCAAGGTCTAATTGGATCAAACAACTGGTGCTTTCAAGTGTATGGGATTGTGCAAAGACCACCTCTTCTTTTCTTAAACTTTTCAGCTCAGGGAGCGGAGTTTGAACAAGAAAACCATCTGTCAACGCTAGTTCTCTAGGAAGAGACAACATTCCTGCCCACTGGTATGTGACCGATGGTGTGTCGATATCTGGCAACCCTATCCATGCAATAAGAATGCGACGCCCATTCTCATCTAAATAGGTTTGTGGGGCGTAGAAATCAAACCCATAATCTGGCTGCAAAATATCTTGGTGGTTTTCTAAAGTCATCGACTCTAGGTTCAACTGATCACCCACGATATACGCGACAGAATAGATGTTTTTAAAATCATAAGGATTACTACTGCTCACGCCCTGTGGAGAAAACAGCATCACCGATTGACCATTAATCTCAAAGAAATCAGGGCACTCCCACATGTACCCAAGGTCAGAAAACTTGGTCTTGATAGAACCTTTATGCTGCCACGTTTTCAAATCTTTGCTTTGATAGAGCACCATTGAACCATGTTCAGTTTTGGTTTGAGCACCCACCACCATCAAATAGTCGTCGCCTTTCTTCCAAACTTTTGGATCACGAAAGTGCTCCGTGTAATGTTCGTTCTCAATGACCACACCGTGCTTTTCAATGTTGCCGTCTGAATCCATGGTGGCAAAACACTGTGTTGGGATTCGATTCCAGTTTTGGTCACGCTTGTTGCCAGTAAAAAACAGCAAAGCCTTGTTGTTTTCCACCAAAGCGCCGCCCGAATAGACACCATGTGAATCGTAGTCTTGGTCAGGATGAAGACCCACGCCATGATCAGTAAAATGGATGAAGTCTTTAGTAGAAAGGTGATACCAATACTTCATTCCATGAACTGGTCCCACAGGCGTCCACTGGTAAAAGATGTGGTGCTCACCATTGAAATAGCACAACCCATTTGGGTCATTTAACAGCCCAAATCTAGGGGCTATATGAAAACTAGGAAAGCCTTTATCTTGCTGACGTAAAAGTGTCATTTCTTCGATATCACACTGAGGGATTTGCTCAAGTCGGCGATATCTTTGCTCTACAGTCCAACGGTTGTTTAAGCTCATAATTTTTCTCAACTGAAATTGGATCTGGAGATCATTGCCCAATAAATTGCAGCAATTCTGTCTGGGTTGGAAGCGCGGTCATTGCGCCTTTTTGCGTCGTCGCTAATGCACCACAGCCATTTGCCCATTGAGTCGCAGAGCTAACAACAGGATGATTTTTCCAATCGTCATGTTGAGACAGACATGCCAGTAGCCCTCCGACAAAAGCATCACCCGCACCTGTGGTATCAATCGGACTAACGACTTGACCTGTGATCAGCTCACTCTGACTTTCAAAGACGCGCCAAACACCTTTCGCACCTTGTGTCACCAAGACCAAAGCAATATTCAAAGCGGCTATTTGTTGTAAACCTTGTGCCATCGATGTTGAGTCAGTTAAGAACAAAAGCTCCTCTTCAGAGAACTTAACCACATCAGCCATCGCTACAGCCTTCATCACGACAGCTTGGATTTCTGATTGATCTTGCCACACTTCATCACGCAAGTTAGGGTCAAAGCTAATGAAACCACCAGCGGCTTTTGCTCTTTTGATCGCCTCAAATGTGCTACTTCGACTTGGCTCATTTGCCAGTGAAATCGAGCAAACATGCAGCCAATCACCTTGCTTAAAGTTTGGGATATCTTCAACAGACATAAACTGATCAGCGCTCGGTTTTACCATAAACGTAAAGCTGCGTTCACCTTGATCGTCTAAATCCACCACCACTGTTGATGTTCTTTGCTCAGGATCTTTAACGAGAAACTCCGTGCACACGCCCTCTTGATCCAGCGTTGATTGCATGAAGCGACCAAATGGGTCATCACCCACACGTCCAAAAAACGCACTCTTACCAGATAGACGAGCAATTGCTACGGCGACATTCGCTGGTGCACCACCGGGACATTTGAGTAAAGAAGTCTCAGATTCCGGTATTAGATCGACAACAGCATCACCAGTTACCCACACTTGATTCATCTTGCTTACCTTAAAATTAAAGCCCTGATAGTCCAACGTGTTGAACACCTTCACTACCAAGTAAAAATTGAAAAAGGCTAGCCAAGCCATTAGTGCTTGGCTAGCACCCCAAACATTTAGGAAAAGAAGTGGATTTTGGGGGACTCCACCCTTAAGGAGTTCAGATTAAGCCGTTGCTTTTTTACCGACTTTAGCGCGGTCACGCATACCAAGAACAATGGTGAGAACAAATGCGGTCAAGAACGCGATCACCATACCCGCGATGTAGTAACCAATCTTATCCGGCGTGATGGAAATGATGCCTGGAAGACCAGCTGCCCCTAATGCCTGAGCTTTCACATTAAACATTGTGATGAACGCACTTGATAACGCCGCAGCGCAAACTGCCGCAATAAATGGGTAACGTAGTTTTAAGTTAACACCAAACATGGCTGGTTCTGTAATACCCAGCAAACCCGTGACACCCGATGGAATCGCAATACCTTTCATCTTCTTATCTTTACTCATCACGCCCACCGCCAACGCTGCTGCGCCTTGAGAAACGTTAGACATTGCCGCAATAGGAAATATAAAGGTGCCGCCCGTCGTCGCAATATCCGCAAGAAGTTGCGTTTCAATCGCAATGAAGCTGTGATGCATACCGGTAATAACAAACGGAGCATAGATAAGACCAAATACCGCACCACCAACAAAGCCAGCTGTGTTGTATAGCCAGTTCAGACCATCACCCAATAGGAAACCGATATCACGCGTGAATGGACCGACGACAGTAAACGTCAATAAACCAGTGATGAAAATCGCAAGTAGCGGCGTTAAAAGGTTATCTAAAACAGAAGGAATAACCTTGCGCAGACCCAACTCAACCTTCGCAAGAATGAATGCCGATACCAAAACCGGTAACACCGAACCTTGGTAGCCCACTTTTTGAATTTCAAAGCCAAGAATATTCCAAACCGGAATGTTGCCAGATACCGCAGCCCCCCCGAAGCCCCATCCGTTAAGTAATTCTGGGTGGACCATCAACATACCTAACGCCGCCCCTAAATAAGGGTTACCGCCAAACTTCTTACTGGCTGAAAATGCCAGCAAAATAGGCAGGTAAACAAACGGAGCATTCGCAAACGTGTTGATCATGTTCGCCAAGTCTGTCAGTCCTGGGTTGGCATCAATCAAAGATTTGCCATCAATAAACAAACCTTGAGCAGTCAATAGGTTATAGATACCCATCAACAAACCGCCAGCGACGATTGCGGGAATGATTGGGACGAAAATATCAGACAGCCCTTTCACCGCGCGCTGAACGATGTTTTGTTTCTCTGCGCCAGCAGACGCAACGTCGTTGGTGGACATTTCACTCATCCCCGTCAACTTCGCCATTTCTGCATAAACTTGGTTTACGATGCCTGATCCAAAAATGATTTGGTACTGACCCGCAACTTTGAACTGCCCTTTTACCCCTTCAAGGCTATCAATCGCTTGTTCATCTATTTTTTGCTCATCTGCAACGGCAAGGCGTAAGCGTGTCGCACAATGCGCAAGTGCGGTGATGTTGCTTTTACCACCTAATAGAGTTAACAACTCTTTTGCTACTGCCGGATAATTCATTTCATACCCCATTGGATTATTATCTGAGCTTGCGAAATTTTCGGGAACGTTTGCAAAACAGATTTTTGCTCAATAAAACCAAATGATCAAAGATAAAGCAGAGAGAATGTGAGAATGATCGTCAAATTCTCTCCCTAAGAGCAGTATAGGAGGTTAGAATCGCTACTTATCAAAGAGATTTTCATCTTCTCTTTGCAAACAATCCCAAAAACGAAAAACAGAATGGATAGGAACAATGGCGAGTCTGCATGATGTCGCCCGTCTGGCTGGCGTATCAAAATCAACAGTGTCACGGGTTATAAACGATGAGTATGGCGTAAAAGAAGCGACAAAACAGAAGGTCCGCCAAGCAGTAGCGGAGTGTGGCTATGTGCCGAACCAAGTCGCTAAAGATCTAAAATCTCAAAAGACCAATCTGGTTGGTGTCATTGTTCCTCGGGTTTCCTCTCATGCCACATCCCAAGGTGTCGATGGATTAACCGATGTCCTTGAAAAAGCTGGGAAACATGTCTTACTTGCTAGCACTCACCAAGCCCACGAAAAAGAACTGGAATACATTCAGATCTTTAACCAAAAACGGGTTGAAGGGATCATTCTTTATGCCACCCACCTCGATTCCAAGCTGGTAAAAGCAATTCAAAACTCAGCCGTCCCAGTTGTGCTCGTCGGTCAAGATGGTTCCATGTTTAATATTCCAAGCATCATTCATGATGACGCACGAGTAGGGTTTGAAGCGGGAAATAGACTGGTTGCAAAAGGTTGCCAAACCATGGGTTTTATTGGTGTGCAAGGTGACGATATCGCGGTAGATAAGCAACGCTCTGAAGGATTTGTTCAAGCTCTGCAACACCATGGTTTTGAGCTCGCCTTCCATGCTCGTGGTGACTTTACAATCGATTCTGGCTATTCATTGGCAAAACAACACTTAACAAAGAACCCTAAGCTAGATGGCTTGTTCTGTGCGACAGACCGTATTGCTATCGGTGCGATGAGAGCGATTCAAGAGCTCGGGTTAACACCGGGTAAAGACGTTTTAGTGCTAGGAGTTGGTGATGATGAGCTCGCATCAGTGTGCACCCCAACCTTATCAACATTTAACTATGCATTTGATAAAGCAGGGGAAAATGGTGCGAAACTGTTACTAGATAGAATTGCCAACAGAAGTTTTGAAATGAGTAAGATGGTACTAACCTTCAAAACAATTGAGCGTCAGTCCTGTTAATGAAAAAGCGCCAACTGAAATCAGTTGGCGCTTTTCTTATTACTCTTTGTCGGTTAGATCCCTTTAGAACCAAGTTTCCATTTGCAGTGCAAACAGAACTTCACCACCATCACCCATCGTTGCAGCGCCCGCATCCTGGCTAATCGAGTAGCCATTCAAGTCTTCGCTCCAATCAACGTAGCTAACAGCAAAACGTAGCTCCGGACGGTCAAAGAAACCTGCTGCGGTAGACATCTTAAGCGTTGGTGCAATTGTCGCTTTGTAAAAACTGCCACTTGCTTTATCAATCGCATTGTCTAGGTCCATGTATTGGTATGAGCCTTCATAAACCATCTCAAAGTTTTGTGTAAACTCTTGCGCTAAGCGGATGTTGAACGATGCCCAAGTAAATTCATCATTTTTAGCAAAGCGATCTTGGCTATGTTCTGCTAGCAACGCAGGTGCTACACGCCAGTTGTCGCCGATGCGTGTTACACCATAACTGAACAAACGTACGGCTTTTGCGTCTTCTAACAAATCACCGTTTGAACCAATGCCTTTAAGTTCCGCACCCAGTCCATCACCCATCAAAATACCGGTTTTAGAGAAGCCTTCACTCATGCCAAAGAAGTTATCGCCATGGTAAGCAAACATCGCATGTAAACCTTTGTCTGCTGCACCTTCTACGCGATCATTGTTATCAGCAGACGTCATGCCGCTCAGCATCAATTGCCAATTACCAAAGCGGTTGTTCATTGTCGCGATATAGTTTTCAACATCAGTTGACGAGCTATCAATCTCACCAAAATCACGACCATAGATCGAGAAGTTTGCTTTCCATGAATCGTTCATTTGGACGTCATACACGCCAGCACCAGTACCAGATAGGAAAACGATATCCGAGTCAAAGAAGTGAATGTCAAAGTTATCACGGTCAAATCGTTTACCTGCCCAAAACGTTGCGTCAGCAAACGCACTTGATTCAGAGAACATGCTCAACTTGTTTAGCTCAGCATATACCTGACGAACGTTTAATTGACTCTCACTCGCTGTCCATTCGTTATTGGTTTCCGTACTATCTGCCAACATGATTCGGAACAATGCGCTGGAACCATCATCTGCAAAGCGTTTGTGAATAAGGTTTGCTTCCACATAATGATCATCCTCAACCCCTAATCGTCCAATTGGCGCGCCAATAGCACCAGCTGCCGTCATGTAAGGACCAGTACCCACTGCACCATTCAGATCATCATTAATGAGCAGCCCGGAACGAGCGTAGCCATGAAACTCAAAGCTTGAGGCTTTCTCATTTGCTTCTGTGGATACTTTTTCTGTCTGTTCAAGTCTCTGTTCTAATTCATTAATTCGCTTTTCAAGAGCGTCAACATCTGTTGTTGCGAATGCAGGTGCTGTAACCAGCCCAAGCGCTACTGCCATCGTCAAAGTGTGTAGTTTCATTTCCATAGTCTCACGTAAATTTATACTTAGGTTATTTGCAAACGTTCCCAAGTAAAATTGCAAACTTATGGTGACTTTAAATACCCATCTAAAGTCTGAATTTCAGAGCGCTCAGACTCAGAGCGTCTCTACCACTTGTATCAATGGGGCGATAATATACAAACTTTTCGGGAACGTTACCGAACAAAAATAATTTTGTTAGCTGTATCACGTCCAGGGGCATTATTTACATAAAAATCATTAACCAGCGCACATTCCATTGATTGAAGCTATATAAACGAAGAATTGGTATAGCGGTGACCAAGCAGAGATAAGAAGATCATCCTATGTTGTCCTCGCCTTCTTAGTAGATTAGAGATGAGATGAGTTAAGAAAAAGCCAGAGTCGACGCTCTGGCTTTGTTGTATTACCTTTTCAAGACCTTGAGTGCGGTTTGATGCTACGACCTGCGTGCTCCCTATTAATTCAGATCACTCCGTTCAGCGAGGACCTCCTTGAACGCAAACATTCCGTTTAATGCCGCAGGAAAACCTGCATAAACCGACATTTGCAGTAAGACTTCTTTTATCTCTTCTGCTGTACACCCAACATTCAATGCTGCATTTAAGTGTACTTTTAACTGCGGCTGACAGTGCCCCAATGCTGTTAATGCCGCAACCGTCGCGATTTCACGCGATTTGATATCCAGTGCAGGTCGCGAGTAAATATCTCCGAACGGGTATTCAATGGTGAACTTGGCTAAGTCCGGACAGATATCTTGCAGACTATCAATAACGTTATGCCCTGCCTCACCATCGATGTCTGAAAGCAGTTTTAATCCTTGATCAAAGCGTGACGATGACATGTTTATGCCCCTTTTGTATGAATCTAGGAACACTCTACAAGTTAGAGTTAACTCTAAGTCAACGAACTTTTCCTTGCTTATACAAATCTATTTTTGCTTCTAGCGCTGCAAGGTGTAGCTTCTGTAACTCTAGGTATTCAGTCAGTTTTTCTTGATGTTTCTCTAGCAATACCTGACGCTCTTCAATCGTGCTCTCGCCTACTTCACGTAAATCTGCGTACTTAAGGATCTCTTCAAGCGGCATCGCGGTGTCTTTCAAACGTTTGACGAACTCGATCCAAGACAAGTCTTTGGCGGTATACATCCTATGTCCACTGGGGGATCTTTGAATATTCTTCAATAAACCAATTTTTTCATAATATCTGAGTGTATGAGGCGACAGTTCAACACGCTTCGAAAACTCACTCATGTTCATGCTCATTTCCCTACTTAAATTGCTTTATACCCAAGTAATCTCAAGGTGCTAGGTTCAGCAAGAATGACTTGGTTTGAAGGCGAGGCAACAATTTGAAGATCTAGTGGTTCTAAATCAAAAATCGTTAACGAAACATACGAACCAAGGCAGCTCGCCCTTCAAAGCACCTGTGCTATAAAGGCACTCAAATTTTCAATAGCTTTAATCATATAGAAAGAAGCGATGATCCAACAAATTAGGTAGCCTAAACTCAACCTTCTTGATGAAAACGCCAAGTAACAAGACATTGAAAACCATACCGTAGGACTCGACATGGAACGTCAAAAGCATCGGATATCAATTTGTTTGACCGCTAGCGTTACCGCACTGGTCTGTATTCTACTTCTACCGCTATCGGACAACATGAAGCTGTTTTCAATCTTAGCCGTAGAGAGCATCATTGCGTTCAGCTACTACCGGAAGCAAAGCGTTTCAAAACCAAAAGAATAATCTGGCTTATACGACTTATACCATTGCGATCTACACAAAAAAGGCGCTGTATATACAGCGCCTTAACTCTTTATGCGATCTTATCCGTTATGGTTTAAACCGTTGGGATAGATGCACGCCATGCTTGGTTTTGACTATCAGCAATTGAGCGGAACAGTTCACGCAACTCTTTTAGCAACCCTTCTTGGAAGCCGACGTTTTCGTCTGCTTTCTGTTTAGATGCTTGTGCGCGTGTCGCTAGAACTTCGTCTTCTTTACTACGAGCCTGAGCTTTGGTTTGCTCTACGTTTGACGCAGAGTTTGCCATTTGAGTCAGAGCTTGAATGACTGAGTTCGTCGCTTGGTTGTTGCCCATTTGCTTATCAAACTTACGTCCGTAAGCCGTGGTATCCGCTTTGATATGATCCATATCGGTACGAATCATATTTGCTTCGCGGTGCATTTCCCCACGTTTTGCTTTCGCGCCTTCAAAACCTTTGGTGTTTTTGATCTCAGCCATTTTGGCATCTAAGTTCGCTTGTTGTCCCTTAAATGCTTTGTTACCAGCGGCTTCTTGTTTGATCTTCTTACCTGCTTTCATTGAGCCAACTGCGCCCATGATTGCGGTAACACCCGCCATAACACCAGAGATAACCGCCATTGCGATCATCGCTTTGGCTGAGTTGTTAAGCTCTTGTGCTTGGCTCTTAAGGCTTGCTACGTTTGCTTCAACAGCAATTTCACGTTGCAGTACTTGCTGCTCACGGCTTAGCTTAGACACTTGATAAAGCAGCGTAAGCAGAGACAGTGATTGTGAAATTGCGTCCGATGGAGATTTAATGACCTGCTCACCGTTTAGGGCTTTTTCTGTTGTCTGCATTAGCAGATTCACAGTTGGCGCCAATGCGCTCATCAGCTTTTCAACTACTCGAGCTTGATCGCCGATTGCAGGTGCTTTTGGACCATCCAATTGGTAATGTTTAGGACCTGATACTGCTGCCTCGCTGTTACCACGGATTGCCGCAGCTTCCGTTTTTGTCTCAGGCGCTTTTTCAGCCTTAGTGGTTTTACCTAGCTCGCCCAAACCGTAAAGATCTGCACGTCCAGTATTGCCAATTTTATCTAACATAAACGCTCCTTAAACCGTCGCTGGACGGCTCATCACCGCTTGCATCGTTTCGCCTTTCGCCTGAATCATCTGCATGATGACACTCATCAGCTCTTGGAAGTCTTCCATCAGCTTAGCGATCTCTTCTTTAAGCTTGTCGATAACCGCTTGGCTAAGGGTCATCTTCGCTCGCAAGTCAGTGATATCCGATTGGATATTAGTAACTTTCGCGTTATTAGAAGCATGAACCGCATCAGTGGTCCCCTTACCAACATTGACAGCAAGGTCGACGGTTTCTGCACCAAAACGGATTGCTTTCGCAGTCGTAGTCGCAGCTTTAGAGCCCATATCTGCGATCTTCGCCATGTTCGCTGCTGCTTTGGTCGCAATATCAGTGACTTTCTGTGCAATCTTACCTGCACTCTTCGCCGCCAATTTCGCGATACCACCTGCAGCGGCGCCGCCAAAGGTGACGATTGCCCCGATAACTGCTACGGCAATCTCTAGAGCCATCACGACCTTGTTGAGAGCATCGACATTAATGCCAGCCTCTTTCATCGCGTCTTGTACAGCTGGCTCTTGTAGAACCATGCTAACCGCGCCCATCACGCCGCCGGCAATCATTAATGCGCCTGCTGCCGCACCAACACCAGTAGCCACCATGATGGCACCAACGACAATAGAGACAACAGCACTGATCCAACCGAAGATCTTAGAGGCTAAGCCTGACTTCTGAGCTTCTTTTGCCGCAGCTTCAGACTCTTTGATCTTCTCTTGGTTTTCTGCCATTTCTTGCTCGTGCTTCGCTTTCGCTACTTTCACTTCCTGAATTTTAAGCTCGTTTTGAGCGCTCTTCAGTTTGTCTGTGATTGCAGCCAGCTCTACTTCAAAATCATCCGCAGAACCTGCGATGATTCTCACTGCTAGCGAGCCCGTATTGTCGGCAACCGCATGCAAAACCTTGGCAATCGAGTCTACGATTTTTTGTAGCTGAGCCATGGCTTTCAGCGTAAGTTCATTAACCTTATCGCTTACTGCGGCATTAGGTGCATCAAGCTGAACTTTAACTTTACCAGTGTTCAATGCTTCAGCATCTTTACCTTTTACGTTTTCAACGGTTACAGAAGGTGACGCATGAGATGCGGTCTTCGTTACCTTGTCTAACGTAGTTTGGCCAGAATCAGGTGTGTATACCTGACTCTGAGTGCGGTCAAGTGCAATAGAATTCATATTCTAGTTACTCCTTTTGTTTCTCACCGCTTCTAACATGATGTCTGCTCGTTGATGCAAGTCTGCATACTCTGATTTCCCGGCAGACATCTCCTTCGCGCTGTAAAACCCACTCTCTGCTTCTGTCAATTGCTCAAGCTTAAGGTGACATTCTGCAGAGTGGAAAGGTGGGCGTGGATCATTAATATCCACAAGCGCAGCGTAGCTGTAGGCATCAATCGCCTGCAGGTACTCACCCAGTTCCTGACGAGCGGCTCCCAAACCAATGAAAAAGCGCGCTTGGTAATGATCAAGCATGCTAAGTAGTTGGAAAACCTTAGCGGCTTGCTCTACCTTGCCTGATTGGAAAAAGTTGTATCCAACCGCATAAATGTGCTCGATAGTATCTGCCGATACGTCGTGCAGCATTTTTAACGTACCCCCATCCTCTAGAAACGAAAGTAGTTCCTCTGCTTGCATTTGAGATGGGTCAGTTGCCGCGTTTTGTGTAGTCATGGTTGTTTATCCTTAAATCGCTCGTAGGATTTCTTGTAAAATACTGTGGTACTTCTGAACAAACTTGTTCATAGCTTCAACGGTAGAGTTGTATTGAGAACTGGTGTCGTTCAGCTCAGTGGTTTTGATTTGCACTTCATCGTTAAGCAACTTGGATTTATCACTGACAGAACTAGAGAAATCAGACAATTTTTTGGATTTCTCGCCATTTTGATAATTCTCATCTTTTGCATCAATTCCCTCATACTTCAAAAACATACGGTGCGTAACCGATAGTACGTCTTCAGTTGAAGGTTTAATTCCACCGGAAGGGTCTCGGAATTCTGGTTTGATGTATTTCTCAACATTTTCTTTAGTAAAAACAAATTGAGAAATTGATCCAAATTGAAACTTGACGACACTATTCAGATCAACGTTGTCTCTGCTTATTGCATCAAAATCGATATATCGTCGATCTAAAAACACATCCTTGCCTGGTCCAGGTTGCTCCAAACCTCTACTGCTACGAAAAACGTCACTTAGATGTTTAAACTCAGGTGACTTATGAAATTCTTCTGGAGTACTGTAGTTAAAACTGGTGTGGTTAAATTTATAACTTTCAGGGTTGTAACCTTCACCATAAGTACCGCTTCCACTTTGCTTGATATGTATCTGAGACTGTACTTCACCAAAGATTTTTAGCCTTGCTGTATAAGACTGAAGTTCCTCTTTTTGCTGATCTCGTTTTTCAAGTCGGTTAACGCGACGTTCGTTTAAGGCAAACAGCACACGCTCATCAAAGCGATCACCAATGCTGGATTCAATCACAGACAGTAAATCGCGAGCAGTCAGAGAGTGTTCCGCTTTAACATCAGCGTGCTCTTTCCCGTCAGCTCCTGTGGTTATCTTCTTTTCTTCTTCTGAGATTTTGCTCAAGCGCGTATTTAACTTGCTAAGGTTCTCCATCATTTTTTGATGACGCGTAATGAAATCAGTACCAATGTCTTTTCTGGCAACAATCTTCTCAAATAGCAGGTTTATGTCTCGTGCAGTATTTTGTTTGATTAGATCAACCTGATCTTGCGTCGCTTGGTATTTCTGTACCTTATGGAGGTTACCGTAAAAAGTATCGACTTGCTTGTTCACAAGGCTTACCGCAATGCTAGAAAACAAACTCGAAAGTGTTATCGCATTTGGGGAGTTCTTGAGGTTTGCTACCACGGCATTAAGCACGTTTTGCAGTTGACCAACCTGTCCTGCCCCGTATTCGTTTTCGTACTGACCTTTCACTTGTTTTGCTAGGTCATTTAATGCACCGGTAAGCTCTTGCTTGGATATACCTGGAATCCAAGCAATCTTATCTGCCAAAGCCTTAGCATCACTGTTACTTAACGTGATGCCTACGCTGTCCAAAGAAGTAACCAGTTGAGCTGTAACCGCTGCACTGAAGCTTTCTTGCGTTAGCAAGTAGTCCGAGTTCTTGAGCCCGTTGATGTCTACCGAGCCTAGATTACGAAAGGCATTGCGCAAAAATGAAATCGCACTATCACGGACTTCGCTAGAGCTCATTTGCTGCGCAAGAGCGTCTACAAATTTGCTGATCTCTGCTGTCGCGGCTGTAAGCGCACTCGCATCTAAGGCTGCAATTTGCTGCGCTTGGGTGCTTTGGCTGCCTAAACGAAACTCATTGATAAAATCTGTTGGAAGCGAGCTGTCGACCGTATCTTTTAATTGCTTATCGAACCAAGACTGGAATTGATGCGCGAGCGTGTTGTTTATGCCAGTCACTAGGTCTTGAGGCGCAATCTGACCATTCACCGCTTGGTGTTGCAGTGACTGCATCCAATGCGCAGCAGTCTCAGCGGCAGCAGTCCCCGTAAAGGCGGCTTGCTTTTCTAGCAGCGTGCGTAATGAATCTGCATATAGGTCCAAACTTTCTTGTTCGGTGCGCCCAACTACCATTGGTAATTGGCGAATCAAAGACTCTAATTGAGCTGCATCGGAATCGCCTAGAATTGGAGAAAGAGTCTCTACCAAACGCTGCTGGAAAGAGGCTTGAGAGTCACGATTCGTTGCTGTATTTAGAACTCCAGATACAGAGTTCATGGTTGTCATATCCGTCATTTAGAAACCTCTAGATCACCATGCCACGCATCATTGTTGGTCGCTTGCGCCTAGAGCCTTTGGTACTCGTGGCTTGCACTTGATGCTGTTGTTGTCTGCGGCGTTGTACTTCTTCAAGCAGTTCATGCTCTGCTTGTTTCATCAATTGGGGCGAAGCATTTAACCCGTCGAGCAGAATATTGCCTGCTACTGGACCAACGCCTAATCCTTCAAGTAATTCATTGAAGACATCAGTTCTATCTTCCGCATTACGGATAGCAAGTTCTGATTTTTCAATGGTTTCGGTAAAGGGTTGCTTCATCTTGATACCTATCTTAAAGCGAAGCATCTCTTGGATGCTGTCAGTAACAGTCGAGAGTTTTTACTTTTTTCTCTTTTTAAGTGGGCGGTAATCACTGAGGCGCAAGAAGTACCAATCTTCTTGTTCATCGTGGCTCGCCCCACAGGCTTTTAAATAGAACTGCGCTAACCTTTGGCTACTCATATTGCTGCCTCGCAATACGTCAACGTTGCCGCGAATGCTCCAATCGGGTGGGTATAATCGGATCGCGTGTTCTGCGAGCAAAAACAGTGCAGAGAAAGGATTGCTCAAACCTTGATTAGGGCTGATTCTTCGCAGCAGTACGATGATGATTTCACCTTCTTCCACTCGGAATACCAGTTCCATACCGTCGAACTCGTATCGTTGCCCGAGCAAGATGGTGCTTTTCTGCCAAAAGTAAGGCGTCACTTCGATTCCTGACGCCATTAAAGACTGAGCGAGTTCACACGCCATTACATTCCTACCCTTCCCAGCGGTTGAATATTGATTTGCTGAGTCAGTTCTTGGAACGACAACACTGGCAGTTCGTAGTATTCAGATTCAATCAATTTACGTACGTAACGACGCACATCCATCGACACCACCAGCACAGGTTTATTTGGCATGCGACTCAAATCACCGATAGTTTGCTTAACGTCGCTGACAAACTGTTGAGTCACAGAAGGGTCAAGCGCTAAGTAGCTGCCCGCTGAAGTCTGGCGAATACCGTTACGGATCGTATCTTCCAAGCTCTGATCCAACAGATACGCAGGCAGCATATTTTGACCGCTGGCGTACTTGTAACAGATGTAGCGTTTCAAGCTGGAACGGATGTATTCCGTCAGTTGAACCACGTCTTTCTCTTTTTGTCCCCACTCAACCATTGCTTCTAAGATCACACGTAAGTTACGAATAGAAATATCTTCAGAAACGAGGCGTTGCAGGATTTCCGTCATCTTTTGTAGAGGCACAATACGTTGCGCTTCTTTCACTAATTCGGAGTAGCTGCCTTCCATTTGTTCAAGCAAGTAACGGGTCTCTTGAATACCGATAAAGTCTTGCGCGTACTCTTTCAGTACGTGAGACAGGTGGTAAGTCAGAATGCGGTCGGGAGTCAAAAAGCCCACATGGCTGTTTTGCAGTTTTTCTCGGTGACTGTGGTCAACCCAAATACTTACAATGCCCGGCAGAAAGTCGTCATCGCTTTCGTAAGGCACACCCAGTAAATCGATCTGCTCATTGCCCTCTGTCACCAGCAATTTTTCGCTTTCAATTCGACCGCGAGCAACTGGTACTTCTTGCAATTGAATCAGGTATTCACCATTGCTCATCCCTTCATTAAATCGCAAGTGAATACCCGGGAATGGCACACCTAGATCGAGGTACAGCGCGCGTCTGACTCGTGCGAGTTCATCATTTAATGCCACAGCTTCTAGGCTCTCTTGTAAGCGAGAATCCAAGTCGATGAGCAGCGGTACCGTCATCGCAAACTCTTCTTGCTCGCCCAATTTACCTTTGCTGTTGCGAGAAGGAGTTGGTTTATTCGGTTTGGCGGCTGGTGAGCCCGCCCCTTGGGCGACAAAACTAGGCAGATCAGAACTGTCAGATTCGCTTTGCTTTCTCTGTTGATAGAACAAGAAGAAACCACCACCGCCTACAACAACGGCAAGCACAAGGAAAGTGATTTTCGGGAAGCCTGGAATGAGTGCAAACAGCACCAATAGGACACCACCAATCAATAAAGCTCTTGGTTGCGCGGTAACCTGACCACCGATATCTGAACCTAGGTCAGAGGAATCTTCATTTGAAACACGTGTAACGATAATACCGGCCGTAATAGCGATAAACAGCGCCGGAATCTGCGATACCAGGCCATCACCGACGGTCAAAATAGCAAACAGTTCAAGCGCTTCAGACGCAGACATGCCCTTTTGAGTCACACCAATGGTCACACCGCCCAGAATGTTCACCACGATGATCACCAGACCGGCAATGGAGTCCCCTTTTACGAACTTCATTGCACCGTCCATCGAACCGTACATTTGGCTTTCTTTTTCGATCAATGAACGACGATGACGCGCCTCATGAACGTCGATCACCCCAGCACGCATATCGCCGTCGATACTCATTTGCTTACCCGGCATCGCATCAAGGGAGAATCGAGCACTGACTTCCGCAACCCTTTCAGAACCTTTGGTGATCACCATAAACTGAACGATGGTGATGATCAGGAACACCACGATACCCACGACCAAGTTACCGCCAACTACGAAGTTACCGAAGGTATAAACGATCTGACCGGCGTCGCCTTGCAGAAGGATAAGTCGCGTTGTCGTAATAGAAAGTGACAAGCGAAACAGCGTTGTAATCAAAAGAACCGCCGGGAATGCAGAGAATTCCAGCGGTGAGGTAATGTAGATAGCAAGCATCAAAAGGACGACCGCTATACTCATGTTGGTACCGATTAGTACATCCACCAATGCCGTCGGTAAAGGCAAAATCATCATAAAGACGATCGCCAATAGCATCACGGCGAGCATGATGTCTTTGCGTTGTCCAACTTTGTTTAGAATATCGATCAACTTATTCATTTGATTCACTATTTAGAGATTTCAGATAACGTCGATGAGCACGGCGTGCCCCCTCAACATCATTTTGTTTCCAGCGCGCTTGGCTGAGACAAAACCATAAGCCCGCTTTATTTGAGTTGTTTGCTTCCAATAAGCTTTCGCACAGCTCGATTGAACGTGTGTAACGACCAGAATTCAGGCATGCCACCGCCAGTGTTTGGCGAGCTTCTTGATGGTCTGGTTCGATTTCCAACAACGCGTCCAGCAACGTGATCGCCTGTTCGGGCTTTTGATATTGAACTTGGAGTGCTGCGTGGATAAGCAATAGCTCCACATCTTTTGTTTGCAACATGGGGCTTAAACCTGAATCAGTAGATTCAACGCCATGGTGAGATAACGTTGGTCTAATTGCGTGTTTTGCAGCGTTTCCACCGCTTGGGAAAGCGCATGGGAACCGTTTTGCTGTGCCAATTCCTGAAGTCGCTGCTGAGTCGTATCAAACTGCTGACGATACTTGTCTGGGCGAAGTAGCTCTGAATGGGTAAGCTTTGGCTTGGCGAGCGACATCAAGTACTGCTCAGATGGGCGAAGCTCATACAGTTTCTCTAAGTGCGTCGCGATGGCTTGACCATCAGGCAACAGTTGAAAGCGCTGTGGGAAATCGTTTTCAACTTGCTCAAGAGAGACATGAGTAAAGCCTTCAATACCAACGTTTAACGTACTAATTCTACTCATGAATTCGCCACATCATTGTGTAAGCGAACCAAGAGCGCGAATGCTTGTTCGATGGTTGGCAATGTCACTTCATCACCTTCAATTTGCGCAGAGAAAACCAGCGTCTGTTCATCGAGCAATCCGGTTTTAATGGTAAATGGCCAACCTTGCCCTGCATGGCAAAAGCTCAGTGCCTTCTTGATCGGCTCATTAGATTGATGCCACGGCAGCGCTTTCGCCAACATAAGAAACAAACAGTCCTGATGCTTCTCAAGGTGCAAAGTACCGCTCTGTTCAAAGCTCAACTGAACACGTCCTGCTGACGAGAAATCTACAGCGTCAAGCCCCATTCCTCGGCAAAAATCATCCACTGACGCATCAATCCAATTCATCGTCCCACATTTCCTCTTCTTCTAAATCAATCGCTTCATCAAGCGCTTTTTGCACGGCTTGTATTAGGTTTTGTCGCTGTTCTTCATCGTTAAACACATCAATTGGGATATGCCGAACCAGTTTATGCAGCTCTCTGAAAAAGCTAATTTTTCGCTCGGTGGATTCCAATTCCATGGCATTCGCTAAGTTCCAGATCTCTTCACTGCCCACCCAGCGCTGCTCAACCAAAGCAATGACATCTGACATCAAATCAGTAACTTGATAAGCCATGGCTTGCCTGCTGAGGTTTAAACATCTGATAGAGATTGCCAACTTGGTCTTGAAGGGTGTTCAGCGTTTTAAGCTTTTGCATATCTGACATCAAAAGCTGCAACTTAACTGAGTCGATATTGCTACCTTGAACGCTTAAGTCAGCACTCATGCCTTGCAACATAAAGTCGACCGCCGTAGACACCTCTTTTTCACCAAAGCGCTCAACCACATCCTTGTATGCTGAGCCTAAACCTTGGTAGCTATGTACGGTGTCGCGATAGAAACCACGCAGTTGGTGCAAACTGCTGAAGCCTTGTTCTTGGCTGTATTCGTCCGCAAAACTGGATACGCGAATTTCAGTATCAATTTGAGACCATGAATCTGGGTTTTGCTCAAAGTTCAGAAGGGCTTGGTCGATCAGCGCCAGTAGGTTCTTACTTTCTGGGTTAGCGCCAAGAAACTTTTTCACCGCTTTTAATGCAAGGTACTGGTGGCTTTTCTCTTCAGAAAAACCATTAAGGTACGCTTGTAACTGGGCAATTGTTGATAAGTTGCCACTTGCCATTTTGGCAGCAAGGTCTTTGATCTTTTGGTTCTTCTCAAGATCAGGCACTTTTCTTAGGTAATCAGAAACCAACTCGTGGGCTTCATTAACGCGAATACCGCCATCTTTCACTTTGCGTTTGGTCAGATCTTTTTCCGCTTTTTCTGAGCCTAATGACGTCAGCTCTTCCATCGCGTCAAACAGTGATTGAGTAGCATTGTGTACACGGACAGTTTCGCCTCGATAGTTGCCACCAATTGACTCCCCAGAACGTGAAGACTCAAGACCGCTTCGAATTGGCGTGTCAAACTTGTTACCCGTTGTAATTTGATTATTGATAATACTCATTCACTTGCACTCCTTTCGTACAATATGAGCGAATTATAAGAATTGCATTTGCAACGGGCTGTCAAAATCAGACGTGTTTTTTTAGGGCGTTTTAAGTTTTCTAAAAACTCCCGACCAATAGTCACTATAAATACTGCACCATCCTTTTTATTCTCTCAGCATCAGTTATTGCGCATGTTTTCCTAAATTGAACGACTTCTCATACATCACCGAAACCCAACAATCTGCAATCAAACAGACACGTTTGATCCAAATCCGCGGTCGAGTTACTCAAGTTACCGGCACCATCATCAAAGCCGTGGTGCCAGGTGTACGTGTCGGTGAACTTTGTGAGTTGCGTAACCCGGATCAAACCTTGTCACTGCTAGCGGAAGTGGTTGGCTTTCAACAACATCACGCGTTACTCACCCCACTTGGCAACATGTTTGGTATTTCCTCCAATACCGAAGTAAGCCCGCTTGGGAAGATGCACGAAGTGGGTGTTGGCGCTCACCTGTTAGGGAAGATTCTGGATGGTCTGGGGCGACCGTTTGATGGCACCCAAAGCAAAGAGCCGAGTGCTTGGTATCCGGTTTACAGAGACGCGCCGCCGCCGATGCAGAGAAAACTGATCGAGAAACCCATTTCCATGGGGGTTCGTTCGATAGACGGATTGCTCACCTGTGGCGAAGGACAAAGGATGGGTATTTTTGCGGCAGCAGGCGGTGGTAAAAGTACCCTACTCGCGAAACTTATTCGCTCTGCCGATGTTGATGTAACGGTCCTCGCCCTTATCGGTGAAAGGGGTCGTGAGGTAAGAGAATTTATCGAGCACGACCTTGGTGAAGAAGGCATGGCAAGGTCAGTATTGGTTGTTGCGACCTCCGACAGACCAGCAATGGAACGTGCCAAAGCTGCGTTTGTCGCGACCTCTATCGCGGAGTACTTCCGAGACCAAGGTAAACGTGTCTTGCTGCTTATGGATTCAGTGACGCGTTTTGCCCGAGCTCAGCGTGAGATTGGCTTGGCTGCTGGTGAACCACCAACACGACGAGGCTATCCGCCCTCTGTTTTCGCTGCACTACCAAAACTGATGGAACGTGCGGGTCAATCAGATAAAGGTTCCATTACCGCGCTGTATACCGTGCTTGTAGAAGGTGACGATATGACAGAGCCAGTTGCCGATGAGACTCGCTCGATACTGGATGGTCACATCATTCTTTCTCGCAAACTGGCAGCGATGAACCACTACCCAGCTATCGATGTACTTCGCTCCGCGAGCCGTGTGATGAACCAAATCGTGGACAAAACGCATCAAGCGTCGGCAGCTCATATGCGTGAAATGTTGGCAAAATATGAAGAAGTGGAACTGCTGATCAAAATTGGTGAATACCAACATGGTGCTGACAGCCGCGCGGATATGGCAATTGCACAAGGTGATGATATCCGAGCGTTTTTGCGCCAAGGCACACACGAACCAAGTGAACTCTACGAAACCGTGACTCAGTTACGAGGACTGGCGGGCTTATGATCGAGCAGTTACTAGAGATAAAAAAGATTCGAGCTGATCGAGCAGACAGTGCCGTTCAGCAGCAAGAGTATCGAGTCAATAGTGCGCTTTCTTTATTGCGAAAAGCCGAGCAGTCCGTGGTCGATTATCACCAATGGCGAAAAGAGGAAGAAGAGCGACGGTTTGCCAAAGCGAAGCAGAAAACGGTGGTACTAAAAGAGCTTGAAATATTACGCCAAGAAATCGCGCTATTAAGGGAGAGAGAAGCAGATTTAAAACAACGTGCCGCAGAGGCAAAAAAAGCATTAGAACAAGAAAACCAACGGCTTAAAGAAAGAAAACAAGAAGCCCTTGCCGCTCATAAAACAAAAGAAAAATTCATTCAGCTAAACGAACAAGAAATTGCTGAACAAATGCGTCAAGTGCAGTACCAAGAAGAGCTCGAACAGGAAGAGTTTCGTAGCGTCGTTGTTTCATAGAAGGTAAAGATGCGAGTCAAACACGATCACCCAAACACAACAGAATTCTCACAACAAGGTCAACAGAGTCCAGCAAGCAACATCTCTGAAGAACTTGAGTCTCGCTTTAACAACGCTCTTAAGCCAATGCCGTCAGAAGCGGAGCATAGTCAAGAGACGACTCGTTTGTACAAAGCGGCATTGAGTTTAGATAAGTTCGAGCCCCTGAAGCCTACAGCTCAGCCTGAGCAAGAAAGAGCCAAAGACCAAGCTTCTTCTGAAAAAACGGACAAAGCTGGCAGTACAAACGGTGCTGACAGTTCAGACAGCGCGAAACATGCTGCTAAAGCCAATCTTTCTCCGTTAGAAAAAGACTCTACGCTAGGCACAAATCATCAAGCTTCAAAAGACGCTTCGAACAGTGATGCTGTAGAACAGCCAAAGACCGCGACAGAAGCGGAATCAGATATCACAAAACCCGTTAAGCCTAACTCGTTAGTCGAGCAAGCGATTGGCGATAAAGAACGCATAAAGCATGAGAACAGCTTGCACAATACGGGGATAACGGAGCGCCCAAGCAAGGACAAATCTCCTGCCGAAAACAACGATAAAGACGCTGCTCAATCTCTATCTGAAAAAGCGCCTCTGAGTAATATGGCAGGTAAACATGCACAGCAGCAAGAGGAAGTCATTGTGAAAAACCAATCCGTCGGTTCCTCAGCAACAAAAGAAAAAACGACTCGTGATAACCAAGCTGATTCAGCAGGTTCAACCGCATCTCTTGATGGTCTGTATCACGATCCTAAAGCCATTATTGGCGGTTTCCAAAAAGACTTGAATAGTCAACCAACGCCAATCCAGCTTGATGGCAAAGCTGTTACCGCCGTGCAAAACGTATTAAATGGTCAGCGACAAAAGCCAGATACGACAACAAAAGAAGCAGGCACTTTAAGTAACGCGCAAACTAATGCAGAAGCGAAAGCTGCGTTGTCAGCGTTTGAAGAGAAGCTAAAACACTCGAAGCACATTGATTTACATCATTCGACGCCTGAAGCCGACACCAAACTGTTCTCGGCGTCGAATATAAGCCAGCCGACCACCCAAGGTGATGTGATCCTCAAAAGTATGGAGGCACAAGCACCACAAAGTTCGGCAAGAGATGTGAACGAGCTGATCAGCAAGCTGGTTGACAAGATCTATGTGTCTTTGCCAAGTGCGAACGAGAAGGAAGTCCGACTGCTTCTCAACGAAGGTCAGTTAAAAGGTGGCGAGATCTCGATTAAACATGACAGTTCTGGTTACAGCGTTCTGATCAAGCAAGAGCATGCCCTGTCACTGATCAATCAAAACGCTAAACAAGAATTAGTTGAGCGCTTGCAACGCTTGGGTATCGACCAACCAATTCGAATCTCGGTCAGCGAACAAATGAACCAACAACAAGATCAACAACGCTCGCGACAACAACGCAGTATTTATGATGAATGGAAACCTGAGGACGAACGATGATACTTGATTTTCCCAAGGTCGACGCATCGAGCATCGCACTAAGCAACCAACTGTGTGCGAAGCAATGTCACTTTCAAGATAGCCAGAGCAACAGCCTGTCGGTCACGCTTGGACAAAAGCCTGAATTTTCGGGCTACCGTTTAACGCTACTCATTGGCGGACAAACGATTCAAATCGATTTTTGTGGTGCGCAGTTACAACAGTGGCTACATGGCATGCTTGAATCAACGGCATTTGAATCGCTGCCAAACTCATTGCAAATGGCGCTACTCAGCAGTCAGATTGAGCCCTACACCGATGTCATTAAGCGTCTGTTTGGGCAACTGCCAGTGTTGAGTAAATTGCAAGCTCATGAACAGCAAGCTCAGCAAGAAAATGTGTTGATGCTTACCATCAACCGTGATGACGCCTCTCTTAGCCTATGGGTAAATGAAGGTCGAGATGTGCTGATTGACGCCTTGCCACAAGCACCGTCTTACCTAAGCCAAAACATTGCGCTGCCGTTCTGGCTGAGCTTTGGCAAAACACGTTTAGCACTCGGTCAATTTGAACAATTGGAACTGGGCGATGTGGTGTTCTTCGATGATTGCTACATCGCACAACATCAAGTGCTCTTTCAGGTATCCAATCAAAACCTTTGGCGATGCCAACTCGACGAAACCACACTCCATATCCTAGAAAAAGAAACCAATATGAACGATATCAATAGCTCTGAAGCACTTACCGACCACCAGCAACTGCCAATTGAACTCACGTTTGATGTTGGTCAGCAGACCATTACTTTAGAGCAACTTAACGCTCTGCAACCTGGTTTTACCTTTGAACTTAACCAACCAATTTCTAACCCAGTGACAATGCGAGCAAATGGCAAAATCATTGGTGAGTGCGAATTGGTGAACATCAATGAACGTCTAGGTGTGCGTGTACTCGAACTGTTTGGCGGTAGTCAGGAGCCAGCATGATCCAGTTACCTGATGAACTGAACCTCATCGTCACACTCGCCCTACTTGCTTTGATTCCTTTCATTGCAATGATGGCGACTTCTTTCGTTAAGCTGGCGGTGGTATTTTCCCTATTGCGAAACGCACTGGGTGTACAACAAATACCACCTAACATGGCGCTCTATGGATTGGCGATCATTCTGTCGATCTTCATCATGGCACCAGTGGGTTTTGAAACCTATGACTACGTGACGCAGCATGAAATATCCCTAGAAGATTCCGAGAGTATCGAAGGACTGATTGAGAGCGGATTGCAACCGTATCGTGAGTTTTTGAAGAAGCACATTCGTGAAACCGAATCGGTGTTTTTTACCGATGCGGCAAGAACATTGTGGCCACAAAAGTACGTCGATCGTTTGGAATCAGACAGCTTATTGTTGTTGCTCCCCGCCTTTACGGTAAGCGAGTTGACTAGGGCGTTTGAGATTGGTTTCTTGTTGTACCTACCTTTCATCGCAATCGACCTGATCGTGTCCAACATCCTATTGGCAATGGGCATGATGATGGTATCGCCGATGACAATCTCGCTACCGTTCAAACTGCTGCTGTTTGTATTGCTAGACGGTTGGACCAAGCTGACTCATGGCTTAGTGCTCAGTTACGGATAGTAAGGAGAGAAGCATGAATCCGGCTGAAATAATCCACTTTACCACTCAAGCTTTGACGCTTGTTCTGTTCTTGTCGCTGCCACCGATTGTCGTTGCAGCGCTGGTTGGTACTTTGGTCTCGCTCATTCAGGCGTTAACTCAAGTGCAGGAACAGACGTTGGGTTTTGTCGTTAAACTGATCGCCGTCATCATTACCTTGTTCGTCACCACACAGTGGCTAGGCGCAGAACTGCATGCCTTTGCAACATTAGCTTTGGATAAAATCCCGCAAATACGATGAGTTACGATGATTTGCACCAAGCGTTGTTCCTATACAGCTTAACGCTTCCTAGGTTAATGGCTTGCTTTATATTTCTGCCCATCTTAAACAAGCAAACTCTGGGCGGCACCATGGTGAGAAATGGTGTCTTGTGCTCCCTTGCGTTGTTTATTTTTCCGATGATTAACCAGCAGGATTTGCCCGCAGAAACGGATGGGATCTGGTTGATGATCATCTTGGGCAAAGAGGTACTGTTAGGTCTGCTGATTGGCTTTGTTGCGGCGATCCCTTTTTGGGCAATCGAGGCGGCAGGCTTTCTCGTGGATAACCAACGAGGCGCAGCAATGGCGAGTATGTTCAACCCTACCCTCGGCTCACAATCGACGCCAACCGCAGTACTGTTGACTCAAACTCTCATCACCTTGTTCTTCTCGGGCGGTGGCTTTGTCGCTTTTATTTACGCGCTATTTAACAGTTATGCTTCTTGGCCCGTCATCAGCTTTTTCCCGTCCGTAACGGAAGAGTGGGTACACTTTTTCTATGCCCAGTTCGAACAATTAATGTGGCTTGGGGTATTGATGTCTGCGCCTTTAGTATTGGCGATGTTCCTCGCCGAATTTGGTCTGGCATTGATCAGCCGTTTTGCACCGCAGCTGAACGTTTTCTTCTTGGCAATGCCAATCAAAAGTGCCATCGCCAGTGTGCTGTTGATTGTGTACTTGGCGTTGATGATGAATCACTTTCAAGCACTTTTCTCTGAAATTGTAGTGTTCAGAGAGCAGCTCAATACCATTTGGTGATCGCATAAGAACACATTGGAGAGAGGCGAATAGGTGACTGTTCACTAGCTTCCGCCTCTCCGATGATTAAAACGCTTTTAGATTGAACTAAATTTAACTATGAAAGATAAACAGGCCCAGTAATGAGCGGAGAAAAAACAGAACTCCCCACCCCGAAAAAACTCCGGGATGCCCGTCAAAAAGGGCAAGTTGCAAAAAGTCAGGAAATCGTTTCATCGGCGTTGATTCTGGCTTTGATCACCGTGCTATTTGCGTTTGCCGATTACTATATGTCGCATATCTCCGCCCTACTTTTATTACCAAGTGAGCTGGCGTATCAGGGCTTTCAAGATGCTCTTCTCGATGTAGCAATCGCCATTGCCAAAGAAATGGTTTATCTGCTCGCACCGATCATCTTAGTCGCCGCTCTCATCGCCATCATGGCGAACATGGGTCAGTTCGGCTTTCTGTTTAGTGGCGAATCTGTCAAACCAGATATCAAGAAGATCAACCCAGTTGAAGGGGCCAAGCGAATTTTCTCGTTAAAGAGCATTATTGAGTTTATTAAGTCGATCCTTAAAGTTTCGCTGCTTTCATGCATTATTTGGGTAACGTTAAAAGGTAACTTAAACACTTTACTGCAGATTCCTACCTGTGGATTAGAGTGTGTACCGACCATCACTGGCGTGCTAATCAAACAATTAATGATCATTTCGGCAGTTGGTTTTATTGTGATTGCTGCTGCCGACTTTGCTTACCAAAAGTTTGACCATACCAAACAATTGAAGATGACCAAGGATGAAGTGAAGCGCGAATACAAAGAGATGGAAGGCAGTCCAGAAATCAAAAGTAAGCGCCGTCAGTTGCACCAAGAGCTGCAAGCCTCCAACCAAAGAGATAACGTTAAACGCTCAAATGTTTTGGTAACAAACCCAACGCACATTGCCATTGGTTTGTACTACAAGAAAGGCGAAACACCTCTACCTGTAATTACCCTGAAAGAGACCGATGCGATGGCGAAACGCATGATTGCAATAGCCAAAGAAGAAGGGATTCCTGTCATGCAGAAAGTGCCACTCGCACGTGCGTTATATTCGGATGGCCAGCTAAACCAATACATACCTGGCGATCTTATTGAAGCCACCGCAGAGATCTTACGTTGGGTTGCGTCTTTGGAGCAATCCGAAGAACAATAAATAAGAAACAAGAAGCAATAAGCAGAAGCAAGTTTTGTCTTTACAACAGCAAGCCTTGGTCACGGTTGTTTTGACTTTTTTTCATTAGACGGTTTTTCATCAAAAACAAAAGGGAGCATCTGCTCCCTTTTGTGTTTTCTTGTTCGCTAGGATTTCACTGCGGACTTTGGTTTAAAGCCAAATCAGTTAAATCCAACCTTCTGCTAAGTACATCAAACGTAGTTGGCTTGGTGAACCTAGCTTTTCCAGCGCCGAAAGTTGCCCATCATCAAGGTTCGGGCTTTTATCCAAGTACACGCGTCCGTTCGCTGCATCAAGAGGCAGTTTGTAGGTCAAAGTCTTATTGATGTCCTGCGCCTTACCTTGATCAATGGCTCGGACGGCTGGCATCAACCAGTCCCAATCTTCATTGAGCAGTTTCTTAAACGCACCATTCGCCACCGATTCAGTTTGACTTGGAGCATCTTCCACACTCAGTTTAAGCATAGGATCGACATCTGGTACTAAATGCTCGCTAGCATCTGAGCCCAACATCTTCTTGAGCGTCAAACGCGCAGCTTCCATTTCTTGCGCTTCTTTTGGTGCTTGAGGCGATGTCATAGACTTGTCTTCCTTTGGACCTAAGTACGCCATTAAAGCGCGCACTGATGCTGCATCTTGCATGCTGAAAGTAAAGTCGCCCTTGCTGTTAGACACTTCAATACGTGGTAACACGCCAGACATCGGCTCTTGACGAAGTTGATCTTGAACTTCGTTGTTCAAGCCGTAAGAGCCAGCTTGACCAGCAACAAAACCAGAGCCACTGATTAAGCCCGATGCTGCCACACTGCCTAGAGCTTCTTTTGCTACAGGAAGTACACCTGCGGTACCTACGGAGGTAACACCAAATGCTCCAAGGCTACCTGTTGCCATACCTAACGTGGCACCAATCGCGCCTTCTGCCGACAGAGTGGCGTGCCCATGTGCAAGCGCTTGCTGCATTGGCAGTGCCAACCTTTGGTCACGACCGGGTAACTGGGCAATTTGATCCAATTGGTGGTGGTATGCCTCTGCATCACCATTGACGGCGGCTTTATGCAATTCACGCCCAGTGGCAACCAACAAGCCAACACCCGGTAGCGCCAAGTTAATCGCTGCGTTGACACCAGTCCCTTTAATCTTCTCTTTCGCCATCTCAAGTAACTCAGCGCCAAAGCCATCCATCTTTCCTGGGTATTGGTTTTCGATACTGACTTGTAAACGTGGGTCTTTGCTGATCGAATCGAACGTGCCTTTTAGATTTTCATAAGCGCTTCCGTCAACCTTTACTTCTTCCAATAGGCTGACGACTTCAAGGATCTTACGCTCAGTCAAAGGCTCGCCGCGATAACCTGATGGGCTAACAAGAGAGAACGCCAATAATGCCGTTTCTGGTTTTTCTTCTTTTAACAGCGCCTGTTTTAAATCTAAGTGAGTCTTAATGTTTTCTTGGAAGTACTTTTGATATTTCGAGCGCAGCACGTTTTCACTCACCGCTGCGAATTTTTGCCCTTTATGGAAGGTCGAGGGCTCTTTGACTTCACCGCGCTTACTGATAACGCGATCATCTTTTTGTGCCGCGACAGAACGGAATTGATCCAAGCTCGGAACGGGGCTTTGACTGATTTTGCTGGTTGGACTTACCATGGGAGAACTCCTTAAACTCGAAGCGTCTGAACGTGAGATTGTTCTTGATTGATAAATTGGGTTGGGTCTTGGTCTAGCATCGCAAATCGAGCCTGCCAGAGTTGCGTTTGCTCATTGAGGGCATGGAACCAAGTTGATAGGCTCGCTGCGTTTAAATGCTCAATTGGCTTTCGCCCCGCAAGAACCAACTGTCGACCATTGGGTGCAAGTGAAAGCGTTAAGCTCCCATCCGCAATACCGAAATAATTAGCATGGGCGAGAAGTTCGAGACCTTTCAGTCTCAGTTCACCGCTTTTTTCGAGCCCACCAAAAGCCACCGATAAAATAAGATCGTTTTGTTCTGTCGCACTAAAGTAAATAACGTAACGATCATCAACCAATAACTGGCAACGATTTTCTTCAGAAAAAGAAAGTGGTGGTAGCTCGTTTATTTCGCAAAACTCTTTCAATAGAACTTGTAATGTATTCATCGTTTATTCCTTCTGTTTCACTATTGCTAGTAAACAACGAATGGCATAATTACGATGTCGAAAATGGCTTTTATTTTGTTAGTTTCACGATACTGTCGTGATTTGCGCCACAAAAAATGAGAAATAAACAATGAGTAATTTTTAGTTTAATAAATGAAAAAAGAGCAGCAAAATGCTGCTCTTTTAAGAGATTAAATATTAACAACCGATTATGAAATCTTTAATTTAACTTATGGCTATCAAAAATAACTTCAGACGGTGGGAACATATTAGAAACAGGTGGATGAGCAATATCACCAAACATTCTTGCGCCAAAAGCTGATGCTGCCCAAGGGTCTACAATCTTCACATCTTTATTCCATGTACTTGGGTCTTTGATATCACTACCATCTTGTCGACCAACCAGAACATACAAGTGCGTTCCTGAGTGTCCTTTCTTGAATGCCACTACTTCAACCTTGGTGTTTTGATCCATTTCACCTTGCATTCCTTGAATCATTTCAGAGGCGGCGGCAAAGGCAAACGTCGTACAGCAACCGGCTTTAGCATCTTGAACAGATTTCGCGATGTTTTGCAGCGTGCCCATTTGAGGGCTATTGCCTCTTTGCGCTGCGACTTGAACCATGTTTGCCGACATGGTTGCTTTTTTATCTTGTTGAACTCTCGCTGGGTTGGCGTAGAACCCCTCTAATCTTGGTTTCGCTTTCGATTGATAGAACTCAGATCGCTTGTCACCGAACGTATTAAGGTCAGTACAGGCAAAATCACCCAGCTTTTGCAGTGCGCCTTGGTGCTTTCTGATCAGGGCATCTGCAGGGTCTGTTTTACCCGTACTGGATGGCTTTGAAGTGCTTGAAACACTCGGCCAGTTCTCTCGTGGTCCTGTCGATAGTCGCTCTAAATCTTTAAGGTTTCCAAGAGTCAGCTTATTCTCACCATTAAGTACGTTTTGCATCATGGCTTTTGCGACGTCTTTCGGCAGACCTTGCTTAACCAATAAACCCACTACAATCGCTTTCGCTTTGTTTTGGTGATTGATACGAGCGCTTACACTTGTGTTTTTCGGCGCACCTTCTTTAACAAAGATATCCTTGCCACCATGAGCTCGGACTTCTTTGTCATCTGATTGATTTTGCGTAGATAGGTGTGCAGTCAGCTCGCTGAGCGAGTGCATATGTGATGTATTGATATTTACCATGACCATAACCTTTTAAACAGAGATGAAAGAGTGCAGCTTTTCGTGTTGTTCAGCCGACTGATGCTGAGTCGTTAGATATTGATTCCACAACTGGCAAAGCTCCATAAGCTGAGTAATCATGGTCGAAACTCGACTCACTTCTGACGTCATTGGCATGCTTACTTGCATGTGTACTTCTTGGTTTTCTGGGTTTATGCAGAACTGCACGCCACCTGATTCGCGGTATAAGAAGTTATATTCTAAAAGTGTCTGCAGTTTTTTAAACTCAAATGCTTCTTCACCTTGGCAAACCTTGATTGAAAATAACAGTTCTTCTCTCTCATCCAAGCTTTGAACTTCAACTTCTTTGCCTGCAGACATATATACAGCCCACATTTGATTATCATATGCCGTCACTCGATCAATATCGAGTGTGTTACCAAGTTCAATTAGTAAGGTATTCACCTTATCCATACTCACCTACTATCCTGATATTTGATATTGATGTATTAATTTAACAACCAGATATAAAATCTCGAATTTAAAATACATCTATCACATCATTTTTGTTTTATTTTTTATTACTATGGTTAACTTTATTAAACTAACCATTACTGCAAAAACCAAATTAAGTATTCTTGAGCAAACGTTCCGCTCTTATGAGGCTATAGTAAAACCTTTAAAGATGAACAGATTGTCAGTTGATGGGAGTATTGTGCTCAATAACAGCGACAAAATATGCCAGATATGGTCGGCTTTTTTTCGTTTTAAGCCGTTTATAGAAAGGTATATGGTGAGAATCAAAGAATCTCACCATATACCCAGCTTTACTCTTTCAATCTCAAGCAAGTTACAGCTGCTGAGATACTTCAAGTTGAATGGATTTCGTTAATTAGATGAGGACTTAGCTAAACAAAGCCACCAGAATACATCGGTTTAAAGGCTTCTGTTGCCGCTTTATCCGCATTCGCCACACTGACGTTTGGTGCACTGGATTCTCGGCTCAAAACCACAACTTTGGTTTGCTCTTCCATGTTCGAGCTATTTTTCTTGATATGATCAATCAAGTCAGCAAGCTCCGCCTCTCCTTTTGGATCGCTTTTACCACTCAAACCCGCTTTTTCCATCTCTGGCGTCGTCACACGTATGGTCACATGAGGTTGGCGGCGACCCATCGCAACTTCTGCATCGTGGATTCGCTTTTTCATCATAGTATTGGCTGAAGACGGGTAACCTTTCTCGAGATGTAAGGTGTAGCTTTGTTCAACAGTAAAAGACGTCCCCGCAGGAACCAAGATTTCTCTCTCACCTTCAGCTTTGCTGATAGGTTCAATATTCATCCCGATGTCTGGCGTAGGGTTGATGACTAAAAGCGCACCTTTCGCCATGTAACTTTGTGCCACGTCTGGAGCACGCGTTGTACTCATGAATCCAGGAAACTGAAAACCGGTTCCTTTCTCTAACGCCGCATCGGCGACACTAGTGTGACAGCCATGCCAGACTTTACCGGAGTATCGCTCAAACATTGGAGAGTCTAGCGCAGCCTGCAACATATCCACGGTCTGACGATACTCTTTCTTCGCCTGCGCTCGCTCAGCAGAACTGGTGTATTGGTTACGTTTTAGGAACGATTGAAGACGAATCTCCATTTCACTCTCGTTCTTTGGCGGAGCAAAGTCGCCGTAGCCTGGGTTGATAATATTCGCGCCGTTCCCTGTGTAAAATCGAGTCGTCGCCAGCAGCATCACGTTAATCAACGTCGCTTGGTTATTCGCATCATCACCAATGGCTTCTAATACCGCTTGTTGGCGTTCAGCTGGCGTAGCTTTGCTACTCACGACATCTTGTAAAAAGGCCAACGCATCTTGGTGATCAGGTTTGTTTTTTAGCACCAACTGAGCATCAAGCATGTTTGACTTATCTACCGTACGAAAAGTATCCCACACGTCATTACGGTCGCCGTAACGAAAAACATTACTCAGCGATCCTTCCTGTGAAGATTCCGCCAACAAAGATGCAGCATTGCTGAGAAGCTGTTGATATTGCTCAGGAGACTGACGCTCTAACCAATTGCCTAACGCTTCCGCTTTAACACCGTCAATGAATGGCTGTCCTGACGGTGTTCGCTCAGGCAATTCCGGCATGGTTCTCTGCTCGGTATTGTATAACTTCAAGTCGTTCATATTTTGCGCAGCGTAGAGAATTTTCTCAGAAGCCAGACCAAAGGTATCGTCCGCCTCTTGATGACTCTGAGCAGCCTGCGCCAGTGCATCAAGATATTCACTCCCAGCATATTGTGATGGGTAGCCTTTCCCTTGAGTCACAGAATGGTCGAACTCCTCAACACTCATTTTCACCGGTTCAATCGCAGGTAAATGAATTTCTTGCCCATTTAGCGTGATTGTCTTGGCTTCCATTCCGGGTAAGTCGATGTCTTGGCTCACTAGACCCTCGTAAGCACCAAGCCAATTGCCCGTCTCGCGCGCTTGCCACGCCATCATGCCATCACTGTCTACCGTCGCAGCGCCGTGGTCGTTGTGCTCCATCGCATAAGCATCCAGTGCTCCCATGATCTCTGTAAAACTGTGATCACGTGGCTGAATCATCCACCCCAATAGCAAGGCTCGAAATGCTTGCGCTTCAGAAGCGGGCATTTTGAGAAGGCGTGCCACTTCGTACATAAAAGAGGTGGTACTAGATGGTCCAGCAAACATAGGTAATTTCTTATCCATGTTCTGTTGGCGCCAGTTGACTGAAGTTGGCTCATCCTGACCAATCGTGGTTAAGGTTTTATCATTGATAACGAAACCACCATAGCCGGACTCATGCTCTGAACGCTCTTTTAAAGCAACGGCGTCGTTGTGATAAGCCGCAGGCTTCATGGCCTCCTGCATTCCTTGAAACTTGAATCCGGTCCCTTTATGAGGGTCGCCGTTTTGACGACTGCCGATAAAGTCATTGCCGGTTTTGTTGCCAAGCGCTTCACTTGTATTCCAATCGGCATACTTAAGCCATGCCCAACCATGGGGTTGGGTTGTGGTCGGAGTCGAGATCTCGGGCTTTGCCCCTGCACCGTGTGAGTGAAAAATGTTCAGCCTTTGATTCGCTTCCTTGGCATTCAGCAATAGCTGATTCACGGCATCGCCCATCATCTTAAGTCGCGAAGGATCACGAAATACCCTCAAATGACTATAAGCTAATGTAGTCAGTACCCGAGCATTGGCTTTAGGGTCATTGAGTACGCTGTTGAGCTGCTCTGCCCACTTAGCGTCGTCGTCACTCCAGCCGTCCAGAAAACCGATACCTGCGTCTTCATTTGTCTTTGCTACTGGCACTGAAGGATCTTTCGCTTGAGCGATCGCTACGTTTTCTAAGATTCGACGCAAAAACGATTGAGACATGTACTCAACTGCAGGGTTCTGCAGCAGGTCATTGCCCAAATGGTTAAACTCAAATGCTTGGTTGGCTTCTGCAATCTTCTCCACCGACTGAGCAACTATCTGGTTTTTCACCGCGTCAGAGGTTGTTGGAAACTGCGCATTCACCTTATCTCGGACCAAATTTTCAATGCTGCCTTCATACTGTGCAGCACGCATGATGGCATGGTTAAACTCCTCCACAGCCTGACGCAATGGCGGCATTGAGACAGGTTGCGTGTTCAGCGGCGGCTGATTACCAACTAGGGAAACGGAGACCGATGGGGTCTGACTTAAAGAGGTATTAACCGCTCTTGGTGTCTGTTGCGAGGACAGTAAAGCCGCGGTACTTGTCGCCCCGTCTGTGCGAATCGTCGTTTGCATCGATCACCCCGCAGTGGATTCAGTGATCGCATCAAACAAGGCACTGCGTAAACTGAGCGCATTTTGCCAAAAGACATTGAGGTCACTATTCACCACGGAGTCATCCGGCAGTGAAAAATTGAGTACAACAGTAGCGTTGTCTGCCGCTAACGAGAACGACGCAATGCCGACGACATCAGGGTGAGAATTAAGCGCCAGCAGTTTGGAAGGCGATATGCCCCCTTCTGGCTGTTTGGCTGGTGACAAAGGGAACATGACCACCATGCGATTTTCATAATTGAAAATCGTGGCGTAATGCATACCATCTTCGCCAACCAAGTTACATTGATCATTCAAAAGCTGCCATTGCCCACCAGATAAGTCGGATAGCCAGTTGTTTATGATTTCTTCTTTGTTCATTGCGAGGACCCCTTTTCGTATTGAATAATCAAAACGATAAGCGCAAGGGCATTCGCCATATATCACTTTTGGTCAGAAGTTTTTAGGGCGGCTTTTATCAGTTAGCGCTCGCCGCTTTCATTTGCATGCTAGTGAGAGAAAATTGATGCTGAATCTAGAAATAGCCAGCCACTGAAAGCAAAAAAGCCCAGCATCGCTGAGCTTTCAAGTTTCAAAGATAGGCGTTATGAAAGTACCTGTTGGCGCTCGCTGAACTGCTTGGTAATCGCTTGTTTGAGCGCTTGCAACTGTCCGTCGATACTGGCATCAATGATGCCGACTTCCGTTTCCAAGATACATCCGCCATTTTTGAGTCGCGCATCGGCGATCACTTCAACATAACCAACTTCAGGGAAGTCACTGAGTATTGAAGAAACCTTTTCTCGAACCTCAGCCACCTGCTCTGGGTGCACATGCAAGATCACTTGTTTTTGGTTGCTAACCAGTTGAAGCGCTTCTCTTACGACACTTGCAGTTGTATCCACATCATCAAAGCTGCTGATGATCTTTCTGACTGCATCCAGTACTACACCTGTCATTTTCTGTTCGACCTGCAAGTAGTATTCATTACATCTTGCTAGCGTCGCCATCATGGTTTCCGCGTTCTCGATCTTCGCTTGATCGATACCATCTTGATAACCACGTTGTCTTTCTAACTCATAGGCTTCGTCGGCTTTAGCAACAATGCTCTCGGCTTTGGAATGTGCTGCTTCAACCAAATGTTGCGAATCTAAGTAACTCACATAATCTTTTGCTTTGAGAATTTTTAGACCCGGAGCCAACTGTAAGTTGTCGGTTTTTATTTCAACAAATGAAACCATTGAGGAATTACCTGTTTTGCGATTTTCTTTATAAGTCGATAAGCAAGATCTCGATGCGTTTCATCCAACCAATCTGCATTGAGTGTGGTTTGAGTGAGTGAACGTTCGAGTTTGAACTGCCATCTTTGCACGAGCTCAGAGGGCGATTTTGCCAATAGGAATCTTATCCATAGATAGCCGAGCTCACGGGCAGTCTTTTCAAAGCTGGCTTCATCTAAAGTCGGCGGCAACGATTTTTGCCAACCGCTTGGCCAGTTTGAAATCATCATTGGTCCTTGCTGAATAAGAAAGCGGGTTTCATCGACACCAAAAACATGATTGAGACACTGTTTAGGCTGTTTCAATACGACTTGGCGCATCGATTCGCAATACATTGCTCCGCCAATCATCAACAACAATCTGTTGGTCGCTTCGGCTGGCAACAGTGCCAAACTGTTAAATGGATGATTAAAGACATGGTCAGTAATCGACGATAGCTGCCACTCTTCAATGCACCACTGATTGATCGTCGCTTGCTCCCTCCAGCCTTGGAGTCGTAACAACCAAGGCTGTTTTTCGCTTACCCAGCTCTCATCAATATAGCTGCAAGGACAATAGTTAAACTGATGCTGAATCTGAGAAACCGGCGTATCAGAATTAACCACGTTTTGCATTCCTGCGGCACCATGCAAACGTCGCCGCGTTAGAACCAATGACGAGTAGCACTAAGAATACGAGGATTGCAATCAAATGGCTTGCCGTGTCTTTGGTTACTTGAATCGACAAAATACTTTCAAATTGGTTGCCCTGAGCCGTCACTCGAACTTCTGAAGATGGCACCATAACCACGCTAATACGATCGTAATTCAGCCCTTCGATACTGTTGTTCACCAACAGCTTGATTTGAGGGACGTAAGAATCCAGAGCGACATCCGCTGCGTGTTTGATAAACACAGATGCCGATGCTGGCGTCGGACGCTCACCTGGACGAAGGTTTTGATCTTCAAGTACAACGTGAACGCGAGCCACTAGCACACCATCAATTTGTGACAAGGTTGAAGACAGCTCTTGCGATTTCGCGTAGATAAGTCTCGCTCTTTCAGCAAGCGGAGACGAGATCAGGTCGTCTTTCGGGAACACTTCTTTCAGTGTTGAAAATTGCTCTCTCGGATAACCTTTACGTTTCAGTGCATCAACCGCAAACGCAATCTGGGCGTTATCGACCATCAATTTAACGGTGTTGTCTTTATCCGGCTCTTTCGTTGCCACTACGCCCTCAGAAAGCAGAATAGACAGCATTTCATTGCCTTCTTTCTGGCTTACTCCAGTGTATAGCTCCGTCTGACAACCGACTAAAAATAAAACGAGTAACATGCACGCCGCACGCATTGTCTTCATCATGACTATTGGGCCTTCAACAGTGTTTCTACGTTCTGTGTCGTTTTACCTACCGTCTTAGCAATCAGCTCTTCTTGAAAGGTAATTCGAGTCAACGCCCACTGCATCTGCAAAAGTTGAGCGGGGTCGTCACCGACCATTTTCATGCTGTCGGTTAAACTGGTTTTTGCATTGTCGATGGTATTTTTCAGTTCGCTAATGTTTTCTAACAAGCCACCTTCTAAACCGTGGTTTCCCTCCGGCGCTAGCATCGCTTGCTCGAAACGCTCACTAAGCCCCTCTTCAGCTTGTGCGTCTTGCACTTGCTCGAGGTTGGTTTGCATTACTTCTGTGTACTGCGTATTGATCATATCCATTCCTATGAGAGGTCTAGTTTGTGGCTGTAAGTCAACATGTTCTTGACCATGGCATTCTTTTGTATAACAAAGCTCAGCTCTTTTCGGACCATGTCCAACACTGGGGCTTGATCAGGGATGTCTTTCAACTCTGCCCAACTGTGCCAAAGCGCTTGTTCTTTTTGCGCGCCAAGCGGGAAATGCTCAGAAAGCAACGCTTTCAACTCTTGGCGGTCTTTAGGGGGTTCCGCTAATAAGCGCCCCGAAAAACTGCCCAACAACTCTTGCTCTAATGATGCCAACAATTCTGGTGACGCTTTATCGGTGCCCTTTGCACTTCTCTCCTGACTAAAGGCGTACCATAACGCTTCTTTCTTCTCGCTAGGCGAGGAAAACGCACCTTCAAGCGTACTGTTGAGCGTAGTAGCACTGAAATTTCCAGTACGTTTTAGCGTCTCGTACCATTCCTTTATCGCCGTTGTTTTGGCTTCGGCTTGTGTGACGCTGTCCGTGCTCTTTTGCGTCGACGATGTGCTCTTATCTGATGAGCTATCACTCATTAAACGGCTCATCTTGTTCGCATCATGTGCATCAACTCTAGAAGGTTGCTGCACATGACCGAGCGTGTAGTTGAATGCGTTGTTTTCAACCTTCATTAAAGGTTCCTGATGTCCTTAGAGAAACTCATGGCAAAGGCTTGGTTTTCTTCACTGCCTTTTGATGCCATATCTAGCCAAGACTCCGCTTTGCTTGATAGCCCAGCTTTTCCTGCTGCTAACGCTGCCAGACTGATTAAGTCTGGGTACGTCATACAAAGCGGTTCAAGTAGACGATGAGCGTCTTCGTACAAGCCACGATTCATCAAACTCATTGAACGAATCATAGCGACGACTTCTTCTGCACCACCTTGTGACTCAAGGCATTCCGCGATGGTATTTGCCTCTTCATGACGATGCAGACCGGTTGCCATCAACGCTGTTTCAGCCAGCAGCAAACGCATGTCTTTATCCATAACTTACACCTTCTGCAGAATCGACTGCATCACGTCTTTGATTGCACGAGTTGTGGTCGCGTTGATGTTGTAAACCACAGACCATTTGTTGATTGTGTGCTGCAGCTCTGCAAGCTTCGACGGATCGTCTGCGTTCGTTTCTAGGTTTTTGATTGCCGTGTTTACGTCCTCGTTCGCTTTTTGAGCTTGTGCTTCTAGTTTCGCCTTAACGTCGTCGAGATAAACACTTTTACTCGAATCATAAAATGACATAGGTATCGCCTCTTTTTATTTATTGTCTTTGAAAGTTTCAATTACAGTTAAGGCTGCTTGATACGCCTCATGCTGTTTGAGTAGCAATTGATATTCTTGTGGTGAACAACCAAGATCGAGCTGACGCTTTACTGCTGACTGCGCTTGCTTGAACTTGAGGATGATCGCCTCTTTTTCTTGCTGTCCTGAATCGCCTTGTAATAACTGCTCAAGATTTGTCATTGGTATTTTCACCTTCGTACCCTAGATCAATAGTGATCACTCGCCCGCCTTTTACGAGTTCAATCCCTGCAGGAGTAACGCTAGAAATGCGATATCCTTGAGGAGTGCGGGCACCTACCATGTAACGAACATTGTCTGTGAGGATGACGTAAGGGACTCGACCAAAGTTCACGCTACGAAACGGAAAATCGATGTTGGTTCCTTTGCTTACCTTAGGAATGGACTTCAAAACCAAATAAGGTTTCTCGCCATACTGCTCACGGAAATCTCTCGTTACGCCATAAAATCGAGTGGTCTCAATGTCATCAAGCTCACCACGAACTTCGATGCGGTCACCGCTAGTCACAAGCTGAACTTTTTTCAAGAGCTCCGCTTTTTCTAACAGTTCTTTAAGCGTATCCATGTACGCACCCGCTCTTTGTAGCTCGACCTTCCAAGCAACAAGTCCAGGGACATCGCGTTCTAATATCTGCTCAACCTGGCTCCAACGACTTGCGTCATCGATATAGCCCGTTAGCAGCAGCGTGCCTGTCTCATCACCATTTTCGACTTTGACTTGGTGATAACCGAGGTTGCGCAAGATAAAGCGCACACCACGGCGTATCTCTTCCATCGTTCTCAGGTCACTTTTGTAGTTGATACCTAAGGCATCAATCCGACCCAGTAGTTGGAGTTTCTGTGTTCTGTCTTCGACGTAACCTTCAAGTACCGCCTGTCGAGCACTTGCGTTCCATTCAACACGAACATCGTCAAGTTTGAGCTCGCTAAGAATGTTGCGCACCAAGACAATCGGTTCTGCTGCGGTGATGGCGTCTTTGTCACTGGCATGAATTTGACTGTACCAAACGCCTGCAAATATCACGCTTGGAATCAAGCTACACATCAATCCAATGAGCAGTGTTCTCTTCCAACCTGACGATGGTTTATGGCTGACGGGGGCAGCTTGCTTGTCTGATGTATCGCTTGCCACATCGATAACCAAATCGTCTTCTAGATAACCGACTGCAAAGGTTAAACGACCCACAGAGACCAGCGCGTTTCGCGCCAGCTCAATGCCACCAGCATCCACGGTGACACTCTCATTGTTGATGGAGACCTCTTCACAATCGCGCAATAAAACTGTTTCGCCATCGCAAACCAAAACAAGGTGACTTGCTTTGATGCCAGAGTCGGTTAACACCAAATCTGCAGTAAAATCATCACTACCTAATACCAATGAATCATTGGGTAAGGTGACTTCCACTCCGGAATGGACACCGGAGAGGATACGAATTTTCCATTGCTGCATTGAGGCTACTGCTCCTCTAATGGTCGAACGCAATGATTCTCTGAGCCATTACACTCTTTAATTTGTACTCGCCATCCTTTTTGTCCCGTAGGAAGCTCGCATTCTGCTAGCAACGATGACTTTCCTTGTGACAACAAATCTTGCTGGTAACGCTCGGCTTGCACTTGAGTCGTACAGCTGTACAAGGCAAGCGCTGATTTAAGGTCTGCACTGTTGTTTGAAATGTTGTTTAACGTGCCAATCTTTGGTCTTAAATCATATTCATTGCCGATGAGAACGTTGTCGCCAATACCATCCACAACGATTCTTGGCTCGATAATGAACATACGTACCGTTCTTCTTGTGGTGTTTTCCGTACTTCTAAACAAAGCACCAAGGTATGGAATGTCTCCTAGCAAAGGGACTTTTCGCAGCTTGTTGCTGATTTCGTCACGGTATACACCACCGATGAGCAGGCTTTGTCCCTGTTTCACTGTCGCCAGTGTGCTGATTTCTGTCTTGCGAATTGAAGGCACACCGTCGATGCCACCATCAGAGATTTGCGCACCATCTTCTAAGTGCAGACTCAGGTTGATTTCTGGTCTTTCCACAAATCGATCGCCGACGATACGAGGCACGATTTTCAATAACGTACCGTACGTCACTTGCTCTAATGCTGCCGTCTCTTTACCGATCAACTTGACGTAAAAGGTGCTGCTGTTATTGAGTACGGCTTCCACGTTTTCTTGTGTTAGCAAGGTTGGTCTTGAAACTACCTGCGCGCTGCCTCTAGATTCAAGCAAACGGATTTGAGCCAATAGGTAATTCAAGTTCGTTGCGTCAAGCAAAGACTTAAAGGTTTGTCCGCTGCCAAGCTCGACATCGCCATCACCGACGTCACCCGTTGTTTTGAGATCCAGAATGCTGTTGTTACCAACCGCAACACCAGCTCGCCAGTCAACACCAAGCTGACTCAAATCGTTCGCGCTGATATCAACAATTGAAAGCGCCACTTCGATTCTTGACTGCGGCTGATCCAACTGAGCAATCAACTTGCGATACAGCGGCAATCGAGCTTGCGTATCGCGCACAATGATCGCATTTAACCCTGGTTCAGCTTCTACCGATGCGCCGCTATGGACAGAAGCTTTTTTAGTCACTGTTGCAGACTTACTCGCTCCTGCTTCGTCGCTCTCATTCGCCACCTTAACTTGAGTTTGAACACCGGATAGAACTCGGCTCAATACCGAAGCAATACCTGGCACCGTCACCCCTTGGTCACGATAAGTGATCTCTCTATCCGTCGCAGAGGCGTACTTCAACGGAATAATGTCAACAAACAATTCATCCGTAGAGTTGGATTTTTGTACCAGTCGGCTTTCCAGCGCTTCTGCCGTTTGCACAACCAGATCGACGTACCTCGGAGGACCAGCCAAGTAAACCAGACCTTTATTTTCTGCTGCGCGCCAACCGTAACGAGAATCCCAGATCCCTGTTGAAATCAGCGTGCTACGCAGTTCACGAGCCGTTAGCAGTTCTAGCTGTAGCAATCGCGAACGAGTTTCCGTCGCTTTGTATACATGAAGTACCGCGCCATCGAAGTACCACATCAAGTTGTAAACTTGCGCCAAATAGTCGAGAAACTCGGCTGGGTCTTCTGGTGTAAATCGACCACTGACACGGTCATTTACTTTATCGCTCACCGATACAGAAACGCGGTAGTTTGCGCCAAAGTTGTTCAGTAATTCTTTTAGCGAATCATTGTCCGCGTAGTAACGAAACGGTTGATCAGACCAATTAAGCTCAGAAGCATGAGAAGGAAGTGCCATCATCAAGCTTGAGGCACACACCGCTGATAACACGAGTCTGCGCATTTGTGTCTTTAAAACTGCAAGCATTATGGAATCCAAACACTGTGGCTAACGGTATGATTAACACGCTGGTGCTCGAGCAAATCGCTGAACTGCTCCACCAAATTCACGTGTTGAGAAAGTTGCGTACAAAGCGCTTCTGTCGTTGCGCTTTCCATATTCATTTTGCCTTGCACAATCAACTGCGCTTTGTCGTTCACCGTTAACGTGCAACGCGTATCTCGCAACGTTTTCAAAGAGAGCTGCATACAGTGCTTTAGCGCCTGTTCTTTCTGATAATCAAGGTGCTGTTCAAACTGAAATGGGAGAACGGTTTCCCACAAGACCCATGATGATTGCTGCCGAATGTTAAGCAGCATCTGGTCGACTTCGATGTCATAGGAACCATTATTTGAGGCAATAAAATCCCCAACCCCTAGCGTTGCCGCTAGAGATTTCATCATTTGATCTAACATATTTAGCCCTATTTAAATCTGGCTGAGATGGTTACAAGCTTGACCGCACTGGTTGCTCTGAATGTCAAAGTAGTAATGATCTACGCTGCCAACGGTTTGCATGTCTTGAAACCATTGCCAAATTTTCGCGACGGCATTTAGGTCGCTGTATACAAGATCACACGCATCCCAAACATCGTTTAGCTCAGGCGCTTGTACTCGCGCTTCGCTACACCATATTTTCCATTCAGAGATAAACTTATCCGACGTTCTGCTGTACTCAGATAAGCCCTTGAGTTTTTCTAGAGTTGGTTTCCACTCTTCAACCAATGCTCGATGAGATTCAACCACTTGGTTTTGCTGCTCATTGAGAACACTTAGCTGCTCATGCAATTCACTCTGCTGGCTCTTAATCAGTTCCAGTTGTTGCTCTGCAAAAATCGCACTGCTCTCTTCTCCAGACAATCTCAACCAATACTCTTTCTGAATACTCAGTTGATTGATTAACTGTTCAAGCTTGATGGAATCATGCAACACCGTCTGATCCGTCTGCTGATTAACCCACTCATTTAGAGTCAAGTACATCGAAAGGATCAGCGTTTTAGGTGACGCTAGATTGAAGCGGTAACCTAATCGGTGATTAATGTAATCCAGTCTTTGTTCAAAAGTGCTCAACGCACGATTGTCACTGAGTTGCCCACCCACCTCTAAAAAGAGGCGCATAGCAAATCGATCTAGAGACGTACCAAGCTTTTGATATGTCTTAATCAGCTGACTAGCACATAAACAATCGACGACATTGCGATCAAGCAAGCGCTGGAGTAAAGACAATTGGTCGTAACTCAGAACGCCTTCACTGAGTAGCTGTCGGTGATTGACATTAACAACATTGGGCTCTTGCGATGATTGGGATAAACCTTCGTATCGTGCGCCTCGCTGTAAAACAGTGACCTTCCTTTGCGTCACAATGTTGTTAGGAAAAAGCGAACGGCGTCGCCAATGCTGCTTTTTCATTTGTGTTCTTCTCCGCATCTACTTCGAACAATCCAGAAGGAAGTAGAGGTAATAGTTTTGTTCGTTGTTACGCTGAGCATAATAGAGTTTACGTCAGTTAATGCCTTTCAAAATTAGTCAGAAAATTTTAGTCGTCAGACATTTCACTTAGCAATTGCTACTTGTTCATCTCCAGAACGAACCTTACTTGGTGTCGTTCCGAAGCGGCGGCGATAACTTTGTGTAAAGTAAGATTGGCTTGAGAACCCCGCTTCCATCGCAACGTCGACGATGCTCATTTTGCTTGTGAGCAATAGCTTGTGAGCATGCAATAAACGACGTTCACTGATCCACGCTCTAGGAGAAATACCATAATATTCATTAAAGAGCTCTTTAAACGTAGTCAAACTCGCACCAAATTCTTGGGCGTAGTCGGTCAGTTTCCACTCTTTAAGGTAATGAAGCTCCATAAAGCGACGCAGTCGATCTGAGGTTCGGTTTGTCAGTTGTGATAACAACGCGTAGAGGTGTTCACCTTGGTCCCCATGCAACAATAAGATGAGCATTTCCTCATACTTTAAGCGCATAATAGCATCAGGAAAAGACTGTTCTTCTAGCGTCTTCATTCCTGATAGTGTCTGTTCTATCAATAAGTTGAGAGTAAAAGGGAATAATCCAGACTGAACATTTTCAACCTTTGGCAACGACATCAAAAGATCACTATGCTTTTGCAATAGTTGACTCACCAGTTCATTGTCAAACTCGATAACAGAAGCCGTATATTGACCATCTATCGGTGTGTATTCTAGTAAGTAATCCCCTTGAGAGAGATAAATTCCACAACCAGCAACAACGTCTAGCGTGCAATCCCCTGTTTGGACTCTCAGTTGACCATTGTGAACGACAACAATGTGAGATTGACTAGAATGAAATACTTCATCGTGTTTTTCATAGCAGCAAGCACTATGGATTTTTCGCAAGCGCGAGTCGACCCTTTCTGTGTTTAGTTGGCCTAACACATCCATTTTCTACCCTTCATAATTTTAATTTCTCTAATCCCCATCAGAGAAACTGTCAAAGTCCCGCAGTGCGAAGACAAACGCAGGACAATTTCAATTAAAGAAGCAAAGAAAAGAGCATAGAAGCGCATAACACTCCCATACCCCCCGAATAATAACGAATAGCTCAAGCGCTACCTTTGGTAGCAAAATAGTCTTGGCAAAGAAACCTTCCCGATATTGTTATGTATTGTTTTCGGGAATTAATAAGCTTTTGCTAAAGTTCAACTTATAACTAGTGATACTAAAGCAGCAAAAACTCTTTTTATATTAGAATAAATGAAAGTACTAATATTAAAGTCTACTTCATTTATATTGATATTTCTAACAACTTTGAGCTGTTTATTTTTAAACCATTCTACCTAGCCAACGTATCCAAGGCGGTGGATATAACCATAAAAATTATGATGGGCGCAACCGATATTCATATAAAGACAAACTGACCCGATGACCTAAGTTGATTGATTAATAGAGACCTAGGTCTGGAGATATTACTTTCAATTGTCTTAATTTTTTTAAATAATAAAGACAAATGAAAACGATTACTTTTTTTAGTAATTCTTATAAGCTTCTAGCTTTAAGTCCTTATGTACACTGCCTTGCGTAAAAATATACTGCTCTTCTTTTTTTGCGATAATTTCACCTTGAGAACGCAATATAGCGCGCACTTTCATTTCGCCATTTCCAGCTTGTATTGGAGCAATAACAACCGAGTACTGAACAGGTAACTGAACCCCTTGATAGTCTTGCTGTACAACTGTAAAGCATTGATTATCTGAAACCTGACATACTTCGACGTTTACAGAAGTACTCACTGGAGCGACGTAATCATCAAACGTTATCCAACCAAATAGCGTTCCTTGAATATGATTAGAAAACCCATCTGATACCGTATTTGTGGTAGCACAAGCGCTGAGAAGCAATGCACTTAGTATCGGAATATACGTATTACATTTCATTATGGATTCTATTTGACTGAATATGTTTTAAATAAAAATGAGCAGGCGCAATTTTGGTACACAAATATATAAAAGATCAACTATTATTTTATACACCATTCGGACAATATAGATTCTCAAAAGTAAGACTCATTATTATTTGATAAGGAATTTTTATTGCCTTTATTTTATAGTTGATACTGCTTCCAAATAAATGCTCAAACTTTCTGCAAAGGTAAGTGGTACAACACTTGAGACATAAGCAACATAGTTGATAAGTTTTTATTATCCGCATAGAAAAAACGCTTATATAAAAAATTCCAACCAATATTGATAAACATCAGTTTTAACTTTCCATAATTTCGATGATAAAATTCTAAAAAGGACTGCTTCTATGTCAGCGCGCCAAATCGTAGATGAGGTTTTGCTTAAGTTTGCTCATCAAATAGGTTTGCCTGAATTACATTTGACTGAAGACGAACTGGGTTTAGCTTTTGACGATAACTTAAGAGTGCATTTCATTTTCCACCCAGATACAGAAACGCTTCAACTAGAAGCAGAGATTGTCGACCTACAAATTGTTAATTCTGAACTTTATCGTTCTTTTTTGGCATTCAACTATCATTGGTCTGAGCATCAACTGTTTTTTAGCCTAGATAACCACAGGCACAAGCTTTGTTTAAACAGGTTGCTTCAGACCGAGCAGCTCGACTATGAGTTGTTTGAGAGTGCACTTGCTGAGCTGCTCACACAGAGCGAATCTTGGGAGTCATTGTTGTCTGCCCATATCGCAATGGAAGTTTCACCATCTATGCTTCAGAGCTCGGACTTAAGAGTTTAGGTACCCTATGTCCAATGACATCCAACCAACACCAAAGAACTTGTCTATCGACCGGTTAGAACATACCGAGCAAACAGCCTCTGTAAAGCAAGGCTCGTTTCTAGGTCGAACCGTTGTGCAGATAAGCCCTAAAGAGCGAGAGGTGAACCGAGCTAACTCCAAGCTAGAGTTAAGTGAGTCTCTGTCGATGCTTGCAAACGTCGATATTTGCAACTCAATCTTAAGCTTCGAGAAAGATTCCAATGCGGTACAAGCTTTGTTAAATAGAAAGGTTCAAGTGCTCAGTTAACCTCAATAAGACCGACTTTAAACAAGCACTCGCTTCGCCAAAAACGAAAAGCCCCGAACTCTCGGGGCTTTTGTTGTTTCTAAACTGCAGATACAAAAAAAGACGTCCTAGGACGTCTTTTTTCAAGAATGTGGCGGTGAGTGAGAGATTCGAACTCTCGATACGTTGCCGTATACACACTTTCCAGGCGTGCTCCTTCAGCCACTCGGACAACTCACCGAATCTAATTGTGGTTAGCATCATTGGCTAACGAGGCGCTAATTTAATGATTATGTTCCTGATGGTCAAGGCTAAACACGAAAAAAAGCGCCCTTTTGCGTTTGTTTGCTCACTATCTAGCTAAATTGCGCAAAACTGGGGCAATTAGGCTTCTTGATAGTAACCTGGAACTCGGAACCAACGGCGACACTGATCTAAGAAGTAACCGTAAAGGACACCCATGCCACATGACACAACTGCATTACTTGCTACTGCCGTGATGATTTGGTCAGTTGACGCGCCTACTGCCAGCAAAATGCCCGCATAGACTGGAGATTGGAACAATACGTACGCCACCAAGTCAGACACGTTCTTCATAAACGAAGAGGGTGATAGTTTTTTACCTTGGCGTAATACCCAATCACGGAACATACCGTAAGGCCATGCAATCGCGATGTTTACTGGGATAGACAATGTGCGTGATGCTAAAGACTGCTCAAACGTCATACCCGAAATCAAGATCTCGATAATCATCCCTGTAATAAAACAAAAAACCACCATAGCAAAAGTATCCGCTGCGGCATTGCGAATACAAAATGGTCCACGAGACTTCATTTACAACCTCTAAAATCAAACACCAATAAAAATAACATCTATAAAATCATTTACTGCATTTAAAACCACATAGCAGTTAATAGCGCTATTAAATCACATTATTTTCAGTTTATGATTCCGTTTTAAAATATGAGTTGTAAATTAATAACTAACTTTCAAAGCAAAAGTAGCAGCTTTCACCAAAATCAGTAAAAAGCCCCATAAAACACTTCAAAATGGAGTTTTAAAACGTAATTTATTTACTTTTAAGCCAGTTAGCTCGCGAAAAAACACAGAAAACTAGAGAAATATCTGGCAAATGAATTTCAAAAAGATCGTCTCATGCTATTGGATCAAGCAAATTCAGAGTAAACACGAAGTTTATAGAATGGGAAGTGAAGATGGAGGTTATACCCAAGTAACATCGAGATGCTAGGTTCATCAAGGATGACTTGGTTTGTAGGCGCAGCGGCGATTTAAAGATCTAGTTACTCTAAATCGAGAAACGACAACGCTCTGAGTCCTGCATCTTGAAATCACTTGGGTATAAGTAATGTAGGAAGTACCCTACACTACTTAGTGAATGCACGGAGTTAGTGTTCTGCTAACAGTACCGTCAGTTGGTCGATGTCCTCTTGCTCAGGGGTAAGCGCTTTACTCAAATAGTCTTCGATGCGTTGGATAACTTTATTCAGTTCATCAGAGACATTTGGTTTGGCACTTTCGAAAATGTGAGAAAGTGTCGTCATTGCTTGTTCCAAGTTGCCATCATCTAATGCCATATAGAAGTTCAGCAACAATGCCTCGGCGTTTTGAGGTTTAGGTTGTTCTCCGCTTTGCTTGTCTTGGTATTGATAAAGTATCGACGCATGACGATACAAAGCATCATCGAGTTCTGATTCAACAATCGGTTTGGCGATGATATGGTTTGCCCCTACATCTAACATACGCTCCTGCGTTTCTTTGAAGACGTCTGCAGTACAGCCGAAGATCAAAACCGAGCGAGCTGGTGCATCCATAGAGCGAATAACAGCAATCGCTCCTACGCCATCAAGTACTGGCATGTGGTTATCCATCAACACCAAATCAAATTCATGCTTCGACACCTGCTCTACTGCTTGCTGCCCATTCTCGACACAAACGCATACAAACCCTTTAGAGCGCAAGAAGGTCTCCATAATGATGGTGTTCGTACGGTTGTCTTCCACGATAAGCGCACGTAAGCCTTGGCAATCAAGTTTATGTGTATTAGATGCTTCTAACACCCCAGCCTCACAAGGGTTGAGCTCAAGTTCGACAATAAACTTGGTGCCAATACACTCTTGGCTTTGAACAGTAATACTCCCGCCCATATGCTCTGAAATCTGCTTCACTATCGCCAACCCAAGACCCGTGCCGCCATATCGACGTGTTGTCGACGATTCGGCTTGTTCGAATGGTCGGAAAATGCGTTTCTGCGCATCAGGGCTGATACCAATCCCAGTGTCTTTCACACTAATGGTTAGTTTGGTTATGCCATCTTTCACATGCTCGGTCAGTTCGACTTCAACAAAGCCACGATCCGTGAACTTCACTGCGTTATTGAGGAGGTTAAATAACACCTGGCGCAGGCGTGCTTTGTCATTGTTGTACCAACGTCCAAATGGAACATTAGAAATAACTCTAAATTGCAGCCCCTTTTCGGCACATAAAGTGTGATACACACTGTTGATACTACCGAGAATCGATTCGATTGGGAAAGGCGTGTTGTCGAGCTCAATGTGTCCTTGCTCAATTTTCGAGTAATCAAGAATTTCATTCAGTAGCGTCATCATGTGATCGCCAGAATCATACAAGGTATTTAAGTGCTTTCTTTGTTCGTCAGTTAGATGAGTTTTCAGCAGTATTTGTGCGGTTCCCAACACCCCATTCATCGGCGTTCGGATTTCATGAGACAAGGTTGCTAAGAAGGCTGTTTTTGCGTTTGTAGATGCCTGCGCCTTAACCCGTTCACGCTCAAGGTAAACCGTCTTTTCATTGAACTTGGTGATTAAGTGCCCGATTTCATCTTCACTCTCATAGGCGATATCGATAATGCCGCCCGTTTTGGAGTCATCCACTTTCTTAGCAATTCGAACAATCGGTTCTACAATGTATCGGTTTAATAGGTAGTAACCCACCAGCACGCAGAGCAGTAGAAATGGGATAACACCGGTCTCAACACTCATTACTTGATTAAAGACTTGATCCGATACTTTGACCTTGGCATTCACCACATCCATGCGCCAATTAAAGCCACCAAACCCGAGCTGGCTGATGTATATGTTCTTAGTAAGCTGAAAGTTGTGCTCAATCACGACTTGGTCATCGGCATCACGAATCACAACACCTAATGAGTATTGATTTGTATGTTCACGAATGAACTGGAATAACGCTTCCAAAGACAAGTCTACGGTTGCCACTCCGGCAAAAACACCCTCTTTGTAATAAGGCGCTGAAGCCGTGATCATCTGAACTTGCGTGAAGGTATCGATATACACGCCAGACCAACTCACTGCCCCTGCAGGTTTGTTTGCAACAGACTGGTACCAAGGTTCGTTGTCGTAGCCACCAGACTCTGGATTATTGTAGGAATAGATTTGATCCAAGCTGCCGTTGTCATTCTTATTGAAGAATAAGCTTGTATATTGCCAACGTTCATCTTCCAATGTTGGTTTTGGCCATAATCCGCCACTGACGATGATGTCGTCGCTCACCGCGAGTAACTGGGGAATCGTATCTTGAAGTGAAATACTTGGTGTTGGCGTCTGCCCTAACCCTACAAGGCTATTGAGCAAACCAACGGAACTGGTTAGCGGTCCTTCAATCTGTGAGGCGAGCAATTGAGTTCGCAAATCCAAATTACGCTCAAGCTTTTCACGCACTGGAGGCTCAACAACGAGGTAAACAACAGAACCAATGGTCGCGATGAAGAAACACAAATAAAGTGTCAGGGCGAGAATGCTTTTGTTTCTGAGTGACGAACGAATTTCCATAGATGTAGACGAATCATTCCCTAATATCGATTTATCACTGATTGATTGGTAAGATTAGCCAACCAACCAGCCCATTAACAAATGGTATTCTATTTTGAAACTACAAGACATCCTTTCTCTTCCAGAACTTGATGGAAAACTACTAAACCTAGCGAAAACTCAAGGCTTTGTTACGTCTATGGCATGTGCGCCAAACGTGTTGAATCCTCAAGAGTGGCTACCATTCCTATGGGGCGGTGAAGAAACAGCACCTTTCTCTGATGGTGAGCAACTGGAACAGTACATCGATGAGATCATTCAAATGTGGAACCAAACACGCCCAGCGCTACTGGAAGGTGCATGGCTATGGCCTGAAGGATGCGAGCTGGATGATCAAGATATCGTATCTGCAAACACGCGTGATTTCTGTGAGGGTGTACTTCAAGGCTGGCAATTGTCTCGTGACGATTGGGAAACGTTGATGCCTGATGACAGTGAAGACAGTGCATTGCTTGGTGGCGTACTGCTTTCTCTAACTATGCTTTACGATCCAGAAACGACAATCGCGACACTTGCAGAGCAAGGTATGGAAGGTCTAGAGCAGTTTGAAGAGATCTTCAACGCAATGCCGATGATGCTTTGCGGACTGACTCAACGTGGCGTAATGCTAGCTGAGCAAGAATAAACTCCCCCCCTGTGAGAGACATAAGACAGAATGAAAAAGCTCTCCAATCCGGAGAGCTTTTTTGATCAATCTAGAATGACATGGGGGATATATCGCGCCATATCTTGGGTAACTAAACTGCTGTCTTCTCGAATGGAGATCCCGGCTGCTTTATCATTCACTAACCAACTGCCAATCAACGTATGGCTTGAGCCAAACTTAGGTAGCGGATGATATTGTTGAATGATGTTTTGACTCGATTCATACGGACCCGGTGTTTTCACCAATCGCTGACCATTTTTGACAATCTCAATATTGGCACCTTCGCGAGAAAACAGAGGTTTAATGACATAGTCTTTTAAGCTAGCCGCTTTTGGATCATTGGCAAAATACGCGGGCAAAAGATTCGGATGATTTGGAAACCTCTCCCAAAGCAAGGGTAACAACGCTTTATTAGACAGAATCGATTTCCACATCGGCTCTAACCAATTCACACTCGCAGTTGCCAAGTACTGACTGTATTCCTCTTCGAACATGAACTCCCAAGGGTAGAGTTTGAACATCCAGCGAATCGCTCTGCCATCGACATCCACAAATTGCCCATCTTGCGTCACGCCAATATCTTCGACAAAAACAAAGGCGGTTGCTAACCCAGCTTCTCGCGCACAGTCTTCGAGGTATTGCACCGTGCCTTTATCTTCTTCGGTGTATTTGCAACAACTAAAATGCAGCGTTTGACCCGGCTGCAATTTGGCAATATCGGCAAAGCGTTGAATCAGAAAGTCTTGCAGAATATTAAACTGATCCGCACTTTGGTGAATGCGACCTTTATTGACAACATCCTCTAACCACACCCACTGCCAAAAGCCAGTCTCAAACAATGACGTTGGTGTGTCTGCGTTGTTTTCTAATAACTTTGCAGGAGAGGAGCCGTTGTAAGCAAAGTCCATCCTCGAATAAAGAGAAGGCTCTCTTCGTTGCCAAGAGGAAGCGACTTGTGACCACATAGCTTCGGGAATCGCACACTGTGTCAGTAACTGCTCACTTCGTACAACCTGATCGACGATTTCAAGACACATTTGATGAAGCTCTTCCGTTGGGTCTTCAATGTCTTTCTCTATCTGCTCAAGGGTAAATTGATAGTAAGCACTCTCATCCCAATACGGTTGGTCGTACATAGAATGGAAGCCAAAACCAAACTGGCGTGCCAATTCACGCCAGTTTTCTCTTTCTTGTATTTCTCGTCGAAACATTTCAGTTAACCGCCGCGGCTGACTGACACAGCTTTACCAAAGCCACCGCGAGACATCGCACGACCAATCGTACCGCCGCCGCGCTTATTTAGGCTACTGGTAGCAACCTTAGTGGATTGATTGCGATAAGAGCCGTAAAACTGCCCTGCACCGTTGTAATACTTCGATTTATAACGATACATCGGCTCTGAGTAATAACTTTTGTTGTAACCCTTAAGCCCACTCACCGCGCGACTGAAGAAGTAACCACCAACAAATGGGACATATGAGTGATGACGAGAACTGTAGTAACAATCATCCTCGTAAAAGTCATTTTCGCACTCATATTTGTTGTTGTAGCGCGGCGCATTTTCTTCTGCACGCGCCATCGCTTCTTGGTAGGCGATGTCACACTGCTCACTGAATTCAGGCGCGGCAGATTTACACTCGTCAGCATCGACGTAGATATAGCCTTCCGTTTCTGATTCTTGAGTTGCGAGGAAAAAAATCCCACCAAAAGCAACGAATGGAATGATTCGTCCGATTTTAAAACTCTTGTCCATTGAGGAGCGTTTTACATTGGAACTGCGTTTCATCGTTCCTCCTAGTATGTCATGCAGGCTGCGTTAAGCACACCGACAGACACAGAGACAGCCGCTAAAACAATGCCCGCTGGCACTTCATCATTTTCAATACGCTCCGATACTTTTGGCAGCAGAATAAAACGTACAATACCAAACGCAATGATCTGTGCCAGCATCGCTACAACGCCCCATACCATGAAATCCACAATATTGACTGAGTTAGTCGCAGCGCCGGCAATAGCCAGACAGTAACCAAGAAAAGCACCACTTAACGCAACTGCCGCAGCGGTATTTTTCTCTTCCTTGATCAGATGCCATTCATCATAAGGCGTCAATCTGACGTAGACGAATTTAAACGCCAGCACGAAAACGATCGAAACAGAAAAGTAGAGAAGAAAATTGGGAAAACCTGCCAACAGGTCGGCAATCATATGCATTATTTGTCCTTGTTCATGTCTGTCCAAGCGAAGTCATCAATTCGCTCGTCGGCAATGTAAAACAGCTTAGTGCTTGGTGGCACTTGAGCATTTAAATCTGGGTTGAGTTCAATCCCGTCACCAAGATCGAACGCGATCAACGTAGCTTGGTGATGCTTCTTGATAAATCCGAAGATTTTTTCCACGCTGGTTGTCGGTTGATCTTGTGGGTAAATCACCGAGTACTGTGTCATACCCCGAGTTGAAGCAAGTAGCTCCTGATGAAGTGCACTCGAACCCGGATCTACTGCCGCTTTCGCAAGCATCTCTGCGCCAACGGCTGGAATGCATTCTGCTTTTGGACAGTGCTCACTCAACAGTCGACCTAGCGCTTCATCTTTAAAATAAGCCAGCAAGTGTGCATCAGGATTCACTGAGGCACAATACAATGCGGCAGAGAGAGTAATATCATCGCTAAGATTATCGACAATAATACAGTTAGCATCGGTGATGTTGGCGTTTTTCATCTCTTGCGCGTCGGTGTAACTGTTCACCTTGATAAAACCAATTTCACCTGGTAATGGGTTTTCAATGTCTGAACGACTGCATAACACAATTGGGCGTTTGCCCTCTTCTTCATGCTGCAACATGCGGATAAGGTGCATGGTTCGTGCGCCATTCCAACCCAATAATACGATATGGTTATCCACTCTTACTCTCCGTTTACCCAGTATGCCTGCTCGCCAATAGTCAATTGCGCCACCAGCCACTCGCCCCAAAATGGCAGCAAATAAACTCAAACCACCAGGGATAATAAACAGAACCACAACCCACTTACCCATATCACTTGAGGGTGATAAGTCACCATAGCCAACCGTTGAAGCAGTCACCATGAGGTAGTAAATAAAGTTAGAGAAGTTTTCGGTCAGTGCATGCTCTCCTGCAAGAGCCAACAATAACCACGAGATGGCAATATATGCGCCACTAATGACGAGAAGGTTTCGGTTGCTTAATTTGAAAAGATGGGTGCTTAGCCACTTTTTCAGTACTAGCCATACAGCCATAAGTTTCCGATTCCTTTCTAATTGCTATAACTAAATACTAACCTATTGATTGTAAGAAATAAAAAAACCAGCCACATTCGGCTGGTTTTTGAGATTTATATTAACAAACTACAGTCTAAGTAGACGGAATGACTATGCGTTGCCTTTGACTTGCATGTTTAACTGCTCGGCAAAATCTAGCATGCGGTTGAGCGGAATCAGTGACTTCACACGTAGTGCTTCATCAACAAAGATTTCGTGCTCTTCACCACCTTCACGCAGCGCTTGCTCAATTGCTTTAAGACCGTTCATCGCCATCCAAGGGCAGTGTGCACAGCTACGACATGTCGCGCCAGCCCCTGCTGTCGGTGCTTCAATCAGTTCTTTTTCAGGCACTAACTGTTGCATCTTAAAGAAGATACCTTTGTCTGTTGCGACGATCATTTGCTTTTGAGGCAGCTCTTTCGCTGCTTTGATTAGCTGACTTGTCGAGCCTACTGCATCGGCTAGCTCTACAACACTTGCAGGTGATTCTGGGTGCACTAGGATTGCCGCATCCGAGTATACGTTCTTCATCTTGCGTAGCGCATCTGCAGAAAACTCGTCGTGAACTACGCACTCACCTTGCCATAGCAACATGTCTGCACCAGTTTTGTTTGCAATGTAAGAACCTAAGTGGCGATCCGGTCCCCAGATGATTGGCTTATCTTCTGCGTCTAGATGCTCGACGATTTCAAGCGCGATACTAGAAGTCACAACCCAATCAGCACGTGCTTTTACTGCCGCAGATGTGTTTGCGTATACCACCACCGTGTGGTCAGGATGAGCGTCACAGAACTCGCTAAACTTGTCCGCCGGGCAACCAAGATCCAGTGAACATTCTGCTTCTAGCGTTGGCATTAGAATGCGTTTTTCTGGTGTCAGGATCTTTGCAGATTCACCCATAAAGCGAACCCCACCAATGATCAGTGTACTTGCTGGATGGCGGTTACCAAATTTTGCCATTTCTAGCGAATCACCAACAAAACCGCCGGTCTCTTCAGCCAGAGCTTGGATTTCAGGATCAGTGTAATAGTGGGCGATAAGTACCGCGTCTTTTTCTTTAAGCAGCTTTTTGATTCGCTCGATGTAATCGGCTTTTTCTTGTTGGCTTAATGGGATTGGTTTTGGTGGGAATGGGTAAACTGTGTCGATTTTATCTAATATGTGGCTCATTGCTCTTGCTCTACGCAACTTCCTTTAATCCGAGTATTGTAACCTTGTTGATTTTCAAAAACCAACCCGTAACCGGAATTTATAGCAGTCTAGCCGTATATCTTTGTTGTGAGTGACAATTCTGATTGTTGCCTTTAGACATTCATCGCATCAATAGGTCTTTAAAAAAGTGCGCGGTGAAGCCCAAAGAAAAAGGGAGCCTGAGCTCCCTTTTGTTGTTTTACTTCAGCTTAGAGCTAGCGACTTTCGCCGATGCACTGCCTGGGTACTCATCCACCACTTGCTGATAGTATTTCTTCGCTTGCGCTGCATTGTTGTTACGCTCAGCAATATCGCCTAGCTTGACTAATGCATCTGCACGCTTGTTGGAATCTTTGTAAGAAACCACGGCTGCAAAGCTCTTCACAGCTTCTTTATCCTGTTTCTTCGCGAAGTACAACTGACCTAGCCAGTAATGTGAGTTCGCAGAATATGTTGAATCAGGATAGTCCTTTTGGAACTGCTGGAATGCAGCGATAGCACCGGTGTAGTCGCGTTTTTTAAGGATCAAATCCACCGCGTCTTGGTAAGCCGTTTGTTCATCGGCATTCGATGTATACTTACCACCCGTCTCTGCTAGTTTCGTTTCTTTAACAGGTGCGGCTTTCATTTCGCCACGCACTCGATCAAGCTCAACAAACAGCTCACGCTGACGTTTCAGCATTTGCTGCATCTCGTAGCTATTACGCTCTAACTGACCACGTAGATCACTGATCTCTTGTGACATTTGGTCAATTTGCTCTTGCATTTGAAGCTGAACGCGGTTGCGATTTTGCAGCAAGCGCTCTAAACGCTCGATGTCGGTTTCTGAAGAAGATCGAGTAGATACTGATGACGTGCTGTTGAGATCTGATACTGGAGCTGGTGCAGCGAACGCGAAGTTCGCTGCACTTGCCAGTAACGTAAGCGTAACAGCGCGCTTAGTGTTACTGAACATGAGGTTTACCTCGAATTAGTATACTAGAACCGCACGACGGTTCTTAGCGTAAACTTCTTCAGATTGACCTAGAAGAAGTGGCTTCTCTTCACCGTAGCTAACGATAGAGATTTGGTCAGCTTGTACACCTAGTGCTTGTAGGTAGTTTGATACTGCTTCTGCACGACGCTCGCCTAGTGCGATGTTGTACTCAGGAGTACCACGCTCATCAGCGTGACCTTCGATAGTTACTTTTAGAGCAGGGTTCTTGCTTAGGTAAGAAGCGTGAGCTGCTAGCATTTCTTCGTAATCACCTGCAATTCTTGAGTTGTCAAATGCGAAGTAGATAGTTTGAGTTTCACGTAGCGCTTGCTCTTTTAGCTCTTGCTCCGTTAGCTGACCGTTTTGATCGATCGGAGTAACGACTGTTGTTTCTGCAGCACCAGTGTTTGTTTCTGCACCAGTGTTAGAAGCAGCGTCATCGCTTGAACTACATGCTGTCATAGCCATCACAGGAATCGCGATTAGTAGCCCTTTTAGAACCTTGTTCAGTTGCATCTTATTTTCCTTTATTAATCAATTTTTTCTTACTACAAAAACGGTGACCATGCGGGAGCTCTTACACGCCCATTTGTTGCCGGTAATCTAGCTTTAAATCGACCATCAATTGACACCATCGATAGTACGTTTTTCTTGTTGTAAATCGAGCTATAGATAACCATGCCACCATTTGGGGCAATGCTCGGAGACTCATCAAGCAACGTTTTTGTTAGCACCTGAAGAGCACCTGTTTCCAAATCTTGTTTAGCCAAGTTGAAGCCCGAATCACTGCGATTCACCATGACGAGGAATCGGCCGTCAGGAGTGATTTGTCCACCCAAGTTCTGACTGCCTTGCCAAGTCAAGCGGTTAGTTGAACCGCTGCCCAAATTTACTTGATAAATCTGAGGTTTACCACCCCTGTCTGATGTGAAAATCAGCGATTTGCCATCGGGGTGCCAGAACGGTTCCGTATTATTTGATCTGCCACGCGTAATTTGTGTCAGCTTACGTGTTTTTAGATCCAAGGTGTAAACCTGAAGTGAACCTGTCTTAGACAGTACCAAAGCAAGTTTACTGCCATCCGGCGAGAATCTTGGCGCACCATTATGACGAGGGTATGACGTTACCTTCTCACGCTCACCGGTATAGATGTTCATGATGAAGATTTCAGCCTGACCATTTTGGAAGCTCACGTATGCAAGCTTCTGACCATCTGGTGACCATGCTGGAGACATAAGCGGTTGCTTAGAGCGAAGTACCAAACGTTCGTTGTAACCATCGTAATCCGCAACGCGAAGTTGGTATGGGAAGCGATCTTTGTCATTTACAACAACGTAAGCAATACGCGTCATAAATGCACCGCGTTCGCCAGTAAGTTGCTCGTAAACAAGGTCAGCAATACGGTGCGCGTATTCACGCATGCGTGGAGCTTCAACCGTTGCTACTTTGTTGAAAAGAACATGATCTTTAGAAAGTACCAGCTCACCATCACCACCAAGAGCTTTACTCTGACCGCCCGTTAGCTGACCACGAACAACGTCCACTAATTGGTAGTTAACCACATAGTTACCTTGCTCGTTTTGCTTAATTGAACCAGTTAGCAGAGCATCAACGCCAAGACCTGTCCACGCATCAAAGTTCACCTCTGATTCATTGAATGGAGTTTGTGGCATTTTGCTCGTTGGTACAGGGCTGAATTTACCACTGCGTTGCAAATCAGAAGCAATCACAGCTGAAATATCAGTTGGAAGAGGTTTACTGCCTTCCCATTTGAATGGAACAACAGCAATTGGTCGCGCTGAATCAATACCATCGGTAATCACCAGCTCTAGTGCAGCATGAGCCACACTCGTTAGACTGCCAAGCAGTACAAACATTCCTAGTAAAAGGCGTTTAATCACGTCTCAGTTCCTTAATTTAATAATCAACCGTTAAGTTAACATCACGAATTTTATCTATAATGGCGCGGTCTTTTGGCATAGGGAAATTACCAACTTGATTAACTGCGCTCTTTGCTGCGCTACATAAACGAGCATCACCACTGATAATTGAAACACTACTCACTACGCCATCTGTTCCTGTTGGCACAAGCTTAATGTTCAACCTACACGACTTTCCCACAAGATAGTCATCCTTGATGATACGACTTTCGATTAGCTGTTTATAGATCGCACCATAACGATCAGCTTCCGAATTAACATGCTGATTCTTTGCTTCTTGGTTAAGTTCAGATTCACTTTCTAGACCAGCAAAGATGTCATCCAACGCTGCTTCTTGCTCTTTACGCTCACGCTCTAATCGCTCAAGACGCTCTTTTTCTTTGCGCGCTTTTTCAGCTGCCTCTTTCGCGGCTTTTTCTTTCGCAATACGTTCTTGCTCTGCTTTTGCTGCAGCCTCACGTTCACGACGCGCTTTCTCTTCTGCTTCTTTCGCAGCTTTCTCGCGCGCTACACGCTCTTGTTCCGCTTTTGCTGCGGCAGCTTCTTTAGCAATGCGTTGCTGCTCAGCTTTACGTACAGCCTCTTCTTTGGCTTTACGTTCTTTTTCTGCTTTTGCTGCACGTTCTTTTTCTTTACGAGTGCGTTCTTCCTCTGCCTTACGCTCTTGCTCTTTCTTCTTACGAGCAGCTTCGGCTTCGCGAGCGGCTTTGGCATCTTTCGCCTGTTGCTCTTTCAGTTTACGAATCTGTTCTTCTTCTGCTTTGCGATTTTTCTCAAGCTGCTCAGCTTCACGTCTCAACTTATCAAGACGGTCTTGCTCTTTCTTTGCAGCTTTTTCGCGTTGCTGACGAATCTCTTTCGCTTGCTGTTGAACAAGTTTAGGGTCAATGACCACTGCCTGCACCATTTGCCCCGTAGGTTCCGGCTTAGACATTGTGAAATCTGTACCCCAAAGCAGAGCAACGACTAACAGCGCATGCAAACCAACCGATATCGCTATCGGCTTGGTGTATTCTTTGCGTTTCTTCTTGTTGTCTTTCATAGATGTACGATGTCTATTCCTTGATATCGGTCATCAGACCCACTTTTGGGATGCCTGCACGACTTAACTCGTCAAGCAAAAGTACAACGTCAGCATATGGCGTCGCCGCATCGCCGCCCACCGCAACAGGTGAATCTGGCTTGATAGAGCGTTCTGCTTTCACTCGTACAATCACGTCTTGTAGTGATAGACCGCGCTGAACCTCTTCGTCATTCACGCTCAGACCTAAATTACCGTCGCGATCAATTTCAATGATGATAAAGCTGCTGTCTGTATCACCCGCTATATCTTGCATCGATTCAGCTGTCGATGTTTGTGGAAGATCTACATCAACACCTTGGGTGACAAATGGAGCGGTTGCCATAAAAATGATCAGCAATACGAGCATGACGTCGATATATGGCACGACGTTGATCTCTGCTGTCATTTTACGCTTTTTAGGTTGGTAACCCGCCATGCCTTATTCCTTACTTGCGCTGTCTCTACCCGCCATCGCTTGACGGTGCAGGATGCTGTGGAATTCTTCAGAGAAAGTCGCGTAAGTGTGCTCTAACTTACTTACTTTGTTGCTTAGACGGTTGTAAGCCATTACTGCTGGAATAGCGGCAAATAGACCCATAGCAGTTGCAATCAGTGCTTCTGCAATACCAGGAGCCACCATAGAAAGTGTCGCCTGCTTCACTTCACCTAGCGCAATAAAGGCGTGCATGATGCCCCAAACAGTACCAAATAGACCAATGTACGGGCTAATTGAACCAACTGTGGCAAGAAATGGTAGGCTCGTTTCCAGTTCATCGACTTCACGAGCAACGGAGACACGCATCGCACGACCCGTACCTTCCATGATGTAAGCTGGAGAATTCGCATTGCTTTTGCGTAGACGTGCAAACTCTGTAAAACCTGCGTAGAAGATTTCTTCTGTGCCAGTAATGTCATCTTTACGGGCTTTTACCTTTTGGTAAAGCTGAGAAAGATCAGTACCTGACCAGAATTTGTCTTCAAATGACTCGGCATCTTTCGATGCTTGAGACAACACTTTGCTGCGCTTGATGATCATTGCCCAAGATGCGACAGACATACCGAGTAGTGTCAACATCACAAGCTTTACCAACAGACTGGCCTGAAGAAAGAGATCTAAAATGGAAATATCAGCAGTCACTATTTGTTAGCTCCGAATTGATAAAAGATGGGATAGCTATTGGTTTCATTTTCTTATTATCGATACATGCTACCTTAACAATTGTCTTGCACAATGTTTTGCCTTCATCATTGACTAACTCTTGACAGAATTGCAGAGACGCACGTTTTATTTCTGACACTCGGGTAAGAACGGTCAAATGCTCGTCCAATCTAGCCCCTTGGTTGAAATCGATATCCATGTGTCGGACAACGAAACCTATATTTTGTTCCAACAACAGATTTTGAGAAATGCCTTTTGCACGCAATAACTCAGTACGCGCACGTTCAAAGAATTTTAAATAATTTGAGTGATAGACGACGCCGCCCGCATCAGTGTCTTCGTAATACACCGTGATTGGCCAGCGGAAGGAATTTGATGTGCCTTGCAAGGGAGTACCAATATATTCAATTCTTTAAAGCAATTACTATAACTGAAGCGACAGCAATTGGTACTGAGCTAAGGGAATATTTTTGAAATTTGTAGAAAAAATAAAAGCCAGACTATGAGTCTGGCTTTTATTCGATGATTTAGTAACCGACTTTATTTCAGTCTGTAACGCTTACATGAAATACAGTGCAGTTAGATAAATTAAGATAGCGAGCGAGAAATAAGGACTGAACAGCACCTGCCAGTACCAATTTCTTGGCTTGAAGCCCACACCATATACCATGCTTGAGCACACTGCCCAAATCAGCGCTGGTGCGATAAACGCATTAAAGCCACCAATTTCTCGATGGTATGCGTTCGGATCCCACATCACCAACCCTACATGCATAAAGCCAAGGATTAAGGCCAAGACTCTTAGCAGAGTCTTGTCCATTGGTGCGTGAAGTTTCGCTACCTTGTCAGCGAGATTACTCACTGTCTTTATCCATCATTTCTGAGTGCTCTAACCAAAGAGCGTTGATGATACCGAATGCACAAGCAAGTAGTACACCTAGAATCCATGCGAAATACCACATAGTAATAGCTCCTTAGTATAGTGAGTTTTTGTTTTCTTCGATGAACTGGTCATCCAAGCGGCCAAACATCTTGTAGTAAGTCCAAGACGTGTAAGCAAGGATGATAGGAACCATAACAAACGCTACGCCTGTCATTAGGTTCAGAGTCAGTTCAGATGAAGTTGCATCCCACATTGTTAGACTTTGGCTTGGCATCAGGTCTGAAGGCATTACGAATGGGAACATTGCGATACCAGCAGTAAAGATAACACCAGCGTTGCCAAGGCTTGACGTTAGGAACGCGATACCACACTTCTCTAGGCGAGATGCCAATACAGCTAGTAGCGGCATAGCAACACCCAGTACAGGTGCAGCCCATAGTAGTGGGTAAGCTTCAAAGTTATTCATCCACGCACCAGCTTCACGGATAACCTCTTTGTTTAGAGGGTTAGAAGCCGCTGCAGTGTCGATGCCACCTACAATAACGTAGCCTTCGATGCTCTGGATCCAGAAACCTGCAACCACAAATGCAATAACAGTTAGTAGACCTGTTAGCTGAGCCACATTACGAGCACGAGTATGTACTTCGCCAGTTGTCTTCATTTGAAGCCAAGTTGCACCTTGCATCAGGATCATGAACAAACTTACTAGACCACATAACAGAGCAAATGGGTTTAGTAGACCAAAGAATGAACCGTGGTACGTTGGCATTAGGAATTCGTTCAACTGGAATGGAACACCTTGTAGAAGGTTACCAAACGCTACACCAAAGATGATTGGTGGAACGAAGCCACTGATTGAGATACAGATATCCCAAGTGTTACGCCATTTTGGATCTTCGATTTTTGAGCGGTAATCAAGACCAATCGGACGTAGCCAAAGTGCCGCTAGAGTTAGGATCATCGCTAGGTAGAAACCAGAAAACGATGTCGCGTAAACCAAAGGCCATGCTGCGAACAATGCACCACCCGCAGTGATAAGCCAAACTTGGTTACCATCCCAGTGCGGAGCGATTGAGTTAATCATGACACGACGTTGTGTGTCGTTTTTACCGATAACAGGTACAAGCGCGCCTACACCCATATCGAAACCGTCAGTAATAGCGAAACCAACTAGTAGAACACCGATCAGTACCCACCAGATGAATCGCAAGATTTCGTAATCAAACATCTTGTTGTCTCCTTACCTTACGCTTCTACTTGGCGGCTAACTTTGTCTTCAACAGAGTCAGCGTTTTGCTCGAAGTGGTAGCGACCAGTTTTCAGGCTACTTGGACCTTTACGAGCGAATTTCACCATTAGGTATACTTCTGCAATTAGGAATGCAGTGTACAGCGCTAGGATTGCAAATAGTGAAGTCCAGATTTCACCTGCTGTTAGTGCTGAAGCCGCAACGTGTACCGGTAGGATTTCACCTACTGCCCACGGTTGACGGCCGTACTCAGCAACAAACCAACCTGCTTCGATCGCAATCCATGGAAGTGGAATGCTGAACAATGCAGCTTTAAGAATCCATGGTTTCTGTTCGATCTTCTGACGACATGTTTGGATAAATGATGCACCAAATACGAATAGCATGATGAAGCCACACGCAACCATGATACGGAATGACCAGAATAGCGGCCATACTGTTGGGATTGAATCATCTGCAGCAGCTTGGATTTGGTCTTCTGTCGCGTCAACAACGTTTTCTGTGTAACGTTTTAGAAGTAGACCATAACCTAGGTCACCCTTCACTTCGTCAAACGCAGTCATGTTTGCTTCAGACTTGTCGCCTGCACGTAGTTTTTCAAGCAATTCATATGCGTACATACCAGTACGGATACGGTCAACGTGCTCTTCACGTAAGTCGTGCAGACCTGTTACTTGCTCGTCAAATGAACGTGTCGCGATGATACCCATAACGTAAGGGATCTTAATTGCGTAATCGGTGTTCATTGTTTCTTGGTTTGGTAAACCGAACAGTGTGAACGCCGCTGGTGCTGGTTCTGTGTGCCACTCAGCTTCGACTGCTGCAAGCTTCACTTTTTGAACTTCACCAAGCTCGTAACCAGATTCATCACCTAGCACGATAGTAGACAGGATTGCTGCCATACCGAAAGAAGCTGCGATAGCAAACGAACGACGAGCGAACGCCACATCACGACCTTTCAATAAGTAGTAAGAACTGATGCCTAGAACAAACATTGCACCACATGTGTAACCAGACGCTACTGTGTGTACAAATTTAACTTGCGCTACAGGGTTTAGAACAACGTCTGCGAAGCTCACCATTTCCATACGCATGGTTTCAAAGTTGAACTCAGCGCCAACTGGGTTTTGCATCCAGCCGTTCGCAATAAGAATCCAAAGTGCAGAGAAGTTAGAACCCAGAGCAACCAACCAGGTTACCGCTAAGTGTTGACGTTTAGATAGACGATCCCACCCGAAGAAGAATAGACCAACAAAAGTTGACTCCAGGAAGAAAGCAACCAGTGCTTCGATCGCCAGTGGTGCACCGAAGATGTCACCTACATAGTGGGAGTAGTAAGACCAGTTCGTACCAAACTGGAACTCCATGGTAAGGCCGGTAGCCACACCAAGTGCAAAGTTAATACCGAACAGCTTACCCCAGAACTTGGTCATGTCCTTGTAGATTTGCTTGTTCGTCATTACGTACATCGATTCCATAATGGCCAAAAGGAAGGCCATACCAAGAGTCAATGGTACGAATAGGAAGTGATACATCGCTGTCAGTGCAAACTGCAACCGCGACAGATCAACTACGTCAATCATGGTAACTCCTATGTGTCGGCTGAATGACACTCTCTACATATTGCAATCCATACACAAGTGTTATTCACACTTGAAAAATGTTGAATTATCACAACGCTTTGTTGCAAAAATGTGCTTCATTGGTTAGTTAATTGTTAAGCATCAGCTAATATAGCTGGGTCTAATATTACTTGTAAAAACAGTTTGTTTCAAAAGGTTTATGGCGAGAAACCGCTTTGATATACATCAATCTTTATGCGCTGATTTTGCACAAAAATCCATCACATTGATCCAGATCAATCGATATTCGATGAGTATGTTAATAGAGAGTAATCAGGAGAGAAAATAATCAGTTAGGCAAGAACATAGAGTTAACAATCTATAAGTTTCTATTACCTATTTAGTATTAGAAGAGATTTAATAAATGAGAGGTTGGTCAACATTGGTGAAACGCTGAGCGCTAAGCGCCCAGCGATGGAATCTTACTTTTCAATTCCGAAATGCAGATAAGCGCGATCTGTGGCAATTCTACCACGAGGAGTGCGTTGCAAGTAGCCTTGTTGGATTAGATATGGCTCAAGAACGTCTTCAATGGTGTCTTTCTCTTCACCAATCGCGGCTGCCATGTTGTCTAAACCGACAGGTCCACCACCAAATTTCTCCATGATCGCAAGCAACAGCTTACGGTCCATGTAATCAAAGCCTTCTGCATCCACATCAAGCATGTTCAGCGCTTTGTCTGCTGTATCAGCACATATATGACCATTACCTTTCACTTCGGCATAGTCACGAACACGGCGCAATAGTCGGTTAGCAATACGTGGTGTACCACGAGCACGGCGAGCGACTTCCAATGCACCTTCTGATTCCATCGACAAGCCCAAGCAATCGGCACTGCGCTGAACGATATCTTGCAGGTCTTTTACTTTATAGTACTCAAGGCGCTGCGTAATACCGAAACGGTCACGAAGTGGCGAAGTCAGAGAACCTGCACGCGTCGTTGCACCGATCAAAGTGAAAGGTGGCAAATCAATTTTGATAGAGCGTGCTGCAGGACCTTCACCAATCATGATGTCCAACTGGTAATCCTCCATTGCTGGATACAACACCTCTTCAACCATCGGGCTTAAGCGGTGAATCTCATCAATGAACAGCACATCGTTTTCTTCTAAATTGGTCAGCAGCGCCGCCAAGTCTCCTGCTTTCTCAAGCACTGGGCCAGAAGTGGTTCGAATGTTCACTTCCATCTCATTGGCGACGATATTCGCAAGCGTGGTTTTACCCAAGCCCGGAGGACCAAAAATCAAAAGGTGGTCAAGCGCTTCATTTCGCAATTGAGCAGCTTTGATGAAAATCTCCATCTGATCACGAACGTGATCCTGACCTTGGTAATCTGCCAGTTTCTTAGGACGAATCGCACGGTCGATGACATCTTCATCACGAAACGAAGGATTTTCTGGAGCGATTAAACGATCGGCTTCAATCATATTGTTCCCTTGGGCTTTCCGTTACACCATTGATTTTAGTGCTTCACGGATCAGTTGCTCACTGGTCATATCCGGTTTAGCGATCTGAGAAACCACTTTCGACGCTTGAGTCGGCTTGTAGCCCAGAGCAAGAAGCGCACTGATTGCCTCTTCTTCTGCGTTGTTAGAACCCGCAGAGCCAGAGTCCGCAGGTGCTGCATCCGTAAATGGAGTAAACAGATCGCCAGCGCCCCACCCTTTCAGACGGTCTTTCATTTCTACGACGAGGCGTTCAGCGGTCTTCTTACCAACACCCGGTAGCTTCACAAGCGTTGAAATGTCTTCACGCTCAACGCAAGAAACGAATTGGCTCGCCGTCATGCCAGAAAGGATACCTAGACCTAGCTTAGGACCAACGCCGTTCGCTTTAATCACTTCACGGAAAAGCGCACGTTCTTTTACTGTGTTGAAACCGTAAAGCAATTGCGCGTCTTCACGCACAACAAAGTGAGTATAAATAATGGCTTCTTCGCCGACATTTGGCAGTTCGTAGAAACAGCTCATTGGCATCTGAACTTCATAACCAATGCCATTAACTTCAATTAAAACTTCAGGTGGTTGCTTTTCAAGCAGAGTGCCGCGAAGACGTCCAATCACTATAAATACTCTTTGGAAATGAATTTGCGACAGGATAATAAAGAACTGGATAGACATCCAGTCCTTTATGCGGTGGGGTTAAATTTTTGAGACAACTTGATCAAGCTGTTGAGTCAGATTGCGCACCGCGACCACTTGCCCGTTCAGCTCGTTGCCGTATTGCGCGACAGTTTCGGCAATGGTTTTGGTGTTCACTACGCCGTTAGCAACTTCACTGCTGGCTTCATCTAACTCTTTTAAAGCCGTCATTTGCGTCGCCATGATGCCAGACAGACTCTGCACATCGTGAGAGATGGTGGTAACTTGCTGAATAATGGTGTTCATTCGCTCTGTACTCGATGTCACGACGCTTTGACCATGCTTCACTTCTTGCTCACTGCGATCAAGCAAGTTCCGAATTTCCACCGCCGACTGACTGCTCTTAGCTGAAAGCTCTCGCACTTGGTCCGCAACGACCGCAAAACCTCTGCCCTGCTCACCCGCTCTCGCCGCTTCAATAGCGGCATTCAGAGCGAGCAAGTTGGTTTGTTCCGCAACTGACGTAATCAAGTCCGCCACTTTCATGATGTCTTCATGGCTGGTAATGATCTGGCTGATCGCTTGGGTAGAGTCCTCCAATAATTCCGAGCTTTTCTCAGCTTGTTGATGAACGCCCTCACTCTTCTCGCGCAGCTCTTGGACAAACTTGCTGGACTCTTCAATCCCAGTCGCCATGTGATGCACTTGCTGACTCATTTGCTCGGCTGCGCTGGCTTGGGATTCACTGTTTACATTAAGGGCGTTCACTTGAGCATCCAATTGCGATGATTGTTCATCGAGTACTTGCGAGACTTGTTTCAACTCACTTGAGTTTTGATTCGCCTGTTCTAGCACCTCTGCTAAACGTAGCTCCCCTTCTGTCGCCTTTTGTGCCACCAACTCACTTTCTGCTTTAGCTTTCTCTGCACTTTCAATCGCGATGTCTCGCTGCTTGGTGGTAAAGGCTTGCGCAATACAAATCACCACCAGCGGTAACACTGTGCCTGACCATATCTCCACACGCTGCGCAGATTCTGACAACACGAGTTGGGGAAAACCAAAACCAGATACATGCTGATACGTCATTACCGCAGAAAGCACTATTACTAACGCGCTCCAAGAGATTGCCATGATACGAGTGCCAGATAAAAAGAAAGCGACGACTAACAAAGGCACCCAGTAAGTTTGGGTAGAATCGACCACGCCACCACTTTGATAGATGATGTTGAGTGCATGCACTGACATGCCAACAAAACCAAGATTGAGCGACAATGCCGGTTGTTTGAACCACCTCAGGCTAAAGGCGGATATTAGTTCGAGTGCGATTAAGAGTACTGAGGTGAAAATTAGGCTTTCATGTCCATGTTTGGACCATTTGATCAGGCTGTAGATACCGACGAGGAAAGCGATGAAGGTAAATAGAGAGAGGATGTCTGCTTGACGTTGTTGTGTTCTTGTCCATTGAGTTTGGCGCGGCATAAATGCACTGCGCCACAGCGTGGCTGGATTCATGTTCAATCTTCCTTGATTGATTTCTTGTTAGACCTCTGACCACTATAGTTTTGTAACATTTTCTCAACAAATCCAATCCATAAATCTGTCTGAGATGTCTCATTTTTAATACGAGAATACGCCTAACGGTAACGACCTTTTCTTGCACTGGTTGCTTTGCCTGCGAGCGCCACTAGTGTCTTATTGGTGTTAGCGTGACAAATGGCAACACCCAACGCATCGGCGGCATCGGCTTGAGGCTTGGCTGGCAATTTAAGCATGTGTTGAACCATATGTTGAACCTGAACTTTGTCTGCGCCACCAGTGCCTGTTACCGCTTGTTTAATGAGACGAGCCGCGTACTCATGCACCGGAAGATCCGCATTCACAGCCGCCACAATTGCACTACCACGCGCCTGCCCTAGCTTTAATGCAGAATCAGCGTTCTTCGCCATAAACACTTGTTCGATAGCAAATACATCTGGTTGAAACTGGGTGATGATTTCCGTCACGCCTGCGTAGATTTGCTTGAGACGACCTGGCAGCTCTTTTTCAGAAGTACGAATACAGCCGCTGCCTAGATATTGCAGATGACGACCTTGCTGGCGAATCACGCCGTAACCGGTAATACGAGAGCCTGGGTCAATACCCAAAATAATTGACATGAAAAGTCCTAATCAATAACTCACTAAATTTATTAGAATATATGCCATTAAAACAAAAACTCCCGCAGGTGCGGGAGTTTTTTCTTTAATTGTTGTGCGCTTATTCTGCGTCTTTTTCTTTCGCAACTGTCACTGCAATCGCTAGCTCTTCTAGAGCCGCTGGGTTTGCAAGGCTTGGAGCGTCTGTTAGTAGACACGCCGCCGCAGTTGTTTTAGGGAACGCGATAACATCACGGATGTTCTCTGTACCACATAGCAGCATCACTAGACGGTCTAGACCGAATGCAAGACCTGCGTGTGGAGGCGTACCGAATTTTAGCGCGTCCAGTAGGAAGCCGAATTTCAGTTGTTGCTCTTCTGCATCGATACCTAGGATATCGAATACCGCTGCTTGCATTTCTGCGTTGTGGATACGTACAGAACCACCGCCTACTTCGTAGCCGTTTAGAACCATGTCGTATGCGTTTGAGTTCGCTACTGCTGGGTTCGCTTTTAGCTCTTCCGCAGTCACACCTAGAGGTGATGTGAATGGGTGGTGCATTGCGTGTAGGTTGCCTTCGTCGTCTTCTTCGAACATTGGGAAGTCAACAACCCATAGCGGAGCCCAAGTGCCTTCTTTAGTTAGACCTAGGTCTTTACCAAGTTTAAGACGAAGTGCACCCAGTGCTTCAGCAACGATGTTAGCTTTGTCTGCACCAAATAGGATGATGTCGCCAGATTCCGCTTGAGTGCGATCTAGAATGCCGTTGATCACGTCTTCGTTTAGGAATTTAGCTACAGGAGATTGGATACCTTCCATGCCTGCTGCACGGTCGTTAACCTTCATCCATGCTAGACCTTTCGCACCGTAGATACCTACGAATTCTGCGTAGCCATCGATTTGCTTACGAGTAAGCTCAGCACCACCTGGAACACGGATAACTGCAACGCGACCTTTCTCGTCGTTTGCTGGACCAGAGAATACTTTGAACTCAACGTCTTTTACTAGGTCAGCAACGTCTACTAGCTCTAGCGGGTTACGTAGGTCTGGCTTGTCAGAACCGAAACGACGAATCGCTTCGCTGAACGGCATTACTGGGAATTCACCTAGGTCAACGTTCAGTAGCTCTTGCCACATTTCACGAACCATTTTCTCAGTCGTTGCACGAACTTGATCAGCCGTCATGAATGACGTTTCGATATCGATCTGAGTGAATTCTGGTTGACGGTCAGCACGCAAGTCTTCATCACGGAAACACTTAACGATTTGGTAGTAACGGTCAAAACCAGACATCATTAGAAGCTGTTTGAATAGCTGTGGAGACTGAGGAAGCGCGTAGAAGCTGCCTTTGTGAACACGGCTAGGTACTAGGTAGTCACGAGCGCCTTCTGGTGTCGCTTTTGTTAGTACTGGTGTTTCGATATCTAGGAAGCCGTTGTCATCTAGGAAACGACGAACAAAGCTAGACGCTTTAGCTCGTAGCTTGATGCGGTCGCTCATTTCTGGACGACGTAGATCTAGGTAACGGTACTTCAGACGTTGCTCTTCAGAGTTCTTTTGGTTGAAGTCTAGAGGCAGAACGTCAGAACGGTTGATGATTTCAAGACCTGTAGCAAGGATCTCAACTTCACCTGTTGCCATGTCTTTGTTTACTTGGCTTTCTGGGCGAACGCGAACCTCACCAGTTAGCTTGATACAGAATTCATTACGAAGTGTGTTAGCCACTTCATACGCATCTGCCATATCTGGATCAACAACTACCTGAACGATACCTTCGCGATCTCGCATATCGATAAAAATAAGACCGCCTAAATCACGACGACGGTTAACCCAGCCGCAAAGTTCTACAGTTTGTCCTGCAAGGGACTTGTTCAGGTGACCACAGTAATGGGTACGCATAATGAAATTCCCAATCTCTCAAATATTGTTAACTACGCTCTGTCAGCCTCATTGCCGAGCAGAGTAAAGATCCATTTATACGCTGAAAGCCTATGAAAATCGACTACTCAACATACAATTAAGTGTGTTTTATCATTCATTGGTGGTTTTTAGTACAACAAATGTTCAAAAGCGCACCAAAGCGAAAAAATTGGTGGGGATTATAGCGTGAAATTACCCATTTCAGCAAAACTCTCGTAAAGTGGACTCAGGAAAAAACGTAAAGCAGAGATATGGATAATTTACCCCTTCGACTTGGATTGACCATGTGGTCGCACAACCAGTGGCAGCAAAGCTTTTATGGCAGTGGCACCAAACCCGCAGAGCGACTTGAAAAGTACGCGCAGGTGTTCCACACCGTAGAAGGCAACACCACCTTTTATGCCACACCGACGCTCAACACGGTGCAAAACTGGAAAGCCGCGACTCACGACGATTTCAAATTCACCTTTAAGTTGCCAAAAGCCATTACTCACGAACAGATGCTCAGAGGTTGCGACGAGCAGTTACGTGACTTTATGACGATCATGGAACCGCTTCATGAACGTGTTGGACAATGGACGATTCAGCTCCCTGCGGCATTTGGTCCAGAACACCTCGATAGATTAAAGAAGTTCTGTGCCAGCTTTCCGCCGAATTTCCCGCTTGGGGTGGAAGTTCGTCACATGGCGTTTTTCTCCAAAGGTGAAGAAGAACGTGCGTTGAATCAGTGGTTGTTAGAGAGCGGCATCGACCGCATTATTATGGACAGCCGCCCTGTATTCGCCGCGCAGCCGATAACAGAAGCAGTGATCGATGCCCATCAGAAAAAGCCTCGCGTTCCGGTTCATGCAATCGCAACCGCCAAACACCCGATGATTCGTTTTATCGGTCATCCAGACATGGACGACAACCTGCGCTTTTTCGAAGCTTGGTTGAAGAAGCTGCCGATGTGGATTGAACAAGGCATTCAACCGTACTTGATGATTCACACACCAGATAACGTCTTAGCACCAGAACTGGCTGAAAAGTTATATAAGCAGCTACAACTTAAGCTCTCACTGCCAAATTTGTCTGTATTTCCTGCCAACGATGGCAACTCGCAAATACAAATGTTTTAGACAAGCTTATAATTAAGCAAATGACAGAGGCGCGAATTTCCCATAAAATACGCGCCTTTTTTGATGCCTGACATTTTAGGCGGCTTGTATGCAGAGACTTGGTTATGAACCCTAAGAGCAATCCAGATACTATTTTTTCGGCTCCAATCGATAAAATTGGGGATTTCACGTTCGATGAACGCGTGGCGGAAGTTTTCCCTGACATGATTCAGCGATCGGTGCCGGGTTACAGCAACATCATTTCTGCAATTGGTATGTTGGCAGAGCGTTTTGTTAAGCCTCACTCAAACATCTACGACCTAGGTTGTTCTTTGGGTGCTGCTACGCTGTCTATGCGTCGTCATATCAAACAAGAAGGTTGCCAAATCATTGCAGTGGACAACTCTCCTGCGATGGTTGAACGCTGTAAGCTTCACGTCAATGCGTACCGCAGTGATACGCCAGTTGATGTAGTCGAAGCGGACATTCGTAATATCGAAATCGAAAACGCGTCTGTGGTGGTATTGAACTTCACGCTGCAATTCCTTTCTCCAGAAGACCGCTATGCTCTACTAGAGAAAATCTACGCGGGTCTGCGCCCAGGCGGCATTTTGATTCTGTCTGAAAAGTTCGTGTTTGAAGATGAAGTATCTAACGAGTTGTTGATTGACCTTCACCACGACTTTAAACGTGCAAATGGCTACAGCGAACTTGAGATCAGCCAAAAGCGCAGCGCGATTGAAAACGTGATGCGCCCTGATTCCAAAAAAGATCATAAAGAGCGTTTCGCAGAAATTGGTTTCTCAAGCTACGACGTTTGGTTCCAGTGCTTTAACTTCGGTTCAATGTTTGCGATTAAATAAACTTCGCAACACAGTTCGCTCTCATTAGGACGTCATCCTCAAGAGCGAGGAACGAGCGAGTTGGGGATCTCTTATCAAAAACGATAAAAACCGAGATTCCCTATCACGTTCGTCCCTCACTGTAGGGAATGACACATTTAACTTTTACCCAGGGTCTGCAGACTCCATAAACTCAGTGAAAAACTATGTTTAATTTTGCTAATTTTTATCAGTTAATCGCTCAAGACACTCGTCTTCAGCCGTGGCTAAACGTATTACCTCAACAGTTAACAGATTGGCAAAACGCTGAGCACGGTGACTTTGGTCGCTGGCTGAAAGCGCTGAACAAGATTCCACAAGGTGCACCAAACCAAGTGGACATCAAAAACTCAGTAACCATCAGCAACGATACGCCTTTCCATGAAGGTGAGCTGAAAAAGCTAGAAAGCCTACTGCGTACATTCCACCCATGGCGTAAAGGTCCATACACAGTGCACGGTATTCATATCGATACTGAATGGCGCAGTGACTGGAAATGGGATCGCGTTCTTCCGCACATCTCACCACTAAAAAACCGCAGCGTGCTCGATGTAGGTTGTGGTAACGGCTACCACATGTGGCGCATGCTGGGTGAAGGAGCACGCCTAACGGTTGGTATCGACCCATCTCATCTGTTCCTAATTCAGTTCGAAGCGATTCGTAAGTTAATGGGCGATGACCAACGCGCTCACCTTCTTCCATTAGGTATTGAACAACTACCAAAGTTAGAAGCGTTCGACACTGTATTTAGTATGGGCGTCCTTTACCACCGTCGCTCTCCACTGGATCACTTGGTGCAGCTAAAAGACCAGTTAGTATCAGGTGGCGAGCTTGTTCTAGAGACACTCGTTATCGAAGGCGATGAGAACGCGGTATTGGTTCCGACGTCTCGCTACGCGCAAATGCGTAACGTGTACTTCTTCCCGTCAGCGAAAGCACTGAAAGTATGGCTAGAATTGGTTGGCTTTAAAGATGTGCGTATTGTAGATGAGAACGTAACGTCTGTAGATGAGCAGCGTACGACCGACTGGATGACGCACAATTCACTGCCGGATTACCTAGATCCAAACGACCCAAGCAAAACGGTAGAAGGCTACCCTGCACCTCGCCGTGCGGTGCTTGTCGCAACCAAGCCATAATTAACTGAGATTTCTGACATTGTCTTAACTCACTCCCTCCATTAAGACATTAACCTCTCTTCAAATCTAATTAAGGATGCGTCTTGCGTCCTTAATTTTTTGGCTTTTCGTCACTATTCCTCATTCTGTAAGAGTCTGAAGCAGATTCTTGCTTGTGAGCCTTTGGCGATAACGCTAAACTCTTAAAAAACAAACAACTTACTCCAATCCCAAGGTTTTCAATGTTTATACGATTGACTCCGGTTGTTGCCATCGCCTTACTATCTGGATGTACTTTGACCAAAGGCGAACAGTACCACCAAGAAACGTTAGCTGCTATTCAGGCTTCAGAAACGAATTTCAATACTCGCGTTACCAACTTAGAGCTTCAACTTAGTAACCAGTCGGATTACATCGAAAGTTTGGAAGACCAAGTGGATAAGTTAAATGGCGAACTCAATACCTTCCGTAAAGAAGCAATGGACGAAGTGAGAAAGCCTAAAGAACCTATCATTGTTCAAGCTCCTGCTCCCGTTCAAGCAACTCCTACCCATGACATTGTCCTTGGCTCAATTGAGCGAGTGACGATCGATTCAATCAAACAAACGTTCGACGCTCGCGTAGATACCGGCGCGGCAACATCTTCACTGAATGCTGTTGATATCGAAGAATTCGAAAGAAATGGCAAAAACTGGGTGCGTTTCCACCTAGCTGATAATACCAAGTCAGATGAAGAGAAAGATATTTGGATTGAAGCACCAATTATTCGCTACGTGAAAATCCGTCAAGCAACCAATGAAGAACTAGAGCGTCGTGCTGTAGTTGAACTTTGGGTGCGCGTTGGAAAAATTCATGAAAAAGCGCAATTTACGTTGGCAGATCGCTCTCAAATGAACCATCCTGTGTTACTAGGAAGAGAATTTATGCGCGACATCGCACTCGTCGATGTGAGTCGTAAATATATTCAAACGGAAGAAGATAAAAAATAATAAGGTAGATTATGACGTCAAGAATACCGTTTTACCTGTCAATCATCCTTTTGGTGGTTGCGGGCATCGCTTTGAGTGTTTTCAGACATCAGAATTACGGCGTTCCATGGACTCCAGGTGAAACGCGTCAAGTTTGGGATGTTGAAGCCCGCATTGAGTTCAATGCAAATGGCGGTGAAGTTAAAGCTTCTCTCGCTGCTCCTCATACACAAAAAGGCTACACCTTAATCGGTGAGTCGGCGTCATCTCCTGGTTATGGTGTTTCTTACGTAAACTCTGATTCAGGTCGTCGTGCTGAATGGTCTATCCGCCAAGCAACTGGCGCACAAACCATTTACTACAAAGCCCAATTCTTGGTTGATCCACAAGCAAAAGTGGATGAACAGCCACCAACCGGTGAAATTGCCAAACCAACCCTTTCAGCACCTCAACAAGCGGCAGCAAATGCGTTGATTGAGCGTGCAATGAGCCGTTCAGCAGACAACGAGACTTTCGCTCGTGAGCTGATCAAAACACTGAACGATCCAGATAGCCAAAACGCGGCACTGATTCTAAATGACTTTGATCGTACCGACGCTCTGCACAAAATTCTGCTTACCGCTGGCGTACAGAGTAAGACCGTTGGCGTTATCGAGCTGGAAGATGGACGTCGCCGTCAAACGATTCAACCTATGGTTCAAGTTTGGTCTGGCGATAAGTGGGTACTCTTCTCACCAAACTCTGAGCAAGCTGCAGCGCAGCCTAACCTGCTTGTTTGGGATGAATCGAATGTTTCCCTACTTGACCTAGTGGGCGGCAAAAACAGCCAAGTTCACTTCTCTATGATCAAGCAGGAGCTTACACCGCAAGAAGCAACCAACAACAAAGTGGAAGCTGACGGTCTATTGAACCTGTCTATCCACAGCCTACCTCTTGAAGAGCAGGCGATGTTTAAGACCATCATGCTGATTCCAATTGGTGCTCTTATTGTTGTATTCCTGCGCGTTATCATCGGTCTTAAGACATCCGGTACCTTCATGCCAGTTCTTATTGCGGTTGCCTTTGTACAAACGCAACTTGTAACAGGTATCGTCGGCTTCCTACTGATTGTCGGTACGGGTCTGATCATCCGAAGTTACTTATCGAGGCTAAACTTACTTCTGGTCGCAAGGATATCCGCGGTTATCATCACAGTAATCATGATCATCTCTGTGTTTACCGTTGTGGCATTCAAGATTGGTCTGACTGAGGGTCTAACCATTACCTTCTTCCCAATGATCATCTTGTCATGGACGATCGAACGTATGTCGATTCTATGGGAAGAAGAAGGCGCGAAAGAAGTTGCCCTTCAAGGTGGTGGCTCACTACTGACCGCGGTACTGGTTTACTTGGCAATGACCAACACCTACATCCAGCACCTAACGTTTAACTTTATCGGCCTACAGCTCATTGTACTGGCAGGTATTCTACTACTAGGTACATACACGGGTTACCGTCTAACTGAGCTACGTCGCTTTAAACCACTAGCGGAGGACTAAACGATGTTTGAACGTTTTACTTCGCCAGCAAAACTCCGCCATAAAGGCATTATGGGGATGAACAAGCGTAACCACAGTTACATTGGTCGTTACAATGATCGTTCTAAATACCCTTTGGTGGATGACAAGCTCAAAACCAAAATTATCGCTGAAGCAGCAGGCGCGACTGTGCCTGCTCTTATTGGCGTGATCGCCAGCCAAGCTGAAGTGAAAAAGATTCACAAGATGGTTGAGAACTGGCCCGGTTTTGTAATCAAGCCAGCTCAAGGCAGTGGTGGTAAAGGTATCTTGGTTATCACTTCACACAAAGATGGCGTATATACAAAGCCATCTGGTGCTACCTGCAATAAAGAAGAAGTTGAGCGTCACATCAGTAACGCACTCGCGGGTCTTTTCTCCCTTGGTGGTAAGAACGATGTAGCTGTGGTTGAGAACTTAATTAAGTTTGATGACTGCTTCGACGGCTTCAGTTACGAAGGTGTGCCAGACGTACGTATTATCGTATTTAAGGGCTACCCTGTTATGGCGATGATGCGTTGCTCTACAGCAGCATCGGATGGTAAGGCTAACCTTCACCAAGGCGCGGTAGGTGTCGGTATCGACATTGCTACTGGTAAAGCCATTCGCGCGGTGCAATTTGACCAACCAGTGACTCATCACCCAGATACGGGTAAAGACCTGTCGACACTGCAAGTGCCTCATTGGGAGCGCTTGTTAGAGCTTGCGTCCAGTGCTTGGGAAATGACAGGTCTAGGTTACATGGGCACCGACATGGTATTGGACAAAGAAGAAGGTCCAATGGTTCTGGAGCTAAACGCTCGCCCTGGCCTAGCAATCCAAATTGCAAACGGTGCAGGTCTCCTACCTCGCTTGAAACACATTGAGAACCTTGGCACTCCTGCTGAGTATCCAAAACCAAAAGAGCGTGTTGCGTACGCAGCAGAGCAATTTGGCGTAAAATCTCAGTTCTAATCTAATCGCTAGCAGCCATTCTCGTGGTTGCTAGCTTTCTTTTCATATTTGAGCACTATCGCTCTCTTCCTAAGTAATTCATCGTTTTTATCACTGCAATCGATGATCCAGCTAACAAAATACACATCGATCGTTTCTTTTTTCTGCCGATTTTTGATTTTATATTTTCTCCCCCTTACTCAACTCGAGAGGTTGGGCGATGCTAACAAAAGAAACTAATAACAATGATACTCCGCTTGTTGAACAAGAGAACTTTGACCAACACCTACAACGTTTGTCGGAAATCTCTGTCCAAGCACTTGATGAGCTTGCTGAAATGATCGAAAAAGGAAACGACTTTTCAGAAGAATAGGACTTACCTTTTCACATTTAAGCGCCTGCAAAAAAGCCGAGCCTGTTGCCCTACAGACTCGGCTTATTTCGTTTTACAAATACAAAAACGCCCGCGTTTCTTGCGGGCGTTTTTAGCTTCGGAGTTTAGGACTCAAACTCTTCAATCATCTCTTGTGCTTCAGTCTTAGGTTTATCGTTTTGACCAAAACCACGCAGACCAACTACGTGTACATGCTCGTGGTCTTTAAACACCTTACGCACGAGTTTGTAGGTCGTACCTTTCTCTGGGCTGATATTTTCTGGCGCCGCGATAAGAAGCTGCATATCCAGACGGTCACACAGTTCAAACAACGTTGAGATAGATTTCGCATCCAGACGTGCTGCCTCATCAAGGAACAACAGACGACATGGTACGATATCTTTACTGCGCAAACGGCGTGATTCTTCTTCCCAGCTTTGAACAACCATCAGTAGGATTGACTGACCAGTACCGATCGCCTCACCCGTAGATAGCGCGCCAGATTCAGCTTGTAGCCAGCCGTCAGAACCACGGTTCACTTCCACACTTAGCTCTAGGTAGTTACGGTAATCCAGTAGCTCTTCACCCAGAACCTGAGGAGAACGTTGACCCATATCGATGTGTGGGTTCACGCGTTGGAACAGTTTCGCCATTGCTTCAGAGAAGGTAAAGCGAGTCGATTCAAACAGATCTTTATGCTGCTCTTGTTGTGTCGCTAGACCGTTCAGTAGCACTTCGTGACTTTCGCGGATCTTCACATTTAGACGTACGCCCTTCACCTGACCGAACGAGATGTTCGACAAACCTTGGTTCAGCATACGAATACGGTTTTGCTCACGCTGAATCGTCTTCTTGATGATGCTCGCTACTGACTCAGAGCTGATCGCTAGGCGGTTTTCACGTTGCGTTAGCTCTTCCGTTAGACGCGCCAGCTCTACTTCCATCTCTTCGATCGCTTCGACTGGATCATCAGTACGGATGATATCCTGACGAATGCGCTCACGAAGATGTTGGTAAACCGCGATGTAAAACAGAACTTTACGCTCTGGACGTGCATTGTCTTCTGATAGACGCAGCGCATCACGCAGGTCATCATTATTCGCAACCGCTAGACGCAGCGCACCCAATGATTTATCCGACATTGAACGCAGTTCATCCGCTGACATGTAAGCCAGTTCACGCTTGTGTAGACGACGCTCAACATCGTTCTCACGCGCTAGACGAAGTACCGAACACCAGCCAGCTTTCGCTGCAACAACGAAGGTACGCAGCTCAACGTATTCTTTCTGAACTTTCTTCAGACGTTTCGCCAAGCCTTTCATCTCTAGTTCAGTAGAGGTGATCGTACGCTCGTATTCGCTCTTACGGCTACGAGAAGTGTGTAGACGCTCATGCAGTTCGTCACGACGACGCATTGCACGCTCTTCTGCACCTTCGTCAGCGTTCACGCCAAACTCTTGAAGTTCTTGTTTGAACTCTTGAACCGTTTCCAGTTTCGCTTGGTGTGAACTCTTCAGAGAAGCCAATACTTGGTTGTATTGGTTCATTTGACCTTGCGATTGTTTCAACTCTTCACGAGAGCGAGTACGCATTTGTTCAGCTTGAACCAGTTTTGCTTTTAGCTGTTCGCTCAGCTCACTGCTCTTGTTCAGTAGGTCTACTGAATCTGAATAAGCGAAGTAGTGGCGACGTTCAACGAGATCCGAGAGCGCAAAGATTTGCTTCTTAAGATCTTGTAGCTGTTCGTCTGCCGCTTTGTATTCCGCTTCTAGTGCATCGAATTGCTCTGGATCGGCATCTAGGGCAACTGCGACTTTTTCCAGTTCCGCCACCGCTTTCGCGTGGTTATTTAGGAAAGCTTTTGCTTCTGAAAGCTGGGCGATTTTCTCTTCCAACTCATCAAAGCGCGCTTGCAGCGACTCGTCTTCAATCAACGCCATGTTTGGTGCTAGCTTGTCTAGAGAAGACAATGCTTGCTTGCTGGTTTGCAGTTGAGAACGTTGCTGCTGCTCTTTTGCATCCAGATCAGCCAGTACGCGCGCAATTTGGTTACGCTTGTCGCGAATGGTTGCCAATGCTTGCTCTGGGTCAGCTTCGAATGCTACTTGAATGTGGCTTGCCACAAACTGGTTGAAAGCTTGATACAGACGCTGCATTTTTTGCGAATCGAATGCTGCTTTCGCGTGCTTCTCAACAACTTCTTCACGTTCGTTACGTAGTAGCTCTAAACGCTGCTCACGTGCTGCACGACCAAACAGTGGGATTTCAGGCAAGCGAGAGTAACGCATTTGGCGATCGTTCATGCGAACACAAACCGCGCCTTCTAACTCTTCTGCGCCGAATGAGCTGTCATCAAAGGCATCGATGTCACCTTCAATGATGTACAAGTCTTCTGGACAGTCGTCTAGCTCTACCAGTTTCTCTTCGATACCAGATAGGTCAGAAACAACGATAGCGTGACGAGCCGGACCGTACATCGCACTGAAGTAAGGCGCGTCATCAATAGTGATGTCATCGTAGATCTCAGACAGCAATACGCCGCCTAGAGTATCTGCCAAACCTTTCAGGCGAGGGTCGTTTGAACCACCAGGTGAAGCAAGACGCTCAATCTCAGTGTCAAGTTGGCTGCGACGCTCTGCTAGTTTGTCTTTTGCCAGAGAAAGGGTCTTCTCTTGCTCAAGCACCACTTGCATTTGGCTCATGACTGACTGGCTATCTTCTAGCTCAGCGCCACTTTGTTCACGCAGTTTTTCTAGCGCATCGTTCGCTGCAATCCACGTTGGAGCAATGGCTTCTAGCTTGTTGATTTCCGCCGCTGCATCTTGCTCTAGACGACGCTGTTCGCTGCGTTGTTCACGCACGTCTTCTTGCGTCATTTCTAGCGAGTCGATTTGCATCGCATGACGTTCACGCTCTTGTTCAAACGTGATTTCGTCAGTCAGTTCAACATGGAATTGCTTTTGGTACTCGTTGACTAGCTCGCGCGCTTGACGTTGCTGGTTAAGGCTACGCTCAAGGTCACGGTGCTGTGCACGCCATTGCTGTTCGTTTTGCGCGACTTGCTGAGATTCACGCGCTTTCGCAATTGCGGTTTTCGCATGTTCAGACGCGTCTTTACGCTCAACTTGACCAACGATGCTTTGTACCAGTTTAAGCGCGGTTTCGAACTGCTCTGCTGCCGCAGAAGACATGTCCAGTTTGTGCTTAACCGATAGCAACGCGTTGGTGCTTTCTGATTCTTTGCTCTTAAGCTCAGAGACAAGCGCTTGTGCCGATTCTGCCGTTAGGCTGTCATCGCCAAGTAGTTGCTTCGCTTTTTCCAGCGCTTGAACCGCTTGTTGGTATTGAAGGGCGCGAGTTTGTTGAACGTCGAGTGCTTGTTGGTAGTCAGCCAGCTGCGTCTTAAGGCTATCCACCTCTTCTTCCGCAACGGTCGCTTGCTCTTCCACCATCATCACGCGTTCTTGCGCTTCTTCCACTACCATCATCTGTTCTTCAAGACGCTCACTCAGCTCTTCAAGATCTTCTTGGTAGCGTTCGATCTTCTCTTGCTGGCGTAATGCGTTTTGCACCAGTTGCAAGTGATCCGAAGCCGCTTGGTAATCTTGCTCTAGCGCAGATTCCGACTCGATCAGCAGTTCTAGCTCTTCTTGAACACGGTTAAGCAGGTTGTTTTGCTCAACGAGAGTTTCGCGAGAACCGAACAGCTCTGAACGCAATGACAGCGTTTTATCCAGCTTGTTACGACGATCGTTCGCGTGACGCATGTAGTCCGCAGCCACGTAGTTGGTTGACTCTGTGATCAAGTGTTTGAACAAGTCACGGTCTGCTTGCGTGGTTTTGATCGCTTCTAGCGTCATGCGGTTTTCACGCAGTGCTGATTCCATATCTTGGAAGGCTTTCTTCACGCCGCCGTTTTGTGGCAGAAGGTAGTCACGAAGCGAGCGCGTGATTGCACTTGAGATACCACCGTAAAGCGATGCTTCGATCAGGCGGTAGAATTTAGAACGGTCACCAGAGTTACGCAGTTTCTTCGGAATCACACCGAATTCGAACATCTGCGAGTGGTAATCCACGATAGAAGAGAAGGCTTTAAATTGAACGCCTTCAAATTCTGCGATCGATTCTTTTACTTCATTGATTTGACGTACACGAGCTTGAGTCGCAGATACGCTTTCAACCAAGATATCCGTTGGTTTCACATGGCTTGGAAGACCTTGGATAACAAACGGTTTGATGTCTACTTTCTTATCACGACCCGCTACTTGCTGCAGTTTTACTGCAAACAATAGGCGTTGGTTACGTGAGTTCACCACATCTAGCGCCGCATAACATGCGCCCGGCTGTAACTTACCGTACAGACCTTTGTCGCGAGACGATTGGCTGCTGCCTGCTTCTGTGGTGTTACGGAAGTGCAGTAGCGTTTGGTCAGGAATCAATGCGGTGATGAACGCCGCCATTGTGGTTGATTTACCTGCACCGTTACCACCTGATAGCGTGGTGACCAGACCATCGATGTCAAACGTACGGGCAAAGAAGCCGTTCCAGTTGACCATGGTCAGCGATTGGTATTTACCGCGTTCAATCATGCTCATGCTTCACCCTCTTCTGTTGTTTCTTCTTGGGCTTGGTCGTCTTGATCTTCTTCAGACAATAGGCTGCCTTGGCTTGGCTCTTTGGTGTGCACTACCGCTTCACCATCACGGATCAGACGTAGCTGCGCTTCACGCATATCATCACCAATTCGTACATCGGCACCAAAGCGGAATACTGCTTCACTGATGCTGAATTTACCGGTTTCACCGATGTTGATGATCATGCCTAGGCGACGCAGGCGACGGAGTGACGTACGTACTTTTTCAAACAGCTTTTCTTTATCAAGGTCAGAACCAGTCGCACGGTTCGTCACTAGCTTCATCAGCTTGTTTTCATCAGCCAGAGCAAGTAGCTCGTCGTACAATTCTTGGTTAGTGAAGATGCCTTCGTGCGCAAGACGTTCTGGGCTTAGGTAAAGGAAACACAGTACCTTACCCACCAGCATGTCCAGCTCAGAAAGGACACTACGACCAATCAAAGACGTTGAACGTGGACGGAGGTAGAAGAAACCTTCTGGCGCTTTCACCAATTCGGTGTTGTAGCGCTGATAGAAAGAAGAAAGCTCAAGTTCGAAATCCGACAACAACGCGTGGTTGTCCAGATCTTCACTTGAAACATGACGCCCTGCTCGAAGCATGCTGTCTAGCGCTGGGAACAGAGGGTTAGAAATTGCTTTTGCCAGATTCTCTGACATGTATTCATTAGTATCGGTCGATGACATTCGCTTGTACCTTTGCCCCAAATTCGTTGATTGCTTTCCAGTCTGGCTGAACAGCTTGGTAGTCGGATTCTGAATAACCCAGACGTACCGCCTGATCAACGACAATGCGAGCTAAATCAAAGTGATGAGTATGAGGGTGTTGTGCAAGGTAATCTCGCAGTACCACGCTCAAGTCAATAGGTGCGCCTTGGTCTTTATGCGCTTTCAGCATGTCACCAATTCGCTCCGCCAACTCATCATTGACTTGTTGAAACTCTTCGTATTCCACTTCCATCGGAACTTGACCTGTTACCTCGTCATCACGCAGTACTAGGGCTTCATCACGAAGGTCAGAAAGCCTTTCCGCATCTGCATAAGTCAGATACCAAGGCGAATCAAAGTAGTCTTTAACGGACTGGCGTAGACGCGAGCTAAAAGCACGGTTCTTATCCATATCAATTGCAGTACGGATGAACTTGTGTACGTGTCGGTCGTAGCCAATCCAAAGGTCGATCGCTTGCTGACCCCAGCTTGTGATTCGGTCCAGTTTCATCTGAAGACCAAACAAGGCTTCTTCGATAAACTCAAGCTCAGGGTCACCATAGACAATCTCTTGAATGTCTAGGATCTGAGTTTGCAGTTCATCACTGGCAGCTTGCAGCGTATCTTGAAGTTCACGCAACGTGCTTGATGTTTCTGACAGAAGCGCTTCACAGTTGTTGATTGCTTCACGCCAGTCTTTGTTAAGCAGGTCAGCAATCTGTTGTTTCACAGATTGTTGCTGCTCATCCATCACACGTTGGTTGAGATCAATTTGATCGAAGATTTCGCCTACAGAATATTTCAATATCCCGTACACGTTCTTCTTCCAGTGGCCCGAAGTGCCACCTTTTTGTGCCGCTTCAATCGCTTTCGCCATTTCATCAGCGACCATAGACAACTGAATAGAAAGGCGCAGTTTCGAGAACTCACGATGGCGCACGTAGTAGTCGGTAATTCCTATCGCTAATGGCGACAAGCGGTAAATGCTCGCTCCGTCAGTAATCTCACTGACAAAACGGCTCATAAGACGCTGCTTAACCATCTCGTTAATGGCATTGTTCGCACGGAAAGCCGAAGCTTCTCCCGTCTCATCAAAAAGTCGAGTGACGATGGCAAATGCGTCGTGCAATTCACCTTCACCCAATTCTTCATCGAACCTTTCATTACTTAATACAGCGATAGCAATCAAAAATGCCAGTCGCTCAGTGGTCAGGTTCAACGAGAAATCGTGCTGCTTTACCCAGCCAACCAACTCATCGATTGGTTGCTCTGCAGCATTGAGAGTCATCTCACTCATCGTTATTCCTGTTTATCGTTCTTCTTAGCCCACACATGAATATAGCGGCCTAATGAGAGGTATGGCTCTTGTCGACAAAGTTGTTTTTCTAGCGCCAACACATCTTCAAACTCGTAATCGCCCATGTATTGCATATTACCTATGTAATCACTGAATGAACGAATACCAGATTTACCACAAATACTAAAACCAGAATCTTCTATCCATTGATAAACCTCTTCAGGTTTTAGCCCTTTTTGTGGCTGTAGTTTAAATCTTTTTCGGTGAGGCATGCCGTCTAAAACATGAGGAATGTTGCCACAAACCACATTTTTATAGACCAAGCCGTGGTGGTTATAGAACATAACCGAAGCGATGCCCCCCGGTTTGACCTGCTCCAAAAGCGTTTCAAGTGCGGTTTTCGGATCAACCAACCACTCCATAACGGCATGGAACATGACAAGATCCACCTGCGCTTCCATGTGTTCACCAATGGATTGGACAGGCGAATGAATCAGGCGATACTGCTCAAGCAAACCGTTTTTTTCAATATCCTTCTTTGCTAGTTGCAGCATTTCCGAAGATAGATCACACAAAGCGACATGATGTCCGAGCTTAGCAAGCTTTTGCGACATTTGTGCTAAACCACCACCAGCATCAAGGACTTGTAATGCTTGATGGTCGGCGTCTAATTCACTTAGAATCTGTAGAAAATCTTCCCACACAATGATTTGTCGGATCTCCCCTTTATCGGAGCCGTAAATATTTTTTGCAAATTTGTGGGCGATATCGTCGAAATTGCGGTCTTCTGTCACTTCTGCTGAGTTATCATAACGGATTGTGCCGCTATTCTGTCACAAGGAAAGCAGGAATAAAGAGGGTTATCCTCATTTTTATTATCAATTGATGTTTTTTCGGACTATTTATGTATGTTTGAGCTGAAAAAAGTAATGTCAGCCTTGTTAATGCCGCTTCCGGCATTGCTAATCATAGGCTTGTTAGGTCTTGCTCTCATTAGTTTTACCACGAAACGTAAAACTGGCTGCTTTGTTGTTCTATTCTCTTTTGTCGGCATTTTCCTCGTTGCCTTCCAACCTGTTTCAACCAAGCTTCTGATGCCTCTTGAGCGCGAGTACAAAGCGTTTTTACCTGTATCAGGTAGCATTGACTATGTCATGGTGCTTGGTAATGGTCATGTCGTCGATGATGAGATCCCACCAACTTCTCAACTAAGCCGTACAGCGCTAATGCGCCTTACCGAGGGCATCCGTATTTTACGTATGTACCCTGGCGCTAAGTTAATTTTGTCCGGTTATGCAGGTGGATCTGAAATCAGTCATGCGCGCATGATGGCTAACGTGGCACTTTCTCTTGGTGTCGCAAAGTCCGACATCATCCTTCTCGAAGACGCTAAAGACACATGGGAAGAAGCCCGCCAAGCCGCTGCCTTTGTGAAGCAAAAAGACATTGTGCTGGTAACCTCAGCAAGCCATATGAAGCGTGCTTTGTACGAGTTTAATGCTGCAGGTATCAAGCCAATCCCTGCGCCAACCAACTTTATGGCAATTGATGACATTGAACAGCCATGGCAAAAGTACACTCCGAAAGCTCGTTACTTAGAACAAACCGAATTGTATTGGCATGAGTATTTAGGTGGGTTGTGGCAAAAGTTGCGTGATAACGTAGGTCAAACACCAATGGTTGAAGTAGAACAACCATAAAACACTTAAAAACGATTCAGTGGTCAAATTGCGGAAACAAAAAAGGAGAGCCAATGCTCTCCTTTTTTCTTTAGGTATGATTTAATCACCAGCAAACATGTAGCCTTCACCGTGAACCGTCACAAAGATTTGTGGGTTCTTAGGATCAAACTCCATCTTAGCGCGCATGCGGCGAATCAGTACGTCAATCGTACGATCATTTGGCGCATCCACTCGGTGGCTGATCATATTCAAAATACGCTCGCGGCTTAGTACCTGATTTGGGTACGAGGACAGTGCAACCAATAACTCGTATTCAGCTTTGGTTAGTTTCACTGGCTCACCATTACGGCTTAGAGCTCGACGCTGAATATCAAACGTCCACTCACCGAAGCGCACAATGTGTTCTTCATTAGTGTCGTTCGCTGCTTTTTGAGAACCGCTGCGTGCCGCAGAGATGCGCCATAGCAAGTTCTTCACGCGAACCAATAATTCCCTTAGTTCAAAAGGCTTTGTCACATAATCGTCTGCGCCCATTTCTAGACCAACGATTTTGTCAATGCTATCCGTGCGTCCTGTCACTAATATGATGCCGATATCTGATTGGCTGCGTAATTCACGCGTAAGCATAAGGCCGTCTTCGCCAGGCAGGTTAATATCCAGCATGATTAGGTCAACATCACCGCCTTGAAGCACTTCGCGCATCTCTGCGCCGCTTTCTGCTTCACTGACTTTGTAACCTTCATTTTGGAAATAGCCCGCGAGCTTACTGCGAGTTACAACATCATCTTCTACGACTAATACGTGATAGCTCATTTACACCACTTTCTGTCTTTTTTATTTTCCAAGACGTATTCTATTCATAACTAGTAACATTTCTAGTCATAGATACATTAAAAAGCAAGATTTTGCGATTTTATTGATTCAAAGCAAGCTTATTTACAGCCATTCACAAATACGCATATTTTCCAATAATGCATAACAATTATAGTTACTGCTATTCATCTTAATTGTTTACACTTAAGGGATAACCATTCAGGAGCAAAAAAATGCAAGAAGTGAAAGCTTTTAACGAGAAACGCGCAGAAATCTATTGGTGGTTTTCTAGCCTGTTCGCAAAAGAACTGACAGAGAAAGAACTAGAAACCTACCACAGTGTTGAAATTCGAAGCTTTTTAGCGGGTCTTGGTGAAAACGAATCACTAAAACCAGCTGTTGATACCCTTGTTGATGCACTCAACCGTTTACAAGACCGTGAAGACGCTCAGTTAGAATTAGCAGCGGACTTCTGTGAACTCTTTCTAAAAACAGAAAAGCACGGCGCACTGCCTTATGCTTCAATGTACATCGGCGAATCTGGTTTATTAAATGATAAGCCAGCAGAAGAGATGGAAAAACTGATGGCAGACTTTGGCGTGCAAGTGGACGAAAATCTGAAAGAACCAGCGGACCACTTAGCGGTCGAGCTAGATTTTCTAGGCAACATGATTATCCGCTCGAACGAACTAGAGCAAGATAAACATATGGAAGAAGCGTTCGGAAAACAGAACGAGTTCATCCAACAACACCTTATGACTTGGCTGCCACAGTTTGCTGCTAAATGTAAGCAATTCGACGAATTTGGCTTCTACATTAGCGTTACGCAACTATTAATTGCATTTTGTAAACTGGACAGCACCTACCTTCTTGGTGAATAATTGCCACCTATTTTGGGGAGTCTGTCATTCAGACTCCCTATTTTATTCGTTTGTTTTTAATCTGGCACAGAGAAATACAATCAATTTAGCCGTTAAAATGTGACCTCAGGGGCACAAAACAACTGCCTAGAATATTGCCAGCTTGCTCGCATCAGTCTAAAATGTGAGCGCAAACGATTAAATATGATTTATATGTAAACCGCTGAAATAAAGCGGTTTTTGTGTTTTCTTAACAGGATTGCTGACCAATTCCTCACTTATATAAGAAAGGAATATGAGACTCAGCGATAAATGTTGCTACAAACCTTTTTATACCGATTTCGGAACAACCGCTGCCAAATATCTCAGCAATGCCCCTATTCGCAGTTGCTCGGTTTGCGCAAGACCCTAAGCGTATGGTTGTCTTCACTACGGTATTTACAGTAGCTCGATACAGGACATCATTTATGGCCACTATTAAAGACGTTGCTCGCTTAGCCGGCGTTTCTACCACTACGGTTTCGCACGTAATTAATAAAACTCGCTTTGTTGCTGAAGCAACTCAAGAAAAAGTAATGAAAGCGGTGGATGAACTTAATTACGCACCAAGTGCCGTTGCGCGCAGTTTAAAATGCAACTCAACTCGTACCATCGGTATGTTAGTTACTCAATCTACCAACCTATTCTTCTCTGAAGTAATCGACGGCGTTGAGAGCTACTGTTACCGTCAAGGTTACACTCTGATCCTATGTAACACGGGCGGTATTTACGAGAAGCAACGTGACTACATCCGCATGCTAGCTGAGAAACGTGTAGATGGCATTCTAGTAATGTGTTCTGACCTTACGGAAGAGCTAAAAGAGATGCTTGACCGTCATTCAGATATTCCTAAAGTTGTCATGGATTGGGGTCCTGAAAGCTCACAAGCAGACAAGATCATCGATAACTCAGAAGAAGGCGGTTACATCGCAACAAAATACCTGATCGACAATGGTCATACTGATATTGCTTGTCTGAGCGGTCACTTCGAAAAAGCAGCTTGCCAAGAACGTATTGCGGGTTACCGTCGTGCGATGGCTGAAGCAAATCTAGCCGTTAACGAAGATTGGATTCTTGAAGGCAACTTTGAGTGTGACACGGCTGTCTTAGCTGCAGATAACATCAGTGCTATGGACAAACGTCCAACCGCTGTTTTCTGTTTCAATGACACTATGGCTCTTGGCTTGATGAGCCGCCTACAACAAAACGGTATCAAAGTACCAGACGATATTTCTGTTATCGGTTACGACAATATCGAACTTGCTGAGTACTTCTCTCCACCGCTAACGACGATTCACCAACCAAAACGTCGTGTGGGTAAAAATGCATTTGAGATCCTACTTGAGCGCATCAAAGATAAAGAGCATGAGAAGCGTGTTTTCGAAATGCAACCAGAGATCGTTGTGCGTAATACAGTTAAGAAATTGAACTGATCTCTCACTTGATTTTATAAAGCGCTCCTAGGGGCGCTTTTTTATTGCCTAAAAATAACTTTTTTGGACATTTCATCAGAAAAATAATTTAAAGAACGAAGATAAGTTGCTGTTTTAACTCAAGGTAGCACATATCCTTGATAGACCTTTTGTATTACAATTATACATTCCAGCATATGAAACTTTACACATCAAATTACCACTATTAACTGAACCAAGATCACACTTCAACGTTTGAAACGTGATGTTAATTCAATATACGAAGTATCCTCAAAGAGTCACGCACAGGGCAAACCATCCGAAAGGGTGGGACGCAAAGCCTCCGGCCTGAACCATCTTATTAGATGGAAGGTAGCGGGGTTACCGATGGCAAATATGCATTAAGTGAGTTTACCCTTTAATGACATTGTGTCTGCATGCATTTGCTAATCTCTCGGACCTGATTTTTGGTGGCGTAATATTAATTACACCGAGATAACACACCATGGATAAACCGATACTCAAAGACTCAATGAAGCTGTTTGAGGCACTTGGTAATATCAAGTCGCGCTCAATGTTTGGTGGTTTTGGGCTCTTCGCCGATGAAACGATGTTTGCGCTTGTCGTAAACAATCAACTTCATATTCGAGCTGACCAACAAACTTCATCTGACTTCGAGACTCAAGGACTAAAACCGTACGTCTACAAGAAACGTGGTTTCCCAGTCGTTACGAAATACTATGCAATTTCTGATGATCTTTGGGACACAACCGACCGCTTGATTGAAGTTGCCAAGCAATCCCTCGAGACTGCTAAGCAAGAGAAAAAACAACAAGCAAGCACCAAGCCTAATCGATTGAAAGATCTACCTAACCTGCGTCTAGCAACTGAGCGTATGCTCAAGAAAGCGGGCATTGACTCTGTAGAGCAACTTGAAGCAGAAGGCGCGCTAAACGCATACAAAGCAATCCAAGATACGCATGCCTCTACGGTAAGCCTTGAACTGCTCTGGGCGTTAGAAGGTGCAATCAAAGGCACACATTGGAGTGTCGTACCTCAGTCTCGTCGAGAAGAATTGATGAGTGCTCTTTCCTAAAGCATTTATATCAGCATGACATTGAGTAAAAGCCGCAGTTTTCAAACTGCGGTTTTTTTTTGAAATTTTTTATTGCCCCATTCTGTCTTATTATCTAAGAAGCCAAACGGAGCTATTGATATGAATAAGAAACTGATTTTAGGACTGATCCTACTCGCGACGATTATCTTTTTAGGCGTGAATTTTGGTCAATACCTAACGCTAGAAAACGCGAAGGCGCAACAAGAAGCGTTGAACACTTTTATTAGCGAAAACTTCGTATTCGCTGCTGCCACTTATTTCTTTGCTTACATTGCCATCACTGCGTTTTCGATTCCAGGCGCAGCAGTGGTGACTTTGCTTGGTGCGGCGCTATTTGGTTTCTGGACAAGTTTGCTGCTGGTTTCTTTTGCCAGCACAATCGGTGCAACGATCGCTTTTTTAAGCAGCCGTTACCTATTGAGGGAATGGGTACAGAGTAAGTTTGGAAACAAGCTAGGTGCGATCAACCAGGGTGTAGAAAAAGACGGCGCATTTTACCTGTTTTCGCTACGCTTAATCCCTGTTTTTCCATTTTTCCTAATCAACTTGTTAATGGGTCTAACACCAATGACTATTGCTCGATTCTACTTAACAAGCCAAATTGGTATGTTGCCCGGCACTGCGGTTTATCTGAATGCAGGTACACAGCTAGCAACCATTGATAGTCTTTCTGGAATTGTGTCACCAACCGTATTAGCATCGTTTGCTCTACTTGGTTTGTTCCCTATTATCGCTAAATGGGTTATGAATAAGGTTCGCCCTGCACAAGTACAGAATGGAAACGCTTAATGAAAATATACATCGCTAAAAATCCGGCTGAAGCTCATATCGTTTGTGAGCTTCTTAAAACCGAGCAAATAGCCTGCGAAGTGCGAGGTGAAGGCATGTTCGGATTGAAGGGAGAGCTGCCTTTTAGCGATGATACTGACCCGTATGTTTGGCTTTTACATCCGGAGCAACAGTTGAAAGCATCAGCCATCGTCGAAGACTATCGAAAACAAGCAGAACTTATTTACCAAGATTGGCAGTGCCCACAATGTTCGGAGCAAAATGAAGGTCAATTTGGCGCTTGTTGGCAATGCGGATATCAAATAGGGGAGCCTTAATGGCTCCCCTATTCTTTTCAATCATTTTAAGTTTAAGCGGCTAAGCTTTGCTGCTTAATGAACTCGATAGAGTGTTGATTGAAGTCATCAGGTCGTTCTACATTGCACACATGACCACAATCTGGAATCTCGCGTAGAACACTTTGCTTATGTACCGCAACCATCTCTTTAACTGGCTTGATGAACATGTAATCCCTATCACCCATTAAATACAATGTTGGGATAGGCAGTTCACGATCTTTAAAGTATTTCATCAGAGGATTAACGTCAGCGGCTAAGATGAACCATCGTTTGAATTCTTTCTGGCACAATTTCTTTGCTTCGCGGATAAATAGGTGACGTGATTCTCGTTGGTTTTTTTGCGGCATAACAATGTAGGCAAACAACTTGTACAGCCACATATAAGGCAGAATGTGCTTTCCTAGATTACCTAACTTCACCAGGATTTGTGAGCGGGTATTTAAACGCGTAACTGCGCCACCAAGAACCATAGAGCGTACTCGCTCAGAGGCTAACTCAGCCAAATTACGAACAATAATAGTACCCAAAGACATACCGACAAAGTGCGCAGACTGAATCTTAAGATGATCCAAAACTTTTAGAATATCTTGAGTCACCGCCGTAAAGGTATAGCGACTTGTCATCAATTCTTTAAGCAGTTGGTTAGATTTTCCATGCCCTCGAAGGTCGATCAGCAGTAAATTAAAGTGCTGCTTATACGCTTTGATCTGCTTAAACCATATCGAAGAACTGCCACCAGCACCATGCACGAAAACGACCCACTCTTTGCTAGTAGGGTGTATATAGGTTTTATGGAATAAAAGTGGCTGAGTCATGTATCAGTATGAAAAACATTCTTTGTGAACAGGAATGGATAAATGCTACCACACTCCTTATGGGTAAGATAATAAAGGCACCCTATTCGGTGCCTTTCGTTACACTTTTTAAAGATTTTGCGTCAATTTAACGCGGCTCTATACAACTGCAAGTATTCTTCCGCAGCTTTACGCCAACAAAAGTCTTTCTGCATTGCATGAAGCTGTACACGCCTTACTTCGTTCGGACTCTGTGCGTAAAGCAACAGTGCCCTTAGCATCGTCAATAATAACGCTTGTGGTGTTGGCTCATAGAATACAAAACCTGTGGCTTCTTCAAGATCTGCGTCGTAGTCATTAACACTGTCTTTCAAACCGCCTACACCACGAACAATCGGCAACGTGCCATAAGCCATACTGTAGATCTGATTTAAACCACAAGGTTCAAATTCTGAAGGCATCAGGAAGAAATCTGAGCCAGCCTCAACAAGGTGTGCGAGTTCATTATCGTATGCTTCAACAAAAACCAACTTATTAGCGAACTGTGCTGAGACGTCTCTCAGTTGGGCAGCAAGGATAGGATCGCCAGTCCCCACGACGACAACTTGAACATCATGTTTGAGGAAGTCAGCCAATGCTGGTAGCAAATAATGCACGCCTTTTTGTTGCGTTAAACGGCAAACCATACCAAACATAGCGCAATCAGATGCTTCAAGACCCAGCTTTTCTTGTAGGGCTCTCTTACAAGCGTTTTTGCCACGCACCATGCTTTGTCGGTTCGCTTTGTAGTTCAACGGTAAACTAGAGTCCGTTTCTGGATTCCACGCACTGTAATCACAACCATTTAGAATACCCACTAAATCGTCAGCGCGTTGTTGAAACTCCCACGCCATACCATGACTACCTAGCTCAGTCTTAAGCTCTTCTGCGTAAGTCGGGCTTACTGCATTGATTTTGTCTGCATTCATCACCCCCGCTTTGAGCATGGTGATGTGAGTGGCACTGACGGCTGCATCAGGCACATTTCGACTATGGAACTCTGGAAGGCATTGAACATCGTCGTAACTAAATACCCCTTTGAACACCGCGTTGTGAATTGAAATAACGCTGCGAGTGTTTGCAAAGAAGGCTTCATTGCCGTATCGATGTTTGAGCAAGAATGGGACTAATCCTGTATGCCAGTCATTAGCGTGAACAATGTCCGGCTGGAAGCCAAGCTTAGGTAACATGTCCAAACACGCTGCACTAAAGAATGCAAAGCGTTCACCATTGTCTGTATAAGCTTGGTTGTTTTCGGCGTACATAGAAGGACGATTGAAATACGGCGGACAATCAATTAAGTAAACTGGATTATCCCCAAGCGTTAACTTAAGCACTCGGTACGCCGTATGTGGCCAACTCGTTAACTCTGTTTCTAGAACCGTTTCCGCTTCCGATAGTTGCTCAATGCCAGTATAGGCTGGAATAGAAATTCGTACATCTTGCTGAAGATTTTGAAGGGCTTCCGGCAGTGCCTTGGCTACATCAGCCAAGCCACCACTTTTAATTAGTCCTTCGACTTCAGACGCTACAAACAGAACAGACAAATTGTTAGTAGCCAACACGTGCTCCTTTTGGAATTACAACGATGCCATCATCTGACACATGGTAGTGTTTCTTATCTTCTTGTAGATTTACACCAATTTGCGTACCCGGCGCAATATCTGCGTCTTTATCTACAATCACGCGACGAAGCACACAACCTTCCCCGACTTTCACATCACCGAGCAAAATACACTGGCTGATGTCACACGCCGAAGCAATGTTGCTACGGAAACCTAATACTGATTTTTCAATACGTGAACCACGTACGTAGCTACCGTTACATACCAAGCTATCGATGATCTGAACTCGACCATTAACAGAGTCAGTAAATGTCGCTGGTGGCAATGGTGGGTAATAAGTATGAAGTGGCCATTTGCGGTTGTATAGAGAGAACGGTGCGTCTTTCTCAAGAAGATCCATATGAGCTTGCCAGTACGCATCAATCGTACCTACATCGCGCCAATATACTTCTTCTTTCTCACCCGTGATGCGGTTGGTACTGAAGTCATAAACAAACACATCACCACGCGGGAACATTTTAGGAATAATGTCTTTACCAAAGTCGTGCGTTGACGCTTCGTTATCAGCATCTTCAATAAGTTCGGCAAACAGTGTCTGAGCTTCGAAGATATAGTTACCCATAGACACGAGTGCGTGCTCTGGATCACCTGGGATAGATTTCGGATTAGCTGGCTTTTCTTCAAAGCCAATCATGCGACCTTCGTTGTCTACTTCGATAACACCAAATTGAGACGCTTCAGATAACGGCATTCTTAGCGCTGAAACCGTTAGCGAAGCCTCTTTCTCTTGGTGGAAAGCCAACATCTGTTTAATGTCCATTTTATAGATATGATCGGAACCAAAGATACATACTTGATCAGGTTCTGCCAACTCCATAAAACGCAGGTTTTGGTAGATAGCATCTGCCGTTCCTTCATACCAACGCTTGCCTGTACGCATCTGCGCAGGAATTGGGTCGATAAAGCGGTCGGTGATGCCATTGATGTTCCACCCTTTCTTCAAGTGGTGGAATAGAGATTGAGATTTGAATTGAGTCAGGACGTAAATGCGCATTAAATCCGCATTTACAAAGTTATTCAGAGCGAAATCAATAAGTCGGTAACTTCCGCCGAAAGGGACCGAAGGTTTACTGCGGGATTCCGTTAAAGGTCTCAAGCGAGAGCCTTCACCGCCAGCAAGAATCATTCCCAAAACACCAGCCATTCGTTGTTCTCCATATAGTTATAGCTTGGAACTGGTACTCGCTTGATATGAGCAGAACTCGGGGAGTCAAGCGAATACGTTAATACGTCCATACTGATGAGTTTCTATGAACCCTCACAATACGAACTGAAAAAGCTATTGCACATCCTCGTACGCACACGCCTTAGTTATTCTTTATTTTCGGCGCTAAATAACAGCATACAGTTGCATTATCTGTCTAATAAGTTATCGAACTGGAACTAAATTACAATTTAAAATATGCCATTCCGTGTAGTGTACAGATGTTGCTTACTCAATACGGTATCTTGATCACACAATGGGACGCAAACGATTACATTGTGAAAACAATTTACAAACCGATTAACTACACAAGTGCAGTTTTGCGACAGGATACGATGAAACTATGACCGTTGGATGAAAACAAGAATGGTGAAAATGGAAGAAAAGTGATTGGTGAAATGAATGAATTATAAAATAGCAGGTAAAAAATAAGGCAGCGTATGAGCTGCCTTATCGATTCAATCTCTAGGATTATGCTTTCGCTTTTTTGCGCTTGTCCGTGATTTCCCACTTACCATCGATAAACAATGCCGTCCAACCACTTGGTTTTCCATTGTCTTCAGTGCGCACGTAGTTCTCTTTGCTCTTGCGGCTAAAGCGAACAACAGCAGGGCGACCATCAGGGTCCGCAGCTGGCGCGGTAGTCAGATACTTAAACTTCTCAGGAAGACGTTCTTCGAAGCGAGCAAGTTCAGAAACTAATGGAGCACGAGTCTCACGTGATTTAGGGAAGTTACTCGCAGCCATAAACAGACCAGAAGCACCATCACGTAAAACAAAGTACGCATCTGAGTTTTCACAAGGAAGTTCAGGGAAATGAACTGGATCTTCTTTCGGCGGTGCTACTTCACCGTTCTTCAGGATCTTACGAGTGTTCTTACACGTTTCACTTGTACAATCCATGTATTTACCGAAGCGACCGTTCTTAAGCACCATGTCAGAACCACACTTGTCACACTCAACAACTGGACCATCATAGCCTTTCACTTTGAATTCGCCATGCTCGACGATGTAGCCTTCACAGTTCGGGTTGTTACCACAAACGTGCATCTTGCGTTTATCATCGATCAAGTATGCGTCCATCGCCGTTTCACAGATAGGACAACGCTTCTTAGCACGCAGAGCTGCTGTTTCCACATCTTCTTCTAGAACGTTGATGATACCGTCTTCGTCACCCAAGTTGATGGTTGTCTTGCAACGCTCCTTAGGTGGCAATGCGTAACCAGAACAGCCTAGGAATACGCCTGTTGACGCGGTACGAATACCCATAGGACGGCTACAAGTCGGACACTCGATATCTGTCATCACAATGTGATTCAACTTCATGCCGCCTTCGTTCTCGTCTTGCTCCGCTTTCTCTAGATCGCCAGTGAAGTCTGTGAAGAAGTTATCTAGAACATCTTTCCACATCACATCGCCTTCAGCGATTTGGTCAAGCTTCTGCTCCATACGCGCAGTGAAGTCGTAGTTCATTAGATCGTTGAAACTGTCATCCAGACGGTCAGTAACAATCTCGCCCATCTTCTCTGCGTAGAAACGACGCTGTTCTACTTTTACGTAGCCGCGATCTTGGATCGTAGAGATGATTGAAGCGTATGTAGAAGGACGACCAATGCCGCGCTTCTCAAGTTCTTTTACCAGCGCCGCTTCTGTGAAACGTGCTGGTGGCTTGGTAAAGTGCTGTTTAGGATCTAGTGATTCAAGATCTAGCTTATCGCCCAGTTGAACAGCAGGAAGAATCGTATCTTCGTTTTTACCCATTGGGCGTTGAACGCGAGTCCAACCATCAAACTTAAGAATACGACCTTTCGCTTTTAGCGTGTACTCAGCCGCTTTCACACTGATGGTGGTTGAATCGTATTCTGCAGGCGTCATTTGACACGCAACGAATTGATTCCAAATCAGCGCGTACAGCTTATGTGCGTCCGCATCAACACCTTGTAGGTCTTCAGCTTTCACAGCAACGTCGGAAGGACGAATTGCTTCGTGCGCTTCTTGTGCGCCTTCTTTGCTACCGTATGTTAGCGGTTTAGCTGGAAGGTATTTGTCACCGAACTCAGAACCGATGAAACCGCGAACTGCATCTACTGCTTCCGCGCTCAAGTTGGTTGAGTCGGTACGCATATAGGTGATGTAACCCGCTTCGTATAGACGCTGCGCCAGCATCATTGTCTTCTTAACGCCGTAGCCTAAACGAGTACTCGCTGCTTGCTGAAGTGTAGACGTAATGTATGGTGCAGACGGCTTACTTTTCGTTGGGCGGTCTTCACGCTTACATACTTCGTAGCTTGCGTTTTCCAGTACCGACATCGCCGCCTTGGTTTCAGCCTCGTTAACTGGCTTAAACGCAACGCCATCTTTCTGCGCAACAAGCAGTTTGAACGCCGTCTTATCTTTTGTGTGCGTATTTGCGTTGATATCCCAGAATTCTTCTGGAATGAAAGCGTTGATTTCACGCTCACGCTCAACCAGTAGTTTAACCGCTACTGATTGTACACGACCAGCAGACAGACCACGCGCCACTTTCTTCCATAGCAATGGAGAAACCATGAAACCTACTACACGGTCCATGAATCGACGTGCTTGCTGTGCGTTAACACCATCCATGTTTAGCTCACCAGGCGTCTGGAAAGCTTGCTGGATTGCATTCTTCGTGATCTCGTTAAACACTACGCGTTTGTATCGCTCTTCATCGCCACCGATGATCTCACGAAGGTGCCATGCGATTGCTTCCCCCTCGCGGTCTAAATCGGTTGCGAGATAAACGTAATCAGCATCTTTGGCTAATTTTTGCAGTTCGCTAACGACTTTTTCTTTGCCTGGAAGGATTTGGTAATTCGCATCCCAGTCATGATATGGGTTAATCCCCATTTTTTTGATTAGAGCTTTACGGTCTTTTTCTTTTTTGACACGCGCTTTTTCTTCCGGGCTCATTCCTTTAGTAGAAATGGCTGCGGCTTTTTTCTCACCAGTGCTTTGACCGGCCGTAGGCAGATCACGCACGTGACCAACACTAGACTTAACAATAAAGTCTTTACCAAGGTATTTATTTATCGTCTTAGCCTTGGCTGGTGACTCCACTATAACGAGCGATTTACCCATAACTGACTCTAACGTCCTTCATAATAATGCGGGTAACTAGCCCAAAGGAAGCTACCCGCATAATGTTCTATTTCATTGCTTCTTTTTTTACTATTGTGCGAGATGAAAAGAAGATCAACTGCTTTTTTGAAATTCAGATCCGATTGGTTGACAATTCATCGCCTTTGTACTTTGACGAGGCAGGGTACTGCAAAAGGTCTTGAGCGGCATATACTAAGCAGGCAAAGTTTCCTCTCGCTAGTCGAATTCGATAAATTTTGTCTCTCATCACAAAATAATTTGTCTTACGCGATCAGAACGTAAGCTTAAGTTATGCCAGTGAAATATCGGCTATTTGCAGATGAGAATCGCTTCGCTACTCCCTCTATATTAACGTGTGACGTTCGTAAAACACGCAATCACTGTTTTTAGTATGCAAACCCTTCACAATTGTGGGTATACTGCCCCCACTTAAAGTTTCATTGAATGACGAGAATGGTATGTCTGATAGAAAACACATTGAAGAGTTCAACCTTCTTTTAATTGCGAACCAAATCATCCAAGAGCACGATGACTACATTGAAGGCATGCGCGCAACAAGTGTAGAAGAAAAAGACGGTGTTTTGGTGTTTAAAGGTGAGTACTTCTTAGATGAAAAAGGTCTGCCGACAACCAACACTACTGCGGTTTTCAATATGTTTAAGTACCTAGCGCACCACCTTTCAAAAGAGTTCACATTGAACAAGTAAGCGCTTCAAATTCCAATAAAAAAGCCAGAGTCTCTACTCTGGCTTTTCACTTTCAATAAGGCGAATTAGCAGCTTAGTGCCTTTAACTTATCGAAGTAATCTGGGAAGGTCTTTGACGTACATTTAGGGTCGTTAATCGTCACTGGAGTATCACTCAGTGCCACTAATGAAAAACACATCGCCATGCGGTGATCATCGTAAGTATCAATCGCTGCGTGCGTAAGCTTAGGGACTGGTTTCACGATGATGTAGTCCTCACCCTCTTCCACCTCAGCACCGACTTTACGAAGCTCAGTCGCCATCGCTGAAAGGCGATCCGTTTCCTTTACGCGCCAGTTGTATACATTGCGAATTGCGGTTGTACCTTCAGCAAAAAGCGCTGTCGTTGCAATAGTCATTGCTGCATCAGGGATATGGTTATAATCCATATCGATGCCTTTTAACTGACCAACACGAGAAATGACGTAATCATCACCCCATTCGATTTCTGCACCCATTTTTTCAAGTGCATCAGCGAATTGGATATCTCCCTGAATGCTGTTCTTACCAATACCGGTTACTTTTACTTCACCACCCTTGATGGCAGCTGCGGCCAAAAAGTAAGAAGCAGAAGAAGCATCACCTTCCACCAAAAAATCACCCGGAGCGATATATTGCTGACCAGCTGGAATCACAAACTCTTGGTAATCATTGTTGATTACGTTGACACCAAACTGCTTCATAATATGGAGTGTAATGTCGATGTATGGTTTAGAAACCAACTCACCGTCAATATTGATGCGAATCTCACCATCAGCCAGCGGTGCTGACATTAAAAACGCTGTCAGAAATTGGCTAGAGATTGAACCATCAATCGATACAGAGCCAGACTTAAGTCCAGTACCAGTGATTTTCAGCGGTGGGTAGTTTTCGTTCTCTAGATATTCGACGTCAGCGCCTGCTGCTTTTAAGGCTGTCACTAAGTGACCAATTGGGCGTTCTTTCATGCGAGGTTCGCCAGTAAGAACGTATTCACCTTCACCTAAGCACAAGGCTGCTGCCAATGGGCGCATTGCTGTACCTGCGTTACCCAAAAATAGCTCAACAGGTTCAGAAACAGAAAATGGACGACCAAGCCCCTCTACGACACATTCTGTCTTGTCTTCGGACAACTGATACTGAACACCAAGCTTAGTCAGAGCGTTCAACATGTGGCGAATATCGTCGCTGTCGAGAAGGTTGGTCAACCGAGTCGTGCCTTTTGCTAGAGCGGCAAGAAGTAAAGCTCGATTGGAAACGCTTTTTGATCCAGGAAGGTTCACTTCCCCTTGAATTTTATTGATAGGTTGTAACGTTAGGCTTTCCATTAAAAGTTGTTAATCCTTTGTGCTCTCACTTCACAATTTTTGAGAGCTAAACAATTCTTCGTAAATTCAGACTAACGAAAAAGCCACCACAAAACCAGAGCAAATCTACGCTAATTTTTGAATAATTAGTCAACTTCGTTTTTGCAGTACAAACATATACCCAAGTGACTTCAAGATGCATGGTTCAGACCGTTGTCATTGACTCGAGAGCAAAGAAAACAACGCAGTGTATTGGTTGCCAATTTTTGGCTTGGCTCCACTGAACCTTTAAATCCTAACCACGCTAACAAACCAAGCCATTGTCGCGACCCCAAACATCTCGAGGTTACTTAATATGCAATATCAACCCTGACACCATCATCAAAATACAGAATGCGTACATCATCACCACGGTTAAACAGCATACTATTATCAACGTCTTGAATGACGTTGATAAGTTTGTTGCCATCAACCTTAATTAGCAGCTCAACCAATTTATACTCAACCGTGTATTCGTAGTTATTTCGATTTCGAACGACTGCGGCCCCCGCGAGTGCGCCCACGGCAGTTGCGACTTCTCTACCTGTGCCACCACCAAATTGGTTGCCAACTAGACCACCAATTGTGGCACCAAGAAGCGTTTCCCAACCGTTACTTTGTGATTGCTTTACTTCTTGTTGAGTTATGTATCGCACAGAATCGACTTTGCCATACACCACTTGATTGACTGGTTTTGCTACATTTCTTTCATAAGCTGCATTGGCGAAAAATGGCAAAAACAGTATGATCCATGCCCATCGTTTTATATTAAGTCTTTCTCTGCTCATAATAAGCTCCTATAGGCTCTGATGTTGGTAAACTTCTCTTTATGGCTATCTATTTAACTGAACTTGATGATTCGCTCTCTTTTCCATCTCCCTATGATGCGCTGAGCGATCCAAACGGTTTATTGGCGTTTGGTGGCGACCTTAACCCCGATCGCATCCTATGTGGCTATCAACAAGGCATTTTCCCTTGGTATGGTCCAGGGGAGCCAATTCTCTGGTGGAGTCCATCACCACGAGCTGTTTTCGATCCTTTGACCTTTACGCCTTCCAAGAGTTTGAAAAAGTTTCAGCGTAAACAACAGTATAAAGTAACGTTAAACAACGCAACCGAACGTGTCATTCAGTTTTGCTCTTCCACCCGCCCTGCGGAAGAGACTTGGCTCAATGACGAGATGCAAGCTTCTTATATCGAGCTTGCAAAGCGTGGTCATTGTCACTCAGTAGAAGTATGGCACGACGATCAATTAATTGGCGGTCTATATGGTATTAGCGTCGGTCGACTTTTTTGTGGTGAGTCGATGTTTAGCCTCAAAGACAATGCTTCAAAAATCGCATTGTGGTATCTGTGCGAACACTTGGCGTCAAATCAAGGTCAATTGATTGATTGTCAGGTGATGAACCCACACCTAGCATCGCTTGGTGCATTTGAACTCCAACGCGACGATTTCATACAAAAACTACTATCTTTAAGAGATAAGAAAACCGATTTGGGCACGTTTGAGCCACAGATTTTGCAGGGCGCGGTATCATGAGCACAGATCTCCAACATATTCGTATTGGGTTAACCAACAACCATCCATGCAGCTATTTACCTGAGCGTGAAGAGCGTGTGGCAGTAGCTCTTGATGCTGATTTGCATACAGAGCAAAGCTATCAAGTATTGATGGCTAATGGTTTCCGCCGCAGTGGAGACACCATTTACAAGCCGCATTGTCAGCACTGTAGTGCTTGTCAACCAATCCGAATCGCAGTACCGGATTTCGTAGCATCCAAAAGCCAGAAACGTTTGCTAAACAAAGGAAAGGCACTGCATTGGGAGATGAAACCTGAGCTCGATTCAAATTGGTTTGAACTCTACAGCCGTTATATTTGCGAACGGCACCAAAGTGGTACTATGTATCCACCTCGGGAAGACGAGTTCGCGCGATTTGCTCAAACAACATGGTTAACGACTGGCTTTCTTCATGTTTATGATGACGAAGCGCGCTTAGTAGCCGTTGCTGTCACTGATATTATGGAGCATTGTGCGAGTGCGTTTTACACCTTCTTTGACCCAGATTATCCTTTGTCTCTCGGGACCTTAGGCGTGCTTTTCCAGCTAGAATACTGCCGACAGCACAACAAACATTGGCTGTATCTAGGGTATCAAATCGATGAATGTCCGGCGATGAACTACAAAACTCGCTTTCAGAGACACCAAAGGCTAGTAAATCAGCGTTGGCAAGGGTAGAATACGCCCCAACTTTACATAATTACTGTTTAGCGGCAAAATTAGCCCGCTAATACCGCCTAATTTCTAAAGAGGATTAAATGGCTAAAGAAGACGTAATTGAGATGCAAGGCACTGTGCTTGACACTCTACCAAACACTATGTTCCGCGTTGAACTTGAAAACGGTCACGTTGTGACTGCACATATCTCTGGCAAGATGCGTAAGAACTACATCCGTATCCTTACTGGTGATAAAGTAACTGTAGAGATGACTCCATACGACCTATCTAAAGGCCGCATCGTCTTCCGTGCTCGTTAATCTCTGATTTTCGAATACAATAAAAAACGGAGCTCGTAGCTCCGTTTTTTATTGCTTGTCATTTGCTTTAAAAGCCAGTCTGGCTTTGGAAATTCAATTCACGCTACAAGCTATACTCAAGTGACTTCAAGTTACAGGATTCAAAGCGTTATCACTGATTCTCTGTTTACCGAAAGTAAGCAATGAAGACAATGAAGCGAAATAGCCAGCGTTTCAAATAGTCGCCTCGCCTTCAAATCAAGTCAAGTCAAGTCATTCTCGCTGAACCAAGCTCATTGAGGTTAATTGAGAATATAATAGCAGGCATAAAAAAGCGCACGACTAAGCGCACGCTTTTAGAACTCAACAAGACCTAAGCTTAGTGAAGCGCAGCTTCTTTCTCACTTAAGTACTCAAACTTAAGCTCGTCTTTCACCAACGTAACTTTCACTGTACCACCGTCAACCAGTGATCCAAACAGAAGTTCATTCGCCAAAGGTTTCTTAAGCTGCTCTTGGATAACACGTCCCATAGGGCGAGCTCCCATCGCTTTGTCGTACCCCTTGTGAGCCAACCAATGACGCGCATCTTGCGATACTTCCATCGACACACCACGAGCGTCCAGTTGCACTTGTAGCTCCACGATGAATTTGTCAACCACTTGATGGATAACCGTTTCATCTAGGCTATTGAACCAAATGATATTGTCTAGACGGTTACGGAACTCAGGGGTAAATACCTTTTTGATTTCCGCCATCGCATCATGACTGTTGTCTTGTTGGATAAGACCGATCGATTTCTTCTCAGTTTCAGCTACACCTGCGTTCGTGGTCATTACAAGGATCACGTTGCGGAAGTCCGCTTTGCGACCGTTGTTGTCCGTTAGCGTACCGTTATCCATCACTTGCAGTAGCAAATTAAAGATATCCGGGTGTGCTTTTTCAATCTCATCAAGCAGCACGACCGAATGAGGATGTTTAATCACCGCATCCGTCAATAGACCACCTTGGTCGTAGCCAACATAACCAGGAGGCGCACCAATCAAGCGACTGACCGAGTGACGCTCACCATATTCAGACATATCAAAGCGCAGTAGCTCAATGCCTAGCAGTTTAGAAAGCTGAACGGTAACTTCTGTTTTACCAACGCCTGTTGGACCTGCAAACAGGAATGAGCCAACGGGTTTGTTATCCACTCCAAGACCAGCACGAGATAGCTTGATTGCTTCTGACAGTGCATCGATTGCCGTATCTTGACCGAACACAAGCATCTTCATCTTGTCATCCAGATTCTTCAGAATGTCTTTATCTGAAGATGATACTGATTTCTCTGGAATACGTGCCATCTTAGCGACCATCGCTTCGATGTCTGCAACACCAACGGTCTTTTTACGACGACTTGCTGGCGCTAGACGACTGCGGGCGCCTGCTTCATCAATAACGTCGATCGCTTTGTCTGGCAAGTGACGCTCGTTGATGTACTTCGCTGACAGCTCTACCGCTGCACGCAACGCTTTGTTGGTATAACGTACTTCGTGGTGCGCTTCATACTTAGGTTTCAAACCAATTAGGATTTTGGTTGTATCATCCAGAGAAGGCTCTACCACATCGATCTTTTGGAAACGACGGGACAATGCACGCTCTTTCTCAAAGATGTTGCTGTACTCTTGGTACGTCGTTGAACCGATACAACGCAACTTACCACTACTTAGTAGAGGCTTGATCAGGTTAGCGGCATCGACTTGACCACCAGAAGCGGCACCCGCACCGATGATGGTATGAATTTCATCGATAAACAGGATCGCGTCCTCTTCTTTCTCTAGCTGCTTTAACACAGACTTAAAGCGCTTCTCGAAATCACCACGGTATTTAGTACCAGCGAGTAAAGAGCCAATATCCAGTGAGTAAATCACACTGTTTTGAATCACTTCAGGAACCTGCCCCTCAACGATTCTCCAAGCGAGACCTTCGGCAATCGCCGTTTTACCTACGCCAGCTTCACCCACAAGTAATGGGTTATTTTTGCGGCGGCGACAAAGTACTTGGATTGTACGCTCTAGCTCTTTATCACGACCAATAAGAGGGTCGATATTACCGGCTTTTGCAACTTGGTTTAGATTTGTAGCAAAGCTTTCTAAACGTTCTTCTGGGTTGGTTTCTTCAGGCGCTTCCGAACCAAAAGAATCGGACGAAGAAGAGTCTTCGCTTGAACCAGAAGCTTTGGTAATACCATGAGAGATAAAGTTAACGATATCCAAACGAGAGATATCATTCTTTTTCAGCAGATAAGCGGCGTGAGACTCTTGCTCACTAAAAATAGCAACAAGAACGTTTGCCCCGGTCACTTCGCTTCGACCAGACGACTGAACATGGAAGACGGCGCGTTGAAGTACACGCTGGAAACTCAATGTCGGCTGGGTTTCGCGCGTCTCATCGCTTTCTGGGATGAGCGGCGTTGTTTGGTCGATAAAAATATCGAGTTCGTTACGCAAAGCATCAAGGTCCGCTTTGCAGGCTAGAAGGGCTTCCTTAGCTGCATCATTCTCCAATAATGCAAGTAGGAGGTGTTCGACAGTCATGAACTCGTGGCGTTTGTCACGTGCACGAGCGAATGCACCGTTAAGGCTTGACTCTAGTTCTTTATTTAGCATAAGTACCTCCCGAAAGAACAACTTTGGTTGCTCGAGCAAGTCTTCTTATTACGCTTGCTCCATAGTACATAGTAGCGGATGCTCATTTTCCCTTGAGTACATCGTCACTTGCGCTACTTTTGTTTCGGCAATTTCTGCACTGTATGTGCCACAAATTGCCTTTCCTTCATAGTGAATCTTGAGCATGATTTGCGTTGCTTTATCAATATCATGTGAAAAGAATCGCTCAAGCACCTCTATGACGAAATCCATAGGTGTATAGTCATCATTATTGAGTACAACGTTGTATAGCTTTGGCGGCTGAACTTTTGTACTTTCTCGCTCCAGAAGATCTGAGTCTGGAGTCACCCATTCAAAATTTTTACTCATGGCAATTCAAAGATATCGTATCAAAGGGTTGATGTTTTCGACCTATAAAAACAATCTACCATAAGCATGCCGTGCGGTGTAGTGAGATATGACACCTAATTCGATTTTGATAGATAAAATTTGCGTCCTCATATAGAGACTAATGCACCTCCGGCAGGCGCGCAAATAAAAGATTTTTATCTCTTAGAACGGTTATTTTTTGCTGTTAGAACTATCAATTTTTGCTCTGTTTCCATATAACCGATAAACATTCTTAAACTGCCAAGATCACACTTACAACGGAAAAGTCGCTAAATATCACGAAAACATCACTTTTTATTCATTTAGTAGAATCTTCTAATGTACACACTTGGTTTAGAATGCCTTCGCTCTATTTCAATACCTTGCAGACCTTTTATCTAAACTTCGGCGAACCACCTCGATTGAGTTTGCAAAATTGTTAATCTCAAAAGTGATTTGTTTTCAAATATGTTTCTTAATGTTGTCTTTCACTATTGACTGACGAGATTCATTGACTACAGTGGAAAGTGTTGATGCATAAATCCTCATTCTGAATTTGTTGGATTTCTAACAATTTGATGAATGTGGATGTGCACACTCGACGTGTGTTAGCAATTACTAGCATAGCAAGGCTAACAATGAGACCAAGCTGAAGGGATGGCTTGGGTGAAGTAACAACATCAGTAAAAAATGCATGAGGGATGTAAAAGCATGGCTACAGGTACAGTAAAGTGGTTTAACAACGCCAAAGGATTTGGGTTTATTTGTTCAGACGAAGAGGAAGGAGACATTTTCGCCCACTACTCAACTATCCAAATGGACGGTTATCGTACACTGAAAGCAGGCCAACAAGTCTCATACGAGATTGAAAAAGGTCCAAAAGGTTCACACGCAAGCAGCGTTGTTCCAATAGAAGGCCAAGCCAAATAAATAGAGCGCTGTCGGAAAGACAAATCATTTGCTCTCGTAGAAGCACACGAGCTTTTATGAAGAGAAAAATAAACCCGCGTAAAGCGGGTTTATTGTTTCTATAGGTCTACCGAAGTAGCGTGTACAAGATTATTTATTGATAATAGCGTTCAGCGTTGCGCTTGGACGCATCAATGTAGACGCTAGAGAATCATCAAGAGAGTAGTAACCACCTAGCTCGCCTTTTACACCCTGCGCGTTGTTTAGCTCAGACACAATCGCTTCCTCTTGCTCTGCCAACGCTTTTGCGACAGGGGCAAACTCTGCTGCAAGATCCGCGTCTTCTGTTTGCTCAGCCAATGCTTTCGCCCAGTACGATGCTAAGTAGTAATGGCTACCACGGTTATCCAACTCACCTACTTTACGAGAAGGTGATTTATTTTCGTCTAAGAACTCGCCTGTTGCTTTATCAAGAGCGTCAGCAAGAACTTGAGCCTTCGCATTGCCCGCCACAGAGCTTAGGTGCTCTAGAGAAGCTGCCAGCGCAAGGAACTCACCTAGAGAATCCCAACGTAAGTGGTTTTCTTTTTCAACTTGCTGAACGTGCTTAGGTGCCGAACCTCCTGCTCCCGTTTCAAATAGACCACCACCGTTCATTAGCGGAACGATAGATAGCATCTTCGCTGAAGTACCAAGCTCCAAAATTGGGAACAAATCGGTCAGGTAATCACGCAATACGTTACCCGTTACAGAAATGGTATCTAGACCTTCTTTGATACGCTCTAGAGAGAATTTACATGCATCGATTGGCGCAAGGATCTTAATTTCTAGACCTGAAGTATCGTGTGCTGGAAGGTAGGCATTCACTTTTTTGATAAGTTCTGCATCATGAGCACGCGCTTCATCAAGCCAGAACACAGCCGGCGCACCCGAAGCACGAGCACGAGTTACCGCAAGTTTCACCCAATCTTGGATTGGCGCATCTTTGACCTGACACATACGGAAGATGTCACCTTCTTCTACTTCTTGCTCAAGAAGAACCGCACCAGAAGCATCTACAACACGTACAGTACCTGCTGCATCTAAAATGAATGTCTTATCGTGTGAACCGTATTCTTCAGCTTTCTGAGCCATTAGACCTACGTTTGGTACGCTACCCATAGTTGTTGGGTCAAATGCACCATGTTCTTTACAAAAATCGATAACCGCTTGGTAAATACCTGCATAGCTACGATCTGGAATCATTGCTTTAGTATCTTTCTGTTTGCCGTCTGGTCCCCACATTTGACCAGATGCACGCAGCATTGCTGGCATAGAAGCATCAACGATGATGTCACTTGGTACGTGCAGGTTGGTAATACCGCGATCTGAGTCAACCATCGCGAGTGCTGGTTGTGTTTCGTATACCGCAAGGATCGCCGCTTCGATTTCCGCTTTTTGTTCAGCAGGTAGCGCATCGATCTTCGCGTATACGTCACCGATACCATTGTTTACATCAACGCCTAGCTCTTCGAATAGCTTGCCGTATTTCGCAAACACGTCTTTGTAGTAAACCTTAACAGCATGACCAAAGATAACTGGATCCGATACCTTCATCATGGTCGCTTTCATGTGTAGAGAGAGCAGAACGTCTTGCTGCTTTGCTTCTGCAATTTCCTTCTCAAAGAACTCAACAAGCGCTTTCTTGTTCATTACCGAACAATCGATCACTTCTTTGTCTTGTAAAGGGAACGCCGATTTAAGTTCTTTCACCGAACCATCTGCAGCGACAAATTCAATTTTTACGTCAGTAGCACCAGAAACGGTTACCGATTTTTCACTACCGAAGAAGTCGTTGTCTGCCATGCTTGAAACATGAGATTGAGAATCCGCTGACCATGCACCCATTGAGTGCGGGTTCTTCTTCGCGTAATTCTTTACTGAAAGTGGCGCACGACGGTCTGAGTTACCTTCGCGTAGAACCGGGTTAACCGCACTACCTTTGATTTTGTCGTAAGTCGCTTTAATCGCTTCTTCTTCGTAAGTGCTCGGCTCTTCTGGGTAGTTTGGTAGCTCATAGCCTTTTGCTTGCAGCTCTTTGATAGCAGCTTTTAACTGCGGGATAGATGCAGAAATGTTTGGAAGTTTGATGATGTTTGCTTCTGGCGTTTTCGCCAACTCGCCAAGTTCTGCTAGCGCGTCACCGATGCGCTGTTCTTCTTTTAAATGCTCTGGGAAGTTAGCGATGATACGACCTGCTAACGAAATATCACGAGTATCTACATTAATGCCAGACGATGCAGTAAACGATTGAATGATTGGTAGTAATGAATAGGTTGCTAACGCCGGGGCTTCATCAGTGATTGTGTAGATAATTGTAGGTTTTTCTGTAGGCATGAAATTTCCCTATTTTTTACTCAACTAAGCTGAACAACTCAGCAACTGAGTTCGTTGAATTTACGCATTGCTTAACGTTAGTAGTGCATTCCTCCTCACCAACGTGACATGCGGTTTGCACTCTTTCTTATAGTTTGAAGCTCTATGGCTCTCTATCCATGAGTGCACTTTGTGCCAAGTTTGCTTTCATGAAGTTCTTTTGCAAAAACACCTCTCTAAAAGCAACTTGGCTATATCATTAAACAAATAACACGAAATAGTCTATTATTCTGTGCGCTTTTGTTAGTTTTAGGCGCGCAAATGATAGCCGATAAGAAGAAAACTTAAAACTTTCAAACACAGTTCATTTACATTTTTGCAAGGTAGTTAACATGTCATCTCGCACGGGTCATGAAAAAGGTCGCCGTAGTAACCACTCTAAACCGAGCCATTTTAAACGCTCAGGCAAGTCAAACCATTCAAATGGACAGGCGAAAAATCGACCAGGGCGCTCTACCCGTTCATCAAAGTCAACAAAACCACGCATTGCACCAGAAGACCGTAAGGTGATCATCTTCAACAAACCTTATGATACGTTGAGCCAATTTACCGATGGAGATGGTCGTAAAACGTTAGCGGATTACATCCCTGTCAAAGATGTATACGCGGCAGGACGGTTAGATAGAGATAGCGAAGGTCTGATGGTGCTAACAAATGATGGCATCTTGCAAGCAAAGTTGACACAACCTCAATCAAAGTCGCCAAAAACTTACTGGGTACAAGTAGATGGAGCACCTAATGAAGAGGACTTGGAAAAACTTCGTAAAGGTGTTGAATTGAAAGATGGCATGACATTACCAGCAAAAGTAAAAGTGATGCCTGAACCAAAGATCTGGGATAGAAATCCGCCCGTTCGGTTTAGAGCTAATATTCCTACAACTTGGCTAGCAATTACGATCATTGAAGGTCGAAATCGCCAAGTACGACGAATGACAGCACATATTGGCTTCCCGACACTGCGTTTAGTACGTTACTCCATGGGTGATATTGCGCTTGACGACTTGAAGCCGGGAGAATGGCGAGAAGTCACTCTCTAAGCTCGTCTAAGCTCGCACATCAAAAAACACCCACATCAAAAAATATAAAAAGCAGGTCAAGACCTGCTTTTTTATATTTTTGTCGTCACCAATAATATTTATTGTTGAGCAACCCACTTCATGAATGCCTGACGTTCTTCGTCTGTCATTTCTAGGTAGGCAATCTTCGCTTTTGTTACCGGTGATTTTACTCTTTGCGCGCTTTTGCTAGTTGCCGTTACAGCCGTCGCTGCTTGTAGCTCAGACAATTCGACTCTCTTACCGTTAGCAAAGAAAACGCCATTAGCTTCATTGTATTCCGCTAGTTGCTCATCTAGGTTTGAGTAAGGGAACGCACCTTTCTCACCTGGCATTTTATATTGAGAGTAATCAATAGACTTATCGTTGAAACTTACTTTCCAGTCCATTTTGTCTTGTTCGAACAACTTCTCAGCCTGACGTTGCTCTCTAAAAGACGGCGCATCAATGTATAGCTTTCCTGCACCTGCACTCAAGCCGATAATATATGGTGAGGATTTAACTTGGGTACGCTTTTCACCACGACCAATCCCCTTATTAACTTTAACCACAATTTGGTTTGAGCCTTCAACTAGGGGAAACGGTGCACTCAAATCGTCCGCATCAACGCCATTTACAAACAGCACTTGAACGCCTTGAGCGGTAGTTAAGGTTGCTGATGCATCAGCTTTATTTGTTGTGTCTGCGCTCGCTGTTGTCCCAAATAGCCCAAGAACAAATGCTACAGTCCAAGCTTTTAGTCTCATATCCTAATAACCTTAAAATTCAATTAATTACATCAACAGTGTTAAATCTCGTTTACCGTTCATCACAGTTTGAGGAAATCATTGCTGAAAAGCCAATGATTTCTACATAACTCACTGTAGATAATTGGTAAACGCACTCAATCCTTGACGTTTCACACTCTTTCACATTGACCAGAGTTCAAGAAGGATTTGCTTATATACTCTATAGAAAAAAGGTCGCAATAGCTGCGACCTTTTACTATAAATATTAGGCTCTGTAATTAGAACGTGTAGTATAGACCAGCTACAACTACTTCGCCTTCGTCTAGCTTAGCTTTGCCTACGCCTTCATCTTCATCGATTGCTGTGTATTCAATGAACGTAAGGATGTTACCTGTTAGAGCGTAGTCAGCACCTAGAGTGTAGTAGTTGCCGTCTTTGTTGTCTTCGTAGCTAGTGAAACCGAATGAAGTGTATAGACGAGCTTCATTGATTTGGTAAGAAGCAGCTACAGACCAAGTGTCAGCGTCGTTTTTAACGTTAGCTTCTTTCTTCTCTTCAGCAACGTAGTTTACAGCTGCCGCGAAGTTTTCAATGTTTAGACGAGCAGCAACACCCATCACTTTGTAGTCAAGTTTCTTAACTTCGTTCTCACCTTGATCTTGGTAAGAAGCACCAACTGTGAACATGTCGTTGATTGCGTATTGTGCAGATAGACCAAACGCAGTGTCGATGTTCTCTTCTTGGTTTAGGTATGCATCAGCAATAACAGTTAGGTTGTTGAAGTTACCTTTTACAGAAGCAGCGTGACCACGGCTTTCTTGAGAAATTACGAAGTCATCTACGTAACCAAGACCTTCGTTAGTGTTGTCGATAGTGATTGCGTCTAGAGAGTCGCCGAAATCGCCGATTTCACCGAAAGCAACACCCCAGTTGTCGCCTAGGTAAGCACCGAAGTATAGGTCATCAGTTTGTACGTTTTTGTCGTCGCCCGCGAAGCCGTCGCCGTCAAAACCAAAACCTTCACCGTTTTGCATTTCGAAAGAACCGAATACAGTGATATCTTCGTTTACTTTGTGTTGAGAATCGATTTGGATTTTAGCCCAAACATCGATATCTAGATCAGATGACTTTTCTACGTTTTTGTACTTGCTCTTTAGAGTAGTTACGTAAGTATCGATTTCACCTTTAACATTGAAAGATGTTGTACCGTTGTCGTAGATGTTGCCTGCTGCTAGTGCAGACGTAGAGATGCCTGCTACTGCAAGAGCTACTAGAGTCTTTTTCATAATTAATCCACTGCCTTTTCTTAGATTGGGATATCCTTTCCGATTCCCTTTTTTATATTTTTGAGGTCGCTTGTTATCAAATCGCAACAATGCTTTACCTGCAAAATCTGGGCACTAGAGTGCAAAAGATTATTCTGGCTGTCAAATTTTCTAAATCACAACATCAAAAAACAAAAAAATCTTTATTTTACAGCAACATAGAAATTTAAGTTTCAATTATTCGATGAAGTTCTAAACAATCGACTTGATTTTTCTTAATTTAGCAAAAGATAAACAAAAGAGATAAACAACCTTACAATAACAAAAAACCGAATTAATTCAGAATAAAATTCTGGTCAAATGGTATTTTTGAAGCTTTATATTTTTCACCTAATGAAATTATTTTCATTTAGATTGAGTTCAATATTTTTTTGTGAACAAGATCTACATTCCACATAAAAGCATTCCGTTTTGTGAACTACAGTACAACTAGTGATGTGTGCTACTATGCGCGCCCCACGCGTTTGAGGCACTTATGCTAACTAGTAACATCCAAAAATCGATCAGAACCAGCTACCAGAACTTACAAGCTCAACTGGATAACTTTGTACCTCGAAGAGCGCAAAATTACCTAGTCGCAGAGATTGCTAAGACGTTGTGCGGGCAATACCACAAATCGAATAGAATGCTTGTTGCAGAAGCAGGAACAGGGATCGGTAAGTCATTGTCATATCTGATGGCGGTTATTCCCGTGGCAGTCTACAACAACCGAAAAGTCGTGATTTCGACTGCAACAGTCGCGTTGCAAGAACAGTTGGTGAATAAAGATCTCCCATTATTTCGTCGTATTACCGACCGCGAGTTTTCTTTTATTCTGGCAAAAGGGCGCCAACGTTATTGCTGCGCGGAGAAACTCGCAACGGCAAGTGGTGTCGATGGCGGACAACTTGCCATGTTTGAGACTAAGCCAAAAAAGAAAGACATTGATTTGTTGGAAACCATGTACCGTTCTCTTGCTCAAGGCAAATGGGATGGCGACCGCGACTCCTGGCCAAAACCTATTGATGACCATATCTGGCAATTGATTGTCAGTGACAAGCACAGCTGTAATAACAGCCTACCAGCTCATCGTAACTGCCCTTTCCAAAAAGCACGTTCAGAACTGGATAAAAATGATGTCATCATCGCAAACCATTCATTAGTAATGGCAGACGCCGATCTGGGTGGTGGCGTAATTCTGCCCGAGCCGGAAAATACTATTTATGTCTTTGATGAGGCGCATCATCTTCCGCACGTTGCACGAGACCACGCTTCCGCATCTGCAAGCTTAAAAGGAGCGGCAGCTTGGTTAGAGAAACTCAATCAGTCCACCAGCAAATTCTCATCATTGGCAGACGAGAAACGCGTCGCACGCTTTCGCAATGACTTGCAGGAGTCGGTACAAGAACTCATTCCCGCGCTTAGCCAATTAACAAAGCAATTTGACCCAAACCAATTTGAAGAAAACATCTATCGCTTTGAACATGGCGAACTTCCAACTTGGTTAGAAAATCAATCTAAAGATTTAAAACAGCTCAGTAAAAAAGCAAACCAAAGTGTCGCGAAAATTGCGGATTTGATTGCTGAGCGAGTAAAAGACGGGGAACTTTCTTCAAGGTTAGCAGAGCCAGCTCTGGCTGAATTGGGGTTCTACATTCAGCGCTTAGAAAATCTTGCTCAAGTTTGGAACTTGATGGCAGAGCCAACACGAGAAAAAGGGGCACCGTTAGCAAGGTGGCTTGAGAAGCACCCAGATCGTGAAGGTGACTATATTGTGAGCGTTTCACCTTTGGAAATCGGCTGGCAACTTGATCAACAAATCTGGAGTCGTTGTATCGGTGCGGTATTAGTCTCTGCTACGATGCGTGCACTGAATTCATTCCATTACTTTTGCCATCAAGTGGGAGTAGACGCAAAACCTGAGTCAGGTACGCAGTTTTTAGCCTTGGCGTCACCGTTTGATTATCAGAACCAAGCGGAGCTTTTAATCCCTGCGATGAAGTATGAACCTCAAGCGCCACAGTTTACCGAATATCTTATTGAAATTTTGCCTAAGTATTTAGAAGACAACAAAGCGAACTTGGTATTATTCTCGTCATATTGGCAGATGAACCAAGTCGCAGATGCTCTAAGTGCTGATTTTGTAAAACGAGGCTGGGCACTGCAAGTACAAGGCGAAAGTTCACGCGCAGAAATGCTAAAAAAACATAAAAAGCTCGTCGACCAACAGAAAACCAGTATTCTCTTTGGCACGGGTAGCTTCTCGGAAGGTCTTGATTTGCCAGGAGAGCTATTGGAAAACTTGGTCATTACTAAGATTCCTTTTGGTGTCCCTACCTCACCCGTAGAGCAAGCGCACTCAGAGTACATAGAAAAGAAAGGGGGCAACCCATTCATGCAAATTACTGTGCCTGATGCGAGCAAAAAACTGATTCAAAGTGTCGGTCGTTTACTGCGCAAAGAGCGCGATTCTGGTAGAGTGACCATCCTTGATAGACGTTTGATAACAAAACGCTACGGGCAAGCCTTAATTGACTCGTTGCCGCCATTTAAACGCAAGATAGAATATTAGAAGAATAACGATTTATGGAAATGATTGAGCCAACCATGCTGTTGGTTTTGGCGCTCGTCGCTTTTGTTGCTGGATTTATCGATGCGGTTGCAGGCGGTGGCGGTATGCTCACCGTCCCTGCCTTATTGTCATTGGGACTCCCTCCGCACATTGCATTGGGCACAAATAAACTGGCAGCATCGTTTGCCTCTTCTACTGCCGCTTTCACATACTACAAGAAGCGTTTGTTTAAACCACAATGCTGGGGACGAGCGTTTGTGGCGACTCTTGTTGGTGCCACGCTCGGCACATTGTTTGTCGACGCAATCAGTACTGAATGGCTAGAGAAGGTTTTACCTCTCATTATTCTTGCTGCCGCGATGTATACCGTGTTCCATAAAGCTCCACAATCGACTCACCAGAGCCCGACACCCGAACCATGCCCAATGTTGAATAAAAAGCAGTATCTGCAAGGATTCTCAATCGGCTTCTACGATGGTCTAGCCGGACCAGGGACTGGCGCATTTTGGACTGTAAGCTCAATGGCGCTTTATCGGTTGAACATCTTGCTCGCTTCCGGGTTAGCAAAGGCGATGAACTTTACTAGCAACTTCACTTCTCTTGTCACTTTTGCTGTTTTGGGTCATATAAATTGGGTGCTAGGATTAACAATGGGCGTATGTTTAATGGCAGGCGCATTTGTTGGGGCTCACTCTGCAATCCGCTTTGGTTCTAAATTTATTCGCCCTGTGTTTGTTTCTGTTGTCAGCGTATTAGCAATTAAACTCGCTTATGATGCGTGGTTTGTAGGCTTATCATGAACATCAAACAGCTTTCCAATGGTCTAGAACAAATGTCTGAGAAAGCGGCTTCACTTGACCATCAGCGAGGTCATCATGAGGCAATGCTGTTTGATGAACGTCTATTTCGCTGCCGCTCTCGTTTGTTAGTTCCTTGTGTCAATGAAGCAAGAGCGACATTAAACGACATCATCAAGGAGCAAAAAGAAGGTGAGTTAAATGCGCAACGAGCAGAATATCTGACTGACCGATTGGTTGCCCAAATCACGGCAATTCAACGCGAAATTTCTATCGCCGAGATACCTAAAGCAAAGCCTAAGAAATCCGCTCGACAAGACAAGTCCCTTGATGCACTAAAACAAGAAGTCGCGCAGCATAAAGAATGGGCTCGTCGCTTGCGCGAGATGGTTATAGAAAAACAACAAATAGTTGCCATTGCTCCAGCTCATTTACGCACCGAAGCGCAGAAAGCTGTATTAACGGCAAAACAACGACTGATTCGCTGTGAAGCTGCATTAAACGAGCTAGAAAAGCAAGTAATCCAAAGAGAGAACAATTGAGCATGTCTGAAGAATCGAAACCACCACTGGATGATGCCCCAGAAGAGATCAAGCTAGCTGTCGATTTAATTTACTTGCTAGAAACGAATGAAATCGATCCTAAAATAGCGCTAAAAGCGATTAAGATCGTACAAAGCGATCTTGAAAATAAGATCAACGCAAACTGATAGACAACAAATAGACAAAAAAGAGGAGCGATTTCGCTCCTCTTTGTTTAAGCTGAGTTTGCGTTGATACCACGTTATACTTTGAATTGAGACATTAAGGTTTGCTGTTGATCAGAAAGTGAGGTCATCTCGATACCTGTATTTTCCGACGTTTGCGCTTGATTAAGGATTTCTCTGCTCAGATCGCGAATGTTCGCCACACTTTGATTCACCTCATTAGAGACAGATTGCTGCTCTTCTGCCGCTTTTACTATCTGATTATTCATATCACTTATCGCAGCAATTGACTCAAATACTTTCTGTAATTCCTCTACCGCCATATTCACCTGTTGAGAAGAGGATTGCGCACTTTGATTCCCTTCTGTAATGGACTCAACAACCGCTTGCGTGCCCTTTTGAACATTAGCAATGACATCTCGAATTTCACCCACCGAACTTTGAGTTCGACTTGCTAAGCTCCTTACCTCATCAGCCACCACAGCGAAACCACGACCTTGTTCACCAGCTCGTGCGGCTTCTATTGCTGCATTGAGAGCTAACAAGTTGGTTTGCTCAGAAATGCCTTCAATAACAGAAAGAATTTCGGTAATGCTGGCGTTGTTCTTCGCTAGCTCTTCTACAACCGGGACGGCATTCATCATGGTCAATAATAGTTTTTGCATCTGAGCTTCAGACGCCAAGATCACTTTCTGACCGTTTTCTGCAGATTCACTCGCCTCACCAGCCGCCTTTACCGCAACTTCGGCATTTTGTACCACCAACGCCGCTGTTTGCGTCATTTCTTCAGCAGCAGTCGCGACTAAATCAACTTCTTTAAACTGCGAATCACTGCTATTTCGAGTAACGGCTACAACGTGTTTTGCATGTTCGGTCTTATCTGCAATTTGTCGAGATGTTTCTGCGACTTCTTTAATCGTTAATTGCAAACGCTCAAGAAATCGATTGAACGCCCTCGCAAGTTGACCAATTTCATCGTCTGTTTTAACTTCCAAACGCTGAGTTAAGTCTCCTTCCCCTGTCGAAATATCTTCCAAACGAGCGACAACTTCTCGAATCGGCTTCACTAAGGTCTTAGCCAGCAGTCCGGTTGTAATCAGTCCAACAACGACAAGTGCGACACCAACACTTAATTCAATAATAACGCCGTCTTGCATCTTATTGGTAATCAAAGCGTCTAACTGATCCGCATCAGCAAGCACTGCAGAACGAGGCATTTCAAAGATCACACCCCACGTTTGATTCGCTATTTGGATAGGCGAAAAGACCGTCATCCACTCACCAGAGGCATCCCATTCAACCTTGGCTTCACCGCCAAACAATAAATCAGTGAGATTGTCATTAGAAATGGTGGAACTCGAAAAAGGCTGTCCAGGGGAATCAGTGTTACTATCTGAAGCTAACAAAGTTCCATCGAGACTGATCATTGATACCTTTCCAGCCCCAGCGAACAAGCTTTGATCAGAATTAATCGCAATGCTCGCTAACTGGTCTAATCGTAACTCTATACCCAAGAAGCCAATCGGCATACTCTCGACAATGAGTGGAATGGAGATCGATGTTGTTAAGAAGGAACCAGCATCGTTGGTGTTAACCCGCGGCGATGCAATGCAAGTTTGACCAGACGAGAGCGGACAGTAAAAGCGCTCAGCATTGTCGTTCTCATTCAAGGCTTGCTCACTTATCGTACTCGCTAACACGTTTTCACCATTGCTCGCTTTGGACCAATAGGTCGCAAACCGACCGACTTCATTAGAACCGACGTAATCGGCACTTCGATAGTTGGCATCTTCACTGTCGAGCATGTCGGGATTAAACACCAGATAAGCCGCTTGTATCGTGTCAAAGCGTAACACTGCCTGACGAATCATTTCATTCAGAGCGGAGCGAAGATCTTCACTACTGCCAAAATTCTCTTCCGAGTTGGTTTTAAAAAACAGCGCATTTGCTGCCAACATTTCAGCGCGGTAAGTCGCTTCATTGAGATACTCAGACACTTCCGTCGCGTTTAATAACGCTCGTGTCTGTAAGAGTTGTTCAGATTTTTCGATAACAGAAGAGCTAGTTTCTCGCTGCAACAACTTTTGGTTACCGAGCGCGTTGTAGACCGAAAAACCAATTAAAGATAAAGAAGTGACGAGCAGGCAAAGCCCGGAGAGTAATGTAATTTTCCACTGCACAGATATGGTTCGCATACAACATCCTTATTCAAGCAAACTCATTTTTGAGACTCATTAAACCATACGCAGGCACAATAGCAATTACATATTTAACAATTCTTTAAACTTATTCCGTTTACATGAGAACCATTTTCAGCTTGCCTTTGCAATGGTAACATCATGCTCAAACACGCCCTCTGAGAAGGATAAAAAATGAAAGTAATTAGCTTTAACATCAATGGACTTCGTGCGCGTCTGCATCAACTCCAAGCACTCATCGACAAGCACCAACCTGACGTGATTGGTCTGCAGGAAATCAAAGTTCACGACGAAGCCTTCCCTATCGACGATGTAGAAGCAATGGGATACAAAGTTTACTTTCACGGTCAAAAAGCCCATTACGGTGTGGCAATGCTATGTAAACAAGAGCCTATCAGCGTTCAAAAAGGTTTCCCAACCGATAATGAAGAACACCAAAAGCGCATGATCATGGCGACGTTTGAAGATGAAAACGGTGAAAAAGTGACGGTTCTTAACGGTTATTTCCCGCAAGGCGATAACGTTGCTCACGAAACTAAGTATCCATACAAACGTCAGTTCTACAAAGACTTGATGACTTACCTCAACGATCACCACACTAACGATGAGCAGCTGATTGTCATGGGCGACATCAATATCAGCCCAATCGACGCGGACATCGGTATCGGCGAACCAAACCGTAAACGTTGGCTGAAAACGGGTAAATGTTCTTTCCAACCAGAAGAGCGTGAGTGGTTGCAAACGCTTCTAGATTGGGGCTTTGAAGATACTTTCCGTAACTTACACCCTGAAGTCGATGACCGCTTCTCGTGGTTTGATTACCGTTCGCGTGGCTTCGATGATAACCGTGGTCTTCGTATTGATGTTATTTTGGCAACACCATCACTCGCAGAAAAATGCATAGAATCCGATATTGACTATGAGTTACGAGGCATTGAAAAACCTTCAGATCACGCGCCAATCTGGTCAACCTTCAAGTAGTTCTTACTAGGGTCTGTTGACCTTTTGAGCTGATTTTTGCAGCAGTTTGTGGGTTCTTTATACAAGGCAGAGGCTTTGAAATGTAGTTGCCCTACCTGATAAGCCGATAACGCAGTAGAAAGGAGCCACAAACGCTGCCCGAAGGGTTCGGCTAAAAGCGTTTTACTCTTTGTTGAGAGGATTTTGCTTAGAATAACTAGGCTACAAACCTCTCGCCGCGATTAAAACGCTTTTATCTCGAACAAAATTTAACCGCAAAAGGTCAACAGACCCTAACATCGACTAAAAATAAAAAAGAGCGCCAACAAGCGCTCTTTTTTGATGTTTGTATTGTCCTACATGAAGTGGAATTAACAAGCCATCTTGTTAGCTCAATGGTCTTAGGTACGCCAAGAAGCGCTTCTCTGCCACTTTGAAGCACCACAAAATAATAAATGTCAGCGCCATGTAGAAGAGTCCCGCTGTCAAGAATGACTCAAATGGTGCGTAGTATCTTGAGTTCACCAAACGGGCTGCACCTGTCAGATCCATAATGGTGATGATGCCGGCGACCGCACTGCCATGAAGCATGAAGATAACCTCATTCGAGTAGGCAGGTAACGCGCGCCGCAAAGCACTTGGAAGAATAATGCGACGGTAAGTCATAAACGTACTCATGCCGTATGCCTTAGCTGCCTCTACCTCTCCCTTCGGCAAGCCATTGATTGCCCCGCGAATAATTTCAGCAGTATAAGCGGACGTGTTGAGAACAAACGCCACCAGAGCACAAAACCATGCGTTTTCCCAAAGCGTGTCTTTTACCGGAAAAAACTGGTCCATGCCGTAGTAGATCAGATACAGCTGCACCAACAAAGGAGTGCCTCGGAAAAAGTAAATAAACGCCCATGAAGGCAGGCTTAGTGCGTAGTTTGCACTATTACGTGCAATCGCAAGAGGAATCGATACGGCTAACCCAATCACCAGTGCTAACGCAACAAGCCATACCGTCGTCCACAATCCATCTAGGTAGACCGGGAAACTTTCAATTATCAATGAAAAATCCATGGTTTACCTCGCGTGAATACTAAATTTGCGTTCAACCAACTTAAGTAAGCCTGTTGAAACACTGGTAAAGAACAAGAAGATGATTGCAACCGCCATGTAAAAAGTGAATGGCATTTTGGTTGTACCCGCAGCCAACGAGCTAATGCGCACCATATCTTCCAGACCAATGATGGATACTAACGCGGTCGTTTTCAGTAGAACCAACCAGTTGTTACCAAAGCCTGGTAAAGCATGTCGGATCATTTGAGGCAATAGAATTCTTCGGAACGACATTATCGGGCTCATGCCATAAGCTTTTGCGGCTTCTAGTTCACCCTTGTCTACCGCCATGATAGCGCCACGAAACGTCTCTGCCATGTATGCACCGAAGATAAACCCAATGGTTAAAACGCCAGCAATAAAGGGGCTGACATCGATGTAATCTGGCAAATACGAAGTCCACTCATGATTTGGGTCACTTGCAGTAAACCATTCATTGAGTGTTTCATTGATCGAGTAAAGGCTATTGTTAAGTAGAATTTGACCACCAAAGAAGATAAGCATCATCAGAACTAAATCAGGGATGCCACGAATGATGGTGGTGTAAAGCGTCGCAACTGCTCTTGCCCACTTGTACGGTGCCAACTTCGCCAATGCACCCAGCATTCCGAGAATGACCGCTAAAAGTAAAGAAAGTACTGCGACTTCGATGGTTACTAGAGCCCCTTTTAAGATCGAGGCTTCATATCCTTGTAGATCCAGCATAGGTGAGTTCCTAATCCCTAAACTCAAAAGATCGACCGTTGGTTACTTCTAGGAACAAGCCAACGGTCGCTTAATTACAGCTTATTCGCCGTAAACGTCGTAGTTAAAGTATTTACCTGCGATTTCTTGATAAACACCTTTTTCACGTAGTGACAAAATAGCTGCATCGAGCTTTTTCGTTAGATCCTTGTCTTGCTTACGAACTGCAATACCAAAACCATCACCAAACCACTTAGGATCCGTTAGTGAAGGACCAACAAATTCATAAGCATCGCCACCAGCTTTGTTTAAAACACCCTCTTCTAGTGCAGACGCATCACCAAGCACTGCCGCAACACGACCGTTTGCAAGGTCTAGGTACGCTTCGTCAAATGATCCGTAACGCACGATTTCAACTTTGTCGCCATAGTTATCTGTCAGGTATTTGTCGTGGGTCGTTGCACGCTGCACGGCAATTTTTTGACCATCAAGGTTATCAAAATCGAGGTTTGCACCTTTCTTAGCGATGAACTTGTTTGGAATCAGTGCGTATTTTCCTGTGAAGTCGACTTTCTTCTTACGTTCTTCAGTGATCGACATTGCAGCAATAATCGCATCGTATTTACGAGCAAGTAGAGAAGGAATAATTCCATCCCAGTCTTGAGCAACGATCTGACACTTCACTTTCATCTCTTCACAAAGTGCGTTCGCCATATCCACGTCGAAGCCTTTTAGAGAGCCGTCCGTTTCTGTCCAGCTAAACGGAGGGTAAGCGCCTTCAATACCAAAGCGAACGGTTTTCCATTCTTTCGCTTGAGCGACACCAGACACTGCTGTTGCAGCAAGCGTTGCTGCTAATAACCACTTTTTCATTTCCATACTCCTGTGATTGCTTTTATTTGGTTTTGATTGTTGTGCTTATGGGCGGCAAAAGACTGCCACCCAAGAAATATTAGTAGATAGATGAGATAAATTGCTGTAATCGTTCTGAATCTGGGTTTGTAAATAGCTTAGCTGGATCTCCCTGTTCTTCCACTAAGCCTTGATGTAAAAACATCACATGGTTAGATACGTCACGCGCAAATGCCATTTCATGGGTAACGACCAACATCGTTCGCCCTTCATCTGCCAAATCTCGCATTACTCCTAACACCTCACCAACCAACTCAGGATCGAGTGCTGAGGTCGGCTCATCGAACAACATCACTTCTGGGTCAACAGCAAGAGCACGAGCAATAGCAGCACGTTGTTGTTGACCTCCGGATAGATGTCCAGGGTAGTAATCTTTACGTTCGTACAATCCCACTTTTTTCAAAAGCAGTTCAGCGTTTTCGATGGCTTGAGCTTTCGGTACGCCAAGCACATGAACTGGTGCTTCAATCACATTTTCTAGAACGGTTAGATGTGACCAAAGATTAAAGCCTTGAAACACCATGGCTAAACGAGAGCGAATGCGCTGAACTTGTTTCTCATTAGCTGGAACTGACTCTCCTGCTCGGTTGTTCTTCATCTGGATAAGTTCACCATTTACCCAAATTTCACCGGCGGTCGGAGTTTCGAGAAGGTTAATACATCTAAGGAAGGTACTCTTACCTGAACCGGAAGAGCCGATGATGGAGATAACATCACCTTTATGAGCGGCAAGTGAAATGCCTTTCAAGACTTCATTTTGTCCAAATGTTTTGTGCAGGTCTTTTATATCTAGCGCTGGTACATCATTCATGCGCCTTACTCCCTGTGTTTTTGTCACTGCAATTAAGGGACTCCGCCCTCTTTGAATTGGAACAAACTATCACCACCCATCGCAAGTTGCAACAAATTATTAACCTAAATAATTCGAATAGATAGATACAACAATCAAATGAATATGCAATTTTTAGCAATATATTCTTTTAATGCTGAATATTAGACGTAAAAAAGCCCCTCACAGGAAGGGGCTCTTTTTTGTAAAAATGTTAATTATTACTTAATCAACACCATAAAGTCAGACTTCTGAGCATTCGTATTGACCTTCTCAGAATCAACTTCACTGATCACAAGACCATCGTGATCCACTTTAAGATCGGTCACATCACCATGAGAGAAAAGAGAAACAAAGTCATAGCTATTTAGGTTTGCTTCAGCAGACTCCACGACAATAGATTGTGAGTAATCACTGGTAGAAGAAACTTTCAAATCTTGCTTCACACTGTCATCGAATGTGTAGTAGTACAATTCCGGAACAACGACATCACTCTCTAAAGTTGTAAATATCTTGTGTGTTACTCGGTGTAGTGTTCCAGAGTTAGACTCTGCACGATATGCGAGGCGGCTAAAGCCTTTATCTTGGTCATTGAAAGCAAAACCAGTATCAATCGTTGAACCTCTCACCACATGCGCTGCAGGCAGAGCATTTAGGTTGTAGTAAGCGCTTGGATCAATTGAGATATCCCATTTTGCGTCCTGGTACATCTTTTGGTTCAGCGCAACTGTCCAACCATTGATCGGTTTTTCAGCTGCAACACTGTAAGTCCAAGTTTCCGTTTTAGGTTCAAGCGGGTGGTAGAACTTCATCGTTGACATAGGTAACTCTGCAACTTCGTAGTTGTAATCACCAACCAGTACACTGATGTCTAAAGTGTCATATTTAAAAGATGTTGGGTTCAAGATTGGTGAAGAACCAGTCATGCCAACCAACGGCAATGGTGATTCACTTGACCAATCGCGAATACCATATTGGTGCAGTTCTGTCTTCGCTGCGTCCGCATATTGCAGCACGACAGTCGACTCCATCTTCGAACCAATAGCTCTCACATCCAAAGAGTCAATGGAATAAGCAGGCTTAGACTCTTTAGCAACTTGAGATATAAAGTTGTACTCTAAGCCACCAGCTTCTGTTGCCACATAGTTAAGATCGGTTCGGGTAGTCTTATTAAAGTTACCATTTTTGTTACAAGCAGACACAGCCTCTCGATTCATCGAGAACGTTGAGTTTCTAAGGTTATTGTCCTGTAAAAAGTCTCGACTAAAGCTGTTTGCCGTAAATACGGTTCCAGAAGCATCAAGCAACTGATAAGTAAAGTAGCCATCCTCAGGAATGTCTTCTAGAACAAATTTTAAAGTAGTGCCTGATGGGTAGATAAAGTCGCCTTGACGGACACCATTCTTGTCAGAATAGAAACCAACAACCTTATCCCCTGTCAACTGTGCACTTACAGCTGGTTGATAAGTTAATACTTGATTGATGCCATTACCATCTACTCTACGCTCGTAAACAGTACAACTATCTTTTTGTGCGTTTGCTTCACTGATGACATTTGGGGCAGCAAAAGTAAAAGTGAATGTAGTTCTCGGTGTAGAACTGCCACCACCGCCACCGCCGCCGCCACCGCAACCGACCATTAATCCCGAAATGATTGCCACTAGCGGCAGTACTTTAAGCTGTTTCATGTCTTCTTCCTAAACTGAGCGGCAATGGTTAGCCAAAAAATCGTCTTTGCTCGGTACTAAGCAAGAATAAAGCCAGCTTTTAATATCACTCATGAATGATATCAATAAATATCGTTGAGTATTATTTCCGCAAAACCACATCTAATTTTATGCAACTTGTGTAATCGAATTACACACGAAATAACCAAGTTGTTCGCATGCCAGACACTTTCTGTAGTTTTCTTTCACATCTATTCTTAAAGTGATCTAAATCAATCACCCCAAAGGGCTATCTTGTTAGACTCCGCCCCAATGATGAGGAATTTTTTGTGCCTCAACACAACAAGTTATTAGCTATGCTTAGGCACGAGATATTCGTGTGACAAAATCTAATAATAGCTAGCATAGGACGTGCCGCAGGAAGCGGAAAAACACAATTCAATTTAGAATTCATAACTTTTAAATATATGAGGAATCTATGTCAGACGCAGTTAATAAAGCGCACTCTGATTCGGATATTGAGACTAAAAGCTACCGCGAGCTTCATCGTCCATCATCTGAGTTCGCAAGCCGTTCAGACTACCTAGACCACGAACTACAAATTATGAAGCCACGTCGATTTGGCTTGAACTTGCCAGGTCGTGACTTCCGCTTTGAGCTTGAAGACCTTGTTCCAGCACTTGCTGGTACTATCGGTATTATCGCAATGTACTCTGCGGTAATGATGTCTTGGGCTGAAGGTCTTACTGCAGCATGGGACCACGTCAACTTGGGCAAAGATTTTGCTATCGAAGTTGCACGTGTAGAAATGCTTATCCCTGCACTTCTTTTCTGTGTACTTGCTTCTGGTTTTATTAACCCTAAAGCCAACCTTGCAGGTAACCACGGTCCAATGATCCCTCTTATTGGTACCATCGCTCTTGCTGGTGCTCACCCTCTTGCATTGGCAATTCTAATCGGTGTGTTCGGTCTTCTACTGAGTTTCCTAAAAGGCGGCTCCAAACTGGTGAACCTCACCTCGGAAGGTACAGCCGGTGGCTTGCTTATCTTCTTGGGTTTGACTGGTACCATGAGCCAGATTACTTCGATTCAAGAATGGGCCGTTGGTCTGCAATCTTCTACTGTTGAAGCTGGTAGCATGGGCTATGTTGGTCTGATCGTACTGGCAGTCACTATCGCACTATACGCATTCCTTGCAAAAGTGAACAAGCGTTGGCTTGCTATTCCGGTGTGTGCTTTCACTGGTCTTGCAATCGCTTTAGTACTAGGTGCAGGTTTCGATATTAAATTCGTCACTGAAACAGGTCTTCCTAACCTAAACCCTGTTTACTGGTGGGGCAGCACTGAAGAAGGTTGGATGCTAGGTCTTCCTAACATGGAACACTTCATCGCATCTCTACCATTTGCAATCCTTGCCGTGGCAATGTGGTCTCCTGACTTCCTAGGTCACCGTATCTTCCAAGAATTGAACTACCCTAAAAAGACAGAAAAAGTATTGATGGACGTAGATGACACAATGACAATGTGTTCTATCCGTCAGATGGTAGGTACAGCAGTAGGTGGTGGTAACATCACTTCATCTTGGGGTACTTACATGATCCCAGCAGCGATCGCAAAACGCCCTATCCCTGGCGGTGCAATCCTTCTTGGTCTTCTGGTAATGATCATTGCAATCCTTGGTTTCCCAATGGATATCGCAGTATGGCCACCAGTAATGCGTGTTGCTCTTCTTGTAGGTGTATCTCTACCTCTACTTGAAGCAGGTATGCAGATGGTGAAAGACTCGAAAGATTCTCAAGCAGCAGGTATCTGTATCTTTGGTTCTGCAGTCGTTAACCCAGTTCTTGCTTGGGCACTGACTATGCTGCTAGACAACAATGGTCTGATTGGTGATAAGGAGCGCGCTTCTCGTCTATCCTTTGTCGATAAGATTGTGATCCCTGTAGGTGTACTTGTTATCTGTTTAGTCGCTATGCTTGCAGTAGGTATGCTAGAAGGACAATATGGCATTAAAGCTTGGCTATAATGACATTCGTTCAAAAATTGTGTGGGTAGCGCTCGTCGCTACCCAATTTTTATCGAGATTTTTTAGGATTTATTGATTTAGTTTAAGGTTTGCAAAATTTTTTTAGTGTAGCCTTGAATTGTGGTTGGGAAGAACCCACATTGTTAGCAGTGACAATATTTATAGTTTTATGACCCACTCTTTCTTATTTAAGACTATAAATATTGTTATTCATTAAGAGTGTACTGTTCTCCGTTTAACAGTGGAGATAGCTGGCTCAACGGCGAACCAGTACGTATTTTTTTCTACTACAAAGGTAGGTATGTCATGGCAGAGCAATTTGCTAAAGCTTGGGAAGGTTTTGCTGCAGGCGACTGGCAAAACGAAGTAAACGTTCGTGATTTCATTCAGAAGAACTACACTCCGTACGAAGGCGACGAATCTTTCCTAGTTTCTGAAGGTACTGAAGCGACTAACAAGCTTTGGGCTAAGGTAATGGAAGGTATCAAACAAGAGAACGCGACTCACGCTCCTGTTGATTTCGATACTTCAGTTATCTCTACCATCACTGCTCACGATGCAGGCTACATCGAAAAAGACCTAGAAACTATCGTAGGTCTACAAACTGAAGCTCCTCTTAAGCGTGCAATCATCCCTAACGGTGGTATCCGTATGGTTGAAGGTTCTTGCAAAGCTTACGATCGCGAGCTTGACCCACAAGTTAAGAAAATCTTCACAGAATACCGTAAAACGCACAACGCTGGCGTATTCGATATCTACACTCCAGATATCCTAGCATGTCGTAAATCAGGCGTTCTAACTGGTCTTCCAGATGCGTACGGTCGTGGTCGTATCATCGGTGACTACCGTCGTGTTGCTCTATACGGTATCGACCGTCTAATGCAAGACAAGCTAGCTCAATTCAAGTCTCTACAAGAGCGTTTTGAGAACGGTGAAGATCTACAGATGACTATGCAGCTTCGCGAAGAGATCGCTGAGCAGCACCGTGCACTTGGTCAAATGAAAGTTATGGCTGCGAAATACGGCTGTGACATCTCTCGTCCAGCTGAAACTGCACAAGAAGCTATCCAGTGGACTTACTTCGGTTACCTAGCTGCTGTTAAATCTCAAAACGGCGCAGCAATGTCTCTAGGTCGTACTTCTACTTTCCTAGATATCTACATCGAACGTGATATCGCTGAAGGTAAGATCACTGAAGTTGACGCACAGGAAATGATCGACCACTTCGTAATGAAACTACGTATGGTTCGTTTCCTACGTACTCCTGAGTACGATGATCTATTCTCTGGCGACCCAATCTGGGCAACAGAGTCTATGGGTGGTATGGGTCTTGACGGTCGTACGCTAGTTACACGTTCAAACTTCCGTTTCCTAAACTCTCTATACACAATGGGTCCTTCTCCAGAGCCAAACATCACTGTTCTTTGGTCTGAGCAACTACCTGAAGGCTTCAAGAAGTTCTGTGCAAAAGTATCTATCGATACTTCATCAATCCAGTACGAGAACGACGATCTAATGCGTCCAGACTTCGAGTCTGATGATTACGCAATCGCATGTTGTGTATCTCCAATGATCATTGGTAAGCACATGCAATTCTTCGGCGCTCGCGCTAACCTAGCTAAGACTCTTCTATACGTTATCAACGGCGGTGTGGATGAGAAACTGAAGATCCAAGTTGGTCCAGAGATGCCTAAGATCACTGACGAAGTTCTAGACTTCGACGATGTATGGGGCAAACTAGACCACTTCATGGATTGGCTAGCTAAGCAGTACGTGACTGCACTAAACAGCATCCACTTCATGCACGACAAGTACAGCTACGAAGCTGCGCTAATGGCTCTACATGACCGTGACGTTCGCCGTACTATGGCTTGTGGTATCGCAGGTCTATCTGTTGCAGCTGACTCACTATCTGCAATCAAATTCGCGAAAGTTAAACCAGTTCGTGACGAAGATGGCGTAGCAATCGACTTCGAAATCGAAGGCGACTACCCTAAATTCGGTAACAACGATGCTCGCGTAGATGACATCGCTTGTGAACTTGTTGAAGTGTTCATGAACAAGATTCGTCAGCTTAAGACTTACCGTGACGCAATCCCTACTCAGTCTATCCTAACTATCACTTCAAACGTGGTATACGGTAAGAAGACTGGTAACACGCCTGACGGTCGTCGCGCAGGTGCTCCTTTCGCACCAGGTGCTAACCCAATGCACGGTCGTGACGAAAAAGGTGCTGTAGCGTCTCTAACGTCTGTAGGTAAACTACCGTTTGCTCACGCTAAAGATGGTATCTCTTACACGTTCTCTATCGTACCTAACGCTCTAGGTAAAGATGAAGGTTCACAACGTGCTAACCTTGCTGGTCTAATGGATGGTTACTTCCACCATGAATCTGGCATCGAAGGTGGTCAACACCTAAACGTGAACGTTCTTAACCGCGAAACTCTAGAAGACGCTGTTAAGCACCCAGAGAAATACCCTCAGCTAACAATCCGTGTATCTGGTTACGCTGTACGCTTCAACTCTCTAACTGCAGAGCAACAAGCTGACGTAATCGCACGTACATTCACTGAGTCTCTATAAGACTGATTGAATTAGCACTTTAAGTGATAGAACAAAGGTCGATGCTGAAAAGCATCGACCTTTTTTTGTTTCTTGAACTAAAGTTGTGACATTACAAAAGATTTTGTCTGGGATCTTCCGTATGATGCGTAAAAAGCTTGCAAACATACACTATGAAACTCAGTAAATTATTCATCCTTGCGCTGCTATCACCGGCAGCAATCGCATCCACCAAATCCACAGTCTCTTTCACTCTCGATAACGATGGCATTTTTGGCGTTGACCAAGATTATACCAATGGTATTTTTCTCTCTTACGCGACTGAACAATTGCGTGAAGACGCAGAATGGAAGTGGTTTACATTAAATGATTCTAGCCAAAGCAACGTCGATAAGATTGAATTAGTGCTTGGGCATAAAATGTACACGCCAAGTGACATCGAAGCCGACTACCCACTTATCAACGATCGTCCTTACGCTGGCTACTTACACACTGAAATCAACTATATCTCACTCACCGCTGATAAAGCTGTTCGCTACAATTTCACTATCGGCGCAACGGGCGAGAGCTCACTCTCTGAAAAGGCGCAAGAGCTGGTTCATAGCATTACTGGTTCAACCGATCCACAAGGTTGGGATTACCAAATTGATGACGAGTTGGCATTTAGCGTCGGCTACCGAGCGTTCAACAAATTGATGCGTAGCGAAGGCAAAACGACACAGTGGGAAATCACCAACGTTAACGATATTAACGCAGGTAATTTCCGAAGTGACGTTTCACAAGGTGTCATGTTTCGTTGGGGTACTAACTTAGCCAACAGCATAGGTGCCGCAAACATCAGCGTTGAAAGTCCATTCCATGCCAGCATGTTAGCTAAGAGCACATCAAGTTGGTTCTTATTCACGGGCTTTGAAGGTCGTTACCGCTTTAACGATATCACTATTGAAGGCGACCGTTCAGGTCTACCAGAGCCATCAGACCAATATGATGTCACACTACAGAACTGGCAAGCGAGTGCCGTTGCAGGTGCGGCTTGGTACAACCAAAACTATGGCGCAAGCTTAACATTTACAGTGAAAACGCCAGACTATGAGGAAGCCCAAACTGACGTTTACGGTACAGGCTCTTTGTCTTTGTTCGCCTTCTTCTAAAGAAATCTCCCCATACGGCGTGTGAGTTTTCATTCGCCGTTGTCTTTGCTCAATATCTCGCCAACGAAAGCCCACTTAGACTGTTTTAACCCTGCAATTTGTAATAAAATAACGGTCAGAATTTATTAAAAATGAGAGCAAAAGATGTCAACAACTGGTCGTATTCACTCGTTTGAGTCATGTGGTACCGTAGACGGACCTGGTATCCGTTTTATCGTCTTCTTGCAGGGTTGCTTAATGCGTTGTAAGTATTGCCATAACCGCGATACATGGGACACGCATGATGGCAAGGAAGTTACGGTTGAAGAGATTATTGCTGAAGCAAAAACTTACCGTCACTTCATGAACGCATCAGGTGGTGGCATTACTTGTTCCGGTGGTGAAGCGATGCTTCAGCCTGAGTTCGTTCGTGACTTCTTCCGCGCTGCTCAAGCAGAAGGCATTCACACTTGTTTGGATACTAACGGCTACATCCGTAAACACACCGACGTGATCGATGAAGTGTTGGATGCGACTGACCTAGTCATGCTTGACCTAAAACACATGAAAGATGAGATTCACCAAGATTTCATTGGTGTGTCTAACCGTCGTGTTTTAGACTTTGCTCGTTATCTACATAAAATTGGTCAAAAGACTTGGATTCGTTATGTGGTTGTTCCTGGCTACACGGACGAACCAGAAGCCGCTCATATGCTTGGTGAATTCATTAAAGATATGGATAACATTGAAAAAGTAGAGCTTCTGCCATACCACAAACTCGGCGCACACAAATGGGAGGCGCTTGGTGTTGAATATCCTCTTGATGGTGTAAATCCTCCATCTAAAGAAACTATGGACGAAATCCAGTCAATTCTTTCCCAATACCACTCAAATGTGAAATACTAAGTAGCATTAGGTTATTGAATAGATTAAAAATACCAGCAACTTGCTGGTATTTTTTTACCTATACGTAGGTATATGTGTCTAACGGATCAGCAGGTCTTGTGCCCTATCCAACTCATATTAGACGTATTAGGAATACGAAACCGTAAGTAAAGCTCATAGGAAAAGCGTTGGGATAACACATGGATTGGTTTAATTTTGTTTCGATCATCATTATTTTCTGGGTCGTCGTCGTTTATTGTCTCCCCGATTGGCGAAGAGTCGTTTGGCCTAAAATGGAACAAGAAAAGCCATTCCAACATTTAGTCTTCGCGACACTTTTCTTGATTAGCGTTTTGTGGTCTGCCCAAGCAGGGGTAAAAGAAGGGTTACAAATTCATTTCCTTGCTTTAACCACGCTAACTATGATGTATGGTTGGCGCATGGCTTTTCTATTTTGCATCCCTGCGATGGTCGTCAACCACTTGATTCATGACATATCGTTGTTGATGTTGCCAAGCGCGCTGGTGCTCTCTGCACTGATTCCAATACTTATCAGTTACAGCATCTTTCTTCTGAGCTACCAGTACTTACCACGTAACATCTTCGTTTTCATTTTTGTGGCAGGATTCTTCAATGGTGCACTTACCGGCAGCCTCCACTTGCTGATCAATTCTTTTTACCACCTATCTGTGGGTCACTATGATTGGCAAACCATCCAGCACAATTACTTTGTGTTTGTTCCGTTACTCGCTTTCCCTGAAGGTCTTCTTAATGGAATGGCTTTAGCGGTACTGACCGTTTTTAAGCCTGAGTGGCTGAGAGTTTTTTCAGACCGTGACTACATATACAACCATTATCACAAATAAGTTGTAACGCCCCATTCATACTGCATTTGTAAACTGGTTAAATTCGATAATTCTTGCCATTTTTCATATTAAATATGTGTTGAGATCATGTTTCACCTTCATCCGAAACGTTAACCTAAGCACATTAAAAATGTATTAGATTATTTAGTGAGGTCACCATGGAAATGTCAAACGCTCAACGTTTGATCCTATCAAACCAGTACAACCTAATGTCTCAACTTGATCCTAACAACGCAGCAAAATACAAGCGTCTACAGACTATTGTAGAGCGTGGTTACGAGCTACAAATGCGCGAGTTGAACAAAGATTTTGGCTGCATTACAGAAACCGAGTGTCGTGAAATCATCGACATCATGGAGATGTACCACGCAATGCAAGAATCAAACAAAATGCTGGATGACGAAGAGCGCGGTAAAGTCGACCAGCGTCGCCTTCAGTTCCTTGGCTTTGATATTGCGACAGAAGCACAACAAGTACACTATGTGCGCTTCCTAGTGGATTCAGAAGGTCTTTACCCTCAATTTGATAAAGCTGATCACCACTTCAATAGCCAAATGCCAATGTTAGACAAATACCGCCGCATGCTAAAAACCTGGCGCAACTGTCCTCGTCAATACCACCTATGTGCAAACGAGCTAGCACAAATCTTTAGTGCATAATTCACCAAGTATTTGAAAAGGAGGGCAAAGGCTCTCCTTTTTTCTTTTCCCCTGTCACAAGTCAAGCTCATTCTATCAGCACAGTTTTATCTTTCATTCTCTAGACTTGTATACGAATCACTAATATCAGTGACTCAAAGCCAAATATCTGATTTCTATCACTCCTATTCACAACATAAATTTTTCAATCTCCAAACAGTGATTCAAATGTCACTTTTGCAATAAATTCATAATTGTTAAGCAAAATTGGAAATCCCCGACTAGGCTTAAAATGAGAAAGGGAGTGATTGAAAGGTACCTATCCATCGTTCTCCGTTGCAGTGAAAAAGTGTCCATAAAGCAAAGTCTTTGGTGTTGTCTAGCTTACTTCCAGTACAAACCAAACGTGATAACAGGACGTATAACTTCATACAACGAAGGGCATATCAAAGGTGGATAAGCCTGCGTCAACGTTCGTCGGTAGACTGACTAGTTAAAGGGGAAAGCGACATGAGTATTTTCGACCACTATCAATCAAGATATGAAGCTGCAAAAGATGAAGAGATGTCGTTACAGGATTTCTTAGCCCTGTGTAAAGACGACAAAAGCGCTTACGCTAATGCTGCAGAACGCCTACTGATGGCTATCGGAGAGCCAGAAGTCATTGATACTGCTCAAGATCCAAGACTGAGCCGTATATTCTCGAACCGAGTCATCTCACGTTATGAAACCTTCAAAGACTTCTATGGCATGGAAGATGCGATTGAGCAGATTGTTTCTTATCTCAAACATGCCGCACAAGGTTTGGAAGAGCGTAAACAAATTCTGTACTTACTCGGTCCTGTTGGTGGTGGTAAGTCATCACTTGCCGAAAAGCTAAAAGCCCTAATGGAAAAAATGCCCGTTTATGTGCTTAGTGCGAACGGCGAACGAAGCCCAGTTAACGATCACCCTTTCTGTCTGTTCAATCCGACAGAAGATGGCGAGATCTTGAAGAAAGAATACGGCATCGAACATCGTTACCTACGATCTATCATGTCACCGTGGGCAGCAAAACGTCTGCATGAATTTGGTGGTGATATCACCAAGTTCAAAGTGCTGAAAGTACGCCCTTCCATCCTCGACCAAGTGGCTATTGCCAAAACCGAACCAGGCGATGAAAACAACCAAGACATTTCGTCCCTCGTTGGTAAAGTCGATATTCGTCAGTTAGAGCATTACTCACAAGACGACCCAGATGCCTACAGTTACTCTGGTGCGCTGTGTAAAGCGAACCAAGGTTTGATGGAATTCGTAGAGATGTTCAAGGCGCCAATCAAGGTGCTACACCCTCTATTAACCGCAACTCAAGAAGGCAACTTTAATGGTACCGAGGGACTGTCTGCGATTCCATTCGACGGTATGATTCTGGCTCACTCGAACGAATCTGAGTGGCAAACCTTCCGCAACAATAAGAACAATGAGGCGTTCTTAGACCGTGTGTACATAGTGAAAGTACCTTACTGCTTACGTGTGTCGGAAGAAGTGAAGATCTACCAGAAACTGCTTGAAAACAGTGAGCTTTCTAAAGCACCTTGCTCACCAAGTACGCTCGAAACTCTGGCACAATTTAGTATTCTTTCGCGACTTAAAGAGCCTGAGAACTCGTCCATCTTCTCTAAGATGCGAGTGTACGATGGTGAAACACTGAAAGACACCGATCCGAAAGCGAAGAGCTACCAAGAGTACCGTGACTACGCAGGCGTTGACGAGGGTATGAACGGTCTATCAACTCGTTTCGCCTTCAAAATCCTATCTCGCGTGTTCAACTTCGACCAAACGGAAGTGGCGGCCAACCCTGTTCACCTGTTCTATGTTATTGAACAGCAAGTAGAACGTGAGCAGTTCCCTTCAGAAATGGCAGAGAAGTACCTTGAATTCTTGAAAGGCTATCTAGTGCCTCGTTATGTCGAGTTCATTGGTAAAGAAGTTCAAACGGCATACCTAGAGTCTTACTCTGAGTACGGTCAGAATATCTTCGACCGTTACGTCACCTATGCAGACTTCTGGATCCAAGACCAAGAATATCGCGATCCAGAAACAGGCCAACTGTTCGACCGTGCTTCTCTAAATGCTGAATTAGAGAAGATCGAGAAAACAGCGGGCATCTCTAACCCGAAAGATTTCCGAAACGAAATCGTAAACTTTGTGCTTCGTGCGAAAGCCAATAACAATGGTCAAAACCCAGTTTGGACCAGCTACGAAAAACTGCGCACGGTAATCGAGAAAAAAATGTTCTCCAATACCGAAGAGCTGCTTCCGGTTATCTCATTCAATGCGAAAACGTCTTCTGAAGATCAGAAGAAACACGACGACTTTGTCGCTCGCATGATGGAAAAAGGCTACACCGAGAAACAGGTTCGCTTACTTTCTGAGTGGTACCTACGAGTACGTAAGTCATCCTAACCAGTTTGAGTTAGGTCGCTTGTGAAACATGAAGAGGGCTATTTCATGGCGCAATTTATAGACCGAAGGCTCAATGGCAAGAACAAGAGCGCTGTTAATCGACAGCGCTTCTTGAAGCGCCATAAAGAGCAGATTAAAGAGTCGGTAGCTGACGCAGTGAATCGACGCTCGATCACGAACACAGAAACGGGCGAAGACGTCGCAATACCGCACAAAGACATTAACGAACCTATGTTTCATCAGGGTAAAGGGGGCGTACGTGACCGTGTGCACCCTGGTAACGACCAATTTATCACGGGTGATAAAATTGAACGTCCGAAAGGTGGAGGTCAAGGCGGCGGTGCTGGTGAAGGCAATGCTAGCCCCGACGGCGAAGGTCAAGACGAGTTCGTTTTCCAAATCTCAAAAGACGAATATCTCGACATCTTATTTGAAGATTTAGAGCTACCAAATCTCGAGAAAAACCAAATTGCCAAAATCACAGAGTGGAAGACCCATCGCGCGGGTTATCAAACCGCGGGTATTCCATCCAACATTGCCGTCGTTCGCTCGTTACAACAATCTCTGGCGCGACGCACCGCAATGACAGCAGGTAAAAAACGTCTTCTTAACGAGCTAGAGGATGAACTAACTCGCATCAAGAACATTGAGCCTGCACAACAGCTCGAAGAAAATCGCTTGAAGAAGGAAATCGAAGAGTTACGTAAGAAAATCGAAAGCGTGCCCTTCATTGATACCTTCGACTTACGTTTCAAGAACTATGAGAAGCGCCCTGTGCCATCGAGCCAAGCAGTCATGTTCTGTCTAATGGACGTATCCGGTTCTATGGATCAAGCCACCAAAGACATTGCAAAACGCTTCTATGTGCTTTTGTATCTTTTCTTAACTCGCACGTATGAGAATGTTGAAGTGGTCTTCATTCGCCACCACACCCAAGCGAAAGAAGTCGACGAGCACGAGTTTTTCTATTCGCAAGAAACGGGGGGCACTATCGTATCGAGCGCGCTCAAGCTGATGAATGAGATCGTTCAAGACCGCTACCCTGTGGGTCAATGGAACATCTACGCGGCTCAGGCATCCGATGGCGATAACTGGGCAGACGACTCACCCCGTTGTCGTGACCTACTCGTCAATAAGTTACTACCAAATTGTCAGTACTATTCATACATCGAGATCACTAGACGTTCCCATCAAACGCTGTGGCATGAGTATGAAAAGCTTTCCGAAGCCTTTCCAAACTTCGCCATGAAAAACATCCGCTCTGTGGAGGATATCTTCCCAGTCTTCCGTGAACTATTCCAAAAAGAAAATGCGTAAGGAGGCTAGCGATGAATACCGCAACGACAAACCTTTCGGGGGAAACCTCGAAGAAACGTAGAGATAATATGCTGCCAGATGGTCCAGACTGGACATTTGAACTGCTGGAGCGTTACCACAAGGAAATCAAGCGTGTCGCGGAGCATTATCGTCTCGACACCTACCCTAACCAAATCGAAGTCATCACCTCAGAGCAAATGATGGACGCATACTCAAGCATCGGTATGCCCATCAACTACAACCACTGGTCATTTGGTAAAAAGTTCATCCAAACAGAGCAGAACTATAAGCACGGTCAAATGGGTCTAGCTTACGAGATCGTCATTAACTCAAACCCATGTATCGCTTATTTGATGGAAGAGAACACCATCACTATGCAGGCACTGGTTATTGCTCACGCATGCTATGGGCACAACTCGTTCTTTAAAGGCAATTACCTGTTCCAAACTTGGACCGATGCCAGCTCTATCATCGATTATCTATTGTTTGCGAAGAACTACATTGCGGAATGTGAAGAGCGTTATGGTGTGCACGAAGTCGAGCAGCTTCTAGACTCTTGCCATGCACTTATGAACTTCGGCGTTGACCGTTATAAACGTCCTGAAAAGATTTCAATTAACGAGGAGAAAGCGCGTCAGGAAGAGCGTGAAGCTTACCTGCAATCGCAAGTGAACGAGTTATGGCGCACCGTTCCACAATCGAAAACCAAAGAAGAAGACATTAAAGTTCGTTTCCCTAGCGAGCCACAAGAGAACCTGCTCTACTTCTTTGAAAAACATGCTCCTCTGCTTGAACCATGGCAACGTGAGATTGTGCGTATCGTTCGTAAGGTAAGCCAATACTTCTATCCTCAAAAACAAACTCAGGTCATGAACGAAGGCTGGGCAACATTCTGGCACTACACCATTCTTAATCACCTTTATGATGAGGGTTTGGTGTCTGAGAAGTTCATTCTCGAATTTCTACACAGCCACACTAGTGTGGTTGCACAGCCACCATATAACAGCCCTTACTTTAGTGGTATCAACCCTTATGCGCTTGGTTTTGCGATGTTCCGCGATATCAAACGTATCTGTGAAGAACCAACAGACGAGGACAAAGAGTGGTTCCCTGAACTAGCAGGAACAGACTGGTTAGACGCGGTTCACTTTGCCATGCATAACTTCAAGGATGAAAGCTTTATTAGCCAATACTTATCACCGAAGCTCATGCGTGATTTCAAGTTGTTTGCCATCAATGACGATGATCGTAAAAACTTCATCGAAGTTGCCGCCATTCACGATGAGATGGGTTACCGACGCATTCGTGAAACGCTAGCTGCGCAATATAACTTGGCGAATTTAGAGCCAAATATTCAGGTGTTTAACGTAGATGTCCGCGGTGACCGCTCATTAACGCTGCAATATGTCCCCCATAACCGCATTCCTTTGGATAACAGTTATGAAGAAGTACTTAAGCATGTATATCGCTTGTGGGGCTTCGACGTGATTTTGGAAGAAGTCAAAGACACCGGACACAGAGAGATCCTCTCAACATGTCCGAAACGCAATCAGTACGACACCAATATCTAACCGATACAGCTTCCAATCTATCGTAGATACAAAAAGGCTCCTCAATGAGGAGCCTTTTCTAATTTTGAAATCAATACCAAGCTTATTGTGCATGCTTAGCGACAATCGCACGTACTGCTTCTAAATCTTCTGGCGTATCCACACCAGCTGCTGGCGCTTCTTTTGCAACTTCCACATGAATCTTTTCGCCGTACCAAAGTACGCGAAGCTGCTCTAGGCACTCGATTTGTTCAAGTGCACTTGGCTGCCAATTCACATAGGTATTGATAAAACCAGCACGGTAAGCGTAGATGCCGATGTGACGCATCAATGGGTTCGCGATCGTTTTGTCTTGTTTAGCAAAGTTGTCACGATCCCATGGAATCGTTGCTCGGCTAAAATACATGGCATAGCCACGCTCATCCGCGACCACTTTTACCGCATTCGGGTTGAAGACTTCCTCTTCCGATTCGATCTCCACCGCAAGCGTTGCCATGGGCGCATCGCAACCTGCTAAGTTATCAGCCACTTGGCGAATGATAGACGGCGGAATCAATGGTTCATCACCCTGAACATTCACCACAATGTGGTCTGCAGGAATCGCCATTTTCTCTACTACTTCGGCTAGTCGCTCAGTGCCAGATTCGTGGTTTGGCGAGGTCATACAAACCTTGCCACCAAACTGCTCTGCTGCCACTGACACTCGCTCATCGTCAGTTGCAATAATCACATCTTCTGCACCCGCTTGTAACGCTTGCTCGTAAACCCATTGGATCATAGGTTTACCACCAATATCTGCCAATGGCTTACCTGGTAAGCGGCTTGACGCATAGCGTGCAGGAATGACAACCGTAAAAGACATTAGCGTCCCTCGTCCATGCTCATGGTTCGAGCTTCTGGTTCAAGCAGAACAGGAATACCCTCTTTTATTGGGTAAGCAAGGCGATCCAATTTGCAGATCAACTCTTGATTATCTTTATCGTACGTCAGCTTACCTTTGCACACAGGGCAAGCTACAATCTCAAGCAGACGGTGATCCATAAGTCGCTTTAACCTCTTTTATTCGATTTAAAATTCGCTCTGCATCGTTTGATTCAAACTGAGCAGAAACAGGCAGATACCACCAATTATCTTGCGCATAGCTGTCACATTTGACGGCATCTTTTTCTGTCATAATCACATTCGCCCCTTGTTGAGCCAATGTGTGCAATTCTTGCTGGTCAAAGTCTTGATGATCGGCAAAGCCCTTCGTTACTTTAACGTCAGCGTTCATCGCATTAAGTGTATTAAAAAATCGTGGTGGATGTCCGATCCCAGCAAATGCAACGAGGTCTTGCAGTTCACTCATCTCGACTTGCTGTTTTGTCTTTAAATTAACGGCTTTCGATGGCGCTAAAGACATTGGCATTTCGTTTTGCTGAGCTTGACCACCGTTAGTGATAATAAAATCGACGTTAGAAAGACGCTCTACCCCTTCGCGAAGCGGGCCAAGCGGTATAAGGCTTTCATTACCAAAGCGACGATTACCATCAACAATAACAAACTCGATATCTCTCTCAAGCGCGTAATGTTGAAGCCCATCATCCGTAACAATGATATCAACGCCCACTTCTAGTAATGCTTTCACTGCATTAGCACGGACTGGATCCACTGCCACTGGTGCGCCAGTTCTGCGATAGATAAGCTTAGGTTCATCACCACAATGTTTAGCAGGCGTACTATCATCAAGCAATAACGGATATTGCGGCGCTTTTGCGCCATAGCCTCTAGACACCACTCCAGGCTTAAAACCAAGTTGCTGCAATTGCTCTACCAGCCACACCACAACTGGGGTTTTGCCGTTCCCACCAGCAGTAATGTTACCAACAACGACTACAGGTACAGGCGCTTTATACGCTTGTTTTTTTCCAGATTGGTATTGTTGTCGCTTAGACTTACTAATTGCACCAAATAACAGACTAAGTGGCCACAGTAGCGGCCACAGTAAGTACTTGAGAGGGTGGTTTTCGAACCAGATTTTTTCAATCACAGCGCTTAAGCACCAAATTGGATTCGGTGAAGTTGGGCATAAGCGCCATCTTTCGCGATTAAATCGGCATGGCTACCACGCTCAACAATTGCACCTTCGTCCACAACCAAAATTTCATCTGCATTCTCAATCGTAGATAGGCGGTGGGCAATCACCAATACGGTTTTGTCTTTCTGTAGCTCATCCAGAGCAGATTGGATGGCACGTTCAGATTCGGTATCTAAAGCAGATGTTGCCTCATCAAGAATAAGAACTGGCGCATCACGTAATAAAGCTCGAGCAATTGCTACACGTTGACGCTGCCCACCAGAAAGGCTTGCACCGTTCTCACCTATCATCGCGTCGAGTCCACCATCCATCTTACTGATGAACTCCATCGCGTGAGCTAGGCTGGCTGCGCGTTCAATGTCTTCACGTGAATACTTGCCTTCTGTTGCGTAAGCAATATTGTTCGCAATCGTATCGTTAAACAGATGCACGTTTTGCGAAACCAGAGCAAACTGCTCACGTAAGTTTTTCAGCTCATAGTCACGGATATCATGACCATCAAGTGAGATAGCACCGCCACTTACATCGTAGAAACGGTTAAACAAATTCGCAATGGTACTCTTACCTGAACCTGAGCGCCCCACTAAGGCAACTGTTTTGCCTCGTGGAATATCAAAGCTGACATTTTCCAATGCAGGCTTTTCAGAACCTTCATAGGTAAAGCTTACATCTTTCACTGCAACGTCGCCTTTTGCTCGCTCGACAGTGAATTTGCCTTCGTTCTTTTCTGTATCCAAATCCACAAGAGCGAACAAGGTTTGGCTCGCCGCCATACCACGTTGGAACTGTGACGTTACGTTTGTTAGTGCTTTCAATGGACGCATCAAACCAAACATCGCAGAGAATACAACAGTAAATGTACCCGGCGTTAACTGGTCTTTAATTGAGTCAATACTTGCAAGATAAAGCACCACAACAATAGCAATAGACGCAATCATCTGGATGATTGGGTTTGCCGCTGCTTGAGCTGTCACCAACTTCATGCTTTGTTGGCGCATTTGGTTACTTACTTTCTCGAAGCGTTTACCTTCGATATCTTGGCCGCCATAACTCAGTACTACTTTGTGACCTTTCAGCATTTGCTCTGCAGAGGCAGTCACATTGCCCATCATCGTCTGCATGTTTCTCGAGATCTTTCTGAATCGCTTAGAAACAACGCTAATACCAAAAGCAACAACAGGCGCAACAGCAAACAAAACCAAAGACAATTGCCAGCTGTTATAGAACATCAGAACCAACAAACCAATGATGCTTGCGCCTTCACGCACAATGCTAACTAGCGCAGAACTAGTCGCCGCTGAAACTTGTTCAGAGTCATAAGTAATTCGAGAAAGTAGATTGCCTGTTTTTTCTTTATCGAAATAAGAAACAGGCATATGCATAAAATGATTAAACACCATGCGACGGATTTGCATTACCACATTGCCGGATACCCAGCTCAGACAATAAGTAGAGACAAACCCGCTCACACCACGAATAAACATCATGGCGAAAACGATAAGTGGAAGTGTACGTAGAAAATCAGATTCCGCACTACCAAAACCTTCATCTAGAAGCGGTTTTAGCAAGGAGATCATGTAGGTATCAGAGATAGCATTAACAACCAATGCTACAACAGCAACGATTAGACCTGACTTATAAAGGCGAATAAATTGCCATAGACGCTTAAACGTCTGCCAAGTCGTTTCATCAGTATTTATCGACATAGAAGTGCTTTGTTTTCTTACATTAAGACTCTTATTCTACTCCGTTACGCAGCATCTGCCTATACCAAGGGTCAAATGTCTCACTTCGTTTCGTTTCAAAATACCAATTCTCTTGCTCAATAAGGACGCTTATTTGACCGCCATTCCCCGTATCCAGCCATTTCGCATTGGCGTTCTCGTACGCTAGAACCACGTTATTTGCAGGCATTCCCCACTGATTCCCTTTTGCCAGAGATGCGATCGCCAGTTTTGGGGCAATCGCTTCAACAAACTTGGGGTTAGAAGAGCTCTTACTTCCGTGATGCGGGACAATCACAACATCACTTTTTAACTGATCGGGGTTTCTCACCAAGATCCATTCACTAACGGCTTCAATATCGCCCGTTAATAGCAACTTAAAATCCGTTTTGGTATCGACGACACGAATCACGCATGAATGTGGGTTATATGCACGTTTAACCAACTTCGGAGGCCAAAGAACTTCAAATTCTAGCGCTTGCCATTTCCATCGCTCCCCGGCAATACAAGGTTGGTAGTTAGCGTAGTTTTGGCTACTAAGCTTACGAACTGGGGCGAAGTGCCTTTCGATATATGCACGTCCTCCAGCATGATCTGAGTCGGCGTGACTGACGACAAACATGTCGATAGAACCGAACCCTCTGCGATACAAGATAGGAGCAATAACTTGTTCAGCAATACTTCCATAAGCCCATGTTTTACCCGTGTCATATAAAAGCACTTCACCGTCTTTTTCTAGGAGCACTGCAAGTCCATGCCCAACATCTAACACATCAATACGCCAACCATCGGATTTTCGTTCATACCACAACGCCAGACTTGTGATGACCAAGAACAAAACGCCTGAGGTTTCTCGATTTAAAAATCGCATCGAAAGCACACAAACGCCCAATGCCAGCACCCACAACGTTGCCTGTGAGCTAAGAGATTGCCAACTCCCCAAAGCAAATGGCAAAGACCAAGTAAGGGGTACAAGCATCCAATCTAACCACTGCCACAGCATGTTCGCCAAGTGCACTGAAAACGGGGTAATGATAAGTGCAACAAACATCAGTGGAACGACAACAAAACCGAACCAAGGGATAAAAATGAGGTTATATAAAATAGAGGAGAGGCTCGTCCCGGCAAAAAACAACCCACTAATCGGAATGATCAACACAGTGAGTACTAACTGAATTTTGAATAAGGTACCCAGTTTCCTAATCCAATTGCCACGGCTATGTTGTACACAATTCACTGCAAATAAAACGGCGATAACAGAGAGATAAGACAGCCAAAAGCTCATAGTGAGTGCAGAAAACGGCTCGATGCACAACTGTATTGCTACAGCAAGGAGCAGCACGCGCCAAGCGCTCCAATAAATCAAAGCAGACTTTAATAACAAGTAAATCAAACATACTGAAAAAGCTCGAGTCGTAGGCAAAGAGAAGTCTGCTAACCATGAATACAAAAAAGCAGTAGCAAGCCCAAACAAGGAAGGTAAAAAGACAAATTTTGGCAAAGCGTACCTAACAACAACCCCAAAGCTCATACCAAAAGCAAACGCCATTCCTATATGTAAACCCGAAATCGAGACCAAATGCAGTAAGCCACTATCACGTAGGAGTTGCCAGTCATATCGAGACAGAAGCGTACGGTCACTAAACGCCAAAGCACGAATAAGAGCGAAGTGTTCAAGCTGAACAATGTGCTTATGAACGACGGCGATAATTTGCGTTCTTAATGATGATCGCTCACGAATAAGCCACGCTGAATCCTTTGAAACGGTAGCCCTTGCCACAATGCCCTTTCCTACTGCCTGCTTTTCGGCGTCATGACCTGCTTCGTTTAAGAGCCCAAAGATGGGTTTAATTGTCACTTCGGTAGTGAACTCACTGTTAACGGCGAGTGGGAAAGGCGTTATCAACCGGATTTTCGGTTTAAAAAAAGGTAACAAGTTTTGAGAATTCACCTGATGGACACGCGCAATTCCTTCATATCCGTGACTTATTTGCGTAAAAGGGCTGTCAACTTTGCCATTTATGGTAATATTCACCCCTGCTTGAAACAGGGCTTGTCTTTGATGCTCCATAACATTGCCGTGGATAATGACAACCATAAAGCCCAAAATTACGCCTATGCTCAATAAGCCACGTCGTAATTTTATTATTGAGCCAGTGGCAATTATTCCCAGCAGCAACCAACGCCAATCTGGTATCGTCGGCCACCATGCAGACGAAATAACGCTCGCTACAAATAAAGCCAAGGTCAAACTTTTTTCTAAGAGAGTCATGTCGTCCTATGCCTAGAAAGCTGATAAAACGCTTCATGCCAGATCATGAAATGATCAAACGCCAAAAAGCACTGAAGGTCTTCGGCAACGTTTTATATAACCCAAACTTGTGGTGTTTAAATCGTCGCTCTGCGTCTGGTGCTTTTGCTGTTGGTCTGTTTATGGCGTTTGTCCCGCTTCCGAGTCAGATGATCATGGCGGCAGGTCTTGCCATCATGCTTGGTGTTAACTTGCCTCTATCAGTCGCACTTGTTTGGATCAGTAACCCAATTACCATGCCAGTGCTGTTCTACTTTGCTTACAAGCTTGGTGCCTTGGTCATGCATGTACCACCACAACCATTCCACTTTGAATTGTCGTGGGAATTCATCATGCAGCAAATGAACACCATAGGACCTCCGTTCTTACTTGGCTGCGCGATCTGTGGCGTAGTGTCAGCAATCATTGGTTATTTCGGTATTCGTGGTCTTTGGCGTTATTCAGTCGTGAGAAGCTGGCAAAAGCGTAAAGTACGATAAGCGCTTATTCACCAGTTGGCAGGTTATGACGCGTTGAATGGAAAACAGTTAACGTTAGAAATGAAAGGTGATGTAACTCAAGTATGAAACGCATCGATCCAATTAGAGATAGCAACGATATAGATAAAAAGGACCGATAATAATCGGTCCTTTTTTTGTTGTCTGTTATTTGCGAACTGTTCGCTGAGTTTTGTAGATTACTTGGAACTCAATACCGCCGCTGGATTAAGTTTCGCTGCACGGGAGGCTGGGTACCATGTTGCCAACAAACTCAAGATAATCGCCGTAATTGAAACCAAAGCAACATCTGGCCAATGCAATTGCGATGGTAAGAAGTCGACAAAGTAGATATCCCCCGAAAGAAATTGGTGACCAATTAAGGCTTCCAACCCCTTAATAATCGGTGTGAGGTTGAGAGCGACAAGAACACCAACGACACTACCCGCAAGACTACCAAATACGCCCGAGAATACGCCTTGCCAAACGAAGATACGCTTAATCAAACTGTCTTTTGCACCCATAGTACGAAGAATCGCAATCTCAGCCGCGCGATCTTTAACCGCCATCATCAATGTCGAGACAATATTGAAACACGCGACACCAATCACTAGCACCATTACCAGGTACATAATGGTACGAACAAGTTGGATATCACGGTACAAAAAGCCAAATTGTTGTTGCCAGCTTTTTAGGTAAACATAAACATCAATTCGGCTACCGACTTCACGTACAATTGATGGTGCATTCAACACATCATCCGTCTTCAGCGAAATACCTGTAACGCCATCACCTAAGCGGGCATAGGCTTGAGCATCCTTGAGTGGTACTAGCGCTAATGAATGATCGATTTGACCGTTAAGCGTTAAAAAACCAGCGACTTTGACTCGGACTCGCTTTGGGGCTTGTACCTTATTCGTACTGCCTGATTGCGGGATCATTAAAGTAATATAGTCACCAACATCGACCTTTAACTCATTGGCGACACCACGCCCAAGAATCACTTGCTGTTGACCTGAGTAAAAATTTTGCCACGCCTGTGGGTCAATAAAGTCAGACATACTAGAAACAGCTTGCTCAAAAGCTGGATCCACACCGCGAACTTCTATTGCTTTTAGCTTACTGCCCTTTTCTGCTAACCCCGTAAACCGAACATAAGGTGCGGCAGCAACCACATGCTCATGACCTAGGGCTTGCTTCATGGTTTTGGTATAGTTGTGCAGTGGACCATTCACCCCCTCTAACTCACCATGTGGAATCACAGAAAGCACACGAGACTGTAACTCTCGTTCAAAGCCATTCATCGCAGATAAGCCAATGATGATGACTGCTACGCCAACCGCAATACCGATGGTGGAGGAAAGAGAAATGAACGATACCATCTTGTTACGCTTTTTAGCGCGACTGAAACGTCCACCAATCATCAATGCTAAAGATGAAAACAAAATTAGCCCTCCACGGTTGCTGTGTCTGTGGTAAAACGATCCACCAGCAAACCATCTTGCATATGCATTTGGCGATCCATTTTCGCGGCCAGCTCGTTATCATGAGTGACAACTAAGAAAGCAATATTCGACTCCTGATTTAACTCACGCATTAAGTCGTAAATCGCTAGCGCCGTATTGTGATCTAAGTTACCAGTCGGCTCATCTGCTAAAACCAAGTCAGGCTTATTGACCAAAGCTCGTGCGATAGCCACACGTTGGCGCTCACCACCAGAAAGTTCTGACGGACGATGATCCATTCGATGTCCCAACCCCACCTTCTCCAGAAGGGCTTTTGCTTCCGTTTTCGCATCTGCAACTTTCGCCCCACCAATCAACAGTGGCATTGCAACATTTTCAACCGCTGTGAAATCAGCCAGCAGATGATGGAATTGATACACAAAGCCAAGATGCTTATTGCGCAATGCAGCTTGTTTGTTGGAGCTCAAAGCAGACAGGTTCTGTCCCAGAAAATCCACTTCCCCTTGAGATGCATCGTCTAATGCTCCAAGAATGTGGAGCAACGTACTCTTACCCGAGCCTGATGAACCGACAATAGACACTAACTCGCCTTTATCAATATCAAAACTTACACCTTTGAGCACTTCAGTATCTAACGAACCCTCTCGGTAGACTTTACGAATATCACGACATTCTAATAGCTTATTCATAGCGAAGTGCCTCAGCAGGTTTAACAGAAGATGCTCGGAAAGACGGGTAAACAGTTGCAGCTAGACTCAGAGCAATCGCCAGCACTACCACTAGTAAAATTTGGAATGAATCAATCACGATAGGTAAGTGACCACCGAAGCTAAATAGTGCCACTCCCGCCGCTTCCAGAATTGCATTGAGGTTAAGTGATAAAGCAACGCCCATTGCACCACCAACAATGGCACCAATCACACCACTGCTTGCGCCTTGAACCATGAAAATCGCCATCACTTGAGATTGAGTCATACCTTGTGTTTTAAGAATCGCGACTTCAGATTGCTTCTCCATCACCACCATGATCAAAGCGGAAATAATGTTAAACGCAGCAACACCAACGATCAGCCCAAGCATCAAGCCCATCATATTCTTTTCCATTTTGACGGCTTGGAAAAGCTCACCACGTTGTTCTCGCCAATCACTCCATTGCCAACCATCAGGCATTGGCTGATCAGCAAAATCAGTCACCATAAAAGGGTCTGAGAAGAACACACGCCAGCCAGAGACTGTATCTTTCGGTAAACGCATCAGCTTTGCCGCATCAGTCATATTAACAATCATAAGCTGACCATCGACATCTGAGCCCGTATTGAAGATGCCAGCTACCGTGAAATTACGTTGGCTCGGAATTCGACCCAGTGGGGTAAATTGGGTGGCATTGGTGACCATCAAACGGACTTTATCGCCCATCGACACTTTCAATGAGCGCGCCAAGCTGTGACCAAGGAATACTTTGTACTCACCTGCTTGAAGAGAAGATAAACGTCCTGCGATAAGGTGGTTAGAAATCGGGTCGCCAAGTTTGGGCTCTATACCAATTAAATAACCAGCTGTCAGTTGTGCAGAGCTTTGAATAACTGCCTCACCACGAACAATAGGTTCTGGTTTTGCTATGGTCGACATATCTTGAATGAACTTAGGAGCAGCTTCACTGAGAGGCGTTTTACTATCGTGTTGCGAAATCACAGCATGAGGAAGCACTCCTAAAATGCGCTCTTTCAACTGGGCTTCAAAACCGTTCATTACGGAAAGCACCGTCACTAACGCCATCACGCCAATTGTGATACCGGCTGTCGACATATAAGAAACAAATCGGCTAAATCGGTCTCCGGAGCGTCCCCGAAGGTACCGCAAGCCAATAAACAAAGAAATAGGATGATACATATAGGACAAACCAACTGGTTATCTAGTTATGAAGCCATTACTTAGCTAGTTAATACGGGTTATCTTACCTTACTCTTACAATGAAGAAGACAAGATAATCGCTAAATTTGTCAACGACATGCAATAAGTCCCCATTTACAGCAAAAAGTTCAGCCAGAGAAACGGGGAAACTTGATAACTTAACCTGATTAGCGATAATCAACCCCCTATCCTACTCATTCCTAAATGAAATGAGAGCGCTCGATGGCAGAAAAGGACCGAATTATGACAGAGCAAGAATATTTTACCGTACACCACAATCTGACTATCAACGTCGAAACGCTAGGGACGGACTTTGCTCTGCCAGATGAAGAGACTTTCCAATCCGAAATTCCAGCGCCTTTTATTGTCGCAAGTGAATTTAGCCATTTAGATATGGTAGCTGATAACGCGAGATTGGAGCTGCAAAACAAAGAGTTAAAACACGTCATCCATTTGCTGGATACTCAAAACTCTAAACTCAACTTACTGCTCAGCTTTATGCTCTCGCAACAAGATGACATTGCTCTCCGTTTCCAGACTACGCAATTCGGCGCAAGCCAACTGAGCTACCGTAGCGATTCTGCCGTAGAAAAAGACCAACTGGTTCGTGTGAAGCTCTTCTTAGATCATCCTGCCGCAGCAATTTACTGCTACGCTCAGGTAGTAGAGTGCGAATCTGCCGAGCAAGGCTATGTAGTCACACTAAAGTACAAGTTACTTCGAGAAGCTGACCAAGATTTATTGATTAAAGCCGCACTATACCAACAACAAAAACTACTCCGTCAGCGCTCATTAGAGCGAGATAACAAATAATTACCATGACAAAAGCAACGATTCTGTCCGTCACCAATCCGTCTGAGCGTGGCGATAAAAAACAGCTTGGCAACTTACCGGGAGCGGCATTGCCGATGGCGATTGCCGAGCTAGCAAAACAACACTCAAGCCACTCTCTGCTAGTGGTACCAGACCCGCAAATCGCACTCAAACTGCAAGCAGAAATTGAGCAATTTACCGACCAACCTGTAAGCCTATTCCCTGATTGGGAGACGCTGCCATACGACAACTTTTCTCCACACCAAGAGATCATCTCAGATCGTATTGCCCGCTTATATCAATTGCCAAACCAAAATCGTGGTGTGACCATTGTGCCAGTGAGCACGGTATTACAACGCCAGTCCCCGCGTGATTTCTTACTTCAGCACACCTTGATGGTGAAAACGGGCGACCAATTCTCGCTGGAAAAACTGCGTGTGCAACTGGAGAACTCTGGCTACCGTCACGTTGATCAAGTTTTTGGTCCAGGTGAATATGCAAGCCGAGGTTCGATCCTAGATTTGTTCCCAATGGGCAGTTCAGATCCATATCGCATTGATTTCTTTGATGACGAGATCGACACCATTCGCACATTTGATCCAGAAAACCAACGTTCGATCGAAGACATTCAGCAAATCCAGCTTCTGCCTGCGCATGAATTTCCGACGACGAAAGCGGCTATTGAAGATTTCCGTACTCGTTGGCGCTCTCAGTTTGAAGCTCGCCGCGAGCCTGAGTCAATTTACATGCAAGTCACCAAAGGCACTTGGCCGGCGGGCATCGAATATTGGCAGCCACTATTTTTCGATCATACAGAAACGCTTTTCGATTATTTACCCGATGACTCTCAACTGATCACCTACGGCGATATTGAAGCCGCAGTCGATACCTTCTTGAATGACGTTGACTACCGCTACGATCAAAAGAAAATCGATCCACTGCGTCCGTTGTTAGCACCACATGAATTGTGGCTGAAGAAAGATGAGCTATTCACTCACTTCAAACAACTACCGCAAGCTCAGCTGAGCCTAGAGAAAATCGTTAAACGTGCAGGTCGCCAGAATCTCGCCGTTCAATCTCTAGCCGAGCTTGGTGTTCAACAGCAGAACAAAGAGCCGTTAGCGCGTTTACGCCAATTCAGTGAACAGTTTGCGGGTAAAATCGTTTTCTCTGTCGAGTCAGAAGGTCGCCGTGAAGCATTAACAGAGCTACTGCAAGGCATTAAAGTGCGCCCAGTAGTCCATGGTTCACTATATCAAGCGCTGGACTCTGACGATCGTTTCAGCCTAATTCTAGGTGCTGCGGAACATGGTTTTATTCATGAAGAGCTAAATTTCGCGCTGATCTGCGAAAGCGATCTGCTTGGCGATCGCGTAATCCAACGTCGCCGTAAAGACAAAAAAGCGGTCAACAGTGACACCGTCATACGCCACCTAGCTGAACTTAAGCCGGGTCAACCTGTTGTGCACATCGATCACGGTATCGGCCGCTACATAGGCCTACAAACTCTTGAAGCTGGCGGTATGAAAACGGAATACGTAACACTTGAGTATCAAAATGATGCCAAGCTTTACGTACCCGTATCTTCACTGAACTTGATTAGCCGCTACTCTGGCGGAGCTGAAGAAAGTGCACCGCTGCATAAACTAGGCGGTGAAGCATGGGCAAAAGCTCGCCGTAAAGCTGCAGAGAAAGTTCGTGACGTTGCAGCAGAGCTTCTGGATGTTTATGCCAAGCGAGAGCTAAAACCGGGCTATAAATTTGAGCTCGACCGCGGTCAATACGCAACTTTCAAAGCAACTTTCCCGTTTGAGGAGACCGACGATCAGTCAATGGCAATTAATGCGGTCTTGTCTGACATGTGCCAAGCAAAAGCCATGGACCGCCTAGTTTGTGGTGACGTTGGTTTTGGTAAAACAGAAGTCGCAATGCGCGCTGCATTTGTTGCCACAGACAACAGTAAGCAAGTGGCAGTCTTAGTACCAACCACTCTGCTTGCACAGCAACACTTTGAAAACTTCCGCGACCGCTTTGCTAACTTGCCAATTCGCGTAGAAGTCCTGTCGCGCTTTAAATCGGCAAAAGAGCAAAAAGTGATTCTCCAAGATGTCGCTGATGGCAAAGTTGATATTGTCGTTGGTACTCACAAGTTGCTATCAAGCGATATTAAGTTCAAAGATCTTGGCTTGTTGATTGTTGATGAAGAACACCGATTTGGTGTGCGTCAAAAAGAAAAAGTGAAAGCAATGCGTGCCGATGTCGACATCTTAACGCTTACCGCAACACCAATTCCGCGCACATTAAATATGGCAATGAGTGGCATGCGCGATTTGTCGATCATCGCAACACCACCAGCACGCCGCTTGGCGATTAAGACCTTCGTACGTCAACGCGAAGACTCCGTGGTACGCGAAGCAGTACTCCGTGAAATCATGCGTGGTGGTCAGGTTTACTTCCTACATAACCAAGTCGAAACGATTGAAAAAACCGCCGAAGATTTGCAAAAGCTGATTCCGGAAGCGCGAGTTACCGTTGCACATGGTCAGATGCGTGAACGCGAGCTCGAGCGCATCATGAATGATTTCTATCATCAGCGCTTCAACTTACTCGTATGTACTACGATCATAGAAACAGGTATTGACGTACCAACCGCCAACACCATCATCATGGACCGAGCAGATAACCTAGGTCTCGCGCAGTTGCACCAGCTTCGTGGTCGTGTTGGTCGTTCGCACCACCAAGCGTACGCTTACCTGTTGACGCCACATCCAAAAGCAATAACGAAAGATGCAATTAAGCGTCTTGATGCAATTGCGTCACTGGAAGACCTTGGTGCTGGCTTCACTCTTGCTACCCACGATCTTGAAATCCGCGGGGCTGGTGAGTTACTGGGTGACGAACAAAGTGGTCAAATTCAATCGGTTGGTTTTACACTATATATGGAAATGCTTGAACAAGCCGTTGAAGCCTTAAAAGAAGGCAAAGAACCTTCACTGGATGATCTACTTCGAGAACAAACTGAAATCGAAATGCGCATTCCAGCTCTTTTGCCAGATGACTACATACCAGACGTCAACACTCGCCTATCTATGTACAAACGAATCGCGAGCGTGACAGATAAGGAAGGGCTATCAGAATTAAAAGTGGAACTGATTGATCGTTTCGGCTTGCTACCTGATGCAACAAAGAACTTACTGTCTGTCTCTGAGCTAAAAATTGCTGCTGCATGTCTCAAAGCTAAGAAAATTGAAGCTCATGACAAAGGTGGTTTCATCGAGTTTTACCCTGATGCTGACATAAACCCAGCATATTTAGTTAAACTCCTGCAATCACAGCCGCAAAAATTTGCAATGGAAGGTCCAACTAAGTTCAAGTTTAGCGTACCATTGACGGACCGACGTAAACGCATTCAGTTTGTTCAAGACTTACTGAATGATTTTAAACAGAATTTATTACCAACGAGCTAATAGTCGAATGAGAATACTGATCCCATTATTACTTCTTTGTGTCTCAATGCCATCATGGGCTGCGCGTCAATTTGATATTGAAGTAATTATTTTCAAGCGAGCAGTCGACGCTGAAAGTACCAGTGAATCATGGCCAAACAAACTGCCAACTATCGAAATGAGTAACGTCGGCAGCTTACAAAGCGATTCTTACCGTCAATCAAAAGGCGTCACCTTGCTTCCTCGTTCTTCTTACAGATTGAACGCTCAAGAAGCAGCACTTAACAACCATGCAGGCTTTAAAGTATTGAAGCACGTAGCGTGGCGTCAAGGTGACCGTGGTAAAGCAAGTGCACCAGTTTTCCGCATTGTTGGCGGGCGTGATTTTTCAGGATCATATAATCCAGATGGCAGCTCAATCACTGGCAATGCACATTCCTTAGCGACCGATGGCTATAGTGAAGAAAGCGTTAAAGGTCCACTTTATGAGTTAGATGGCAAATTACAAATCTACGTTCAGCACTATTTGTTTGCCGAGACAACCATGGACTTACGTGAACCGAGTGTACGGGAGGTTCACATTGAATCGCAACCTTCAGAACAATTGTCTGAAGAATTTGGCGAAGTCGATGGTAACGTGCAAGTCGGTAACTTAGCAGAAGTCTCTCCGACTGTGACTGAAGAGACATTCTTGAAGAGCTTCCGAATGGATCAGAAGCGTCGTATGCGCAGTGGCGAAACCCACTACTTAGATAACCCATTAATGGGGATGATCATTCAAGTTCGTCGAGTACAATAAAACACAGTACCAACAACAAAGCGCAGCACTTGCTGCGCTTTGTTTTATTTGAAATCTAACATGGAAGTTGTATGAGTCCAGATTTTGAAATCATAACCCCTCGTTTGGCTCTCAGATTAATCCCATCTGAGGAAGCCCATATTCTACAACGCATACTGGCAGAGTCCCCTTCCCTACACCAATGGTTAGATTGGTGTGATGAAAATGTCTCACTAAGAGATGCGCAAGATTTCTTGCTCGCTACGCGACTGAACTGGGTAAAAACAGAAGCGTTTGGTTTTGGCATTTATGAACGAAGTAGCGATAACCTTGTTGGTATGGCTGCTGTCAATGAGCTTTATCATACCTTCAATATGGCAAGCATTGGCTATTGGGTTGCGGACCGTTATCAACGCAAAGGTTACGCTCAAGAGGCAATCCGCGCGCTTGCCGAGTTCTGCTTCGCTAAACTCAATTTGACTCGCGTAGAAATCGTCTGTGATTTAGATAACACAGCCAGTCAGGCTTTAATTGAGTCTGTTGGTGCACAGAAAGAAGCGATTGCCAGAAACCGATTTATCTTTCATGGGAAGCCAAAAGATGGGGTCGTTTATTCACTGTTACCCAATGACTTGGAATGAAAAAAGCCACCGACATGCGGTGGCTTTTCTTCTATTTATTATTTGATTCTCTCGCCAAATCTTCAACAAAGAACCAAAAATTCAAATTAGTGCAGTTTCAAGTTTGGACGCAATACGCGGTTGATACGACCAACCAGCATCATCAAACCCGTTTTAATCACACCGTGTAGCGCCATTTGGTGCATACGGTACAGTGAAATGTAAACTACGCGTGCGATGCGACCTTCAACCATCATAGAGCCTTTGGTTAAGTTACCCATCAAGCTACCAACGGTTGAGAAGCGGCTTAGAGACACTAGAGAGCCGTGGTCTTTGTATTCGTATGCTTTAAGCTCGCGACCATTAAGCTTAGCCACAATGTTAGTGAACGCTTGACTTGCCATTTGGTGCGCAGCCTGAGCTCGTGGCGGCACAAATGAGCCATCTGGCTGGGTACATTGAGCCAAGTCGCCGATAACGAAGATGTCGTCATCCCGAGTGGTTTGCAACGTGTTTTTCACAACTAATTGGTTAATACGGTTCGTTTCTAGACCGGCAATATCTTTGATGAAATCAGGCGCTTTGATACCCGCAGCCCATACCATGATTTGTGCAGGGATTTTCTCACCATCTTTGGTAGTCAAACCGTCTTTGTCCGCTTGTGTCACCATGGTCGCAGTACGCACGTTTACACCTAGCTTAACCAACTCTTGATGCGCTGCAGAAGAGATACGTGGTGGAAGCGCAGGCAGAATGCGCTCACCTGCTTCAACTAGGTTTACATTTAGTTTGCTAGAGTCAAGATCGCCGAAGCCATACGTACGTAATTCTTTTACTGCGTTGTGAAGCTCTGCCGATAATTCAACACCAGTTGCACCCGCACCAACGATCGCGATATCTACCGTACCGTTACCGTTTTTTGCATGCAGTTTTAAGAATTCATTATTCATTTCACTACGGAAACGGTGCGCCTGTTCAGGGCTGTCGAGGAAGATACAGTTTTCACGAACCCCAGGCGTATTGAAGTCGTTTGACGTAGAGCCAATTGCCATAACCAGAATATCGTATTCCAGTTCACGGCTTGGCATCAGAAGTTCACCATGTTCGTCTTTTAGTTCACTTAGAATGATCACTTTACGTTCACGGTCAATGTCTTGAAGGCTACCCATTTGGAAATCGAAGCAATGGTTTTTGGCATGAGCACGGTAGCTCAATGCATCCACACCTTCGTCTAATGAGCCTGTTGCCACTTCGTGCAACAGCGGTTTCCACAAGTGGCTCGCTTTACGGTCTACCAGTGTAATTTGCGCACGGTTCTTACGACCCAGAGTGCGGCCCAGTTTGGTAGCCAACTCAAGGCCACCAGCACCGCCGCCTACAACGATAATGCGTGTCACAATGTTATCCTCTACAAAAATGAATATATGGGTTCAGCTCGACGTAGACTCACAGTTACGCTGCGGTCATACATCCAACCGATGAATTCTTTGGTCTCTAGAGGTGAGCTCACTTTTTGGATAAATCCCGATGCCATCATGTTATTGCCTACTCTTGTTTTCGGCTTATGGTCCATCGGATTATTCGCCTGAAACACACGATCTCAGACAAAAAATGGGCAAGTTTCTTACTCGCTCTCAATTTTTTTTGATATTTATCAAATTATTTTTACCAAGTTCATTATATAGAGCAATCCTTTGATGGCAACAAAAATCCTTACTCTGGATACGGATTGACTACTTTTCATCTGCTTGACGGTAACGTTTTCGTGCCACAAAAGGTTAAATCGATAAATCAAGCCGATAAATCGATACAAAATGTAAAATTTGGCAGAATCAGTGCGATAGAGTCAAAACCAATAGATACAAAAACAGCACTTCTTGAAGTGCTGTTTAAAGGTAGTTAAATTTTTATCTATTGGGCAATTTATGCGTTCTTGAATGCCTTCATCGCTTGCAGATGATGAGAGATTTTCTTGAACTTGTGCGTTTGGTTCTCATCCCAAATAATCTGATAATGCTTGTCCAACTCTGCCGCAGTTTTCGAATTGTCATGTATTTCATCTTCTTTGGATAAAATCACTAAACAACGATCTTGGTTTTTGGTTCGGAATTGCTCGACACATTTGGTCGCGATATCTTCATATTCTTCGGGACGATCAATGCGACCTGCCATCGTTTTCTCTGGATGCAGGTTTGGGTTGAACATCACCTGCTTAATGCCGCAAAGAAAACCGATACGCTCTGACCAATATGCGCCAAGACCAACACCACAGATAAGTGGGGCTGGGTCATTCGCTTGGTCGATGACCTTAGACACTTCCTTCAACAAGTGCTGCATATCGTGCTTAGGATGAAGTGTACTGTAATTGATGAAACGAACGTCATCATCGATGAATTGCAATTGAAGAACTTTTTCGTGGTTACCTGGGCTTGTACTATCAAAGCCGTGCAAGTAAATAATCATGTGTACCTCTCCCTGTGACTTGCTGGTACTTCACTTTAAACTACCACTATTTCCTTATGGTTAAAGAGGAAAAAGTCATGAGTTATCAAAACAGTGATCTTCCATACATAATAAGTCTTTAAACTCATTCGCACTGTCTAAGTATTGTTCATCATCCCACAATTTGTAGGCGATCAAATACCATAACATCGCCATCATAATGGTCCTTGGCATCCACGCACGTACGCCTTCCAGCCACAGAGACACATCATCAATTTGACGAATCTGGCAATACTGAGCAACACCCTGCTCAATTGGCACATCGGCAAGCTGCAAAATCAAAGTGAGGTCTAATCTTGGATCAGATAAAGCGGCGTATTCCCAGTCTATGACCTTCACCCCTTCTTCACCACGAACCAAGTTATAACAACCAAGATCGAAGTGGCACAGTGCAACGGGAACTTGTTCAACACTTGGTTCCGACCGCCATTTTCGATACAAGGTTTCAAACTCTGTACCAATGTACTTACCACCTAGCTCTAACCAGTAGTGATCAATTCGTGACAAGTAAGAGAAAGGAACCAAAGGAATCGCCGTCGACGGATATTCATGAATAGCAGCAGCGATTGGCAATAATTCATCAATATCGATACCAGGCTTAGTCAATGTCTCACCCGGAACCCACTCCACTAGCAAACCTTGCTCATGAACAAAGACAGGTTTAGGTCCGAGGTTAAGCGGGGCGATTGCGTTGAGCACTTGATATTCGTTATGGCGAGATATAGCAAAGGTCTTGCATACGTTACTGGTTGGTCGCCAGACATACGCAAGACCCTCTGAAGATTCCAACCGCCAACAACGATTGGTAAGTCCACCAGTGACGGTTTGAACCTTCACTGGTGGTGAAGTAAAGAAGCCATCAAGAGTATTTAAACTCGGATCTAACTGTTTCGCTTGTTGCCAAGAAAACCACGCCATGAATGACTTCTCCACTCAAGGTCATATGACCAAAAAGAATCAATTAAAGACCAAATAGGCTCTTAGATTGCTCTTTACGGATTTCTGTTTCATCCGCCCATTCAATCAGACCTGTTTCTAGATCCATTAGACGCATCGTCATTTTGTAGTAAACGTCTTTGTCACTGCCTGCATTTTTCACGATGCTAGAAAGGTTGCCGTAAAGCATGTATTGCGCACCGACCATTTTACCGAATTGGATAGCTGTGCTTTGGTTCACTAGCTCGTCAGTGTTTTGGAAGTTAAGTTGCTCACGAACAGATTCCACACGATCCATGTCTACAAAACGGAACTTACCAGAGTTCAGCATCTTAGTAGAGATAGTGTCAGTAATAGATTCAGTATCGATGTGCTCACTTGTTTTGTTCTTGATGCGCTCAACAAACACGATAGGACGTTGGTCACGAGTAATTGCTGCCACTGAACCTGACATCATCATGCTGTCGACCATTTCGCCAGCAATTTTTTGTAGATCCGTCGAGCCGAAATCAATCGTTGTTGTTTCTGTCGCTTGCGCATCACCGTAAGAGACCTTGTTTGAACAACCACCCAGAATGACGGCAAGACCTAAAAGAGCAATAATACTTTTTTTCATGAGAGTTCCTTAGTTTGTGTTTCATACCAAGGTGCCTCCACCTTGGCAAAGCAGCATAGCCGCCGAAATTGTGTTACTCGAATTGAGTTAGTTATCATCTGCTTCGCGAATTTGTACACGAAATTGTGTTCCGTTTGGGTTCACCGTCACTTCAGACAGAGTCACCTGTTCGAATCCACGCACAATCATTTTGCGCCACGGACCAGGTTTAGTGTTCACTTCCAGACCTGTATTGTCATACCAATAAAAGCGATAAAGAATGTGCTGGTCACCTTTGTAGTTACTGCTTAACTGCACGACACCTCGTGGGCGATCATCCACGTAAGTAGTTGTGATGTTGTCAACTAACAAACGGCTACCCAAAACATTGTCATTAAAAAACACCTTTTGAGTTTGACCATCAATTCGGATACCTGCGGTGTTGTCAGCACACCCGGCTAAACCAATGATCACCGCTAAGCCTATAAGCCATGCTCTCATTACAACCTCCCTAGTTGTTTATGCCACACTGTTGAGTGCGAACCCTGACGGGACACCCAAACCAACGTGGTTTGTTGTGCTGGCACGTCAAATTGATACACCTGATCACCTAAGTTAAGACTCTGCTTGCCCGACTTCACCACTTTCGAAGCCGTTTTCACCGTCCCCGGGAGCGTCTGCCAACTTCTGGTATCAGGTTGTTCAGTTAATGTATTCCAAACATTGAAAAGAATGTTGCCGACGTCATCGCCTTTCTTCGCTGCTTCTTTTCTAATTCGGTCTTTTGCCCAAACACGAATTGCCTGACGAATAACAATCGTCGTTAAACGTTCGTTCAAATCGTTTTGAGCCATCGAGTTAACATCGACTAAAGTGCTCGATGGTAATTTGCTGCCATTCAATGCCACATCGCCAAAACGCTGCGTTCCGCTTTTTGGGTAATAAGGTAATGCGAGCGAATAAATTGCACCATCACCTCGGCTGTCATATATAGGCAAATCTATACGCCAACCTTGTAATGCTTCTACAACACCTTGTTCGTCGATCACGATCACGCGACCTTGAGACTTACTCAACCCTGAAGGTGCTTTACCATAACGTTTTTCAAGTAAACGTAAGTCTTCACGCATGCCGAGCTTTTTTGCGGCATACATGGTGCTTTCAATCACTTGCTTATTGTTTGGCATCACCGCAAGGGCACGACGGTAGTCTACATACGCACTATTCAAATCTCGTGACGCTTCATATAAAAGACCCGACAGATAGAACAAGTAGCCATTTTGTACTGAACTTAGCTTTTTACCCGCATCTGGGTAGTTTGCAAGCACGCTACCTAGGTTCGCCGACATGCCTTGACTCTTAAGATCCTTCTCTGCGCGTTTTAGTTCCTTTTCACGTGCTTTCTTCGCTGCTTCTTGCACTTGGTTAGCACGGCGCATTTCTACCAGCGCACCTTCGAGATCATTCTTTTGCAAATAGTTTAAACCTAAGTACAAATGCAAAAAGCCGAGCTCATAATCGGCAGGCTGATATTCATTTAGATTGTCGTTAACGGCAAGAGAACCAACGCTGGTTGCTGTTTCCGTAACAGAAATGGTTGCACGATCTTGTTGTTTACGAACTGCACGATCGCTTTCTTCTAATGAGTTCAAGCTGGTAGGGTAATCCTCAGCAAGAAACGAAATTCTTCCTTGTTCAAAGTTTCCAAGGATTTCGCCACCTACATCACTTGATTGCAGTTGTTCAGCTTTGGCGTATTCACCAGCAACCACCGCTTGGTAGACTTCTTTATTTTGGTCGCTGTAATGACTGAACAGATTGCCAGCGGATAAGTTCGCACATCCCGTAGCAAGCAGGACCCAGCTCATCAATCCAAATAGCTTCACACCATGTTTCACATTTATCTCCACAAATGTGTCGTTCACAGAAATATACCCAAGTAATTTCAAAACATTGGCTGAGCCAAACATCCCGAAGTGCTTGGGTATAAAGAAGTGGATGAACTGCTTCATCCACTTCTAATAGATTAGCTCAATACCATTGGACCTAAAGGACGACCGCCCACTAGATGCATATGAATATGATAGACTTCCTGACCGCCATGTGAGTTACAGTTTACAATCAAACGGTAACCGTCTTCTGCAATGCCTTCTTCTTTAGCCAGCTTTTTCGCAACCGTGAACATGCGCCCCATCATCGCTTCATCTTCGGCTTCCACGTCATTAGTTGTCGGGATCAGCTTATTTGGAATGATAAGAATGTGGCTTGGTGCACGCGGATTAATATCACGAAACGCCGTTACTAAATCATCTTGGTAAAGGACATCTGCTGGGATTTCTTTGCGAATAATTTTGCTAAAGATGGTTTCTTCCGCCATGGGTACTCCATTTTATAAGGTGTGTAACCTATTTAGTATGCGCTAAGCCAAAAGCGAGCTCAATAAAAAACAGTGTTCACTTAACATTATCAATATAAGCCGTTACGTTGAAGCTTTTTTTGTCGTGTCCGTCATAAAACGTGCGTCTCAAACTCAATACAATCCAATGAATTTTGTTACTTTTTTAAGACATTTCTTATTTATCTTGTCTATTTTTGGGAGAGGAAGCTCACTTATGCGAGGTTCAGTTATTAAACGGATGTATGCAGGCTTCGCGCTAATCATCGTCCTGTTTGCGGTCACGATTGCCATTATGATGGGGGGCATGAATGATATTCACGGTAAGTTTGAGACAGTATCCAAGTCTTCACTACCACTTGTTTCACTATCTAACCAGACCAGTGTGGAACTGCTTTCCGCAGATAAATCTTTTAAGGATTTCCTGACCACAGAGAATAAACAACGCATGGATGAAATGCGTCAGGAATTTGCTAAATCTCAACAGCGCTTTGAAGAGACATTGAGTCAACTTGAAATCGCGAGTCAAATCTACCCTTCTCTTGCCGAACCATTTTCTCAACTTAAAGAACTTGAGCAGAGCTACTTTACCGAAGCAAAAGAAGCCATGGACAACTATGAGGCAATGTTCTCTGCACAAGAAGAAGTGCAAAAATCATCGCGTCGTTTCCAAAAGCTCAACACAGAGCTTTCTGTTGGTCTTAAAGAATACGTTGCAGATCAATCCAGCATCTCAGTGAAAGTGATGGCAAAAAGCTACTTCATTAAATTAAAAGATGCTGAAGTTATTACCTCGGATGCGCTGGCAAGTACCAACCCAGAATTCGTAACTCAAGCGGTAGCAAAAAACCGTAAAGCAGTCACGCACCTAAACTACGCGTTCCGTGGACTTGTGACACAACTGCCTGAGCTGCAAAAAGCCTTCGGCGAATCGGTTGAGCAGTTTACTCGCGACGTAGGTATGCGTGGCGGAGTATTGGATCAACACAACAGTTACTTATCGGCTCGATCTGCGTTGTACAATAACATTGCTAACCTAGCGACAAAAGTAGACTCTAGCATGGCAATTCTTGAACAATTCACCACAACCGCAACCGACAAGCTGAACGAATCTCTCGCTGACGCTGGGGACATCTACTCAGCGGGCGTGACTAAAGCGATTGTCATTGCTGTTATTGTTGTTCTCTTTGCAACAGCGATCGGCTACCACATCGCGCAAAGTGTTCGTGAACCACTAACTCGCATCTTAAAAGCGTTGGAAGGCCTTACAGAAGGCGATATGACGCAACGTATCGACAACCGTTACAACAACGAATTCAGCCGTGTGAGCGGTCACATCAATACGCTCGCGGATAGCCTGCACAACATCCTTGTGAAACTAAACGATGCATCAGACAACTTAGCAACAACCGCATCAACCAACGAGCAAACTTCTTCACAAGCACAAACACAATTGAATTCTCAACGTGAGCAAACCGCTAATGTGGCGACAGCAATGACTGAGATGTCTCACTCAGTACAAGAAGTCGCGCAGAGTGCACAAGGCTCGCTAGAGATGGTACAACGTGTTGAGACAGCGTCTGACCAAGGACGCAACGTGATGAACAGCAATATCTCGACCATCAACCAACTTGAGACACGTTTAAACGAATCAGTGTCTGCGGTTTCTGAATTGCAGAAAATGAGTGGGCAAATTGGCTCTATTCTGGATGTAATTCGTAACATTGCTGAACAAACCAACCTACTCGCACTGAATGCCGCCATTGAGGCAGCACGTGCTGGCGAGCAAGGTCGTGGTTTTGCAGTTGTTGCCGATGAAGTTCGAGTGTTAGCTTCCAAGACGACACAATCGACAACTGAGATTGAGTCAATGATCAGTAACCTACAAACCAGTTCACAAACCGCGAGTCAGGTGATTCAAAGTTGTATGAGTGATATGGAAATGTCGGTGGAACAAGCATCAAAAGCAAACAGTTCAATGGAAGAAATCCAAGCACTGATCATCGAAATCAGCCAAATGAGCACGCATATATCTCAGGCGGCAGCTGAGCAGAGCGAGACTTCTGCCGATATTGCACGCAGCATTGAAGACATCAATAGCATTGCAGACCAAAGCTATCACGCGATGTCTAGCATTGCGCAAACCAGCGAATCAATGACGCAACTTGCGCATCAGCAAAATGAACTGGTTCATCGATTTAAGCTATAAAATCGAACGCAAAAAGTAGCGGATTTATTGCAACCAACTGTATAAGGGTGACTTTTTATTAAAGTCACCCTTGTTTTTTATGAGCCTTGTCTACATATGGTTATTATGGCTTGCTCATCCCTTTTCTTTTCTCTTTTCGAGCAAGCCAAATAAGAAGGAAAACCTATGGCTGTTCATGTTGGTATTATCGACCAAGATCCAGTGAGATTAGTCACTCCTCTTTTGGATAATCGCACTGTAAGTACACATATCGTCTTCATCGGCGACAAAAGCCAATCCGATATGTACGAGCGACTGAGCGCAGTATTAGAGCAGCGAGAAATTACTTCCGAATTCTTTGAAATTCCTTCTGCAGTAAACACTTCTCTGATCAAACAATCTGTCCACAAATTGGCAAAAGACCTCCACGACCGAGGCGAAGAAGTTAAACTCAATGCAAGCTGTGGTCTTCGTCACCGTCTGCTTTCCGTGTACGAAGTCTTCCGTACTTATCGCTGGCCAATCTTCGTTGTAGAGCCAAACAGTGACAAATTATGCTGGCTTTACCCAGATGGCAAAGAAGACACGCAAGTAGAAGACCACATTACGATTTCTGACTACCTTACAATTTTCGGTGCGCGCGGTGAATTCCACCACGTAGACCTTCCTCCTCAACTTGACCAAAAGCTGTATGAACTTGGCGAGCGCTGGGCGTCTAACGCGTTAGAGCTTGGTCCTGGTCTTGCTACACTAAACTACCTTGCAACAACGTGTCGTAAAGAGCAAAAGCTAGATGTTGAGCTTTCTGAGAAACAACAAGGCTACCGTGAACTGAACATGTTGTTGACCGACTTGGTCGAAGCGCAAATCGCCACTTACGAAAACGGCGTACTGACGTTTGCTGACGAAGATGCACGCCGCTTCTCAAATGGTGAGTGGTTAGAAACTCTGGTTCACAGCACCGTTAAACAAATTCAAGACACCATGCCGACCATTCAAGACCGTTCGTTGAACGTGCAGGTTTATCGCAAACTCGGTGAAAGTGAAGTTCGTAATGAGCTTGACGTGGCAACGGTGGTGAACAACAAGCTTCACATCATCGAATGTAAAACCAAAGGCATGCGTGACGATGGCGATGACACGCTCTACAAACTTGAATCGCTGCGTGATCTTCTTGGCGGTCTACAAGCAAGAGCGATGTTGGTGAGCTTCCGCCCACTGCGCCATAATGACATCACTCGTGCAGAAGATTTAGGTTTGGCACTGATCGGTCCTGATGAACTCAAAGATCTCAAAACTCACCTTTCTGCATGGTTTGAAGCCGCTGGCGGTTCTGACGAAATCTAGTTTTTAACCTCCAATCAAAAAAACAGAAAAGCAGCCCTCTCGGCTGCTTTTTTTTATTGCGTCAGGTTTAAAGTTGTTGCACCCAAACAAAACGAACAGATAGAAAAAACCAGAGGCGAACCTCTGGTTTTTCCCGTTTGTTTAAATGCCAACTAATGTTGTACTTAAAGCATCTTACGAGCGGCTTCTACTACAACTTTAATTGAGCGAGCTTCCGTTTCTTTCAGAGTTGAATGATCTGGAATCTCTTTTTGTGTACGGTTGATGATTACACCCGCCACACAACCTGCTTTCAGGCCAGAGCTTGCACACATGGTTAGCAATGTTGCTGACTCCATTTCGAAGTTCAGAACGCCCATGTCTTGCCACTCTTGCATAGAACCTTGGAAACGCTTAACAACACGACCAGAGAAAGTATCGTAACGCTCTTGACCTGGGTAGAAAGTGTCACTTGAAGCAGTCACACCCATATGAACTGTTGCACCAGACTCTTCAACTGCTGCTTTCATTGCTGTTGCGATTTCGAAATCTGCTACTGCTGGGAACTCCATTGGAGCAAAGTGTAGGCTCGCGCCATCTAGACGAACAGAACCTGTCGTAACGATCATGTCACCTACGTTTACGTGTGGTTGGATTGCGCCAGTAGTACCAACACGTAGGAAAGTACGAACACCAAGTTGCGCTAGCTCTTCTACTGCAATAGAAGTAGATGGACCACCGATACCTGTAGAACAAACCACAACAGGTTTACCGTCTAGCTCTGCACGGTATAGCGTGTATTCACGGTGACTTGCTAGAAATACTGGGTTTTCCATTTCTTCTGCGATTTTTTGTACGCGTGCTGGATCGCCTGGAATGATTGCTAGAGTAGCACCATTAAGATCAGCTTCAGTAACACCTAAATGGAATACAGCTTGAGACATAAGTCGCTCCTTGTTGTGGCTTATTTTGTAAACAATAAGCTCATTAATAAGTTGTTGGGTACAGATGCACTGTAGCGAACCTTTTACCAACTTTGAGTGATCACAATCACAATGAAACAATGTAATAAATCTACACTTTCAAATAAAAACGGTTTGGATCACACTTTACAGACCAAAAGATCATTTCATTGCATAGTAATCAGTGATTCACCAAATGAAACCATCACTAAGACCATCTCGATTAACAGATATAAAAAAGCCTGAGACGTCTCCGCCTCAGGCTAATTCTTAATACACGTTTATGATTATTTTACTTGCTTAGTTTCAAAGCGTAATAGTCTTAGAGCGTTCAAAGTCACCAAGGCAGTAGCCCCGCTGTCGGCTAATACCGCAACCCATAACCCGGTAATACCGAGTAAGCTTGTCACCAAGAACACGCCTTTCAAGCCTAAAGCCAACGCTACGTTCTGACGAATATTATTGAGCGTCGCACGTGATAGCTCAATCATCGCAGGCAATTCAACCAAGCGGTTGTGAGTCAGGGCCGCATCTGCGGTTTCTAGCGCAACATCCGTACCACCACCCATGGCGATACCGATGCTGGATGCTTTCATCGCCGGTGCATCGTTAATACCATCTCCGACCATCGCGACAGTGTGTTGCGCTGATATCTCTTCCACATAGTGCACTTTATCCGCTGGTAACAGACTGGCTTTGTAATCAAGACCAATCTGGTTAGCAATAGCTTCTGCACTACGTGGGTTATCACCGGTTAACATGACTGATGAAATACCAAGTTTCTTCAGTGCAGCAACCGCTTGCTGGGCGTCTTGGCGAAGCGTGTCTTGCCATGCGATCAAGCCAAGGACTTCATGATCATGACGAGCAATAACGACCGTTTTACCCTGCCCTTCTAACTCAACCACTTGTTGCTCAACCTGTTGCGAGATTGGGAAGTCTGCTTTCGATGGTGCGATGACTTGAACCAACTTCCCTTCAACCACACCTGTCACACCAGAACCAACCTGCGCAGTTTTATCTGCCGCTTCAGGAATATTGATGCCTTGCTCTTGCGCTTTACTTACCAGCGATAACGCTAGTGGGTGACTTGAGCCAATCTCAATCGACGCCGTTAAGCTTAATAGCTGCTCTTCTGTTACATCGAATGGAACCACGTCAGTCACTTGCGGTTTACCTTGTGTCAAAGTACCTGTTTTGTCGAACGCGACAGATTCAACACGTCCCAACAGTTCCAACGCTGCACCGCCTTTGATCAAGGCACCTCGTTTTGCTGCCGCGGCTAAACCTGAGGTAATCGCTGCAGGAGTAGAGATAACCAAAGCACATGGACATGCGATCAATAACAATGCTAAACCGCGGTATACCCATGTCTCCCAAGGTTGTGCAAACAGCAATGGCGGTGTGATGATGACTAATAGAGAGACAAGCATCATCAGCGGTGTGTACCAACGACTGAATTTATCTAGGAAGCGTTCAAGCGGTGCTTTGCGTGACTCTGCTTCTTCAATCAAATGCAGAATACGGTCGATCGCGTTTTCACCTTGGCGAGACGTCACTTTCACTTGCACGACTTTGTCGACAACCACGGCACCCGCCATGATTTTTCCACCTTCAGCATGTTCAACTGGAACGGATTCACCGGTTAGTGCGCTCTCATCAAAGCTTGCTGCTTGGGTCATAAGTAGACCGTCAGCAGGCATACGACCACCAGGAGCGACTTCAATAATGTCACCTGGCTGAAGCTGTGACGCTGGCACTTCTTGACGTTCGCCGTCCACAATTAGTGTCGTATTTTCAGGCACTAAGTCCATCAATGCCTGAACACCACTGCGAGCACGAGATGATGCGTATGCTTCTAACTTTTCACCAATAAGGAAAAGCAATAGCACCATCGCTGCTTCAGCAGTTTCGCCAAGGTAAAGTGCACCTAATGCTGCGACACTCATTAATGTTTCAATCGCAAACGGAGTGCCACTACGAGCCAATTTCACCGCTTTCATTGCAACCGGATACAAACCAAGCAAACAGGTTAAGGTAAACAGCCAAGTACTTAACGTTGGGTTGAAATCAGAAATGATGCCAGCAAACGCCATTGCACCTGCGATCGATAGGATTTGTACATTGTCTTTAACAATGCCTAACCAACCTTTCTTTTCTGCTTTTGGCTTTGGTGCATCGGTAGAAGTTAATGGAAAACCAGTTTGTTGAGAGACCTGCTCAATTACAGCCGCGACGGCACGGTTATCAAAATCGACGACCAATTTTTCGGTTGCGAATAGTACTTTAGCGTTGGTAACCCCTTCTACAGAGGTAATCGCCTTCTCTAGCTTTTGGGCACAAGAAGGACAGTCCATACCAGACACTAACCAGCTATGACGAATGGAGGATTCGAGGGGTTCGGCAGGACCTTCGTCTTCGGCAGACTCTGAGCTACAACCGCCGCTACTGCAGCAAGAGCCTTCTGAGCCGACCACGCTCGCTTGCGTGATATTGAGAGTTGGTTTTGCCGGTGCGCAGCAAGAGTCGTTTGCACCTACCGCCACCGCAGATTTGATTTTGCCAGATTGGCAACCTTGATGTTTTGTACACATAATTCACTTTCCTTATTGGTGATGAGTCTCTTTCTGCCACTAAGGATAAACCTTGGAGCTAGCTCCAAGGTCAAGAACAATATGATGAATTAAGCAAAATTACGCTTTTTCTTCTTCCAAAGCCGTTGCGACTTCGTCGATCAATACCGCGTCATGCGAACAGAAAGGCTGAGTGTTAACACAAGTAATCGCTGGGTCATCTTCAATAATGTCTTCCCCAAAGTTCTGCATCAGATCTTTGATGTGCTTGTTCAGTACTACCAGTGCAAGTAAACCAAATACAATCGTACCCACCGCTTGTCCATATAGCACACCAAGTGCGCCATACCATTGAGCCCCAAAGTACACAAATGGTAATGTACCAATTGTCGCTTTACCCAAATTCAATGCCGTTGAATAAAGCGGTTTACCAAGGTTGTTAAACGAGGTATTCGCAACAAATAAAGTGCCATTGAATACAAATGTGATAGCAACGTAAGTGCAGAACGCGACAACAATAATCGCGGCATCCCCCGTCAAACTAAACATAGCGACGATGTAATCTTGCAAAACATAAAGCAAGGCACAAACACCCAGCGTGTAAATAGTGGTAACCAACAAAGAGTCTGTCAGTGTTCGCTTCACGCGGTCCATTCGCTCCGCGCCAAAGTTCTGCCCAATGATAGGACCAACCGCACCAGACAATGCAAAAATCACAGCAAAACACACTGGTGTTAAACGCCCTATCACCGCAAAGCCTGCGACAAAGTCCTCACCGAATTGAGCAATATGTGTCGTTACAATCGCGTTGCCAATTGGCGTTGCGGTATTAGTGATGATTGCTGGAATGGCAATCGCCAAAATCGGCTTAAGGTTATTTTTGAAGATATCGAATGTTGGAAAGGACACCAACTGATGCACTTTCACCAGTGGATAAAGGGAGAATGCCAATACCGTAAAACGAGCAATCACCGAAGCCGCCGCCGCACCTTCCACGTTCCATTTGAAGACAAAGATAAAGAGAGGATCAAGAATCGCATTAACGATACCACCAGCCAACGTGGCCCACATCGAGCGTTTAGCATCACCAGCAGCACGCAAACCTGCACCGGCTGACATACCTAATGCCAAAATTGGCGCACTTGGCAGAAGAATGTTGAGATACGCTTCAGCACGCTCCGCCGCAACTCCTTCCGCACCGATGGCTGCGAGTAATTCAGGAATGTGGATGAACATACCAATGGTAATGACCAAGCTGATCATAAAAGCCACCAGCATGATGCTACCACTGGTCAACTTCGCTCGTTCGAAATCCTTTGCACCGATCGCTTTGGAAACTAAAGCGCCCATCGCTATCGAGGTACCTATCGATGCTGAAGTTGAGAAGAAAATTAATGTTCCCGCGAAACCAACCGCCGCAGCCAACTCGACCTGCCCCAACATACTGATGAACAACATATCGAGCAAATCGACGACAAACAGCGCCATTAAACCCACGGAGCCCGCTCCGGACATCACCAGAATGTGGCGCATGGTTGAACCTTGGACAAACTTTGCGTCTTGCGTAGACATATTCTTCCTCAACGACAAAAAGACGCCGTAGCGTCTTTCGTCTTCATACTTATTGTTTCGTTATTAAACGGGGTGTTTGAAACATTCGTTCAGCGTTTTTCCTATCGCTCTCAGCACATCGCGTCTTGTAATCACACCGACGAGTTTCTCTTTATCATCTACCACAGGGTACATTTTTGGCTTGCCTATCTTCATCATGTCGGCCAGCTCAATGATCGACATATCCGGCGATACAGACAAAACATCATCATGCATACACTCTTCTACTGTGTGCGTGTCCTGACAGTGATAACTGGCTTTAACGAGTTTGTCCAAAAGGTCTTGTTCAGAAAGGAATCCAATGACTTTCTCGTTTTCGTCGATAACAGGTCCACCTAGAGTAACACTTTGCATCACCTTGTCCAAAGCCGCCGTCAACGACATGTTCTTGGTGAAAGTCACTGCCTGTAACGTCATGTAATCTTTAACTTTTAGTGAGTGCATTCTTATCTCCTTAGCGGCACATTTTTGCTGCCTTTAAGATAAGTGTCGTCTAATTTCTTGATTTTACTAAATGGAAATTAGCAATTTTATCCATAGATTTAGTCTATCGATCTCTAATCGAATCAATACATAAGACAAAACAATAGATGCTCAGTTGCATATTTATATACCATCAACACCGCCCTCAGCTCAATGAATAACCATGAGAATATAAAGCATGAGAAGAGGTTGGATAAGTAACCAGTCGTTCAAAAACTTAAATGAGAAATAACTAGCTATGCAGCAAAGACAAAAAAGCCAGCCTATGATCGGGCTGGCTTTCGACGTTATATCACGCGACTAAATTATGCATTTTCCAGTGAAGCTACGATGTCACGCGCTACGGCTTCCGCCACTTTGATGCCATCAATACCCGCAGAAAGAATACCACCAGCATAACCGGCACCTTCACCCGCAGGGAAGAAACCTTTTAAGTTAATGCTCTGGAAGTCTTTGCCACGCTTGATGCAAACTGGAGAAGACGTACGTGTTTCAACACCTGTAAGCAAACCATCTTCTGATGCAAAACCTTTGATCTTACGATCGAATGCTGGAATCGCTTCACGAATCGCTTCAATAGCAAATGCAGGTAGCGCTTTTGACAGGTCAGTCAATTTGATGCCCGGAGTGAACGATGGCTCAACATCACCCAGTGCGCTTGGATCGCGACCTTTCAGGAAGTCACCAATTTTCTGTGCTGGTGCGTCGTAGTTCTCACCACCGAGTGTGTAAGCGCCCGATTCCAGTTCACGTTGGAAACGGATACCTGCTAGTGGATCGCCTGGGTAATCTACCTCTGGTGAGATACCGACGACGATTGCGCTGTTCGCGTTACGCTCCGCACGAGAGTACTGGCTCATGCCGTTCGTTACTACACGACCTTCTTCAGAAGTTGCCGCAACTACCGTACCACCAGGGCACATACAGAAGCTGTAAACCGTACGACCATTCTTACAGTGGTGAACCAGTTTGTAGTCTGCAGCACCAAGAATTGGGTGACCTGCGTTTGGACCAAAACGCGCTTCGTCGATCATCGACTGTTTATGCTCGATACGGAAACCAACAGAGAATGGTTTCGCTTCCATGTAAACGCCACGGTCGTGCAGCATTTCAAAGGTATCACGAGCACTATGACCTACCGCTAGTACTACGTGACGAGATTTGATCTCTTCACCGTTTGATAGCGTTACGCCTGTGATTTGACCATCTTCCATATGCAGATCGTCAACACGAGTGCTAAAGCGGATCTCACCACCTAGCTCGATGATTTTCGCGCGCATCTTCTCGATCATGGTAACCAGTTTAAAGGTACCGATGTGCGGCTTACTTACGTATAGAATTTCTTCTGGGGCACCAGCTTCAACAAACTCAGTGATCACTTTGCGACCGTAGAAATTTGGATCTTTCACTTGGCTGTAAAGTTTACCATCAGAGAAAGTACCTGCACCGCCCTCACCAAACTGTACGTTCGATTCTGGGTTAAGTGTACGCTTGCGCCAGAAGCCAAACGTGTCTTTAGTGCGCTCACGTACTTCTTTACCACGTTCAACGATGATTGGGTTAAAGCCCATTTGAGCCAAAACCAAACCCGCAAAAAGACCACAAGGACCGAAACCGATCACCACTGGGCGCTCAGTTAGGTTCTCAGGTGCTTTCGCCACGAACTTGTATTCCATGTCAGGTGTTTGGCGAACATGTGGGTCTTTTTCAAATTTCGCTAACAACGCTTCTTCATCACCTTCAACGATGATGTCTAGCGTGTAGATAAGATGAATATTGGTTTTCTTACGAGCATCGTAGCCGCGTCTAAAGACATTAAAAGAGATAACTTTCTCAGCAGCAATGCCAAGCTTTTTAGTAATCGCGTCCAATAGCGCGCCTTCCTCGTGATCAAGAGGAAGTTTAATTTCATTAATACGAATCATGTGATGTCTCGTTATGGTAGGTGTCTTAGCCAGAACTGCTATTTTCTCCTCGTTAATATCAAGGGTGAAAAAGCAGTCAGCTCACAATGGCGCGCATTTTACGAGAAATTGAATTGTCTGTCATACTAAATCCAAGTTGCGCGGCGGAATTAACGTAGCGAATGTTGAATTTTGCCTTGGGATGAGTATTATCCCCATTCTTCAATTTTGACTAACTTAAGAGCTGATTATCATGGCGTTTGTCGTAACCGATAACTGTATCCAATGTAAATACACTGACTGTGTCGCGGTATGCCCTGCAGATGCCTTCCACGAAGGTCCAAACTTTATGGTAATCAACCCGATTGAATGCATCGATTGTGGCTTGTGCGTGGATGAATGTGCCGCAGCCGCCATCTTCCAAGAAGACGAGCTACCAGAAGATCAAGTGATCTACAAAGAGCTCAACGCAGAGCTTGCGGAAATCTGGCCGGTACAAACTGAAGTGAAGCCAGCAATGGATGAAGCAGAAAAGTGGAACGGCGTGCCAAACAAGTTGGACATGCTAGAAAAATAAGCGCATTAAAACGAAAAAAGCGTAATGAACCTCAACTTGAAAAAGTCTGGCTCGTTACGCTTTTTTTGTATCTATGATTCGTCGCTGCGATTAGCTGTGTTGACGACGCATGTTGTCCAGAATAATACCTGTCGCCATTGCTACATTTAGAGACTCTGCACCACCAAATGCTGGAATAGTAATCTTGTCAGTCACAAATTTAGACGCCGCTTCACGCACACCATGAGATTCGCTGCCCATCAACAAAATACCGTCTGCTGAGAATTCTGTCTTGTGCACACTCTCGCCTTCAAGGAAAGCGCCATATACTGGCAAGTTTGCCTCTTCTAAGTAGCTTGGTAAATCCACTAGGCTAACTTGCACACGACCAAAGCTACCCATGGTTGCGCTGATGGTTTTTGGGTTGTATGGATCGGCACAATCTGTGCTCGCGATGATGTGCTTGATACCGTACCAGTCTGCTACGCGAATAATCGTACCTAGGTTGCCCGGATCAGAAACGCCATCCAATGCGATCATCAAGCCTTTTGCCTGAGGCACTGTTACGTTTGGAATTTCAACCACAGCAATAGCTGCATTGTTGCTGACTAGGGTACTTGCCTTGGTTAAGTCATCAAGTGACGCTTCAATACATTCGAAACTGTTGAGTTCTTGACGATGCTCATCCAGAAACTCGACCGTCGCAAAAATCTGCTTTACCGTGAGCGAGCTGTTCGCCAATTCCAGTACGTTCTTTTCACCTTGAACCAGAAATAAGCCGTGCGCTTTACGCTGCTTCTTTTGACCTAAAGCACGCAGCAGTTTTAGTTGGTTTTTTGAAATCATGAAAATATCCCAGATGAAAGTTGGTGAAGTACCAGATGAAAACGGAGAGGATTATAGAGTAAACCTTCGCACAGCTAAAGAGATGCCTTGCTTGAGAGAAAAGAAAAGCCCGCCAAGCTATCACTCTCGGCGGGCTTTAGGTCTCTGTCGCTTCCCTATGCTGCAAGAATCGACATCACTATCCTTAAACGACTTTGGTTTTCGTCATCTCTTTGATACCAGACAAAATGAACGTCGGCAGTGAAGACACTAATATCACACCAAATAGGTGACCAGCACTCAGCGCCTCTGTATTAAAGATAAGCTGACCAAGACTCGTGTAAATAACGCCAAGAGACAGCATTGCTGATACTGCGACTGCCCCCAGTAGGTATTTATTGGTGAGTGGGTTCTTACGATATAGCGAGTTAAACGTACGCGAATCAAACAAGTGCCATAACTGGGCAAAAATCAACATTGCGAATGCCATTGTCTGTGCATATTGAGCGCTTTGACCGCTACTCAATGCCCAGTTGAACGCCAAATAGCTCATTCCGCCTAATGCTAAACCACGCGTCACAATACGTGTACCGAGATGGTCGCTGAAGAAACTTTCGTTACGCTTGCGCGGCTTACGTTCCATCAAGTCTTTCTCTTCTGGCTCAACACCCAACGCCAAAGCAGGCAAGCCGTCAGAGACTAGGTTAATCCAAAGAATCATCAATGGCGTGAGTGGTAGAATCGCCTCAGGTCCCATCATCAAGAAAGCAAATAAGATAACCGACACTTCACCCACGTTCGCTGTCAGTGCTTGGCGAATGAACTTACGCAAGTTATCGAAGATCTGACGTCCTTGGCGCACGGCTTTCACGATCGTACTGAAGTTGTCATCCAGAAGGATCAAATCACCTGAATCTTTGGCCACCGAAGTACCGGTAATACCCATCGCAACACCAATGTCAGCTCGACGAAGGGCAGGTGCGTCATTAACGCCATCACCCGTCATCGCTGCCACTTCATTATTGTGTTGCTGAGCTTGAACAATACGCAGCTTGTGTTCTGGCGTCACGCGGGCAAAGACTGCCACTTCCGGGCAAATCTTACGCAATGCCTCATCGTCCATTTCATCCAGTTGTGCTCCCGTTATAACCAAGTCTTTTTCACTGCGGATAATGCCGATTTCGCGTGCAATTGCCGCTGCAGTGAGTGCATGGTCACCCGTGATCATTACCGTGCGAACGCCAGCGTTGTAACAACTCTCTACTGCATCTCGAACCTCTGGACGCGGTGGGTCCATGATTCCATACAAACCAAGCACGGTCACATCTTTCTCTAGCTCAGCAGGATCACGCTTTAGGTCATCCTCTGTCAGCTCTTTGTAACCCACCGCCAAAGTACGAAGCACTTGCTCTGCGAAGTCCTGAATTGCCGCTTCATAATTCGCGATGACCTCTTCTGCTGGACTTGCCGCTAACGCAAGGCTACCTGTCGACATGGTTGGAGCTGTTGGTAGCTCACCACCATCAACCATAAAACCAGAGGCATTACGCAGCACCACATCTGGCGCACCTTTGATAGCAAGGAAGTGCTTACCATCAGGTCCTTTAACAATCACTGACGCCATCTTACGTGCAGAGTCGAATGGGAACTTCTCGACGATAGAGTAACCGCCTGTTGATAGCATGTCTGATTGTTCCAGACCCGCTTTTGCCGCGGCAACAATCAGTGCACCCTCGGTTGGGTTACCACGCACTGACGAATTATCACCATCTTTGATGTATTCCGCATCATTACACAGGGTCGCAACTACCAAGCCTTTCATCATTTCTGGGCTTTGCTTTGCATCAACCGTATGACCTAGAGGTTTGAATTCCCCCTCAGGGCTAAAGCCTTTGCCCGACACTTCCCAGTAACGACCACTTGCATCGTACGCTTTCATTACCTGCATTTGGTTTTGTGTCAGCGTACCGGTTTTATCCGAACAGATAACCGTGGTTGAACCGAGCGTTTCAATCGCAGAAAGCTGCTTCGCCAATGCGTTGTTCTTCACCATACGTGTTGAGCCCATGGTCAACACAATTGAAATAACCGTTGGTAGACCTTCTGGAATTGCTGCTACCGATAGAGAAATACCCGTGTTGAGGATTTCGAGCCAAGGCATACCATGGTAAAGACCGATACCACAAACCACAGCAACCACACCCAAAGCCGCAACCATCAAGGTCTTCGCAATGGTATCCATACGTTCTTGCATTGGTGTTTTGGTTTCTTCGGTGTTTGCCATCATATCCGCAATATGACCGACTTCCGTCTTCATGCCTGTGCTGACTACTACACCTAAGCCTGTACCTGTCGTCACAATCGTGGTCATAAAGCCCATATTACGCTGATCACCAAGACCAACGGTTTCGTCTTCAATCACCTTGACGATTTTATCAACCGGCTCAGACTCACCAGTAAGCGCAGCCTCATCTACTGCGAGACGGTTCGCTTCGATGATACGCACGTCCGCTGCGAGGATGTCACCCGTATTAATCTTTAGGATATCGCCTGGCACAATGTCACGCGCCAAGACATCAACCCATTCTCCATTGCGACGAACTTGTGCGGTTGGGGCTGCCATTTCTTGCAGTGCTTCCATGCCCTTCTGAGCTTTAAACTCTTGCCAAAATGCAATGATGGCATTGATGAAGATGATCACAGTGATGGCAATCGCATCAACTAGGTGACCAGTGAAGAAGGAAACAATCGCACCAATACCCAGAATGAAGATCAATGGGTTCTTAAATTGGTGTAGAAATAGCTCAAGCGCAGATTTGCCTTCTTGCTCTTGTAGCTCATTTTTGCCGTGTTCAGCCTGACGCTGTTCTACTTCTTCCGAAGTCAGACCTTGCTCAGTTGATACATTAAATTGAGTCAGTGTTTCTTCAACCGACTCAGTAAACCACTTTTTAGTCATGGGGGTCTCCAAAAAGCATTCAAGCGACATCAGTACAATTTCAAACTGATAAAAAGCATTCGCTGAATAGAATTGAGTTAAATCACCTCGCTCGTCACCTTTGCACCGTTTATTTTCATTTTGAATATTTATCAAGAATCTATTCAGTGTTATGTCAGCGAGTAAAAATAACCTACCCGAACCAATGAATACTTGTAATTAACTTTCAGCCCCGAAAAAGGCGAATGCGGACGAATCTTTGACCCCAATCAATCTCAATTTTATTTTGTCATACAAAAAATAAAACAAGTGTAAAAGATCATGAATAAGACCCCGAATAGACGGAAAATACACTTCATATTTCCCGAAAAGTGTAATTTTTCTACAGATTAATTTTCTTAAAGATTGCTAACAAATCTAACAAGCAGACAAACCATTCGAATAAACAGGAACGAGAAGATAAAAGAATTGCTAACAGAAAATAATGATGCGAGCACTGTAAGAATATAAAGCCTTGCATTCATCGGTAATGAATATTTATTTTCTGAGCATATTCTGGGAAAAATGAATAACGCGGGGAAAAGTGCGACTTTAGATTCCTTACCATAGAATGAAGCTCGCCCATGTATACCCAAATAACCTCGAGATGCTTGGTTCAGCGAGAATGACTTGGTTTGAAGGCGAGGCAACAATTTGAAGATCTAATGGTTCTAAATCGAAAATTGTTAACGAAGCATGCGAACCAAGGCAACTCGCCCTTCGGGAGCGTGTCACTTGGGTATAGGTACAGAAATCAGGGTATTGAATGGCTCTAAAGTGCAGAAGATGAAAACGAAAAAGCCCCGCTGTATAAGCGAGGCTTTTAAAGGGTGGGACCCCAGCCACATCCCGGCACACAAGTCACACGCTGCGGCTGCTTCCTTCCGGACCTGACCGAGTTCACGAGCTATTGTTGCGAGAGGACCAGAGCCCCATAATTCTTGCTTTGAGAGCTTGTCTCAAATGATGTGAGGATTATTCAGCATCGCCTCTCGGATTGCAAGGGCTAAAGCGACGAATTTGTCCTTTTCACTTCCGTTTGGACAAAACTCGGTCAATTCAGTCTATTAAAGCTAAACCATACAAGGGTTTGCTTCATTGCAATTCCGGGAAGCTTGTTTGCTCGAGTACATATCTTCATCTGCTAAATGCAGCGCTTGCTCAAGACTAACGCTTCGCTCTCGCTTGGCGGAAACACCCACAGAAATGGTTACCACATTCAAACCATCAGATTGTTCGTCTTTGACATCCAGTGAACTCAGTTCTTCAACCGCTCGACTTAACTGAACCTCAGTAGGATAGCCAAGCAAAATAAACTCATCACCACCAATCCGATAACTTCTACCCGCCCACACACGATGTATTTTGAGCGACAGCAATTGCAACACTTTATCCCCTGCTCGATGTCCAAACGTATCGTTGATTTGCTTGAAGTGGTTAATATCGAGATACAAGACCGCAAGATCCTTTGGTACACCCTGTCGGTACTTAAGTTGTAACGAGCGTCGATTTCTCAATCCAGTCAAGTTGTCAGTGTTTGATTGACGGTATAGGTACAAGCTGACACCAACCGCAAACACCAGCACAAAAACAAACACAGCTTGAGTCTGCGTCGCCAAACGAACTTCATATTCTAAGGCGGTTCGCCAATCTGGTCTTAAGTCATACTGAGCAACAATTTTCTCCAAATCTAGCATGGAGATTGCTCGACTAAAGTATGGGGCGAGAATTTCACCACGCTGATTGGTTGTTAACCCTATCGACAATTCCGATTCGTAAAACTCACCAATCGCATCGTCTTGTTCAATTGGAATTAACTCACTCAAACGTAAGAAATGATTCAGCATAGCGGTGTCCATCGCAATGTAATCAATCTCTCTGGCTAACAAGGCATCTAATGTTGCTTGCTGAGAATCAAATCGCTTGAGTTCTTTTAATGGCAGCATTTGGGTAAGCATTTGATCAAAAAAGTCATCTTTTACCACACCAATACGTTCAGAAATAAGCTGAGAAACATGGGAATATACGTTGGGCTTGTAGCCCAAGCGTTTCACCATAACCGACGTTGGTTGGTAATGAGGTTGAGGGAAGTAACTGAAAGCACGTCGTTCTCGACTGATGGTCAGTGGCGCTAATAAATCGAATTCACCTTGGATAAATTGGGCGTACATGGACTCCCAACTTTCATCAGGCTTACTGATAACCACACAATTCAAAGCCAAAATTTTACAGCTTTTCATTACGACGTCTGCTGTCATCCCTTCGATAGAACCGTCCTCTTTATAAACCACGTAAGGAAAGATAGATTCAAACTTGATAGTAAGAGGCTGCTCTAAATCGATTGGCAGTCGTTTGATAGATTCACGCAATGCTGTCTGTCGAAGTTCAAACTGATATAGCGCAACTTGTTCGCGTAAATGCTTTTGTACCGATTCATCGTGAATAAAATTGGCAAACGTCGACAACTCATCAAGATGTGATCCTTTCTGGCTAACAATAGAAACAGGCTTGATGGAGATTTGGTCATTAAGAAGTTTGGCATCAAAGCCTTCTAGCAACATAGGTTTGAGTTGATTGATAGCATCTACTACCCCATCAACTTGACCAGAACGCAGCAGTGCCACCGCTTCTTCATGCCCTTGATAAGGAACTTGAAGCAACTCAGGGTAGTTTTGTTGAATAAGCTCTGCATAGATGGTGTCTTTTGGTACCCCAACAACACTCGCTTCACCTAAGGTCGCGTCATTCAAACCATACAGATAAGTATATTCAATGTTAGTTGGACGTGAATAACTGAACTTCAGTGCACGTTCTGAGGTGTAGGTGATATTCGCAGCAAAGTCGCTCTCACCGTTCGCAACAGAATCCAAAATAGCGTCGAAACTCGAGTAATTCACGTACTGGATCGAAACACCAAAATGTTCTGCTACTGCGTCAAATAACACGCGAGTAACGACATCATCCGCCTCTGTCGCTACCTTATAATTAGGGGCTTGTTCCGGTTCTGCTTTGAGGCTCAAACTCAATAGAAAGCAAGCAAAAACCAACAGCCTTTGAACTACTTTAACCATGACAAACGTTTCTAAAAGGACCCTTCATACATATTGAAGGTAGGATTGAATTTTCATTATTAAATGCACAATAAATATGAAAGGCCGAACATATAACATTCGGCCTATTATTTCATAAACAAATCAAGAGTCTGCCGCACGGGTCACTATTTACCCAGAGCGACTACAACTATTTCATAACTCTGCCTGCTCATCGCTACTACGTAAGATGTAGTCCGTCATCCAAGCCGTTCCGAGCAAACAAATCCAAACAACAAAGACAGGGTTTGGTACTTCAATGTTTGGGCTAACGACTAATGCAGCGAACCCTACGGTCGGCAAAGTCCAGCAGAGCAACTTACCCCAACGCATCGAATTTCGAATCTTAGTTAACGCCTCCATAGAAGCCAGAATTCCCGTAATACTTAGTGCGACAAGCACAGCATAAGGCAAATCAGCTAACCACAGTGGCAGCAACAACAGCAATGACCACCAACTGTGTTTTTCTGAAGGTTTCCAATGATTTGCTGCCCACCACATGACTATCACTGATAAGGTTTGTACCACTGTCAACCACGCAGAGCCATCAAGCTTCCCGGCTTGTTGTGTCACCATAATGCCTACTTGTAAGGTCAATACAATCAGACCCGCGGTAAGCAATACGCCTAGTGAACTACGACGTGAGAACACGACCATTAATAGTGGGAATAGGATCAAAACGCCCACTGACAATGCAATCGGCTGCATCGACAGAGTGACACCATAAACGGTCATGGCACCGAGCAGAATCAAACCGGCAATTCCTCCTTGTGGCAATATCCACAGTGCGGGAATCATTAAGGCGAGAACGGGGATCTCTCCTTCGCTCAAACTGATGGCACGAGCACACACCACGGCAAGAAGAGTCGTAATAAGAAATTGAAGTGTCGAAAAAATCATAGCGCCTCCTGGCTTCCCCAACCAACTTGGTAACTCAACGGCATGTCAAACTGGGCATTAAAAGTCGTTGAGCGGGTCTATATGTAAACTAAGCATAAGCTTGTTTTTGTATTTCCAACTTACTCTGAGAGATCACTTGCAGCTCACAAAAGAAACAATAAAAGGCGGTGAAGAGAGATGAGCGACAAATGATGTTAAGGAGCAAGAACTGATAGCGAAGTACAAGTCTTGTGTATTACCATTCCTTGGTAAACAACAATGGACACTTTCAGTATGGACCAATTTTTAATGCAAATCTTTGCTGTAATTCACCAAATTCCCACCGGACGTGTTTCTACTTATGGTGAAATTGCCAAAATGGCTGGCTATCCGGGCTACGCAAGGCATGTTGGTAAAGCGTTAGGTAATCTACCCGAAGGCAGTAAACTGCCATGGTTTCGTGTCATAAATAGTCAGGGGAAGATTTCGTTGAAAGGTCGCGATCTGGAAAGACAAAAGCAAAAGCTTGAAGCTGAGGGAATTGAAGTGTCTGAGATTGGAAAAGTCTCGCTCAGAAAATACAAATGGCAGCCTTAATGGCTGCCATTTTAACAATCAGTTGGGCTAACGATTAACGAGTACCAACAAGACGAATGTTTGCTTGGTGCGTTTGTTCTGTATCTGTAATGACAGGAATGCTTGTGTCATTGATAAAGCGCAATTTACCATCCACTTCGATACGAGCACGTAGGCTGTAACGGTGGTTTGGTTTGATATCGTTGCTGTTGTAGCTCAGTTCAAATGCCAAAGGTACTTGTTTACCCTCTGTCTCGAATGTTTGTTTCGCTAGTACTTTAGCTGGGGCATCCGCAAGAGAAACATCTTCTAGCGCAACCGTAACGACTGCGTGCGGAGGCAGTGCAATACGCTCACGGTAAGCCACTGTACCTGTAATTGTCTTCATAGACGCCTCAGCTGATTCCATTTCTGTTGTTTGAGAAGTTTGGCAACCCACTAGTGCAGCACCGAATAGTAAAGAAGTAACAAGTAGTAGTGTTTTTTTCATAGTTTCCTCAACGGGTGTATCAATTCGCGCTAAGTATAGAGGGAGATTATTAAACTGTCTGCTGTACGCTTATCTATTTGACAATAGTTTGACTAAGTTAGAAATTATCAAACAGTTGATTTTGTTTCATAATTGAAGCAGCAATAAAAACAAGGTGAGGAGACATCATGAGTAAACCACTAAGAGAATTGCTCAGCCTACTACAACTCGAAAAACTAGAAGAAGGCTTGTTCCGTGGTCAAAGCGAGAACCTAGGTTTACCTCAAGTTTACGGTGGCCAGGTTATTGGACAGGCATTATCTGCTGCACGTTACACTGTAGAGGACGCACGCACAGTGCACTCGTTTCACAGTTATTTCCTCTATCCTGGCGATCCAGAGAAACCAATCATCTATGACGTAGAGAACCTACGTGACGGGCGCAGCTTTAGTACTCGTCGAGTCAAAGCGATTCAAAATGGTCGTCCTATTTTCTATCTAACGGCGTCTTATCATGGCGATGCTCCTGGTTTTGATCATCAAAACACCATGCCAGATATTCCTGGACCGGAGAATTTTCCTTCGGAAACTGAGCTTGCCAGCCATATTGCAGAGTTCTTACCCGAGCGTTTACGCAAAACATTCTGTGGCGAAAAACCTATCGAGACTCGCCCAGTCAACATCGTAAACCCATTGAAACCTAAGAAAACTGAAGCGAAACAGTACCTATGGATTCGCGCCAATGGAGAAATGCCAGAGAACCAACTGATTCACCAATATCTCCTAGCTTACGCGTCGGATTGGGGCTTCCTAACAACGGCACTTCATCCACACGAAGTGTCATTGATGACTCCGAACTTCCAAGTGGCAACCATCGATCACTCTATCTGGTTCCACCGCCCGTTTAAGATGGATGAGTGGTTGCTGTATGTTATTGAAAGTCCAACCGCCAGTAACACTCGCGGTCTAGTTCGTGGGGAAATCTACAACCAACAAGGTCATCTTGTTGCAACGGCAGTTCAAGAAGGTGTGATGCGCTTTACCAAATAGCTCTTCTCACAAATTGGGACTAAAAAAGGAGTGCTTATGCACTCCTTTTTATGTCAGTTAGTTTTTTTGATATTCAAAAGTAACAACAGACCACTCGTACAAGCTGTCTGGAGGACCGTACTCACCTTTATGATAAATCACACCTGGTTCCGCGTATTGCCCCCCTTTCTTAGTGGCCAGAAACTCGCGATGTCCACGTCGGTACTGAATCAATGGGCTGACTATCTCGTATTTGGTTCCTTTTTCAAGCTTGCTGTCATCAATAACCAAATAACGAGTCATACGAAAGGTTGCACCGGTTTTACAATAACCTTCCGCTGAATAGTCGATCGCTAAAAATGGGCGAGGATCATTAGGATCCAATAATGCAGCACGACAGCCATCAAAACGAGCAATATGCATCCACACAGCTCGCACTGCCATTGGGTCATCATTATCTGTTGGCCTCATCAGCAACAGGGCAACTTTACCTTCGCCATTCTCAACCAATTCAGTATCTGTAGGCTCTCGTAAGAAGCTCGCTCCCATAATACCAAATTCACTTTCTTTTAAATTAGCGAATTGTTGTGCATTCAATTCACTACCAACGACCGTTTGACCACCTGTTAAATGTGTGTACTTATCCGCCACACCAGAAGCAGAGAGGTTGAGTGCTACTGTTACCGGAGTGTCACTCATCTCTTTGTAATCGCGGGTTTCTTTCTCAGCAATATTAATTTGCACAGCGCTACTAGAATCATAACCTTTTAAGGTGATAACACCGCGTGAAGGATCTAGTGACGCTATATTTTCGCGTCTGGTGTTGTGTAGTACGTAACTGCGCTCGCCAATTGCTCGACCAAAATCTAGCACCACTTCTTTGAAGGGTTCAAACTCTACCTCTTGGCGAAGTACAGATAAACCAGGGTGATCGGCTTTGCCTATTTTCCCCTGATAGCTGACCTTTTTAGTTAGGTAGTTACGTCCTGTCAGCGTGGCTTCAACCGTGTAATCTCCAGCATGCAGTATCGTTAACTCGCCATTGTTTGAAGCCATTTTTACAGACGGATCTGATTGGTTGATCAAGCGATATTCAGCTTTGACACCATCACCGTTTAAATTAGGTTTTAACTTGTCACCAGAACCATATGTCGCTTGTGGATAGGTAATAGTCGCACGGCTCTCAATCGGTTTAACGGTAACAGCAAAGCTTGCTTGTCCAGCGGAGTATTGCTCATTGCCCACATCAGACACGACAATTCTTGTGCTGCCAGCATTCAGAATTCGCATTTCACCTGAGTTAGGGTCTAATGAAACCACATCGGTTTCTGAACCTTCAGCAAACGCATAGCTGACCTGACCAACCACTCCTGAAATTGTCGGTTTGGCTACCGATGGTTTAAGCGCGTTCCAATTAACTTCGACATCAGAGCTAATCTGGATTCGACTCGGTGCACTCAATATGGTGAAGGTTACCGTTTGCTCTGGTCCCGCGGTATAGTTCTGACTCTCTTTACGACGTAACGTTAAGGTTGTCACACCCGCTTTATACACGTGAACCAGACCATTCGCGATGGCATCAGCAACACTCGGCTGGGTATTATCGAGAACTTCAATTCCATCGCCAGAAGCGAGCAACTCAAAATCACGTAATAACTGGAACTGATGATTTGTGCTGTATACAACCTCATAGTCTTTCACAGGCATTGCTGAGCCTTGAGCCTTGGCGACATTAAGAACGACATCAAACTGAGTCGATTGATAATACTCACCACCATCATCTTCAAAGCGTAGCGTGTAGCTGCCTGCTCTATTTACATAGATTTTACCGGCAGCAATTTGCAGCCCTTCAGGAATAGAATCAACTAAACTGAGTTTGCCTTTCTGACCAGCAAACTGCAGTGGAACTGTTAACTCATCTTGATAAGTGAGAGCAATTGCAACATCTTCCATGTCTGGGTGCGGTGCTGGAGCAATATCAACCGTGATTTGAGTTTGCGTATTAGGAAAATTACGTATTTCTCGCTCAATAATGTCGATTTTTGCTTGACCGACACCTCGTATGATCAGAGCGTCTCCATTTGGAGATACACGAACAACATCTTGCCCTTCAGCCACATCAAAATAGTAGTCGCCCTTTGCATTGCTAACGAGAGGATACAGCGATTGGTTAGCACTGTAGTTTGCAGCGATATTGATAGAGTTGAGCGGCTGACGCTTACCTTTGGCAACGTTCACCACAAAACGGGCTGTTTGTTGCTGCTGAACAAAACCTTGGCTGTATGTTGCCGTCGCCTCTATTTCGACCTGCCCTGCGTTATGAATCAACAGTAAACCGGTGTTCTTATCAAGAATTTCAACAACATCGGATTGGACGTTACTGTCAGCAAGCTTAAACGTAAGACTCTCAGTTTCGACGTCATCCAGTCGAACTGGTTCTAGTGTTAAACCGTCCCTATAAACAGGGCTTAGAGGCGCAAACTGTAATTGTTCAGCACCAACTTGGAAAACATGGACATTGGCATAAATATCACGCGCTTGGTAATAATCATCTCCCGTATCGTGAATACGGATTCGCGCCTGACCTTGCGCTCCAATAGCATACACGCGACCATTTTGGTTTACGCGAACCAAGTGCTCATCACCATCAACCACTTCAAAGCTTATTTGGCCTCGCTGCCCACGAACAACCAATAACTCACCGTCTTTATTCAATGCGTTCAAATTGAGTTCGTTGACCACTAAATCGGGGTTAGTGCCTTTGCTCACTGTCACAGTGAACTCTGCCTCAGAAGACTCATAAATCGAGCTGTTATCCGTCGCTTTTACCTTCGCGATGCCAGGGCGCAGAATTTGCAATTGCCCAGATTCATCAATTTGGACCACATTAGAAGGTGTTGAAGAGAGAATTTGGTATGTGATCGTGCCCTGCACATTGCTCATCGTTGTATTAAGAACGTGACCAACGCCATCAAAGGCAAGCTTTGTGTCTTCTACCTTTAACTGAGCACGGCTTTGCTTGGTCGTTTGAGTTGAAGAGTTTGAATTATCGGGTTTGGAATCACCGCCCCCACCACCGCAACCTGCAATAACAGCAGCGAAAAACAAGAGAAAATAATATCTTTTCATTTTTTGTAATAATTTCTTACATCAGGAATGTGGCGCGATAATAATACGATGTTTTATTCATCACCACCCCCATTTGGGATTAATTTCATACCTATCAACCCCGAAATACATTCACAAAATCCATAAATTGCCTACAATTTTCGAAAACTTGCAAAAAGAGAAGGCAAGCAAACGTTTACCTTACATTAAGTTATTAAATTAGTGATAATAAATATTGGGTTTTCAACAGGTTAAAATATAAGCACCAAATCACACTTTGAGGTGCTAATAATTGTGAGAGGTAAAAGACGTGAGGCCTAAAAAGGCACTCACGGAGATGTGAAAGAGAAATTAAACGCCATAAATTGGTAGCTCAGTAGTGTACTTTATCGGTTCCATAGCAAAGGTTGATGTTACGTTGGATAAACCTTTTACACTGTTCACCAATCGTTTATAGAACTCATCAAAACACTTCATGTCTTTGACGACCACTTTCATCATATAGTCGTATTCTCCTGCCATGCGATAGAACTCCATCACTTCAGGGAAATCACTTACGGTCGTCACAAAATGGTTATACCACCCTTCTGAGTGATCACTGGTTTTGAGCTGCACAAACGCAATGAAGGATAAATCTAACTTCTCCGCACTCAGTAGCGCGACACGCTTTTCAATATAGCCTTCATCTTCTAGCTTTTTTAAACGCTTCCAGCAAGGCGTGGTCGTCAGATTAACTCGCTCAGCTAAGTCATTTAATGACAAGGTTCCATCATTTTGGAGGAAAGAAAGCAACTGCTTATCGATTTTATCTAAGCCCATTACTATAAAAACCCTTTAATGTAGAAAATTTTTCTACTTTTGATAAATAACAGAACAATAATAGCAAAGTTTTTCTCTGCAGTTATAGGTAGATTATCCCTATAGACAAAAACAACTACCCTACAGAATTTCGAGGAGTCATGTTATGTGTACTGACCACAACTGGATCAACAATGCTGTACGCAAAATCGAAGCAGACTTTCAACGCTCAGCAGATACCCACTTATTCAAGTTAGATCTACCTTCTTTGGAAGGCATCGATATCTACTTAAAAGATGAAAGCACCCACCCGACAGGCTCACTAAAGCACCGCTTGGCACGCTCGCTGTTCCTTTACGCGATTTGTAATGGTTGGGTTGGTCCAGAAACCACGGTGATCGAAGCATCATCAGGCAGTACAGCGGTTTCTGAAGCGTACTTCGCTCGTCTTCTTGGCTTACCATTTATTGCGGTGATGCCAAAAACGACGGCACGCAAGAAAATTGAACAAATCGAATTCTACGGCGGCAAAGCGCACCTTGTTGACCGTTCAGACCAAATTTACGATGAGTCTCGTCGACTAGCGAAAGAGCTAAACGGTCACTACATGGACCAATTTACTTACGCTGAGCGCGCAACTGACTGGCGTGGTAATAACAATATTGCGAACTCTATTTTTAGCCAAATGGAGTTGGAAGATCATCCAATCCCAAGTTGGGTTGTAATGAGCCCAGGTACAGGTGGTACGTCGGCAACCATTGGTCGCTTTATTCGTTACCAAAAATACGACACAAAACTGTGTGTGGTTGATCCAGATAACTCGGTATTCTATGACTACTTCCAGTCTGGCAACGCAGAGATTAAAGGCGAAAACGGCAGCAAGATTGAAGGTATCGGTCGTCCACGAGTAGAGCCTAGCTTTATCGCAGGTGTGGTAGACGAAATGCGCAAAATTCCTGATGCAGCAAGCGTAGCAACAGCACATTGGCTGTCTGGCTTAATTGGTCGTAAAGTTGGCGCGTCGACAGGCACCAACCTATATGGTGTTCTTCAGCTTGCATGTGAGATGAAACAACGGGGTGAGACTGGCTCTATCGTAACGCTTCTGTGTGACTCTGGTGAACGTTACCTAGACACTTACTACAACACGGATTGGGTAAAAGAAAACATCGGTGACATTCAACCTTACCTAGCACAGCTTGAAATTATTCAGTCAAAAGGTTGCGTTGAACCAGCATGTTGCGGTCCAATCACTGAGTAAAACTCAGACGCCAAATAAAGAAATAGCCCGCTCAATCAGCGGGCTATTTTTTTATCTGCTTAATACAGAAAAATCACTTCTTCTGGCGTGCTTCAAATGCAGCCAATTGCTCTGGCGTTGCTTTAGGTTGGTGGTTCTGTTTCCATTCATCGTAAGTCATGCCATAGACACGCTCACGAGCATCATCGATATCGATATCCGCACCTAGTTCTTCAGCTTCTGCTTTATACCATTTGCTAAAGCAATTGCGGCAGAAACCAGCAAGGATCATGAGATCAATGTTTTGCACGTCTTTATTTTCATCCAAGTGAGCCAACAGGCGACGAAATGTCGCTGCATCAAGCTTGTCTTGCTCTTCTTGGGTTAGATTTTTGTACTTGAATTCAGCCACTTTACTTTCCTTTTATTTATCTCGCAGTTCATAGCATAGAAATGAGTGAGCGTGCTGAGTCTAAAATCTGCGTCATTACAACAAATTTCCTTGTAAAATCACGCACTCACCCAAAAGACTGATATGATAACCGCCAGTTATCTTATTGATTAAATTAATACTAATTCTAAAAACGGTCTTTCACAAAGGTTATCGCCAAGTTATGAAAAACGCCATCCTATTATTATCTGCATTGACCATGAGTCTGCCAACTTTCGCTACTCAAGAACAAACTCACCAATCTTATTTGTACCTTGGAACTGGTAATGTGGGCTTCGACACGCCGGAGTTTGGTTCTGATCGAGACAGTGGTTGGTCAACACCTCATATTACAATTGGCTGGGGCTACAACGTAAACCAATACCTTGCGTTTGAGGGTGTGTTGCGTTATTCACAAAATGAACTTAAGAATGATTCTCTTAAGACAGATTTAGACCTTCATTACTACCAAGCAGGTATGTCAGCCGTACTAACAAGCGATAACTTGGGTGATACACCATTGTCACTATTTGGTCGCGTGACCGCATTGGGTACTCAAGCAGAAATGTACATTCCTGATGTTCAAAAAGTCACCGATGACTCTGGCGCGCTATTCAACGTTGGTGCAGGTATTCACTGGGACATGAGTAAAGATATTTGGCTTCGTGCTGAGTACATCTACAATGTGGCAGATATGGGCTTTGATAACTTTTATGACAGCTATGAAGGTGTCCAAGTAAGCTTAGGTAAACGCTTTTAATCAGACTTTCCCAAGCTTATATTACGTTCAGAATTGAAGACAAAAAAACCGAGGTCATTACCTCGGCTTTTTTGAATTTATTGCACGGAGTCACTAAGCAACTTATTGTTCAGAAAACTGACCAGCGGTGTCTTGCTTCACATGACTACTGCCTTGACCCGCATCCAATGAGGTCAAAATGTTTTCTTGGCGATCTTGAATCGCGCCTGTTAACTGCGGTAACGCAGTTGTCGCTAATAGCGCCATTGCACCAGCAACTAAAACCATCTCAACCATGTAACTGCCACGGAATTTTTTCAAGGGAACACCTCAATAGTAACGCCAGCCAAAGTATTAATCCTCAGATACATTGCCTGCCAAGACCCATCATTCGGTCAAACATGATGAGCGAGTCCTGTGCCCCTCGAAGAAGTGGCGAAATAATAACCAATAATTATCATTAGATCTATAAATAGCCAAGCGAAAAATATAAAAAAACCGAACGAAAATTGTTCGGCTTTTATATTCAACGTCTTAGCGGTAACACCTTATGGATGAGCAATACGTCCTTTTGTGTCGTGGCTTAGCGCTTTGTTCAACTCAGCCTCTACATGACCAGGTGAACGTGTCTTCGCAGAGATCAATCGGTACATCGCAGGGATAACAAACAGTGTCACTAATGTCGCAAAGCCCATACCGAAGAAGATAACCGTACCGACAGCCACACGGCTTTCATAACCCGCGCCTGTCGACATGATCAAAGGAATCGCACCGGCAAGTGTTGTGAATGCAGTCATCATGATCGGACGTAGACGACGAGCTGCCGCATCAGTAATCGCTTTTTCAAATTCAATGCCACGGTCACGTAACTGATTAGCAAACTCAACGATCAAGATACCGTTCTTAGTTACCATACCGATCAACATGATCATGCCGATCTGACTGTAGATGTTCATCCCTTGGCTCATCACTACCAAACCAAGGAAGCCACCAAAGACCCCCATCGGCACAGTGAACATTACCACTAGAGGGTTGACGAAGCTTTCGAACTGCGCCGCCAATACGAGATATGCAACTAACAATGCCAAGGCAAATACAACTGCAACACTGGCTTGGTTCTCTTTGAAGTCCTTTGACTCACCAGAATAGCTCACTGAAATATCACCCGGCAGGTTATCAATCGCTTCTTGGTCTAAGAAGTCAAGCGCCTCACCTAAAGTGTAGCCTTCTGATAAATTGGCAGTAATGGTGATGGATTTCTGTTTGTTATAGTGAGACAAACGAATCGATGCAGCCACTTCTTCTACCTTAGTCACCGTATCTAAAGTCACTAGCTCACCGCTGGTAGTGCGCAAGTAAATCTGGCTTAAGTCAGCCGCGTTATTGAAGCTATTTTCATCACCTCGAAGGTAAACATCATATTCTTCACCACGGTCAACATAAGTCGTTTCACTTTTACCACCAAGCATGATTTCCAGAGTTTCAGAAATGTCTTGAACACTTACGCCAAGTTCAGCCGCGCGGCGTTTGTCGACAGACACCAATAGCTCTGGCGTTTTCTCTGAATAATCGATTTCAGCGCCTTCCATCATTGGTGATTCTTCAGCTTTGTTCTTGAGCATTTCTGCCCAGACTAATAGCTCATCGTAGTCCGATCCGCCCAAGACAAACTGCACTGGTTCGCTCGATCCACCACGGAAACCCGGCATGAATGGGAAGACACGAACGTCAGGAATACCTGCCAGTGATTTGCGAACTTGATTCAACGCATCTTGAGCAGTGACATCACGTTCGTTCCAGTCTTCCAGAATCATGATAACGAAACCCGTTTGGTCACCCGCTTGACCACCGAATGCTGGAGTTTGGATACTGAACGATTTCAAGAATCCTTGCCCTAGTAACGGCATTAAGCGATCTTCTACAATGTCCATGTTCGCTGACATGCGGTTATAGGAAGTTGCATCTGCACCACGAACAAAGGCAAAGATCACGCCTCGGTCCTCTTGCGGAGTTAACTGTGCAGGCACTTGATTCATCAAGAAGTAACTGCCACCCATACACGCGATAATAACCAAAGGTGCAGCCCAACGAACTTTCAACGCACCGCGCAGCGCTGTACGATAACCTGCTTCCAATTTCGCAAACAGCTTATCAACGGCTTGATTAAATCGGTTTGGTTTCACGTTCGCTTTTAGAATTTGACTGCCTAAAACAGGAGTAAGCGTCAAAGCAATTAAGGACGAGAAGATCACCGACATTGCCAACAAAACTGAGAATTCAGTAAACAGCAAACCGACCATGCCATCCATAAAGGAGATCGGCAGGAATACCATCACAAGAACTAACGTTGTGGCGATAACAGCAAAACCTACTTCACGCGTACCTTTGTAAGCCGCCAATAATGGTGATTCACCACGTTCAATATGGTGGAAGATGTTCTCTACTACTACGATTGCATCGTCCACAACCAGACCAATAGACAGGATCAACGCCATCAAGGTAATGAGGTTAATAGAGAAACCAAAATAGTAGGCAGCGATGAATGATGAAATCAGTGACACTGGTACCGTCACCGCAGGAATCAACGTTGCTCGTGCCTGACCGATAAAGATGTACAAAACCAGAATTACCAGACCACCCGTAATAAAGAGTGTACTGTAGACCTCATCGATCGAACGTTCGATAAAGACAGTGGCATCATAATCAATAGCTAGACGAGTCCCATCTGGCAAAAACTTCTGGATTTTATCCACTTCAGAACGCACAGCCTGCGCAACTTCTAAAGGGTTCGCATCTGATTGAGGCACCACCCCCAAACTGATGTTCACGACACCATCACTCTTAAAGGTCGAGTTTTCGTTTTCTGCACCGATGAACACATCAGCCACGTCTTTTAGGTAAATAGGCGTGTTGTCACTTGCACGTTTCACCACAAGGTATTGGAAATCTTCTGGCGTGTTGTATGTACGGGCAGTTCGCACTGACATCACTGTCGAATCGTTTCGAACTTCACCACCCGGACTTTCTAAGTTTTCACTACGAAGCGCTGCTGTAATATCAGAGGCAGTAACCGAACGTCCTGCCATCAGATCTGGTTTGAGTTTCACGTACATCACTTTGTACAAACCACCAGACAGATCGATAGAACTAACACCCGAGATCAAACTGAAACGGTCCATAAGCACACGTTCGGCATAATCCGTCAATTGTGTGCGGTCCATCTCTGATGAGCTGAGGTTAATATAGAGAGAAGCTTCACCAGAACCATTGTTTTTGTAAACAACAGGATCATCAGCTTCATCTGGCAACGAACGCTGTGCTCGAGCTACCGCATCACGAACATCACTTACGCCAGTATTAAGGTCATAACCCAATTCAAAAGTGATGGTGATACGCGACATGCTGTTACGCGTAGTGGAGCTAATTTCATCAATTCCACTGATGCCCGAAAGTTGATCTTCCAGTACCGAAGTAATTTGGCTTTCAATGATGGTTGCAGAAGCGCCTTCATAACGAGTGCTGATCGATACAACTGGACTTTCGATATCTGGCATTTCACGCACTGCAAGTTTGGTAAACGACACAAAGCCGAATACACATAGCAGCATGCTTAATACCAGCGCCGCAACAGGGCGTTTTACGGAAACGTCAGAAAGTAACATTAATTTGCTTCCTTAGCCGCTTCGTCTTGCGCGCCCTGCTCACTGGTTGCATTCGCAGTTTTCGCTTTTCCTGGTGCGACGATTTCTTTCACTTCGACGCCATCGCGCATGTTCACAATACCTTGCACGACGATCTTGTCGCCAATCTCTACACCAGATTCAATCACCACTTCATTATCGACACGTGCTCCCAAGAACACTTCTTGACGCTTCGCTTTGTTGTCTTCATCAATAACGTACACAAAACGCTTCGTTCCGGAATATTCCAGCGCTTGAACTGGGATAATTGGTGCTTCAATCGCAGGGAATGCCAAAGACGCATTCATAAGCATGCCTGGCTTCAGATGGTTTTCTGGGTTGTCGAATTCGATACGAATACGTAAGTTCAACGTTTCTGCACTGATACGAGTATCGATGCCTGTAACTTTACCGACAAAATCAACACCGCTCCAAGCGCTGGTCGTCGCGTGAACCTCCATACCAACAGATAACATGGATAGGTAACGCTCAGGTACTTGCAGATCCAGTTCCATTACGGACAAGTCATCTAACGTCAGCAACTCAGAGCCTGCACTGACCATTTTTCCTCGACTAAAATCGATAAAACCAACCGTACCGGCAAAAGGTGCACTGATATTTAGATCCGCTAGGTTAGCTTTTGCTGCATCTAGACGCGCTTCCGCAATCTCTACGCTTGCTTTTTGCGCATCAATTTCCGTTTGAGTAATGGCATTACGTTTCACCAAACGCTGAAACTCTTTTAACTTACGCTGTTCATCTTTTAGGTAAGCTTTTGCTTCTACTAATGCTGCTTGCGCTTTGTCATCATTTAGTAGAATGAGCAACTGATCTTGTTGAACGTTTTGATTGGCTTTTACGGGGATATCTTTTACCTTGCCAGCAACTTCAGAAGCAACAATCACTGATTGGGCAGCTTCTAGCTTACCAATCAATGATAGAGATTGGTTGATTTGATGCGTCTCTACTTGCTCAGTTACGACCGTAACCGTCGATGGACCACGTTTTGCAGCAAAAGCCGCAGGTGATGCCATTAAAATAGAAAGCGTTAGAACGGATAAAGTGGCTCTCATACTCATAATTTTGACTACTAAACAGATAAACTTATGTCATTAAACTGATTACAGTTTATCAGTTGATACGACGCCTAACGTCAAGTAGTGTAAATTCAAGTAAAAAGTCAGTTTCTCTTTTGTATAAACGACATACAAAACGCTGACTTTCTACCATCTTTGCCCAAAAAGGCAGCATTCAACTTAAAAACGTAAGAAAAACGCTTTACAGCTTGAGCGAGTTTGCTATGATGCGCTCCGCACTTGAGAGATGTGTTGGGAAAACATTCTTAAGTATAAAAATACCCTGGAGGGGTTCCCGAGTGGCCAAAGGGAGCAGACTGTAAATCTGCCGGCACTGCCTTCGATGGTTCGAATCCGTCCCCCTCCACCATATTCTTTCTTATGTTTTTCCTTTGAACATGAGAACAACTTGGAAGCTAGGTTGGGAAACTAATTTTCAAGCATGCTCTTTGTAGTATGAAAACACCCTGGAGGGGTTCCCGAGTGGCCAAAGGGAGCAGACTGTAAATCTGCCGGCACTGCCTTCGATGGTTCGAATCCGTCCCCCTCCACCATATTCTTTCTTATGTTTTTCCTTTGAACATAAGAACAACTTGGAAGCTAGGTTGGGAAACTAATTTTCAAGCATGCTCTTTGTAGTATGAAAAACACCCTGGAGGGGTTCCCGAGTGGCCAAAGGGAGCAGACTGTAAATCTGCCGGCACTGCCTTCGATGGTTCGAATCCGTCCCCCTCCACCATATTCTTTCTTATGTTTTTCCTTTGAACATGAGAACAACTTGGAAGCTAGGTTGGGAAACTAATTTTCAAGCATGCTCTTTGTAGTATGAAAACACCCTGGAGGGGTTCCCGAGTGGCCAAAGGGAGCAGACTGTAAATCTGCCGGCACTGCCTTCGATGGTTCGAATCCGTCCCCCTCCACCATATTCTTTCTTATGTTTTTCCTTTGAACATAAGAACAACTTGGAAGCTAGGTTGGGAAACTAATTTTCAAGCATGCTCTTTGTAGTATGAAAATACCCTGGAGGGGTTCCCGAGTGGCCAAAGGGAGCAGACTGTAAATCTGCCGGCACTGCCTTCGATGGTTCGAATCCGTCCCCCTCCACCATATTCTTTCTTATGTTTTTCCTTTAAACATGAGAACAACTTGGAAGCTAGGTTGGGAAACTAATTTTCAAGCATACTCTTTGTAGTATGAAAAACACCCTGGAGGGGTTCCCGAGTGGCCAAAGGGAGCAGACTGTAAATCTGCCGGCACTGCCTTCGATGGTTCGAATCCGTCCCCCTCCACCATATTGAAAAAGCCAGCTCATTGAGCTGGCTTTTTTCGTTCTATACCTATCAATTTTCAATGACTACCCCACTATCTGGCTAAATCTAGTCTCACTCATAGCGCGATTTTTAGTGATCTTTCGTTAAGTAGTACGACACCTAGATACTTTTAACTAGCTCTGCTTGAGAGGGAATCAAAGTGTCAGTTGGTTTATTTTAGGCCAATGGAATCAAGCCATAGATCATCTCATTAGCTCTATCTTCACCATTCCCTATGTGTGACTCATCGTTTCCTTTGTAAGGATCCTATTTGCTCGACTTTAACCACTCGAAATTATATCGATAGGTTTCAATTTTCTGATTTCCAGACATAAAAAATCCCGCTCGAAAGCGGGATTTTACTAAGACTAAATTGAACGCTGCTGGTGATTAACCTTGAATACCGACAATCAACCAAGGTGCGTTTGGTACCGTTAGGTCGCGCTCTAGGTGCCAGATATCTTCGATATCTTCTTCAATGCCTTCTGCTGCATCACGGTAGCGACCACTGAACTGCAGACTAAGCTGTGCTTTACTTGCATCGTAGTCAGCGCGAACGATTTCAGCATCTACATACATCACATCGGTGTGTTGCTCGCCATCTAGCTTCGCACGTTCTGCTTTCAAATCTTCAAATAGGCTTGGTGAAACATACTCTTCAATCGTGTGAAGTTGGTTATGGTTCCATGCGCCTTGCAAGATGCGGTAGTGCTCACGAGAGCCATTGATAAATGCAGCTTGGTCAAAACCCGGTGGGTAGTTATGTGGGATGTCAGTTTGAGCACCGAAACCGCCAAAACCACCAGCGTTTGTATTTGGCTGTTGCTCAAAATTCTGCATGTTTGGTTGCTCGAACTTAGAAGCATTACCGCCAAATGCTGGCTGTTGACGATGCTGATTCATACTGCCCTGTTTAGCGCCAAGCATGCCGCGCATCAATTTGAAGATAACAAATGCAATCAAACCGATGATTAGGATATCCATAAATTGGATACCTTCGAATGCACCACCAAAGAATGCTGCTAACAAACCACCAGCAAGAAGACCACCAAGTAAGCCGCCCATCAAACCTTTTTTGCTTGATGATTTAGCACCTTGTTCTTTACCAATGGTGTTTGTGTTTTGTTGCTGCTGTTTAGGAGCAGGGGCTGTTTTATAACTCTTACCGAAAGACTTACCACCACCGAACTTTTTCGCTTCCGCGATAGGCGTTACAGCAACAGTAAACATCAGTAGGGCGACAATCGAAAATAAACGTTTCATCGTTATCCTTAAAATTGACGATATGTACTTAATCGCGCTGCATGATAGTGAAATGAACGAGCATCTAATATCAGTAGCACGCTAAATATGAGATGTGTCCATCATACTCCGTCGGATTCAACAATGAAACAATCCGTAATAGAAGACATGTATCAGAATATTGCCAACCCACAGGTTTCTGACTTGTTTGCGTTATTGACGGTCAATCAGTAGCTGACTATCATATTGAACGTTGTTCAATAAGTAGTTTTAAATTATGGCGCGCAGAAACGATCACACTAGAGAAGAGTTAGTCAATTTGACTCTTACCACAGTCAAAGACTTTTTAGACGAAAACTCTTACCACGACCTGAGCCTTCGCAAGATCGCTAATATGATAGGTTACGTGCCAAGTACTCTCGTTAATATCTTTGGCAACTATAACCTACTGCTTTTACATGCCGTTGCACAGACATTGGATGAGTTGCAACAAGAAGCAGTAACCGCGACCAAAAACAGTAAGGATGCTCATCAAGCACTTTTTGAACTGGCATACTGCTACCATGACTTTGCGCAAAAACACCCTTACCGCTGGCAACTGGTATTTGAGCACAACATGAATGGTGCTGAGCTTCCAGAGTGGCACGCGAAGCGCATCGATGGTATGACAGGAATGTTGGAATCCTTATTGGCACAAATCGCTCCCCATCGTACTGAATCTGAAGTATTACAAGCGAGTCGAGTATTATGGTCAGGTGTTCACGGCATTACACTTCTGAGTGTCGATGACAAATTTTTCTCAAGCGAACCTATTGATGGTAAAGAGCTTATCGATAACCTGATTTCAAACTACCTGATCAGCTGGTAATAAAGGATTGTTCATGTCATCAGACAGCCAGTCGTCTTTGCTTAGGCAGCGAAAGTTCCTCCCCTACTTTATTACCCAGTTTTTTGGTGCTTTCAACGACAACATATTTAAGAACGTACTGCTGCTGTTTGTGGCTTTTGCTGGGTCAAGCGCGTTACCAATTTCTAGCAACCTTTTCATTAACTTAGCGGCAGGCTTGTTTATTCTTCCATTCTTCTTATTCTCTGCATCAGCTGGGGTGCTCGCGGATAAGTACGAGAAGTCATGGTTTATTCGAAAGGTAAAGTTGTTCGAGATCGGCATCATGCTATTAGGCGCAATTGGTTTTATCACCGAAAGCTATGGCGTCCTGCTCTTATTGCTGTTTTTGATGGGCACCCAATCGGCGTTCTTTGGACCAGTCAAATATGCCCTACTTCCTCAGCAACTTAATGAAAGAGAACTCGTCCCTGGCAACGCATTAGTCGAAGCTGGTACGTTTATCGCAATTCTGGTCGGTACTCTCGGTGCCGGTATCATTGCCTCAGCAGAGAGTGCCAAATATCTTGCTGCTTTCTGCGTTGTCATCTTTGCTGTTTTGGGCTACCTATCTAGTCGCTTTATTCCGTTTGCATCAGCCAGCGCACCGGACATTCAATTCAAATGGCAACCATATAAACAGACCAAGCACACACTCGCGATTGCTAAGTCTGATCGTATTGTCTTCCAATGCATCATGGCAATCAGCTGGTTTTGGTTCCTAGGTGCGGCTTATCTGACTCAATTTCCAAACTTCACCAAGGTGTATTTGAACGGTACCGAAAGCTCGGTTTCTTTCCTTCTAGCGCTATTCTCTGTGGGCATTGCGGTTGGCTCCATGGCGTGTAATTGGCTCTCAAATCATCGTATTGAAGTCGGCATCGTGCCGATTGGTGCTCTGGGTATCACAATCTTCGGTTTCTTGATGGCAACATCGATTCCGACCGATCTGCCTCGCTTCCATACTTTCGCTGAGTTTGTTAGCTACGATGCATTCTGGTCCTTGTTCTTCTACTTATTAATGATAGGTGTATCCGGCGGTCTCTTTATCGTCCCCCTTTATGCCTTGATGCAACACCGAGCTAAAGAAACGGAACGAGCGCAGGTCATTGCAGGCTTAAACATCTTTAACTCTCTATTCATGGTAGGCAGCGCTGTATTAGGCATTGTTTGTCTAAGCGTACTTGAAATGAGCATTCCTCAATTGTTTGCTCTTCTGGCGGTGCTTAACTTCCTCGTTGCAACGTACATTTTTTTGCAGATTCCTATCTTTGTGGTGCGCTTTGCGATGTGGGTGGTCACTCATACCATTTACCGAGTGAAGCACAAGAACTTACACCACCTACCAGAACACGGCGGGGCATTGATCGTCTGCAATCATGTCAGCTATATGGACTCACTGCTATTAAGTGCCGTTTGTCCTCGTCTCATTCGATTTGTGATGGAAGAAGACTATGCGAACCTTCCTCCTTTGCGACGATTCCTTCGCCGAGCAGGCGTGATCCCCATCTCGGCTAGCAATCGAACATCGATTCGCCGCGCATTTAATGATGTTGAGAAAGCACTGAGTGAGGGTCATATTGTGTGTATTTTCCCAGAGGGACGTTTAACGTCAGATGGTGAGATGAACGAGTTTATGCGTGGTATCGATATCATCCTTCGCCGCAGCCCTGTCCCTGTTATACCAATGGCACTGAAAGGTTTGTGGGGCAGCTATTTCAGCCGTGCAAAAGGTCGCGCATGTAAGGGGTTACCAACCCGTTTCTGGTCTAAATTAGAAATCGAAGCAGGAACACCCGTCGATCCAAAACAAGCCAGCGCGCAAGTTATGTTTGAAAAAGTAAGAGCACTTCGAGGCGACTGGCGTTAAACTCAGAGCAGCACTTTCATATTCTTGAACATGCGTTTAGTTTAACTGAACGCATGTTCAATTCATTAAGACTTTCTGACCAAAAGCGTTACTGTATACTCCACGCTTTAACTCATAACAACGAACGACACCCTTGAATACAAAGAATATCCCCTTTGGATTGGCACTGCTGTTTTGTTTAACCCCTTTCGTGTCCTCTCCTATTGCGCTTGTGATCGGTTTTCTATTGGCGAGTTTTAGCCTAGTACCGACAGAACTTCCTATTGCCTCTTTTACCAAGAAGTTGCTTTCCTATTCAATCATTGGCTTAGGCTTCGGTATTCACTTTGAGCAGGCTCTAGCAGTCACTTCTGACGGCATTGGTCTTATCATCGCCACCATTCTTGGTACGCTTGTGATCGGTATGACGATCGCGAAGATGATTAAGTTAGAACGAACGACCGCTTACCTAATCGCTTCTGGCACTGCAATTTGCGGTGGCAGTGCAATTGCCGCTGTCGCTCCAGCGATTAAAGCGAAGGATGAACAAATCGGTCTTGCACTTGCAACGGTTTTCGTTCTGAACTCATTAGCGCTATTTATCTTCCCAGTGATTGGTCACGCAATAGGCTTGGATCAGCATACGTTCGGAACATGGGCGGCGATTGCGATTCACGACACCTCTTCAGTTGTGGGTGCCGCGTCTGCTTACGGCGAAGAAGCACTTACGACAGCAACAACATTGAAACTCGCCCGAGCATTGTGGATTATCCCTGTCGCACTGATCAGTGCTGTGATCTTTTCTCGAGGTAATGGAGAGGAAGGCAAAAGTAAGTTAGTGATTCCTTACTTCATTTTCTGGTACTGTGCTGCAATTGCATTCAGCGATTTTTTCCCACAATTTGAAGTGGTATATCAAGGCATCTTTGCCATTGCTAAGCAAGCTCTTGTGGTTTGTTTGTTCTTGATTGGTTGCAGTATTTCAGTCTCAAAACTCAAATCAGCAGGCGCAAAGCCATTACTGTTTGGCGTCACATTGTGGGTACTGATTTCTACTACGTCTCTAGGCTGGTTACTTCTCAGCTAAACCTTGTTCGATTTTCTGAGGCTGGGTTAGCTCGACTTTTCGCGTGCTTTGACTTTTGTGTACCAACACTAAAGCTATCGCAACCAGAAAGGCTGTTAACTCAGCCAATGAACGCATTAACCCCTCACTGCTGACAGCTACACCGATTTGCAATAATACCGCCGCTGCTAACGCTAATTTGATCATCCTGAACCTTATGCCTTATTCCTTTATCTTTGAGCATGATTATGATTCAGAGTTATAAGGATACGAAATTACCTTTTCGACTAATTCATTGCGAAATCAACTATACCCAAGTGACTTCAAGGTGCTGGATTCAGAGCGCTGTCACTGATTCAAGTTCAAGGAAAACAACGAAGCGTAATAAGCAAGCTCTTTCCAAGTTGTTTGACGATGAAATTGTTTCAGTGACACGCTCCCAAAGGGCGAGTTGCCTTGGTTCGTATGCTCCGTTAACAACTTTTGATTTAGAACCACTAGATCTTCAAATTGTTGCCTTGCCTTCAAACCAAGTCATTCTCGCTGAACCAAGCATTTTGAGGTTACTTGGGTATATGACTTTCTATCCATGAAATAAAGGTTTTCACTTTAGGTCGATGTTCATAGCCAGATGGACAAATTAAATCGTACCCCAAGTTCGTATCCATTGTCGGATAAGGGCTAACCAATTCTCCTTTATCCAGTAGATCTTTGACGAATCGATACCGCCCCATCGCCACACCAACACTATTTCTCGCCGCGAGCACCGCCATATCTCGATGGCTAACACAATAAAAATGCTCAAAGATATCAACATCAAGTCCCACATGGGCAATCCATCGTTGCCATACATCCGAACCCAATGCATGGATAAAGTTGATACGATGAAGTGATGCCATCCCATCCTCTAAAATATTCTGTTCTTTCATGTACTCAGGTGTACAGACCGGGATGTACTTTTCACCAAACAGTCTTTGGCGATACACATCAACCAAATGCTCCGTATCATAAAAAATCGCAGCATCAATGTGATTAGTCACTAAATCTAATTGGTTTTCCTGTGCAAACAGGTTGAGGTTAAATCCCGGATAAAGACGTTTAAAATCCGCAATACGTGGCATCAACCATCCATTTAAGAATCCCGGAGATGCAGCGATATTCAGTTCACCAACTAAATCCGTTGATTTTATTTCTTCAATTTCATTAAAGATGGTGCTCAGTGACGATGATAATGTCTTTTGGAATCGGTACCCTTCTGCGGTCAAATCTAACTTCCGCGTACCTCGCACAAACAGAGAAAAACCAAGCTCCTGCTCTAGCACTTTGATGCGATGACTCACAGCGCCTTGAGTGAGGTGCAACTCTTTCGCTGCCTGCGTAAAGCTGAGGTGCTTCGCTGCGATACTGAAGGTATGAAGGTTTCTAAGCAGTAACTGTTGGTTAGCCATAACGCACCATGCATTAAAAATATTAATTCATGATAGTAGTGATTTCGTTTGTTTGCGTCGATAATTAAGTTTCAAATAGTCTCTAGAAACTAAATAAAAACGCCACTTTCAAACATAGATCATGTTTTAGGTGGCATTAAAATTATAGGGGCAAATATGAATATACTCGGCTATATGCAAAAAGTCGGTAAGGCATTAATGGTACCCGTGGCGACCCTACCTGCTGCGGCAATATTAATGGGGATTGGCTACTGGATTGATCCGGTCGGTTGGGGCTCTGAAAGTGTTTTAGCGGCATTCCTAATTAAATCCGGTGGAGCCATCATTGATAACATGGCGGTACTGTTCGCCGTTGGTGTCGCTTTCGGATTAAGTAAGGATAAGAATGGCTCTGCCGCTTTATCTGGTTTTATCTGTTTTATGGTGCTAACCACATTACTAGCACCGGGTGCCGTTACTCAATTGATGGATATTAGTGCTGACGAAGTGCCTGATGCGTTCAACAAAATCAACAACCAGTTTATCGGTATTCTAGTTGGCGTGATCTCAGCAGAAATCTATAACCGTTACTCTGGTGTTGAGCTACCAAAGGCGTTGGCATTCTTCAGTGGCAAGCGTCTGGTTCCAATCTTAACCTCTATCGCTGGCATGGCTTTGGCTTTTGTCCTGCTTTATGTATGGCCTGTGATTTACGATGCATTAATTATTTTCGGGACTAAGCTCGAATCCATGGGGGCGTTAGGCGCAGGTCTCTTTGGCTTCTTTAACCGTTTGATGCTGACAATCGGCATGCACCACGCGCTCTACCCAGTCTTCTGGTTTGATGTGGTTGGCATCAACGATATTCCAAACTTCTTAGGCGGCGCACAGTCTATTGCCAATGGTACGGCTGTGATCGGCAAAACTGGTATGTACCAAGCTGGCTTCTTCCCAATTATGATGTTTGGTCTACCAGGTGCCGCTCTTGCGATTTATCACTGCGCTGATAAGCAAAACAAAACCAAAGTGTTTTCTATCATGCTGGCTGCTGCGATGGCGTCTTTCTTCACTGGTATCACAGAACCTCTAGAGTTCAGCTTCATGTTCTTAGCGCCAATGTTGTACCTGATTCACGCAGTATTAACGGGGATCTCAATGTACATTGCGGCAAGCATGCAATGGATGGCAGGTTTTGGCTTCTCTGCAGGCTTCGTTGACTTCGTACTATCAAGCCAAAACCCGCTGGCGACCAAATGGTACATGCTGATCCCACAAGGTTTAGTTTTCTTCGCGATTTACTACAGCGTATTCCGCTTTGCGATTATTAAGTTCAACTTACGTACACCCGGTCGCGGCGAGGATATGGAAAAAGAAGTCACTGAGAACATTGGTGAATTGGCGAAAGACTACATCGCAGCGATTGGTGGTGCAGATAACATTCTCGAGGTGGACAATTGTATTACTCGCCTTCGCTTGACTGTAAAAGACTCTTCTCTAGCCGATGAAGCTAAGCTAAAACAACTAGGTGCTGCTGGCGTAGTTATGATTGGTAAAGGCGGCTTACAAGTGATTATCGGATTGGGCAAAGTAGATAAAGTGGCTGAGCAGATGAAAGTCGCGCTCGCTAACTAAAGAATTGTGGTGACTCACCATCACCACATCCCCCTGAAGTGCAATAACGCTTAGTCACCGTTTTGCACTTCATTTTTTAGCCAGTCTTTCACTGCTTTGCGCGACACTTTAATACCACCACCTAACAGAGTTTGAGGCATTGCGTAATACGCTACTGGCCATTTGAATTTCTCTAGCTTAGTTTTTAGGTATTGCTCGTACTGTACTTTGCTCAATAACGATTCAGTTTGAATCACAGCCACTGGTCGGTGTCCAAATTCCGCATCTTCTACTGGCACAACAATGCTTTGCGAAATACCCTCGATTTGGTTCAGTACTGCTTCAATTTCTTCGCAGTGAACATTCTCACCGCCAGAGATGAATTGGTTGTCTGCTCGTCCAATGATCTTAAGTTCATCGCCTTGCCACTCACCTAAGTCTTTACTGTCGAACCAACCATCATCATTAAGCAGAGAAGTAATACTTCCTTGATTGAAGTAGCCAGTTGCGAGAGTGAGCCCGCCAATATAAATGCGTTGCTCCTCCAGCTTAATATCTCGATTTTGCAATAGGTGACCTGCATTGCTGATGCTGTCTATTTGCTTTGCTGTCACCGTTGAAGCGGCTTCCGTCATGCCGTAGCCTAGCCAAGTCTCAATGCCTTGTTGTGTCGCTCGTAGTGCGAGCTCATGTGCGACGTGGCTACCACCCAGTAATACATGCGTGAGAGACAATTCAACTTGTTCGTCCAGCAAACGCTTAAGCTGGGTCGAGACTAAAGAAGCATGAGAGACACCAACAATATCGTCCGTAAGGCTTCCACTTCCGACCTTAATGGTTGCACCAGCGAACAGCCAGCGATACATAATGGCAAGACCAGAAACATGATAAAGCGGCAGAGAGAGTAACCACGTACCTTGTTGGTCGAACCGAAACTCAGCCAACAGACCTTGAGCTGAAGAAAGGTGTTGTCTATGTGTATGAACAACCGCTTTGGGCGTACCGGTTGAACCAGAGGTAAATACGATAGATGCGAATCCATCATGCGAGTATCCGTCAGTAGAGAGCACTGATAAATCATCGGTGTTAGTGTCTGGAATCGACAACAAGGTAGCACTAAGTTGTGATAACTGATTTTCTGAGTACAAACCAACGGCACCATCAGCAAACCAAACAAAGCGTTGCTGGTTCGGTTTGTATAATGTCGTTAGTTTGCCAGACAGAGCCTCAAAAGGCTGCGGCATGGTTAAAGCAACAGTCGCTCCTAACTGCTGAGCGGCAAGATAAAACCACAGGGTTTCAACTTGATTCTTACCGACTAACGTCACCACATCTCCATTCATCACACCTTGCTGTTGCAGGGAATGAACATAATGGCTAATCCGTGCCGCTAATTGCTGCCAATTGAGCGACGCTTTGTTTGTTTCAAGCGCAATAGAAAAAGGGCTCACTTGAGCCCAGTATTTCCAAGGTGCAATCGCAATATCATCTACGCTGAATGCCACACTAACTCCTGCTCTGACAGCGGAATAACTGGAAGATCGCACTTCGGCCAGCCCTGCTCTAATTGCGCTTTAAACAAACCAATGGTATCCAAACCTGGGATCTCATTTGGTAGTTGCCATTGTGCTAAGCGCGCAAGTTGGTTGAGACCTAAGCTCGATTCAATGCTTGAGCTGATCACGGCTTTAATGCCCAGCGTCTTCGCCTTTTCAATCAGCTTAATACAGAAATCAACCGAGCCGATTAACGTTGGCTTGATGATGATGGTTTTCACACCAGTAAGATCTTCCAAGCTGAAATCTTCACGACGAACCGCATCTTGCAACGTCTCATCCCACGCGATAGCGATCCCCGTATTGATTGCAAAAGACAGGCTGTCGCCAGGAGAGCGACATGGCTCCTCCAAGAAGGTGATGCGCTGGCGTAGTGATGGTGCAATGTATTTTGCAAACTGCTGCGCTTTTTCTGGCGTCCAAGCACGGTTTGCATCAAGACGAAGCGTTAGCTGTGGAATCGACTCAAGAAACAAGTTCACCAGCATACCGTCACGAATCGGTTCATACAGACCGACTTTTACTTTCGCGACTTTTTCGCCTTCCATTTCGTTCAGTTTTGGGATCAGATCGTCTGGGTCACCGTTACACAAAGGCGCGACTTGGTGCTTACCTTGCGTAGGTAAACCACCTTCAAGCTCCAGTTGAGCCATCGACAAACCAAACGCAACCGATGGATACATGTGGTTGTAATCCAAAGGTAAGTTCGCAACCCAGCGTTCAACCTGAGCTTGCAATTGAATACCGGCTTCTTCCACACCTTCCAAGCTAAAACCAACCAGTGGAGCGACTTCACCACGACCTATTTTATCGCCTTCGGACAGTTCAACGATATAACCTGTACGTTCCGTCAACTTGTTATCACGCAGTATCACGCCACTGTCCATTGGCAAGCAGTAACGATAAATCTTCGCTTTACGCATAATTCGAATCCTATGTAATGCCGTATATTCTGAGCTCTTTAGCGAGAAAACCCGCTAGCCTCCCAGAGGGCGAGGCGCTCAGGACGAAAACGAAATAGAGGAGCGCATGGCTCCTCTTCTTATACGGATTATGGGTTACGAGGGAATTTGTCGAAGTCTGGGCGACGTTTCTCGTTGAATGCGTTACGACCTTCTTGGCCTTCATCCGTCATGTAGAACATCATTGTCGCGTTACCAGCAAGCTCTTGCAGACCCGCTTGACCATCACAGTCTGCATTGAGTGCCGCTTTCAAACAACGTAGCGCCATAGGGCTATGTTGTAGAACTTCACGACACCAGCGAACGGTTTCTTTTTCTAGGTCTTCTAGTGGCACAACTGTGTTCACTAGTCCCATATCTACTGCTTCTTGTGCATTGTAGAAGCGACATAGGAACCAGATTTCGCGAGCTTTCTTCTGGCCAACAATGCGAGCCATATAAGATGCACCCCAGCCACCATCAAATGAACCGACTTTAGGACCCGTTTGACCAAATTGTGCATTATCAGCTGCAATCGTTAGATCACACATCATGTGAAGAACATGACCACCACCGACAGCCCAACCTGCAACCGATGCGATCACTGGTTTTGGACAAGTACGGATGTCGCGTTGGAAATCCAATACGTTTAGATGGTGAGTGCCTTGGTCGTCTTTATAGCCGCCGTAATCACCGCGGATCTTCTGGTCACCGCCAGAACAGAAAGCGTCTTCGCCTAGACCCGTTAGAATGATCACGCCAACACCAGAGTCGTAGCGTGCATCTGCCAACGCATCAATCATCTCTTTCACCGTTTGAGGGCGGAACGCATTACGCACTTGTGGACGTGCAATAGTAATTTTCGCGATACCGTCTTCAGACTTGTGGTAATGAATGTCCTCGTATTTCTCGCCGCAATCTTTCCATTGAACCGGAGCGTAAAGTTCTTCTTCAGAAATGCCTACTGTTTTAGCCATGGTGATTCCCATTGTTCTCGTTGCTCTCACCCAAAGTGAGAATGAAATATTTGATTAATGTGCATCGCAAATTGTTGTGGTTGCTCTTGATGGACATTGTGTCCAGCGCCCTCAACTTGCAGATACGCCAACCCGCTACTCTCAGCCAGTTGACTAAATTTCTTGTCTTTTGAACCGCAAATGTAATACAGCGGAATGGTTTGTTGTTGCAGCGCAGACAGCAAGTAAGATTGCCTTGCTAAAGACGTCGCAAGCAACATGTCCGCAACTGCTGAACCAAGATTAGCACTTCGTTTCTCAATCAATGTTTGTCTTTGCTCATGGTTTAGTGAAGAAAAGACCAACTGTTGGTACCAATCGTTCAAAACACAGGCAAGAGGCTCTGTTTTGAAGCGTCTCGCCCAATGCGCATCGTTGCTAAACCGTGCTTGTTTTTCTGACTCGCTTTGCAGCCCGAAGTTTCCCCCTTCGATAATCGCACCGCAAATATTGAGATCCAGAAAACACTGGTGCGCAAGACCATGCATAGCAATGCGCCCACCCATTGAATAACCAATCAGAATAAACGGTTGTTGTGAGGGAAATAGTAAAGATAGTGTGGAATGGAGCAGTTTGCAGCAATCATTCAGGTCACGGCAAAAAATAGATTGGCTATGCCCATGCCCGGGTAAGTCAATCGTTACTCGGTCATACTGTGGCAAAGCTGCCATACACGTTTGCCAATCCTCACCACTGCCAAGCAAACCATGCAAAAACACCAACGTAGGTAATGCGCTACCTTGGTGTTTTTCCGTTGCAGGAAAGTGTTCAGAATAGAGCATGTAGATTCTTATTGAAGGATTTAAGATGCTCTACCGCTTGATTTGACGGCGTTTGCACTTCGACCACCAATGCTCCACGACCTGTCGCCAAATGTTGTGCTACTAACGTTTGGTACTCTGCCAGCGTGCTTGGTTTACTGTATTCTAATCCAAACTGCTTAGCGGCATGCTCAAACTCATAGCCATGGGGCATTTGGTAGAAAGACTCCCTATGCTCTTGTGGCACTGGCAGTAAATCAAAAATCGCACCACCATCGTTATTCGTGATCACTAAAACCGAAGGTAATTCACTGTGTGTAAACAGCGCTAGTGAGTTCAATCCATATAGAGCAGAAGTATCGCCAAGGAACATCAACATTGGATTTTGACGAGCTCGTTGCACACCACTTGCCGTAGCAAACAATCCATCAATACCCGAAGCGCCACGGTTAGTGAAGACTTCGGTATTGTCCAGTTTGCCAAACATATCGATTAGGCGAACAAACAAGCTATTACCAACAAACAAGTCCACCCCTTGAGACCGCTCCGCAACATCTATTGCCAAAGCAATTTCACTCAATTCACTCTTAGGATCGGAGACAAACAAACCTTTCGCATGCTGAGTCACCTGTTTGATGTCAGCAGCAAGGTCATCTGCCCAGCCGGAATACTCCGATTCAAACTCTGTAGTACGCTCTACCCACGCGCTTGGCTGCTCTGCCCAATGCCATTGAGGCAAGTGGCTTTGATTGTCACGATCCAACCGTGGAGAGACATACCAATATTGAATATCCCCACCATGCTGATTGCGAGAAACATGTCTCTCTAACCAATGATTAAAACGCTTAGAAATGATTCGGCTGCCGAACTGAACAATCAAATCGCAGTCATCAAGCTGGCTTGCCAACCTTGGGTTTTGTAGCCATAAATCAAAGTGCGCCCAATCAGAACTCACTCCACTTTGTGGGTCGGCAAGTATCGGCCACCCCATCTGTTCCGCAAATACACGAGCCGCTTGCGCTTGAACTAATGGCAAGCTTCCGATGACTACCACGCCTTTGTTATCGCCGCAACTTGGGATCGCACTGCTGGTTTTAGGGTTAAATCGCTGACAATACGTGACTTTGCTGTCTCTCCAACCTGCAACCGTGTCCAAGTAGCTTTGGTACGTACTCTTTTCAGTGTTCGAGTACAAAGGCTCAGGAAAGGCACAGTTAATGTGCACCGCACTGCCTCTTAGGCGTTGCGTAAACATCACTTCATCAACAGAAGTCAGCAACCAATTAAGAGGCGTTGATAATGTCGGACTCGGAAGGTTTAAACTGTCCGATACATGCTCAGCGAAAATACCCAATTGGTTGATGGCTTGGTTTGCACCGCAACCTACTAATTCAACAGGGCGGTCAGCGGTCAGTACCACCAGCTTTTCACCAGTCAACTTTGCTTCAGCAATCGCAGGCAATAAGTTCGCTACGGCAGTGCCAGAAGTCACAATCAATGCGACCGGCTCTTTGCTTGCTTTAGCAAGTCCGAGCGCCATGAAGCCTAATCCACGCTCATCAAAATGAGTATGAATAGTAAAATTGGGGTTATCTGCCGCTTCTACTGTTAAAGGTGTAGAGCGAGAACCAGGCGCAATACAAACGTGATTCACACCGAAGCGGTTCAATTCTGTCAGGATGGTTTCAGACCAGATGCGATTCAAAACAGCTTGATCGGCACTCATGATGCAACCCCAAGCGGTGGGTGATCTGAAATAAGAGAAAGTAACGTCGACATTTTTTTATCTAACTCGGCCCATTCATGTTCTGCAATGGAGCCTGGAACAATACCCGCGCCAGCAAACAGTTGAACTTGATCCCCTAAGATCAAAGCACTTCTGATCGCAACGCAAAATTCTGCACGTTCATGGCTAATATAACCCATCGAACCTGCATACCAACCACGAGCAAACGGTTCGTTATCCAGAATAAACTGCATCGATTCCTTGCGTGGTAAACCCGCGACTGCAGCGGTTGGTTGTAAAGCGGAAAGAAGCTGAACCCCATTGATTCCAGCTTTCAGTTCAGCGTGAATATTACGCTTCAAGTGCTGAACTTTTCTTAAACGTACTAAGCGAGGCTCGTTTTCGACCTCAACGCTTTCTGAATGCGGCGACAAACGATCGATAATGTCATCCACTACATATTGGTTTTCATTCAGATTTTTAGAATCTTGAGATAGCCAGTTTGCTAGCTCCATATCTTGCTTTGCATTATCGCCACGACCAATAGTGCCGGCTAAAGCTTCGGTATGAAGCTCATGACCAACGCGTGAATAAAGACGCTCAGGCGTTGACCCCATAAAACTGTGTTTACTGTCTAGACTCAATAGAAAATGAAAGCTGTGGTGATTATTTAAGTAGCTTGCTTTAAGTAACTGCGCAGCAGAAAGTGTCGAATCTAGTTGAACCACTGTTTTGCGAGCCAAAACCACTTTCTTGAAATCATCGTTTTCAATACCTGTCAGCACTTTTTCTACTAGCGTGTTCCACTCAGGCTCAGTTGGCGCGTGGTCAATAGATCGAATATGAGAAGAAATAGGCGCAAGGCTAGGCACATCACAAACCAGCTTTTTTAAGCCTGCTAATGTACGGGTTTTATCTTCTGAGATATTGACTGCGAGCGACCATTGTTGATCGAAGCGAATCAACTCGATTTGAGGAAGAAAAAAGAAAGATGGCATGCAGCGACGATTTTTCTCGTGCTGACCATCGAATGAACGACCACCCCATACACGTTGACCTTCTCCAAGGATCGTATATGCAGGTCCCGGCTCAACAAAAGAATGGAGCTGACCTAGGGCAACAACTTCTTCACGAGTATCACGGGACTGCCAGTAAAACTTGGGAAAAAGTGGTTGTGCTTCAAGCCAGTCAATAAACGCAAAATTTGGTTTCTCGTTGAGTGGCTCGACTAAACGTGTTTGATTGCCTTCCGTTTGCTGAACTCGCTCGATAATTCTATTTACGGCTTGGTGGAACTGTGACAAATCAACCTCGAAATATGTGAGGATTAGTGGTAACTGACGGCTACTCTAAGTTTAGACCCAAAGCAAATCAAGGTCGTATGCGATCTTTTGCAAAATCCTGTGATGGCGACAGGACAAAACTTAGCCACTAAACGGATAATTTACAGATTTATATTCTAATAAAAAACAAATTATTGTATTTTAATAAAGAAATTAACGATTTTTTAGGAATTAAACAATGCAAAATATCGGGATGTCGTCAAAACTCGACAATGTCTGCTACGACATTAGGGGTCCTGTACTCAAACATGCTAAACGCATGGAGGAAGAAGGGCATAAAATCCTAAAGCTAAACATTGGTAACCCCGCCCCATTTGGTTTTGACGCCCCTGATGAGATTCTAGTAGATGTAATCCGTAATCTACCAACTTCTCAAGGCTATTGTGATTCCAAGGGTATTTACTCAGCACGTAAAGCCGTCGTGCAGCACTACCAACGTAAAGGCATCCGTTCTCTGGATGTGGAAGATGTATACGTAGGCAACGGTGTTTCCGAACTCATCGTAATGGCAATGCAAGCGCTATTGAATAATGGCGATGAAATGCTGATCCCAGCACCGGATTACCCATTGTGGACGGCATCTGTTGCGCTATCAGGTGGTAAGCCTGTTCATTACTTATGTGATGAAGGTGCGGACTGGTATCCAGATCTAGAAGACATCAAAAAGAAAATCACGCCAAAAACACGCGGTATTGTTCTCATCAACCCGAACAACCCAACGGGTGCGGTTTACAGCCGTGATTTCCTTTTAGAAGTGATTGAGATTGCGCGTCAGCATAAGTTGATGATCTTCGCCGACGAAATCTACGACAAAGTACTTTACGACGGTGCAACACACACTTCTGTCGCAACACTTACTGACGATGTATTGGTAATGACCTTCAACGGTCTGTCAAAAGCATACCGTGTTTGTGGTTTCCGCGGTGGTTGGATGTTCCTAACGGGTCCTAAACATTTGGCACAAGGCTATATCAACGGTCTCGAACTGCTGTCTTCAATGCGTTTGTGTGCCAATGTACCAATGCAACATGCAATCCAAACCGCGTTAGGCGGCTACCAAAGTATTAATGAGTTAATCCTGCCAGGTGGTCGTCTTCTTGAACAACGAAACCGCGCTTACGAACTGATCAATCAGATCCCTGGGGTTTCGTGTGTGAAGCCAAAAGGCGCGATGTACTTGTTCCCGAAAATCGACACCAAGATGTACAACATCAAAAATGACCAACAAATGGTCTTGGATTTCTTAAAACAAGAGAAGGTATTGTTGGTACAAGGCTCTGGCTTCAACTGGCCAAAACCCGATCACTTCCGTATCGTGACTTTACCCCACGTAGAAGATCTCGAAACCGCGATTAGTCGCTTTGAACGGTTCTTAACAACGTATAGCCAGTAGTAATTACTACTGAACTCTCATATGCTTAGAGGAGCTCCTAGTGAGCTCCTTTTTTTGTATCAGAATCAAAATTGGAGACAGCAATGAAAGAAAGCCATTTTTTCGCCCACTTGGCACGAATGAAGCTCATCCAACGCTGGCCCTTGATGCGCTCGGTATCACCGGAAAACGTTTCTGAACACAGCTTGCAAGTCGCGTTTGTCGCTCATGCCCTCGCCTTAATCAAAAACAAGAAGTTTGGCGGCAACCTCAATCCTGAACGGATAGCAATTCTAGCCATGTACCACGACTCCAGTGAGGTGTTAACTGGTGACTTGCCAACTCCTGTAAAATACTACAACCCAGAAATCTCTAAAGAATATAAGAAGATCGAAGCAGCTGCGGAACAAAAGTTACTGTCCATGTTGCCTGAGGAGTTTCAAGACGATTTTGCTCCCTACCTGTTGTCGCACTCTGCGCATGAAGAAGATGCATTGATCGTGAAACAAGCTGATTCCATCTGTGCATATTTAAAATGTCTCGAAGAACTTAGTGCAGGTAATCACGAGTTTGCTCTCGCCAAGAAGCGTCTCGACATCACTTTGCAAGAACGTAAAACACCGGAAATGGAATACTTCCTTCATATCTTTGCCCCAAGTTTTGAATTATCGCTGGATGAAATCAGTTAGTTGATGGAGAGAAACGTGTCGTTTGAATTAGATACTTCATGGCAAGAGCGCCATGACGATGAACATAAGATCCGCCGTGACGATCATCGCAGCCCATATCAGCGTGACCGTGCGCGCATCTTGCACTCTGCGGCTTTCCGCCGCTTACAGGCGAAGACTCAGGTCCACGGCAACAGCTTAGAAGACTTCCACCGAACTCGCTTAACCCACTCTCTCGAAGCCGCGCAATTGGGAACGGGTATCGTAGCGCAGCTCAAGAAAAAGCAACCAGAGTTTCGAGATCTTCTGCCGTCTGACAGCTTGATCGATTCTCTCTGTTTAGCACACGACATTGGTCATCCTCCCTATGGACATGGTGGTGAAGTAGCCCTCAACTACATGATGCGTGAGCATGGCGGCTTTGAGGGGAATGCTCAAACATTTCGTATCGTCACCAAACTAGAGCCATATACTGAGCACTTTGGTATGAACTTATCGCGACGCGCGCTACTTGGTTTGATCAAATACCCTGCGCTACTTAGCCAAACTCGTGCAGTCTGCTTACCTGACCCAGTCGAACACCAACGCAAGCTAAAAGCCAAAGACTGGTGCCCAGCAAAGGGGATCTACGACTGCGATAAGGATTTGTTCAATTGGGTCATTGCACCATTAACCGACAACGACAAAACCTTGTTAAGCCAAATGCGCTGTCGTCCGGAATCAGAGTTTGAACACTGTAAAACTCGCTTCAAGTCACTCGATTGTTCCATCATGGAACTCGCCGATGACATTGCTTATGGCGTACATGATTTGGAAGATGCAATTGTGCTGGGAATGGTCACTCGCCAACAATGGCAAGAAGGAGCAGCAAGCCAACTGGCAGATTGTGGTGACCCGTGGTTTGAAGAACACATTGGATCAATCGGGCAGATGTTGTTTAGTGGCAAACATCATGAGCGCAAAGATGCGATCGGCGGTATGGTCAATGCGCTACTTACCAGTATCTCAATTAAAGTCGTCGATGAACCATTTAACAATGCGCTGCTGGCTTGGAACGCCTGCTTAGAACCACAGATGGCAAAAGCGCTTGAAGTCCTCAAACACTTTGTTAGTAAGTATGTGATTCAAGTGCATCAGGTGCAGATTGTTGAGTATAAGGGTCAACAGATCATCATGGATTTGTTTGAGGCATTAAGTGCCGATCCTGAACGCTTACTTCCTACACACACCCAAACCTTGTGGCAAACTGCCACCACCGAGAGCGCAAAAATGCGAGTGATAGCAGATTACATCTCGGCGATGACTGACGGGCATGCACAAAAGCTACACCGTCAGTTGTTTTCTTCAATCGTGCTCTAACCGAAAAGGACGGCTGAACCTTAATCCCCTTTCAGCTTAACGAGCTTTCAGATAGTTCTTTTCAAATACGCCCGGAGGCATCTGGGCGATTTGGAACTCAATCATCTTCTCAAACGCCGCCAATAAAGGTGTGAAATCTTGGTTTGGCTCTAACAAGCTTAACGCATGATACCCAGCTTCTACCGTCGATAAGCTGTTTTCAGACGGTGCTTTACGAATGGTGTAGTGACCTTGTAGATTCTCCGGCAACTTCACCGTGGGGATAGACTGTAAATTGGTCGAAAGCTGCCACATCTTGTAAGCTTTCTTCCATGTCCCATCAAGTAAAATCAAACGAGTTTTCTTAGTAGAATCAGATCGTTCATCTGCCAACTGAGAAAGACACAACGACTGCTCTGAAGGATACAGAATAAAGTGCTGGTACGTTGCATCCTCAAGCAAGGCATTTAAAACTGAATCGTCAGAAAAATCTTCACCAATCAAGCAAGTACAATGATTTAAGCTTAAATTGAGAATCCGTGCCGTACCGAGAGGACGATGCTCTTCACTCGTATGCTGAAGGATGATAAGTTCAACCTCGTTTGCTAGCGATACAATCCATTGGCAGATACAAGCTTTGCGCGATTTTCCACACTGAGAACAATAACGAGACATAGAGTGAACCTTTATACATTGCTGAGCATCATCAGCGTCATCTGTTTAATACTTCAATTCGAGCCAATGGCAAGTCTAACTGAATGGCATGCATACAATATACGCCATGGCGAATGGTGGCGAATCGTAACAGGAAATTTGACGCATACCAACTTTGCTCATCTTGGTATGAACTTAGCTGGTCTATGGATTATTGGTTTTATTTTCCGCCCTACCGTGCGCAACTTTCTCATTGTGTTCATTGTCTTGTGCGCCTTTGTTGGTGCAATGAACTTGTTCACTAATATGTCGGTTTACGTTGGTTTATCAGGGGTACTGCACGGATTGTTCGGTTTCTGGGCTCTGAGTGAAGTTTTTGATGGCAGAAGAAGCAGCATGCTGCTCGTTGGTGGTCTAATTGCGAAAATCGCCTGGGAACAGTTCTACGGTCCTTCGACTAGTACAGCTGCAATGATTGGGGCTCGTGTTGCTGTTGATGCGCATTTATTTGGCGCAATTGGTGGTCTAGGTATGGCTGGGTTAGAAAAATTGCTACACCGTCGTCTCTTTGGTTAGCTCCCTTGGCAAAACGCTAAAAAGAGCTCTTCACACTCCATTTTCGCATTTAAGCTAACCAAACAAAAAAATCCCGAACCATTAAAGAAGATTGGTTCGGGAAAGCAGTAATAGGAAACAGAAACTTCGCTTTTTAATGGCAAGAACGTTGATTACAACAAAATACGCTCTTCATTCTTTTTCACCGTGGCATCGCCAATGCCCTTCACTTTGGTCAGATCCGCAACGGTTTTAAAAGGACCGTGTTCATTACGATATTCGACGATATCTTTCGCTTTCTTTTCACCAATACCCTTTAGCATGGTGGCAATCTCTTGCGCTGAAGCTGTATTTACGTTTACCGTAATCTCGATACCTTCGTACTTAGCTGCTTTTGTGTTAGCCGACTTACTCTCTTCTGCCCAGCTCATCGGTGCTAAGAGTAATAAGCACAGTGTTAACATCCATTTCATTTGAGCACCCTCCCTTGAGTTTTTGTATTAAAACGAAAACTACTCTATGCAAAGCGCTGTTTATGTTGAAGTTTATTCAAACAAAAATAAAACGGGCCGCGAATGCGACCCGTTTTAGTTAACATGCAAATTACATCAGTAATGCTTAGTTGCTCACAACAAAGTACTCAATGTCAGTGTTTGCGCGTAGTACAGAGATTACCGAAGTAAGATCTTGTTGAGCAGAAGCACGTTGCATTTGCATCGCAACTTGCTCTTCCAATGCGCTGTCTAGTTCAGCATGAACAGCATCAAGCTCAACAACAACAATGTTGCCTTCTAGATCTTTAGATTGACCAAACACTGGTTTGCCATCAACAGGTTTCGCCATTGCAAATACTGTTGCTGCTAGTGGAGAGCGACGATCAACAGACTCTTGCTCACCAAACGCCAAACCATTTTCAGCAAGAATAGCCGTGTTGCCTTCTTTCAGAGCAGCAACAACTTTCGTACCGAGTTCGATCGCACCTTGCTCGCCTTTAACACGAGACAGTTCTGCAACCACTTGATCTTTCACTTCAGCTAGTGGAAGAACTGTTTCGTCACGAGCATCTTCGACACGAACAACAATGATGTGCTCAGGCGCCACTTCGATTGCTTCAGAGTTCAGACCATCTTCTTTCACTTCTGGGCTCATAATTGCCTGCATCACAGCTTGGTTCTTAAGAACTTCTGGCGCATCAACTTGAGAAATGAAGTCTGTCGTCTTCACTTTTTGACCAACCGCTTTAGAAGCGTCATCTAGCGAATCTGGGTATTCAAACGCTACTTTTTCAAGTTCGTTTTGTAGTTCATAGAACTGATCTACCGCTTTCTGGTCTACCATTTCTTGTTTAATTTCAGCTGCAACTTCAGAGAATGGTTTCGCCACTGCACCTTTTAGCTCTTCAAGCTTAATGATGTGGTAACCGAAATCTGACTTCACTAGACCAGTCATATCACCTGGGTTCTTAAGTGCAAATGCCGCTTCTTCAAAAGATGGGTCCATTACATCACGTTCGATCCAGCCTAGGTCACCGCCATTTTCAGCGCTACCAAAGTCTTCCGATTTTTCTTTTGCTAGTGTAGCAAAATCAGCACCTGCGTTTAGCTCTTCAAGAATTGCTTGCGCTTTCGCTTCATCATCACCTTCAACTAGGATGTGTGCTACGCGACGTTGCTCTTCTGTTGAGTACTTATCTAGGTGCTCGTCGTAGTATTTCTTAACTTCTGCGTCAGAAACTTGGATTTGCTTCTTAAGCTCTTCAGCAGAAAGCTCGATGTAAGCAACTTTAACTTGCTCAGGACGAGTGAAGTTATCTGGGTTTGCTTTGTAGTACTCTTGAATTTCTTCATCAGTAAGATCTACTTTCTTAGCAAACTCAGCCAAATCGATAGTGATTGTGCGAACGTCACGAGTTTGAGTGAACAGCTTGCCTTCTGCCTGAACTTCGCCAGGTAGCGTGAATTCACTTGTTTGCAGTGCGTTCAGCAGTTGCTCACGAACCAATTCACGGCGCATGTACTCTGCGAATGAGTCTGGAGAGAAGCCTGCGCGACGCAGAGACGCTTGGTAGATCTCTTGGTCGAATTTACCGTTAGATTGGAACTGAGGCATGTCTAGAATCATGCTGCGAACTTGTGCATCGCTAATGCGTAGACCTAGAGCTTCAGCTTGTTGGTCAAGTAGCACATCGTTGATCATGCGGTCTAGAACAGATTTGCGGAACGATTCAACGTATGCAGGGTCAGCCAGCATTTGAGAGAAGTAATCACCCAATTGAGCTTGCATGCGGTTACGCTCATTTTGGTATGCCATCTCAAACTCACCACGAGCAATCTCGGTGTTCCCTACTTTCGCTGCCGCGTTGTTGTTACCGCCAACAATGTAGCTACCTACACCAGCAAAAACGAAAGAAAGGATGATAAGTCCAAGGATAATTTTGACCGCGATGCTGTTCACGCCTTCGCGTAGTCGATCCATCATAATTTAACTGCTCTCCACAATTGAAGCCGACTGCTTCTAATAGAAAATGTAATGTCGCGATAATATCAGAAAAAGAAATGCGCATCAGTAGGATGCGCATAATTTAAGAAAGTTCGGCTCTTAGTTTGTAAATTTTTGTTCAAATCTGACTGTTTGGACAAAAGTTATGCAATGGCCGTTAGCTGAACCAGCTCTTGTGTCTTCGACACAAAAAATTAGTTACAAGCGTCTTTTAGAGCTTTACCAGCTTTGAAAGAAGGTACTTTAGCTTCTGCGATTTGGATTTCTTCACCAGTTTTTGGGTTACGACCTGTGCGTGCTGCACGAGTACGTACGCTGAATGTACCGAAGCCAACAAGAGCAACTTGGTCACCAGACTGAAGCGTACCACTAACTGCTTCGATGAATGCGTCTAGAGCGCGACCAGCTGATGCTTTAGAGATGTCTGCGTTTTCTGCGATTTGTTCTACTAGTTGAGTTTTATTCACTGTGATTTCCCCTTTGTGTCATCTGTGATTATTTTTGTGATGACTTTCGTTCCATAATTAAAAAAATATGCTTCAACCCTTATCCTTCAAGGGCTGGAAGCTATCGAACTTAACTTAGCGTCCAAAAAAAACGCTGACAAGCCTTTTTAAGCCTATCAGCGTAAAGTTTTACTTATTTTTGCTACACATCACTATTTTTGAGACTGAAACTCAACGCCCGTCGGGTCTCGCTCAAGTGCAACTTTAAGAACTTCGTCGATCCACTGTACCGGGATAACCTTCAGATCCGCGATAACATTTTCTGGAATCTCTTCCAAATCACGCTCATTGTCTTTCGGAATCAGTACCGTTTTGATGCCGCCACGGTGTGCCGCAAGTAACTTCTCTTTTAGACCGCCGATAGGTAGAACTTCACCACGTAGAGTGATTTCACCCGTCATACCCACTTCTGCTTTCACAGGGTTACCTGTCAAGCTAGAAACTAGCGCAGTACACATTGCGATACCCGCACTTGGACCGTCTTTTGGTGTCGCACCCTCTGGTACGTGTACGTGAATATCACGTTTCTCGTAGAAGTCTGAGTTAATACCCAACTTCTCAGCACGTGAACGTACAACCGTCATCGCCGCTTGGATAGACTCTTTCATTACGTCGCCAAGAGAACCTGTCTGCGTCAACTTACCTTTACCTGGCATCGCTTCCGTTTCGATAGTCAGTAGATCGCCGCCCACTTGAGTCCAAGCGAGACCAGTTACTTGACCAATACGGTTGCTGTCATCTGCCTTACCAAAGTCATGACGTTGAACACCTAGGTATTCTTTCAGGTTATCCATCGTAACTGTCACTGACTTCAAGCTTGAATCAAGCAGGATGTTCTTCACTGCTTTACGACAGATCTTAGAAATTTCACGCTCTAGGCTACGTACACCCGCTTCACGCGTGTAGTAACGAATGATACCGATGATTGCAGAATCTTCGATGGTAATCTCGTTTGGTTTCAGACCATTACGCTTAACTTGCTTATCAACAAGGTGGCGTTTTGCAATGTTTAGTTTCTCGTCTTCTGTGTAGCCAGAAAGACGAATCACTTCCATACGATCCAATAGCGGTCCAGGAATGTCCATCGAGTTCGATGTAGCAACGAACATAACGTCAGAAAGATCGTAATCTACCTCTAGGTAGTGATCGTTAAACGCATTGTTTTGCTCTGGGTCTAGAACTTCTAATAGTGCTGATGATGGGTCACCACGCATATCTGAAGACATTTTGTCGATTTCATCCAGAAGGAACAGCGGGTTTTTCACACCAACTTTCGACATTTTCTGAATTAGCTTACCCGGCAGAGAGCCGATGTAAGTACGACGGTGACCACGGATTTCCGCTTCATCACGTACACCACCCAATGCCATACGCGTGTATTTACGACCCGTTGCCGCTGCAATTGAGCGACCTAGAGACGTTTTACCAACACCAGGAGGACCTACAAGACAAAGGATTGGACCTTTCAGCTTGTTGATACGGTTCTGCACCGCTAAGTACTCAAGAATACGCTCTTTCACACGCTCTAGACCGTAATGGTCTTCGTTTAGAATCTCTTCTGCTTTCGCCAAGTTCTTCTTCACTTTAGAACGCTTGTTCCAAGGCACGCTTACCATCCAATCGATGTAGCTGCGAACAACTGTCGCTTCTGCCGACATTGGAGACATCATCTTAAGCTTTTGCAGCTCTTGTTCTGTCTTTTCACGTGCATCCTGAGGCATTTTCGATTCTTCAATCTTTTGCTTCAGCGTTTCAAACTCGTCAGGCGCATCTTCCATCTCACCAAGTTCTTTCTGAATCGCTTTCATTTGCTCATTCAGGTAGTACTCACGCTGAGACTTTTCCATCTGCTTCTTAACGCGACCGCGGATGCGCTTTTCTACTTGAAGAAGATCGATTTCTGATTCCATCTGACCCATTAGGAATTCTAGACGTTCAGTTACATCAATAATTTCAAGTACTTGTTGTTTGTCCACCAGCTTAAGAGGCATGTGCGCAGCAATGGTATCTGCTAGACGCGCAGCTTCATCAATACCGCTTAGAGAAGTCAGTACTTCTGGTGGGATTTTTTTGTTTAGTTTGATGAAGCCTTCAAATTGGTTAATCGCACTGCGAACAATCACTTCTTGCTCACGCTCATCCAACTCAGGTGTTACCACAAATTCCGCTTCAGCAAGGAAGAATTCGCTCTCTTTGAAATGGTTGATTTTAGCGCGCTGCTGACCTTCAACGAGCACTTTTACTGTGCCATCAGGTAGCTTAAGAAGTTGAAGAATGGTTGCAACTGTACCTACTTCGAATAGGTCTTCAACCGTCGGCTCGTCAGTGTCAGCTTGCTTTTGTGCCACAAGCAGAACTTGTTTGTTTGTTTCCATCGCTGTTTCTAGACAGCTAATCGATTTCTCACGACCAACAAACAATGGAATAACCATGTGTGGGTATACCACTACGTCACGTAGAGGTAATACCGGGATCTCGATACGCTCGGAACGTTCCAAGTTCATATAATTCTCTCTTCCGCTTTCACGTTTAACGTATTACTTAAGGCAGTATATGGGGGCTAATTATTTGGATTCAATAAAAGAAATAAAAAAAGGAGGTAATTACTTACCTCCTTTTTATTTATGGCTGAATTTATTCTGCTCCAGCAGCCTGATTATCGGCATTGCTGTAGATGAGCAATGGTTCTGATTCACCGTTAATTACTGATTCATCAATCACGACTTTACTTACGTCAGTCGCTGATGGCAGTTCATACATGGTTTCTAACAGAACGCTTTCTAAGATTGAACGTAGACCACGAGCACCCGTCTTACGCTCCATCGCTTTTTTAGCGATAGCACGCAACGCGTCTTCACGGAACTCAAGTTCTGCGTCTTCTAGTTCGAACAATGCTGCATATTGCTTGGTCAACGCATTCTTCGGTTCACATAGGATCTGAATTAGCGCTTCTTCATCAAGCTCTGTCAGTGTTGTTGTTACAGGCAGACGACCAATGAACTCAGGGATCAAACCGTACTTCACTAGATCCTCAGGTTCTACCTGAGTAAATAGTTCACCAACGGTTTTGGTTTCGTTCTTCGAGCGCACTTCTGCGCCAAAACCAATACCTGTGCCTGTTGCTACACGTTGTTCAATCACTTTATCTAGACCAGCAAATGCACCGCCACAGATGAACAGGATCTTAGACGTGTCCACTTGTAGGAATTCTTGCTGTGGATGCTTACGACCACCTTGTGGTGGAACCGATGCAACCGTGCCTTCGATAAGTTTTAGTAGCGCCTGCTGAACACCTTCACCAGATACGTCACGCGTAATTGATGGGTTTTCAGCTTTACGAGAAATCTTGTCAATTTCGTCAATGTATACAATGCCGCGTTCAGCCTTCGCTACATCGTAATCACATTTTTGCAGAAGCTTCTGGATGATGTTTTCAACGTCTTCACCAACATAACCAGCTTCGGTTAGTGTGGTAGCGTCAGCCATTGTAAATGGCACATCCAGGAATCGAGCTAGTGTCTCAGCAAGCAGTGTTTTACCACTACCAGTAGGACCAATTAGAAGGATGTTACTTTTACCAAGTTCCACACCTTCGCTCGTTGTATCACCATTGCGTAAACGCTTGTAGTGGTTATATACCGCAACTGCGAGCACTTTTTTCGCGTAATCTTGTCCGATCACATAGTCATCAAGGTGTTCACGGATCTGTTTTGGCGTTGGTAACGCTTCAGATTCTTTCTTAGGGAGAACATCCTTGATTTCTTCGCGAATGATATCGTTACATAAGTCGACACACTCGTCGCAAATGTAAACTGACGGACCTGCGATTAGCTTGCGAACTTCGTGCTGACTTTTGCCACAGAAAGAGCAGTACAGCAATTTGCCGCTGCCGCTTTCTTTGCTTTTATCTGTCATTCGCTAACCTCTTAGCCTTTACTCTTTATGAATGAGTGTATATCAAATTTAGCCAAAATGCGCTGGCTAAATTACTCGCCGCGATGGCTCAACACTGCATCCACAATACCGTATTCTACTGCCTGATCTGCCGACATGAAGTTGTCACGATCAGTATCGCGCTCAATCACTTCAAGAGGCTGGCCAGTATGTTCTGCTAATAGGTTGTTTAGCTTCTGCTTGATAGTCAGGATTTCCTGAGCATGAATTTGGATATCAGAAGCTTGACCTTGGAAGCCACCTAGTGGTTGGTGGATCATCACACGTGAATTAGGCAGAACGTAACGCTTACCTGGCGCACCACCTGCAAGCAGGAACGCACCCATAGAGCAAGCTTGACCCATACATACTGTGCTTACATTTGGTTTGATGAACTGCATTGTGTCGTAGATAGACATACCTGCAGTCACGCTGCCGCCTGGCGAGTTGATGTATAGGAAAATATCTTTATCTGGATTTTCAGATTCTAGGAAAAGTAGCTGAGCCACGACAAGGTTTGCCATGTGGTCTTCCACTTGACCAGTTAAAAAGATCACGCGCTCTTTAAGCAAGCGTGAGTAAATGTCGTAAGAGCGTTCGCCGCGGGAAGTTTGTTCAACCACCATTGGCACTAGCGCGTCAATAATTGGCGACATTGCGTTTTTTTCTTGGTAGCTCATATTCTTATGTCCCTAAAATAAATGGCCCGGATGATGTGTATCATACGGACCATTGTTAGCAGAATAGTCGACGTTAAGTCAACCTTCTACGCAAGATATTGCTTATTAAGCAGCAGGTTGTTGGTTAAGTAGCTCGTTGAAGCTTACTTCTTTCTCAGTAACCTGTGCTTTAGCGATGATCGCGTCGATAGCTTGCTCTTCTAGAGCAACGTTACGCATGTTGTTCATCATTTGCTCGTTTTGCTCGTAGTAAGCAATAACTTCTGATGGATCTTCGTAAGCAGTTGCCATTTCTTCGATTAGCGCTTTCACTTTCTCGTCGTCAGCTTTTAGCTCTTCAGACTTGATTACTTCGCCTAGTAGAAGACCTACAACTACGCGACGTTTAGCTTGCTCTTCGAATAGTTCACGTGGAAGCTGTGCAGCTGCTTCTGGGTTACCACCGAAGCGTTGTGCAGCTTGTTGACGTAGAACTTGGATTTCTTGGTCGATAAGTGCAGCTGGTACGTCGATTTCGTTTTGCTCAACTAGACCGTCGATAGCTTGCTCTTTGATGCGGTTCTTAACAGCTTGCTTAAGTTCGCGCTCCATGTTCTTACGAACTTCAGCTTTAAGTGCTTCAACGCCACCTTCAGCAACACCGAACTTAGAAACGAACTCGTCGTTTAGTTCTGGTAGTTCACGAGCTTCAACTTTGTTCACTTTGATTGCGAACTTAGCTGCTTTACCTTTTAGGTTTTCAGCGTGGTAATCTTCTGGGAAGTTTACGTCGATTTCGAATTCCATACCTTTAGTTTTACCTTCGATACCGTCTTCGAAACCTGGGATCATGCGACCTGCGCCCATTTCTAGTGGGAAGTTCTCAGCTTTACCGCCTTCGAACTCTTCACCGTCGATAGAGCCAACGAAATCGATGCTTACACGCTTACCAGCTTCTGCAGCTTCTTCAACTTCTGCCCAAGTAGCTTGTTGCTTACGTAGAGTTTCGATCATCTCTTCTACGTCTGCATCTTTAACTTCTGTTGTTGGTTTTTCAACAGTGATGCTGTCTAGACCTTTAAGCTCAACTTCTGGGTAAACTTCGAAAGTTGCAGTGAAAACTAGGTCTGCGCCTTCGTTGTTTTCAACTGGAGCGAAAGTTGGAGCGCCAGCTGGGTTGATTTTCTCTTTTACGATCGCTTCGATGAAGTGGCGTTGCATAACTTCACCAAGAACGTCTTGACGTACTGCTTTGCCGTACATCTTAGCAACCATTTTTAGAGGCACTTTACCCTTACGGAAACCATCGAAACGACGGTTTTTAGCGATGTTGCGTAGTTCAGCTGTTACAGCGTCTTCGATGTTTGCAGCTGGAACAGTAATGTTTAGACGGCGCTCTAGGCCTTCTAGCGTTTCAACAGTAACTTGCATTATTTATAAACCTCTAAAGTGGCTCGGTTTGTCCGAGCGTATGAGCGAGACTCTCCGGAGTTCACGCTTCATCCTTGTGTAGTGTCCTGTCCGAACACCTAATTTAAAATCGAGTATCGATGCTGAAAATCAACATCGGACTAATCAGTGATATCTTCGGTGTTATCACCAAAGGTATCTCCTATTAGCCTCAGGACAGAATTTTTAGACGCGACATTCTAGCGATCTGTCGCTACCCTGTCGAGCCAATAGCCACTATGTGGACATTGTCTGCGCTAAATTCTCGAATACTGACCCCAAAATTAGCGAAAAATGCGATTTGAACACCGCTTCATCGCTGTCAGCATATCTAGAATGGGGACAATAGCGACTTTTTCAAGAGAATCGACAGCTTTTTTTATTGAAAAGCCTAAAAAGAGATCTTGCTCTTGTTTTACTCCACAGAGTTGGAAACTAAATCCCTATTCATCTCTACAAACTATTAACATTTTCTTACGTGACAAAAGGAAGGTGTCAAGGAGCGTGGGATGTCGCAGAGAAACCGTATTATACTGATTTTTTTCGCCTTCTATTTCCTCTGCGCGTTCATCGGTGGTCACTGGGTTTGGAGCCATAGCTACCAGTCATTACTCGACAAGCATCAATCACAGTTGGAGCGCTTTTCTAGCCATATTCAAAATAAGTTAGATAAATATGCCCACATCCCACACCTGCTTTCTAAGGATGAACCTTTGGTCGAAGCGCTGCTTAACCCAGAAAACAGCGCACAACTTGAAATCACCAATCGATACTTAGAATCGGTCAATGGCGTCATTGAAGCGGCTGACACCTATTTAATAGATAAATGGGGAACAACGATCGCTGCAAGCAACTGGCGTAAAGAACGTTCTTTCGTCGGACGCAACTTCGCCTTTCGTCCCTATTTTAAACAAGCGATTACAGGGCAACGCAGCCAATATTACGCGCTGGGTTCAACATCGGGTAAGCGTGGTTATTACTACTCTTACCCTATTGTCTATGCTGGGGGGGTGATCGGCGTCGTCGTGGTTAAAATGGATCTGAGTAAGATAGAGGACAACTGGCAACAACCCAACAGCGTTTTCGTAGCCAGTGACCCGAACGGTATTGTATTTATGAGCAGTCGCAATGACTGGTTGTTCAAAAGCCTGCAGCCTCTCGAAGAGCCAACTGCAGCAGAGGTGTGGGCAAGCAGGCAATATTTGAACACCACAATCGACTCACTTGGATTCGTCGGTGACATGAGCTTAGCGCATACCGAAGCGAAGCAAGGCTACCCCTATAACAAAGGGACACTAGTGGTTTCATCCTTACCTTTAGAAAACCTCAAACTCACTATCCGAGTGCTTTCTCCTAAGCAATCTGTCATCTGGTTCACTATGGGCTATTTGCTTGTTCTCACGCTTGTTTTTACTGTGCTCTTTCTCGTTGGGCAGCTCATTTATCATCGCCAGCAGCGGCATCGACAAATCGAACGCATTCAGCAAGAAGCAAATCAGAAATTGGAATATCAGGTAATGGCTCGCACCGCTGAATTGCAAGCAGAGATAGCACAACGTATCGAGACAGAGCAAACCTTACGCGTTACCCAAGACGAGCTGGTGCAAGCCGCAAAACTTGCTGTGCTGGGACAAATGTCGGCAAGCATCAGTCATGAACTCAATAATCCCCTCGCCGCCATTCGCAGTTTTGCTGAAAACGGTAAGCTTTTCTTGCACAAAGAGAAATATGAACGGACGGAAGATAACTTAACGCGTATATCCGCCCTGACCGACAGAATGGCGAACATCAGTCAGCAGCTGCGCTCTTTTGCTAAGAAGACCTGTGGGAATGAGCTGGCACAAACTCACCTTCTGCCCGTTATCGCCTCCGCAAAAGAACTGATGAAGCCGGCATTCAAATCAGCCCGAGTGACATTAAGTACCAAACTCATAGAACAAGACGTAGAAGTGCAGATCAACACAATTCAACTCGAACAAGTGCTGGTGAACTTATTGACCAACGCAATAGAAGCGACCAAAGGGCAAGAAAACAAGCAAGTCCATTTGTCTATCGAAAAAGATATACAAGCCGAACTCGTATGGATTTATGTCGATGATAATGGCACGGGGCTCGGAGAGTTCACCTTTTCACAGCTATGCGAACCCTTTTTAACCACCAAGCAAAATGGCTTAGGTTTAGGGCTCTCGATATCGCAACAAATTTTAGCTGGTATGAATGGCAAATTAAGCGCCCAGAATCGAGAGCAAGGCGGAGCTCGATTCTCCATTTGCTTACCTCTTATTTCATCACACACCACATAACAAAAGGATTGAACTATGTGTCAGGTGTTTTTTATTGATGACGAAGCCGATCTCAGACTGGCGATCGAACAAACCTTTGAACTGGCAGACATAGAAGCCAAGTTTTTTCCGGATGCAGAGTCGGCTTTGATCGCGATGCAACAAGGAGAAGGCTCGGGCGTGGTCGTCACCGACATCTGTTTGCCGGGCATTTCTGGTATGGATTTACTGACCACATTAACCCAGCGCGACCCAAACTTACCCGTCATCATGATCACAGGACACGGCGACATTTCAATGGCAGTTCAAGCTCTTCATCAAGGAGCCTATGACTTTATTGAAAAACCATTTGCACCTGAGCATCTGGTAGAAACCGTCAAACGCGCAATTGAGAAACGCAAACTGACGAATGAAAATGAGAAACTGCGTCAATCCCTGAAAGCCAGTCAAACCTTGGGACCACGTATTATTGGAGAAACCGAAAGTATCCAACTGCTACGTGAAACCATCACTCACATTGCTGACACCGATGCGGATATATTGCTGTTTGGAGAAACGGGGACAGGTAAAGAACTGATAGCTCGCTCTCTGCACGAACAAAGCTCTCGTCGGAACCAAAACTTTGTCGCGGTAAACTGTGGGGCAGTACCTGAGAACCTCATCGAAAGCGAGCTTTATGGTCACGAAAAAGGGGCGTTTACCGGAGCAGAAAGTCGTCGCATCGGTAAGTTTGAATTTGCACAGGGTGGCACGTTATTTTTGGATGAAATCGAATCTATGCCAGTTCAAGCACAAATCCGTTTACTGCGCGTTTTGCAAGAAAGAGTGATTGAGCGGGTTGGTTCCAATGAGTTATTGCCATTGGATATTCGAGTGATTGCAGCAACAAAGGTGGACTTAAAGCAAGCCTCTGAACAAGGCACATTTCGCCAAGACCTCTATTATCGCCTCAATGTGGTAACACTGGATTTACCGCCGATGCGCGAGCGTAAGGAAGATATTCCCGCACTATTCCACCACTTTTTACTGGTTGCCGCATCACGCTATGGGAAAACCTCCCCTAGCCTCTCCTCACAAGATTTGGCTCAGTTAATGGCACATGATTGGCCGGGTAATGTGCGTGAGTTACGTAACGCGGCAGAACGATTTGTTTTACTTGGGAAACTGATACAGCTAGGCGACGCTTCGTGCACATCTACATCCCCATCGAGCCTTTCTGAACAAGTGGCAGAGTTTGAAAAAGCAGCCATAGAGAGTGCTCTACTGGAGAACAGCGGGAGTATCAAGCAAACGATGGAACAATTGAATGTGCCTCGAAAAACCCTGTACGACAAAATGCAACGCTATCAGATAGATAAAGATCTATATAAATAAAACGCCGTTTGCGGTTTGTTGTTATATCCAACTTGAATCATACTTTTTACTAACGAGAGTTTAATGGTTCATATGGATATGACAGAGAAAATCAGGATACCCGTTATCACAGATACCGTGATGGTCGACGGGCATTATCAGGAAGAAAGGCGATCCGGTGAAGATCGGCGCAAAAATAGAAAGAAGTGGCTTGGTTACGAGCGCAGAGTCAATCCCGACCCTCGTAGACCTTCCTACAAGTCAATAAACGAAGAGGTGTGAATCGTCACACCTCTTTTGTTTTAACTGTTTCGGCTCTTACCGTTCACTTGCTCGCCGCTACTTAGTAATGATTTCCGGTCCCATCAGCGTCGTTGGCAACCAAGTTGACACCCAAGGAACGTACGTCACGATAATGAGGAATAAGAACATCACCGCCACCCACGGTAGCGCCGCTTTAACCACATTCATCATCGACATTTTGGCGACCCCAGCAGTCACAAACAAGTTAAGTCCAACAGGTGGCGTAATCATGCCAATTTCCATGTTAACGACCATCATGATGCCAAGGTGAATCGGATCGATGCCCAGAGCGATCGCTATTGGGAACACTAGCGGTGCCACAATGATCAACAAGCCAGAAGGTTCCATAAACTGACCACCAATCAACAGCAGCACGTTCACGACAATCAAGAAAGTAATAGGACCTAGCCCCGCCGACAGCATAGATTCAGTGATCATTTGCGGTATGCGTTCTTCTGTCAGCACATGCTTAAGAATCAAAGCGTTGGCAATGATAAACAGTAACATGATGGTCAGCTTGCCTGCTTCATATAAGGTGTGTTTGGTGTCTTTATGAACGAAAGTCTGAAACACTTTAACTAAGGCTGGTTTACTATTTTGCTTATCAGCAAAGGGACCCATGTCTTTGTAAACGAAGTTGGCAATGAAGAAGGAATACACCGCCGCCACTGCCGCCGCTTCTGTTGGGGTAAAGATACCGCCGTAGATACCCCCCAAAATGATCACCACCAACAACAGACCCCAGCTCGCATCTTTGGCGGCATCAAAGGTTTCTTTCCAACCCACGAAAGGCTGTTTGGGTAAGTTCTTGATCCGTGCGGCAATGTAAATGGCGATCATCAACATCACTCCTGCAAGTAAGCCTGGAATCACACCACCAAGGAACATACGTCCAACCGACACATCAGTTGCAGCGGCGTACACCACCATCACAATCGAAGGAGGAATCAAAATACCCAGCGTACCCGCATTACAGATCACGCCTGCAGCAAACTCTTTGGAGTAACCGTTTTTGATCATACCAGCAATAACGATACTACCGATCGCAACCACCGTCGCAGGGGACGAGCCAGAAAGTGCAGCAAACATCATGCAAGCCACAACTGATGCCATCGCTAACCCACCGCGGAACCAACCTACAATGGCAATCGCGAAGCGGATAATGCGCTTGGCAACGCCACCCGTAGACATAAAGCTAGAGGCCAAAATAAAGAAAGGTATCGCTAACAAGGTGTAGTGGCCAGCAAACGCGTTAAATAAGGTTTGTGCTACCGATGCAAGAGAAGCATCTGAGTGCATCAATAAGAAAAGAATACTGGACAGACCCAGTGAGATAGCAATTGGCACACCAATCAACATGAAGCCAATGACCATCAAGAATAACAACAGAATATCCATGATTTATTGCTCCTTGCGATCTGATGACGAAGAGCCGTTTGGAATCGCATCAGCGGCTTCGCTCAGCTCTTCTTTAAGTGCTTCCAACTCTTCTTCTGCTTCATGACCTGCAATCAAACGGTCTAACTTACCCGTCGCGATCTGCCATGTGATTTGTACAAAACGAAAAGTCAGAAGTGCCATACCAAGAGGTAAAGCAAAGTAAGGAATAAAACGAGGAAGCTTCTCATAGCGTTCCCCTTCGTTGAGCCAGTCCGCTAGAAACTGAAACATCTCAGGCATAGGAATATCGTCGGTTTCATACCATGCACGCTCAGTGACAAACGGATACCAGTAATTCCAAGAGCCGATTAACAGTAGAATGGAAAATGCCAAACAACACACAGCAGCAAGCAGTGCGAGGATCTTACGTTTGCCTTCAGGGACCATGTTAATGATGACATCAACACCGATATGAAAGTGCTTCTTCACACCGTAGGAGGCACCGACCAAAACCATCCATGCGAACATGAATACCGTCAACTCAAGTGCCCAAAGGATGTTGTCGTTAAAGACATAGCGGAAAATAACATTGGCAAAAGTCAGCAACGTCATTGCACCAAGAAAGAACGCAATCAGCGTTTCTTCAATCGCATCGGTGACTCGTCCTGCCTTGGAAAAAAAAGTCTGTTCCATAATTACATCACGTCATTATTGGGATAAAAGGGTCCCCCTCCTCCATATTGGAGTACGCGAGGACCAATCGTAGTGCTTAGTGCTTTTTACTTATGAGCCCAAAGAGCTTGGGCTGTTTGATTATTGGTTGGAAGCAAGAGCGGCATCGATAAGATCTGAACCAATGTCTTTCTCGAATTTCTTCCACACAGGTTGCAGTGCCGTCACCCACTCTTGACGCTGCTCAGGCGTTAAAGTACGAACCACACCACCGGCTTCAATGATGTTGTTCTTATTAGCAAGGTTCACCTTGGTTGACTCGGCATTACGCTGAGCCGTCACTTCTTGAATAATGGTATTAAGCTGTTCGCGCTGATCGTCTGGTAACTTTTTCCAGAAATCGTTCGATGTCACAACTAAGTAATCTAGGATGCCGTGGTTAGTTTCAGTAATGCCATCTTGTACTTCGAAGAACTTCTTACCGTAAATGTTCGACCATGTGTTTTCCTGACCATCGATAACTTTGGTTTGAAGACCGCCATACACTTCTTTAAATGACATTTTTTGAGGGTTTGCACCAAGCTGTTCGAACTGAGCCACCAATACGTCGGAAGCTTGCACACGGAACTTCAAACCTTCCGCATCGCTAGGCAACATCAATGGCTTGTTGGCAGACATTTGCTTCATACCGTTATGCCAAAATGCCAGACCTTGCAAGCCACGACGCTTCATTGCATTTTTTAGCTTTTCACCGGATTCCGAGTTTTGGAAACGGTCGACAGCCGCCACATCCTCAAAAAGGAAAGGAAGGTCGAAGATGCGGTACTTCTTGGTGAATTTCTCAAACTTAGAAAGAGAAGGGGCAGCGAGTTGAACATCACCATTAAGCAGAGCTTCAAGCACCTTGTTGTCGTCGTAAAGCGTCGAGTTAGGGAAGACCTGCATGCAAACTTTGCCGTTCATCTCTTCATTTACACGCTTTTCCAGTAGCGAGGCAGCAATGCCTTTAGGGTGTTTATCTGTGTTCGTTACGTGACTGAACTTGATCACGGTTTCACCAGGGTCACAGTTTGCAGCAGCATTAAAGCTGGTGATGGCTAGAGCAGATACAGACAAAAGGGTTAGAGGCTTGAACATTATTATTCTCCTTGTTGAATCACATCCCATCCTTTCCATGAATACCAAACGGGCAGAGGGTGATGGGTACAGATGTTCAACAAGGAGCAAGTTGTAGACCAACTCAATTATAAATTTAAAATCAATGAGTTAAATTAAATCCAAAAGTTAGCCAGAGCAAAAAGGGGTTAAATCCACCCATGCTAATCTGCATGATGGGTGGAGAATGACACATTTAAGAAGAGCAGCTAATTTCCATCTTTTTCCCCCACTCTGGAGGCAGTTTGGCGTAGTCGTCCAACTCTGGCTGCTCGTCATAAGGACGCTTGAGCAATTCAGCCAGACGGCTTACTTCACTGAAGTCTCCTTCCTCTGCCTTATCAATGGCAAGTTGAGCTAGGTAGTTACGCAAGATGTATTTTGGATTCGCTCGACGCATCTTTTCACAGCGAGTTTCTGCTGATACGCACTCACCGCGCTCGTCCACTTCCAACTCACAGCGGGCAAGATATAAGTCTACCCATGCACTTGCAGCTTCTCGATCAATAAACAAATCAATCACAGCTTGGGACGAGTTAACGTCTAAGTTAGACAACTCACGGAAGAATCGCGTGTAGTCCGTTTTGTTTTGGTTCAACAGTTCAAACATGGCTTCGAACAAGCGTCCGTCTTCTTCTATTTTGGTCAAAAGACCGAGCTTGGCGCGCATCAATTCACTGAACTTCTGGCTAAGGCGCATTTCAAACTTTCCTAGTGCTGCCTCCAGATCTTCCCGCTGCACAAGCGCTGACAAAGAATGTGCTAAAGCCGAAAGGTTCCAAAGAGCGATACGTGGTTGCTGTTCAAAGGCATACCGCCCTTGGTAGTCCGAATGGTTGCAGATGTAATTAGGATCATAGTCGTCGAGGAAGCCAAACGGTCCATAATCAAAAGTTTGCCCAAGTATCGACATGTTGTCGGTATTCATCACACCGTGGGCAAAACCATAGGCTTGCCAGTACGCAATCATCACTGAGGTTTTCTCCACGATGGTCTCGAACATGGCAGCATATGGTTTCTCCACTTCTAAACAATCTGGGAAATACCACTCGATGACTTTATCAGCGAGGTACTTTTGCTCACTAAGTTGGTTGGTGTAGAAAAAATGCTCAAAGTGACCGAAGCGAATGTGCGTTTCAGCGATTCGAATCAGTAGCGCGCCATATTCCATCTTCTCACGGTAAACAGGCGTATCGCTGTCCATCATGCCAAGCGCTCTGGTCGTAGGAATGCCTAACCCGGCCATGGCTTCACTGCACAGATATTCGCGGATCGTAGAGCGCAATACTGCCCGACCATCCCCCATCCGTGAGTACGGCGTAAGCCCTGCTCCTTTGAGGTGAATATCAAACCAAGTGCCATTTTGGTGTTGCATCTCAGCCAGTAACAACCCGCGACCGTCACCTAAATCCGGGTTGTACACGCCAAATTGATGCCCTGCGTACTTCATTGCCAAAGGAGCAAATGATGCAAATTCGTTTTGCCCTGCAAACACATTCAACAACTCTTCATTCGCGCTTTCTGGTAAGCCAAATTGCTTCGCTAATTCTCCGTTCCAAACAACCCAACGTGTGTTATCTAAAGGCTGTGGCGTGACATAAGTGAAAAACGCAGATGGCAGGTCACTGAAGCGATGGGTGAAATTAACACCTTCCCAGATGGACATAGTAGTTCCTTAATAAAACGACTTCCTAAACGTGAGTATAAGCGCTGAACAGGTTTCTCTTCAGCCACGAATTATTCATGGGTATTTACGAAATACCGATAACGACAGACCAACATGAGATGACTTCACAACGCGTCACTGTACTACGGGACGAGACAACTAAAGAAATAAAAAAGCCACTCGGCTGAGTGGCTTTAATGAATGAACAAGAGACGCTTATTGCTCGCGACGACGCCAGCCAAACAGCCCTAATAACAATAGTGCCCAGTAAGACAAAGCACCACCGCCACTATCCGAATTGTCAAAACTTAAGCTGCTTACCGAAGCCACCACTGACACATTCACTGAGCCAGTCGCCAAGCCACCATTCCCATCCGACACGGTGTATTCCAGTTGAACATTCGTCACTTGATCTTGAGGTGCTTGGTATTGGATCTTTCCATCCACCACACTTGCCGTTCCCACGCCGGATGGATTACTCACGCTCTGCAACACTAAGCGATCTTCATTGAAATCTGAATCATTGGCGAGCACGTTGATCATAATGCTCTTTCCAGACTCAACACTGGCGCTATCTTGATTAGTAACCGGCGGCGTGTTCTCAACATCAACACTAACCGTCGCGGTTGCAGACAAACCGCTAGGGTCCGTGACCCTCACTTGGAAGGTAAGCGTCTCGCCCGCCTTCGTTCCTTGCGCCACAGTAAACTTCGCGTTCACACTATTCGCATCTGAAATAATGGCTTTAGTACCCGTCGTTTGCTGCCATCTATAGTTAAGTGCATCACCATCAGGGTCAGAGCTTGAAGAAGCTGACAAGCTGCCTTGCCCGTTCGCTGTCATGCTACTGGAATCAACTTCGGCATTGGCTGTTGGCGCTTCATTTTGACCATTCACACGCACTTGCACCGCCACTGGCAGCGATTTCAGTGCGCCATCTGAAGAAACAAGACGATATTGGAAACTGTCATTACCCACGAAGTTTTCTTTAGGTGTGTATTGGGTGCCGCTCAATGTGCCATGCGTAGGTTGTTGAGTGTATTCCACATTGAATTGATAGCCAGGGGCAATAAAGTCATTCGACATAAGCGCAAGCGTTACAGGCACGTTTTTGTCCGTCGTCACCGTGTCCGTTTTAGCCTCTACGATATTGCTTGAATCAATATCAAACAGCGCGCCAAAAGGAATGTAAGAGAAGTTTTGACGCATTAAACCTGAAGAGTAAATACGTTCACGATCTCCTGCCCAAATCGTTGGCACTGTTTCTTGTTCCGTCGCTAAGGTGCTTCTAAAGTTATAGTTAGATTCAAAACGCCCGTTCTCAATTTCAACCACAAGCAAATGCTTACCTGCCGTTATGCGACTTGGTTGTTCAAACAGAATACGAGTGCTGCTACGAAGTGAGCCTGCCTGCAGAAGCTGCGCCTCATTTTGATCGAACTGCAAACTGAACGATTCAAATCCAGGATGTGGGAAACGCCATACCTTGTAGTTCATCACCCCAGCATTGTCATTAGGTGTCACATAAAGTTGCAAGCCATCCAATTCTGAAGCCACTTTAAGATCCAAAGAGACAGCCAAAGCGTCATCAGAGCTTGGGTAAACATATCCTCGATGGAACGAGTTTTGCCACGCCGACTTGTTTGGTTCACTTGGCATGGTTAGTGAAAACGTTGCCGAGTTTGATTCACTTGAGATATTTGAGATACGAACACCCGTGTTAAAGCCTGCTATGCCGGTCAAACTAGGGTTGGAATCGTCAGAAATGCTCGTGCCACCATTTGGATAAAGATCTCGATCGTCGCTAGGAAAACCGGCTTCCAATTGTTTGCGTCCGTCAGCTTGCATGATCTGCACCTGCATATCACCGACATCGTTGAATCGATTTAAGATATTCACCGACGTTGCCAACACCCCTTCTGATACCAATGCTCGGTCGTACCCTTCAAACCGTCTATTCTCAAGGTAGATACGAGGACCGAACTCTTTAAGATATGGATCAAGATAAACGAGCTTCACTTGCCCATTTTCAACCGAAGCAGATTCATCGCTGGATTGCGCAATGTCCGGCAGTACAAAGCCCGCAGCATGCTTACTCCAAGCACTCATGTTGACCGGTGTATCTCCAGCATAACGGTCGCCTTCTTTCTTCGCCCAAGAACCACCCCCCATCACGCCCCACTGGCCAATAGATGCATCGCTGTTGTAAGAGTACAAATCCGGTAACCCAAGCATCAGGTGACCAAGTTCATGGACGATCACCCCCAATGTGGATTGATGCGTCTGCTGAAAGTCAGCAAACACACAGTAGTCTCTGATGGTAGTTCCGTCGATTGACACCGCATCATGTGAGTATTTGTGCGGCCATATAGAAGGACGATCTAGCTGGTTTGCCGCCAAGTCCCCACCAGCAAAAACAAACATAACCGAGAGCTCTGTTGGTTCGACACGACCGCTGCTGTCGGTGTCGTATTGAGCTAAGTTGATGTATTGGTCTAGCTTTTGGTACGCCTCAGAAAAAACCGCCTTAAGCTTGGTATTACAAGCATCACCGCTGGTTTTGGTGCTACAGTTAGGATGGTTTTGGTTCACCGTGACACTAATAACGCCATCATCCGCAGTGCCATAGCTTTCCTTCGCTGGTACGACGCGATACTTCCCATGTGAGTTCTTGTCATAATAATCCACCACGCTTTGACGATTTTCGCCAAACACCAACTGTTGAAAATCGTTAACCATAGTCTGGTTATTAAACGACACCTCAACCACCAGCAAAGGCTGTTGAACCACACTCGATGAACTCATTGCTCGGTATCCTTGCTGAGCTTGGCGCATCAAGTTTGCACGAGCTTGGGGTTCTAGTGTTCTCAAAGAAGAAAGAGAAGGTTTTAATAGTACATCAGGGCGGTTTTTCGATACTTGTGGAGCGATTGCAGATTGTGTTTTTTCTACTCCAGTCGAGACAAGTAGCGGCTGATCCGCTTCTCGCTTGATCTCAGCAAAAAACCAAGTATCACCGTCTTTGATTAATGCATTTCCTTGCTTATCTTCATGCCAGTAGAAACTAGCGGTACCGCGAACCAGAATTTCACTGACCGTCCCATCACTGAGAGTCACGGGTTGCCAAATAGGAGATGGGGGTGTGGTTGCCATGCTGTGACCAGAAATCAGCGCGGTCAACATGGTGAGTGCGAGAGTCTTTAACTTCAAACTACGGCTCCATGAGTTCGATGTGTAAGCCATGCATCTCATATGCAAATGATTACAACAAGTTATATATAGTGGAGCTATGAAATAGTACAGAAATCGAGAAGGAATGAAATGCTGTGACAGGAGTAGATCGAAATTATTTGCATTCGCTCACTAATTTTATAAAAAACGCGAGAGCCGAATAATCAAAACTCTCGCGTAAGCTATTAATATTAAAAGATTAAAATGCAATTAACCTGTTAAAACGTTATCTTCTGGGTATTTAATTAATGTCGGTTCTGGTCGCGCCAGCATGTAGGCTAGTGTCAATGGACCAATACGACCGATGATCATCACAACGATCATGATGTACTTACCTGGTTCCGACAGTTCTGCTGTCAATCCAGCCGTCAAACCTACCGTCGCAAAGGCAGAAATGGTTTCAAACATTACCTTATCAAACGCGGCTTTCTCAGTAATCATCAACAAAAACATCGCAGTGGTGAGGATAGCGCCACTTACCACGATAATCGCTAATGACTTGGTTACGGTTTGCCAATTCACCGTGCGTTTAAAGATCACAACATGCTTTTTCTGGCGCAAGAACGCCCATGTCGCCATAAATGCCACTGCAAAAGTCGACACTTTAATACCCCCACCTGTAGAGGTTGAGCCCGCACCAATCAACATCAGTACGATCATCACTAACAAAGCAGGTTGGGTAAACTGAGCCAAATCTACGCTGTTAAACCCAGCGGTACGTGCACTTGCCGATTGGAAGAAAGCCGCTAACCATTGCCCCGTAACAGGCAAAGACGCCATGGTATTTGGGTTATGTCTTTCCAGTAGCCAAAACAAAATAGTACCGACACCAAGCAATGCAGGTGTCGCGATCAACATGATTTTGGTGTGCAGATGCAAAAAGTGAAAGCCTTTACGCCAATGCAGCCATAAATCACCGATCACGGTGAAGCCCAAGCCACCGAAGATAAACAAACCCGCTAGGGTGAAAATCACCACCGGGTCGTTAACAAAGCTCATCATACTATCGGAGAACAACGCAAATCCTGCGTTATTGAATGCTGAAATAGAATGAAACAGCGCATAAAACATGCCTGTTTGCCAGCCCATTTCTGGCACCCAGCGGAAAGAGAGGAAGATAAATCCAATGGTCTCAGCAATCAGAGCAAAGACAACGATTTTCTTGACCAATTTACGTAAGTTGACTTGGCGATCTTGCCCTAATGCATCTTTCGCAAGTGCTTGTTGACGCAAACTCAAACGAACACCAAACATATACAGCAGCACCGCAGACAGCGTCATCTGCCCTAGCCCACCAATTTGCATTAAGAACATCAATAGCACTTTACCCGCCAAGGTAAAGTGCTGCCCGGTATCTACGACACCAAGCCCCGTTACACTGATAGCCGAAGTCGCGGTGAACAAAGCGTCAGTGATAGAAAGCCCGGTTACAGAAAAAACCGGCAAGGTCAGCAAAACAGCAGAAGGCAATAACACACCGAGAAAGCTCAGCAATATAATGCGCGGTTCGCCACCTTTCGCTTTATCTCGTTTGCCATCTGGGGCGTAAAACACGCCTCTCTGATGAAATTGCTTCATAGTGATTTCAACTTGCTCGCAAGTTTGTCTTGGGGTCCCACAACAATGATGAGATCGCCGATCTCCAGCGTTGAATTGAGATCCGGTGCTTTGGTGATTTCTGGACCGCGTTTAAAGCCAAGCACTTGTACACCTTCCACCTTACATAAGGCTAAATCACCAAGTGTTTTGCCCATCCAACGAGAGCCAATCACAAACTCTGTCATGGCTAAGCCACTGCCTAGTGGATGAAACTCCAACACACGTTTGTCCAGCATCTTACGCGCCACACGAATACCCATATCACGCTCTGGCATGATGACGTGGTCTGCACCGATTTTTTGTAGAACACGTGCTTGGAAGCGATCATTCGCTTTTACCCAAACCGATTTCACACCCGCTTCTTTTGCGATAAGTGTTGCGAGGATGCTGGCATTGACGTCTGCACCGATAGCAATCATGACCATGTCATAATCATCAAGCTTGAGTTCTGCGACTGTCTCTTCATGAGTACAGTTCGCTACGATGGCTTGGCTAACAAATCCCGCCGCTTCTTTCACTCGGTCTTCGTTAATGTCTACCGCCAAAACTTGTGAACCTGAATCCTGCAGTTCTTTACAAACGGCCAAGCCGAAACGACCTAGACCAATTACAGCAAATTGCTTATCACCAGTTTTCATTCGTGCCTCATTTATGCGTTGAATAGCAGGCGCGAAAGTCTGCGCCTATTCCTCACCATCTGCAAACATGACGACAAAAAATTGACAAAACCCTAACTCAAACCTTCGCGCAAGATCTAACCAAAGCGTAAGACACATTGAACGAGTTTTCCTAATTATTAGCAATTAAATCAAAAGAATAACTACATGCTTCACACTTCATCTGTGCATGGTTTTCGCTATCAAATAAAGAAAGAAAACTGAGACCACGTTGAACAAAAAGCCAGAGAGAAAAGAAAAAAGTAAAAAATAAGCCGCATCGAGGTGCGGCTTATCATGTAGAAAAGAGCTATCAAACGTTATTTAGCGTTACGTTTATCACCATTTTCACGACGTGGACGCTGATCTTGCGGTTTACGCTTGTTCTTCGGTACGTAGTTCAGAATCGAAATTGGCACAGGTTTTCTAGGTGCAAATCCTTCAATTTCTACACGCTCTAGCAAATGACCAAGGCGGCTTTCGATCATGCACAGGTTTTTGAAATCGTCTTTCGATACCAGTGAAATCGCCTCGCCCTCTGCACCAGCACGACCAGTACGACCAATGCGGTGTACATATTCATCTGCTGGGTAAGGTAGATCGTAGTTAATCACGACAGGCAAGTTATCAATATCGATACCACGTGCCGCCACACCCGTTGCCACTAAGTATTGGATTTCACCGGCTTTGAACTTCTCAATCAGTTCTTGGCGAACACGTTGGTTACGACCACTGTGGAAAGCTTCAGCCACAATGCCACGCTTCTCTAATTGAGTAACCAGTTTCGCTGCGCCATGTTTTGTCTCGATGAACACCAACACTTGCGACCAGTCGTTCTTATTCAACATGTGGCTCAGTAGTGAGGATTTCATGTCTTTATCAACGGTGGTGATCCATTGCTTAATGTTTGACTTAGATGCGCTGTGTTTTGCAATGGTGATTTCTTCAGGGTCAACAATTGCATTCTTTGCCAAATCACGAACTGGGTTAGATAAGGTCGCGGAGAACAGCAAGCTTTGAATATCTTCCGGCATGCAATCGATGATCTTATCAATCGAATCAATAAAGCCCATATCCAACATTTTGTCAGCTTCATCTAGGACCAGCATTTCCACTTCATCAAAGTGAATAGCACGCTGACCGTAAAGATCAATCAAACGACCTGGAGTACTTACGACAATGTCTACGCCTTCAATCAACGCTTGTTTTTGCGGTGCGTAATCCACACCACCGAACATCGCCATAGAACGCAATGGTAGATTTTTGCCATACGCTTCAATGCTCTGATGAACCTGAAGAGCCAATTCGCGCGTTGGCGTTAGGATGATCGCACGTGCACGCTTTTTACGTTGCGTTTCGCCGTGGCTCAGTTTTTCTAAGATTGGTAATACAAAGCTGGCAGTTTTACCTGTACCCGTTTGTGCTGCGGCAATTAGGTTGCTACCACGCAGAACAATAGGAATGGCTTTTTGTTGGATAGAAGTCGGTTTTTCGTAACCCAGCGCCTTCACAGCATCTGTGATAGAAGCACTTAAACCAAGCTTAGAAAATGGCATACAAACGTCTCAACGAAGAAATGGGCGCGTAGTGTATCAGAATCCGAACTAAGTAACAGAATCTATCTGTCTCCAGCAGAGGCTTACTGAAATCTACTCGTGGCGACAAAGAAATTCTATCCTTTTAATCAGTCATTCAATTGTTACAGCGTGATGATTTATTCGCCACTTCACGTTTCTTGTATTTGAACCTCGTTATGCTGCTAGGGTGTGCATCACTGGAAAACTTCATGGACATTTTATTACTGGTTGGATTAATCGCGCTCAATGGTGTGTTCGCCATGTCTGAGATTGCATTAGTGACTGCCAAAAGCGGTCGACTGAAAAAGTCAGCCGAACACAGCCCTTCCGCTCGTCTTGCTTTAGAGCTTAAGAATAACCCCACTCAATTTCTCTCTACTATACAAATCGGCATCACCGTCATTGGCATCCTCAGCGGTATTTTTGGTGAAGCAACCCTCTCAGTTCCATTCGGGCATTGGCTCGTCGCACAAGGTTTAGAACGTGAGATAGCAAATATCCTTGCAACGGCAATCGTGGTGGTCATGATCACTTACTTCGCCATCGTGATTGGTGAGCTCGTGCCAAAGCGTTTTGCACAAAACAATGCCGAACGCATCGCTGTCATCGTTGCCTACCCAATCCACTGGCTAGCAAAACTGACCACGCCATTTGTCATACTACTGACCGTTTCGACCGACACACTGCTTAAGCTTCTACGCCAAAACAACGCAGGCGTAATCGTCACAGAAGAGGACATCTTTGCTGTTGTTAGCGAAGGTTCTGAATGTGGTGCTATTGAGCCTCAAGAACAATTGATGATCCGTAACTTGCTCCACCTTAATGACCGACTAGCACTTTCACTCATGACACCGAGATGCGATATCCATTATCTCGATTTAGATTTACCTCTCGATGCGATTTTGAGGAATCTACGTCAAACTCAGCATTCTGTTTGGCCCGTCTGCAAAGGAGGGTTAGATAACATTATCGGCACCGTTTCCTCTAAGGCGTTATTAGATGAATACGATGAGCTATCCATTTCTCGCTTAGCCAAGCTGTTGAAACGGTCGCGCTTCGTACCCGAATCAATGAAAGGTCTACCACTGCTCAATTACATGCAAAAAACCAGTACCGAGATGATGTTTATCGTCGACGAATATGGCGATGTGCAAGGACTAGTAACTCACTACGATCTGCTTAAATCCATCGCTGGTGAATTGGGCATGGCACCACAGCAACTCTGGGCAAAGAAACAGAAAGATGGCAGTTGGATCATGGATGCGCTGATCCCACTTAACGAGTTGAAGTACAAACTAACGTTGAACCATATTGAAGGCGAAGAAATAGAAGGATTCCAAACATTGAATGGTTTTCTGACGTGGTTAATTGGGCGCGTGCCGACTCAAGGAGAAACCGTCGAATATCAACAATGGCAATTTGAGATACTACACGTGAAGAATAATCGCATTGTCCAAGTCAAAGTCACCGAGTCGCTCTGTGAAATGAAAAGCGTTTAAAGCGGAATAAAAAAGCAGCTTCCGGCTAGGAGGCTGCTTGTTAGATCAAACCAGTATTCGCTTTAGAATAGGTAAGTTGCACTTACGTATGCACTGCGACCTTTCTCTGAATAACCGTAGTAGTCGTCTTCATCATCAAGCTCGACATCAAAGATGTTGTTCAAGCCAGCTTTAAGATTGAGCTGTTGGAAGTCATAAGCAACACCAAGACCGACAAGCGTGTAGCCATCTACTGTTTTGTTCTCACGGCTTTGGTTTGTGATCACCTGTTCACCAACGTAGTTTACTCGCGCAAACGTAGTGAATGCATCAAACACTTCCCAGTTCAAATCAAGATTTGCAAGATGCTCTGGCGTCTTCATGAGCGTATCACCCGTGCTCTTGTCTTTCGCGTCCGTGTAGGTGTAGTTACCCTTTAGGTTGATGCTGTCAGTAATATCATACCAACCTTCAAGCTCGATACCTTTGATCTCTGCTTTACCGATGTTTTGGTAAGTGAAGATAGGCATTTTACCAACCGCACCAACTGGCTTGGTTAGGTCGCGTTCAATCTTGTTCTTAAAGTCCGTGTAGTAGTACATCAAACCAACACCCATAGACGTGGACTCATAAGCAAAACCGGCTTCGTAGCTTTCTGATTCTTCAGGTTTTAGATCATCGTTACCCGTTAACCAACAACGGTTACCACAACTGATTACACGTACTTGATCGCTGCTTTCCATCATACCCGGCGCACGGAAACCACCACCCGCACCACCTTTGAACACAAATTCATCGGTGAAGCTATAAACTGCATATGCTCTTGGACTGAAGTGACTACCATACACTTCATGGAAGTCTTGACGACCACCAAGTGTCAGCGCCAATTTATCGAGATCGAACTCACCCTGAACAAAAACCGCGCCTTGATAGTTATCGATGTCGCCTGATGGTACATCTCGGCTGTTTTCCAATTCAGAAGTACGGTATTCGCCACCAAACACCCACTCATGTGAGTCACGCCACAAACCAGAAACTTTAAAATCAAGCGTGTTGTTTTGTAGCTCAACATCAGCAGCGCCATTGGTGTATGCCGTACTTGCATCATCAAGCTTCATATTTTCGCCATACAAACGTACTTGTGTATCCACAGACTCCCATGCACCTTCATGCGTCAGTCCGTAGTTCCAACGCGTTGAGTCTTGGGAATTTGTTTGCGCACCCGAACGAGGATGGACCCAATCCGCTTCACGCTCATCGTTGGTGTAAATCACATCGGCGATCAAACGCTGTTCATCAGTAAGCTGCCAAGCCATCTCACCAAATACATTGGTGGTGTCTTTCTTTTCTAATGCATCAAAGGTCGGGTTAGTATCGGTACGCCACGGATCTCTTGAAGAGCTTTCAACAATGATGCTGCCTTCAAGGTTTTGTGCGAGTTCACCACTAGCGTAAGCATGACCTTTAACACCATCACCACCGTCGCCTTCAAGAATGCTTTCGTATTCCAAACCAACAGAACCTGATGTCTCTTTGGTTGGCGACTTCAAGATAACGTTGACCACACCACCCATCGCTTCAGACCCATACAGGGAAGAAACCGGACCGCGAACCACTTCAATTCTCTGAACCGCAGTCAGTGGGATGCTTGATAAGTCAAAATCGTTACCACGAATCAAAGCATCTTGAGAGTTAATACGACGACCGTTAATCAAAACCAAGGTGTGCTTAGAATCCAGACCACGAATACGAATGGTGTTACGACCGTAAGCTGTACTACTCAACACACTCACCCCGGTAGCACTACGCACCGCTTCTGAAATGTCTTTTACCGGCATCTTAGCGAGATCGTCAGCGGTAATCACCGACACTGATGCCGGTGCAGTCAACTCTGAATGCTGTGTTAAAGACGCTGTCACGACCATGCGTTCCATTTCCACAACATCATCTTTATCGTTAGCAACTGCATGACCACTGAGTGCCGTCAAAAGTGCACCGGCAAGCACTGTCGGCATAAATGTGGGCTTTTTAACTAAACTATTCACTGCATATCCTTATATCTATTTTATAAATAAATTGAGCTCGCAAACTCTAATAAACGAATGTATAAATGACAATCATTACTACTCGCATTTACATTTAGATTTGAGCTGGGCTATATTTTTGAACTGCAACACATTGAAAAGCACCGAGCTGGGTAACATTCTCGACCCTTTCTGTCTTCAATTAGAAAGTGTCAGTCCAAGGGTTCACATCGTAAAAGCCACACCGGAGATGTATTCCAAATTGGGCTTTCCCGAGGAAGAGCAACAAATTCATAAGTCGATAGCTAAACGCCAGCGAGAATTCAGAGCAGGACGCAACGCGGCTCGTGCCGCCATACAAATGCTCACCTTGAGCCAAGATAACGGGAACTCCCCGCTCATTTTGACGGGAAAATCCAGAGAGCCTTTATTCCCTCAGCCAATCAGTGGCAGCATCAGTCACACTGATGGTATTTGCCTCGCGGGTTGTGCATTAAAAAGTGACATCGCAAGCTTAGGGATCGACGTAGAACGCAATGTCCCCCTCGCCTCACACCTTTTTACAAGCATCTACACAGGTGACGAACAGAACTTAATCAAATCGTCTAGCCACCTACCTGATGCTCTGATATTCAGCATCAAAGAGAGCTTGTTTAAATGCTGCTTCCCCTTTGTTCAGGTGTATTTCGATTTTCTAGAAGCACAAATCACGCTGCTGCCTGAGAGTAAAAACTCAGGACAATTTCGCTTCGAGCTGATTGGAAATAACCAAACCTCTTTAACCGCCAAATTGCCCGACCTTCCATTTCATGGCTACTACTGCTTCAACAAGCAGTTTATTTTCTCACTGTGCTATTTCTCCTCATGAAGTCGTCATTCATTTCTATTCGATGACCTTTTTGATCACCATTTGCTGTCGTTCATTAACCAGCGGTAAGCGCTGCTCTAAACGCCACTTCCACATTTGTGGGATTGAAATACCTACTGTATCGAGTTGCCTTGCCTGCGGACCCAAGTACCAATAAGCATCAACCAATTCATCTAAGCAGGTAAAAGCATATGGATTCACGGGAGGCTTTTTCGGGATCAGTTCAAGAAACGAGCGCTGTTTTAGTAAAGGCTGATCCGTCGGGTAAATGCCATGTTCAGGGGCATTCAGTTCGCTAGATAAGATGTGTGGCCAAACTGATACATACTGCTCACCAAACTTGTGTTTCGCTAGCTCACCGAAGGTGCTGTGTTTTGCCATAAAGCCCAGCGTTGGCGAGCACTTTAGAATATGTCTTGCACCAACTAACACCACCACACCAAGCCCACATTTCGACGTTTGTTTTTCTACTCCTTCTGCCAAAGCTTGATCACGTTGTGCACTGAGCTTTGCTAACTCTTTCGAATGTTGGATGTCTTCCCAGTTGAACGATGGTTCGGTCAACACTATCTTGATCGGCACCTTACGCGTGCTATTTACAGCACGAACTCGCTCAAAGAAAGCACCGTAACAAGGATGCAACCAAGCGGGAAATGCGACTGAGTCCAACCACACCGCCGCTAATTCAGCTTGGGTAACCGTCTCTCCCGATAAGTAGTTATTGAGTAATGCTTGATGCTTGGCATTCCCAAATTCAATGAACAAATGGGAAAACGAGCCATCCAATTCAGGTGCAAGTAAGGCTTCCGTTATCTTCTCGAACAGTTCGCTAAACCAATGAGCTTCACCGATGGCAACTACACTGCCAGCGTTAAGTTTGCTTTTGAGAAAAGCCAGAGGGGAAACCGCCCCCTCCAACAAATCCTTAGTTTTTGCTTTGGTTGAGGTATCAAACATCAAATCTCTCTCTCAGTTCTTCAACCATATGTGAACCAATCAAACGCAGCATATCTGGGCGCATCATTTCACGGTGAATACACGCGACATCGATCACTTTGAGCTCGCCATCCATGTATTTGAACCATCCATTGCGATCAAGAAATGCCTCTTCCGGTGGCTTCTCCGCATTGAAAAACAACACATCCCCTTGATACTGATAATCGACGCTATCGCGTACGCGATGGTTGTTGTTAATGACCACTTCCACCATTGCCGTAATGGTTTCAGCACTCAGGTGCGCCATTGATGATCCTGCATCTTGTAAGATGTCGATCACTTCAGGTCGCGTTAGGCTAGAATGCAACGATTCATCAAACTCTACCCCAGCCATACGAATTAAGGCGCCAAGCGCTTTCTCTTCGCCAGGCGGGTGCATACTTTGCCATTGCTCCGTTGGGTAAGAGTCCAACAAGGTGACTAAGCCAACTTCTTGACCTTGCTGCTGTAAGATACCCGCCATTAAATGCGCAATCATGCCGCCAATAGACCAGCCTAGTAGGTGATATGGACCAAAGGGTTGTTCTTCTCGAATCGCCGCCACGTAATCCTCAGCCATTTCGGTCATTGATTTAGGCAGCGGAGAAGAAGGGTCACCGAGGTTTTTCGCTTGTACGCCGTAAAGAGGCACATTGGATGGAATAATCGGAGTCAAAGCCGCATAGCACCAACTCAAGCCACCAGCAGGATGGACGCAGAAAATAGCTGGCTTGCCCTCTCGCTTTCGCAGAGGCAGTAAGATATTGAGCGCTTCATCACTTTCACTGCCATTTAGCTTGGCGGCAATACCGGAAACCGTCGGAGACTCAAACACCGCCGCAAGCGATAGCTCAATTCCCATGATCTCTTTCACATGAGCAATCAACTGAGCAGCAAGCAACGAGTGTCCGCCTAATTCAAAGAAGTTGTCATCCACACCAACCGCCGGTAAATCAAGTAAGCGGCAAAATAGTTTGCATAAACGCTCTTCAACAAGGTTACTTGGTCCTTTTGTGCTCACTTGAGCAGACAAATCTGGCTTGGGTAACGCATCACGATCCAATTTACCATTCGGTGTTAAAGGGAAGCTTTCAAGCTCAACAAAATAGCTTGGCACCATGTATTCCGGTAATGGCTCAGCAAGGTACTTTTGTAGTGCGTTAGTATCAATTCCCTGCTCAAGATCCTCTGCCGACACATAAGCAACAAGGCGTTTATCATTCTCAGTATATTCCTGAGCTAACACGGCAACTTGCGCAACACTTGGGTGGTTTGCTAAGGCATTTTCAATCTCTTCTAACTCGATTCGGAAACCACGAATCTTGACCTGAAAATCGCTTCGCCCACAGTATTCAATCGCACCATCTTCGCGCCAGCGCGCCAAATCACCAGACAAGTACATTCGGCTACCTTGTGGACCAAAGGGATTGTCAATAAAGCGCTCTTGAGTCAGTTCTGGCTGACCATAGTAGCCCATCGCCAACTGTCGACCTGCAATGTATAAGTTACCCACCACACCAGGAGGTACAGGATTAAGTTCGTCATCAAGAATATAGATTTGCGTGTTCCATACAGGACGACCTATAGGAATCGAATTCCCTTGCGTATTCGCCTCACTCGGCCAGTAAGTTACGTCCACCGCAGCTTCTGTCGGACCGTACAAATTATGCAATGGTGCATCAAACTCTTGGTAATAGTGATTGACTAGCTCCATTGGCAACGCCTCCCCGCTACAAAAGACTTGGCGTAGACTTTGGCACAATCTGGCATCTGCTTGTTGTACGAAAATTTGCAGCATTGAAGGCACAAAATGCAAGGTGGTGATCTGCTCTTTATGAATCAAATCTTGTAGGTATATTGGGTCTTTGTGTCCGTCTGGTTTCGCAATAACAAGGCACGATCCGACCATCATTGGCCAGAAGAACTCCCATACTGAAACATCGAACCCTGCTGGCGTTTTTTGTAATACCCGGTCTTTCGCATCAATTGGATATTGGTCGTGCATCCACAAGAGTCGATTGACAATCGCATCATGCGTAACGACGACGCCTTTTGGTTTCCCAGTCGAGCCCGAGGTATAAATCATATAAGCTGGTGAATGAGGTTCTGGCTTAACTTGAGGAGGCAACGGTTCTACTACTTTGTATATCGTAGGCAGCGTCTCATCATCCACTAGCTTTACATCCACCTCTTGCGGCAGTTTGTCTTGAAGCGTCTTGGTTGAGAAAACAAATTTCGGTGAAGAAGATTCGAGCATGTAGTGGATACGCCCCTCGGGGTAGTCAGGATCCACAGGCACATAAACCGCGCCAGCCGCTAAAATGGCTTGCTGTACTACAATCAGCTCTTCGCTTCTTGGGACACACACAGCAATGCGGTCACCAAGCTCAACGCCTTGCGCTGTTAACCAGTTGGTGAGTGAATACACTTTGCGAGCCAGTTGCTCGTAACTCAACTTCTGACCTTCAAAGATCAAAGCCGGAGCGTGTGGTGTCAAAATACGTTGGCGAGCCATGATGGCGGACAGCGTCGTTTCCGGCACTTCGCGAGCGGTATCGTTCCATGTCTCGACAACCTTCTCTCGCTCACCAGCCAGTAAAATACTGACATCACTCACTTGGCAATGAGAAGAATCTTGAGCTTCTGCGCTTGTAAAAAAGTCACTCATAAAATGGAACAAGCGTTGTTGATGCTCATGAATCTCTTTCTCTGAATACAGCTCTGGATTCGCATCCATATCGATGTGTAATTGCCCAGCTAATTCATAGCAATAGAAAGAAATGTCATCGACCGGTCCGGCTGATAAGTTGTGTGCTTTTGAAGTGAGGTCACCGAATTTATGCTCGTACTCAAACGGCATAATATTCACCAATGGACCAAATAGATTACGATGATCTTTTACCAAATTTAGCTCGCGATGAAGCTCTTCATAGCGATAGTTTTGATGACGGCGAACCGATGCAAATTCTTGGTTAACTTGCTTCACCAACGTTTTGATATCCAATCCTGATTCAAAACTGACTCGTACAGGAAGAATATTGACGCGCATCGCCGGAGTTTGAATGGCTACCGAGCCCAAACGCCCCATCAGAGGCACGCCAATCACCACTTCATTGGAGCGTGTCATACGGTGTACATAAGCCGCGATAGATGCGATAAGTACGCTATACCAATGTGTTCTGCACTGTTTAGCTAGCGACTCCATTCTCTGAAAGTCAGAGGCTGCCATTGCACCTTTTAGACGAAGGAAATGGTCTGAAGTCACTGTCGGCTTACCCGCAAGGTTTACAGTGTCAGAATGGTCGGCATAACGCTGTAAATAAAATGCGCGATCTTTTTGGTATTTCTCAGAAGCTTTATAGTCGTCATCTTCTTTCAAAAGAGCCTGTTGGTCTGCAAATTCAAGCTTCTCAAAGTGCTCTCCTTTAACCAACTGACCATAAACATGCGCCACCCGCCCCGCGACCAGCGACATGCTGTAACCGTCTATCGCAATGTGATGCAGTGAAAGGAACCAAACGTATTGATCATCGGAGAGCTTAAGCAATGCCATGATGAATAAAGGACCTTGTTCCAAATCGACAGGTTGCTTTAACTGATCTTTCATCCAAGTCACAGCGGCATCAAGCGGTTTAACGTGTTGCGAAAAGTCGATACGTTCGACTTGCCAGGTTTGTCTATCTATCACCATTCGCGGTCCTTCGGTGGTGGTGACAAACTTAGCGTGCAACGAGTCGACTTCATCAATTGCCGTTTTGACTGCTTCAACAAAACAAGGCTCATCCACCTCGCCTTCAATAACCAGGTATTCGCCAGTCTTATAAATTGGGTTTTTAGGGTCACGTAACTGAGCAAACCAAATCCCAGCTTGGGCATCCGTAAGCGGCAACAACTGCTCTGCCGTATAAGGTAAATCGTACATGTTCATTCCTTTGTCATTTTTCCGCTTTGGCTGTTAGGTCAGCTTCTTCTCGATCAGTCTCCACCAATCCTGCAAACTCGGTTTCGCTGCTAATTCCATAAAACTCACATCAAGGCCCGCCTGTTGCCAATCTCCGACCAGCGACATCATGCGTACCGAATCCAAACCAAAATCAAGCAAACTATCCTCTGGCGTCATCTCATCGGCTGGTATCTCTAACAGCGCCGCTAACTGTTGAGTAAGTTGCGGTTGCGACTGAGGAATCACAAAATCACCAGCTGCGAGCTCGTTCGCACTTGCCACTTGTTCGAGCAATTGCTGCTTGTCCAAGACATAACCGCATCGACCCGCCACATAGTTGAGCGCCATGTCATGATCGCTCGCTGAGAAGTCAGCAACGGCATCGGAAACCATGAAAGCTTTAATGTCTGTCATGAACGCTTCTGCCGCGGTTTGTAAACAACCGATGTGAGCATAAATACCCACGATAATTAGCTGATCACGCTCCGTTTCATCCATCATGGATTTAAGTGGCGTACGTTGAAACGCACTGTAACGCCATTTGGTGTAAACGGTGTCCTGCTCCGTTGGCGCAAGTGCTGGGGAGATACGAGTAATGTTGTCATCCGCTTTTAAACCGGGACCCCAAAAATCGGTCAATAAAGCGCGATCTTCTTGGCGTTGGTCACCGGGCTGCGCGGTATAAACCACTGGAATGCCGGCATCAATACATGCTTGTTTGATCTCTTGAATGTTGCGAGTCAACGTTTGAATCAGCTCGCTGTCTGCATCGTAGAAATTGAGAAAGTATTGCTGCATATCGTGGATTAACAACACGGCACGATGTGGTTCTACTGACCAGTTAACGCGATTTTCTGGCTTCACTTTCGTTAGTGAGTAACCAGAGATAGATGGAATGGCCATTGGGCTTATCTCCAAAGTAATCAAAATGCTAAGCACACCAAATCAACCTTGGTGTTTCGACCTTGGTTAAACGAGTTCGAGTAATTTATTTTTATTCACTTTACCTACTGGCGTTTTGGGTAATACATCAACAAAAACGACCATATCTGGGATCTTAAAATCAGCCAGCCCACGCCCTCGTAAGAAACGCTTTATCTCGATCGGTTTCGGGGCTTGCTGCGGGCAAACTAAGGCAGCACAACTGCGCTCTCCAAGGTAATCATCTGGGATGGCAATAACAGCAGCATCATGGACACAATCGTGCGCCAGCAAATGGTTCTCGACCTCTTCTGCTGCGATTTTTTCACCCCCTCGGTTAATCTGATCTTTGTCGCGACCAACAACTTTCAAATTGCCCTCTTCAGTCAGCAGTACCACATCGCCAGTACGGTAGTAGCCTTGCTCGGTGAATGAACGCTGATTGTGCTCTGGAGCCCGGTAGTAACCTTGAATGGTATAAGGTCCACGCACGAACAAAATACCTTCCGTACCTTGCGGGATAGGGTTACCCATTTCATCGAGTATCAACAGTTCATCAGCAGGTGACATTGGGCGACCTTGCGTCGTGACAATCACGGACTCAGGATCATCTAGACGGGTGTAGTTAACTAGCCCTTCAGCCATGCCAAATACTTGCTGTAAGGTACAACCAAGTTCAGGTTTGATACGCTTTGCCGCTTCCTCACTAAAACGAGCCCCCCCAACTTGCAGCACTTCTAATGAAGTAAGGTCATGTCGAGTTCTTGCTGCTTCATCGAGCCACAATAGTGCCAACGGTGGCACTAAAGCGGCTACGGTAATTCGGTACTTTTCAATCAAAGAAAAGGCAGTTTGAGGGCTTGCGTCTGGAGCAAGTACAACGGTGCCACCCGCCATAAAACAGCCCAACGCACCGGGAGAACTCAATGGGAAATTGTGGGCGGCCGGTAAAACACAAAGGTAACGTGTATTTGGCGAGAATTGGCAAACCTCATTGCTCGCTCGCACACTGTATAGATAGTCGTAATGTGTGCGAGGAATAAGCTTAGGTGTGCCAGTCGTACCACCCGATAATTGGAAAAAGGCAAAATCTTCACCGCGATGAACTTGAGGTTCAACATTGTCTAGCAAGAGCGCTCTAAGGGCTACGCTACCAATCGGCATGGCTCTCATGTCACCCGCCCAAACGATGTTCTTCAAGCTTGGTAATTCAGACGCTACTTGCAGCGCAATATCAGCCGTATCGACGCCGAGTTGAGGAGCAGTGATTAACGCTTTTGCCTGTGCAAAATGACAAAAGTATCGAATCTCCGAATAACGATGAGCGGGTAACGCAAGCACAGGTTGAACGCCAATTTTAAGCAGTGCAAAAAAGCTAATGTAAAACTCGCCTATGTTAGGCAAATGCAAAACGACCTTGTCGCCAGATTTAAGATTCAGAGTCGATTGGAAACCAGCAGCTAACTTATCAACATGCTCAAGTAACGATTGATACGTCCACTGTCGCTCCCCGTCAACTAGAGCAACATGGTTAGGAGAAATAGAGACGCTTGCCTCAAGCATCTCTGGAATGGTTTGCTCTGTCCAAAAACCCGCTTGGCGGTATTGCTTTGCTAAACCTTCTGACCAAGGTGTAAAACCAGAGGCATTCATGCTTAAGCAAGTCATTGAACTACCCCCATATTCTCACGGATTTCAATACCCAGCGCGTTCAATACAGTGCGCATTTTATTTCCTGTTTCTTCAAGCTCACTTTGTGGCTCAGATCCGGAGACGATCCCAGCTCCGGCATAAACTCGAATACGCTTCTTCTCAACTTCAGCGCAGCGGATAACAACAACCCATTCGCCATTACCACGAGCATCTACCCAACCAACAAGACCCGTGAAATAGCCCCTATCAAAGGGCTCCACTTGACTGATGAAATCGTAAGCTTGAGCCGTAGGATAGCCACACACGGCAGGTGTTGGGTGAAGCGCACTCGCCAATTTCAGAACGCTGGTATTGGCATCGGAAACCGTCCCTTCAATACGAGTCGAAAGGTGCAACATGGCTTTGGTTTCAATAACCGACGGCACCATAGGCACATAAAGGTTATGACACCAAGGTTGAAGCGCTTTTTCTACCGCATCGACCACCACCGCATGCTCATGAAGATCTTTGCTACTCTCCATCATGAGCTCGCCTTGCTGCTGATTCATTGATGCATTTTCACAACGTCGACGAGAACCTGCCAAAGGATTTGAGCACACATGAGGACCTTTGCGGGATACCAGTAATTCAGGGCTGGATCCCATCAAATAAGCGTCAGAATGACCACCGCCGATACGAGTAGAAAAGGTATAACCACCAGGATTTTGCTTGAGTAAGGTTTTGAGGAAGCGAGCTCGATCGATTTCATCTTGTGTATCCACTTGCATCGTGCGTGACAACACCACTTTATCAAGAGCGATGTTTTCTTGGCTGCAACGATGAGTGGCAAGCTCAACACTATGCATGTATTCAGTAGGCGTCGGGATAGGTTGAATAGAAGAAGGATGACAGTCGTTGCAACCATCGATATCTAATACTTTATCCGGTCTGATCGGCGACGTCGTGATCAAACGCTCAGGGACGATAAAGTGCACGGGATTATGTTCAGAAAACGGTATTACACCAACGGCAATAGGGTTGTCATTCCCCTCTTCCTTCGCCGATTCTAGTAATTTGCTAATGTGAGTATCTAACTCTGAGAATTTAACTTGTTGGGAAAATTCTGCAGCAATGCCTTGCGTAAGCAACGTCACCGTCGGTGAGCTAAAGAAGAACGAAGCGTCATCCGTATGGGCGTTGAGAAACTCTGTGAGCATAGTACTGCTTCCCATGGAGTTACGAAGCATAATCATCTCTCAAACTGTATTAAACATAGCGTCCTAAATGAGATTCCTTCTCATTTGAAGAATGAGACTACACATCTAGTTACAATTATTCAATTATTTTTGATAATAATTATCATTCGCATAACTTATGGTTTTATAAATTAATATTCTTAAACAAATAGAATCTCAAACAAACAATTCACCATATTTATATCTAAGTAACTTCAAATCTAAGCAACTTCAAGGTGGAGGATTCAGAGCGACTTGCCTTGGTTCGTATGCATCGTTAACAATTTTTGATTTGGATCCATAGCCAAAAAGAAAGGGCTGACGCCCTCAGCCGTCAGCCCTTTCTCAATCTTTATTTCAATTAACAGCGCATCAGTTGTTATCAACAAAGCCGTACTTCTTATCACTTAATGAGCGAATCTCATTGAAGCGGTCTTGCGTCTTCCCACCGATAATATCGACGCGTCTTTGCATCTCATTTACCCACTCCCGATCTTCCATCACATCACGAGGGAATACCGTTGTTCGTTGATTATCACCCAGATAAAGAAAAGCATCAAACAAACCACCGACTTGGGCGTCCATGTCGTCCATCGCAGCAAGCTTATAACGGGCTTTTGGTAATAAATCGATAAACCTCAGATCAGCAATCGGACTTTTTGCGACCTCAAGAAGCGCCGGAGCTTTTACGTCATGAAATGTCTTCACCACTTCTGGTTCCGTCATTGGCCAAATCAAGTAGGTACTATTGGGAAACGCTTGCTCTAATCGTGTCGCCAATGGCCAAGCACTGGCTTGTGTTTTTGCAACGTAATCCCGCGGCGCATTCACCAAATGGAAAGCCCCAAAAATCAACAGTGCTTTCTGATTGTTTTGTATACGCTCAGCAGCAACTTGATAAAAATGATCCGTCTTGTTTTTAGCAGCTTGCTGCCATACCTTTTCATCACTCACAGTGCTCCAATCAAACGGTGCTTCGGCTAAATGCACATGGATTTTTTTCCCTTTAGGTAGCGTTTGATTTCGCACCTTTATCGCTTTGAAGAAATCGGCATAAGCATCTGGCATCCAAGCCATAAAGTAGATCGAACCTCGCAAAATTGAGCGAAGCTGTTCATCACTCACGTCCCCACCAGCTAAGTAGTTATCCAGTACAGGCTGGTACTTTGCATTGCCAAACTCCACCACGATATGCGTGACTTGATCTGAAAATGCAGGAGTCGAAACCAGCTCTGTTGCATAGCGCAAGAAAGCATCATTCCAATGATAATCGCCAATACCCACAAAGTTGTGTTGCTTAAACGCATTAAGAATCGCAGCGTCTGCTGATTTAGCTTGCTCGACCACTTGTTCGACTTTTTGCTCGGACAGATCTACCTCTGCGTAGTGTGGTAAATACTCACATCCAGCCAACCCGACAAGCCCTAACGTGAGCAACCAAGGTTTGATTTTCCAACCTAGTTTGTTCGTCAATTTCATTACCTCCTTGTTAACATTATGACAACGATAACAAAAATCATTATCATCTATCTAGTTTGGATGTGATATTTGCAGCACGAAGGGAGAGGGTTATGAGTGAAAACAACACAGAATTCAAAAGTAAACTGTGCCTAGTGACTGGTGCAGGGCAAGGTATTGGACTTGCCTGTGCCAAAAGCTTATTGGAACAAGGGGCTACTGTGATTGCCTGCGATATCACGCAAGCTCTGCTAGAGGAATTCAAACAATCTTTGCCAAAAAAACAGCAAGCTCGAACGTTGCTACTTCCCTTTGACTTAGCCAACACCACAGCCGTTCAGTATGCGTGTCATTATCTTGCTCAAGACAAGCTCATTCCTGACTACGTGATTACATGCGCCGGTGCGCTACATCTTGGTTCTGTTCTGGAACTCCCTCCTGAAGCGCTCATTAAAACGTTAGACGTGAACCTAAAGGGAACCATGCTACTGACACAACAACTGGCGAAATTGCTGGTTCAAAATAACAAAAAAGGCGCGATTGTTGCGGTAGGTTCGAACGCAGCAGACACCCCAAGAGTCAACATGTCGGCGTATTGTTCGTCTAAAGCGGGACTTCATATGTGGATGCAATGTTTGGGGTTAGAACTCGCGGCATACGGCATTCGCTGTAACATTGTTAGCCCTGGCTCAACCAGAACACCGATGCAAGAACAAATGTGGAATGAGTCCTATGGAGAACGAGAAACGATTCAGGGTAACTTAGCGTCACACCGGATTGGTATTCCTTTGAACAAGATTGCAGAAACCAAAGACATAACCAATGCGATCGAATTTTTACTGAGTGAGAAAGCGGGTCACATTACTATGCACGATTTAAGAGTGGACGGCGGAGCAACTTTCTAGTTGCTCCAGATTTAAGAGAATGAGCTAGCCTAAGAACTTAGGATGCAGTCCCTTTTCTAGCTTACGTCTCACCTTATATGACACATCGCCTAGTGTGATTTTCCCAGCGTTATTGCGGTCGATCCCTGCATTCTGGCGATAAGCAATTGATCCTTGTTTAAATAATACATGAGCAGCGGGTTTACCAATAGCCGCAGGATACAGGATCGCCATATACACATCCTCAAGAGAAGACAGGCGGTTTCGGTAAGGCATAAAATACGCTTTCACATAATCGAGTTGCTCTAACGCACTCATTTGAGCAAGCTTCTTTGTGCTCGTACCAAGTGCTTCCGCGGTTGATGGCATAAATTGAATCAAACCCGTCGCCCCACTCCCCGAGCCGTTTTTAATGCTGGGGCTGAATGTCTCTGCTGTTTCAAAAGCCATGCAAGCCATCAGATGATTTGGATCGATGTTGAGATCTCGGGAAATATCATTCACTTTACTTTTAAACTCAGGAGATACGCGACTCCCCCAAGCAAGAGCATCTACAGAAGGCGTCGAAAAGGGCACAGAAACATGACCTTTCTTGTAGAAAAATGAAGATGGAGAGAGGATTTTTAGAATTTTCTGATTCTTTTGAGTGTACGTATCAGAAAGGGGAAAAACCTTATCTTTCTTGTGTTTAAGCTGCTTAATTTTTATCAACTTATACAATAACTTAGAAACCGTTTTCACGATAAAACCACATTTGGAAAACATGCTCCAAACTGTAATCCATTTCTCACTTATTTAACATCGTTATCAGTAATAACAAGCAAAAGTGTGAGATGGATCTTTTGGTCTTATGAAAAATATAACTGTGGTGAACACGATTGGTGAAAAAACATTCGCAAAGAGCTCACAATCAAGCCTTCTCAACGAAATTGGCTTATTGTTGTCGCTCGAAACAAGATTGGAATCGCCCCATCGGCGCTGTTAACCCTAAAGAGTGCCATTGAGTCATTAACCCTTCTTGCCTCTTCTCCAATAGGAACAGTATCTCGTTCACTTGATACACCTGTACTCCATATGTGTTGCTCACCTCGCCATTAGTATAGGATTTGAACCGCACCTCTAGACCTTGCTCCTGATGATGTACCGAACAGAGAATAGATTCGTTTAACTGGAAGCCTTTTGCTTCAAAAAAGCAAAAGTCTTTCGATACATCCAACCGATACTCACCCCATGCGGATTGCCCTGCCGCATTCGCACCTAAATCTAACTCACATCGATAACGACCATCCCAAGAATTCACTAACGAAGTTGATGCAATCGCACTCAACATAAAAATGCTTACTGTTACGTCCATACCCTTACCTTTGTGACCAGCTTATCGTTCCTTTGGGTTCTTCTTAACATATTCAACCTAATCAATAAGAGAGTATTAAGGGTGTTTTTCGGTCGTGCTCCCAAGTCTTAAATTTAGGTGTTCTAAAAAACGAAAAAGCCCCGCGATTTTTTGCGGGGCTTCGGTATTAAGAAGAGTGGGAGGATTACATCCCCTCATCTCTCACTAGCTCAGCTAGGGTCGCTAAGCGTTGTTCACTCTGTTTTACGTATGGGTTGGCTTCATCCCATGCGTAACCCGCAAGAATCGCGCTGATCATCTGTTTGATACGTGGATTGGGGTTTTGGTAGAAGATAACATCTTGCAACATGCCGTTGTACCAACCTTCCACGTAAGTACGGAAAGTATTGACGCCCACCATTAGGCGATCAGCATAATCAGATTGCCAATCGACCGTTTCACCATTTAGCTGGCGTTCAATGCAGTCTGCTGCAAATTGTGCTGACTTCATGGCAATAGTCACGCCTGAAGAGAAGACAGGATCAAGAAACTCACCAGCATTACCAAGCAACGCGTAGTGTGGTGTCGCTAAGTGTTTTACGTTCGCTGAATAGCCACCCAGTTCACCAGCAGGATTTGGGTACTGAGCTTGGTTAAGGAGTTGCGCAAGCCCTGGTTCTTCACTTGCTAACTGCTTAAGAGCGGCAATCTTTTCCTCGGGATAGTTTTCAAAGAACGTCGGTTCGCCAACCACACCAAATGAGCAAGTACCATTTGAGAACGGGATCAACCAATACCACACATCATGATTTTCAGGATGCACAGAGATCAGGATCTTGTTGCGATCGTATTCAATCCCTTCTGCAGTAATGTTGTCTTCAATGTGCGTAAAAATTGCTTTTCTTGGTGGCAGGCATGAAGGCTCTTCTAGCGCGAGCAAACGAGGAAGAACGCGACCAAAACCACTAGCATCTAGCACATAATCGGCTTCAATTTGGTAAGCTTGTTTGTCAGCGTCAAGCACATTAAGAATCGACTTGGCACCTTCAAAGTCGATGCTTGTCAGTTCGTGCTGGTAACGAATTTCAACACCTTGCTCCACTGCACTGTCTGCCAGTACTTTATCGAAGTTACCGCGTTGAACTTGGTAAGTGGTACCCGGTCCTGCAGTGAATTTGTCGGTGAAATCAAATTGGGTATAAACGCCATTGCGACGAAACGCAGCACCATCTTTGTACTGGAATCCATATTGGTTCACCGCTTCCAACATACCGGCTTGCTCTACCACTTCCATGCAGGCAGGAAGAAGGCTTTCACCGATCGAAAAACGTGGGAACAACGCTTTCTCAATCACAACGACATTAATTCCGCGCATATTGAGCAATGCGGAAACGGTAGAACCTGACGGTCCTGCACCAACGACGACGACTTGCTTTTGTTCTTTTATCATTCTGCTTTCTAGTTTGCTTGTAGTTTTAATAACGTATGACCGAGACCAATGTTGTCGGTTCTTTCTGTCACGACTAAGCCTGCCGCTTCAACAATTTCCAGAAAATCATCGCTGCGGTAGAAACGACTGTTGCCGTTTGCTAAACAGGTAAAGTAAAGCGAGGTCGCGTTCAAGCTATAAGAAGCACCCGCGTATTTTTGTGCATCCCAGAACAGTTCTAAGATATACACCGTATCGCCTTCTCGAAGCTGCGCTTTCACTTTCTTAAGAATATTGAGAATTTCGATTGGTGAGAAGCAATCAAGGAATTGACTCATCCACCAGATATCAGCGTGCTCAGGTAACACTTGAGCTTTATCCAGCATGTTGGCTGGGAATGGAGTGATGCGCTCACTCAGTTGATTTTCCTTGGCATTTGCCATCGCAACTTCTAGCTGCTGAGGAAGATCAACAATTGTAATGTTCACATCTTGATCGTGGTTACAGCACTGCATTGCCCACTTACCAGTATTGCCACCAATGTCCACAATGTGACTTGGTTTATTAGCAAATACTTCTTTAAGTAATAGTGGGAAAGAGCGATCAGAGTAAAAGTGGTCAAACTTGAACCAGCTTTGTTTCGCTTGTTCTGGCAATGTTGATAACCCTTGGTAAATGGTTTCCCAATCACCAAGTTCTTTAAGACCTGACGGCTTGCCTTCTTTGATCGCATCCGTTAGGTGCATCATAGCGGCGTAACAAACATCGGCAGTGAAATCCATGTTTGCTTGCGTCATGCCATCATAAAGTAAGTAAAAGCCTAGGTTAGCCAAGGAATAGTTAGGTTTTTCCCACAAAACAATGTGCGCACTAATGGCCATATCCAACAATACTTTCACGCCGTATTCAGACACACCCGTTTTTTCTGCAATTTCTACAGCGTTCATACCCTTTGAGCCTGCACTGTCGAGCGCGGCTAAGATACCAAGTTCTCTTAATGTTCTCGCAGTGTGGAAAACAATAGGGGCAAAAGATAATTTTTGAGCTTCTGTTTTAGCTTCAAAAGCGTTGAAAGGATCAATATTTTGATTTAACACGAAAAAACCTAACTTCAATTAATATAATTATTACTGGGACTCTGCGCCTAAAAGTGCAAGCGCGCGTTGAATATCAACATTTAAGTTGTTCACCCAACGGTTGTAATTACGATGGATTTTGCCATCACTTGCTTTTAGATTTACTGAGTTGAGATAAATAATTGAATAATATTTGTTGCTATATGGAATTTTTACTTCCGCAAAGTGACTACGAACGTTGATTTTTGCAATTAATACACCTGGGCTTGTTTCTTCAATCGTCCAACCGCGATTAGTTGCTGATTGAACAATCGCCGCTTTTACTTGTTTATTTTGAAGATCATAAGCAACTGGAGTATCCTCCACATTCAATACAGGTTGCACTCGACCACAACCGACAAGAAGCAAAGTTAATAGCACTGATATAAACAGCTTTAAACGTGACATGATAATTTCCTTTATTATGGTTTCTGCTGAAGCTTAAATTGTATCGAGCGGTAAAATAAAGCAATTTAATCAAATATGCCAAACTCCAAGATCAAAATTTCGTTTAGTATCGACGCTTGGTCAGCTAACTCTCAAGGGCTTAGTCAAGTCGATGAGTGGAAACAATGGACCTCTACCGGTCAGTGGCCAGAAGAAGGCAAACTGAACGTATCTGATATCCCACCTATGATGCGCAGACGTATGAGCCAACTGAGTAAGCTAGCGGTTCAAACGGCGATTGAGTTGCTCAAGCAGCACGATGTTGACTACCTTGTTTTCTCTAGCCGTCATGGTGAACTTCATCGCAGTGTGGCGTTGGTAGAAGACATCCTCAAGGGTGAAGAAGCTTCGCCAATGGCATTCTCTCAGTCTGTGCATAATACCGCAGCGGGGCTTGCGACCATCGCAACTAAACAGCCGATCCCTCTCACCTCTATCGCAGCTGCTGAAAATACCTTCCAAAGCGCGTTAATCGAAGCGTGGCTATTCCTGTATGACAACCCTGACAAGAAAGTTCTGATTGTCGATTTTGATGAGCCACTCCCAGAGTCATATTCTGAGTTTGAAACGCACGATTACCATGGATATGGTTTAGGTCTGGTGCTTTCTCATGGCGATACTTTTAGCGTACAAGCAACAACCGAGAAAACAGACGAAGATGCCTTTCCGCAAGGGCTTAGCTTTATTCAGCACTTTTTATCATCAGCAAACAATTGGACGATTCATTCGCCTCAACAATCATGGGAATGGCGTCGTCAATGAGAATGTTGAATCAATATTGGCGAGTATTCGCGACAGGATTTTGTTTCTCGGTTTTTGGTTTAGGTGGCTTGGCACTCAGCTTTATCGTCATTCCACTTATTCACCTAACTACATCGGATATAAAACAGAGAGAATATAAAGTTCAAGGGGCGATTCAATATTCTTTCAACACTTTTTGTAATTTGATGAAGCTTTGCGGCGCAATTGATTACCAAATCATTGGTGCCGACATTCTTCAACAAGATAAAAACTGTCTCATAGTTGCGAACCACCCAAGTTTAATTGATTACGTTTTGATCGCATCCCAATTAAAGCGCTGCGACTGTTTAGTTAAGTCCGCAATTTGGGCAAACCCATTTATGAAGCACATTGTTAAGGCTGCAGGTTATATACCCAACGAAGCACCTGATGATTTATTAGCAATGTGTGAAGAAAGATTTGACGATGGTAACGTTTTGCTTATTTTTCCTGAAGGCACAAGAACCACTCCAGGTGTAAAATCGAAATTACAAAGAGGCGCTGCGCAAATAGCGGTTAGAACCGAGCGAGATTTGCGTGTCGTACATATTACGGTCACGCCAAGCTTCCTGACAAAAGAGAAAAAATGGTATCAAGTTCCAAAGACAAAACCATTTTTCAAGGTTGAAGTTAAGGATAAAGTTGAGATTGAGCCTTTTATAAAGCAAACTACGTCCCCAACGATAGCGGCTCGTCGCTTACAACAGCATTTGGCTGAAACTATATTTCCAGAAAATTCGTAATTATAAGCAGGTCCCAGTGGAACAATTACACAACGATATCAAGCAACTTATTATTGACGCTCTAAACCTAGAAGATTTAACCGTCGACGATATTGAAACAGAAGCACCACTTTTTGGTGATGGTCTTGGCTTGGATTCTATCGATGCTCTTGAGCTTGGATTAGCAATTAAAAAGCAATACAACATTGTCATTGATGCAGACGATTCGAACACTCGTGAGCACTTCGCTTCTGTAGCTAACCTTGCGAAGTACATTTCTTCTCAAACCTCTTCTCAAGATAATGAATAGTTTTTAGGTATATTCATGACAGACGTAAATAAAGATCAAGTATTTGAACAAGTTAAAGATGCGCTTGTGGAGCTATTCGAAATTGAAGCTGAAGACATTCAGCCAGAAGCCCATCTTTACACCGATCTAGACCTAGACAGCATTGATGCCGTAGACCTTGTTGTACACCTACAAAATGTCACTGGCAAAAAGATCAAACCAGCGGAATTCAGCACAGTTCGTACTGTCGATGACGTGGTTAATGCAGTAACTGAACTTCTCAAGGAAAGTTAATGCGCCAATTGCTGACGGTTTTGTCTGCAATTGTATTATTTGCCTACCCCTTCGCGGTTTACTTCGGTATCGACCGATTTGGTTTAAATCTGGTTGGTGGCTTATTGGTTGCAGCGTTGCTTTTGCGGTTACTCGCTGCAAACAAAACACCACTCAAAGAGTTTAAGTTCCTTGCGATCACCACGGGCGTTGTGGGTATTGTCTTAGTCACCTTAGGTGTTGTTTTTAAGCAGCACGGGTGGCTAAAGTTCTACCCTGTTGTCGTCAATCTTTGCATGCTTGGCGTGTTCTCACTGAGCTTGAAGCAACCGCAAACCATCATCGAGAGACTGGCTCGCCTTCAAGAGCCTGAACTTCCTCAAAGTGGCGTGATCTACACACGAAAAGTTACGATCGTGTGGTGTGGATTCTTTATCTTGAATGCATCGGTAGCACTGTATACCTGTTTTCAACCTATTGAAATCTGGACGCTGTACAACGGCTTAATCAGTTATTTGCTCGCTGGTAGCTTGTTCGCTGGTGAATGGATAGTGCGTCAATTTGTACGAAAGGAACATTAAATCGTATGAACACAAGTTCGTTAAACTTCTCCTCTATTGCGACCTTAATGACAGCCAATAGAGAGGCACAATCCACGATTGCGTATGACAGAAACCAAACCATGACGTGGGAGTCTTTTCAGCATAACGTCGCCAGTTTGCGAGCAACGTTAGAAGCGCTTGATGCCCAACGAATCGCGCTCTGTTTTGGCAACAGCTACCTTTTTGCGCTCAGTTTCTTTGCTTGTTGCCATGCTGGAAAATCCATCGTCCTTCCCGGCAATTACCAACCTGAAGCTTTAAAAGAGCTCGACGAGCACTTCGATCTTGTATTGCACGACACTGAAGTGATGATTCCGACAGGGCTCTCAGCTTTGCACGTGAATACAAGTTTCGATTCTCTCATTTGTGAATGGCAAGCCTTGCCACTTGCGAATATCAACGTCACGCTGTTTACCTCAGGTTCAAGCGGTAAACCAAAAGCGATCAGAAAAACACTCAAACAACTGGATGTGGAAGTCGCCATTCTTGACGGCTTATGGGGAGACAAACTGGAAGGTTCTCATATCGAGAGCACAGTATCTCACCAACATATCTACGGATTGCTATTCCGCGTTCTCTGGCCATTGTGCTCTGGGCGCCCTTTTGCCGCTCATAACTTAGAATTTCCAGAGCAGATTGTGCATTTTGCCTCTACTGAGACAACATTGATCAGTAGCCCTGCATTACTTAAACGCCTGACAGAAGAGCATCAACCATCGGCGTTACGCTGCGTTTTTTCTTCTGGAGGTCCTTTACCTAATGATGCTGCCAATCACAGCCAGCAATTGTTTGGTGATTACCCATTAGAGGTCTTCGGCAGTACCGAAACGGGTGGTATCGCTTATCGACAGCAACTATCTGCTACTCAACCTTGGACTCTTTTCCCCGGTGTTGAAGCCGCTCTAAATCATGAAAACTGTTTAAAGCTTCGCTCCCCCCACATTGATGAAAACGCGTGGTATCAAACTGCAGATGAATGCTATTTCCATGATAGTATTTCCTTCGAACTACGCGGTCGCACCGACAGAATCGTCAAAGTTGAAGAAAAGCGCGTTTCGTTGGTCGAAGTCGAGAAGCGTTTAGAACAATTGCCGTGGGTAAAAGAAAGTGCCGTCATCCCGATGGAAGATGCCGGTCGGCTGTCTCTATTTGCAGTGATAGTCTTGACCAACGAAGGCGATCAAACACTGCAAGAACTCGGGAAAGGTAAGTTCTGGTTAGCGCTAAGAAAAGCCTTGCGTAACTGGTTAGAGCCGATTGCTATTCCAAGAAAATTCCGCGTTTTAGACGAGATTCCGCTCAATAGCCAAGGCAAGCGCCAGATCGCTGAAATAGAAAAACTGTTCCAAGAATAAAAGAACTCATCATGGACAAAAGAAAACCAACGCTCAAACAGGTTGATATCGACAATCACATCGCGACGATTAAAATGCGTGTCGATGCCGACATCTTGGATTTCCAAGGTCACTTTACCCATTTCCCATTGTTGCCAGGCGTAACACAAATCGATTGGGCGCTGTTTTATGCGGTCGAATACTTGAACACACCAACACTGTTCAAAGGCATGGAAGTCATCAAATTCCAAGAACCTATCCTACCGGACATGTGCGTTAGCCTCACGCTTTCCTGGGATGTAGAGCGTGAAAAACTGGCATTTAAGTATACGTCGATCTCGGGCGAGCAAACCGTGGTTCACTCTTCAGGCAAAATGAAGCTAGGGAATTAACGTGACAAGCGCAAGCAACGAGAACCAATACCACCCTTGTTTTCTTATTCCATGCTACAACCATGGCAGCACGATTGCGGCTGTGGTTGAGTCGTTGTCTGTTTTTTCCCTGCCAGTTTTAGTCGTTGATGACGGCAGTAATGAAGAGACAAAACGTGCTCTAGATGCTTTAGCAAATGAAGAGAAAATCACCTTGATTCGCCTTTCAGAAAACCAAGGTAAAGGTGGCGCAGTAATGGCTGGTATTAAGCAAGCGCTGCTACAAGGGTTCTCTCATGCAATTCAGATAGATGCCGATGGGCAACACGACCTTGAGGCTGTGCCAACGTTATTGCAGGCTTCGCAGGCTAACCCAAACAGACTGATTTCTGGACAACCGGTTTACGACGAAAGCGTACCTAAATCACGTCTCTACGGACGATACGCGACCCATGTTTGGGTGTGGATTGAGACGCTATCGCTTTCTATCAAAGACAGCATGTGTGGCTTTCGAGCTTACCCTCTTACCCAGACTGTGGACGTACTCAACAAGTACGACATTGGTAAGCGCATGGACTTCGACATTGAGATCTTAGTTCGTATGTATTGGGAAGGCACCGATATTGATTTCGTACCAACACGCGTGATTTACCCTGAAGGTGGCATTTCTCATTTTGATGCACTTTGGGACAACGTAAAAATCAGTTGGATGCACACACGTTTGTTCTTTGGCATGTTGCCTCGCATCCCTTCATTGCTGGCTCGTAAGCACAAGCGTGCAAACGAATCCAAGCAAGCAACATCTCGCGACGATCATTGGTCAAAGCGAAAAGAACAAGGCACCGTGTTGGGGATCAAAACCCTATTGGCCGTGTATCGAGTATTTGGACGCAAAGTTTTTGACCTCATTTTGAAGCTCGTAATGCGTTACTACCACCTAACAGGTAAGTCTGCACGACAAGCTTCTGAGATCTACTTAGATCAATTGCAACAACACGCGAAGCAACAGAACATCACCCTACCTCAACCTTTGGACAGCTATCAGCACCTGCTGTCATTTGGGCGAACCATGCTTGATAAGTTGGCAGCTTGGCAAGGTGATTTCAGTGTGGACAATCTCACCATTCATGGTCAGCACCACTTCGAAGAGATGGCTGAGAAACAACAAGGCGTGGTCATTCTTGGTTCCCACCTTGGTAACATCGAATTGTGTAGAGCGCTTGGTCGCCGACATTCACACGTGAAAATCAATGCATTGGTGTTCACCGAGCACGCCGAGCAATTTAATGCCGTGATGAAGGCCGTCAACCCAAGCTCCGAGCTTAACCTTATCCAAGTGAGTTCGATGGGACCTGATACCGCCATTTTGCTTCAACAAAAAATAGAGCAAGGCGAATGGGTGGTGATTGTTGGCGATCGCACTTCCACCAGCGTTGAAAGCCGCGTCGTTTGGGCGGACTTTTTAGGCAAGCCAGCGCCCTTCCCACAGGGACCATTTATGTTGGCTTCAGTGTTGAAAGCTCCAGTTTATCTGCTGTTTGGTCTACGAGACGATAACGCCGAAACGCCGCACTTTAACGTATATTTTGAACATTTTAGTGATCAAATCGTCTTACCACGTAAGAGTCGCCAAGAAGCGCTGGACAACGTGGTGCAGCAATATGCGCAACGATTAGAACATCACACACTGCAAGCTCCATTGCAGTGGTACAACTTTTTTAATTTCTGGACTTTAAGTAATCAGCAACATGACAATGAACAATAATCAAAGCATCACCTTTGGTGCAGAACGCCTTTCGATTGAAGATGTCGTCGCGATTGCACACGGTGCAAAAGCAAACATGAATGCGTCACCGGAATTCACATCGAAGATTGATCGCGGCGTGGCATTCCTAGAAAAATTACTTAAAGAAGAAGGCGTAATTTACGGCGTAACCACTGGGTATGGCGACTCTTGCACTGTTGCAATCCCACCAGCATTGGTCGATGAATTACCCCTTCACCTCACTCGCTTTCATGGTTGTGGTTTAGGCGAGATCTTGTCTCATGAGCAAGCAAGAGCCGTGCTGGCAACTCGCCTATGTTCTCTATCACAAGGGGTTTCTGGTGTTTCGCATGATCTATTGAACCAAATCGTCAACCTGATCAACCACGACATTGCACCACGCATCCCACAGGAAGGCTCAGTTGGCGCTAGTGGCGACTTAACACCACTGTCTTACCTTGCTGCGGCGCTTATTGGTGAGCGCGATGTGCTTTACAAAGGTGAAGTACGTCCAACTCTTGATGTATTTACTGAACTTGGCATTACTCCAATTACGCTCAAACCAAAAGAAGGTTTGGCGCTGATGAATGGCACATCCGTGATGACTGCTCTGGCGTGTATTGCTTACAAACGCGCAGAATACCTTGCTCAGTTGTGCACTAAGATCACGGCGATGGTATCGGTAGGTATGCAGGGCAATGATTTCCACTTTGATGAAGCCCTCTTCGCAGTGAAACCTCATCCGGGTCAACAACAAGTTGCGGCATGGCTACGTAACGACCTTAAAGCGGAACGCCCACCACGCAACAGTGACCGCCTGCAGGATCGTTACTCTCTGCGTTGTGCTCCACACGTGATCGGCATGGTTCAAGATTCTCTTCCTTGGTTGCGTCAATTGATCGAGAACGAGCTTAACAGCGCAAACGACAACCCAATCATCGATGGCGACAACGAACGCGTACTGCATGGTGGACACTTCTACGGCGGTCATATTGCAATGGCGATGGACACACTGAAAACAAACATCGCGAACCTAGCGGATCTACTGGATCGTCAGATGGCTCAGTTAATGGACTACAAGTTCAACAATGGTCTGCCATTCAACCTGACGGGTGCGGAAGGCGAACGTAAGCCAATCAACCATGGCTTTAAAGCGGTGCAAATTGGTATTTCAGCTTGGACAGCAGAAGCGCTAAAACACACCATGCCTGCAAGCGTGTTCTCACGCTCAACAGAGTGTCACAACCAAGACAAAGTGAGCATGGGTACGATTGCAGCTCGCGACTGTATGCGCGTTCTTGAGCTGACAGAACAAGTCGCAGCGGCATCTTTGCTGGCGAGTGTTCAAGCGGTAGAGATTCGTCGCCGCCATAATGAGCTAGACGAACACCACATGAGCAGTAACTTGAAGATGATTCGCGATGCGGTATTGGAAGAGTTCGAGTTTGTTGTCGAAGACCGTCCACTAGAGCACGATCTACGTAACTTCATCGCTAAAATCCAACAACGTCACTGGTTGTTGTACGCGGAGGCGTAATGCAAGAACAAGTCCTTTACCCGCTAGAAACCGAGGTGACAATGGTCACCTCATTTCAGGATGCTGATCCGATGGGCGTCATCTATCACGGTAACTTCTTTCGTTACTTCGAAGAAGCACGCCGAGTGCTAATGGAGAAGATTGAGTACAGCTACCGTGATATGCAAGCGTCGGGCTACATGTGGCCAATCATCGACACCCGCGTGAAGTATGTAAAGGCAATCCCATTCAACCACGAGATTCGCATTACCGCGACGCTCACTGAGTGGGAAAACCGCTTGCGCGTAGACTACGTGATTTATGATGCCAAAACCGATCAGCGCATGTGTAAAGCTCATACCACACAAGTGGCAGTTTCTATCGAAAAACAAGAAATGTGCTTTGTTTCTCCTGCCGCTTTTCTAGATAAAGTAGAGCAGTGGCATAAGTGTGGGAGCCTATCTTAATGCGCAAATCCTTGTTCTCTTTATTTGTGTCTATGGCTCTGCTCGTATCATTCTCGACTCCGAGCTGGGCTAAAGTGGTGGATCTCGACTCATTGCAGGCGCAGCTGTCACAAAACGAAGTAGTCCGCGGCGATTTTAAACAAAGCCGTCACCTAGAGATGTTTAATCAACCGCTTACTTCAACAGGCATTTTTACTCTCAGCAAATCGCACGGTTTACTTTGGCAACAGCAGATCCCATTTGCCGTAAACTTGGTTTTAACTCAAGACAAGTTACGCCAGACCTTTGCTAACCAAGTGCCAAAAACCATCACCGCACAAGAAAACCCAATGGCATTCTATTTTAGCCATGTATTTCTATCAGTTTTCCATGGTGATACCGCAGCATTGAAAGAACAGTTTACGCTGGACTTTTCTGCTCAAGATAGTGGTCAATGGCAATTGGTTCTCACTCCAAAACAAGCGCCACTTAACGCGGTGTTTAAAGCCATCACGCTCTCTGGTAACACTCATATTGACCAATTAATGCTAGAAGAACTGCGCGGCGACAAAACAGAGATTGAGTTTACTCAACAAGCGTCTTTGCCAAAGGAATTAACGGATGCAGAAAAGGCTCAATTTGATTTCTAAATTCCGTCTAGGTTCATACGCATTGGCTTGGCTTTGGTTAAGCTTAGTTGTGATCGCAAGCGCTCTGCTATTAAAACAATGGGTGGGGAGCGAACACTCGCCGATTGAAACCAACATCCTAAAACTGCTGCCTGAAAATCAGCAAAATCCAATCGCAGAGCAAGCGTTTGAAGCAGTCTCCACCAGCATGAGTGATCAAGTCATCTTTGTACTGACCGCTGCCGACAAAACACAATTGTTAAAAGCCGCTGGCGCATTTGAAAAAGGGTTAAGAGAAACCCAACAGTTTACCAACGTCGTCGGGAAAATATCACCTGACGCTCAACAAGCTTGGGCAAGCTACTACTTCAATCATCGTTTCCAGCAACTGACTCAAGCACAACGAGAGCGATTAAGCCAAGACCCACAAGCTCAAGTGCAATATGTGGTTCAATCCCTTTACAACCCGTTTTCGGGCGTAACAGGTCAAGAGCTACAAAACGATCCGTTCTTGCTGTTTCGTGATTACTTAAGTCAAGTCACGCAGCAAACATCAGCGTTTAGACTCGATAATGGCTACTTGTCTGTCGAAAAAGATGGTCAACAATACCTCTTAATCACTGCGACACTCAGTGGTTCTCCATACGCTCTCTCGACTCAAAGTGTCGTTCCAAAAATCGAACAACTAGAGCAATCCATCGCCGCACAGTTTAGTGCTAAAACTGCGCATACAGGCGTACTGTTTTACGCAGACTTTGGCACTCAGAGTGCGAAATCAGAAATCAGCACTATTGGCGTATTCTCTTTATTGGGCATCGTCGTGTTGTTCTTGGTTGTGTTCCGAAGTTTAATGCCGCTCTCTTTAGCGCTGTTATCCATTTCGGTTGGTTTGCTGATTGCTCTTAGCGTCACCACTTGGGTATTTGGCAAAGTCCATCTATTCAGTTTGGTCTTCGGTGCAAGCTTGATTGGCGTTTCAATAGACTACGCCTTCCATTATCTGACGGAACGTTTATCTGAAGGCAGCCAGTGGGACAGTCGAAAAGGTCTCAAACATATTTTTGCTGCCATCACTTTAGGTCTTATCACCAGTTTGATTGGCTATTTAGGCATGTTGATTGCGCCTTTCCCAGGCTTGCAGCAACTTGCCCTCTTCTCCTCTATCGGACTGATTGCCGCTTACGCAACCGTAGTGGCTTGGTACCCGATTCTCGCAGTGAAACCTTCTCGCAATGCGGTGAAAGTACCGGGTCATCGGTTGTTGTCTGCATGGTTATCTGTGTGGCAACGTCCTAGTGTGAAAGTTGGGCTGCCGCTTATCTGTCTTATCATCAGCGGCTATTTTCTCACTCAGTTGAAGTACGACGATGACATTCGCCAATTGCAAGCCATGCCAGAAACGCTAAAGCAGCAAGAAGCTTTGATTACAAAAGTCAGTGGAATGCAGGCTTCTCAACAAATGCTTGTGGTCACCGCCGACACGGATCAATCTCTACTTCAACGACTAGAGCAACTTGACCCTACGCTACAGCAATGGCAACAAACCAACATCATTGAAGGCTATCAAAGTTTGAGTAAGTATCTGGGCTCAACCGAACGCCAACAAAGTGATTTTGCTCTGATAGCGAATCTGTACCAAACGCAAGCTTCTGCTTTAGCATCAGGCTTACAACTGGCACACAAGCCAAAACTGACAAACACCCTTGTGCCAGTCAGTTTGCCAGACTATCTAAACAATCCGGTATCCGAACCAATTCGCTTCCTCTACTTGGGAGAAATCGAAGGCCAATCGGCAGCGGTCATCACGTTAAACAAGTTGAGCGACCCAGAAATTGTAATAGCATTTGCGCAGTCTCAACCAGATATCAGTTACTTAAACAAAGCCGAAGAGATCTCGACATTATTTGGCGAGTACCGCATTAAAATCATGGAGCTGTTATTTGCTGCTGCCGCGATTATTTTTGCCGTTCTAGTCAAACGCTACGGCTTTCACCACGGTTGGCGTATTTTACTCCCTTCAGCAATTGCTTGTATTGGAGGTCTCGCTGCCGCGGTTGCTGCTGGCTCGACACTCAACTTATTTAACTTGTTAGGCTTGATCCTGATCTTGGGAATCGGTATCGACTACACCCTATTTTTTGCTGAGAAAGCACGCAGTTTGAGCACTCTTCTCGCGATTACGCTCTCTGCCATCACAACGGTATTGTCTTTTGGGTTACTCTCTCTCAGTCAAACCCATGCGATTCATAGCTTTGGTGTGACCGTTTTAAGCGGCATTTTCATCGCTTGGCTACTCTCGCCGATTGCTATTATGACTAAGGAAAAATCACAATGAGCACTTCCACGGCCGTGCGTATTTTCATCACAATGATTTTTGTAACTTTGCTCAGTGCTTGCAGCTTAGTACCCAAACAATCAACGCCTAGCGTCGAAATAGAACAAGGCGTCTCTGTCGCGCTCCCTGCCCCAAACGATCTCGGTTATCACCTCACAGCAAGCCAGTTGATTACTGCGACTTGGACCGCAGAAGGAAAAGAGAGACAAGAACAACTGCCAGTGCAATTACAAGTGAACAGCAACGATGTAACACTAGCCGGCTTTTCCTCTTGGGGTACCCGAATTTTATCCCTCAACTACAATGGTGAGCAGATAAATACAGAAGTTTTAACCGGTCTCGATGGCACGTTGCCAGAACCGGAGCAAGTACTATTCAACCTAATGATCACGCTGTGGCCGAGTTCTGCTTGGGAAGCGCCGCTAAATAAGGTAAGGTGGCGAATGATTGATGATGAATATTCTAGAGCCGTGTTTAATAGCGACGGTGAAAAGATCATAGACATCCGCTATGAGAATCACGACAAACTGAAAGGTAAGATTAGCTTTAATCACCTTCAACATCCGTTTTCGATTTCTATTCAAACACTGCAGTATCAATTAAATTAAGAACGATCCTAATACAACACTATGTCTACTCGCTCTCCTCAACCTTTGTATATTCAGGCCTGCGGCTTTCATTCCGCGATGGGTAACGATGATGCAAGCATTCATCAATGTCTATCGGGTTCTAAGCCATCGAACATGGTCATGGATAAAACCATTCTGAATAACGATCGAGAAACCGTTATTGGACGCGTCTTAGAACCATTACCAACGCTTCCGCAGGCGTTGCATTCGTTTGACTCTAGAAACAACCGACTCGCACTCTCTGCCATTTTGCAGATCGAACCCAAAGTCCGCGAAGCCATTAGCCAATATGGCTCAGACCGCATTGCCGTAGTGATCGGGACCAGCACCTCCGGCATTGCAGATGGTGAAATTGCCTTTGCAGAAAAGCTCTCAGATGGTGCGTTCCCAGACGATTACCATTACCGTAAGCAAGAGCTTGGTCATTGCAGTGACTTTGTCGCCGCGTATTTTGGACTGACAGGTCCTCATTACGCTGTATCGACAGCTTGCTCTTCCAGTGGACGCGTATTTATCACCGCTCAACGTCTTTTAAAATCGGGGCTAGTCGATGCCGTGATTGTTGGTGGTGTCGACACCATATGTCGCCTGACCTTAAATGGCTTTAGTGGTCTAGAAGCCCTGTCAGACAAACACTGCTTACCATTCGATGCAGATCGTTCGGGTATTAATATCGGAGAAGCCGCGTCCATCATGCTATTGAGCCACACGCCCGCCAAAGTGGCGTTGTTAGGCGCAGGAGACAGCTCTGACGCACACCATATCTCTGCACCACACCCAGAGGGACTCGGTGCAGAAGAGGCCATGAACAAAGCCCTTTCAAACGCTGGCTTAACGGCTGAAGATATTGGTTACATCAATGCGCATGGAACCGCGACCCCATTGAACGATTCGATGGAAAGCAAAGCCATTTTCCGCTGCTTTGGCGATGCTGTATCAGTGAGCTCAACCAAACCGTTAACCGGTCATACTCTAGGTGCCGCCAGCGCAACTGAAGCGGCAATCGCATGGCATATTTTGAATTACGATCTCGATCTCCCCGTCCAGCATTGCGCAAACAAAGCGGAAGATATCGAAATCTCCCTCGTTGAAGCACCATCAAAACTTGGTGGAAAAGCGATTTTAAGCAACTCTTTTGCTTTCGGCGGTAATAACGTTAGTCTTATTTTTGGTTACGCTCATGACTAAACTTCCCCCAATTGAACAACTGCTTCCGCACGATAGACCAATGATCTTGGTTGATCGTGCTATCGATATTCAACAAGACACCATCCATTGTCAGGTTGATATTGGCGAGCATAACCCTTTTTTCAACCGTGATACTCAAACGGTTCCGGCGTATGTCGGCATAGAGTTTATGGCACAGTCTGTTGCCGCTTGGTCTGGCTACCATGCCCTTATTCAAGGACAGGAGCCACCTATTGGGTTCTTATTAGGCAGTCGACGTTACACCTCTGAGTGCGATGCCTTTACTCAAGGTCAACAGCTCGACGTATATGCCGAGAAAATGATGGAAGACAATGGCATGGCGGTGTTTTCTGCTCGCATGGAGTGGCAAGAAAAAACCATCGCTACCTGTCAGTTGAACGTATACGTTCCATCAGAAGAAAAATTAAAAGAAATGAAAATCAGGAGTCAACAATGACCCGACAAGTCCTCGTAACTGGTGCCAGTAAAGGCATTGGTAAAGCCATCGCCGTTCAACTTGCCAAAGACGGTTTCCACGTCGTCGTGCATTACATGGGCGATCAACAAGGCGCACAAAACACTTTAGAGACCATTGAACAACATGGTGGCTCGGGTCGTCTGATCCAGTTTGATATCAGCAACCGCGAAGAATGCCGTACTAAACTAGAAGCCGACATCGCAGAGCATGGTGCTTACTACGGTGTCGTCAACAATGCTGGCATCACTCGCGACACTGCTTTCCCAGCTATGACGGAAGAAGAATGGGATGGCGTGATTCATACCAACCTAGATAGTTTCTACAACGTACTGCACCCTTGCGTAATGCCAATGGTACAAAAACGCAAAGGCGGTCGTATTGTGACTCTCGCGTCGGTGTCTGGTCTGATGGGCAACCGCGGTCAAACCAACTACAGCGCGGCAAAAGCTGGCGTGATTGGCGCAACAAAATCTCTCGCGCTTGAACTCGCAAAACGTAAGATCACCGTGAACTGTGTGGCACCAGGTCTTATTGATACTGGCATGGTGGATGAGCACGTAAAAGAGCACGCGATGCCGCAAATCCCTCTTCGTCGCATGGGTGAACCAGAGGAAGTGGCTGGTCTGGTAAGCTACTTGATGTCTGATATCGCAGGTTACGTTACCCGCCAAGTTATCTCAGTAAATGGAGGCTTAGTATGAGTCGTCGAGTCGTTGTGACAGGTATGTCCGGTGTTACCGCCTTTGGTAACGATTGGTCAGCAGTAGAGCCTAAACTGCGCGACTGCCAGAACGCCACTCAATACATGCCTTCTTATGAGCAATATGATGGTTTGAACACCAAGCTTGCTGCACCTGTAACTGACTTCGAACTACCGAAGCATTACAAACGCAAACAAGTCCGCGGTATGGGTCGTGTCTCTAAGCTTGCGACTGTCGCAACAGAAAACGCGCTAAGCCAAGCTGGTCTGATTGGCAATGATGTTCTCACTAACGGTCAAACCGGTATCGCTTACGGCTCATCTACAGGCAGTACCGATGCCATTGGCGCATTTGGTGTAATGCTAAATGACAAAACCACCAAAGCGATTACCGCGACAACTTACGTACAAATGATGCCACACACGACTGCGGTTAACGTTGGTCTGTTCTTTGGCTTAAAAGGTCGCGTGATCCCAACCAGTAGCGCATGTACTTCTGGCAGCCAAGCGATTGGTTACGCCTACGAAGCCATTAAGCACGGTTACCAAACCGTGATGGTTGCAGGTGGCGCTGAAGAGCTTTGCCCAACAGAATCGGCTGTGTTTGATACCCTTTTCGCGACCAGTTTGAAAAACGACGCACCGAAAAGTACCCCAAGACCCTACGATACCGAGCGCGATGGCTTAGTAATTGGCGAAGGCGCAGGTACATTGGTTTTAGAAGAGTACGAACACGCAGTGGCTCGCGGCGCGAAAATCTATGCCGAGATCATTGGTTTTGCAAGCAACTGCGATGCTGCACACGTAACACAACCTCAAATGGAAACCATGCAAATCTGTATGGAGATGGCGCTACAGAACGCAGGCATTTCGGCAGATCAAATCGATTATGTATCGGCGCACGGTACGGCGACTGACCGCGGCGACATTGCAGAAAGCAACGCCACGGCAAATGCACTCGGTAAAGTGCCAATCAGCTCATTGAAGAGCTACTTTGGTCATACCCTAGGTGCTTGTGGTGCTATCGAGGCGTGGCTAAGCCTAGAGATGATGCACGGAGGTTGGTTTAGCCCGACCCTTAACCTAGAGAACCTAGACCCACAGTGTGGCGACCTAGATTACATCTCAGGACAAGGTCGCGAGCTCAATGTTGAATACCTAATGAGCAATAACTTTGCGTTTGGCGGTATCAACACCTCAATCATCTTTAAAAAGATCTAAACCCCTTTAAACAAAAAGCGCTAGCTTCTTCTTATTAGCTAGCGCTTTTTTGTTCTATTCGTAAGCTACAGAGCGGTGCTTACAGCGATAAACATCTGCTGAAACTGACGTTGGATTTTGTCCATCAGTTTCTATCACCTTCACCACGTGATATCGGTTACCACCCGCCATATAAACTTGGTTTGCAAGTTCCTCAAATAAGGAACCTTTTTGTTGCTCAGACACAACTTGGTTACCGATGACTTTACACTCATTGTTTTCCACCTCTGCAAATGAGATTGGCTGCACCTCATTGGCACCAGGCAATAGCATGGTCTTGGTTGCTTTAGCCACACTTACGCTCGGTGCCGATGGACAATGATACAACTCAGCAACCACACTGGAAGGACGACCACGACTGGTATCGAGCACGGTAGCAATGTGATAACGGTTACCTCCCGATGCGTATGTTTGATTCTTCAACATACGGTCAACGTTGTTAGGATGGATATCTTCAATCGTGTAAGAGTCCACCATCTGACAATTAAGATTTTTAATTGCTACGTCAGTAATCGGAGAAATATTGACGGCTTGTGGAAGCACACGAACTTTACGCGTGACACATCCACTTAAAATAGAAAGCACAACTGCGGTTAGAATTATTTTTTTCATGATTTACTAAATGGAATAGAAGAGAACCAAATTCTATGAAATGAGTCATTTTGGACAATCCAAAACGACAAAACCCCGACAACTCAGAGAGTTATCGGGGCTTTTGAATAAATGGCACGCCCTATAGGATTCGAACCTATGACCACATCCTTAGAAGGGACGTGCTCTATCCAGCTGAGCTAAGGGCGCGCTACAGGGACAGGATTATACGAGTTCAAGCGCTTAAATCAACGAGTTTTCATAACATTCTGATCTGAATGCCTAAAAAAAGGGCACCAAAAGGCTAAATGTTCAAAAACACCACAAAGCAAACGTTTGCGTATGGATGTTAAATAGATTTTCTGCGACAATGCGCCGCAAATAATTTGCCTTCTCAATTTAAAAGGAAAGTCATGACTGCTCAAAATATAGATGGAACTCTTATTTCCCAAACTGTTCGATCCGAAGTTGCAGCACGTGTGAAAGCTCGTATTGAAGCTGGTCTTCGCGCTCCTGGTCTTGCAGTTGTTCTAGTTGGTGAAGATCCAGCTTCTCAAGTATACGTTGGCAGTAAGCGCCGTGCGTGTGAGGAAGTTGGCTTTGTCTCTAAGTCTTTTGACCTTCCTGCGACAACGTCGGAAGAAGAATTGCTGGCTCTAATTGATGAGTTGAACAACGACGCAGAAATCGACGGTATTCTTGTGCAGTTGCCTCTTCCTGCTGGCATCGATGCAACGCACGTTCTTGAGCGCATTCACCCAGAGAAAGACGTGGATGGCTTCCACCCTTACAACGTGGGTCGTCTAGCGCAGCGCATTCCTAAGCTTCGTTCTTGTACACCAAAAGGCATTATTACGCTTCTTGACCGTTACAACATAGAACTACGTGGCAAACACGCAGTTGTGGTTGGTGCATCAAACATTGTTGGTCGCCCAATGACTCTTGAGCTGCTTCTTGCTGGCTGCACAACAACGACTTGTCACCGCTTTACCAAAGACCTAGAAGGTCACGTTCGCCAAGCAGACCTTGTTGTAGTTGCGGTTGGTAAGCCGAACTTCATTCCTGGAGAGTGGATTAAGAAAGGCGCGGTTGTGGTTGATGTGGGTATCAACCGTCTTGAGTCAGGCAAACTAGTGGGTGACGTGGAATACGATAAAGCGCGTGAAAACGCGAGCTTCATTACCCCTGTACCAGGTGGTGTTGGTCCGATGACAGTGGCAAGCCTAATTGAGAACACAATGCTGGCATGCGAACAGTTCCACACCAAAAAGTAAGTGCGCCCCCCGATGAAAAAAGGCTCCAGCGGAGCCTTTTTTATTGGCTGTAACTCTAACCCCAGCCGTTAATAACAATATGACTCAATAGAGAGTGAGTATTTTTTGAACCACTTCTAAGTTCATTCAAACACAGCCAATACACAATTTAGTCGCGGTATAGTGGCTTTCATTTGTTTCTGTACAGCTAAATACCATGCGAGAAAGAATACTGTTTGATGGTCCATCACCAAAACAAAACCTACCGGATTATGAGTTTTACGCGGAAGGTGGAAGCCCCAAATTTACTGATTTCATTTGCGATTTTATCGACCAACAGAAAGAGCAGATCGAAGAGATCAATCTCGCGTTGTATTTATGCAATAACAAATTGATGCTGGAAAGTATGATTGGATCAGCGTTGAAGGCTGGAATTACATTGAATATCTTCTCTATTCCTTTAGAGGGCTACGATAAAACTCCGGCGCAATCTCCCACTTTCGCACCCAAGCTAAGCAAAAACAAAGCACTACAAAGTAAACAGGAAAAACCGTTCTCCAAAAAGGACATCGCCCAATATTTATATGGCAGATTTGCCAAGTCTGAGAATCCAAAAATCAACTTGTACATCTGTGATCATATGTATGTCCGATCGAAGTATGTTAAGCCCTTCTCTCGAGGAAGAATGCCCTACTCTCTCCATATCAAACACCTATTTATTAAGTTCAAATCGGGGTCTAGTCACTCCATGGTCACGTCTTCAAATATGGCTGTCAGGGACTTAATTAAGCATGAGTTATTGGTTCATACGGAAAATTCAGAACACGATCATCAAAGGTGTCAGGTGTTTTTTGACCACTTAAAAATCAATAGCGCAAATATCAAACATTACGAGGAAAAACGAGGGTATAGCTATCAAGAGAAGACACAAGAGAGATTGTCTTCCCCCTCATGGGATCAAGGCATCTACTTTACCGCTCACTTTTTAAATGAATCCAATACCATTGTGCAGGATAAAATTTATACCCTGATTCGCAATGCGAGAAAAAGGGTCATTCTGTGTGCACAGCACATTAATGATCAGAACTTAATACCTAACCATCCCGATGTCGAATTGCGCGTCATTTCCCAAACCTATACGGATGAACACAAAATTAAAAAATCAGGTAAACACTACGTTTGCATCAACCAGCAGTTAGTGGAAACGCGGATGCCTTCTAATACCACGAACTTTCTCCAGATGGTCAACTTCCTCAAACAAAGACCAAACACGGCGTATTACTTCAATACCTCTTTGCACGCTAAATTTATCGTCGTCGATGACACAATCATTATCTCCACGGGTAACCTGACAGAGACTCAATTTATTTACCGTTATGTTGCATCAATGAATCTCGTCAACATGCCTGATACAACCTACGAAGGGACACATTCCGAGGTGAATGCCTACTATTTGAGTCGCAACAATCCAAAACTTGCCGATGAGCTTGTCACTTATTTTGAAGTATTAACTCAATGCCCTCTCACCCATCGCGCTTTCTGAGTCTAGCTTCTACTATACCCAAGTGACTTCAAGATGCAGGATTCAGAGCGTTGTCATTGATTCGAGAGTAAGGAAAACAACGCAGTGTAATAGCCAGCTCTTTCCAAGTTGTTTGACGCAGCAATCGGGTCAATGACACGCTCCCAAAGGGCGAGCTGCCTTGGCTTGTATACTTTGTTGCCGATTCTTGATTTAGAATGACTAGATCTTTAAATCGCCGCCGCGTCTACAAACCAAGTCATTCTCGCTGAACCTAGCATCTCGAGGTTACTTGGGTATAAGTGCAGCCATACATTCAACTTATTGAAATAACGTGAGAAAAAATCACTGGCCTTATGTACAGTAAGTTGGTACAATACGCCCATTATTTAGACGACATATATCAGAGCATGACACAACGAATCGTTTCTTTTTTTGCTGGGGCTGGTGGCTTAGACCTAGGGTTCGAACAAGCTGGGTTCAATGTAACTTGGGCTAACGAATACGATAAAGATATTTGGGCGACATACGAGAAGAACCATCCTCACACTACGTTGGACAGACGTAGTATCACAAACATTGATGCGGATGAAGTGCCTGAATGTGATGGTATTATTGGTGGTCCACCATGCCAAAGCTGGAGTGAAGCGGGTGCACAACGTGGTATCGAAGACAAGCGTGGTCAGCTGTTCTTCGATTTTATCCGTATCCTAGAAGCGAAAAAGCCCAAGTTCTTCTTGGCTGAAAACGTAAGTGGTATGCAGCACACACGCCATGCAAACGCGCTCAACAACATCAAGCAGATGTTTAAAGATGCTGGTTATGATTTGTATTACCAGATGATGAACGCGGTTGACTACGGTGCTGCGCAAGACAGAAAGCGCGTTATCTTTATTGGCTTCAGAAGTGACTTAAACATCAAGTACACCTTCCCAGAACCAATGGAAAAAACAGAACGTCGCACCTTGAAGCACGTGATTGCAGACCTTGATGGAACGGCAGTGCCTGCATTAGACAAGCAGAAGCCAAACCCAGATGTGAAAGTGCTAAACCACGAGTACATGATTGGCGGTTTCTCTACGATGTTTATGTCTCGAAACCGAGTGAGAACTTGGGATGAGCCTTCTTTTACCATTCAGGCTGGCGGTCGCCATGCACCGATTCACCCAGGCGCGCCAAAAATGGAAAAAGTAGAGACAGACAAGTTTAAGTTTGTGGAAGGTCACGAAGACAAATATCGCCGTCTGAGTGTGCGTGAGTGTGCACGAATTCAGGGCTTTCCGAATGACTTTGAGTTCGTTTACAACAATGTTGCGGCGGGCTACAAGATGATTGGTAATGCTGTTGCTGTCCCTTTTGCAAAAGCATTGGCTTTAAGCATTCAAGAGCACCTAGCTCAAGCAAAAGATCTTAAAGCCGCTTAACGAAAAAAGTATCCCTAAATGCCTTTAGGGATACTCATTTCTTCTCTTTCTATTACTTCAATTGGAAGAAGATCCCCACTTAAGGGAACCTTCCATCGCCTTTCAATTAAAGACTCAAAATCACGCCAGCGATTGATGCGCTCATCAGGTTGGCCATTACGCCTGCTGCGATTGCGCGGAAGCCGTATTTCGAGATGAATGAACGCTTCTCTGGTACGAGTGAGCCTAGACCACCAATCAGCATTGCCATGGTTGAGATGTTTGCGAAACCACACAGTGCGAAGGTTACGATAGCTTGTGAGTGTGCGCTTAGCTGAGACTTCACTTCCATCAGTTGGATGAAGGCTACGAACTCGTTTACCACAATCTTGTTACCGATCAGTGAGCCAGCCACAATAGCTTCATTCCAAGGAATACCTAGCAACCATGCGATTGGTGCGAATAGGTAGCCAAGTACTAGCTCGAAGCTCAGTTCCATACCGAATAGACCGCCGAACCAGCCTAGAATGCCGTTTAGCATCGCGATAACGCTCACGAACGCCAATAGGGTTGCACCTACCGCCACTGCGATGCGTAAACCAGACATTGCGCCGTCTGCCATTGCTTCAACCACATTGGTTGCACGTGGCATTTCTACTTGGTCTAGGTCGATATCTGGTGTTGTGGTGTCTGTCTCTGGCATCATGATTTTTGCCATCAGAAGACCTGCAGGCGCTGACATGAATGCTGCCGCGATTAGGAAGTTAAGATCCACACCCAGTGATGCGTAACCTACTAGCGTGCCACCAGCAACCGATGCCAAACCACCAGTCATTACTGCGAAAAACTGAGAATCACTCATGTGCTTCAGGTATGGCTTTACTACAAGCGGCGCTTCAATCATACCAACGAAGATGTTCGCTGTTGCAGATAACGATTCTGCACGACCTGTACCTAGCAAACGCTGAAGACCACCACCGATTAGGTTGATCACTTTTGGCATTAGACCGATGTGGTACAAACCAGAAATCAGTGCCGAGAAGAAGATGATGATACCAAGTACGTTAATCGCGAAGGTAAAGCCGTTGGTCGCAAGACCGCCGAATAGGAACGCGATGCCCTCTTGACCGTAGTTGATTAGGTTAGAAACCGCGCCAGTTACTGCGTTAAGCGCTTCTTTACCCGCTGGTACGTAAAGTACCAATAGCGCGAAGATTACTTGCAGAGCAAAAGCCAAAGACACCGTTCGTAGACGAATGTTCTTACGGTTAGTCGAAAGCAGCCATGCTACGAATAGGATGGCTACGATACCAAGAATTGAGTTCATAAAATGAATCCGACAAAAGGGGGAACAGGAAAGGCGTCGGATTGTATAGAGCGTAAAAAAAGCTGCAAGTTCGGGATGTTAACAGGCTGAGAATCTCGCCTGCTCACTCTTTAACCAGCAAAATAACTCTTTGAATTAAATAAAGATAAACGTTTGCCTAAAGTTATTATTTCCAAATGGAAAAGATGTTTCTGGATTTGGAAAAATTTTGTGATTCAAATCACTTTATGTATTCCCTACTTCGGAATCGAAATATACGGTGCTAATCGCTGATCCCAATGGCAAGGCGATCCGATCTTTTGTTTGATGAACTCGATCACTGCTGAGATCTTTTTCGGCATATGTTGACGGCTTGGGTACACCGCATAAAACGGCATGGATTGGCTGGCTCTCCAGTCTGGTAACAGCTGAATCAGTTTGCCTGAGCGGAATTCATCCCCCAGCAAATAAGTGGCTAAGTAAGCAATCCCCCACCCTGCGATTGCGGCATCACGCACCGCTTCTGCTAAATCGACCGAGTAGTTGCCAGAGACTTTCACGTTGAGCTCTTGCTCGCGATTGGTGAACGCCCAACTGGTGTAGTCACGCTCCCAACTGCGGTAAATAAGGCAGTTGTGCTGCGACAAGTCATTCGGTTCGGTTGGCGTATCGAATTTGAGTAAGTAATCCGGCGATGCCGCAACCACAAATTGGCAATCCGCCAAACGCTGAGCAATGTAGCCTTCTGGCAAATGTTCATTATTGGTGATCCACAGATCCAAGCCTTCTTCGAGCATATCGACTTTGTAATCGAACAAATGCACTTCGACTTGCAGTTGCGGGTATTTCTCACGAAGTTCTTGAATGGCAGGGATGATGTGCAACGTGCCAAAAGACTGCGACAAACCGAGACGAACCAAACCGGCGACTTCATCGCGTTGGCTTTCCATCTCTAACGTGGCACTGCTAACGGCTTGCACCACTTGTTCACAATGGTGATAGAAGGTTTGCCCCGCTTCGGTTGGTGTGAAGCTGCGCGTGGTGCGTTGCACGAGCTTGATACCCAGTGACGCTTCCAACTGGCTGAGCTGTTTACTGACGTGAGAAACAGACACACCTAAGCTCTTTGCCGCAGCGGTAAAGTTTTTATGTTTGATCAACGCCGAGAAGATCACCATTTGTGCAGCACGTTCAGATAACACGCAAACCTCGTTTCAAATAGAGAAAACAAAGGGCTCCGAAGAGCCCCTTTTTATTCGTTTATACATTCAATCTAGAATGTGATGCGGTCAGCTAAATGACTTACCGCCAGTGCGAAGTAGTAAGAGCGGTTCCACTTCATCAACACATTGTAGTTGTTGTACACCAGGTAAGTACGACCGTTCTCATCGTCTGGCATGATCAACCATGCTTCGATGTCTTCGTCGAGCTTAGGAAGTGGGCTGCCATCGTATTTGGTGATGCCAAGCTTGCTCCACTCTTGCAGATACTTACCTTTTTCCGCTTCGCGACCTTGCAGGTTGTGGTCAATGCCGTGTGGCACTTTAACCTGACGACCCCAAGTGAACTTATCATCCCAGCCAGATTTGCTTAGGTAGTTCGCAGTAGAAGCAAACACGTCAGCTTCTGATTGCCAGATATCCTTCTTGCCGTCGCCGTTACCATCCGCGGCAAAGCGTAGGAATGAGCTTGGCATAAACTGACATTGACCCATTGCACCAGCCCAAGAACCTTTGAAGTTCTCTAGCTCGATATGACCTTCATCTAGGATTTGTAGTGCCGCCATGGTTTCTTTACGGAAGAACTCTTCACGGCGGCCCTCAAACGCCATGGTCGACAACGCGTCGATCACGCGGAAGTTACCAGTGAACTTACCGAAGTTACTTTCCACGCCCCAAAGTGCAACGATAAATCGCGGCTGCACGCCAAACTCATCACCAATGCGTTTTAGCTCAGCGTAGTGTTCTTTGTACAGTTGCTTCGCTTGTTTTACCTTCCACTCAGGTACCGCGCGCGGAATGTATTCATCTAACGTCAGTTTCTTCTCAGGTTGGTTACGGTCGGCTTTGACTGCTCGTGGTTTGTATTCCACATCAGCAAAAGCGGCACTGATCACCTGTTCGGAAATGCCTTTATCACGCGCTTCTGCACGCAATTTATTTAGGTATTCATCAAAGCCATCGCTGCTTGCAAAGGCTGAAGTGCACATACCAACGCTGAGCATTACTGCCAGTATCTTTTTCATATCGCCCTCCTTGAGCGAGGCAGAATTCCCAGATGAAAAGCGGTGACGTTATTCGCCTTTCTGCTGGGCTTTTTGTTCTTTGTATTTTTCTAGTAGGTTTTCCGGCGGAGGCGGAACCTGTAGGAAGAAACCATCATTGATTAGTGACGTTTTCACTTTCTCGACATCAACTTGTGCCAAAGTACGACCATCAAGCTTGATTGTCATCACCGGCATAGGCTTACCGAACATCTGCATTAACGTGTCAGGAACCTGTGAGAAATCATCCTTTTTCGGAATATAGAGATAAGTGCCTTCTTTTCTGGAGCTTTTATAAATAGAACAAAGCATGACGAGCCTTTTGTGCTGATTTACCCGCTTTGAGTGCGGATTTTGTTGAAAACGTAAAATTCTCGCAAACTTGATAGCAAATTTGAGATTAATTCACTTATTTGCCCGCTTGAGAACTTGCTGCGCTAAAGGATGAAATATAACATGACAGACCTAGTTTAAGGCAACGCTCTTTCAATAAAGGCAAGAAGTCCACGATGACCCATTCACCTGACCTTAAAGGTAGCAGTTTTACATTGTCAGTTTTACACCTTTCTGACAACGAGATCGCTAAGACTGTCGAATTTTTGCAAGAAAAGGTTTCTCAAGCACCCTCTTTCTTCGCATCCGCACCTCTGGTTATCAATATAGCAAAAGTAGAAGGCGACATTGATTTCACCACACTTAAACAAGGCATCGCCGATGCAGGGTTTATTCCGGTTGGTGTGACTGGCTGTAAAGATAAGCGCGTTCAAAACCTTGCCTCAGAAGCGGGCTTCGCCATCATGTCTGCGAGCAAATCTCCAACTCAAGCACCAGCGAAAATGGCGCCGACCAAAATCGTTCGTACGCCTGTGCGTTCTGGTCAGCAGATTTACGCCAAAGACGGTGACTTGGTTGTACTAGCACACGTAAGCGCTGGTGCAGAAGTGATTGCTGATGGCTCTATCCACATTCATGGCACTCTACGCGGACGCGCCATTGCAGGGGCGAGTGGTCAACAAGAAGCACGAATTATTTGTCACGATTTACAAGCTGAACTGGTTTCCATTGCAGGAGATTACTGGTTGAGCGATCAAATTGAGAGTGAGTATTGGCAAAAGAAAGTAATGATCAGTAAAGCCGAAGAATCATTACATCTAGAAACACTCACGATTTAGTCTAAAAAGGAAATAAAATGGCACGCATTATTGTAGTAACGTCTGGTAAAGGTGGCGTTGGTAAAACCACTTCAAGCGCAGCCATCGCCTCTGGTCTGGCTCTTAAGGGCAAAAAGACTGCGGTGATCGATTTTGATATCGGCTTGCGTAACCTCGATCTTATCATGGGCTGTGAACGCCGCGTGGTGTATGACTTTGTTAACGTCATCAACGGTGAAGCAACGCTTAACCAAGCGATGATTAAAGACAAGCGCACAGATAACCTATTCATTCTTCCAGCTTCTCAAACACGTGATAAAGACGCGCTAACCAAAGATGGCGTGCAACGTGTGTTCACTGAGTTGGATGAAATGGGCTTCGACTTCATCATCTGTGACTCTCCAGCAGGTATCGAGCAAGGTGCTCTGATGGCACTGTACTACGCAGATGAAGCGATTGTAACGACGAACCCAGAAGTCTCTTCGGTACGTGACTCTGACCGCATCCTAGGTATTTTGGATTCTAAGTCTCTACGTGCTGAGCAAGGTCTTGAGCCTGTTAAGCAGCACCTATTGCTGACGCGTTACAACCCATCTCGCGTAACACAAGGTGAGATGCTGAGCGTTGAAGACGTAGAAGAGATCCTACACATTTCTCTACTGGGCGTGATTCCAGAAAGCCAAGCCGTTCTAAACGCATCCAACAAAGGTGTGCCAGTGATCTTTGACGAGAACACAGACGCAGGCATGGCTTACTCTGATACGGTAGACCGCCTACTGGGCAACCAGGTTGAATTTCGTTTCCTTACCGAGGAGAAGAAAGGAATCTTTAAACGACTATTCGGAGGCTAGAGATGTCACTATTAGAATTTTTCCGCCCGCAAAAGAAAACTTCAGCGAATCTAGCCAAAGAGCGTTTGCAGATCATCGTTGCTGAGCGTCGTAGCCAGAACGATCCTGCGCCTTCTTACTTGCCTCAATTGAAAGAGGACATCTTGAAGGTGATCAGCAAATACGTTGCGATTGATCCAAACATGGTGGATTTGACGTTTGAGCACAAGGACGATGATATTTCGGTTCTTGAGCTAAACGTGAAGTTGCCAGAAGACGAGAAGTAATTACTTTTCGACTTTGCTTGAGAGTCTTCCTCTTCGTCATTCTGGACAGCGAGGTACGAGCGCGATTCAGAATCTATTACCAGAGTACTCGGCTTGGTGAAAGAAGGTTTTGGCTTTAAAGCGGGCTGTCAGTAGATTCCTAGTCTCACTTAAGCTTTTGGCTTTCACCCAGCTTCGCTGGAATGACTCAAGACCCCTTCGTCATTCTGAACAGCGAGGCACGAGCGTGATTCAGAATCTACGACTAGCGTGCTCGGGTTGTTGAAAATAGGTTTTGGCTTCAAAGCCAATTACAAATGCGTGTTACAAAAAAGGTTGGCGATAGTGCCAACCTTTTTTATTTGGTACTTACTTCAGCACCTTATTCATCTTCTCGCCGAGTAATTCAAGACGCCAGCCTTGCATCACATCCGGTAGACGCGCTGGGTCCCGGTCTTTCTTCCATACCCAACTGATGATTTGGTTGATCTGCTTTTTAGACGCCAAGAACTCGGTCGCCAAGCCTGATTTTTGCGATGCTACCTTCACCACATCTTTCATGTTCTTGAAGATTTGCTTGTAGCCTGGGTAATCCATCAAACGCTCGATTTTAGCTGGGTAATCATCGGCAGGTGTTTGCTTTGCACTTTTCACGATAGCCGCAATTCGTGCGCCGTGGCGGTTAATCGCACGAATGTCGATGCCTTCCGCTTCCATCTTCTTAAAGCCAGTCAAACCAAGGCGAGCCACTGTCAGCAAATCACCTTCTTTGAAGATAAAGTTCAGTGCTAGGTCACGCTTAATCGCTTCGCGGTAGCGCCAAGTCGCCAAAGGCTTAAGAATCGCTAGTTCAGCCGGTCTTAGTTGCCATGCACCTTTGATATCTAGGTAGACGGTTTCTTCATTTAAGTTACGAATACGCTTTGATACAAGCAGGTCACTCTCTTGCTGAACCGCTTCCCACCAGCCTGCTTCGTTCACTTTATCTAATAGCTTCTCGTAAAGAGGCATTAGATAGTGTACGTCGGCCGCGGCGTAATCAAGCTGCTTTTGAGTAAGTGGGCGCGCCATCCAATCAGTGCGAGATTCGCTCTTGTCTAGCTCCACGCCTAGGTATTCTTCCACCAGCGTAGCAAAGCCCGTCGACAGACCGTGACCCAAAAATGCTGCCATCAACTGAGTATCCACCATTGGGAATGGTGTGCAGCCAAAGGCATTTTGGAAGACTTCTAAATCTTCACCACACGCGTGCAGTACTTTTAGCACTGAGGTGTCTTTTAGCAACTCGACGAACGACGTCATGTCAGTCAGTTCGGTCGGGTCGATAAGGGAAAGTTGTTTGCCATCGAAAAGCTGAATCAAACCTAGTTGCGGATAGTAAGTCCTGATTCGCACGAATTCGGTATCCAGCATAACTACGTCGGCTTCTCTTGCTAGAGCGCAGACTTCTTCTAGGTCTTTGTTTTTCGTAATGATCTGATAGTTCACATGCTTCTCGCTATAAAAAAATGCCAGCAAAACGCTGGCATTCTAACACTATTTGGCAATAAATGATTGTTGCACAAAGAAATCCGCTTATGCGCTCTTCTTCGCTAGCTCTGCATCGTTCTCTTCACGCAGTACGCGACGAAGGATCTTACCTACGTTGGTCTTAGGTAGATCTTCACGGAACTCAACCAACTTCGGCACTTTGTAGCCAGTTAGGTGTTGGCGACAGTGTGCAATCACTTCGTCTTTGGTTAGGCTCGGATCGCGTTTTACAACGTAGATCTTCACCAACTCACCAGACACTTCGTGAGGCTGACCGATTGCTGCGACTTCTAACACTTTACCGTGTAGAGCAACCACGTCTTCGATTTCGTTCGGGTAAACGTTAAAGCCAGACACAAGAATCATGTCTTTCTTACGATCAACAATGTGTAGGAAACCTTCATCATCAAACTTAACGATGTCACCCGTCGATAGCCAACCGTCTTCGTTGATCACTTCTTTAGTCGCTTCTGGACGCTGCCAGTAACCTTGCATCACTTGAGGACCGCGAACTTGAAGCTCACCAGTCTCAGTATTTGCTAGTGCGTTACCTTCTTCATCAACAATACGTACTTCAGTTGATGGCACAGGCAGACCGATAGAACCGTTGTATTCCACTAGGTCGTGCGGGTAAGCCGCCACCAATGGAGAACATTCTGTTAGACCGTAACCTTCTAGTAGGTAACAGCCTGTGGTCTTTTGCCATTTCTCAGCGACGGCACGTTGCACTGCCATACCACCACCTACTGCTAGGCGAAGGTTTCTGAAATCTAGCTCATGGAAGTCTTCGTTGTTCACTAGTGCATTAAACAGCGTGTTTACGCCAGTAATCGCAGTGAACTGGTATTTTTGCAGCTCTTTCACAAAGCCCGGAATATCACGCGGGTTAGTGATAAGCAGGTTGTTACCACCCATCTCAACGAACAGTAGACAGTTCACCGTCAGCGCGAATACGTGGTAAAGCGGCAGCGCCGTAACAACAAGCTCGCGACCCGGAGACAATACAGGACCATAAGCACCTTTCGCCTGCATTACGTTAGCGATCATGTTGCGGTGCGTCAGGATTGCGCCTTTCGCTACGCCCGTTGTACCACCAGTGTACTGTAGGAATGCGATATCATCGCCAGACATAAATGGTTTCACGTACTGAAGACGACGACCTTTGTGCAGCGCTTTACGCATTGAGATTGCACCCGGTAGATCGTACTTAGGCACCATGCCCTTCACGTACTTAACCACGAAGTCGACAAGCGTACCTTTCGCACGTGGCAACATTTGACCAAGGCTGGTCAGAACCACGTGTTTCACTGGCGTGTTTTCTACGATTTGCTCTAGTGTGTTCGCGAAATTAGAAACGATAACGATCGCTGTTGCGCCAGCATCGTTTAGCTGGTGCTCAAGCTCACGAGGAGTGTAAAGTGGGTTCACGTTCACAGCGATACAGCCTGCACGCAAAATACCAAATAGCGCGACAGGGTATTGAAGCAGGTTTGGCATCATAAGAGCAACGCGGTCGCCCTTCTTCAGCTTAAGTTCGTTTTGTAGGTATGCGGCGAATGCGCGGCTACGCTCTTCCAATTTGCGGAAGGTCATGACCGAGCCCATGTTCATGAATGCCGGCTGGTCTGCGTATTTTTGAACAGACTGCTCGAACATTTCTACCAAAGACTCATATTGCTCTGGATTAATGGTTTCAGGTACGTCACTTGGATAACGTGAAAGCCATGGTTTATCCACGATGTTACTCCTCGTTTATAACTGGCTAAAAAATAGCGTCCTTTTTATTTTGAGCACTATTACAGCACAGCAAACGTGCTTGAGCACGTAACTCTCAAACACTTGTTTAAATTTTGTTAACTACACCAAGAATTCGCTTTGCGACCTCGAGTATTTGCTCTAAATGGCAATGATGCCCACCCGCGACAGAAACCACGTTCGGTGGATTTTCGCCCCAATCGACTTGGTTAGACTGTAAATGTTGAAATCCTTTGTCACCCAATATGATCAGGTGTGGACAGCGTATTTGGCTGGTGATCGAGTTCGCGTGGTCCTGTGCCATGCGATAAAGAGAATCGCACTTTAATTTGGCATCGTGTCGCCAAAACCATTGGTTCTCGCGACATTCAGTCCCGCGCTCTACGATTGGCATCAACTGCTCGGCGGTCAGGTGATTCGCTTGCATGCGTAGCTTTAACGCCAGATCGAAAGAAGCGATAGCTCGCTCCGGTTTGTTGCGTTGACGTTGCCGGCTAAGGACACCATCACGCAGTCGTTTTACGCTATTGGAAGGTTGTTCTGCGAGTGGACCCGCTCCTTCAATTTGCACTAACGCTTCGACCTGTTCAGGAAAGGCAGCACTATAGCAACTTGCGATTAAAGCGCCTAGTGAATGACCTACTAACACCAGTCTGTTTGGCGATAATTCATCCAATAATTGGTGTAAATCAGCAATGTAGTCGTGGAAGGGGTAGTAATTGTCTGAGGATTTATGACTGGATAAGCCATGACCAAATAGGTCAATTGCTAGTAAATGAAGATCAGGGTTGCAGTGATGGATAGCTTGCATCAAGGTTTTGAAGCTGCCTGCGTTATCCATCCACCCATGAAGAAAAACGACTGAACAAGCAGTCGTTTTTTCATTTCCGATCTCTAAGGCTGCCATGCTCCCATTTGGGAGTTCGAAACGGCGCTCATTCATCACAGATTATTTAACCTTCTTGATCACCTTACCGTCTTGCGGGAAATCCGAACGCATCATACGGCAGTTTATGGAGTAACAAGGGTAGTAATAGGTTGGCGTGTCGTACATACGTACTCGCTCTTCAATCTTCCATAAACGGTAGCCATCGCCTTTGATGACAGGGAAGATGTATTGGTGCTCGCCAATTTTGCCTTCTTCTTCGCCCGCACCTTTACCCACCACGGTAATGATTCGACCTTTACTGAAAGCAACTGGCTCTAAGTAACCATCAAAATAAACCGCGAAGCGACCCGTTGGTTCTTGATCGATGTCCGGCTTGCCTGATTTGCTGATTGGCAGATTTACGATCTCCAGGCGCGTTTGGTCTTTCAAGTTATCTACTTTCGCGATAACACCACCAAGACGGACATCATTAGCAGCCTGTCCTTGGTCTTCAGCAAAGGCTTTGTAATCCGTCAAAACCTGCTCGGTGCTTGCATTCAGCTCTTCAGGAAGAGAGCTACAGGCAGAAAGCCCGAATGCTGCGATAATAACCAGAAAAATACGTCCAGAAAGTTTCATAAACCCCCACTATAAATTCGTTGTTTTACACATAGATATCGACACCAAGTAACTGAGCAAGTTCCTCTTTCTTCGCTCGATTCATGACGTCCATATACTGTTCCATTGCTTTGCGAGCATGACCCTCGGGCAAATCATATTGCACTTGAGCGCGATGAATCTGAGACTCATCCACTTGCTTAATGGAATGCGCGACAGCGTTCGCCACCTTAGAAGGTTGACCAACGGGCTGCTTATCTTGAGCTTTCTTTACCTGCCCTTTTTTACCGACTTTATTGGTGCGATTTACACCCGGTATTAACGCAGGAGGTAAACCATTGATAGACGCCATAACGCTCCATAAAAATACAGGGCAAACGCCCTGCACTTTGTCATGTCATTGAAAGTCCGATTATTCGCGACCCGGCAGTTTCTTCCACGTCACATTATCACGCAGATAAACCGGGCTCGATTCTTCTACTGGGACTGTGTTGCCTTTCTTAAGTTCCTGCTCAGCAAGAATCACAATGTCTTGCGAATCAGGGTAAAGAACATCGCCACTGGTGACGTTGAATGGCAGTTTGCCAAGATCTTCTTGGTAAGCATCCCAACCGGTACCCGCTTTAGTCCACGTTTTGTCGTCTGCTTGTGCTTCTTCCGCTAGACGCGCTGGTGGAATAACGCATTCTGCATCCACGCCTGTCCACTCACCGTTTTCTTGGCGAGTGTAACGTGCCCAGTAAACTTCACCCATGCGCGCATCAATCGCAACAGCGGCATTTGTAGCACCGTGTAGGCGGTAGCTTGCTTGTGCCATCGCAGCCAGTGTTGAAACGCCGATCATTGGTAATTCAGCACCAAACGCCAAACCTTGTGCGATACCAATACCGATACGAACGCCAGTAAAGCTGCCCGGACCACGACCAAACGCCAATGCGTCTAGATCTTGTAGAGCCAGACCCGCTTCTTTTAGTACTTCGTCTACCATAGGAAGTACTTTCTTAGTGTGGTCACGAGGAGCCACTTCACTGCGTGAAATCACTCGGTCATTAACCAGTAGCGCAACTGAACAGTTCTCAGTTGCCGTATCGATAGCAAGAATTTTTGCGCTCATGTAACTCTCTACAATTCTTCTTTAATTTATTGATGCCACAGCGCATTAGTCTGCGGCAGGTTGTTCTGTTTTTAGGAATGTTTTGATTCGTTCCAAATCCCGTGTTCTTGGGATTGGCGGTAAACTACCGAGGAAGATGCCACCATAATCACGCGTTACCAAACGGTTGTCGCAAATGATTAAGGCACCATGGTCTTTTTGGTCTCGAATCAAACGTCCTACGCCCTGCTTCAACGTGATAACCGCATCTGGGATTTGCACTTCTGCAAACGGCTCACCACCACGTAATCGACAATCTTCGATTCGGGCTTTGAGTAGCGGATCATCAGGGGCAGTAAACGGTAATTTATCGATGATAACACAGCTCAACGCATCACCTCTAACATCGATCCCTTCCCAGAATGCACCAGTTGCCACCAGCAGCGCATTACCCAGTTCCATAAACTCGGCAAGGGTCTTTTGTTTGCTCATCTCACCTTGCATTAGCACAGGCAGATCCAATACTTCACGGAAGCGTTCACCAAGCTCACGCATCATGCTGTGCGAAGTACACAGAAAGAAACAACGCCCGTCGTTCTCTTCAATCACAGGCGCAAGCATTCGCACCAGTTTGTCGGCTAAGCCAGGGCTGTTTGGTTCTGGTAAATAACGAGGCACACACAAACGTGCTTGCTTCTCGTAATCGAACGGAGATGGCAACGAAAACTGCTGCTTCGGCTTCAATCCAAGACGGTCGGTAAAGTGTTTAAAGTCACCCGATACCGCTAGGGTTGCTGAGGTAAAAATCCACGCACCTTGTTTGATTTCTATTTGCTCATGGAATTTATCCGCCACCGATAGCGGCGTAATGTGCAAAGCAAAGTGACGGGGAGATGTGTCGTACCAGTATGAGTAACCGGTAATATCGACATCACAGACGCGATCAATTCGTCCTTTGATCAGGTTGGCACGCTCAAAGGCAGTATCCAGCAATTGGCTTCGACCTAATGCCAGTTTCAACACATCAATCGCCAGATCTAAGCTGTCGGTTAAACGTACCAATTCACGTTTGATCGATTCCGATTGCAAAGCTTCACGCCAGTTACCACGAAAGCCCGGTTCACCCAACACGATGCGCATATCCATCGCACTTTGCATCAGCTTATCGCCCACTTTTTGCAGTTGGCGCATGTCTTTTGCTTCTGTGCGGTAGGCAATCTCAATGTCTTTGGCGAGCTCTTGGATCTGACGGCTAGAAATCGATTGTCCGAAGTATTCGCTGGCAATATCTGGAAGCTGGTGGGCTTCGTCGAAGATGAACACATCAGCTTCAGGGATCAATTCACCAAAGCCGGTTTCTTTGATCGCAAGGTCTGCAAGGAACAAGTGGTGGTTAACGACAACAATGTCTGAATCCATTGCGCGTTTGCGTGCTTTTAAGACGAAACAATCGGTGTAGCTCGGGCACTCTTTACCCAAACAGTTGTCGTTGGTTGAAGTAATGGTCGGGATAATCATGCTGTCTTCTGGCAGGTCATCACAGTCCCCTAAATCGCCCGTTTTGGTTTCTGACGACCAAGTGCGGACTTTAACCAATTGAGTTAACAATGTTGGATCGGCTTGATTAGTATGACTCTCGACCATTTGTCGGCTTAGACGATCCAAACAAAGGTAGTTGGAGCGACCTTTTAGTAGCGCGACTTGTCCATAAAAGCCCAAAGCACTGATCATCAACGGCAGGTCACGATGATACAACTGCTCTTGCAGGTTCTTCGACCCCGTACTAATGATGACTTTTTTGCCGCTCAAGAGCGCAGGCACAAGGTAAGCGAAGGTCTTACCCGTTCCCGTTCCTGCTTCAACCACCATCTGAGTTTGGTCTTTGATCGCACTGCTGACAGCTTCTGCCATATCGATTTGTGGCTGGCGAGCTTGAAAGCCCGGAATGGCTTTGCCTAACGCGCCCTCAGAGGAGAATGTTTTTGCGATCATGCCTGACATCTGGTTGGAAAAATTGTCGAGAGTATATCAGGAGTTGAGCGTAAACATCAGCCAACAAAAGCACTAGGTTTTAGCATCACGCGGATAATTTGTTGAAACCGCGCCGAGAATAGATTATTTATGAAGTCAGATTGCAGTACGATTCACGCTTCTGACGTGACCCTTTTATTCGTACGCTAGAAAAATAATGCATGGAAGTATCTGATTTATGGAAAAGAAAACACTGTTAACCCATTGTTCTGACGCACCGGGTTTGATCTCAAAAATCACCAATATCTGTTATAAGCATCAGCTGAATATCGTTCATAATAACGAGTTTGTTGATAACACCAGTGGGCACTTTTTCATGAGAACCGAGTTGGAGGGATACTTCAACGATCAAACGCTACTCGCCGATTTAGACCAAGCACTGCCACAAGGTGCAAAACGTAAACTTATTAGCTCTCGCCGCAAACGCATCGTCATTCTAGTAACCAAAGAAGCGCACTGTCTGGGTGATATTCTGATGAAGACTTACGATGGCAGCTTAGATGTTGAAATTGCTGCGGTAGTTGGTAACTACGACAAACTGCAAACACTCACGGAGCGTTTTGATATTCCTTACCATCACGTTACTCACGAAGATCTTAGCCGTGAAGAGCACGAGCAGAAGATGCTTGAAGTGATTGATCAATATGATGCCGATTATCTAGTTCTTGCGAAATACATGCGTGTTCTCACTCCGACTTTCGTAGAGAAATACCGTCATAAGATCATCAACATCCACCACAGTTTCTTACCCGCTTTCATCGGTGCAAAGCCATATCAGCAGGCTTACGACCGCGGTGTGAAGATCATCGGTGCTACGGCGCACTTCGTGACAAATGACTTGGATGAAGGTCCAATCATCAAGCAGGACGTTATTCCAGTGGATCACACGTTCAGCGCACAAGATATGGCGCAAGCGGGTCGTGATGTAGAAAAGAACGTATTGAGCAAGGCTTTGAATAAAGTGATCAATGACCACGTTTTTGTTTACGGCAATAAGACGGTTATTCTTTAAGTTCATCGCATTTGAAAAAAGAAAGGGTTGCTCATTTGGCAACCCTTTCTTCTTTATAGTTGCTCAGAGCTCACTTAATCAGCCTGCTCAGACTCCACAATACGCTTGAGTGAATGCGGGTGCAGCTTGATGCAAATGCCTTGATACTTAAACGCCACGGTTGGGTTGTTCAAGCGTTCGCCTTCCCCTTTAGGACTCGACAGTTTGATCTTCACACCTAGCTCTTCTAACTCCTCAAAACGCGCGCCAAACGCTGGGTAAGTGTGTTTCAAATCAGCAAGAAACTCATCTGCGGTATCGGCGTGAGATGGAATCACGAACTCCACATGCTCCCAACTTTCGCTTGGGTAGATTTTGCCTTCCGCAGGGTATGGCAGCTCAAGACACTCAATCTTCCAACCACGGCTTTCCAACGCTTTGTCGAATTCGATAACAATAATTGGGCGACCGTTAATTTTCGCTTGTGAAATCACCTTACCGTATTGATTCCATGCTTCATGCGCGGCTTTCGCTGTTTCAGTATCATTAATACGCAGCGCAATATGGTCAGCTTGAGCAAAGCTCAGATCCAGTTTTAACAGGGATGCAAGCTCTTCAATCTTCGCCATAAATGCATCCAGATCTTGGATCATCAATTCAGGCGCTAGGCGTTTTTCAACTAGTTGAGTCGTCATTGTGGCTCTCTTATGGGGCGATTTATCTCATTACTCTGAGCGCAATAGTAAACGCAAACCAAGCCACATTTCCATTCAATCGAAAAAGTATAAATTTCCCCAATTCCTCTCTGTATGAAAAGCAATAAAGTTGTTATCATTAGCCCCATTTTTGTGAACTCCAACAGAACTCGGCACTTACTTCGCCGAGTTCTTCGTCCTTGAATTGAAGGAAACGCGTGTGAATATCCAAGCACTTATTAATGACAAAGTATCTCAGGCTCTAGAAGCCGCTGGCGCACCTGCAGGCAGTCCTGCGGCAGTACGCCAATCAGCAAAGCCACAATTTGGTGACTACCAAGCAAACGGCGTAATGGGCGTTGCTAAAAAACTGGGTACTAACCCACGAGAATTTGCACAGAAAGTACTGGATGTTCTAGACCTAGACGGTATTGCGAGCAAGACAGAAATCGCAGGTCCTGGTTTCATCAACATTTTCCTAAGCGAAGAGTTCCTAGCAAAACAAGCGGAAGCAGCATTGGCTGACTCACGTCTTGGCGTTGCGGCAGACGAAGCTCAAACTATCGTTGCTGACTACTCTGCACCAAACGTTGCTAAAGAAATGCACGTTGGTCACCTACGTTCAACCATCATCGGTGATGCAGTAGTACGTACTCTTGAGTTCCTAGGTCACAAAGTGATCCGTGCGAACCACATCGGTGACTGGGGTACTCAGTTCGGTATGCTTATCGCAAACCTTGAGCGTGTACAACAAGAGTCTGGCGAAGTTTCTATGGAGCTGGCTGACCTTGAAGGCTTCTACCGTGAGTCTAAGAAACTATACGACGAAGACGAAGAATTCGCAGTGAAAGCACGTAACTACGTTGTGAAACTGCAAAGCGGCGACGAGTTCTGCGCAGAAATGTGGAAGAAGCTGGTTGACGTAACCATGATCCAAAACCAGCGTAACTACGATCGTCTAAACGTATCTCTATCTCGTGATGACGTAATGGGCGAGAGCATGTACAACGACATGCTACCTAAGATCGTAGCAGACCTTAAAGCACAAGGTCTTGCGGTTGAAGATGACGGCGCGCAAGTTGTGTTCCTTGAAGAATTCAAGAACAAAGACGGCGAAGCGATGGGCGTTATCGTTCAGAAACGCGACGGCGGCTTCCTATACACAACGACGGACATCGCATGTGCGAAATACCGTTACGAAGAACTAGGCGCAGACCGCGTACTTTACTTCATCGACTCTCGTCAGCACCAACACCTAATGCAAGCTTGGACTATCGTTCGTAAAGCGGGTTACGTGCCAGAGTCAGTATCTCTTGAGCACCACGCGTTTGGTATGATGCTAGGTAAAGATGGTAAGCCATTCAAGACTCGTGCAGGTGGTACGGTTCGTCTTGCTGATCTTCTTGATGAAGCAGAAGTTCGTGCAGCACAGCTGATCGAATCTAAGAACCCAGAACTAGCAGAAGACGAGAAGAAAGCGATCGCGAACACAGTTGCAATGGCAGCGGTTAAATACGCAGACCTTTCTAAGCACCGTACTACGGACTACGTGTTCGATTGGGACAACATGCTAGCGTTCGAAGGTAACACTGCACCGTACATGCAATACGCTTACACTCGCGTAGCATCTGTATTCGCTAAAGCTGGCGTTTCTATGAATGATCTACAAGGTGAAATTAAGATCACTGACGAGAAAGAAAAAGCGCTTATCGCAAAACTTATGCAGTTCGAAGAAGCGGTTCAATCTGTTGCTCGCGAAGGTCAACCACACATCATGTGTAGCTACCTATTCGAACTAGCAGGTCAGTTCTCTAGCTTCTACGAAGCGTGCCCTATCCTAGTTGCTGAAGACGAAGCAGTGAAACAAAGCCGTCTGAAACTGGCAGCCCTAACAGCGAAGACCATCAAGCAAGGTCTGTCTCTACTAGGTATTGATACTCTAGAGCGTATGTAAACGATTCGAGAATCGAGACGATTTAGAAAGGTTGGCGTGAAAGCGTCAACCTTTTGTTTTATCTGGCGTATACTGATGTCATTCAATTCAAATCGGATAATATAATGAGTTTTGAACTGCACCCTCAATTGGCAAAAGACACTACCGTTATCGGTCACTTCCCACTGTGTGTGGCGCTTCTGCATAAAGACAATGCCGTGCCATGGGTTATCTTGGTACCAAAACGTGCAAACCTAAAAGAGCTTCACCACTTGCCAATGAAAGAACAGCAACAGTTTTTGCTAGAGTCTCAGGCAGTAAGCCAAGCACTAGAAGCAACATTCCGTCCAGACAAGTTAAACCTAGGCGCACTAGGTAACATGGTGCCTCAGCTACACATTCACCATATTGCTCGCTTCAAAGGTGACGTAGCATGGCCGGGACCAGTTTGGGGCAACACCAAAGGTGAATTCCGTACAGAAGAAGAGCAAAACGAATTGCTTGGCCGTATTAAAAACGTGCTATCACTGAGCTCTATTTTCCAAAAAGCATAGCCGCTGCCAGCGAAAATAATTCGCCTTTGAATACGGCTGAAACAGACAGAGAAAGATTAATACGCATTTGTAACAATCTTTCTCATTTTTCTAGGATTATCACTAAAATAAAACTTGTTTAGACTGCCAACTCAGTTAGAGAGGGTCATCATGAAACAAGTCTTCAACACATTCCGATACGTCAGTTGGATCGCCATCATCTGTTCTATGGCTGCTTCATTCTTGCTTTTTCTTATGGGCGCAGCAAAAACCTATTCGGCATTTGCGGTCTTCATTCTTAATCAAACACCTCCAGAAGCACTCGCACATTTAGATAAAGCAGACATCGCGATCGCATATTTGATCAAATCACTGGATACGTTTCTTGTCGCACTAGTTTTGTTCATCTTTGCTCACGGCATCTACACACTGTTTATTTCCAACAAAGCTAAAGCGAAAACACAAGAACCGTCGGTTTTGCATTGGATCAGAACCCCAAACATCGGTCACCTAAAAAACATTTTGGCTGAAGTCATCATCGTGATCTTGTTTGTGAAGTTCTTAGAGCTCGTGCTGATTAACTTCGACAGCTTAGATTGGACGATCTTAACATTACCTATTTCGATTTTAGTTTTAAGTCTTGGTTTGAAGTTCCTAGGGTTAGGCGCGACTAAACACTCTGAAGAGCATTAATTTCGCTGTATTCACAAACAATAACCAGCAAAAGAAAAGCCGCATCATTGCTGATGCGGCTTTGTCGTTTTTACGTAATAACTTTTTAGGTGACTAATTTTGACAATCGCTACATGGTGACTGTCAAAGACAAACCATCTTGTTTAGTCACTGAGTAGCGAACACGAGTCACGTCATGAGCTTTATTAGTGTCGACTAGGCGGCTAATTTTGCCCTTCTTAATCCACACGTTTAACATCGCGTCGGCGCCATCTTCACTCATCCCAAACTGTTTAGCCAGATCTGACTGGGAGACGGTTCCTTTGTCTGCAATGTATTGATAAAGCTCTTTTAAAATCATGCTACTTGCGCCTCTAATGCACCGTTTTGTTTCTTACCAACTTGTTTGAACACGCGGTAGGTACCAAAGAAGATAGCAACGATCACAGCCATCCAAATACCACTTGTCACTGGGCTATCTGCGAAATGCGTCAATTGGTTGTAGAACGTCGCACATAGGTAAGCCAAGCCCATTGTCCAAACCGCGATAAAGCGTGCGAACTTATGACCAAACTCACGTACGTAAGCACCCATCGCCGCCACACAAGGTGTGTACAGTAGGATAAAGATTAGGTAAGCAAATGCGGCATTGCCAGAAGCAAACTGCGATTTGATGTTACCGAAGATAGAAGCATCGACTTCTTGTTCTTCTGCAACTGCATTTGAGTCAGTTAAGTCACCCACTTCAATGCCTAGTGGATCTGAGTAGCTCAAACCGGCTAGGTTTTCAGGGATACTCATTACTGCCTCTTCTAGGCTGCCCATTAGGTCAAATTCTGCGTCTTCACCATCGCTTGGTGTTGTGTATAGGCTGTTAAGCGTACCAACTACCGCCTCTTTTGCGAAGATACCGGTAATGATACCTACCGTCGCCGGCCAGTTGTCTTCTTGAACACCGATTGGCGCGAATACTGGAGTCACAACTTGCGCTGCTTTAGAAAGCACAGAGTTTTCGCTGTCTTCGTTACCAAAGCTGCCATCAGTACCCAATGAGTTGAAGAAACTCAGAATAGCAACAACGATAACGATGGTTTTACCTGCACCAAGAACGAAGCGCTTTAGCTTTTGCCAAGTTTTGATCACCACGTTTTGTAACGTTGGAAGCTCATAGTCAGGCATTTCCATTACTAGGCTGTCACTGCTACCTGGGTAAAGCGTGTGCTTAAGGAAAAGCCCCGTGAAGATCGCTGCCACAATACCAAGTAGGTAAAGTGCGAATACAATGTTCTGACCAGAACCTGGGAAGAATGCCGCAGCGAAGAGTGCGTATACTGGTAGACGAGCACCACATGACATAAATGGCGCCATAGATGCAGCTAGTTTACGCTCACGTTCTTGGTCTAGAGTACGGGTTGCCATGATTGACGGTACGTTACAGCCAAAACCAAGAACAAGCGGTACGAATGCTTTGCCTGGTAAACCAATCTTCTGCATCACTTTATCTAGTACGAATGCGGCACGAGCCATGTAGCCTGAGCTTTCTAGTACCGCTAAGAACAAGTACAAACACGCGATAACTGGAATAAAGGTTGCAACCGTTTGGATACCACCACCAATACCATCAGCAAGCACCGTCACTAACCACACAGGCAAATGACCGTCTAACAAGTGGTGTCCACCATCAACCAACAGAGCACCGACACCGATATCAAAGAAGTCGATGAACGCACTACCAATGTTGATAGAGAACATGAACATTAGGTACATAACAATGAAGAAGAATGGAATGCCCACCCACTTGTTCAAGATAAATTGGTCTAGCTTTTCAGTCACACTGCGACTTAGCTTGCCCTCACTGCGACGTACTTTCTTACACTCTTCATGAAGGTGTGTGTATTTTGTATCTGCAACATGTAAGTCAACATCAAGCTCAAGTTCTGCAATTGTGTTTTCAACGCTATTGCGATCAGCATCCGACATGCTGTTAAGAACCAGTGCATCTTTTTCCAGTGCACGAATTGCTAGAGCACGGTTAGAAACGGTTTGATCATTGAAAAGAGCCGAAACGTTGTTGATCGCCGCTTCCATTTGTTCGCCGTAATTCAAAGCGATGTCTTTTAGTGCAACACCTTGAACCACTGACTTGTGCAACTTCTCTTTAAATTCTGCAACTTGTGCTTTATTTGTCGCTGATAGGCTAACGACTGGACAACCCAAGGTTTTTTCTAGTTCTGCAACATTGATGACTTGGCGTTCACGCTTCAGTGCGTCCATTTTGTTTAATACAACAATCATAGGACGACCAAGTTCACGCAGTTGTAGCGTCATGTATAAGCTGCGCTCAAGACTCGTTGCGTCTACTACGTTGATAATCAGATCAGCAGGGTGCGTCAAAACCGCACGCGACGCGATAGATTCGTCGATACTATTACTGTCATTGCCACTGTCGAGAGAGTAGATACCCGGAAGGTCCGTCAGAAGAAATTCATCACCAGCATGTTTGAACTGACCGGTTTTCTTTTCAACCGTTACACCAGCCCAGTTACCAACTTGTTGTTTTGCACCAGTCAGGCCATTAAAAAGTGTGGTTTTACCGCTGTTTGGGTTACCAACAGTAAGAATTTGGTATTGCATTATGCTCGCTCCACTTCGATGTTTTGCGCAATAGTTTCTCGTAATGCAACAGAAACACCACGAACTTCAACTTGCAGTGGGTCTCCCATTGGTGCACGTCGAATAACTTTAACCTCAGTATTAGGAAGTAGTCCCATTACCATTAGCTTTTTTCTGACGTCCGACGTAAGTCCTTCTAACAACCGAATTGTCACTGTTTCGCCAGGTTTGATTTCTGATAGCTTCATAGTGGCCCTTAAGAGTAGTGCAAATGATAAATATTATTATTAATAGTATAGGGCGCTAATGTTACTCTTCTATACCCTCTCATTCATTGTGTGAAATCAAAGATTTCATTAATGCTTTTGGCGAAATCTAACGTCAACTCCGTTAATTAATTTCACGTCATTTTCGTCAAAATTGAATATTTTCAGACAAATGCAAATTAACACAAGCGTAACATTTGCAGTTTCGAAAAATTAAAAAATCAATAAATTCAGCACCTTAAATAGAAAAAGGCAACTTGTCGCTTTTCTCACATAAAGCTGTCGTTATTTTTATAAGAAAAATAAGTAAGGTCTCGTATAGTTAACCCATCGAGAGACAACAGCCTCTCAAAAGAATTCCAGAGGTGGCATGGCAACATGTCACTCCGGCAGCAAGCGAAGGTGTCATTGACACCCGTGGTATAGTCCCCCCGGCTATACCACGATATTTTTTTTCTTCTCTTTCTTCATTCGCTTCTCAATTAAGTCCCAATAATTCTTAAACGTTTTACTCGAACAAATCCCTGTTATTCTCATTATCTATCACAACACTATATCGCCATTGTGCTGCACGTACTCTGCGTTATATAGCTCGAGCCCTTTATCACGCATCACGCATCACGCATCACGCATCACGCCAGACTAAATGTCATTCCCTTGTGTCCAGAATCTATATTGAGCTCTTTACGATACCGTTTACCTTACAGACGTAAAAAAGCCCAACGCTAAGGCTGGGCTCGGTAATGTCGAATTAAGAGCTAGAGGCTTGTTTGGCTCTCTTGAGTCATTGCGAACTTAGAAGGTGGCAGCCCGAAATGTAGCTTAAACTTCTGGCTAAAGTACGACGGGTCATTAAAGCCGCAGTTAAAGGCAACTTCACTGATCTTCTCACCAGCGAGCAATTGTTCACATGCGGTTTCCAACCTAACTTCCGTTAAGTAGTCTTTCAATGTTCGTGAAGAAGCAGATTTAAATCGTCGTTGTAGGCTTCTTTCTGACATATAGAGCATCTTCGCTGCAGACGCTGTACCAAATTCTGGGTCGTGATAATGTTCTGCGACAAGTTGATACACTTTCATCAACCATTCTTGTTCCGGCGATGTATCTTGCTGTGGTTTCTCTACTTCTGCAAACTCCGGCAAGACCTCTTCGACATGACTCGGTTCTTGAGCACATGGCCACGTGATTTCAATTTTATTTTGAGCATCCGACGCAAACATAGATAAATGACCACCGCTGACCGCCACCAATTGAGGCAAATTATCCATACTTAAATCAACATTGCTGCTGTTTGATGGTCGCATCGTCGAAGCCTTACTCGGTAACTGGGTACCATGATCGATAAAACTTAACGAGACAATGTCATTCCCCTCCTCCAATACCAACTTAACCGACTGCCCTCTAAAAGAGCGTTTAATAATATTGGCGAAGATGCTGTTAAAAATGACATCAAGATTAAAGCTTTCGAGTGAAATACGGCTCGCTTTGTTGTCATCTTCTAACTCAACACTAATGCCAGCTTTAGTGAAGTCCTCTCGCCACACATCAACGACGGACTGGGTAATCTGGCTTAAGTTATAGTTTTGACTACCATTGCTGGTATCTTCTGGTGAGCTCTTAAGCTCGTTCAATTGCCAATAGGTTTTAGAAAGGTGATCTTGAGTTACTGAATCTAAATCCAGTGGAAGCTTATGGGCAATCGAATCCACACTAGATTTAATTGATTGTGCGACATGGTCCACCAGCAAGTTTCTCACTTGAATTTGCTTTCTAAGCTGTTGATTGCTCGTCAATAGAACTCGACTTTGATGACGTAACTGATTGGTTTTTAATGTCACCTGCGCCGCTAGATCACGGTTCGCTTGCAATACAAATCGCGAACGCCAGTACATCAGGAGTGCTAACGTTGCGATCGTAATTAACGTAAATCCAGATATTGCCAACTTTGACAAATACCAAGGCTTGAGTACCGTAAACTTAGATTCAAGTCCAATCAAACCAGAGGCGAGCTGTGAGTCATTACTTACTTGAAGGTGATAATCTCCGGAATTTAAGTGCTCTAGTGTTAACTGTCCACCTTCCAGAGATTGCCATTGTTCACTCTCATTCAAGCGATAGTAGAGGTTTTGGTTATCTGGTTTTGGCATCACACCAAACAAGAAACTCAATGAAGACCCATAAGGCAACTTCATATCTTCTAAGTCAGAGCTTCCTACTTGAACAACATCATTTTCCAACATGACTTGGCTAACAATAAGTTTGGACTCTGGCGTATTAGACACTAGCAGTTTTGATGAATCAGCTTTCACTAAACCGTATTGAGATCCAAAGATAAGTTGGCGGTCACTATCCTCTGAACGTCGAATCAGATTACAAACGCCTGGAAGAAATTCATTATTAATTAAACCTGAAGAAGAGGAATAGTGCTTCATCAACTGACCGGAGAGATGGTAATAGCTTAACCCTACCGATGAAGCGAGCCAAACCCCTTCAGAATCACTCAGTAAACAAGTGGGCCGAGAGTTTGAAACACTCATTTCCATCACCTGCTTTTCGTTACGACCCGGGATGGTTCGAAAAACACCGTAAGCAGATGCAAACCACTGGGAGCCATCATTAGCAGTAATGATATCAAGCGACTCTCCGTACTTTTCAGAGAAACGGTTAAAACGAATCCGCTCTCCATCATACTCATAGACACCGTGATCGGTACCAATCAGCAGCAACTCTTCTTTGTCATACAAACGAGTAATTTTGGCAGGTAGATACTGACTCACTAACCAGTCACTGCCAAAGTTACGCATTTCTTGCTTTTCAGCGTCGATATTAAACAGTTGATAACCACTTGATACCCACAATCGGCTCGCCCCGTCAGCCACAATATGCTCAATGGCTCGTCCTGCAATGACTTGCAAATACGGGAAGGTCATTGGGGTTAAGTTCTCAAGATCGAATATCTCAAGGCCATTTGCTGTCGCTATCCATAACTTATCACCTTGAAAAGCGAACTCATTAATCTGAGAAGATAAATCTAAAACCTCACTAATTGCCTTGGGTCCTGAGCGATAAAGCTTATGATCATCAGCAAACCAAAGCGCACCATCAGGTCCCGTCAACGTTTGGCGGATTCGCCCAGAAAGTGTCAATTGATCGTAACTACTGAACGTTGTTCGCTCGAATTTTTTACTAAATAATGAGTAATAACGAATACCTTGGTTGGTAGCAATCCACATACCGCCCATGTTGTCGTTCAATAACGAGTAGATCTTAGTGGTCGCTAATTCCAGCTCAAGGAAGCTTGCCGGGGTGACTTGAGTTACATCTCCGCTTAAGAACGAATACAAATAAAGCCCTTGCTCCGTTCCGACCCAATACTCTTGGTTGGTTTCTGCAAATGTAAGAACGTGAGATGTACCAATTCGAATGACAGGTTTAGCTGGTTCGGAGATATTAAAAATCAGCGCGCCTTTTAGCGTTCCGACCAGAATCTCTCGACGAGTATGTGAGTAATACACTTTTTCTATGTAGTGTTTACCCGACGAAACAACATGGTTGAACTTGCTCCCCTCTGATAGATATACACCTGATGTCGTCGCTAACGCCCACTTCGTTTCGACGAAAATGGCGTCATTAATATAGACGTAACTGTTGTTACTATGCTGATAGAGTTGCAGTAAAGAGAAGGAGTTAAGTTCACTGGTTTCAATATTGTAGGTATAGAAATGCGCGCCGTCACTAACCCAGATAAAATTGCCAGATGAGCCAATCTTACGAATTTGAGAACCAGGATTGAGACTAAAGACCAAGCGACGTTCTTGGTTAGGGTAAGTCTGATATACCTCGTTTTCGATAAACGTCCAGAATGAGCCTTTGTGGTATGCCAGTTGTTCTACTTTCGCTCGTAGAAAACTGCCTGATTTTGGCAAAGTGGTTTGCCCATCATAAAACAGCACCCGTCCGTGGACATCGTGAATCCAAAGCCCACCATGCTCACCCGGGAACAATTTTTTTGCCGCAATAAAAGTCCCCTTAACCTGATTTGGCAAAGGGTAAAAGATCGCATTCGCTTCACTTGAAGCAAACGCTTGAAATGAGAGGATAAAAGCCCAGAAAAAGAGGGCTAATTGGCGCAGCAAGATAAAATCCTTACATGTATCAATACGTGCGACTCATGGTTCACTCATGCCTTCCATAGCTAAGTGTCTATATGGTTATTTTGAGCCGCTAATTATTGATAATGATATCTCAAATCCTTTGATAGAAAAGACTCACTGCGCTTAAGGTTTGTAATTCTTACTGCCAGATCACGTTAAAAACGTATTCCGTGTAGAGAAGCACAACACAATTGTTACTTTTCGCTCAAACATTGACTAAAGCTGTTGGACATTCCTTTAAGAAATTCGAAGTAACTTCCAGATTTCACCTCAACCTCACTACCTAGCGGATCAAGAACACCTGAACGAACGTTACTGCCGCGCATCACACTCTCAATAACCGCCGGAGTAAACTGAGGCTCAGAGAACACGCACGCTACATCACCGGTTCCCAACGTTTTACGGATACGAATCAGTGTTTTTGCACCAGGTTTACGGTCTGGTGAAACGGTGAAGTGACCCATTTGATTCAAACCATAACGCTCTTCAAAATACCCATAAGCATCATGGAATACGAAGTAACCTTTATCTTTGACTGGAGCAAGCTGCTGTTTAATCTCAGAATCAGTCGCGTTCAACTTTACTTCAAATTTCTTCAGGTTGTTGGCGTACGTATCGGCATGTACTGGATCAACTTCCGCTAACTTGTGTGCAATTGCATTAGCGACCTGTTGTACTGTTTCAACACCCAACCAAAAATGAGGATCATGTGTACCATGGTCATGACCATCGTGATCATGAGAATGCTCGCTACCAAACTCTCGCAGCGACAAACCTGGAATTTGGCTTAGCGTTAGTGTGTTCCCTCTATCTGTCACCACTTTTTCAAGGAATGGTTCGAGGTCGTGCCCATACCAAATCACCAGATCCGCTGCTGCTACTTTCTGGACATCAGAAGGGCGCAACGCGTAATCATGCGGAGATGCATTGTTTTGTAGCAATACGTCCGGAGCCGTTACGCCTTCAGTAAGCTCGGTCGTGATCATTTGAATTGGTTTGATACTGGTTAACACAGTTACCGCGTGAGCAGGTAACGTTAATATTGCTGAGACAGCAAGAATAATAGCTCTTTTCATAGTTTTACTTGGGGTATGGCGTGGAAAGTGAGATAATGTTACATTATAACATTATTATTTTGCAAATGAGTTTCATTCATGTCTTCACTAGTCCGTCTTGAGCAACTGTGCGTCGAGTTTGACGAACGCAGAGTTCTCGACAATATCACTATGGAATTAGAAAAGGGCAAGATCACCACCCTAATTGGTCCCAACGGAGCGGGAAAATCGACATTAGTTAAAGTCATTCTAGGTCTCCAAAAACCGACCAGCGGTAAGTTAACGAAGCAACGTAAACTGAAAATTGGTTATGTTCCTCAGAAACTGAAACTCAACGATTCACTGCCACTCAATGTCATTCGCTTTTTGAACCTTGCTGGCAAGTATAGCAAGCAGGAATGTCTCGATGCGCTACGCCTTGTTGGAGCTGAGCACCTCATCGCAAGTAACATGCACCGTCTATCTGGCGGAGAGAACCAACGAGTATTGCTCGCACGCGCCCTACTACAACGTCCAGAATTGTTGGTATTAGATGAACCCGCTCAAGGGGTCGATGTTCAAGGTCAGATCGATCTCTATGACTTAATTGAGAGCATCCGCCACCGATTTGAGTGCGGTGTGTTCATGGTGTCTCATGACTTGCACTTAGTGATGGCTAAAACTGACGATGTGATTTGCTTGCATCATCATGTGTGCTGCTCTGGCTCACCGGCAACCATCACCCAGCACCCTTCTTACATTGCGCTGTTTGGTAATGCGACTCGAGAATCTCTGGCTTTTTACCATCATGATCATGAGCATCACCACCACGATTTAGCGGGTTCACCAGTCACTGGCGATGCTACATCTTGTTCAAACCATTCTCACGGACATCATCATCATGATTGAGTTTTTATTGCCTTCAATTCTGGCTGGTATTGGTATTGCGCTCATCGCAGGTCCACTTGGCTCATTCGTGGTTTGGCGAAAAATGGCTTACTTTGGCGATACCCTTGCTCACGCCTCGTTAATGGGGTTAGCGCTGGGCTTTTTACTCAATGTGAACCTATATCTTGCGCTACTAGTTTGCTGTTTAGCGTTAGCGGTCCTGCTTGTGACTCTGCAAAAACAACAGCTTGTGGCGACAGATACCTTGCTTGGTATTTTGGCGCACAGTGCACTGTCCATTGGTTTAGTGTCCGTCAGTTTCTTAGACAACGTTCGCGTAGATCTTATGAGCTACCTATTCGGTGACTTGCTTGCGGTCTCGCCACAAGATCTGATGTTCATCTACGCTGGTGTTGTTGCTGTAAGTGCGTGTTTGTACATCTTTTGGCGCCCACTGCTCTCCAGCACAGTCAGCGAAGAGCTTGCCGCCGTGGAGGGCGTGAATACCGATCTAGTGCGTTTGGTATTAATGCTGATGGTGGGTGTGGTCATAGCAGTAGGTATGAAGTTTGTTGGCGCATTGATCATGACTTCTCTACTGATTATCCCTGCAGCCACTGCGCGTAAAGTTTCCTCATCACCAGAGCAAATGGCATTGTTTGCCTCGATTATCGGTTCGATTGCAGTGTTAATGGGGTTAAGCCTATCTTGGCACTTCGATACGCCAGCAGGTCCTTCTGTTGTCATTAGTGCAACATTCCTGTTTATGCTTAGCCAATTGATTAGACGTAAAGCCTAATGTACTGATAGAAAAAGAAAAGCCTGCGAAATCGCAGGCTTTTTTGATGCTTTTGTAATGGTTTGGTTGATTACCAACCTGTCACTTCACGTAGACCTTTGCCAATCTCTGCTAGAGATTTCACAGTCTTAACGCCAGCCGCTTCTAGTGCTGCGAATTTGTCTTCAGCAGTACCTTTGCCACCAGAGATAATCGCACCAGCGTGACCCATACGTTTACCAGGAGGAGCCGTTACACCAGCAATGTAAGAAACCACTGGCTTCGTTACGTTTTCTTTGATGTAAGCAGCAGCTTCTTCTTCCGCAGTACCGCCAATTTCACCAATCATTACGATTGCTTCAGTTTCTGGGTCTTCTTGGAAAAGTTTAAGGATATCGATAAAGTTTGAACCAGGAATTGGGTCACCACCGATACCAACACACGTTGATTGACCGAAGCCTTCATCCGTTGTTTGCTTAACCGCTTCGTACGTTAGAGTACCTGAACGAGAAACGATACCTACTTTACCTTTCTTGTGAATATGACCAGGCATGATACCGATCTTACATTCATCAGGTGTGATAACACCCGGACAGTTTGGACCGATCATGCGAACGCCAGTTTCTTCTAGCTTCACTTTAACATCGATCATATCTGTTGTTGGGATGCCTTCCGTGATGGTCACGATAAGCTCAATACCCGCATCAATCGCTTCTAGGATTGCATCTTTACAGAATGGCGCTGGCACGTAGATTACTGTTGCTGTTGCGCCAGTCACTTCGACTGCTTCACGTACAGTGTTGAATACAGGAAGACCAAGGTGAGTTTGACCACCTTTACCTGGAGATACACCACCAACCATTTGTGTACCGTAAGCAATTGCCTGCTCTGAGTGGAAAGTACCTTGACCACCCGTGAAGCCCTGACAGATTACTTTAGTGTCTTTGTTAATTAGTACAGACATTATTTAGCCTCCGCAGCAGCAACAACTTTCTGAGCAGCATCTGTTAGCGACTCAGCAGCAATGATATCAACATCAGAATTAGCAAGAACTTCGCGACCTAGGTCAGCGTTAGTACCTTCAAGACGAACAACAACAGGTACCGTTACACCAACTTCTTTCACTGCACCAATGATGCCTTCTGCGATCATGTCACAACGAACGATACCGCCGAAGATGTTGACTAGAACTGCTTTCACGTTGTCATCAGATAGGATGATCTTGAACGCTTCCGCTACACGCTCTTTTGTTGCACCGCCACCTACGTCTAGGAAGTTAGCCGGCTTGCCACCGTGTAGGTTTACGATGTCCATTGTACCCATCGCCAGACCTGCACCATTAACCATACAGCCAACGTTGCCGTCTAGTGCTACGTAGTTCAGTTCCCACTGAGCTGCGTGCGCTTCACGCTCATCTTCTTGTGAAGGATCGTGCATTTCACGAAGCTTAGGCTGACGGTATAACGCGTTTGAGTCGATGTTGATCTTACCGTCAAGACACAGCAGGTTGCCTTCGCCAGTAATAACCAGTGGGTTGATCTCTAGTAGCGCTAGGTCGTACTGAGAGAACATAGTGCCAAGACCCATGAAGATCTTAACGAATTGTTTGATTTGGTCACCTTCAAGACCAAGTTTGAACGCGAGCTCACGACCTTGGTAAGCCTGAGGACCTACTAGTGGATCGATTGCTGCTTTGTGGATTAGCTCCGGTGTTTCTTCCGCAACTTTTTCGATTTCCACACCACCTTCAGTTGAAGCCATGAATACGATCTTACGGCTTGCACGGTCTACAACCGCACCAAGGTAAAGTTCGTTAGCAATGTTAGATGCTTCTTCTACAAGGATTTTAGTAACAGGCTGACCATTTGCGTCTGTTTGGTAAGTAACCAAGTTCTTACCTAGCCATTTTTGTGCGAATTCTTTTACACCATCTTTTGTATCGTGTAGCTCTACGCCGCCCGCTTTACCGCGACCGCCAGCGTGAACCTGACACTTTACAACTTTCTTTTCAGTAGTGATGCGACCCGCTGCTTCAAAAGCTTCTTGTGGCGTATCACATGCGTAGCCTTCCGGTACAGGCAAACCGAATTCTGCAAACAGCTGTTTGGCTTGGTATTCATGCAAATTCATTTTGATATTCCGTTTGTTTATCCCTTAAGGGATTTATTATTTCCATAACACCACTTCATGCGGTGCGTCTGTAGGGTCTTCTCAAATCAACTGCTTATAGATTATATCGGGGGCAGTTCAAGTGAAGGCCAGACGCTGAGCCAGTCTAGCCTTGGATGCTGTAGGCGTCGAGCTATCAGGGACAACTCGACGTTTTAGCGATATTAAACGTCTAATAACAGACGCGCTGGATCTTCTAGTAGCTCTTTAATGGTTACTAGGAAACCCACTGACTCACGACCATCAATCAAACGGTGATCGTAAGATAGTGCTAGGTACATCATTGGCAAGATTTCTACTTTGCCATCAACCGCCATTGGACGCTCTTGGATCTTGTGCATACCCAAGATTGCTGATTGTGGTGGGTTAATGATTGGCGTAGACATCAATGAACCAAATACACCGCCGTTAGTGATAGTGAAGTTACCGCCCATCAACTCATCCACCGTTAGCTTGCCGTCACGACCTTTGATTGCTAGCTCTTTGATGCCTTTTTCGATGTCAGCAAAACCTAGCGTGTCACAGTCTTTTAGAACTGGCGTCACTAGACCGCGTGGCGTAGAAACCGCCATACTGATATCAAAGTAGTTGTGGTAAACGATGTCATCACCATCAATAGATGCATTCACTTCTGGGTAACGTTTTAGTGCTTCAGTTACTGCTTTCACGTAGAAAGACATGAAGCCAAGACGAGTGCCGTGACGCTCTTCAAACTGGTCTTTGTACTGCTTACGAAGGTCCATGATTGGCTTCATGTTCACTTCGTTAAACGTAGTTAGCATTGCCGTGTTGTTTTTCGCTTCTAGAAGACGATTTGCCACTGTCTTACGTAGACGCGTCATTGGAACACGTTTTTGGCTGCGAGCTGCCGCAGGCGCTTCAACGGCTGCTGTAGCTTCTGCTTTCGGAACTGCTTTTGCGTTTGCAAGGTGCGCTTCGATATCTTCGCGAGTAATGCGACCGCCAACACCAGAGCCTTTCACTTGGCTTGCTTCTAGACCGTGTTCAGCAAGAAGACGACGAACCGCTGGGCTTAACGCATCGTTGCTCTCTTCTGTCAGCGTTGCTTTATGACGCTTGTCAGGAGATGCTTCTTTGTCTTCTGTTGAATCTGTCGTTGGTTCGCCTGCTACGGCACCTGGCTTAAGCTTTGCGATCAACTGCTTAGAAAGTACTGTCGCACCTTCTTCTTCGATAATAGCTTCTAAAACGCCCGCTTCCGGAGCAGGTACTTCAAGCACGACTTTATCAGTTTCGATATCAACCAGAACTTCATCACGCTCGACTACGTCGCCTGGTTGTTTGTGCCATGTCGCTACGGTTGCGTCAGCAACTGATTCAGGTAAATCTGGAACCAGAATTTCAATTGTCATATCTGTTTCTTCCTTTAACTTCTAGTTCTTAATTCGAAGTTTTTGAGTTCACGTTCAGAGCGTCTTCAACCAACGCTTTTTGTTGTTTCAAGTGCACCGACATGTAGCCTACTGCTGGCGAAGCAGAAGCTGGGCGACCTGCGTATTTAAGATCTGCGCCTGCTGGAATAGCTGCACGGAAGTTGTGTTGGCTACAGTACCAAGCACCCTGGTTTTGAGGCTCTTCCTGACACCATACAAAGTCTTCAACATTCGTGTATTGCTCAATAGCGGCTTGAACTTCTTCCATCGGGAATGGGTATAGCTGCTCAATACGCACAATAGCAACATCATCTTGTTCGTTATTGCGACGCTGTTCTAGAAGGTCGAAATAAACCTTACCCGAACAGAACACAACACGTTTCACTTTGCTTGGTTCCAGATTATCGATTTCTGGAATCGCCGGCTGGAATGTACCTTCAGAAAGATCTTCCAAAGACGATGTACAAAGTGGATGACGCAGTAGCGACTTAGGTGACATAACAATCAGTGGACGACGCATTGGACGCACCACCTGACGACGGATCATGTGGTAAACCTGTGCTGGTGTAGATGGCACTACAACCTGCATGTTTTGTTCAGCACACAATTGTAGGTAACGTTCTAAACGCGCTGACGAGTGCTCAGGACCTTGACCTTCATAACCGTGTGGCAACAGCATCGTCAGACCACATAGACGAGCCCATTTTTGCTCACCCGACGAAATGAACTGGTCGATCACCACTTGCGCACCGTTTGCGAAATCACCAAATTGTGCTTCCCAAATGGTCAAACCGCTTGGCTCTGCCGTTGCGTAACCGTACTCAAACGCCAGTACCGCTTCTTCTGACAATACAGAGTCAAAGACTTGGAATGGACCTTGTTTGTCATGAATATTTGCTAGCGGGATGTAAGTGCTCGCATCGTTTTGGTTATGCAAAACAGAGTGGCGATGGAAGAAAGTACCACGACCTGAGTCCTGACCAGAGATACGAATACGCTTGCCATCGTCAACTAAGGTAGCGTACGCAAGTGTCTCTGCCATACCCCAATCTAATGGCTTCTCACCACTGATCATTGCAGCACGATCGTTGTAAAGCTTGTTTACACGGCTTTGTAGCTTATGGCTATCCGGGTATTGAATTAGGCGTTGACCAAGCTCTTTCAAGCGGGTTGAATCAAATTTGTTGTCCCATTCAACATCCCAGTCGTGACCTAGATACGGAGACCAGTCAACAGAGTGAAGAGCCATTGGACGCCACTCTTTCACCACAACTTCACCTTTATCAAGCGCGTCGCGGTACTCATTCACAAGCTGAGTTGCAACTTCAATGTCTGATTCATTTTTATCGATCAATACATCAGCGTATAGCTTACGTGGTGTTGGGTGCTTTTTGATTTTCTGGTACATCAACGGTTGAGTCGCATTCGGCTCATCCGCTTCGTTGTGACCATGACGACGGTAACAAACCAAATCAATCACAACATCACGCTTAAACTCGTTGCGGTAATCCAGAGCAATACGAGTGACAAAAGCAACTGCTTCTGGGTCGTCAGCGTTAACGTGGAAAATCGGAGCCTGTACCATCTTCGCAATATCAGTACAGTACATCGTCGAGCGAGTATCACGAGGGTTCGATGTTGTAAAACCAACTTGGTTGTTCACGACGATACGTACCGTACCGCCGACACAGAAGCCGCGCGCTAGAGACATGTTAAACGTCTCTGCTACCACGCCCTGACCTGCAATTGCTGAGTCACCGTGAATAGTGATTGGCAGTACGCGGCTACCATCAAAATCACCAAGGCGATCTTGACGCGCACGAACCGAACCGATAACTACTGGGTTTACAATCTCAAGGTGAGATGGGTTAAATGCTAGCGCTAAGTGGACATCGCCACCTGGCGTTGCAAAGTCTGCAGAGAAACCTTGGTGGTACTTAACGTCACCCGTACCCCATGTTTCGTCATGTTTGCCTGCAAACTCGTCAAACAAATCTTGTGGCTTCTTACCTAGAACGTTGACTAGCATGTTCAAACGTCCACGGTGAGCCATACCGATAACCACTTCACGCATGCCGCTCTTACCAGCATGACGAATCAGCTCTTTTGTCATCGGAATTAGTGCATCACCACCTTCTAGAGAGAAACGTTTAGCGCCTGGGAACTTAGCACCCAAGTAACGCTCAAGACCTTCAGCAGCAGTTAGCTCCTCAAGGAATGTACGTTTTTCAGTTTTATCGAAAGATGGCTGACCAACAACAGACTCTAAACGTTGCTGAATCCAACGCTTCTGTTCTGTGTCTGTCATGTGCATGTATTCAGCACCAATAGAACCACAGTACGTTTTCTTCAGAGCTGAGTAGATGTCTTTCAACTGCATGGTTTCTTGCCCAATAGCAAAAGAACCTACGTTGAAAGTTTCTTCGAAGTCATCTTCGGTGAGATTGTGGAATGCAGGGTCTAGCTCCGCCACAGGTGGACGTTGCCATAGACCTAGAGGATCAAGCTCAGCAGCTTCATGACCGCGGAAGCGGTATGCGTTGATAAGCTGTAGAACTTTTACTTGCTTAGCGTCGACATCTGGATCACTAACTTGGACACTGTAATGCTTTGTTTCTTGAGCGAGTCGTCGGAAGTAGTCACGGACACGCGAATGCGGCTGTTCTGCCACTTCTTCTGAGTTTTTAGGCAACTCATCAAATACGCGTTTCCACTCCTCACTTACCAGATCGGGATCACTTAGATACAGTTCGTAGAGGTCCTCTACATACGTTGCATTGGCGCCAGCCAAGTGTGAAGACTCGAGCCATGCCTTCATCACGCCGTTGTGCATATTTTCCCTTAACCAGTAGTTTTCACGTTTGCTTCGGTCTGCGCCGAGCTATTAAGAGCCGACCCATTTGGGTCGGCAATTTTTGTTGTTAATTAAATCGAACGATTCACCAGCATCGACTTGATGTGACCGATGGCTTTCGTAGGATTTAGCCCCTTAGGACAAACACTTACACAATTCATGATGCCATGGCAACGAAAAACGCTAAATGCATCATCAAGATCGGACAAACGTTCATCAGTTGCTGTATCTCGGCTATCAATTAGCCAACGGTAAGCCGCTAAGAGACCAGCAGGGCCGATAAATTTATCTGGGTTCCACCAGAATGATGGACAAGAAGTTGTACAACATGCACACATGATACATTCATACAATCCATCTAAATGCGCACGTTCATCTGGCGATTGTAAGTTCTCTCGCGATGGTGGTAGAGCACCGTCATCAATCAAGAAAGGCTTAACTTTCGCATAGTTATCGTAGAACTGTGTCATGTCAACGATAAGATCACGTACTACTGGTAGGCCAGGTAACGGTCGGATGACAATCTTGTCACCTTGAAGCGCAGATAACGGAGTAATACACGCTAGACCGTTTTTACCATTCATATTCAGACCATCAGATCCACATACCCCTTCACGACATGAACGACGGAATGCAATGCTCGGATCTTGCTCTTTTAGTAAAATCAGCGCGTCCAGAACCATCATGTCTGAGCCTTCTTCCACTTCAAGAACGTAGTCTTTCATGTAAGGTTTTGTGTCTACATCCGGGTTGTAACGGTATAAAGAGAAGTTCAGTTTCATAGTCATATCCTCCCTTTAGTAAGTACGTACTTTCGGAGGGAAAGCTTCACGATGAGTTGGCGTCATATTCACATCACGCTTAGTCATTGCTTCAGTTTCCGGGTTGTAGATTGAGTGGCATAGCCAATTTTCATCATCACGCTCAGGGAAGTCGAAGCGAGCATGTGCGCCACGGCTTTCAGTACGGTAGTTCGCCGCTACTGCTGTAGAGAATGCAGTTTCCATCAAGTTGTCTAGCTCTAAACACTCAATACGTTGCGTGTTGAATTCAGAAGACTTGTCAGCTAGGTGTGCGTCTTTTAGGCGCTCACGAATCACTTTCAACTCTTCCAGACCTGTTGCCATTGCGTCGCCTTCACGGAATACCGAGAAGCTGTTTTGCATGCAAGATTGCAGATCTTTACGAATTTGAACTGGGTCTTCACCACCAGTGCTGTTCTCCCAACGCATAGTACGCGCTAGTGAAGCTTCGATGTCAGACTCTGTTGCTGGACGAGCTTCAGCTTGTGCAGCCAGTGTTTCGCCAAGGTGTAGACCTGTTGCGCGACCGAATACCACCAAATCAAGCAGTGAGTTGCCGCCCAGACGGTTTGCACCGTGTACCGATACAGAAGCAATTTCACCACAAGCGTATAGACCTTGGACTTCGACATCATTACCGTCAGCAGTCTGTTTGATTGCTTGACCTGAAACTTGCGTTGGAACACCACCCATCATGTAGTGACAAGTTGGGATTACTGGAATTGGCTCTTTAACTGGATCAACGTGCGCGAATGTACGCGAAAGCTCACAGATACCAGGCAGACGAGACTCAAGAACATCTTTACCTAGGTGATCCAATTTCAGCTTGATGTGTGGGCCCCAAGGACCGTCACAACCACGACCTTCACGGATTTCAATCATCATAGAACGAGCTACTACGTCACGACCAGCAAGGTCTTTCGCGTTTGGCGCATAACGCTCCATGAAGCGCTCGCCATCTTTATTTAGAAGGTAACCACCTTCACCACGACAACCTTCTGTAACAAGAACACCTGCACCAGCAATACCCGTTGGGTGGAACTGCCACATTTCCATGTCTTGCATTGGAACGCCTGCGCGAAGTGCCATACCAACACCATCACCAGTATTGATGTGCGCGTTAGTAGTCGACGCGTAGATACGGCCTGCACCACCTGTTGCTAGGATGGTTGCTTTCGATTTGAAGTAACAAATCTCACCCGTTTCCATACAGATAGCCGTACAACCCATGATCGCGCCGTCTTGGTTTTTCACCAAATCTAGAGCGTACCATTCAGAGAAAATGGTTGTTTTGTGTTTTACGTTTTGTTGGTAGAGCGTGTGAAGAAGTGCGTGACCAGTACGGTCTGCCGCTGCTGCTGTACGAGCCGCTTGCTCACCACCAAACTCTTTTGACTGGCCACCAAATGGACGTTGGTAGATTGTTCCGTTATCAAAGCGAGAGAATGGAAGACCCATTTTTTCTAGTTCGATAACTGACTCAGGACCATTTTTACACATGTACTCAATCGCATTTTGGTCACCGATGTAATCAGAACCTTTTACCGTATCGTACATATGCCATTGCCAATCGTCCTTGTGCGAGTTACCAAGCGCAACTGTAATACCACCCTGCGCGGATACAGTATGAGAACGAGTTGGGAAAACTTTAGATAGCAAAGCACATGATAAGCCTTGCTCCGAAATTTGTAGTGCAGCGCGCATGCCCGCACCACCAGCGCCGATTACTACGGCATCAAACTCACGAACTGGAATAGACACTTACGCACCCCACAGAATAAATAGACCAGAGAAGACATAGCCGAACAGAACGGCAATAACACCAAGTTGAAGTGCACCGCGAAGTTTCGAGCACTTAATGTAATCGGTTAAGACTTGCCATAAACCAATCCACGCGTGAATCAGAATAGAAACAAGTGCCAACATGGTGAAAACTTTGGTGAAAGTACCACCAAAGAATTGGGTCCAAGATGCGTAAGAGATATCTGAGAAAGCACAGAAGCTCACTAGATAAATCGTGTATAGCGTCATAATGATGGCTGAAGCACGAATCAATAAGAAATCGTGAACACCATTACGACCAAATGAAGAAACGTGTTTTACCATACCAAGATCCCCGCCAGTAGTGATAACACTGCAGTTGCACCAAATGCGACTTTAGCGCTCATCGCGCCTGAATCGAGTTCTTCGAAATGACCTAGGTCCATCAATAAGTGACGAACACCACCAGCAATGTGGTAGGCAAGTGCAGTTAGAATGCCCCATAGAATGAATTTCACGAAGAAGCTATCGACAATGTCAGCGGCTTCCATAAAACCCATCGGGGACGACAGAGAAATGGACAGTAACCAAAGTAATATACCCACCGCAACAAACGTAATCACACCAGATACACGGTGTAGGATTGACGCGATTGCTGTGATGGGAAAGCGGATGGTCTGTAAATCTAAATTAACAGGTCTTGACTTTCTTTCTTTCACGGGCTTGCTCACTCAGCTCCATTGAGCATTTATTGTTATAACCAATTTCAGCTTCCAAACGTACAAAAGTTAACATTTGATTAACAAATACTCGCAATAAGCTCGGAGATAATTGTAAACGCTTTGTTAACAAACGGAGTCCACAAACAAACCTCACTTTTGTTTCTAGCCCCGAATTTATAAGGATTTAACTAAAATTTTCTGTGCCAATATACGGCTAGCAACATTCTAATACAATTGATGTAACAAATTATGCTACATAGAACAGATTTTTAACGATTTTCATGAGAAAAATCATAACAAGTGCACACAAAAATGGAGAAAAATTGACTTTAAGCTTTAACAACAGTACAAAAATGGCACATAAACATCCTGGACGGATTAAATAATAAACAAAGGAGATTGTTATGGCGGATAAGAAAGCTACCCTTCATGTTGAAGGTCATGCGCCGATCGAACTGCCAATTATGGACGGTACGCTAGGTACACCTGTGATTGATGTTCGTAAACTGGGAGCCAATGGTTACTTTACTTTTGACCCAGGTTTTCTTGCCACTGCATCTTGTGAATCGTCAATCACGTACATCGACGGCGGCAAAGGTATTCTTTTGCACCGCGGTTACCCAATTGACCAATTAGCCAATAACGCAGATTACTTGGAAGTATGTTACATCCTGCTTTATGGCGAAGCCCCTACCCGTGAGCAATACGAGCAATTCAAAACAACGGTTACTCGCCATACAATGGTGCACGAGCAAATCGCAAGCTTCTTCCATGGCTTCCGTCGCGACGCTCACCCAATGGCAGTAATGTGTGGTGTAGTTGGTGCACTAGCGGCCTTCTACCACGATTCACTAGATATCAACAACGACGAACACCGTGAAATTGCGGCGTACCGTCTGCTATCGAAAATGCCAACATTGGCGGCGATGTGTTACAAGTACTCAATCGGTCAGCCATTTATCTACCCTCGTAACGACCTAAGCTACGCAGAAAACTTTTTACACATGATGTACGCAAACCCATGTGAAGAATACGAAGTAAACCCTGTTGTTGCTCGTGCGATGGATAAAATCTTTACGCTTCACGCAGATCACGAACAAAACGCATCAACATCAACCGTTCGTCTATCTGGTTCTTCTGGTGCGAACCCATTCGCATGTATTGCCGCAGGTATTGCTTCTCTATGGGGTCCTGCACACGGTGGTGCAAACGAAGCATGTCTGAAGATGCTTGAAGAGATCGGCAGTGTAGAGAACATTCCTGAGTACGTTGAGCGTGCAAAAGACAAAGATGACCCGTTCCGTCTAATGGGCTTTGGTCACCGCGTTTACAAAAACTACGATCCACGTGCTACAGTTATGCGCGAAACATGTCACGAAGTTCTAAAAGAGCTAAACATTAAAGATCCACTACTAGACGTAGCAATGGAGCTTGAGCGTATTGCACTTTCTGACGAATACTTCGTGTCTAAGAAGCTTTACCCGAACGTAGACTTCTACTCAGGTATCATTCTAAAAGCGATCGGCATTCCTGTATCGATGTTTACGGTAATCTTCGCGATTTCTCGTACTATCGGTTGGATCGCTCACTGGAACGAAATGCACAGCGACCCACTAAACCGAATCGGTCGTCCTCGTCAGCTATACACAGGTGAAACTCAGCGTGAGTTCTCTCCACTGCACGAGCGTGAATAACCGTTAGAATCGATAATCGGATAAGAGTTGGGGTTGACGTGAAAGCGTCAACCCTTTCTTTATTTGAAGAGATGAGAACACGCAGCGTTCTATGAAATGCGTCGCATCGAGAGACTATTTCTCTACGCTCTTACAGCTATTACACAAGAAATTCCTGACGTTGCTCCTACCTCACAATCGGAGATGACGTCGTGAAGACTTCAGAGTTTTCGTCTTCTTTATGAGCGAGGCACAAGTGAGTTGGGGATCTGCTCTTTCTCTCTGTTTAGAAAGCAGAGCGTCCCCGTATCACGAAGGATGAAGTCCGTCCCGTCTATACTGGATTATCAATATCGATAAACGTGACATCTAACCCGTGCTCTTGCGCCAACCATTCACCCAACGCCTTAATACCGTAACGTTCTGTAGCATGGTGACCCGCAGAGAAATAATGAATGTCTAACTCACGAGCGGTGTAAGTTGTTCGTTCTGAGATCTCACCCGAAATAAACGCATCTAATCCGTGCTGAGCGGCAAGCTCAATAAAATCTTGACCACCGCCAGTACACCAACCGACGGTCTCAATCATTTTGTCTGCATTTTCAGGTGCGATATGCAAAGGTTCACGGTTTAGGACTTGATTAATTTTGTTCGCAAACTCAGCACCTGTCATCGCTTGTTTTAAACGACCAAACATCGCCACGGACTGAGGGTGACCTTCTAACCCACCTTCAACCGAGATATTCAACAAACGAGCAAGCTCAGCGTTATTGCCGAGTTCTGGGTGAATATCTAACGGTAAGTGGTAGCCGTAAAGGTTGATGTCGTTTTTAATCAAACTACGAATGCGCTTACCTTTCATACCACGAATAGGCTCTGGTTCACCTTTCCAAAAGTACCCATGATGCACAAGCAGAGCATCAGCTTCCAACTCGATGGCTTTATTGATCAAGGCTTGTGAAGCAGTGACACCAGTTACGATACGTTTGATTTCTGATTTACCTTCTACTTGCATTCCATTTGGCGCGTAGTCTTTGATAAGTTGCGGCGACAATTTCTCGTTGAGGATCTTTTCCAACTGTAAATTATTCATTATTACTTCCAATACTTGTGGCTTGAGCAAAGTGTATATCGAACCGCAATCCAGATGCCAGTTGTGACATCCCCAACTCAAACAAATTTAGATACAATAGAAAGGCTTTACCCGTGACAACAAGGATAATGGATGAATTCACTACAACGTTTCCAACAATGGATTGCTAACACCTCTCCACTTTTCAAACTTAAGCCCCCTTTTGTCACTGTCAAAGATATTCAGACGCAGGCTCTGCCAGACAATGAAGAATATGATGGAAACCCTCGCCTTGGTTTTCTGTATCAGTACCTTTGCACCAAGTTGCTAACCTGTTCGCCTCGTTATGAACTGGTTGCTGAAGAGATTCAATTAAATGACGCCACTGGGCGAACCATTGGTGCTGTCGATCTGATCTTAAAAGACGTAGAAAGTAATCAACATGAGCATTGGGAAGTCGCAATTAAATTCTACTTACTTCATCAAGGAGTTTGGTATGGACCGAATGCTCACGACCAACTGCACAAAAAGCTCGAACGTATGCTCAACCACCAGCTAAAAATGAGCCAAAGGGAAGAGTTTCGTCAGCAACTACCGCTAAACAGTGAACCGAGTGAACATTTACTAATGCAGGGACGTCTGTACGTAAACCCTTTTTCAAAAGAACCTATCCCTACAACCTGTTTAGGTTATGAATTAGAGCCTATACAAATATCTGGTTTCTGGTGTTATCAAAGCCAATGGGAACAAATTAAACAGCCACTTTACGCACTTCCTAAACCGCTCTGGGCAACTGGTAATGAGGAATTCTTGGATCCAATCGACAAACCATCTGATAGGTTTGTTCACGCGCAGACAAAGGACGGCCAGTTTTGGTTTGTTGTACCGGATACGTGGCCCAATTAAAAACGAAAGACATTTTATTTTGTCTTTTTAGGGACAAGTTCTTTCAACGAGCTAATCTCGACATTTCCGGTTATAAGAAAGATTCTCGACCACAACCTTTCGCCGCTTTCGGACATGACGCTGCCGAGGTCCAGTATATCCAGTTCATCACCTTCAAAAGGGAGAAACGAACGAGTTGGGCTCCCTTTCTTTTTGCTCGCCTCTCCAAGCGAGACTCCTTCGAATCTTGAAGCGAAGCATTACCTCTTCACAAACAAAAAAGGGTCGACACAAAGTCGACCCTTTCAAACAATAATCGCTTAAGTTACAAACCAGCGGCTGCAAATACTTGATTAACGATTTCTTGTGCTTCAGCTTCGATTTGTTTTAGGTGCTCTTCACCTTTGAAGCTTTCACAGTAAATTTTGTAGATGTCTTCAGTGCCTGATGGACGAGCTGCGAACCAACCATTAGCGGTCGTGACTTTAAGACCACCAATTGCAGCGCCGTTACCAGGAGCGTGCGTTAGACGAGCAGTGATTGCATCGCCTGCTAGTGTTTCAGCCGCTACCATTTCAGGTGAAAGCTTCTTCAGTACGTCTTTTTGCGGACCATTCGCTACAGCTTGAATACGGTTGTACTTAGACTCACCATGCTTCGCAGCTAGCTCCTCATAGTAATCTTGCGGGTTCTTACCCGTTACCGCAGTGATCTCTGCCGCTAGAAGACATAACAAGATGCCATCTTTGTCTGTTGACCAAGGCGTACCATCTTTACGAAGGAAAGACGCACCAGCACTTTCTTCACCGCCGAAGCCGAACTTACCAGTGTATAGACCATCAACAAACCATTTGAAACCGACTGGTACTTCGCACAGTTCACGACCTAAATCAGCCACAACACGGTCAATAAGAGCACTTGATACTAGCGTTTTACCAACAGCAACATCTTTGCCCCACGCATCGCGATGACGGTATAGGTAGTCAATACAAACCGCTAAGAAGTGGTTCGGGTTCATCAAACCTTTTGCCGTAACGATACCGTGACGGTCGTAGTCAGGGTCATTACCAAAAGCTAAATCATATTCATCTTTCAATGCCAATAGACCAGCCATTGCGTAAGGAGAAGAACAATCCATACGTACAACGCCATCTTTATCGAGAGACATGAATTGGAAAGAAGGATCAATCGCTTCACTTACTAGCGTTAGGTCTAGGTTGTACACCTGACCAATTTGACGCCAGTAATCAATACCGCTACCACCCAATGGATCAACACCAATTTTCAAGTTTGCTTTTTGGATTGCTTCCATATCGATAACATTAACTAGGTCATCGATGTACGGTTTCACCAAGTCCATCTCTACAAACAGATCCGATGCTTTTGCTTCTGCTAGAGGTAAGCGTTTAACACCTTGTAGACCTTCGGCAATTAGCGCATTTGCACGATCTTCGATCGCTTGAGTCAGTTCAGCTTCTGCAGGACCACCGTGAGTCGGATTGTATTTGATACCGCCGTCTTGTGGTGGGTTGTGAGATGGTGTGATCACGATGCCATCTGCCTTATCATCGTGCTTGATGTTGTAAGTCAGGATCGCATGAGAAATACCCGGCGTTGGTGTGTAGCCGTTGTCTTGCTGCACAATCACTTGTACACCGTTTGCAATCAATACTTCAACCACACTTGAAAAAGCAGGCTCAGAAAGCGCGTGAGTGTCTTTACCCACAAACAATGGACCCGTTGTGCCTTGTTCTGCACGAACTTCCGCTACCGCTTGAGCAATCGCTAAGATGTGGTTTTCGTTAAAAGTGTGTTTGTCTGCAGTACCGCGATGACCAGAAGTACCAAATTGAACTTTATGTTCTGCATTAGTTGCATCTGGCTGAAGTAAGAAGTAATTAGCAACGAGTGCTGGGATATTGTGAAGATCTTCCTGCTGCGCTTTTTGCCCAGCACGAGGGTGCATAGCCATGTTTGACATCCTTTCTTTAAATACAAATAAAATCAAAAAAGCCTCATAATATCCGCTACACGCTACACATTATGAGGCTTCTATCAGGTTTCTTAGATTGAACCTGTTACTTTCTCTATTAAGTCAGGCTGGAATTCCATGTGCGTCATCACCTGCTCCACCATTTGTCGTTTACGACTGGTGTTGTTGTTAGTGATTACCCAAAATGGCGTACCAGGAATTGCTTTAGGTTTGGTAGTGTTACCATTTGCTAGTAGAGTCTCTTCGTTATCAGCAAAGTAAACACGTTTGCGTCCCTTCACTTTTGTCGCTTGGGAGAAACTCTCTGGATTTAGTTTGTGTAAGGTTGATAGTACCAACATGAAGCGATCAATCGCTTTCTTAAGACCAGCAAACTCATCAGAGATAAGTAGAGAACGCATCTCTTTTACGGTATCTACTGATTCTGCTTTACCTGCATCTTTACTTACTACAATCCCTTGTGGCTTTTCTACTACAGGTGCAACGACTGCTTCCTGCAACTGACCATCAAGGTTCAAAAGGCGTCGTAAAATATCCGAGGCACTTTCACCGATATGCTTGGTTTGACCTGCAATGTAACGGTATAGATCCTCATCAACCTCAATTGTTTTCATTCGCTTTTCACATTCTCAATGTTTAAACTCTGGGGGATTATAACGAGATCCTCGCGGATACTCCACGTTAAACCCATCACGAATAAGATAAAATGTCAGCATTACTCAACTATAAGCAGGAAGGGCAAGGCCAAACGGTTGTTTTGATTCATGGATTATTTGGCAGTTTCAGTAATCTAGGTTTACTGGCTCGCGATCTCGTTCAAGATCACTCAGTGATCAGCATTGATCTCCGAAATCATGGTCTTTCTTTCCATTCAGATACACACAATTACGAAGTGATGGCACAAGATGTTGCTGATTTACTTCACCATTTAAACATCGAGCCAGCGTTAGTTATTGGTCACTCAATGGGTGGCAAAGTAGCGATGAAACTCGCAGATGTCGCACCTGAATTCGTCAAACAGCTGATTGTATTAGACATGGCTCCTGTGGCTTATCAAACCAACCGTCATGACAATGTATTTAATGGCTTGCGAGCAGTAATCGAGGAACAACCAGCCAATCGACAACAAACTATGGATATTCTCGCTCAACACATCGAGATGGATGGAGTCAGACAATTCTTGTCAAAGTCCCTATATAAAAACGGGAACAAAATGGATTGGCGTTTTAACGTCACGGGCTTACTGAACAACTACGACAACATCATCGGTTGGAACGACATCGCACCCACCGACATTCCAACTCTGTTTGTTAAAGGCGGCGATTCCGACTACTTGATGCCAGAGCACCAGCCTGCAGTTAAGCGTCAGTTTAACAATGCAAAAGCGCACATTATTGCTAACACAGGACACTGGTTACATGCAGAAAAACCAGCAGAAGTTATGCGGGTGATCAGGAAATATATTTCCAGTTAACAAATTCGGAAAACAACGCCAGATTATTGAAATAACCCTTCTTGTTGTGCATTAACTTTACGGTTTAACAGTGGTATAGTGCGCCCAAGAATTTTTGGCATGAAGGACGACAATGCTATACGACTATATGGACATGCTCGAGTCGATCGGGCTCGATCTTCTTTTTGCTGCTATCTTCTTTTTCATCGGGATGGCAATAAAAGATGTACTAAAACAAGGTAACGTACCTGTTTTCGGTCGTCGTATTGTGTGGTTGGTTCTTTTCCTTGGCTGCGCTGGCTTCATTGCGAAAGGTCTGATTCAGCTCAGTTGGGAAGGCACAGGGCTCGGTTAAGCTCTCTATCCCATAGCCAGTAACAAACAATGTAAAGGTATAGACTCTATGGCAAGTGTAGGTATCTTCTTCGGTAGCGACACAGGTAATACTGAAGCCGTTGCAAAGATGATTCAAAAGCAACTAGGTAAACAACTAGTTCACGTTCAAGACATCGCAAAAAGCAGCAAAGAAGACATTGATAACTTTGATCTTCTGCTTCTAGGTATCCCGACTTGGTACTATGGCGAAGCACAATGTGACTGGGATGACTTCTTCCCTGAACTTGAGCAAATCGACTTCTCGACAAAGCTAGTTGCTATCTTCGGTTGTGGTGACCAAGAAGATTACGCAGAGTACTTCTGTGATGCAATGGGTACAGTACGTGATATCGTTGAAGCGAAAGGTGGCACTATTCTGGGTCACACTTCAACTGAAGGTTACGAGTTCGAAGCATCTAAAGCACTTGTAGAAGGTGATGATAGCCAGTTTGTAGGTCTATGTATCGATGAAGACCGTCAACCAGAACTTACTGATGAACGTGTTGAAAACTGGGTTAAGCAAATCTACGAAGAGATGTGCCTAGCTGAGCTTGAAGGCTAATTAAAAGCATTCATTAAAAAGACCTCCACTCTGGAGGTCTTTTTGTATGTGGTAATCAAGATGCCTCAGTGGCAATTTCTTCTTCGCGAAATTGTGGTTTCTTGCGTACATACAATTTGCGCTGAACTTCAGAGACCACATTGCCTTCCTTATCTTTGACGTGGGTAATAAACTCAGGGAAACATTTTTCTCCATTGCGCGTCATCTGATAGATGTCGTCCAGCATTCCTTCCGTCACCTCAAATTCAGCAAACAAATCACTTTGTCCTGGCTTGATAAAGTTGATGCTCGCCTCTTTGTCCCATACATAATATTCTTCACGTAGAATACCCATGAGCATCAGCGAGTAGATAGGATCCGTCAGGGAAAAAATGCTCCCTCCATATTGAGTGCGATTGGCGTTTTTATTCCACCATCTCAACTTCAAACGTACTTTAACCGTTCGAAAGTCTTCAGAAATATGTAAGATTTTAATACCCGCCCCCCAAAATGGCGGCCAAATATTGAGCGCAAATTTCACAATTCCCGGTTTATATATCTTAGCAAGTCGCTTATTCATAACTTTCCATGTCTTTGCGATTCTGATGTTATCAATTTGTAACTGGTCTGATCTGTAATATAATCGACCTGTTTCTAATTTACAAAAAGAATCTATTAACCCTTTGAAGTTCGTGGTTTAATGTTTCGAACGCTTCGCCTATAATGGTAGGAATATTGAATTCTGTTAAATCGCTGCAGATGATCCAACGGGAAAGTATATGTCAGACAATAATCAGGCGCTGAAGGATGCGGGCTTAAAAGTAACCCTTCCGAGGCTAAAAATTCTAGAAGTACTTCAGCAGCCAGACTGCCAGCACATCAGTGCTGAAGATTTGTACAAAAAGCTGATTGATCTCGGTGAAGAGATTGGTCTTGCAACCGTTTATCGTGTACTCAACCAATTCGATGATGCTGGTATTGTAACTCGTCACCACTTTGAGGGCGGCAAATCAGTTTTTGAATTATCAACGCAACACCACCACGACCACCTTGTTTGTCTGGATTGTGGTGAAGTTATTGAATTTTCTGACGATGTTATTGAGCAACGTCAAAAAGAAATCGCCGCTAAGTACAACGTGACGTTGACTAACCACAGCTTATACCTATACGGCAAATGCAGCGACGGTTCTTGCAAAGATAATCCAGACGCACACAAACCAGTAAAATAAGAAGTATTTCTTTTTATTGATAAACATAGTAAAACGTCAGCTAAGGCTGACGTTTTTTTATGGAGAAGAGCAATGAAGAGAAGGAATCCTCAAGGCTTTACCCTACTAGAACTTATCATTGCGATCGTCATTCTCGGCATCCTAGCTGTTGTTGCAGCTCCCCGTTTTTTAAACCTCCAAGACGATGCGTATCAAGCAAAAATGGAATCCATCGCTGACCAATTCGAAACAGGCGTGCGATTTACCCAAAGCCAATGGTTAGTCAATGGTGGAACACAGGAAGCTCAAACAGATATCGATGGATATGGTGGTGGCGAACTGGATGTAAATGAGTTTGGCTTTCCGCTTGGCACTAACAAGGGCAACAGAAATGGCGTGATTGGCAACCCGTATAACATAGGACAAGGGAATGCTGGTTGTATTGCCGTGTGGCAAGCTTTACTCGGCAACGAATACTCTCTATCAAATAATCGTAACGCGAACGATAGGTTTGATTTTATTACCCGACGAGTCCAAGACAAAGAATCCCACCAATCTGTTTGTTATTATAACTTTACTAAAAAAGGTTACGATCGCAATCCTGATAACTCTAGCTTCGTCATATGGTATGACTCAAAAACAGGCAGCGTCACGACATCAAAACCAACTAGATTGGAATAACAAACAAAAATGCCAGCAATGATGCTGGCATTTTTATTAGCGAAGGATTGAGATTATTGGTTCTCGATTTTCGCCCAAGTATCACGTAGACCAACCGTACGGTTGAATACTAGGTTCTCTGCTGAAGAGTCTTTTGAATCTGCACAGAAGTAACCCATACGCTCAAACTGGTAACCTGTTTCCGCTTCTGCGTTTACTAGGCTTGGCTCAACAAAACCGTTTAGAACCACTAGTGATTCTGGGTTGATTGTCGCAGCAAAGTCATCCGCAGCCGCTGGGTTTGGTACTGTGAACAAACGATCGTACATGCGGATTTCTGCAGGCAATGCTTTGTCTGCTGATACCCAGTGAATTACGCCTTTCACTTTACGGCCATCTGCAGGGTTCTTACCTAGCGTTTCAGCATCGTAAGTACAGAAGATTGTCGTGATGTTACCTTCTGCGTCTTTTTCGATGCGCTCAGCTTTGATCACGTATGCGCCACGTAGACGTACTTCTTTACCTAGAACCAGGCGCTTGTACTTCTTGTTCGCTTCTTCGCGGAAGTCTTCACGCTCGATCCAAACTTCACGAGTGAATGGCACTTCACGCTCACCCATCTCAGGTTTGTTTGGATGGTTAGCAACAGTCAGCGTCTCTACCGCGCCTGCTTCGAAGTTCTCGATAACGATCTTAACTGGATCTAGAACAGCCATCGCACGTGGTGCGTTTTCGTTTAGATCATCACGAATACAAGATTCTAGTGAACCGAACTCAATCATGTTCTCTTGCTTCGTTACGCCAATGCGCTTACAGAATTCACGAATAGATGCTGATGTGAAGCCACGACGACGCAGACCAGACACTGTAGGCATACGTGGGTCGTCCCAACCATCAACCAATTTCTCAGTCACTAGTTGGTTTAGCTTACGCTTAGACATCACTGTGTATTCAAGATTTAGGCGGCTGAATTCGTACTGGTGTGGACGACAATCAATCGTGATGTTGTCTAGAACCCAGTCGTACAGACGACGGTTGTCCATGAATTCTAGAGTACAGATAGAGTGCGTAATGCCCTCTAGCGCATCAGAGATACAGTGCGTGAAGTCGTACATTGGGTAAATGCACCACTTATCACCAGTCTGGTGGTGAGTCGCGAAACGTACACGGTAGATAACTGGATCACGCATTACCATGAATGAAGAACCCATATCGATCTTCGCACGTAAACACGCTTTACCTTCTTCGAACTCACCTGCACGCATTTTTTCAAATAGCGCTAGGTTTTCTTCGATTGGACGATCACGGTATGGGCTTGGTTTACCCGGAGCCGTTAGCGTACCGCGGTATTCACGAATCTGCTCAGGACTTAGCTCATCAACGTACGCTAAGCCTTTATTAATCAATTCAATTGCATATTCGTAAAGCTTGTCGAAGTAGTTTGATGAGTAACATACTTCACCATCCCACTCGAAGCCCAACCAGTTTACATCTTTCTTGATAGACTCAACGTATTCGATGTCTTCTTTTTCAGGGTTTGTATCGTCGAAACGTAAGTTACATTGACCCTGGTAGTCCTGAGCAATACCGAAGTTCAAACAGATAGACTTAGCATGACCGATATGCAGGTAGCCATTTGGCTCCGGCGGGAATCGAGTATGCACGCTAGTGTGTTTACCATCCGCTAGATCTTTATCAATGATCTGGCGAATAAAGTTTGATGGACGAGCATCAGCTTCACTCATCTATAGCACCTCAAAAATATTAGTATTGTCAGAGAAAACAGTACTCCGTAGCCTTACTCGGTTTACAGAGTGCATTGTTCCTAATGATCCACAATTCTTAGCGATTAGACAACAAGAACCGTCGTTAAAACGGGAATATTTCTGTTCTTCGCTTGAAAGCGCAGCATATTAAATCCGTATAAACAAAAAAAGACCTCCCGAAGGAGGTCTTTATAGAGAGTCATTAAGATGTAATTAAGGAAGTTTTACATCTGATAGGTCTTCACCTGCACCGATTGCTTTCATTTCACCAGCAACGATTTCTGCAAGAGGACCAAGGATAACTTGAAGGTTGTTTTCGCCTAGCTTAACAACACCTTTCGCGCCTAATTTCTTAAGTACTGCTTCGTCTGCAACAGAGCGATCCTTAAGTGTTAGACGTAGACGAGTGATACACGCGTCGATTGAAGTTAGGTTGTCGTGACCACCTAGCGCTTTTAGGTATTGACGAGCTAGGTCACCTTTTGCTGCATCACCAGCAGGAGCTGCAGATGTTTCATCTTCGTCATCTTCACGACCTGGCGATTTCAGGTTGAAAGCGCGGATTGCGAAGCTGAATGTGAAGAAGTATAGAGCACCGAAAGCCAAACCTAGAGCAAGTAGTACTAGAGGCTTAGTTGCTAGACCGTAGTTCAGTACGAAGTCGATTAGACCTGCAGAGAAACCAAAGCCGTGTAGCGTGCCAAGCATGTTTGCAAGTACTAGAGATAGACCTGTAAATACAGCGTGGATAGCGTATAGAGCAGGAGCTAGGAACACGAACATGAACTCTAGAGGTTCAGTGATACCTGTTAGGAATGAACAGAATGCTACTGAGAATAGTGCACCACCAACTTGGCTACGCTTCTCAACCGGAGCTGCTAGGTACATAGCAAGTGCTGCACCAGGTAGACCGAACATCATTACAGGGAAGAAACCGTTCATGAATACACCAGCGCTCTTATCGCCGCCGAAGAAGCGGTGTAGGTCACCAGATTTCAGAGTTTCAGTTACTTCTTTAACTGTTGCTGTGATTTCTGGAGTTACAGAGTTAGCGAATTCGAATGTGTGAGTTTGACCAGCAACAAGAGTCTTAGCTAGAGCTGGGTCAACACAAAGCTGTTGTAGAGCAGGAAGCGCTTGACCCGCCGCTGTTGCGCCAGATACTAGAACTTCTTGACACGTACCCATACCGAACCAGAAGTACGAGTTTAGTACGTGGTGTAGACCTACAGGGATTAGTGCACGGTTAAGCGTACCGTATACGAATTGACCGATAGCACCAGAAGTAGAAACTGCGTGCGCTAACGCGTCAAGACCGCCTTGGATTGTTGGCCATACAACACCAGCAATTGCACCAGCAACTAGCGAGAATAGACCCGCCATGATTGGTACTAGACGTTTGCCAGAGAAGAATGCCAACCACTCAGGTAGACGAGTAGCGTGGAAAGCGTTGTAAGAGTGACCAGCGATGATACCTGCAATGATACCGCCGAAGAATGACATGTTAACGCTTGCATCGATCGTTGCTGCTGTCGCAGTAAGAACGAAGTAAGCAACTGCACCAGCTAGACCTGCAGCACCTTGACCGTCTTTAGAAAGACCAATCGCGATACCTAGACCGAATAGTAGTGGAAGTTGACTAAAGATTGCATTACCAGCAGATGCCATAAACGCAATATCTAAAAGGTCAGGCTGACCCAAACGTAGTAAAAGCGCTGCAACTGGAAGCGTTGCGATAGGAAGCATAAGAGCTTTACCTAACTTCTGCGCGTATCCAAGAATATTCACCTTAAGTTCCCCCTATAGGATTTTATGTTTTGTTGAATGACTTATTTCAGTCGTTCAATTTAGTCGCTATCAGTTTATGATATTAATTTTGCTCCGCAAATTAAAACCTCATTGTTTGTGATCATAATCACCAGAAATTGGTCATTCAGAAGGTTTTTGCTAGCGAGATCATAAAACTTATTTTATTATACGAAAAAATGGCGTTTTAGAGATAAGATTCTCGTACTTTATGCAAGACAGAATCAGTGTTATTTTGGTATCTCTACAGATGATTCGCAGTAACTTCGCTCTGGAAAACAATCATAAAAACTAATTCATTTATTATTTTTCAGTTAGTTACTCTGATAATGACATCGATAAAACGCGACTTGCTGTATGTGACTCGTTATCTAATTCAGTGATACAAACTAAGTACCAGCCTGGCTCATAGAGTCACCAGTTAGATAACGGGACAGAAAATGAATTCTCATCTATAAGGACTAGCTGACTATGTACGCGCTAAGTAACTGTAAAATCTATACCGGTAGTGATGTTCTTACCGATCATGCTGTCATCATCGACAATGACCAGATTCAATCAGTTGTACCAGTGACTCAACTACCAGAAGGTATTGAAGTAAAAGACCTGGACGGTGCTAATCTAAGCCCTGGTTTTATCGACCTACAGCTAAATGGCTGTGGTGGTGTGATGCTTAACGACGAAATCACACCAGAAACAATGCAGATCATGCATGAAGCTAACCTAAAGTCGGGTTGTACAAGCTTCCTACCTACCCTAATCACATCTTCAGACGAAGATATGCGTGCTGCTATCACTGCTGCTCGCGAGTACCACAACAAATACCAAAACCAATCGCTAGGTCTGCATCTTGAAGGTCCGTACCTTAACGTAGCGAAAAAAGGTATTCATAGCGTTGACTTCATCCGCCCTTCTGATGACGGTATGATCGATCTAATCTGTGCTAACGCAGACATCATCGCGAAAGTAACGCTTGCACCAGAACAAAATGATCCTGAGCACATTGCACGCTTGAAAGCAGCTGGCATTGTTGTTTCTATCGGTCACACGAATGCAACTTATGCAGAAGCTCGCCAAGGTTTCGATGCAGGCATCACATTCGCAACTCACCTATTCAACGCAATGACACCGATGGTTGGCCGTGAACCAGGTGTAGTTGGTGCGATTTATGACACCCCTGAAGTCTACGCTGGTATCATCGCTGATGGTTTCCACGTTGATTACGCAAACATTCGAATCGCTCATAAAATCAAAGGCGAAAAGCTTGTTTTGGTGACGGATGCCACAGCTCCAGCAGGTGCTAACATTGATCACTTTATTTTTGTCGGTAAGAAAGTATATTACCGAGATGGTAAGTGTGTTGATGAAAATGGCACACTAGGCGGCTCAGCTCTGACTATGATTGAAGCAGTTCAGAATTCAGTTGAGCACGCAGGCATCGCTTTAGAAGAAGCTCTACGAATGGCTACGCTTTACCCAGCAACCGCAATCGGTGTTGAGGAGCGTCTTGGCCGAGTTCGAAAAGGAATGGTAGCTAACCTGACCATTTTCGATCGTGACTTCAATGTAAAAGCGACGGTTGTTAACGGACAATACGAGCAAAATTAAGCATGAATGGCGGACAGATTGGTAATGTAGATTTAGTAAAACAGCTTAACAGTGCTGCGGTATACAGGCTGATTGACCAACAAGGTCCAATCTCACGTATTCAAGTCGCGGATGTTAGTCAGCTCGCCCCAGCGAGTGTTACCAAAATAACCCGCCAACTATTAGAGCGCGGCTTGATCAAAGAAGTCGCGCAACAAGCTTCTACCGGTGGTCGTCGAGCCATCTCGTTGACCACTGAAGTAAAACCTTTTCACTCTATCGCTGTACGATTAGGTCGTGACTATGTGCAATTCTGTTTGTACGACCTAGGCGGAACGGCACTTGCAGAAGACCAGCACGAACTTCACTATACCAATCAAGCAGACCTTATCGCAGGTTTGATTGACTTGCTAAAGGACTTCGTGAGTCGCTGCCAAGATAAAATTGACCAACTGATTGCTATCGGTATTACACTGCCTGGTTTGGTGAACCCAACCACAGGCGTAGTGGAATACATGCCGAACACAGACATCGATAACCTTGCACTGGGTGAAATCATCCGTGAAAAGTTCAATACCGCTTGTTTTGTCGGTAACGATGTTCGTGGTATGGCATTGGCTGAACATTACTTTGGTGCAAGCCAAGATTGCCAAGACTCAATTCTTGTCAGTGTTCACCGTGGTACTGGTGCCGGCATCATTGTCAATGGTCAAGTATTCCTTGGCTTCAACCGTAACGTCGGTGAAATTGGTCACATCCAAATCGACCCACTTGGCGAGCAATGCCAATGTGGCAACTTTGGCTGTCTAGAAACGGTTGCAGCAAACCCAGCAATCGTACAACGCGTTAAAAAGCTTATTGCACAGGGCTATGAATCAAGCCTTACTCAACTAGAGCACATCACAATCGATGACGTTTGTACTCATGCGATGAACGGCGATGAACTTGCTAAGCAAAGCTTAGTGCGCGTAGGCAACCAACTTGGTAAAGCTATCGCAATTACGATTAACTTGTTTAACCCACAAAAAATCGTCATTGCCGGTGACATTACGGCGGCTGAAGAAATTGTTTTCCCAGCAATCCAGCGCAATGTTGAAAACCAATCTTTGAAGACTTTCCATAACGAACTTCCGATTGTTGCTTCTCATATTGATAAGCAACCAACAATGGGCGCATTCGCAATGATAAAGCGCGCCATGTTGAACGGAGTTTTGTTACAAAAGTTACTAGAAGACTAAGTTTATACAACCAATTGAGTTACAATCTCGGGCTGTGGTTTCACAGCCCGTTTTTGTATATCAGGAATATAGCTCAATAGTATGGAAATTATTCTAATTACAACGGCGTTTCTCGCCGGCTTCATCGCTCTAAAATGTAACCTTCCGCCCTTGGTTGGTTTCCTACTCGCAGGCTTCGGTCTTCACGCGTTTGGCTACCAAAGTAATGACGTCATTGTCACGCTTGCTGATCTTGGTGTGACCTTGCTGCTTTTCACTATTGGTCTAAAGTTGGACGTAAAAACGCTACTTTCCAAAGAGATTTGGGGTGGCGCAACCGCGCACAATATTCTTTCTACCCTTTTCTTTGCGCTGGTTCTCGTTGGTCTAAAACTGCTCGGTTTGTCATCACTGGCCACTATGGAACACAGCCAGATTCTGTTGTTGGCTTTCGCTCTGTCTTTTTCTAGTACTGTCTTCGCGGTAAAAACCCTGCAAGAAAAAGGTGAGATGAATGCGACTTACGGCACCCTAGCAATTGGTATTCTGGTCATGCAGGATATTTTTGCTGTGGTCTTCCTTACCGCTTCAACAGGTAAAATTCCGGAGTGGTATGCGATAGGTTTGTTTGCACTCCCTCTTATCCGCCCATTGTTCTACAAACTCCTAGATAAAGTAGGTCACGGCGAGATGCTGGTTCTATTTGGTATCTTCTTTGCGCTCGTCGTCGGGGCTGGTTTGTTTGAACTCGTCGGTATGAAGCCAGATTTAGGCGCGCTGATTTTAGGCATGTTACTAGCTGGGCATCGTAAAGCATCAGAGTTATCAAAATCGCTCTTTAATATGAAAGAGCTCTTCCTCGTGTGCTTCTTCCTCAATATTGGTTTGTCAGCATCATTGAGCTTCACTGGTGTGGGTCTTGCGCTGCTATTCATCTTGTTGCTACCAATCAAAGGTCTGCTGTATTTCCTTACTATCAACCACTTTAAGTTCCGTGTTCGGACTTCATTACTGACGTCTCTTTCTCTTTTCAACTACAGTGAATTTGGTTTGATTGTCGGTGGACTGGCTTACAAGATGGGCTGGATGCCTAGTGACATGCTAGCGGCTATCGCTGTGGCTGTTTCGATTTCATTTATCATCTCAGCACCGTTAAATCGTCTTGGTCACCAAATCTACCAACACTCGGGCAAATGGTTACAAGAAACGGCGGCAGAGAAATTGAACCAACGAGATCAATTAATCAATCCAGGGCATGCCCAAGTATTGATCCTAGGTATGGGTCGAATTGGCACCGGTGCTTACGACGAATTACGATCTCGCTATGGCAAAGTTTCTCTTGGTGTTGAAGTAAGAGAAGAAGCTGCGCATAAACACCGCTCTGAAGGTCGCAACGTTATTTCAGGCGATGCAACAGACCCTGACTTTTGGGAACGCATTTTAGATACAGCAAACGTAAAGTTGGTCCTATTGGCGATGCCACACCACCAAGGTAACCAAACCGCGCTTGAACAGCTTCAAAGCCGAAACTATAAAGGGCAAATAGCAGCAATTGCCGAATACCCAGATCAACTTGAAGGCTTACTAGAGACTGGGGTCGACGCCGCATTCAACATCTATAGCGAAGCTGGTAGTGGTTTCGCACGCCATGTTTGCGAGCAACTTCAACCTCAATTTACACCGATGAAATAAGCATCAAACGTAACTATCCTTATTGAGCCCTCTTCTAATAAGAGGGCTTTTTTGTGCATTTTTTAAACCAAACCTTGATCTCATTCATCAGATTAAGGTTATTTTTAAACAACATCTAACCATCAAGCCTTTTTATCATTTTTTTCATCATCAAACGTTGCTTTTTTTACTAAGAATGGCAAATTGAACCCATACCGATTAAAAATTGTTTAGTTTAAAAAGGATGTTGTATGTGTTCAGTATTTGGCATTTTAGACATTAAGAGCGATGCAGCAGCATTGCGCCCTATCGCACTTGAGATGTCGAAAAAGCTTCGTCACCGCGGTCCAGACTGGTCTGGTATTTACTCATCAGAGCGCGCGATTCTTGCGCATGAACGTTTGGCGATCGTTGGTCTAAATAGTGGTGCTCAACCACTATACAGCCCTGATAAAAAACTCATCCTTGCTGTAAACGGTGAAATCTACAACCACAAAGAAATTCGTGCTCGCTACGAAGGTAAATACGAATTCCAAACTGACTCAGACTGTGAAGTTATCCTAGCGCTATACCAAGACATGGGTGCAGACCTTCTTGAAGAACTAAACGGTATTTTTGCGTTCGTACTTTACGATGAAGAAAAAGACGAGTACTTAGTAGGTCGTGACCACATTGGTATCATTCCTCTTTACCAAGGTTATGATGAACATGGTAACTACTACGTTGCATCAGAAATGAAAGCACTGGTTCCAGTATGTAAGACCGTGAGCGAGTTCCCTCCGGGTTGTCACTACGGCAGTGCAGATGCAGAACCTCAACGTTACTACATTCGTGATTGGAACGAGTACGCAGCAGTACAAGGCAACAGCACAAGCAAAGAAGAACTTACAGAAGCTTTAGAAGCTGCGGTAAAACGCCAACTAATGACTGACGTGCCATATGGCGTACTTCTTTCTGGTGGTCTGGATTCATCGATTACATCTGCTGTAGCAAAACGATTTGCAGCAATGCGTATTGAAGACGACGAAAAGTCTGAAGCTTGGTGGCCACAGTTGCACTCTTTCGCTGTAGGTCTAGAAGGAGCACCAGATCTGAAAGCCGCTCGCGAAGTTGCAGAACAAATTGGTACGGTTCACCATGAAATGACGTACACCATCCAAGAAGGCTTGGACGCGATTCGTGATGTGATTTACCACATTGAAACATATGACGTAACGACTATCCGCGCTTCAACACCTATGTTCCTAATGGGTCGTAAGATCAAAGCAATGGGAATCAAAATGGTACTTTCTGGTGAAGGCGCTGATGAAATCTTCGGTGGCTACTTATACTTCCATAAAGCGCCAAACGCGCAAGAGTTCCACGAAGAGACCGTACGTAAGCTTCTAGCTCTGAACATGTTTGACTGTGCACGTGCAAACAAATCGCTAGCGGCATGGGGTGTTGAAGGTCGTGTACCATTCCTAGATAAGGAGTTCATTGACGTAGCAATGCGTTTGAACCCTGCCGATAAGATGTGTGGCAACGGTAAGATGGAGAAGCACATTTTACGTGAGTGCTTCGAACACTACCTACCGGAGTCGATTGCATGGCGTCAGAAGGAACAGTTCTCTGATGGTGTTGGTTACAGCTGGATTGATACGCTAAAAGAAGTCGCAGAGCAAAAAGTAACAGATCAGCAAATGGAGACGGCTCAATTCCGCTTCCCTTACAACACACCTACAACTAAAGAAGGTTATGTATACCGCGAGATCTTTGAAGAGTTGTTCCCTCTACCATCAGCTGCGGAATGTGTTCCTGGTGGCCCATCAGTCGCGTGTTCTTCAGCGAAAGCGATTGAATGGGATGAGTCATTCCAAAACTGTGTTGACCCATCAGGTCGTGCCGTTCAAACCGTACACAACGATGCATACTAATCGTATCACGTGTTAAATAGGGCTGAGTCACCAGCCCTTGAACACTGGTAAGTTAACACGATCAAAAAGAGGTGCATTACGCACCTCTTTTTGATCTTTCAATGAGTTGGTTTACATAAATTCCAAATCATTATTGTCAATGCTGACAGGCACTCGCTTAGAGAGCATTTGAACCAACATAATCGAACGCTTTTCACCATCTTGTTCGTGATAAATCGCATCAATACCAGCAAACTGTCCGTTCATAACACGAACATGATCGCCTGGTTTCGGCATACATTCTGGGCTTGTCGGCTCCTCAGCACACTTTTCAATCTGCTTTAGTTCATAAACAAGATCACCTTGAATCTCTTTTGGTTGTGCTCCGAAGCGTACGAAGTCAACGACACCTCGAGTGGAACGTACCGATGTAAAATTCGGTCCTTGTTCATAATCAAATCGAGAAAAAACATAGCAAGGGAATAATGGTTCTTCGACCTTTTGTCGCTTGCCGCGTAAGATCTTTTCGACCTCCACAGTTGGGTAAAAACACTCTACTCCTTGGTTTTCAAGGTGTTGCTTCGCCCTAACTTGCTCTCCTCGTTTACAATACAATAAATACCAACGTTTCATTTTATTACTAGCCAATTATATTTTTATTTCATCCTAGCATTAAGCCTAGAACGAGTCATGGGTATTCAAGAAACCTATCAGTAAGCCTCTTAAACATAACATGCATAACTTACACTTTTTCGAAGCATTAAGAAAATAAGTCTATAGGCAAAAATGGAAAGTAAGTTTGTAACACGAACGATTCGCCGATTAAAACCCCACAAAATCAACGCGGAGCCATCATTTAATAAGGCAAATGAATCGTCACATAAAATTTTATTGTTTGTAAGTCATCAAAATGACATGTATACGTAGATTTCTTTAAAAAATGTAATAACTACTATTAGAAGAGCTTATGTCAAACCAACATCAATACTTTGGTCACCCACGTGGCTTGTTCTTATTGTTCGGTACTGAACTTTGGGAACGCTTTTCTTACTACGCAATGCGCGCCATTCTAGTACTGTATTTAACTGACACAACAATGAACGGTGGCCTTGGCTGGTCGACTAAAGATGCCCTAGACCTATACGGCATCTATACTGGACTTGTCTACATTACTCCTCTCATCGGTGGTTACCTTGCGGATAACTACTTAGGTCAACGCCGTTCTATCTTGATTGGTGGCGCGTTGATGGCAATCGGTCAATTTACACTAGCAATGCCTGCTGACGCTCTAGGTCTTGGTGCTCTACACACATTCTATTTAGGCCTTGCTCTACTTATCTGTGGTAACGGTCTATTTAAGCCAAACATCTCTACAATGGTTGGTGACTTATATCAAGAAGGTGACAACCGTCGTGATGGTGCTTTCACTATCTTCTACATGGGTATTAACCTTGGTGCATTAATCGCTGGTGTTGTTTCTGGCTCTGTAACAACTGAATTCGGTTGGAAAGCGGGTTTCGTGGCTGCTGGTATCGGTATGCTTATCAGTCTAGTCATGCAGATGACGTTTGCTCAAGCATGGCTTGGTGATATTGGTCGTGTTCCAGCTGCAAAACGTGATCTAGCGATTAAAAAATCTTCTCAAAAAGAACCGTTAACAAAAGAAGAAACGGATCGCATCAAAGTAATCCTAGTGATGAGCCTATTCACTATCGTATTCTGGGCAGGCTTTGAACAAGCTGGCGGTCTAATGAACATCTACACTCAGCAATACACAGATCGAATGATCGGTGGCTTTGAAGTGCCTGCTGCGTGGTTCCAATCACTAAACCCATTCTTCATCATCACGCTAGCACCTGTACTAGCCGTACTATGGGTGAAACTAGGTAAACGTGAGCCAAACTCACCAGTGAAATTTGCTTTAGCGATGTTCTTCCTAGCGCTTGGTTTCCTATGTATGGTTGGTGCGGTTATTGAGCAAGGCGGTGACACTACAGTTAAGACATCCATGTTGTGGCTTGTTGGTGCATTCTTCTTCCATACTCTGGGCGAATTGTGTCTATCTCCGATTGGTCTGTCTCTTGTTACTAAACTGGCTCCGCTGCGTCTTGCTTCACTCATGATGGGTGCATGGTTTGGCTGTAATGCAATTGCAAACTACGTTGCTGGTTATGTGGGCTCTCACGTTGGTGAGCTAGGTGCACTGGCTATCTTCAGCGGTATTGCAGTAACAGCGATGGTTTCTGGTGTCATTCTTCTGTTGTTCTCTAACACGCTTGTTCGTTGGATGCACGGTGCTGAAAACACACATAGCACAGCAGAACAAATTGAAGAGCAGCAAACTCAAGTAGCTTAATATATAAAGTGCAAATAAAAACAAAGGGTCGCAATTGCGACCCTTTTTGTATTCAAAGCTCTAAGTGAAAGAATGTAGGACACAGACGCTTTACAACTTTGAGCGAACCAAATCCACCATCATCTCGATGTGTAACTCGTTGTCATTTAAACACGGAATGTAGCTAAAGCTCTCACCACCAGCTTCTAAGTAAATTTCACGGCACTCTTCTGAGATCTCTTCCAGTGTCTCTAAGCAGTCAGCAGAAAAAGCTGGCGTTACGATATTCAGCTTTTTTTTACCTTGGCTGGGTAGGACTTCTAATGTCTTGTCCGTGTATGGTTGTAACCATTCTTCGCGACCAAATCGAGACTGGTAGGTCATACCAATTTGATCCTCATTCAAACCAAGGGCCTCACCAAGCAAGCGAGTTGTCTCGGCACAATGTTGAGGATAAATATCACCATTGTCCGCGTATCGCTTCGGAATACCATGGTAAGAACATAGCAAGTAATCACCCTTACCATTTGCTTCCCAATGCTCGCGTACCGACTGAGCTAAAGCTTCAATGTATTTAGGGTGATTGTGGTAATCGCGAATAAAACTAAACTCTGGCATCACAGGCATATTCTTAAATGCCTTTGTCATCCCGTCAGAAACTGCAGCTGTCGTTGTTCCTGAGTATTGAGGGTAAAGCGGCAAAACGATCACTTGTTCAACGCCTTGGGCTAATAGCGTCTCAAAACCGGTTTGCAAGCTAGGATTGCCATATGTCATTCCTAGCTCTACTGGCATGTCTAAAGCTGTGCTCAGCTTCTTTGCCTGGCGTTTTGAATATACCATTAGAGGTGATCCCTCTTCCATCCACACCGACTCATACAGCTTGGCTACTTTTGGAGAACGAACTGGAAGGATGATGCCATGCAAAATCGGGCACCAGAGCCAACGTGTCGTATCAACAACACGGTGATCATGAAGGAACTGGCTTAGAAAGCGTTTAACGGCTGGCGGAGTTGGCTCATCAGGCGTCCCAAGGTTGACCAATAACACGCCCTGCTTCTTATTGTTGTTTTTCATAACATCCTATTCATGGTAAACGGCTTGATTTGTACGGCATATCTAAGAGAAAAGTTCATCGTACTAACAGACAGAATAAAAAAAGCGACCCAAAGGTCGCTTTTAAATATATCAAAATATTAAATTTTGCCGTTAGCAAATTATGCTAGCGCTTTCTCAATATCTGCGCTTACTTCTGCAACTTGCTTAGTGCCGTCGAATTTAAGGTACTTAGTGTTGCCAGCTTCTGCTTCTTTGCCGTAGTAGTTGATCAGTGGTGCAGTTTGCTCGTGGTAAACGCCTAGACGTGCGCGTACTGTTTCTTCTTTGTCGTCATCACGAACAACAAGATCTTCACCAGTTACGTCATCTTTACCTTCCACTTTTGGTGGGTTGTAAACAACGTGGTAAGTACGACCAGAAGGAAGGTGAGCACGACGACCAGCCATACGCTCAACAATCACATCATCAGCTACGTCAAATTCAATCACGTAATCTACGTCAACGCCCATTTCTTTTAGGCCATCAGCTTGAGGGATAGTGCGAGGGAAACCATCTAGTAGGAAACCTTTTTCGCAATCGTCTTGAGCAATACGCTCTTTGATTAGACCAAGGATGATTTCATCAGAAACTAGCTGACCAGCGTCGATAACAGCTTTAGCTTGTTTACCAAGCTCTGTACCTGCTTTGATAGCAGCACGAAGCATATCACCAGTAGAGATTTGTGGAATACCGTATTTATCCATGATGAAGTTTGCTTGTGTGCCTTTACCTGCACCTGGAGCACCTAGAAGAATGATGCGCATGATTTATCCTCTTTAATATTTAAGATTTATACCGAAGCTCACAATAGCTGGACTTCTAGGAATCACCCTCGAAGCACTGGCAACGATAAGTTTCGGTATAACGTTTAGGCGAGCCAAAATACACGCCTTATTACTCACATTCAAGTGTTGAGATTCTAACATAGGTTCACTGTGTAATGAGCAGATTAAGACTAAAGAATGTTAGCGATGCCAGCTTTCCTGTCTTATTGACTACTAACTCAACACTTAAAGTGTGAATCTATGCGTTTACAAACAAAAAGCTCGCATTTCGCGAGCTTTTTAGTGGTTTTTAGTTATTAAACCTTAGTCAAAAGCTTATTGATGGCACCTAAGAATTGAGAAGGATCTTCCATCGAGCCACGCTCGGCTAACATTGCCTGACCCAGTAACACTTCTACCCAGCGACCAAACGCTTCGTCGTCTGCTTCATCCGCCATTCGCTTCACGAGCTCATGTTCAGGGTTGATTTCGAAGATGTACTTCACTTCTGGTACCGCTTGACCTGCAGCTTCAAGAAGCTTCGCCATTTGCGTCCCCATTTCGAAATCGTCCGTCACCACAACAGCAGGTGTTGTTGCAAGCTTGAAGGTTGTACGAACTTCTTTTACGCGGTCACCTAGGTAAGACTGAGTGCGCTCAACAACAGACTTAAACTCTTCTTCTGTTTCTTTCTGTTTTTCTTTTTCTGCTTCGTCTTCGAACTTGCTCAGATCCAGACCCGCTTTGGTGATCGATTGGAACTGCTTGCCGTCAAACTCTGTCAGGTAGTTCATCAACCACTCATCAATTCGATCGAACATCAAAATAACTTCAATGCCTTTCGCCTTAAATTGCTCTAGGTGCGGACTGTTCTTCGCCGCTGCGTAGCTGTCTGCTGTTAAGAAGTAAATCTTATCTTGACCTTCCTTCATGCGTTCAACATAAGCAGCCAAACCAACAGATTGCTCAGCTGAGTCCACTTCAGTAGATGCGAAGCGCAACAGACCGGCAACTTTCTCTTTGTTTGCCATGTCTTCAGCAGGACCTTCCTTCATCACCTGACCAAACTCTTTCCAGAATGATTGGTATTTCTCTTCGTCATTCTTCGCCATGCGCTCCAGCATTGTCAGTACACGCTTAGTACAAGCGTTACGCAATGACTGAGTCACTTTGTTGTCTTGAAGAATTTCACGAGAAACGTTCAGTGGCAGATCGTTCGAATCAATTAAGCCGCGGACGAAACGCAAGTAAGACGGCATAAACTGCTCTGCGTCATCCATGATGAATACACGTTGTACGTATAATTTCAGACCCGACTTGTGATCGCGGTTCATCATGTCCCAAGGTGCCTTCGCTGGAATGTAAAGCAAGCTTGTGTAATCGTTCTTGCCTTCTACGCGGTTATGACTCCAAGTTAGAGGATCTGCAAAGTCGTGAGAAACGTGTTTGTAGAACTCTTGGTATTCTGCTTCAGAGACGTCTGATTTGTTGCGAGTCCAAAGTGCTTGAGCTTTGTTGATTTGCTCCCACTTCTTCTCACTTGTTTCGTTGCCTTCCTCATCGCGAACAGCAGTTTGGATAGAAACTGGAATACCGATATGGTCGGAGTATTTGCTGATCACGTCACGTAGACGCCATTCATTTAAGAACTCTTTCCCTTCTTCACGCATGTGAAGCACGATATCAGTACCACGAGATTCTTTCGTGATCGTCTCAATAGTGTATTCGCCTTCGCCCGCAGAATGCCATTGAACCGCTTCATCTGCAGAAATACCTGCGGCACGAGTGCGTACCGTCACAGCATCAGCAACAATGAATGCAGAATAGAAACCCACACCAAACTGACCAATAAGCTGAGAGTCTTTGCTCTGCTCATCGGATAATTTAGAGAAAAACTCTGCTGTACCTGATTTTGCAATGGTACCTAAATGTTCAATCACATCATCACGGCTCATACCGATGCCGTTATCAGAGATTGTTAGTGTATTAGCACTTTCGTCAAACGCCAGCTTAACACCCAGATCCGCGTTACCCTCATATAAATCTGGGTTAGATAGCGCTTGGAAACGAAGCTTATCTGATGCGTCAGACGCGTTTGAAATCAGCTCGCGTAGGAAAATCTCTTTGTTTGAGTAAAGAGAGTGAATCATCAGATGAAGTAGTTGTTTTACTTCTGATTGAAAGCCACGAGTTTCTTTGTTTTGTGATACGGTTTCGCTCATGTTTGCTCCATAACATCTAAACTAAAAAGACTTTTAATGACAAAGTCCTAACCGCCACCTTAAAAAAGCAGCATTACTAAGATGTCATTTAACATGTGGCTGACAAATGTAAATTCAAGGTCAATATTGCTAAAAACGGTGTTTTTTTAGAAAATTTTAATTATCCTACGTCCCTAAAAGCATCTAAAACGTAGCACATGTCTTTTTGCGCACGCCTTATTATGTGACGCAAATCACTTATAATTACAGAATCATCCATCTAAGAAGAACTAAATGACTAACATCGGCACCAAATTTCTGCTTGCTCAAAGATTTGTCTTTGACCCAAATAGTAATTCGCTCGCTGACCAACAAAATGGCAACGAAGTTGTACGATTAGGAAGCAACGAAAGCCGTATTCTACTCATGTTGGCAGAGAGACCCAATGAAGTATTAACGCGTAACGAGCTTCACGAGTTCGTATGGCGGGAGCAGGGTTTTGAGGTGGATGACTCAAGCCTTACTCAAGCGATTTCCACTCTACGTAAAATGTTGAAAGACTCTACGAAGTCGCCTGAATTTGTAAAAACGGTGCCAAAGCGCGGTTACCAACTGATTTGTTCAGTTGAACGTTTAAGCCCACTATCTTCTGAAGCAGCACTCACCGATGTTGATGCTCAAGAGGAAGAAAATGAAGCTCCAGTCGTTGATCTAGAGCAATTCGCAGAGCCCACTGCTGAGACAAAAGCAGAAACAGCCGTCGAACAAGCACCGACAGCTCAACCATTAAAATCTGCACCTGCACAAAAGAACACAAACTGGTTATTCAGAATCATCGTGTTAGTTGCCCTGCTACTTCCTGTCGGCGTGTTAATGCTAACCAACCCTGCAGAATCACAATTTCGTCAAATTGGTGAATATCACAACGTGCCAGTGATGACACCGATCAACCACCCTCAATTAAACAATTGGCTGCCGTCCATTGAGCAATGCATTCAACGCTATGTTGAACACCATGCTGCTGAGTCTTCACCAGTCGAAGTCATTGCAACAGGTGGTCAAAACAATCAATTGATTCTGAACTACATTCACGACAGTGATCACTCATATGAGAATGTAACACTGCGTATTTTTGCTGGTCGTAACGACCCAACTGACATCTGCAATTAAGGGAGGCTGAAATGAAGATAAGAATAGCATCTGCGGTTTTAGCCGTATCCATCCTTTTTAGTGGTTGGTTGTACTGGGGTAGTGACCTTAAAGTTGAGCAAGTCCTTACGTCAAATGAGTGGCAATCAACCATGGTGACACTTATTACTGATAACTTGCCAGATGATACCGTAGGTCCGCTACGCAAAGTCAACGTTGAGTCGAATGTGAAGTACCTACCTAATGGTGACTATATTCGCGTGGCAAACATCAAGCTATTTGCACAGGGCTCAAACGTCGAGTCTACGATCAATATCTCTGAAAAAGGTCGTTGGGAAGTCAGTGATAACTATTTGCTGGTCTCTCCTTCTGAGTTCAAAGACATCTCCGCATCACAATCTAAAGATTTTTCGGAGTCTCAACTTCGTCTTATCACTCAAATCTTTAAGCTAGATGCTGAACAGAGTCGTCGTATTGACGTCGTTAACGAAAAAACTCTACTACTGACTAGCCTGAATCACGGTTCTACGGTACTGTTTAGAAACTGATTTTGATTCGATAAGAAGGGGGCAAGATGCCCCCTTTATTTTGCATATGGATTGGCTAGACACCCTCACCCTCTTCTTCGGTTCCCTTGTCGCAAATACGCTTGCTTCACTCTCTGGCGGTGGTGCGGGATTACTGCAGTTTCCACTTCTTATCTTTCTTGGTCTTCCCTTTTCTGTCGCACTAGGTACGCATAAAGTCGCTTCAGTCGCACTCGGTTTAGGCGCAGCAAGCACACACCTTAAAGCCGGTACGATTAAACCAAAAGTCGCCCTCTATCTCATACTCACCGGCAGTATTGGCGTGGTGATTGGCGCTAATCTCATTGTACAAATCCCAGATGGCATTGCTGAAAAAATGCTTGGCGCGATGATCTTAGCTCTTGGTATTTACTCTCGATTTAAGAAAGAGCTCGGTCAAACGGAAACTAAAACGCATCGTGACAGTGCCGGTTGGCTTATTGGTGGACTGGGTTTACTGCTGATTGGGATTGTAAACGGCTCACTCACAGCAGGTTCTGGGTTGCTTGTGACACTCTTTCTTGTCCGCTGGTTTGGTTACGATTACAAGCAAGCGGTAGCTTACACCATGATTTGTGTCGGTCTGTTTTGGAATGGCATTGGAGGTATTGCCGTTGTGCAAGCTGGTGCTCCTATTCATTGGGCTTGGTTACCTGTTTTATTATTCAGCTCATTTCTAGGTGGCAGCTTAGGCGCATGGGCAGCAACTCGATACAGCAATCGCGTCATCAAAGTTGCCTTTGAAGTGCTCACCTTCGCCGTTGGAATCAAATTGCTCCTCTGACGTTTTAAAAAATTTGAAATTAAGGAATTCGGAAATGGATAAAGCCATCATTGACATTTATTACTGTCGCCAGTGCAATTGGATGCTACGTTCAACCTGGCTCTCACAAGAGCTATTACATACCTTTAGTGAAGAAATAAAAACGATGAGCTTGCACCCAGATACGGGCGGTCGGTTCGAAATCTTTTGTAATGGAACCCAGATTTGGGAGCGTAAGAAAGATGGTGGCTTTCCTGAGGCGAAAGTCCTCAAACAACGCGTTAGAGACATCATCGACCCAGAACGCGATCTAGGACATTCAGACACAAAATAGGGAGCCATTCGCTCCCTTTATCTTTTCTTTACTCGCAAGGCTATTAAATCGTAGTTTGTGCTAGTACTTCGCCTTCTGGAGTTTGAACTGTTAGCGTATTACCTTCGAGTACACCATAACTGCGTGGTAAGCCATTTCTCGGGAACGTCATTGAGCCCGGATTGAAAATGATGACACCATCTTGCATCTCCGCCACAGGAACATGAGTATGACCATGGGCAATGATGTCGCCCTCACGCAACGGCGGTCGCTTTGTGGTGTTGTATAGGTGACCATGAGTCAAGAACATACGCTTACCAGACTCTAACAGAAGCCAAGCATACTCCGTCATCATTGGGAAATTTAACAGCATCTGATCCACTTCACTGTCGCAGTTACCGCGCACAGAGATAATGCGCTCACTGTATTGATTCAGCAATTCTGCCACTTGTGGTGGGTTATAGCCTTCTGGTATTGGATTTCTTGGTCCGTGATTAAGCGTATCGCCCAATAAGATTAGGTGCTCTGCACCAGAGGCTAAATAAAGCTTGATGGTTTCTTCTGTGGCTGGCAAAGAACCGTGCAAGTCTGAGGCAAAAAATAGTTTCACGACATCGTCTCCTCAAAATGTATGAGGGTATTCTACGGCATTCCTATAGAAGCTCAACCACAGTGAAACCTCTAATGACCACGCAACATTTCCACCAGCATCGGAACCAGGTAGAACCACGCGACATAACCAACGCCCACTAAGACAATCATCCAGAAAATGAGGGACAAGAACTTTGACTTAGCAAGATGGTTAAGTGGATCTGGCTCTCCGCAGCCAGGACAAGTATGAGCTCGTTTTGAAATTTGTTTCTCGCACACAGGACAAGCAACTAGCGGCATGACATGACATCCTCAATTATTTCTTTAATTCTCAAAGGATAAGCCTCAGATCGAGGATATGCAATGGCACTAATACGCTAATCTTCTTAGCTAGGCAAAATGTCGCTGACCTGAGAAATTATCTTTACCAGCAGCGCGCGAACCACACTCAAAACCGTCGCTATACTTCTTCCCGAGCCATACCATTGATAACAATATTGTTATAACTCACCATGCCAATGACCTCTCCATTTTCAATGACTGGCGCGCGGCTGATACCAAAACGCTCAAACAAACGCGCACAATATTTCACATTCATATTGGGGTCGACGGTTAACGCAGGTTTGGTCATGATTTCATAGATGTTGGTGCGTTGTGGTGAACGGTTTTTTGCCAACACTTTTTTCGCTATGTCGTTCATTAAGACGATGCCATATTCATCATCGTCATCACGCTTTTTCACCACCAGCGCTTTCACTTCACTCTTCCTCGCTAGCGTGATCCCTTCGTGAACCGTAATCAACCCATCGACAATGATGTATGTTGCCGCCATTACGTCTCTGACTCTAATCAGCTCATGACTACTCATAACTCATCCTCTACCACTTTAGTTAGCTTCTCGACTTGGTGTGCGACACCGACAGCATCCTCGACATCAATCTGCACGGCAATCCCTTGACCGGATTCCTGATCGAACTCTCCAACGTCACTGATGGTTTCTAAAATGTGTCTCGACAAATGCTCCTCTACAACAAATAACAGCACATCTTTTTGCACCTCCAAGGTTAATCCAAAGAAAGTTCGTTTCTGGTTTAAACCTTGTCCTCGGGCATTGTTGATCACCGTAGCCCCCGTTGCTCCTGCATCTCTTGCTGCATCGAGCACCTTGTCGGTTTTGCTGTCTTCAACAAAGGCCAAAATCAATTTAAAGCGCATTTTCTTTTTCCTCCGCGGTTCCTTTATTCAACCACTGGGTAATCTGGGCATAGCCCATCACAGAAATCATTGGAAACAGGCTGGCAAACGCTATCAAGCCAAAGCCATCTATCATTGGGTTTCGTCCTGGTACGGTTGAAGCTAACCCCAACCCAAGCGCGGTCACTAAAGGTACGGTCACCGTCGAGGTAGTAACACCGCCTGAATCGTAAGCCAAAGGTACAATCAACTTTGGCGCATAGAAGGTTTGAATCACCACTACGATGTAACCGGCGATAATGTAGTAGTGAATAGGATCACCAACGACAATCCGATAGCTGCCTAGAGCAATACCAACTGCCACCCCCAAAGCAACGGCAACGCGCAATCCATTCACACTAATACTGCCACCAGAAACCTGGTTTGCCTTTATCGCCACTGCAATAAGAGAAGGCTCTGCGATTGTCGTACTGAAACCGATAAAGAAAGCAAAGATATACACCCAGTAGTAGTCTACCCAACTTAAAGCTTGACCGATGGATACTTTAAACTCGTGTAGAAATGCAGGGGCAGTGAGCTGCGTTGCCATGGTTTCACCCAACGGAAACAGCGCCATTTCTAACCCAAGCAAAAACAGCGACAAACCGAGGATAACGTAGGCAAATCCAAGCAGGACTTTAGGCAGGTTAGAGATGGGACGTCGTAATACTGCAAGCTGGAAACCAAAAATAATGGTCGCAATCGGGATCACGTCACTGATAGTAGAAACAAAGGTATCGAAGAAATGCTCAAACGAAATCATGCCACCACCATCCCGTATACCATCACAAACATCATTGGTAGCAATGAGGCAAAGGCGATCAAACCAAACCCATCAATCATAGGGTTTCGCCCTTTAATCGCAGAAGCGAGCCCAACGCCAAGCGCTGTGACCAAAGGAACCGTGATGGTGGATGTCGTCACTCCTCCAGAATCATAAGCCACCCCAATGATTGATTCAGGCGCAAATCCCGTTAGTATCACAACGCCAATATAACCACCTATGATCATGTACTGAATCGGCCAGCCCTTGAGAATTCGCAACACGCCGAGCACAATCGCTACACCTACCGACAAAGCAACCGTTAGGCGTAATCCATCTGCGTACTCTTCCATAGATTGTTCTGTATTGGCAATCATGCCCCCTTCAGCCGCAACTTCTGATGCTTCCTCTGCAACAGCTGTCAAGGCTGGTTCTGCAATGGTGGTACCAAAACCCAAGCAGAACGCAAAGATCAGTAACCAGAAAACGCTGCCTTTATTAGCGAACGCTTGTGCCATATTTTCCCCAATGGGAAACAAACCAAGCTCTAATCCAAAGATAAAGAAGGTTAAACCGAGAATAACCAGAAGAAGACCAAATAGGATAGAGACGAGATTAGGCAGCGGTTCCTGAAGCACGACCAACTGAAAAAAGGTGATGACAATAACAATAGGTAGCAAGTCACGAGCACTACTGAGCAACGCTCTAAATAGAGCAACAAATGCCTCCATACTCCCTCCTATCTACTGACTGTTATTCTCCTTTAAGTTCAGCATGACACAGTTTCCCTAAGCTAAGTGTGAGCTTTGCTAAAGGCTTGATAACATTTTGTTACATTCTTTCAAATTGTGAACTTCGCATCGCTTCCCAACAAAATGCTTCTAACTCCTTAGGAACTAATAATAAAATCGACACTGCAAGTCATTGATATGATCACGCTAGGCGTATAACGACTATAATGTTTGAATAGTTTTACCATCAAAGGGATGACATGAAGATACTACTGACCGGCGGCACAGGCTTTATTGGCTCAGAGCTACTTAAGTTACTGACCACTCACCAAGTCATTTTGCTTACGCGTAACCCAGAGCAAGCAAAACAGCGACTTAATCATGCCGATGTCGGTAATATTGAATATCTCGACTCCCTTGATTCACTTGAAGATCTTAATGATGTTGATGCCGTGATTAACCTCGCAGGTGAACCGATCGCAGACAAGCGCTGGAGCAAGGAGCAGAAAGAGATCATTTGTAACAGCCGTTGGAAGGTTACCGAGCGTATTGTCGCACTGATCCACGCAAGTACAGAACCACCATCGGTGTTCATCAGTGGATCTGCCGTTGGTTATTACGGCGACCAGCAAGACCATCCTTTTGATGAGTGCTTACACGTCAATAGCGAGGCGTTCGCTCACTCCGTTTGTGCTCGTTGGGAGCAGATAGCAAAACGCGCAGAATCCGAACAAACCCGGGTATGCTTGTTGCGTACTGGCGTTGTCCTTGGTCCAAATGGTGGCGCACTTGCCAAAATGATTTTGCCTTACAAACTAGGTTTAGGGGGACCATTGGGTAGCGGTAAACAATACATGCCATGGATCCATATTTTGGATATGGTTCGTGCCATTATGTACTTGCTTGAAACGCCACACGCTCATGGTGAATTCAACTTATGTGCTCCCCACCCTGTTAGCAATCGAATCTTTAGTGGCACACTGGCGAAAACGCTAAAACGTCCACATATTCTCTTCACCCCTAAATGGGTGATGAATATGGCGATGGGAGAATCCTCTTGCTTACTGTTTGATAGCATTCGCGCCAAACCGAAAAAGCTGACCGAATTGGGTTTTCAATTCAGCTACTCTCGCGTCGAACCTGCACTCAAGAACTTGCTTCAAGATCGAAGTTATTGAATCATAAGGCTCACTATACTTTCGTGAGCCCTCTAATATGAAAAAATCCATTCTTATCACCGGATGCTCCACTGGCATCGGCTACGTTTGTGCCCATGCTTTGAAAAAAGAGGGCTTCCACGTGATTGCCTCCTGCCGGCACGAACAAGATGTCGAACGCTTAACAAGCGAAGGACTAACCTGTATTCAATTGGATCTTAACGATTCTGAAAGCATCTCTTCGGGAGTCAAGCAAGCATTAACACTAGCCGACGGAAAGTTATATGCCGTATTCAATAACGGGGCATATGGTCAGCCTGGCGCGCTAGAAGACTTGCCGACAGAGGCGCTCCAAGCTCAGTTTCAAACCAACTTTTTTGGCTGGCATCAGTTAGTCAGAGAAGTACTGCCACATATGCGCAAACAGGGTGAAGGAAGAATCATCCAAAATAGCTCTGTGCTTGGGTTTGCAGCCATGAAATATCGTGGTGCCTATAATGCCTCTAAGTTCGCACTCGAAGGCTGGACCGACACACTACGTTTGGAATTGATGGACACCAACATCAAAATCGCACTGATAGAGCCGGGACCTATTGAAACCCAATTTAGACACAATGCATTAAAAGCCTTCGAGCGATGGATTGATGTCGAGAACAGCCCACACAAAGCCGCTTACGAAGGTCAGAAGCAGCGTCTAGATAACGACAAGTCGAACAATAGATTTGTGCTTCCTGCAGAATCTTGCATCGAGACAGTGCTTCATGCGCTAACAAGCGATAAACCAAAAATCCGCTACCGCATTACAACGCCAACTAAAGTATTTGCCGTGTTAAAGCGCCTATTACCAACGCGTATTCTTGATAAGATTCTGCGACAAGCAGCATAAAAACTTTTTATCACAATGTAATTTTACCGTAACAATGTGATGTCATTATGAGCATGTAGGTTAAGAAAGCCTCAATGTTCGAATCAATTTCTAAGTTAGTATCTTCATCTATCGAGCCTGAACACGATGTTGATACTCACTTTAGATTTGGTATCGCCACCCTTTCTGTTTTGTATTTACGCGAGACAATAATGACATTAAATCAGCTCAACTGGCTTAGTGTGGGTGTAGTGTTGACTGTGTTCATCCTATTTTGATACCTCACCCAGCACACAAAGATAATGTCTAACAAGACTCCCTAATTCGTGCTGGAATAGCCAAAGTTTTATAGCACTTTCGCTTGCTATCAGGATTACGCTGCTTCGGCAGCGTTTTTCCTTTCTATCGCTTGAATTTCCCAAATATCAACTCCATATCTACAATCAACGACAAGAAACAAAAAGCAAGGACACTCTGATGCAATCCCCATTTATCGTTGAGTTAACAGAACAAAATTTCCGCGAGACTCTTGAAGGGTCAATGAACACGCCAGTGTTGATCCACTTCTGGGCGAGTGCTCAACCAGAAAGTGCGCAAGTGATCCCTGAGCTACAAATGCTAACTCAACAATACAACGGTGCATTCACCCTTGCTCTATTGAACTGTGAGCAGCAACCAGCTTTAGCATCACAGTTTGGCGTACAAGTCTTACCAACTATCGCGTTGTTTATGAACGGTCAAGCGGTAGATGGTATGGGTGGTCCTCAGCCGATTGATGCCATTTCAGCCATGCTGCAAAAACACCTCCCAAGCCAAGACGAAATGCAGTTAAAGCAAGCAAGCGAGTTGCTCCAACAAGGCGAACATGCTCAAGCTCTAGCTATTTTGCAAACCCTTTCAGAAGATCTGCAAAACCGCGGTGATGTAAAACTAGCGATGGCAGATTGTTTGCTAGAAACCAAACAATTTGAATTGGCACAAACGCTATTGAGTGCAATCCCACTGGAATATCAAGATAACTACTATAAGGGATTGATTGCCAAGTTAGATCTGCACCTCCAAGCAGCAGATAGCCCAGAGCTTCAACGCCTTGAACAAGAGCTAGCCGCAAACCCAGATAACTTCGAATTGGCATGTGAGCTTGCAGTTCAATACAACCAAGTTGGTCGCGATGAAGACGCGTTGGAGCTACTTTGGAATATTTTAAAAACCAACCTCGGCGCACAAGACGGTGAAGTGAAGAAAACTTTTATGGATATCTTAAGTGCATTGGGTCAAGGCAATGCATTAGCAAGTAAATTCCGTCGTCAGTTGTACTCTATTCTCTACTAATTAAAGTACTAACCTGCTGAATTAAAAATATAAAAAGGTCGGATTAATCCGGCCTTTATTCTGTCTATAATTTATCGAGGCTCTCATTTCTACGATTGTGTCATAAGCCTAAATGAGTAAAAATGAAACAAACATTATGCACTTAAGGGAATAGAACATGCCAATCGACTCATTGATCACCATCGGGATCTTAGTTGTACTAGCCATTATTGTCCTCGCTTCTGGGATCAAAACCGTACCACAAGGGAACAACTGGACCGTCGAACGCTTCGGACGTTATACCCACACCTTAAAGCCAGGTCTAAACCTAATCATTCCTTTCGTTGATCGCGTAGGTCAAAAAGTCAACATGATGGAACGTGTACTGGACATCCCGGCACAAGAAGTCATCTCAAAAGACAATGCGAATGTTGTTATCGATGCAGTCGGCTTTGTCCAAGTCATCGACGCAGCCAAAGCGGCGTATGAAGTCAACGATCTAGAACACGCTATCCGTAACCTAACACTAACGAACATTCGTACCGTGCTCGGCTCAATGGAATTGGATGAGATGCTTAGCCAGCGTGACATGATCAACACCAAATTGCTCTCTATCGTTGACCAAGCAACCAACCCTTGGGGCGTAAAAGTAACTCGTATCGAGATCAAAGACGTTCAACCACCAGCAGATCTAACAGCAGCAATGAACGCTCAGATGAAAGCAGAACGTAATAAGCGTGCTGAAATCCTAGAAGCTGAAGGGATACGTCAGGCAGAAATCTTACGAGCAGAAGGTCAAAAACAATCGGAAATTCTGAAAGCGGAAGGTGAAAAGCAATCGGCGATCTTACATGCGGAAGCGCGTGAGCGTGCAGCTCAAGCAGAAGCAAAAGCGACTTACATGGTATCTGAAGCAATCGCTAAAGGTGATGTTCAGGCGGTTAACTACTTTATTGCCCAAGGTTATACCGATGCACTGAAGAGTATCGGTCAAGCGGAAAATGGTAAGATCATCATGATGCCGATCGAAGCGACAGGTCTAATGGGCTCAGTCGCGGGTATTGCTGAAATGTTCAAACAAAGTAAGGACTAAGGATTGCCTATGGATTTATTTAGCCTATTAGAAAGCGTGTCATTCTGGCATTGGATTGCGCTTGGTTTAGCCTTGCTCGCTGTAGAGCTATTGGGCACAGCAGGCTATTTTCTTTGGCTAGGCATTTCCGCCCTGATCGTTGGCGCTATCCTATCTTTCTTACCAATGAGTTGGCAGATGCAGTGGCTTGCCTTTGTGGCTTTCAGTTTGGTTACCACTTGGCTATGTTGGAGAAAGCAATGGTCCAAGGATCGCAAAAGTGATCAAGCCAGAGATCTCAATCAAAAACACAAACAGCTGATAGGTAATATTGTCACGCTCGAAGAAGATTTTCACATTGGAATGAATCGTCTTAGAGTGGCAGATACAACGTGGTCAGCTGAATGCGAACACGAATTGCCGACGGGAACTCGGGTCGAAATTATCGCCGTAGACGGCATAATTTTGAAGATTAAACCGGTTTCTCGCTGATTTGTGTCAAAATAAAAGGGTGCTCAGCATCCTTTTATTTCCTTCCCGTGACTAATGCTTTTATTTCATCTACTTATTTAAATTAACCACAAAAATTAAGTAATAGAAATATTATTAATATTCTCTCCTTTATCAAAACAGATCCTCCTACTAAATTAAAATTTCAAGCACATAGATAAATATATCCCAAAATTTAAAATCTAAATTCATTTTAAAAAATAAAACACTGTTGAATTAATTTTTGATCTTTCTAGGTCTCTATACATACTTAACGCATAAGCATGGCAATTAAATGCTTATATTTTTTTAAGGTAAGTAAGAGGATGTACTATGAAGAAGTGTTTTTTGTTTTTAGCGTGCAGCGCGTTTGCGTTTTCTTCATTCGCCTATAACAACGGGAATGGAGGCACCACCAATCTAGGACCTATCGTTGAATGTGTTTTACCAAGTGGCGATGTTGCCCATCTACCTAGTGAGATGTGCCGCTTTCAAGGTGGTTCATGGGACAACTAAATCGTAGGTTAGATTAAGGAGCAGAACGCTACGCTTTAATATTTCCCACCTAAACAACGAACTCAAGTAATTAAGTGAAATTAAAAAGAAAATACATTCTAGATTACAAGGTAAATAATATGAAACTGGTAACTGGATTATTAGTCGCTATCGCTGCATTAATGCCATTGACTTCGCTAGCAAATGGCGCTTCTGGTGGTAGAACATTAGCACCGGAAATAAAGTGTGAATTGAACGTACACATGCTTCCTCCCCTATATTGCAAAATGTATGACGGAAAAGAAGTAAAATAAAAAAGGAGCCGATTGGCTCCTTTTCTTAACTTCTAAATATTAGTGGAAGCTGTATGGGATAAGAACTTGTAGACGTAAGTCTGTCTCATCCGCGTCTGCTGCACCAGCAAACTCGTCACGCTCTAGGATAGTACCGTGTAGACGCACGGTTGTACCTTTAAGAGAACCGCTTTGTAGAGAGTAAGAAACTGTTGCGTTAACTGCGTACTCGCTCTCGTAATCCCAGTCACCAGATGCGCCGCTTGCTGCAGAGTCTGCACCAGAACCGTAGCCGAAGCCTAGGTAGTAGTTCCAGCCGTTACCTTGGTTGTAAGATAGACGGTTGTACCAAGCTAGCTCGCCAGCTTTGTTCCAGTCAGATAGAGCATCCCACCATTGTGACCAAGTACCGTTATTCATACCGTAAGTATGGATTGTACGAGGAACGAAATCTGAACGGTTGTCTGTGTCTGTGTAACGTAGTTCAGACATCCAAGACAGTTTACCGAACGATTGGTTTAGAGATAGACCAGTGTGGAAACCTAGACCATCGTATTTCACATCGTCATCAACACCGTAGAAGTCAAATGCAAGAGTAGTACGGTCACTTACTGTGTACTTCAAGTAAGCTTTGTATGACGTGTTATCAGTTTCGTCATGGTAGCTAGTTACTTGACCTGCACCCCAGTCGATACCGTTAGCATATTTAACGCCTGTCGCTTGACCAAGACCAACTTGGAAGAATAGAGCATCAGTAATGTTACCATTCAAACCTAGAGAGTGTAGGTAGCTCCAAGAAGTGTCTGACCATAGTGCTGGCGCGTAGTCATCTTCGTGTAGCAACCATGGTGCTGTAAATTGGTCTGCACCAAAGTAGCTTAGGTTGAAATCACCCAGCTTCGCGTTTAGTTCGAAACCACGGTAAGTACCTGGTACGAAGCTCCAAACGTTACCGATTGTGCCATTACCACCAGCTTGCAACATACCGAAGCGAGCGTTAAAGTTTTCGCCAGTCTTAAACTTCAGAGCAGCTTTGTAAACTTTAAGTTGATCACCGTCACCTGCACCCCAGTCTAGGTTAGTACAAGTAGAGATCTCGTTACATAGGTAACCGTCTGCGCCTTTCAAGCTATCGTTGTATAGGTCGCCAGAGTAGTAAGCTGCTACGTCTGCACCTAACCAACCATCATGGTAGCCAGAAGTGAAGTCAATGATCGCGTTGTAAGATGAGTAGTTTAGACGGCTCCAGCGGTCGCCATTCTCACCACCAGGTTTACCTGTTGTACGAGTACGAGAACGAGTATCAACAACGAACATTGCATTAAGACTTGAGTCTTGCATAAATTCGTTAACTTTTTCTACATACTCACCACCAGCTGCACTTTCAGTAGATGCTGTAGCCGGAGCTACTGCAACCGCACCAAACATCGCAGTTGTTAACGCTGAAACCTTGAAAAATTTGTCCATGGAAAAAACTCCTAAAAATGGATATAGCTGTATTTTTCTATCTCGCCTTAAGTTGGCCGCCGAAGGAGAGAAGTAAATTCCTGAGTGAACCTCAATATTTCTAAATTGGTTCTTTTTAGTTCCTGCATACACACCGTGTATCCACGCTTCTAAGACTAACTTCGCATCTAAAAACATCCAAATGGAACTTATTTTTTTTCTAAAAAAATATGACCAACGCCAAAGTTCCATATAAGTTGTTGATCCAGATCTTATTTTTAACACCAAAGACACAAATCAAAGAAAAGGCTTTAAATATCAAATACATAATAAAAACCCATCCATTCTATTTTGAAGTCGATCGCAGAGTTTTAGTTATAAAAGAAGAATAACGTAAGGAGAGATCCTGATCACTGAAATCAGGAAAAGTGGTATTTGAACGGTTATTGAGTGACTTTTTAATTGCCAAGAAAAAGCCCCAAGCGACTGACACTTGGGGCTTTTAGGTATTTTTTATCTTTTTTTAGGAGAGTTATTTCATCAAATTGAGTAAGTCTTGCTCAGTTTGAATCTCAATTCCAAGTTCTTGAGCTTTAGCTAGCTTAGAACCGGCATTTTCTCCAGCAAACAAAATATCTGTTTTCTTCGAAACACTACCAGTTACTTTTGCGCCTAAATTCTGTAGTGCTTCTTTCGCCTCTGAACGACCTAACTGAGAAAGCGTACCGGTTAACACCACGGTTTTACCTTCCAAAGGTAATTCGACCCCTTCCTGTGGTGTGGCGATTTCTGGCCAGTGAATGCCCTGCGCCAGTAGGTCTTGTACAACCGCTTGGTTTTTCTCTTCGCTGAAGAAAGTGGTAATGTGTTTTGCTACGACCACACCAATATCTTGAACCTCAACCAACTGCTCTTCTGTTGCTTGCTCAATGATTTCAAGATTCTTGAAATGTTGTGCAAGGTTTGCAGCTGTAGCTTCACCGACTTCTCGGATACCAAGTGAGTACAAGAAACGTGGCAATGTTGTTAGTTTTGATTTCTCAAGAGCATTAACAACGTTGGTTGCCGATTTCGGTCCCATTCGTTCCAAGACCGTCAGTACGCCTGCAGAAAGCTTGAACAGGTCAGCTGGTGTTTCGACCATCTCACGATCAACCAATTGTTCAATGACCTTCTCGCCCAATCCGTCTACATCTAGCGCCTTACGAGACACAAAGTGTTTTAACGCTTCTTTACGTTGAGCCTGACATACTAAACCACCAGTACAACGTGTAACGGCTTCACCTTCGATACGTTCAACATGAGAGCCACATACCGGACAAGCATTGGGGAATAGGATCTCGCGCGCCGTTTCTGAGCGACGTTCTTTGATAACAGAGACAACTTGCGGAATCACATCACCAGCACGACGAATCACTACTTGATCACCTACCATCACTTGTAAACGTTCAATCTCGTCTGCGTTGTGAAGAGTTGCATTACTTACCGTGACACCACCAACAAATACTGGCTCAAGCTTAGCTACTGGCGTAATGGCACCTGTACGGCCAACTTGGAACTCCACATCATTTAGCGTGGTAATTTCTTCTTGCGCAGGGAATTTATACGCGATTGCCCAACGAGGAGCACGAGCAACAAAACCCAAACGCTCTTGAATTGCAATATCATCAACTTTAATGACGACGCCATCAATTTCATACGCCAAAGCTTCACGACGGTTAAGAATGTCTTGGTAGTAGGCTTTTACCTCTTCCAAGTTATCGACTCGCTTGGTTTCAGGGCACATTGGTAAGCCCCAAGATTTGATTTGTAAGAATCGCTCGTAGTGGCTGTTTGCTAACGTAGCACCTTCAACAACGCCAACGCTGTAAGCATAAAAGCTCAATGGACGCGAAGCGGTAATACGTGAATCTAGTTGACGCAGACTGCCCGCCGCCGCGTTACGTGGGTTAACAAAAACTTTCTCGCCTTTTTGACGAGCGATCTCGTTAAGTTTGTCAAAACCCGCTTTTGGCATAAAGACTTCACCACGAACTTCTAGACGTGTTGGCCAGTCTTTACCCTGCAGCTTTAATGGAATTGCGCTGATGGTACGTACATTTTCCGTGATGTTTTCACCAGTAGTACCATCACCACGTGTCGCAGCCTGGACCAAGACACCATCTTCGTACAATAGACTTACAGCCAAACCGTCAAGCTTAGGCTCACAGCAGTACTGTTTGATGGTATGACCGACAACGCGATCTTGAGCGCGTTTATGAAAACCATCCAGTTCCGTATCATCAAAAGCGTTATCCAACGATAGCATCGGCACTTCATGAGTAACTTGGCTGAACTCAGACAGTGGCTGACCTCCTACGCGTTGACTTGGAGAGTCGACGGTAACCAGTTCTGGGTGTTCGGCTTCAATATCCAATAATTCACGCATCATACGATCGTATTCTGCATCTGGAATCTCTGGGTTATCTTCCACGTAGTAACGAACCGCGTGGTAATGCAACGACTCTTTTAGCTCTTCTAGTCGCTGATGTACTGATTCAGACATATTAAAGCCCCGTGTATATTCATTAATGAGGTTGGGAATCTAAGAAAAAGGGCTCCTAACGGAGCCCTATCATTATTTGGTGTTAAGGTTATGCGTTAGCAGCATTAAACTCAACTATTTGACGTCGATATGATGCTAATCGATCAGGTGTCATCAGGTTACGTTGATCATCCAGTACGTTCCCCCCCATATCGTCCGCGACTTGCTGTGCAATACGCAGCATAAGGTTGAAGTTTTGGTCTGCTTCACCATAGCAAGGGAGAGTCATAAAGAAGGAAATACCTTTCGTTGAAAACTCTGCTGGGTCACCGTGCTCTAACGTACCCGGCTGCATCATGTTTGCAACACTGAATAACACTTTACCATTGCCAGACAAGTCCACATGACGATGGAAGATATTCATTTCACCGTAAATCAAACCGTTTTGCTGAAGGCTATCGAATAGCTTAGTACCAATAAATGGCTCTTCGCCTGCACAGTGCACATTTAACACAATCACTTGCATTTCTGGCTCTGGCTTCGGCTCTTCAACCGCTACCTCTGTCATTACAGGCGCAATCTCTACTTCTGCCGATTCTGGTACCACCGTTGTTTCAAATACCGGTTCGATAATTTCTTCTTTTTCCGCGATAGTTTCGTTTTCAGCAAAAGTGTCTACTGACTCTTGTAAAACTGGCTCTACCACGTCTTCTTCTGTTTTTGTCGCAACAAAAGCTGGGATTTCTTGCTCTTCTTTATGCTCTTTCTCTTCTTTTACATCAAGAACATCATCGATCAGAGGATCAGAAGCGAATTTATTATCAAATGAATTCTCCATCCCAAAGTCTGGCTCTTTGCGATCTTTACGGATGATTTCGAAGTCGTCTTCTGGAGCAGGAGCAAAATCACGCTCTTGTTCTGGAGACTCTTTATCCTCTTGGTCAACATCCAACTTACCAAGCGGCTTGTTACCAAATTTTGCTTTGCCTTCTTTTTTGCTTGTCCACAGACCATGAAATAGCAATGCGGCGATGGCTAATGCGCCAACAACAATGAGTACGAATCGCAATTCCTGCATTATTTACTCTCAATCTACTTGTTCTACTACTCGCACATCCTTGAGCAGTAACCCAAGTGCAATAAATCCGAATGATGCTTTTACTTTACCAAAACTATATGTAGGTTTAGAACAACTTAATGCAAGAAGTTCGGTTTTTTGTTGTGATTCTTGCCACGATTCCACTTTACAAGACCCAAAATGTTAGGGCATTGAAAGAAAACCATCCACAGGTACAATGAGTTTTCACTTACACGAAACAAAATAGATATGAAGTTGAATAATCAGCCTAGAACCGGATTCGGTTACTTCCTATATGGGATTCAAATAGCACTCTCTCCGGAGATCCGTCGCTTTGTGGTTTTGCCATTACTTGCCAACGTATTACTCGTGGGTGGCGCGATTTTCTATCTATTCTCCCATCTCGATGTTTGGATCCAGAACTGGATTGGTCAGTTACCAGATTTTCTCTCTTGGCTTACCTACATATTATGGCCAATATTGGTGTTAACTATTCTCGCCACATTCTCTTATTTCTTTAGTACATTAGCTAACTTCATCGCCGCACCATTCAATGGTTTACTCGCTGAAAAAGTCGAAGAGTCCTTAACGGGTCAAAAAGTGAATGATGATGGCATGGCTGCGGTTATAAAAGATGTCCCTCGCGTGCTAGCACGAGAATGGCGAAAATTGCTTTATGTCCTACCAAAAGCGATTGGCTTGTTTCTTCTTCTGTTGATCCCTGCACTCGGGCAAACGGTTGGACCTTTCTTGTGGTTCATCTTCACCGCTTGGATGCTTGCTATCCAGTACTGTGACTATCCGTTTGATAACCATAAAGTGTCTTTCAACGAGATGCGTTACAAATTGAAACAAAAGCAAGGGAAAGCCTATGGCTTTGGAGTGTTGGTTTCGGTGTTTACCACGATTCCAATTCTTAACCTAATTGTTATGCCTGTTGCTGTCTGCGGTGCAACTGCAATGTGGGTGAACGAATTTAAGCATCAACAATAACTCACACTTTCATTCGATACGGGGAGGTTTTAGACGCCTCCCCTTTCATTTTGCTCAATTCTCGACCAACCTCATAAGATATAACTTTTTAATCCTTTTCCCTTTTTTTGAGACCGCATATTCTTCTACTCATATTCACAATATCGTGTAATGAAGGAACATCACTATGAGCAAGATCTACGAAGACAACTCTCTTACTATCGGTAACACACCTCTTGTTCGCTTGAATAAAGTGAGCAAAGGTAAAGTTTTGGCGAAAATCGAAGCGCGTAACCCAAGCTTCAGTGTTAAGTGCCGTATTGGTGCGAACATGATTTGGGAAGCAGAAAAGGCAGGTACTCTTAAGCCGGGCGTTGAGCTAGTTGAGCCAACCAGTGGTAACACAGGTGTTGCACTTGCATTCGTAGCAGCCGCTCGCGGTTACAAGCTCACTCTGACAATGCCAGAATCAATGAGCCTTGAGCGTCGTAAGCTTCTTAAAGCGCTAGGTGCAAACCTAGAACTAACAGAAGCAGCAAAAGGTATGAAAGGCGCGATCGCTAAAGCGGAAGAAATCGTTGCAAGCAATCCAGACAAATACCTTCTTCTACAGCAGTTCAACAACCCTGCCAACCCAGAGATTCACGAGAAGACAACTGGTCCAGAAATCTGGGAAGCAACAGACGGTGAAATCGATGTATTCGTAGCAGGTGTAGGTACAGGCGGTACCATCACAGGCACAAGCCGCTACATCAAAGGTGAGAAAGGCAAAGCCATCACATCTGTTGCAGTAGAGCCAGCAGAATCACCAGTAATTGCGCAAGCGCTAGCAGGTGAAGAAATCCAACCAGCGCCTCACAAAATCCAAGGTATTGGTGCAGGTTTCATCCCTGGTAACTTAGATTTAGAACTTCTAGACCGTGTTGAGCAAGTGACTTCTGAAGAAGCGATCGAGATGGCTCGTCGCCTAATGGAAGAAGAAGGCATCCTAGCTGGCATCTCATCAGGTGCAGCAGTCGTTGCAGCAAACCGACTCGCGGAACTTCCTGAATTTGAAGGAAAAACAATCGTAACAGTTCTACCAAGCTCTGGTGAACGTTACCTAAGTACAGCACTATTTGCTGGTATCTTTACCGAGAAAGAGAACCAACAGTAATATGTGGTCAAATCAATTTTTCGTTTAAAAAAGCCCCGTTCAGGGGCTTTTTTGTTGATCCCTGCCCCACCTTTGGTAATATCAGGGTGTTTTATTTTTAGGTTCAAAATAAAGAATCTAAACCAAAAAGGTTTCAGTGTAATTACGCACGCAAACAGTTGCGTAATTACCAAACTTTTGACTAGTATCAGTTCTGACACGCTTTGAACTCTCCCGTGCTAGCGCACAAGGTGTAAAGCAGTTAAGCTAAAACTTAGTCACAAACTAACAAAAAAATACATTTATTGGGGTATATCACATGTACGAGAAGCAAGTAGAAATCACAGCAGAAAACGGTCTTCACACTCGTCCAGCTGCACAGTTCGTTAAAGAAGCTAAAGCATTCGACGCGGACATCACTGTGACTTCTAACGGTAAAAGCGCTAGCGCTAAGAGCCTATTCAAGCTACAAACACTAGGCCTAGTAAAAGGTACTCTAGTAACTATCTCAGCTGAAGGCCCACAAGCTCAGCAAGCAGTTGACCACCTAGTTGCTCTAATGGACCAACTACACTAATTCGGTCTCCTATTTCAGAAGCCATTTTGTGAAAGCAAAATGGCTTCGTTGGAAATAGACTCAAAACTAAGCTAAAACTATTCGTTAGCGCACCCATTATTCTCCCGTTTTATAAAGTTGACCAACTTAAGGTAAGGCTATGATTTCAGGCATCCTAGCATCTCCTGGTATTGCAATCGGTAAAGCACTACTACTTCAAGAAGATGAAATTGTCCTAAACACAAACACTATTTCTGATGATCAAGTAGAAGCAGAAGTTGCACGTTTCTTTGACGCTCGTAACAAATCTTCTGCTCAACTAGAAACTATCAAGCAAAAAGCGCTTGAAACGTTTGGCGAAGAAAAAGAAGCGATCTTTGAAGGTCACATCATGCTTCTTGAAGACGAAGAGCTAGAAGAAGAAATCCTAGCACTTATCAAAAACGACAAAATGTCTGCTGACCACGCGATCCACTCTGTGATCGAAGAGCAAGCAACGGCTCTTGAGTCTCTAGACGACGAATACCTGAAAGAACGTGCAACTGACATCCGTGATATCGGTTCTCGTTTCGTTAAGAACGCTCTAGGTATCAACATCGTTTCTCTAAGCGATATTGATCAAGAAGTTATCCTAGTAGCTTACGACCTAACGCCATCTGAAACTGCGCAGATCAACCTAGACTACGTTCTTGGTTTTGCTTGTGACATCGGTGGTCGCACTTCTCACACTTCAATCATGGCTCGCTCTCTTGAGCTTCCAGCTATCGTTGGTACTAACGACATCACTAAGCAAGTTAAGAACGGCGACATGCTGATTCTTGATGCGATGAACAACAAGATCGTTATCAACCCATCTGACGCTGAGCTAGAAGAAGCAAAAGCAGTTAAAGCTGCATTCCTTGCTGAAAAAGAAGAGCTAGCTAAGCTAAAAGACCTACACGCAGAAACAACTGACGGTCACCGCGTAGAAGTTTGCGGTAACATCGGTACTGTTAAAGACTGTGACGGTATCATCCGTAACGGTGGTGAAGGTGTTGGTCTGTACCGTACTGAATTCCTATTCATGGACCGTGACGCACTTCCAACTGAAGAAGAGCAATACCAAGCTTACAAAGAAGTTGCTGAAGCAATGAACGGTCACGCTGTGATCATCCGTACTATGGATATCGGCGGCGACAAAGATCTTCCATACATGGATCTTCCAAAAGAGATGAACCCGTTCCTAGGCTGGCGTGCAGTACGTATCAGCTTGGATCGTCGTGAAATCCTACGTGACCAGCTACGTGGTATCCTACGTGCATCTGCACACGGTAAACTGCGTATCATGTTCCCAATGATCATCTCTGTTGAAGAAATCCGTGAGCTTAAGAAAGCGATCGAAGAGTACAAAGCAGAACTACGCGCTGAAGGTCATGCATTCGACGAAAACATCGAAATCGGTGTAATGGTTGAGACTCCAGCTGCAGCAGCTATCGCGCACCACCTAGCGAAGGAAGTATCTTTCTTCTCTATCGGTACAAATGACCTAACTCAGTACACACTAGCGGTTGACCGTGGTAACGAGATGATTTCTCACCTATACAACCCACTATCACCAGCTGTACTTACTGTGATTAAGCAAGTTATCGACGCTTCTCACGCTGAAGGTAAGTGGACTGGTATGTGTGGTGAGCTAGCAGGTGATGAGCGTGCAACACTTCTACTTCTAGGTATGGGTCTAGACGAGTTCTCAATGAGCGGCATCTCTATCCCTAAAGTGAAGAAAGTTATCCGTAACTCTAACTTCGCAGAAGTGAAAGCAATGGCTGAAGAAGCACTTTCTCTACCAACAGCAGCAGAAATTGAAGCAGTTGTAGAAAAGTTCATTGCAGAGAAAACTCAATAATCAACTAATTCCAATGAGATAGGCGGTTAAAAAAAGTCGTCTATCTCGAAAGATTGGTATACTATAATTCGACAGAATTAAATAAAACGTTAGGAGCATGACACAATGGGTCTGTTTGACAAACTTAAGAAGCTAGTATCTGACGACAGCGCTGACGCAGGTGCAATCGAAATCATCGCACCACTTTCTGGTGAGATCGTGAACATTGAAGATGTGCCAGATGTTGTTTTCGCTGAGAAAATCGTTGGTGATGGTATTGCTATCAAACCTGCTGGTAACAAAATGGTAGCTCCTGTAAACGGTACTATCGGTAAGATCTTCGAAACGAACCACGCGTTCTCTATCGAGTCTGACGACGGTGTTGAGCTTTTCGTTCACTTCGGTATCGATACTGTTGAACTTAAAGGCGAAGGCTTCAAGCGTATCGCTGAAGAAGGTCAAACTGTTAAAGCTGGCGACACTGTAATTGAATTCGACCTAGCTCTTCTAGAAGAGAAAGCGAAATCAACGCTAACTCCAGTTGTTATCTCTAACATGGACGAAATCAAAGAGCTAAACAAGCTTTCTGGTTCTGTTACTGTTGGTGAAACTCCAGTTCTACGTGTAACTAAGTAATTTTTACTTAGCTGAACACGAAAAAAACGCTGCCATTGGCAGCGTTTTTTATTACCTGAAACTTTTGTTCCTGAGCGATATTCATCGCTGCAACCCGCTCAACTGAGCAAGCCAAGTGCCGAGCTCGGTCTCTGCTTCGCTTGGGCTAATAATGCGGTAGTCGCATCTTGCAGCACTTGTGACCGTACCATCTCCGTCGACTCACGAGCAAAATCAGTATCGCGTATCCGCCCTTTTGATTCGGTCACACTCCGGTTCACCGTGTTAAGGTTATCCATCGTGCCGCTAACCCGGTTTTGGAAGCCACCTATTTCACTTCGATGCGAATCAACATACTTAATTGCCGCATCAATCACTCCAATCGAAAGCTGTGCCCCACCAACAGTCGACATATCGATGTCGTCCATTGTGATGAGCCCATCAGCAGTAACATCAAGCTCATCCGCCAAACTACCCTCTAACGTTACACCTTCAGGTGCATTCAGCGTCGAGGCAAAGAATTGCAGTTCATTGTTTTCAGTCACTGAGGCACTCACTATCGATTGCTGTGCATTGATGTAAGTGGCAACCTGCTCGATGCGATCTCCTAGTTTGAGCCCAATAGATTCTGTTTGGGTTTGCCCTTTACTGTCTTGGTATTCAAATTTAAGGGTTTGATTATCTTTAGTGACTCGCCAATCTTTACCGACTGCATCACCAACATAATGCTGCCCTCCCATCTCCGGGATGTGACTGCGCATATTTCGCAGTGTCAGAGAGATAGAGTTGGCATTCGCACCAATATGGAAGCTTTGCGAGCCGTAAGAACCATCAAACAGGTTTTTATCTGCAAATGTCGTCGTGATCGCGACACGATCAAGCTCATCTTGCAGCGCTACGACCTCGTATTGAATACTTTGCCGATCACTTGAGTCATTACTGCCGTTTGCCGCTTGAAGCCCCAGAGAGCGCAAGCGTTGCAATATATCACTGCTCTCATGCAGAGCGCCTTCTGCGGTTTGTGCCACCGAATACGCATCGTGCGCATTTCTCAAGGCGACATCAAGCCCTCTCGTTTGGACATTAAGAGTATTGGAGATTTGCAGACCTGCAGCATCATCACTGGCGGAATTAATCCGATAACCCGAGGTGAGGTTTCGCTGAGACTCTATGTTTTGCTCAGCCGCATGACTGAGATGTCGCTGCGTCATCATCGCAGTGACATTGGTATTTAAAGAGACCATCTAATCGATACAAACTCCTTGTCACCTATCCTATTCGGTGTCCCTAATGCGTGATTCGAATATGCAAAAAGCCAGGGATGAACCTGGCTTTTGTATCGCGTCGTATTAGGTTGATTAACCTAGTAGGCTTAGCGCTGAGTTAGGCGCTTGTTTCGCTTGCGCAAGGATTGAGCTTGACGCTTGCGATAGAATTTGTGACTTAGTCATTTGAGTTGTTTCTTTCGCGAAGTCGGTATCTTTAATACGGCTCTTCGACGCGTTCACGTTCTCGTTGATGTTGTCCAAGTTGCTGATTGCGTGGTTGAAACGGTTTTGGAAAGCACCTAGCTCTGCACGGTGGCTATCTACGTATTTCAACGCCGCATCAATGATAGCGACAGATTCTTGTGCGCCACCTACTGATGTTACATCGATGGTATCAACCGTTACTTTCTTACCATCGCTTAGACCTAACTCACCAGAAAGACCGCCAGAAAACTCTACTTCGCCTTCAACTTTGTTGTTACCAGCGAAAACTTGCAGTTTACCGTCTTGGTCTACTGATGCTTTTACTAGGTCTGTTTGACCGTTGATGTAAGTCGCAAGCTCTTCGATATCGTCACCCGCTTTTGCGCTGATGTTGATTTCTTGCTCTTTACCGAAGCTGTCTGTCAGACTGATTTTCAGGTCGTTTTTGCCCGCTTCAACACCCCAGTCTTTATCTTTGCCTTTTTCAGCTTGGTAGCTCACGCCGCCCATCATTTGGTTGTCAGAGCGCATGTCTTTTAGGTTTAGCATCACGGCTTCACCGTTGTCCGCACCAATTTGGAAAGACTGAGTACCGTAAGTACCGTTAAGTAGACGGTTACCACCGAATGATGTTGTTTCAGCGATACGGTTTAGTTCGTCGTTTAGTGCCGTTACTTCTTCTTGAATCGCAACACGCTCAGACTTTGAGTTAGAGCCGTTCGCTGATTGAAGAGATAGGTCACGCATACGTTGTAGGATGTTGGTTGTCTCGTTCATTGCACCTTCTGCTGTTTGTGCAATCGAGATACCGTCGTTCGCGTTACGAACAGCTACATCCAAGCCACGGCTTTGTACGTTCAAGCGGTTCGAGATTTGAAGGCCCGCAGCGTCATCTTTCGCGCTGTTGATTTTGAAACCTGAAGACAAACGTTCCATTGAAGTTTGTTGTGCTGAGTTTGCGTTGTTTAGGTAACGCTGAGCGGTCATCGCTGATACGTTAGTGTTTACATTCACTGCCATGGTGATTTCTCCAATTGATTTTCCGATGTAGCGGTTTCCGACGTCTCGGAAAACCAAGTAGTTCTCTCAAAGTTACTTCTATTAACGACTCGGATTTCAGAAGCTTTAGGAAAAAATAAAAAAAAGTGAATTAGCGAGATTTGGCTAGAAAAATTGGAGAAAAGTAGAAAAAAGCGCTCAAGTTTCTTAGATTTACGCCGAGCGGAATATTTTGTACATAAAACAACCAAAAGCGAATAAAAGCAGTCAGTTAGAGCGGTATCAGTAAGGAGATTTGCTGGAAGATAGAAAAGAAAAAGCCCCTTTTCCTTTGAGAGAACCGGGGCTAGGTTGGTAGCCAGAGCCTATGTGGAGATCAAGAGAAATGAACACATATCCGACACACCGGGTGCAACCTTACATTGAAAATGATTGGCAGGTGAGAGATGAGAGAGCCGCACATTCTATTATAAAGTTGCTTGCCAAAAGCCTGCATTCCCATCCACGTCTGAATGTATTGAGTACAGGCTAGGTAAACTACTGCAATAGTGACATCGCAGAGTTTGGCAATTGTTTCGCTTGAGCAAGAATCGAAGTACCTGCTTGTTGCAAAATTTGCGCTTTGGTCATTTGCGTTGTTTCTTTCGCAAAGTCCGTATCTTTAATTCGGCTGTTAGACGCATCGACGTTTTCTTGGATGTTTGCCAAGTTGTTGATGCTGTGGCTTAGACGGTTTTGCTTCGCACCTAGGTCTGCACGTTGTGAATCAACATACTTAAGTGCTGAATCCAATACTGAAATCGCGTTTTGAGAACCTTGCACGGTTGTCATATCGATGTCTTGTACTGATGTACGTACTGGCTCGTCACTTAAACCCAAATCAGAAGCTAGACCACCAGAGATTGAAATCTCACCTTGAACGTTCGGGTGCGCTACAAATACTTGCAGCTTGCCGTCTTCACTCACCGATGCGTTAATCATATCAGATTGGCCGTTGATGTACGTTGCCAACTCTTCAATATCATCGCCTGCTTTCGCATTGATGCTGATTTCTAGATCATCTGGGTTGCCATCTTCATCTTCACCCATACCTGGTAGTGTGATTTTTAGATCTGCTTTAGCAGGATCAACACCCCAGTTTTTGTCTTTGCCATTCTCAGAGAAGAAAGTCACACCGCCCATACGTTGGTCATCCGCACGGATGCTTGTTAGGGCCATGATCATTGCTTCACCAGAGCTTGAACCAATTTGGAATGCTGCTTCACCAAACGAACCGTTCAATAGACGACGACCACCAAATGATGTCGTTTCTGCGATACGGTTTAGTTCATCCGTCAACGCTGATGACTCTTCGTTGATCGCCTGACGCTCAGCCGGAGAGTTAGTACCGTTTGAAGATTGGATCGCCAAGTCACGCATACGTTGCATTACTGACGTCGCTTCGTTCATCGCACCTTCCGCCGTTTGGGCAATCGAGATACCGTCGTTTGCGTTACGCATTGCCACATCTAGACCACGAGACTGAGCCGTTAGACGGTTAGAGATCTGTAGACCTGCTGCGTCGTCTTTTGCACTGTTAATCTTGTGACCAGATGAAAGACGTTCCATCGAAGTATTAAGTTCGTTGGTCGCCTTGTTTAAATAACGCTGCGCGGTCATCGCGGAGACGTTAGTACTAACTGTTACAGCCATTTTGCTCTCCTTTTGAGTTCGCAAGCTTTTGCGAAGCGGCCAGCTTTACTCTCATTTGGATAAGCACTGACCGTAAAAATTACTTGCTAAATCTGCCTATATGGCAGGGTTTAGAATCTCGTAAGTCTGTTCTGACAACATCAATACAATTTGTGTGCCAACTTGAATTTAATAACTCACTCTTTTAAAAACGAGCAAATAAACAACAAGTTAGTTCAGCAATGAAAGGGCGTATTCGCCTTTTCCTTCTGCTGAGTTACGTTATCAGCCAGTTGTTGATCTATTGCCGCTTGATTTGCCGCGAACCTCATTGCCGCTTTCGGTAAAATCGTGCCGCTTGGCTCGCGTTACTCGGCATTTTCCGTTGATTTCTCGCGCTTAAGGCTTTGCACATAAGGCATTAAAATTACGGATTAAAGGCGTTACTCTTCCATTCAGATGCTATGGGCATCTCGCTAGGTTTCAGCAGCGCTAGATCGAATTAAGTGTCGCTAAATATAGTTAAATAGCGTTAGGTCTTTGGTTTTACCAAAAGCCTGTTGCGAGGCTTGCAGTGCACGTGAGTTCTCGCTGAACTCGATGACCGCCTTGGAATAATCCAAATCCTCAAAATTGCTCTTCGCTTTCGCCAGAGACAAATTAAAATCTTCGTGGTTTTGCTCTTGAATATCGAGCGTGCTCAACTTAGCACCCAAATCGGTTCTTACTTTGTTCATGTGAACAAATGCCGCTTGGAATTCTTCTGTCATTTGATGCAGCTTCGCGGTCGCCGAAGCGTCTGATACTGAGCTTTCCGACCATTGCATAGTTTCTCTAAACGCATCAAAAATACTAAAGGTCTGGCGTGGCTCTAACGTAATGCTGTCGCCAGCCGATACTTGACCTTTAAGCTGAATATTCACGCCTTCGTATTTGATGCCATCAACAGGTGAATAATCATCAACCTGCACGATGCTGCCATCTTTTTCTAACTGATAACCAAACTTGCCGTTACTCATATCCACAAAGGTCACTTTGTAGTTTGAGTTATCTTCTGACGCACTCGTTGCTTGACCAAGCAACAACTCAGAGCCTTCTTGTAAATCGTATTGTGGTTCGAAATCACCAAACGGATTCGGGATCTCTGAAAACAAGTGGTTACCCGGGTAATTGATACCTAGCTCAATATTGCTCGCAATCTTCATCTTGCGTTGGTAATCATCGCCGGTGTACACAACACTACCATCGTTATCTCTAAAAAACGGCTGAGTTTTCGGCTTAGTACCGGCAAAAACGTAGTTACCTGATTCATCTTGAGTGTTCACTAGCGCCAAGAAGTTATTGGCAATCTCTTCAAGCTCGCGCTTTTTCGCGGCACGGTCTTCTGGAGAGTAAGCACCGTTGATCATTTCCATCGAAATACGCTTCGATTCATCGGTGAACTCTTCAGCATTGGCAATCACGACCTCTTGGTTTTCTAGTCGGTTACGAACCAGAACGATTGCATCAAGGTACTGCTTTAGCTGTTCTTCTTGTTGACCAATACTCTGTATGTAGTGCGTCGCCAACGGGTTATCGCTCGGCTTGGTCAACTGCTTACCAGAAGCAAGTTGCTCCTGATTGTGGTGAACTTTGTTTTCCTGACGGCGCAAATCGTTTTGCACCGACTGGTAGTTATGGAAGCTGGAAATTCGAGTTAACATCTACGGCCTCCTGTTATCGCAATTGCAAGATGGTGTTGAAGGTGTCATTTGCCGCCTGCATCACACGAGAAGAGGCCATATACGCCTGTTGGAACTTCATCATGTTTGCCGCTTCTTCATCGAGGTTTACCCCCGAGATCGACGCCACTCGCTCTTGCGCTGCTTCACTTTCTAATTGAGCAACATCGGCTAAGCGACTTGCAGTGGATGTCTTCAAACCCACATCTGTGTTCAAGTTGTAGTAAAGACTAACCAGAGTCGACTCATTGCCGTTCATCTTCTTGTCGGTTTGAATGTTCAGCATCTTACGTAAGTTGCCGTTATCACCTTCAGAAGGCACAAGGTTAGCCGTAAACTTATCGTTAGGTAGTGCACCACTCGTGAGCTCAAATACCGTCGCGCCACCGTTTTTATAACCAGGATGGTTACTTGGTAGGCTTACCGACACAGGTCCAGTTGGAGGGTATGGCTGCGGAGCCATAAGCACATTGCCTTTGGTGTCCGTAACAGCAAATTGATCGCCGGTAGGAGAAACCACTACCTCAAACTCTCGTAAGTCACCTGCGTCAACGATTTCAAACTTCGCGTTGCCTTGAGCGAATGTGGTTGACGCTTCATAGCTTTGCGCTGCAATGGCTTTTGGGTCGTTGGTTTCAACTTTTATTTGTGCCGCACTGCTGCGCGTTGGGCGAAGTAAAATGTGCTCACCGACTTTAGGTTCATTGCGCACTTCCACTCGCATACCATCAAGATAGAACGCATTCCCTGAATCGGTGTTCAGCTTAACGGTTTCACCATTCGGCTTCGTCACACTGTAGCTGTCGCCATCGTAACGAAGCGAATACTCACCGCCTTTCAGCGCACTAATGTCGTTGATGTATACCGCCATATCAGCAGTAGATTGAGGTCCGGCTACTACACGAGATTTCGCTAACGGCTCTGAGTTCACATCGGTAAACAAAGGGTCACCGACATTGCCGTAGTGGTCCAAACCTTGTGATTGCAAGTGGTTCACTTCACTTGAAAAAGCAACCGATAGGCGACCAAGTTCATCCATCACTTGAGGGATGTGCTCGTCGCGCATTTTCAATAGTGCCCCAATTTTGCCGTCAATATCGTCCGATTTGATCGCTTTAATGCCGCCACCTTCAACCATAGCAAGACGACGTTCATGGACGTCAGGAAAGCCATCAATCATCTTCAGCTGGCTAGCTTCCGTGCCTGAAACAAGCGTATGTCCGTTACCAATATGCACATTGAAACCTTCAGCATTTTTTCGCGGGGTCACGGTAACTTTGGTGTATTCAGACAGCTCTTTAATCAGCTTTTCATGTTGGTCCATCAAATCGTTATGAGGACCTGGGGTTCGCATCATCAATCGATGAACATCGCGGATCTCAACGGCAAGTTGGTTCACGCGTTCAATGCCCATATCCAGTGACTTATTCGTCACATCGGATTGCTGACGTACGGTTTCGTGGAATTCGTTTAAGGTATCGCTAAGCAGTTTGGCTTTTTCCAACACTACTTTACGCGCCCCCATGTCATTGGGAGTGTCCGCCATGGTTTTCACAGCATCAAACCATTCGTTCATGTTCTCTGGGATCTTTTTCGATGCCACAGAAGACAACATGCCAGACAGCAAATCGAGGTTCTTTTCGTTATCTAGCTTATTGGCGTAGTTGGTGGTGGACAAATTAAGCTCTTTAACGGCAAATTCATCCCATGAGCGGCGAACATTTTCCACATGCACGCCCATGCCGTAGGTAGAGCCGCCAAATTGGCGTGGGTCATTGGTGCCTTGGATAACAGACTGACGGCTGTAACCCTCTGTATTAGCATTAGAAATGTTATGACCAGTCGTATTCAACTGTCGCTGAGCAGTAAGCACACTTTGTGTACCCACATTCAACAGATCTGACGCCATACATGCCCCCAAAAACGAAATAAAATCGGTATTGACCGATCACCTAGTTAGCATTTAGCAAAAGATGTGCCAGTTTAGAAAAGAAAGAGAAACCTAGGAAAAAAGAAAGGCTTGCACCATAGCAAGCCTTATCAAGAAGTGTCTTAAGCATTCAAAATCGTTATGAATTACATGCTCTCGATTTTCTGCTTCACCTGCAGTACTTTGTCTGCGTAATTTGGATCGGTTGCGTAACCTGCACTATGGATACCACGAATAAATAATTCCGAATCACCTTTCTGTTGAAGAGCGGTTTCGTAGCGCGGATTTTCATTCAAGAAACGCACATAATCATTAAAGCTGTCTTGGTAGTTAGAGTAAGAGCGGAATGCTGCAGTCTCTTTCACTGGCGTATTGTCATGGAATTCCAAGGTTTGAGTCGTTACCTTATCACCCTGCCAGCTTCTGTCCGCTTTGATGTTGAATAAGTTGTTGCTGCTACCACGCGCATTCTTCACCACCTTTTGCCCCCAGCCTGTTTCTAGCGCGGCTTGAGCAAGCAGTAATGACGGCTCGACACCCAGTGCTTTTGCTGCGCGATCAGCGTAAGGCTTCATCGAGTTAACGAAGGATTCTGGTGTATCAAAACGTGACGGCTCTGAACCAGGACGAGACAGCTGACCCGATTCAATCAAGCGCTGCTCAATCTCGCGCGCTTTTTTAGGGTCTACACGACGATATTCCACAGCATTGTTTGCCGCATCGCGCATTGCTGTTTCACTCTTGTCATCGCCCTGGCCTACCGTCAACTGCTTAACAATCATGTCAGCTAGCCCCATTGAACCTGAAGCACTCAGTTCACTTGCCATTTGTTCATCAAGCATTTGGCGGTAGAACTTTTCGTTCTGACTATTCATGAAGTTCGATTCGAAGCCTTCATTCGCCTCACGCATTGATTTCAGCATCATCGACGTAAAGATAGATTCAAACTGACGAGCGGCCGCACGCAGTGCTTCATGCTCGCCGTCTTTGCCTTCTTTTACGGCTTTCTGACGCAGCGTATCAAGGGAGCTGATGTCGTGAATAAAGCCGATATCGTTAGGATTGTTCACCATGGTTTGCCTCCTAATCGATTAGATGATGATCAACTGGCCTTCAATGGCACCAGCTTGTTTTAATGCTTGCAGAATCGCCATTAAATCAGAAGGTGCTGCACCAACTTCATTAACCGCACGAACGAGATCATCCAGTGTCAAACCCGGTTCAAACTTGAACATCTTGCCTTTTTCTTCACTCACTTCGATATCAGAATCCGGCACGACAACCGTTTGACCACCAGAGAAGCTGTTCGGCTGACTAACGTTAAGGTTTTCTTTGATTGCGACTGTCATACCACCATGCGTTACGGCCGCTGGTTTAAGACGGACATGCTTACCGACCACGATAGTGCCAGTGCGAGAGTTAACAATGATCTTTGCTGCGCCATCTGCCGGGTCAAACTCTAGGTTCTCAATTGCCGATAGGAATGCAACGCGTTGGCTGATGTCTCGTGGAGCACGAACACGCACAGACGTGGCATCGACAGCACTTGCCATCTGAGGACCAAGGAAGTTGTTTACCGCATCAGCCATACGCTGCGCAGTCGTGAAATCAGAATCCAGTAGGTTAAATGTGATGTAGTCGCCACGCCCAAATGGGTTTGGGATTTCACGCTCTACTGTTGCACCGCTAGAGATAAGACCGACCGTCGGGTTGTTACCAACGATTTTTGAGCCGTCGGCACCTTCTGCACTGAAACCACTGACAACAAGATTACCTTGAGCAACGGCATAAACTTGTCCATCTAGACCTTTTAGGAAAGTTTGTAACAAGGTACCGCCACGTAAACTTTTCGCGCTACCGATTGAAGAAACCGTCACGTCAACTTGCTGACCCGGTTTCGAAAACGCAGGTAGTTCAGCCGTTACCATTACTGCGGCAACGTTTTTGATCTTTGGCTTTGTGCCCGGCGGCATCTGAATGCCGAAGTTTTGCAGCATTGCCGCGAAGCTTTGTTCTGTAAACGGATTGGATTCACCCGTTCCTGGTAAGCCCGAAACCAAGCCATAACCCACGAGTTGGTTACTACGCACACCAGCCACCTGCGCGACGTCTTTGATACGTGCAGCATGGGCTGTGGTTGCGAACAGTGCAACGCTCATCAGTGCTAATAGGATTCTTTTCATGCTTACTTAATCTCTTGCAGTCAAATTGCCGTCAATGCGGCGTTTTATAGGGCTACATTAAAGAATCGTGCCAAGAAACCAGGCTCTTGCATATCTTGTGGTAGACCCGTGCCAGAGTATTGAATTCTTGCGTTAGATACGCGATTTGACGCAATAGTATTGTCGAAGTTGATGTCATCAGGACGAATTGTGCCGCTCAGGCGAATGTACTCGTCACCCGTATTTAGCGTCATCCACTTTTCGCCACGGATCACTAGGTTGCCGTTTGCCAGCACCTCAATCACTTCCACCGTAATGTAACCGCTGATGCTGTTACTCTGTTTCGCCGAAGAATCGCCAGCAAACGTGTTGGTGTTGTTCAAATCGTAAGAGAAGTTGTACTTACCGCCCACTTGCAGCTCTTGACCACCCACCGACAGCGGTTCCATCTTCGCGTCGTTGGTTTTCGATAGATCCGCATTTGCACTCTTAGTCGCACGAGTCGTCTCATCGAGCGTCACGGTAATGATGTCACCAATGCCACGAGGTTTAGAGTCATCGTACAGGTCAGTAATGTGTTCTGCGCTAAACAAAGAGCCCGTTGCCGCCGCGTAATGCTCTGGCTTTTGCTTAGGATGAATCGGGGCCCATGCCGGATCGCCTGCTACTGGATCGCTTCTGCCACGCAGAGTATCAATGATGCCGCTGCTCTCGTCTTTCGACTTATCGCCTTCAACCGCATCAACCACTGTTGTTGCTTGGCTGACTTCATCTGTTTCGATAGGCTCTAGCATCGTACAGCCAGACATCGTAGCGATAAGTGCAAGTAGACAAATACGTTTCATCATTGGCTCCTAAATCCCGATTCTAGCGATTAAAGCTGCTGGTTAACGAAGCTCATCATCTTGTCGACAGATGAGATCACTTTTGAGTTCATTTCATACACACGCTGCGCTTCGATCATGTTGACCAACTCTTCAGTCACGTTCACGTTTGATGCTTCAAGCATGGATTGACGAATTTCGCCCAAACCATCAAGACCTGGGACACCTTCTTGTGGGTCACCGCTTGCGCCTGTTGGTAGGTAAAGGTTTTGACCGATTGGCTCTAGACCACCAGGGTTTACGAAATCGGTAATGGTTAACTGACCAACCACAACGTTGTTTTGCTCACCACGGATACGTACAGAGACTTCACCGTCAGTACCGACAGTAATCGAGATAGCATCTTCAGGAATCACGATCTCTGGCTCAACTGGGTAACCGGAGCCAGAGGTCACTAGCGTACCTTCGCCGTTTAGCGTGAACTGGCCGTTACGAGTGTAACCAATGTTGCCGTCTGGCAGTGTCACTTGGAAAAAGCCATCACCCTCTACCATCATATCGAGAGCGTTAGTTGTAGTTTGCGCGTTACCGTGCGTGTGCACTTTTTGTGTCGCAACCACTTTAGAGCCGGCACCCAGCATCAAACCACTTGGCAGTTCAGTGTTTTGAGACGATTGACCCCCAGGCTGGTTAATGTTTTGGTAGAAAAGATCTTCGAATACCGCGCGGCTTTTTTTGTAGCCCACGGTAGAGGCGTTCGCCAAGTTGTTCGAAATCGTTGCGATGTTGGTCTGCTGGGCATCTAGACCCGTTTTACTTACCCATAGTGCTGGATGCATTGTGAACCTCTAACTCTGTTAACTCATACGAAGCAATGAATCTGAAGATTTATCCATCTCTTCAGCGGTGCTCATCATCTTGACTTGCATTTCAAACTGACGCTGAAGGTCAATCAGAGCAGTCATTTCACCCACGGCATTTACGTTACTACCTTCAATTGCACCAGTTTGGATGCTGATAGTGCCGTCTGCTTCGTAAGGCTGGTTTGGAGTTTTATGGCGGAATAAGCCATTGGTATCTTTAAATAAGCTTTGATCGTCTGTGCGTACAAGCTTAATACGATCAACCACTTCTAATTCTTCGGCCGGCGCACCTTGAGGCAGTACAGAGATGGTGCCATCACGACCGATTTCGATTTTGGAGACTGGAATGGGTAACGTAATTGGCGCGTCGTTTTCGCCTAGTACCACATGACCACTAGCGTTTGTCAGTAAGCCATTTTGATCAACTTTTAGGTTACCGTTACGCGTCAAACCTTCTTTACCAGTTTGATCCATAACCGCAATCCAACCGCTGCCTTCCACTGTAATATCAAGATCGCGACCTGTAGTGATCACACTACCTTGCGCAAAGTTGTGCCCTGGACGTTCCGTCATGCTGAATACACGTGAAGGTAAACCTTCACCATAAGCTTGCATAGAACGAGCTTGTGCCAAGTCAGCACGGAAACCCGTTGTACTCACGTTTGCCAAGTTGTTGGCACGCAATTGCAGGGCCTGCATATTTTGCTTGGCGCCGCTCATTGCGAGAAACAGTGCGCGATCCATAAATTACTCCAAAAATTCTCTGTACGAAGGAGTAAAAGCAATAGTTATGCCAACACTAAAATAATGTTATTAATCAAAAGCTTGAATATGAAATGCAGTCTTTAAGATGGCAATTCAATGAGAATCAACCAAAAGAGAGGCAATGTTTTGATCCGCTTAGCGGCAATAGCGGCAAGCTGGAGATCAAAGCATGCCCAACCTGAATTGAGGTAATTTCAGGTTGAGCATCAGATGAATGTCATGATGTTATCAAACGAAGCGGCAAGCGCACGCAGCGTTTGATTAAACAGATTACCTAGTGAGCTATCAACTAGCGCTCTAGCGAATCTGCAGGATATTTTGTTGTAGCTGGTTATGTACTTCTAGCGCACGAGAGTTCGCTTGGAAGTTACGCTGAGCAGAGATCAGATCCACCAGCTCCTGAGTCATATCAATGTTTGATTGCTCTAGCATACCGTTGTTAATAGTACCGAAAGAGCCCTTGTTAGATTCACCCCAGATCTTGTCACCAGAGAACTGTGTTGAATCCCATTGAGTACCGCCTTTTTTATCCAAACCTTGCTCGTTAGGAACACGAACCAGCGCTACACGACCCAATGTTACGTTTTCACCGTTTGAGTAAGTACCCAACACGCTACCGTTCTCATCAAAGTCGACTTTGGTTAGGAAGCCTGTTGTCGCACCATCTTCATCGAACTTAGTTAGCTCAAATGGAGCGGCAAACTGTGTTGCTGAACCTAAACCAAAGTTAAGTGTTTGCGCAATGTCCGCACCGTTCAGATCAAGTGGTGTCGTGTTTGTCGCAGGATCGCCCAACGCTACCGATGTGATTGGCTGACCATTGTTTAGGCTCGCCAATGTACCGTCGTTGTTGAACTTCATTGTGTGACCAACATGACCCGTTGGCGTTGCCGCATCACCGTTTGCGATGTTCAATGGCTTCTCACCACCTTTATCTGTCACGGTGTAGTAGGTTTGCCACGTGTTCGGTTGAGTTTGGTCTTTCAAGTAGTACGTAGTTAACTTGTAAGACTGACCCATAGAGTCATAAATCGTCGAAGACGTAGAGCGGTTATATGTATCCGGGTCAGAAAAATCAAACTGAGTTGGATCTTTCAAATCACCGTTAGCAGGTAAGTTCACACCCACTTCAATGTTCGCTGTTTGCTTTGGCTTACCAAATTCTGCAGGAATATTGATTGGTTGTGGCTCGTAAGATGAAACCTCACCAGACTCTGGGTTTACTTGGTAACCAAGTAGGAACTCATCGTTCGCTGTTACCATGTAGTTGTCTTTGTTCAAATGGAATGCACCGTTACGTGTCATTTCATTTTGCTGTGGGATAAGACGATCTTTCGCTACCGCGAAGAAGCCCGTACCCGATACACGCAAATCCATTGGGTTATTGGTGTAAATGCTTGAACCTTCGTGGAACTGTTGCGCCACTTGGTTCGCTTGTGCACCGCCACCCGGAGTGGTTTTTGCGTTAGTGAACAAAGAGTTTGAGTACACATCGCTGAATTCCGCACGAGACTCTTTAAAGCCGTACGTGTTGGCGTTCGCAATGTTGTTACTGGTGGTGTTCAAATCCAGTTGAGCGGAGGACAAACCGCTTAAAGATACATATGACATTCCAAAATCTCCTAACCTGACGTGCTATTGATTACGCTTTGCCAACTTCCAAAACTTCTGCAAGTCGAACTGGCGATTCAAAGCCTGCCAGATTGAGTAATACGTTACCGTCACCCTTGCCTAGCAACACACTGTTCACGTTCGCGTAAGTAGATACTGGGAACTCTTGAGACTCCCCTTCTACCAAGCCAGACGCTTTCACATTGTATTTGCCAGCAGGCATCGGATTACCGTTTTCATCATTACCGTCCCAAAGTACACGAGTATCACCGGCTGGTTTCGCACCTACCTCAAAAGTACGCACCAGTTGGCCCGCTTCGTTTTCTACTCGGACAAATAAGTTGTCGATCGGTTGTGCTAGCTTAACCATTGCCGCCATTGCCGCATTGTCTTGCTTCACACCCGCCGCACCTGGGACCAATACGTCACGACCAACCAAAGAGGAAGCTTGTAACGCTTGGTTTGATGTCATTGACGAGTTTAAGCTCTCGAACTGAGAGTTCATCTTGCCAATACCATCTACGGTCGCAAATGACGCCATTTGCGCAATCATCTGGTCATTACTTACCGGCTTAAAAGGGTCCTGTTGAGACAATTGCTTAGTGAGCAAAGATAGGAAGTCTTCCTGTTTCAGGTCCTGCTTACCTGTACTCTCTTCAGTCTTCTTGTTCTCTTGTAGGCTTTTAAGCTGGTCGATATAGGACAAGCCGCTTTGACCAACGTTGTTAATTCCGGCCATACGCTACCCCCTTATCCTTATTGACCCATCTGCAGCGTACGCAGCAGCATTTGTTTACTAGAATCAGCCACTTGCACATTAGTTTGGTATGCGCGAGAAGCTGAAATCATGTTTGCCATTTCTTCCATTACATTCACGTTAGGCTTGTAGATGTAGCCTTCCTCGTTTGCAAGGGGATGGTCAGGGTTGTACTCCGCACTAAGCGGTTTATCGCTTTCTACAATACCCATCACTTTCACTGGCACCGTATCACCGCCACGCATGGCGTTACTTAACTCAGCACCAAACACAGCATGACGAGCCTTATAAGTGTCTTTCGCAGAACTGCTGACACTGTCGGCATTCGCCAAGTTGCTTGAGGTAGTATTCAGACGAACGGACTCAGCGCTCATTGCGGAACCTGTCACATTGAAAACGTTAAATAAGCTCATCTAAATTATTCCCCTTTGATTGCTTTGGTTAAGTTCTTGAATTTGCTGCCTAGAAAGTCGAGTGATGCTTGGTGTCTAATTTGGTTTTGCATAAACAAGTTACGCTCTAAATCCAAATCAACCGTGTTGCCATCGCCCGTATCTGGTTGCGTAGGTAGACGATATAGCTTGTCCCCGACCAACGTTGTAGTGGCAGGAATGTGCCGACCATCTGTGCGGCTAAGACCAATGCTTGCCCCAGATGTTGCCGCCTGCAATTCCTTGGCAAAGTCTAAACCTCTTGCTTTATAACCAGGCGTGTTTGCTTGCGCGATGTTGGTGGAAATCACCTCCGCGTTGCGCTCACGTACGCCCACCGTGTACTGGTGGATGCCTAGTGCGTTGTCAAAAGATATAGCCATGTTTGCCTCTACATTAAGAACTGACCGTAATTAATAACTAAAAAGCAATTAGCGTGCCAAAAATAGAACATGCCATTTTGCCGCTTCAGTTATCGACGTAATGGTTTGCAATAAGCAAGCCAATGTTATTGATGGAGTGTCATACGAATCGAGTAATGAGCTCGACTCTTTAAAAAATATACACCCTATGGTCGGGAGCAGGCAAAAATGGCGTGAGCTTTTAGAACAAGGGCGCGAAAAAGCGATGTAAGAATAAGAGACGTGAAAAAGACAAGGAAAAAGAAAATCGAATAAAAAAGAAAAGCCTGACACAAGGTCAGGCTTTGGAATGGGTTAAAGAGTCCGCTATTTTAACTTGTAAATAATGCCAGGGTTGCAGCGCACCATTTCAAATCGGTCAGTCAAACCTGTTAGCGATTCTGACGCACCAAGCAATAAGTAACCACCGGGGTTAAGGCTGTTTGCCATTTGGTTTAGTACTTTAGACTTCATCTCTGGCGAGAAGTAAATCAGTACATTGCGACAGAAGATGATGTCGAATTTGCCCATAAGTGCATAACTGTCCATCAAGTTCTGAGGACGGAAGTTCACTAGGCGTTTTACGTTGTCTTTCACTTTCATGCGGCCGTCTCCCGCATCTTCAAAGAAGGTGCGGCGACGCTCAGGAGAAAGACCACGTCCCAATGCTAGGTTGTCGTACAAACCCGCACGACACATATCCAACATGCTCGATGAGATGTCCGTAGCCGTAATCGATACGTTCGGAAGCAGTCCTGGTTTACGCTGTTGTGTTTCCAGAACAGTCATCGCCATTGAGTAAGGTTCTTGACCTGACGAGCTGGCTGCAGACCAAATTTTGATTGGTCGTTTGTTTGCCGCCATCTCCGGCAATAGTTTATCAGCTAATACCGTGAACGGATAAGTATCTCGGAACCACAATGTTTCGTTAGTCGTCATTGCATCAACAGCAGCAATACGCAGCTCACGATTGCGACCTGTCACGACATCACGCAGCAGATCCGACAAAGAAGCAAGCTTGAACTTAGTCACAAGCGGGCTCAGTCGACTACGCACTAGGTACTGTTTGCTGTCACCTAATACGATGCCACATTGTGATTCTAGAAAACGGCTAAAGTCACGATACTCTTGATCACTGATTGTAATAGCAGTCATTAATGTCTCTTTTATTGTGTTAAAGCAGATTTAACCGCGTTACCCAATTCGTCTGGGTTAAATTTCGCAATGAAGGTGTTCGCACCTACACGCTCAACCATGGCTTGGTTGAAGACGCCACTCAATGAGGAGTGAAGGATAACATAAAGGTTCTTCAAATCTGCATTTCTGCGAATTTCAGCTGTTAAGGTATAGCCGTCCATCTCTGGCATCTCGATATCCGAAATCACCAAGGAGATCTGATCGTAGATACTACCCTCTTGTGCCATTTCGATCAGCTTATTGTACGCTTCTTTACCATCTTTCACAGAGACAACTTCAAATCCGATAGAAGTAATTGCTCGTTCAACCTGTTTACGCGCAACCGTAGAGTCATCCGCAATCAAAATACGACGTACGATTGGCTTTTCTTGTTCTGCGACTGCAATTTCTTCACCGATGGTTGAATCCATGGTTTCATCTACTGGTGCGATCTCAGCCAAGATCTTCTCAACGTCCAGAATTTCAACTAGCTCGTTGTCGATGTTAGTGACTGCCGTTAGGTAGTGTGCTTTACCTGCGCCATCTGGCGGCGGCAAAATCGCTTCCCAGTGCATGTTAATGATACGCTCAACAGAAGATACCAAGAACGCCTGGATTGTTCGGTTGAACTCAGCGATCACAACAAAACACTTGTCGATATCAGTCGTCGGACGACCACCAATAGCCAAGCTTAAATCGATCACTGACACGGTATGGCCACGGATATGAGCGACACCTTTAACCAGCGGGTGTAGATTTGGCATCGAAGTCAGCTTAGGGCACTGAAGTACTTCTTTTACTTTGAATACGTTAATGCCGTAGCGCTGTCGACCCATCAATCGGAAAGTAAGTAGCTCCAATCGGTTTTGGCCGACGAGTTGCGTACGCTGATTCACCGAGTCAAGAATCCCCGTCATATGCTCATCTCCATCTCAAACTTTTTGTTTTTAAATGATACTCTACCACTGGCAGGCATAATACCAGAGAAACAGTATGGCGTATCATAATATGAATTCGACACCATTTACTATGACAATATGTAGAGCGTTATTTACAAAGTACGCTAAGTTTATCGGCATTTTGCTCAGTATGTTTAGCTTTTTTGTTCATTCAGCAACGGAAAGTCAAATTGAGCAAATCAGAACCGCCGCTGAACAGCACATTCTTAGCACGGTAGAGCAGCCAGCGGGAGGGAAATTAACAGTCAATGCGGCAAATATTGATCCACGTATCAAAGCCACGGATTGCCCAGAGCCACTGGAAACGTCTGCATCATCAACCAGTAGCACACGTAGCAACATCAACGTCTTAGTCGAGTGTCTGGCTGACAACTGGAAAGTTTATGTCCCAGTTAGGATCTCAGCGTCAGTGCCAATGATCGTTTCTACCCGCCAATTAGGTCGCGGCGAGATCATTAGCACTTCAGATGTCACCACATCAATGATCGAGCTTCAGCGTTTTCGCAAAGATGGCTTTACTAACTTTGAGCAAGTAGTTGGCGCAAAGTTAAAACGCAATGTTCGCTTGGGTGACGTGGTCGAACGTAACGATGTGTGCGTAGTTTGCCGAAATGAAAAAGTGACGATTCGAGCCGTAAAAGGCGGTATGACCATCACCACACAGGGTACGGCATTGCAAGATGGATCATCTGGTGATCAAGTAAGAGTGAAAAATGATAAGTCCCAACGTATAATAGAAGGAATTGTGACAGGTATTGCGGAAATCACCATCACCTTCTGAGGTAGGCTGGTGTACGGCAAATCGATCAATAAAAATGCAAAAAATCTCTAAAGTTATTTTGCGCTTGGTCGATAGTCTGGATACCAGTATTACGATACGAGTTTAAGGTTGAGATATGGCAGGTATAGATAATATACGTTCAGGTCAGATGATGACGACGACAAGTCGCGCTCCTGCACGTACTGATTCTAGTGCGACCAGCACAACAGAATCAAAGAAAGCGCCAGCACAACAAGACGCGGTATCATTAAGCCAACAAGGCAAAGCAGTCAGCAAACTCCAAAAGGATATGGCAGCTTCTCCGGCTTATGACAGCGCGAAAGTGGCGGCAATTAAAGAAGCAATTGCAAACGGTTCATACAAAGTTGACCCAGAAAAACTGGCTGACAATATGATTAAGTTTGAAAATGAATTGCAAGGCAACAGCTAACTGACTTAGGCCCAAGGTAAGTATTCATGGCAGCATTAGTCGATCTTGTAAACTTCCAACTAGAAAATGCAAAAGCACTTTCTGGTGTGTTACGTCAAGAAACACAGGCGATCAGCGCTCGTGTATCTACTGAGATCGAAAAACTCGCCAAGGAAAAGATGACACTCATTGGTCAACTAAGAACCACCGACCAGCGAATCGCCTCTCACCCGCACGTCAATCAACTTACCGAAGATGAAAACCTGAGTCAGGTTGTCGCTCAAATCCAATCTATCGTTCTCGATTGTCAGCAAGTAAACCAAATGAATGGTGAATCGCTCAATCGTGCCCAATCGAGTTTCAATAAACTCAACAACATGCTTCAACGCACGCACGGAAAGGTCGGCATGACTTACAACTCCGGCGGTAAAACTCACACCATCTCCACACTAGGCACCAACATCAAAGCCTAGCACTTTTCTTCTGTCCCTCAGTCTATTTAAACTGCCGTCTAACTACAGCAAGCTTATTAGCTTCACTCATTCCCAAAAAGTATCACGCATAAAAAAGCGACCAATTGTTGCCAATCAGCCGCTCAAAAAGATCATCTGTTTAGTGAAGATTGAATTAGAACAAGGTCTGCTGACGCTTCTCAGGCACCTGCTGCACTTCACCGTAGTCGCGCAATTTATCCATCTTACGGATATCCAAACGCAACTCTGTCACATAGCTGTCTTCAACTAAGTAACTGCGTACCACTTCTGCACCACGAATCACACCGTCTACGGCACCGCTTGTGCTTTCAATGCCTAAACGTTGGTCTTCCAACTGCGCACGACCACTTACACGCATGCCATATACTTGCTCGGCAAGTTCGCGGTACGCATCGATCTTAGATGCACGCATTGCACGAACGCGCTTCTCTTCCATTGTGCGACCGGTTTGCTCACTAACGCTTGCATAACCCACCGCCACTAAAATTTCGTCTTGACGCATCTGCTGCAGAGGCTGACAACCCACCAGCAATAAGGTCGCGATAATAAATAATAACTTCTTCATGTCTGTTTCCTACGGGCGGAGAATCACTGTGTATGGCTGACGGATGGTTGGGTCAGAACGAATCAACACACCATCTTGAGTACGGATGCTATTAAGCGTATCCAGATCACGACCGATACGGTCCGCAGGTAAGAAGCCTTGCGCCGTAGCAACAACAATACGGCTCTGCATACCGACAATGCGTGCGTTGACGAGGACACCGCCTTCTTGACGTAGCATTGTGCCCGTCAATACGTACTGGATCTCTTGCTCTTGTGCCAGATCTTGCCAATCTCGGCTCAGAGCGAAATCACCCTGTTGGGTTACTTGGATTGAACCTGTCGTTTTAAAGTCGACAACTTTAAAACCGCGGCGTTGGAACTGGTGGATAAACCCTTCCGATACTGAGTTACCCAACCAATTGGTTGAATCCATGTTTTGCAGGTCGACAAAAGAAGTAATCGCAACGGGCGTACGTGACGACACTGCAACGTTTGAAACCATCAACTCTTCAGTCATGCTTTCAATAAAGAAATCCATCGTATGGCGTGGACTGTCCATTAACATGAACTGACTGCCAGAGTACGGTTCTTTACCATTATAAATTGGTGAGTATGCGCACGATGTTAAAAGCGTCATCATCGATGCGGCAACAAGCCATCTTTTCATGGTTTGATTCTCCAGATAATCTTAGGTGTTACTGCTCTTTACTGACTTCATTTCTATAAAGTGCAATCTTGGAACAGTCTTTGCTTTTCTTCTGTTTGTCGAACGAAAGAAAGCTCACCAAACTTCACTGAAATTGGTAAAGCAATATTTATACCCGAACGGTTACAAACAATGAAAAAAATATTTTTTAGCCTTATATCAATCACTTTCATATTGATCCTACCATTTCGTGCGGTGGCATCTTGGTATGAAGTGACAGGCGTTGCCACGATCGTTTCTTCAGATGAAGCGGCAAGGCTACATGCGTTAGAGGACGCACTCTTTAAAGCCGTCAACTTTTCGGGTGCGGATATCGGTAGCATCAGTAACTTGATGCCACTGCTAGAAGAAAGCCGTAAAGAGTACCAATTCACGAACCATGAAGTACGTTACATCTTGGTAGAATCTGAACGTAAACGTGGCGGCAAGATGGAAATGAGGATCCGAGTGGACATCTATCCGTCGGCAACGGGTTGCCACGTGAATCAATACAAGAAGACGGTATTAGTCGGCAATATTGATGTTGCCTCTCCGCAGCAAGCGGTGATGGGACAGATCTACAACGTGGGCAATGATTTTAGCCACGTCGTCAACCGCCAGTTAGATCAAACATCGCGCAGCTTTGTTTCTGTCGGCACCACAGACTATTCGATCTCAGCGAAGTCACCAGAACGCACCCAGATGATTGCTCAAGATAATGGCGCTCAGTACATCATCGGTGGTGTGATTACAGACTTAACGGCAACCATTGATGCCAAACTACTCCAAGATGATGTGATCAACCGTCAGTTTGCACTAGAGATGAAAGTCTTTGATGGCAAAACAGGTCACGAGGTCTACCACAAAAACTATCGTGAAGTGGCACACTGGCCTTTTGCAAAAACCAGTCAAGTAGATACTCGTAGCGCACGTTTCTGGGCATCGACTTACGGTGAGATGATGCTGCGTGTGAGCCGCAATATCATGCTAGACCTAGAATCAGAGCTGTCTTGTAAGATCACACTTCCTGAAGTCGTTGCAGTATTTGGCAATACCGTAACCATGGATCTTGGTCGTATGCACGGCGTAAAAGAAGGCGACCAGCTACAACTTTGGCACACGGCGTCGTTCATCGATCAAAATGGCTTACCGCGTAACAAGGTGTCTCAGAGTGAAATTACCCTAACGGTTTCTCGTGTTTACGAACACGAAGCGGAGCTCACGATTGACCAGCCAAACCTTGCGTCTAGCGTGCAAATTGGCGACGTAATGAACAAGATGTTGTAGATGCACGTATAAAGCATTGCCATATGCCTGCTTTTGAATATCATAGGCAACGCATCTTATTTGATTACGCCCCCATGGCACAGCTGGATAGCGCAGTCCCCTCCTAAGGGACAGGTCGTAGGTTCGAATCCTACTGGGGGCGCCACATAGATCAACGCCTTAGCTATAACTTTAGCTAAGGCGTTTTTGTTTGTATCCACAAAATGCCCATGCATTGAGCTTGATGCCCCGAATTCTCCCAATAAGCAAACCTTACTCAAGGTAAAACTGAGCCATCCATTCTTTTAAGTCTTCATAACTCATTTCATATTCTTTTTTGAAGGCGATCTTTGCTTGTCAAAACGTTAATAAACGATTGTATGATGACGCCTTGCCTTTATCGACTACTCTTAGCAGACAAACTTTTTGCCGGCTTTGAGGGAGTGCCTAACTCAAGAATTCTGTCTTGATTTAGATGTATCAGAAAAGATTCAATACTCATGCTATTTACAGTTTTGTATTTTATTACTTTAATTATCTATGAGTTTTGCTTACCCTTTTAGCTATTAACAAAACTATTAGTTAGCACTATGTCTAAGAGCAATTTAATTACAAACACTGGACACCGCTTCATCTCGAAGGGCAAAACGGCCTTCAAGATTCATATCCACACACCGGATGACACGGTTTTACACCGCTCCGTAGGTTTCGTTCGCATTGGAGAAAAGAAAGGGCTTAAAAAGGCTATCAAGCTGCGTAACGAGCTTGGACGGGAGATGTGGGGTAAATTTTGGCGTCGTCTGCTGAAAGACCCTTATTTAATGACCAGACTGCCGCATAGCGTCGAACCAAAGATTGTCCATAAGCCTAACCCTACCCTAGAGGATCCTGATAATAGAGACACCTGCTACATTGCGAAATGGCGTGAGTTTAACGATGCTGGCGAGTACAAATATAAAACGGTCGTGCGCTCTATTAACAAGTACGGCAAACTGGCCGCCTATATGCAAACAAAGAAAGCGTTGCTGGATGCACACAAAGATAACCTGGAAATCCTGACGTTTATGGGGCGTCTCAACAGCATTGACCTCAAGTGACCTTTATTCCTTCCTTTCATTGAGTGTTCTTCGCTGATAAACAGATATACCCAAGTAACCTCGAGATGCAGGGTTCAGCGAGAATGACTTGTTTTGTAGACGCGGCGACGATTTAAAGGTCTAGTGGACCTAAATCAAGAATCGACAACAAAGTATACAAGCCAAGGTTCTTGCTATTTGCAAAGAGTACCCTTTGGGAGTGTGTCATTGACTCGCGTTTTTATTAAACTAATGGCTGCGTCAAACAACTTGGAATGAGCAGGTACGCTACGTTGTTTTCCTTGCTTGCTTTAGGTAAATAGGGAATCAATGACAACGCTCTGAATCCGGAATCTTAAAGTCACTTGGGTATATAAAAAAACCCCAAAAGAGCGAACTCTTTGGGGCTTTTCGTATCTAGCTTTCTAACGGTTAGTGTTAGATTTCGCGATTATTGTTGAACTTGGTATTCAAACTCAGGAACAACGATTTCTACGCGACGGTTTTGCTCACGACCTTCACGAGTGTCGTTTGAAGCGATAGGGTTGTTTTCACCTTCACCACGAGCGTGAATGCGAGAAGCATCGATACCTTTCTCTACAAGAGCATTTGCTACAGATTCAGCACGCTTCTCAGAAACTTTTAGGTTGTATGCCGCTGGACCAGAAGTATCTGTGTAGCCAATTACATCAACGTTTGCTTGTGGGTACTCGTTTAGGAACGCTACTAGGTCGTCTAGTTTTTCTGCGCTCGCAGGTTTAAGCGTTGTGCTGTTTAGCGCAAAGCTACCTGTACCGATTGTTTGAGTTTCGAAAGTTTTCGTTACAACAACTGGTGCAACAACTTCTTCTACTACTACTTCTTCAACTACTGGCTCTTCTTCAACAACCACTTCGTCTTGACCGCCAAACTTGAATGACACACCTAGAGTTGCTGTGTTACCCATTGCTTTTACTGAATCGTTGTTGATGTCTGTGATTGTTTGGTATTCCGCACGTGCTGTTACGTTTTGGCTAACGTTGAACTCAAGACCAGCCGCACCTAGGTAAGAGTAATCGTCTTTACCGTCGTTCATCATTAGGTATGCGCCACCAACTTTACCGTAAAGAGCGATGTCTTCAGTGATTGGTAGGCTAAATTTAGGAGCAAGAGTGATTGCTTCAACGTGACCGCCGAAAGAAGTTTGGTCAAAATCACCAAGGTTGTCGAAGCCTGCTTCTACTGAGAAGTAGTCATTCATTTCGTAACCAACAAAAGCACCTAGAGTAGAGCCATCTTTGTCACAAGCTTGACCAGCTACACAAGCGTCTTCCATCCAAGACTTACCCATCTTACCGCCCACGTACACTTCTGCGTGTGCTGCTGAAGCCATAAGTAAAGAAGCTGAAATTACCGCTGCTAGTTTTTTCATTATTGATTCCTCTAAAAGAAGTTCTCTTGTTCGTAACGAAATGCGCCGCCTGACTGACGTTGTATTTCAATTCTTTTATTCAAATCCTTTGATTTTGATACCGAAGTAACTTCCGCAATTTTGCATAAAAGTTACTTGGGTATGGATCCTGACCAGTGATGCATATTGCTGCTTCACTGACGGCGAGCACTATAACTCCAAGAAACCCCAAGACAAATCCCAAAACTGTCAATTTAATGTCATCGAAAAGCATGACTTTATGTGATCTAGAGCACTCAAATACGAGTGATAGCAATGACGCAAACGTTTGCGTGATATTTCAAAATAAAATAAGTAAAGCAAATTAACTTCTCATTAATGAGACGATATTTAAGGAACTTTATGGATTTTGGTGCTAAGTCAGAGAGATATTTTGTATTGAAAGGTCAAAAAAACATTCGTCGAGGATATATTTGGATAAGTAAAACTTATTAATTTTTCGAACTATTGTTGGGAAAACATACAGATTTCGACGTCATTTATGTTGAGTTAAGATGTTTTCTTAACGTCAGGCACAAAAAAGCCGCGAAATATATCGCGGCTTTCTGATTATTTATTCAAGTAATTATGCGTTTGCTTCGCGCTCAGCGATGAACTCAAGAGCCATTTTGATACGTGCAACACAACGCTCTTTGCCAATCAGTTCCATTACTGCGTCTACAGAAGGAGACTGACCGCCACCTGTTACTGCAACACGCAGTGGCATACCGATTTTGCCCATGCCGATTTCTAGCTCTTCGCACACAGCTGCGATAACACCATCTTTGATGTTCGCTGTCGTCCACTCAGTCAGTGCTTCAGCTTTCGCTAGAGCAAGCTCTAGAGGCTCTTTAGCTACGCCGCGTAAATGCTTCTTCGCTGCGCCCGCTTCAAACTCAGAGAAATCTTCGTAGAAGTAACGAATCTGCTCAGCTAGCTCAACAAGCGTGTTGCAACGCTCACCAACAAGCTTGATCACTTCCGTGATAGCTGGACCATTAGTTACGTCTAGTTTTTGTTGATCTAGGTGCCATTGTAGGTGCTGTGCAACGTACGCTGGATCTGAGTTTTTGATGTAGTGGTTGTTCAACCATTGCAGTTTGTCAGTGTTGAATGCAGACGCTGACTTAGATACTGCGTTTAGGCTAAATAGGTTGATCATCTCTTCTTGAGTGAAGATTTCTTGATCACCATGAGACCAACCAAGACGCACTAGGTAGTTGTTTAGCGCAGCAGGTAGGTAACCCATATCGCGGTACTGCATTACAGATACTGCACCGTGACGCTTAGACAGTTTCGCGCCGTCATCACCTAGGATCATTGCACAGTGCGCAAATGTTGGTACTGGCGCACCTAGCGCTTCGTAGATGTTGATCTGACGAGGCGTGTTGTTGATGTGGTCTTCACCACGAACAACGTGAGTGATACCCATATCCCAGTCGTCAACCACAACACAGAAGTTGTACGTTGGAGAGCCGTCAGTACGACGAATGATCAGATCATCCATTTGGTCGTTGCGGATTTCAATGCGACCACGAATTTGGTCATCAAATACTACGCTGCCTTCTTTCGGGTTACGGAAACGGATAACACATGGATCGCCATCTTTTGCCGCTTCGTTTGCCGCTTTGATTTTTGGATGGTTAGCATCGTAGCGAGGCATTTCTTTGTTTGCTTCTTGCTCTGCACGAACTTCGTCTAGCAGTTCTTTAGACGCGTAACATTTGTATGCTTTGTCTTCTTCTAGAAGCTTATCAACCATCTCGTTGTAACGATCAAAACGTTGAGTTTGGAAATAAGGGCCTTCGTTCCACTCAAGACCTAGCCATTCCATGCCTTCTAGGATCGCATCAACCGCTTCCTGAGAGTTACGCTCAAGGTCAGTATCTTCGATACGTAGAACGAATTCACCACCTTGGTTTTTAGCGTATAGCCAAGAGTAAAGTGCAGTACGAGCACCACCAACGTGTAGGTAGCCAGTTGGGCTAGGAGCAAAACGAGTTTTAACCGTCATTTGAGTTCCTTAGGGATAATGAGCAACGAGAAGGCTCTCGTTGTAATGTCAAGGATAAAAGTGGCGACATTTTACCACCGTAAGTCAATACTACAATCCTTCCTTGTGGTTTAACGCCAGAAATAAAAACGGGCAGCCACCGAACACGGTGCTGCCCTTTGATTTATCTCTTAAGTACAATTGTTGCTAGATAACTACTATCGCTATAGAAAGCCTATATAAAAGAAGAAAACCAGATTACTTTAGGTTACGCATTGCCCATTGCATGAACTCTTGCTGCTCTTCACGGCTTAGGTCGTTGAACGACTCTTTCAGTGTTTTTGTTACCGCTGGAGAAGCTGCAATGCTCGCTTTTGTCGTTTGCTTGTTCATTGCTTGGTTGTAGTCAGCGACTTCACGTTCGTAGTCACGGAAACCTTGTAAACCACCTTTGCGAAGTTGAACCATTGAGAACTCAACGTCTTTGCCGTTCGCATCTTTTAGCGTCAGTTTAGGGTCCATTTCAAAAGCCTTGGCTTCTTCAATAGTGCGGAACTTGTTGTATGTAAGCGTAAGCTCAGCATCTTTAGGTGCATCAAATTCAAGTAAAAGCGGCTGTGAATCAAACTTACGACGCTTGCCATCTTCAAACACAATTTGACCAACATTTACAGCAAGTTGGTTTGCACCATCTTCAACTTTGATGCTGTTGTTGTCAGAGATCCACTCAGGGTAGACGAACTCACTGTTGAGAACGCGAGGAACCAATTCCGCTTGCAGAGTCAGTTGAGCAGCAAATGCAGGCGCAGAAAGGATTGCGCAAAGTCCTAATAGTGTGGTTGTTTTTTTCATCATGGTTTTCTCGTTTTATACCAATTTAGATAAGCCACTGAAACTAACAGGCCAGTCATTCCAATGGCTTATGTGAATAAGTATCAAGACAAAAAGGGCGTTTCCGCCCTTTTAGCTGCTTCTTTATTAGAAGTAGTATTCAACACCTACAGAGAACTCGTCGTAGTCAGCTGACTTCCAACGTGCTTCTGTTGGCTTGTCTAGTTGAGACGCACCGTCACCGAAGTCTAGAGTACGTGCACGAGCGTAAAGTACTGCGGATGGGTCTACGAAGTACATGATCTGTGCAGATAGTACATCATCTGCTGTGTTGTCGATTGTCTTACCGTCACGTTCTAGGTCAAAGTTTGCTGCGTAACCCAGTTTGTACTGCCAGTCACCTGTTGTGTACATAAGACCTGCAGACATTGCATCTTGCTTCTCGTTTACACCGTTGCTTGCGTCAGCTTCCATGTATTTGTATTGAGCGAAGAAAGAGATGCCGTTTTCAAACCAACCTTGAACACCTACTAGGTACGTGTTGTTTTCCCAAGTTTGACCTTCACCTTCGATGTTGCGGTTACCTTCGTACGCAGCATCCAATTGTAGTGGACCTAACTTGTAGTGAGCCGCGATGCCGCCCCAGTAATCGTCGCCTTCACCTAGACCAGCTTTGTCACCTGCACCCGCTGCGATATCTAGAGAGAATTTGTCAGCAAACATTGGAGAGTCCCAACGGATTGTGTTTGATTGACGGTCTTGGTACTTCGCACCACCGATCGCACCACCCCAGTCGTAAACATCGCCTAGACCTGGGTTCGATGCTGGCCAGTCAACCAACTCGTACATTGGAGTAAGAACACGACCTAGACGAACTTGACCCCAAGAAGCGCTTTCAAAACCTACGAATGTATCACGCTCACCAAGACCTGCACCTTCACCACCGAAACTTGGGTCTACGTAACCACCTTCAATTTGCCAAATGAACGTTGGTTCAAAGTTAGCGAATTGCTTTTTACCACGGAAGCCGATACGTGATTCGTTGTTTAGCTGCATGCCGCCCAAATCGTCGTCAGTTGCTTTGCTACCAGAATCGTAATCGCGGTACGCGGCCTGCATCGCGATAATGCCGTAAACTTCGTAAGAGAAAGAGTCTTTAGTTAGGTACTCTTTCGCTGCATCACTGTTTGCACCATCAGCAAAAGCTGAACCACTGAACATCATGCCTGTGATTGCAGTAGCAAGTAGGCTTTTCTTTAGGTAAGACATTTTAAACCCCTATATTTTTAGTTTTTTCCATTTTCAAATTCGCTAACTAGGACATTGCAGGAACTTGAAACAATGTGTGGACGGGGCAAATATGACAAACTTTTTTCGCAGTAAAAAACTTTCCCAGCGGCAATCTGAGCAAGTTCAAAATGAGAAGATCAAAAAGAATATAAACCTTTAAATAACAGTTATTTATAGTGACAGATAAAAATATAAAAACGTCAAAACCGTTCTAATCAACTTCGTTTTTATATAAAAAGCTCAAAAATCGTGAGCAACTTCACTCAGGTTTTAGGCGTTTTAACGGAACTTTATATTCAGAGAGAAAAAACTTTGAGATAACTCGCAACAATAGGGGCGTAAGGTCGGCTCAATAAAGTGGATTTTGACGAATTTGTTTCGCGTCGAAAAGCTTGACCTTCCCCTTGCAGGAAGGTTTATGCTCTGCACACTACTATTATTGAGGACAAATTATGTATCAGTTTGTTGTACCTATGTCGGGACTCAACTGCATGGGCTGTGCGAGAAAAGTTGAGAAAGCTTTACATGCCAATCACAGTGTTGAGATCATTAATTTGTCCCCGACGATGGTAGAGGTGAAAACCGAATCTTCACTCTCTTCTATTATCGAATCCATCGAATCGCTGGGCTACCGCGCCGGTCACCAATATCAATTCCATTTGACGGGTTTGAGCTGTGGTGGCTGCGTGAAAAAGCTCTCTTCTTTATTAGAATCAAATCAAGACGTCATTACATTCCAAGCCTCTACAACACAACTTGACATCACAACCCTACTCTCTGAGCAGCAAGTGATCGATCTCGTTGCGACATTGGGCTATACCACTAGCATCGAGACTATCGAGGCTAAAGAAGAAGTCACAGAGCAAATAACGCCCGCAATAAAAGAAGCGCATCTCGATCGTAACCAACCCGAATCTGCCAATGTTCAGCTACAGATGCTGATTCAAGGCATGACATGTGCCAGCTGTGTATCTTCGGTCGAGAAAGCACTCACTAATGTCGAAGGCATAGAGAAAGCACAGGTCAATCTTGCAGAGCAGAGCGCGTTAGTATTTGCAAACCAAGATAGTGAAATGCTTCATCAAGCCATCATCGAGTCGGTAAAACAAGCGGGCTATCAAGCAGAAATCCTTCAAGACGCAGCAACGCAACAAGAAAAACAAGCAGCACAGCAACTTGCTCAACAAAAGCGCTTTAAACTTGATGCTATCGCAGGCTTAGTCGTTGGTGCACCATTGATGCTCTGGGGGGTATTTGGTGGCAACATGGTTATCCGAGATGCCAGTGATCAAATGGTTTGGGGTGCGATAGGTATTCTCTGTCTATTATTGCTGGCGACAGCAGGTAAGCACTTCTTTACTAACGCATGGTTAGCAGCCACTCACAAACGTGCCACCATGGACACTTTAGTTGCCCTAGGTACTGGTGCCGCGTGGTTCTATTCAATGCTTGTGGTGATTTTTCCTGATTGGTTCCCACTCGCCTCTCGCCATGTTTACTTTGAAGCAAGTGCGATGATCGTCGGTCTGATTTCTCTTGGTCACTATATAGAAGCAAAAGCAAAGGCAAATACAACACGCTCATTGCAAGCTCTGATTAACCTACAACCTCAGCAAGCCACCGTCATTACTGAAAATGGCGATCAGCAAATTGCGGTTGAGCAAATCACGTTGGGCATGAAGCTACGCATCAAACCGGGTGAGAAAGTGCCCGTTGATGGTATCGTGATTCAGGGGGAATCATACATTGATGAATCTATGCTAACTGGTGAACCCGTACCCGTGTTAAAAGCGCAAGAGGCTCAAGTGTCTGCGGGCACACTAAATACCGATGGTGCTCTGATTATTGAAGCCACCGGCATCGGTGCAAATACCATGCTAGCGCGTATTATCCGTATGGTACGCACCGCACAAAGCAGTAAGCCAGCAATTGCCAAATTAGCGGATCAGATTTCTTCTGTATTCGTTCCTGTGGTTGTCGGTATCGCAATCCTTGCTGCTTTGGTTTGGTTCGCAGTAGGTCCAGAACCTAAAGCCAGCTACATGCTTGTGGTAACGACGACTGTACTGATTATTGCCTGTCCTTGTGCTCTGGGCTTAGCAACACCATTGTCGGTCACCGTAGGCGTGGGCAAAGCCGCAGAACTGGGTATCTTGATCAAAGACGCAGACGCACTGCAATTGGCGAGCAAAGTCGACACCGTTGTATTCGACAAAACAGGTACGTTAACTCAGGGCAAACCCAGTGTGCAGCAAGTATTTACTCACGCCACCAGCCAAGAACACTTGTTAGCATTAGCATACGCAGCAGAGCGTCAATCTGAGCACCCATTAGCAAAAGCCGTGTGTGATTACGCTAAGGAAAATGCGGCTGAAGATATCGAGTTGGACGCTTTTGAAAACATTCGCGGTCGCGGCATTCTTGCAACTTACCAAGCACAACCACTGTTGATTGGTTCATTGCAGTTTATGCAAACAGAGCAGGTAGATACTTCCGCGATGGATCAAGCCATTCAAGATTGCGCCAACAACGCATGGACACCGGTTGCCATTTCCCTCAACAACGAACTGATTGGTTTAATTGCCATCGCTGATCCAATTAAATCTGATGCCAAACAAGCAGTCACTGCACTAAAATTACAGGGTATCAACACAGTGATGCTCACTGGTGATAATCAACACGTAGCGACAGCCATCGGCAACGAATTAGGCATTGATGAAGTCATTGCTCAGGTGATGCCAGATGAGAAAGCGCAACATATAAAACAACTACAATCACAAGGACAAACCGTCGCCATGATTGGTGATGGTATTAATGACGCACCCGCTCTCGCCCTCGCCGATCTCGGCGTTGCAATGGGCAGCGGCAGTGATGTGGCGATCGAAAGTTCACAAATGACGATTCTTAATACATCACCAATGGCAATTGTTCATGCCATCGAACTGTCTCGTGCAACATTGAAGAACATGAAACAAAACCTGTTTGGTGCCTTTGTTTATAACTCGTTGGGTATTCCAATCGCCGCTGGCGTGCTCTACCCAGCATTCGGATTCCTACTCAGTCCTGTTGTTGCTGGCGCAGCAATGGCACTGTCTTCAATCACAGTCGTGAGTAATGCAAATCGACTACGACTGTTTACCATTAAGTAAGCGACACTTCTTATAGAGGATATTATGAAGTTGAAACTATTGACCTTTACAATGCTTGCTGTCACATCGGCGAACGTATTAGCCGCTGATGTCATCAACCACAAATCGCCATACTGTGGCTGCTGTGGAGAATGGACGAAACACATGGAAGAGAACGGCTTTACCGTCGAAGAAAAGCTGCACGATGACATGAACGCGGTTAAACGCGACTTGGGCATCAAGAATGAACAGCTTTACTCGTGCCACACCGCAGAAATTAATGGCTACGTATTTGAAGGTCATATTCCTGCTGACGACATTAAAGCCTTTTTAGAAAACCCACCTCGCAACGCAAAAGGCCTTGCGGTACCCGGCATGCCTATGGGATCACCGGGTATGGAGTATGGCGACAAAAAAGACAGTTACGCCGTCTACGCCTACAACGACAAAGGTCAGGTTTACGAATACCGCTTCCACAAAGGCAACGACCAGTAAAAACAAAGCCCAGCGAGACATACCGCTGGGCTTTTTCTTAATGGACAGTTAAGACAAAACTCTTTAATTAGAAGCCGTAAGACGCACCAAATACGAATGCGTTGTTCACTAGGCTATCACCCGCCGCATTTTCCGCACCGTGTGCTTGGCTACGGAACTCGAAGTAAGGCTGAACGCCCTTACGAGTCCATGTTGCACGTAGCTCGTGGTCCATCGTTTCTGCTTCAATCATGTAAACGTTGTTGTAGCTCAAAGTCACATCTTCGTTCATTACGTAACCAATGCGGTTATCCATACGGTAGTCTGTTTTCGCGTCTGCAGACGTTGCATCGATGTGCGCGCGAGTACGGTTGCTCAATGAGATGCCGTTATCAAAGTTGTAGCCGATCTTTACAAGTGGACGGTACTGGATGCTCTCACCCGCAGAGAATAGGTGTTGGTAGCCCGCAGCAACCCATAGATGATCAGTGATGTTGAAAGATTGCTCACCACCTACAGTGATGGCTGGCGTTGTGTTGCCTGCGCCGCCATTTTCAGTTTCCAGTTTGCCTAGCTGAATACCATCAAACTCAGTGTAAACCGTAAGACCGCCGAATTGGTTATCAAACGTATGACCCGCTTCTAGCGTAGATGTCATGTCTGAACCGTGAATTCGACCGTCATCGTGGAATTGGATGTTACCAGTTACATAAGATGAACCCGCGAAAGCGCTTGAAGCGAAAACAAGAGAAAGTGCACTTAGTGCTAAAACGTTTTTCATAATTACTGCCTTTATTTGTTCACGTTATGCGACGAGTTTTTTGGCTATCACTTGCCTCTCATCACATACTTTGGGATGTGCCTCCCTGGCGACGGCAATACTGCGCAATTTAATTCGCATTGAAAAATAAATCGTTTAAAACAGTGATCAAATTCAAATCGCGATTTTCGAAAATAAAAAAAGTTTATTAAATACAGTGGCTTGATATAAAAACTAAAAATTCGTCAAAAAAATAAAGTGTGAAGTAAGGCATATCTCCCCTTTTATTTGACAGTTAAATACACATCCAGATCACACTATGACAGACACCCTAAATTAGAAACTTAATTATCAATAAAAAATAATTAGACATTGATCACGCTTATTTTCCGAAGAAAAATAAACAAAGCCCCCAACATAAGTTGAGGGCTTTGAGTAAGGAACTATGATTTTAGTGAATACTGAGCGCTATTATTTCACGCTAGTGATACGGCTTACCTTCTCACCTGTCGCAGATACCGAGCGGATGAAGACTTCACCAGTTACATTTGGACGAGCGTTGTCTGCATAAGTCAACCAGTTCTCACCATCCAGAGAGTATTGAAGCGTTACGCCAGGGAACTGAACGTTCATTGCTAGCTTACCATCTTCTACTTTTGCACCTGGTACTGGTAGGCGGTAGTCGATACCTGATTTTTCTAGCTTAGCCAGTTCACGTTGACCAAGTACGTTCGCAAAGCGGTTGTAGTCTTGGTTTAGCGATGCTTTATCAACTAGATTAGAGTTTTGCGAGTACTCAACACCAACTTTGTAGTCGTTTTCCCAGTCAGCACGGTGCCATGCACGCTCAGCAGCAGCGAGGACGCGAGGGAATACCATGTACTCGTATTGCTCGTCGTTACGTACTGTCTCAGACCAAAGTTGTGCAGATAGACCGTAGAAAGGTTTCGCTTCGATTTCACCTTTACCAGTAAAGCCATTGCCATCGCGATCTACAGAAGTTTCTGCGTTTTGAGGCATGTTCTCTGGTGCAAAGCCAAACATCTTACGAGTATCCGTTGCACGTGTTGCCCAGTAGTAACCACGCTCTTTCGGGTCAACTTCGTATGGCATATCCATGTACACGTAATCTGGGTTAGAAACAATCACGTCGTAACCTTTCTTAGACCACTCGTACACTGACGAAGTACCGCCCCAGTAAAGAACGTCCCAGAAGTTTACGCGAGTATTTTCTGTAGCGAACGCTTTTTCGCCGTCACTGTATTTCAAACCATCTTGCCAAGCTTGGAAGTTTGGAATGCCTTTCTCAGCAACAATCTTCGACACTTCTTCCGCGAAGTGGCTTGGTAGGTGAGCAAAGTCACTGACTGTGCCATCTGTGATTAGCGTCTGACATTGTGGAGACTGTGCAAACGGCTTGTCTTGTTTAGACAGGTCAATCGTGCCTTTCCAGCTTACTTTATCTTCTGCGTTAACGTCTTGGAAACCAGCACCTAGCTTGATGTTCTTCGCTTCGTCACCACCGAAGTGCCAAGTTGTTAGTGGAGCGCCAGCTTCTTGGTGCATTGCTGCCACTTCTGAAATCACCTTATCAACAAAGCGAGTTGAAGATTCCATACATGGGTTGATGAAGCTTTGCTTATTGTAGAACTGAACCGTCGTTACGTTTGATGTATCTTGAGGATCCATCAGACGGTATTCGTTCGCTTCAGCTTCTTTACCTTCTTCCATTAGGCGGTCGTAACGAGCTTCCATTGATACTACTGCTGCACGAGCGTGAGCTGGCATATCGATTTCTGGAATCACTTCAATGTTACGTGCTTTCGCGTATTTCAAGATTTCCACGTAGTCTGCTTTGCTGAAGTAGCCAGAGCCAAAGTTGTCTGTCGTTGGACCAGAGCCAAGCTGAGGCAGTAAACAGCTTTTCTCTTGTGTATCGAAACAACGGTTAGCACCCACTTCTGTCAGCTCAGGCAGACCCGGGATTTCTAAACGCCAGCCTTCATCATCGGTTAGGTGAAGGTGAAGTTTGTTCATCTTGTACGCTGCCATTTGGTCTAGCGTTGCAAGGATTGCGTCCTTAGAGTGGAAGTTACGAGCCACATCCACCATCACACCACGGTAATCAAAACGAGGCGCATCTTTAATAGACAGTTGTGGTAGAGAATCAGCATTTTGGCTATCTACCAGGCCAAAGATAGATTGTACTGCGTAGAAAGCGCCTGCTTGGTCGAACGCTTTAATCACAATACCGTCGCCTTTGATGCTCATTTCGTAAGCACCAGATTTTGCTAATTCACCGGTGAAGTCAGCAGGAACAACAGTGATGCTTACAGGAAGATCACCACGAACGTCCACACCTACCACTTCTGCACGATCTTGAATCGCTGCAAACTGAGTCGCATCGAATGCGTCTTTAGGCAGCGCAATACCATCCGCGATATCTACTTTGCCTTTACCCGCTTCAACGTGCATTGGTGTTGGTAGTAACGTGGTTGATACGTCTTGTGTTGCTAGGTCTTCGTTTTTCTCAAAACGAGACACAGCGTTTGCAAATACATTGTTGTCGTCTGGTGTACGTTTTAGGTTATTACCTTCAAGACCCGTCACAAAAGACGCAACATCTTCAGTATTTAGAGAAGCAATCATCTTAGGTTCTGCGTTTGGAGCAGAAACGAATGCACCTGGCATGAAGTCAGTTTCAAATAGTTGCCAGTATTCACCAACCAATGGAAGAACAACCTCTTCACCGGCAGCGAAGCCGTCAAACTTATCTGTTGGTTCTAGCTTATGTAGGTCACCCGTTACACGAGAGATTTTGAACTGCTCGTTGTCAACATCCAGAATCAGACGAATGCTGTGGAAGTAAATAGCCCAATCTTTTGAGTCAACAGCTTCACCTTGGTTAACAAGCGTCATGTTTACTTTGTTACAGGAAGCCCATTCTGCGCCCATATCTTGGCACGCAAGACCTTCGTTAGCACCATGATTAGTTAACACTTCATATTGGATATCAAGGTTATCAGCCAGTGAGTTTACAACTTGTTGCTCAGAGCTCTGTAGTGAAGAGCAGCCTGCCAATGTAGCGATAACAGAAGCAGCAATCAGACTATGTTTCAACATCTTACTTTCCCCAAAAAGTCAGTGGTTCAAAACGACATTTATTAAAAATGGTGAGCACCTAAATGCGAGGCGCTTAACAGTTGCATTCAACATACAAGCAGTTATTTCTAAGCGTAAAATTAATAAAACTAAGAAGTGATCTGGCTCAAATTAAGCCAAGCATTCAAAAATATAAACATAATAATTTCAACAAGTTAAACTTGACGTTAAAAGCGGCTAACTTTTTTTGACGAGTTTGTTGCGATCTCAATCACGAATATCGATGGGTTTCGACTGATTTTGTAGGATTCTGATCACTATTGGTTATTAAGTGAACCATTAACAACAAACTCAATTGAAACACTTTCGTGAATTACCTCTCATTTCCTAGCCGTTAAAACTCGTCAATTTTTTAAAAAATGACGATTTTGCCGAACCATGTTATAGATAAAGTGCCTATTGAATTCGAGGAGCAAAATATGTTTCGACTCTTGTCCGTGATGTCATCTCTGATCGTCTTTTTTACTTCTTATTCTGTTCAAGCCGAACCACAACACTGGCTGGCAAAGAAGGGCGAGACGGAATACATGATTATCGGGTCTGTACATGTCGGCGATAAAAGCATGTATCCATTACCAGAAGCTGTGACTCGGTTCCTGACAAACAGTGATGGTTTAATCATCGAAGCAGACATTCGAAATACAGAAGGGGTGACTTACCCGGAAACCTCGCTTCACGCTAGAGATGTTTTAGATAAAACACAGCGCAAACATCTTGCTGAAATAGCCAATGACCTAGGTCTACAAGAAGCACAGTTGCTCAATGCACCGCCATGGTCTGCGGCTTTGACAATCCAGTTAATGTTGGTAAACAAACTTGGTTACGAGTCTGATCAAGGTGTCGACATGCACCTCATTAACTTAGCTGACCAACAAAAAGTACCAGTACTTGCTTTGGAGAATGTGCAATTCCAATTGGACTTAATTGCGGGACAAAAAGATGGCGGTAAAGATTTTTTGCTCTCTTCTATTGAAGAATATGACGGTGGCGACAAACTGGTACAATGCTTAATCGACAGTTGGAAGAGCGGCGATGGTAGCTCACTTGAAGCAGCATCAGCGAGTGAACAATCCAGTGATGAGTTCAATGAAGCCTTTCTCTATTCCCGTAATCGCGACTGGGCTCAGAAACTCGATACAGGTAGTGTACTACCGAAAAAATCCGGTAAATACACCGTGGTGGTAGGCAGCTTACATCTAGTAGGTAAAGACAATGTAATCGAACTATTAGAAAAACGCGGTTTCACTGTCAAACCACTAGCAAAAACTCACAAAGCAGACTGCGATATTGGATAAAGAAGATAGCTCCATTTGCTGGTATGCTTACATCTACTTATCGTGTTGTATTTGTAGGCAAATGACGCTTACATCACGCTGACAAATACGATCACCTATTGGATACTATCGAGTCAATCCTTAAACAACTTCAAATTTGATAAGAGCCTTTATGACGTTCAAAGCCTCATTATTATGCCTTGCTAGCGCGCTACTATTGCCATCGCTTGCCCATGCAAAATCGTCTTGTACGATTGAAGACTTCCAACCTATTGATATTACGCCGGATACAAAAGGCGGTGTTTTGGATAAAGAAAGTGGACAGTTTCTCATTAACCAAAAGCCTATGATGCGTTGTGCAAACATCACTTTTTCAACCGCCCATACTCGTAACCGCGTCGCTCATATGATGAACCAGAACTTTGAAGCTACTTACTTTGATGGCAAAACTGGTCAGTCTCATTCCGCTACTTTTGATGAAGATGAGCTAAAAGCTGGGTACATTAAAATCGGTCCAAACCATCCAAAAACGGCTTACGTTTGTTTCACGACGTCCGAAACTCCGATTAAAGACATTAGTTGTGATGTGAACTAGCGAGAAGCGCAGTTTTATCATATCACTCAGAACAATAGAGAGATTCCCGACTGCGCTCCTTCGTCGCTTTCGGGAATGACGCCTTTGAATTCAGTGCTTTTTATTCGTCATCCTCAAGAGCGAGGGACGAGCGAGTTGGGGATCTCTTACGTTTTCATTTACCAGTTGATGAAAGCTGATTTGCCTCAAAGCGTTCCTTCTCTCGCATCTCGAAGAGCAGAGTCTGTTCCCGAAGCGAAGCGTTCTCGATTCAAAAAGCCGTAAAACGCAAAAAAGCCGTAGCATTTCTGCTACGGCTTTCTCTAATACGGTCGGTAAAGAGCCATATTCTAACTTCAGGCGAACCCCATTTGGTTCACTACTATCAAAGCCAAATTTGCGACCGCTGAAACGACGAAAGCCTGCTCATTGAGCAGGCTTTCTGAAAGTGGTCGGTGAAGAGGGATTCGAACCCCCGACCCTCTGGTCCCAAACCAGATGCGCTACCAAGCTGCGCTATTCACCGAGATGTTTAACTGAGGACTTATCCCCGTCAACGGATGCGTATATTACGGATTCTTTAGTTAGACGCAAGCGCTTTTTACAAAAAAACGTAATGTCTTAATTCGTTTGACGATTTACTGAACACTAGCACGTGAAATGTGACTAAGAACCCACAATAAAACACAGTTTATTAACCTTGGCAACATAATTGATCCAGATCAGTGTGCAAAAAAACACCACCCATTAACGTTATCAATGTCGGAAATATCTTGGAGGAAACGTATGGACTTTTGGCTTGATCTCCTATTTGGTAATGCGGTGGGACTATCGTCAATGATAGTAATCTTTGGGGCAATTGGTCTGATGTTGTTTTACGGCGGTTTCTTCATTTACAAGATTATGAACGACAAATCTCCTCACTAGATCTCGCTTAGCTCTAGAAACGCTTTGCACCGGAGTTGGTTACTTGCCTGCTCCGGTTTTTTATTTGATCTCAATGCACTACTCATTGATATAATCTTACTATTCCTACCCTGTTCTTTATGAGATTGCCGTTATGTCTCAAGACGACGATTTTGATCTGTTTCAACAGATGATGGGCGACGTAAAGCCTATCGACCACGATACTGCAGAGCACAAAAAAGTGCACCAAGTGACGGACGCTCAGATGGCGAAACGCGAAGCCGCAATTTGGCTTACTGAAGACGACCCAGAGTACCTGTCGATTGACCATGCAGAAATGCTCAAACCCGATGACTTTATCGAGTTCAAACGGGATGGTGTACAAGATGGTGTATACCGCAAACTACGCCTTGGTAAATACCCAATTCAAGCTCGACTTGATCTGCACCGTAAGACACTGAAAGAAGCACGTGACGAAGTAGTCAAATTCCTCAAGCAATGTATTGAGATGGATATCCGTACCGTCGTGATCGTACATGGTCGTGGCGAGCGCTCTAATCCACCAGCATTAATGAAAAGTTTCGTCAGCAGTTGGTTACAACAGATCCGTGAAGTGCAATGCGTACATAGTGCACAACGATTCCACGGTGGCAGCGGCGCCGTTTACGTTCTATTAAGAAAGAGTGCTGAAAAGAAAATGGAGACGCGTGAACGTCATCAAAAACGTTTAGGCTAACTCGAATCTCGGTGCTAGAATGCCCGACCTTATCTTGTCTTGCTGCAATTAACTGCGGCAAGACAACCTTTATTAACCGCCGTTGTGAAACGTTAGGAGATCAACATGTCACAAGACAACGCAAAACGCTTAAACAAATACATCAGCGAAACGGGCTTCTGCTCACGTCGTGAAGCCGACCGTCTTATCGAGCAAGGTCGTGTCACCATTAATGGTCAACAACCAGAAATGGGAACAAAAGTACTTCCAGGCGATGACGTTTGTGTCGATGGCAACCCTGTTGCAGCAAAAGAAAAACCGATTTATATCGCGTTGAACAAACCAACGGGCATCACCTGTACAACTGAACGCGACATCCCGGGCAACATCGTTGATTTCATCGGTCATAAAAAGCGTATCTTCCCTATCGGTCGTCTGGATAAGCCTTCAGATGGTTTGATCTTTCTGACTAACGATGGTGATATCGTAAATAAGATTCTGCGTGCAGGTAACAACCACGAAAAAGAATACGTGGTGCGTGTTGATAAGCCTATTACTGGCGAATTCCTAAAACAGATGTCGAGCGGTGTGAAAATCCTCGATACAGTCACGCTACCTTGTCAGGTAACAAAAGAAACCAAATTCTCTTTCCGCATCGTGTTAACGCAAGGTTTGAACCGTCAAATCCGTCGTATGTGTGAAGCGCTCGGCTACGAAGTATTTAAACTGCGTCGCGTACGCATCATGAACATCTCACTTGATGGCATTCCAAATGGTAAATGGCGTTACCTGAGTGACGATGAAGTGGCAGAGATCCTAGCAATGTGTGAAGGTTCAGTGGGCACAGAGGAAGCGTCAAAGACAGATTCTAAAGGTCGTAACATTCGTAAAGCGACCGATGCCAAACTATTTGATAGCCGCGAAGAAAACCAAGGTTCAACGGCACGTCGTAACCAAAAAACACGTACCTTCCGTGGTAACAACGCGGATGAATTCCGCCATGCGCCAAATTCTAAAAAAGGTCAGCAAAAACGTCGCCAACGTGATGATGAGAATGCACGCCCTGCAAAAGAGCACTACAAAGCGAAACCACAAGGTGAACGCAGTAAGCCTCAAGGTGATCACAATAAACCTCAATCACCGAGCAAGCCTAAGCAGCATTACATGAATCCAAATGCAGCGAAGCCAAGCAAACCAACGAAACGCACAGGCGGCACGTTGAGCCTGAAGAAGTAACCATTCGCTCCATCACAAGATCAAAAAAGGACGCTCATCAGCGTCCTTTTTATTGGTCATGTATTTACAGACAAAGAGGAGCAAATTGACCACGTGTTAGACTCAACAAATCTTTGGGTGCCAATTCAATTTCTAAACCACGCTTACCTGCGCTCACACAGATCGTCTCTTGCTGTGTTGCACTTTCATGCAGAAAAGTAGGCAGCGCTTTCTTCTGCCCCAATGGGCTGATTCCACCCACAACATAACCTGTGGTCTTTTGAGCGATTTCAGGATCTGCCATGTCCGCTTTCTTACCTTTCGCAGCTTTCGCCGCCAATTTTAGGTTCAATTTTTGATCGACAGGAATGATCGCAACGGCAAGGTTCTTAGGCTCGCCGTTTAAGCAAAACAGCAAAGTCTTAAATACTTTCTTTGGATCTTGTCCCAATACTTCTGCTGCTTCTAATCCGTAGCTGTCTGCTCTTGGATCATGCTCATATTGGTGAATGGTGTGTGAAACTTTTTTCTTTTTCGCAAGATTAATGGCCGGAGTCATCAAGATTCTCCTTATAAAACAAAAAACGCTGCCCCTAGTGAGGAGCAGCGCTTTAAGTTAATGGTATCAGCGACTTTGAGTCAATCGCTTTTTACTTGTAAACCATCTCACCTGAAGGCGCGTATTCGTTTACGTCAATTGGGCTGTGTGACTCTAGGTACTCTTTCAGTACTTCAGCATCCGTAAAGCCTGTATTTACGTAACCTGGGTGAGTGTTAACTTTCGGGTAACCGTCACCGCCTGAAGCGTTGTAACTTGGTACAGTAAAGCGGTACTCACCATCAAGTCGAAGCTGTTTGCCACCGATAAATACATTTGCTACTTTGCCATTCTCAACAGTCATTGAAATACCAGCGAACTGAGCGTAAGCGCCAGAATCAACAGGTTTCGTTGCAACAACATTTAGGTAGTCTAGTACTTCTTTACCAGACATATCTACGTAAGAAACCATGTTGCCAAATGGTTGAACGGTCAGCACATCTTTGTACGTGATGTCACCCGCTTCAATTGAATCACGAACACCACCTGAGTTCATTACAGCGAAGTCTGCTTTCGCACGCTCCATGTGTGCTGTTGCGATCAGACGACCAAGGTTCGTTTGTTGGAAACGTACCACATTACGATCACCTTCCAGTTTGCCATTGGATTCTGCAATCTTAACGTTTAGCTTGCCTTGACCTTTTTCTTGGTAAGGACGTAGGAAATCAAGCATAGCTTCATCTTGCGCGATCTCATCTTGGATAAGCACGCGTTGAGATTTACCATCAACTTTGATCTTCTTCTTCAGGTTCACAGGGATCAGATCGTAGCTCACCATAGACAATTCGCCGTTGCGGAATTCGTAATCAGCTCGACCAACGTACTTACCCCACTCGTACGCTTGTACGATGTAAGTGCCGTTTTGCTCATCTGGTTTACACTCTTCACCCGGCTTGAAGTTCTTCTTAATAACGTTTGGACCTTCCATACATACAGGCTCTTGTGAGTGACCACCCACAATCATGTCCAAATCACCTTCATTTAGGTAGCGAGCCAACGCAACATCACCCGGAGCGTTCACACCACGGTTGCCGTTTTCGTAGTGACCCATATGTGTCACTGCAAAGATAAGGTCTGGCTTCTCAGTTTCTTTTAGCTCAGCGATCAGCTTCTTCGCTTCTTCTTTCGGATCACGGAAGTCAACTTGACCAATGTACTCTGGGTTACCTAGTTTTGCTGTGTCTTCTGTCGTTAGACCGATCACGGCAATCTTGATGCCTTGCTTATTGAACATTGCGTAAGGTTGGAACAAGCGCTCACCGGTTTCCTTATCGTAAATGTTCGCAGACAGCATTGGGAAGTTAGCCCATTCTTGCTGCTTGAATAGCACGTCAAGTGGGTTATCGAACTCATGGTTACCCAACGCCATCGCGTCGTAACCAATTTTGCTCATGCCTTTGAAATCTGGTTCCGCATCTTGCAGATCTGATTCAGGAACACCTGTATTGATATCGCCGCCTGACAGTAGAAGAACGCTGCCACCCTCTGCTTGAATTTCTGTACGTAGCTCGTCGATCAATGTCTTGCGAGCTGCCATACCATACTCACCGTATTTGTTTTGCCAGAAGCGACCGTGGTGGTCGTTCGTGTGCAGTACAGTCAGTTTGTATGTTGTATCTTCATTCCATTCATGTGCTGGTTGCGTTGCACATCCGGCAAGAGTTGCCAGAATCGCCGCGCTCAAAGCGGTTTTTACAATCAGGCGTTGCTTCATTGTTTTACCTTTTTATCGTCTGGGGTCCACTGCAGACGCTCTTAACCCTTTAAAGGAGCTCCGTCCATATAATTAAGAGCGCTAAAACTTGACGTAGTTTATAGGAAGAATTGCACGCTAACATATTGATTTCATAATTATGATGCATGGATCACTAATGACTATTTTAACAACTGCAACTCTGACGCTACGTTTCAACAGATTATAGACCCATTCACAGGCAATCGTTTTGCTGTGACATTGGCAGGCATTTCAATGCAATTGGTAAGCGAGAAGCGAGAAGCGAGAAGCGAGAAGCGAGAAGCGAGAAGCGAGAAGCGAGAAGCGAGAAGCGAGAAGCGAGAAAAGAATAATTTGGCAGAATGAATATGCCAATACAAAAATGGTCAGCACATTGGCTGACCATTTCCCACAAACATTCAGTAAACTGATTATTTGATATCGATGCTGTCGAAGCTCTTAATTAGGTCATCTAGTGACTTCATTTGCGCTAGGAATGGCTCAAGTTTATCTAGAGGCAGTGCAGACGGACCATCACAGCGAGCTTGATCTGGGTTCGGGTGCGCTTCAATAAACAAACCTGCGATGCCTGTTGCTAGGCCCGCTTTCGCAAGTTCAACGGTTTGCTCACGACGACCACCAGATGCCGCGCCCGACGGATCGCGCATTTGTAGCGAGTGCGTTACGTCAAAAATGATTGGGCTGCCTTTTGATGCGTTCTTCATGACACCAAAACCAAGCATATCAACCACTAGGTTGTCGTAACCATGGCAAGAGCCGCGCTCACATAAAATGATGTTTTCGTTACCACACTCAGCAAACTTCTCAACGATGTTACCTACTTGACCAGGGCTCATGAACTGAGGTTTTTTAACGTTGATCACCGCGCCTGTTTTCGCCATTGCTTCTACAAGGTCAGTTTGACGAGCTAGGAATGCAGGAAGTTGGATAACATCAACCACATCAGCGACAGGTTGAGCTTGTTCCTCAGTGTGAACATCAGTGATGATCTTCACGCCAAACGTGTCTTTCAGCTCTTGGAAGATTTTCATGCCTTCTTCCAGACCAGGACCACGGTATGAATGAACAGAACTGCGGTTTGCTTTATCGAACGATGCCTTGAACACGTATGGGATGCCAAGTTTGTCGGTTACTTTTACGTAGTGCTCACAGATCTGCATAGCAAGATCACGAGACTCAAGAACGTTCATACCTGCAAATAGGGTGAATGGCTTGTCGTTAGCAACCTGAATGTCGCCAATATTAACGATTTTCTGTTCCATTTTGATTCTCTTTTGTCTGTCTTCAACACGCCGCTTTCAGCATGCCGATAAAATTTAGTGAAGCGTAACGTGCTTTTCGCTCATCGCGTTAACTTGTGATTTTAGTAGCTCTGATGCCGGATCGTCTGGGCACTGGTCAATAAAGTACTGAAAATCTGAAACCGCTACCTGATGGCACTCCAATTGTTGGAAGATAAAGCCTCGGTCACGAATCTCGTATGGGTCGTCCGGTACGAAAGTCAGCGCAAGGTTGGTGCACCGTAGTGCTAACGTATAACGCTCTTCACGCAACATCGCACTTTTAATTAATGCCAACCAACGACCTATTACTGTTGGGTTATCCGCTTCTTCAAAGTGCTCAGGCTTCAAGGTTGCAAGTGGACCTTCTTGACCAATCAGCCAAGCTTGAAGGATTTTCTCACCGACGTATTCACCGTTAAATGGATTAATGTAGTCCGGCGTTTTGTGCATCCAATCTACTTTGATCAAAAATTGCGTCGGAAAGGTCACGCCTTTCATCGGAAAACCAAGTCGGTTCCCCAAGTAAAGTAGGACCGCCCCCAAACTAACGGGAATGCCTTTTTTACGCTCCAACACTTTATCAATGAAGCTATTGTCAGAGATAAAGTACTCTTGATCGTCGCCTTTAAAGCCCCATTCATAAAAGAACAAACGGAGAAACGAATCAAAACGTTGTTCTTCGTCCGTCTCGTGAACCAGAATAGCTTCCGCTTCTTTATAAAGACGTTCTAATTCTTGCTTTGCCCAATGCACATTAGTGTCTGGATTGATGGAGTGGTTCAGTTCTAACGCGCCTTCCACCAACGCCATGTTGTCAAAATCTTCGTCAAAAAACTCAAGCATGAAGATTACCCAAATAAGTTTGGATTTTTAGATACGGCAATATTAGCGGCCATCACTAGCCAGCCTAGAGCACCAAAGAAGGCGAAAATTCTCAGCAGCTTGTTCTTTGCCATCTTTAAAGCAAAGAAACCAAGAGCAATGTACGCAAGCACACAAGTGATCTTGTTAGTTAACCAAGGCGCTGCATCCGTAAATGGAATAAAGCCTGTCACCATGATCAAACCAATACCGGAAAGGAGTAACGCGGTATCAACAATATGTGGGAAAACTTTTAGGAATCGGTTGTTGCGCTTAGGAGAATCCATCATCAACAATACGAATCGGATCGATAGTAGCGTCGCGCTCAATGCGATCGTTACTAAGTGAATGTGTTTTAGAGCTACGTACATTTCATTTCTCTTTTATAAGTTACTGCTGACTTGCTCGTTATTATGAAGGCTTGTAACAACCAAGTGTCACTCGGTCGTTGCCGCCGTAGTCTTTTTCCGTGACTACTTGTTCAAAACCAAAATGAGTCATGATCTCACGAACAGCTTCGCCTTGGTCATAACCATGTTCAAACGCGAGCCACCCATCTTCTTCCAAATATTGACGAGCAAGATCAGAGATATGGCGAATATCCGCCAAGCCATTCTCATCCGCAACGAGTGCCGATTTTGGCTCAAAACGCACATCACCTTCCGCAAGATGTGGATCTTTTTCGTCGATATACGGTGGGTTGGAGACAATTAAAGCAAACTTTGTTCCGCTGGCAATAGGTTCGAACCAACTACCTTGATCAAACGTCACATTTTTGATGTTTAACTGCGATGCGTTGTACTCTGCGAGCTCTTTCGCTTCATGTTTAAGGTCAACCCCCACCACTTGACGCTTGGGTAACTCAGACGCCAATGCCAATGCAATCGCCCCAGTGCCAGTGCCTAAATCAAGGATTGGTCCTGTCTGCTCGTAAGTTTTATCCAATGCAACTTCAACCAAACGTTCCGTGTCCGGTCTTGGAATTAATGTGGATGGAGAGACTTTAAGAGGTAAAGACCAAAACTCGCGTTCACCGATAATGTAAGCCACAGGCTCACCCGTGATACGACGAGCCAATAACGCATCAAACTGAGCTTGTTGCTCGGGGTCCAATGCTTTTTCAGGCCAAGTCAGAAGATAGGTTCTTGGTTTGCCAAGGACATGGCAAAGAAGTACGGCTGCATCGAGAGAAGGCGACTCTTTGCCGCCTTCAGTCAATATTGCCGTCGCACTTTTCAGCGCTTGCTCAATAGATTGAACTTGGCTCATCGATTAGTTGTTCTCTGCGAGCGCCGCAAGTTGGTCTGCTTGGTGCTCTTGAACCACAGGATCAATCAAACTTTGCAGGTCACCTTCCATCACTTCGTTCAAACGGTAGATGGTTAGGTTGATGCGGTGGTCAGAAACTCGACCTTGTGGGTAGTTGTAAGTACGGATACGGTCACTACGGTCACCAGAACCTAATAGGTTACGACGTGTATCAGAAACTTCTGCTGCACGACGTTCTTCTTCTGCTTGAACGATGCGAGCAGCAAGTACTGCCATCGCTTTTGCTTTGTTCTTATGCTGTGAACGCTCGTCTTGACACTCTACTACTGTACCAGTTGGTAAGTGGGTAATACGGATTGCAGAATCCGTGGTGTTAACGTGCTGACCACCCGCGCCAGATGCACGGAATGTATCGATTTTTAGGTCTGCTGCCTTGATTTCTGGCAGATCCGCTTCTGGGATTTCCGCCATAACCGCTACGGTACACGCAGAAGTATGAACACGACCTTGAGATTCGGTCGCTGGTACACGTTGTACACGGTGACCGCCTGACTCAAACTTCAGCACGCCGTATGCGCCGTCACCGCTCACTTTCGCGATCATCTCTTTGTAACCACCGTGTTCAGCTTCGTTTGAAGACATCACCTCGATACGCCAACCACGCTTTTCTGCGTACTTGCTGTACATACGGAACAGGTCACCAGCGAAGATACCTGCTTCGTCACCACCCGCACCTGCACGGATTTCTAGGAAACAGTTACGGTCATCGTTTGGATCTTTTGGAAGAAGAAGAATTTGTAGCTCATCAGTTAGACGCTCAATCGTTTCTTTTGCTTCTTTGATTTCTTCCTGCGCCATTTCACGCATTTCTTCGTCGTCTTCGTTCGCCATATCTTCAGCAGCGACAAGATCGTCTTGCGCTTGTTGATACGCTTGGAAGCACTTAGTAACTTCTTCTAGCTGAGAGTACTCTTTTGATAGAGCGCGGAATTTATCCTGATTTCCAATTACATCAGGATCACCAAGAAGATGTTGAACTTCTTCGTAACGTTCTACTAGCGTTTCTAGCTTAGTCAGAATAGAGGCTTTCATAGTGTCGTTTTCTTAATAAAAAGCGTGAGTTACAGATCATCCAAACCAAGGGTCTGGCGGATAACCGTTAATTTTGCTGGTTCGCCCTGCTCTGCCGCACTTTGCAGCGCGCGAGTTGGAGCGTGAATCAGTTTGTTGGTGAGTTTATTACTAAGTTCGCGCAGCACTTTCTCTGGGTCTGCACCGGTTGCCAATGATTGTAGGCTTTTACTTAGTAAGTCTTCACGAATTTCGTTGGCCGATTTGCGATAATCACGAATGCTATCCACAGCTTGAAGTGAACGCAGCCACGTCATAAATGCCGCGCTTTCTTCGCTAACGATCGCTTCTGCTTGAATGGCTTCTACTTTACGTTGTTCGATGTTGCTATCAATGATCGACTGTAAGTCATCCACCGAGTACAAGTAAGCGTCACTCAATTCCCCAACCTGAGCTTCCACATCGCGAGGTACTGCGATATCGACCAATAACATCGGTTGATGACGACGTTTCTTCAACGCGGTCTCAACCATGCCTTTACCAATGATAGGTAGAGGACTCGCCGTTGAGCTGATGACGATGTCTGCTCTTGGTAAATGGTCAGGAATTTCATTCAAGCTGATCACTTCTGCTCCAAATTGCTCTGCTAGACCAAGAGCTCGCTCTCGAGTTCGGTTTGCAACAATCATCTTAGTACAGCCGTTCGACGCTAAGTGTTTTGCCACCAATTCGATGGTTTCACCTGCACCAACCAACAGTACGGTTGAGTCAGACAGTGATTCAAAGATGTGTTTCGCCAATGTACAGGCAGCATAAGCCACCGACACGGCGTTACCACCAATATCAGTTTCTGTTCGAACACGTTTTGCGACTGAGAAAGTCTTTTGGAACAACTTATCAATCGACGCATCCACCGCCTGATGATCTCGGGAATCAGAAAACGCTTGTTTTACCTGACCCAAAATCTGAGGCTCACCTAGTACCAGTGAATCAAGGCCGCAAGAAACACGCATCAAGTGCTTAATCGCCGCTTGCTCTTCATGGACATAAAGGCTCGGCATCAAGTCTTCTTGACTAACTTGATGGAACTGGGCTAACCAGTCGATAAGCTTATTTCGCGCTCCTTGCTTCACGTCGCAGTACACTTCGGTACGGTTACAGGTAGAAACAATCACACTGCCATTGACGGCTTCATGGTCTCTGAGTTGCTCAAGTGCTGGTCCCAATTTATCGGGTCCGAACGCCACTTTCTCTCGCAAGTCAACAGACGCTGTATTGTGATTGATTCCAATAGCAAGCAAGGACATCTAACGTGGTATCTCTGAGATCGGTTATAAAATAGGTTCAGAATTTTACTGTAAGCACGCATTTATTGAAAGGGTAAGCCGGATTTGTTTTCCTTCACTCGGCTTTTCAATGCTATAGTTGTGAGCGATTACCGATGAAACTGATTAATAAGCCATCAAACATGACCTTACGCTCCTTTCTCATCTTGCTCATGTCGAGCATTGTTCTCGCAGGTTGTAGTTCTGTTCCTGAAAGTGTCACCAGCGTAGAGTGGCAGGCACACGAGCAGCGACTTGAAACCATTAAAAATTTTCAAGCCACAGGTAAACTTGGCTACATTGGTCCCGATCAAAGACAAAGCCTGAATTTCTTCTGGAAGCACTCTTCGTCATTAAGCCAGTTACGCTTAACGACCTTACTTGGTCAAACCGCATTAAAGCTCACTATTACGCCACAAGGCGCAACCGTCGAAACCTATGATGACCAAGTACTCTCCGCTCGTGATGCTAACCAACTGATTTACCGATTAACCGGCTTAATGATGCCAGTTGACCATTTACCTGATTGGCTACTTGGCTTACCAACAGATGCCGACTCTTTCCAACTATCACCGACCAATACTCTCCAAGCACTGGACAAACAGATCGGTTTGAACGACTGGAATATTGCTTACCAGCGTTACGGTGATATTGAGTGGCATAACCAGACGTTACCTCTCCCAAACAAGCTAAAACTAAGTACGTCTGACGTAAAAATTAATTTAGTGATCACAAAATGGAACATCACCCAATGATCGATCTTTCAACCCGTTGGCCATCACCAGCGAAATTGAATCTCTTTCTTTATATCAATGGTCGGACCGAAAACGGTTACCACGAGTTACAAACTCTATTCCAGTTCGTCGATCACGGCGATGAACTAACCATTCAAGCGAACGATTCAGGTGAGATCACGATTTCGCCAGAGATCGAAGGTGTTCCTCTGCAAGACAATTTGATCTGGAAAGCGGCGACCGCACTTCAACGTTATGCGAAATGCTCTTATGGGGCACATATCGATCTTCATAAGATCTTACCTATGGGCGGTGGCATTGGCGGCGGCTCATCCAACGCAGCAACTACTTTGGTTGCACTCAATTACCTATGGCAAACCCATCTTAGTGATGATGAATTAGCCGAAATCGGTCTTGCACTTGGTGCAGATGTGTCTGTATTTGTGCGTGGTTTTGCCGCATTTGCTGAAGGCGTTGGTGAGAAACTTTCTCCTGCTCATCCAGATGAGAAATGGTATTTAGTTGTTCGTCCAAATGTTTCTATTGCAACCGCCGACATATTCGGACATCCGGATTTGACTCGAAACACGCCAAAACGCGATTTAGAAACGCTTTTGAACACGCCAAGCGTAAACGATTGCGAAAAAATTGTACGAATGCTCTACCCAGAGGTTGATAAGCAACTTTCATGGCTGCTACAATACGCGCCGTCAAGATTGACGGGGACAGGATCTTGCGTTTTTGCTGAATTTTCGAGCAAATCCGAAGCAGAAACTATCCTTGCACAACTCTCTGATAAAGTCTCGGCATTTGTCGCTCAAGGGCGAAATATTTCGCCACTAAAAGAGACTTTGGCTGAATACCAATCAGCCTCACACCGACCTATTTAAACTGGACGCAAACCCGAGGTTTCCACCGTGCCTGATATGAAGCTATTTGCTGGTAACGCAACACCTGAACTAGCCCAACGTATTGCTGATCGTCTTTACATCTCTCTTGGTGATGCATCTGTTTCTCGCTTTTCTGATGGCGAAGTTGCAGTTCAAATCAATGAGAACGTTCGTGGTAGTGATGTTTTCATCATTCAATCCACTTGTGCACCGACTAACGACAACCTAATGGAATTGGTTGTTATGATTGATGCAATGCGCCGTGCTTCAGCAGGTCGTATCACTGCAGTAATTCCTTACTTCGGCTACGCTCGCCAAGACCGTCGTGTACGTTCTGCGCGTGTGCCAATCACTGCAAAAGTTGTTGCTGATTTCCTATCTAACGTTGGCGTAGACCGCGTTCTAACTATCGACCTACATGCTGAGCAAATTCAAGGCTTCTTCGATGTACCAGTTGATAACATCTTCGGTACACCAGTACTTCTAGAAGACATGCAATCTCGTGGTCTAGAAAACCCAGTAGTGGTTTCTCCTGATCTAGGTGGCGTTGTTCGTGCTCGTGCAACTGCAAAAGCGCTAGGCGACATCGACATCGCTATCGTTGATAAGCGTCGTCCACGTGCAAACGTTTCTGAAGTAATGAACCTAATCGGTGACGTTGAAGGTCGTGACTGTGTGATCGTTGATGACATGATCGATACAGGTGGCACTCTATGTAAAGCAGCTGAAGCGCTAAAAGAGCGCGGTGCTAAGCGTGTATTCGCTTACGCAACTCACGCTGTATTCTCTGGTAACGCTGCGGACAACATTAAGAACTCTGTTCTTGACCAAGTTATCGTGACTGACTCTATCTCTCTATCTAAAGAGATGGCTGCAACTGGCAAAGTAACCACACTAAGCCTATCTCGCATGCTAGCTGAAGCGATTCGTCGTATCAGCAACGAAGAGTCAATCTCTGCAATGTTCAACTAATACGAACATTTCAGTTAAACTGATTTCAAAAGCACCCCTCTTTGGGGTGTTTTTTTATTTGTATCGATAGGCAGAAAATCCCTTGGTCGCCCACTGCGAGAATTCTGTGCTATCATACTGCGCTTTTTGAGATTCCAGAGAGATCCTAACCTTGACTCAACCAATCAAACTTCTTGTTGGTCTTGCTAATCCGGGACCAGAATACGCCAAAACTCGCCACAATGCGGGTGCTTGGGTTGTAGAAGAATTAGCACGCGTTCACAACGTTACCCTGAAGAATGAACCAAAATTCTTTGGCCTAACAGGACGCATTATGGTCAATGGCCAGGATCTCCGTTTGCTAATCCCAACCACTTTCATGAACCTCTCTGGCAAAGCAATCGCAGCACTTGCGAAGTTTTACCAAATTAAGCCAGAAGAGATCATGGTTGCTCATGACGAGCTAGACTTACCGCCAGGTATCGCTAAGTTTAAGAAAGGTGGTGGTCACGGTGGTCACAATGGTCTGCGTGACACTATTAGCAAACTGGGCAATAACAAAGATTTTTATCGTCTTCGTATCGGCATTGGCCATCCGGGACACAAAGATAAAGTGGCGGGTTTTGTACTAGGCAAAGCTCCAGCGAAAGAGCAAGAGCTACTAGACGCCGCAGCTGACGAATCAGTGCGCTGTCTAGATATCCTAATTAAGGATGGTCTATCAAAAGCACAAAATCGCCTCCACACGTTCAAAGCTGAATAAGGTTACTATCATGGGTTTTAAATGTGGCATCGTTGGTCTACCTAACGTTGGTAAATCAACTCTGTTTAACGCACTAACTAAAGCGGGTATTGAAGCAGCAAACTTCCCGTTCTGTACCATTGAACCAAACACTGGTGTGGTTCCTGTGCCAGATCTACGTCTAGATGCTCTAGCAAAGATCGTTAACCCACAGAAAGTTCTACCTACCACAATGGAATTCGTAGACATCGCTGGTCTAGTTGCGGGCGCATCTCGTGGTGAAGGTCTAGGTAACAAATTCCTAGCGAACATCCGTGAAACTGACGCAATCGGCCACGTTGTACGTTGTTTCGAAAACGACAACATCGTTCACGTTGCAGGTAAAGTATCTCCAATCGAAGATATTGAAGTTATCAACCTTGAACTAGCAATGGCTGACCTTGATTCTTGTGAACGCGCTATCCAGCGTAACGCTAAGAAAGCAAAAGGCGGTGACAAAGACGCGAAATTCGAACTGACGGTTCTAGAAAAACTGCTTCCTGTACTAACAGAAGGTGGCATGGCGCGTACTGTTGATCTTGCAAAAGAAGAGCTAGCAGCAATTGGCTACCTAAACTTCCTAACGCTAAAGCCAACAATGTACATCGCTAACGTGAACGAAGATGGTTTTGAAGACAACGCATACCTAGATGCAGTACGTGAGTTTGCAGCAAAAGAAAACAACGTTGTTGTTCCTGTATGTGCAGCTATCGAATCAGAAATGGCTGAGCTAGAAGATGACGAGCGTGAAGAGTTCCTAGCAGACCTAGGTATCGAAGAACCAGGTCTAAACCGCGTTATCCGCGCAGGTTACGAACTACTGAACCTACAAACTTACTTCACAGCTGGCGTGAAAGAAGTTCGTGCATGGACTATCCCTGTTGGCGCTACGGCACCAAAAGCGGCAGCGAAGATCCACACAGACTTCGAAAAAGGCTTTATCCGTGCTGAAGTTGTTGGTTACGACGATTTCATCCAATTCAACGGTGAAAGCGGCGCGAAAGACGCAGGTAAATGGCGTCTAGAAGGTAAAGAATACATCGTTAAAGATGGTGATGTTGTACACTTCCGCTTCAACGTATAATTAAGTGAATGAATTCTAAACACTTCATTTACATAAAAAGCCGGCCATAGCGCTGGCTTTTTTTATACCTTTCTAAAACAACAAGAAATTAAGTCCCTTAATGCAAGCCATTTTATTTCCAGTTTTAGATCATAAACGCGCCTCTTTGTTTAAAAAGGAAGCGAACGATGGATTTTGCAGGATTTATTGAAAAAAACTGTTGACGGATCTCACTCAACTTCGCATAATGCGCGCCGTTCCCGACGACAAGGCAACTTAGCGACGAGAACGAGAAAACATGGTTTTGGCTACGTAGCTCAGCTGGTTAGAGCACATCACTCATAATGATGGGGTCACAGGTTCGAATCCCGTCGTAGCCACCATTCCTAAAGGTTCTTTTTTAAGAGCAATTAGGAATAGATGCGGAAGTGGCGGAATTGGTAGACGCACCAGATTTAGGTTCTGGCGCCGCAAGGTGTGAGAGTTCAAGTCTCTCCTTCCGCACCATGTTTTAAGTAGTTTTACGACTACTGTCTGCAGGTCTATCGCCAAGCGGTAAGGCAGCGGCTTTTGATGCCGCCATTCCCTGGTTCGAATCCAGGTAGACCTGCCATTATTTAAAGTGGGATTCCTTTGACAAAAAGGGTTGTCACTTAGAGCGTGAAGGTTTATATTGTCTCGCTCAAAAAGATGGCTACGTAGCTCAGCTGGTTAGAGCACATCACTCATAATGATGGGGTCACAGGTTCGAATCCCGTCGTAGCCACCATTCTTTCTTTTGAAAGACAAAATTTAGTTGTTAGTTTTTACCAATTAACTGATAGCTTATAGAGTTCAAGATGCGGAAGTGGCGGAATTGGTAGACGCACCAGATTTAGGTTCTGGCGCCGCAAGGTGTGAGAGTTCAAGTCTCTCCTTCCGCACCATCTTGAAATGCTCTAAACAACATATGCGGAAATGGCGGAATTGGTAGACGCACCAGATTTAGGTTCTGGCGCCGCAAGGTGTGAGAGTTCAAGTCTCTCTTTCCGCACCATATATTGAATAGTCTTTTGACTATTGCCTGCAGGTCTATCGCCAAGCGGTAAGGCAGCGGCTTTTGATGCCGCCATTCCCTGGTTCGAATCCAGGTAGACCTGCCACTATTTTGATTATTGAGTTTACTCAGTAATTATGCGGAAGTGGCGGAATTGGTAGACGCACCAGATTTAGGTTCTGGCGCCGCAAGGTGTGAGAGTTCAAGTCTCTCCTTCCGCACCATTATTAAAGTCTCTTTTATTAGAGCGCTGTAGGTCTATCGCCAAGCGGTAAGGCAGCGGCTTTTGATGCCGCCATTCCCTGGTTCGAATCCAGGTAGACCTGCCATTATTCTTCCTTGAAACATAGGAATGTTATTGATGTTTTACCAATTATATCAGTAACGACAAATCAAGTTGCGGAAGTGGCGGAATTGGTAGACGCACCAGATTTAGGTTCTGGCGCCGCAAGGTGTGAGAGTTCAAGTCTCTCCTTCCGCACCATCTTGATTTAAAGAATATTGTGTTGGCTACGTAGCTCAGCTGGTTAGAGCACATCACTCATAATGATGGGGTCACAGGTTCGAATCCCGTCGTAGCCACCATTTATTTCGTTGTTTAGGTTTTACCAATTACCTTTATGACGACAGAAAAGTTGCGGAAGTGGCGGAATTGGTAGACGCACCAGATTTAGGTTCTGGCGCCGCAAGGTGTGAGAGTTCAAGTCTCTCCTTCCGCACCATGCTTTTCTAACTTGATTAGTCTTTATGACTATCGCCTGCAGGTCTATCGCCAAGCGGTAAGGCAGCGGCTTTTGATGCCGCCATTCCCTGGTTCGAATCCAGGTAGACCTGCCACTATTTTGATTATTGAGTTTACTCAGTAATTATGCGGAAGTGGCGGAATTGGTAGACGCACCAGATTTAGGTTCTGGCGCCGCAAGGTGTGAGAGTTCAAGTCTCTCCTTCCGCACCATTATTTGATATGTCTTAGGACTATCGCCCGTAGGTCTATCGCCAAGCGGTAAGGCAGCGGCTTTTGATGCCGCCATTCCCTGGTTCGAATCCAGGTAGACCTGCCATATTCAATGCTATTGATGTTTTACCAATTACATCAATAACTACAGATCAAGTTGCGGAAGTGGCGGAATTGGTAGACGCACCAGATTTAGGTTCTGGCGCCGCAAGGTGTGAGAGTTCAAGTCTCTCCTTCCGCACCATACTTGATTAAAGAATATAGAATGGCTACGTAGCTCAGCTGGTTAGAGCACATCACTCATAATGATGGGGTCACAGGTTCGAATCCCGTCGTAGCCACCATTAATATAGATTTTAGATGCGGAAGTGGCGGAATTGGTAGACGCACCAGATTTAGGTTCTGGCGCCGCAAGGTGTGAGAGTTCAAGTCTCTCCTTCCGCACCATCTAAAAATAATCTATACTTTGCGGAAATGGCGGAATTGGTAGACGCACCAGATTTAGGTTCTGGCGCCGCAAGGTGTGAGAGTTCAAGTCTCTCTTTCCGCACCATACTTTCCTTTATCGGAAAGCACTTAGTTGAAAGGCTAAGACTTGTAGGGCTATCGCCAAGCGGTAAGGCAGCGGCTTTTGATGCCGCCATTCCCTGGTTCGAATCCAGGTAGCCCTGCCATTACACAACGTTGTTGAGGTTTTACCAATTACCTTGATAACTACAGAATAAGTTGCGGAAGTGGCGGAATTGGTAGACGCACCAGATTTAGGTTCTGGCGCCGCAAGGTGTGAGAGTTCAAGTCTCTCCTTCCGCACCATTCTTAAGAAACCCAGCATTAGTTTGCTGGGTTTTTTCTTTTTTCTAATTCTGGACTCGGTAGATCTCTGATTTATCGAATTAAAAAAGCGAGCTCATGGCTCGCTTTTTTTCTATCTATTGCTTTCCTATCGACCGCTTTCTATGTGATCAGAAGTCTTTTACATGCCTAGCGCATACTTCAATACTTGCGCTTTGATCGGTCCTGAGTTTTCCGCCAGCTTCAATGCTGCATTACGAGCGAACTTCAATGGACCTAAATCATTACTAAAGCCTTTGTAGAACACATCCATGCCCGTTTGCATTAATAAGTTATCTGGTCGACGGGCGCGCTCATACTTGGCGAGCAAAGCATCATTAAGTTGCTCTTGCTGATTGGTAACCGAAAGCAGAACATCAACATCTTTGAAGCCGAGATTCACACCTTGCCCTGCAAGTGGGTTGATTGTATGAGCAGAATCCCCCACTAACACGCAATTCTTGTTTGAATAGCTTTGGGCATGGCGACGAGTGAGTGGGAATGAGCCAAATTGTAAAACTTCAATATCGCCTAACTCAGCAGGGAAATGACGTAGGATCTCCTCTTTTAACTGAGGTTTCGTCATCGCACACAATTGTTTAATGCGTTTTGGCGAGTCATACCACACCAGCGACCCCTGCCCGACTTCTTTACCATCCTCAGTTAGTGAGCATAACGGCAAGAACGAACGTGGACCTGAGGGAGTAAATTGCTGCCAAGTGATGTCTTGTTGAGGAAGTTCGGTTTTTACGTTGATCAACATGCAGTGTTGACGGTAATCCCATGCGGTTACGCCAATACCCGCCAATTGACGAACTTTCGAGTTCGCGCCATCAGCGCCAATCACCCAGCTAGCTTCAAACTGCTCGCCACTTTCTAGCGTTACACGGTTTACTTCGGCAAATTGAATATCTTTCAATCGCTCTGGGCACATCACCGTTAAGTTGTCGTATTGTGCGAAAGTTTGCCAAAGCCCCAGTTGGATTAGGCGGTTTTCAACAATGTATCCTAACTGCTCCAATGACAGTTCATCAGAGTGAAAACGAGTACGGCACTCAGGATGTTCCCACGTTTCCAAACGACGATAAGGGCACACACGCATGCTTTCAATCGCGGACCATGCACCTAATGAATCAAGTAGCTTCACCGACTGATGAGAAATCGCGGAAACGCGAATATCCAACGCTTGAGAAGCCTCAAACGCCTTTGGCTCTGCGCCTTCTACCATTACAACGCTTCTGCCTTGCTTGGCAAACCCAACAGCCACCGCTGCCCCGACCATGCCGCCACCGATTACGGCGATGTCATACTTGTTCATTTTTTGCTCTTCATCATATTGATTAATTGGCGTTTTTTAATTGTACGTTCCATGGCTATTTTTACAAAATTGTTTAACAAAAAACCTTGCTGTATATAGGGCAAAAAACTAGATTTCATCAGGGTTTGCAGAGAATTCGTCAGATCACTAGTCAGGTGCTTTTTAAAGCAGTACAATACGCCGCTTACCGCCGAGATGGCGGCTATAATTTGAGCAATAGCTCTCCGATTTAAGTACAACTGAACGAGCGAAAGTGAGATGAGTAAGAAACTGCTAATTAAAACCTGGGGCTGCCAGATGAACGAATACGATTCATCAAAAATGGCCGACCTGCTTAATGCTGCAAACGGCTATGAGCTGACCGAAGAGCCAGAGGAAGCAGACGTACTTCTACTTAACACCTGTTCGATCCGTGAAAAAGCGCAAGAGAAAGTTTTCCACCAGCTTGGTCGTTGGAAGACACTAAAAGATAAAAAGCCTGGCGTAGTTATCGGCGTAGGTGGTTGTGTAGCAACTCAAGAAGGTGACCACATCCGTCAGCGTGCTCCATACGTTGATGTAATTTTTGGTCCACAAACTCTTCACCGTCTTCCTGAGATGATCAAACAATCTCAATCGGATGAAGCACCAGTAATGGACATTTCATTCCCAGAAATCGAAAAGTTCGACCGTCTACCTGAACCTCGTGCTGAAGGTGCAACGGCATTCGTTTCTATTATGGAAGGCTGTTCTAAGTACTGTACTTACTGTGTAGTACCGTACACTCGTGGTGAAGAAGTAAGCCGTCCAATGGATGACGTACTGTTCGAAATCGCACAGCTAGCAGATCAAGGCGTACGTGAAGTAAACCTACTAGGTCAAAACGTAAACGCGTACCGTGGTCCTATGCACGACGGTGAAATCTGTTCATTTGCAGAACTGCTTCGTTTGGTTGCGTCTATCGATGGTATTGATCGTATCCGCTTTACAACAAGCCACCCATTAGAGTTTACTGACGACATCATCGCAGTATACGAAGACACACCTGAGCTAGTGAGCTTCCTTCACCTACCAGTACAAAGCGGTAGTGACCGAGTGCTGACTATGATGAAACGTCCTCACACTGGGATTGAGTACAAGTCGATCATCCGTAAACTGCGTAAAGCACGTCCTGATATCCAAATCAGTTCAGACTTTATCGTTGGTTTCCCTGGTGAAACAGACAAAGATTTCCAAGACACAATGAAGCTAATCAAAGACGTAGACTTTGACATGAGCTTCAGCTTCATCTTCTCTCCACGTCCAGGTACGCCAGCGGCAGATTACCCTTGTGACCTATCAGAGCAAGTGAAGAAAGAGCGTCTATACGAGCTACAACAAACCGTAAATGCACAAGCAATGCGCTACTCTCGTTTAATGCTTGGTACTGAGCAACGCGTTCTGGTTGAAGGTCCTTCTAAGAAGAACCTAATGGAGCTTCGCGCTCGTACAGAAAACAACCGTGTAGTAAACTTTGAAGGTAGCGCAGACCTAATCGGTCAGTTCGTTGACGTGAAGATTACGGATGTATTTGCTAACTCGCTACGTGGTGAGCTAGTACGTACTGAAAAAGACATGGACCTTCGTAGTGTGATTTCACCAACGCAAATGATGGCGAAAACACGTCGCGAAGATGAGCTAGGTGTAGCTACTTTTACGCCATAAGCTCGTACAAATAGCCATTGAGAGCCTGGTCGTTATCAGGCTCTCGTTAAGTGGCATAAAATGAGAGGCAACATTGAGCAATAAAATCGTAACGCTAGAAATCAATCTAGAACCTTCAGACAACCGCCGACTAGCAAGCCTGTGCGGTCCATTCGATGACAACATCAAGCATTTAGAACGTCGTCTAGGCGTTGAAATTAACCACCGTAGCGACCTTTTCACCATTGTCGGTAAACCTCATACCGCAGCTGCTGCGCTGGATATCCTGAAAACCCTTTACGTAGACACCGCTCCTGTCCGCGGCGAAACGCCTGATATCGAACCAGAGCAGATCCATCTGGCAATCAAAGAATCAGGTGTACTGGAGCAAAACACCGAGTCACATTTCGAACACGGTAAAGAGGTCTTTGTTAAAACGAAAAAAGGCGTGATCAAGCCTCGTACACCAAATCAGGGTCAATACCTGATGAACATGGTGACGCACGATATCACTTTCGGTATCGGTCCTGCTGGCACAGGTAAAACTTACCTCGCGGTTGCAGCAGCCGTTGACGCACTAGAGCGCCAAGAGATCCGTCGCATTCTATTAACTCGTCCTGCGGTTGAAGCGGGCGAGAAACTGGGCTTCCTACCTGGTGATTTGAGCCAGAAAGTCGACCCATACCTACGCCCTCTCTACGATGCCCTATTTGAAATGCTGGGCTTTGAGCGCGTAGAAAAGCTGATTGAACGTAACGTGATTGAGGTAGCACCTCTTGCTTACATGCGTGGTCGTACTCTAAACGACGCCTTCATCATTCTTGATGAGAGCCAAAACACCACCGTCGAGCAGATGAAGATGTTCCTAACGCGAATTGGCTTCAACTCTCGTGCGGTTATCACTGGTGACGTCACACAGATTGACTTACCTCGCGGCGCGAAATCAGGTCTTCGTCATGCCATTGAGGTACTGAGCGAAGTTGACGACATCAGCTTTAACTTCTTCCAAGCTGACGACGTAGTGCGCCACCCAGTGGTTGCTCGTATCGTTAACGCTTATGAGAAGTGGGAAGCGCAAGACCAGAAAGAACGTAAAGAGTTCGAAAAACGCCGTCGTGAAGAGCGTGATGCCAAATTGCTAGAAGCAGCAAAAGCAGAACTGAGCGCACAAGTCGCGGCAACTAAGGAATAACCATGGCAATTGAACTTGATTTGCAACTGGCAGTCGAAAATGAAGAAGGCTTACCTTCTGAGCAAGATTTCCAATTGTGGCTAGATAAGACCATTCCTCTTTTCCAACCACAAGCGGAACTGACGATTCGTATTGTCGACGAGCAAGAAAGTCACGAGCTAAACCACGAATACCGTGGTAAAGACAAGCCGACCAACGTGCTATCTTTCCCATTCGAAGTACCACCGGGTATGGAAATGGACCTACTGGGCGATTTGATTATCTGTCGCCAAGTCGTTGAAAAAGAGGCAGTAGAGCAGAACAAGCCTCTACTAGCACATTGGGCGCATATGGTTGTACATGGCAGCTTGCATCTGCTAGGTTATGACCATATCGAGGATGATGAAGCTGAAGAGATGGAATCCCTCGAGACAGAAATCATGCAAGGTATGGGTTATGAAGACCCATATATTGCTGAAAAAGAGTAGCTTTGGTTGCTCGACAGGGAAAGGCGAACTACCCAGATAACCATCTCGTACTCGTCTTTCTATGTGAGCTATCACACATCTGATAGCGTTACTTAATTGAGAAACAATGAACGAAGATAATTCTCCCTCTTCTAATGAAGGCAAGAAAGAAAAGGCAGAAGGTCCGAGTAGAAAGTCCTTCTTTGAACGTCTAGGTCAACTATTTCAAGGCGAACCAAAAGACCGCCAAGAGCTTGTGGATGTGATCCGCGACTCTGAAATCAATGACCTGATTGACCACGACACCCGCGACATGCTTGAAGGTGTAATGGAAATCTCCGAAATGCGCGTGCGTGACATCATGATCCCGCGTTCGCAAATGGTTACTGTTGAGCGCACAGACGATCTTGATACTTTGATCGCACTGATCACTGATGCTCAACACTCTCGCTACCCTGTGATCAGCGAAGATAAAGACCATGTGGAAGGCATTCTACTAGCGAAGGACTTACTCAAATACTTGGGCTCAGGCAGTAACCCATTTGATATCGAAGAAGTGATTCGACCAGCAGTCGTAGTACCGGAAAGTAAACGTGTAGACCGCCTGCTAAAAGAATTCCGTGAAGAACGTTATCACATGGCGATTGTTGTCGATGAATTCGGCGGTGTTTCTGGTCTTGTAACTATCGAAGATATCCTTGAAGAAATCGTAGGGGATATTGAAGATGAGTTCGATGATGATGAAGAAACCGATATCCGTAAGCTGAGCAAACACACGTTTGCTGTCAGAGCTCTGACAACCATTGAAGAGTTTAATGAGACATTCGGTACCAACTTCAGTGATGAAGAAGTGGATACCGTTGGCGGCATGGTAATGACTGCTTTTGGTCACCTACCATCGCGTGGCGAAGTCGTGGATATTGAAGCATACAGCTTCAAAGTAACGGCAGCCGACAACCGTCGTGTCATTCAACTTCAAGTGACGATTCCAGACGAAGAAAAGCTGGTTGAAGCCACTCAAGAGTAACGCGATACCCTAACATCGGGAATATCAGAAAAATAAAATGATGAATGTACTCTTTCATCGCCTCAAGCGGCCCTTAGTGGCCGCTTTTGTTGGCGCCTCCACTACCCTAGCATTTGCTCCTTATCAGCTATGGCCGCTTGCCATACTTAGCCCTGCTATCCTACTTATTCTTCTTGCAGACCAATCACCTAGGCGTGCGCTTTGGATCGGTTATTCATGGGGTTTAGGGCAATTTGCGACAGGAGTAAGCTGGGTTTACGTTAGCATTGCAGGCTTTGGCGGCATGCCGCTGATTGCAAACCTATTCCTCATGGGCTTGTTAATCGCCTACCTATCCATATACACAGGTTTATTTGCGTGGCTCACTAACAAGTTTTTCCCTGAATTTACCCTAAGCAAAGCATTGCTTGCTGCTCCTGCGTTATGGCTAGTGACCGACTGGCTACGTGGCTGGGTTATGACAGGTTTCCCTTGGCTATGGCTTGGCTACAGTCAAATTGACGCACCATTTGCCAGCTTTGCACCCATCGGTGGTGTAGAACTACTAACACTGTTCATCATGATCAGTGCTGGTGCATTGGCGTATGCTTGGATTCACAAGCAATGGTTAATGATCATCATCCCTGCGGTACTGTTAAGTGCAGGCTTTGGTATTCGCCAATACGATTGGGTAACTCCTCGCATTGAAGACACAACCAAAGTAGCGCTGATCCAAGGTAACGTTGACCAGAACCTAAAATGGCTACCGAGCCAACGCTGGCCAACCATCATGAAATACGCAGACCTCACTCGTGAGAACTGGGATGCTGACATCATCGTATGGCCAGAGGCTGCCATTCCTGCATTTGAAATTGAAGTTCCGTCGTTCTTGAGAAACATCGATACTGCGGCGAAAATGAACAACAGCGCCATTATTACGGGTGTGGTAAACCAAGGAAAAGACGGTCAATTCTACAACAGCATTTTATCGCTGGGTGTAAATCCATACGGTGATTACAGCTTTGATATGGACAAGCGCTACCACAAGCACCACTTACTTCCGTTTGGTGAGTTCGTGCCGTTTGAAGACGTATTGCGCCCACTTGCACCATTCTTCAACTTGCCAATGTCTTCCTTCAGCCGTGGCGATTTTATTCAGCCAAACATCGTGGCGAATGGAAAGCACATGGATCCTGCACTGTGTTATGAAATCATCTTCAGCGAACAAGTTCGTCAGAACGTGACCGACGATACTGATTTCATTCTAACGCTTTCTAACGACGCTTGGTTCGGTCATTCAATTGGTCCACTACAGCACATGGAAATCGCTCGAATGCGTGCTCTAGAGCTGGGTAAGCCACTTATTCGCTCGACCAACAATGGCGTAACCGCAGTGACCGATCATAAAGGTAAGGTGATTGAACAAATCCCTCAATTTGAAACCGCAGTGCTTCGCGCAGAACTTGTTCCTACCGATGGTCAAACTCCGTATCGCATCGTCGGCACTTGGCCTCTGTATATTTGGGCTGGATTAAGTTTGATGTTGGCTTGGTGGTTATCAAGGAAGAAAAAGTCATAAGTGAAAAAGAGGCTCTTAGGCCTCTTTTTTTTACGTTTGTTAATGCTGTTCTTATGGCTTGAGAGACTGACGACTAAAGCCAGTATGATTGCACTTAATGCATGGAATGATCACAGTTGGATGGTTATATGTCGTCTTATGACCACATTCATCGCAGACCAATGTGCCAAGTCCAATCACCTCTCCCGCCTCATAAAGACCTTGATGTTCTAAATCATCAAACAGTTCAACCCACTCCACTTTGGTTCGGTCTGTAATTTCGAGCAAACCTTGCCAAACGGAATCGGCAATTGTGAGATAGAAGGGTCCACTCTTACCTTCTTCATAGCTATCAGAAAACTCTTTTAAATCGGCTTTGACATAAGCTGATATCAGTGAGAGTTCGTCTTTGGTCATGTCGTTGGCAGCATCCACCACTTTGCCCGACGTTTCGAATACTTTGTTAACTTCATCCGGACTGTGCTTCAAGGTTTCAATCACATCCTCGAGCATTTCCTCATAACCTGCTTTACGTTTAGGCATAACTGACCTCCATCTTTCTACTACCAAGCACCATTTCAAGGCGTATGGGTACAGATTGGCTATTGTTGTGATCCCTAGCTTTAGGTATTCTATGACGATCTATTTAAGTCTGTTCTAACCGAACTCACAAATTCCAAGATAACCGGATACCATCGATGCAAGAACAATACAATCCACAAGACCTTGAACAGAAAGTTCAAAAGCACTGGGATGACAACAAGACCTTTGTTGTAAGTGAAGACCCAAATAAAGAAAAATTCTACTGTCTATCCATGTTCCCATACCCAAGTGGTCGACTGCACATGGGTCACGTGCGCAACTACACCATCGGTGACGTAGTATCTCGTTTCCAACGCCTACAAGGCAAAAACGTAATGCAACCAATCGGTTGGGACGCATTTGGTCTACCTGCAGAAAACGCAGCAGTGAAAAACAACACGGCGCCTGCACCATGGACTTACGAAAACATCGAATACATGAAGAACCAACTTAAGCTTCTTGGCTTTGGTTACGATTGGAACCGTGAATTCGCAACATGTACACCTGAGTACTACCGTTGGGAACAAGAGTTCTTCACTAAGCTTTACGAGAAAGGTCTGGTTTACAAAAAGACTTCTTCTGTTAACTGGTGTCCAAACGACCAAACTGTTCTTGCGAACGAGCAGGTTGAAGATGGCTGCTGCTGGCGTTGTGACACTCCAGTAGAGCAAAAAGAAATTCCTCAGTGGTTCATCAAGATCACAGAATACGCTCAAGAGTTGCTGGACGATCTAGACAAACTTGAAGGTTGGCCAGAAATGGTGAAAACCATGCAGCGCAACTGGATCGGCCGTTCTGAAGGTGTTGAGCTCAAGTTTGAAGTCAAGGGTCAACAAGACCTAGAAGTTTACACAACACGTCCAGACACGCTAATGGGCGTCACTTACGTTGGTATCGCTGCAGGTCACCCTCTAGCGACTATCGCGGCTGAGAACAACCCAGAACTTGCTGCGTTCATCGAAGAGTGTAAGAACACCAAAGTAGCAGAAGCTGAACTGGCGACAATGGAGAAGAAAGGTATGGCGACGGGCCTTACTGCTATTCACCCATTGAACGGTCGTGAAGTTCCTGTTTACGTAGCAAACTTCGTACTGATGGACTACGGTACAGGCGCTGTAATGGCAGTACCTGCACACGACCAACGTGACTTCGAGTTCGCAACTAAGTACGGTCTAGACATCGTGCCTGTTATCAAGCCGGTTGATGGCAGCGAGCTAGACATCTCTGAAGCGGCATACACTGAGAAAGGTGTACTGTTCGATTCAGGTGAATTCGACGGTCTAGAATTCCAAGCGGCATTCGATGCAATTGCAGCGAAGCTAGAAGCAGAAGGCAAAGGCACTAAGACAGTTAACTTCCGTCTACGTGACTGGGGTGTATCTCGCCAACGTTACTGGGGTGCACCAATCCCAATGGTAACCACTGAAGACGGTGAAGTTCACCCAGTACCCGCTGACCAGCTACCTGTTATTCTTCCAGAAGACGTAGTAATGGATGGCGTTACTAGCCCAATTAAAGCAGACAAAGAGTGGGCAAAGACAACCTTTAACGGCGAACCTGCTCTACGTGAGACAGATACATTCGATACGTTCATGGAGTCTTCTTGGTACTACGCTCGTTACTGTTCACCACAAGCTGATGACATCCTAGATCCAGAAAAAGCAAACTACTGGCTACCAGTAGACCAGTACATCGGTGGTATCGAGCACGCTTGTATGCACCTACTGTACTCTCGCTTCTTCCACAAACTGCTGCGTGATGCTGGCTACGTAACGTCTGACGAGCCGTTCAAGCAACTACTGTGTCAAGGCATGGTACTAGCGGACGCGTTCTACTTCGAGAACGAGAAAGGCGGTAAAGAGTGGGTTGCACCAACTGACGTTAAAGTTGAACGTGACGGTAAAGGTCGCATCACTTCTGCAACGGATAACGAAGGTCGCAACGTTGAACACTCAGGCATGATCAAAATGTCTAAGTCTAAGAACAACGGTATTGACCCTCAAGAGATGGTAGACAAGTACGGCGCAGACACAGTACGTCTATTCATGATGTTCGCGTCTCCAGCAGACATGACACTTGAGTGGCAAGAGTCTGGCGTAGAAGGTGCTAACCGCTTCCTGAAACGTGTTTGGAAACTAGTAAACGAGCACACATCAAAAGGTGCAGCAGAAGCAGTAGATGCAGCAGCACTTTCTGGTGACCAAAAAGCTCTTCGTCGTGACGTTCACAAAACTATCGCGAAAGTGACTGATGATATTGCTCGTCGTCAAACGTTCAACACAGCAATCGCTGCAATCATGGAACTGATGAACAAGCTAGCGAAAGCGCCTCAAGAATCTGCGCAAGATCGTGCAATCCTTGATGAGGCTCTAAAAGCTGTTGTTGCAATGCTTTACCCAATCACTCCGCACATCTCATACGAACTATGGGCTGCGCTAGGTGAAGCAGACATCGACAATGCTGTATGGCCAACGTTCGATGAGAAAGCACTTGTTGAAGACGAGAAGACTATCGTTGTTCAAGTTAACGGTAAACTGCGTGCGAAACTGACTGTAGCGGCTGACGCAACGAAAGAACAAGTTGAAGAGCTTGGTCTAAATGACGAAAACGTTACTAAGTTCACAGATGGTCTAACAATCCGTAAAGTAATTTACGTACCAGGTAAACTGTTGAACATCGTTGCTAACTAGTCTTTCACGACAAACGATACGTAGTTAGCAATAACTCAAAGCAGAGCGAACTTATTCGCCTGTAAAGAGTCATTAAACAGGGTAGTTCGCTACCCTGTTTATTTACCTCAAGCCATTCATGCTGAGTGGTTTAAGGTAAATAACCCCTTCAATTTAGGATGAATACAATCAATGCGCTTTTTCTCTTTGATTAAACTACCAGTGGTATTGGTATTAGCGGGGCTTCTTTCTGCCTGTGGTTTCCACCTTCGTGGCGAATACTCGGTTCCGGAAGAACTGCATACCATGTCTTTCACTAGCTACGATGAATACAGCCCATTGACGCGTTATATTCGCGCTCAACTTGAATTGAACAAAGTAGATTTAGTACAACCATCTTCAAGTACACCAAACCTGCACCTGATCGAAGCGACTATCGACGAACGTACACTATCGCTGTACCAAAACAGTCGTGCGGCAGAGAAAGAACTGACTTACGTAGTGAAGTACCGTGTGACTATTCCTGGTTTCGGTGCAAAAGACTTCAAAACAACCGTAAACCGCAACTACCTTGATAACCCATTAACAGCATTGGCGAAGTCGGTAGAACGTGACGTTATTGAAGACGAAATGCGTCAACAAGCGGCGAGTCAAATGATGCGTCAGCTAGGTCGAGTTCGTGCGGAATACGAACAAGGTCAACCTACCCCTGATGTGATGAAGACTAACTCTACGAACACTAACTCTTAATCAGAATGCGAATTTTTGCCGACAAGCTGGCTGACCATCTAGCGAAACACATCAAACAGGTTTACCTGATTTTTGGTAATGAACCTCTGCTGATTCAAGAAAGTCGCCAAGCGATCCAAACAATGGCGCACCAGCAAGGTTTTGAAGAAAGACACCGTTTCGCGGTTGACGCTAGTTTAGATTGGAACCAAGTATATGATTGTTTCCAAGCACTAAGCCTATTTTCCAGTCGCCAACTAATTGAACTTGAGCTACCAGAAAGCGGCGTAACGACAACAGTTAGTAAAGAACTGCAAACCCTATGTGAAATGCTACACGACGACATTATGCTGGTGATCGTGGGCAGTAAACTGACAAAAGCCCAAGAAAACGCAAAATGGTTTAAAGCGCTGAGTGCAAAAGGTGATTGGGTAAGCTGCCAAACACCAGATCTGCAACGTTTGCCGATGTTCGTACAGGCTCGTTGCCGCACATTAGGGCTAAAAGCAGATCAGCAATCACTGCAAATGTTGGCACAGTGGCATGAAGGGAACTTGTTCGCGCTCTCACAAAGCTTAGAGAAGCTCGCTTTACTCTACCCAGATGGCGAACTGACGGTTGTGCGTCTTGAAGAAGCCTTGAGCCGACACAACCACTTTACGACTTTCCATTGGATTGACGCTCTCCTTGCTGGGAAAGCCAACCGAGCACAACGCATTTTGCGCCAGCTTGAAGCTGAAGGCACAGAGACTGTTATCCTTATCCGCAGTGTACAGAAAGAGTTCAACCAATTACTTAATATGCATCGAGACCTTACCCAAATGGGCATGAGTCAGGTGTTTGAAAAGCATCGAGTGTGGCAAAATAAACGCCCATTCTATAATGCTGCGCTGACTCGCCTGTCAGCCTCAAGAATTTGTGCCCTTTTATCCTTGCTCACACATGCTGAGATAAAAGCCAAAACCCAATACGATGAATCTGTGTGGCCAACTATCCATCAATTGAGCCTAGAAACCTGCTCTCCTGATATTAAGCTGGCAATTTAGCTTTCAAAGCGTGATATAGTGCGCGACCAGTTTTAACTCAACGAGATTAAAACGCCCACAGACAAAAAAGAAAATACCGAGGAAAACCGAGTGCTTCGCGAAGAACTTAAAGACTTTTTAGCCGATAAAGCCGACGACATGAAAGCGGAAGAGATTGTTATTCTGAATGTTGAAGGCAAATCAAGCGTGACAGATTACATGATCATTTGTACTGGCACGTCGAAACGTCACGTTTCATCTATCGCTGATCACGTTGCATCTGAAGTGAAGAAAGCTGGTCTAGAGCCACTAGGTATGGAAGGCGAAAATGAAGGTGAATGGGTTGTCCTAGACATGGGCGACGCAATGCTTCATGTGATGCAAGAAGAGCATCGCGAGCTATACCAACTAGAAAAACTCTGGGGTTAATCTTTTGAAAATTCAACTAATTGCCGTTGGCACCAAAATGCCAAAATGGGTCGAAGAAGGTTTTCAAGAATACCGTCGTCGCTTCCCACATGATATGCCACTTGAGTTGGTTGAAATCCCTGCGGGTAAACGTGGCAAAAATGCAGACATCGCACGCATCTTACAAAAAGAAGGCGAAGCGATGTTGGCTGCGGTACCTAAAGGTGCGCGTATCGTCACTCTCGATATTCCAGGGAAAAAGTGGGATACCCCACAGCTAGCAGAACAGCTAGAAGCATGGAAACTAGATGGTCGTGACGTGTCGATCCTAATCGGTGGTCCTGAAGGCTTAGCGCCAGCTTGTAAAGCCGCAGCAGATCAAAGTTGGTCACTGTCAGCACTGACACTACCACACCCACTTGTGCGTATCGTGATGGCAGAGAGTTTATACCGAGCGTGGAGCATTACTGCTAACCACCCTTACCACCGCGAATAATCGCTACTTAGCTGTAGAGACAAGCGTTAATGATTCGTAAACGCCGCAGTCAAATTCGAGATTACCAAGCAGAAGCGCGTCTATTTTCTAGTCGCGCTATTGTTGCATTTATAGGTATCGTAATTTTGATGGGCTTGCTGGTTGCCAACATGTACAACATTCAGGTAAACCAGTTCCAAGACTATAAAACCCGTTCTAATGACAACCGCATTAAAGTGGTTCCTATTGCACCAAACCGTGGTTTGATCTACGACCGCAATGGTGTTCTGCTCGCTGAAAACCGCCCCGTCTTTAACCTGGAACTGACCCCAGAAAAAATCAAAGACATTGACGGCACCATCAAAGAGCTACAAACCATCCTTGAAATCACACCAGAGCAAATCGAACGCTTCCAACGTGAGCGTAAGCGTACTCGTCGCTTCAAGTCAGTTCCGTTGTTGACTCAATTGGATGAAAACCAAGTTGCGGTTTTCTCTGTCAATCAATACCGTTTCCCGGGCGTTGAGATTAGCGCTACGCTAAAGCGTTACTACCCATTCAGCGAAGTACTGACCCATGTGATTGGCTATGTTTCTCGTATTAACGACCGCGACATGCAGCGCTTAGTGCGCGAAGAAAAAGACGCCAACTACCAAGCAACTCGTGACATCGGTAAGTTAGGTATCGAGAAGTACTACGAGGACCTATTGCACGGTACGGCGGGTTACCAAGAAGTGGAAGTAAACAGCCGCGGACGTGTCATTCGTACTTTGAAATACGTTCCACCTGTGCCAGGTAAAGACATCGTCTTAAACCTCGATATCAACCTACAGCTCTATGTGCATCAGTTATTAGATGGACGTCGTGGTAGCGCGGTAGTGCTCGACCCTCGAGACAATGGTGTATTGGCTATGGTTTCTAGCCCAAGCTACGATCCAAATGCGTTCGTACACGGGATCTCAGGTAAAGCATACCGAGCACTATTAAACGATAAAAACCGTCCATTGGTGAACCGCACAACGCTTGGCATTTACCCACCAGCTTCAACCATCAAACCCTTCATTGCTGTAGCGGCTCTGGAAGAAGGTGTTGTGACACCGAAAACCACCCGAAACGATCCTGGTTACTGGCGAATTCCAAATTCAGATACTCGTCCATTCCGTGACTGGCTACGTTGGGGTCATGGTCGCGTCGACATCATCAAATCAATTGAAGAATCCGTCGATACCTTCTTCTACCAAATTGCCTACGACATGGGCATTGATCGCCTATCGAATTGGATGATGATGTTTGGTTTTGGCGATTATACGGGCATCGACATTTACGAAGAAAGTAAGGCAAATATGCCAACTCGTGAATGGAAAATGGCTCGTCATAAAACACCTTGGTACAAGGGCGACACTATCCCTGTTGGTATTGGGCAAGGTTACTGGACAGCAACACCAATGCAGATAGCGAAAGCGACCTCAGTATTGGTTAACGAAGGCGCTGTAACAGCACCTCACTTGCTAAAAGCAACCATCGACAACGGTGGCGACTTTGAGGAGCAAGAAAGCTCTGAATACGAAACCTACCCTCCTATCCAAAATGTGCCAGACAAATACTGGAATATGGCGAAGGAAGGCATGCGTTTGGTTAACCACGGCCCAAAAGGTACTGCTCGTCGCTCTTTCTATAATATGGATTACCAAACTGGTGGTAAGTCAGGGACCGCTCAGGTATTTGGTCTTGCAGAAGACGAAGAGTACAACGCAGATGAAGTCGCAGAACACTTACGTGACCACGCGTTGTTTACCGGTTTTGCGCCATTCGATGATCCAAAAGTCGTCGTATCAGTGGTACTGGAAAACGCAGGTGGTGGTTCGAGTAACGGCGCGCCTGTTGTGAGAAAGATCTTCGACCGTGTCATCCTTGGTCCTGAAAAAATCGAGTCAGATGAAGAACAAAACAATGCGAAGAAAGAGGTAGCGCAGTGATGAAAATGGATCCCTCTACAGGCAAAAACCGTGCTCTGTTTGAACGCTTCCATATCGACTTGCCGTTGTTACTCGGCATCTTTGCGTTGATGGGCTTTGGTCTTGTCATCATGTACAGTGCCAGTGGTCAAAGTTTGGCGATGATGGATCGTCAAGCAATGCGCATGGTGCTGTCACTGGTTGTCATGATCGTATTGGCACAGATCTCGCCCAGAACCTATGAGAGCCTTGCTCCATTAATGTTTGTTGGTGGCGTTATTCTGTTGTTTGGCGTGCTCTTCTTTGGTGAAGCCTCCAAAGGCGCCCAACGCTGGCTCAATCTTGGTTTTGTTCGTTTCCAGCCCTCAGAGCTCCTTAAGCTTGCCGTACCTTTAATGGTGGCGCGCTACATCGGTCGTCAACCACTTCCTCCGACGTTCAAAACGCTCATTGTTGCACTAATCATGGTTTGTCTACCAACCATTCTTATTGCAAAACAGCCAGACCTTGGTACTTCAATTCTGATCGCCGCTTCTGGTATTTTCGTTATCTTCCTTGCGGGTATTAGTTGGAAAATCATTGCCGCTGCCGCCATTGCTCTGGGTGGTTTTATTCCTATTTTGTGGTTCTTCCTGATGCGCGAATACCAAAAGGTACGTGTGCGCACTCTATTTAATCCAGAGTCAGACCCTCTTGGTGCCGGCTATCATATTATCCAAAGTAAGATTGCAATCGGCTCTGGTGGTATTTCAGGCAAAGGTTGGCTGCAAGGTACACAATCTCAATTAGAATTTCTTCCAGAGCGACACACTGACTTTATCTTTGCAGTAATCGCTGAGGAATGGGGTATGATTGGCTTCCTTTGCCTATTAGCCATCTACCTATTTATTATCGGTCGAGGTCTCTACCTCGCAAGCCAAGCACAAACAGCGTTTGGTCGAATGATGGCGGGCAGTATTGTACTCAGCTTCTTCGTGTATATTTTTGTAAATATCGGCATGGTAAGTGGCATCCTACCTGTAGTAGGCGTACCTTTACCGTTGATCAGTTATGGTGGTACTTCAATGGTGACACTGATGGCTGGTTTTGGCATTCTTATGTCGATCCATACACACCGAAAAGCATTCTCTAAGGCGACCTAGACCATGCAAAAACGCGCTTTATATTCCTTAGTTTTTTCTGCTTTGATTTTGGCGGGTTGTTCATCCACCGATCAAAAAACGCAGGAAGGACGTTATGAACTTGAATCTGATGTAGCTCCAGAAAAGCCATTATCAGTCGAGCACATTGAGGATGCGCACCCAAAATACGAACCATACAGCTTAGGTGGTAACAGCGATTACAACCTTCGAGGTTCAGACTACAAAATCGTTCGTGATGCAAAAGGCTTTACGGAAAAAGGTCGTGCCTCTTGGTACGGCAAGAAATTCCAAGGTCATTTAACTTCAAATGGCGAGATTTACGACATGTACTCGATGACTGCTGCGCACAAAACGCTGCCATTACCGAGCTACGTGAAAGTCACCAATACCGACAATGGTAAATCCACGGTTGTGCGAGTTAACGACCGAGGTCCTTTCCATGAGGGTCGCATCATTGATTTGAGCTACGCGGCAGCTTACAAGCTTGACGTAGTGAAAACTGGGACGGCGAACGTAGAGATCGAAGTCATCATGGTGGATAAACCGACCGATGAAAAGTCGTTAGCGGCCCATCCTAAGTACGTCATTCAGGTTGCTTCTTCAAAATATGAAGATCGAGCGCGAACTTTAGGCCAAGAGCTTGGTCAAAAGCTGGATACGGAAACTTTCTTGGAGTCCACGGAAGGTTCGTATCGCTTGTTGTTAGGTCCATATACTGACTATTCTCTGACGCAAGCCACACTGGATAAAGTAAAGTTGCTCGGCTATTCGTCCGCATTTATTAAAAAACACAAAACTGGCAAATGACCTTGGTGTCATGATTTTCTATGCAGAGCCCCTCTTACATAAGTGGGGATTCTGTTAAGATGTCGACAGTTAACCAAAAAATTTGAATTACCATGAATAAAAATAAGTTTGTGAAATCTATTCTCGTTTCTTCGGTTGCACTATCAGCAACCATCGCTCAATCTGCTTTTGCTTCACCAGTTGTTGTCCCAGATGCTCCTCAAATCGCAGCCAAAGGCTACGTACTTATGGATTACAACTCAGGTAAAGTTCTGGCTGAGAAAGAGATGAACACAAAATTGTCTCCTGCTAGTCTGACAAAAATGATGACCAGCTACGTAATTGGCCAAGAGCTAGCGCGTGGTAATATTTCAGAAGACGATGATGTAACCATCAGTAAGAATGCTTGGGCGAAAAACTTCCCTGACTCTTCAAAAATGTTCATTGAAGTTGGCACGACGGTAAAAGTAAAAGACCTGAACCGTGGCATCATCATCCAATCTGGTAACGATGCGTGTGTGGCAATGGCTGAACACATTGCTGGTTCAGAAGATGCATTCGTTGATCTAATGAATGCTTGGGCGGATACGATCGGTATGACGAACACGCACTTTGCGAACGTTCACGGTCTAGACAACCCTAACCTATACTCAACACCTTACGATATGGCACTGCTTGGTAAAGCACTGATCCGTGACGTACCAGACGAGTACCGTATTTACTCTCAAAAGAAATTCACTTACAACGGCATCACTCAGTACAACCGTAACGGTCTACTGTGGGATAAGAGCATGAATGTTGACGGTATCAAAACGGGTCACACAAGCAATGCTGGTTATAGCCTAGTAAGCTCTGCAACAGAAGGTCAAATGCGCCTAGTTGCGGTTGTGATGGGAACAAAAGATGCGAATGCACGTAAATCAGAAAGTAAAAAGCTTCTGAGCTACGGTTTCCGTTTCTTCGAAACAGTGGCACCTCATAAAGCGGGTGAAACTTTCGTAGAAGAAAAAATCTGGATGGGTAACAAAGACACCATTGCTCTGGGTCTTGATCAAGATACCTACGTAACCCTACCTCGCGGCGAAGCAAAGAACCTAAAAGCAAGCTTCGTACTTGAAAAAGAACTTGAAGCCCCAATTAAGAAAGGTGATGTAGTTGGTAAGCTATACTATCAAATTGATGGTGAAGATATTGCTGAGTACCCACTAATGGCACTGGAAACAGTAGACCAAGGCAGCCTATTTAGCCGCATGTGGGACTACATCGTATTGTTGTTTAAGAGCTTCTTCTAACAGTCGCTTCTGACCAACAAACAAGTCTACAAAGCCGCCAACTAGGGCGGCTTTGTTAATCTTGAGTTCACCCTAATTTGACTGTACTATTTCGCACCGCAACGAATACCAACTGGAGTTACCGATATGCTAACCATCAACTCTGATGCAAAATTGAAAGACCTGCTTGAGTTCCCTTGTTCATTTACTTACAAGGTAATGGGTCATGCAAAGCCTGAGCTTCCAGAGCTAGTTCTAGAAGTTATCCAGCGCCATGCTCCAGGTGACTACAGCCCAACAGTAAAACCAAGTGCTAAGGGCAACTACCACTCGGTGTCTATCAACATCACTGCAACGTCTATCGAGCAAGTTGAAACCCTATACAAAGAACTGGGTGAAATCGACATCGTACGCATGGTTCTATAATTTTTTGATAAATTAAATTTTTTTTGAAAGCAGCTTCGGCTGCTTTCTTTTTATTTATCATACAGATAATACAAACCACTCGAACTTTCAGTTAAAAATCTGTTACTCAGCTGTAGAGCATCAGGGTTATCCGGTTTATAATCCAAAAACTTTATATATTATCGACAGGAATTCCCATGCAACACCAACTTGTTGTGAAACGACTTGGACGCCAAGATTATGAGCCTGTATGGAAGGCGATGCATGAGTTCACTGACCAACGCACAGACGACACGCCTGATGAAGTTTGGTTGGTAGAACATAACCCAGTATTCACTCAAGGTCAGGCAGGTAAAGCCGAGCACCTGATTAATACCGGAGATATTCCTGTTGTTCAAAGCGATCGTGGCGGTCAGGTGACTTATCATGGTCCGGGTCAATTAGTCGCGTACTTCTTGATCAACCTACGTCGCAAAAAATTAGGAGTGCGAGATCTCGTTACGCACATCGAGAACCTCGTTATTAACACTCTTAAGGCATACAATATCGATTCTGCTGCACGACCTGATGCCCCTGGCGTTTATGTCGGCGGTAAAAAAATATGTTCTCTCGGACTTCGCATTCGAAAAGGGTGCTCATTCCACGGTCTAGCGTTGAACGTTAATATGGACTTAGGTCCTTTTTTACGTATTAACCCATGTGGCTACGAAGGAATGGAGATGGTTCAAGTCAGCCAAGTTGGCGGTCCTGAAGACATCGAAGCCGTGGAAAAACAACTAATACAAGAACTCGTTACTTTGCTTGATTACGAGCAAGTAGATTTCAGCACAGAAGCACCTTCTCAAGGTAACAAAGCATGAGCAAACCAATCCAGATGGAAAAAGGCGTTAAATACCGCGACGCCGACAAGATGGCATTGATTCCCGTAAAGAACATGCCAACAGAGCAGAAAGAAGTGCTACGTAAGCCTGATTGGATGAAGATCAAGCTACCAGCCGACAGCCAACGTATTCAAGACATCAAATCAGCAATGCGTAAGAACAACCTTCACTCTGTATGTGAAGAAGCGTCTTGCCCTAACCTAGCTGAGTGTTTTAACCACGGTACGGCAACTTTCATGATCCTTGGTGCGATCTGTACTCGCCGTTGTCCTTTCTGTGACGTTGCCCATGGTCGTCCTCTTGCTGTTGAAGCTGAAGAACCAAAGAAACTTGCGAAAACCATCGCAGACATGAAACTGAAGTACGTTGTAATCACTTCTGTTGACCGTGATGATTTGCGTGATGGTGGTGCAGAGCATTTTGCTAACTGTAACCGCGAAATTCGCGAACTAAACCCGCACATCAAGATTGAAACTCTGGTTCCTGACTTCCGTGGTCGTATGGACGTGGCACTTGATCTTATGAAAGACAACCCGCCAGATGTCTTCAACCACAACCTAGAAACCGCCCCTCGTCTTTACCGTAAAGCTCGCCCAGGCGCGAACTACAAGTGGTCATTGCAATTGCTGCAAAAATTCAAAGAGCAGCATCCAAATGTACCGACGAAATCAGGTCTAATGATGGGTCTTGGTGAAACCAAAGAAGAGATCGTCGAAGTACTAAAAGATCTTCGTGCACATGGTGTAACTATGCTGACACTTGGTCAGTACCTAGCACCAAGCCGTCACCACTTGCCAGTAGAACGTTACGTTCCACCTTCAGAGTTTGACGAGCTAAAAGAGATCGCACTAGAACTTGGCTTCACCCACGCGGCGTGTGGTCCATTTGTTCGCTCTTCTTACCATGCTGATATGCAGGCTCAAGGTATTGAAGTGAAATAAGCTCTCGCTTGTTTTGATAAGAAAAGGTTGGCTCTGTGCCAACCTTTTTTGTCTCCATAGAACATAAAGCATCGTCATTCGAACAATAACCCTACTGGTTAAAACCAAACTCGCTATTTCGAAGAACCTACGAGATATCAGGATATCTTGTTTCAACACTCTCTAAGTAACAACGATAATTTGAGATTCCCTATCCCGCTCGTTCCTCGCTTGTAGGGAATGACGACATTGGCTCTTGAGTAAATCAAAAGTATATTCAGAACCTAATAACCTCTTTCGTTTTCCACGCAAATACTCCCAAGCTTCCACATAGCAACCTGTCTCTCAGAGACCAAAGCACATCATTCCGAAGAGCCTAAGCTGATATTTCCATACGCTAGAAAAACAAAAAGGTCCTCAAACGAGGACCTTTCATCAATCAAATTATCACACTGAATCGCAGAAATAGAACGAGTCAGCCTGTACTACTTTGCAAAGAAAGCGAATTTACACAGAGAACTATGCGTAAACTGGTAGACGCTTACAGATCTCTAGAACTTTCTGCTTCGTCGCTTCGATAACTTCCTCGTTGCCGATGTTATCTAGAACATCACACATCCAGTTTGCTAGCTCTTTCGCGTCATCTTCAGTGAAGCCGCGGCGAGTAATTGCTGGCGTACCAACACGGATACCAGACGTTACGAATGGGCTGCGTGGGTCGTTTGGAACCGAGTTCTTGTTTACTGTGATGTTTGCTGCACCTAGTGCTGCATCTGCATCTTTACCTGTAATGTCTTTGTCAATTAGGTCAACTAGGAATAGGTGGTTCTCAGTACCGTTAGATACGATTTTGTAACCACGCTCTTGGAATTGACCAACCATTGCTTTCGCGTTTTTCACTACGTTAGCTTGGTAAGCTTTGAATTCAGGTTCCATCGCTTCTTTGAACGCTACAGCTTTACCAGCAATAACGTGCATTAGAGGACCACCTTGGCCGCCAGGGAATACCGCTGAGTTCAGCTTCTTGTACAGCTCTTCACCTTCGTTAGAAAGGATAAGACCACCACGAGGACCTGCTAGCGTTTTGTGCGTCGTTGTTGTCACAACGTGAGCATGTGGAACTGGAGTCGGGTACTCGCCTGCTGCGATTAGACCAGCAACGTGCGCCATGTCTACGAATAGGTAAGCATCAACTTTGTCTGCGATTTCACGCATGCGTTTCCAATCAACGATTTGCGAGTAAGCAGAAAAACCACCGATGATCATCTTAGGCTTGTGCTCAAGCGCTAGCTGTTCCATCTCGTCGTAGTTGATTTGACCTGCTTCGTCGATACCGTAAGGAATAACGTTGTAGTGCTTACCAGAGAAGTTTACTGGTGAACCGTGAGTTAGGTGACCACCGTGCGCTAGGCTCATACCTAGAACTGTGTCGCCTGGGTTTAGAAGCGCCATGTAAACTGCGCTGTTTGCTTGAGAACCTGAGTGAGGCTGTACGTTCGCGTACTCACAACCAAATAGTTGGCATGCACGATCGATTGCTAGTGCTTCAGCTTTATCTACGTACTCACAACCGCCGTAGTAACGCTTGCCTGGGTAGCCTTCAGCGTATTTGTTCGTTAGCTGAGAACCTTGAGCTTCCATTACACGTGGACTTGTGTAGTTTTCAGAAGCGATAAGTTCAATGTGTTCTTCCTGGCGAAGAGTCTCTTCCTGGATAGCTGCGAACAGTTCCGCATCGTAATCTGCGATGTTCATATCACGCTTAAGCATCTGTATCTCCTGACTCAGATTGGTACTGAAAGTTGCAAAAAAACTGAATAACGACCTAACGCAAACGTTTTCGTCGACCTAATGGCGCGCATTCTACATAATTTGATCTAGGTCATAAAGAGAAATTTACAATTTTTCTCATGCAGTTTTTTCATGGTGACAAGCAAGAAATATCATGACGATGTTGCAATCGTTTAACCATGATTCCCTGACTGTCAATTTTGTGCTTTACACCCTGTAAAACAACAATTACATAGGTTTACCGCAAATTTTACCCTCTAGCTACCGAAAAGATCATCTTTTTACTACTATGCACGCCCGAATTATCACAAACGACTGCATATTAGATGGAAAAACACTCAAGAAAAGAAGACTGGATGGCAATTCTTACAGGTACCTTTTTGGTAGCTCAAGGCGTTTTCTTTCTCCAATCCGCGAACCTCTTAACCGGAGGCACAACCGGATTGGCTCTGCTTATTAGCCAATTTACACCTTTTACGTTTGGTGTGCTTTACTTTTTAGCCAACTGTCCTTTTTACTTGCTCGCATGGAAACGCTTCGGTCGTCACTTTGCCATTAACAGTGCAATTTCTGGCGCTTTGGTTTCTATCTTTGCTGATCACCTGTATTTACTGATTTCATTGGAATCAATCAACGAAATTTACTGCGCGGTAGCGGGTGGCTTGCTGATGGGCTTGGGTATGTTGATCCTATTCCGTCATCGTTCAAGCTTGGGCGGCTTTAACGTATTGTGCTTATTCATCCAAGATAAGTTCGGTATTTCTGTAGGTAAATCCCAGATGGCAATTGACGCATGTATCTTGTTTGCGTCTTTCTTCTTCGTCACACCTTGGGTTATTGGGTTGTCGATACTTGGAGCCTTCGCACTGAACCTCGTGCTTGCGATGAACCATAAACCGCATCGCTATTCGGTGAGCTACGGTTCATAGCCTTTCCATGATGATTGGAGCGCAATTTATAAGATTTTGCGCTCCAATGACTATATAATATCTCGCCATTCACTAATCACTCATGATGGTATGCGAGACTTTCTACAACAAGCCAAACAAACCAAAAGTCAGATTGCTATTGGCGAGCTTATCTACAATCCAGAGACTCAAACTCTGCATAAACAAGCAGTCAGTATCGATCTTGAGCCGCGTACCGTCGAGTTACTGGAGCTGTTGCTCACCAGTGTTGGACACCCACTCTCTGCTGAAACCATCATCGAGACCATTTGGCAAAGTAAGTTCATTTCAAAGAATGTCCTAACCAACCGAATCAGTACACTCAGAGCTTTGCTTCAAGAACACTTGCCGGAGCACGATGCAGCCAAATTGTTGGTCACCTACCCACGTAAAGGTTACTTCCTTAATCCAGCCAATATTCAATTGCTACCTCCAGCCCAGAAGGCTCAGCAAACCAAAGAGCCAGCTAAGAGCAACCTTGCCCCTGCGTCTCACAAATTCAAACTTGTTTATGGCTTATGCGCCGCACTTGCGCTAATGAGCATTGGGCTTGGGGTGACGCTGTGGCAACAGCAAGGCATTTCAACTCAGCAAACTCGAAACCAACTCTTAATCCCTAAAGTAGAATTGTTGCTGAACCGTGTTGATGCTATAGGCACCACTGCTCGTGAGTACCGAACTCTAGTGAAAGCGATCTTGTTGCAGCAACAAGTCGAGTATCCTTATACCGATATCGCTAACCAAGATGCGCCGAGCTACTTTCTCGATCCAATTAATGAAACCCCTTATTTCCCTGGCGCACGAAACATGCAAACCAGCGATTATCAGCTCAACATTGAGCTAAAAGATGACTCCACAGAAGGGGGACTCAAAGCACAAATGAACCTAATTTACCCAGCGACGGGCAAATTGGCGTTTCGTAATCAATACGAGCTCCGTATCAGTCATCTACAATCAGATATCTTTCGTATGCATGCAGATATCGCTCAATACTTTAATTTGCCTGCGCCTTCTCAGAGCAATTGGCAGTTAACCGATGCACACGAGAAGATGCTACTGGATGAGCAATTCTCAATGGATGGTATTAAAAACATGGATGAGTTTACTGCCATCACGATAGCTCGCCATCTCGCGTTGTACGAACAAAATCAAACCAAACTCGAAGGGTTTCTTTATCAAGTACAGTCCGAGTTCGATGCCTTACCCGATGAACTGAACTTATGGATGGGTATCCTCAATTACAAACTCGGCAATCTTGATAAGGCGAAAACCTTATTGACGACACCGGCGGGAGACTCATTAATTCAGAATGCCCTGATTTACACTTTTGTATCTCATATTGCCTACAAGCAAAATAAGCTTGATCAGTTCCGCTTAAATTACATGGAATCGCTCGTAGCTCTTTTACGTGTTATGCCTTCTGAAGAGTTATTCAGTCGTTTGTCTCAGCCGGAATCGAAAGAAACCTGCTTACAGCCTTGGAAGAAGTTGCGTGTCAGTATTAAAGAAAAGGAAATTGTGATGCGCTGGAAGGCATTAATTGAAGAATACTGCACCAATATCGAAGAAGACATTAACCCAGAAAAAACAAAGACCTAAATATAAAATTAAGCTTTCATTTAACTCTATTAGTTTTTGTTTTTTGCCCTTTTTCTCACTCAAAACTTAGCATGGCGACATTCAAATAACGGCTCGATTTATCAGCCTTCTAAAATTAGGAATGTAAACTCATGCTTAAAAAAATGACGCTTCTCGCAGCAGCTACGATCGCACTTTACGGCTGTGGAGGGGGCGGTTCTTCTTCTGGTTCTACAAGCGAAAGCAAAGGTCCACAATCAAGCTTCGACTACCCAATCCAAAACTCATCTTTCAAACCTGAAGCAAGTACAAAGCTTCACTACGTCACTTCTGCTGACGGTCAACAGGGCGAACCTATAACGATAAGCTTTGAGCCAATGGCTGTTCAAAAGCTCATCGACCGACTACGCGACACCCAGCAAGATGACCCTTTTATTCCCGTTATCCAACTTCTGGAAAACAACGGCATTACACAGTTCTACCTAGACAGTAGCGAGCAAGAAGGTAATACCATTTACTTCGCTGGTATTGACGGTGCGCTGCATGAAGTTACCGACCTTTATCTCATTGACTCTCTATCCAACGTCATGATGATGAACAGCAGCCCTCTATTTCGGTTAGAGGGGTCAACGGTGAAAGAGAAGGATCCAAACATTGATATCAGCAAACATCTCGTATCTGTAATCGTAGATTTGTCAGGAGAGCAAGTGAAACGCATGCTTGATTCCTTTGATGATAATCCTTGGGTAAACGCGTTAGCTGATAACGCTCAGTGTAAAACCACTTGGAGCCAACAAGTTGGAGAAACAGGTGCCCGTAAGACGTTTAATGTCTCCGGTAAATCGGTTGAAGCGGCATACCTAACCGAGAAAAATACTTATAACCTTGTATGTGACGGTATGGAATTGATCGATTCAAAAGAGTTTGAGAGTTCTGCTGAACGCTGGTTTAACCCAACTCTAGGATTCATTGAGCAAGTAGAACTACTAAAGAGTGAACAGATTCAAGTGAGAGAAACGAAAGTAACTTTGAATAAGATCGAAAAAGCTTAATTCAGCCATCAAATCTTATTTAGATAAAAAGCAAAGGCTTTGGGGAGCACTCCAAAGCCTTTTGTTTAGGACCGAAATCCTTAGGGGAAGCTTAATTTTTACTCTTCAATCAGCAAGATGCGAGTTTCGTAAGGACGCAATACCTGATGACTAGAAGCAATCGCGCTGGTCGCATTTTGATAGTTGGAAAGCAGGTTCTTGGCTTTACTCATATCAAAACGATCTGGTAGTACACACTCCGCTTCTTCACCGTAGTAGTTGTTGATACATAGTAGCGTTTGCTTATCGTTCTGACGTGCGTAAGCAAAAATACGTTTGTGCTCAGGCAACAGGTCCTCGTAACGACCATCAGTGATCACCGGAACCTGTTTACGCAGTTCAATCAAGCGCTTGTAGAAGTAGAACACTGAGTTCAAATCAGCAATCGCCGCTTCCGCGTTGATTGCAGAATAGTTCTGAGCCACCTCTAGCCACGGCGTGCCTTCAGTAAAACCCGCATGTTTCGCGCTGTTCCATTGCATTGGGGTACGTGAATTATCACGCGACTTCTGCGCCAAAATCGCCATCATATCGTCGTGAGATACACCATCGCGATTAACCATGATTTCGTACATGTTCGTGCTTTCAACATCGCGATATTGGCTGATTTCGGTGTAGCCCGGGTTGGTCATGCCGATCTCTTCACCTTGATAAACATAAGGTGTGCCTTGCATCATGTGTACCGATGCCGCAAGCATTTTGGCAGATTCAACACGGTATTGTTCGTCGTTACCTAATCGGCTCACAACGCGTGGTTGGTCGTGGTTACACCAAAATAGCGCGCCCCACCCTTTGCCATTTAAGCCGGTTTGCCAATGGTTGAAGATCTGTTTTAGTTGGATGAAATCAAACGGCGCTTTCGTCCACTTATCACCATTCGGGTAATCGACTTTAAGATGGTGGAAATTGAACACCATTGACAGCTCTTTGCCATCTTGCGCTGAATACTGCTGACAATGCTCTAGCGTGGTGGACGACATTTCACCCACCGTCACGCTGCCATATTTTTGGAACACGGCTTCACTGATCTCTTGAAGATATTCATGTACGCGAGGACCATCCGTGTAGAAACGGCGACCATCACCAATATCGTCACTTGGGAAGTCTTGTTGCTTGGAAATCAGGTTGATAACGTCAAGACGAAAACCATCCACACCTTTTTCTGCCCAAAAGCTGATGACTTCTTTCACTTCTTCACGCACTACCGGGTTTTCCCAGTTTAGGTCCGCTTGCTCTTTAGCAAAAAGGTGCAAATAGTACTGACCCGTTTTTTCATCCAGCGCCCAAGCGTTGCCACCAAACTTAGATTGCCAGTTGTTTGGCTCTGCGCCATCAACCGGATCTTTCCAGATGTAGTAATCACGGTATGGGCTGTTTTTATCACCCAATGCCGATTGGAACCACTTATGTTCTGTCGAAGTATGATTCACCACGATATCCATGATGATTCGAATACCCAGCTGGTGAGCCTCAGCCAACAGGGTATCGAAATCTTGCATGGTGCCGAAATCTGGGTTGATCGCATAGTAATCGGAAATGTCATAACCGTTGTCGATCATTGGTGATTGATAAACCGGCGTCAGCCAAATCGCATCCACACCAAGGTGTTTTAGATAATCCAGCTTAGAAATGATCCCTTTAATATCGCCCGTGCCTTTACTTCCACTGTCACAAAAGCTTTTTGGGTAAATTTGGTAGATGGTTGCGGTTTTCCACCAGCTCTCATCATGCTTGGTCATTGCCATTTCTAACGCTCACTTACCATTAAACGGAAACTTAAAAATCTTAAAAAATAGAGGAGATAAACGAGGCAGCCAAATCGCTGCCTCAGTTTGAATTACGCGTTAGCGGTTTCTAACTCGCCTTTCATCTGTGCGCGCTTATACAACACAAGCGTCAGCGCTACTGGGACGACAATCGCCACCAACATCGCCAGAGCAAATACGCCCCAGAACTGCGGTTGGATAGACAAGATGCCCGGCAAACCGCCCACACCGATGCCGTTCGCCATCACACCTGCACTACCACAGATAGCAGCGGCAATCGCACTACCGATCATCGCGCTCAGCATTGGGAATTTGTATTTCAAGTTGATGCCGTACATCGCTGGCTCAGTCACACCAAGGTAAGCAGAGATAGCCGCAGGCACCGAGATATCACGCTCACCGTGTTTTTTACTGATGATAATGATGCCGACTACTGCAGACGCTTGAGCAATATTTGAAAGTGCAATCAAAGGCCAAATTGGCGTGCCACCTAGCTCTTGCATCAGTTGAAGATCAACCGCGTTGGTGGTGTGGTGAATACCGGTAATTACCAATGGCGCATATAGGAAACCGAAGATGGTTGAGCCAATCATTGCGAAGTCACCCGTCATGGCTGCTTTTGCTGCGAAAGCAACGCCGTCACCTAACATACGACCAAATGGACCAATGATAGAGTGCGCAAGAATCACAGACACGATGATAGAAACAAACGGCACGACCACTAGGTAGAGGTAAGAAGGAATGATGCGTTTTAAGTTGGTTTCAATAAACGCCAGAGCCATACCAGCAAGCATCGCTGGAATCACTTGCGCTTGATAGCCTACTTTCTCGATGGCGAATAAGCCAAAGTCCCATACTTCAGGCACTTGCTTACCAATTAAATAGGCATTCATTAACTGTGGCGAAACCAGCGTCACGCCCAATGTGATACCCAGAATCGGAGTACCGCCAAGCTTTTTCACTGTCGACCAACACACGCCAACCGGTAGGAAGAAGAAGATCGCCTCACCAATTAGCCATAGGAAAGAGTGTACCGTTGCCCAAAACTGGCTGATTTCCGTTAGCGTTTGACCATCAAACATCTTGATGTCGCCAATCACGTTACGGAAACCAAGAATCAAACCACCGGTGATGATCGCTGGTAGCAGTGGTACAAAGATTTCAGCAAGGTGGGAAATACCACGCTCAACGATGTTCATATTTTGACGAGCAGCGTTCTTAGATTCATCTTTGCTCGATTCACTTTTGCCGCTAAGCTCGATCAGTACTTTGTAAACCTCATCAACTTCAGTGCCGATAACGACCTGAAATTGACCGGCATTGGTAAAGCAGCCCTTCACCATAGGCAGTGCATCTAACTGTTTTGTATCGGCTTTGTCAGTGTCATTCAACACGAAACGCAAGCGAGTTAAGCAGTGGCTTACACTGGCAATATTGTCCGATCCCCCGACCAGCTCAATAAGACGCTGTACATCTTGACGCGCAATCTTACTCATAACTTTGTCCACCCTGTATTGGATACATTCAATTCATCGTTTTATTTTTATAATGGGAACATTCCCACTTGATGATTTTAATAGTGCCATTTCGCATTCAAAAACAAAATGGGAACAGTCCCATTAATTGAGAATGATCACAGTATAATTTTAGAGCAGATCATCGAAAGAAGGATTAATGACGGATAGGCTGCTGGGTAAAATGCACCACAGACTCATCACCATTTAATTGATTAATCAGCATGTTAGCGGCTTTTTCACCAGCATGAGAGTAGCCTGGATCCACGCTAAAGACATTCGGGAAGAGAAAAGAAAGCAATTCGTTACCACCCACACCTGTGACCACCACGTCTTCGCGTCCGATTTCTTGCAGACGTTTAATCACACCTAGAGCAATGGTATCACTGGCACAAGCAATGGCTTGCGTATCGGATTGAAGAACGTGATCCACCAGCTGATAAGCACTTTCGTGGTTGAGCTTGCCGGTTTGGAAGCAAGGTTCGATGCGCTTTTTCTCACACCAAGCTTGGTAAGCATTAAGGCGAGCGAGACCTGTAGTGCGGTCTTCTGGATCAACACCAATGTAGGCAATATGAGAAATAGATTGTTGTTCCAGGTGGGAGAGCGCCATATCGATAACGCCTTGGTTGTCGTAGTTGATCGAGGAAACCATTTGTGTGTCCATCGCGATCACGACAATGCGATTGCCCCACTCCGCTAACGCTTGCTCATCACATCCAGTAAAGCCAAACACGATCACCCCATCGACATTGCGACGTTTAAGCACATCCAAATGCTCATTGGTTTTATCACGATCGAACTGGCTCTCCATGATCACGACATCGTATCCGGCTGAGTACAAAGCGTTGAGCATGGTCCCAACAGCGCGGTTTTCTGATGGTGAATCCAAACGAGAGATGATCACGCCGATCACCTTTTGGCTGCCACCACGCATCGACTGCGCAGACTTTGATGGGACGTAGCCTGATTCTCGAATGATTTGCTCTACCTTCTCACGCGTTTGCGGTTTTACCTTGGGATCATTGGTAAGCACACGACTGACCGTCGACTTGCCTACGCCAGCCAGTTTCGCGATATCAAGAATGGTGAGTTTTTTGCTCATAAGTGTTCAGACTAAAAGAAGGAATCAAACAAAAGGGAAGCAGCGGCTTCCCTTATCTCAGTCAGTAATGAAGATTACTTGTTTAGGTACGCAGGCACGTCTGCAATGCTATCTAATACTACCGTTGCAATCGCTTCGCCTTGTTCTGTTACTGGCTTACCAGTGCGAACCAAAATCTTAGTGCCAACGCCTGCCGCTTCTGCTGCCATCATGTCTTCGGCTTTGTCGCCGATCATCACAGATTTCTCCATGTCGATCTTCAAGAAGTCACGCGCAGAAATAAACATACCTGGTTTTGGCTTACGACAATCACAATCTTGCTTGTACTCGCCAATGCCATGCTCCGGATGATGTGGGCAGTAGTAGATGCCGTCGAACTCAACGCCATTATCAGCGAAGTTCCAGTCCATCCATTGAGTCAGAGACAAGAAACGGTCTTCGCTGAATTTACCACGTGCAATGCCAGATTGATTGGTCACAAGCACCAGCAGGTAGCCTTTATCTTTCAGCGCTTTTGTCGCTTCAAAGACACCGTCAATGTACTCAAAATCATGTTCGTCATGAACGTAGCCGTGGTCAACGTTGATCACGCCGTCACGGTCGATAAAAACAGCAGGTTTTGCCAAAACGTATTTCTCTATTTACTCGGTTTTATCAGATTATTACATACCTTATAAGCACTCACACTATCTAATTGGTGTGAGTGGGCGACAAAACAGTTGATTTGTCGTCCGAGAATCGGTAAATCTTGAGTATCCCTATTATATATGTCCTTCCGCCAAACATTCTCTGTTTTCCTTTCCCAACAGAACATCCATACATTTAGACGTCTAGACGTAAAAATATCTATTGACTTAATACTACTTAACCCATAGCATCAACTGAGAATTGAGATAGAGTTCAAAATTTACTCCTGTTAAAAGCCGTTTTTAACAGCGAAGTTCCCAGTATCTCTGTGCAGGTTGAAACATGATAGAAATAAAAAACGTCAATAAAGTGTTCTACCAAGGCAGTAAGGAAATTCTTGCCCTTAAGGACATTAATCTAGATATCGCGAAGGGCACCATCTTCGGTGTTATTGGCTCATCGGGCGCGGGTAAAAGTACCCTAATCCGCTGTGTGAACATGCTGGAAGCCCCGACATCGGGTTCCATCATCGTAGATGGCGTTGATCTAACCAAATTAAGCAAAAAGCAATTGGGAGAAACTCGCCGTAACATCGGGATGATCTTCCAACACTTTAACCTGCTGTCGTCTCGCACCGTTTTCGACAATGTCGCACTCCCTCTTGAGCTAGCAGGCAAAGACAAAGCGCAAATCACAACAAAAGTGACTGAGCTACTTAAACTCGTTGGTCTTTCAGACAAGCATGAAAGCTACCCAGCAAACCTAAGTGGTGGTCAAAAGCAACGCGTGGCGATTGCACGTGCACTGGCATCAGACCCTAGCGTTTTGCTGTGTGACGAAGCAACCAGTGCACTGGATCCAGCAACGACTCAGTCCATCTTAGAACTACTAAAAGAAATCAACCGCAAGCTAGAAATCACCATTCTACTGATCACTCACGAAATGGAAGTGGTTAAGAGCATCTGTCACGAAGTGGCGATCATCGGTGATGGTGAGCTAGTGGAAAAAGGTACCGTTGGTGAAATCTTCGCGCATCCGAAGACTGCACTGGCGCACGAGTTCATTCGCTCTACTTTGGATCTTTCTATCCCAGAAGATTACCAAGCTCGCTTACAAACCACGCGCGTAGAAAACAGCTACCCATTGGTTCGCTTAGAATTTACTGGCGCAACCGTGGATGCCCCTCTAATGACGCAGATCGCTCGTAAGTACAACATCGACGTAAGCATTCTAAGCTCTGATCTGGATTACGCTGGCGGCGTGAAGTTCGGCATGATGGTCGCAGAGCTGTTTGGTAACGAAGAAGACGACAACGCAGCGATTGAGTTCTTGCGTGAGCACAACGTGAAAGTAGAGGTACTTGGCTATGTCCTTTAATACGATTTCTGAATGGCTGAGCCTAAACAGCAACCTACTTTTGGGCGCAACATGGGAAACCCTATACATGGTTGCGGTTGCTGGCATCGTTGGTTTTGCTGTTGGTATTCCACTAGGCGTAATTTTGCACACCACTAAAAAAGGTGGCTTGCTGGAGAACACTAAACTTAATCGCGTGCTTGGCGCCATCGTTAACATTGGTCGCTCGGTTCCTTTCCTAGTGCTGATGGTTGCGATTATTCCAGTAACCAAACTGTTGGTTGGCACCTTTATCGGTACAACAGCAGCGATTGTTCCTTTGACTATCGGTGCAATCCCATTTGTGGCGCGTCTCATTGAAGGTGCACTGCTGGAAGTACCATCAGGTTTGGTTGAGGCTGCACAATCTATGGGCGCAACACCAACACAAATCATCACAAAAGTTCTGCTTCCTGAAGCAATGCCGACTATTGTTAACTCAGTAACGATTACCCTAGTAACACTTGTAAGCTACTCAGCAATGGCGGGTACGGTAGGCGGCGGCGGTCTTGGTGACGTAGCTATCCGTTATGGCTTCCACCGTTACGACGTAGTCATCATGGCAGTAACGGTCGTGATGCTGATTGTTCTAGTACAAATTATTCAGTCTATCGGTGATGCAATCGTACGCCGTGTAGACCACAGATAAGAATTGAAAATACCAATTATAAGGAGATAAAGATGAAATTTAGCCTTAAGAGTCTTTTGACTGTTGCAACTGCCGCTTCTGCACTGGTTCTTGCTGGTTGTGGTGACAAAGAAGTCGACGTGAATAAAGTAAAAGTTGGCGTAATGGCAGGTGCTGAAGCTCAAGTTGCGGAAGTTGCAGCAAAAGTTGCTAAAGAGAAATATAACCTGGATGTTGAGTTGGTTACCTTTACCGATTACGTAACACCAAACGCAGCACTAGATGATGGCTCAATCGACGCAAACGCGTTCCAACACAAGCCATACCTAGATCAGCAAGTAAAAGATCGTGGCTACAAGCTAGTAACTGCAGGCAACTCTTTCGTATACCCTATCGCTGGTTACTCTAAGCAAGTGAAATCAGTGGATGAAATCGAAGATGGTGCTCGCATCGCGGTTCCAAACGATCCAACTAACCTAGGTCGTTCTCTTCTACTTCTTGAGCAACAAGGTCTGATCGAACTGCGCGATGGCGTTGGTCTACTGGCAACAGTACGTGACATCGTAGGTAACCCGAAAAACATCACTATCGTTGAACTAGACGCAGCACAGCTTCCACGTTCTCTTGATGACGTTGCGGTTTCTATCATCAACACAACTTACGCAAGTTCAATTGACCTAACACCTGAGCGTGACGGTATCTTCGTAGAAGACAAAGAGTCTCCATACGTAAACCTTATCGTTGCTCGTGAAGACAACGTTCAAGCAGCTAACGTACAAAACTTCGTGAAAGCATACCAAACAGATGAAGTTTACGAAGCAGCGAAAGACATCTTCAAAGGTGGTGTAGTGAAAGGTTGGTAATCCCCTCTTTCTACAACACTTTAAACTTAAAAAGGGCGCTCATCGGAGCGCCCTTTTTGCATTTGTTTTCATTGCGGTTTTATATCGCTAGAACAGCTGAACCTCGTCTTGCTCAAGCTTCTTTTGCTCCTGTTCTTGCTGTGTATCCACTTGCGGATGTTTAAACACATAAGGCGCTAAAAACGCAGTAAACGGGATAGTAAGCACAATGCCTACACTGCCCGCTAACGCATTCACCACTGCAAGTCCCACCAGCGGCATATTCATAAACTGGCTCGCTGGCATGTTAAGACCCCACACCATCATGATAGTCGTCAATGAGCCACCAGCAAACGCCAAAATCAAGGTGTTAGTCATGGTGCCCATGATGTCTCGACCAATGTTCATCGACGCTCTAACCAACTGCTTTGGTTTGAGTTTCGGGTCGGTTTGTTGCAGCTCCGCATACGCCGATGCAATCGAAATCGCAACGTCCATAACAGCGCCAAGTGCAGCAACGACAATCGTCACGAACATCAACCAACGGATGCCCATCTTTACCGACGTTAGGTAAATCACGTCTTCGCCCTTGTCGAGGTAAATGCCCGACAAGTGCGCCATTTCACCGAACCACTGCGCCATTACACCCGCGGCGATCACACCCAATAATGTGCCGCCCATGGCACATAAACTCTTGCGGTTATAGCCAGAGACGAGAATAAAGCTGACCACGATGATCACCACCATCAGCAAAATACTAACCAGCATCGGATTCCAGCCAGCGAAAATACTTGGCACCAACACGCCAACAATCAATGCCGCGGTAAAATAGAGCGCGACCATAGAATTGATGCCCTCTTTCTTGCCAAAGCTCAGTAGCAGCGCACAGAACAGCACAAGCATAAGGTAAATCGCGTCTGAGCGTTTGTGGTTATACGCCCAATAAACGGTGCCATTGGTGGTTTCGCGGATCATCATGATGAAGGTATCACCTTCACTGACATACACATTGTGCTGGCGACTAAGAGGATTGGTGACTTCCACCTCTAAACCTTCGCTCTCTCCCTCAAGGATTTTTGCCATGAAGACTTGCTTACCAGTCATCACATCCGGCACAAGCGGATCTGGCGCAACATGGTTTGAGATCGAACGCGTGACAGTCGCTTCAACAAACTCTTGTTGTTGACGAGATTTGGGACGGAAATCTTCACTCCACGAAGAAGAAAACTGAAAGATAAGCGTGGAGATAAGGGTAATCAGTAGGGTGAAACCCCATCGGGTATAGATTCTTTTGATCATGAAGCACTCTTCTACATCACTCACTAAACGGGCTTTGCCTCTGGTGAGTAAAATTAGGCGCGGTAAAGATTACCGCGCCCATATGCAGGATTAATGAGTTGGGTTACAACCTGCGACTTTCTCATCAAGCGTCGCCGCGTCTTTGTTAGGGTTAACAAAGTAGCTAGACGAATCATTGATGTTCACAGACTTAACAATTGCAGGGTATTTCGGGTTTTCCAAATCAATCGAGACACAGATTTCCATGTTCTTCAATTGCTCCCACAGCGCCTTGCCTTTACCTTCTCTTAGTGTCGTAATTTCACCACTTGGCAGGTATTGCGTGAACGACCAGTTACCAACGTTGCCATTAAAATCTGCCACGTTGATGCCTTTGTTCTTCTCAACATAAGCCGTCAACATATCGCGGATTGCGTATACCGGCTCATTCACTGAGTCGTAGAACACGTCATCTTTGCTCGCCCAACCAAACTTCTGGATTTGCGAACCAAAGCGGTAGCTGTTCATTGCCACTTTGTAAGTTGCATTAGGATCGAACTGTTCACCGCCAATGCTAGTGATGTTGACGCGGCTGCCTTCATTCGTCACTGTATTGTTTTCATCCAACTCAAGAGACGGCTTACTCAGATCCACAGTAAATTCGATATCACCATCAAATTGGTCGTATAGGTAAGCAGGAGCGCCTTTCTTGAACGAAACGGTAATGTCACCCGGTTGGTATTGGTTGAAGTAAGAGTAAGACCATTCGATGAAGCGTTTTAGGTTGGCACCTGTCATCTCCACACCAAGCAAGGTGTTGTCGTATTTATACAAGTTAGTCGACTTACCTTTGGTGTACACTTCGTTGTCTATTAAGTTAGATTGATCAGAGAACAGAGATGCTGCAGAGACTATCGCGCCGTTACCTTTACCCATCGCCGCTTCGATTTGCTGCATTTGGATTTGGTTAATCACATCCATCAATGGTGTATCAACCACTTTCGCAAGGTGAATCGTCGAGTACAGACGCTCTGCGGTGTAGTTGTAATCCGTCGCGGTCGCTTCATCTGGGAAGCCTGATGCGCTTGGTGTGAAGTTGCCCGTTACACGACCAAGCTCGCGCGTCGCGTCTTCAACCGAAATATCATGCACGTATTGGAATTTCGCTTGTAGAGCCTGCTCTTCTTTGACCTTCTTCGTGCCGATGTTGGTTAACGTGGTGTCTTCCATTGTCCACTTACCATCGACTTTCTTCAGTTGAATCTCAGCTTTGGCAAGGTAAGCACCCCACTTACCTGGCTCAATGATTTTCACGCTTTGTGCTCGGTTATCTTGAGTGTATTCGCCAGACTTGGCTTTATCTTCAATCAACGTATTTTCGCCGCCGATTTCTGATGTTGATTTGCTGATTGGTGTGACTGTGCCGTCCGCATTCACTTGCTCGATGTAGTTCGCGTGTTCGTGACCCGCTAGAATAACGTCGAATTTATCCGCCATTGCAGACGCAATTTCATAAACGCCCACACCACCGTCTTCTTGGCGACCAAGGTGAAGTGCACCCACAATCACATCTGGATTGTATTTAGACACCAGTTGATCAACCGCTTCTTTGGTTGCGTCCAATTCGTTCTCAAACTTCAAGCCTTTGAAGTGATCCGGAGCTGATGCTTCCCAGTTCGGCACGTTCGATGGCGTTAGACCAACGATCGCCACTTTCACGCCTTCCACTTCAAACATTTGGAACGCGCGAATGTAGTTCACATCGTTACTTTCCCACTTGATGTTAGAAGACAGGACCGCACCATTAAAATGATCGAGGTTGCGATCGACAAACGAACGCTCAAAGTTAAATTCATGGTTGCCTGGTACCCAAACATCAAAGCCAAGAGAGTTCATGCTCTCAACCACAGGGTGAGTTGGGTCATCGTTGAATAGCTGCGCGGAGTTGCCCTGAACCGTATCACCGATATCAATCAGGATCATATTTGGATGTGCCGCTTTTTGGCCAGCAAGCAAGGTTGCGATGCGGGTAATACCAGCGTCATCGTCTACGGCATTTAGCGCATAGTCAAAACCAAACAAGCGACCATGTAAATCCGATGTCGCCGCGATAGCAATGGTGACTTCGTCATCTTGCGTTGCTTCACCTTTGACGACGACGTCAGGTGTGTTAGTTAGCGTTTTACCCTCTGCGACCACTGGACTGTAATCTGATGGTACCTCTACGTATTTGGTTTCATCATCGTTACAACCAGCCATCAAGCCGACAACTGCAATACAGATTAGGCTTCGTTTAAATAAAGTCATCTCAATTCCTTCCAGATTATTTTTTTATATATATTTTCGGAAGGGGCCCTCTTCCCAAAACCTCAAAAAGGATATGGATATTATTTGAAATTTTTGAGAAGCAAACGTTTCAATGCTTATAAACCATGCAACTAAGTTACATTTTTCTTTGAACATGAACAAAGATCACAATCAAGGGGATGAGAGGAATGGCCAATGAAAATGCTTTTCGAATCAATGTATTGACAAAATGAATAATAGAAAATTTTACCAATCAACCCTGATTCATTTATAGCGATAGAAAAAAGCTGGCATAGACGCCAGCTTTTTAAAAATAGACTAATTGATGTGGTCCCAAGAGATATTGGAGACAATTCGGCAATCGTCACACTTAAAGTAGAAGATGTCGTGTAGCGGTTCGTCTAGTAACCAGTCACCACCACATTTGGGACACTTGCGCGCTTTTTCCGCTTCCAGTGACTCACCACCAACTCGGTATTGGTAGTAATAAGTCGGGATCTTGGTGATGTATTCAATACGACCACGCAAATCCCAACCTCGACGGAACAGCACACTGTCAGCGTCGCAAATTTCATGCAGCGCAGCGTGTTCAGCACGACAGCCACCTGCCATTTGGATTTCATCACACGCTTGCCATTCGGTTTGCCATTTCACCACCGCTTTGTGGTCACCATTCAACGTAGCACCATTACGGTAAAGTGGAATTGGTAACAGTGTCTCGCCGCTGCGCAGTGGAGAACAAGTATGAACGTACGTGGTGTACAGCACTTGCCAGCTAGGTGTCTCTTCTTCCGCCGCTTCTTCTGAGTTCAAATCACGACCCAACATGCGCATTTTCGGCGCAAGCAACGAGGCTTCCGACAAACGATTCATGCACACTTTGACGAAATCAGAATGGTAACGAGGGTGCAAACTGTCTTGCTCTGGGCAAACCACGCGAACATAAAACTCGCCATCACCCATCACGATAGGAAACTCACGACCAAGCACCTGACCGTTATAGCGCAATGCGTCCATCAGACCATTAATCGCTTTATCAACCGCGCTTACGGTAGTGTTATCAAAACACTCAAACTGCAACTCAACAACGTACATGCTTACACTGCAGCCTCTAGTTTGCTTAGAAACTCGGTGAGCGTCTCAGCCAGTACGTCGCGTTTGTCTGAGCCTAAGCGCTCAAGAATCACATTACCGGTTAAGTTACAGATAGAAATAACATCCAACTCTGCATCTGTCGCTGCGATAAATACCGTCGGCTTTAATTTTAGACGGCGCTGAGTGACTAGATGACCAAGAATATTTTCTTGCAGACGAGTAAAGTCATCATCACTCCATACTTGCAGCAACGTCAGTTCGTTACCTTGCCAAGTTGCGTCCATATCAGCGCTGTACTGAGAACCGTAAAAGGTTTTGATGTCTTCATGCAGCGTCAGCTCAATTGCGTTCTCAACGTTAGTGAAATCCGCCATTTCTTCACGTGGGAATGCTTTCCACAATACGGCCCCGTCGCGTTTCTCTTCTACACATGGAGAAACAAGATCAGCAAGCTCTTCACTGCGTGGCAGTTCGTTATGCTCGTCTTGCCAAGCTTGTTGGTAGCGCAGGCTAAAGTCCTGTAGAGCCTGAGTAACGGTTTGGGTCATGAAGGTCTCCTGGTTGGTTTTTATCAGGTCGCGGTGTCTGCCGGATGGCAATTAATCAGCGGATTCAGTAAAATTCTCGCCATTCTAATCGAAAATGACCACAAAGTATGAGCAAATATTCTGACGCTAAAGAGCTTGCTGGCCTAACTCTGGGTAAAAAGACCGAGTACACAAATCAATACGACGCAAGCTTGCTGCAACCTGTACCTCGCAGCCTAAACCGTGATGACCTTGAACTTGGCGACAGCCTACCGTTTATGGGTCACGATATTTGGACGCTGTACGAGCTATCTTGGCTAAACAGTAAAGGCTTGCCTCAAGTTGCCGTTGGCGAAGTCTACATCCCAGCAACCAGCGCAAACTTAATTGAGTCAAAGTCGTTCAAGTTGTACCTAAACAGCTACAACCAAACGCGTTTTGCTACTTGGGAAGAAGTCACTGAGCGTTTAGCGCAAGATTTATCAGCATGCGCTGGCGAGCAAGTACTTGTGGAAGTGAACCCAGTTAGTCACTACACCAACCAACCTATTGTCACGATGGAAGGTGAATGCATTGACGATCAAGACATCGAAATCACTAGCTACGACTTCGATGCCGCGCTTCTAGACGGCGCTGCAGGTAACGAGCAAGTGGAAGAAGTACTTCACAGCCATTTACTAAAATCAAACTGTTTGATCACCAACCAGCCAGATTGGGGCAGCGTAGAAATTCGCTACCAAGGCGCTAAGCTTGATCGTGAGAAGCTGCTTCGCTACTTAGTTTCATTCCGTGAACACAATGAGTTCCACGAGCAATGTGTTGAACGTATCTTCACTGACTTGATGAAGTACTGCCAACCAACGAAACTAACCATATTCGCACGTTACACGCGTCGTGGTGGTTTGGATATCAACCCTTACCGCTCAACGGAACAAGACAAGCCAGCGCACAATAATCGCATGGCTCGTCAATAATCTGAGTACTTAATCAAAAGCGAATGAGCTAAATACTCAACACTCATTGCTTAAATACTCAAAAACGCCCAGCTATCTGTTGGATTGCTGGGCGTTTTTCTCTAATATTGTTTATTCAAAAACGACACAGTTCGAGGGAACGAAAAGGATGTTTTGGGACAGTTCGCGTCTATTAAGGCTGATTGGCTTTCTTTGCTTATTGTTAGCACAGCCACTTCACGCGACCATTTTATCTTCCGCTTTGCTCAATGAAGCTCAGCAATTGGCTGAGATCGAACCTTCACAAGCAAAACAAGCGGCCAAAAACTACCTTTTGCAACGCGAGCTGATTGAACGCCAAGAGAATGGCAGCCCTTCCGCGATGTCTCGTGAAGAGACCGACCGCAGTATCCGCACCCCGAGCAGCACGATTGAGGCGCACAAAATCATTGCACAAGCCGATTATGCAATGGGCAACATTCGCTCTGCCATCAACAACCTTGATGAAGCAGAACGTCTAGCCAAAGAATACCAATTGCCGTACATGAATCTGGATGTGCAACTAATGCGCAACCAAATGATTTGGATGTACGACAAAAACTACGCCGCAGCAGAACAAAAACTCGACCAGATCGAAAAGCAGATTGAAGAAGCAAATCCGGTTTTACAGCGTACCGACAGCGTTCGTTACCGCTTAGTGATGCAACGAGCCTTGCTCGCAGCAAACAGCGGTGACTCCGTAAACGCTGAGCGTTTGTATGCTAAAGCTAAAACCATGTTGGAAGACAATCGCTCAGATCTGACTCTGATTGACTACCACACAGCGGTAGGCGAATTTTACCTCAACAACAAGAAATACAACCTTGCGCTTTCAGAACTGCTTTACGGCTACTGGCAATCTATCGAGAGCGACAGTGGAGCCAGACTAGCAAAGGTTAACCGTCTATTAGCTCGACTATTCCAAGAGCGCCGCGTTTACGACAAAGCAATTGAATACCTCTCTCAGGCGGCGGACTTTTACGACAGTTACCCAAGCTCCCCAATTTTGGCTGACGTGCTAGAACAGATGGGCGATATCTACTTCTACCAAGGTAAGTTCAACCTCGCGCTGGTGCATTACTTCAATGTACTTGATCACGACAGCACCAGTAAGAATATCAACCGCATCATTAAAATACGTTTGAGCCTAGCTGCCACTTACCTTCAGCTTTACAACTATGCGTTAGCAGAGCAGTACCTAGACCGTTCCAAAGACTTATTGGAATACGCTGACTTGCCTCAGCTAGAAGCCAAAGCTGCACTGCTTAAATCAGGTCTGGCATACCATCAAAATGACAGTAAAGATGTGATCGTCAATGCCAAGAGAGCGCTAGACCTGATAGAGAAAGCACCAGAAGATACGGGCTTCATTAAACAGCAAAGCTATCGCTTACTGGGTTTGGGGTATGAGCAAGCTGGCGAATACCAGTTATCCCTTCAAGCGTATAAAAAATACATCAGCCTAGTGCGCCTAGAGCAAAAGCAGCTTAACCAAATCAGTGAAGATGCCTTCCGCCAACAAAAAGAGTTTGCTGAGCAAAGCATCCACTATGTAGGTCAGGCAGACAAGCTAGCTCAAGTTGAAATGGAGCATCGTAAATTCCAAAAGATCTCGTTCGCACTGTTTATTACCGTTTTGGTGATGTTCTTATTCATCATGCGTCGTGGTGTTATCAACCAACGTCAAACAGCTGAGATTGAAAAGCTACGTAATGATCTGTTCACTCACTCTCGCTCACGCCTGCGTAACTTACGTATGCTCAACGTCAAGCTATCGCGTTCATTGAAGAAGTCGAGCGACACATTCGAACAATGGCAAATGGGTGAACTTATCCACGAGCCGTTGAATGACCGCTTACGCTTTGTGATGATCGATTTGCCATTCTTGCGCAGCATGTACGTTCAACATGGTTACAAAGCTGGCTTAGAGTTAGAACGTGCATTTGGTGAGTTCCTAGCAGAACGCATTCAGAAGCCAACACGTTTGTACCATTTCTCAGATGCAAACTTGTTGTACATTGAGCCAAATGCCGATCGCGATGCCTCCGCAGAAGCCACCTTTGATAAATTCCAAGGCTGGGTGGACGAGTTCGCAGCACAGCACAACGTTAATCGTATCATTCGCATGGGCATCAGTGATTACCCATTCTTGCCGCGTGCTTACACCGCGATTAACGATGAAGAACTGCTCGATCTACTGTTGCTTGCGACACACATTGCACGTGAAGTTAGTTTGAAAGATAAGCACAGTCATTGGGTATTCTTAAAGGCCATTGATAATGCACCTGCCGCGAGCTTTGCAACCGGTGACATAAGGACAGCTTGCCAACATGCCATCAATCAAGGGCTAATAAAGATTCATTCTTCGTACAAGAATGAGGACGACATCAAAAAAATATTAAAAAACGGATAATTAAACAACGGTTGAGCGTGATCAGTGATGACGCTATAAAGTTTTTTGTTATTATCAAATAATCGTCAGTAGTACATGGACTTAACCGTAGTCACTTCATGGGAATCTTGGAATCCGATATTCAGTCGCAGCTTCATCAGCTGAGTTGTCAACTTGACCAACTCAGGCTGACTCATCGTGATACTTCGCTCAAATTTCAACGTGAGCAGCAAGTTCTTAAGCGAGTTGTGGCATCATTGTCTTCTGCTTGTCAGGGTTCAAACTCTCAAGTATCCAACTACCTGCGCGAAATTCAGCAAGAGCTTGAACATCATAAAGATGTAAGTACGCTGATCCCTCGCTTAGCAGTGCTAGAAAGAATGCTCAAACAGCAATCTAAGACGATGGAAAAACAAAACGGTTATCTCGACGAACAAATCAAACACAGTGGTGAAACGCTTCAACGTATCACCGGCTTGCCTGCGCAGTTAAAACGTGAATTGCGTAACCTGATGAGCTTCTCGGAAGTCCATGCTGGTAAGAAAGTCGATCAAGCCACTAAGCTACTGAGCATCTACGAGCGCGCACTCAAGATAATCACCTCTAATTCACGCCTTAACCTAGGCGAGCTAGAACACGGTCCTGATAAGTCACAACTGGAATGCCTTGCAAGCGATCTACAACACACCATCACGGAACTCGATTTTGAAGGTGAGTCTGGCGATCAACTGTTGGATATTCGCGCTAAGTTACTTTTAGGTGTCAATGCTGAATCTCTGATTGAATTAACGCTACACACATTAAAACTGGTCGTGGAAGCGACCAAGTACGAGCGTAAATCATCAGAACAGTTCCTAGAACAGTTAAACACGTCACTGTCTAGCAATCTCAAAACCGTTCATCAGAATGTTGACCAGCACCAAACTTACTTTGAGCATCGTCAAGAGCTGAACGCTGAGATGACCACTTTGGTTGAACGCAGCCAAGAGTCTCTTGAGCAAGCTCAAGACTTAGACGAGTTAAAAGGCGAAGTTTCGCCACTGCTGGCAAAAATGGCATCACTGACTGAGCGCTTGAGAATGACAGAAGAGCGTGAGCAAGCACTTCAAGAACGCCTAAGCTACAGCAAAAATCAATTGGAAGCAGTGTTCGAAACGACACAAGATTACCGTCGCCGCTTGGAAGACCAAGCTCAGCGTATGCTGCTTGATCCTCTTACAAAGGTCTACAATCGCACGGCTTTTAACGATCGTTTAGAGCTCGAATATCGTCGTTGGATTCGCTCACAGCAAAACTTGCGCGTGGTGCTGTTTGACGTGGATAACTTTAAAGCGGTTAATGATAGCTACGGTTACACAGCTGGTGACAAGGCGCTAAAAATCATTGCCCGCACGATGAACAAGCGGATTGCAGATACGGAAACCGTAGCGCGTTTTGGTGGTGAAGAGTTCATCTTGCTGATCCCGGAACAATCAGAAGAATACACGCTTGAATTGATGAAAAACATTCAACGTGACATCAGCAAATTACCATTCAAGTTCCGTGAGCAAAACATCATGATCACCTTAACTGCGGTTTCTACATCATTTAAAGAAGCAGACAACCCAGAATACGTCCTCGACCGTCTTGGTAACATGCTAAAAGACGCCAAACAGCGTGGTAACAACCAAGTCAACTGGAACTAAAAAGCGTTCAAAAAACAATCAAACGAACACTTTTTACGTGCTGTTTTGTCATATTGCCTCAAATTTTCAACGAGTTATCACGTTTCTCCTCTTCCAGTCTGCTAAGCTGTTTAAACGCTATAAACAAAGTCTGCCAACCACTGAGTAGAACGACACGTATAAGCTAAGTAGGTGAGTTGGTTTCTTCCCTCAAAGAAAGCACTAGCAAGGAGGCCTTATGATTACCCATATAAGCCCCGCAGGTAGCATGGATTTGCTATCACAACTGGAAGTTGAACGTCTTAAGAAAACCGCATCAAGTGAGCTTTACCAGCTCTATCGCAATTGTACGCTCGCGGTCCTCAACTCTGGTAGCCATACCGACAACTCAAAAGAGCTGTTAGATAAATACCTATCGTTTGATGTGAACGTAGTTCGACGTGAACGCGGCATCAAGCTTGAGCTTGCCAACCCGCCAGAACATGCGTTCGTTGACGGAGAGATCATCAAGGGTATTCAAGAGCACTTATTCTCTGTTTTGCGTGACATCGTGTACGTAAACATGCATTTGGCGGACAACCAACGCCTTAACCTCACCAATGCCACGCACATCACCAACCTCGTATTTGGCATCTTGCGTAATGCTGGTACGTTGACGCCCGGCATTGAGCCGAACCTTGTGGTTTGTTGGGGTGGTCACTCAATCAACGCGACAGAGTACCAATACACTCGCGAAGTGGGTAACGAGTTGGGTCTACGTGAACTGAACATCTGTACGGGCTGTGGTCCTGGTGCGATGGAAGGTCCAATGAAAGGCGCAGCGATTGGTCACGCCAAACAGCGTTATACCGAGCAGCGTTACCTTGGCTTGACAGAGCCTTCAATCATTGCGGCTGAGCCACCAAACCCTATCGTGAACGAGTTGGTGATCATGCCAGACATCGAGAAACGTCTCGAAGCCTTTGTTCGCATGGCGCACGGCATCGTTATCTTCCCTGGTGGTCCGGGTACCGCCGAAGAGTTGCTGTACATCTTGGGTATCATGATGCACCCAGAAAATGCCGACCAACCAATGCCTATCGTACTTACAGGTCCGAAAGAGAGTGAAGCCTACTTCCGCTCAATCGATGCCTTCATTGCCGATACATTGGGCGAAGAAGGTCAGAAGCACTACCAAATCGTGATTGATGATCCGGCAGAAGTTGCCCGTATTATGAAGCGCTCAATGGACGAGGTTCGTCAGCATCGTAAAGAAAAAGGCGACGCGTACAGCTTTAACTGGTCGCTAAAAATTGAGCCAGAGTTCCAACTTCCGTTTGAACCAACTCATGATGCGATGGCAAGCCTAGATTTGCATTTGAACCAACAGCCTCAAGTTCTGGCTGCAAGCCTGCGCCAAGCCTTCTCAGGTATTGTTGCTGGTAACGTTAAAGCGGAAGGGATTCGAGAAATCGAACGCAAAGGTCCGTTTACCATCAATGGCGATCCAGTCTTGATGAAAAAACTCGACAAACTGTTGAAAGACTTCGTAGAGCAGCACCGCATGAAACTGCCGGGTGGCACTGCGTATGAACCATGCTACCGTATTGCCCATCGAGAAAATGGTGGTCGATAGATAACTCAGCTTTGGTTACACTAGGGGCATTCCGCCCCTTTTTTATTGCTAAGTCATTATGTCTATTCATCTTGTTATCATTGATGCCCTAAACCTGATCCGCCGTGTGCACTCAGCACAACCCGATCCAACTGACATAGCAAGAACCATCACAACGACAGGCAGAACGCTGACTCGCATCCTATCTGAGGCGCAACCTACGCACATCATCGCGGTATTCGATCACCACGAGCAAGACCGAGGTTGGCGCGCGGAAATCCTTCCAGACTACAAACAAAACCGCAAACCTATGCCAGAGCCCCTGATGCAAGGTTTAGACGCAATTCAACAAGCGTGGTGGGAGCAAGGCATCGACTCACTGCTATCTGAAGGTGATGAAGCGGATGACTTAGTTGCAACCCTCGCCACTAAAGTCGCAAGTCACGGAGAGAAAGTCACCATCGTCTCCACCGACAAAGGTTATTGCCAATTGTTGTCCCCAACTTTGCAAATCCGAGACTACTTCCAACATCGTTGGTTGGATGAGCCGTTTATCGAAAAAGAGTTTGGCGTGAAACCCACTCAGCTTGCCGACTACTGGGGTTTAACAGGGATTAGCTCAAGCCAAGTACCGGGTGTACCCGGTGTTGGTCCAAAAGCCGCTAAGGAAATTCTCACTCAGTTTGAGGACATTGAAGCGGCATACGCAAGTGAAGAGCTGGTACCGAAATATCGTAAGAAGCTGGATGAACACATTGAATCTGCACGTCTATGCAAACGAGTAGCAGCGTTGAAATGCGACATCGAGCTCGGCTTTAACCTGCAAGACATTCGCTTTACCGGACCAAATAAAGCCGAGTAAGTGCATCTCTTTTACGCTGCTAGTTTTGGGTTAGACAACACGTTTATAAAATCTGTTGTGTAACCCTTTACATTCACAGCAATGATATTTACCTCATCATTAACCTACAAGATACTGATTAGTTTATAAGCTAATTCACAGTCTTAGTGAGTAATTTCATTATTTTCAAATCTCCCAATAACGGAGAAAAATAATGAAAAACATCATCTTAGTATCTTTAGTCACGCTCCTATCCTTCCCTACTCTTGCTGAAACTTGCGGTCAACACCTTGATAAAGGTATGCCTTCAACCAACAGCGATCAGTTCCTCTGCCGAGATGGCTATGCGGTTGGGTACAACTACGACACCAAAAACGCAGACTGGGTTGCTTACCACATTACCGCTGAAAGCGTGAATATCACCAACAAACGCAGTAACTCCTTCAAAGAAGACACTGAAATGCCGGATTACGCGCGCTCTACCCTAGCGGACTACAAAGGCTCAGGTTACGACAGAGGACACCTTGCTCCGTCAGCGACAATGGACTTCACCCGAGAGTCAATGAAGCAAAGCTTTTTGATGAGCAACATGTCGCCTCAACTTCCGGGGTTTAACCGAGTTGGTTGGCGCGTTCTAGAAGAACATGTTCGTGATCTCGCCAATGAATACAACGAACTTTATGTGGTGACTGGACCGATTTACCAAGGCAACGAAGGAACAATCGGTAATGGTGTGGTGATCCCGAGCGCGTTTTACAAAGTCATTCTTGATCCAAGCTTTGATGAAGCCATTGCGTTCATTGTCCCGCATCGTGATGTTTCAAGCTCAGAGTTAGCCAACTTTATTACCACTATTGACGAAGTTGAACGTCAAACTGGATTAGACTTTTTTGCTCAAACGCCAGATAGCATCGAAGACAACATGGAATCAGTAAAATGGGAAGAGATGTGGCCTACCAGCAACTAAGTAATGGTCATGGTTCTTAAACCGCAATAAAAAAGCGCCTGCATTAGGCGCTTTTTTGAAAATGTTCAACCACATAGAAACGATAGCTTAGTGTGGTGAGATATTAGACAGACATTGAATGTGAATCGTGATCTCTTCGCGGTCATGGTATAGGTGCTTCGCTTGCAGCTTGAATTTCACCTTGTTCTCAATCAGGAACATTTTTAGGTTTTCAAGATCTTGCAGCACTTCATCGTAACGACCTTTCATTGGAAGCTTAAGGTTGAAAATCGCTTCTTTCGCCCAACCTTTTAGCAGCCATTGCCCCATAAGGTGCGCAACGCGTGCTGGCTTCTCAACCATGTCACATACAATCCAAGTAACGTTCTTACGGTCTGGTTCAAATTTAAAGCCATCTACCATGTGGTGTTTAATTTGACCCGTTTCCATTAGGCTATCCGCCATCATGCCGTTATCCACACAGTGAACAAACATCGAACGTTTCACCAATTGGTAAGTCCAACCGCCCGGACAAGCACCTAGGTCGACACCCCACATGCCTGGAGCCAAACGCTCATCCCATTCCTCACGCGGAATGAAGACGTGGAATGCTTCTTCTAATTTCAGCGTAGAGCGGCTTGGTGCATCTGAAGGGAACTTAAGGCGAGGAATACCCATGAAGAACTGCGAGTTGTTGCCTGGGTATGAGTAACCCACGTAACAATGACCCGGAGCCACAAAGCAAATATGCAGTACTGGCTTCTTCGCGTTGTCTTTGTTCCACATAAGACCTTTACCACGCATCGCCTGACGCATTGGTACCGTGAACTTGCGGCAAAACTTCAATAACTCTTTCGCTTCGTTAGTATCGGGAGTTTCAATACGCAGATCGCCACAACGTGGGAATGCTTCGATTTCAGACAATTCAGCAAGAATTGGGCTGATACGGTCATCGCTTGGTAGCGCTTCAAACTCGGCAGCCACAGCAAACATCTGACGTGCAAAAATCAGTGCGCTAAAGTCTAAGCCTTTTGCTAGCTTATCTGCGTCTCCATCTTGGTAACATTCGAAGACAACATAACCTGAGTTTTTCTTCACACGAGGGAAGCCATACACTTCCAATTGTGTTGCTTTGTCCTGAATTTCACCAGCACACTCTTTCTCAAAGCCAGAACGGCAATAGAGCATTAGTTGTTTCACTTGGAGACCTCTTTGATATTAAACGCAGCAAAAAAGAACAGACACCAACCGATCATGAACAAGAATCCTCCCATAGGAGTAATTGGTCCAAACCACTTAATGCCCGTCAGCGCCAGCGCGTAAAGACTGCCGCTAAAACAAAAGATGCCGATGATAAAGCAAATCGCCGCGATGAAAAAATACTTTTGTGCTTTTTGTCCCAAATTGAGCAACAGCAAAATCGCACAAAATGCGATAGCCAAAGTATGGATGAACTGATACAAAACGCCGGTTTCAAAGACGCCCAGTAAATAAGGCGATAACTTTGCTTTCAATCCATGTGCAGCAAATGCACCTAGCGCCACTGATGTTAAGCCAGAAAGACCAGTAAATGAGAGTAACCACTTACTTTTCACAGGACACCTCTTTAATAAATGTCGCTAACTGCTCCACTGTTGAAGCAATGTTACCTGCCTCTGTATAGCCAGAGCTCTTGCGTGGCTTAAAGCTGTGGTCACCGTCTGGCAGAAAGCTCACTGTGACCTGATCTGATAATGCAAAGCCTTCGAACTCTTCACGCTTGCCGAATGTATCGCGCTCACCTTGCAGGATTAAAGTTGGCTTTTCGATACTCGCTAAATGCTCGCCTTTGTATTTCTCTGGTTTACCGGGAGGATGAAAAGGGAAACCTAAACAGGCAACACCCGCCACCAGCGCATTATCGGCGAGTAAGCTCGACATACGCCCACCCATCGACTTACCGCCAATCACGATAGGTTGAGAAGTAAAGTGAGCGATCACTTCTTCATAAGCTTCAAGAAGTTTTGGGGCACGATCTGGCGGACGCTTCTTGCCATCTTCCGCTCGCTTAACCATATAGGGGAAGTTAAAACGCACCACGCGTATACCCTGCTCAACTAATCCTTTGGCGACGGCAGTCATGAAATCGTGTTCCATGCCTGCCCCTGCGCCGTGAGCAAAAATAAACAGCGGTCCGTTTTCAGGTCCCTCAGCTATCCAATGGCTCATCCAATACTTCCTCTTGTTCTTTTCTTGCGGTTGCCAGCATCCAGTCCCTAAACGTCGCGATACGTCCCATATCCGCTTGCTGTTCGTGACACACCACATAGAAGGCATTCTTCGACACCAATACCTCATCAAATGGCGCGATTAAGCGTCCCGCTTCCATTTCAGGTTTGGCTAGCACGTTGTTACCTAGAGCGACACCTTGCCCGTGCGCAGCAGCTTGAAGCACCATGGTCGAGTGGCTGAAAATAGGACCATGGTTCACATTGATGCCTTCGATATTCTGCTGGCGAGCGAACTGCTTCCAATCTTTACGAGAGGTATCATGTAACAAGGTGTGTAATTTAAGGTCACTTAGAGATTCTAATGGTTTGTTACCTAAAAGTAACGAAGGTGAACAAAGTGGGATCAAAAACTCTTGGTAGAGTTTATCGGCACGCAAACCAGGCCAGTTACCACGACCATAATAGATAGCCACATCAACATCATCAGTCAGTGAACCTTCGTCCATATCAACCGCTTTAATACGCACATCGATGTCCGGTTCTTGGGCATTAAAATCCGCCAAGCGAGGTACCAGCCATTGGATTGCAAAACTTGGTGGCAAACTGATGGTCAACGCACCTTTTTCACTACGTTCCAATACCTTATCGGTCGCTTCTGCAATCGAAGTGAAAATATCTTTGATGTCTAGAAAGTAACTTTGCCCCTCTTCCGTTAGCAACAAAGAGCGGTTGCGACGACGGAAAAGTTTCAAAGATAAGAACTCTTCTAACGCTTTAATTTGGTGACTCACTGCTGCTTGAGTAACAAACAACTCTTCAGCAGCACGGGTAAAACTGAGATGGCGAGCAGCCGCTTCAAAAACGCGAAGTGAATTCAACGGAGGCAATCTGCGAGACATTATGGGACCTCAAGTAGGATTAGTTTTTTTTATCTGAAACATTATAAAATGTCCGTTGCCGAACAGCCAGATAAATTCTATATTTCATCCCGCAACACGAGCCTGAACGGCTTGATTCCTTTTGTGAATCAATTGGCTTCGTTGTTGCGATGTTGTGTTTGCAAACTCGTATTTCGAGTTAGGTAGATTTCTACCATATGTTTTGTCCACACTCCCTGTGACAAAACAGATACTTCCTGTATTTATTTTGACCTGTCTGTCAAATTTCTTGCACCGCCTTATTAGGCGGTGTTTTTTTATCTAAAAAATCCCACTGTCCCTCTTCTTCAGAAATTGGTATCAACATCACCTTTTCATCCTGATTTCGGATTAATTATCGTTATATCAATACAAATCCCGAAGCGTGCGATTGAGCTCAATCTTATCACTTCATTAGGGAAAATTTTGCGCGTGCTAAAACGAAAAAAGCGCAAACTGATTTCTCAATTTGCGCTTTTGTGATTGTCAGCATTACAACGCGATTATGGGCGGTAAACCTTCACGTTGTTGAAACCTTGCTCTTGCAAGTAAAGTGCTTGCAGACGGCTCATCACACCACGGTCACAGTACAGTAGGTATGTCTTAGCTTGGTCTAGATCACCAAACTGAGTACCCAGTTTGTAGAATGGAATATGTTTAACATCAACACCATCGATTTCTAGTGGGTTATCGTCTTCCTCTTCAGGGCTACGGATATCCAATACGATTGCGTTTTCTTCTACTGCTTGTACTTGCTCAACTTCTGGTGCTGCTTCCTGTGACTCTTTTGCGATATCACGGATGTCCATCATACGAGCTTCTTGAACCACTTGCTCAAGGATGCTGAAGTCGAATTTCTCTTCTTCTGCTTCTAGCTTGCCTTTCACCGCTTTAACAGTTGGCTTCTTAGAGATAACACCACAGTATTCTGGCATCGTCTTCGCAAAGTCTTCTGTGCCGATTTCACGCGCTAGGTTGATGATGTCTTCTTTATCCCAGTTGATCAGCGGACGCAGAATCAGAGTATCTGTTACGTTATCGATATGGCGTAGGTTAGTCAGCGTCTGGCTCGATACCTGACCCAGCGCTTCACCTGTTACCAATGCTTCGATCTTCATCTTCTGAGCGATCATACCTGCTGCACGCATGAACATACGCTTCAGGATCACGCCCATTTGGCCGTCATCAACTTTCTCTAGGATTTCTGCAACTACAGGCTCGAAATCAACTGAGATGAAACGTACTTTTGCTGAAGAACCGTATTTGTTCCATAGGTAGTGAGAAACCTGCTTAACGCCGATTTCATGTGCTGGACCACCTAGGTTAAAGAAACAGTAATGTACTTTTGAGCCACGTTTGATATGTAGGTAGCTAGAAACACCAGAGTCGAAACCACCCGAGATCAGGCTTAGTACGTCTTCTTGTGTACCTAGAGGGAAACCACCTAGACCTTTGTGACGTGCCAACACTTGGTTTAGCTTGTCGTTAGTCACTTCAACGTTGATCGTTACGTCTGGCTTACTTAGCTTAACTCGAGCGCTTTCTACCGCTTGGTTAAGACCGCCACCTACGTAACGCTCTAACTCAATAGAAGTAAATTCGTGTTTACCACGACGCTTAGCACGCACTACGAAAGTCTTGCCTTCGATCAGTGAACCGCTTAGCTCCAACACTTGCTCGTAGATATCGTGCAAGTCTTTGAATTCAGTTTGTTTTACTTCAAGAATATGGTGAATACCTGGCGTGTGTGTCAGGATTTCTAAAACTTCAGCGTGGAACTCGTCACTCTCAGAGGTCACTTCAATGTGATCACGACGGTTGAATACCGCGACAGACTCCGTACGGCTCTTAACGATGTTACGAATGTTGCACTCTAAAATCTTTGTGAAGCGCTTACGCACAGATTCACTTTTTACAAAAATTTCTGGATGGGGCTTTACAATAAATTTCATAGTCTAGTTCGCAGGTTAGTTTCGCAATCAACAATGAGTGATACTCCACCTCGATGCTTCATACGCAGCAAAAGTGCGTTTTGGTCATAAAAGGTAGCCTGAGCTCACTTCAAAGGCGCAAGATTATACACCTAAGCGAAATGGAATGACAAAAAAAGCGAGCTAACGCTCGCTTTTAGTAATAAGAACAAATATCCGCTTATTGAATTACGGGCACTTCTTCACTGTAAAGTGGTTCACCTTGCATGATGCTGATTTCAACACGGCGGTTAAGTGCGCGGTTTGCATCAGAATCGTTTGGCGCTAATGGCTCAGTATCAGCCATGCCTCGCACTCGTAAGCGTTGGTGCGAGAAGCCTCTTACTTTCTCCATCTCTTGGGCAACCGATACAGCTCGTTGCGAAGACAAGTCCCAGTTAGAACGATACAGCTCAGAATCCAGCGGTTGGTTGTCCGTATGTCCAGACACTCGAACAATACCCGGTACGTCTTTCACCAGTTCGGCAATCTGGCGTACTAATGGTCTGAATTTCGGCTGTAAGAACGCCGATCCCTCAGGGAACGCGCCTTTCTCTCGCATTCGAATCACAATTTGCTGACCGAGGTTTTCTACTTCAATCGCGCCTTGCTCAATCTCTCGCTCCAACGCTTTCTTGATGCTTTCCATCAAGGTTTCCATCTCTTGCGACGTTTGTTCAGACTGCTGTTGTTGCATATCTGCTTCTGCCGATTGATTGTTTTGCGTTGAAGTTTCTGGTGATTGCCCCCCCGTCAGCTTACCTTGGTCACGTTTAGTACCACCTGCTCGGTCAGATTCCCCTTCATGGAATTCCAACGTCTGCTGAGTGATGTCCATGGTTTGCTGCATGATGACATCAATTGGCGTCGGCTCAGGGCGACCCGGTCGAAATTCCTGAGCGATGATGCTGGTACCTTTTGGGATGTCCTTCACTTCAAGTTGGTTTTGTACACCAAAAGCGAACTTCATCGAGCCCGCAATTTGTTTGAACTTCAATACGTCCATTTCCGAAAACGAAAGCAGCAGTACGAAGAAACACATCAGCAGTGACATCAAGTCAGCGAATGTCCCCATCCACAGCGGGAGACCGGGTGGCGGACAATCACATTTGTTATCTTCATCCATCAGATGACCTCCGGATTACTCGTCTATCTCGAGAGCGCGTTTACCCTCGTTGAGGTAGTTCTTCAAGTAACTATCGATAACACGAGGGTTTTGACCATCTTGGATCGCCAAAACACCATCCATAATCAAACGACGGTTTAACGTTTCTTGATCGCGACGTAATGAAAGCTTGTCTGCAATTGGGAAAAACACCATGTTAGAAAGCACCGCACCGTATAGTGTGGTCAAAAGCGCTACCGCCATCGCAGGACCGATCGCTTTTGGGTCATCCATGTTTGAAAGCATGGCCACCAGACCAACCAGTGTACCGATCATCCCCATCGCAGGGGCTACGTCACCAAATGCACGAAACACGCCTGTACCTTGCGTATGGCGCTCATCGGTAAGTGCAATGTCTTTCTGTAGTGCCGCACGTACAACGTCGGCATCATGTCCATCAACCAGTAAATCGATGCCTTTCTGCATAAAGCTGTTGTTGATTTCCATCTCTTCAAGAGCGAGGAAACCACCTTTACGTGCCGCGTCTGCCATTTCAACAATCTTAGCGATCAGATCTTCTGGCTCATCGGCTTTAAACATGAACGCTTTACCTGCGATCTTTGTCGCACCGAAGAACTGCCCCATGGTGAACTTCATCAACACAACAAATGCAGAGCCACCAACTACGATTAGGATTGAGGTAACGTCTACGAACATACCGATGCTGCCGCCTAGCACCATCGCCATGATGACGAATGCAAAACCACCGATCAAACCTATTAGGGTTGCTAAATCCACAAAGCACTCCTCTCGCTATACTTAAATATTGCCTAGTCAGGCGAATTATTACTTGTATCGACAACTAGAACAGTTTTTTTAGAAAAATCTTGGTCAATACGTCACAAAAAGATCGTTTAGCTCCGAAGTCTATGATCAATATCGTCTTATCAGACCTGTCTAACGCTAATTTTGTGACAATTATATAAGGTTAAATTTGACCAACTTAGTAGGCTAAGGTAACTTGCGTGCATTCTATTAGAGGCTCTATTAAGGCAGATAAAAGATGGCGGTCAAGAAACCAGAAAATATGACCTTCGAAGCAACAATTGAAGAGCTAGATAGCTTAGTTGATCAATTAGAGAATGGCGATCTTGCCCTTGATGATGCCCTACGTAAATTTGAACGTGGCATTGCACTGGCTCGTGCTGGTCAAACAAAACTGAGCGACGCCGAACAGCGCGTAAGCATTCTTCTTAGCGAAGATGATGAAGCACCACTGAGTGACTTCAACCCTGAGTCAGAATAATAATCAGTAGTGAGCAATGTGATGCAAGAGACATTGACGTCTTATCAACAACGAAACAACCAACAACTCAATCTGTGGCTTGAGCAATTGCCTCACCAAGAACAGCCGCTGATTCAAGCGATGAAATATGGTCTGCTGCTAGGCGGCAAACGTGTTCGTCCTTTCCTTGTTTACATTACTGGTCAAATGCTGGGTTGTAAGCCAGAAGATCTCGACACGCCAGCGTCTGCTATTGAGTGTATTCACGCCTACTCTCTGATTCACGATGATCTACCTGCAATGGACGACGATGCGCTGCGTCGCGGTCAACCGACTTGCCACATTAAGTTTGATGAAGCCACAGCAATCTTGACTGGTGATGCTCTACAAACATTGGCATTCACGATTCTTGCTGAAGGTAAACTGAATCCGAACGCGGAAAGCCAGCGTATAAAGATGGTACAAGCACTAGCGCAAGCTTCTGGTGCAAGTGGCATGTGCCTTGGTCAAGCGTTAGATTTAGGTGCAGAGAATCGTCGAGTTTCTCTCGCAGATTTAGAAGAAATTCATCGCAATAAAACTGGTGCACTGATTAACTGTGCAGTCAAACTTGGTGCGTTAGCCGCAGGCGAAAAAGGTCTGGAAGTATTGCCACACCTAGAACGCTACTCAAAAGCGATCGGTCTGGCGTTTCAGGTTCAAGACGATATTCTTGATATCATTAGTGACACAGAAACACTGGGTAAGCCTCAAGGCTCAGACCAAGAGCTGAACAAGAGCACTTATCCATCTCTACTGGGTTTGGAGGGAGCAATGGAGAAAGCTCACACTCTGTTACAGGAAGCACTTCAAGCATTGGAAGCAATCCCATACAATACTCAGTTACTCGAAGAGTTCGCCCGATATGTCATCGAGCGCAAGAACTAAACTATAAGCGCGCATTTATATGACTCTTGATATTTCAAAATACCCGACACTGGCGTTAGCAAATACACCGGAGGAGTTGCGTCTTCTTCCGAAAGAAACATTGCCGACATTGTGCGATGAACTACGCACGTATCTGCTAAATTCAGTGAGTCAGTCTAGCGGACATTTAGCGTCTGGCTTAGGCACAGTAGAGCTAACGGTCGCTCTGCACTATGTATATAACACACCTGTTGACCAGTTAATCTGGGATGTGGGTCATCAGGCTTACCCACATAAGATTCTGACAGGTCGTCGTGACCAAATGCCGACTATCCGTCAAAAAGGCGGGCTTCACCCATTCCCTTGGCGCGAAGAGAGCGAGTACGACACTTTATCTGTTGGCCACTCATCGACTTCTATCAGTGCTGGTCTCGGAATGGCTATTAGCGCAGAAAAAGAAGGTCAAGGTCGTAAAGTGGTCAGCGTAATCGGTGATGGTGCCATTACGGCTGGTATGGCTTTTGAAGCAATGAACCACGCTGGTGACGTTCACCCTGACATGCTAGTGATTCTAAACGACAACGAAATGTCGATTTCAGAGAACGTAGGCGCGCTGAACAATCACCTTGCGAAAGTCCTTTCTGGCAGCTTGTACACTTCTATCCGTGAAGGCGGCAAGAAAGTGCTGTCCGGCGTCCCACCGATCAAAGAGTTGGTGCGTCGTACAGAAGAGCACCTAAAAGGCATGGTCGTTCCTGGCACGTTATTCGAAGAGCTTGGCTTCAACTACATCGGTCCTATCGATGGTCACGATGTCAACGAGCTCGTCAAGACATTGAAAAACATGCGTGAGTTGAAAGGTCCACAATTCCTGCACATCATGACCAAGAAAGGTAAAGGTTATGAGCCAGCAGAAAAAGATCCTATCGGCTACCACGGTGTACCAAAGTTCGACCCATCACATAACAGTTTGCCGAAGAGCAGTGGCGGCAAGCCAACCTTCTCTAAGATCTTTGGTGATTTCCTATGTGACATGGCAGCGCAAGATCCTAAGCTGATGGCGATTACACCAGCAATGCGTGAAGGCTCTGGTATGGTTCGCTTCTCAAAAGAGTACCCTGAGCAGTACTTTGACGTAGCGATCGCAGAGCAGCATGCCGTGACACTTGCAACAGGTATGGCAATTGCGGGCGATCACCCGATCGTAGCAATCTACTCTACCTTCCTACAGCGTGGTTATGATCAACTGATCCACGACGTTGCGATCATGGATTTGCCAGTGATGTTCGCTATCGACCGTGCAGGTCTGGTTGGCGCAGATGGTCAAACTCACCAAGGTGCGTTCGATCTCAGCTTTATGCGTTGTATCCCGAACATGGTAATCATGGCACCAAGTGACGAAAACGAATGTCGTCAGATGCTGTACACAGGCCACAAACACACGGGTCCAAGCGCGGTTCGTTACCCACGCGGTAGCGGTATGGGCACTGAAATCGAAAAAGACTTCACTGCACTTGAAATCGGTAAAGGTCGTATCGTGCGTAAAGGCGAGAAAGTGGCAATTCTTAGCTTCGGTACCTTCTTAGGTAACGCACTGGAGGCGGCTGAAAACCTCAACGCAACAGTTGCTGATATGCGCTTTGTTAAGCCTCTTGATGAAGCCTTGATCCGTCAGCTCGCCGCTGAGCATGATGTTCTGGTCACACTAGAAGAGAATGCGATTGCAGGTGGCGCTGGTGCTGGTGTAATTGAGTTTATGATGCAAGATAAGATCATCAAGCCAGTACTAAATCTTGGCTTGCCAGATCGCTTCATACCTCAAGGTACGCAAGACGAGCTGCACGAAGAACTTGGTTTAGACGCAAAAGGCATCGAGAAATCAATCAACGATTACCTAGCCAAGTAAATAGACGTAAAGCAATAAAATCGCGTAAACACAAAAAAGGGATGCTCTGGCATCCCTTTTGTTTATTTGTCGATGGTCAGTGGTAGGTACTACATCCAACCTGCGTATTTCGCCACAAAAAACAGTGCGATACCCGCCATAATGCCCGCCACGATATCATCAATCATGATACCTAAGCCGCCATGAACACGTTTATCTAACCAACCGATAGGCCACGGTTTTACCATGTCAAAGAAGCGGAACAAGATAAAACCAGTAAGTAACCATTTCCATTCTGTTAAAGGAATATTCAGTGCAGGCACTAAGCTCATGGTGATCCAAAAGCCCGCAAATTCATCCCACACGATTGAGCCATGGTCATGAACGCCCATGTCGTCTGATGTCACTTGGCAGATCTTAATGCCAATCACACAAGAGATAAGTACGGCGACCACGTATAGTGGAAAAGGCAATTGGGCTAACAATAGAAATAATGGTACAGATGCCAGTGTGCCCATAGTGCCTGGCACTACAGGTGATAAACCGCTACCAAAACCTGTCGCTAATAAATGCCACGGGTTCTTTAATGAAATCAGAGAGAGAGGGTTGGTCATTTCCTTAAACCTATACTGCAAGTTTGGTTTCAATCTTAGGCTAGAGCCTAGCTCATATCATTTAAAGTGGTCAAAGCCACTCAGATCCCAATCAAGCGGTTGATTGTTATCATGCAGCTCGAAGGTACCTTTTGGTCGAATCTGACCAATACACGTGACTTTACATCCGATATGAGACAAAGCGCTTTGTAATGAGCCACGGTTTTGCTCTGGCACAGTAAAGCACAGTTCGTATTCTTCGCCACTTGATAGAGCATACTGCTGTGCGATGACCTTATCATCTAAAAACTGAACCAGTTCTGAAGAAATTGGCAATTGGGAAACATCTAAGCTCACACCAACATCAGAACGTTTGAGGATGTGTTTGATATCAGAGATTAAACCATCAGAGATATCAATCGCAGCCGAAGCCAACCCAACAAGCGCTTGACCAGCCAAAACACGAGGTGAGCTAAGATAATGCGCTGTCTCAAGTTCCTGCGCAGCAATACGTGAGCGCAGTGAATCATCCAGAATCACATCCAGACCGGCTTTGGCATCTCCAAGGTTGCCCGTGACATAAACCCAGTCCCCGACTTTCGCCCCAGAGCGAGTCAATGCTTTCCCTTCTGGTACAAACCCTTGCACGGTGAGCGTCAGGCTCAGTGGACCTTTTGTGGTATCACCACCAATAAGTTGAATACCAAAATAATCCGCCAGCTCAAAAAATGCATCACAAAAAGGAGCGAGCCAAGCTTCATCAGGCTTAGGCATCGTCAATGCAAAGCTCACCCACGCCGGCGTTGCACCCATTGCCGCGAGATCACTAATATTTGATGCCAACGCCTTATGTGCGACCCAAGCAGGGTTTGCATCCGCAAGAAAATGGGTTCCAGCCACTAACGTATCAGTACTAATGGCAATTTGTACGTTATCTGGCGCTTTCACTAACGCACAGTCGTCCCCCGCCGCTAGGTGTACGTCTTTGCGTTGGCTTTGACGTCCAACAAAGTACTTATCGATCAGATTGAATTCACCAGACATTATTCACTTACTTTTTGATGGAAAAGCTTTTGATACAAAAAAGGTCAGCATCTGCTGACCTTTTTAATGAAGAAATCGTTATTTCTTACGTACGTGTGGCGCCGCTTTATCTAGCACACCATTCACAAATTTGTGGCTGTCTTCTGCCGCGAATACTTTTGCAAGTTCAATCGCTTCGTTGATTACCACTTTGTAAGGAACATCTTCGCGACGAGTCATCTCGTACATAGCAAGACGAAGAAGAGCAAGTTCCATCATGTCTAGGTCCTGCATTGGACGAGACACGTATGGACGGATTTTGCTATCTAGCTCAGAGTGGCTAAGTACAACACCGCTTAGTAGTTCACGGAAGTAAGCTACGTCTGTTTCTGGAGCAGCAAGTGCAGGCTCAGATGCGTGAAGTTCTTCTTCATCGTATTTGTCGCCAGACAAAAACTGTTCTTCGATCGTGGCAACATTATCTTTAGTAATTTGCCATGAATAGATCGCTTGTAGAGCGAATTGACGTGCGTTACGACGTGCGGCTGGTTTCACACTGGCCCCCATTAGGAATCAATTTCAGATAGTACATTAATCATTTCAAGTGCGCTTAGTGCAGCCTCTGCACCTTTATTACCAGCCTTGGTTCCTGCGCGTTCAATCGCTTGATCGATAGTATCAACAGTCAATACACCAAATGCTACTGGAAGACTGTACTCCAGAGAAACTTGTGCAAGACCCTTGTTACACTCACTACAAACATAGTCAAAGTGCGGTGTACCGCCACGAATTACTGTACCTAGAGATACGATTGCATCGTACTTACCAGTTTTAGCAACACGTTGAGCTACTAGAGGTAGTTCTACGGCACCTGGGCAACGAACAACAGTGATGTTGTCTTCGCTTACTTGTCCGTGACGCTTTAGTGTATCGATCGCACCAGATAGTAGGCTTTCGTTAATAAAACTGTTGAAACGAGAAATAACGATAGCAATTTTTGCATTTGGCGCTGGGAAGCCACCCTCGATCACTTTCATAAGCTTTCCTTTAACTCTATTTATAAGTGAAAATTGTTCATCAAGTGAGAATCGCCGGATTCTATCACAATTTTGTGAGCAATATCTAATGGAAATTGGGGACGAATCACGAGTTCTTCGCCTTAGCGACGATAAGTGCGTGTAAGACTAGGAACTCGCTGGTCAGTTATTATTCGCAGACGTACTCAACCACATTCAGACCAAAACCGCCGAGTGCGTGGTACTTCTTGTTGGTTGAAGAAAGCAGGCGCATATCGTGAATACCCAGATCAGCAAGGATTTGAGAGCCGACACCCACTCGGCGTGACGTACCTTGCTTCTTAGCAAGCGTTGGTGCTTCGCCTTTGTCTTGTGCTTCAAACATTTTCACTCGGTGAATAAGCAGATCGGTTGACTCTTCGTTGCCAAGTACAACCAGAACACCACCTTCTTCGCCAATGCGCTTCATTGCTTTCTCAAGTGTCCAGCTACGCTCTGCGTTGCGGTCACTTCGAAGGACATCGGTAAATACATCTTGTAAATGAACGCGGACCAATGGCGCTTCAGAAGCAAGGTCGCCCTTACACATTGCGTAGTGCACTTGGTTATCAATCGTGTCTTTGTAAGTCACAAGCGTGAACTCACCAAACTCTGTTGGCAATGCACACTCAGCAACACGTTCAATCGTTGTTTCGGTGTTATTGCGGTATTCAATCAAGTCCGCAATAGTACCTAGCTTTAAGCCGTGCTTTTCAGCAAATACTTCAAGATCAGGACGACGTGCCATCGTGCCGTCGTCGTTTAGGATCTCAACGATAACCGATGCTGGCTCTAGACCTGCAAGGCGAGCCAAATCGCAGCCAGCTTCTGTATGACCAGCGCGAGTTAGAACGCCACCATCTTGTGCTGCTAGAGGGAAGATATGACCAGGTTGAACTAAATCAGCTGCTTTCGCATTTGGCGCAACGGCTGCTTGTACAGTGCGAGCACGGTCTGCGGCAGAGATACCTGTCGTAACACCTTCAGCCGCTTCAATAGAAACGGTAAAGTTCGTGGTGTATTGCGCATTGTTGTCTTGCACCATTGGCGGTAAACCAAGGCTTTCACAACGTGCTTTTGTCATGGTTAGACAGATCAAGCCACGACCATGCGTAGCCATAAAGTTGATTGCTTCCGGCGTAATGTGCTCGGCAGCCATGATCAAATCACCTTCATTCTCGCGGTCTTCATCATCCATCAGGATGACCATTTTGCCCGCGCGAATGTCATCAATAATTTCTTGAGGCGTGCTGATAGGCATATTCTGTTTCCCGTTATTCATAAATTTATTATTGCAGCAGCAATACGTTTAACGTTTCGGTTAGCCATGTCTACTGGCTTTAGCGCAGTTTGCAGCCAACCCTTATTAAGTCAATTAACCTGATAACGTTCTGTGATTATTGTCGGTTTCGCCTACGCAAAACCATTTTGCTGCAAGAAGTCCATGGTAATACGTGACTCTTGCGATTCTTCTTTTTGACCTTGTAGCAAGCGTTCCATGTAGCGAGCCAGTACATCCACTTCTAGGTTCACTTTGTGACCCACCTGGAACTGATCAATCGTGGTCTCTTCACTGGTGTGAGGAACAATCGTCAATTTAAAACCATTTTTACGTAGGTCATTGACGGTCAGACTAATGCCATCCACTGTGATCGAGCCTTTTTCTGCGACGTACTTACTGATTTCAGTAGGCATTTCTACCCAGAATTCAATCGCTCGACCAACTTGGTTGCGCTCAACAATCACGCCCACGCCATCGACGTGACCAGACACAATGTGCCCACCAAAACGTGTCGTTGGTAACATGGCCTTTTCAAGGTTCACTTTATCGCCAACTTGGTAAGCGGCAAAACCTGTTTTATTCAGCGTTTCCAGTGATAAGTCAGCACTGTAATAGTTGCTACCGAAGTCGACGACCGTCAAGCACACACCATTCGTTGCGATACTGTCCCCCAACTTAACGTCAGACATATCCAACTTGCCAACTTCGACCTTAACGGTGATGTCTTCGCCTTTTGGCGTGATTGCAGTTAGTTTGCCAACTGCTTCTACAATTCCTGTAAACATAATGCTTCTTTCTAGCTTTGGTTGCGTTTGACGGTTGCGGTAATGCGAATATCCACCCCTACCATTCGAACGTCGGTAATAGTTAAATCGATAACTTGTGCCATATCGGTTAGCCCAAGAGCACCAATCAAACCTCGCCCATCGCTGCCCATTAATTTAGGAGCAAGATAAACAATCAGTTCATCTACAAGGTTAGCTTTGATTAATGAACTCGCGAGTGTAGCACCAGCTTCAACCCACAAGTGATTAATATGATATTCGCTCGCTACAGCTTTTAATGTCGCCGTTAAGTCAATTTGACCATTTTCCGTCAGCTCAGGCGCAATATCGCCGTCGTGATTAACAATAATACGCTCACCGTCAGTATTGAATAGTTTTAGATCATCGCTAAGTTGAGACTGGCGATCGAAAATCACACGAGGAGGCTGACGAACTTCATCTTGAGGATATTGAGCTTGCACACTGCATGGCAGGTCATCCCAACGCACATTCAGCGATGCATTGTCATCAATGACTGTCTTACTGGTAGAGAGAATAGCGCCACTCAACGCTCGATAACGCTGTACATCTTGGCGAGCCTTTGGGGAGGTGATCCATTGACTCTGACCATTATTGAGTGCACTTTGCCCATCGAGGCTGGCTGCCATTTTCAACTGAACATAAGGCATGCCAGTTTGCATGAACTTGATAAACCCTTTGTTCAGCTCGATCGCATCGCTTTCTAATAAGCCAACTTGAACGTCTACCCCCGCATCGCGCAGCATTTGAAAACCGCGTCCTGCAACTTTCGGGTTTGGATCTTCCATTGCACAAACAACACGTGCGACTTTGGCTTTGATTAGCCCCTCTGCACAAGGTGGTGTACGACCATAATGAGAGCAAGGTTCCAGTGTCACATATGCCGTTGCGCCTTCAGCTTTATTGCCAGCCATACGCATCGCGTGAACTTCAGCATGAGGTTCCCCCGCACGATGGTGATGACCTTCGCCAACAATCTCACCGTCACGGACAATAACGCAGCCTACATTCGGGTTAGGTGCCGTTGTATAAATGCCGCGCTTCGCTAACTTGAGCGCACGCGACATCATTTCGAAATCTTGAGAGGTAAATTCTGAAGAGAGAGATTGTTGAGCCATGATTCAATCAGTCTTCTAGGCGAGCAATTTCTTCACCGAATTCACGGATGTCTTCAAAGCTACGATAAACCGATGCAAAGCGGATATAAGCGACTTTATCCAGCTCTTTCAATTGATCCATAACCAAATTACCAATCATTTCACTTGGAACTTCACGTTCACCAGTTGCACGTAGTTGGGACTTAATCATGCTGATGGCTAGCTCAATAGAGTCAGCACTGACTGGACGTTTTTCTAAGGCACGTTGAATACCACCAACCATTTTATCTTCATCAAATGGTTCACGGTTACCATTAGATTTAATCACTTTCGGCATCACCAACTCTGCGGTCTCAAAAGTTGTAAAACGTTCACTGCACGCAAGGCATTGACGACGACGACGCACTTGATGCCCATCAGCAACCAAGCGTGAATCAATTACTTTTGTATCGTTCTCAGAACAAAAAGGACAATGCATATCACCTCCAAATAGCTTGCAATTGGGTTCGTCCCAAAAGCAAGACTAGTGTAGCGGAATTGCTATGTTAGAGAAAACAAAAAGGGGCATCGCTGCCCCTTTTTCAATCAATATCAAACGGTTTCTGTTAACTGCGTGCTAAGTAGTTCGCTTTACCAACCCATTTGTAGCTGGTCAGTTCTTCCAAACCCATAGGACCACGAGCATGCAGCTTCTGAGTTGATACCGCAACTTCGGCACCTAAACCAAACTGAGCACCGTCAGTAAAACGTGTTGCGGCATTTACGTAAACCGCCGCAGAACCGACAGAGTTAATGAACAATTCTGAGTTTTGTAGGCTGTTTGTCATGATCGCATCTGAGTGGCTCGCGTTGTGAACGCGCATGTGATCAATCGCTTCTTTCACATCAGCAACCACTTTTACACCTAGCGTATAACTTAGCCATTCCGTATCAAAATCACCTTCACCCGCATCGCGAATTTGTTTCGCTTGTGCCATCAGTGCTTTTGCTTTTGGCTCTGCGACAAAAGTTACGTTTTCGCTCATGCGCTCTACGATCATTGGCAGGAACTGCGCAGCGATATTCTCGTGAACCAGCAAAGTATCTAGCGAGTTACATGCGGACGGACGTTGAACTTTTGAGTTTTCAACAACATTGAGTGATTTATCTAGCTCTGCTGATTCATCAACAAAAATGTGGCTAATACCAAAACCACCAATGATCACTGGAATGGTGCTGTTCTCTTTACACATTTTGTGTAGACCAGCGCCACCACGTGGAATGATCATATCGACGTAGTCGTCTAGCTTAAGTAATTGAGAAACCAACTCACGGTCTGGTTTTTCAATGTACTGAACAGAAGCCGCTGGCAAGTTTGCTTTCGCAAGTGCCGATTGGATAACCTTCACCAGCTCCATATTAGAGAAAAATGTCTCTTTACCACCACGTAGGATGCTTGCATTACCTGTTTTTAGACACAAAGCAGCAATATCGATGGTTACATTCGGACGCGCTTCGTAAATCACACCAACTACACCAAGTGGCACGCGACGACGAGACAGAGACATGCCGTTTTCTAGCACTTTGCTGTCAATTTCACTGCCCACAGGATCGTTAAGGCTGATCACATTACGAACATCGTTAGCAATACCCGTTAAGCGCTCTTCATTCAGTAAAAGGCGGTCAAGTAATGCATCCGTTAGACCCGCTTCGCGACCTAACTCAATATCTTTTGCGTTTGCAGCCAAAATAGTTGCTGCATTTGCTTCTAGCTCATCGGCGATAATGGCTAGTGCTTGGTTCTTTTGTGCGGTTGACGCTGTCGCCAATTCGAAAGCTGCATCTTTGGCAGCTTTACCCATATTCGTTAAATCCACTTTGCTTCCCTCAATTTCTATTCTTGAATGACGACAAGATCATCGCGATGAATCACTTCTGAGCCGTAGTCATGACCCAAAATAGAGATGATATCTTTACTGTGCTTACCTGCAATTTTCGCTAGGTCTTCACTTGAGTAGGCACTGATACCACGAGCAACCAGTTTACCGTGGGAGTTTGTCACGCGGGCGACTTCGCCACGAGCAAAATCACCACTTACTTTAATAACGCCTTTCGCAAGCAGACTACTGCCCTTACCTACAACCGCGTTAACGGCACCGTCATCAATAATGATGTCACCAGACGCCGCAGGACCGGCTAAGATCCAACGCTTACGGTTTTCTAGTGCTTCAGAACACGGTAGGAAACGTGTGCCTTGTGGCTCTGAACTCAATGAGTCAAAGATAACATTTGGTGCGCTACCAGCGGCGATAATAACTTCAATACCTGCACGGCGAGCTATGTCTGCCGCTTGAAGTTTGGTTGCCATGCCGCCCGTACCTAGCGTTGTGCCACTACCACCTGCAATTTTACGCAAAGTATCATCGATAGTTTTCACTTCTTTGATCAGCTCAGCATTCGGATCTTTACGTGGGTCTGCGGTAAACAAACCTTTTTGATCAGTCAGGAGCAGCAATTTGTCTGCACCACACAAAATCCCCACCAAAGCAGACAAGTTATCGTTATCACCTACTTTGATTTCATTTGTAGCGACAGCATCGTTTTCATTAACGATAGGGATAATGTCATTCGCAACCAACGCATTAATGGTGTCACGTGCGTTAAGGAAACGTTCACGATCGTCCAAATCAGCGCGAGTCAGTAGCATCTGACCAATTTTGATACCGTAAATACCAAACAAAGACTCCCATGTTTGAATCAGACGGCTCTGACCCACGGCTGCAAGCAACTGTTTGCTCGCCATCGCGTTGGGCAGTGCGGGGTATCCAAGATGCTCACGGCCTGCTGCAATCGCACCAGACGAAACCATTACTACTGAATGGCCTTGTTTTTTAAGCTCAGCACATTGACGAGCCAGCTCTACCATATGAGCACGGTCTAACGCCAAAGTGCCGCCTGTCAGCACACTTGTACCCAGTTTCACAACGACGGTCTGTGGTTGTGAAACAACTGCATTCTGTTGATTCGTTGTCATGATGTCTTCTGAAATGAAAAACAAATAAAGAGTGGATGTTTTAGCAATCAAATGGGGATTTAACAAGCAGAAAAGGTGCGAAAACGCACCTTTTTGTCTTATCAGGGAAGAAAACAGCCAAATTAGGCGAAATCAAACGATTCGGTGTGATATTCCACTTCCAGTTTGAAATGCTCAGCCACTGTATCAATAAGCTTTTGATGGAAGGTACTTTGTGTCAAGTACACTTCCTCTACTACCTTATTTGGTAATGGTTCTGAGGTCCATTCCCCTTCTTTGTTGTATTTACCAATATGGTATTTTGCCGTAAAGCCACCTTCGATGGACTCCAAGTCCATCCACCAGCCCCAAAATTCACGTTTCTCAGGTGACTTTTTGTCGTCTACACAGACAGATAGACAGTCAAAATAGTAGTGCCCTTCTTGTGATTGTGGTTCGCGCAGGTACGGACCTATCGCCTTCAACTTTGACATCAAGCGAAAGTGAGTCGGCCCTTGTGTCGTCTCTGACATAAGAATCTCCGTTTCCATAGTAAGGATATTTAGCTATCCAAGAATGATTATTATTTTTAATTATCATGAGCTTATTTTTTGCTCACATATATCACTCTTAACTAAATTAGGAGATTTGTCATCTTAATAATTCGTCCTCCAACCACTTTATGGCTAAATCGAGGGATTGCTCATAACCTTTTGTAATTGTCTTGGAACTGATTTTCTTGGCTTGTCCGTACTGGCTAAACAGTGCTACCAACTGGTTATCACTATGAGGTGAAACTGGGTCCCCTTCGAGACTCAATGCTAAAATTGGCACCTTAGTTTTACGGCTACTTAGGAAACCTTGTACCTTGAGTGACCATGCCATCATCTGTCCGGCCATGCTATTGATGTCAACAGCACTCTTACCAAGGCGAGACGCTAATAGGTCAAGGTACATCTTCGGCATTTGCTGCAACTTTTTAGGCGACGTAAACAGATCATGCACTGGTGCTCCCAAAGCCACACAAGCTTTGATCTTTTCTTGCTCAACAAACGAAAGACGAATCATGGCATTACCGCCAAAGCGGAAGCCAATCAATCCAACTTTGTGGTGATCAACCCAAGGTAGAGAATACAGTTCATTCAAAACCGCTTGATGAAGGCAACTGGAGTTTTCAGTCAGCGGCCAATGTGAACTATGACCGACTGACGGCATATCAATAGTCACCATCGCAATGTCTTTTGGAGCTAAGTGGTTTCTGAACAAGCGCCACATATCCGTTTGCAAGCTGTCCAAACCAGCACTGACCATTACAACTGGTAATTGTTTATCTGTGCGAGGAAGATGTAGGTTCGCGATGATCTTGCGTTTTTGGTAAGGCACTTCGATCTGCTTGATCACGTATTTAGTTTTTTCTGAGCCTTCTGAATACGCTTTGTTCGCCAATACCTGTGCTTGAATGGCTAAGTTATCATTCTTTAAATGTGGATAGCCTGCAATGCTAAAACACAATGAAGCCGTAAACAGCTCATCAGCCGCTTCCTCCCCCTTCATTTCATTCGCGCGGCGTTGATGCTCCATGCCTAACTTAATCCACTCAAACGTCCAGTTACCACCGTGGTAACCCATGACCGTATCAAGCCATTTATCTTCGGTGCGAGAATGATTCGATGACGCGATTTTAGAAAGTACCCCTTCCATTTCGATAGGAGATAAGCCCTGCCACGCCCATTGAAGACGTCTCAAATGACGATACCAAGCACGATCTTCATGCTCTTCTCGCTCATCAAGAATCTTTTGGCTGGTCGGCATGTATTGAGTAAGTGCAGAGGTTTCTTTCGCTTGTTTGTGTTTGACAAACAAAGTTTCGGAGAGGTTTTTACTGACGTCTTCTGACATAGGAAGAACTCTAGGCTGGTTGCAATAGCGTAATAATAATAAAAAAAATGCCCCTATAAAGGGGCATTTCTCAATATTCTTAGTGCAAACTTATTTTTGCTTGCGATTTACTGGCTCAGCGTACTGGATAGACATATCCCAAGGTTGCTCGATCCAAGTGTCTTGTGCGATGTCTACTACGTAGTCATCAAGTAGCTCTTTACCAGAAGGCTTAGCACATACAGCAATCAGTTTTGCTTTCGGGTACATTTCACGAAGTTTACGCGCTGTATCACCGCTATCTACTAGGTCTTCAATGATTAGGTAACCTTCACCGTCACCTTCTGGCGCTTTAAGCACTGTCATGTCACGTTGATGATCGTGGTCGTAGCTTGAGATACAAATTGTATCTACGTAGCGAATACCTAGCTCACGAGCCAAGATAGCACCAGGAACCAAGCCACCACGGCTTACCGCCCAAATACCTTTCCATTGCTCAGTTGGCATTTGTTTCTCAGCCAGTTCACGGCAGTAAGACTGCATCGCATCCCAAGTGATAATGAATTTTTTACTCATTGTAATAACCTAATAATTTCAAAATATGCATCCCCGTGACCTAGCTGATGGCGCTGAAATGGACTCATCAATCTAGATTTCCCACACCAGAGGAAATGGGGGTTTCAAGCTACGCAAACGATTATTCTACCGAAACCCATGATTAATACCAACGCTGATATCAAAATTCTCCGTCTATTACGCAGAAAAATCGAATTCAGTGAACACGGCAAAATAAAGAAGGGAATGAATTTGAGAAGAAATGCTCCATAAACAAGGAGAAATTCCCCTCCAGTAAAAGCCCACAAACAAAAAGCCAGTGTGAACGAGTGCCCACACTGGCTTTTCTTTTAATCGTCAGAGTTAGCCTAGGATGTACTTCGCAATGAAGATAGCGGACATAACCCATACACTCATTGAGACTTCACGTCCTTTACCACTGAACAGTTTGATCGCAGCGTAAGCAATGAAACCAAGCGTGATACCTTCTGCAATAGAGAAAGTCAAAGGCATAACCAAACACGTTACGACAACAGGAGCCGCTTCTGTTAGGTCACGCCAGTCGATGCCAACAAGACCAGAAAGCATCAAGATAGCCACGTAAAATAGTGCACCAGACGTTGCGTAAGCTGGAATCATTCCCGCTAGTGGCGAGAACAATAGAGCAAGAAGGAACAGTACGCCAACAACCACAGCAGTTAGACCTGTACGACCACCAGCGGCTACACCAGAAACGCTCTCAATGTATGACGTCGTGTTTGATGTACCTAGTAGAGCACCGACAGATGTTGCTGTTGAGTCTGCAAGTAGCGCTTTATTTAGGCGTGGAATGTTGCCGTTTTCGTCAGTCAAACCCGCTTTTTGCGAAACACCAACTAGCGTGCCTGCAGTGTCGAACAAGTCAACGAATAGGAAAGCAAATACTACAGAGATCATACCTACTTCGAACAAGCCAGAGAAGTCTAGCTGCATGAAGGTTGGCGCGATGCTTGGTGGTGTTGACATGATGCCGCCCCACTGAACGTCACCAAAGATCAGACCAAGAATTGTTACGCCTAGGATTGCGATCATAACCGCACCTTTCACACCACGGTGAACCAATGCAATCGTCATGAAGAAACCAATCGCTGCAAGTACAGATGGTAGAGAAGTGATATTACCCATTGAAACTAGCGTTGCTGGGTTATCTACAACAATACCTGCGTTTTTCAGTGCGATGAAAGCAAGGAACAGACCGATACCTGCTGAGATACCAGTACGAAGAGAAAGTGGAATCGAATTGATGATCCATTCGCGAATCTTAAACACACTCAAGACGATAAATAGCAGACCGGAAACAAATACTGCTGCTAGCGCGACTTGCCATGTGTAACCCATGCCCAACACAACGGAATAGGTAAAGAACGCGTTTAGCCCCATACCTGGAGCCTGAGCGATTGGGTAGTTTGCTACTAAGCCCATGATGAAACAGCCAATAGCGGCAGCAAGACACGTCGCAACGAACACGGCACCACGATCCATACCTGTATCTGCAAGGATAGCTGGGTTTACAAAGATGATGTAAGCCATAGTTAGGAAGGTAGTAACACCTGCGATGATCTCAGTGCGCACATTGGTGCCATTTTCACTAAGTTTAAAGAGCCTTTCGAGCATGATCGAATCCTGTAAAAGGTAAAAAGTAAACGGTTGCGTAATCGATTGGCTCGAATTATAAAGTTATCAAATAACAAATTCCAGATAGAATTTTCACTCTAAAGGGATTTTTTTCTTGGGATATGAAACCCATTCGCTAGCGTTTTAAACAGCAAATAAATTTAGGTCTTAATAAACAATAACTAACGAACTTGTACTGAAAACAAACGTATGTGTATAAACTGAGCAATGTATTAAACTTTCAAACGCAAAGTCATCGTTTTGGACGCTAAATACCCAAAGAATTGGTCAGAAAATGAAACAAGTGAGATAAGCAATCGGAGAATTGAAGCTTGGTGGCGATAAAATAGGCGAGATTGGGATCAGAAGATAAAAAAACGCCACTCAATTTGAGTGGCGGTGAATCATGTCAGCACTATGCACTGAAAAAAAATTCCAATTTATAGGGGTGAACAAACTTGTTCGAGTCACATGCGTTGGCTTCAATTAGTAACCAAAGCTTGTTGGGTATACAAAGTTACCGGTGTAAACAGATTTACTGTTCCAGAACATTGCACTTGGTAAACCTTTCATAAATATCACCTTCTAAATCAATTAATACTGTTAATTTGGTTGATTTCTCAGTTCCTTGGAGGCGATAAACGGACTCATCCTTTGAGCATTTCATTCTTCTCTCAGAAGCTGGTTACAAATATACCACCCAGAAATTTAATTACAAGCATTTAGTGACCAAAATCACAAAAACTTAATAAATTGACCTCCATCAAGAATTAACTGTAATTAAATTACAGTTTAGTAAATTAAAAATTAAACAAACTTTCAGAACATACTAAGCTCGTTGCATTGGTGTATTACGTTGTGTTCATAATCTGTGACAGTTCTAGGGCAAATCCTTTTCACCACAACTACTAGAACCGCTTTTCTGGTGGTATGCTGAGGGCAATTCCAAGCCAATACCGATTAGCATTTACTGCTAAACACTCATTAAATTTACGGTTTAAATTTGGCAAAGCACATCAAAAGGAGTCTTCCGTGTCTGAATTCCATTCTGAAATCAGTACCTTATCACCTGCTCCACTTTGGCAGTTTTTCGATAAGATTTGTTCAATCCCTCACCCTTCAAAACATGAAGAAGCTCTAGCACAGTACATTGTTACTTGGGCAACAGAGCAAGGTTTTGACGTACGCCGCGATCCAACTGGCAACGTGTTCATTAAAAAACCTGCGACACCAGGTATGGAAAACAAAAAAGGTGTAGTGCTTCAAGCACACATCGACATGGTGCCACAAAAGAACGAAGACACTGATCACGACTTCACTCAAGATCCAATTCAGCCATACATCGATGGTGAATGGGTAACAGCAAAGGGCACAACGCTAGGTGCAGATAACGGCATCGGCATGGCTTCTTGTCTTGCTGTACTTGCTTCTAAAGAGATCAAGCACGGTCCTATTGAAGTTTTACTGACTATTGATGAAGAAGCAGGCATGACAGGTGCATTTGGTCTTGAAGCTGGCTGGTTGGAAGGCGATATCCTTCTAAATACAGACTCAGAACAAGAAGGCGAAGTGTACATGGGTTGTGCAGGAGGTATCGATGGCGCAATGACCTTCGATATTACTCGTGACGCAATTCCAGCGGGCTTTATTACTCGTCAACTAACACTGAAAGGTCTAAAAGGCGGTCACTCTGGCTGTGACATCCATACAGGTCGCGGTAACGCAAACAAACTGATTGGTCGCTTCCTCGCTGGTCACGCGCAAGAGTTGGATCTTCGCCTGGTTGAATTCCGTGGCGGTAGTTTACGTAACGCGATTCCTCGTGAAGCTTTTGTAACTGTAGCACTACCGGCAGAAAATCAAGATAAACTAGCGGAACTGTTCAACTACTACACTGAGTTACTAAAAACAGAGCTTGGTAAAATTGAAACAGACATCGTGACTTTCAACGAAGAAGTTGCAACAGATGCACAAGTGTTTGCGATTGCAGACCAACAACGTTTCATCGCAGCATTGAACGCTTGTCCAAACGGTGTAATGCGTATGAGTGATGAAGTTGAAGGCGTGGTTGAAACATCACTTAACGTTGGTGTTATCACAACAGAAGAGAACAAAGTAACCGTTCTATGCCTAATTCGTTCCCTGATCGACTCAGGTCGTAGCCAAGTTGAAGGTATGCTTCAATCTGTCGCTGAACTGGCTGGTGCTCAAATTGAATTCTCTGGCGCTTACCCAGGCTGGAAACCAGATGCTGATTCAGAGATCATGGCAATTTTCCGTGATATGTACGAAGGCATCTACGGTCACAAGCCAAACATCATGGTTATCCACGCAGGTCTTGAATGTGGTCTGTTCAAAGAACCTTACCCGAACATGGATATGGTTTCTTTCGGTCCAACCATCAAGTTCCCTCATTCTCCAGATGAGAAAGTGAAGATCGATACCGTTCAGCTGTTCTGGGACCAAATGGTTGCGCTTCTTGAAGCCATTCCTGAAAAAGCGTAATTCAAACCAATACGCGAAAAACACAAAAGGGTGCCTCGGCACCCTTTTCTTATTGTGAGCTTTTTATTACAGACTCTTTATAACAAGAGTATCGCAAACTATGCGCGAGTTTGCGCGTATGCCGCTAGCTCATCCATAGAAGTTTTAGCAACTACTTCACCATCGATGTAGTAAGTAACGAAGTCACCTTCACGAACGCCCATTAGTGTCGCTTTGTCACCGTTGTTGTATGTAATGTCCATCTGAACGGTGTTCTCGTCGATCTGTTGCATTTGACCTTGCTCGATAACACGGTTGTGCGTTAGAGGACCGATCGGTGCAGTCGTTAGAGATTTGTCTAACTGGTGGTTCACGTCGATGTAAGTATCCATCTTGGTATCAAAGATGTGTGGCTTACCGTTTAGTGGGTTTTTACCAGTCCAGAATTCTAGAGAGTTGAATACGATGTAATCCGCTGCAACAGCAACACCATAAACAGGCGCCAAAAGCATGTTTAGACCACCACGAGCGTAACGGTTATCTACTGCTTTTAGGTTAAAGCCCATTACGTAACCTGTCACTGCATTACTGCCCACACAGCCAGAAAGAGAAACTGCGACTGCAGTCAATGCGCCAATTTTAGCGAACGCCTTTTTCATCAAAACCTCTAGTTAAATAGTATTAGGTCAAAAATTCGGCGGGGATATTAGCGGATTAAAACCATAGGTAAAAGTCAGTTTTTCTTCAAAAAAATATGAGTATTAAATTTAACACAGCCTTATTTACTCGATGAATGTGCTACTTTAAAACACAGCGTACAGCCACTCAATAAACACAGAAATTAACCCAATGTGCTTACACAACTCATACATCTGGTGAAACTTTAATCTTTTCAATAAAAATTATTTTTCGTCACCTAAAGAAGAATGATTAGTGTGATTTTGAACCAGTTGTTACATTGTTGCTAACGTATTTGACAGAGATGGTTTATGGCCAGAAGTAAAAAAAGCAAAGTATTTGAGCTACTCGGGCATCAAGTACAACCAGGACAACGACTAGAAACCGAATTTGAAGCAGCACAGCTTTACACGCACTCACCACTTTCTATTCCTGTGGAAATCATCCACGGTAAACAAGAAGGTCCCGTGCTAATGGTGAATGCGGCGATCCATGGTGATGAGCTTAATGGCGTAGAAATCGTTCGTCAGATGATCAACCAACTGGATCCGCAAAAGCTGAAAGGCACCGTGATTGCGGTTCCTATTGTGAACGTATTTGGTTTTATTCATAAGTCACGCTACCTACCGGACCGCCGCGACCTAAACCGTTGCTTCCCAGGAAGCGAAAAAGGTGCATTGGCATCTCGCATGGCGCATGGGTTCTTTAACAATATCGCCAAACGCTGTGATTACATCTTGGATCTTCATACGGGTGCGATTCACCGTACTAACCTACCGCAGATCCGTGCGAACCTGAGTAATCCAGAAACACTGCGAATCGCAAAAGCGTTTGCCACACCAGTGATCGTAGACTCGGCACTGCGTGATGGCTCTTTGCGTAGTGAAGCTGAAAAATGCGATATCCCAGTGCTAACTTATGAAGCTGGTGAAGCTCTGCGCTTTGACCCTCTATCTATCAGCGCAGGTGTACTTGGCGTGCAGCGCGTCATGCAAGCCATCGGCATGCTTCGCGCAAGCCGCAAAAAGCTACCAGAACCAATTATCGCAAAATCCACCAGTTGGGTACGTGCATCAGGTAACGGTATTCTGCGTACTGTCGTGAACCTAGGTGACAAAGTTGAAGAAGGTGAAACACTCGCATACATCAGCTCGCCGCTTGGTCACGACGAACTTGAACTGGTTGCACCAAAAGGCGGTATCGTGATCGGTCAGCAAACACTGCCTCTAGTTAACGAAGGTGATGCAATCTTCCACATTGCTTACTTCAAACAAGACGATGATGTCGTTGAACAAACCGTAGAAAGCTATATTGAAGAGCTAACAGAGTTCGATGTTGATCAAGTCACGACAGGGCAAATTCCGCTAGAAACTCAGCAATAAGTTTTTGCATAAACTGAAAGCCCAGAAATTCATCTGGGCTTTTTTGTGGCGAAAAGATAGACACATTCACTTCCCTACATATCTTAATCCCTATCAAAATCTGTTTTACCGTCATTTGGTGGATATAAAACTTTACAGGCATTCAAAAAAACACCATTGATAATTAATCTCATTATCATTTATTAATTTGTGCAGCATTCATATAATCCTCGCCTAATCAAATTACTATAAATGACGAATATGAAACGTTTATCCACTCATGGCTTCAAGGTAAGCCTTGTTTCGCTCGCAGTGCTCAACTCCCTTGCTTCCTATGCAGCAGAAGGCTCAGATGAAGAGCTTGAAGTCATTGGTGTGCATTACGCGAAACCAATCACTGTTGCAGAACCTGCTCAAACGACCATTGATTGGTCTCTTATCGAGGAACAGCAGTATTCCAATTTTGCAGATATGATCGACTCCGTGCCAGGAGCAACATTAGATGGTGGTGCTCGCTCTGGGGGGGAACGTATCAATATCCGCGGTTTTGATGACCCAAGTGACATCGCTGTATTTGTTGATGGCGCACCTATCGGCTTCCAACAATACCGTTACGGAACCTTCTTCTTTGACCCGTTCTTAATTGGCGAGGCAGAGATCATCAAAGGCGCGCACGACTATCGCGCATTGAATGGTAAATTTGGTGGCTCCATCCGTATCAAAACGAAAAGTGTCGATGATCTCCTCGATGGCGATCGTAACTTTGGTGCTCGTGTTTCCACTGGCTATAACAATAATGGTGATGAAAACTCATACACCTTGTCCTTATACGGCAAGAACGACGCCGGCTTCTACTTCTTAGCCAATGGCTCGGTAAAAGATTCAGATGACATCCAAGTTGGCGGCGGTGAAACGTTGGATTACTCGGGTTACGAGCAAGAAAACATGCTGGTGAAAGTCGGCTATGAAAATGACGACCACGAGTTCGAAATCAGTCATACGCGCTACAAAGACGAAGGCCGCAAACCTTGGGCGAACCGTCGTGGAAAAATGCCGAATATTTCCGACTACAACATCAAAAAATATGGCTCATTAGAGAAGGCGAAATACGCGTACACGGTCGACAACAAATACACCGACAATACGACGACGCTCTCTTACCATTACATGCCTTCCAATCCTTACATTGATTTCAACATCAAAATGGCACGCTCTGAAAATGATCGCCACTGGGTACGCCCTGATGTTGCATTCGAAAAAATGTTCGTCTCTGTCGGCAGCTACGGTCACGAGTCTTGGCTAAGTTACGAACGCGATTATGTTGATGTCTTCAACCAAGCACAAATTGGAGATCACGCACTAGTCACCGGTCTTCAGTACCAAAAAACTGATCGCGATTCACTGGTCTTCAATAAATCGTATGCCAAAAAAGAAGCAAAGAACTACGGCTGGTACACGCCTTATTACGAACCATCGGGTATACAGACGATTTACGCCGCTTATGTAGCAGACCATTACCAAGCGACCGATCGTCTAACCATCACACCATCTTTGCGTTATGAATACATCACCAGCGAAGGTAAAGGCAATGCAGCGCCAGACTACGACGATCCGGCGGCTGGACATGACTACAGTGAGACGAGCCACAAAGGCTTTAGTCCGCGTCTCGATATCGATTTTGATGCCACTAATAATACGCGTTTGAATTTCTCTTACGCATACGCATTAAAAGCGCCAACGGTTGATAACATCTACTCTGTACAATATGCCCGCGCTACGGCGACAGCAACAGCAAGAGATCTGGATGTTTCGCGCATTCATGCCTACCAAGCGAGCGTGATCAATTTAACCGAAGGTCTCGTCAGTGACCGTGACAACCTTGCAACGGAGTTTACCGTGTTTTACAACGACGTAAATGACACGGTCGATATCCGAACAGGCGCAAATCTAGATAAAAACAGTACAGAAAACCAAAGCTGGAATACGAACTTAGATGGGTTCAAAAACTACGGTTTTGAGTTGATTTCACAGTACCGTATTTCAGATTTCTATACTGATTTTTCAGCGAGTTACGTACGTGGTAAAAACAAAGGTAGTCTATCTGACTCCACTGGTTCTGATGACGATCACCCAGATGTACCACCATTGAACATCAACCTAGGCTTCGGTTACGAATGGCTCCCAGGTCTACGCTCAGGTTGGGAAGTACGTTGGTACGATGCACAAACCAAAACGAAGGCAGAGGGAAACAACCTGAAAGTAAAATCGCCTAGTGAGCAATATACGCTGCAAAATGCGTATGTCGTTTGGGATGTGCAACAAGTCAAAGGCTTGAGCGTTGGAGCGGTCGTGAAAAACCTAACTGACCGTTACTATGAAGCCTACCTATCTAACGGCGTGCCTTCACCGGGTCGTGAAGTTAAACTTAAACTGACTTACCAGTACTAATTAATCACATTATCTGTATTGGTCTTCAACCAGCTCGGGGCTATGAATGGCTCCGAGTTTTCGTTTATATCCAAGTAACCTCAAAATGCTTGATTCAGCCAGAGTGACTTGGGTCTATCACCCTCATTTTACATACGAGACTTATGAGCCTTCGAAGAAAAACGCTGACATGGAAACAAATGTTATTTGTCGCTGCCCTAGCCTCTCCGCATGCAACGAGTATTTCACAAGACAATATCTCTCAATATTTGGAAGAACACAGTAAGCGCCAGCAATTAGAAGATCATTACGCTGCCACTGTGACAGACAACTTAGATCTTGATGCTCAAACAGATAGTTTAACGTGGAAAGAAGATGGCAAACCCGATCATTGCCAATACACAAAAGGAGAGATTACGGAAGCGAGAGATTATGATTATGGGGAAGCCAAAGATCTTTCTGACGGCTTGCATAACATCGATTTGCCGCCCGTACATACTCCCAAAAACAGCCACAAGCATCGAACCTATTCGAATAATCCTCAATTGCTTGCAGGTAATAAGCAATTTGCAGCCCCTGCAGAAGGTTCGGTGAGCTTTTCGGTATCTTCGGACTGCTTTTAAACGACACAAACAAAAATGCCCCGAGATGATCTCAGGGCACTTTTTAATTCATAATCGACGGCACAGATAAGCCATCTAGTAGGCTGAGATTACTCTTCGTCAGCTTCTACTTCACGCGCTTTGCGAGCTTCTTCTTTGCGAACTTTCGCCGCTAGTTGCTCAGCTTCACGCTCTTGACGCTGTGCTGCTTTACGCTCGTTACGAACAACTTGGTTTTGAACAAAACCCGCTAGTTCTTGCTCAGCCCAAGCTTGTGCTTTCTCTTCGCTGTCAAAACCAGTTTCACGTTTTGATACTACTGTCTTACGAGATGTCACTTGACGAGTGATCTCTGCGCTCCAGCCGTTACGTTTTTCAGTTACGCGGATAGCAAATTTTGGATTTTTAGACATTTCTTTCATTTCCTAAGGGATTAATCAGGGATTCGGTCAACTTGATAACTCCATCTAAGCTGAGCTGTTTAACACCATCCCTTGGTAAGCGCGGTATTAGAGCATAAAAGTTACCGAAACGCTGCAAGTTTTTTAAGGGAGACGGGAGACGTTCTCGATTCCCTTAAATAAAAAAGCGCCAGTCTTTCAACCAGCGCTTTATTCTTTTCGTTAACCTTGTACTACGCCGTAATTAGCCGATGTTCTTACGTGCGTTTTGGAACATACGCATCCAAGCACCATTCTCGCCCCAACCTTCTGGAGCCCATGAGTTCGCTACTGTGCGGAACACACGCTCAGGGTGCGGCATCATGATTGTGACACGACCATCTTGAGTCGTTAGACCCGTAATAGCGTTTGGCGAACCGTTCGGGTTATTCGGGTATTGCTGCGTTGGGTTACCGTGGTTGTCCACGTAACGAACCGCAACGGTACCTGATGCTTCAATCGCTGCTAGATGGTCAGCATCACGTACTTCTACACGACCTTCACCGTGAGAAACTGCGATAGGCATACGAGAACCCGCCATGCCGTCAAAGAATACAGAATCAGACTTCTGAACTTCAACTAAGCTAAAGCGCGCTTCAAAACGCTCAGATTCATTACGAACAAAGCGTGGCCATAGGTCTGCACCTGGGATTAGCTCTTTCAGGTTCGATAACATCTGACAGCCGTTACACACACCTAGAGAAAATGTGTTGTCACGATTAAAGAAGCTTTGGAACTGTTCACGAGCTTGTGCATTGAACAAAATAGACTTAGCCCAACCTTCACCCGCACCAAGTACGTCACCGTAAGAGAAGCCACCACAAGCCACTAGACCGTGGTACTCATCCAGAGCCGCTTGACCTGTTAGGATGTCGCTCATGTGAATATCAGTCGCTTCGAAACCTGCACGATCAAACGCTGCTGCCATTTCTACATGAGAGTTAACGCCCTGCTCACGAAGAATAGCCATCTTAGGCTTCGCACCGGTATTTACCATAGAACCCGCGATGTAAGGCGCTGCGATGTCTTCGTTTACGTCGAAGCTTAGCTTAACGTTTAGACCTGGATCAGAGTTGTCTTTCTTCGCTTCATGCTCTTGGTCAGCACATGCTGGGTTATCACGTAGACCTTGCATCTTATGCGTCGTCTCAGCCCAGATAGTACGCAGTTCAGTACGGTTACGCTCAAGAACCACTGTGTCACCAGAAGTAATCACTAGCTCATCAGACGCTTCGACTGAGCCGATTACGTGAGAACATGCTTCAAGACCGTTCGCTGCTAGCGTTGAAAGTACAGCGTCTAGGTCATCGTTTTTAACCTGAAGCACTGCACCCAACTCTTCGTTGAATAGTGCTGCTAGTACATCTTCACCTAGGTCGGCGATGTCTGCTTTAACACCACAGTGACCAGCGAATGCCATCTCTGCAAGCGTTACAAATAGACCGCCATCGCCTTTATCGTGGTAAGCCACTACTTGATCGTTTGCTACTAGAGTTTGAACTCCTTCGTAGAAACCTTTCAGTTGTGCTGCGTTGTCTACATCTGCTGGCTTATCACCAAGCTGCTTGTAAACCTGCGCAAGTGCTGTTGCGCCTAGACGGTTTTGCCCGTTACCTAGGTCGATAAGAACCAGTGACGTGTCACCTTTATCTGTGCGCAATTGCGGTGTGATTGTCTTACGAACATCTTCAACACGAGCAAACGCAGTGATGATGAGAGATAGCGGAGAGGTTACTTCTTTCTGTTCGCCGTTCTCTTCCCACTTGGTCTTCATCGACATTGAGTCTTTACCCACAGGGATAGTCAGACCAAGTGCTGGACATAGCTCTTCACCCACTGCTTTCACCGCTTCGTAAAGACCAGCATCTTCACCCGGGTGACCGGCTGGAGACATCCAGTTTGCAGACAGTTTAATGTGTTTGATATCACCAATGTTTGTCGCAGCGATGTTGGTAATCGCTTCACCAACCGCTAGACGAGCCGATGCACCAAAGTCTAGTAGAGCAACTGGTGTACGCTCACCCATTGACATCGCTTCACCATGGTAAGTGTCATAACTTGCAGCAGTTACTGCGCAGTTAGCAACAGGAACCTGCCACGGACCAACCATTTGGTCACGCGCTACAAGACCTGTTACCGTGCGGTCACCGATCGTGATTAGGAATGTTTTCTCTGCAACGGTTGGAAGGCGTAGAACGCGATCCACGGCTTCGTTCAGCTCGATGCCGTCACGGTTAACCGCCGGGTTGTTTGCTTTTAGCGTTTTCGCATCACGGTGCATCTTAGGCGTCTTACCAAGAAGCACATCCATTGGCATGTCAATTGGCGTGTTCTCGAAGTGTGAATCTTCAAGTTTAAGCTCACGCTCTTCAGTTGCGATGCCTACTACTGCGTATGGTGCGCGCTCACGCTTACAGATTGCATCGAATACTTCCATGTTCTCTGGCGCAACCGCCATTACGTAACGCTCTTGAGATTCGTTACACCAGATCTCAAGTGGGCTCATGCCTGGTTCGTCATTTGGTACGTCACGCAGTTGGAAAATACCACCACGTTCGCCATCGTCGACAAGCTCTGGAAGTGCGTTAGAGATACCGCCCGCACCCACATCGTGGATGAATGCAATTGGGTTAGCATCACCAAGTTGCCAACAACGGTCGATCACTTCCTGACAGCGACGCTCCATCTCTGGGTTTTCACGCTGTACTGAAGCGAAATCTAAGTCTTCTGCTGATTGACCAGATGCCATTGAAGAAGCAGCACCACCGCCAAGACCGATGTTCATTGCAGGACCACCAAGTACGATTAGGCTTGCACCTACGGGGATCTCTTTCTTCTGAACGTGCTCGTCACGGATGTTACCCATACCACCAGCAATCATGATTGGCTTGTGGTAACCACGAACCTCTTCACCTGCGTGAGAGTTAACTTTCTCTTCGTAAGTACGGAAGTAGCCAAGTAGGTTTGGACGACCAAATTCGTTGTTGAACGCCGCGCCACCAAGTGGACCTTCTAGCATGATATCTAAAGCGTTAACGATACGACCCGGCTTACCGAAATCTGTTTCCCATGGCTGCTCAAAACCAGGAATACGTAGGTTAGAAGTAGTGAAGCCAACAAGACCTGCTTTTGGCTTACCACCGATACCAGTCGCGCCTTCATCACGGATCTCACCGCCTGAACCAGTAGAAGCGCCCGGCCATGGAGAGATCGCTGTCGGGTGGTTGTGCGTTTCCACCTTCATTAGGATGTGCGCTTTCTCTTGGCTGTAACCGTACTGGCGAGTTTCTGGGTTCGGGAAGAAACGACCTACATCTGAACCCACCATAACTGCTGCGTTATCTTTGTACGCAGACAGTACGTTTTCTGGTGTGGTTTCAAACGTGTTTTTGATCATCTTGAACAGAGACTTCTCTTGCTTAACACCGTCGATAGTCCAATCTGCATTGAAGATTTTATGACGACAGTGTTCTGAGTTCGCTTGTGCGAACATCATCAGCTCAATGTCAGTCGGGTTGCGCTCTAGCTTATTTACGAACGCATCGTAAAGGTATTCTATTTCATCATCTGCAAGTGCAAGACCTAGGGTAACGTTTGCGTTTTCAAGCGCAGCACGACCGCCGTTTAATAGGTCAACGTCTGCCACTGGTGCAGGTTCTGCAGCTTGGAATAATGCGCTTGCGTCGTCGAAGTCAGTAAAAGTAACTTCCATCATGCGATCATGGATGAGCGCTTTTACATCTGCAATTTGAGCATCGTTAAGAGGCGTCGCTGTTTCTACGTAGTATGCTGTGCCGCGCTCAAGACGTTTTACTTTGTCTAGACCACAGTTGATGGCGATGTCTGTAGATTTAGAAGACCAAGGCGAAATAGTGCCCGGGCGAGGAGTCACAAGAAGTAAAAGACCTTCTGGCTCATGCTCTTCGATCGTTGGACCGTAAGTCAGCAATTTTTCCAGTTTTTCCAACTCTTGGTCATCAAGGTCAGACTTTAGATCCGCAAAGTGCATAAACTCTGCGTAAATGCCAGTGACAGGCAGATCTTGTTCACGACATAGTTCCAGTAGTTTATTAACACGAAACTCAGAAAGAGCTGGGGAGCCACGCAAAATTCTCATGTGCTTAGGTCTCTTATTGCAAGTGATTAAGGTGATATTGGAATAAATTCAGTGGGTTATACTGTTTTCTTCGAAGCTATTCCCGAAGGTTTTTCAAACCTATGCCGATGCCACCTCTTCGTTGCGAGCGCATTATATAGCAATTGTTTTTGTGATGTAACACCAAAAGCAACCGTTTGCGTCATTTTTTTTGCCAAATTTGAATTACGACTAAAATGTCGATAAATCACACAATGTCGCACTCTATCTGTCTGATTCACTTTGCCCCACCAGCGCGCTTTGATATAAAGGCAACTAGAAATTTATCGAGACGTACCGAATTAATGCAAATAAGTCAGTTCAACCGACTCAAGCGCAGCGCCCTACTTTTCGCTTCTGTGCTTTTACTTTCTGCCTGTCAGATTGAGTCGGAACCTAAAAGTGAATTTGAGCAAATCCAAGAGCGTGGTGTCCTACGTGTTGGCACGCTAAATAACCAACTCTCCTACTACATTGGTCCAGACGGTCCTGCTGGCTTGGATTACGAACTGGCACGTAAATTTGCAGAACAACTAGGCGTGAAGTTGGAAATCAAACCTGCTTTCCGTCAAGCCGAGTTATTCCCTGCCCTCAAAAAAGGCGATATCGACATCATTGCGACAGGTTTGAATCAAACTTCGCAAGCGGTGCAACGCTTCCGTCCGGGACCTGCCTACTACTACGTAAGCCAACAGGTGGTATATAAGAAAGGACAACTTCGTCCTCGCGACATTGATCAGCTCATCAAGTATCAAGAATCAAAAGATGAAAAGGCTGTCGATGAAAATGCCAATGCAGGTGCAGAAACGCTACAGATCGTTGAACAATCACAGTTTGTTCCGACACTAACGTCACTACAAAAAGAATATCCAGAGCTTCAATTCGAGATTGTTGGCGATGCAGACACTCGCGATTTGCTAAAACACGTATCGACGGGTGAACTGCGTTTTACTGTAACTGACTCGGTTGAATTATCTTTAGCTCAACGTTTATACCCAGATCTTGCACTTGCTTTTGAGCTAACAGAAGACCAACCCGTCTCTTGGTTTACTCGCCGCTCTGAAGATGAAAGCTTATACGCGATGCTGATTGAATTCTTTGGCAATATCCAGCAGTCAGGCGAGTTGGCGACACTAGAAGAAAAGTACATCGGTCATATTGAAGCATTTGATTATGTCGATACTCGCGCCTTTATCCGAGCGCTAGACAATAGCCTGCCTAAGTGGGCACCACTATTCCAAAAATACAGCGAAGAGTTTGATTGGCGCTTGATCGCCGCATTGGCTTACCAAGAGTCCCACTGGAAACCAAAAGCAAAATCACCGACGGGTGTACGTGGAATGATGATGCTTACATTGCCTACTGCTAAGAGCGTTGGGGTAACGGACCGACTTGACCCAGAACAGTCTGTTCGAGGTGGTGTGGAATACCTGCGTCGTATTGTCGCTCGTGTACCAGATTCCATTAATGAACACGAAAAGATTTGGTTTGCGTTGGCATCTTACAACGTTGGCTATGGTCATATGATGGACGCACGACGCCTGACTAAAGCGCAAGGCGGCGATCCAAACGCATGGGCAGATGTAAAAGAGCGTCTACCATTGTTGCGTCAGAAACGTTATTACAGCCAGACTCGTTACGGTTATGCCCGTGGTGATGAAGCACGTAACTACGTAGAAAACATCCGCCGTTACTATCAATCGATCATTGGTCATGTCAGTCAGAAACCAGCCATTGACGAAGATACGGAAGATCTTCAGGTCATTCCGCCACTCAATCCAAACCTATTGGTTTCTGGGGCGGTTGAAACCTTGGCTGAGCAAGTTTCAGGGGCTAAAAGCACAACACCAAATGAAGTGCAAAAACCAGAGACGAAAACCGAACCTATTCCTGTTTCAGGGGCGGAATAAACCTTTCGAAAATAGCGAGCTCACAGCTCGCTATTTTTTTGTTGAGTCAACAAAAAAAGTTATCTAGAATCCGGTCTTTCGAGCTTATCTAGTTTGCGTTGCTATTTGGTGCCATACCAATACGAAGCGCGCAGAAAAGTAAGTTCTTTTGGTCACCTCTCCTCACTCGATGTCACCTTCATCGGAAGTGTGCATCACCAGAATGTCATCAATTGATAATGAATCGGACGCTTTGCTATGCGAGTGTCGGAGAGTGTGTTCGTTGTCTGCAAGAGGTTCTGATTATGAGAAAACGCAGAGTGCAGTCAAAACGTTTGAATAAGACAGTGGCTGCTAACCGCCGTAAGCGCAAGCTTACGTGTATGAAAAAGAAAGTCAGTGCACGTAACCGTGTTTTCGTTCACCTAGTGAATCACTGAGAACTTGAAGCAAACATCTACTTCCGAGTAGGTGTTTGCTAAAGAGATGAATTATTGCTGCGAACCTTAATTTACTCGCCTGAATTTATTCGCCCTTTGTATCCTGCTCATTATCTAACGCTTTCTGCGCTTGTTTTTTAGCTTTAATTTCTTTACGACGACGCTTAAAGAACGCTTGCAACTGAGCGCGGCACTCCTCTTCTAGCAATCCATTTTCTACTGTTGCGTAATGGTATGCCGCTTGGCTTTCGAACAAATTCAATACCGTCCCTGCTGCCCCTGCTTTTAAATCAGGCGCACCGTAAACCACTCGCTTTACTCGGCTATGTAGCAACGCACCAGCACACATAGGACAAGGCTCTAACGTGACATACAAAGTCGTATCAAGCAGTCGATAGTTACCTAGTGCTTCTCCTGCTTTTCGTAATGTCTGGATCTCGGCGTGTGCGGTTGCATCGTGAGCACAAATAGAACGGTTCCAACCTTCCGCAATAACCTCTCCATCTTTTACCAACACAGCGCCAACTGGTACCTCCCCTTCAGCTTCGGCTTGCTCGGCAAGCTCCATCGCACGGCGCATAAATAGTTCGTCTTGAGGAGAAAACTGAGAATCTGACAAAAGGGAGCTCCGGAATTTGGGATAGATCGTGATTGAAAGTGGATTTTAACCTTCAAAGAGGGGAAGTGGAAGCGGGATGATTTTGCCTGTTAGGGCACAAATACCGTGATTCAAAGCAGTTTGATCGTCATCCTCAAGAGCGAGGTACGAGCGAGTTGGGGCTCTCTTTATTTTGTATCCCGAAGGGCAAAGTCCGTTCCCGACTCCCAAAACAAAAAAAGCGCCAGTCTCTCGACCAGCGCTTTCGAATTACCAATACCTAAATAGTTGGTGTTGTAGCTAGGCAACAAGCAAGTTCAGCCCTATGAGCATAGAGGCTCTATGTGATTAGGGTGAACTTGCGCAGTTAACAACGCTACAGCGCCAAATATGACGGTATTTACATTGTGTAAGTGTATGGCGCTTGGATACCTAGAGGAATGCCTAGCATCCAGTAAACCACTAGGAATACTGACCATCCGATTAGCATTGCAATCGAGAATGGCATCATTAGCGATGCTAGCGTACCGATACCTGTCGACTTCACGTAACGTTGACAGTAAACCACGACTAGAGGGAAGAATACCATCAGAGGTGAAATGATGTTCGATACAGAGTCACCTACGCGGTAAGCCGCCTGAGATAGCTCAGGAGAGATACCCACAGCCATTAGCATAGGAACTAGGATTGGACCGATAAGAGCCCATTTCGCCGATGCAGAACCGATTAGAAGGTTTACAGAAGCTGTTAGAAGAATCATACCGATGATAGTAGCTTCACCAGGTAGGTTCATTGCTTTCAGACCTTCTGCACCGTAAAGCGCTAGCATCGTACCGATGTTTGATTGCGCGAATGCTGATAGGAACTGTGCACAGAAGAACGACATTACGATGTATGCGCCCATAGTAGACATAGTATCCGCCATCGCTTTGATGATGTCGTTACTTGTCTTGAACGTGCCTGAAACGCGACCGTAAACGTAACCCGGAATGATAAACAGGATGAAGATCAACGGAACAATAGACTTCATGATTGGCGCAGAGAACGCTGTGATTTCACCTTCAGGTGAACGCAGTGCAGAGTTTTCTGGAATAAGTGCTACAACAAGAAGTGCGATACCCGCCATCATTGCCCAACCAGCGTAACGGAACGCTTTAGACTCAAGCTCAGTGAAAGAACCTAGATCTGGTGCTTTCTCTGCGTCTTCGTCGATTGGTGTGTTCTTTAGGCGTGGTTCGATGATTTTCTCAGTTACGTACCAACCGATAGCCACAATAATTACTGAAGATAGACCAGTAAAGAAGATGTTCGCTAGAGGGTTAACCACGTACTCAGGATCTAGAACCTGCGCAGCTGTTTGCGTGAAACCAGCCAATAGAGGATCGATACCTGAAGGGATGAAGTTTGCAGAGAAACCACCCGATACACCTGCAAACGCTGCCGCGATACCCGCTAGAGGGTGACGACCAGCCGCGTGGAAGATGATACCACCAAGAGGAATAACTAGAACGTAGCCCGCATCCGCCGCAGTGTGCGATACGATTGCTACAAGAATGAGCATTGGAGTAAGAAGTTTAGCTGGCGTGAAGTTCAGCATCTTCTTAAGACCAGTGGTGATGAAGCCAGAAGAATCGGCAACACCTACACCCAACATCGCTACAAGAACGATACCAAGTGGTGCAAAGCCAGTGAACGTGGTCACCATGTTAGCAAGGAAACTTGCTAGTGCTTCGCCTGTTAGAAGGTTAGTGATTGTGAGAGCTTCGCCAGTTCGAGGATTTAGAAGGTCGAAAGAAACATTCGACAAAAGTGCAGACGCAGCCCAAGTAATGATTAGTGCCCAGAAGAACAGAATCGCAGGATCAGGAATTTTGTTACCTGCTCGTTCGATAAAGTTCAGGAAGCGATCCATCCCGCTCGGCTTCGGTGACGGTGCCTTATTTACTGCTTGGTTACTCATCGTAACTCCATATGAATGATGTTGGTGCCATGGCCTATTTGAATAATTATAACGGCCTATTTTCAACAGAGCATTCTAGTAAATAGCGCCTCAGAAAGCACAAGGTTCTATGTTTTTTTCCATATTTGGAGACATATTTTGCAAAAACGCCATATCAATTAAACATAAAAAAAACAGTAGCACACCATTCGCATTAACAGTTGTAAAACCACCCATTAACCACGCAATTTAGCAATAAAAAGCGTCAATATTAACGATAAAAGTAATTATAAGAGGAATGCCTAATCCATCACTTTTCGAATTCACTATGACGCGAAATCATAGTTTTCAATTCAACTGATTGCGTTTCCCCCATTCGGTCAACCCAACTCGATTTGATAGTAATGGTCTTAAGCGATCCTGAAACCGTAGCTGCTGGAACTTCCCACTCAACAACATAAGATCCACTAGCAGAAGATCCGGTTGCAATCGAAGCAAAATTGGCAGGCGTAATGGTAGACATCGCCTCAGAAGCACCACGAGAGCGGAACCACTCAAGTTGATTTTCAGCCAGTCTCAACGCCTCGATACTATGAATCGCATAATCCGATTCACGTTCCATGTAAATTTGTAGTTTAGTGAGTCCGAGCGCCCCAATGCCCAATAAAAGAAAAGAAATCAGCACCTCAATTAAACTAAAGCCTTGTTGTCTAGAGATCATTCCAAGACCCCTTTTGCCAATATACTTTCTTTAGCTTCTTCCAAGGTTCGTCAATCACATCACGATTGTATTGGAAGGATAAAGCTGCATTGAAGAGTGCAAATGTTCCAGGCGCGTCCATGACAAAACCTCCTAATGGGTTAAACGCTCCGTGCTGAAAATAGCCAATCTTTGTCTTTTCCATAGGCACTGTTGCATCTAAAGCCGCGATAACGCCATCCAATGCAGGATCATTCGCGGAAGCTGCCCAGTCGGTAAAATCTAATGTAGCCCCGGTTGTCGGGTCGACATACAGTGGAGAAATAAAATGGTAAAGCATACCTTTAAAATTCTGTGTCCCTATCGTAGAAAAAATACCGTCTTGAACAACTAGGATTATTCCGTTGCCCCCTAGGCTGTTATCTATTGCGTTCTTTATACTCGTGAAATCTGCCGTGTTTATTTCACAACCACCGTAAACCCAAATGAGATCTTTTCCATTTTCGATATTGCTAACTATCCCCTCCGCGCAAGTATCATTGAATACCGGAGAAGGAAGATCCGCTTCAGAGTCCAATGTCATACCATTCAACGACAAAGGTACATATCCAAACAAAGAGCTATCAGACATCACATCGAACCATTCACTACGCGGGACATCAAAGACATCTTTAAATGGGTCCATGTCCGAAGACTGGCGATAATCGCTCTTAGATGCCGCAACACTTGTGCCCCAACTGTAGTGTGTAGATGCACATTTTTGTTCCTGTCCAGCAGGACTATCAGGGAAACTTGAATAAGGTTTGTCGGATAGCTGATAAGGGTGAAAAGTACTTACACTGGTAGCGTAGAAAAAGTTGTAATAAAGAACGGAGGTGCACTCCCACAAATTACTACCGAGACTTTTACTCGGATCTGGAGAGCTCGTATAGGAACCATTAATAACCAGATCAGATTTAGATTTGATCGCCCCCGCCCCGCTACTTGAAGGCAACTTGATGGTCTTTTTCGTTTCCCGATGACCAATCGTTGAAGTCACGAGACTTGAAGGACCAGAGGAAAATGTAAGTGCATCAAGTCCCATCGCTGTGATGCAGTCATTGACGTTAGTTGGCAATTCTTTATTTAGTTTGGTTTTGCTGTAAACACACTCTAACCCGCCTTCTGCACGCCAATGCTCTTGTCTGGATTCAATTTGATTGTTGGCACGTTTGATTTGATAGAAAAGGGACTTGTAGCTTCCCAGTGACATCATTAATGCCGCAACCAGCAACACGCTCACAACTAATAATGCTGCGGCTCCCTGTTGATTTCTCATTACTGCCAGTTCCTCTGCTTCACGGTAAACGACTGCTCTGTTTGAACACTTGTTGCGCCAACTAATTCCGTTCCTAAGGTAATGGTGACTACCGCGCTTTCAGCATCTGTGTTTTTCAGCGTGCGAGCGGCAAGATCAAAGCGGTTAATATGAATCGCTCTCTTATCAAAAAGCGTATTGCATGTACCGGTACCAGAAAGCGCAATAACTTGACTGACGTTCCATATCGTCGTTTGTTTTTTCTCACAGACAAACAAAGACTCTGGCGTATTAATCCGCTGCTCATATACAACATTTTTATAAAGTGGTGCTGCACCTGAAGTCCCAACTTGATAGGCGTATGCAATCAACCCCATCCCCGGAGTATCAAGAGTGTAAATCGTATCGGTCGCACCTGAAATTTTGACTGAATCACTGCCACTTTCATTAAAGCCAGCTCGTTGGATATCGTTTCTTAACATCGCTAATACGCTGCCCGTGTTTTGCAGTAACATCAGCTCTTTGGAACGCTCCATCGCCACTTTTTGTCCACTGATGTAAAGCGATCCAACAATAGCTAGAGCAATCAGCCCTAAAGAGGATGCAATCATAAACTCGACGAGGCTCGCGCCTTTCTGCTTATACATATTCATTCCTCAAGAACAGGTTGAATAGCCGAAGAACTCGGTATTGTTGTTGTCGCTGCATACCCGGACACGCGCAGACAAAGTGTGAGAGATAAGTTTTAAGGCTTTAGAAGACTCTCCGACCGGGTAAAAGCGAATGTTGCCTGAAGAAGGGCGACCATGGACGTCATCAAAACTGATTTGGTCTGAAGCGTAGCTCGGAGTAACCACAATGCCCTTGTAAGGCGCGCCTGAAAACGAGAATAAAACCGTACCGGCTCCCTCGGAGCTATTATCTGTGAGCTCAATGCGCCAATTACCATCACTGGATGAACCTCCAGACATGATCAGGTGTGCCCAAAGCCTCTCTCGGCGCAATACCGCTTCTGACTTACCTTGAATAACAAAGCCATGCAGTTCATTCGCTAAGCGCTGCATTTTGTTGGTTTCAAAAACATTTTGGAAAGAAGGAGCAGCAGCCGTGAGCAAAACACTCAGCACGGCGATAGTGATCAGAAGCTCCAATAATGTAAACCCGCGAGGCATTTCCCAAATTCCTATGCAAACGGCAAGAGGACCGTAATTCATCTTGCGCAGATGCTATCACCTGAGAAAAATAGGCGGAAAAGTGAAAAGGAAACTACTCGTCATGATTCGAATTTCTGGTTGTAACGGATACAACAAACGATTTAGAGGGATGACATTGATCGAAATACTGATAGCAGTTGTGATTATTGGAATCATCGCGGCTATCGCTTATCCGTCATATACCAACCACACCATTACGGCACACCGCACCGTTGCTCTAAGCGATATCAGTCGCATACAACTGGAGCTAGAAACCTCTTACAACGGTGGGTACGATTGGAGTAGTATCATCTCTGGCGGGACTTGTACGATCTGCGACTCCGATTCAAATCGCTTTTCATTTAGTATCGCAAGCACATCCAGCGCAGCTTATGTTATCGAAGCAACGGCAAAAGCCGATTTAGGGCAAAACGGTGATAACTGTTTCCCTAGTGGGGTAAATAAAATAACCCTAACGTCCACCAACATAGAGTCACCGAGTGCATGTTGGGATTAGCCCTTTCGAGAATAGATAAAGACAACTTAGACGACAAGTTCGATGCCATAAAGTCACTTTAAATAAAAAGAAAGCAGATACAAAAAAGCCTGCATCACAGCAGGCTTTTTATTGGATTCAACTAACCAGCAATTAGCTTGTTAGGTCATCAAAGAACTTCTTCACGCCGTTGAAGAAGCCTTCAGATTTTGGTTTGTGCTTAGTTGCGGCATCACCACCACAAGATTCATCAAACTCTTTAAGCAATTCTTTCTGACGAGCGCTCAAGTTAACTGGAGTCTCTACTACAAGCTTAACGATTAGGTCACCAACACCGCCACCACGAACGCCTTTCACCCCTTTACCGCGCATACGGAACATACGTCCTGTTTGCGTTTCTGTTGGTACTTTAAGGTTCACACGACCATCTAGTGTCGGAACTTCAACTTCACCACCTAGAGCAGCCATAGCAAAGCTAACTGGCACTTCACAATACAAGTTGTTGCCTTCACGTTCGAAGATATGGTGCTCTTTCACGTGAACTTGTACGTATAGGTCACCTGCTGGTGCACCCATTTCTCCAGCTTCGCCTTCGCCAGATAGACGAATGCGATCGCCAGTATCAACACCTGCTGGGATCTTAACGTTAAGTGTCTTAGTTTTCTGTTTGCGACCTTGACCATGACATTCGTTACATGGGTCTTTGATGATCTTACCTTTACCATGACAGGTAGGACAGGTTTGCTGCACAGCAAAGAAACCTTGGCGCATTTGAACTTGACCGTGACCATGACAGGTTCCACAAGTCTCAGATGAAGAACCTTTCTTCGCACCGCTACCGTCACAGGTATCACAATGAACAAGCGTTGGTACTTCGATTTCTTTCGATACGCCACGAACGGCTTCTTCTAGCGACAGTTCCATGTTGTAACGTAGATCTGCGCCACGTTGTGCACGTTGCTGACCACCGCCACGACGACCGCCGCCAAAGATATCGCCAAAAACGTCACCAAAGATGTCGCCGAAATCAGCACCACCGCCACCAAAACCGCCGCCGCCGAAGCCGCCACCGCCTTGTTCAAAAGCAGCATGACCATACTGATCGTACGCCGCTTTCTTTTGAGGGTCAGTGAGAATTTCGTACGCTTCTTTTACTTCTTTAAACTTATCCGCAGCAGATTCATCACCCTGGTTACGGTCTGGGTGGTATTTCATTGCTAGACGCTTGTACGCCTTTTTGATATCGCGCTCAGAGGCATCACGGCTTACGCCTAATACTTCGTAAAAATCACGTTTTGACATGTTCTTCGTCACCAATTAATTACTGCAAACGGCATGATTTACCGCTTGGTGTTTGTATCGTTCTAGGTAAGTGCACTTATTGCAAAATACTTAACTAGAAAGACAGCTTGGACAAACAGACGGGCGTAAGAGTTACCCCAAACGCCCGCACACAAAAGTCTTATCGACTCTAGGCGACCATAAGCCGCCTAGTTAAGAAATATTATTTCTTGTCGTCTTTAACTTCTTCGAACTCAGCATCAACAACATCGTCTTCTTGAGACTGTTGTGCACCAGCGTCAGCACCTTGTGCTTGTTGCGCTTGAGCTTGTTGTTGAGCGATTTCCATTAGCTTTTGAGCTGCAGTCATTAGCGCTTGAACTTTAGCGTCGATCGCTTCTTTGTCATCACCTTTACGTGCAGTTTCTAGCTCAGAGATAGCTGCTTCAATCTTCTCTTTCTCTTCTGCAGGTAGAGCTTCACCAGCTTCTTCTACTTGCTTACGAGTACCGTGAATCATTTGGTCAGCTTGGTTACGTGCAGTTGCTAGCTCTTCGAACTTTTTGTCCGCTTCTTTGTTAGCTTCTGCTTCTTGAACCATTTTCTCGATGTCGTCATCGCTTAGACCGCCAGAAGCTTGGATAGTGATCTTCTGCTCTTTACCAGTCTGCTTGTCTTTCGCTGAAACGTGTAGGATACCATCCGCATCTAGGTCGAAAGTAACTTCGATTTGTGGCATACCACGTGGTGCAGCTTGGATACCTTCTAGGTTGAATTGACCTAGAGATTTGTTGAAAGACGCTTGCTTACGCTCACCTTGAAGAACGTGGATAGTTACCGCGCTCTGGTTGTCTTCTGCTGTAGAGAAAACTTGGTTCGCTTTAGTTGGGATAGTCGTGTTTTTCTCAACTAGCTTAGTCATTACGCCGCCCATTGTCTCGATACCTAGAGATAGTGGAGTAACGTCTAGTAGAAGTACGTCTTTAACTTCACCCGCAAGTACACCACCTTGAACTGCAGCACCCATTGCTACTGCTTCATCAGGGTTTACATCGCGGCGAGCTTCTTTACCGAAGAACTCAGCAACCTTCGCTTGAACCATAGGCATACGAGTCTGACCACCAACTAGGATTACGTCAGTGATGTCGTTTACTGATAGGTCAGCATCAGCTAGAGCAACTTTTAGTGGCTCAAGAGAACGTTGTACTAGGTCTTCAACTAGAGATTCTAGTTTCGCACGAGTCACTTTGATGTTCATGTGCTTAGGACCAGTTGCATCAGCAGTAACGTAAGGTAGGTTTACGTCAGTTTGAGAAGTAGAAGAAAGCTCGATTTTCGCTTTTTCTGCTGCTTCTTTAACACGCTGCATTGCTAGTGGATCGTTCTTAAGGTTGATGCCTTGCTCTTTGTTGAACTCGTCGACTAGGTAGTTGATTAGACGGTTATCAAAGTCTTCACCACCAAGGTGAGTGTCACCGTTAGTTGCTAGAACTTCGAATGTTTTCTCGCCTTCAACTTCATCGATTTCGATGATAGAGATATCGAATGTACCACCACCAAGGTCGTATACCGCGATAGTGCGGTCGCCACCTGACTTGTCTAGACCGTATGCTAGAGCAGCCGCTGTTGGTTCGTTGATGATACGTTTAACTTCTAGACCTGCAATACGACCAGCGTCTTTAGTAGCTTGACGTTGAGCATCATTAAAGTAAGCAGGAACTGTGATAACTGCGCCAGTTACTTCCTCACCTAGGAAGTCTTCAGCAGTTTTCTTCATTTTCTTAAGTACTTCAGCAGATACTTGAGGAGCCGCCATTTTCTGGCCTTTTGCTTCTACCCATGCATCACCGTTGTCAGCCTTAACGATTTTGTAAGGCATGATTTCGATGTCACGCTGAACTTCTTCGTCTTCAAAACGACGACCAATTAGACGCTTGATTGCAAATAGCGTGTTAGTTGGGTTAGTTACTGCTTGACGTTTCGCTGGTTGACCTACTAGCGTCTCACCGTCAGTGTAAGCAATAACCGATGCAGTAGTACGTTCACCCTCTGCGTTTTCAATTACACGTGGTTTGTCGCCGTCTAGTACAGCAACACATGAGTTAGTAGTACCTAAGTCAATACCAATGATTTTACCCATCAGGCTATCTCCGAATAAATTCTATTTTGTTTTGCTATATCCCCTATGTGGGGACTTAGAATCGGGTTTCAACCCTTGCTCACAAACTAAAGTAATGTTGTTTGCTTCTCTTATGCCCAATAGATAAGGGCTGCAAATGGCTTTTCAAGGGAGAGAATGAAAAAAAACAAAAAAAAGTTGCGCAAAAGGCGAGAGACGAGCGCAACTCTGCCCCTTTCGACTTTTCAATCTCGATTCTCGTTTCTATAAAAGAAAAAGCGAGGCATATAGCCTCGCTTTTCAACTAAGAGTGTATTGCAAATTATGCGCTTGCTTGTGCAGGCTCTGCGTCTACGACTTCTTCTTTACCAATCTCGCCTTCAGACTTCGCAACAATAGTGTTTACTGCTGTATCACCAACTACGTTAGATGAAGTACAGAACATATCATTGATACGGTCTACAGCTGCAATGATTGCTAAACCTTCTGGTGGAAGACCTAGTTGGTGTAATAGAACACCTACCATCACTACGCCGCCGCCCGGAACACCACCAGCACCGATAGAAAGTAGCAAGATAGTTAGACCAAGAGTAAAGATATCAGCAGTATTGATTGGCTGACCAAACGCGTTTGCGACAAACATAGTTGCTAGTGCGATATAGATAGAAACACCAGACATGTTCATTGTTGCGCCCAGCGGTACACCGAAACCAGCAACCGACTTAGAAACCTTAAGCTTCTCAGTTAGCGTGCGCATTGTTACCGGGATAGTTGCGTTTGAACTTGCAGTTGATAGTGAGAATAGGATCTGCTCTCGAGTTGCACGTAGGAACGCTTTTGGTGAAGTGCCCGTCGCAATACCTACCGCCATTGGGTAGAAGAAGAAAATCCAGAACACTAGCATTGCAACAACAAGTGCTACGTAGCCAGCAACAGACATCAGCGTGTTTGCATCCAGTGTTGCACCTAGTTGAATCATCAGAGCAAATACACCGTAAGGTGCAAGGCTCATTACTAGACCAACCAGCTTCATCATGATTTCGTTCGCCATTTTAAACGTACGAATTGCCGGGCCGCCTCGAGAATCCAAAGCTTGAATAGCAAGACCTGTCAAAATTGCCATAAAGATGATTTGTAACATGTCGCCATTTGCAAACGCTTGTACAGGGTTGCTTGGAACGATGTTTACAACCAACGAGAAAATGTCAGGTGTTTCAGTTGTTGTTAAGTTAACAGTTTCTGAAATCGTGCCTGCCAGATTTGCATCAGCACCCGGTTGGAAAATAAGACCAACAGTCAGTGCCGCAGTAATCGCGATGATGGTGTTGATAATGTATAGAGCAAAGGTTTTACCACCAAGACGACCAAAAGCCGTGATGTCTTTTAGGTCCACGATACCGCATACGATAGATACGTAAACAAGAGGTACTACTAACAGCTTAATCAATGATACGAACATACCACCAGCGCCTTCCGCTGCGCCAAGTAAATATGTATCAAAGAGAGCAACGCCACTAAAAAGATACTGAATTGCAGTACCGATCAGAAGACCCGCAAACAAGCCGATAAAAATCTTGCTAGAAAGCGATTTATCCATCATAAATCTCCAAAATGTTGTGTTTGCTATTTATGCTTTTATAGTTACATCTGCTGGTTTTTACGGCAGACCTCGCGAATAATACACACCACAGTTACAAAATAAAGACTTTCTTTACAGGATTGTTAATAAATAACATTAAAAGTAAACCACTAGATCTACATTCATATTCAGAATTAAATTTTGATTGCGAGTGATAACAGGTACTTATAGACACACCCATTCCATAAGTAAGCAAGATAAAGAAAGGATATCCCTTATTGGAAAATTTTTTACCAATAAGAAAAAATTTGAAGGGGATCAAATTTCATTTTGCGCACATATTCAGAGAGATGAATATGTTGATAGAGATGTTTGAAACAAAAACGCCCGCTATTGAATAGCAGGCGTTTTAATATATTTATATCAATGAGTTATTTGATTACTTAGCAACCATAACCATTGCAGGACGAACAACTCGACCGTTTAGCTCATAGCCTTTTTGCATCACAAACATAACTGTGTTTGATTCGTGATCTGGGCTTTCTTGAATAGACATAGCTTGGTGGAATTCAGGGTTGAATGCTTCACCTTCTGGGTTGATCTCTTTCAAACCAAATTTCGATACTGCGTCTACAAACGTCTTGTGTGTTAGCTCAACACCTTCAAGAATTGGCTTAACCACTTCGTGCTCTGCATCTGCAGCTTGGATTGCACGCTCAAGGTTATCGATAACTGGAAGTAGTTCTTCAGCGAATTTGTTCAGAGCGTACTTACGAGCTTTATCGATTTCTTGCTCAGTACGACGACGCATGTTTTCTACTTCAGCTTTAGAGCGAAGAACCGCATCTTGCTGGTCTTTCACTTTTGTTTCGCTAGACAGTAGTGCTGCTTCTAGTTGAGCAATCTTAGCGTCTTTCTCATCACCAATTTCTTCAAGTTCTGCTTCAGCTTCTTGCGCTGCGGCTTCTACTTTCTCAGCTTCTTCGATGATTTGATCAAGCTCTTCTTCTGTAACTTTGTTTTCTTCGTTGCTCATGATATCTCCAGAATTCAACTTAATGTCCTTAAAGCCACTCACGTTTTGTGGGCTTTAACCACATAAAAATTCGCATATTTAGGTAACTTGCCATTATTATGGGGATGAAGATTCCTGATTCAAGCCTCTTTAATGCGGAAATGCTATGAAAAACCCATGTAACGTGATCGCGATTATCGGAAAACCACGAGATCAGCAGGCAATTCAAACTCATAGAGAGTTATACGAATGGCTGACATCCGAAGGTTACCAAGTATTTATCGATGATCGCCTTGCTGCAATTTTAGACGAAATCCCGCAAAGCCAGTTTGCTAGCCTCGTAGAGCTAGGTAAAAACGCCGATCTCGCTATCGTAGTTGGCGGTGATGGCAACATGCTGGGTGCCGCTCGCATTCTATCTCGTTTCGATGTTGCTGTGATTGGTGTCAACCGAGGTAACTTGGGGTTCCTGACGGATCTAAACCCCGACGACTTCAAAGAAGCATTAAAAGCCGTATTAAAAGGCGAATATATAGAAGAAGAGCGTTTCTTATTGGAAGCGGAGATCCATCGTCACGGTCAAATCAAGAGCCATAACGCGGCATTAAACGAAGCCGTGCTCCACCCAGGACAAGTGGCGCACATGATTGAGTTTGAAGTTTATATTGATGACAGCTTTGCGTTTTCGCTGCGTGCCGATGGTTTGATTGTCTCTACTCCAACAGGCTCTACGGCTTACTCCCTGTCAGGTGGTGGACCTATTTTGTCACCAAGCTTAAACGCGATTTCTTTAGTGCCAATGTTCCCGCACACATTGTCTAGCCGCCCATTAGTTGTCGATGGCAAACGTCGTATCAAACTGGTCGTGTCACCAGAAAACCGCGGTACTCAGGAAGTAAGTTGTGACGGACAAGTTTCGCTCCCCGTCTCTCCAGGTGATGAAATACACATCTACCAGAGCCCGAACGTTCTCAAACTTATCCACCCGAAAGACTATAGCTACTATCACGTACTAAGAAATAAGCTTGGATGGTCGAGCAAACTGTTTTAGCAATAAAGGTTGGTGTGAAAGCATCAACCTTTTTTCTTTGCTCATATTTCAGCTTTCTACTCTATCCCGATTAAGGCGACACAAAATAAAAACCTACTAAATCTAGATTTATAAAATTTGATCTTGTGGGCAGATTTTATACAAATCTTGGAGAGCAAATTGAATGATAGGTGTCTGGTGATATTCTTGCCATGAATAGAATATTAACTCTATTTCATACAAACTATCTCAAAGGACACACTATGAAAAAAACAATTATATTGTCCGCTCTCAGTACTTTAGCGCTTATGGGCTGCCAGTCTGAGGAGGCAAAGGTTAACAATATATCAAATGCAAAAGCCGAGGATATAACCAACACAAAACGCGCGCTCGCTCAGCAACTTAGTGAGAGCTATACCAGCATGGAGCCAATGCTACGTAGGGACATTACCGCGGAGCACACTAGCGTCCCAGTATCTTCCTTTGTTGAACAAACGCCCCAAGCTGCTTTCAGTAAACAGCTTGTACAAGCCGATAACCAGATCCGTACATGGAAAGGCATCGAGCAATACTCAGATCAGTTGCTAGAAGTCCGTCTAGCGAATGAAGAGATGCTAAATGTATGGCAAGAAGGGAAAGTCGATCCCCTATTCGCTTTCGAGCCAAGCGGTGATGACTCGCAATGGCAGTATATCGAAGCGTACGATGTATATGGTCAAATCCACCAGCTCGATGTCTATCAGCTTCCTGACGTACCAGTATTGGTTGTCGACAATAACAGCTCTGCAGAACTAAAAGCAGGTCTGCAAGCGATGCAAGCTGAGATGAAGAGCTTAGGTCAAGCCACGATGGTTCAGCCATACCTAGCGGACAAACAGCAAGTTAATTCCCCACTTCTCGCTAGCGCTGAAAGTTCGGTTCAACCAATTCAGACTACACAACTGAAGAAGATCCGTCTTTCTGATGACCAAGAACCATGGATCTCGGGTAAAGCAGAAATCTACGCCATCGTCACAGGGGTGAACCCAAGTCGCGACGAGCCGACGTTAGATTTAGTCGAGCTTCCATATTTGGATTATGACAACAAAGACTATTACCCGAATCAAATCATCATTCATTGGTCTCGTTACCGTTGGGGCGCGGCTGACATTGTATTGATGGAACAAGATGACGGTACGGATTACAAACAGTTGGCAAAACTGCTCGTTCAAGTTGCTGAAGAAGTATTAAAGGCGATTCCAGATCCAGAGGTGCAGGCGTATGCCATTATTCCTCAGATCACCAACAAGATCATTGATGCAATTCCTGATGGGGTTCTGACCAATGATGACGATTTCGTTGATGTTTACTACACCCTGATGCAAGACACATCTTACGTCGACCATCCGGGCGCGGGAGTCAATGCAGTCGTCACATTAGAACCGCTCACCATTAACCCAACTCGTCCGTAACTTGTTCAATTTAAATAGGTCGTTGCATTTTGCACGACCTATTTTTCTTCTCTTCATCACAAAAAGCCGCTTCTTTAAGAAAAAATACCGCACCTGACTTTACTGTATAAAGAAACAGTATATACTGTTTTCTTATACAGTATTGTTCAGTTATACAGGTAAATAAAAATGCTGGCTCATCTAAGTGTTAATAATTTTGCGATTGTTAAGTCTTTACAGCTCGAGCTTTCAAAGGGCATGACCACCATTACTGGTGAAACAGGTGCAGGTAAGTCTATTGCAATTGATGCGTTAGGTCTTTGTTTAGGCGGACGTGCCGATGCAGGTATGGTGCGCCAAGGCGAAGAGAAAACAGAAGTCAGCGCTGCCTTTTTACTGGATAACAATCTACACGCAACGCGTTGGCTAGAAGATAACGACCTGCTTGATGGCAGCGAGTGTATCTTGCGTCGCATCATCACCAAAGAAGGTCGCTCTAGAGCCTTCATCAACGGCAGCCCAGTCCCACTTTCACAACTCAAATCTCTTGGGCAGTTGTTGATCAACATCCATGGACAGCACGCACATCATCAATTGATGAAGAGCGAGCACCAAATGGCAATGCTTGACCAATATGCAGGACATTTAAACCTATTAAAAGGCACACGCAGTGCTTACCAGCATTGGCGTCAGGCAGACAATAACCTCAAGCAACTAAAAGAGAACAGCCAGCAAAATCAGGCACAAAAGCAGTTGCTCGAATACCAAATCAAAGAACTGAATGAGTTATCGCTAGGTGAAGAAGAATTCGCAGAGCTCGAACAAGAGCACAAACGACTGTCCAATAGCGGTGAACTTGCCGCTACCTGTCAGCAAGCCATCGAACTTATTTACGAAGGTGAAGAAGTCAATGCGCTTGGTATTTTGCAATCGGCCAATCACTCCCTAATTCAATTAGCTGAATTGGATGAGAAATTAGCAGAGCTACCAAATATGCTGGCAGAAGCAATGATCCAGCTAGAAGAAACTAAAAACGAACTTCGCAGCTACCTTGATGGCATTGATGTCGATCCGGGTCGCATGGCTTATGTCGAAGAACGCTTTTCTAAAGTGATGTCAATGGCTCGTAAACACCACGTTATGCCTGATGAGCTATATCAACACCATCAAGATCTGTTGGCTCAAATCGAAGCGCTCGATTGCTCTGATGAACGTTTGGATGAACTCGCTCAAGAAGTTGAACAAAAATATCAAAGCTTCTTGACCCAAGCGGAAAAACTGCACAAATCACGCAGTCGCTACGCAAAAGAGTTGAACAAACTGATCACACAAAGCATGCACGAATTGAGCATGGAGAAAGCGGTATTCAGCATTGAAGTGAACAACGAAAATACCCACCCATCACCGCTGGGAATGGACAGCGTCTGCTTCTTGGTTTCAACCAACCCAGGTCAGCCATTGCAACCCATCGCTAAAGTGGCATCGGGTGGTGAGCTATCACGTATCTCATTAGCCATCCAAGTGATCACCGCGCAGAAAGTAGATACTCCAAGCTTGATCTTCGATGAAGTAGACGTAGGTATCAGTGGTCCAACCGCTGCTGTTGTCGGTAAGATGCTGCGCAAACTAGGAGAGTCGACCCAAGTAATGTGTGTCACCCACTTACCTCAAGTCGCAGGTTGTGGTCATCAGCAAATGTTTGTCGCAAAACACACCAAAGGTGGTCAAACTGAAACACAAATGCGCTCACTAGATAAAGAGCAACGTGTGGCAGAATTAGCTCGTCTACTTGGTGGTAGTCAAATTACAGATTCCACATTGGCAAATGCTAAAGAACTGCTTATCGCTGCTTAAGATTATTACTGAGCCACCGCATATCAACCAGTTCAGTGGCTCTCTCCCATTTCAACTGCCCCAGTACTTTTGCTTTTCGCTAAACGAATGCGCAATGTTCCGCCAATTATTGTTCAATCTCAGCGAATAAATGCAACTCAACTCAAAATTCGTTGTCAGATTCCCTACCATACGACGCATAGCTTTTTACATCTGCGTCGAGCTTGTTTATTATCAGCGCAGTATTTTAAAGGTTACTAAGAAATTATTATGCAATTAAAGAAGTGGTTAGTTGCCGTACCATTAGCAATGACATTGCTGACAGGATGTTCGGTATTGGAAAAACTGGTTTATCGCATTGATATCAACCAAGGCAACTACGTAGAACAAAGTGCGGTTGATAAATTAAAGTTTGGGATGACTAAAGCACAGGTTCGCTACGTTCTTGGTTCACCTATGTTGGTTGAAAATGGCTACCCGAATACGTGGTACTACATTTACCACCACACTCCTGGTCACGGTGACTCAGTGCAAAAAGATCTTATCGTTCAGTTTAACGACCAAGGCACGCTGGCAGACATCACTGGTGACTACCCGAAAAGCGATGCATTTTACGAGAAGATTCAGTAAGCAACCTTTATTTTCACAGTATTCTTAAAGCCTCCTGACGGAGGCTTTTTTATTTCTGCTCAACAGAGCAAGGAAAGTTCGCCCCACAAAAAATAACACCTCCCAATTGGGAGGCGTTGTTCGTAATCAAAAGCATTATTCCTCAGCTTTTCTCAAAACATTGGGCTTACCGCCTGTCACAGGGTCTGCACTACCAGCGGCTTTTGCTTGCTCCGCTCGTTTACGACGAATCTCTTTTGGATCTGCCAATAGTGGGCGGTAAATCTCGATACGGTCCTTGTCGCGTACCGTTGCATCTAATCGCACGTTACGGCTGTAAACACCGACTTTATTCTTCTTCAAATCAATCTCAGGGTATAGCTCAAGCACACCCGACTGGCGGATAATATCTTCAACCGTTGCTTGATTGTTTACCACCAAATTGAATACACGCTGCTCTTGAGGAAGCGCATAAACCACTTCCACGTGAATCATGTCCGACTCAATACTCATAGCACTCGTACACCTGTTTCGCGCGTTTGGTAAAAGCATTCACCATGTTATTGGTTAGCTCATTAAAAATCTTGCCGAAAGCCATTTCGATCATCTTGCTTGAGAATTCAAACTCAAGCTTCAGTTCCACTTTACACGCCTGCTCATCCAAAGCAGTGAAGATCCAACCACCACGCAGTGTCTTAAATGGACCATCGACCAAATTCATCATGATCGCTTGACCCGGAATAATCTCGTTAGAGGTTGTAAATGTCTTACTGATACCTGCTTTTGCTACATCGACAGAAGCCACCATACCATCGTCCGAAGACTCAATGATTCGTGAACCTGAACAACCAGGTAGAAACTCAGGATACTTAGAAACATCATTGACCAGATCGAACATCTGCTCTGCACTAAAAGACACCAAGGCAGAACGGCTGATTTGCTTCATACACACTCCTATCGATACGCGTACATGTTTAAGGCTTGTGCCAATTCTACTTTTATTCCACGATAGCGCAAATAAAAGGATTTCCTAACCCATATCCAACCCGTATAATGAGTCCATTATGGTAAAGAAAAAATCAAAGCAAAAAGCGGGTAGCAACACTATCGCGCTGAATAAAAAAGCTCGCCACGAATACTTCATTGACGATGAAATTGAAGCAGGCTTGGAGCTACAAGGCTGGGAAGTGAAAGCACTTCGCCAAGGTAAAGCCAATATCGCTGAAAGCTACGTTTTCATGCGTGACGGAGAAGCCTTTGTCAGCGGAATGACCATCACGCCTCTTAACCAAGCTTCTACTCACGTTGTCGCAAACCCTACACGTGTGCGCAAACTATTGATGAGTCGTCGTGAACTCGACAACCTTCTTGGTCGCATCAACCGTGAAGGTATGACGCTAGCCGCATTGTCACTGTACTGGTCTCGCTCTTGGGTGAAGATCAAAATCGGTGTTGCGAAAGGTAAAAAACTTCACGACAAACGTACCGATCTGAAAGAAAAAGACTGGGCTCGTGAAAAAGCACGCGTGATGAAGAGTTCACTGCGTTAAACTTGACCACTTAGACGCATAGTACTGGACAGCTTAGGCTTTTCTGTTACTATGCCGATATTACCTCTGGGGCTGATTTAGGATTCGACGGGAATTCAGAAGTCTGAGGTGCATGCCGAGGTGCGGTAGGCCTCGTTAACAAACCGCAAAAAAATAGTCGCAAACGACGAAAACTACGCACTAGCAGCTTAATAACCTGCTCAGAGCTCTCTCGCCCTAGCTTCCGCACGTAAGACGGGGACCAACGAGGGATCAAACCCAAACGCGCTAGCCCGGATTCTCCCGCCTGAGAGATGAACGGCGAATTTTAATTCAGGATAGTCATTCATTAGCGTGTCGGTTCGCAGGTGGGTGGTGAATTTAAAGATCGACTAAGCATGTAGTACCAATGATGAAAGGTTTTCGGACGCGGGTTCAACTCCCGCCAGCTCCACCAATTCAACATCTAAAGACGTCCACGGACGTCTTTTTTTGTGCCCACAACAACCAAAAATCAATAAGTTACAGCACACTAACATCTACAGACATCTACCCACATCTTTGAGTTTTAGTAACCAATGTAGGAACCTTGATATTGTATTCCTAACTTTTGGTTCCTAACCATGCCAAGACAAACAAAACCTCTGACAGCAACCGAAGTCAAAAACGCGAAGCCCAAAGACAAAGAATATAATTTAGTAGACGGTCAAGGGTTGAAGTTAAGAGTACTTCCTAGTGGCTCAAAACAATGGCAGTTAAATTACTACCGCCCGACCAATGGTAAACGCACTAATCTGAACTTGGGAAGGTATCCAGATGTTTCTCTTGTACAAGCAAGAAAAAGCTCTATGGAAGCAAAAGAGCTGATCGCTCAAGGTATAGATCCTCAAGAAGAAAGAAAGCGCAAGCTACAAGAATACAAAGAGAACCACGTGCACACGTTCTTAAAAGTTTCTGAAGATTGGTTCGAAATCAAAAAGCACGATGTCACCCCAGATTACGCTGTCAATATTTGGAGATCATTGGAATTACACGTATTCCCACATTTGTCTGACATACCTGTAAAAGACATAACAGCACCAAAGGTTATTGAGCTTCTAAAGCCTATAGAAGCTAAAGGCAGTTTAGAGACGGTTAAACGATTATCTCAACGCCTCAACGAAATAATGAACTTTGCTACAAACTGCGGACTAATCCAAGCCAACCCTCTAACTGGTATAAAAGCTGCCTTCAAAAAACCCAAAAAAGAAAATATGGCAGCGTTAACGCCTGTTGAACTACCAGAACTTATGAATGCAATAGCTAACGCTAGTATCAAGCGCACTACACGTTGTTTGATAGAGGGGCAATTACACACTATGACTCGTCCTTCAGAAGCGTCAGGAGCACGGTGGGATGAATTAGATTTAGATAATAAGGTTTGGATCATTCCCAAAGGTAGAATGAAAAAAAGAAGAGTGCACCGCATTCCACTCACTGAGCAGATGCTAGCGCTTTTAGAAGTGATGAAACCGATCAGTGGGCACCGAGAGTTTATCTTTCCCTCAGACAGAGATCCTAAGAAGCCATGTAACAGCCAAACAGCTAATATGGCGCTAAAAAAATGGGGTTTGCAGGTAGGTTAGTGAGTCATGGGCTAAGGTCATTAGCAAGCACAACTCTTAATGAACAAGCTCTTGACCCAGACCTTATAGAGGCAGCCCTAGCCCACGTCGACGAAAATAAAATACGTGGCATCTACAACCGCACTGACTACCTAGAACGTCGCCGCTCGATGATGGCTTGGTGGAGTGAACATATCGAAAATGCAGCGAAGGGGAGTTTATCTATTACAGGGGCTAAACATCTAAAAGTCATCAACTTATCAGCCTAACACGCATCCCCAAAGAGTATACATAAAGACCTAAAGTCACTTTAGATATTTCGGTCTGAGGTTGGCTAGGAGCCAGCTATTTAGTCTATGACTTAAAAGTAAGCTATTGGGGCAAAAATATCGATGAAATTTTAGACACAATTGAGCTTTGGGCTCACCTTGGTGCTGGGCATCCTGCTTTTCAGCAATACCAATTGAGTACAGGCTCTACAGCTAATCTTTGGCTTCTCCGCGTCATAAGTTAGAGGGGGAGTCCCCCTCTAACTAACTCAATACAATTTTCGTTCTACGGACACGTAAATAGAGTTCGGACTCCTAAGTGTATCTCTGGCTGATTAGACTTAAGCAGATACTCATTAATCAACATTACCTCGTCTGCTTTTCTCTCCTCTAAAACTGCGTGTGTGAGTCCACTTCTATCTAATAGACCAGGGTAACTACCTATTGTTACAGTTTTCCCCTTATACTCTACTAAAATCGGACTCTTTGAGCTTTTACCTTCTACACACTTGTAACCATCCAGTTCAAGCAATGCACATAGCTGTGACAAGTTCATTGCCTGTTCATCGTGATTAGCTATCTCAGGGATTTCTCCATAAACAACATACCTCAATAATGAGGCTCCTAGTCTCCTATCAAGCCTATTCTGAATATGCTGGTTATGAAAGTGGTTTAGACAGTCGGTACATGATGTATCACATTCACACTCTTCTAATAAGCTAAGAGTATCTCTCAATATCTCATCCAAGTTCTTAGCTGCTATCTCTGCATAGCCCGCACCACCGGACAAAGTGTCATATAAGAATAGATCTATTAGCCTTTCCGTCCCTTGAAGAGCAGGGACAACTCTAAATCCTGAGCCAAACTCTGCCGGGTCTACATCTAGTTGGCGATGCCTACTCGCAGCCAAACGAAGAGCTTCCGCTACAGAGTGCAACGCATCTTCTAATATATGTAATGAAATTACATTCGATGTATCCGTAATCAATGGGGCTGAGATTCTAAGCCGAATAAGCAGTAAGTCTGTTTTGAAATCATGCCCCAAAAGAACACGTTTATATTCACCAGAGCATAACTTAGGAGTTCCTTTTGGTGCTAATGTCTTATAAGGGCGCTCATGTTCACCTGTCGTTTGCAAATCATCATCGAAAACTTTTGCAGCACCACAATCTACACAAACAGAGAAACCACCAAGTTCACTATCACTTTTACCCCGGTTGACTGTTACTAATCGCTGACCTTGAGCATGTGTATAGCTAGCATTAGGACCACACTCTCGAAACACGAATTCCTGCTCATTCACTGGCTGAGGAAATTGCGCCATTGTAGCAAATGTAATCTCTTGCTCTCGATCCTCTTCAGGTAAATATTTAGCATTTTCTGGTCCAAAAACTTCAGGCTGAATCATAGTCTCCTCTTGAAGGTTCCCTGAACAAACTGGACAAATTAGATGGTCAACTTCTGTTGCATGTGGATCTCTAACAAATGAACACTCTTCACAATAAACCAGCTTTTTGGCCTCTTGGAATAACGGTCTTGCTCGATTAACTTCAAAAGAAGGCATGTCTGCAAAGACACCTCCTGAACGATAAGTATACTTATCGATCACAATCAATCGACCTGGAGCATATTCACTTAGAGCTTTGGAAATATCCTGCTGAGGTCTCTGTATCGTTTTAACTTTCCAAGTTGAGGAATTCACTTTTTCTAGTGCTTCAACCAGGAAACTACTTAAACTTGTTGGAAATGCATAACTAGGCAATAAATCATGGAAGAACAAAAAGTCGAGTAGTTCTTCTTGCTCCAACTCATTTACTGCCAATGTTTCATCCGCATCTTCACTTTCAGCCTCTATTTGATTTGGAATTTCATCCGCCAAACATCTCAAAGTTTCGATAAAACGACTAGCAGTGCTAACTAGCCATTCTTCAAGGCTGAGTTTTCCTGTTTCCAGTGATACCGGAAGCCAACTGAGTATAGAGGCTCTCAAGTCGCCATCCTCAGCAAGCACCTTTCTATTTACCCACTCATCAAACGTATTGAAATCTAGTTTGTTGTCTCCAGAAGCAAAGAAAAAGTCTCTTGTTTTGCCTAGTGCCTTTTCCAATATTGAAGTTTCTTCACTTGGCCTATAAGTACCTGTATCCAAAACTTCTTGAAAGAAAGTTTGGATTAGATACGAATGAACATGCCTCATAGCAATTTTCGCATTATCTACTTTTACTTCAGGGGTTCTTGGAGGCCCTGCAACAATCTTTTCAGGATTGAGGAAATAATGGCTGTCATGAGGTCCATTTTGACAGTATGTTACTACCGTTGAAACTGAAGAGCCTCTTCGGCCAGCACGACCAGCTCTTTGTTGATAGTTCTCGCGCTGAGGTGGAACATTACGTAGTGAAACTGCAGTTAGAGAACCAATATCTACACCTACTTCCATCGTAGTTGTACAACTTAATACATCTATCGGTCTGTCATCTTCGTGGATTAAAACGTCCTGAAACCTCAGCTCATATAGCTCAGTAGTTGAGTGCACACTGCTTCTATCCCTATTTGATAACTGCGCCGTATGCTCCTCAACCGATAGATTTGATAACCTAGCTCCATGCTCAAGGGCTTCTTCAACTGGCGAGCGCCAGAAACCTTTTCTCGCTGTTATATAAGTATCACTACTAGGATCAATTCGACTAGTAGCATTACTACCACAACATAAACAAATATTCCCCTTAAAAGATAGAGGCATCAGAGATGTACAATCTGAACATTGAGTCCATACGTGAGATAAATCTATGTTTATGACAAGAGAGTTTGGTGACAGAAACCACATTTCACCATGCTTTGAAGCTAGTTGCTGCCTAAAAGTCTCCTCTAATGAATCTATAGTGTCTTCAGTCCATGCGAGCCTTTGAATTAAGCCCTCTCTCAAAGTTCTGTCAAAACATCCTCTACTCCCCCAACCAGGTTTAGAGTATCCAGCAGCTTTGTACCGGAAGTAAGAATCTATAGATGAATCAAACGCAAATGAGGTTAGTTGTGAGTCAATCCAGGCAACAGAAAGGGCTACTACATCATCGTCACTAACTCCCAAATTAAGCTTTTGAATAGCACTTTTTAGACGTCTAGACTTTGCTGCTGTCGGCTTAATAAAGCCCACGGTAGTCCCTATTAAGGAGTAATAATTGCCGCAAAGTAACTTCAGTAGTGCTACCTTGTATCTGCTAGGCGGCGGCTCAGATGGTTCAAAATTGTCTTGTAGAGCCTCATCAAGCTCTCCTTCGTAATCTCTATAAAACTCATCTCTAGCTGAGATTATTTTCGCAGCATCCCGTCCATCAAACATCGAGAGATCGTGTTCTGACAAAACAGATAAAAAGGCCAAATATAAACTATTGTTCGGGCGAGCTTCTCTCGAAGATCTTTGGAGACGAACACATGCCAATGCGATTGCTTGACGGAAAACATCCAACTCAATATCCCTAGGAATATCTCTCGCCAAACGAGCTGCCTTCTGTCTACCATCAGAAAAAATCAAAACTTTCCTGCCACCATTAGGGTGTTTAGAATCTATAACACGGCTTGCCGGTTGGTTTGACATTTGAGTGCGGACTAATGTGGTAAATGGTGCCTCGCCCTTTGTAACATGGTCCATTATCTTGTACATAGAACCATTTGATGCGTTTGTATTGCGCATACAAACTGGACACTCATCAAATGTGAGAGGTTCTCCCGCCGCAACCTTATCTGGAACACAAACTTTACGGTAACCACTAGGATCCGGAGGACAACGATCTAGCAACTTACCACTAGACACATGTAACCACATATCTTTGTGCCTACTGCGCGGGTGTGCCTTATCTTCAACTAAGATATCGACAGGCATCAAATCTACAGCACCACTTTCAACCAACGGTCCATTTGACTCATGCCATAAAAAGTTCATGTCAGAGCTAACATACCCTCGGATAAAAGCAGCGCCACAATCACGATGGGTGAACAACTCATATACTCGAGCTTTACTTTCACAAGAGCATTGCCTTAATGATTTCGTATATAGCCGCCCAAGAATAGGATCTTGCATCTTACTCAACCGCTGAGAGCAATTAGTATCTATACATGCAAATAGTCCAGGTAAGCCTCGATGAAACAGGTGTAGGCGAGTTGGGAGCAGCACTCTTCCATCAGAAGATCTTTTCGCATAACACCCCAACGCTAAGAGAGAGTCTGTTGCCTTAGAGGCGATGGGGTGATTTGCCCCCTTAAACAACTCCTGACTTAAGCTCTCTAATTGAACTGCTTTCCCTGATACTTGGCTAATTAACTCCTCTAACGGCGCATACCCTGTCAGATTGTGATATAGCCAGTCTTTAATTTTGACAAGATCTGTTTCTGGAGGCTGTTGCCAACCTAATCTCTCAGCAAGTGACTCCAAAGCAATTGATGCTCTGTTAGTATCGTTAGCAATATTTTGGAATGAGGTTAAATCGAACTCCGCTAATGCTTCTGCGTCTAAATCAGAAGTTTTTGATGTGGCCCTTCTCTCTTCTGAAGTTCCCTGGATAATCTTGAACTTGCGTTTTGAATCAATTGATAAACCAGTTAAATCACATGCAAACTGAACGCCATCCTCAATAGTCCCAAGACTAGCACTGGTCAAAATACACCGCATACGTTCTCGTGGAATTTCAAGACGAGCACACAAACGGCGAATTAACAGTGCAACCTCCGCTCCTCCTGTTCCTCGATACATATGAGCTTCATCAATTACTAAAACAAACTCGTTACTTGGGTCAGCCTTCAGCCAGTCTCGGGTCTGTTCAAATATTCCCCTTTCGATTGGGCGCATTAGCATATACTCGAGCATCGAGTAGTTTGTAATAAGTAACTCTGGGCACTCTTGTTGTATCTCATGACGCGTCATGAGCTCTCTGTCACCAGGTTGAGTGTTTAGTCTATTTTTCCAGTTTTTTCTAGTGTATTGCTTTCCTTTTCTTTTACCATTCTCATATACCCTCTCTTCAACTAAATCAGAAGCGTAAAAACCTTCTAAGTCCTTGCTCGGCCAACGACCAATTTTTTCCAACTCTCCTAACACTTCCGGCTCATGTATCACCTTGCTGTAAAAGTTCTCAAAGAGGGGTTTTATAAGTTGCTCATCTTTTTTGCCACTCCGGCTTCCTGGATAAGGAGTACGCCCTGTATAACTGCCAAATCTAATAGGTCTTGAACGTTTATTTTTCAAAATTTGTGCAGCCCTAGGATCTCCTAGCAACCTTCGTATTCTTGATAACTGATCGTTAACCAGTGCGTTCATCGGATATAGAAGCATCGCCCTACATCCTGGTAGATTAGCTGAATCAGGTCTTTCTTCGCCTTCAATTGCTAGGTTGCCAATTATCGGCATAAGGAAGCTCTCTGTCTTTCCTGAACCTGTACCTGTTGCGACAACGATATCCGTTGATTCTTCACCTAAAAAAGAATTCAGAGCTTGAGTTTGATGCTCATAAGGGCGCGGGTATAGGCCAACACCTAAATCCGCCAATTGAGTTAAAGCACTTGACGCTGCTTTAGGAATATCAAGCGCGCTGTAAACATTGCCCACCTTGTAAACCTGAGTAGCTTCAACATAAGGAGATTGCACTATAGTAGGTTCTTGCTCTAGTAAAAGATTTCTTTCCTCAACAAGTGGCTCATTGCGAATATGGTATTGTGCTTCGATGTATTGCTTTAAACTCTTTTTCAAATTGGCAACCGTATCATGTACGCCGCTTGCTCCCTTCATTTGGGATGAACTGCTCATTGATTTCTCCTTATATTTTTATACCAATGCCAACACGATTTTTAACCTATCAAACACTTCTCGAATAACTGGAACAACTTCTATTGGAAACTCAAAATACTCTGCTCTTGAGTATTCCCCGTTAAGAGCAGGCACTCTCCAGCCAAGTAGCAACACTTTTGACTCTTCAATAGGCAAAGGTCGAACCAATTGCAGTCTAATTATTTCTTTAGATACATAGCTAGCTTTCACAACAACTGGGTTATTAGACTCTGCGTCGATATAAAAGCGAAGTCTCCGAGCTTCTTGCGAAGTCAATGAAGATAGTCTATTCAAAGAGCTATTCTTGAACTCCCCTAGAAAGTAAGAGAAGTATTTTTTGGTCTTAACTCTACAAACAAAATGTCCGCTAACATCACTAGGTATAGCCGTTGATTCTACCCAACGACCATTTAAGTAAATATGGTTTTGCCCAAAGTCATGTATTGAATCACTCATGTTACCTATACATTTTTTCAACAAAGATTCAGCCCAGCTATTCAACTGTTTAAAATTGTGACCAATCCAATCACTAACCTGCCAAACCTCAACATGTTCTTCAATTTTTACATGCTCAATGAATCGAACTCTCCCTACAACTCGAACTTTGTCAGCAATTTGCGCCGGTAAAATCGGAATGGGCCCTCCACCTAACAGCACAGCTTTATCATCTCCACACTTAATTGCGTGCATTGGGGGAATCAGCCAATGTCCACCGCTAGACTTGTGCAAATCTCCAAGTTCGAACAAGCCATCTAATACTTGAGCAACACATGGGTATATACCTCTTTTACCGGGATTACCTATGTCTGCCCAAAAGACACTTAGCTTTTGTCGTGCTTTACTTGTTAAACGTACTGTCGGTATCGGTTTCCAGTTACACTCTTGTAGGCTTTTATAGGAATAAAAGTACAAAACCGCCCTTAAACATTCAGATACAATCGAGATTCTTAAGCCTTCACACTGCAAATGGCAATGTATCTTCTCGGCGAGAACTTTTAACACTTCGTTTTGAGATACCGGTGAAAGCTCCATATTTTACTCAAACCATCTCTTCATCTTCAGTTTGTAATAAATCCCGCTTAGCCAATAAGATAATATCTTCAGTCTTTGCACCTAAATACTCAGCCCACGGTAAACTCCAGAGCATCAATATAGAATACAAATCCGTATCTTCTGCCCCCCCCGGAATCCGACGCATTGTTTGATAAGCTCTAGTTACACTCCTCACCCAAAGGTTCCCACCGTGAAAATCCACATCTTGTATAATGTCATTTAATTCATCAAGACAATCGTGAACAGTCCTTTTCTGATGCTCTAACTCGACTTTTAACTCAGTATGGTTAAGTTCCCCAAATGTAAAATCAGTGCTTTTTGAACTTTTAGCCCTAACTTTCAGGTCATCCGTATTAATAACAGGCCCTAGCTCTGAAATAGAACCACCGTTAGGGAAAACAGCAGCCCCATGCCTTACTGAAGCAACAACAGGAAAATTGTTTCTTGTAGGAAGTGAAAACTGACGATGTAACACCATATCTCGTATTGGGGAACCATAAACTTCAAACGCAGATAAGTTCACCCCTTTTAGTACAAGACACCCTGCATTGCAGGAGGCTGCTTCGGCTAAGAACTGTTTTGTGTAGCTGCAATCTGTCAGCCCAACAGGCACATTCCATTCAAGTACGCACTTCCCTCCAATAGCTAAAGACACTGCCTCAGCAGTCAAATCTGATAGAGCCCCTGTAAACTGTACAACTTGTCCTAACGACAAAGCTGCTACTATCTGACGCACAATAGAATTAGCATCTCGCTTAACAAAGCCAATAGCTTGTAGATTTAAAGAAATAGCTTCACAAGCCTCAGTAACCGAGTTCAATACAGTAATTGATTCCGAGCACAACTTATTAAAAGCACTTTGATGTGAAACCATACCACCATCTTTAAAGTCATTTTTTTCTACCTGATTTTCCAGCATGGCTAGTTTTTCACTTAGTTGCTGTATTTCTTTACCGTCATCATCTTTGAGCTTTGAGAAGAATGATTCATACTTTGACTCAAGCTCATTCACAGTGCTATACAAATCACTTATAACATCACTATTATATTTTTGTGATTGGAGTTGCTTACCAATCGACGTTAGTTCCTGCTCAATTTTTGACAATGATACAGATAGATCTTTTATGTCAGCTTCCAGTTGAGATTGGCTATTTGACAAAGCGGTAAAGCTAGATTCTAGCTTATGCTCTGACTGTTCAAACTTACGCGATGCTTCACTCAAATCTAACTGAATGTCATTGAACTTTCTCTCAATTGAATCAAACTCAGACTCTGCTTCAGCATGTAATGCATCGGATTCCCTAAAACTGCTTTCTGCCTTTTTTAGTTTATCTTCGATATGTTTGAGGCGCTTTGGTAACTCTGTTACTAACTGCTCTCTCTTAATCTCGGACTTTGACTTGAATTGTGAAACTAAAAACTGAACTTCATCACTATTTTCAAATCCGCTAAACAAATAGAGCCTTTCTACATCCTCACGAGGCGCCTGAGGGGCAATATCAATGAGTTCACGGAAGAAGTTCTTTGCGTTCTGCCAACCATCACATCCGCTATCAATCTCAGGCAAGGTAGTTTCTAAGTGCTCCTTTCCCCATATTTCCCATATTTTCGCAAAGACGAACCAATCATGATTGACCTTCGATTGGGAATGATGAGTAAGGTGCATTACAAAGCGTTTTTGCTTCTCTTTGAACTCAGCTATGCTGTTACGTCGAAAACCATCAACTTTAGGAAGAGCTCTAAAAACATTTCTAAGGAGGCTTTGCGGCAGTTCTTCGATAAACTTGGTTACTTCTGCTGGACCTAGCGAAGCTATCCGTTCTTTGGCTTCTCTACTAAATTCGATAGTCATGGTAAAAATATATCTCTCGTGAATTCAAAGTGATGCCCACATGAAACAATGTCCCTTGAGAGTAAACGATAATGTGGGATTAAATCTTTTTTTGGCTTTATTTTTGCGAATGTAGATACTAAATCAATGTCATTTAAACGACTCACATTAGGCTGAAGAGATAACTGTGACATATAGCAAACTAAGCGCTGTCGCAAGGAAGCAGGCAACTCTAAATCAGAAAGATCATTTTCATTGCCATCAACAAAGTGAGAAAAATATAAGCACCCAAAGCCTCCAAAATTGAGCTCAGTTGTACAGTTTCTATCATTGAGAGCTTCTCTCAATATGTCGTTTTCTGTCTGCCCTAAGACAAATGCATTGTTATTGTGAGGCGCTTCCCCCCCATCCCCCTTAAGAACTAAACACTGCTCTTGCGAAAAGTAGGTTTTCAATCTACCTTCAACACCATTAGGTATTGATAAATAGTCAAAGTCATACCCAGTTCTGATAGCTTCACGAACTGACTCCAGACAATTTGAGCTGTGCAGTTGAAAAATGACAGGTTCTTTCTTTAGGCCTTTAAATACAATATCCACTGTGGGGAAATTGATTTCCTGTTGATTGGGTAACTCTTCAGAAAAAGACAAAAACTTATGGGTATTGGAGTTATCCCCCAAACTAAGACTTACAAAATCCGAGTTATGAGGAGTGAAAGCAAAAAACTTGTTAACACCAACTAAACTAGCAACCGAGAGGGAATCGCTTTGACTAATAGCCCTCATTTCTGTCCTAGTTGACTGCTGTACTTGAGAAAGGTTTTTCGCAACCAACAAAACATTGCTTGATTGCTCGCACTCAACCTCATCAATATTTAGTTTAAAACTATCGAACGGCCAAACCACCTCTATAGACGAATGCGGTAAAGAAACGTCTAATCCAGTAAACTCTCTCAACCAATCACGATTCTTAGTCGACAAATGTTCTGGAATTGTAACTAAAGCTAAATGCCACTCTCCTCTATGGGGCAATACATCAACATCAATTTCATCAGGAAAGGATAGAGTTGATGGCTGACTCCAAACCATTGCGAAAGTTTCACTATATCTCAACTCTTTGGCACGAGAGAATCCGTTGCGTTCATGATCGCCCACTGAGGTAAACACTGATGCTCCGTATACTCGAAGAGACTTACACTCTTTTTCAACACCGTGGACAAAATGCGGATCAGGTAGCCCTGAGAACTCTACTATTCGGTAGGGCTTACTTGTGAGTTCTGCGGTAACACTACGAGGATTGCTCATACCTCTCATATCAAGTATTTGAAATCGCCCCCCCACATCGATAGTAACCGTTGCGCTTGCTTTATTGCATCTAGGTATTGTTAGTTCGAGATACCATGCTGCATTGTTAGTGCTAGGAATAATTAGCCGCAACTCCATGCGGCTACTAGATTGTTGAGGAGAGGAAGTTCCCTGCCACTCACTATGTGAATTACCTGGGACAAAGTTTTCACACTTAGGCGAACCAAAACCACGCCAGTGAGCGAAGTATGCCTTTCTTTTGGGACCCGATCTTAGGTTTACCGGAGCTTTACACTCATGACATATATACTTACCATAACAGCTAGCACTTTCCGCAAACTCTATCTTGCCTGATAACTTATTGACTGCGTATTTCATTTGCTTGATGGCTTACTTTGGAAGTTCCTATGCGGCATTAATATCATCTTCTGTTGGTGTCCCTTTGATATTTAGTAACTCCAGAATAGACGAGGAATTCCAGTTTAGATATCTTGTATCACGATAAGAACGGGGCAGCACCCATCGCTCTAGTGCACACTCAGAAACCTCTTTCACCGATTTTAAGTTGCTGAGATCGGGAACACCTTCCCCGGTCAATAGAAGCTCCACACTGTTTTCGGCCAATTGAGACATAAATACTTCTCTCTTTATACCGTGTCGAAGCAGGTTGTCTTTGAACCCTAAGTACTTTAATGCCGCCTTTGTTGCCCTTAAGCGCCAATTTGGACCTTGACCAAACCCATACTGATCCGCGTACCTATGATCTTTTTCACGTAAGTACTCTCGTAACTCTTTAAAAAGCCATTCTGGAATATGGAAGTGTCCCCAACCACCAGTGTAACCGAGCGGTTTTAAGTAATCCTCACCCTCAAGCTTTAACCGGTTGTATACCGACGAACGTCCCATAGAGGATGAAGTTGTCACTGCCAAAAGTCTTGCACTCTTTTCTGACTGTGAGATTACTCCTGTAGAGTTTCCATACTTAGAGGCAAAATCATCATATAAATCTCGAGTTTTTAATAAACTAGCGATCAACTTACCACATAGCAGAGAGTTGTATGGTGGAACAGATCCTAAAACATAAGCGTCCATCACATTAACCAATCGTGCACTTCTATCCTTAGTATTCCAACCGATAAAATTATCCCTAACAGCCAAGTTAAATACAGGGTCTCCAATAGCAATAATGCCCATTAACTTCCCGTTTGACTCATCCCACACCAAGTATCTTAGACGCCGACCAAATCCACTTGAAACAGGGACAGACCATGTGAGTGACGCCAATCTAAACAAGTCTCCAGTCCAATTTCTTGAATCGACACGCTCTAGAACTGGTGAAATCTTATCCGGAACCACTTCTTCACCTGAAGCAAAATACTTCAATAGCCTTTCGTGCTTGCTTTTAACGAACTTCTCACTAGCTTCGAGTCTTTCGTGCCTTTGCGCTTTATGTAGAGAGCGTATGATATCTTTACTATCCCCTGGCGCTACCAAAATCCCACTCTCTGATTTAGTGAACCCCAAGGAGTGCAAGTGCTCCCGGAGCTTTCGCTTGAGATTTGCTTCTTTTAAGTTGACACTAACGACTGTATTAGACATATATGCTCTTATAATCTTGTTGCTCAGACGTATATAACACTACTATGCAACTTAACGTTCAATGACCATTTAAACAACAAAGCCATAGCAATCATAAAGTTAAACCACTCAAGCTCACCAGGCCAAACCACTGACAATAATACACTAATTTCATAATATCATTACAATGTATGTTTAAATTTCTTAGTTCTAATTCCCAATTGAGCAGTATAATATCATTGACAAAGCTTTAATGATGCAAGGAGTTGAGTTGGTGGGGGGATTTTTGGCAAACAATATAATGTAACAAAGACATTCCATCACACTATCTGATATCAAATCAGCTAAAGAGGAAAGCACTCAATCAGTACCTAGGCGATGCTGAGTACCAACTACCTCATCATCTCCGAAAAAGCTACGCAGGCACTACATACTAATGATCTCACTGACAAATTTAACCTTAACGTTAAAATCAACAGTAAGCGCTTCTTGAACTTACAGTCAAACTTCACACCACTGAAAGAAAGATAAATCTCTTTTGTTATGATACAGTTGCGCTGTATTTATCTGTAAATTGGAAGAACAACGATGTCATTTGTGAAACGTCTTGAGTTTGGTAACTACACGTTAAAGTTTGGAGAGAACAAGGTTCTTCTCGATATGTTTGACGAGATAGTTATGCCCTCATTTCTGGAGATGAAGTATGTCCGTAAGCTAGGTGACAGCAGCGAATACTTCTTTCTTGACACCGAGTTAGTTGTTCTAGACGACAACCCCCAAAAACCAACCATAGGTATAACTGGACGTATAGTTAAGAATACTAAACTAAAACGAGATCAAATATTTAAGGAAGGTGGACTTGTAGATGACAAAGATGAACTAGAGTCGGCTCCAAGTTCTGTGTTCTTACTCATCCTTAACAACCACCGACTAATCTTGACACGTGAAGTCGCTGGCGCACCGACTATACAAAACTTTCAAAGTGCCAGTCAGTATTGCCTGAACCAAGCATATAAAGACTTTATCAACCAGGAATATGATGAAGCCAGAAACGCAAAGAAACAAAACCCTCAACTAAGCAGTGTGACAAAGAAAAAGTTAAGAGAAAGTACTCCTTCGCCGCGTCTTCGTATTACCCCACTACCAGATAAAGAGTCATTAGACGATTTCATCGGTAGATTTAAAACTATCAACAAGTTAAGCATCAAGCTACTTCCTACTAACCGTGAAGAAATTGATAATGACGACTTTTGGTCAGCACTAGATCAAGGCCGAGAGGATATGGGAGAAGCCTCAACCGCCAAGGTTGACTTTACCAATAACACAGCCGGATTAAACAAAGTTCAGGTACTCGGTAAGACCTCAACTGCAACGGCTCTTGGAAATTCATCAGTTGACTTAAAAGGAACAGATGAACATGGTGACTCACTCAAGGGGAACAATGACAGTTTCAGTTTAAGCATTGAAGTAGATGAATTATCAAAAGAAGTAACTGAATCTGCAAAAACCCAATTCAAGTTATTTAACAGCCTTGCCGACTCAGGAGCGATAACTATTCCGGTGGTAGCTGATGCAGCAATATCTACTGTAAAAACTCTATTTAGGCGATTCAAATGAAATACAAATTTGATCCTAAAGACCTAACAGAAGAGAAGTCTCTCTGGGATATATACAAGAAGGCATATATAATATTCCCGAATAAGTTGCAGATTGCAATTGTACTTGCAGTCGCTACTTGCCTGGCTATTAATGCTTTTATATTAGAAAAGAATAGCACCATACTCTTAGAGAACGTAAGAGCGTGGTCCTCTATTGGGTTTAACTTCTCTATTACAACTCTGGGATTCTTAATTGCAGGGTTCACAATATTTGCGACACTGACTAAGCCAGATATGATGTTAGCAATGATGGATCACTCAAACAAGGAATATAACCTCCCCACTCTGAAGTATAACTTTTTTGTTTTTATAAAAGTTTTTATTTCATACATATTTTTTTCCGTCATGTATGTACTAATATTACTACTTGGACAGCAAGGGGGATTCCTAACCAATGTGATAGATCTTATCCCCAATCCAACCTGTATGAAGCTAGCTTTAATTAAAATAAGTTATGTGTTTATTGGTAGTAGTTTCGTACACCTTTTACTTCAACTCAAATCGTTCATATTCAATATCTACATGATAGTAATGAACATGCTCCGTTGGGAACATAGAGAACATAATGCCAACAAGTGAGCACCTGCTCAATTACTTTTCCGGAGGGGTGATGCTAAGAAAATCAATCTCTCCGGAGCAGTTACCTATCTGTGCTCCCTTATCAACTAAAGAACCCTTTAACTTTTCTATCCCGCACTTGAACCCTCCACTCCAGCCATTCATTGACATCGCTTTCAAGCCAAGCGACCGTCCTTGAGCCGATAGACACACTAGCTGGAAACTCCCCTTCCTTAATTTTGCTGTAGATTGCAGACTTGCTTAAGCCCGTCTTTTCTTTAACTTCTTGTAAACGTAGAAATCTCATTGTGTTCCTTATTTTAAAATCTCATATAGCGCCAAAGACCCACCTAGGGGTATGAGAACGTCCCAGAGCGCCCAGATACAACGAAGCAAAAGTACCAAGAGTTTCTACTCCTGCTGCTCAACCATCGAATCTCTGGACTTGGCGTGTAAGTTGGCTGGCTCGATTTCTTTTCATATCACCACCAGCCTTGAGCTTCTGGAGCATTCACATCCATCTTGAGTTAGTAGAACGCTTCATCATCGAAACAGGACTTAGCAAGGGCATTCGACTTTTGCATTTTGTGTCCCATATCCCGCAACCTTTCCAGATGCACTTCCACATATTTTTCTGACCGAAGGCTATCTACCTGTTGCCATAGTTGTCGATAGACCACAGGCTTTCGACCCGCCTTACGCCAGCCTTTCGCTTTCCACCTGTCTAACCACTCGTTATAGCCACGTTCACAAAACGCACTGCTGATAAAGACTTCATCGCCGTCCTGTGCGTAGCTCAAAGCCTCTACCAATGCAGAAAGCTCAAGTTCAGTGTTACTTTCCACCTCTAACACTCTGATACGACTCTCATCGACTAAAACACCTCTGGCGTTGTACACGGACAGTCCGATGCTGCCTTGAGCATCGCCGTTGCGGTTTGGATTCATAGCAATACTGACGTAGATTGATTGCGACTCGTTCATGGGAAGTATTCCTTTTTGGTTTTAATTTGGGTAGCCAGAGCTAGGACAGCCATCCGCTCTAGCTATGAATAGGTTTTGTGTAAATGGAGAAGAGTGCTGTTACTCAGGTTCTACTGTGCGCTTCTTGCTGGGAAAGAAGCCTTGTAAGTGATGGAAGCAGTGTGAGGCAGGATGCGTAATCTCCGGTTCAATATCAGCAAAAGCTCTCTCAAGGTTTTCTATGGCATCGCGGTATTGTGGACTACCGGGCCTTAAGCCAAGAAAAGCCTGACCCGGAGAAAACTGCACTAGATGCGTCACCATATGGCTACCTATCATTAATGCACTCGCCCACGACATAGTGACCCAACGTTTAACTTGCTTCTTAATATCGTCTGGCAGCCTCCGCCCGAATGCCTTCAGATTGAATGTCACGGCAACCAGAAATAGTGTCGAACTGTCTTCTATCGTCAGTTTCTTAAAGCTGACTGGATTAGGAAGTACCTTAAATCTCACAGTGAGCCAGCTCCATGGTTCTCTCCACATGAGCTAAAATCACTGGCATCTAAAGAGTATGTAGAAGCATTTGTATCTGCGGCATATCACGCCGTGGATGGTGACAATGTAAGCTACGATCGAGTTGAAGGAGTAAAGTCATTATGCAACAAACTCAAAGCGGCTTGGACTTCGAAACAACGCAGAAAAAAGAACATCAACCAAACTGAAACCGCGTTTACATTGAGCAAAAAGGCTCGTTTACAACTTGAGAAATTAGCTAAGACCCAGAACTGTAGTTTCAGCCAAGTTGTAGATGCCTTGCTTAAATCAGTCAAGGATATACAGTCACTGGAGCGTAAGTTAAAAAGTGAAGACTCAGAACAAACTGAATCGACCGGAAAACTACAACCTATTAGCGAGCTACTTGCCGGAGAGATCGAGAATTCGAAAGTTGAAGATAATACTATAAATCAACTTCATGAAAGCCATAACCGACTGAATGTCGAGCTAAGTATTGCTAGAGAACAAAATGATAAGCTAGTAACTCAAGTAAACGAACATGAGCAAGAGATAGTAAAACTAAGCGAAGAAATAACTCAACTCCGGCTAGAAAATGAAGATTTTAGGGCGCAGAGAAGTGCTCAAAACGATATGACACCTGTACAACCGCAAAGCTCAATTGAGAATAATTGCAACGAAGGAATGACAGCACAACCAGTAGACTTAAGAAAAGGGTTCGACTACAGAAAGAAATATAATAAATAATCTCATTTCAGCGTTTCAGGGGAAATTGCATTTATTTTGATTAAGCAAACAGCCTTAGTAACCAAAACAAAAATCAAGCCAATCGATAGCAAATAAAATCAACATCTTAAGCAACAAATTCAACTTACGCCAGCCAAACGTTTGGAAAGGGCCAACTCGAAAGGGTTGGCCCTTTTTGTATCTGCGATTCGTATTTCCCCTCAACTCATCGCTTTGATTCCTAGCCAAAATCTCTTAGTCTGTGGTTAAGCATTCATCAACGGACATGAGTTTATGCTAAAAGGCAGTGAGTACCCTTCTATTCGTGCGCTGCGAACCTTTGTTGCAGTTGCTAACCATCTGAGTTTTTCTAAAGCGGCAGAGAGTTTGTGCGTAACTCAAGGTGCCGTGAGCAAACAAATTGCGACGTTAGAGCAACTGGTTGGGTTGCCTTTGATTCAGCGTGGTATCAATGGTATTGAGCTCAGCGAAGAAGGAAAACGTTACTTGCCCAAGGTGACCGAAGCGTTGGAGATCATCCAACATGCGACGGCGAGCTTAATTCAAACCGATACAGAGCAAGAGTTACTGGTGGTCGATGTTACGCCTTCTTTCGCCAGTTTGTGGTTGGTGCCAAACATTGATGCATTCCATCAAACCCATCCTGATATCCGCCTTAAAGTTCGCACCAGTGATGGTCCAATAAATCAGTTAGACGTAGACAGCGACATCACCATCCGTTGCCTTCCTCTCTCTAGTCACTACGAACATGGTCGATTGTTGCGTCAAGAAACGCTGCTGCTAACGGGCTCATCAAGTTCTTCAACGTGTAACGACAAACAATCCATTACGGATTTCGCTTTTATTCCTCAAACAACGCGCCCGCAGTTGTGGGAGCAGTTCAAACTAGAACAATCTCTGCAAAGCGCGATTCATTATCACCCTGTCGGTCATGAGCATTTCTATCTCTCTTATGAAGCGGTAAAGCTTGGTAAAGGTCTTGCCCTCCTGCCTGATTTTATGGTGCAGCAGGCGATGTCGAGAGATGAGGTCTACCACATCCAACAATTGCGTATGCATAGCCATTATGGCTATTACGTATTTGTGCCGAACTACCGTCTAGCGGCGCGAAAAGTCTCGCTGTTCAAAGATTGGCTATTTACTCAACTTGGAGAAGGCGTCGGTTAGATAACGACTCCGCTTCAATTTTTCAAACTGTGGTTGAAGCCAGCACATCTAAAGATATTCGCGTTACACTGAAGGTGTTGCCAACTGTAATGAGGGTTTATGACGTTATCTCCTGCCTTTCTGCGTAAAATCTGGTACTCCCCTTCTGTCAACCTTGGTTTGCGTGCCACCAGCGCGATTGTCCTGTTCATAGGATTGGGTGTGCTATTCAACCAAATCAATCTCGCCATGACAGCTTTAATGACCATGCCTGCAGCATTGATCAGCGGTTTAGACACTGCCGGTCCTAGACGCTGGACACGCTTTGCGATTACCGCTTTTACATGGAGCATTACGCTCGTCATCAGTTATGCTCTGCTGAATATGGGCTTACCGCTGTGGCTGACTTACGGCGCGATGGGAGCAATATTGGCGAGTACAGCAGTGAATGGTCCGTTTTGGGGACGTCTTGGCATGTCGAGCTTACTGATCGCGGTCGTGAGCTTGTCACTACATAATTCCAGCGCGGTACTTGGTCTCTATCCTATGTTGGTGTTTGGACCACTCACTTTTGCGCTGTTCAGTTGGCTTTGGTTTGCCTTATGGAAACATTACGCGCTGCGTGTTTGTCTTTCTGCGATTTACGAGACGCTAGCGGACTACATTCAATATCGCCAAGCTTTCTTACTTGGAAGCGAAAACGATGCTCCGAAACGACGCATCAAATATCAGTTGATTGAACTGTTCCAACAAGCGCTGCAATCAGAATCTTTTCGCTCGAAACATGAAGACGCCAACTCTCTACGTCAGGCTTTGTTTTTGGCGCTCGATACATTTGAAGTCGTCTTGAGCAGCCATACCAGCAACCCTGATCTGCTTAATCAATTTCAATCCAGTAAACCGAAACGAGATCTGCTCTTGGTTTGGAGCCAACACTGCCAGCAAAGATTAAGACACAAAGCCAAGCAGCTTTTGCATAACACGCATGAAGAGATGGAACACTTGAGCTCACTAGAGCAGGAAGCCCATGATTTGATTGAGGCGGTGAAGCTAGAAGACCAACCTCGCTTTCGCTACTGGGCATACGCGGTAAAGCATATTTCTCGTCGTATTGAGCTCAATGAGCCCGCTTATGAACGCTCCTTTGAGGTGCAACCATTCGAGCTGTCTTTTCGTTTGCCAAGTCGAGGCAACCCAATTTGGCGCCATGTGACTCGCGTTGGTTTGATGTTCGCTCTTGGAGCTGGGATTGCTGAATACTTTGAATTGATTCGCCCGGATTGGGTGTTGATTTCCATGTTGATGGTCATTCAACCGAGTTTCTTGGCAACCCGAAGTAAAACTTGGCAACGCTGTTTGGGAACGGCACTTGGGGTACTCTTCGCCACCTCCTTGATTCATCTTGGCGTACCAACGACCATCCTGTTGGTATTAATCGCGGTCCTATTACCCATCGCAATGCTCAATATTATGCGCCATTACTCGCTGGCGATTGGCTGTATTACCGCGCTGTTGATTTTGGTTTATCAAACCATGGCACACCAGGGGCTCGACTTTGCCGCTCCGCGCTTGATCGACAATGTCGTCGGTGGCGCAATTGTCCTACTCGGTTATGGCTTATTGTGGCCGCAGTGGCGAGGTAAGGAGATTCATACCCAAGCATTAAAAGCGCTCGATAGTTCAAAAAGCTTATTTGTGTATTGCTATGAGCAGTTACAAGTCGACACAGAGCAACGTGATCACATGGCGCTCACTAAGCAACGTGCCGCCATGCTCACAGCAGAAAGCGATCTTGAACTGATTTACAACGAGATGCAGCAAGAGCCAAGGCACACTCGCGCCGATCCGCATTATTATGAAGATATGTTGAGCCATTATCGCTTGTTGAGTCACTACCTCTGCTTGCTGATCCCTCTAGTGAGAACAGGGACTCATTACCAAGGCACACCGCAAGTCGAACGCCTGATTCATGATGCGATGGATGCGTTGATCAGTACGATTCGTGACAATCGTGTTCATGAGCTGCCAGCACTGAGCAATAAAACCGATGCCAATCATCCCTCCTCGACTGCAGGACAGCGCTCTGTCGAAGAGATCATCTGGTTAGCATTGATGACGATTAAGCAAATGCACGACTTAGTAAGGCGTAACCTAAAAGACTAAATACGCACCACTATTATCAACGGAATGTCAGATTTGACTATTTGAGAACAACGTCGATTGACCAAGCTAACTAACAGGAGTATCACTCCAGCTTCGTTCCACTTTGGTTAGAGGAAAGCATTTGGAACACATTAATGATTTACTGATGGCGATGAAGCCGCTGCTTGAGCAATATGGCTATCTCGCTCTTATCGTCAGCATCTTTCTTGAAGGTATTGGCATTCCGATGCCGGGGCAATCGCTGATGATTGCGGCGTCTATCATCTCATCTGAGCATGTCATGAACCTTAGCCTAGTGATGATAGTCTCTTGGTTGAGTTGCTTTTTTGGCAACACGTGCGGCTACCTGATTGGCTATCACTTTGAAGGTTGGTTAGACAAGAAAGGCTATATTTCTGGCCCTAAAATGCAGAAGCTACAAAATACAATTCAGAGGTATGGTCCTGCTTGCTTGGTTGTCAGCCGCTTTATTGAAGGAATGAAACAGTTTATGCCGCTTGCTTGTGGCATTGCTAAGATGTCGCGTAAAGAGTTCTTATTGGGCAACGCCCTTGCAACCACCATTTGGGTTGCCGTGTTCAGTTTGCTCACTAACTTTGCGTTTGAGCATCTAAGCGTTCTCAGCCAGTTCTATACCGAGCATCGCTACGTGGTTTGGTCGAGCGCAGCGTTGTTGTTCTCACTGATGATCTTCGCGCTCCTCAAACGAAAAAAAGCATAAATACTCTACACAAGTAAAATTCTACAAAGGCTCACAGTATCAATAAGATATGTTATGTGAGCCTTTTTTCTTGGTCTTTTCGATTAAAAATAACCAGCCATTTAGACGTCTAGACGTTGACAAGTCTTTGGTGTCAGATTAGTCTGCTCGCCTTATTTGTTGATTATGTTGTCGTTCACATGTCTGGTTCTAAAAATTCTAATAAAGCAATCGCACCATCAGCGGTCGCACTTTTACCTTTAGTGCTATTCCTTGCGCTGTTTATTGGCGTGGGCACTTACTTATCCTTGCAAGGCGTTGATTTCGCCTTCTACCAACTGCCAGCGCCTATCGCGGTATTGCCTGCTGTGATCCTTGCGCTCATCCTAAGCAAAGACAAACTCAATCGCTCTATCGAACACTTTATGCGTGGCGTTGGTCATCAAGACATCATCGCGATGTGTATGATCTACCTGCTTGCCGGTGCCTTTGCTGCTGTTGCAAAAGCGTCTGGCGGCGTAGATGCGACAGTTAACCTTGGTCTATCTGCGATTCCAACCAGCATGATCTTGCCAGGTATCTTCCTGATTTCTGCATTTATTGCGACAGCGATGGGCACCTCAATGGGCACCATCGCAGCAGTTGCGCCTGTTGCTCTGGGCATTGCTCAATCAGCAGGTATGAGCCTTCCATTGACTGCTGGTGTAGTGCTTAGCGGCGCAATGTTTGGTGATAACCTTTCGATCATCTCAGACACCACCATTGCGGCAACCCGCTCTCAAGGCTGTGAGATGAAGGACAAATTCAAAGAGAACATCCGTATCGCACTACCAGCAGCACTGGTTGCGCTTGTGATCTTCGCCTTCAACAGCACAGCGACTCAAGTACCAGAAACCGGTCCTATTGAATGGTTGAAAGTGCTGCCATATGTGACGATTCTTATCCTTGCTGTATCAGGCATGAATGTGTTTGTCGTGCTTACTATTGGTATCGTTTTGGCAGGCGGCGTGAGCTTGTCTTCTATCGATGATTACGGTCTAACCAACTTCGCACAAGACATCTACTCAGGCTTTGGCAACATGCAAGAGATCTTCCTGCTATCCATGCTGATTGGTGGTCTGAGTGAGCTTATGCGTCGCCAAGGCGGTCTCGCGTTTCTAACTAACCTAGTGAGCGGCATCATCCGTACGTTTGGCTCTAGCCACTCGAAAGAAGCAAATGGTCGTGCAAGTGAGCTCGGTATTGCTGGTCTGGTTTCGATGGTGAATACCTGTACCGCCAACAACACCGTTGCCATCATCGTATCAGGTAGCGTGGCTCGTCAGTTGGCAGAAGAGAACAACGTTTCACCGCGTCGCTCTGCAAGTTTGTTGGACATTTTCTCGTGTGTTATCCAAGGTGTATTGCCATACGGTGCGCAAGTTCTGCTATTGGGCTCGGTATTTAACCTTTCTCCACTAGAAGTTGTCGCGAACTCTTATTACTGTTTCGCGCTTGCAATTGCAGCTATCGTGGCGGTGTTTATCAAGCATCCGGCACGTCAGCCTGTCCCTCAGACTGAAAGCTAAAATTAACTTTGAAGAAGGGCTCCGATTGGAGCCTTTTTTGTGTCTTAAGAAAAGAAGCGATTCCCTACTCGCTCCTTCGTCGCTCTAGATAATGACGCTATGTAAAACCAAGCATCAACCAAGGCTAACTCCGTCATTCTCGAGAAGGAGGAACGACTGAGTCGGGAATCTCTCAAATCAACTACCACTCAGGCTAAGGCGAAAACTCTCCGCATCATGCAGGGGCACATCGAGCAATTCACAAATCTCTTTTAATCGCCGAACTTGCTCTGTATTGCTTTTCGCGAGCTGACCATCTGAACTCAAATGGTTGTTCTCAAAGCCTACCCGAACATCCAATCCCAGTAACATTGCATGGGTTAAACAGTCTTGCTCTCTCGCGCCAAACGCGCACACGGCACATCTAACGCTCTCTTCGATAAAGCGCTCCAAATGCAGTGCCCGTAAATCCCATGGCGAAGATTGTTGAGCCTCATGATATCGACCAAGTACCACTAACGCGTGTTGGTTTTGCTTTGGTAAAACGCCTCGCTCTCTTAGGGAGAAATAGCGCTCGATGTCTGCCTGATCATACAAAATGATTTGGCTGAGAATGCCCTGATCAGCGACCCAATCAAAAAAGATAAGACCTTGCTCCTCACTCTGCTCATCAGGAATCAGTTCACGCAAAGCAAAAGAGGCGGCTTCTGGTTTTACCGCTTTGATCAGCGCCATTTGCTGTTGTGGTGAATACATACCAACAGCCTCAGTTGTGAGCTGAACTATCATCGAATTCCCAACCGCAGCTTTCACCGCGTGGTAGATTTCTAAGTTGTCATCAACCCCGAGAGAATGCCTGCCTTGCACATCTCTCGCGTGCAAATGGATCATGGTAGACCCTGCCGTTTGACATGCTTTCGCCTCGGCAACCATTTCTTCAGTATTCATCGGCAATTGAGCATGGTCTTGCTTGGTTTTTTTCGCTCCATTAGGCGCAACAATAATCGCGATTCGAGCTCTTTCTATTGGGGAATTTATTACCATGTTTTCGACACCTCTCTGAGTGTACGAGTGAGCTTTTCTACCAGATCGTCGATGTGGCTTCGTTCGATGATAAAAGGCGGTGCAAGCAGGATATGATGCCCATTGACACCATCAATCGTGCCCCCCATTGGATAGCACATCAGTCCATTTTTCATCGCTTGATGTTTGATCTTTTTGTCTACCAAAATTGAATTAGGCAGAGGTATTTTACTTACTTTGTCTGCCACAAGTTCAATGCCAAGAAACAGCCCTTTACCACGAATATCCCCAATATACGGGAAGTCTGAAAGCGCTGACTCGAGTTCTCTTTTTAACATTGCTCCTTGTTGGTTGACGGCTTGCAGGAGCTTTTGGGCACCGATGGTCTGAATGGTTGCAACGGCGGCAGCACATGCGACGGGATGCGCCATAAAAGTATGCCCATGTTGAAAGAAGCCACTACCAGACGCGATTGCTTGATAGACTCTGTCATTGGCAACAACGGCTCCGATAGGTTGATAACCCGCACCTAATCCTTTCGCCATGCAAACTAAATCTGGGACGGCTTGCTCTTGTTCAAAAGCAAAAAAGCTACCGCTACGTCCAACGCCACACATCACCTCATCCATGATCAGCAACACATCATAGCGATCGCAAATCTCTCGTATTCGTTCGAAGTAACCTTGAGTGGCAGGTACTGCGCCCGCTGTTGCGCCAACAATCGGCTCTGCAACAAATGCCATGACGTTATCCGAGCCCAGTTCTAAAATTTTAGCTTCAAGTTCATTGGCAGCTCTCAGTGAGTAATCGAGCTCTGATTCACCTTCTCTTTGATGACGATAGGCATAGCACGGCGCAATGTGATGGCTTGGGTGCAAAATGGGTTTAAAAGGCTCACGCCGCCATTCGTTACCACCAACAGCCAACGCACCAAGCGTATTACCGTGATAACTTTGCTGGCGAGCAATAAACTGCTTTTTCTCTGGCTTACCACATTCCACAAAGTATTGTCTTGCCATCTTTAGTGCAGATTCAACCGCTTCAGAGCCCCCACTGACTAAGTAGACGTGATTGAATTGCGATGGCATTTGCTGGCAAATCAACTCAGCCAACTGCTCACTTACTTCACTAGTAAAAAAGCCAGTATGAGCAAAAGGTACTTTTTCGATTTGATCGAGCATGGCTTGTTTAACAGCTTGGTGGCTGTGCCCAAGGTTTGATACGGCAGCGCCACCGCAAGCATCGAGATATTGATTACCTTGGCTATCGAACAAATAAACCCCTTCCCCTCTGGCGATAGTAGGCAACTTGGCGTGACAATGGCGGTGAAACACATAAGACATGAGCGTCCCTTCCTCGTGACTATTTGCTAAGCATAGTCAGGAAGGTGCGATTTATACGCAAGGTAAGAAAAGTGCACCGCGATGAGCATTTGGAATAGACCGCTGGAGTAACGATAAAAACGTATAAGAAGCCTTGATTTATAAATGATAATAATTATCATTAAGATCAAGTAACAGATGGAAGGTGTTTTATGGATTGCGTGATGACATGGTTAACTTCAGAGATTGACGACTATAAGGATAGATTACAAACGGCCACTTCAGAGTTCTTTCTTGCAGAGATGAATCTTAATCGTCATGGTCCGTCTGAAAAACGGTTATCAGAGTATTATCATGCGAGTCTCGACGTTGCCCTGACTGCTCGTGATAGCGGTGATGATATGAGTTATCTACTTTGCCTAAAAAAGCTCTACACCAGAATGATGGCTGAATTGAATGACACCAATAACGAGCTTTGCTGCCGCTCCCAATGCAAAGTCTACGCGCTTGATTCACTCAATCTCACTTGTCAACTCTACAAAGGCTATGACGTGATGGACAAAGCCAAGATCCTTCGCACTGACTTTGCCAAACGCTCGTCCATTACCTAACACAGAAGCTCTGCGGAAATCACGCCATCTCTAGCGCTTGAACTTGCTTAAAAATACTCTTAACCATAGCTTCAATGCCTTGGTTTCTGGCCGGAGTTAATTGTTGCTGTAAACCTAACTCAGCAAAAATGCTTTTAATGTTAGTCTCCAACAACTGCTTCGGTGTTTTATCTTGCAATAACAAGCACACCACAGCGACAAGCCCTTTCACTAAAGCCGCGTCGCTGCTACCCAACAATTGCACTTTTCCTTGTTCTACTTGTACCTGAATCCATACTTGGCTTTGACAGCCGTAAATGGCCGTCTGTTCAGTCTGTAACGCTTCTGGTAAACGAGCAAACTTCTCGCCAAGCGAAATGATGTATAAGTACTTGTCTTCCCAATCAATACATCGATTGAAGTTTTTAATTAATTGTTTTTGGTCCACTACTTTCTCTTTCCTATCCGACTAACAAGGTATGGATACGTTTTAGGCTAGAAACCAAAACATCAATATCTTGTTGATTATTATATAAAGCAACCGATGCACGACACATCGCAGGTACTTGGTAGTATTTCATCAGAGGTTGAGCGCAATGATGCCCCGTTCGAATCGCAACACCGTACTTATCTAAAAAGCTACCCACATCAAAGGCATGCACTTGTGCAAGGTTGAATGACACTACGCCGCAGCGCTCTTGAGGACCATAAATGACAATATCTGGCACCGTCTTTAATTGATCGTAGAGGTAGTCAACCAATGCTTGTTCATAGCGACCAATCGCTTCAAACCCAAGATCGAGCACATAATCAATCGCACACCCCAAACCGATAATGCCTGCAACATTAGGAGTGCCAGCTTCAAAACGCCATGGCGCGTCGTTATAAGTGGCTCCTTGGTAAAGATCGACCTCTTTTATCATCGCGCCGCCACCTTCCCACGGAGGCATAATATCAAGCAGCTCTTTCTTCGCGTATAACACCCCTACCCCTGTCGGACCATAGAGCTTATGCCCTGAAAAGACATAGAAGTCGCAGTCAATTTCTTGTACATCGACCGCTTGGTGCATCACTGCTTGTGCCCCATCTACCAGCACTCGGGTGCCATTCTGATGAGCCAACTCGATGATATTTTTGACCGGATTAATGGTACCAAGCACATTAGAGACGTGGGTGACCGCTAATAAGCGAGTACGCCCAGTCATCAGCGTTTTCAGCGTATCCAAACTCAAGCTTCCATCAAGCTCTAGCGGCCACACCACCACTTTGATCCCGATGTCTTGTTCTAGCATTTGCCAAGGCACGATATTGGCGTGATGCTCCATTTCAGACACGATGATCTCATCACCTTCCGTCAACTGCGCTTTCGCATAAGCATTCGCAACAAGGTTAATGCCATGCGTAGTTCCATGAACAAAAACCACCTCTTCACGCAGCTTGGCACTAATGAATTGCTGAACCTTATCACGCGCTTGTTCCATCAAATCTGTCGCATGAGCACTCAAATGATGGATTCCACGATGAACCGCTGCGTTTTCATGTCGATAAAAGGTGTCGACTCGTTCAATCACGACCGATGGTTTATGTGCACTTGCTGCGCTGTCTAAGTAAACCAAAGACTTGTTGTTCACTTCCTGATGTAAGGTTGGAAAGTGTGCTCGTTGCGCTGTTATGGAAGAGCTCATGCATTTACCTCTGCTAGCTTGGACTCTATATGCTGTAAAACCAGCGTACGAATAACGTCAATATCAATCGCCTCTGCGACTTCCGCGGCAAAGGCAAGGGTGATCAATTGTTCAGCTTGGTGCTTTGGTAATCCGCGAGCCTGCAAATAAAACACCTGCTCTTTGCTCAATGCTCCTGTGGTAGTACCGTGACTGCACTTCACGTCGTCCGCATAGATCTCCAGTTGAGGCTTACTGTTGACCTCACACGCTTTACTTAGCAACAAGTTGTGATTGTCCATTTGTCCGTCAGTTTTGAGCGCATTTGGGGCGACTTTGATCATGCCGTTAAATACTGCTTTGCCTTGCTGACTGGCAATAATTTTGTGCAGTTGCTGACTCGTGCAATGCCCTTTGTTGTGTTCAAGGTAAGTACGCGTGTCGTACGTTTGCTGATGGCTAGGTAGCGCTAGGCTGTTGATTTCAATCTCTGTATTTTCGCCATTTAACTGGCAACTGGTGTGGTGGCGCGTCAATTGACCAGCGAGCAAAAAGGTCTGGCTTGATACATTTGCATCTCGTCCAACGAAAAGATCATTGTGAGCAAAATGGTAATGTTCCACAGAACCCAAGCAGAGCTTGTAATGGGTAAGTTCAGCATTGTCCGAAACCTCCATCGTAAGTCGCGAACCGGAATAACTTGCTGCCACACGGTTGCCATGACAAGCAGAAAGAAGGTGCTCAACAATTTTAACTTCGCTACTTTGTCCGACTTTTAGGTGTACGCGATGATGTGCCATACCACCTTGAGGTCGAGACTCAATTTGCATCAAGTAAATAGGCTTGGCTACGGTATGTTTGGCATCCACCTCAATCAACAAAGTCGTATCGGAAAACGCTTCCGTGAGATGCAAAAAGATTTCTGGTGCAATCGCGGCAGGCAACGCTTGTTTTGCATCACCATTAAGTAAAGAAAGTCGAAATGCCTCGCCATCAATATCACTCAAATTAGGTTGGAACTGACCGTTCACAAATACTAACCTTTCTGCGTCCATATCGAGCTTGTGAGCCTGAACAAAAGCCATCGATACATCAGTCTCACGCTGGCTGGAAAAATCAATGGCATCGAAGCCTTCAAGCGCGGTGTATTTCCAATCTTCATGCTGACGAGTCGGTAATCCTTGTGCTAATGCGGCTTGCCAATGGTATTTGGCAACCTCATCTAACTCAATCAGACGAGGCTTTAAATAGTCACTGAATGGCAATAGACAATTACTCCTCTCCGGTGAGCCAACCATAGCCCTTCTCCTCTAACTCAGCCACCATAGAGAAATCACCCGATTTGATGATTTTTCCTTGATACAGCACGTGCACAAAGTCAGGTTTGATGTAATCAAGAATGCGTTGGTAATGGGTCACAATGATGAAAGAACGCTTGCCGTCTTTTAGGCTATTTACGCCATTAGCAACTTCTTTAAGTGCATCAATATCTAATCCAGAATCGGTCTCGTCCAAAATGCAAAGTTGTGGGTCAAGTACCGCCATTTGCAAGATGTCATTACGCTTCTTTTCTCCGCCAGAAAAGCCGACGTTTACCGAGCGAGAAAGTAAGTCTTTCGGCATATTGAGAAGCTCAATTTTCTCCTCAATTAAATCCGCAAGTTCAAAGCGTTCCAATTCCGGAAGTTCACGGTATTTTCGCACCGCATTCACTGATGCTTGTAAGAAGAGATGGTTACTCACTCCCGGAATTTCGACAGGGTATTGGAATGCCAAGAACACGCCTTCGCCTGCACGTTCATCAGGATCTAATTCCAATAAATCCTTGCCGTTGAAATCGACAGATCCATCGGTAATTTCGTAGTCTTCACGTCCCGCGAGCGTGCTTGCCAGCGTGCTTTTACCGGAACCGTTTGGTCCCATGATGGCGTGAATTTCTCCAGGGTTAATCTGAAGATTGACTCCTTTTAGAATTTCTTGTTCTTCAATTTGGGCTTTTAAGTTGTTAATTGTTAACATTTTTCATTATCCAACGCTGTGTTCTAAGCTGATTGCCAATAATTTTTGTGCTTCTACGGCAAACTCCAGCGGTAATTCGGAAAACACATCCTTACAAAAACCGTTCACAATCATTGAGATCGCATCCTCTTCAGCGATGCCTCGTTGTGAACAGTAAAACAGTTGGTCTTCACCAATTTTGGTTGTGGTTGCTTCATGCTCGATCTGAGCGGAGTTGTTTTTTACTTCAACGTAAGGGAAGGTATGCGCCCCACAATCCGGACCGATGAGCATCGAGTCACATTGAGTGAAATTTCGCGCATTTTCAGCGCTCGGTAAGATCTTCACTAATCCGCGGTAGCTGTTTTCACTGTGCCCAGCGGAGACGCCTTTTGAGATGATGGTGGACTTGGTATTTTTACCGATATGGATCATCTTAGTGCCAGTGTCGGCCAACTGCTTACCCGACGTTAACGCGATGGAATAAAACTCACCGATCGAGTTATCCCCTTGGAGAATGACGCTTGGGTACTTCCATGTAATGGCAGATCCCGTTTCGGATTGAGTCCAAGACATCTTTGAACCACTGCCTTTACACAGCGCTCGCTTGGTCACAAAGTTGAGGATACCGCCGTTGGTATCTTTGCCTGAGAACCAGTTTTGTACGGTCGAATACTTCACGTAAGCATCTTTGAGGACGATCACTTCTACCACCGCAGCATGCAGCTGGTAATTATCATGCGATGGTGCCGAACATCCTTCGATATAGCTGACATAGCTGCCCTCATCAGCAATCAAAATCGTACGTTCAAATTGACCTGTTTTTGCAGCATTGATCCGGAAATAGGTCGAGAGCTCCATAGGACACTCAACACCTTTGGGGATGTAAACGAAGGTGCCATCCGACGCAACGGCAGCATTTAGCGCAGCAAAGAAGTTATCTTCTGGCGGGACGACTGTCCCTAGGTACTCTTGTACTAGCTCAGGGTACTTGTGAATCGCTTCGCTGAATGAGCAAAAAATGATGCCTTTCTCTGCCAATTTTTCACTGTACGTGGTTTTGACCGATACGGAGTCAAAGATTGCATCAACAGCGACTTCGCTTCCCTCACGAACTGGCACACCCAGCAGGTCAAAAGCTTGTTCGACTTCTTTAGTCAAAAACTCCGGGTCTTGCGATGCTTCATCGCCAGCACAAGTATCATCGCACTGACCACAAGATGGCGCGGAATAATAGCTATAATCTTGATAGTTAAGCGGGGCGTAGTGCGCTTTTAACCAATGCGGTTCCTCCATGGTTTGCCAAATTCGAAACGCCCGAAGTCGGAACTCCAGCATCCATTCAGGTTCGTTTCTTTTGGCAGAAATCGCACGTACAACATCTTCATTGATGCCTTTTGCTAACTGGTCTGTCGCAATATTGCTGTAGAACCCTTGTTTGTAACTATCATCATCAACCCAAGCTTGAACATCTTCTTGGATCTCAATACCACTTTGTGTCATTGTCGGTACCATTTAAAACCAGCCACTGCCCTAGAGCAGTGCTCGCTTTTACACATTAAAACTTTCACCACAACCACAAGCACTTTGTACTTTAGGATTGTTGTACTGGAACATCTGGTTCAACCCTTGTGAAATGAAGTCCACTTCTGTTCCATCGAGATAAGGCATGGCATCAAGAGGCACAAATAACTTGGCGCCTAGATGCTCATATACAAGATCGTCAGCGATGACTTCATCCACGGTGGACAGTACATACGCGTAGCCCGCACAACCTGAAGGCTTAATTGTGAGTCGCAAGCCACATAGAGATTCGTCTTTTTCGAGCAGCTTGTTAATTTGATTGGCAGCTTTATCGGTCAGAGTTAGCCCTTGCCAACTGCTGCTTGGATCGAAGCTGTCTACTGAGTTGAGTCCCGACATGACTATTCACCTATTTAAAAACAAACACTGAGAATGATAGTTATTATCATTTATCCATTCAACCATAATGAATTTATGGGATTAAGGCATGCTGCTCGGTCACAATTTGGAATAGAAAACGAAATGGGATTTGAAAAAGAAATAGGGTCTGAAATGAAAGTTGAATATCGACGGTGTCTTCAAAAAGCAGCCCTATCAAAGAGCTGCTTTTCACTTTTAATTCAATAATTAAGCATTAAGGGCTTGTTCAAGGTCTACCAAGATGTCATCAATGTGTTCAATACCGACGGACAAGCGAATCATCTCTGGGGATACACCCGCTTGCTTTTGCTCCGCTTCACTCAATTGACGGTGCGTAGTCGACGCCGGATGGCATGCAAGCGATTTTGCGTCACCAATGTTCACTAAACGCTTAAAGATCTTCAATGCATCGTAAAAGCGCACACCAGCTTCATAACCATCTTTCAAGCCAAACGACAATATCGCTGATGGTTTACCTTGCATGTATTTTTCTGCCAATGGATAGAATTCCGAAGTAGGTAAACCCGCGTAGCTTACCCAACTCACTTTCTCGTGCTGGCTTAAGTATTCCGCGACTTTCAGCGCATTTTCGGTATGACGCTCCATACGCAGAGACAGCGTTTCCAGCCCCTGCATCAACATAAAGGCATTCATTGGTGACAAAGCAGAACCAGTATTACGCAAAGGAACGGTACGAGCACGACCAATAAAAGCCGCCTCACCAAATGCTTCGGTGTAAACCACGCCGTGGTAAGAAGGCTCAGGCTGATTAAATACTGGGAAGCGATCTTTATGCTGTGCCCACGGGAACTTCCCAGAATCAATGATGATGCCACCCAGCGTCGTACCATGCCCACCAACATACTTAGTGAGCGAATGAACCACGATATCGGCACCAAATTCGATTGGCTTGCATAGCACAGGAGTTGCGACCGTATTGTCTACAATCACAGGCACGCCCTGCGCATGAGCCAGTTCGGCAACACGTTCTAGGTCTATGATGTTCCCTGCCGGATTACCGATGCTTTCACAGTAAACCGCTTTGGTATTCTCATCGATAAGCTCAGCAAGACTTTCAGGCTTATCGTCCTTGGCAAAACGCACTTCAATACCTTGGCTTGGCAACATATGCGCAAACAAGGTGTAAGTACCACCATATAATTGAGGAGTAGAAACGATGTTATCGCCAGCTTGCGCGAGCGTGAGAATAGCGTAGTTAATTGCCGCACTACCTGCACTCACAACCAAACCAGCAATCCCCCCTTCCAACGCTGCCATGCGTTTTTCCAACACGTCATTGGTTGGGTTCATAATACGAGTGTAAATATTGCCCGGAACTTCAAGGTTGAATAAATCCGCACCATGTTGCGCATTATCAAACTCATACGCTACCGTCTGGTAAATCGGTGTCGCTACTGATTTGGTTGTTGGGTCGGTTTCGTAGCCAAAATGGATCGAGAGTGTTTCGTCTTTCATGCATCTTCCCTGAACTATTGAGTGAATGGTTATTCTTTTATATTGCCGATTTTTTCAACAAAGAAAAGCAGTTCAAGTCACAGGGGAGGAACTAGGTTTTAGAAAGGTTTTATTGTAAAACAAAAATCGCCTCGCTTGAGGCGGTTTATAGATGATTAAAAAGTACTTTTAAGTGCAGCTTTAACCGCCTGATTCAATTTGTTTAAAACCAATTCAAATACCCAGCGGATAAATGAATAGGTAAACTTAATCGCGATCTGAGCTCCCTTGCCCGCAAATACCAGCATATGACCAAGTAAGCCTTTTACACGTTCTGCAAATTCACTTGATAATTCTGAGATCTTAACCATTGAACGAGCAATAGCATCATAGATAGTTGAAATCGCCGAGCCTATATTTTGCGCAGCAAAGACTATAGAAGCACACCCCCCATCAATTAACAATGTCAGGATTGCAGCTGAGATTTTGTCTGCCCAAAACTCATTCGGTCTGGTTTCAAGCCGATTGTTATAATTTAAGACTACCTTTTCAAAGGGATAGGCAACCTTCTGGGAATAGATTTTTCCCAACTCTGAAATTCCGTCCATTGAGCATAACGCTTCATATCATGAGCTTTATGATCTAGACCCTGTTGTCTGCTCGATAAATACTCCGAACCATTGTAAGGAGTGTGATAGAAAGGCCACACAGGAACTTTAGGTACAGGGTCAGCACCATTAACACATCTAAAAATACTATCTAGACGTTGAGTTGCATTCATAGAGAAACTTTTTCCACCTACTCTGGGAGCACCAAATGTATAAAGGTGAACTTTTGCATTAACTTCAGGAAAAGATTTAAGCCAGTTCGCGGCTAAAGTGGCTAAAGCACCACCAAGGCTATGACCCACACAGTGAATATTTAGTAATTTATCTGACTTACTGGTTTTCACGAAAGCTCTAATTTCAGGAACCATAGAATTAAAGGTTCCTTGAAACCCATTGTGTACTAGCTCTCCAGAATGTGTACCTCTATGGTTTGCCGTCATATTAGTCAATGCATCAGCAAGTGTTTTAGTGCCTCGAAAAGAAAGTACGATATCTCTCTTATAAATTTCACTACCCCCTTTACCTACAACGATGAAACCTGAAGTAGGGCGATAAAAAAAGCCTCCAGAAGTTCCTGATATCACGTTGCTAATATCAAACTTAAAGTGGGCCTTTGTGTTTTTTTTGTAGAGAAATACTTTTTCTTTTTAATCTTGCTTGATAAGCAAGAGTTGCAATATCTGATGCAATTGTAGGTGATAATACACTCATATTAATCCTCTGACGGTAAGTCATTTGTTTCTTTAATCAGCTGTTCATTTGTATAACCTTTTAATCCTTCCCAACGACAAACCGAGACTAGAGGTAGATATATTCGCTCTCCACTTTGAGGTTCTCTGAACTCATAATTGAGTTCCTCTTGATTTAGTTCACAGTTAAGAGCCAACAATAATTCAGATGCAAAAGGAATTGGCTTTGCATGCTTAGTAGCGTTCCACAGATAAACTTCCTTGCCTTCTTTTAAGATATATATTTCTTGAGCTACAACGAAGTTTTGCCCGAGAACATCTTCTGGCGCTCTCGAACGAACCTGAAAATTAGGAAAATAAAACTCCCCTTTTAAGCCAGTTATTGCCTCATCGGAGATTTTCTCTCCATCTTTGTAACCTTCGTAGAATAAGTCCCGATGAACCGTTAACCCCGCTTGCGGTACGCCATCAAGTGTGATGACACCACGAACTTCTGGAGACATTTCCACATCGTATTTTTTAAACGGCCAAAACATTGCGCTTGCTCCTACCGAAAATAGAGCTAAGGCTAATATAAGAGAGTTTTTTTTAGCCATAGTCTTTCTCATCCATTGATTAATTCGTGGATGATATGGAAAAAGAGGACGGAGTGAGAGGAGTGAATAAACGGAAGACAATTTGTGGAAAGCAATTCGAAGTATCATGTAATTAAGAAATTTATTTTTATTATTTCTTAAACACTCGTGCCAATTGGCTCTCTCTACATTGATAATTGAACTTGTTGTAAAAGCCACTTTTTAAATCGTTGGGTTGGTTCGCTTTTCGTGTTAATGATCAAGTAGTACCCCGCGTTGGCATCAACGGGTTCAAATGGTGAGACCAAACGACTATTTTTAAGTTCATCCTCCACCAGCGCCATACGTGCCATCGCAATACCAACGCCGGCTTCAGCTGCGGACATCGCCATATCCGTTCGATTAAAGAAATGCCCAGAATCCGTTTTAAAATCCAGCCCCATACTTGATGCCCAATAGAGCCACTCATAGTCACGCGGCGCTTTATCCCATGGCATAGCATCGTGCAATAACGTCGCATCTCGCCATTGCTCTGGTGTCGTTTTAGGTGTTTTTAGCCACCCATGATCCTCAAGGTATTTGACACTCATCACTGGAAGAAGTTGCTCATCAAGAATCCGCTTCGCGTTTTTGTCTCGATACGGGTGCGGACCATAGTCAATTGCAACGTCGTAATCCTTCAGCTCACTATTCACAAGCGCTCCCTCTGCAAAAATCTGTACTTGCAGGTCGGGGTTATTTAGGTGGAAGCTTTCAAGCCTAGGAACCAGCCATTTAAATGCAAAAGAAGGTGTCAGTTTGAGGCGAATTTCATTGTGGGGCTTTTCAATCTGTAGCTCTTCAAGTGCTTTCCTAAGTTCAGAGAAGTGAAATTGCGAAGTCTGAGATAACTGCAAACCTTTAGGTGTCAGCCTAATTCCTCGCGAATGGCGTTCAAACAAAGTAAAGCCTAGTTGTTCTTCCAACTGGATAATTTGCTGGCTAATTGCGCCTGTCGTCAAGTGCAATGCCTTTGCTGCACTAGTAAAACTGTTGTGTTCCGCTACTTGGCTAAATAACCACAATCCACTTACGACACTACTTTTCATCCTGAGCCTATAGTTTTTCTAAACGCTGGATGTAATTTATATCGATTGTTAACAAAAGGTAAAGAAGACAAACTGCGCACATCGAAAATGTGTGGAGCACATCAATGGAAGTCATCGTTTTAGGTAGTGGTGTTATCGGTTTGACCTCAGCTTGGTATCTAGCTCAAGCAGGTTATCAGGTCACCGTGATCGATCGCCAACCAAGCAGTGCGATGGAAACCAGCTTCGCCAATGCAGGACAAATCTCTTACGGCTACTCTTCACCATGGGCAGCCCCAGGCATTCCACTCAAAGCCGTGAAATGGCTAACCGAGGAGCATGCCCCACTCAAAATAAAACCGTCTCTCAGCCCAGAGCTTATCCTCTGGGCTACGAAAATGGTGTCTAATTGCACCTTATCTCGCTATCAGATCAACAAAGCACGAATGCTATCCATCGCCAATCACAGCCGCACTTGTTTAGAGCAGCTAAGACGTGATCATGCGATTGAATACCAAGGTCGCCAACTCGGGACGTTACAAGTATTTCGATCTCAACAGCAGTTAGACGCCATAGAAAAAGACCTTAAGTTGTTAGAACAAAGCGGTACACGTTTTCAGCTAATGAACGTCGAGCACTGCATCAAACAAGAGCCTGGGTTAGCGTTAGTAAAAGAAAAACTGGTCGGTGGGTTGTACCTACCCGATGATGAAACCGGAGATTGTTTCCAGTTTTGTCAGCAGTTAACTAAGCTGGCGAAAGCTTATGGTGTCAGGTTTGAATTCAATACAGAGGTAAGCAATTGGGTTACCGTAGGCAAAAAGGTCATGGGTGTCCAAACGGATCGTGGTTTATTTAAAGCAGACCAGTTTGTACTTGCTTCGGGCAGTTACTCAACGGCGTTACTCAAGCAGCTTGAGATTGATATTCCGATCTATCCCGTCAAAGGGTATTCACTGACGGTTCCGATTGAATGTGAACAATTTGCACCGCGATCTACCGTCATGGATGAGACCTATAAAGTGGCAATGACACGCTTTGACGATCGCATCCGGGTCGCAGGGACCGCTGAACTTGCGGGCTTTGATCCTTCATTACCGCAAAAGCGCAAGAATACGATTGAAATGGTGATTCGAGATTTATTTCCGCAAAGTGCCGATTTCACTCAAGCCGAATTTTGGACAGGATTTCGCCCCATGACGCCCGATGGTACACCCATCATTGGTGCGACCCCTTACGACAATTTATTCACGAATACAGGACATGGAACGCTAGGTTGGACCATGGCTTGTGGGTCAGGACAACTCCTTGCCGACATTATGATCGGTGCAGAAAGCAAAGTAACAAATCACTCAGAATTGAGCCTAAGCCGTTACGCCTAAACACCTGCAAACCATTTCAAATAGAACATTACTCCACATGTTGAATAGCATTCAGAAGATATGACTTCCATATCTCGCAGCACATTTTCATGACAATGTGCTGCATATTCAATCAATTCATTGTCATTTCCAATAAAAACCACACACAAACATAACAAGAACCAATTTTTAACAATATTTAACCATTCTGTGTTCATCATCACGCTACAAAGGATTTTTAGTCAAAAAGGTTAACAATTACATTACAAAAAAGGGTAATGTGTTGTACGAAAAACAACCACAACCATAACAAACAGGGAAAATACTCATGCAGTCATTAGTTGATTTTCTGAATGGAATTATCTGGAGTCCGGTACTGATTTATTTGTGCCTTGGCGCTGGTTTGTTCTACTCGATCATGACGCGCTTTGTGCAGATTCGTCACTTCTTTGAAATGTGGCGCTTGCTACTTTCTGGTAAGAGTTCAACCAAGGGGATTTCATCATTTCAGGCTTTGGCCGTTTCACTATCTGGCCGTGTAGGTACAGGTAACATTGCAGGTGTTGCAGCCGCTATCGGTTTCGGTGGTCCAGGTGCTGTTTTCTGGATGTGGGTTGTCGCCTTCTTTGGCGCAGCAACCGCATACGCAGAATCAACACTCGCACAGATTTATAAAGAAGAAGACGAAGGCGAATTCCGCGGTGGTCCAGCTTATTACATCGAAAAAGCAATGGGTCAAAAGTGGTACGCTTGGATCTTCGCTATCGCAACCATCTTTGCATGTGGTGTTCTGCTTCCTGGCGTTCAATCGAACAGTATTGGTAACGCAGTAGAAGCAGCATTTGGCTCAGGTGACATGATTGAAACCGCTATTGGTACCTTCAGTTTCGCTAAAATTTTCACTGGTACGGTTGTCTGTGTCATTCTTGCTTTCATTATCTTTGGTGGTGTGAAACGAATCGCGAACTTTACTCAAATCGTAGTTCCGTTCATGGCTCTGGCGTACATCATCACAGCATTCGTTATCATCCTACTTAACATCGGTGAAATTCCACGTATTGTTGGCATGATCATTGGTGATGCATTCACACCGATGGCGGGTATTGGTGCTGCGATTGGTTGGGGTGTAAAACGTGGTGTTTACTCTAACGAAGCAGGTCAAGGTACTGGTCCTCACGCAGCAGCAGCAGCAAGTGTTGATCACCCAGCACAGCAAGGTCTGGTTCAATCGTTCTCCATCTACATCGATACACTGCTAGTGTGTTCAGCAACCGCATTTATGATTCTTATCACGGGTGCGTACAACGTACACGGTGCAGTCGAAGGTGCGTTCTTAGTACAGAACCTTCCAGCAGATATCGGTGCAAATGGTCCTGTATTTACGCAAATGGCGATTGAAAGTGCCCTTCCGGGTGTGGGTAAACCATTCATCGCGATTGCTCTGTTTTTCTTCGCCTTTACAACGATTTTGGCGTACTACTACATCGCAGAAACCAACATCGCTTACATCCGTCGCACAGTAAAAGTAAACGGTCTGATGTTTATCTTGAAGGTCATTCTGATCTCAGCGGTATTCTACGGTACGGTTAAAACAGCTAACCTTGCGTGGGCAATGGGTGACGTAGGCGTAGGTCTAATGGCATGGCTAAATATTGTCGGCATTCTGATCATCTTCTTCATGTCTAAGCCAGCACTAAAAGCTCTAGCTGATTATGAAGAGCAGCAAAAACGTGGGGTTACAGAGTACACATTCAACCCTGTTGCGCTTGGTATCAAAGGTGCTGACTACTGGGAAGAAAAGTACAAACGTAAAACAGGCAAGGCGCCTACAGCGGATAGTGACACGGCAGAAACAGTAGAACAACCATCTACCTAATGCCTCATTAACCTCCTCCCCCAGCAGGTTGGCGGGTATATAAGAAAAAGCAGTGGTCCGAAAAGGACATTAAAAAAGGGTTAGCCAGTGGCTAACCCTTTTCTTTTGCATTCAATTCGAAGCGATTATGCTGCGATTTCTTGCGTTGCAACTTGAGGCTTTTGCTTTTCGCCGATTGGAAGAACCGTGCGACCGTACTCGTTGTTTAGTACTTGAGCCATTGCGAAGTAGATTGCGCTTGCACCACAGAAGATACCTTCAAAGCCTGCGATAGTGCCGATCAGCTCACTACCAGTAAAGTCACGTGCAGCTAGTAGGAAAAACAGGATAGTAAGAGAACCAAATACGACTTGCTTCGCTACTGGGTAGCATAGAGAACCAATAAACATGAAGCCAGTGAAGATACCCCATAGCAGTAGGTACCAACCCATAAAGTGTGCTGGGCTTGCAGGAAGACCCATGTAAGGCATTACGATTAGGCCAACCAGTGTTAGCCAGAACAGACCGTAAGACGTAAATGCAGTCGTACCGAAAGTATCACCACGTTTGAAGCACATCATGCCAACAAGAACTTGGCTAAGACCACCGTAGAAGATACCCATTGCTAGGATCATTGAGTCAATTGGGAAGAATCCTGCGTTGTGGATGTTAAGCAGAATCGTGGTCATACCGAAACCCATTAGGCCTAGCGGCGCTGGGTTAGCCAGTTTAGTAGACATGTAAGCGTACCTGTTTTCAAAAATGTTGATAAAAATTGCGCGCGAATTTTAATGGACTAAAAAACAAAAGAGAAAAGACGTTATTGGAAACTTAGATTGCACAAATAGGCAATCAAATGAATAAAAAAAGACCCTACTAAAAAGCAGAGTCTTTATAGATACTTAGACTATTTATTGTTCAATCACTGGCAAGAGATCTCATCCCAGAACCAGTTACTCTGAGTTGGCGTTTCCCATACACCCGGACCGTTTTTCGCAATAAAACACTTACCTTGATAAGTCACTTTGTCACCATTGGCTACTTGAGTGACACCTGGTTCCCATGCGATAAAGTCCCCTGAAACAGGAGGCTCCGTCACCGGTGGTTCGGTTACTGGTGGCTCTGTCACAGGAGGTTCAGTCGTTGGTGGCTCGGTTGGCGTGCCCGAAACGAGCTTCCAAGGGTCACCTTTGGTCGGCTCATTGCCTTGTGACCACCACTTAGCTTCATATACCGCCCCCTTGTAAGAGACTTGGTCGCCTGTGTTATAAACCTTGCCAGCATCCCATGCAGCAACACCACCTACAGGTGGGTCAACCGGATCGACTGGGTCTAGTTTGTCGACAATGCGTACTTCAGGCCAACCCGCGTGAGATTGGTAGAAGTTGGTAACACATTTCTCGTAATCTCCTGCTACCAGAGCCGAATATGCGGTTTGGAAGCCAACCAATTCACACTCAAATGAATGACCCCCAGGGCGATCTGAGTAGTACTTCCAGTTACCATCCCAGTTGGTGTAAAGCACATCAGTCGCACCGTTAAGGTTTAAGCTACCGTACGGCGTTTGTTGCCAACAAGTATTGGTTTCATCAGCTTCGATAGGAATTTGATAATGCGCTGCTAAACCTTCCCAGTAACGAATACGGTTAACAGGCTGACCTTTGTCTTTGTTTTGCTCGCCACATTCAATACCGCCATTGATGACGTTGATAGTGGTACCAAAACCGTAACCAATGCCCGCATCGATCTCACGTTGCGATGGCACCCATGTACGATCAATTACGTGTAACATCGCTGGTTTTGGCGCTTGAGGGGTTAAGAAGAACCAAATTGCAGAAGCCAAGTTCAACCAAGAGTCAGCGACTAAACCCGGATTCTTCAGCAGCACCGATGCATCGCCATCAAACATTACTTCAGAGAATGCGCCATAGTTAAAGTGGTAAGAAAGCTGTTTGGCACCACGCCCAAAATACCCTTGACCAGGTTCGCATGGCCAGCGCTTATTTTGCCAATCGTTCTGACCACAGCCTGTGGTGTAACCCTCTTGACCTTCAGACCATCCCATTTCGCGTACATGCACGAGTGCCTGCTGCCACTCTTCTAATGCAAGTGGGTTGTCTGATACGTTATCAACCGCAATGTGACCACCAGTTTCTTGAGCAAAATGCGCAAATGCTGTCACGATGGATTTCTTACAGATTGCGTCAGAGTCTCGACCATCGGTGTACTCACCACAGAATGCAGGGAACTTACCTATCGCACGTAAGAAACGAGTATAAGTGTATTCAGGCGCAGCCATTTGCGTTAGGAAGTCCCACTCACTTTCGGGGAATACACGTTCAACACGTTTAACGTTTTCTGGGTTACCTGCTGCGCCCGGTACGATAGCTTCTACAACGCTGTTCGGACGAGTCTCTAACGCCTGTGCCCAGATGGCATACATTGGGTCAGATGTTTTGCTTTGCTCAACCGCTTGAATGTCACCACGAGCGATCACGTAGCCATTCGGGTTTTGAGGATCAGGTTGGATATTCATACTGGCATGAGCTTGTGCCGCGAGCACACAGCTTAATGCAAGAGGCAGATGTTTGAGTGCAAACATGTCTAATCTCCGTATTTATCAATACAATATACAAGGAATAACTAGACACATAGTGGATCATGTAGAAAAAACGCCGAGTAAAGCCCATTCATTCTGCGACGCAAAGTTTATAAATAAATACTGTTACACAGCGGGTATCACAAAAACTGTTACCTTGACTCAAAACAAAACGGGAGCACCTTCCCCCGTTTTATTCTTGGTTATTGGTTGGCTGTTATCGACTCTAAAGCCTGCGAAGATTTCTGTTTAGAAAGCAATAAATAGACAGCAAACTGAACCACAACCGCCACCAGTACAATCACAGGCGAAGCCATTACCCCAGCGACAAGAAAACTTGCTAGGGCAATGGCACCATTAAGCACCGCATAAGGTAATTGAGTTCTAAAGTGTTCGTACTGCTCGCAACCAGCACCAGTCGAAGACAAGATGGTGGTTTCAGAAATTGGCGAACAGTGATCACCAAATAGACCGCCAGACAGAACCGCACCAATACACACCAACAATGGTGCATCAATCGCAACTGCAGTTGGGATAACCAACGGCATCATAATAGCGAATGTCCCCCACGACGATCCTGTTGCGAACGAAATAATACTAGCTAACAAAAATGCCACCGCTGGCAATAACCAATAAGGGAAACCAGCCTGCGCTTGTTCTGCAATGTACGCCGCTGCGCCAAGCTCCTTGCCAACCGAACTCAATGACCAAGCAAGAACCAAAATCACCGCAACGGACATCATGTTCGACATCCCTTTTAGGTAAACCTGAATGCCATCAGAGAGTTTTCTCACGCCATAAAACGCCATCAAACTAATCAAAGTAATTGCAGCAAAGAAATACGCCGACGACAGTGCTGCACGGAAAGTTGAGCCTGCTACTTTCTGAAATGGAAAGCCATGAGGAACCAATATTGAACAAAGCACCACAAGCATGACGAGAAGCGGTGCCCAAACAAAACTTGTTTTTGCATTTTTATGCTCAAACACATTCAATGAATCTTGCACTTTTCCAAAATCAGAACCCTGCTCTGCAAGCTGCTCAGCTTTCGCCATTGGTCCAAAATCCAGTTTGAAGAAAGAAACAATCGGCACAATCACGATCGCTAAAAAGGCATAAAACTGGTAAGGAATCGCACCAATAAAGGCATCCCAATCACTGATACCCACATCCAGTACAGCAAACTCTTTTTGAATCAGGCTCATAATGTAAACGCCCCAACCGATGAAAGGGATGAGGATTGCCACGGGGGATGAAGTTGAATCGATGATAAAGGCTAGCTTCTGGCGAGAGACTTTCAGTTTATCAAAAAGAGGACGAAAGACAGGACCAACAATTAACGGTGTACCAAGGTCTGAAAAGAAAATAACAACGCCGCCAAACCAAGCAGAAAGCTGTGCTTGGCATTTACTTGCAACCCACTGAGTGACCTTTTTAGCGAACGCCACGCCACCGCCAGATTTCTCCATCAAGGCAACAAAACCACCAATGAAAACCAAAAGAAGGATGACGCCCGCATTGTAACTGTCAGTCAGTTGCGGCAACAGGTAACTTTTCATCAGTGCGCTAAACGAATCGAGCGGACCTTTGTCAACGAATGTGCCTTCTAACATAGCCACACCGCTAACAACGCCAGCAAAAAGACCGACAACAACGTTTCTTGTAGTTAGCGCGAGGACTAACGTAATAATGATGGGGATGAGGGAGGTAACTTCTGCCTGTTCCATAGCAATACCAACTTTAATATTTAAACACTAAAAATGAATATACATTCAACAATCTCGCATGTATATATTTTCTAATAAAAAAGTTGAGACCTGCGTTCACACTTTTCAGGCATAAAAAAACCAGCCCGAAGGCTGGTTTTTAATTTGGTATATCTAACAGGAAATTATTCCCATTCGATTGTCGCTGGTGGCTTACCAGAAATGTCGTAAACCACGCGAGAAATACCGTCAACTTCGTTGATGATACGGTTAGAAACCTTACCTAGGAAGTCGTATGGTAGGTGTGCCCAATGCGCAGTCATAAAGTCGATAGTTTCTACCGCACGTAGAGATACAACCCAATCGTACTTACGACCATCACCCATTACACCTACAGAGCGAACTGGTAAGAATACCGTGAACGCTTGAGATACTTTGTTGTATAGGTCTGCAGCGTGTAGCTCTTCAATGAAGATAGCGTCTGCACGACGTAGCAAGTCACAGTACTCTTTCTTGATTTCACCAAGAACACGAACACCTAGACCAGGACCCGGGAATGGGTGGCGGTAAAGCATGTTGTACGGAAGACCAAGCTCTAGACCGATCTTACGAACTTCATCTTTAAACAGCTCACGTAGTGGCTCAACAAGACCCATTTCCATGTCATCTGGAAGACCGCCCACGTTGTGATGTGATTTGATCACGTGCGCTTTACCAGTCTTAGATGCAGCAGATTCGATAACGTCTGGGTAAATCGTACCTTGAGCTAGCCATTTCGCGTTTTTCAGCTTCTTAGACTCTTCATCAAATACGTCTACGAATACGTGACCGATTGTCTTACGCTTCTCTTCTGGATCCGATTTGCCTTCAAGTGCTTTTAGGAAACGTTCTTCAGCGTCAACTTTGATGATGTTCAAACCAAATTGGTCGCCGAACATATCCATTACTTGTTGACCTTCGTTTAGACGAAGAAGACCGTTATCTACGAATACACACGTTAGCTTGTCGCCGATTGCACGGTGAACTAGCATCGCTACTACCGATGAATCAACACCACCAGATAGACCTAGGATAACTTCGTCGTCACCCACTTGCTCTTTAATACGAGCAACCGCGTCTTCGATGATAGATTCAGAAGTCCATAGACGCTCACAGCCACATACGCCAAGAACAAAGTTCTCTAGCATTTGTAGACCGCCTTTCGTGTGCGTTACTTCTGGGTGGAACTGAACACCGTAGTACTTCTTCTCTTCGTTCGCCATCGCAGCGTACGGACATGTGTCTGTCTCACCAACTTTCACGAAGTCAGCAGGAATTTCTACTACTTTGTCACCGTGGCTCATCCACACGTCTTGAGTTAGCTCAAGATCTTTAAATAGTGCAGATTCACCAGAAACTTTAACTTGTGCGTAGCCAAATTCACGTTCTGTAGAACCCGCTACTTTACCACCTAGCTGCTCAGCCATAGTTTGCATGCCGTAACATACACCTAATACTGGCACACCAGAGTCAAATACATATTGAGGAGCGCGTGGAGAGTTATCTTCCGTTACGCTTTCTGGACCACCAGAGAGGATAATACCGTCTGGATTGAATTCACGAATATCCGCTTCTTCAACGTCCCAGCTCCACAGTTCACAGTAAACACCGATTTCACGTACACGGCGCGCTACTAGCTGAGTGTACTGAGAACCGAAGTCCAAGATCAGAATACGTTGGTCATGAATATTTTTAGTCATTTTGAGCAGTCTTATAAGCTAGGTTATTAAAACGGAGGCGAGTGTACTCGCCTCTTATTAATGCTTCAAGGAAAAAAGCAAACGTTTACGTCGAGTGTGTAGGTTTTATTTTTACAACAGTAAAAATTAACCGCGACGGTAGTTTGGAGCTTCCTTAGTGATTTGAACGTCGTGTACGTGTGATTCAGCCATGCCCGCACCTGAGATACGAACAAATTCAGCTTTAGTACGCATATCTTCAATCGTTGCAGAGCCAGTAAGACCCATGCTTGAACGTAGACCACCCATTTGCTGGTGTACGATTTCTTTTAGACGACCTTTGTATGCGATACGACCTTCGATACCTTCTGGTACTAGCTTGTCTGCTGCATTGTCAGACTGGAAGTAACGGTCAGATGAACCTTGAGACATCGCACCAAGAGACCCCATACCACGGTAAGACTTGTAAGAACGACCGTTGTAAAGAATCACTTCACCCGGTGCTTCTTCTGTACCTGCGAACATTGAACCAACCATCACACATGATGCGCCAGCTACGATTGCTTTACAGATGTCACCAGAGAAACGGATACCGCCGTCAGCGATAACTGGGATACCGAATGAGTTCGCCACTTCTGCTGCGTCTGCGATTGCTGTTACTTGAGGAACACCAACGCCCGTTACGATACGAGTAGTACAGATTGAACCAGGACCGATACCCACTTTCACAGCGCTAACGCCCGCTTCGATAAGTGCTTTAGCACCAGCACCTGTCGCAACGTTACCGCCGATGATGTCTAGATCTGGGTAAGCTGCGCGAGTTTCGCGGATACGGTTTAGTACACCTTCAGAGTGACCGTGTGAAGAGTCGATAAGTAGAACGTCAACGCCCGCTTCAACTAGAGCAGCAACACGCTCTTCGTTACCAGCGCCAGCACCAACGGCTGCGCCAACACGTAGACGACCGCGCTCATCTTTACATGCGTTTGGTTTACGTTCTGCTTTGTGGAAGTCTTTCGCAGTGATCATACCGGTTAGTTGGAACTCATCGTTCACAACCAATACTTTCTCAACGCGTGCTTCGTGCATCTTCTCTTGCACTTCTTCACGTGTTGCACCTTCTTTTACTGCTGCAAGGTTTTCTTTTGCTGTCATTACTGAAGACACTTTCTTAGAAAGGTCAGTAACAAAGCGCACATCACGACCAGTGATAATGCCTACAAGCTCGTTGTTCTCTGTGATTACAGGGAAACCAGCGAAGCCGTGTTTTTCAGTCAGTGCAACCACGTCAGCGATAGTCGCTTCAGGGCTAACAGTTACTGGATCAGAAACGACACCAGCTTCAAACTTCTTAACTTTACGAACTTCAGCAGCTTGCTGCTCAATAGACATGTTTTTGTGGATAAAGCCAATGCCACCCTCTTGCGCTAGCGCGATAGCTAGACGAGCTTCTGTAACAGTGTCCATAGACGCTGAAATCATTGGGATGTTTAGGGTGATGTTCTTAGTCAACTGAGTGCGAAGATCAGCTGTGTTTGGGAGAACGGTGGAGTGAGCTGGCACGAGTAGTACGTCATCGAATGTCAGCGCTTCTTTGGCAATTCTTAGCATTTGCAATATCTCACAATTAGAGGAGTAAAAAGACAATCCAATCTCATCGTTTCGCATAATGAGGGTAACCAGTTTTAGGTTGTTGGCTACATTTGGATTAGATATTGCGGAGGGATTATACGGTTAACGCAATCGCTTGACCACAAATTTTTTAATTTTTTTCTTGCAATTACCCCCTTGATATGTATTATATTGCCGCTAATTTCCATACTCACGTCTACGGAATTAGCTGTGCTCTCCCAGACCAATCAAAACATCTTCACTGTTTCTCGTCTCAATGCCGAAGTGCGTCTGCTGCTCGAAAACGAAATGGGGATCGTCTGGCTTGTCGGAGAGATATCCAACTTTTCAGCTCCCGTCTCTGGTCACTGGTACCTCACTCTTAAAGATTCTCGCGCTCAAGTTAAATGTGCCATGTTCCGTGGTAACAATCGTCGCGTCACTTTCAAACCTGCTAACGGCAATCAAGTATTAGTTAAAGCACGTCTGTCTCTGTACGAGCCTCGTGGTGACTATCAATTGATCATTGAGAGCATGCAGCCTGAAGGTGATGGTCGTCTGCAACAAGAGTTCGAAGCACTTAAGATGAAATTGGCAGCAGAAGGTTTGTTTGCTCAAACCAATAAGCAGCCTTTACCTGAGCACCCAAAACGCGTTGGTGTGATCACCTCAAAAACCGGTGCAGCACTGTACGACATCTTAGACGTATTGAAACGTCGTGATCCTTCCCTACCCGTGGTGGTTTACCCAACCATGGTGCAAGGTGAAGAAGCCGCGATTCAAATTGCGCAGGCAATCGGCCGTGCAAACAGTCGTGACGAATGTGATGTATTGATTGTTGGTCGTGGTGGCGGTTCGTTAGAAGACCTTTGGTGCTTTAACAACGAAATCCTTGCTCGCACTATTGCTGCAAGCCAAATTCCGATCATCAGTGCAGTTGGTCATGAGGTTGATGTGACAATTGCTGACTTTGTAGCGGACATGCGAGCGCCGACTCCATCAGCCGCGGCTGAATTGGTAAGCCGCGATAACAGCCACAAAGATCAAGCTTTGGTGACTCGCCAACATAAGCTAGCCAGTGCAATGCGTTACTACCTAGCGCAACAAAAACAGCAATCGGCTCAACTGATGCACCGTTTAGAGCGCCAGCATCCAAGCTATCAATTGCAGCGTCAGACGCAACAACTTGATGAGTTGGACATGCGCCTACAACGCGCAATGCAACGATTTATCACGACACGCCAACAAGCGGTAGAACGCAAACATCATCGCCTACAACTGAACTCACCAGTAAAACATTTGGCTGAGCAGAAGTCGAAGCTTGACCGCGTTGAGCAAAAGCTAATGGACGCAATGGATCGCAAGTTACTGACTATGCGTCACCAACTGGCAATCGCGGCAGAGAAGCTAGATACGGTAAGCCCACTGGCAACACTAAAACGTGGCTACTCAATTACTCAGACTGAGCAAGGTCAGGTTGTTACCCAAGCAAAGGATGTAAAAACGGGCGACGTTTTAGTCACCCGCTTATCTGATGGTGAGCTTCGCTCAACGGTTAATTAACTGACTTTTTGAAATTCAAATCGAACACGTGATTTCGATTTGAGTTCATTACAACTATTGCAGAAATAGTTTGCCGCACCACAAGCCTGTAGTTTTTCTAACTCCGCATCGCAATCTGGGCAAAACCCTACCTTCTTATAATCTGAGTCGCACTGATTACAGTGATATTGCCCAGTCCATTCCAGTTCTACGTTGCAAGTTGGGCAAATATTTGGTTGCATAACTTCCTCTAAATAACTTCAATTCACTGACTTACAGTCTAATCATAAGCCAGCTTAACGCCTTGATCTTTATCACGCTCGCTTAGCACGCTTGTTCTGATACATAGCAACATCAGCTTGTTGAATAAGCTGCTGCAACACTGCACGCTCACTAGCTGTACTACAAGAAGCGCCAATGCTGGCTTTGACTTGATATTCTTCTAATTGGTAAATCTGATTAAGCTCATCCGCTAAACGAGAAACAAAGTGAAAGTAGGTCTGCTCATCTGGGAAACAACAAAAACCGACAAATTCATCACCACCGTAACGTCCGATCACCGAGCAAGAGCGAAAAGCTTGTTTTAAATGTTCAGCTACTAGTACTAAAACTTGATCACCAGTCTCATGACCAAATCGGTCATTAATATACTTAAACTCATCAATATCAACGAAGAAACAGGCGACTAAGGCATTACGACCACATTTACCGTTTATTTTCCGGTCAACTTCTGACAACAAAGCACGACGGTTAAAGCAGTGCGTGAGAGGATCTCGACTGGCATGAAAATGAAGCTGTTCTTCTAAACGGTATTTCTCTAGCGCAACGGCATACAAGGCAGCTAGCATTTCGAGCACTTCAAGTTCATAAGGGTGAGGTTTGGAAGGGACGTTACTGTAAATAGCAAATGTACCCAGAACATGACCATCCGATGCAATAATCGGCACTGACCAGCACGCATGAAGTTGGGCTTGTTGAGTGAGTTTAAGAAAAGGTGCCCAGTTAACATGATGATCGATATCGCTAACAACCACAGTTTGTTTTAAGAATGCAGCAGCACCACAAGACCCGACCTTTGGTCCAATGGGGACTCCTTCAATAGCTTGGTTGTAGAAATCAGGTAAATGCGGAGCAAATTCCAAGTGCAATGTATTGGTATCGGGGTGCAATCGAAGTATGGAAGCTTGCCTCTTACCGAATAGGTGTTCACTTAACTTAATAACCTCATTGTTGAGGCTATCGCGTTCCATTCCCAGAGCAAGCTTACCTAAAAGACGATTGACTGCTCGGTGAGCATCTAACAGTCTATCTTTATCCATAATGGCGTAATCATATCGTTATTATGTTTATTAACCTGAAATATAATAAATCTATTAATATGACACAGGTAACTAACTCACATTATGCGAACGCGGCACTATAAAAGATCGCATGCTGATCATCGGATATTACCCTTTTGATCAGCGATCACCCCTTAAAAGAATATTTATATAACCACATACCGAAAGCATAAGTTACATATTCTGTCTTTCAATTTAAAACAGAACTTAAAACCACACTCCCGAGAAAGCAAACAAATAAACAGAATATAATAAAAAGATCAAAAAGCTAAATTAGCGAATTACATCGGTGTGCATTTCGATGGTTTGTGAGTCTATCTCCACCAGTGTTACTTGGATGGAACCAAAGTCATTCAAATGGCTCGCATGCGTTCCCCCACAAGGGATGACAGCGATTTCACCTTCGCCTAAATCACACTGCCAGTAACGTGAATCAGTAAGGTGTTCACCATGGCAATCGATGGTGATCGCAACGTCCCTTTTTAGCCAATCTCTCAACAGAACATTCACCTGTTGTTCGATGCTTTTTAGGTCAGACAGCATATCTGCACTGTTTAACCCCCTTTTACGGAGTGTTTTACCTAAACGATAGGTATCCAAACATTTATCTGAGGTAACAAAGCTGGTCTCTTGGGCATAGCTGTTGAAGTCATAATTACCATGTGGGTCTTTACGATCTGCATCTTTTCGCCAATAGTTTTGTGCAAGTACCTTGTTGAGCGCAAGGTATGCGATGTGCCCAGCACTATGACCACGACTCAGTGACAGTTGGTATTCCTTATCTACTTCTAGTAATGCAGCATCACCAACGGCAACAGCTTCTGTACGTGGCAACACATGTACCACAACAAACACCCACCCTTCCGTATCACGTTTTACCGGAATTTCAGTACCGACGAACAACTTCCCACTCGCAAGTTCTACCGCACCAACTTGGCAATCGACCACTTCAAAGCTCATGCCCTTAATAGTTAGTGTGCCTTTGTCAGCGGGATGATCTGGCCAAATGTGGCTGACAGGATGAAAAGGGGTCTCCTCAGTAACAACGTAAGTGACTTCTTCAGTTGAGTGAGAAAGTTGTACTGGTGCTTCCAGTTGCCAAGTTTGATGACAGAAGCGAGTTTTGGTAGCTGTGATCGTCATGTTAGTCATACTTCTAATGCATTGGTTCGAGCAAAAATCTGCTTATAAAAAAATACCCAAGTCGAAACTTGGGTATTCAGAAAATCTTAGCGATTACTTGTTGCGGTTTTTCACCGCAGACATCATACGCTTGCGCTTACGTTCTTGAGACAGCGTTAGCTTGTTTGTACGGTTTTCGTACGGGTTATCGCTGTTCTGGAAGTTAATACGGATTGGTGTACCCATGATTTCCAGAGACTTACGGAAGTAGTTCATCAAGTAACGTTTGTATGAATCTGGTAGATCGCGAACCATATTACCGTGAATAACCACGATTGGTGGGTTGTAACCACCCGCGTGCGCATATTTCAGTTTGATACGGCGACCACGAACCATTGGCGGTTGGTGATCGTCTGTTGCCATCTTCATGATACGAGTTAGAACAGAAGTACCAACGCGTGTCGTTGCTGACTTGTACGCTTCTTGAATCGATTCGAACAAGTGACCAACGCCTGTACCGTGAAGCGCAGAGATAAAGTGAATACGTGCAAAATCAACGAAACCTAAACGGCGGTCGAGTTCTTTCTTCACGTTCTCTTTCACTTCGTTATCTAGACCATCCCACTTGTTCACGGCTAGTACGATTGAACGACCTGCGTTCAATGCAAAGCCAAGTAGACTCAAGTCTTGATCAGAAATGTTTTCGCGCGCGTCGATAACCAATAGAACCACGTTTGCGTCTTCTACGGCTTTCAGTGTTTTAACAACAGAGAACTTCTCTACTGTTTCGTTGATACGACCACGACGACGTACGCCTGCAGTATCGATCAACACGTATTCACGACCATCACGTTCCATTGGGATATAGATAGAGTCACGAGTGGTGCCTGGCATGTCGTATACCACAACGCGCTCTTCACCAAGAATACGGTTTGTTAGTGTTGATTTACCAACGTTAGGACGACCAATGATTGCCAATTTGATTGGCTGGTCTTGCAAACGTTTGAACTCCGCTTCAGCATCTTCTTCGGTGTAATCTTCAATCGCTAGCTCTTCATCTTCGAATTCAGTCAGATCTTCAATCTCACCTTCTTCAGATTCGCTTGCTAGAAGATCATCGAAAAATGGCGCTAACGCTCGTTCCAACAATGCTGTCACACCACGACCGTGTGCCGCAGCGATTTGGTACATGTCATCAACACCAAGTTGCCAGAAATCGGCACAAGCAGCATCAGCATCAATACCATCGATCTTGTTTACTACCAGCATTGCTGGTTTTTCGATTTTACGCAGATGCGCGGCAATCGCTTCATCCGATGGTGTTAATCCAGCACGACCGTCAACAAGGAATAGCACTACGTCAGCTTCATCAATCGCTGCTAACGATTGTTCCGCCATCTTTGTTTCTACACCTTCTTCCGTGCCATCAATACCGCCGGTATCAATAACGATGAATTCATGTTCTTCGCCAAGGCGAGCTTGGCCATATTTACGGTCTCGCGTTAGGCCAGGGAAGTCCGCAACCAACGCATCACGCGTACGTGTCAATCGGTTAAATAGTGTAGATTTACCTACGTTCGGACGCCCCACAAGAGCAACAACAGGTACCATAACAACCTCTACAATAATCTTTCTTCTGTAGTTATAGGTAACGACTTGCTTGATGCCAAATCAAACCAGCTTTTTACCTATAACCACGTCAGGAATAACGGTTAATAAATAAAAATTTCAAACAACAAAACGGCTCCTAACTGTTACCAGCCAGGAGCCGAATGTGAATTATATCACGATATTATTCGTTGATGGTTAGTTTCTTTACATCGCCATTGCGAGTTGTAATCACGTAACCATCAGACAATAGTGTCGGACCAACAGCAAAACCACTGTCATCGACATATTGTTGTGCAACGAATTCGCCAGTCGAACGATCCATCCAGTGTAGGTAACCTAATGTGTCGCCTACCACTAGATAGTTATCAACAATCACTGGAGCAGTAAGCTGGCGGTATTCCAACTTGCTGTTTTCCCAAAGCTCTGTACCGCTGCGTGCATCTACTGCAACTACGTGATCTTTTTCTGTGATCACGAAGATACGGCTACCGTCTGTAGCAATATCAGTTGCTGACGAGTAGTTACGCTTCCAAATTGGATTTGCAGAACGTAAGTCGATTGCAATAAGTTGACCGTTGTAACCAACAGTGAAAAGAGTGCCGCCCAGTACAATCGGTGAAGAATCAACGTCTACAAGACGATCGATTTCCGTAGCACCTTTTGGAGTACCTACTGGTTGTTGCCAGATCAATTGACCACGTTCAACAATTGCCGCAGCTAGTCGACCGTTTGCTGTCCCCCAGAATACACCACCACCAATAGCCGTTGGCGTGCTATCGCCACGCAGCGTTAGGTTTGGAACTTCTGTGCTCAGCGCCCAGCGTTGCTCACCAGTACTTTCATCCAAAGCAATCAAAGTGCCTCGGCTAGTATTTACAATGATCAAACCAGAGTCAGCGACGGGTTTCGCTAACACCTCACCACCTACTTCGATACGCCAGATGATGTCACCGGTTTCTTGGTCAAGTGCAATCACTTCACCATTTTCAGAACCAATGTAAAGGTGTTCATACGCAGCTGTGATACCACCAGAAAGGCGTGCAATCACACCTTCTTCTAGATCAGTTTGCCATTTGAGCTTACCGTTTTCTGGATCTAATGCTTTGACTAGACCATCACGACTTGCAACAAACAATGTGTCGTTAGCAACAACAGGAGACAGCTTCGAGAAATAATGACCTACGCCACCACCAATCGACGTTGACCATTCCGCACTTGGCGTAAACTGACTGTCTACCTGAGGCAATGGAGCCATGACAATGGTGTCTTCCTCGCCAGCACAACCAGCCAGAATTCCCACTGTTAATGCCCCTAACAAGGCTTTCTTAAAGACTCTTTTCATCCAATGCGGTCCTTATTTCGCCAGGTCGTCCAATTTCATTTGTAGTGCAGGGCTAGCATCTGCAGCTTGTTGAGCTTCAGTGTATGCTGTGTATGCTGCCTCTTTGTCACCTTGACGAAGAGCGATATCACCACGAAGTTCTGCAATACGACCCGTCCATGCAGCGTCAGTTACTTTGCCTAGTTCTGCATTTGCAGCGTCAAAGTTACCCATTTCTGCTTCAATACGCGCAATACGGTAGCTGATAAGTGGAGTTAGCGCGGCATCTTTAGTGTTGCTTTGAGCCCACTTAAGTTGCTCAAGTGCAGTTGAAAGATCTTTGGCATCTACTTGTACTTTTGCTAGCTGGAGCGCAGCAAGTACTGAGTATTCTTTAACTTTGTTTGAGTCGATGAACGCTTGAATATCTGCTTGTGCGTCTGCACCTTTGGTTTGCAGGGCGTTCATTACTGTTGTGTAGCTTTGAGAAGCTGCTTCACTCGCCTGAATCACAGAATCCTGGTAGTAACGCCAGCCAAATAGACCACCTAAACCAACAACCGCACCGATGATGACGGCTTTGCCGTTTTCCTTCCACCAGTCTTTAATGGCTTCAACTTGTTGTTCTTCAGTATCGTAAAGTTCCACTTCCTGTCCTCTTAAAACATGTAAATGACAGCGAGGCTGCCATTGTTCCTATTTCGTCGAAAGGCTCCTATCTTGGGAGCCTTACTATTACGAATTAGGATTTTAATCTTTAGCTTATTAAAAGACTTAAATCAGTGCTGCGATCTTCTCAGCAACTTCTGTTTGGTTGTAAGTCTCTTGCTCACCACCCACCAAGTCTTTTAGTACTACGGTGTTTTCTGCAACTTCGTTTTCGCCCAGAACCAATGCTACTACAGCACCGACTTTATCTGCGCGCTTAAACTGTTTCTTGAAGTTACCACCACCGAAGTGACTCATCACACGAACGCCTGGAATAGCTTCACGAAGCTGTTCTGCTAGCTTCATACCAACCATCATTGTGCCTTCGCCTGCTGTCACAACGTAAACATCTACACTGCGACGAACGTCTGTTAGCTCTAGCGTTTCTAGCATCAGTACAAGGCGCTCTAGACCCATGGCAAAGCCAACGGCAGGTGTTGCACTGCCACCCAATTGTTCTACAAGACCATCGTAACGACCACCGCCACATACTGTACCTTGAGCACCTAGGCTCTCAGTGATCCATTCAAATACCGTGCGGTTGTAGTAATCCAGACCACGAACTAGACGCTCGTTAACTGTGTATTCGATACCTGCAGCGTCTAAAAGTTCACATAGACCTGCGAAGTGTGCTTTAGATTCTTCACCTAAGTACTCAGAAAGGCGAGGTGCATCACCTAAAATAGCCTGAACATCAGGGTTCTTCGTATCCAGAACTCGCAGTGGGTTCGTGTGCATGCGACGCTTACAATCTTCGTCTAGCACATCGATATGTTGCTCAAGGAATGCAACCAGTGCCGTGCGGTAGTCTGCGCGATCTTCTTGAGAACCGATAGAGTTAAGCTCAAGACGAACATGCTCATTGATACCCAGCTCACGCCATAGACGTGCAGTCATCATGATAAGCTCAGCATCAACGTCTGGACCATTGAGACCGAACACCTCAACACCACACTGGTGGAATTGACGGTAACGACCTTTCTGCGGACGCTCATGGCGGAACATAGGTCCCATGTACCACAGACGTTGTTCGTCACGGTTGATCAGACTGTTTTGAATACATGCACGCACACAACCCGCCGTACCTTCAGGGCGAAGTGTTAGGCTGTCTCCGTTACGATCATCAAAAGTGTACATTTCTTTTGAAACGACATCAGTCTCTTCACCAACCGCACGGCTGAATAGGTTTGTTTCTTCAACGATTGGCATGCGCACTTCGTTATAGCCGTATGCGCTCACAGTACTTTTTACTGCGTTTTCAAGTTTTTGCCACAGCGGAGACTGAGTTGGAAGGCAATCGTTCATGCCTCGGATTGCTTGGATTTTCTTTGCCACAATTATTACCGTCGCTTAGTAACCCGAGCACACTTAGTGTGCTCAAGCTATGAGATTAATCTTCTTGTTTGATATCGATGCGGTTAGCTTGATCTAATACAGATGCTTTCGCACGGATTTTCGCTTCTAGCTGATTCACTAGATCATCGTTGTCAAAACGCTCTTTCTGACGTTTTCCGTCTTCGTAGAATGCGCTCTTCTTGTTGCTGCCTGCCAGACCTAGGTGTGAAACCTCAGCTTCACCTGGGCCGTTTACGACACAGCCGATGATAGACACATCCATAGGTGTGATGATGTCTTCTAGGCGCTCTTCCAATGCGTTTACTGTGTTAATCACGTCGAATTCCTGACGTGAGCAGCTTGGACAGGCAATAAAGTTGATACCACGTGAGCGAATACGCAGAGACTTAAGAATATCAAAGCCAACTTTGATCTCTTCTACCGGATCTGCCGCCAACGAGATACGTAGCGTATCACCGATGCCTTCAGCTAAAAGCATACCAAGACCAACCGATGACTTCACAGCACCAGCTCTTGCACCACCAGCTTCGGTGATACCGAGGTGTAGTGGCTGGTCAATCTGCTTTGCCAATAGGCGGTATGAATCCACCGCTAGGAATACATCCGACGCTTTCACACTAACTTTGAACTGGTCAAAGTTAAGGCGGTCTAGATGATCCACATGACGCATCGCCGATTCCACCAATGCTTCTGGCGTTGGCTCACCGTATTTCATCTGCAGATCTTTTTCTAAAGAGCCACCGTTGACGCCAATACGGATTGGGATGTTTTTGTCACGGGCACAATCAACAACCGAACGAATACGCTCTTCGTTGCCAATGTTACCTGGGTTAATGCGCAAACAGTCAACACCGTACTCTGCCACTTTCAGTGCAATACGGTAGTCGAAGTGGATGTCCGCAACGAGCGGCACTGACACTTGCTGTTTGATAAGCTTAAAGGCTTCCGCCGCATCCATGGTAGGAACAGAAACACGTACAATGTCTGCACCCACTTTTTCTAATGCTCGGATTTGTGCGACTGTGGCTTCCACATCAGTCGTGCGAGTGTTTGTCATTGACTGTACAGCAATTGGTGCACCATCACCAATTGGCACATCACCCACATAAATACGCGTCGATTTACGACGAATAATTGGAGATTCGTGTTGCATAATATTTATAACGGTAAAGTGAATCTAGCTACTTTGCCTGAAGTATACCCAGAAAGGTCGACAGGTTCACTTGCAAATGTCATTGTTACGCCTTCAGGTGCGCCTAATATCACTTTAAACGGTGCTTTTCCGGCAAGTTCTACATCTTGACCCGGTTTACGAGTACCACTTACCAGTGTTTTGCCGTTTGCGTCTTTAACTTGAATCCAGCAATCAGCTTTAAATTTCATAGTCAGTAACGTCATGCCTTCTGGAATAACTGGAGTTACTGGCTCTTCTGCCGCTTGAGCATCTTCGATAACCGCAACAGGCTCTTGAGCGGTTTCCTCAACAGCTTCAGCTGTCGGAGTTACTGTTGACTCAGCCATCCCCTCATCAGTCGCGCTCATTGTCGTATCAGCTTCAGAAACAACCGCTGGCGCAGCAGATACAGGAGCAATTTCAGCTGGAGTGCTTGCGATTAGCTCATCTGCGCTCATCTGATCGATATCAGCATCATTGGCAACATGTTCTGTTTCTGCCGTTTCAGAACTCAACTGTGCAAGGCTATTCTCTTGTTGGTTTTGCCACCACCATGCCGCGGAGATACCGGTAATCACGATCGCGATGGCCCAAGTCAGCAACATAATTCGGCTGTTGTGTTTCTCGTGCTTGGTTTTACGAGAGAAGCTTTGCATCTCTGTTTCTTGCGGCTTCACATGAACTTCAGATGTTTGCTCTAAAGCTGCCAAAACAATCTTTTCATCAAGACCAACAAGCTTTGCATACGAACGCAAATAGCCACGCGTGAATGTCGTGACCTGTTGTTCTTCAAATCGATTGTTTTCAATGTCTTCAATAACAGAAACGCGAAGTCTAAGGCGATCAGCAACGTGCTTCTGAGTCATGCCTAGAGATTCGCGTTTGTTTTTTAGTATTGTGCCTGCTTCCATAGAAAGCGGCACTTCATTAGTCTTTTCGTGTTCTGTCATAATGGCGGTATTTAATCTGTTTGGTGGCTAACGCAGTTATTTATTTTCGTTTTTGTTCTAATTAAGCCTCACTTAAAGATAGCTAGCCTAAACGCGTTAACCAAAAATAATCTTTTAGAAATTCTCAGTAGTCAGAGTAAGAATGCTCGTCTTGCAATGGTTCAGCAAAGCGTATTGGAAAAAATACTGAGAATAGTCAATGTCGTAGTTATATTTCACTCACCATGATAAGCGAATGTTTAACGAAGACAAAAACTCTTTGCTCTCAAATTAACAGATAGCTCAAGCTTTTGTCCAAAAATTGACACAGCAAAGTAAAATTAGCACCGTTCAGTCTGTCAGCATCAAATGACAATCCACTTGTAATAAACAAAATAGCCAGAGCATAAGGCTCTGGCTATTTCTTTATTCTTGGCGTCTTAAACCGCTTTTACATCGATAGTTTCAGCACCACGTGCTGCTTTTAAAGCTGCGGTACGTTTCGTACGGTCAATAACATCACCGACTAACTGACCACACGCAGCATCAATATCATCACCACGTGTTTTACGAACCGTTACGGTGTGGTCATATTGCATCAATGTTTTTTGGAAACGGTCAATACGTGAGTTACTTGGTTTCTTGTAAGGTGAACCTGGGTACGGGTTAAATGGAATCAGGTTGATCTTGCATGGCGTATCTTTCATTAGCTCTGCCAACTCACGTGCGTGGTCCATGTCATCATTAACATGATCAAGCAGCACGTACTCTACCGTAACTTTACCGCGGTTAGCATTTGAAGACGCGATGTAACGGCGAACAGACGCGAGAAAATCTTGGATATCCCAACGGTCGTTGATCGGCATGATTTCACTACGTAGCTTGTCGTTTGGTGCATGAAGAGAAATCGCCAATGCTACATCAATTTTACCGGTCATCTGATCAAGACCAGAAACAACACCTGACGTTGATACGGTAACTCGACGCTTAGAAAGACCGAAACCAAGATCATCAAGCATGATTTCAAGCGCAGGGATAAGGTTCTTCATGTTAAGAAGTGGCTCACCCATCCCCATCATCACTACGTTAGTGATTGGACGGCGACCCGTTTCTTTCTGTAAGCCGATTTCACGTGCAGCACGCCATACCTGACCAATGATTTCAGATACTTTTAGGTTACGGTTGAAACCTTGTTGAGCGGTTGAACAGAACTTACACTCCAGCGCACAACCAACCTGAGAAGACACACATAATGTTGCGCGGTCATCTTCTGGGATGTAGACCGTTTCTACGTCTTGGTCACCCACCTTCATCGCCCACTTAATTGTGCCGTCTGAAGAATGTTGAGCCTCTGCTACCGTTGGTGCTTTGATTTCACACTTGTGCTGCAGTTTTTCACGTAGTTTCTTGTTGATGTTCGTCATGTTATCGAAGTCATCAACACCGAAATGGTAGATCCACTTCATAACCTGATCAGCACGGAACGCTTTTTCGCCTAGCTCTTCCGCGAAAAATTGACGCATGCCCTTGCGATCAAAGTCGAGTAGATTGATTTTTTCAGTGGTCATGTTGCCTCTCAATGACTGAAACAAGAATAAGGGCGCGAATTGTACAGCCTTTATGCAGCTACAACAAGGGCTGTAAGACCCCGACTTCGCTAAGGCATTAAAATATTAATGATTAAATTTTAGCCAATTATTATCATTCATTCTTTCTAAGTAACAGATAAGAAAAAGCCCCGGAAAGATCCGAGGCTTAGGAAGCAAATTAGTACAAGATTAGCGAGGGCAAATCTCTGACTCTGGGAAGAAGTACTCGATTTCACGAGCTGCTGACTCAGGGCTATCCGAACCATGAACAGAGTTATGGCGCATGCTTAGTGCGTAATCGGCACGGATAGTGCCACATGCTGCTTCTTCTGGGTTTGTTTTGCCCATTAGCTCACGGTAGCGTGCGATTGCATCTTCACCTTCAAGAACCTGAACCATGATAGGACCAGATGTCATGAACTCTTTCAGTGCAGGGAAAAAAGGTTTGCCTTCATGTTCTGCGTAAAAACCGCTCGCCTGTTCTTCTGTCAGATGAACCATTTTTGCAGCAACGATACGTAGACCCGCCTTTTCGATACGGTGGTAGATTTCACCAATCAGGTTGCGTTCTACAGCGTCGGGCTTAACAATTGAAAACGTTCTTTCTAGAGCCATAAAGTTTCCTTTTTGTACTTGTAATAATAGTTTTATATGAGTGACTTGCGTCTCTCTTAGTTATACCAGTACAGACGGGGTGTCTGCACTGGTAAAAGTCTTATTTTGCTGCTTGTTCGTTCAAGAAACGAGCAAGTGTGCGAACACCCATGCCTGTTGCGCCTGCAGCCCACTTATCAGACGCTGACTTACGGTACGTGCCTGCACAGTCAAAGTGCAACCAACCTTTCTTGTAATCCTCGACAAAGTAAGACAAGAATGCTGCAGCTGTACTTGCGCCAGGTGAGTAATCGCCAGAACTGATGTTAGATAGGTCAGCAAAGTTTGACGGCAGCATGCCACGGTGAAAATCAGCAAGAGGCAGTGGCCACAGACCTTCTTTCTCTTGGTTTGCCGCCGTTAGCGCTTGATGAGAAAGCTCATCATCAAAGCTCATTAATGCATGGTAATCGTTCCCTAGTGCATTCTTCGCTGCGCCCGTTAGGGTCGCACAGTCAATGATCAGTTCAGGGTTTTGCTCACTTGCGTAAATAAGACCATCAGCAAGAACCAAACGACCTTCTGCGTCGGTATTCATGATCTCAACGGTCTTACCATTTTTGTAAGTGATGATGTCGCCCAGTTTAAGTGCGCGACCAGAGACCATGTTCTCCGCACAACAAAGGATAAGCTTTACACGCTTATTAAGACCACGAAGAATAGCAAGACCAAGACCGCCAGTAATCGTACCTGAACCGCCCATATCCGCTTTCATTGCTGTCATGAAGTTTGATGGCTTCAAGCTGTAACCACCTGAATCAAAGGTGATGCCTTTACCTACTAGACATGCAAAGACTGGTGCGTTTTCATCGCCTGTTGGGTTGTAATCAAGTTGCAGCATTGCCGATGTGCGCTCAGAGCCACGACCTACGGCATAAATACCTTCCCAACCTTCAGAAAGCAGATCTTTATCTTTAACGATACGAGCCGTTACTGTACCTTGTGGCGCGATAGATTTGATGAATTCAGCTGCCATGGTTGCCAATTGACGTGGCGCAACTTCTTCTGCAGTTTTGTTGATGATATCGCGAGTAAAGTCCGTAGAAGTGATGCGAGCGTGAAGCTCTGCTTGGTCTTGCTCAGAAAGCTCAACCCATTCTAGTGTGCCGTGTTTTTTCGGGTTGCGGTAACCTTGGTGGAATGCCCAAACGCTCTCCAAATCCCAGTTATCACCAGCAAGTAAAACTGAACGAATTCCTTGGCCATCGAGTTGACGCGCTGCACGTTGAATCGCACCAAGATCGTGACCTTCACCTAGGTGAATGGTTGCGCCATTCTCAGCGAAAGAAAGCAGTGCTTTGTCGCCCCAATGTGGTGCCGCTGGTTCTTGGCTAAGAAATACAGACATCTGTGTAGACATGGTTTCTCCTTGTCTTATAACGGCGTTGCCTACGCCTCTTCTTTTTTAATAACTAACGGATGTTAGCATTATGTAGGGTAAAAATGTCAACTTGATAAAAAAACGGACCTAAAGGTCCGCTTTTTTTAGTGAGAATTGTTAACTCTGCTGCGTTTTACCGCCGAATTGAGCATTAATCTGCTTCGTCCATCCAGCACAAGATAACCGCTTCTAGAATCTTTTCATTACAATGGTTTGGCTCATCGTCAAACTCATCCAACTCCATGATCCATTGGTGAAGATCGGTAAAACGTACGGTTTTAGGATCTAAGTCGGGAAACTTGTCACAAAGCTCAATCGCGATATCGCGAGAATCTGTCCATTTCATTGCTCATCTTCCTTTTGCTTCGCCCCTATGTTGGGGAGATAGTATTAGTGATCTTCCGACGCGTGGTTTAGCGTGTATTTTGGAATTTCAACAACCAAATCTTCATCCGCTACTTTTGCTTGGCAACCAAGGCGAGATTCAGGCTCAAGGCCCCATGCTTTATCTAGCATGTCATCTTCTAGCTCTTCACTCTCTTCTAGCGAATCAAAACCTTCACGAATGATCACGTGGCAGGTAGTACATGCACATGACTTTTCACATGCGTGTTCGATACCAATGCCATTTTTTAGCGCTACGTCTAGAACGGTGTCACCAGTGTTTGCTTCCAACACTGCACCCTCTGGGCACAAATCTTCGTGTGGTAATACAATAATCTTAGGCATAACTACTTATCTCTTATATATCATTAACTGACTGACCTGACAGTGCAGCTCGAATCGATTTATCCATACGGCGCGACGCAAAATCTTGGCTTGCTTTGTCGGTGTCTTTGATGCCTTGCTCGATAGCGTCCGCATCTTCGCCGTTGCGCAGTTCAATCAGCGCTTCAATCACTTTTAATAGGTCTTGTTTCTCTTGGTCTGATAGTAGTTCATCACCATCAGCTTGCATCGCAGCAATCAAACCTTCAATCACACGATCCGCTTCTACGCGCTGCTCAGCCAGTGCACGAGCTTGCATGTCTTCTTTCGCGTAAGTCATCGAGTCACGCAGCATGTTTGCGACTTCGTCATCGCTTAAACCGTAAGAAGGTTTCACTTGGATTTCAGCCTGAACACCCGTGCTCTTTTCCATCGCAGTGACAGACAACAGACCATCAGCGTCCACTTGGTACGTCACGCGAATGTGTGCAGCACCAGCCGCCATCGGTGGAATGCCTTTTAATGAGAAACGAGCCAGTGAACGACAGTCATCCACCATTTCTCGTTCACCTTGTACGGTGTGCACGCTCATTGCCGTTTGACCATCTTTGAACGTCGTAAACTCTTGCGCACGAGCCACAGGAATAGTGGTGTTACGTGGAATGATTTTCTCAACCAAGCCGCCCATGGTTTCAATACCAAGAGATAAAGGAATAACGTCCAGAAGCAGCATCTCAGAGTCAGGTTTGTTACCCGCTAGGATATCTGCTTGAATACCCGCGCCGATTGCAACAACTTCATCTGGGTTAATGCTTGTCAGTGGTGTACGACCGAAGAATTCGCCTACCATTTCACGAACAAGCAATGTGCGAGTTGAACCGCCAACCATAACCGCTTCAAGTACGTCTTCCGCATCCACATCCGCATCTTTCAATGCACGACGGCAAGACATCAGGGTTTTCTTCACTAGCGGACGAATCAGATCTTCGAACTGCTCGCGAGTCACAGAACCTTTCCAACCAAATACATCAACATCAACACTGTCTTGCTCAGAGAAAGCAATCTTAGTTGCTGTTGCAATGTTCAGTAGTGCACGGTTTTTCTCAGCAGAAAGCGGCGCTTCTAGACCAGCTTGCTCCATTAGGTAATCCGCTAATAGGTGGTCAAAATCATCACCGCCTAGCGCAGAATCACCACCTGTCGCTAATACTTCAAATACGCCTTTTGACAAACGTAGGATGGAGATATCGAACGTACCGCCACCTAGATCGTAAACCGCAATCACGCCCTCTTGACCAGAGTCTAGGCCGTAAGCGATCGCTGCAGCTGTCGGCTCGTTAAGCAGACGTAGCACATGAAGCCCCGCCAATTTCGCCGCATCTTTTGTACCAGCACGTTGAGCATCATCAAAGTAAGCAGGAACAGTAATAACCACGCCAGCTAACTCGCCGCCGAGTGTCTCTTCTGCACGTTTTCCTAGTGCTTTAAGAATATCGGCAGACACTTCAATCGGGTTCTTGTCACCTTGTGCAGTTTGCAAAATAGGCAGACCGTTGTCGCTTTCTTTAAATTGGTAAGGCAAAGATGGGTAGCGAGCTTGAATGTCTTTTAGTGAACGACCAATCAGACGTTTTACCGAAATAATGGTGTTTTCTGGTTCTTGCTCTGCTTTTGCTTTTGCCTCGTAACCAACTAAAGCCGAGTCCTCTGCGTAGTTCACCACAGAAGGCAAAATGCTACGACCTTGATCGTCTTTCAGTGTGTTTGCGTCACCGCTGCGAACAGACGCAACCAAAGAGTTGGTAGTACCTAAGTCGATACCCGCTGCTAACTTGTGCTCATGAGGTGCCGAGCTTTGGCCCGGTTCTGCGATTTGAAGTAATGCCATGATGGGTCCTTGTCGCGCTAACTAGCCGAGGAGCTTGTCTTCAACCAGTTCAATTTCGTTCTTTAGCTTGGCAATGAATTTGAGTTTACGAACTCGGTCTGCAGCTTCCGCCCAAAGACCTTGGTCAAGTTCTTGTTCTACACTCGCCAAATGCTGTTTGTACATTTTGCTGACCTTAGAATCGAAGTCAAAAAGCGCTGATTCAGGATCAGAGCTGTCAGCAATGTCTTCCAGTTCTTCACGCAGTTCCATTTGTTCCATTAGGAACATCGGGTCTTGCATGGTTTGTTGCTCACCACGAATTTCTGTGCCGTTTTCTGCCAATATGTATTCAGCGCGAGAGATTGGATGCTTAAGTATTTGATACGCATCGTTGATTTGCGCTGCTTTTTGAACAGCCATCAAGCGATCACGCTCTGAGGCAGTCGCAAAGTTGTCTGGGTGGAAGCGTTTTTGTAGTTCTCGGAACTGAGAAGAAAGAAGGCTACCATCCAGCTGAAACTGACTTGGTAGCCCAAATAATTCAAAGTGATTCATTAAGATCGGGTCCTAGTAAAGCCTTCTGGACTCGCTTGCCCAGAAGGACAGTCAATTAGACGTTGAAGCTTTCACCACAACCACATTCACTTTTCGCGTTAGGGTTGTTGAATTCAAAACCTTCATTCAACCCTTCCTTAACGTAATCCAGCTCAGTACCGTCTAGGTATACTAGGCTTTTCTTATCAATGATGATCTTTACATCCGACAGTTCAAAAACTTCATCTTCTTCGTTTAGATCATCAACAAACTCAAGAACGTAAGCCATGCCGGAACAGCCTGTCGTCTTCACTCCAAGACGCAAACCGATACCTTTACCTCGGTTATCTAGGAATGCTTTTACGCGACTTGCCGCTGATTCTGTCATTGTGATGGCCATACTGCACCTTAGTCTGTCTAAATTACGTTTTGGAATGGGAGCATTTCAAGGGCTCCCATTATATACGGAATAATTATTCCTGGTGTTTTTTCTTGTAGTCAGCAACCGCTGCTTTGATTGCGTCTTCCGCAAGGATTGAGCAGTGAACTTTCACTGGTGGAAGCTCTAGCTCTTCTGCAATCTCAGAGTTTTTGATAGATGCCGCTTCGTCGATAGACTTGCCTTTTACCCACTCAGTTACTAGTGAGCTTGAAGCGATTGCACTACCACAACCGTATGTTTTGAATTTCGCGTCTTCAATGATGCCTTCTGGCGTCACTTTGATTTGAAGCTTCATTACGTCACCACAAGCTGGTGCGCCAACCATGCCGCTGCCTACTGATGGGTCTTCTTTATCGAACGAACCAACGTTACGTGGGTTCTCGTAGTGATCAATTACTTTTTCGCTGTATGCCATGATAAATTACCTCGAATCCTCTATTCAGTCCGTGAGATTAATGGTGAGCCCATTCAACAGTGCTCAGATCAACCCCTTCCTTGTACATATCCCATAGAGGAGACATGTCGCGTAGCTTAGTCACTGCAACGCGGATTTGTTCAATTGCGTAATCAATTTCTGCTTCAGTCGTGAAACGACCAAATGAGAAACGTACTGAGCTGTGCGCCAATTCGTCGTCTAGACCAAGTGCACGAAGAACGTAAGATGGCTCTAGGCTCGCTGATGTACAAGCACTACCAGAAGAGACTGCTAGGTCTTTCAGTGACATCAGTAGAGATTCACCTTCTACGAATGCAAAGCTCACGTTTAGGTTGTGTGGAACACGCTGTTCAAGATCACCGTTCACCGTTACTGCTTCTAGATCTTTAACGCCATCTAGAAGACGGTTACGAAGTGCTAGCGCGTGATCGTAATCTTTTTGCATGTCTTCCTTCGCTACACGGAACGCTTCACCCATACCCACGATTTGGTGAGTTGGAAGTGTACCCGAACGGAAACCACGCTCATGACCACCACCGTGCATTTGCGCTTCCAGACGGATACGAGGCTTACGACGTACGTAAAGTGCGCCAATGCCTTTAGGACCGTATACTTTGTGCGCAGACAGTGAAATTAGGTCAACTTTCAATTCTTGAACATCGATTGGCAGTTTGCCCGCAGACTGTGCCGCATCCACGTGGAACACAATCTTACGTTCACGACATAGTTCGCCGATTGCAGCGATGTCTTGGATTACACCAATCTCGTTGTTAACATGCATGATTGATACCAAAACAGTGTCTTCTCGCATCGCTGCTTGAAGTTTGTTTAGATCGATCAGACCGTTTGATTCTGGCTCTAGGTAAGTCACTTCAAAGCCTTCGCGTTCTAGTTGACGACATGGGTCAAGAACCGCTTTATGCTCTGTTTTACAAGTGATTACGTGTTTACCCTTCTTAGAGTAAAAATGTGCTGCACCTTTGATAGCAAGGTTGTCAGACTCTGTCGCACCAGATGTGAATACGATTTCGCGAGGATCTGCATTTAGAAGGTCAGCAATTTGCTCACGAGCAGTATCTACAGCTTCTTCTGCCTGCCAGCCGTAACGGTGCGAACGCGAAGCTGGGTTGCCAAATGTGCCATCCATTGTCATGTACTGAACCATTTTTTCAGCAACACGAGGATCTACTGGACATGTAGCGGAATAATCAAGATAAATCGGCAGTTTCATTCTCTACTCCAATGTAAAATGCTGACCGCTAAGAGCGGACGTTTACACCGATGGGCGCGGCGGTTGTATTTTTGTTTGAAAGCCCATGAGTTACCGCCAGATCAATGTCCTGACGATCAGAAATTTCTAAAACTTCATTGTCTGTCATTAGCTCACCGAGCGTAATGTTATTCAAGAAGTCACTAATACGAGAGCTCAGGTCACGCCATAGGGTGTGAGTTAAGCAACGAGTACCACCCTGGCAATCGCCTTTGCCTTGGCATTTGGTTGCGTCTACTGACTCATCAACCGCGGCAATCACAGTGCCAATGGCAATGCTGTGCGCGTCTGCTCCAAGTCGGTAACCACCACCAGGACCACGAACGCTGGCTACAAGACCTGCTTTACGCAATTTTGAAAAAAGCTGCTCTAAGTATGAGAGCGAGATCCCTTGACGCTCTGAGATATCTGCAAGAGGTACTGGGTTTTGTTGCGAATGCAGTGCCACATCCAGCATGGCTGTCACCGCATATCTTCCTTTAGATGTAAGTTTCATACCACACCGTATCCACATGGTTTGTAATGATTAGGATTTTTCCATACCTGACTAAAACGGTCAAGTATTTATTTGACTATTTTAGTCAGGTATTCATCCTTACACCTAAAGTGGTTATTATTTGTTCAGAGTTTCTTTTCGATCGCCGTCAAAACACCGCGCAGAATATTCAACTCTTGCGCCTCTGGTCGTGCACGTGAGTACAAACGACGCAGCTTGTTCATCACCTGACCCGGCTGTTCTTTGTTGATAAATTGGGTATCAACCATCACCTTTTCAAGGTGCTCAAAGAACATTTCTAGCTCTTTATGACGTGGATACTCTTCAGGCTCACTTGGGGCGTATTGGCTTTGCTCTAGGTTGAGGTGTGCAACGCGAACTTCATAGCTCAACGTTTGGACGGCCATCGCTAAGTTAAGCGAACTGTATTCAGGGTTAGCAGGAATGCAAACATGATAGTGACACTTTTGCAGTTCATCATTCGTTAGACCGGTTCTTTCTCGACCAAAGACCAATGCAACTGGGTGCTTTTGCCCTTCAACTGCAAACTTTTCTCCACACTCACGTGGCTCAAGCATTGGCCATTCAAGTGTACGTGAGCGAGCACTTGAACCCACAACAAGACCACAATCTTCAATGGCTTCTTCAAGCGTACTTACTACAGTGGCATTTTGAGCAATATCACCAGCACCAGCAGCAAGCGCAAGGGTTTGATCATCGACTTCACATTGCGGCTCAACCAATACTAGTTGGCTTAAACCCATGACTTTCATTGCTCGAGCTGCCGAGCCAATGTTGCCTGAATGAGAAGTTCCGACGAGTACGATTTTTACTTGATCCAACATCTGTGTTTGCTACCTGAATTAAAACCGAGGGATATTATCATAATTTTCTAATACACCCTAGAGTGAAGCGGGCTTCTATTCGCATTCTCATCAATTGTTTTCTTCTCTATCGACATAGCTATCACAACTCGTTTTGCTTGCGCACAAAAAATAACCACTTCCCTTTTCGTTTGACTCTGGTATACTCGCCGCCGCTTTAAATTGTTCTTTAACATCCGTTGGGAAATTCGTATGCATCCAATGCTAAACATTGCTATTCGCGCTGCGCGAAAGGCAGGCAATCACATTGCTAAATCATTAGAAAACACAGATAAAATTGAATCTACGCTAAAAGGCACTAATGACTTTGTTACTAATGTAGACAAAGAAGCAGAAGCTATCATCATCGATACTATCAAGCACTCTTACCCAGAGCACTGCATCGTTGCTGAAGAAGCTGGTCTTATCGAAGGTAAAGATAAAGACGTACAATGGATCATCGACCCAATGGATGGCACTAATAACTTTGTAAAAGGTTACCCAACTTTCGCAGTATCTATCGCGGTTCGCTTCAAAGGTAAAACTGAAGTGGCTTGTGTATACGATCCAATGCAAAACGAGCTATTCACTGCACAACGCGGTGCTGGCGCTCAGCTAAACAACGCTCGTATCCGTGTTACTCAACTTAAAGACCTACACGGTACTGTTCTTGCGACTGGTTTCCCATTCAAACAGAAGCAACACTCTGAGTCTTACATCAAGATCGTAGGTTCTCTATTCACTGAGTGTGCTGACTTCCGTCGTAGCGGTTGTTCTGCTCTTGACCTATGTTATGTGGCAGCTGGTCGTGTAGATGGTTACTTTGAGCTAGGTCTAAAACCTTGGCAGATGGCTGCAGGTGAGCTTATCGCTCGTGAAGCTGGCGCAATCCTAACTGACTTCGCTGGCGGTACTGACTACATGAAGTCTGGTAACATTGTTGCTTCTAGTGCTCGTGGCGTGAAATCTATCCTTAAGCACGTTCGCGAAAACGGCAACAGCGCGATCCTTAAGTAAGATTCTGAAGTCATACTAAGCCCGTCACGCTGATGACTTTTGAATAGCCCCGCTCATTGAGCGGGGCTTTTTTATATCGAACAATCTGCCTGTTTATAGAAACGATCGTAGTCAGGTAAGTGGTCTATTTTTACGTGCTTAACCTTCCATACTTGTTCCTTCATTAGAAACTGCAACGAAACCGTGACTGGCTGGTATACATCTCCAAATCCGTTAACGGAAAGACACCCAACGCCTCCAGCCTCACTGTATGCTTCAAAGTAAGACAGCTCCGTAACCAAACTTGATGGAATGGATGATAAAAATGGAAATTGATGACCAAATTTTATTGGGTGAGATTTAATACTATTTAGCTCTTCAATCGATAGGTTTGGTCCTGCCATAGCTTCTACCACCTCGATATACTGCATCTTGTATAAATTATTGCGTATATCAAGGCAAGTATCGTGGAGTGGACTTGCTATGCAGGGTCCTGAAACACTGAGTAAAACCGGAATAGGTAGAATTCTATTTAGCATAATCAACTAAACCCCAGCTTCACGGAACGCTTGATCAATTTTACTCGGCTTAAATCTGTACTTACAAAGCCCCCACTCGCACTGCTCTAAAAGCTCTCGGACATTTACCTGCCCAGTAACTAGCTTGGTGGTAACGCCTTTATAGTGTTTGTAAGAAATCTCTACAAACTTCAGTAACTGTACTTTTATTTCAGCTTGCCTTGACATTATTTCCCCCCGAAATTGTTGAACATACTTCCGATATTCAACTCAATCAAAAAACTACAATTCAAGCTGGAAATACTTCAAAGAAAAGTGAAACAATCAAATCTATCAAGCATAAAAAAACCGCTGACTGCTCAGCGGTTTTTGTTTTCGGTTCTCAATCTGCCTTATGGCATCTCGTCGAACTCTGCACCTTCTTTTTCTACTTGAGGTGGCATCAAGTGCTCTTTCTGGATGCCCAGTTTTAGCGCTAGCGCTGATGCTACGTAGATAGAAGAGTAAGTACCAACAGTGATACCTAGTAATAGCGCTGTTGCAAAGCCGTGAATCATCGCACCACCTTGCATGAACAGTGCAATTACCACGAACAACGTCGTACCAGACGTAATCAAAGTACGGCTCAATGTTTGAGTAATTGAAGCGTCCATGATGTCCGAAGGTTCACCCTTACGCATCTTACGGAAGTTTTCACGAATCCGGTCGAATACAACAATGGTATCATTGAGCGAGTAACCGACTACCGTTAGTAGCGCCGCTACGATGGTAAGGTCAACTTCGATTTGTAGGAATGAGAATACACCCAGCGTGATGATGATATCGTGTGCCAGTGCCATTACCGCACCAGCCGCTAGACGCCATTCAAATCGCATTGATACGTAGATCAGGATACAGATTAGCGATACAAGGATCGCCAGACCACCCGCTTCTGTTAGCTCATCACCAACGTTTGGACCTACGAATTCAATACGACGCATTTCTACGCTTTCGCCAGTACCTTCTTTGATCGCACCAATGATTTGGTTGCCTAGCGTTTCACCTGAAACGTCGTCACGTGGACGAAGACGAACCATCACTTCACGAGCACTACCGAAGTTTTGAACTGTCGCATCGCCGAAGCCTTTTGAATCTAGTGCTGCACGAATTTCTTCAAGGTTTGCAGGTTGTTCAAAACCTACCTCGATTAGCGTACCACCAGTAAAGTCTAGACCCCAGTTCAACCATTTGGTTGATAGCGTGAAGATAGAGGCAGCGATCATAAAGATGGAAAATACGAACGCGACTTTCGACCAACGCATAAAGCCGATCGTGTTTTCTGCTTTTAGAATTTGAAACATATTAATTCCCAGCCTTAGATCGACAGTTTATCAACGCGTTTGCCACCGTAAATCAGGTTCACGATACAACGTGTACCCACAATAGCGGTGAACATTGAAGTTAAGATACCGATAGATAGTGTTACCGCGAAGCCCTTCACTGCGCCTGTACCCACTGCAAATAGAATGATTGCAGTGATAAGCGTTGTGATGTTCGCATCGGCAATGGTACTGAATGCGTTTGCGTAACCTTGGTGGATCGCTTGCTGAGGACTGCGTCCATCTCGAAGCTCTTCACGGATACGCTCGAATATCAGCACGTTCGCATCGACCGCCATACCGACGGTTAAGACGATACCGGCAATACCTGGCAACGTCATGGTAGCGCCTGGAATCATCGACATTACACCAATGATAAGAACCAAGTTTGCCATCAATGCAATGTTAGCAATCAGACCAAAACCACGGTAGTAAAGCAGCGTAAACAGCATTACCGCAACCATACCCCAGATACATGCTTGGATACCCATATCGATGTTTTGCTGACCCATTGATGGACCAATGGTACGTTCTTCAACGATAGAGATCGGTGCGATTAGTGCACCAGCACGAAGTAGAAGTGCTAGGTTGTGCGCTTCTGCTGCAGAGTCGATACCCGTGATACGGAAGTTACGACCAAGAGCCGATTGAATCGTTGCTTGGTTGATAACTTCTTCATGCTTATCAAGGATAACTTTGCCTTCAGGCGTACGACGACCACTGTCTTTGTATTCTGCAAACACGGTAGCCATTAGCTTACCGATGTTCTTCTTAGAGAACGCGGACATTTTGTTGCCACCTTCGCTGTCTAGCGAGATGTTAACTTGTGGGCGACCGTATTCATCAACACTTGAACTTGCATCCGTGATGCTTTGACCACCAAGAATAACGCGCTTCTTAAGCACAACTGGGCGACCATCACGGTCCATCTTGATTTCGCTACCTGCTGGCGCGCGACCATTTGCCGCCGCTGATAGGTCAGCTTTATCGTCAACTTCGCGGAACTCTAGTGTTGCAGTAGCACCTAGAATTTCCTTCGCACGAGCTGTGTCTTGAACACCTGGTAGCTCAACTACGATGCGGCTAGCACCTTGACGTTGAACCAATGGTTCAGCAACACCCAGTTCGTTAACACGGTTACGAAGAATCGTGATGTTTTGTTCAACTGCGTAGTTACGTATCTCTTGTAAACGTTGCTCGGTAAAGGTGGCAATCAACGCGTAACGACCATTAGAATCAGAGTCGACAAAGTTCATGTCTGGGTGATTCTTTTCTAGCGTTGCTTTCGCTTCCGCTAGCTGCTCCTCATTACGTAGCAGTACTTCCACACCTTCTGTACCAGAAGGACGGATTGCACGGTAACGGATCTTAGCTTCACGAAGTTCGCTACGGAAAGCTTCTTCTTGTTGACCAACCAACTTCTCCATCGCCGCGTCCATGTCAACTTCCATTAGGAAGTGAACACCACCGCGCAGGTCAAGACCTAGCTTAAGTGGCGACGCACCGATTGCTTCTAGCCAATCTGGCGTAGATGGAGCAAGGTTTAGTGCAACAATTTTATCTTTGCCAAGCGCTTCGCTGATGATATCGCGGGCACTGATTTGAGTGTCAGTGTCATTGAAACGAACAAGGATTGATCCATTCTCGAGAGCAATGGATTTATGAGAGAGATGCTCTTTATCAAGAGCTTTGGTGACAGCATCCAGCGTTGACATATCTACAGAGGCGCCACGCGCCCCTGTAACTTGAATAGCCGGATCTTCACCGTAGATATTTGGAAGTGCGTACAACGCAGCGGTGATGATGGCAAAAAATACCATCAAGTACTTCCATAATGGATAACGGTTTAGCACAGCGAGGATCCTTTAGCTGTTTTATAGAGACTTCAGCGTACCTTTTGGTAGCACTGCAGTTACGAAGTCTTTCTTGATTACAACTTCATTGTTTGCGTTTAGCTCAATTGAAATGAAATCGTTGTCTTCAGCAATCTTAGTGATTTTACCCACTAGACCGCCGCTTGTTAGAACTTCATCACCTTTGCCCATAGAAGACATTAGGTTCTTGTGTTCTTTAACACGCTTAGATTGCGGACGGTAGATCATGAAGTAGAAGATCACCGCGAACATGCCTAGCATGATTAGCATTTCAAAACCGCCGCCTGCTGGTGCGCCTTCTGCTGCTGCGTGAGCTTGAGAAATAAACATTAAAACATCCTCATTATATTTTATTGATAATCCAACAAGTTGGGCTTTCGTAATTTAGATTCAAGTTTGAGATTAAGTAATAGAGATCACCTTCTCAAAAATAACGTACGTTAGCCTACTTTATTAGCAAAAGCCTCTGGCAACATGCCAAAGGCTTTAATTCTTTTAATCTGTCAATTACTGCTCTTTTGCAAGCGGTGGCACTTCACGACCACGACGCTCATAGAATTCAGTAACAAACTCATCGAAACGATCTTCATCAATCGCCTTACGAATGCTTTCCATCAGACGCTGGTAGTAGCGTAGGTTGTGGATAGTGTTCAGACGAGCACCTAGGATTTCGTTACAACGCTCTAGGTGGTGAAGGTACGATTTGCTGTAGTGCTGACAAGTGTAACAGTCGCAATGCGGATCTAGCGGAGTTGTATCCGTTTTATGTTTCGCATTACGGATCTTGATCACACCACCAGTCACAAATAGGTGACCATTACGCGCGTTACGCGTTGGCATTACACAGTCAAACATGTCGATACCACGACGAACACCTTCAACCAAATCTTCCGGTTTACCTACACCCATTAGGTAACGAGGCTTATCTTCTGGAAGTTGTGGACATGTGTGCTCAAGAATACGGTGCATGTCTTCTTTCGGTTCGCCTACTGCAAGACCACCAACTGCGTAACCATCAAAGCCGATTTCTGTCAGACCTTTGATAGACACATCACGTAGATCTTCGTAAACACCACCTTGAACGATACCAAATAGGTTGTTCGGGTTTTCTAGTTTGTTGAAGTGATCACGTGAGCGTTGTGCCCAGCGTAGTGACATTTCCATCGATTTTTTCGCTTCGTTGTGTGTCGCCGGGTATGGTGTACACTCGTCGAAGATCATTACGATGTCAGAACCTAGGTCTTTTTGGATTTCCATCGACTTTTCCGCGTCCATGAAAATCTTGTCACCGTTTACAGGGCTACGGAAGTGAACACCTTTCTCAGTGATCTTACGCATTTTTCCTAGACTGAATACTTGGAAACCGCCTGAATCGGTAAGAATAGGACCGTGCCAGTTCATGAAATCGTGCAGGTCACCGTGCATTTTCATCACTTCTTGACCAGGACGTAGCCATAGGTGGAAAGTGTTACCTAGCAGGATTTCTGCACCAGTACCTTTCACTTCTTCTGGTGTCATGCCTTTAACGGTACCGTAAGTACCTACTGGCATGAACGCAGGAGTTTGAACAGTGCCACGTTCGAAAGTCAATTGACCACGACGTGCATTGCCGTTTTTCTTCTTAAGATCGAATTTTAATTTCACGATGCCTCCGGGTGTCAGAGAAACAGTCTGACTATGTATCCAGGGTGGTAAACCCTATTTTAAGGAGCGGTCGCTTTTCCGTGCGAGAGACAAAGCAGAGATTCCACTTTATTTCCTAGCTTACTGCTAGCACTCGTAAATCGTTAACTTTCTCCCCCTCCTAGCCTCCCCCTTTTTTGAGAGGAGGGCTAGAAAAGGGTCAAAACATTATGCAGTCTTCTTTTTAATAAACATTGAATCACCGTACGAGAAGAAACGGTATTTGTTTTCCACCGCGTGCTTGTAAGCATTCATGGTGTTCTCGTAACCTGCAAACGCACTTACCAACATGATCAGGGTTGATTCAGGTAAGTGGAAGTTGGTGATCAAGCAATCCACCATCTGGTACTCGTAACCAGGGTAGATAAAGATTTCAGTATCGCCAAAGAATGGAACCAGTTCTGTGCCTTTCTTAAGCGCGTCTTGCGCTGCACTTTCTAGTGAGCGAACAGACGTTGTACCTACAGCGATGATGCGACCACCGCGCGCCTTAGTTGCGTTAATCGCATCCACTACGTCTTGTGGTACTTCAACGTATTCTGCGTGCATGTGGTGATCATTAATGTCATCCACTTTAACTGGCTGGAACGTACCCGCTCCCACATGCAAAGTAACGTATGCTAGCTCAGCGCCTTTCGCTTTGATTTTTTCAAGCAGAACATCATCAAAGTGAAGACCCGCCGTTGGCGCAGCAACCGCACCAGGCTTTTGGTTATAAACCGTTTGGTAACGCTCTTTATCCGCGTCTTCATCTGGACGGTCGATGTATGGAGGAAGTGGCATGTGACCAATTTCTTCCAGAATCTCTAGTACCGTGTTATCAGAATTAAATTTCAGTTCAAACAGTGCATCATGACGAGCGACCATTTGTGCTGAGTATTCATCGTTTTCACCAACAAAGATCGTTGTACCTGGTTTTGGCGATTTCGAACAACGAACGTGTGCCAGAATGCTTTTCTCGTCGAGCATGCGCTCCACTAACACTTCTAGCTTACCGCCTGATTCTTTACGACCAAACAAACGCGCAGGAATAACGCGAGTATTGTTGAAAACCACTAGGTCACCGGCTTGAACCTGCTCCAGCACATCGGTAAACGTGCCATCAATAAGTTCACCAGTATTGCCGTCCATTTGCAGCAGTCGGCTAGCGGTACGCTCTGGTTGAGGGTAGCGAGCGATGAGTTCATCTGGAAGGTCGAAATGGAAATCTGATACTTGCATGTTACTTGTCTTATCTATTGGTCAAATCACGTCAAAGACGACGATAAAATTGCGACGAGTTTTTCGCAGCAGACTAGTATATGTTTACATGCTGCAATAGCAAGCAAATCCCCCTAGATTGACTGTAAAAGCTTTCACCAAGAGTGTAATAAAACGTGAAAGACGCAAAACAGACGCTCATAAAAAAAGCAGCGAAGTTCGCTGCTTTTTAAAATGTTTATCAGTCGTTGATCGTTTAACTTTTGCGTCGGCGCGCCCACACCAGTGGAACCAATAAGCCGAATAGCCAAGCGCCTAGGCTACCACCGTCGTCCTCAGAACCTCTGAAATCACAATTGTTGGTCGCAATGCCATCGTGGCACTCCTCTTCCCCACCACCACTTCCACTATTCGCTTCTTTGATGAAATTCGGCTCAATGATGTAACTGCTCGGTGGGCCACCGGCGGTGATGTAAGACTGCACCCAATCGTAATATTGGCTCACTTTGGTGTAGAAGCTTGGGATCGTCAAAGAGCCACACGTAGGCAGAATAAGAGGCGCACCACTAACAATTCCAATCTGTTTGCCCGTCGCCACATCCACCAGCGGACCACCACTATCACCTTTACACGCGGAGTTGCCATACTGAGTATGGCTATCCGGTTCTAACACTCGGTTTTTCGTTGGTAGTGTACAGATTTTGGTTTGGTTCTCTCTGGAATCAATGATCCCCGGAAAACTGCTGCCAATTTCTAAACGCTCATAACATTTATCGATAGGTAAAAATGTACTGATGGTAGTTTTGAGCGTATTGGAAGGTTCAGATGCATCCGGCTGAGTGGTTCCCCACCCAAATACTTGCACGTTTTCGACACGTTGATTGGTCAGGTCGTTATCGTTCCAATCCGCTGCCAGACGCGCTTCGATATTCTCCATATCAGTTTTATTCGCTAAGTCAGCAAAGCGTGCATTTGCTACTGGGCGTGTGAGATACAATAACGCGATGTCTGAGTCTAAACCCGTTTGGATAGGTTTCACATTGCCATTGCTGTCAATCTCAGCCTTTGAAATCCGCGTGTAGTCGGGGTGAACCACAACGTGAGACACAGGATAGAAGTTATCCAGCCCAGCAGAGTTAAGTTCATAAACGTTGGCATTCACCGACAGTTCTCCCGGCGGAGTCACATAGTAGCTCGCTTCGTTGGTTCCCTGCCCCATCACCACACAGTGTGCCGCAGTCAACACCCATCGTTCAGTCAGCATAGTGCCGCCACACAACGGGAACTCTGCCATGTTACTTGCTCGTAAAGTCACGCGATCTACCGGGTCGGTTTGCTCATCTCCTAGCACAATTGCCTGAGCAGATTGCATGCTGAATGCCGCTACTGTCAGCGCAATGAGTTTGTTACACGTTGTTCGTTTCATTTAGGTTGTTATCTTCAATCTGGTAAGCCTGAGCGTATCTTCTTCCACAGGCTTATCTTGGAAAATCAAGCAAGTAAAAATGTGCGATTCAATTCATTGGATTAACTGCGGTCTACACACCTTATCAGTCAAAAGTGCAAACTGACTCGCATTGAGTTTCCACCCTGCAATTACCAATTAAAAACAAACTTATCAATAGGGATAAGGGCGACTATATTGAGAGTGAGCGATACGCTCTTTGATGATAAATTGAGGTAAGTATGAAGATCTTTCTAGCCACTTTAAGTGCTTCAATATTGTTGTTTTCTGTCAGCAGTTTTGGCGATGAGAGAACAGATTTGTTTCGAGCTCAGCAACAAGCTTGTGCCTTAAAACAAGTCCCTCGCCACTGCGCTGTGAACGTACCTGGTAAACACTACATTGGTCGCTGTGTCGATGCGAAAGCGTATGGTCTTATCTGTGTGCATTTCAAGCAACGTTAAGAGTAACCAAAGCTAAGGTTTCAACGCCTTAGCTTTGGTTATTTATGATAGCGCTTACATCCTAACATCGCCCTAAATGAGTAGCTGGATTTATGGAAAACACCAGTCCATTTTCACCTCTGATTGATCTCCATCTAATCGTATTATTTTATTAGTGAAAAACGAGTTAGCTCCCAGATATACAGCAAAATATTCTCTATATTTAAGAGAAGGACAATGCCGCTGGAGGTCTCTATGATCAAGGTTGAAGACATGATGACTCGCAACCCTCATACCTTGCTGCGTGAGCACACATTACGTGACGCAAAAAGTATGATGGACGCGCTTGATATTCGACATATTCCGGTTGTTGATGCCAATAAACACTTAAAAGGCTTGGTGACTCAACGCGATATTCTTGCCGCACAAGAATCCTGCTTGCACCCAGATGAGGCAGAACAATCTTTTACCCTCGATACTCCGCTTTACCAAATGATGCACACCAACATCATGACTGCCGAACCAAGGGCAGGTTTAAAGGAAAGCGCAATCTATATGCAAAAGCATAAAGTCGGCTGTTTGCCAGTGGTCAATAAAGGTCACTTGGTCGGCATCATCACTGATACAGACTTTGTGACTATTGCAATTAACTTGTTAGAGCTGCAAGAAGAAACCGAGCCGGAAGAAATCGAAGCGGATTAATACGCCACTACGTTTTTCTCGAATCGTAGACAAAAAAAGAGCGGCTCAATCGCCGCTCAAAGATGTCATTACTAACGTAGTAATAGTCGACTCTATGATGATTAAAATTGGTCTTCTTCAGTAGAACCTGTCAGTGCTGTCACTGATGAGTTACCACCTTGGATTGTATTGGTCATTCTATCGAAGTAGCCCGTACCAACTTCTTGTTGGTGCGCTACGAACGTGTAACCTTTTTCTGCCGCTTCAAACTCAGGACGTTGAACCTTCTCAACATAATGACGCATACCTTCGCCTTGAGCATAAGCGTGTGCCAATTCGAACATGTTGAACCACATGTTGTGGATACCTGCTAACGTAATGAACTGGTACTTGTAGCCCATGTTAGCCAGCTCTTGTTGGAACTTAGCAATAGTTTCTGCGTCTAGGTTCTTCTCCCAGTTGAATGAAGGCGAACAGTTGTATGCCAACAGTTGGTCTGGGTACTCTGCATGAATCGCTTCTGCAAACTTGCGTGCTTCTTCTAGACATGGCGTTGCTGTCTCACACCAAATAAGATCCGCATATGGCGCATAAGCCAGACCACGCGAGATAGCTTGGTCGATACCTGCACGTACACGGTAGAAACCTTCTTGAGTACGCTCGCCTTCGATGAAGTCTTTATCGTATGGGTCACAATCAGACGTTAGTAGGTCTGCTGCGTTTGCATCGGTACGTGCGATTACCAGCGTTGTCGTGCCAGCAACGTCCGCAGCAAGACGAGCTGCTACCAGTTTTTGCACTGCTTCTTGAGTTGGAACCAGTACTTTACCGCCCATGTGACCACACTTCTTCACGGATGCCAGTTGGTCCTCAAAGTGAACACCTGCCGCACCTGCGTCGATCATCGATTTCATTAGCTCGTAAGCGTTCAATACACCACCAAAGCCTGCTTCAGCATCCGCTACGATTGGTAGGAAGTAATCAATACCGCCTTCGTCTTCTGGTGACTTACCTGCAGACCACTGAATTTGGTCTGCACGACGGAATGAGTTATTGATGCGTTTTACTACCGACGGTACAGAATCTACTGGGTACAGAGATTGGTCTGGGTACATCGTCGAAGCGGTGTTGTTGTCCGCCGCTACCTGCCAACCTGACAGGTAAATCGCTTCAATACCCGCTTTTGCTTGCTGTACAGCTTGACCACCTGTCAGTGCACCAAGGCAGTTTACGTAGCCTTTCTTTGAGCTACCGTTGACCAGTGACCAAAGTTTGTCAGCACCACGTTGTGCGATTGTGTTCGCAGGCACCATAGAACCACGCAGTTCTACTACTTCTTCTGCTGTATAAGTACGCTTTACGTTTTTCCAGCGTGGGTTGGTTGCCCAATCTTTTTCCAGAGCTTCAATTTGTTGGCGGCGAGTTAAGTTAGTCATTGGTCTATCCCTCTTATAATGTGCACTTGTGCATGTGCGTTGAGTTTTCCGTTCTCAGGCAGTACATCCTTATCTGCCTCGAATCCTTCACGTATTGGTTAAATAAACATGTATTAGTTAAATAAATTGAGTGTTCTAAATCTTTGGGTTAATCCAAGTAGTCGTAACCTGGAATGGTTAAAAAGTTGGTCAGTTCATCACTCGTGGTGAGCCTTGCCATCAAGTCTGCCGCTTCTTCAAATCGACCTGCTTGGTAACGCTGCTCGCCAATTTCTTGCTTCACGACTTCAATCTCTTCTTTCAGGTAGAGTTCGAACAGCTCTTTAGTGACCTTCAATCCGTTATCGAGCGACTTGCCGTGTTGAATCCATTGCCAGATAGAGGCGCGTGAGATTTCTGCCGTTGCTGCGTCTTCCATCAGTCCGTAAATCGGCACACAACCGTTGCCAGAGATCCAAGCTTCGATGTATTGCAGCGCAACGCGGATGTTATGGCGCATGCCCTCTTCTGAACGTTCACCCTCGCACGGTTCAAGTAACTCTGCGGCGGTGATTGGCGCGTCTTCTGAGCGGCTCACATCCAATTGGTTAGTGCGCTGCCCCAGTGTGGCACTGAACACTTCCATTGCGGTGTCTGCCAACCCCGGGTGAGCAACCCAAGTGCCGTCATGACCGTTGTTGGCTTCTAGTGATTTATCGTTGTGGATCTTATCCAGCACTTTTTGGTTTTCTTGTGGGTCTTTAGCCGGAATAAAGGCTGCCATGCCGCCCATCGCAAATGCGCCACGTTTATGACAAGTGCGCACCAACAATCTTGAGTAAGCGTTGAGGAATGGCTTATCCATGGTCACCACTTGGCGATCCGGAAGTACGCGATCTGGGTGGTTTTTCAGTGTTTTGATGTAGCTAAAGATGTAATCCCAGCGACCGCAGTTCAAACCAACGATGTGCTCTTTCAGAGAGAACAGAATCTCATCCATTTCGAATACGGCTGGTAAGGTTTCAATCAGCACTGTCGCTTTGATGGTGCCAGTATCCAAACCGAAATACTCTTCGGTGAAATGGAACACTTCGCTCCACCACTTCGCTTCATGATGCGATTGCAGTTTTGGAATGTAAAAGTAAGGACCACTTCCCTTTTTCAGTAGCGCTTTGTAGTTGTTGTAGAAGTACAGAGCGAAATCGAATAGCGCACCTGGAATGATCTGACCGTGCCACGTTACGTGTTTTTCTTTTAGATGCAGTCCGCGAACACGGCAGATCAACACCGCTGGGTCTTCTGCCAGCTGATAGTGTTTACCATTGCCAGGGTTGGTGTAGCTGATAGTGCCATTAACAGCGTCACGCAGGTTAATTTGACCATCCAGAACTTTACTCCACGCAGGGGACATCGAGTCTTCGAAATCAGCCATGAACACTTTTACATTCGCATTCAGTGCGTTAATCACCATCTTGCGATCGGTTGGTCCAGTGATTTCCACTCGGCGATCTTGCAGATCTTGCGGGATTCCAAGGATCTTCCAGCTTCCTTCACGAATGTCTTGTGTCTCTGGTAGAAAGTCTGGCAGTTCACCTGCGTCGATACGTGCTTGCTTCTCTTCTCGTGCTTCCAGCAACTGCTCAACACGTCCGGCAAATTTTTCACACAGTAGAGATAAAAAGGTTTGGGCTTCAACAGGGAAGATTGCTTGATGTTCAGGAGCAACGACTCCATTCACCTCAAGCATGCCTTGGGTTTGCTTTAGTTGTTGTGTTTTTTGTTCTGTCTGAGCAAGCATAATCATTCATCCTTAACGTGCTTTATCCATCTTGGGCAGTCAGCCTAAAGCTACATTTGTAAGTTATGAACAACAAATTACATCCTTCGATTTGGTGTTCACTTCGCTTCGTTGTGTCTATACCTTGCGCAACCTAAATTGCTTTTTCAATCTAGACATAAGTCTTACAAGCCTTTAATTAAGCTAACCCAACAAAGGTTTAAGCGAAACCCCTCAAGTAAACAAAACGTTAAATTCAAAGTTTTATTCGGTATCAAACAAGTGTTTGATTTTTGAGTTCAATTTGTAAGTTATTACGTAATTAAATTACATCAATTTTACAGGTTATTTTTGAATTCAAACAAGTGTATGAATAGTAAGGCAGGAGAAAAATCCTTGTATTCACAAGGGCTAGGAAGAGGAAATTAAACACGACTTAAACGCGTTACACAGGCAGTTGTGTAAAATTAACATTGTGAAATTTCACTATTTTATGAAAGCTTCATGAAAGTTCATCTGTAAAATTTTACAAGTCAAAGTTCACGCACAGAATAAAATGCTAAAAAGCGCACTATTTCTAGTGCGCTTTTTGATATTAGATCGGGAGTAGCAGGCTAATACTAATAGCTAAAGCAGTTCAGAGACGACTTCTGCCAATTGATTGAAAGTGTTTGATCTTGACGAACTCGGACGCCAAACCAAACCAATATCGCGATACGCTTGCTGACCAGGAGGGTCGATCACCACTAAGTTCTGGTTATGTAGCAAACCATGATCAATCGCCATTTGCGGAATAAACGTGGTGCCCAGACCATTCGCTACCATTTGCACCAATGTATGAAGACTGGTTGCGGTGAATGGGTTGATCTTCTCTTTGTCCGTCAACTTACATGCTGAAACCGCGTGCTCTGTAAGACAGTGCTCTTTCTCTAATAAGAAGACGGATTCATCTGGCAAGTCTGCATAACGGATCGGCACAGGAACGGAATCCGCTTGATTGGCACTGATCACCATGCGGAACGGGTCTTGTCCCACTACTCGGCTTTCCATTCCTTCTATCTCTACAGGCAGAGCCAGAATCAACACGTCCAACTCACCGTGGCGAAGTGCTTGCAGTAAGTTAGTCGTCGTGTCTTCTCTTAATAGAAGGTTTAATTGAGGGAAGCGGTAGTTCACCTCCTGAACAAGGTCGCACAATAAGAACGGAGCAATGGTCGGAATACAGCCTACTTTAAGCTGCCCTTCCATATCATCGCCTTGGCATAGACGCCCCAGTTCAACAAGATCTTGCCCTTTAGCGAGCAGTTCTCGACCATGTTGCACCACCATCTCACCAGCTTGGGTGAAAACTAATGGGCTTTTTTTATCTTTCTTTTCATAAAGCGGGCAACCAATCAACTCTTCAAGGTTTTGGATGCCTTTACTTAAGGTAGATTGACTGACAAAACAACGCTCAGCAGCATCACTAAAATGTCGAGTTTCATGCAGAGTGACCAAATAGTGTAACTGCTTCAAGCTAGGCCATTTATTCATAATTCTATTTGTATCTATTGCTGTTCCAGTGATCGAGATAATAGTTTCGTTATTATCGCTTTTTTCGATGAACTCAATCTATTTATTTCGCTTTTTTCAATACTACAATCTGTACTATAGTTTGTCTCGCACAAACAAGGACCAAACCTAAATAACTGAATGTAGGTTTGGATCAAACCAAATTTTTTAGGAGCAAAAAAATGGTACTAGTAGGTCGTCAAGCCCCTGACTTTACTGCAGCAGCTGTTCTAGGTAACGGCGAAATCGTTGAAAACTTCAACTTTGCAGAATTCACTAAAGGTAAGAAAGCAGTAGTATTCTTCTACCCACTAGATTTCACTTTCGTTTGCCCATCTGAGCTAATCGCATTCGACAACCGTCTAGCTGATTTCCAAGCTAAAGGTGTTGAAGTAATCGGTGTTTCTATCGATTCTCAGTTCTCTCACAACGCATGGCGTAACACTGCTATCGAAGATGGCGGTATCGGTCAAGTTAAATACCCTCTAGTTGCTGACGTTAAACACGAAATCTGTAAAGCGTACGATGTAGAGCACCCAGAAGCAGGCGTTGCTTTCCGTGGTTCTTTCCTAATCGACGAAGAAGGTCTTGTACGTCACCAAGTAGTTAACGATCTACCACTAGGTCGTAACATCGACGAAATGCTACGCATGGTTGATGCACTAAACTTCCACCAGAAGCACGGCGAAGTATGTCCTGCACAATGGGAAGAAGGTAAAGCAGGTATGGACGCATCTCCAAAAGGTGTTGCAGCGTTCCTATCTGAGCACGCAGACGACCTAAGCAAGTAATAGACTACATAGCCCAAGCTCAACGGGCGTGTTGGTTGGATGTATATATAAAGCAAAAAGCTATAGCGGAAAAACCGCAAACGCCAATCAGTCTAAGTAAAGTCATAAAAAAGCCCAGAGTTCACTCTGGGCTTTCTTTTTATCTGCATTTTTGAAAAGCAAAAGAGGCAAGCATCACGCAAAAAGTTTACCTCTATTTCCCTCCGTCTCAGTACAGATTCTCCCCTTTCGTCCTGCTAGTATTTGCTGTAATTACAATAATTCAGGACAACCTAGTGAACACTCAACTTGAAGTCTGTATTGATAACATTGAATCTCTCCACAACGCGATTGCCGGTGGTGCAACCCGCATCGAACTCTGCTCTTCACTTGCTTTGGGTGGCTTAACCCCAAGCTATGGCTTTATGCAGCAAGCCGCTAAACGCTCTACTATTCCGGTTTACGCGATGATTCGCCCTCGCCAAGGCGACTTCTTCTACAGTGAGGAAGAAATCGAAATGATGCGTTGGGATATTGAAGCAGCTAAACAAGCAGGCTTGAATGGTGTCGTACTCGGCGTGCTCACTCAAGACGGCAACATTCATATGCCGTACGCAACTGCGCTGTGTGAATTTGCTCAAGCGCTTGGCTTAGGCGTGACCTTCCATCGTGCCTTTGACCAGTGTCGCGACGCTGAAAAAGCGTTAGAAGAAGTGTTCAGCTTAGGTTGTGAACGTATTTTAACCTCCGGTCTTGCGCCTTCGGCACCGCAAGGTATCGATGTGCTTAAAACCTTAGTTGAACAAGCACAAGGACGCATTGCGATCATGGCGGGCGCCGGTGTGAATGCGGACAATGTTGGTCAGATCGTTGAACAAGCCAAAGTCACTGAAGTGCATTTATCTGGCAAGACAACTCGCCCAAGTCACATGACCTTTATTGCCGAGCAAAGCAAAATGGGCGCTGCCGATATAGATGATTTTTCGATTCCAGTCACCAACACCGATGCTATCGCGAACATGGTAACAGCTCTCAATTAAGAGCTTTCAAATCCCGTCTTTGGTTATTGAGTGCTAACATATTGATAACTAAGGACGGGAGGAAACATGGCGAAACTGAAGAAAAAGGAATACGAAGAAGCACTAGAACAACTGCAAATTGAGTTGGTTAAGCTCCAAGAGTGGGTCAAACACAAAGGGCTTAAAGTCGTGGTACTTTTTGAAGGACGTGACGCCGCTGGCAAAGGTGGCACCATCAAACGCATCACTGAAAAACTCAACCCTCGTGTCTGCCGTATCGCAGCCCTTCCCGCCCCAACAGAGAAAGAAAAAACACAATGGTACTTCCAGCGTTATGTGGCACACCTGCCTGCTGCTGGAGAAATCGTACTGTTTGACCGCAGTTGGTACAACCGTGCCGGCGTAGAGAAAGTCATGGGCTTTTGTACCCCAGATCAATATGAAGAGTTTCTCCGTTCTTGCCCGGAGTTTGAACGCATGCTTCAGCGCTCTGGCATCATCTTAATTAAGTACTGGTTTTCGGTCTCCGATGAAGAGCAAGAAAAGCGCTTTCTAGAACGCATCAACACCCCAATTAAACGCTGGAAGTTCAGCCCAATGGATTTGGAATCACGCAATCGCTGGGCAGAATATTCAGAGGCAAAAGATAAGATGTTTGCCTACACAGATACGAAAAACTGTCCTTGGTGGGTAGTCCCTTCTGATGATAAAAAGAAAGCTCGATTGAACTGTATCAGCCATCTGCTTAGTCAAGTCGAATACGAAGAACTTGAGCATCCAGTTATCGAATTGCCAGAGTTGAATAAAGAAGGTTATGTCCGTGCGCCTATCGACGATCAAACCTTCGTTCCTGATAAATATTAGAGATGTATCATGGCGAAAGACCTGTTTCACACCCTTGACCTGAATCTGCTCAAGACCTTTATGGTTTTGATGCAAGAGCGAAACATGCGTAAAGCATCACAGCGCTTGTTTGTCTCTCAGCCAGCGATCAGTCAGGCATTACAAAAGCTACGTAATCACTTCGATGATGAGCTGTTTGTGAAGGTCAAAACTGGTCTTGAACCGACACCGTTCGCCGAATCTCTTGCCAATGATATTACCCCCCATCTCGATGGTTTAGCTGCCGCAGTTAATCGCTCTCATCAGTTTGATCCTGCCGAAGTGGACAACAAAATTCGAATTGCACTGGCACCAATCACAATGACTTGCTTGCCCGGTTTCCTCTTCGAACAAATGAGAGCGTTAGCCCCTAATGCTCAACTTGAATTAGTTGGTTGGTCGAACAGCACGGTTGATGAGATCTTGAAAGGTGAAACACTGATGGGAGTAAATTACGAGTTACTTCTAACCAATAAAGAGATCTACACGCCGAAGCTACTGGATTTGAAAGGGCGTATTTTTGTCCGTGAAGATCACCCAATCACCAAGACTCATGTTGAGCCACATGATCTTGGCGGATACCCAATTGCTTCTTTGATTTCCCCAGGTTGGAACGACAAGTTCAGTTACGCATCTGAGCTTCTTACCGAAATGGGCATTGAACACAGCATTGGCTTTCGCTCAGAAATGGTCTCTGCAATACTTGATGTCGTCAAACACACCGACATGTATTTACCTCACTCCAATTTACTTCCGGTAGAGCAATTTCCGGGATTAAGAGCCGTTGATGTCACGATTGATGGTCAACCACAAATGAAGTCTATTCACGCTCACATGCATGTGAGAAACCGGAATAACCCACTAGTAAAATGGTTAACAGAGCTTATTCAACAAGGTCTAAAATCACAGGGTGATAAGATTTAATTATCACTGAGATAACGATAGCCATTTAGTCATAAACCATACTTCTCAATAAGATAGCCCTGCTTTTAAGGGAAATGACAAAAAGCGATTGCTTACAGTAAGGATGCTGTCCCTCGTTTACTTATTGAGAGTTCAGACATGACTAAAAAAATTGTAAAGCTGACCGCTGCTTGCACCCTTCTTGCTTCTTTCAGCTCAATTGCAGCTGTTATCCCGGATCGTCCACACCCAGGCATTCCAACCAACCCAATTCAAGGTGTGCCAGAGCAACCTGTTCTACCAGAAGTTGATAACGGTGTTCCTGGAGTGCCAGATCGTCCACATCCAGATCAATCACCAACACCACCAATCGAAGCAGCACCAGAGCACCCAACGCTTCCTGAACCAGACAACGGTATTCCTGAAGTCCCAGAGCGTCCAACACCGCAACTGCCATCAAACCCTATTGAAAATAACCCGACGGATGACCGCCTGAACCACTTAGAAGGCTTAGCCGCAGAATACGACTACCGCTTAAACCAACAAGCAGAACAAATGGACGGTATTCGCGCAAGTCTACACGCAGTCACCAACGCTCGCCCTTATGCAACCAATGGTGAACTGGCAATCGGTGCCGGTGTGGGTTTTTCTGGTAGTAAAGAAGCAGTAGCGATTGGTGGTGCGTACGGTCTAAGTGATCAAGTAAGCCTGTCGGGCACATTCCACTATGAATCATCAGGCAAATATTCTTCATCTGACGTTGCTGGCGGCGTTGGTGTTCAAATTAGCTTTAAGTAAAAACTGCACTCAATAAGTTCATAGCCAAGGAAGGCTTTTATTTAGGTAACTCTATGAAACGCAAATTCTTTCTCGCTGCCCTTATTCTCGCTCCTATTAGTGTCCAAGCTTCAGGTATTTATGTCTCTCCAGAAGTTAAGATTGGCTCATTTCGAGGGGCAGGTATCCAATTGGGGGCGACCGATATTGCGGGCTTTGATGCGCTGTATTTTGATTACTCTCAGATTACTTATAAGAGCGGTAATTATGATGAAACCATTGACGCCTACCGTATTGGCTTTCAACACTTATTTGGTCATCAACCACAGATGGGATTTCAAGCGAGCTTAGGATTAGCGCAGTACGATGGAACGTATCGCAATGAACGAAGAGATGCGAACGGATTGAGTATTGGTGGCGCTTACGTATATCAAGTTAACCCAATATTATCAGTTCGAGCAGGTGCGGATTTAGACGTTTTCATGAACGATAAAACACACACCTACACAGACACTGCCATTAACTTTTCTCTAGGCTTTGGTTTGCGCCTTTAAGACTTACTTCAGTACGTCATCGATGCTTTGATCACCTAGATGGCGTACATCTTTTCCTTTCACGAAGTAGATAATGTATTCACAGATATTTTGGCAACGGTCACCCACGCGTTCAATGGCTCGCGCCGACCACATCACTTGCAGAATATGTGGAATGTTTTTCGGGTCTTCCATCATGTAAGTCATCAACTGACGAATCACCGCTTCGTATTCCGCATCCAACTTATCATCAAGCTTGTGTACTTCTGCTGCGGCTTCGACATCCATACGAGCAAACGCATCAAGCACTTGGTGTAACATTTGGATTGCTTGACGACATAAAGGCTCTAACGAGACTTGGAATTGGCGCTCTTTCGATGATGGGCTTTCAATCGCCACATAGGCAATACGTGTTGCAACATCACCAATGCGCTCAAGATCTGTGATGGTCTTAATGATAGCCATGATCAAGCGTAAGTCTTTTGCTGTAGGCTGACGCTTAGCAATGATGCGAGTACAAGCGTCATCAATCGACACTTCCATCGCATTAACTTTGTGATCATCACGCACAACTTTACGCGCCAGTTCGATGTCTTCCTTGTGCAAGGCTTGAATAGCATACGACAACTGCTGTTCTACCAAGCCACCCATGGTAAGTACATGGGTACGAATCGATTCTAGCTCTACGTTAAATTGTCCTGAGATGTGACGTCCAAAGTGCATGGCTTTCCTTTTAATCCTTGAAAGGTCGCGGCTTAACCGTAACGACCGGTGATATAATCTTCGGTTTGTTTCTTCATTGGAGAAGTGAAGATCGAATCCGCATCCGAGTATTCAATCAGCTTACCCATATGAATGAATGCAGTGTGGTCACTGACGCGCGCTGCTTGTTGCATGTTATGGGTAACGATAACCACAGTATATTGAGTCTTGAGCTCGTTGATAAGCTCTTCAATAGTTAAAGTTGAGATTGGATCCAAAGCCGATGTTGGTTCATCCAATAATAGTACTTCTGGCTCAATCGCGACGGCGCGAGCAATCACTAAACGTTGTTGCTGACCGCCAGAAAGTCCAAATGCATTTTCATGTAGACGATCTTTTACTTCATCCCACAATGCCGCAGAACGTAGTGAACGCTCGACCGCATCGTCTAGCATGCGACTGTTCTTCACCCCTTGTAGACGAAGACCGTAAACCACGTTTTCGTAAATTGACTTAGGGAATGGGTTTGGGCGCTGGAATACCATGCCTACTCGGCGGCGCAGCGTGGCAACATCCACACTTGGGTTGTACACATTCTTACCGTGCAAGCGTACTTTCCCCGTCACCTTACAACCTTCGACTAAATCGTTCATGCGGTTGATACAGCGCAGCAATGTAGATTTACCACAACCGGACGGTCCGATGAATGCGGTTACGCGTCCTTTTGGGATGCGCATGGAGATATCATGCAACGCCTGAGCCTGACCATAGAAAAGATTAAGGTTCTCGATCGAGATAGCCGTTTGTTCATCCGTCAGGTTGTGCACATCCAATGGCGGCTCATAACCTAATGTATTATCAAAGTTAAACATGCTTAATCTTGTCCTAAAGTTCGGTATTTCTCTCGCAGATTATTACGAATACTGATTGCTGTTAAGTTTAGTCCGACAATAACCGTCACGAGTAAGAAGGAAGTCGCGTAAACCAACGGACGCGCAGCTTCGATATTCGAGGTCTGGAATCCAACATCGTAAATGTGGAAGCCTAGGTGCATAAACTTTCTATCCAAATGCACGTAAGGGAATTGCCCATCTACCGGTAAGCTAGAAGCTAACTTCACGACCCCCACCAGCATCAATGGTGCTACCTCACCCGCAGCGCGAGCAATCGCAAGAATCAAACCAGTGATTATCGCAGGGGTTGCCATAGGCAAAACCACACGCCAAAGCGTTTCGAACTGCGTTGCACCCAAGGCTAACGAACCATGACGAACTGAACTCGGAATACGGGTTAAACCTTCTTCCGTGGTAACAATCACCACTGGTAGAGTCAAGACCGCTAGCGTCAATGCAGACCACAACAAGCCCGGCGTACCAAAGGTTGGAGCGGGTAATCGCTCGGCATAAAACAGGTTATCGATTGAGGCACCAATGGTGTAGACAAAAAAGCCCAAACCAAATACGCCGTAAACGATAGAAGGAACACCTGCAAGGTTAATCACCGCAATACGGATCACCCGAGTTAGGGCATTATTCTTGGCATATTCATGCAAATAAATCGCCGCAACCACACCTAATGGCATCACGATGATCGACATGATGATAACCAAGAAAACCGTACCGAAAATCGCTGGGAAAACCCCACCTTCAGAGTTCGATTCGCGAGGGTCTTCGGATAAGAACTTCCAAACCTGTTTTCCCCAATGGGTAACCTTTTCAGGCAGTGACATTTGGTTTGGATACCAGTAGTCCAAAATGTCTTCTAATGGAATCGAAACTTGAGTCCCAGTCATGTCTTCGACAATCAGCGCATAATCAGAGAAGCCCAAGCGCAGCCCGTCAAGTTGCATGTCTAGCTTGGCTAACTCTGCTTCAATTTCTGCCTTACGCTTGCTGTTGTTTGCTAAAAACTCTTCAGTGATGGTGTCGTTAAGCTCGTGCTTACGTTTATCTAAGCGAAGCTGCTCTAACTGCCATCCCAAGTCTTTTACTTGGTCATCCACCAGCATGTCGATTTCGTGATGCAAGGTTTCGGCATCATCGAGCTTTTGATCCAAAAGCTTTTGAATGTCATTTTCGTAACGCGTGTTACCATCTTGGAAGGCCACAAACTTACCGAAGAAGTAGCCACCGCTGCTGCGTTCAATCACTGCCCATTCGCCCGGCGTAGTTGGATCATCCAACTGCATTCTCAACACAGAAATAAAGTCCGCTGGGTACAATTCACGGTTGGCAATTTTGATGTTTAGGCGCGTCGCAAACTCTTCGTCATCCGCGAGTTTATTCGCCGCTTCTTCTGGTAGGTAACTTCTTGGCACAAAGCTGCGCTCGTAAACCTGACCAACCAGAATCGAATTTTCATGCAGCACTTCGCCCTGCACCGGAGTCAGCGCAGCAACATTCCATTGATAAAGTGGCGCAGGCCAGAAGTAAGTAAGCCCCTTCCAGCCAATCAATAGCAATAAACCGAGGACAGAAAGCAGACTGATGCTTACCGCTCCCCCGGTTAACCAAATCCAAGGTGCGCCAGAACGAATCCAATTTAACACGCTATTACTCGCTCTTTCGTTAACTGATTACAACGCACGATATTTATCTCTTAGTCTTTGACGAACCCATTCCGCCAAGGCGTTCACCGCAAAGGTGAAGACAAACAAAATTAATGCCGATAGGAACAACAATCGATAGTGCGAACTGCCTACTTCCGACTCTGGCAATTCAACCGCAATGGTCGCCGACAAGCTACGCAAGCCTTCTAGCACGTTCCAATCCATTAATGGCGTATTACCTGTCGCCATTAATACAATCATGGTTTCACCCACAGCACGACCAAGCCCCATCATGATTGCCGAGAAGATACCCGGACTGGCTGTCAGCAGGACCACATAAATCAGGGTTTGCCATGGCGTCGCGCCGAGTGCTAATGAACCATCCGATAAGTGCTTAGGTACAGAGAAAATCGCATCTTCGGCAATGGTGAAAATCGTTGGTATAACCGCAAATCCCATCGCCAAACCAACCACCAACGCGTTACGTTGGTCAAAGCCAATACCATGGTCAGTCAGGAACAAACGCATATCACCGCCAAAGAAGGCTTGCTCAAGCATTGGCGACACCCACACACCCAGCCCGATCAACAACAGAAGCAAAGGCATCAATACTAAGGCATGCCACCCATTAGGAAGGCGGTTACGTATCGGCTGTGGGATCAGTGCCCATAGACCGCCCATCACCATAGTGCTTAGAGGCAGAACGAACAGCATCACCACAACGGTAATCAGATGGTCTTCCACAATCGGCGCGAACCAGAGCCCGGCAAGGAAACCAATAATAACCGTAGGCAAAGCTTCCATTAACTCGATGGATGGCTTCACCACACGGCGCATACGTGGTGACATAAAGTAAGCGGTATAAATTGCGCCCAGCACAGCCAGTGGTACCGAGAACAACATTGCAAACATTGCCGCCTTGATGGTACCAAACGCAATTGGCACTAAGCTGAATTTCGCCTCGAAGTCATCACTGGCTGAGGTAGATTGCCACACAAATTCGGGCTCTGGGTAACCTTCATACCAAACCTTTTGCCATAAGGAGGACAGAGAGACTTCTGGGTACGGGTTATCAACAAACGCGACATTCAATTCGTCGTTTTGCCATGTGATCAAGTAGCGCTCGTTATTCGACATTCCTGCCATCACTGGCGCTTGTTTGTAGGCACGTTTAAACAACACCAACTTCTCACTGGTGGTGTAGTGGCTTTGCAACGTACCGTTGGTGTAAAAGCTGTAGAAACCTTTGCGGTGTGAATCGGGAAGTAAATACTTCAGCTCAGACGCCAACTTAAAGTCACGAATGTGAGTCAAAGTTCGCTGGTCGCCCTGCAACGTATCAAACCATTGCGATACACGACCATCGTTATGCGTAACAAGCAGAGAATACGCCCCAGCCAACAAATCCATCGTTCTCACAGAGTGCTTTTTATCACCCTGAGTCAGATCGATCACTTCACGCACTGAGAACTTATTGTCACCTTTCACCAAGACAATCAGCTCTGAACCATTGCGCAAGTAAAGGTTATTGCCATCTGGCGTCAGCAACATTTGGTCTGGCGCATCAAAACCTGAAGAGAAGGTGTAATCATGGGTAACAGGTGATGCATCTAATAGTTGAGGAACTTGCCAACGCGCTTTTATTACGCCGCTTTGTGTTTGCCAAACAAGGGTTGGAGCTTGCGTGGAGGTACTAAAAACAAACTTCTTAACTGGATCGGATGCATCTGTCAGTTGCATGTCCATTGAAGTGCGAAACGGCACTACTTCTGGTGGGCGAGTGTTTTCGCGCAGTGTTGCGTTAAATTCCGGTTTGAAGATGTGCGCTTTGCCTTGGTCATCAACCAAACCATACCAACCTAATCCCGGCGCAGACTGAGAAAATGCCACTGGGTTGTTGGCTATCTGCTGAGTGTACAGCGCTGGTTTGCTGGAATCATCGAGAGGAAGAAAACGCACTTCACCGGATTGTGTTAACACCAGACCGATTTGAGAGTAATCATCAACGGAAATTGCGAGTGGCTTCCCGCTTTGGGTAGCACGAGCGGCGTAATTGGTTTCGATCTCTGCATCAGAAAACAGAGGAATGATCACCATTGCAAGGTAAACGAAGATCAACACAAGAGCAGCAAGAACGCCTACACCACCGGATGTCACTGCAAATCGAACCAAACGATCTTTGATCAATCGTTTTTTATCTTTTTCCTGCAATGAAAACTCGGCTTGTGCCATTGATCTCTCTACCCTTTTTGACTTAGTACTAGAATATGTCGTTAAGATGACAATTATATTACAGATCACATTAAACAACTGAAAAGAATACAACTCTTATGCAGACCGTGTTATGAAATAAATCTGTAACGTAAACCTCATAATGTTCAGGCTCATCTTTTTTATCCCACAGATGAGTGCGGATTTACTTCATTTTAGGCTAGGTAAGGTTATGAGCGCAGAAAAACTCTATATAGAAAAAGAACTTAGTTGGTTGTCTTTTAACGAGAGAGTATTACAAGAAGCCGCTGATAAAACCGTCCCCCTGATCGAACGTATTCGTTTTCTAGGGATCTTTTCCAATAACTTAGATGAGTTCTACAAGGTTCGCTTTGCAGACGTAAAACGTCGGATCTTGATCAACCAAGAACGAGGTGGAAGCGATAACTCTAAGCACTTGTTAACTAAGATGCAAACCAAAGCATTGAGGCTGAACGAACAATTTGATGAACTGTACGGTGATTTGATCCGAGAAATGGCGCGACGCCGCATTTTCTTGGTTAACGAAAACCAACTGGACGACACGCAAAAACGCTGGATCACCAAGTACTTTCGCAAAGAAGTCATGCCACACATCACTCCGCTTTTGATTAAAGATGACATCGATGTGTTGCAGTTTCTTAAAGACGAATACGCCTACATTACCGTCGATCTGCGCAAAGACGATCATTCCCAATACGCTTTACTCGAAATCCCAACTGACCACCTACCCCGCTTCGTTATGGTTCCGGAGCAAAAAGGCAAACGTCGCAAGACCATCATTCTGCTCGACAACATCATCCGTTACTGTCTGGATGAGCTGTTTAAAGGCTTCTTCGATTATGACGAGCTAAATGGCTACGCGATGAAGATGACCCGCGATGCCGAATACGATTTACGCCTAGAGATCGAATACAGCTTGCTTGAACAGATGTCTGAAGGGGTGAACCAACGCTTGACTGCCATGCCAGTGCGCTTTGTTTACGAGCGTGAAATGCCGCAAGAGATGCTCGATTTCTTGTGCAGCAAACTGCAAATCTCCAACTACGACAGTTTGATTCCCGGTGGTCGTTACCACAACTTTAAAGACTTCATTGGCTTCCCAAATGTTGGTCGTGAGTACCTAGAAAACAAACCCATGCCACCGATGAAATGTGCCGACTTCGAAGGCTATGCCAACAGTTTCGATGCGATCAAAGCCAAAGACATTTTGCTTTACTACCCTTATCACACTTTTGATCACATCTCTGAATTGGTTCGCCAAGCTTCCTTCGATCCAAAAGTATTGGCGATCAAGATTAATATCTACCGCGTTGCTAAAGATTCGCGCTTGATGAACTCACTGATCGATGCGGTGCACAATGGCAAAAGCGTAACAGTGGTGGTGGAACTGCAAGCCAGATTCGATGAAGAAGCCAATATCGAGTGGTCAAAGGTTCTCACCGATGCAGGCGTGCACGTTATCTTTGGTGCACCGGGTTTGAAAATTCACTCAAAACTGCTCTTGATTAGCCGCCGCGAAGAAGGTGAAATCGTACGTTACGCGCATATAGGAACAGGTAACTTCCACGAGAAAACCGCACGTATCTACACTGACTTCGCTCTGCTAACTGCAGATCAAGAAATTACCAATGAAGTCCGTAACGTCTTTGGTTATATAGAGAACCCATACCGTCCTGTAAGGTTTAATCACCTCATTGTTTCACCACGCAATTCGCGTAAACAACTCTACCGTCTGATTGACGGTGAAATTGCCAACGCAAAAGCCGGCAAGAAAGCAGCACTGACGATCAAAGTGAATAACTTAGTCGACAAAGGCATCGTCAATAAACTTTATGGAGCAAGCAATGCTGGGGTGAAAATTAATATGATCATCCGCGGTATGTGCTCACTCGTCCCTGGTATTGAAGGCGTGAGCGAGAACATTCGCATCATCAGTATTGTTGACCGTTTCCTCGAACACCCTCGTGTCGTGATCACCCACAATGATGGCGACCCGCAGGTTTATATCTCATCAGCGGACTGGATGACGCGAAATATCGATCATCGTATTGAAGTTGCCGCTCCGGTTCGTGATCCACGTTTGAAACAGCGAATTATTGATATAACTAACATTCACTTTACCGATACAGTAAAGGCTCGTTTGATAGATAAGGAGATGAGCAACAGCTACGTACCACGAGGTAATCGTAAAAAAGTTCGCTCACAAGTTGCCATCTACGACTATCTTAAAAATATAGAGAAGCAAACAAGAAAACAAAAAGCAGATGCCTCAAATACTTGAACAAGATGTACGCCATATTGCAGCCATTGACCTTGGGTCGAACAGCTTCCATATGGTGGTGGCGAAAGTTGTTGGAAGTGACCTGCAATTAGTCAGCCGCCATAAACAGCGAGTGCGCTTAGCTGCCGGACTCGATTCAGAGCTCAATCTTAGCCATGCTGCAATGGAGCGAGGTCTTGAGTGCCTCGCGATGTTCGCCGAACGCTTGCAAGGCTTTGAAGCTTCAAACGTTAGAATTGCAGCCACCCACACCTTAAGGCGCGCTAACAATGCCCACCTCTTTATCAAACGGGCCAAAGAGGTGCTGCCTTTCCCAATTGAAATCATCCCGGGCGAAGAAGAAGCTCGCCTCATCTATCTCGGCGTCGCGCACACCCAAGCGGAGTCTAACTCCAAGTTAGTTGTCGATATCGGTGGCGGCAGTACCGAGATGATCATTGGTCAAGAGTTTGAGCCAGAGCTTCTCAACAGTAAGCAAATGGGTTGTGTGAGTTTTACCGAGCAGTTCTTCAATAATGGCAAACTGTCACGGAAGAACTTCAGCAAAGCGATTCTCGCCGCAGAGCAACGCATGGAGTCCATTGCTGCAAAATACCGCAAGAAAGGCTGGGATATTGCCCTCGGCTCTTCAGGTACTATTAAAGCGATTCGCGAAGTCTTGATTGGATTGGGTCATGAAGATGGGCTGATCACCAATAAGCGTTTGGGTAAGCTCATCGACACATTGTGCGAATTTGAGTCCATTGATGATATTGAACTAGTTGGTCTGACCGACGAACGTAAGCCAGTCTTTGCCGCTGGTGTAGCCATTTTATCTGCCATCTTCCAATCACTAAAAATCAACCAGATGTTCTTCTCGGATGGTGCATTACGTGAAGGTCTGCTCTACGAGATGGAAGAACGCTTCGCTCGTTCTGATATTCGTATGCGCACCACAGAAAACCTAGCAAAACAGCATCGCGTTGATATCGAACACGCTGCACGCGTAAAAGGTCATGCAAGAGAGATGCTGTGCAATGTTCGTTCTGAACTAGGTATCAAGAAGAAAAGTGAGTTGTTTGATTTATTGGAATGGGCGGCTTTGCTACATGAAGTCGGCTTGAGCATCAGTCTGCGCGGTTTCCATCGTCACTCATTCTACATTCTGCTGCACTCAAACTTGCCCGGCTTTAACCGCGAGCAGCAATTGGTATTGGCGACTTTAGCTCGCTTCCAACGTAAATCCCTCAAGTTGAATGAGTTCCCAGAGTTTAACCTCTACAAAGAGAGTGACATCATCAACTTAATTAAGATTCTGCGTCTAGCGATTGTGGTCAACGGTCAACGCAATGATGACCCGCTACCAGAGCTGACATTATCGATAGAAGAAGATAAGTGGGTACTTACCTGCGCAGAGGAAGATTGGTTGGAGAATAACAAACTGCTCGATGCAGATTTGCAGGAAGAACAGCAACGCTGGGAAAGCGCAGGATGGACATTGAACTTCTAACTACGAACTCAATGAGATAAAGAAAAAGGTCGGCTTATAAACCGACCTTTTTTAATTCCTCTGCAGCGAAATCGGCAGTAATGGGAACATAACCGTCTTTCGCGACCAGCGCTTGCCCTTGAGCTGAGAACATAAAGCGAATGAACTCAGCTTCAATTGGGCTTAGCGGATAATCAGGATGTTTATTCACGTATACATAAAGATAACGCGATAGTGGGTACTTACCTGAGATGATATTTTCACGTACAGGGCTAACGTAATCAGTGCCTGTTTTCGCAATTGGGACTAAACGAACACCCGCCACGCGATAGCCTACGCCTGAATAACCTACACCACTGATCGTTGATGCCACAGACTGCACCACTGACGCCGATCCCGGTTGCTCGTTCACACGAGTTTTAAAATCACCGCCACACAAGGCATTACTTTTAAAATAACCGTACGTACCCGATACCGAGTTACGACCAAACAGCTGCAAGTTACGTTTTGCCCACTCAGTTTTGATGCCTAACTCACGCCAGTTGGTGATGAACTCACTTTCGCCGCAGCGTAAAGTCGCGGAAAACATCGCATCCAACTGATGGAAATTAAGCCCTTTGATTGGATTATCTTGGTGCACAAAAATACCAATCGCATCAATCGCAACACGAAGCGCCGTTGGTTTGTAACCATGCACCCGCTCAAATGCTTCGATCTCACGCATACGCATAGAGCGACTCATTGGACCGAATTGCGCAGTTTGCTCCGTTAACGCCGGTGGCGCAGTCGATGAGCCAGACGCTTGTACCTGAGCATTAATGTTCGGGTAGATAGATTTAAACTCTTCCACCCAAAGCGTGGTCATGCCCGCTAGCGTATCAGAGCCGACAGACAATAAGTTACCGGCTATGCCAGTCGTCTTTTGATAATTCGGCAACGGTTTATCTTGTGCAACAGCCACGCAGGAAAGCACTAACGTAGCTAGAGTGATTTTCTTGATAGCTTTGGATACAACACTCATTACTTCACCACCAAACGACTTGGTAGGATGAAGGAGAACTTACTGCCGACACCAACTTCACTGTAAATTTCGAGATGAGAGTCATGGTGGCTCAACGCGTGCTTAACGATGGCTAAGCCTAGACCACTGCCACCAGTATCGCGTGAACGGGCTTTATCGACGCGATAGAAACGCTCGGTCAATCGGTGTAAGTGTTGTGGTTCAATACCATCACCGCTGTCTTCAACCTCTAGACAAGCGCCTTGCGCGGTTTGATACCAACGAACGTTGATGTGTGCACCAGGTGGTGTGTATTTCACTGCGTTGTACACCAAGTTAGAGATCGCACTACGCAGTTGGTCATCATCGCCGAGCACGCGCAGACTAGAATCCACGTCGAACTTCAACTGATGTTGATCATCACCACTTAGGCTTACCGCTTCCTTCTCTAGCACTTCTAACATGCTAGGGACATTGACCACATCTTCCAACTCATGCATTGGTGCCGCTTCAATCTTAGACAGCGTCAGAAGCTGATTAACCAAGCTGTTCATGCGGTTGAGCTGCTCTGTCATCACCCCATGCGCTTTCGTCCACATTGGACCAACAATCATATCTGGATCTTCTGTCATCTCAAGATAGCCTTGCAGTACCGTCATCGGTGTACGAAGTTCATGAGATACGTTGGCGAAGAAGTTACGACGCATACCTTCAAGCTGTTTAAGTTGGCTCACATCACGCACCACCATCAAGTGTTCCCCTTCGGTGTAAGGCACGATACGCAGCTCTAACATACGTTCAACGTTCAATGGTGAGCGCATTTCTAGCGGCTCAGAGAAGTCTTGCTTGTTGATGTACTTAATAAAATCTGGAGTACGGATGAGGTTAGAAATAGGTTGCCCAGAATCTTCCGGCCAGTGGAAACCCAAAAGGTGTTGCGCGAGCTTGTTACACCATACGATGTTACCTTCAGCACGAAACACCACCACCGCATCCGGCAGCGATTCAGCACCATTACGGAAACGGCGAATCAAATTGGTAAGCTCTTTACGCTTACGACGCTGACGTTGTTGCAATCGGTATAAACCGTTGAATAACGATTCCCAGTTGCCACTACCTGACGGTGGCGTAAGACGCTTTTCATCCCACAGCCAAGCCGACAAGCGCACCTGATTATGCAAATGCCATACAAGCTGCAAAGCCGTGGCCGCCAAAAGCAACCACGGCATATAACCGAATATCCAACCTATTATCACCCAAGGGGTGTAAAAAAAAGCCAGCTCCCAGGCCAGCTTTTTCCAAGTCAATCTTTCAACCACTCATTACTCCAGAAATGGTATTGATAAGCTGCTAGCGATGTTATGCCTTCGTCGAGAAACGGTATCCTGCGCCACGAACAGTTTGGATGAGTTTGTCGTGACCTGCGGCCTCAAGCGCTTTACGCAAACGACGAATATGTACATCAACGGTACGGTCTTCTACATACACGTTGGTGCCCCAAACATTGTTTAGTAGTTGTTCACGACTGTAAACACGCTCTTGGTGCGTCATGAAGAAGTGCAACATTTTGAACTCTGTTGGTCCCATATCAACCGCTTCATCATTTGCGGTCACACGGTGAGAAACAGGATCCAACTTCAGACCTTGTACATCAATCACATCTTCGAGCGCAGTCGGTGTTACGCGGCGAATAACGGCTTTAAGGCGAGCAACCAACTCTTTTGGTGAGAAAGGTTTGGTGATGTAGTCATCCGCGCCAACTTCTAAGCCGCGCACTTTGTCTTCTTCTTCACCACGAGCTGTCAGCATCACAACGGGAATGTTGCGAGTTAACTCTTCGCGCTTCATGTGTTTGATGAAGTTAATACCACTGCCACCTGGTAGCATCCAGTCTAGTAGCACTAAATCCGGGAAGGGTTCAGCCAGTTTGGTTACCGCAGAGTCGTAATCTTCTGCTTCTACTGCTTGATAACCTTTCTGTTCAAGCACGAAGCATAGCATTTCACGAATCGGAGCTTCGTCTTCAACAACCAGAATCCTTCTAGACATAATTGAATAACCTTATGTTAGTTGAGCTAATGAATTTAAAGGACAAAGCGCCCCTCTATGCATAAGCATTATTACTACCAATTATGACACTTTTGTGACCTTTGAAAACAAATTTTCATATAACTTTCTTTTGAGATTCATCATGATCTTTTTCAATTCAATTAGGACAACGCCGGGAAAATTCCCTATGATTAGTCCCTTGTCATCAAGCCTAGAGAAGATTTATGTGGTTTAAAAACTGTCTGGTATACCGCGTTAACCGCGAGGTTAACTTCAACGCCGATCAACTGGAAACTCAACTAGCCGAGTTCCGATTCACCCCTTGTGGAAGCCAAGATAAGCAAAAGTTTGGCTGGGTTAGCGCGATGGGTAGAAATGGCGACATGATGACGCACGTTTCTGAAAACCGCATTCTGATTTGCGCTAAGAAAGAAGAAAAAATGCTGCCTGCTTCAGTGATCAAAGACTCACTAAATGCAAAAGTAGAAGCAATGGAAGCACAGGAAGGTCGTCCTCTTAAAAAGAAAGAGAAAGACAACCTGAAAGATGACATCGTAATGGACCTCCTGCCACGTGCGTTCAGCCGTAGCAGCCACACTTACGTGCTGATTATGCCAAAAGAAGGCTTCATCCTTGTTGATGCAAGCAGCTACAAAAAAGCAGAAGACGTATTGGCACTACTACGTAAGACAATGGGTAGCCTGCCTGTTGTACCAGCAATCCCAGAAGTTGCGATCGAAACAACTCTAACTGAATGGGTAAAAACTGGTGATACACCACAAGGCATCACAATGATGGACGAAGCAGAGCTTAAGTCTGTGCTAGAAGAAGGCGGCGTGATTCGTTGTAAGAAGCAAGAGCTTACAACCGATGAAATCCGCAACCACATCGCTGCAGATAAAGTGGTGACTAAGCTAGCACTGAACTGGCAAGATCGTATCGAATTCATCATGGCAGAAGATTCTGGCATCAAACGTCTGAAGTTCTCTGATGAACTAAAAGACCAAAACGATGATATCCCACGCGAAGATCAGGCTGCTCGCTTCGACGCAGACTTCTCTCTAATGTGTGGCGAGTTCAGCGCTTTCCTACCAAATCTATACGAAGCATTGGGCGGTCTGCCAAACCCTAACGCTTAATTTCGTACAAAGATCAACCATAACGCCCTCACTTTTTTTGAGGGCGTTTGTTTATCCAAACCATAATTCTCCTAGTCACAGGTCACATTTTGACGTAAAATTTGCGCCCCATTTCCATGAGGTGGAATTGGCCTGACTTGTGATCAGATATTAAGAGAATTGAGCAATGACAACAGAGAAAGCATTCGTACCAGAGCTACTATCTCCAGCAGGTAGCCTTAAAAACATGCGTTACGCATTCGCCTACGGCGCAGATGCAGTATACGCTGGTCAACCTCGCTACAGCCTTCGCGTACGTAACAACGAGTTCAACCACGAAAACCTACAAATCGGTATCAACGAAGCGCATGCCCTAGGCAAAAAGCTTTACGTGGTATGCAACATCCAACCGCACAACTCTAAGCTTAAAACTTTCATCCGTGACCTTAAACCAGTGGTAGAAATGGGTCCAGACGCACTTATCATGTCTGATCCAGGTCTCATCATGATGGTTCGCGAAGCGTTCCCAGAAATGCCAATTCACCTGTCTGTACAGGCGAACGCAGTAAACTGGGCAACTGTTAAATTCTGGGCTGCTAACGGTGTTGAGCGCGTGATCGTTTCTCGTGAGCTTTCTCTAGAAGAAATCGAAGAAATTCGCGAGCATTGTCCTGAAACTGAATTAGAAGTTTTCGTTCACGGTGCTCTATGCATGGCTTACTCTGGTCGCTGCCTACTGTCCGGTTACATCAACAAGCGTGACCCTAACCAAGGTACTTGCACTAACGCATGCCGTTGGGAATATAAAGTCGAAGAAGGTAAAGAAAACGACGCCGGTCAAATTGTTGAAGCGTTCGATCCAAACGAAGCTCAAGCAATCGAAGTCGCAGACGAACGCCCAGAAACCACTATCGGTCGCGGCAAACCAACTGACGAAGTGGTATTGCTTTCTGAAAGTCACCGTCCAGAAGAAAAAATGGCGGCGTTCGAAGACGAGCACGGTACTTACATCATGAACTCGAAAGACCTGCGTGCAATCCAACACGTAGAACGTCTAACTAAGATGGGTGTTCACTCATTGAAGATCGAGGGCCGTACCAAGTCATTCTACTACTGTGCACGTACTGCTCAGGTTTACCGCAAAGCGATTGATGACGCAGTTGCTGGTCGTCCATTCGATGAGAGCCTAATGGGTACGCTAGAAAGCCTAGCTCACCGTGGCTACACAGAAGGTTTCCTACGTCGTCACACTCACGACAGCTACCAGAACTACGATTACGGTTACTCTGTATCTGACGCACAACAATTTGTTGGTGAATTCACTGGCAAACGTCGCGGTGACATGGCAGAAGTTGAAGTGAAGAACAAGTTCATCGTTGGTGACAGCCTTGAGCTAATGACGCCAAAAGGCAACGTAATCTTCACGCTAGAAGCTATGGAAAACCGTAAGTCAGAATCAATTGAAGACGCAAAAGGTAACGGCCACTTTGTATTTATCCCGGTTCCAGAAGACATGGATCTGGAATACAGTCTGTTGATGCGTAACTTAAATGCAGGTCAGGATACCCGTAACCCAACTGGTAAGTAATCATGGCACTACTTATTACCGATAAGTGCATCAACTGCGACATGTGTGACCCTGAGTGCCCTAATGGTGCAATTACTATGGGTGACAGCATTTTCGAAATTGACCCTGCTCTATGCACAGAGTGTAAAGGTCACTACGAAAAACCAACATGTCAGTCGGTGTGTCCAATTACGAAGTGCATTATTACCGACCCAAATCATGTCGAGACTGAAGAGCAATTGCTAGAGAAGTTCGTGATTATTCAAGGGCTAGCGTAATTGAAAGAGGTTCAACTTTGCGCTCAAAGTTGAACCTTTTTTTAACCTGATTTCTCGATAGGAATAATGTTGCAGAAGAGCTCTTTCTCGAAATGATACTCTAGCCTTTCACGCCAATTTTCAGCTTGTGAGACAGGTATCAAATAGAAATTCTCTCGACTCGTATCCGTAACGAAAGCCATCCCATATTGCATTAGTTCGTAATGCACATCATTAACAAATCCCGGGTCAAGACGCTGACGTCCTGTCAGGTGATTAACATCCTCTCGAGTCAGATAGACTCCCTTATTCTCACTGCTAAATCTGTGTCTTAACCACTCTGCAAATTCTTTTGCACAAATCATAGTCATGGTTTTGTCCTTGATTAACTCTTAGATGGGGAAAGTCTCCATACCCACCTCAATACACTTGTCTGCGTTGCTATTTGTCTTTCACCAACCAACAGACATATTGCTAAGAAACCAGAGAATCGCGACGAAAAGATCTTTGTAAAACCAGAGTTATAACTACAAGAAAAACCACATAACCCTTTGTTTAATTTAGATTTCTGTAATATGCCACCAAAACTAATTAGGTTAGTTTTTATACTGGTATTATTCACTGTAGACAAAAGAATGATCTTTCTCCAGTTTCATAATGGAGATACCTAGTAGGTTTAATCGCAGCTTGATAGGAAGGAATTACCCTTTACTTCTTAGTAAGCAATGGCTGACATTGTGCAGGCATTATCTTTTTCTTCTTAGGCTTGGGCGTAGTTTTGATGGTCTTTTTAGCCACGGGAGGTGGCGTAGCTTTAGGTTGCCAACTCGCAAGTTCAGCTCCACAACCATCACCCACTGGAGGAGGAGCCTGGTTGATGCAATTAGCACTCGACTCCGGACAGTTTAATCTAACGTGGAAATGATAATGATGCCCCCACCAAGGGCGAACTTTGCGTAACCACCCTCTGTCTTTTTCCCCTTCCTGCTTACAAAGTTGCTCTTTTATCACCGGGTGAACAAAAATACGAGCTACATCCTCACTTTGCGCTGCGCTACGAATCAGTTCAAAGTGTCGAGTTTCCCAACGGTTTTCCAAAATCTTATATTTTTTAAGATCAACTACGCTCATTGGTTTAGGCAGCTGGAGCTCATTGTACGACAAAGGTTCATCGACTAGACGCAACCAGATATCGATATCTAAACCTGTTTGATGACTAGAATGTCCAGAAGAGAAACGCCCGCCACGAGCCAATGACAAGTCACCGACCAACAACGTTGTGCTTAAATTTTGATTCGTTTTTTTTGCTAGTTCTTGAATGAAATTGATCGTATGTGGGTGCCCATAGTAACGCTTCGTTTTGCTACGTAGCACTTGGTAACCAATACCATCCAAAGGAAGTGGAGATGCGCCATCTAGACAGCCATTAGCATAACTGCCGATAGAGGAAGAAGTGTTATTTGTGGGACCAGAGACCTGCTCCCACGGAGTTGCATAAAGAGAAGCTGAGAATAGAAAACTTAAACAAAAAGAAAGACTCAGCTTCATCACGCTCATTCCTTAATAGTGGTCACCATTATCATAGTAGCCTTTAGGAGAGAGTGCAGAGAAAATTACCGCAACATCGATATCTTCGCCGACAATACCACGTACTTGTTGAGTAATTGCTTTTGCAACCTTGTTCTGCGTTTCTTGACCGCGATCGAACCATAAAACTTCAACAAAAGGATAAGCAGCACTTACCTCACCTTCGCTGAAAAATGTACTGTAGATATATTCGAACGTAAAATCTTCGCGAGGGCAGTCCATAAGAGGCTGTAGTTCGTCAGTAAGTGGTTTTGATAGCGCTTGAACCGCTTGTGGCTCGACCGCTCTAAATCGAAGATGTGGCATAGACTTGCTTCCTAATTATTAGAATTCAGCGCCGATAATAACAGGAAGTCGACCTCTTATCACGTTAGCTTCTGGCAACACTCACTTTAAATAACGAAGATGCGGAGAAGCTTCAGGGCTTCTGTTGAAGACTTAGAAGATCCCAGAAGAACTAGGCTGGCAACTCACAGATTCGAGTAAATTATCGAGCAAGCACTCTGAGTTAGTCTGAAAAGACAAAAACGCAAAAAGCCCCAGCATTTCTGCTGAGGCTTTACAAGGTGGCAGGGGTAGATTGGACCGGCACTCCGGAAATTCGATATGACTTGCTACCAAGCGGGCTGGCGGCTCAGCTCCCAACACGCACTATTTAGGCATTAGGGGAATCTGCTACTCTTCCAGCTAGACTGGTATTCTTTCCTTCATATACGAAAAAGGCTCTAGCATTTCTGCTAGAGCCTTAAATATGGCAGGGGTGGAGAGATTCGAACTCCCAACACGCGGATTTGGAATCCGCTGCTCTGCCAATTGGAGCTACACCCCTGTAATTCGTGTTTAATGAGACGACTCTCGAATAAGTGGCGGAGCGGACGGGACTCGAACCCGCGACCCCCGGCGTGACAGGCCGGTATTCTAACCAACTGAACTACCGCTCCGCACTGGTTAGACCTAAAGTCTAAGTTTTTGTCTTCACTTTTTCATAAAAAGTGAAAATAAAATACAAGCCTGGCGATGTCCTACTCTCACATGGGGAAGCCCCACACTACCATCGGCGCTAATTCGTTTCACTTCTGAGTTCGGAATGGAAATCAGGTGGGTCCAAATCGCTATGGTCGCCAAGCAAATTCTTTAATCTGGAAAGCTGTTTTAAATTCTACTTACACACATTCAATGTTCTTACATTGAGTCCATCAAAACCCCTTGGGTGTTGTATGGTTAAGCCTCACGGGCAATTAGTACAGGTTAGCTCAACGCCTCACAACGCTTACACACCCTGCCTATCAACGTTCTAGTCTCGAACAACCCTTTAGGATACTTAAAGTATCAGGGAAGACTCATCTCAGGGCTCGCTTCCCGCTTAGATGCTTTCAGCGGTTATCGATTCCGAACTTAGCTACCGGGCAATGCGTCTGGCGACACAACCCGAACACCAGAGGTTCGTCCACTCCGGTCCTCTCGTACTAGGAGCAGCCCCCTTCAATCTTCCAACGCCCACGGCAGATAGGGACCGAACTGTCTCACGACGTTCTAAACCCAGCTCGCGTACCACTTTAAATGGCGAACAGCCATACCCTTGGGACCGACTTCAGCCCCAGGATGTGATGAGCCGACATCGAGGTGCCAAACACCGCCGTCGATATGAACTCTTGGGCGGTATCAGCCTGTTATCCCCGGAGTACCTTTTATCCGTTGAGCGATGGCCCTTCCATTCAGAACCACCGGATCACTATGACCTGCTTTCGCACCTGCTCGAACCGTCATTCTCGCAGTCAAGCGGGCTTATGCCATTGCACTAACCTCACGATGTCCAACCGTGATTAGCCCACCTTCGTGCTCCTCCGTTACGCTTTGGGAGGAGACCGCCCCAGTCAAACTACCCACCAGGCACTGTCCGCAACCCCGATTAGGGGTCAACGTTAGAACATCAACACTACAAGGGTGGTATTTCAAGGACGGCTCCACACAATCTAGCGACTGTGCTTCAAAGCCTCCCACCTATCCTACACATGTAGGGTCAATGTTCAGTGCCAAGCTGTAGTAAAGGTTCACGGGGTCTTTCCGTCTAGCCGCGGGTACACTGCATCTTCACAGCGATTTCAATTTCACTGAGTCTCGGGTGGAGACAGCGTGGCCATCATTACGCCATTCGTGCAGGTCGGAACTTACCCGACAAGGAATTTCGCTACCTTAGGACCGTTATAGTTACGGCCGCCGTTTACCGGGGCTTCGATCAAGAGCTTCGACCGAAGTCTAACCCCATCAATTAACCTTCCGGCACCGGGCAGGCGTCACACCGTATACGTCATCTTACGATTTTGCACAGTGCTGTGTTTTTAATAAACAGTTGCAGCCACCTGGTATCTGCGACTCTCAATAGCTCCATCCGCGAGGGACTTCACCGTCGAGAGCGTACCTTCTCCCGAAGTTACGGTACCATTTTGCCTAGTTCCTTCACCCGAGTTCTCTCAAGCGCCTTGGTATTCTCTACCCGACCACCTGTGTCGGTTTGGGGTACGATTCCTTACAATCTGAAGCTTAGAGGCTTTTCCTGGAAGCATGGCATCAATGACTTCACTACCGTAGTAGCTCGACGTCGTGTCTCAGCCTTAAAAAGAGCCGGATTTACCTAACTCTTAAGCCTACGCACTTGAACCTGGACAACCGTCGCCAGGCCCACCTAGCCTTCTCCGTCCCCCCATCGCAATTGTAAGAAGTACGGGAATATTAACCCGTTTCCCATCGACTACGCCTTTCGGCCTCGCCTTAGGGGTCGACTTACCCTGCCCCGATTAACGTTGGACAGGAACCCTTGGTCTTCCGGCGAGGAGGTTTTTCACCCCCTTTATCGTTACTCATGTCAGCATTCGCACTTCTGATACGTCCAGCATGCGTTACCACACACCTTCAACCGCTTACAGAACGCTCCCCTACCCAATGCACTAAAGTGCATTGCCGCAGCTTCGGTTTACTACTTAGCCCCGTTACATCTTCCGCGCAGGCCGACTCGACCAGTGAGCTATTACGCTTTCTTTAAATGATGGCTGCTTCTAAGCCAACATCCTGGCTGTCTGAGCCTTCCCACATCGTTTCCCACTTAGTAGTAATTTGGGACCTTAGCTGGCGGTCTGGGTTGTTTCCCTCTCCACGACGGACGTTAGCACCCGCCGTGTGTCTCCCGGATAGTACTTACTGGTATTCGGAGTTTGCAAAGGGTTGGTAAGTCGGGATGACCCCCTAGCCTTAACAGTGCTCTACCCCCAGTAGTATTCGTCCGAGGCGCTACCTAAATAGCTTTCGGGGAGAACCAGCTATCTCCAGGTTTGATTGGCCTTTCACCCCTAGCCACAAGTCATCCGCTAATTTTTCAACATTAGTCGGTTCGGTCCTCCAGTTGATGTTACTCAACCTTCAACCTGCCCATGGCTAGATCACCTGGTTTCGGGTCTATATCCAGAGACTGAACGCCCAGTTAAGACTCGGTTTCCCTACGGCTCCCCTAGATGGTTAACCTTGCCACTGAATATAAGTCGCTGACCCATTATACAAAAGGTACGCAGTCACACCACGAAGGTGCTCCTACTGCTTGTACGTACACGGTTTCAGGTTCTATTTCACTCCCCTCACAGGGGTTCTTTTCGCCTTTCCCTCACGGTACTGGTTCACTATCGGTCAGTCAGTAGTATTTAGCCTTGGAGGATGGTCCCCCCATATTCAGACAGGATATCACGTGTCCCGCCCTACTCGATTTCACTTTATATGCGTTGCCGGTTACGGGGCTATCACCCTGTATCGCACAACTTTCCAGAAGTTTCACCTGACGCATAAAAAGCTTAAGGGCTAGTCCAATTTCGCTCGCCGCTACTTTCGGAATCTCGGTTGATTTCTTTTCCTCGGGGTACTTAGATGTTTCAGTTCCCCCGGTTCGCTTCGCTGCGCTATGTATTCACGCAGCGATACTAGCTTATGCTAGTGGGTTTCCCCATTCGGAAATCCCAGACTCAAATGGTTTTTACTACCTAATCTGGGCTTATCGCAAGTTAATACGTCCTTCATCGCCTCTGACTGCCAAGGCATCCACCGTGTACGCTTAGTCACTTAACCATACAACCCGAAGGAGTTTCGAGTTGATGAACAAGTCACCAAAGTTGTCTGCAATTTTTATACATGATGCAGACTCGATTTTGCCGGACTCAAATTCCAAGAACACTTGAATGTGTTGTATTGGTGTTTGTCATAAAGACAAACATTGAGAACTTTACAAACAAACTTAAAAGTTTGTTTTGTCAGCTTTCCAAATTGTTAAAGAGCTAATCACTTCTAATGAAGTAACCATTTTTAAAAACTCTCAAGAGAGAATGTTTAAAGATGGTATCCCGTAGGGGAGTCGAACCCCTGTTACCGCCGTGAAAGGGCGGTGTCCTAGGCCTCTAGACGAACGGGACACTGTAGAATGCTTTGCAAAATACAAAACAATGTAGCTAGTGGTGGAGCTAATCGGGATCGAACCGATGACCTCTTCGCTGCCAGCGAAGCGCTCTCCCAGCTGAGCTATAGCCCCACATAAATCGCTTCAGCATTTTATGCAGAACCAATCTTTGCTCTGAAATCTAAACCATATCAATCTGTGTGGACACTCATCGTGACTCATTTGTCTTCACTTTTTAAAAGTGAAAGCAAACTATCCGTATCGAATAAGGAGGTGATCCAGCGCCAGGTTCCCCTAGCGCTACCTTGTTACGACTTCACCCCAGTCATGAACCACAAAGTGGTAAGCGTCCTCCCGAAGGTTAAACTACCTACTTCTTTTGCAGCCCACTCCCATGGTGTGACGGGCGGTGTGTACAAGGCCCGGGAACGTATTCACCGTGGCATTCTGATCCACGATTACTAGCGATTCCGACTTCACGGAGTCGAGTTGCAGACTCCGATCCGGACTACGACGCACTTTTTGGGATTCGCTCACTCTCGCAAGTTGGCCGCCCTCTGTATGCGCCATTGTAGCACGTGTGTAGCCCTACTCGTAAGGGCCATGATGACTTGACGTCGTCCCCACCTTCCTCCGGTTTATCACCGGCAGTCTCCCTGGAGTTCCCACCCGAAGTGCTGGCAAACAAGGATAAGGGTTGCGCTCGTTGCGGGACTTAACCCAACATTTCACAACACGAGCTGACGACAGCCATGCAGCACCTGTCTCAGAGTTCCCGAAGGCACCAATCCATCTCTGGAAAGTTCTCTGGATGTCAAGAGTAGGTAAGGTTCTTCGCGTTGCATCGAATTAAACCACATGCTCCACCGCTTGTGCGGGCCCCCGTCAATTCATTTGAGTTTTAATCTTGCGACCGTACTCCCCAGGCGGTCTACTTAACGCGTTAGCTCCGAAAGCCACGGCTCAAGGCCACAACCTCCAAGTAGACATCGTTTACGGCGTGGACTACCAGGGTATCTAATCCTGTTTGCTCCCCACGCTTTCGCATCTGAGTGTCAGTATCTGTCCAGGGGGCCGCCTTCGCCACCGGTATTCCTTCAGATCTCTACGCATTTCACCGCTACACCTGAAATTCTACCCCCCTCTACAGTACTCTAGTCTGCCAGTTTCAAATGCTATTCCGAGGTTGAGCCCCGGGCTTTCACATCTGACTTAACAAACCACCTGCATGCGCTTTACGCCCAGTAATTCCGATTAACGCTCGCACCCTCCGTATTACCGCGGCTGCTGGCACGGAGTTAGCCGGTGCTTCTTCTGTCGCTAACGTCAAATAATGCAGCTATTAACTACACTACCTTCCTCACGACTGAAAGTGCTTTACAACCCGAAGGCCTTCTTCACACACGCGGCATGGCTGCATCAGGCTTGCGCCCATTGTGCAATATTCCCCACTGCTGCCTCCCGTAGGAGTCTGGACCGTGTCTCAGTTCCAGTGTGGCTGATCATCCTCTCAGACCAGCTAGGGATCGTCGCCTTGGTGAGCCATTACCTCACCAACTAGCTAATCCCACCTAGGCATATCCTGACGCGAGAGGCCCGAAGGTCCCCCTCTTTGACCCGAAGGTATTATGCGGTATTAGCCATCGTTTCCAATGGTTATCCCCCACATCAGGGCAATTTCCTAGGCATTACTCACCCGTCCGCCGCTCGACGCCGTTATCGTTCCCCGAAGGTTCAGATAACTCGTTTCCGCTCGACTTGCATGTGTTAGGCCTGCCGCCAGCGTTCAATCTGAGCCATGATCAAACTCTTCAATTTAAAGTTTTTGATCCCCTAAATAAATAGGGAGAGGCTCAATGAATACTGACTTCAAAACTACTAATGTAATTTTAAAGCTATTATCGTTCCAACAGAACGATAATGAATTGACTGTGCCAAGTCCGAAGACTTGATTGGTCACTTCGTTTCATTGAAACCTAATTTGAAGCCGAAGCTTCTAATTGGATTATCATCAACGAGTGCCCACACAGATTGATAGGTTCTTATTTTTAAAGAGCAGACTTTGAAGTTCTCTTCAAAGTGGACGGTCATTTTAGCGAGATAACTTGCCGTGTCAAACACTTTTTTAAGTTATTTCTCTGTGAGTTAACTTCTAACTCACTGACCTTGTCATCTTGGTTTCGCTTAGCTTGCTTTCCTGTGACAACGGAGGCGCATTATAGGGAGTTCCCTAAGGAACACAAGCCTATTTTTCAAAAAAACTTGGCTTTTTAGTTCGTTCGTATAGAAAACAAACAAAACTCAATAAAAGTGTATTAAAAAGGGGGCTATCGCCCCCTAAAGTTTGAACTTTATCCCACTTTTCAGTGCATCAATGCAATTATTGATGAGCAATGATTTGGTCATTGCTAACAATCAGCTGTACTTTCTTGTCTGGTAATATCTCTCCAGCCAAAATCGACTTCGCTAATGGGTTTTCTACATTCTGTTGAATTGCACGTTTTAAAGGTCGTGCACCATATACTGGGTCGAAGCCAACTTGGGCGATCAAATCGAGGGCTTTATCAGATACCTCAAATTGGTAGCCTTTTTCTTCTAAACGTTTAGCCAAACGTTCTAGTTGAATAGACGCAATAGATTTAATGTGTTCTTGACCTAGTGGGTGGAAGACGACACTTTCATCAACACGGTTTAAGAATTCCGGACGGAAGTGTTTGCTTACAACATCCATCACCTCATTCTTGATTCCTTGGTAATCCAGAGTAGCAAAGTTCTCTTGAATACGAGCCGAACCTAAGTTCGATGTCATAATGACGACCGTGTTACGGAAATCCACCGTACGACCTTGTCCGTCAGTTAAGCGTCCGTCATCTAATACTTGCAGTAGAATATTGAACACATCAGGGTGAGCCTTTTCTACTTCATCTAATAAGATGACGGAATAAGGTTTACGACGAACCGCTTCAGTTAAGTAGCCCCCCTCTTCATAGCCGACATAACCCGGAGGCGCACCAACCAGCCTTGCCACAGAGTGTTTCTCCATGAACTCTGACATATCGATACGTACCATGGCATCTTCACTATCAAACATGAAGCTAGCGAGTGTCTTACACAGCTCTGTTTTACCTACGCCTGTTGGACCTAAGAATAAGAAGGAACCAATTGGTTTATTTGGATCGGATAAACCAGCTCGGCTACGACGGATAGCATTCGATACCACCTCAACCGCTTCAGCCTGGCCAATGACACGTTTATGCAGAACATCTTCCATACGGAGTAATTTCTCTTTTTCTGCTTCAAGCATTTTTGAAACAGGAATACCCGTCTGCTTAGAAAGCACTTCTGCAATTTCATTGTCAGTAACCTTATTACGCAGTAGCGTCATCTCTTGCATTTCTGCTTGAGTTGCTAGGTCTAATTGCTTTTCTAATTCAGGAATACGTCCATACTGCAGCTCAGACATACGGTTTAAGTCACCAGCACGACGAGCAAAGTCCATATCCATACGAGCTTGTTCTAACTCACCTTTAATATGTTGCGTACCTGATAGTGCTGCTTTTTCAGCATTCCACACTTCTTCAAGCTCTGCATACTCACGCTCTTTCTCGTTCAACTCATCGTTAAGCACATCCAAACGTTTTTCACTCGCTTCATCATGCTCGTTGCTCAGCGCTTGCTGTTCGATTTTCAGTTGAATGATTTTGCGCTCAAGTTTGTCTAGCGACTCTGGTTTAGAGTCAATTTGTAGACGAATACTAGAAGCGGCTTCATCAATTAAATCGATCGCTTTGTCGGGTAGTTGACGATCAGAAACATAACGATGCGACAAGCTAGCCGCCGCAACAATCGCCGGATCTGTAATTTCTACGTGATGGTGAAGCTCATAGCGTTCTTTTAAACCACGCAGAATTGCAATGGTATCCTCAACACTTGGCTCATCCACCAGCACTTTTTGGAAACGACGCTCAAGTGCAGCATCTTTCTCTATATACTGACGGTATTCATCTAGTGTTGTAGCGCCCACACAATGAAGTTCACCACGAGCCAGCGCTGGTTTTAGCATGTTACCGGCATCCATAGAGCCTTCACCTTTACCTGCGCCAACCATAGTATGAAGCTCATCAATAAACAGAATGACGTTGCCTTCTTCTTTGGCTAGTTCATTCAATACCGACTTCAAGCGCTCTTCAAATTCACCACGGTACTTCGCGCCCGCAACAAGTGCGCCCATATCTAATGAAAGCACTCGGCGACCACGTAGCCCCTCTGGAACTTCATTATTAATGATGCGCTGAGCCAAACCTTCTACGATTGCTGTTTTACCAACACCTGGTTCACCAATGATTACAGGGTTGTTTTTAGTACGGCGTTGCAATACTTGGATGGTACGACGAATTTCGTCATCACGACCAATAACCGGATCCAACTTACCCTGCTCTGCACGTTCAGTAAGGTCTATGGTGAACTTTTCCAACGCTTGTCGAAGTTCTTCCGCATTCGGGTCATTAACCTTTTGGCCACCTCTGATCTTTTCGATCGCTTGACTCACTTTTTGCTCGGTCAAGCCCATCTCTTTCAATAACTGACCAAGTGGACCACGGTCTTCTAATGCTGCAAGCAAGAAGACTTCGGAGGAAATGTAGGAGTCCTGACGCTTTTGAGCCACTTTGTCACACAAATTGAAAAGCGTACCCATAGAGCTAGACAGCTGAACATCACCACCGATGCCACTGACTTTAGGCAGTCGATCTAACATTTCGCTCAATTTAGAGCGTAGATGAGTCACGTCGACATCTAACATTGTTAGCAGTGGACGAATTGGGCTACCGTTCTGATCAAGCAATGCCACCATTAGGTGCACTGGTTCGATATATTGATGATCGCGCCCTAACGCTAGTGACTGAGCATCAGAGATAGCGATTTGAAACTTGCTTGTGAATCTATCAAGACGCATATCTTCCTTCCTAACCTCAACTGAAGAAAATTCTTTTGACAGTTAGAAAGATGGATACGCAGAGAGGGAATTTCAAGGGAGAGAATTAATAAAGATAGCTTTGCAAAAATGAAGCTATGCATCTTTGTACTTTTGGGTTGTAGTGGTTAGTCCTCGATCCAAATAAAAGTCGCTTGTCTACCCGTCACACCATCACGACGATATGAGTAAAAATCTTCTCTATTTTGGAAAGTGCACAATCCGGAATCAAATACTTGAGTGACCCCAGCTTTGTTAAGACGTTGAGTTGCAAGCTTGGACATATCAGCCAGCCACTTACCTTCAACATTACGAGGTGTAAATGCTTGATGCGCTTGAGAATCAAAATCTAAAAAGGATTGTAAGACATCCTCACCCACTTCAAATGCTTGAGGTCCAATTGCAGGACCAAGCCACGCTATTACTTCACCAGAAAATAGCGCTAGTGCATTTTCAACAATACCATTTGCTAAACCGCGCCAACCAGCATGCACGGCTGCCACTTGGCTGCCCTGTGTATTGGTTAATAGAACAGGTAAACAATCTGCAGTCATCGCAGAACAGACAATATTATTTGAAGAAGTAAACACACCATCAGCGTCAAGTACTTGTGTTGTTGGTGTGCTTACTTGAGCTACCACAGTAGAGTGAGTTTGATTCAACCAAATTGGCGCATTTGGCATATTCGCTTGTTGCGCCAACCAATTACGGTTCTTCTCTACTATAGACGCATCATCCCCAACATGCGTACCAAGGTTCAACCCTTGATATGGCGAAGTCGAAAAGCCTCCGACTCTTGTAGAGGCGAAAGCTTTAACATTTTTCGGCGCGGACCAATTGGGAACAATCGTCTTCATATTAGAACTCGTCAGGTAGACCGAACTCTTCTGTATCTTTACGCAGCGCTTCTGTCATCTCTACCATGTCATCAGGAACTGGAGCGTGGAACTCTAGCTCTTCACCAGTGATAGGATGTTCGAAACGTAGCATTACCGCGTGCAATGCTTGACGATCAAAACCACGAATCATGGCTGTTAGCTCTTCCGATGCACCTGTTGGGATACGAGCACGACCGCCATAAGCAGTATCACCGAGTAGCGGATGCTGTAGGTAAGACATATGAACACGGATTTGGTGCGTGCGACCGGTTTCTAGACGAAGACGGATACGTGTGTGTTCACGGAAATGCTCTGCAACACGGTAATGCGTTACCGCCGGTTTACCCAGAGGCGCAACTGCCATTAGCGTACGCTTAGTCGAGTGACGGCCAATTGGCTGATCCACTTTACCACCCGCTGTCATACGACCGATTGCAATCGCTTCGTACTCACGGGTGATGTTACGTTTTTGCAAAGCGCGAACCAGACGAGTTTGTGCCGGAACAGTTTTCGCAACCACCATCAGACCAGTGGTGTCTTTATCTAGACGGTGTACGATACCTGCACGAGGTACTTCGGCGATGTCTGGGTAGTGATGCAGCAATGCGTTTAGTACTGTGCCGTCTGGTGTACCCGCTCCTGGGTGTACAACAAAATCACGAGGCTTGTTGATTACGATGATATCTTCATCTTCGTAGACGATATCTAGCGGGATATCTTGTGCTTCCCAGCGTTCTTCATCTTCCAGCTCGGCTTGCAAGGTAATTTCCTCACCACCCATTACTTTGGTGCGAGGTTTAGTGACAACTTCACCATTCACTTGTACCTTCCCGTCAAGCAACCACTCTTTCAAGCGAGAACGAGAGAAGTCCGCGAACAATTCGGCGATAGCTTGGTCTAAACGTTGACCTAACTGGCTATCTTTTACGGTGTTGGTTAAAACAATCTGCTGAGCCATATCGAACTTTTTTAAAAACTGTGAGACTAATGCTCACGACTGTGGAAAAATAGACTATTACGTCATTGTATCTGTTACTGGAAAGAAAGTAACGGCAGCTTAAGAAATATTTAGATTCAAGGAACAGACTCCTGATATGAAACATCAGACTTTAACAGGCCTTTTAGCGGTATCCCTTCTGTTTGGCTGTGCAAGCAAAGAAGAAATCGTTCCTGATGTGCCACCTTCTGAACTGTATGCAGACGCGCAAACTTCTCTGCAAAGCGGTAACTGGCTTTCTGCCATCGAGAAATTAGAAGCTTTGGATTCGCGTTACCCGTTTGGTGCCTACTCTGAGCAGGTACAACTTGACCTTATCTACGCGTACTACAAAAACGACGACCTAGCACTCGGTCTAGCAACTATTTCTCGCTTTATGCGTTTGAACCCGACTCATGAAAAAATGGACTGGGTATTGTACATGCGTGGTTTGAGCCACATGGCACAAGATCGTAACTTCATGCATGACCTATTTAACGTTGATCGCAGTGACCGTGACCCAGAGCCCGTTAAGAAAGCATTTGATGATTTCAAAAAACTGCTAGAGCGTTACCCGAACAGCCCATACGCGGAAGATTCACAGAAACGCATGGTGGCGCTGAAGAACCGTCTTGCAAACTACGATCTTGCGACAGCAGATTTCTACTTGCGTCGTGAAGCTTGGATTGCGGCGATTAACCGTTCTCAAGAGCTTCAAAAGACTTTCCCTGATACAGAAGCAGCTCGCAAGTCGCTTGAGATTCAACTAGAAGCTTACAAACAGTTGAAACTGGATGACGCCGTTGCCAGAACGGAAGAGCTTATCAAGCTAAACCCAGCAAACTAATCCTCAACCGCCACAGCTCAAACTGTGGCGGTTTTGTTTTCCCTTCTTATTTTTGCTCCACCCGCTAACTTGATGATTTTTTGAGCGCTACTTATGCTTAAAGTTCTCCTTCACCATCAACATGGATGTGAACGTGACATTATCAAAGTTATGGATAGGATTGCTGCTTCTACTCTCAGCATCGAGCTTTTCTCTTGAGCTCTCCCCTCTTAGACAACCACCTTACACGGGGGATCTGGATGTCATTAAAGAGAAAAATGTTTTACGCGTATTAGTGTCTGCCGACCTTGGTTTCTATTACATAGAAGGTGGAGAACCAAAAGGCATTGGTGCAGAACTATTGGCTCATTTCGAAAAAGAGCTCCGTAAGCTCAAACCAAAACTCAACATTCAAATTATCCCAGTTTCACGCGATGAGTTGCTACCTTCTCTTGAGCAAGGTTTAGGGGATTTAGTGGTTGCCAATCTCACCATTACCGATGCACGCAAGAAGCTGGTCGATTTTAGCGATCCTGCTATTACAGGGATTGAAGAATGGGTCATCACTAACAAAAAAACACCAGCAATGACGAAGATTGAACAACTGAGTGGCAAAGAAATTTGGGTTCGTGCCAGTTCAAGTTATTTCGAGAGCATTCAGGTATTAAACAAACAGCTTAATAAAAAAGGCTTACCACCAGTGGTGGTGCACTTTATTGAAGAGACGCTGCAAGACTATGAACTGGTAGGAATGCTAAACAATGGCTATATCAAAGCTATCGTACTTGATAGCCACAAAGCCAAGCTGTGGATGAACTTTATGGATGACATCCGAGCACACACCAAGATTCCGATTAGAGAAGGGGGTGAAATTGGTTGGGCCATGCGCCATAACAGCCCGGAGCTAAGAAAAGCGGTCAACAAGTTCATCCAAACTTCCAAGTCAGGAACACTACTGGGCAACGTCATTTATGGAAAATACATCGATAACACCAATTGGCTCAACAAAGCACTGAACCCCAAAAAGATTGCTCAGCTTGAAAAGCTCTCATCACTGTTTGCTAAGTATGGGGAGAAGTACGACTTTGACTACCTCCTCATCGCAGCGGTGGCCTATCAGGAATCAGGGTTCGATAACAGTCTAGTATCAAGCCGTGGTGCGGTTGGTATTATGCAAATCTTACCGAGTACGGCGAGTGACCCTAATGTGAACATTAAGAATGTCCGTAATCTAGAGAACAACGTTCATGCAGGGGTGAAATACTTAGCGTTTCTTCGCCGGTATTACTTCAGTGATAGCAACATAACTAAAGAGAACAAGCTCTACTTAACGTTAGCTGCATACAATGCTGGACCTGGAAACATTGAGAGAATGCGTAAACGTGCCGCTCAGCAAGGTTACGATCCGAATGTATGGTTCAATAATGTGGAGGTCGTAACACGTAGAAGCTTAGGGGAAACCATCAGGTACGTAACGAATGTGAACCGCTACTACGTGATCTACAAACAGTTAGAAAGTCTCGACCTAGCAAAAACTCTCGATAATGTTCTGCTTGTGCCTGATGACCCTGTCTTTATGACGCCATTGCGCAGCGTCAGCCAAACGCCTCAATTGAAAACACACTAGCTAGAAACCAAAAACGCCGCTCATTTGTTGAGCGGCGTTTTTGAATCTAACTTATTGTGCACTTTAAGAGTGATCTGATTCACATCTTTGATCTGGTTAATTTTTAACTAACTAGAATTACAGGCCGTATAACTCCCCTAAAAACGGGTTAGTTTTCAGCTCAGTACTCTATCCAATCTAATGATTTCGAATCCGATAACAAGCAATTTTCACATAAATCTCAGCAGTTCTTGAGTGAGATCACATTCATTTTTCATCTCGAAAAACCCATCCAAAAAAGCGATCTAGATCACATTCTTTTCTCCTCAAAGCGGTAATCTGAACTCAACCCATGAGGGATGAAACAGAGGAAAAACATTTATGACAATGAACATTACTGGTAAAAACATCGAAATCACCTCTGCAATCCGCGCTCATATTGAGAGCAAATTTAAAAAGCTGGAGAAATGGCAAGTAGACATCATTGGATGCCAAGCAACATTCAGCGAGGAACCAAACAAACAGAAGAAATTCGAAGCCGTTATTAAAGTTCCTAAAGGCCAGCTAATCGCCTCAGCAACTCACGAAGATCTTTACGCAGCTATTAATGAAGTGGAGCAAAAACTAGAACGACAACTGAATAAGCTGACCCACAAACCTGAAGCTCGACGTGCGAATAAGCCTGAGCTAGTGGAAGAAGAAGAGTAAAACGTCCAGATTGAGGAAGTAGCGCCGAAAGGCGCTATTTTTTTGCTTGACGCTCCCCGCCTGCTTGCTTATTGTGTTTAAACACTCACAAATTAAGCACTATTTATGCACTCAACTAACCTGTTTCTTTTTGACTTCTTTTTCCTTCCATAGTTGGAGGGGCTAACTCGTTTGTGAAAGAAAAGTCAAAAACAAACAGAAAGCCTCCCAAATCGGGGGGCTTTTTTTATAAGGAAAGAATTGATGACTGACCAACCTATTTCCCTGGAAGAAATTCGTTTACGTTTGAATGAACTCGATGACGAGTTATTAAGCCTGCTGTCCGAACGCCGTAAGCTCAGCATTGAAGTCGCTAAAAGCAAAGTTCAAACTTCGAAACCTGTTCGTGATGCCGTCCGTGAACAACAGCTTCTAGTAAAACTGATCACCAATGGTCGTGATAAATACGAACTCGACGCTCAGTACATCACCAAACTTTTCCATACCATCATTGAAGACTCGGTCCTTCTTCAACAAAGCTACCTACAAAACCTTGTTAACCCACAGCAAAGCCGTAAGCCACTTGCTCGTGTCGCTTTTCTTGGTGCGAAAGGCTCTTACTCACACCTTGCAAGTCGCGAATACTTCAGCCGCAAGAACACAGAGTTAATTGAACTCAACTGTGAACACTTCAAAGAAGTGACTCAAACGGTCGAATCAGGTCATGCTGATTATGGTGTGCTGCCAATTGAAAACACCAGTTCAGGCTCGATCAATGAAGTCTACGACCTACTGCAACACACAACGCTGTACATCGTTGGTGAACTGACTCAACCAATTGAACATTGCTTGGTGGCAACCAAAGACATTCGTCTTGAGAACATCAAAACGCTTTACTCTCATCCACAACCACACCAACAATGCAGCGAGTTCCTGAGTCGCATGAAAGGCGTGAAACTAGAATCTTGTGCAAGTACTGCAGATGCGATGCAAAAAGTGCAAGAGCTCAATCGTGATGATGTAGCGGCAATCGGTAATGCTTCAAGCGGTAAGCTTTATGGTCTACAAGCGATTCAGGGCAATATCGCAAACCAAACCGAAAACCACACACGCTTTATCGTAGTTGCGCGTAAACCAGTAGAAGTATCGACACAGATCCCTGCAAAAACCACACTGATCATGTCGACTTCTCAAGAAGCAGGCTCACTGGTTCAAACGCTATTGGTACTTCAACGTTACGGCATCAATATGACCAAACTAGAATCACGTCCAATCATGGGTAACCCATGGGAAGAAATGTTCTACGTTGACCTTGAATCTCATCTTGGTTCGAACGAAATGCAACAGGCAATTGATGAGCTAACTAAAATCACTAAGCACTTGAAAGTACTAGGTTGTTATCCAAGTGAGAACGTGAAACCGACTCAAGTTAAACTGAGCTAAAAGACATCCATAGGTAAAAAGATCATGGCAGGCCAAAAAGTCGTTATCGCATCACTTAACCCAGCGAAAATCAAAGCCGTAGAGAGTGCTTTTCACAGCGCTTTCCCTGAGCAGAAGTTTGAATTCATTGGGGTCAGCGTTCCAAGTGAAGTCGCAGATCAACCAATGACAAATGATGAAACGCACCTCGGAGCTCTGAATCGCGTTCGTAACGCTAAAGCCGAAATAACGAATGCCGATTTCTATGTCGGTTTAGAAGCAGGTATTGAAGGGAAAGTCACATTTGCTTGGATGGTGATTGAATCTGATACGCATCGCGGGGAATCTCGCTCTGCAAGCTTGATGTTGCCACCAGAAGTACTACAGAAGCTTAAATATGCCAATGAACTTGGTGATGTGATGGATGAAGTGTTTGGTACCGACAACATCAAACAGAAAGGCGGTGCAATTGGGTTGCTAACTCAAAACCAACTGACTCGTAGCTCGGTGTATCATCAAGCTTTGATTCTGGCGTTGATTCCATTTACGAATCCCGAGCACTTCCCTGCGAATTTATAACTGCTTTTAGACTCATGGCTAAATAATACACGAATTAAAAAGGGCGGTTTTTCCGCCCTTTTTACTGTCTATGATATAGAAACTCAAACGACCTTACTGAGCACCTTGCTCGAGCAACGTCTTGAGTTTGTCCTTATCGACTTCCGACTTTGACTTCAACTCATTTGAGCCGCGAGTGATCGTTGCTATGCCAACCCCCAGCATTTGACTGATTTGACGTTGAGAAAGCTCACCTTTCAGCAATTCATTCAGAATGTTCACACGTGCGGTGAGTGATTCTCTCTCATCCGGTGTCATTAGCATGGTCAACAACATCTCATGTTGCTGGTTATCCACACTTGAGCGGATCAATTCAACAATCTGCTGCCAGTCTTTGTACTCAGGTTCGTGTGACATCAAGTTACCTCACTCAATACTTGGTATTGATCTCATTTGGGGTCAAGAACGCACCATCGACACCTAAAAGGTCACGGTAATACGTTTCAAACATCAAAATGTTCTGCACATAACCGCGAGTCTCTTTAAACGGAATCGCTTCAATAAAGGAATAAGCGTCCACTTTTCCTTGGGTTCGCTCTCGCCACGTTTTTACTCGGTTAGGTCCTGCATTATAAGCGGCGAGCGCAAAAATACGATTATTATCGTAATCCTCCATTAACCCTTGTAAGTAATGGCTACCGATTTCAATATTCTTACCTACATTGTACAAGTCTTCCGTACCTTGGTATTTAAGCTTGTATTTACGAGCAGTGTACTTCGCGGTTGCAGGCATAATTTGCATCAAGCCACGAGCACCAACGGGTGAGCGAGCCTCAGAGTCCAGTGCACTTTCTTGTCGAGCCAAAGACATCATAGTAATAGGATCGATGTTATGTTTCTCGGCATAGAAATTAAACCACCAGCGGTGAGCGACAGGAAAACGCAGAGGTATGTTGTCCCACATTTTAGCTTGAATACTCGCTGTTACCGTTAAATTATGCCAACGTTTAGAAGCAGCATAAGCCGCCAACATCTTTTTCTCTTCTTTACCAACACGACGCAGCAAATGTGCCCATTCACTTTTGGCAGCAGCAATTTTGTCGGTTTCAATCAACTCTTCAATTCGCACTAACGATTTTTGGTAAGGTTGAACAACCTTTTTATCGAGCTTCACGGTACTCGATGGATACTTAATCGACTGACCAATCGCATTCGCTGCAGCAACACTATAAAAATTCCGTTGACCCGCCAATTTAGCCAAGCGCTGTTTGCCCGCGACTTTATCACCCAACGCCATCTCACTGCGTCCTAACCAGTATTGCCACCGAAGCGTCGCTTGTTCTTTTTCATTTAAAACTGCAATCCACTTCTGTACCCCTTTCCAATCACCATTTTGAATCGATAAACGAATGCGGCTTTCAATCAAGGGTAAATTCTTACTCGATTTCGTCTTATCATCACGCCATTGAGCCAACGAATCTGACTCGGTACGAATCAAACGAATCGCAATATAGTCAGCTAATGCTTGCGCTTTCTCTGGTGAAAACTTCTGTCCTTTCACAACGATTGCGTAAGCGTCTTGCGCCTTTTTTGTATCCTTACGCGCTAGTTTTTCTAACGCGAATTCACTTTGAGCACGGTTGAAATCATTAGCAGGTTGTTTCTTAGCAAATGCAGCGACCGTTTCTGGTTTATCAAACAGTGCCTTCATCGCTTTGGCTTGCTGCTGCGCCTTGCTTGATTTAGGCAGTTTTTGTAGGTAACTCAATAAACCACCGTTACGCGCATCAAACGCCAGCAACATGCGTTGTAAGATAAGTTCATCAGAGCGCTCACCCGCTTTATCCCACGCAGAGAATAATGGGTCACACTCATCTGCAATGCTGCTGCCACGCAACCACATGTGTTCTGCACCTTTGAACGCAGCCACTTGTTTGCCTTGATTTAATTGGGCGACGTAAAAAATACATTGATAGCGCTCACCACTTGGTTCCACTCTCTGAAACTCAGTAATGGTTTTCCAATCTTTCTGACGATAAAGGTTATCTAAGTAAGGGGCACGAATTCGACGTGAGAATGGAAAAGCCTCATGGTCTTTAATAAATTCGTCTACCTGTTGTGGAGACTTACTCGATAATTGCCTCAGAAACACCCGATAATCCACATAAGGAGTCAGTGGATAGTTGGCGATTTTTGAACGGATAGATAAGTAACCATCAATGTCATTCTTATCTAATAGGTCTTGAGCTTGTTCATAGACCTGGCGCTGCTTTTCTAAACTCAGCGCAGCGTTTGCTGATACGCTAACCGCACATAAAGCGGCTGCATAACATACTCTTTTAGCCAATTCAGATACGTTGAATCTCATGTGCGTCATTTTCCTCAGACGTTTATCACTCCATGCCTTACTAATGAAGAATACAAAGCGTAGTAAGTCATAAAGCATATGCATCTATTTACACCGTATTAAGTTCTCATTGTAAAGCGACTTGATGTAATAAATGTTGTACTCGTGAAACTTTAGAACCCTTAAAGACAAATAGATTCCCAACAATCCATTCTTCCTGATGAATCGCAGCACATTGAATTAAGGGTGAACAAGAAAAGTGTATACCCTAAAGTTGTGAGTTTCCGGTCAGCAATGAAGAAGAAATCACATGAGCGGCGAATTTCTTGCAATGCGGTAACAAAACTCAAGGAGTTGGTATAAAATAGACGCTTTGAATGACAGTTAATTTAGGAACGATCGGCAATGGCTGAATACGTATATACCATGTCGCGGGTGAGCAAAATCGTGCCACCTAAGCGTCAAATTCTTAAAGACATCTCTCTAAGCTTCTTCCCAGGTGCAAAAATCGGTGTTCTAGGTCTGAACGGTGCGGGTAAATCAACTCTGCTACGTATCATGGCGGGCATCGATACTGATATCGATGGTGAAGCACGTCCACAACCTGGTCTAAACGTAGGTTACCTACCTCAGGAGCCAGTACTAGACGAATCAAAAACCGTTCGTGAAGTGGTTGAAGAAGCGGTATCTGATGTTGCAGACGCGCTGAAGCGTTTGGATGCGGTATATGCTGCGTATGCAGAACCAGACGCAGACTTCGATGCACTTGCAAAAGAGCAAGGCGAACTAGAAGCGCTAATTCAAGCGAAAGACGGTCATAACCTAGACAACGCGCTAGAGCGTGCGGCTGATGCACTTCGTCTACCTGAGTGGGATCAAAAGATTGCAAACCTATCTGGTGGTGAACGTCGCCGTGTTGCTATCTGTCGTCTTCTTCTAGAGAAGCCAGACATGCTACTACTAGACGAACCAACCAACCACTTGGATGCTGAGTCTGTTGCATGGCTAGAGCGCTTCCTAGTTGATTACACAGGCACTGTAGTTGCGATTACCCACGACCGTTACTTCCTAGATAACGCTGCGGGTTGGATCCTAGAACTTGACCGTGGTGAAGGTATTCCATGGGAAGGTAACTACACGTCTTGGCTAGAGCAAAAAGATGCACGTCTACAACAAGAAGCATCTCAAGAAAAAGCTCGTCAAAAGACCATTGAGAAAGAACTTGAATGGGTTCGTCAAAACCCTAAAGGTCGTCAAGCGAAGTCTAAAGCACGTATGGCGCGCTTTGAAGAGCTGCAAAACACTGACCACCAAAAACGTAACGAAACCAACGAGCTGTTCATCCCACCAGGTGAGCGTCTAGGTGATAAAGTTATCGAAGTGAACAACCTGACGAAATCATTCGACGGTCGCGTTCTTATTGATGACCTATCATTCAGCATGCCTAAGGGTGCAATCGTAGGTATTATCGGTGCCAACGGTGCTGGTAAATCGACCCTATTCAAGATGCTAAGCGGCACAGAACAGCCTGATTCAGGTACGATTGAGCTAGGTGAAACCGTGAAGCTAGCGTCTGTTGAGCAGTTCCGCGACTCAATGAACGACAAGAACACCGTATTCCAAGAAATTTCTGAAGGCGCTGATATCATCAAGATAAACAACTTCGAAATTCCTGCACGTGCTTACTGTTCTCGCTTCAACTTCAAAGGTTCAGATCAACAGAAGATTATCGGCGAACTGTCTGGTGGTGAGCGTAACCGTGTACACCTTGCTAAGCTTCTTAAAGCTGGCGGTAACGTACTATTACTCGATGAGCCAACCAACGACCTTGACGTTGAAACACTACGTGCGCTAGAAGAAGCTCTACTAGAGTTCCCTGGCTGTGCAATGGTTATCTCGCACGACCGCTGGTTCCTAGACCGTATCGCGACACACATCATCGACTACCGCGATGAAGGTCAAGTTAACTTCTACGAAGGTAACTATAACGAGTACATGGAATGGCTGAAGAAGACGCTTGGTCCTGAAGCGGCTGAGCCACACCGTATCAAATACAAGCGCGTATCGAAGTAATTTCGACCGCAGGTTGATGTGCGGTATTTCACCTTACATCTCACCTTTGCTTGTAATTCGTACAAAGGTCGCTATCATAGCGACCTTTGTTGTATGTGTTGCATAAATAGCTCAAATGCCCTTGTAGCATGTAAAGAGCCTAACCTTTAGCCAGCATAACTCTGTAGCATTTTCGACATTTCAAACACAAAAATCGAACATTTTTTGTTCTATTTGGTATAGTCTTGCCATTGTTTGACACTTTACGAGAAAGCTCTATGACGGAAAGACGACGCTTTTCACGCATCATCTACCAAGTACCAGCCTTAATTGAACAGAGAGATTTGGTAATACCAGCTACCATTCAAGACCTTTCTTTACATGGCTTGTTATTAAAAGCTGAAGATGCAAAAAAACTGAATTTATTACAGCCCGTAGAAGTCGGTTTTTCGTTTATTCAATCAGAGCAAACCATGCGATTAAATGCTGACGTCATTTCAATTGCAGACAATGAAGTTCGGCTAAAGATCAGCAACATAGACATCGACAGTATTAGCCAATTAAAACGATTCATAGAATTGAATGTAGGCAATAACGAGCTCCTAAATCGAGAGTTAGAACACCTTTCGGATTTAGGGGAAGAATAAACTGAACGCCTGCTTTAGTAACAATAATCATGTCTAGAAAAATCATCATGCAGATCCCAACCAAAGATGGGAATCAGCAATTTCATTTGGGTCGCCTTTCGATCCTAACCATTTGCGCATCGGTCATTGCGCTACCGGCTGTCATTGGTGGCGCTTGGTATATGAACCAAAAACAGGTTCATGACGCACAAACATTAAACCAGACCATCGCAAAGCTTGAGAGCGAGAAAGCACAAATCACTGCATTGTACGAAGAGCAGTTGGACACCAACCATTCATTATCTCAGTCTCTGACGGACAAAAATAACCAAATACAACTTCTCGGGAAGCGCGTATTTGATGTTGAATCCGTACTCGGCTTGGCAGATGAAGAGTTAATAGGTGAAGAAAGCAATCTCGCGTTAGAAGAGCGGATCGATGCAGCTGCGATAGACTCAGCGGTCAGAGCCACCATGTTTCGCTTGATACCAAACGACAGCCCGATGACCTACCAACGTATTTCATCTTCATATGGCAGTCGTATTAACCCTATTTCTGGTAAACGTCATGTTCACACCGGTATCGATCTCACCTGCAAACGCGGTGAAGAGATCCTGGCTCCAGCCGATGGGGTTGTGGAGACAGTACGACCAAGTAACAGAGGTTACGGCAACTACCTAACTCTGCGTCACTCTTTTGGTTTCTCGAGCTCTTTTGCCCACTTAAACCGTTTTAAAGTGAAAAGTGGTCAGTTCGTAAGTAAAGGTGATGTGATTGCACAATGTGGTAATTCAGGTAACTCAACTGGACCACACTTACATTATGAGGTGCGCTTCTTAGGTCGTGCGTTGAATCCTCAATATCTGATGGATTGGACACCAGAAAACTTCAACTACGCATTCGAGAAAGAGAAAAAGGTGAAATGGGGACCATTGGTTCAATTGATTGATAATGTCGTTCGTCTGCAAATCAATCTGACTAACTCACCTTACCGTGATACTAGCATCAGCACCGTATCAAGCGAAGATAAGACAGGAACCGCAACCAACTAAGGTTTTGCGCTCCTTTTCTTCACTTCACATATAAAAAGAGCAGCCTCAGGGCTGCTCTTTTTATCTATCAAATCGGTGTTTATCCACGATGGATATTGTCATTCGCTTGTTTTAGCAGATTCTGACTCTCGTTCATAAATTGTTGAGAGTACTCACCAAACCAATCACTGACTTGTTCAAAGCTTTCAACAAATTCCGCTTTGTCTTTGCTATCCAAAATGCTCAGCGCCTCACCAAAACGTTGGTGGAATCGCTTAATCATATCGATGTTCTCTTGCGACGAAAGAATAATGTCACCGTAGAGGTTTGGATCTTGACCAAACAAACGCCCTACCATCGCTAACTCCAAGCGGTAAATTGGCGAGCTCAACTTTAACAACTGTTCAATGTTTGGATTCTCTTTACTTAGGTGCATACCGTAAGCAAACGAAGTGAAGTGGCGCAGCGCCTGAATCAATGTCATGCCATGATCGTGCTCTTGCGCATCAATTTGGCACAGGCTTGCGCCCCAAATCCCAAATTGTTGCAATAGCCATTGGTATTGTTCGTTACCACGACCATCACAGTACACAATTACCTGTTTCGCTAAGCTTGGCACATCTGGACCAAACATAGGGTGTAAACCAACAACCGGACCTTGGTGCACATTCAACATTGCTTGCAATGGCTTAGACTTGATGGAAGTCAGGTCACAAAGAATGCAGTCTTTTGGTAGGTTGCCTAGCTTTTCAATCACACCTTCTGTCAGGTGAATCGGAACAGTAACCACCACCAGCCCAGCATCTTCCAAGATGTCGTCTGCATGATCCCAGTCTTTACTGCCCAGCACTTTAACTTGGTAACCAGACAGCTTAAACATTCGACCAAACAGACCACCTAACTGACCATTACCACCAATAATAACCACTGAGCGCAATTCTGGGTTCAAACACTTAAAACCGGAATCTTTCTCGCTGGCATAAGACTCACGCATTGTTCGACGAAGAATGTCTTCAATCAGTTGTGGAGGGATCCCCATTTTTTCAGCTTCAGCTCGTCGTGATGCCAGCATTGCCGCCTCACGATCTGGGGCATAAATTGGCAAACCGTGTTCGCTTTTTACTTCCCCTACTTTCTCTACTAGAGCCAAACGCTGAGCTAATAGCTCCAACATTTGCTTGTCGACTGCATCAATCTGATCGCGTAATGCGTTAAGTTCAACTGCCATTGATGTTCCTTAAATCCCGTGTTGTTAGCCTTTTAGACGATTCTCTAAGAAAGGCACCAGCTCTTCGTGTGCATGACGTAATAGTGCCTCAGTTGAATCCCAATTGATACATGCGTCGGTGATCGATACGCCGTATTTCATCTCTTCGAGTGGCAAGTCAGAAGATTGATTACCTTCATTGATATGGCTCTCAATCATCAAGCCAATGATTGACTTGTTTCCTTCACGGATTTGATGAATCACATCTTCTGCGACCAATGGCTGACGACGGTAATCTTTACGCGAGTTCGCATGGCTACAGTCCACCATCAGCGAAGCATCGAGACCAGACTTCGCCATTTCTTGCTCACATTCAGTCACTGATACTGAATCGTAGTTGGTTTGCTTACCTCCACGTAAAATGACATGACCATTTGGGTTGCCTTGTGTCGTTAGCAGTGCCACTTGGCCTTCACGGTTGATTCCCATGAAACGATGACTAGAAGAAGCCGCTTGCATCGCGTTAACAGCAGTTGCCAAGCTACCATCCGTACCATTCTTAAAACCAATAGGCATAGAAAGACCACTTGCCATCTCGCGGTGAGTTTGTGACTCCGTTGTGCGAGCACCGATCGCCGCCCAGCTAAAAGTATCCGCAAGGTATTGTGGGCTGATTGGATCAAGAGCTTCTGTTGCTAGCGGGATTTCCATCTCTGCCAATTCAACCAGCAGTTCACGACCAACATGCAAACCATGTTCAATGTCGAAGCTACCATCTAGGTGTGGGTCATTGATCAAACCTTTCCAACCAACCGTGGTTCGAGGTTTTTCAAAGTAAACACGCATTACAATATACAGTTGGTCGCTTAGTTGTTCTGAAAGGGCTTTTAGGCGCTTAGCGTAGTCCTTCGCTGCCTCTACGTCATGAATAGAACATGGTCCACATACAACAAGCAGACGATGATCTTTCTTGTGAATGATGTCAGCGATGGTTTGACGAGACTCTTGAATGAAACGACGTGCCTTTTCACTCAAAGGAAGCTTAACTTTTAGCTCCTCAGGCGTGATCAGTACTTGTTCTTCGCTGATGTTGATGTTGCTCAATTCACTTCTTTGCATAACTTCGACCTGTATATTTTTGTTTACACCCAACCAATTCCTTGGTGAGACAACTAAGCTCTATCGACAAGATAACAGGCTACAAAAGAAATACAAGCGTACACAATAAAAAACATTTAATGTAAACTTAAATTTACACACAAAGAAAAAGCCGAAATGCAGGGCACTTCGGCTTAAAATAGGTGTTTTCGACAGTTTACGTATCCCCCAAGTAAACCAATACTCAAGGTTTACATGGCTAACCAATCAATCGCTTCATGGCTTCAGTAGCGTCTTTCCACTCTTGAGACAATTTTAACTCGCTTAGTGTAAAGTTTTGTTTTTTCAGCAAGGCATCAGCAAGAGGAACGGAAGTAGTTGGCAGGTTATCGAGAACTTCCACCTGTGCATCGCGCTTGTTACAAACTAATAGCATGTCACAACCTGCTTTTAATGCCTGTATGCCTCGCTGGGCAGGACCACCCATAATTGCGGCACCTTCCATGGTCAAATCATCAGAGAAGATCAAACCTTTAAAACCAAGTTGTTGGCGCAAGATTTGTTTTAACCAGTACTCTGAACCACTTGCAGGTTGATCATCATAATTGGGGAAAATGACATGAGCAGGCATCATCGCATCTAAGATGCCGGAATCGATTTGCGCTTTGAAAATAGCCATATCTTGCTCAAAGATATCACTGCGCTCATCGTACGGAGTCTCTAGGTGTGAATCAGCAATCACACCGCCATGACCAGGAAAGTGCTTACCCGTTGTTGCCATACCGACACTCTTCATGCCATGCATGTAAGCAGAACTGTGACGCAAAATTGTGTCCATATCCTCACCAAAAGCTCGACTGCCGATCGCTTTACACTGATGACCTTTATCCAGCACAGGCGCGAAACTTAGGTCAATGTCATGAGCTATCAGCTCTGCGGCCATCAACCACCCCCCCATGCGTGCCAGTTCCTCACTATTTTGGTGCTTGGCATATTCGTCAGCCGCTGGAATGAGAGAGAAACCTTCACGGAAACGCTGAACGCGCCCGCCCTCTTGGTCAACACCAATCAAAATCGGACGTTTCGCCGCTTTACGGATAGACTGGGTAAGAGCTTGAAGCTGCTTGCTGTCGTGGTAGTTACGTGTAAATAAAATCAAACCACCAACCGTTGGATGTTCCAAAATTTCTCTGTCTTCTGCAGTCAGTTCGTAGCCTGCAACATCAACCCATAACGGTCCCATTGTTTCTCCTCAAAATCGGCTGAATATCTCGTATTCGATGAGGTTATTCGCTTCAGAATTGCTTTACAATAAGTGAATCGAAGAATTGACGGAATCGGCTGTGAATCTTAACAATCTGTACATTGGCGTAATGTCTGGAACCAGCATGGACGGTGTGGATACGGCACTGGTAGAAATTGAAAATGACCATGTTTGCCTAATTGCGCACGATGATTACCCAATGCCGCCTCACATTAAACAAATGCTTCTGTCGATTTGCACAGGACAAGACACTAACCTGAAAGCACTTGGCGAACTGGACCACCAACTCGGGCATTTGTTTGCCGATGCCGTATTACAACTACTGAATAAATCTGGCTATTCCGCTGAGCAAGTCCGAGCCATTGGCAATCATGGTCAAACCGTTTTCCACCAGCCAACTGGCGATCTGCCCTTCACCACTCAACTGGGTGATGCCAACATCATTGCGGTCAAAACCGGTATTGATACCGTGGCAGATTTTCGACGCAAAGACATGGCGCTAGGTGGACAAGGTGCACCACTTGTTCCTGCGTTTCACAAAAGTATCTTTGCGATGCAAGACTCCACAACGGTAGTGCTTAACATCGGTGGTATTGCCAATATCTCTGTATTACATCCCGAGCAGCCGGTGATTGGTTATGACACCGGTCCGGGTAATATGTTGATGGACGCATGGTGTGAGCAGAATACTGGACAAGGCTTCGACAAAGACGCCCAATTTGCTCTGCAAGGTAAGATCAATGCAGCTTTACTGGCTCAACTGTTGGAGGCTCCTTATCTTGCGATGCCACCGCCTAAAAGCACAGGGCGAGAACTGTTCAATATCGATTGGTTACATCAACAGCTAACGAATCACCGTGTCTCTGTACAAGATGTACAACGCACACTTTGCGAATACTCGGCAATGACCATTGCTGTCGAAGTGGAAAAGTTCACTCATGGTCAAAAGCCTCAGCTTTTAGTGTGTGGTGGTGGAGCAAGAAACCCACTATTGATGCAACGTTTGGCAGCCCTTCTCCCTCAGTGGCAAGTCGCAACAACCAACGACAAGGGTGTCGACGGAGACTATATGGAAGCCATGGCTTTTGCTTGGCTTGCACAGCGCCACGTTCATGGATTGCCAAGCAACTTGCCAGAAGTGACAGGGGCAAGTCGTCTTGCTTCACTCGGTGTGCTCTATCCTAAAAACTAAATGAGTTGTTCTAAATACAGCTTAAAGATGAAACGAATTCAGTATTCAAAAGGCTTAAATCACTATGACAAATGACGCGCTTATTGCCGCTCTCGCTCACCTTGTTTCAGAAGGTCGCAACCCAGATACGATGGACATCGACTTATTACCATCTCTGGATATTGTTCAGCGTCTTAATCAACAAGACAAACTCGTTCCACTTGCCGTTGAGAAAGCGTTGCCGGAGATCGCCCTCGCGGTAGATAAAATCACCGACGCATTTAAGGTAGGCGGTCGTTTGGTTTACATGGGCGCAGGCACCAGTGGTCGTTTAGGGGTGCTTGATGCATCAGAATGCCCACCAACATTTGGTGTGCCTGACAAGATGGTGGTTGGCTTGATTGCAGGTGGTCCAGAAGCCATCCTCAAAGCGAAAGAAGGCGCAGAAGACTCTCCAATTTTAGGTGAACAAGATTTGAAAGACATCGAGTTCACTCATCATGATGTCGTGGTCGGCATCGCCGCTAGTGGACGCACACCTTACGTGATTGGTGGTTTGGAGTACGCCAACGAGATAGGAGCGACGACAGTGGCACTGTCTTGTAACCCAGACTCACCAATTGCAGAGATCGCTAGCATCGCCATTTGTCCTGTCGTAGGTCCTGAAGCTTTAACCGGTTCAACACGTTTAAAATCAGGAACCGCGCAGAAGCTGGTTCTGAATATGCTGACCACAGCGAGCATGATCCGTTTAGGTAAAAGTTATCAAAACCTGATGGTCGACGTGAAAGCGACCAACAACAAACTGGTAGCGCGCGCCGCACGCATCGTTATGCAAGCGACCGATTGCAGCAAAGAACAAGCAACCGAAGTACTTAAGCAAACAGACTATGAAGTAAAACTGGCGATCTTGATGATCCTGACCGATCTTGATATCGATTCAGCTCGTGCGCATCTGCATCATCAAGATGGCTTCTTACGTAAAGCCGTTGAAAGTCACCAGCCAAAATAACGGGTGAGATGGTTAACCAGATTGACCAACACAAGAAAAACAAAAAGGAGACCTCAAGGTCTCCTTTCTTATTCTGATATCGAGAATCAGTCTTCATATAGCCACTCATCAAACTCTTGGTTAAGCTTGTCATTCGCTTTGCGCTTGATTTGATCAGGATTCGTCATGTTTTTCACACGGTCGACCTTATTGGTGTACTTGCTAGTGGTATTGTTTACCTTGCGCTTAACCTGGTTCTCCACATAAGTGCCATCGGTGATCTCTTTGATATTACGCTTAGTGTGATTGATGGTGTTGGTTATATGATGCTTGTCATGGTCATACTTTCGCTTCATCTTGATCGACTCTTTCAATACATTGGTTGCGCCAACGGTCAAAGGGAACAGTGCTAATACGACCAAAAAGACTTTTTTCATGCTTCCATTTCACTTCTGATTGAATCTAATCATATCAGTACATCAAAGCGATAAAATTCAAATGTCAGAAGATTAACAAGGCAAATTGCTGTCTTGATTATGAAACAGAACTAGTTACTGTATTCGTTCCAACCGCGTTGCCATTCCATTCGAAACTTCTGCGCTTGTGGTGTGCCTTCGCATACACCTTCATAGTACTGACCAGACAATCCCATCTGGTAAGCGAAATCAGGATTACAGTATTCCGTCACCCCTTCGAGATAACCTTGGTCGTAGTCACCTTGCTTAGCATTACCGAGTTGATTGAGTTCTTTCACCGTACGAGAAGTATGCCCTGCAATGCCATCTTGATAACCGATCTGATACCAATCACCAGATTGCGCTAATTCTTCCGTGGTCGCCGCACAGCCTGCCAATAAAGCCAGCGCCAAACCTAACGTTGCCTTTTTCATGATTCTTCCTTAACTAGTTGTTTTCCAAACAAGCTTACCACTAAAGCCCGTAATGTGCCGCTTATCTGTCGATTTCGCCACTTAACTCTTAAGGTAACCACTTACCCTTAATCACAGCCACTCAATGGTGAATAGAACCACTTAACCCATCGTGCTACCACTAAGCAAACGATAAAACCACTTAATCTTTATATCGACCACTCGCTTCTCTATTCGACCACTCATCCACTGAGCGAATGCACTTATCAAAAGAGGCGAATACCATACATCCTGAGCTTAAAAAATTACCCTACCTAATAAACCAAGGACAATTGCTATGATGTGGTTTCTAACCTGTGTCGCAGCCCTTATCGGCGGATACTTCATCTACGGTGCTTTCGTTGAGAAAGTTTTCGGTATCAATGAGAATCGCCAAACTCCTGCCCATACAAAAACCGACGGTGTTGACTACGTTCCAATGTCAACCAAACGCGTTTACCTTGTTCAACTACTCAACATTGCTGGTGTTGGTCCTATTTTCGGTCCAATCATGGGTGCCCTATACGGTCCTGCCGCTATGTTGTGGATTGTTGTAGGTTGTATCTTTGCAGGTGCAGTACACGATTACTTCTCAGGCATGCTTTCTGTTCGTAATGGTGGTGCATCAGTACCAACGATTACAGGTCGCTACCTAGGTAATGGCGCAAAACACTTTATGAACATCTTTGCCATTGTCCTGCTGCTTCTTGTTGGTGTGGTATTCGTATCTGCGCCTGCTGGCATGATCACGAACCTAATTAACGACCAAACTAGCCTAAACGTCAGCATGACAACGATGGTTGTATTGATTTTCGCTTACTACATCATCGCTACAATTGTTCCAGTTGATAAAATCATTGGTCGCTTCTACCCACTGTTTGGCGCACTACTGATCTTCATGTCTGTTGGTCTGATGACAGCTGTCGCGTTTTCTAGCGAACACACAGTGATGGGTGATTTCCAAGTAAGCGATATGTTCACTAACTTGAACCCTAACGACATGCCTCTATGGCCAGCGCTGTTTATCACTATCGCATGTGGCGCTATCTCTGGCTTCCACGCAACTCAGTCACCACTGATGGCTCGTTGTATGGAAAACGAGAAAAACGGTCGCTTCGTTTTCTACGGTGCGATGATTGGTGAAGGTGTTATCGCGTTAATCTGGTGTGCTATCGCTCTGTCTTTCTTCGGTACGCTTGACGGTCTTGCAGAAGCAGTGAAAAACGGTGGTCCTGGTAACGTGGTATACAGTGCTTCATTTGGTCTACTAGGTGTATTCGGTGGTGTGATTGCCTTCCTAGGTGTTGTAATTCTGCCAATCACATCAGGTGACACAGCATTCCGCTCTAGCCGTCTGATTCTTGCTGAATACTTCGGTATGGAACAAAAAACACTACGTAACCGCCTTCTAATGGCTGTACCACTATTCGTTATCGGTGGCGTTTTGACTCAAGTAGATTTCGGTATCATTTGGCGCTACTTCGGCTTCGCAAACCAAACAACAGCAGTAATGATGCTTTGGACTGCATCGGCTTACCTATTACGCCACAACAAGTTCCACTGGATCACGACTGTCCCAGCGGTCTTCATGACAACCGTGTGTGTTACGTTCATTCTAAACAACAGTACATTAGGCTTTGGTCTGCCAATGCAAATCTCGACCATCGCAGGTATTCTGTTCTCACTAGCCGCAGCTGGCTACGTAATTAAAATCTCTAAAGGTAAAGGTGAGACTGAGCTTGCTGACGAAGAGAAACCACAAGCTGCTTCAGAAACTGCATAATGAATACCTTCGCTTGCTAACCGATTCATTATCAATGACTGGATAAAACCAAGAGCCTGCTCACCGCAGGCTCTTTTTGTTTCTCTTCTACGTTACAATAACAACATCATTTTTAGGTTAGGTTCGCTATGGAACTGGTCATCTCCCTTTTACAACAAATGTGTGTTTACTTAGTGCTGGCTTACATGCTGAGTAAAACGCCGATCATTTTGCCCCTGCTGAGTATCTCCTCTCGCCTCAGTCATCGGCTCATTTGTTATGTACTCTTCTCTGGCTTTTGTATTCTCGGCACCTACTTCGGCTTGCATATTAACGATGCTATCGCCAATACGCGTGCCATTGGTGCGGTGATGGGTGGGCTGTTTGGAGGCCCTGTGGTCGGTTTTGCTGTGGGGTTAACCGGTGGTATTCACCGCTACACACTTGGCGGTTTTACCGATTTAGCCTGCGCGATTTCTACCACGGCTGAAGGCTTGATTGGCGGCTTGCTGCATGTCTACCTTATCAAGCGTAACAAGGGAGCCATGTTGTTCAATCCAAGCGTGGTATTCAGTGTCACTTTCGTAGCAGAAATTGTGCAGATGATTCTGTTACTCGCTGTAGCCAAACCTTTCGACCAAGCCTATGCGCTTGTCTCAGCGATTGCAGCTCCAATGATCATTGCTAACTCGGTTGGTGCGGCACTGTTTATGAGTATCCTGCAAGACCGTAAAACCATTTTCGAAAAATACTCAGCCACCTTCTCCCGCCGAGCATTAAGCATCGCCGATCGCTCAGTTGGTATTCTAAGTACCGGCTTTAACAGTGAGAATGCAGATAAAATCGCCCGCATCATCTACGACGAAACCAAAGTAGGTGCCGTCGCGATCACCGACCAAGAAAAGATCCTAGCTTTCGTTGGTATCGGCGATGATCACCATAAGCCAAATACTCCTATTTCATCGCAAAGCACGCTAGATTCGATGGAAAAGAACGACATCATCTACCTTGATGGTAGCGAACGACCGTATCAATGCTCATTAGCACAAGACTGTAAGTTGGGCTCTGCATTGATCATTCCTCTGCGTGCAGGCAAAGAGGTGGTGGGAACCATTAAGCTTTATGAACCAAAACGCAAACTGTTCTCTACTGCGAATATGTCAATGGCAGAAGGGATTGCTCAGCTTCTTTCAAGCCAAATCTTGTATGGTGATTATCAGCAGCAACAAACTCTACTGGCTCAGGCAGAAATCAAACTGCTGCATGCTCAGGTGAATCCACATTTCTTGTTTAACGCGTTAAATACCATTAGTGCCATCACTCGTCGTGATCCTGACAAAGCACGAGAACTGATCCAAAATCTGTCTCATTTCTTCCGCAGTAACTTAAAGCAGAACATCAATACAGTGACGCTAAAAGAAGAATTGGCGCACGTGAATTCCTACTTATCGATCGAAAAAGCACGTTTTACCGATCGCCTAGAAGTTGAGATTGATATTGAACCAGAATTACTGGATATCAAGCTGCCGAGTTTTACTCTTCAACCTCTGGTCGAAAATGCCATCAAGCATGGTGTTTCTAATATGTTAGAGGGAGGAAAAGTGAAGATTTATAGCCAAGCACACCCTCAAGGTGCGCTGATAACGGTTGAGGACAACGCAGGTAGTTATAAGCCGCCAAAAGAGAATCATTCTGGTTTGGGTATGGAAATCGTCGATAAGCGCTTGTCGAATCAATTTGGGCGTGATTCAGCGCTAAAAATTACCTCTCAGCAGCATCAATTTACTAAAATGAGTTTTATCATTCCCCACTCGCGATAAGCGCAATGAAAACGCACAAAAGGTAATCTTGGATGTTAACCGCCCTCGTCATTGATGATGAACAGTTTGCTCGTGAAGAGTTGGCAGAGCTATTGGATGAAACGGGTCAAATTGAGGTGATTGGCGACGCGTCAAACGCCATCATGGGACTGAAGAAAATCAATGAGCTGAAACCAGATGTGGTGTTTCTCGACATCCAAATGCCTCAGGTGACGGGCATTGAGCTGCTGGGAATGTTAGACCCAGAAACTATGCCTTATGTGGTGTTTGTGACAGCTTATGATCAATACGCTATTCAAGCCTTTGAAGACAATGCCTTCGATTACTTACTCAAGCCCGTTGATCCATGTCGTTTGACCAAAACCGTCAAACGCCTTAGCAAGGTGATGAGTCAATCTGCACTCACTCAGCAACTGTCAGCCATCGCACCAGAAAACCTCGACCAAATTCCATGTATTGGGCACAACCGCATAGTGATCATGGCGACGGAGACAGTTGAGTGTGCTTACAGTGATATTAGCGGTGTACATGTGCGCTCCACCAGCCAAACCGCAAGTACTCAATTGACCCTGAAAACCTTGGAAGAGAAAACGCCACTGGTACGTTGTCATCGACAATATCTCGTAAGTATTAAAGCCATCAGCGAGATTAAGCTATTAGAAAACGGGCTGGCAGAAATCATTACCAAAACAGGCTTTGAGATCCCCGTGAGCCGCCGCTATTTAAAAGTACTCAAAGAGCTACTCGGCATTAGTCATTAGGGTATATACCAAAATACCCCCGAAATGGCTGGGTATAAACCATCACGAGTAGATAGAAACCACACAATCAAAAAAGGCGACCTTCTGGTCGCCTTTTGCATATTTTCATCGCCTTAATCAACTTGCTTGATTTGTAGCTCTTTTGGTACTTCGAAGAACATGTTTTCTTCGCGACCAAGCACTTCATCTACGGCTTGCGCCCCAACCAACTCTTTGATGCGATCTAGGATTTGATTAACCAGCTCTTCAGGCGCAGATGCACCAGCAGTCACACCAACCTTGCCTTTACCTTCAAACCATTCAGGCTTAATGTCTTCAGGACAATCTGTTAGGTATCCTGGCGTACCTAGCTTTTCAGCGAGCTCTTTTAAACGCGTTGAGTTTGATGAATTCTTGGAACCTACCACGACCATCACATCTACGTCAGCAGAAAGCTCACGCACAGCATCTTGACGGTTTTGCGTCGCGTAACAGATGTCATCTTTACGAGGACCTTGAATGTCTGGGAATACACGGCGTAGCTCTTCAATTACGTCAGCGGTTTCATCAACAGACAGTGTCGTTTGACTCACGTAGTGTAGATCAGATGGATCCTTTACGATCGCTTTTAGCTTCTCAACATCCGCAGGTGTTTCCACAAGGTACATACCGCCTGTATCACTTGAATACTGACCCATTGTGCCTTCCACCTCTGGATGACCAGCGTGACCGATCAATACCACTTCCATATTGCGACGGCTTGCACGTGCAACTTCCATATGTACTTTGGTTACCAGCGGACAGGTCGCATCAAACACTGTTAAATCACGAGACTTCGCTTCTTGGCGAACCGCTTGAGATACACCATGAGCGGAGAAAATCACAATGTTGTTGTCTGGCACTTCGTGCAGTTCTTCAACGAAGATAGCACCACGCTGTTTTAAACCTTCAACCACAAAGCGGTTGTGCACTACTTCATGTCGAACATAGATAGGTGGCTGATACATCTCTAGCGCACGTTCTACGATGCTAATCGCGCGGTCAACACCAGCACAGAAACCACGTGGGTTAGCTAACAGGATTTTCATTTCATTGCTCATGGAAGTTATCTTTTATTTGGTTCGCTATTCTACTGACAAAATTTCGACTTCGAAAGTCACGTCTTGTCCCGCGAGTGGATGGTTGAAGTCCACTGTTACTGAGTCGCCAGCAATCTCAGTAATGATGCCTGGGATTTCCATACCATCGGGACCACTGAACGCCATAATAGTGCCGACTTCAACTTCCGCTTCGCCCACAAATTTAGTGCGATCCATATGGTGGATATGGTCTGGATTCGGCATGCCAAAAGCGTCAGCCGCTTTTAGTTCAATTGCCTTTTGTTCACCTACTTGCAAGCCTAATAGGCACTGCTCAAAGTTCTCACTTAAGCTGCCGTCGCCCATCACGAACTTAGCAGGCTTGCCCATGTTATGTGTGCTGTCCGCTACAGAGCCATCTTGCATTTTGATGGTGAAATGCAGTGTTACTGCTGAATCTTGATTTATTGTTGTCACGTTACTGCTTCCTTGTTCTTGGGTTTTCCAGCGCTCTATATGATCACTCACCGTGATTACTTTTATTGTACGAAGATACGCGGATTGCGCTCCAACATAATAAAAAGCGTCATCCGAATCAACGGATGACGCTTAGGGTTATTCGATATATCGCAAAAGATTACTTGTCAGCGTCCTTTTTGCGGAAGCCATCAAGAATGATCATTGCCGCACCAATACAGATAGTTGTATCTGCAAGGTTGAATGCTGGCCAATGGTAGTTACCCCAGAAGAAGTCTAGGTAATCAACAACAAAGCCATGAACAACACGGTCAAACACGTTGCCCACTGCACCACCAATAATCAGTGCGTAAGCGATGTTGTTCCATTTTTCTTTCGCTGGAAGCTTGCTCATCCAGTAGGTCAAAAGACCTGTAACAACAAACGCGATACCTGTGAACAACCAGCGCTGCCAACCCGCTTGATCGCTCAAGAAGCTGAATGCTGCACCGTAGTTATGAACATAAAGTAGGTTGAAGAATGGCAGCACCTCAATTCGGTTTGCCCATCCATAGCCCATGTTGTCCATCACCACCAATTTGATGCCAATATCTGCAATAAATACCAGAATTGCTAACCACAGCCAGCGAACTCCAGATTGCTTTAACGTCAGTGCTTTTTCACTCATTACTTTACCTACAAACAGCCCCAGTAAATACTGGGGCTGTTAATTTTAAAAAAAGTTCAGTTGTACTGGGTAATTACGCGAATTTACGTACTTCACCTTCGCCGTCAACGTTAGACACACAACGACCACAGATCTTCTCGTGACCTTCGATTGTGCCTACGTCTGGCGTGTGGTGCCAACAACGGTCACACTTCTCGCCTTCAGCGGCTGCCACTTCAACAAACAAGCCTTCGATATCTGTCGCTTGTGCTGCATCAGTCTTCTCACTTAGAGACTTAACTTTCGCAGCAGAAGTTAGTAGAACAAAGCGCAGTTCATCTTCTAGTTTGTTGATTTTCGCCGCTAGAGCGTCATCAGCAAATAGCGTCACTTCAGCTTGTAGTGCACCACCGATGGTTTTCTCTTTACGCGCATCTTCTAGAAGTTTGTTTACTGCACCACGAACCGCTTGGATCTCAGTCCAAAATTCGTTGTTCAGCTCTTCACCTTCAGCAAGACCGAATAGGCCATCGAACCACTCACCAGTGAATACGAACTTGTCGCGCTCGCCTGGCATTTCGTTCCAGATTTCATCTGCAGTGAACGACATGATTGGCGCCATCCAACGAACGAGCGCTTCTACGATGTAGTAAAGTGCAGTCTGACAGCTACGTTGAGCGTTACCGCCACGTTTTGCTGTGTACTGACGGTCTTTAATTACGTCTAGGTAGAAAGAACCCATTTCGATTGAACAGAATTGCATTAGACGCTGAGTCACACCGTGTGTGTTGTACTCTTCGTACGCTTTAACAATCTCTTCTTGTGCTGCTAGCGCACGACCAACTGCCCAGCGATCTAGCGCAACCATCTCTTCAACAGGAACGATGTCTGTTTCTGGGTTGAAGCCGCTCAGGTTAGCTAGGAAGAAACGCGCTGTGTTACGGATACGACGGTACGCATCTGCGCTGCGTTTTAGGATTTCATCAGAAACCGCAACTTCACCAGTGTAGTCAGTAGATGCAACCCATAGGCGAAGAATGTCAGCACCTAGCTTGTTCGTTACGTCTTTTGGCGCAACCACGTTACCGATAGATTTAGACATCTTACGACCGTGACCATCAACCACGAAACCGTGTGTCAGAACTTGCTTGTATGGTGCTTCGTCTTTCATCGCGATAGATGAAATTAGCGAAGACTGGAACCAACCACGGTGTTGGTCAGAACCTTCTAGGTATAGGTCTGCACTGTTGCCGTTGTACTCTTCACGAGCATCAACAACAGAGAAGTGTGTTACACCAGAATCGAACCATACGTCTAGCGTATCTAGTACTTTTTCGTACTGGTCAGCGTCAGCACCTAGTAGTTCTGCTGAATCAACATCCCACCACGCTTGAATGCCTTTCTCTTCAACCAACAGAGCAACCTTCTCGATAAGCTCTAGTGTGTTTGGATGAAGTTCTGCTGTTTCTTTGTGAACGAACAGAGCAATTGGCACACCCCAAGTACGTTGACGAGAGATACACCACTCTGGGCGACCTTCGATCATACCTTCGATGCGGCTTTGACCCCATTCAGGCATCCACTCTACGTTCTTGATTGACTCTAGTGCTTTAGCACGTAGGCAAGCTTGGTCCATAGATACGAACCATTGAGGCGTAGCACGGAAGATGATTGGAGTCTTATGACGCCAACAGTGTGGGTAGCTGTGCTCGTAAGCGTGGTGGTGTAGTAGTGCACCTTTTTCTTTCAGTACTTCTACTACTGCATCGTTCGCTTTAAATACGTGCTGACCAGCAAATAGCTCAGTGTCCGGTAGGTAAACGCCGTTTGAACCAACTGGGTTTGCTACTTCTAGGTTGTACTTGTTACCAACCGCGAAGTCTTCTTGACCGTGACCAGGAGCAGTGTGAACAACACCAGTACCTGAATCAGTTGTAACGTGATCACCAAGGATCGCCGGTACTGTGAAATCGTAGAATGGGTGTTGGAACTGAGAAAGCTCTAGATCCGTACCTTTTGCAAAGCCTAGGTTGTGGAAGTGCTCGATACCAGCACGATCCATTACGTCTTTCGCTAGCTCAGCAGCAACGATAATACGCTCAGCGTTGTCGCCTTCTGTTTGGATAAGTACGTATTCTAGATCATCACGTAGACATACTGCGCGGTTTGCAGGCAGCGTCCAAGGCGTTGTTGTCCAGATAACGATAGACACGTCACCTTGACCTTCATGACCTTCTGTCAGTTCAAACTTAGATAGCAGTGCCGCTTCGTCAGCCGCTTTAAAACGAACGTCGATAGATGGCGATACTTTATCTTTGTACTCAACTTCTGCTTCAGCAAGAGCTGAACCACAGTCTGTACACCAGTGAACTGGTTTAAAACCTTTCAGTAGGTGACCTTTGCTTGCGATCTTACCAAGAGCACGAATGATGTTCGCTTCAGTTGCAAAATCCATAGTGCGGTATGGCTTGTCCCACTCACCCATGATACCAAGACGCTTGAAGCTCTCTTTCTGACCTTCAACCTGACCGGCCGCGTACTCACGACATTTCTCGCGGAACTCAGCAGCTGTCACTTTTTGTCCTGGTTTGCCAACTTTCTTCTCTACCATCAATTCGATTGGTAGACCGTGACAGTCCCAGCCTGGGATGTAAGGTGCGTCAAAACCTGAAAGTGTTTTGGATTTAATAATAATGTCTTTAAGAATCTTGTTTAGTGCGTGACCAATATGAATGTCACCGTTCGCGTAAGGAGGGCCATCGTGCAGTACGAATGACTTTTTGCCTTTCTTAGCTTTACGGATTTCACCGTAAAGATCTTCTTTGTACCAACGCTTAAGCATTTCTGGCTCACGATTGGCCAGGTTGCCGCGCATTGGAAACCCTGTTTCAGGTAAGTTCAGGGTATCTTTATACTCACTCATCGATTCTTAATTCCGTTATATTGGGCGAAAATTAGACATTATGTTGCACGGTGGAATAAACCGCTCAACGCTTAAGCTGACGCAGCCACACCCTTGCTGCTTCAGCATCCAATTCGATTTGTTGTTTAAGTGCTTCAAACGACTCAAACTTTTGCTCATCTCGAAGTTTGTGCAAAAGTTCCACTTCTAGCTGCTTGCCATATAAATTAGCGTGAAAGTCGAATAAGTGTACTTCTAACTGCTGGCGAACACCATTTACTGTTGGTCGTTGACCAATATTAGCGACACCGCCAACTGGCTTATCTCCTAAGCCAAGCGCTTGAACAACATAAACTCCGGAAACCGGAGAAACACAGCGTTTCAAAGGAATATTTGCAGTAGGGAACCCAATGGTTCGACCTAGCTTTCTTCCATGAGAAACACGACCGCTGATGCTGTAATCTCTTCCCAGCATCTCTTGCGCGGAATGCAAATCATCACGAGCCAGCGCTTTACGAATAGCCGTGCTACTCACTCGCAATTGCTGTAAACAAAAGCTTTGGGTACTCACGACTTCAAAGCCGTACTTTTTCCCCGCTTCTTGTAACATTGCAAAGTTTCCTGTTCGACCTTTGCCGAAACAGAAATCATCACCAATGACAAGAAACTTAACACCCAATCGACCAACCAACAAGTCACGGATAAACTCTTCCGCCGTTAGGTCAGCAAAATGACGATTGAAGTTAACACACAGCAGACGATCGATGTCGAGCTTACTCAGCTGAACAAACTTATCACGCAGTCGCGTTAACCTCGCAGGTGCCTTATCTCGAGCAAACAGCTCCATCGGCTGAGGTTCAAAGGTCATCACAACCGAAGGTAACGAAAGTTTCTCCGCTTGTTCAGACACTTGCTGCAATACTTGTTGATGACCTCTATGCACGCCATCGAAATTGCCAATAGTCAGCACGCACCCATGATGGTGCGACTTGATATTGTGAATGCCTCTAATCAGTTCCATTGGATACTGCTTTATGCCTCTGTTTTTACTTTGCACTGTGTGAAACTGACGGATTATATACCAATCAACCTTATTCTGTCCCAGCTTTTAGGTCTTTTAAACGTACACCGAGTAAAAACACGACGGCTAGGTAAACACCTGCACCAAGCGCAATCAGCATTCCTAATACGCCACTGCGATGAGCAAAGCTCCAATCTAACCATACCGACATGTCTTCTAGCTGCCACAAAATAGCCGCAACCATCGCAGCTCCCGCGATCATCAAACGTATAATAAAGAGGACTGTACGTTTGGTCACTTGGTACACACCTGCGATATGGAGACCACGGTAGAGTAATGCCATATTTACAAAAGCAGAGAGCGCAGTCGCGATAGCCAGACCAACATAGCCATAGAAATAAGCAAAGATCGCATTGAATACCATGTTAGTTAGCATCGCAATGATGCCGTATTTCACTGGCGTTTTCGTGTCTTGACGAGAGTAGTAACCCGGAGCAAGAACTTTGATCAGCATAAAGTTAAGCAAGCCAGAAGCATACGCTAATAAAGAGAGAGAAGCTTGATGCACATCCTGCGGAGAAAACTCACCACGCATAAACAGCACCATTAACATCGGCTTCGCCAGTACCATTAAACCAAGCATTGCTGGGATACCCAGTAAGGTCACCATACGAATGCCCCAATCCATGGTGTGTGCAAAGCCTTCACTGTGAGCATCTACGTGCTTACGTGATAACGCGGGGAGAATCACCGTCGCTATCGCAATACCAAACAGGCCTAACGGGAATTCCAACAATCGATCGGAATAGTACAACCAACTGATTGAACCGGTTTGTAGAAAACTGGCAATAAAAGTGTCAAACAGTAGATTAATTTGGCTTACAGACACACCAAATAAAGCAGGAATCATCAAGGTACGGATCTTCACCACACCCGGATCGTGCCAACCCCATTTTGGCTTGACCATAACTCCCGCTTTAATAAGGAAAGGGATTTGAAATAAGAACTGAACCAACCCACCAAGAAAAACACCAATGGCAAGACCAATCTCTGGTTGTGACATCTGCGGAGAGATAAACCACGCAGCCAAAATGATCATCACATTGAGGAAGACGGGAGTAAAAGAAGAAACCGCAAACTTACCTAGTGTATTGAGAATGGCTCCCGATAAGGCAACAAAAGTGATGAACCATAAATAAGGAAAGGTAATCTTGAGCATTACGCTGGCAAGTTCAAACTTCTCAGCCGCGGGACCACCATGCATCCAGTCTAAAAACCAACCAAAACCAAATAAAGCAGTCACGACGCCAGAGCCAAGAACACCAAGGATGGTAACAATAGAGACAATCACACCCAATGTACCAGCAGCACGAGCAATCAACTCACGAGTTTTGTCCATGTCCCCTTGTGCGTGACTTTCAGTTAATACAGGAACGAAAGCTTGAGAAAATGCGCCTTCAGCAAACAAACGGCGTAAGAAATTAGGAATTTTATTGGCAAAGAAGAAGACGTCGGCACTCGCGCCTGCCCCCATCAAGTTTGCTACTACTACATCACGAACTAAACCTAGGACGCGCGAAATTAATGTCATGGCACTGACGATCATGCCAGACTTGAGCAGTCGTTTACTCACTGTAACCTCGGAATATCACCAAAAGATAGCCAACCCTATTCCTCTAAGCCTTTGAAAGCTACAAATGGGCGTTAAAAATATATCCGGTTATTGTTAGATCTAAGCGGATAATTATTAGCAATGGTCTAAAAATGCTGTTAGAATCCCCGCCATCTTAACCGCGATAACCTTTCTTACCAAAACTTGTTTTGGCTTCGATGGGTTTTTGCACAAATCATTTGACATTTAGGCGCAAATGAGGGATAGTCCTCGCCCTTAAATTGTCACAGAACTAAGTTTTTGGGAGTTAGACCCTTGGCAAATAGTAAATCTGCTAAGAAGCGCGCTATCCAAGCTGAGAAACGTCGTCAGCACAATGCTAGCCGTCGCTCAATGATGCGTACTTACATGAAGAAAACTGTTGCTGCTATCGAAGCAGGCGACAAAGAAGCTGCAACTGCTGCATTCGCTGCAGTTACACCTATCCTAGACCGTATGGCGACTAAAGGCCTTATTCACAAGAATAAAGCAGCTCGTCATAAGTCTCGTTTCACTGCACAAATCAAAGCTCTATAATAGAGAATTGATTCTACAGTGAAGAAAAAACCGGCTAACGCCGGTTTTTTTATACCTAAAATTCAGCAAAGCTCGAATTCAAGACAATAAAAAAGCTGGCACTGCCAGCTTTTCTAATTTGTGACCTGTCATCACGCGGTTGCTTCTGCACAATAAAGACCATGAAGTGTTTGAATTAGCGCTTTCACTTCATCGCTCTTCAATGTGTAGTAGACCGTTTGCGCTTCTTTTCTTGTCGCAACTAACTCATCACGACGAAGCCACGCTAAGTGTTGAGACAATGCCGACTGGCTCAACTCTAGTTTTGCGCAAAGTTCCCCGACCGAAAGCTCTTGATTATGCAGCATGCAAAGGATTTGTAGGCGTCTCTCGTTTGCCATCGCCTTGAGCAGCACGACAGCCTTGGCGGAGTTTTTCTCCATTTCTTGTAGATTCATGCGTTGGACCTCTAGCTACAACTTACTTTTCCCAACCCTGGCCAGTTTGTTGTGTGTTACAGAATTTTATAATTTCGAGTTATAATTTTATCGATAGTAATCTATTTAATTGAGCAACGGAACGTGTTCATTCAAACATTTGGCTAAAATCTGCATCACATACGTTCTTAACCGCTGGATGTTGTATCATTCGTTCCGCAAAAATGACGTAGTACTCTTCTTTTAAGTCTTCAACGTGACCAATCAGTTGTAAGTTTCGGTCATCTTCAATCTCCGACATATAAACTGTTGGAGCCAAAAAGATCACATCATCGCGGTAGCGTGCAAAAGCTTTCATGAGTGCCACATCGTCAAACTCACCCAATACATCCGGTTGTAAGCCTTGGCGATCAAACCACTGCAATACTTTACGACCCATTGCCGTTCGGCTTGCCGGGATCAACAACTTTTTCTTCTCTAAGACTTCAGGAAAGCTCACTCCTGCGATTTCAGACGAAGCAAAAAAGCTCATACTACTTTCACCCAACTTCTTACTGTACAGACCCGGGCTTTGTGTCGAATCTACTGGGCAATCGGAAAGGATCATATCGAGTTTATGTTGTGACAAGCGCTCCAACAGCAACTCGTGTGTTGATTCATAACAACGTAAATGAATGCTGTTGTCTTCAGGAACTGTCGTCATCAAGACTTTGCTGACAAGACGTTTAGAAAGCGCATCGGCGACGCCGACTTCGAAAAGGATATTAGAGTGTTGGCTATAGTTAACAATATCGAGCATTTCGTAGCTCAAACCAAACATACGGTCGGCATACTTAAAAACTAACTGCCCAAGTTCTGTTGGTTCAACTGTACGTCCATTCCGTTTGGTCAACTTCCCCTTCATACGGTCTTCAAGTGCTTTAATTTGTCCGGTAACCGTTTGAGGTGTCAGGAATAACGCATCTGCTGCTTTTGTTACCGAGCCTTGTTTACACACCATCCAGAAGTAATAAAGGTGGTTGTAGTTTAAATGTGACATAGCCAATCCCTATAAAGAAGATGACACTTTTTATATCAAATGTGACACCGACAAACAATAAGTTCGACAAAACCTACATAAAGCTACAAAACATATGGTTTTACCGAAAATATAAGATTCACACTGTCATAAAACTTGAAGCCAAACGCACTTTTTTGATCTTACCCAGAAATAAACCCGCCGATCTATAAGCAATAAATACCCTTAACAATCAACATCTTAATTTGATGTGAAATTTTCTTCACGGATAACTATCAAAAAGAATAATAAAAATCCTCTATAGAAACCTAACTGTAATATTACTGAAATATTTCATCTCTAACATCGCCCTCAGTTTCAACAACAGACCAAATAAACGAACTGAAAGGTCCACGGAGAAAATTATGATGAACCAAGCTACTTCTACAGCAGCACCAATCTCGAGCACGACTCGCTGGTTACGCTGGGCTAACTTGGCATTCATGTTGTATCTGCTTCTTCTAGCAGTATCTATGGTTGGTAGCGGCTTCAAATGGGCGACTGGCGATCAAGCTAAAGTACTCTTTGAATTTGCGTCTCACCCAGTCGCAGGTCTAATGATCGGTTTGGTGGCTACGGCACTGATCCAATCTTCCAGTACCGTAACTTCTATTATTGTAGGTTTGGTTGCAGGTGGTCTACCTGTAGAAACCGCTATCCCTATGGTAATGGGTGCGAACATCGGTACAACCGTAACAAATACACTGGTTTCGCTTGGTCACGTTCGTTGTAAAGACGAATTCAAACGTGCATTCGCAAGCGCAACAATCCACGATTTCTTCAACTTACTTGCAGTACTGATCTTCCTACCACTGGAAATGATGTTCGGCATCCTAGAGAAAATCTCTCACTGGTTGGTGTCACCATTACTAAACACAGGTGATATGAGTATGAAAGGCTTTGATTTCATCAAGCCAATCACGAAACCAGTAGTAAGTGCAATCAAAGAGCCACTAGCAACATTTGGCGACACTATGGGTGGCGTAGCGCTAATCGCTCTAGGTATCGGTACTATCTTCGTAGCTATCACTGTTATGGGTAAGCTAATGAAGAGCCTAATGGTTGGTCGTGCACGTGACATCCTTAAGAACGCAATCGGTCGTGGTCCTATCCACGGTATCGTATCTGGCTCGGTAGTAACTGTTCTTGTTCAGTCTTCTTCTACGACAACAAGTCTAATGGTTCCACTTGTAGGCTCAGGTGTTCTAAAAGTACGTGACATCTACCCGTTCACTCTTGGTGCAAACATTGGTACATGTATCACGGCTCTACTAGCAGCAACAGCGGTATCTGGCGAGTTCGCAGTATTCGCACTACAAATTGCACTAGTACACCTAACGTTCAACATTCTGGCGACACTGTTCATCTTCGGTATCCCGTTCCTACGTGAGATTCCAGTGAAATGTGCAGAAGTGATTTCAGAAATGGCGATTAAGAACAAAGCAGTTGTAGCAGGTTACCTACTAGCAGTATTCATCGTGTTACCAGGTTCTATCCTTGCTCTGACAGCATAATAATAAGATTACCATCGCTTATTTAGGCTCCACTTCGGTGGAGCCTTTTTTCGTTTTGGGGAAGCAAGAAGCGCTCTCATTTCTTAATCACGCAGTAAACTGTGGTAAAAGAGATTCCCGACGACGTACCTTCGTCGCTTTCGGGAATGACACCGTTTGATTTCAGAGTGATTGAACGTCATCCTCAAGAGCGCGGCACGAGCGAGTTGGGGATCTTTTATTCCCTCTCACGTCTCGAAGCGAAGCGTTCCTCAGGGCAAAGTCCGCTCTCGAAGCGCAGCGTTCTATAGGGTGAAGCCCGTTCCCTTCTTTCCCTACCCTTCAGGCGTAAAAAAGCCGCCATGCAGGCGGCTTAGAAAACTCAACATACTCGTTAAACTGAGAACGGGTACTGAATTGGATCGTGATGCTCGTAACCTTCTACCCAGAAGTCATCTAGGGTTACCCATGTTTCTAAATCTTCTAGCGATTTAATTTCTGGGTTGATGTGGAAAGTTGCGGCTTTTAGTGGCTCACGTTTCAACTGAATGTCACGCATTGGTGCAAGCTGATCTTCGTAGATGTGTGCGTTAACAATCTTGTGGTATGCCTGACCAGGTTTCTTGCCCGTGATTTGCGCCATGATTGCCAAGAACACATACACTTGAACCATATTGAAATTCAGACCTAGCGGGACATCACAAGAGCGTTGCGTGCTGTTTAAGTAGAGCGTGTCACCTAACAGTGAGAAGTGGTGGCTGTACATACATGGACGCAAACAACCCATGTGGAATTCACCCGGGTTGTAGAAGTTTAGGATTTCACCACGGTCATCAACACCACGCGTTAAATCATCCACAATCTTACGCAGTTGGTCGATATGACCGCCATCTGGCTTCGCCCATGAACGACCTTGAACGCCATATACACGTCCCATGTCATCTTCACCTTTGCGGAACGGGTTGTTTAGCCATGCTTCATTTAGGTTTGCGTTCGCATCCCACGTTTTCGTACCTAGCTTACGGAAATCTTCTGCGTTGTCGTAGCCACGAATGTAGCCAAGTAGCTCAGCAACTGCCGCTTTCCAAAAGCTCTTACGTGTCGTAACTAATGGGAATTGGTTGTTGGCAACATCGTAGGTCAAGTCTGCGTTGATCACCGTTAGGCAGCGTTTGCCTGTGCGCTCGTTTTCAACCCAAGTGCCTTGGTCAACGATACGCTGACACAAATCTAAATACTGTTTCACACCAATTCCTTACTTCGTTTCTGCTTGGACTTTGTCTTGGTAAAGACCACGTTTGTACGCCCAAACCATCATAAGAACACCCAGAATGATCATCGGTGACGATAGGATTTGTCCCATCGAAATGTAACCACCAAATAGACCAAGCTGTGCATCCGGTTCGCGAACAAACTCAACTAGGAAACGGAATGTACCATATCCAGCTAAAAATAGCCCTGATACCGCACCTAAAGGACGAGGCTTTTTGATGAACCAGTTGAGAATGAAGAACAGCACAATGCCCTCTAGGAACATCTCATAAAGCTGAGATGGGTGACGAGGCAGTGGGCCACCATTCGGGAAGATGATCGCCCATGGCACATCTGTTACGCGTCCCCAAAGTTCACTGTTCATGAAGTTACCCATACGCCCCATGCCAAGACCAAACGGCACGAGCGGAGCCACAAAGTCAGCCACACCGAAGAAAGTTCGACCATTCTTATGTGCGTACCAGAACATTGCCGTGATAACACCTAACAAACCACCGTGGAATGACATGCCGCCAGTCCAAACTTTAAATAGGTATAGGGGGTCTGCTAAGAACAAATCAAAGTTGTAGAAGATAACGTAGCCAACTCGACCACCAATCACTACCCCAAGGAAACCAGCGAACAACAAGTCTGAAACTTGTTCACGCGTCCAACCACTACCCGGTTTATCTGCGCGACGATTTGCCAACCATAGTGCGAACATAAAGCCGACTAGGTACATCAAACCGTACCAACGAACAGAAACAGGACCAATAGAGACTAAAACCGGATCAATATTGGGAAATTCTAAGTATCCCTGAGACATAACTCATTCTCTTCTTATTACTAATAAAACAGGTGGACTTTACAGCAGCATGGTCGCTGCAACAAACATCAAGAACACAGCAAAGATCTTTTTTAAGACTGCCGTAGGAAGGTTGGTTGCCATTTTAGCGCCGACTTTCGTCGTGAGCATCGACGTCATCGCTATCGCCGCTAAAGCTGGTAAGTAAACATAGCCAATACTGTAGTCAGGTAACCCCTCAACTTTGTAGCCATGCAAGATAAATCCAATCATGCCTGAAATCGCAATGACACAACCGCATACCGATGAGGAGCCAACCGCTTTGCGCATTTCAATGCCATGCTTGTTTAAGAAAGGCACCGACAGAGAACCACCGCCAATACCAGCAAGACTAGAGACTACACCAATTCCCGTTCCGTACATCATAGTGACCGGACTACTCGGCATTGGCTTCTCACTTTTCGTCTTGATGGAGCGAAACATTTGTATTGCTAAGCACAGCACAATCACACCGAAGACTTTCGGTAGGTAATGAGTCGGGATCCATTCCGCGATATTAGCCCCAACAAAACCACCGATAACCACGCCAGGCATCAACCATTTGACGACAAACATATCGACATTTCCAAGCTTCAGGTGGTTCAGTGCAGAAGAACCTGACGTGACAATGATACTCGCCAATGACGTTGCTAATGCCATATGCATGCTCATTTCAGGAGAGATACCAGCAAGAGGAAGAAGGTATAGTAACGCAGGTACGACAATCAGCCCGCCTCCGATACCAAGAAGCCCCGCCATCACGCCTACAAAAGCGCCTAGCGCGAGCAATAATATAAATAAAGAGATGGTCACTGTTACCCTACTTCTTACCTGCACGAATAAAGCCGGCAAAGCCTTGCTGGATAAAGAAATCATGCATCATTTGATGGATTTCTTGCCCGTAAGAGCATGACATGGCTTTCTCGACGAGTTTTTCTAGTTCTTTTTGTTGGCTATGACGAATCAAATACTTCACCTTAGCCACGTTCGAGGTGTTCATACTCAAACTGTTGTAGCCTAAGCCCAACAGGAGCAGCGCACCAAATGGATCACCTGCTAGCTCACCACAAATACACACAGGTACTTGATACTGGAGGCAAACATCGTGAATTTGTTTTAACGCTAACAACACCGCCGGATGCATGGATTCATAGACATCCGCAACACGGGAATTGTTCCGATCAACTGCCAACAAATATTGCGTTAAGTCGTTTGTACCCACCGAAACAAAGTCAACACGATGAGCAATGGCCGGTAACAAGTACACCATTGATGGGACTTCTATCATCACCCCAACCTTTGGTGCTTGAATTCGCTCATCCAGCAACACGACTTCACTGTACGCTTGATTGATAAGCGTAATCGCGTCATCGAGCTCTTTTATTCCCGAAACCATAGGAAGCAAAATACTTAAGTTGCCGCTTTCAGCACTCGCCCTTAGCATCGCTCTCAGTTGGATCAAAAAGATATCCGGATGATCCAAAGTAAAACGAATACCGCGCCAGCCCAAGAACGGATTATCTTCATCAATCGGCAGATACGGCAATGGCTTATCACCACCAATGTCCAAGGTACGCATCACAACGCGCTGATTCGGATAACTATTAAGAATTGCTTGGTACTGATGATACTGCTCATCTTCAGAGGGAAAGTGATGCTGAAGTAAAAAAGCGATTTCTGTTCGATACAGACCAACACCATCGACACCTGAGTTGATCGCGATATTGCTATCGGCACTCAACCCCGCGTTAAGCATCACTTCAATGTGGCAATCGTCTTTTGTAATGGCTGGCAGTGCCAAGTCTTTGTTCACCATGGCGAACAGTTCAGACTCTTCACTCACAAGGCTACGATACTCGCGTAGAAGCTGCCTGTTAGGTTCTAAATAGATCTCACCAGTGTAACCATCCACAATCCCCTTCTTGCCATTCACGACACTGGTGTTAATGTTCGCGCCCATGATGGCAGGTACACCCAATGCCCTTGAAAGAATCGCCGCGTGAGAGTTCGCTGCACCTTCCAATGACACGACCGCTAAAAGGTGTTGTTTTGGAATCGACGCTAATAACGTGGCCGTCAGTTCATTGGCAACCAAGATCACCGGACGATCGATCGAGGCATGTTCTTGCTCGCTATTGTGCAAGAAATAGAGCAGGCGTTGTCCTAATTCACGAATATCTTGCGCACGTTCACGCAGGTACACATCCGACATACGTGCAAAGCGGTTCGAATAGGTCTCAACAACTTGTCGCAACGCCCAATCTGCTCGGTCGCCTTTCTCGATCTGCTTCTTCAGATCACCACGCAACATTGGATCGTTAAGTAAGTGGGTAAAAAGGTCGAAGATCGCCAAGGCATCTTTATTGATTTCGCTGTCGAACTTTTTCCGCATACGGCGAAAATCACTCAATGCCCTTTCTACTGCAACCGCTAAAAGTTCATGCTCACGCTCTTTATCTAACGCAGACGCAGGAAACACATCATTTAAGTTTGGTTGTGTATTATCAAACCAGAACTCACCAATCGCTACCCCAGTTGAAGCCGGTAGGCCTTTGATCACCGTAGGTTTGGAAGCAAGTTGCCAATGACCGAGGTTTTGCGCATGGGCAATGAGCACCGCAAGCTGTGCCGATAGGGTAACAAGGAAAGACTCTTCCATCTCACTGAACAAACGCGGTGTTTTCTGCTGGATAACCAACACGCCAAGTACTTGTTTGCGATGAATGATTGGCGTACCAAGGAAGGAGTGGTAAACCTGCTCGCCTAATTGAGGGAAGAATTTGAAATCAGGGTGAGTGGAAGCTTCTGCTAAGTTAAGTGGCTCTGCACTGCGCTTCACCAAACCAACCAAGCCTTCATTGAAGTTGATATGGATGCTATCGCCTTCAAAAATAAGGCCTTGAGTTGCCATTAACTCAAGGCGCTGCATTTCTTCGTTAGCAAGATAGATAGTACAACATTCAGTGCATAGGGCGGCACAAGTCTCTTTTACCAATATATCGAGTGCCAGATGCACATCATCGACTCTGGAGACTTTCTCAACTATTTCCCTTAGCTGACTGAGCATGTTAACCCTCTATCTACGTTGCTTTTTTCTTTTCCCTTTCGTCTTACGCTCTCGAAAAGGCATGGCTAAAGATGCAAACTCTTTCATTGCTCGACGGTATACGTCACGCTTGAAAGAAACAACTTGCCTAACTGGATACCAGTAGCTTACCCAGCGCCAACCATCAAATTCAGGGGATTTCCCGCGCTGCATATTGATGCGAGACTCATCGCACTCTAATCGCAGCAGAAACCATTTCTGTTTTTGGCCGATACAAACAGGCTTGGAGTCCCAACGCACCAATCGCTTTGGTAGCTTATATCTTAACCAATGACGACTTGTAGCGATGATCTTAACGTCTTTTTTCGTCAGACCGACTTCTTCATATAACTCCCTGAACATGGCTTGTTCAGGTGTTTCACCTTCGTCAATCCCACCTTGTGGAAATTGCCATGAGTGTTGCCCGTATCGTTTAGCCCAGAAGACCTGACCATGGTTATTACATATCACAATACCAACATTGAGTCGGTAACCATCGCCATCTATCACTGGCTAACCTCTATGAATAATTTTTTATTACCGTGATTTTTCCACATATCCCCATTACTAGCAAACTTACTGATGTGATATGAGCAAGATTTATTACCTTTCGCCCCGTTTTGGATATCTTTTGAACAGACATTATTTTATCAACACAAGTTTGAGACATAGCCCACATTTATTCACCTTTTCTGTGAATAACTTTGTGAAGAAAACGCTATCAACAAAGAATTTTGTTCAAAACCATTATTGTCGACATTTATAAAGGCTCAACCAAAAATAGATAACTAAATGATTAAAAAGGAATAAAAAGCAATATTGATGATTTATTGATCTTATTTGCCTTGATGATCTTTTCATCAAACACAGATCGGTCAAAGATCGCACAATCGGTTATTTATCCACATTCGACAGGTAGGACTTCATGGCATCTCAATAAAAGCAAGTCTCAATCGCTACCTAAACCCCTGTTTATTCATCCAGCTCAGCTAGAGATCCTATTGGTCACTTCCTAATCTGTGGATAAGTTATGAATTGATCATTCTTAATCCAGCTCGATGAAATCTTAGACAGAGGATTTTATTCAAATTTGTTAGACTAGATGTTTTCCAATACCACCTTGTCATTATGAAACCAGAACCACAATCCGAAGCTGAACTGATGGAACGCGCGCACGACATTGCTGGCTTAAGCTTTGCTGAGCTTGCCGAAGAGGCTGGCATGACCGTTCCAGAGAACTTGAAACGCGACAAAGGTTGGGTTGGTCAATTGCTTGAATGGCATTTGGGTGCGCCTGCGGGTAGTAAGCCGCAACAAGATTTCGCTAAACTTGGGATCGAACTAAAAAGCATTCCGATCAGTTATTCTGGTAAGCCATTAGAAACCACTTTTGTCTCTGTAGCACCATTGACTGGTGTACAAGGCTTAACATGGGAAACCAGTCACGTACGCAACAAACTTTCCCGCGTACTTTGGGTTCCCGTGGAAGGCGAGCGCGAAATTCCTTTAGCAGAGCGACGAGTTGGCAGTCCATTGATTTGGTCACCAGACCAGGAAGAGGAGCTAGTCCTAAAAAACGATTGGGAAGAGCTGATGGAAATGATCGTGTTAGGTAAGTTTGATCAAATTTCCGCCAGACACGGAGCGGCACTGCACTTACGACCGAAAGCTGCAAACGCAAAAGCTTTAACAGAAGCATACAGTTCAAATGGTAAACCGATCAAAACCCTGCCTCGCGGATTCTACCTCAGAACACAGTTTACTGAGCAGATCCTAATGAAGCACTATATCAACGCTCAATCCGAGTAACTAGGTTCTGTTGGTCTTTTGCGATTCATTTCTACAGCGTTATCGGCTTCTCATGTAGGCTAGCTACGCTTCAAAGCCTTTGTCTTGTAGAAATTTCCCACAAAGTGCGGCAAAAATCAGCTCAAAAGATCAACAGCCCCTAATGCGTTACCAGTGACAATTCAATATCACAATATGAAGCTGCGCCATCGCTACCAAATTCATCGTACGCGTTGTGCAGTCTTAAATAAGCTTTATCAATCCCCAACCTAAGCAGTTCTTCTTTCACCAAGTCTAACGATCCAAAGTGAATCGGATCTTCGCCATCTTTGATCGGCTCAAGTTGGTGTTTGTACTCCACTGCTAATAGATAGTCAGAGACATCAGAACAACCTATCACAAAGACCTTCGGTGTTTTGTAGGAGTCTTTGTGGTGGCCATGCAACCACATGTCGAGTTGATGCTTCTGCATAATGCACCTCCTTCACAAGATCTTTTAAGTCTAGTTACCGTATTGATAACTTTCGAGTTAACTACAAAGCGAAAGTTAAATCATTTGCGACAGCGACTAAAAATCCCCTATATTGGAATGACTTATTCAGTCGGTAATTCTTCAAGGACGTGAAATGCAATATACAAAACTACCGCACTCATCACTCGAGATCAGTAAGATCTGCCTTGGCACTATGACGTTTGGTGAGCAAAACACCGAACAAGAAGCGTTTCAACAACTCGACTTCGCCCTCGACCGTGGCGTGAACTTTATTGATACTGCAGAGATGTATCCCGTTCCACCAAAAGCAGAAACACAAGGACTCACTGAGCAATATATTGGAAATTGGTTAGCGAAAAGTGGCAAGCGCGAAAAAGTGGTATTGGCAACGAAAGTCGCTGGTCCACGCAACGTGCCTTATATTCGAGAGAACATGAGTCTGAATCGTCGCCATATTCATACCGCTATCGATGACAGTCTCAAGCGTCTACAAACCGATTATGTCGATCTATACCAATTGCACTGGCCACAACGCCAAACCAACTGCTTTGGTCAACTCAACTACCCTTACCCAGATAAGCAAGAAGAAGTCACACTGATCGAAACACTTGAAGCACTGACCGAACTAGTTAAAGCAGGCAAGGTACGTTACATAGGTGTATCGAACGAAACCCCATGGGGTGTGATGTCACTGCTGCGTTTAGCAGAAAAACACGATCTGCCTAGAATAGTTTCAATCCAAAACCCATATAACTTGTTGAACCGCAGCTTTGAAGTTGGTTTGTCTGAAATCAGCCATTATGAAGGTGTTCAGCTACTTGCTTACTCACCTCTAGCCTTTGGTTGTTTAAGCGGTAAATACCTCAACGATGCGAAGCCAGAAGGTGCCCGATGCACTATTTGGGAACGCTTTGCTCGTTACTTCACTCCACAAGGCGTGAAAGCAACAGAAGCATACGTCAATCTAGCTCGTGACCATGGTTTGGATCCTTCGCAAATGGCACTTGCCTTCGTCAATCAGCGACCATTTGTGGGTTCTAATATTATTGGCGCTACTAACCTAGAACAACTTAAATCCAATATCGACAGTATCGATGTTCACCTCAGTGAAGCATTACTCAATGACATCCAAGCAATTGGCACCACTTACTCAAACCCTTGTCCGTAAGACTTCATGTTGACGTGACCAACACACTAAAGTAACGGACACTAAAAACAAAACGGGCTGACCATAATGGTCAGCCTGTTTTGTTTCTATCAAGCCCAAATTGAACCAAGTACATTAAGGAAAGTTCAATTTGGGCTTTTGATTACGTCAGTATTCGCGAAGTTAAAACTCGGCGAAGATGGCGAACTCGACGATCAACTTTTACGGCGTCTGGGACGCTAGTTCGAGTTGAGCGGCCGTCTTTATCTAAGCCAATATCTTTTAGCAAGTGTTCGTTAGTCCATGGAATATCATGTGAGCTACGACGAACCATACGTTGCCATTGTTTTTCTTCACGTTTTAGATCTGCTTTCAATAGCACAGTTGCTAGTTTCAGATAGATAGAGTGACGCATAACTTATTCTCCAAATTGCGATAAAGGATCGACTGGGAAAAATAGTGCGTAATTGGACAGAAAAATTCTGTTGAGACTAAGCCGCTACTTTTCCGCAGCCTAGTAAAAGAGATAGGTTACGGATTAATTTAATCTAATGAGCCAGTGGCATCCTGTTTAGTCGCATCAAAGGTTGAGCGAACAGCAGGCATACGATCAGCGCAAGCAGTGGTGTTAACAACGTAATGTTTCATCTTGCGCCTCCTAGCTAAAAATTAATCCGTGATTGATGTGGTATAACTCTTTGAGTTACGGCTAAATTGTAAGCAACGGAGGATATTTATCAAACAATTTTTATCCTTTCGATTAAAAACAAACCAATGACCTAAAATTAGGTTTCATATGGTTTTTTGAATAACATATTCAACTAAGGAATATATAAAACATCGAGTTTTATAAATAACCGAATTCTATTCACAAAAAAGGAGCGCATATGCACTCCTTTTTGGGATAAGTTGTTTCGTCAGCACTTACTGATTCAAATTAGATTAAACCGTCTGCTCTGAAATCAAATTATGCTTGTTCAATAGTCGATACATGGTTGCGCGCGATACGCCAAGCTCTTTCGCTGCGTTCGATACCTGACCGGAATGTGATTCCAACACAACAAGCAATGCATCACGCTCACTCTTTTCACGAATTGACTTCAAGCTACGTTTAGAATCATTGCGTTGCGGAAGATCAAGATGATGTTCTTCAATCATTACGCTATCCGACATCAGTACAGCACGTTTGACTTGGTTCATCAACTCACGCACGTTACCTGGCCAGAAGTAACGTGTCAGTGCTTTCAGCGCATCTTCAGAAAAGCTTTTCGCCTGCGAGTTATATTCTTTTGAGAACTCTTGTAGGTAGAAGCGCGCTAATAGTGCGATATCACTTGCGCGTTCTTTCAAGCTTGGCACATTAATGCGAAGCACATTGATGTAATGGTAAAGCTCTTCATTGAAGTCACCATCAATCAGTGCTTTTTCAACATCAGAAGAGTTAGCAGCAAGAATACGAACGTTAACATTTTTCGCACCTTCACGAGTTTCAATCGTGCCTTCTTGCAAGAAACGCAGAAGGTTCATCTGCTGTTCTTTAGAGATGGTCAAGATATCGTTGAAAAGCACGGTACCACCATCAGCCTGCTCAAGCAGACTTGCTTCCATATCGTCATCAGCATCAATGCCAAAGACTTCGGCTTGGAAGCGTTGCTCGTTAAGCGCGCGACAGTTAATTGATAGGAATGGCTTGTGAGAACGTGAGGATACTTTATGAATCGCACGTGCAACAGCTTCTTTACCTGTACCGCTTTCACCATAGATTAGAATACTTACATCGGTTGGACCGATACGTTTCACTTGGTCACGTAGACGTTTCATTGGGATAGATTCGCCGATCAGCCCCATGTCTAAGCTGCTACCAAAGCTTGGCCATACTTTTTTCTCTAGCTTCAACATACCAAGTTGGTGACCAATGGTACTCAATAGCTGTGCATCAGGGATTGGTGCCGTGAAAAAGTCGATACAGAAGTTCACAATGAACTGACAGATGGTATCAGTTCCGAGTTGAGATTCACGGATGAAGGCTAACCAACGAACGTGCTTGTGAGAACTCACTAAGTTCGCCAAACCATTAAGACTGAACTCGTCATGGCTAAGGTCAACTATACCAATACATGGACCAATATCTTCTAACAATGTGTTGGCTTTACGTAAATCACCCACTTGGTGACATTTCCATCCCACTTGCTCTAGCACCGAAAGCCAAGGTTCATAAGTACCGCCAACTACTACAAGCGATCCCGGAATGGAATCCATCTTAAACTGCCCAGCCATTCTCTAACCCTTATTGATTGTTCATAGAAATTTCGCGCCACAAACCCATCTTTGCGAACGGGTAACATTATCGAGACTACGCGCGCTGAAGTCTGTCTCAATATTAAGACTATGCAACAGATTGAGATTTGGCGAATGCTTATTTAGACCTCTTATATACAATCAAATGCAAACAGTTGAATTTATTCAAATTAAAGATACAAAAAAACCACCCGAAGGTGGTTTTTTCATTACTCAGCGAGGAGATTACGCTTGTGGGCGCATCGCTGGGAATAGGATCACGTCACGGATAGTGTGCGTGTTAGTCAGCAGCATAACTAGGCGGTCGATACCGATACCTTGACCTGCTGTTGGTGGTAGACCGTGCTCTAGTGCAGTGATGTAGTCTGCATCGTAGAACATTGCTTCGTCATCACCAGACTCTTTCGCTTCCACCTGTGCTTTGAAACGCGCGTCTTGGTCTTCTGCATCGTTAAGCTCAGAGAAGCCGTTTGCTACTTCACGACCACCGATGAAGAACTCAAAGCGGTCTGTGAAGAATGGGTTGTCATCGCTACGACGAGCCAGAGGAGAGATGTCCGCTGGGTAGCCAGTGATGAACGTTGGCTGCATTAGCTTAGGTTCTGCAGTTTCACCGAAGATTTCTTCAAGAAGCTGACCACATGTCCAGAAAGGTTCGACTTCAACGTGCACTGATTTCGCGATAGAAACCATTAGGTCACGGTTTTGAATGTCTTCTTCTGTTAGCGCTTGGATTTGTGCGTGGTCTGGGTTGTAGTGCTTGATTGCTTCAAACATGCTCATACGAGTGTAAGTGCCACCAAACTCAACCGTGTCATCACCGTAAGGCATTGACGTTGAACCTAGAACTTCTAGAGCGACTGAGCTTAGTAGTTCTTCAGTTAGGTCCATAAGATCTTTGTAATCCGCGTACGCCATGTAGAATTCCATCATTGTGAATTCTGGGTTGTGACGTGGAGAAAGACCTTCGTTACGGAAGTTACGGTTGATTTCGAATACGCGATCAAAACCACCAACAACTAGACGTTTCAGGTATAGCTCAGGCGCGATACGTAGGTACATTGGCATGTCTAGTGCGTTGTGGTGCGTGATAAATGGACGCGCACTCGCACCGCCAGGGATAACGTGCATCATTGGCGTTTCAACTTCCATGAACTGTTTAGAGATCATGAAGTTACGGATTGCAGACATTACTTTAGAACGTACTACGAACGCTTGACGAGAATCTTCGTTAACGATTAGGTCAACGTAACGTTGACGGTAACGCATCTCTTGGTCAGTTAGACCGTGGAACTTCTCTGGTAGTGGACGAAGTGCTTTAGTTAGCAACTCGTACTCTTCCATGTTCACGTATAGGTCGCCTTTACCTGATTTGTGCAGCGCACCTTTAACACCGATGATGTCACCGATATCAAGACCTTGGTATTTGTCTTTTAGTACTTTTTGAACCGCTTTGTCAGCGTAAGCTTGAATACGACCAGAAGTCTCTTGGATTACTAGGAATGGACCACGCTTAGCCATGATACGACCAGCGATTGCAACTACGTGGTTAAGCTCTTCTAGCTCTTCCTTCGTCTTTTCACCGAACTCTTTTTGAAGGTCGCCCGCTAGTGCGTCACGACGGAAGTCGTTTGGGTGGCCATTTGCTTTGCAGCTCTTTCGGATTTCATCCAGTTTAGCGCGGCGTTCAGCAATTAGCTTGTTTTCTTCTTGTACAGTTTCGTTTTGAACAGCATCAGTCATTTTCGATGTATCCTGTTTTTGTCGGTGAAAAGCTTTATAGACCTGATTTCAGGCTAGCTTCAATAAATTTGTCCAGATCGCCATCAAGAACCGCTTGAGTATTACGGTTTTCAACGCCCGTACGGAGGTCTTTAATGCGTGAGTCATCCAATACGTAAGAACGGATCTGGCTACCCCAGCCAATGTCAGACTTAGCGTCTTCATTAGCTTGTTTTTCCGCGTTTTGCTTTTGCAATTCAAGCTCAAATAGCTTCGCTCGAAGCTGTTTCATTGCCTGATCTTTGTTCTTATGTTGAGAACGGTCATTCTGACACTGAACCACTGTGTTCGTTGGTACGTGTGTAATACGAACCGCAGATTCGGTGGTGTTTACGTGCTGACCACCAGCACCTGACGCACGGTAAACGTCGATACGTAGGTCAGATGGGTTAATGTCGATATCAATGTTTTCATCAATCTCTGGGTAGATAAACGCAGAAGCAAATGAAGTATGACGACGACCGCCTGAATCGAATGGCGATTTACGAACTAGGCGGTGAACGCCTGTTTCTGTGCGTAGCCAGCCGTAAGCGTACTCACCAGAGATCTTCACTGTTGCGCCCTTAAGACCCGCAACTTCGCCTTCCGATACTTCGATCACCTCAGATTTGAAGCCTTTTGCTTCAGCCCAACGTAGGTACATACGTAGCATCATGTTGGTCCAGTCTTGTGCCTCTGTACCACCTGAGCCAGCTTGCAAATCAATGTAACAATCAGAGCTGTCATGGTCACCAGAGAACATTCGACGGAATTCAAGCTGTTCTAGCTTCTCTTCCAACTCAGCAAGTTCTGGTTCGATTTCGTCAAACGTTTCTTGATCTTCTTCTTCAACCGCAAGCTCAAGAAGACCTTCAACGTCCTCTACACCTTGCTCTAGTTGATCGATAGTTTCAACAACCGCTTCAAGAGATGCACGCTCTTTACCTAGTGCTTGTGCACGTTCTGGCTCGTTCCATACATCTGGTTGTTCAAGTTCTGCGTTGACTTCTTCTAGACGCTCTTTCTTAGCGTCATAGTCAAAGATACCCCCTCAGGACATTCGTGCGCTCAGACACGTCCTGTAGACGGTTTTTAATTGGATTGATTTCAAACATGTTGGCTCAACATTTTAGAATAGAATTTAACCGAGAAATTCTACTCAAAAATGTGACCGAGATACAGGAAAATTTCGGCTGGGAAATCAGATTGCAATTAGAGAGAGCACGGTCATAAAATTTTTGCCCCACAAAAAGGCGACCGTACTCTAAAAGAAGTGACTTTCTAGGTCCTACTTAGCTTCAATGTGATCAATCATTAACTGTAATGATTGATTGCCGCGAAACTCATTCACACCCAACTTATACGCGAGGCGTACTGTTTTCACTGATGCATCCGGCCAACGACGCAAGTCAACATTAAATGCAATACCATCGATCATGACGTTTGTTGGATGACCTTTGAAAAGTGGTTCTAGCATCAGCTTAAGGTGCTTCTCACCGACCAGTTTCTGGTGCAATACTTTGAACTCACCATCAAAGATAGGTTCTGGGAACGCTTGCCCAAAAGGACCACCTGAGCGCAATTGTTCAGCAATATTCATCGAGAACTCTTCGGGTTTAAGCTCGCCGTCCGACATTACCACACCTTTCAGCGCCGCTTCGTCCAGTTCTTTCTTCACGACTTCATCAAACAAACGGCTAAAGCGCTCGAAGTCTTGTTCTTTGATGGTCAAGCCTGCCGCCATCGCGTGTCCACCAAATTTGATGATCAAGCCTGGGTTTTGCGTATCGATGAAATCCAGCGCGTCACGCATGTGTAGCCCCGGAATAGAGCGACAAGAACCTTTAATTGTCCCCTCTCCGCCATCGGCAAAGGCGATAACAGGACGATGGAACTTCTCTTTAATGCGCGAAGCAAGAATACCGATAACACCTTGGTGCCAATCACGTTGGAACAGTGCTAAACCGTAAGGCAATTCACTGTTTTCACCAAATTGAAGACGCTCACAAAAAGCCATCGCTTCTTGCTTCATCCCTTCTTCAATCTCTTTACGGGTTTGGTTCAAACCATCCAACTCACTCGCCATACGACGCGCCGCATGGATGTTGTTACACATCAGTAGTTCAACACCGAAAGACATGTCATCCAAACGACCTGCGGCATTAATACGAGGACCAAGTGCAAAGCCAAAATCAGATGCAACCAAACGACGAGCATCTCGCTTCGCGACTTCAATCAGAGCTTGAATTCCCGGGCGTGCTTTGCCTGCACGAATACGCTGTAAGCCTTGGTGTACAAGAATGCGGTTATTTTCATCCAGCGGCACAACGTCGGCGACGGTGCCGAGAGCAACCAAGTCGATCAACTCCATCAACTTAGGCTCTTGCATGCCTTGCTGCGCGAACCAATTTTGTTTACGCATATACACACAAAGCGCCATCATCAAATAGAAAGCAACGCCAACCCCTGCCAATGCTTTCGATGGGAACGCACAGCTGTCGAGGTTCGGGTTCACCATGGCATCCACATTCGGCAGCTCTTGCCCTGGTAAGTGATGGTCAGTAACCAGTACAGTAATGCCGTTTTCTTTGGCGTAGCGAACCCCTTCAATCGACGACACACCGTTGTCTACCGTCATAATCATCTCAGCACCCAGCTCTAACGCCTGGTCCACGACTTCAGGACTGAGGCCGTAGCCATCTTCAAAGCGGTTCGGCACCAAGTAGTCCACGTTATTACTGCCAAGCATACGTAGGGCAAGCACTGACAACGCCGAGCTAGTCGCGCCATCGGCATCAAAATCGCCAACGACAATAATGCGCTTTTGCTCATTAATGGCTTGGAACAACAACTCAACCGCCTGGTCAATGCCACCCAACTGTTGGTAAGAATGTAAGCCACGAGCAGAAGTCTCTAACTGTGCTACATCTGTGATACCACGGTTAATGTAGATGCGCTTGAGAATAGGTGGAATGGAATCGGGAAGAAGAGAAAGATCCGGTTCAGGACGTCGTTGAATTTCTATCATGTTTGAAAAGAGCCAACGAATACCGCTGGCTCTGCTCCTTAAAGGATTATTGTTGCTCTAAACGTTTTAGTAGTTCAGCCGGTGGAAGGTAACCGCCTACGAGTTCACCACTTGGTAGGAAGATTGCTGGCGTACCAGAAATACCAAGTTCACGACCTAGGTTGTAGTGCGCTTGAATGGTTTCTTTGCACTGTTTTAGATCTTTCGCTGGATTGTCGAAAGTGCGCTCAACTTTTGCATTGTGCATTGCTGATTTCGGATCTTCTGCACACCAAATTGTCGCCATTTGTTCAGCAACTGGACCTGTTGCACCTTGACGAGGGTACGCCATGTAACGAACAGTAATACCCAAGTCGTTGTAACCTTGCATCTGGCTGTGTAGACGTACACAGTAACCACACGTGATATCGGTAAATACCGTCACCACATACTTCTCGTTGTCCGCTTTGTATTCAATCACGCTATCAGAGAACTTCGCGATTTTCTCTGCGTTCAATGGTGCTTGACGCTCAGCAATCACGTCTTTGTAGCCGCCGTTATCATCGATGGCGTAAAGTGTACCGGCAATAAAGTGGTTGCCATCGTTTGATGCGAACAACACACCACCATTGGTTTGGATTTCTAATAGTCCAGCAACGTCTGATGGTTGGATATCAAGAATAGACACACCCAGCTTAGAGAACTTCGCTTTTAGCGCAGCTTCATCAAAGTTCTGTTTTGCCGCTGGCGCGACTTGTTGTGCAGGAGTTTCCGTTTTTGCCTGACTTTCTTCAGCACCACAAGCGGTTACGAAAAACGGTAAAGTCAGCAGAGTTAGTCGGCGTAATACGCTCATTAAATTCACCTTAAAATAAAATCTTTTCATCCAATGAGACAAAGGATGAACCAAACCATCATTATGCTCTTGGGTGGTGTTGACTGTGGATCTGTTTCAATCGTTCAGTCGCCACGTGAGTATAAATTTGCGTTGTCGATAAGTCACTATGCCCCAACAGCATCTGTACGACCCTGAGATCTGCGCCATAGTTCAATAAGTGTGTCGCAAAAGCATGGCGCAATACGTGTGGAGACAGTTGGTCGGTATCAATACCCGCTATCACAGCGTAGTACTTGATACGGTGCCAAAAGGTCTGACGGGTCATTTGTCTCGCACGTTTACTTGGGAATACCACATCCGACGTAGTCTCTCCCAATAGAGCAGACCGACCTTGCTGGATAAAAGTTTCAATCCAATCGACCGCGTTTTCTCCCATAGGAACCAGGCGTTCTTTACCACCTTTACCGGTCACGCGCACTACCCCTTGACGCAAACTGACGTTTTCCATTGTCAGACTGACCAACTCTGTCACACGCAACCCAGTCGCGTAGAGTAGCTCAAGCATGGCTTTGTCTCGCAGCTCAACGGGATCATTAGGATCTGGCGCATCAAGCAGTGCGTCCACTTGCTCTTCACTGATGTCTTTAGGCAGACGCTGAGGCAACTTGGGGCTGACCAACAGCGCACTCGGATCATCGCCGCGTACTTTTTCACGGTGAATGTATTGGAACAAGCGACGAATCGCTGACAACATACGCGCGCGGGATGTCTGCTTGTAATCTAAATCAACGAGGTAACTTTGATACTCTTGCAGACCAGACAAACTGATGAAATCTAGACGGTAGCTATGTTGCTCCATCCACGCGAGCAATTTCATTAAATCATTTCGGTAGGAAGCCAACGTGTTCTCCGATAGACCACGCTCCATCCACATTGCATCTAAGAATTGTTCAACCAGACCAAAATCTTGTTGATTGACAGGCTGTTGTGCCGTCATGAACGCTTCCTTATCTGTTTATATTTACAGTATTGAGAGTAAGGCAACTGCTCAACCAATACCATAAAAAAATCATCTCCCGCGGGATATTCGCTGCAATCTTCCCCGATTTATGGTTAGAATCTGCCACAACAGCAACATAAAAAACGACGAATATAATGAAAATCGGACTCTTTTACGGCTCAACAACCTGCTACACAGAAATGGCAGCAGAGAAAATTCGCAATATCATTGGTGAAGACCTTGTCGACATTCACAACGTGAAAGAGACACCGCTGTCGCTGATGGCAGATTACGATTTACTGCTAATTGGTATCTCTACTTGGGACTTCGGTGAAATCCAAGAAGACTGGAGCGCTATCTGGGAAGATATTGCAACCACACCGCTAAAAGGCAAAGTCGTAGCTTTATTCGGCTTGGGAGACCAAGAAGGCTACGGCGAGTGGTACCTTGATGCGATGGGTCTACTGCATGACGAGCTAAAAGCAACGGGCGCGCAGTTTATTGGTTACTGGCCAAACGAAGGCTATGAGTTCGAAGCATCAAAAGCACTGACAGAAGATGGCAGTCAATTTGTCGGCTTAGCGTTGGATGAAGATTCCCAGTACGAACTCAGTGATGAGCGCATCGAGAAATGGTGTGAGCAAGTCTTAGTAGAGTTCCACGACACACTTTAAGTCATACGGCATCCAGCACTTGCTAGACAACAGATAAACAAAAAGCCCGGCGAATCACTTCACCGGGCTTTTTTTGTTTTGCTAGTCAGCAATTATGCAGTTTCTTCAGTCAACTCTGGTTGTGAGGACTTAGCAATAAAGAACATGCAAACAATCGCTGCAAATGTTGGTAGAACCCAACCCATGCCCACTTCAAATAGCGGCAGCATGTTGAATGCAGACACGTCTAGACCCGCAACTTTCGCAGCATCAATCAATGCAAATAACAGTGATACTAGCAGTACAGAGCGGTAAGCCACTCGTGGGTTTGGAAGCTTGCTACGTACAAACGTTAGCGCAACCAATGCTACTGCTACTGGGTATAGCGCAAACAGAACCGGAACTGATAGAGAAATTAGCTGAGACAGACCAACGTTTGCAATCAGTGCACAAGCCGCACCGTTGATAATAACCCACTGCTTGTAAGTCAGTTTCGTTTTAGAGCTGAAGAAATCTGAACATGCAGAGATAAGACCGATAGCCGTCGTCAAACATGCAAGCAATACGATGATTGAAAGTACAACCTGACCGTAAGGACCAAATAGCGCCTGAACGTATTGGCTCAGCACAGCACCACCGTTGTCTGCGCCTGCTGCAATAGTTGAACTCGTCGCACCTAGGTAGAACAATGAGATGTATACGAACGCAAGACCTGCAGCGGCAATACAGCCAGCACAGATTAGGTATTTTGTCGTTGCTGCACGCTCAGTGATGCCTTTACTGCGAAGTGCGTCCACCATTAGCATACCGAACATCAACGATGCGAACGTATCCATGGTGTTGTAGCCTTCAAGGAAGCCCTTAGTCAATGGTTGAGTTAGGTACTCGCCGTGCGCGCCCATCATTTCGCCTTGTGGGTCAATGAATACCGCAATAGCAAGAACGATAAGACCAAGGAACAGAACTGGCGTTAGCACTTTACCAATCAAATCAATCAAACGACCTTGGAACCAAGCGAAGATCATAGCCACCGCAAAGAACAAGATTGAGAATGATGTTAGATGCGCTTGAGAGGCATCTAGGAAGAATGGTTTCACTGCCATTTCATATGCTACAAGACCTGTACGAGGTGCAGCAAATGCAGGACCAATGATGATGAAGATCAACGCCGCCATCAGCACTGCTGCTTTCTTAGGAAGATCTTGAGTCAAGTGATCCCAAGAGCCGCCTGCCACAGCAATAGCAACGATAGTAATAAGAGGTAGACCTACCGCTGTTAGCAAGAAACCGAACATTGCTGGCATCAGGTGATCACCGGCTAGCTGACCCGCTAGTGGTGGGAAAATGATGTTGCCAGCACCCAAAAAGAACGCAAATAGCATAAAGCCTACTGCGATAATATCTGTTAGTTTTAACGTCTGCTTCACAGATAACCCTTTTTCTCTAATTGATGAATGTTGTGTATGCATCGACCACTTTTTTGTATACCCAAAGTTAATGAGTACCAGTGGTTCAATCTATAAATTTCCGCCGCATAATGACGAAGTACCCATCATTTGGCAACCTTTAAGAAAAAAACACCATATTAATTTAGTTCGTCAACTTAAAAGCAGTGAATATCACTACCTATAGATTTGAGACCAGTTCATTATCTCGATCAAATTGAAATACAATTTAATAACCAACAAGATAACAATCTATACAATTAAGAAACAATAGAGAAATTAACTCTATTATTGAGTAAAAATAAAACAATCATGAAGAGCGAAAGATTTCAGACTAAGGACTTCAAGTTCAAGCAGTTTTCGATTCACGGCGGTGAAAGTGGCATGCCTGTCAGCACTGATGGTGTGATGCTTGGCGCTTGGGCAAATTGCTCACCACAGAGTAAAATTTTGGACATTGGTACAGGCACGGGCTTGCTAGCACTAATGTGCGCACAGCGATTTCCTGCCGCACAGATCACCGCTCTTGATATTGAAACATCAGCGGTAGAAGCAGCGCAGCAAAACTTCACCCTATCCTCTTGGTCCGACAGGCTTCACATCCACCACGCTGATGTATTGCAGTTTGAACTAACACATCGCTTCGAGCACATCATCTGTAATCCGCCCTACTTCAACAGTGGTGAGCAATCGAAGCAAAGCCAACGTGCAACTGCTCGACACACGGATACTTTGCAACACGCTTCATTACTTAAACGCTGTAATGAACTACTCGAAGAAGACGGTACTGCCAGTTTTGTTCTGCCGATTACAGAAGGCGAATTGTTTATTGCCATGGCTAAACAGCAAGGATGGTTCTTATCGCGCATCTGTCGCGTGCAACCATCACAGAAAAAGCCAGTCCACCGTTTACTGTTTGAATTAGCCAAACAAGCTTGTGATACTCAAGAAACGCACTTGATCATTCACTCAAACGAGGGTTATAGCGACGACTTTACTCAGCTAACTCGCGAGTTTTATCTTAAGATGTGAAATAACATGTGATCCTTGTCACCAATCACTTTATAATGTGCGACCTTTTTATATTCTATGCTGCTGTGGCGAACCATTAACCAAGCTTTGCTTGTGGAGAACTCATTGTGATCAGAACCTTTGCTGAACTTGATCTAGACCAAAACCTACTTGAAGCCATTGACGAGATGGGCTACGAACGCCCAACTAAAATTCAGGCAGAAGCGATTCCACAAGCGTTAGATGGTCGTGACATTCTAGCGTCAGCACCAACTGGTACTGGTAAAACGGCAGCATTCGTCCTGCCAGCACTGCAATACCTGCAAGATTTCCCACGTCGTAAACCGGGACCTGCACGTATTCTGATCCTAACCCCAACTCGTGAACTTGCGATGCAGGTAGCGGATCAAGCTCGTGCTTTAGCGAAAAACACCAAGCTAAACATCTTCACCATCACTGGTGGTGTTCAATACCAAGAGCACGCAGATATCCTAGCAACGACACAAGATATCGTGGTAGCAACACCAGGTCGTCTACGTGAATACATTGACGCAGAACGTTTTGACTGTCGTGCGATTGAATGGCTAATCCTTGATGAAGCAGACCGCATGCTAGACATGGGCTTTGCTCCAACTGTTGACCGTCTGTCTAACGAATGTCGCTGGCGCAAACAAACCCTTCTGTTCTCAGCAACACTAGAAGGCAAAGGCGTAGAGGGTTTCACAGCAGACCTACTGAACGAACCAGCAGAGATCGACGCAAAATCACCACTACGTGAGCGTAAGAAGATCGCACAGTGGTACCACCGTGCTGATGACGCAGAGCATAAACTTGCTCTACTAAAACACATCATCACAGAGCAAGCAGAACGCACTATCGTATTCTTGAAGACTCGCGAGCGTTTAGCAGAGCTTCGTGCCCAGTTAGAGAGCGCACAGATTCCATGTTCTTGGATTCAAGGCGAAATGCCTCAAGATCGTCGTAACAACGCGATTTCTCGCTTCCGTGAAGGCACTGTAAACGTGCTATTAGCGACAGACGTAGCGGCACGCGGTATCGACCTTCCTGACGTATCACACGTAATCAACTACGATATGCCACGCACGGCAGACGTGTACCTTCATCGCATTGGTCGTACGGCTCGTGCAGGTAAAAAGGGTAATGCTATCTCAATCGTAGAAGCGCACGACCAACCAATGATGGATCGCGTTGCTCGTTACGTGAAAGAAGACATCAAAGAACGTTTCGTGAAAGAGATGCGCCCTAAACACAAAAAGCCTGTGTTTAAGAAGAAAAAGAAAAAAGACGATAAGAAGAAAGTAGCGAAAAAGAAAACCGCTAAGAAGAAGTAATCACGTCTGATTGATTTCAAATCTAAAAGAGCCGCAATCGCGGCTCTTTTTGTTTTTCATCTATAGTTGATGAGCAGGCAAGGTTTTGTCTTCATAGGCATCAGCGAAGCCATGGTTACGGTCACGGTGCCCCGCTTCATCCTCTCGAATACGCAAAATCACATCTCTTAGCATCGCATCAGTTGGCAGCTTGTAGTAATCAATCGCCAGAGTCGGGGCTGGTACGTTCTCCACTTCCCCGCTATCAATTTTCTCTAGGTACTCAGTGTAGCTGTTACACGCTTCTTCTTCGAAGTAACCAACAACACGGTGAGCGATTTTAGAAGACAGCAGATAGATGAAGCTGTACACAACAATGAAAACACCTTGTCCCAGCAACACCAACAAACGCTCAACCAAACTTGGCTTGGCAATATCGAGGAAAATCATCAGGTGCATGCGCTCGTTCTCAGCCTCATCGAGAAGTTCTCGGATCCAGCCTTCATCATCTTTCATTCGGCGTAGCGCTTTCAAGTGATTGAACATCCCAGCTACCATGCCCGGCACGGCTGCGATGGTTTCGAGAATTACCGCTCGTTTCGCGTATTTCTTGCCATAAAAGATGTTCAGAGTGAATTTCAGCAATTTGGTAATACGCAGTGCAACGTACTCCGATAACTTAGAGGCTTTTTTGTGTGTGAGCTTGAAGTCTGACATAGGAGAACTCCTTATTTTTAAAGTTGCATTTAAAATACAACTTCAAACTTTATTACTCAACTATTTTTTAAGATATAAACTTTTTATGTAAAAAATTCGATTAAGATCAGATCGAATAGGCATAAAAAAAGCCGGATAACTATCCGGCTTTTTGGCGTACTTTATTTCGCTGAATCATCAACTCGCGATTGACTGACTTCAATCAGTTTTGCTCTTCTCGTTTGAAAACTAAGTCTGTTGGTGTCGACTCTTCTTCAACGAAGTAGTAACCCGCAACATCAAACTTAGTGAGGTCAGCAACACTTTCGATACGGTTTTCGATGATGTAGCGAGCCATCATGCCGCGCGCTTTCTTCGCGTAAAAGCTGATCACCTTATATTGACCATTCTTACAGTCTTTGAAGATAGGCGTGATCACTTGTGCATCCAAGTTCTTTGGCTTCACCGCTTTGAAATATTCATTTGATGCAAGGTTAATCAATACGTTGTCGCCTTGCGCAGCAATCGCTTCATTCAGCTTATCGGTAATGACATTACCCCAGAACTGGTAAAGGTTAGATCCCTTGTCGTTCGCCAGCTTAGTGCCCATCTCAAGACGGTATGGCTGCATTAAATCGAGTGGCTTAAGCAGACCGTATAGACCAGATAGCATTCTTAGGTGATCTTGAGCGTAGTCAAAATCAGCGTCAGAAAGGGTTTCCGCTTCAAGACCTGTGTACACATCGCCTTTAAATGCCAAAATGGCTTGGCGTGCATTATCTGTGGTGAAAGTTTCACTCCACTCTTGGAAACGGCCAACGTTCAAATCAGCGATTTTGTCGCTCACTTTCATCAGTGATGCAACATCGGCAGGTGTTAATTTACGGCATACCTCGATCAGCGCTTTTGAATAGCTAACCAAGTCAGGTTGAGTAAACTTCTCGGTCGCGAGTGGTGATTCGTAATCGAGCGTTTTAGCTGGAGAAACTACGATGAGCATGACTTTAACTTCCCTAATTCTATTTTCCATTTAGAGTACAAAAAAAGCCATGCATTGTCTGCATGGCTTTTTGAATCGTGTTGATAGCTTTCAACAATGATTGGCAGTGAACATCACTTAGTCTTCTTTTTTCGTGTTGTCCCAAATGCCATCTTCTAGCTGAGACTTCAGCTCAGGGAAGTCATTTGCATCAAACGTCGGCACTTTACCTTCGCTTAGCTGGCGGTTGTAGTCTTTCGCCAGTTTAATCACGATACCAGATAGCAATAGAATCGCCACCAAGTTCACTATCGCCATCAAACCCATTGATACGTCAGCCAGTGACCAAACCACAGGTAGTGATGCTAGCGCACCGAACATAACCATACCCAATACAATGATACGGAAGATGCCTAGACCTGCTTTGTGGTTGTGCTCTAGGAAGATTAGGTTCGTTTCAGCGTATGAGTAGTTCGCAATAATCGAAGTAAATGCGAAGAAGAAGATCGCAACAGCAACAAAGATGCTGCCCCAATCACCAACTTGTGAGCTCAATGCACGCTGAGTTAGCTCAATACCGGTCACTTCCGTTGCTTGACCAACGTACTCACCTGACATAAGGATGATAGCCACTGTCGCAGAACAGATAACAATCGTATCCATGAATACGCCTAGCATCTGAACGTAACCTTGAGATGCAGGGTGCGGTGGATAAGGGGTTGCAGATGCTGCTGCATTTGGTGCAGAACCCATACCAGCTTCGTTCGAGAACAGACCGCGTTTGATACCGTTGATCATCGCTTGTGCGATTGCGTAACCAAGACCACCCGCAGCTGCTTCTTGCAGACCAAATGCGCTCTTGAAGATAAGCATTAGCACATCTGGTAGTTTGTCTAGGTTAGAGAACATCACAAACAACGCTAGTAGTAAGTATGCTAGTGCCATCACTGGAACAATCAGTTCAGCTACTTTTGCAATACGCTTAATACCACCAAAGATAACGACGGCTGACAGTGCTACAACAGCAATACCAACATAAAGGTCATTCCAACCAAATGCAGTGCTCATTGCGTTTGCAATTGAGTTTGCTTGAACGGCATTGAATACCAAACCAAAAGCGATGATTAGGAAAATCGAGAACAGCACGCCCATCCAGCGCATGCCCAAACCTTTTTCCATGTAGTAAGCAGGACCACCGCGGTAGTTGCCATCATCATCTTTGGTTTTGTATAGCTGCGCTAGCGTACTTTCCGCAAACGACGTCGCCATACCAAGCATTGCAATCAACCACATCCAGAAGATTGCACCAGGACCACCTGCTGTCAAAGCAACAGCAACACCCGCCATGTTACCTGTACCTACACGTGCAGCAAGACTAGTACAAAGCGCTTGGAAAGAAGAAATACCAGCTTTGTCTGCTTTACGGCTGTTCTTCAGAACAGAGAACATGTGGCCGAAATGACGGAATTGAATGAATCCCAATCGAACGGTGAAGTAGATTCCTACACCAACAAGAAGATAAACCAGAATCGAACCCCAAAGGAGATCGTTCATCAAATTGATTAAGTCTGTCATGTGTACCTCAAAGTGAGTTGCGCCGGTCTTTGCTTCCAAGCCATCCACCAGATTGCCTGCTAAGTGTCAAAGTGTGCTTAGCTTTTTGAGTAATGTTTATTGCGCAATCTAGAATCGTAAACGTCGCTTCATGCATCCATTTTACGTACCAGCGTATTTTTTGACGGGCGGATAATGCAGCCTCGAAAAGCAAAAATCAATATGCAACAAGTAAAATAACCTTGTTATTTTTCACTAGAAAGTCACCAAAAGTTAACATAAAAGGAAAACTTAACGCTCACAAACAGCAACATCTTGTTTATCAAATCTCAACATAAATAGCCCTTCCATCATTAACAAAACGCAATACCATTTATTTTTGATGAGGCTAGTTATCACAAGGTATCTGAGAAAAATTTCTTACTCCGCTTTGTTACGATTGGATACATTTTAATCAAAGCGATGCTATGCAACCTTAGTATTCAAAAATTGAGTAAAATGAGCCCTTCGAATTAACATACCAAATCTCTTCATTTAATCGTTTTCGTGAGTTCGTTCGCTTATTTTTTGTCCACTTCAGATATGTGCAAAATGTGATTCTGTGAGTATTTTTACGCGAAAATGTCATGTTACCGACACAAATGCGAAATATATCATGGTTATTCTCACGCCTATTGTGGTACTTAAAAAGCTCCACAAGGACTGGATATAACAGTTTAGATAGAAAAAGGTAAAGGTGGCTTATGGAAGGCTTTCAACTCGATGACCTATTTGGTCTGGATACTACCTCAACAACCAAGTCTCGCTCAAAACCAGTGAAGCGTAAGTGGCGAGAAATCGAAGAAATGAACGATAGACGCAATTTGCTCAAAGAGCTGCGCGAACTCGATGTCTGCAACGACATCACTCTGGATGACATCAAACTATAATTCGCACAAAAGGCACCTCAATGGTGCCTTTTGTCATTTATAGAGAGGACAAAAGTGGGTGATTTTCATGCTGATTTTATTGGCATGACGCCCATTCTTATCCATTGAGAATTTCCCTCAGTTTTCACTCATATTTTAAACGAGACAATTTCTAAACAATTCCCATCAGACAAGAAAATGACGAAACAAACTACGCAAACGCAATCGATTACTTCGTCATTTTTATGTTTTAGACAAACTCAGCGTCGTTCTGACGCACTCGATCTGCAAGTTGCTTGTAGCGATCTGCAATAGTATTACCAAACACAGGATCGTCTTCGTTCTCATGCCATAGGCTTTCAACATATTGCCAGTCTTGCGAAGTGAACAACTCTTCAATTAGAGGTAAGATTTGGCGCTCTTCTAACTCGAGGTGGCGCTTTTGCGTCACGATGAAGTCTTCAAGCTGAGCAACGAACATATCTTGAGGGACAACAGCATCCTGCAAAATCATCTCAATCAACATTGAAAACGCTTTAGTTTTGTCCGCCAGCTCTTGATGTTCCTGTTCCAAGTTTTCCATGGTCTTTTGCTGACCATAATGCTCTAGGAAGTAGCGATAGAGAATGTCTTCTTTAGGATGGTGAATTTTTTCTGAATGGTTAGAAAGATAATCCACGATCTCACTCACCAACGCATAGTTGATGGCGCGTTCTTGTTTAATCTCATTCAATTTGTGGCGCAGTATTGCCAGCAGACGGACCATATAGCCGTGTTCGCGTCGAATTCTTTCGATCATCATAGCGTCTCTCCTTAACACCTACTTTTAATAAGTGTATATGAGAAAGCGAAAACCTGACTCGACGGTGTTCAAAAAAACAGCGATCGTGATGTCACGATCGCTGTACTGATTGCTCTCTCCTTATATAAGAGGAAAGTGCACTTTACACCGCCATTGGTAGGTGCCAATTGATGACCTCTTTGCCTTGCTGAGAGAGGATCTGGTTCGCTTGTGAAAATGGTTTGCTACCAAAGAAACCTCGGTGAGCAGACAACGGTGATGGATGCGGTGCCGTTAACACATAGTGTTTGTTACGATCGATAAAGCGACCTTTCTTCTGCGCGTGTGAGCCCCACAGCAGGAACACCACACCTTGTTGATGCTGGTTAATCGCTTCAATTACGCGGTCAGTAAAGGTTTCCCAACCCGTTTTTGAGTGCGAGTGTGCTTTGCCCTGCTCTACCGTCAATACGGTATTAAGTAGCAACACACCTTGCTCTGCCCAACTTTGCAAAAAACCATGTTGAGGAATTTGAAAACCTTCGATATCTTGCGCCAACTCTTTGTACATATTCACCAAAGATGGTGGCGTTTTAATGCCGGGCAACACAGAGAAACACAAACCATGCGCTTGATTAGGACCGTGGTAAGGATCTTGCCCCAGAATCACTACCTTAACGTCTTTGAACTCGGTAAAACGAAAAGCGTTAAATACGTCTTTGGCTGGCGGATAAATGGCTTTGCCTGCCGCTCGTTCTGCTTCAACAAAATTCAAAGTATCGACAAAGTAGCTCTGCTCTTTCTCTTCGCCGATCACATCGTGCCAAGTGGGTAACTGATTCATGGAAAGTTCCTGTCCTAATGTTTCCCTCTATTCTAACGAGCGAAACTCAAACAAACAAAAACTTACCACCAGCTTGAGACGGCTTCTCAAAAACTGATGAACAGACAATCCGTATTGACCTTGCTGGTTTGGCTAAACCCAAAATAACCAATACTAATAATGATGACGTTAATTACGCTGCGGCGTTCGAAAGTGCCCTTGTCCTGAGATATGGCGGTTTGGAGTGGGTAAACGTAATACTCGTCGAGAGTGTGTCGCTGGGATAAAAGAAACTGGTCGAGACATATTGTCATCCTCCTAACTAGCTTCGCCTAACTACAACGTTGAGTTCAGGCGTTTAAAACAAGCGCATAACCGCTCAATGTACTTAGCTAAGAAAGAAGGATGCCAACTTTGCCATCCCGTTAGGAATTAACCATTTCTTCTATGTGGAATTGGCGTAAGGTGTTGATTTCTTGCTGCCAAATATCTGGATCAATTGTTTCTAAAATCAGAGGGATACCATCAAAACGTGGATCTTTAGCGATGTACTCAAAACAGCTCCAGCCGATCTCGCCTTTGCCTAATGAGTGGTGACGGTCAACCTTGCTAGCGAATTCGACTTTTGAATCATTTAGATGCATTGCTCTTAAATAGTGCATACCAACGATACGATCGAACTCAGCAAAGGTATGCTCACAATCCTCTTTGGTACGCAGATCGTAACCGGCAGTAAACGTGTGGCAAGTATCAAGACACACGCCAACGCGTTCTTTGTCTTCTACTTGATCGATGATTTCAGCAAGATGCTCAAACTTCCAACCCAAGTTAGTGCCCTGACCTGCAGTGTTCTCAATCACTGCGATCACATTCGGCACTGCTTTGTGCGCAAGATTAATCGACTCAGCGATCGTCGACAAACACGCCTGTTCTGACACTTTCTTTAAGTGGCTACCAGGGTGGAAGTTGAGCAAGGTTAAACCTAACTGGTTACAACGCTCCATCTCGTCAATAAATGCCGCGCGGGATTTATTCAGCTTTTCTTCTTCCGGCGCCCCCAAGTTAATCAGATAAGAGTCATGGGGAAGAATGTGTTCGGCGCCGAAGCCAAGCATTTTGCAGTTTGCTTTGAATGCACTAATGGTTTTTTCTTCGAGTGGTTTAGCAACCCATTGACGCTGGTTCTTAGTAAACAGAGCAAACGCATTCGCACCAATCTCACGAGCACGAAGAGGCGCTTGATCGACTCCTCCAGCCGCGGACACGTGAGCACCAATAAATTTGTTTCCAAACTTGTTTTTCATGTTTGTCATTTAATCACTTTAGACTTTCAGGATGACTACCTAAATACAGGCAGTTGCGTTACCAAGATTAATTTTTGAGCTCATTTTGTAGTAAATTTACAACAAAATTAACTTTTAAATATTTTTTATATTATCAAATAAATTGTAAATAGTATGTTTTCAAACGTTTTATTGATTTAACTCAAGAAAATCACCTTCAAAAAATTAAGGTTTTTGGTTGTTTTTTGACTTAAATCAATATTAAAATAATGGATATTGGCTATATAATACTTAGCTCGACAAAAATTCGAAAATTAACACCAATAATCACCACGTAAGTGGTCTAGGAGATAGTGATGATCCAAGGTATCCAAATTACTAAAGCAGCTAACGACGAACTACTAAACTCAATCTGGCTACTAGATAGCGAGAAGAACGAAGCGCGTTGTGTTGCTGCAGCATCAACTTACGAAGCAGACCAAGTTATCGCAATCAGCGACCTAGGTGAATACGAAAGCCGTGAAGTAGCAATCGAAACTGCTCCTCGCATCGAAGGTGGTCAACACCTAAACGTGAACGTTCTTAAACGTGAAACTCTAGAAGATGCAGTTGCACACCCAGAGAACTACCCACAGCTAACTATCCGTGTTTCTGGTTACGCAGTACGTTTCAACTCGCTAACTCCAGAACAGCAACGTGACGTAATCGCTCGTACTTTTACTGAGTCTCTATAATCTCTCAGTAAACTAGTTTGCTAGAATTTAAAAAGCTTGGTCAGCAATGACCAAGCTTTTTTTGTTTCTGGATCCTTCGAAACCCTTCCGATAGTAAAAAGCAACTCGCCTTCAAGGTGCATTTCTTTGCGAAGGATCTTTCTGAAACGCTTGTGCCAACGAAGTTGGATCAAGCCTATCTCTTTGCAGTGACGCCCCTTCTGCCCACCAAATCAGTTGATACATAGTACGATTCATATAGCAGTCCCACTGCGCCTGCTCCGACTCATCCGCAGCAACGCCCTGTTCATCAAACACCTCTTGTGCTTTCGGAATGTGGATCATTGCAGACACAGGCAAGCAGCCCAACTCAGATAAGAAAGTACGCATCGACACTGCAGCACGAGCACCACCCCATTGCCCGGCAGAGTAGGTCACGATAGCACTTGGCTTATAGGAAAACAGCGAACTGCCAAAGTGATTAAGCATGTTTGCCAAAGCTGGGCTCATCGAATGGTTGTATTCCGGGCTAACCATCACATACCCATCGGCCTGTTTGATTTTGTCTGCCAACTCACTTAGGTGCTGCGGCACTTTAGAGCGGTGATAAGCAAACTCGGGCTTAAACACATCGCCAAAGTCATAGTTCAATGGGTCAATGATTTCGACAGTATGTTGCGAATGCTGACTCGCGATAAGTTTTTCACACGCTCTACTGACTCGCATTCCTAAACGGGCTGGTCGTGGTGGCGTGCTGTCTCTCACTGAGCCAAGAAAAATCAAAAAATGCATGCTTCTCTTTCCATCTCATTTAGTTAAGTTCGTTTCTCAATCATAAAGAGAGTTAAAACTTACCGGCAATAAAAAAGGTGAATGATTGCTCATTCACCTCTCGTTATTTGTGTTTTTGATACTTACTGTGCTTTTGAAGCTTACTGCACGCGGCGCAGTACTTGCTTCAGTGCGTCAAAGTCTGCGTCGAGATCTTCCGATAGCAACTCCATCGCAGCGTGCTTCGCTAGTGGCGCAGGAAGGTCGATATCTGATTCTAGAATGTCATCCACCACTTCTTTGAACTTCGCAGGGTGTGCAGTACATAGGAACAGACCGGTCTCACCATCTTGCAGTTGCTCTTCAAGAACACGGTAAGCAATCGCACCGTGCGGTTCACACAGGTAACCTAAAGCATGTAAGTCTTTCACTGACTGAGCGCTTTGCTCATCAGATACAGCACCTTTTCCTAGCGTCTCCAAGCCCCACTCTTTCACGCGACACAACTCTTCGATACGAGGCCAGTTGTTTGGTTGACTCACGTCCATCGCGTTCGATGTCGTTGCAACCGTTGGTTTTGGCTCCCACTTACCCGTTTGTAGGTAACGCGGTACCGTGTCATTAGCATTAGTTGCAGCGATAAAACGTTTGATAGGCAGACCCAGTGCTTTTGCCAGTAGACCAGCAGTTAGGTTACCAAAGTTACCACTTGGTACAGACACGACTAGGTTTTCACGCTCTTGCTTACTCATTTGCGCGGCAGCTTCAAAGTAGTAACAGATTTGTGCCATCAAGCGGCTGATGTTGATTGAGTTTGCAGAGTTCAGACCGATCTCTTCACGCAATGCCGAATCATCAAAAGCTTGCTTAACCAGAGCCTGACACGCGTCGAAGTCACCATCGATCGCGACAGTGTGAATGTTTTTACCAAGCGTACAGAATAGCTTTTCTTGCAGTGGGCTGATCTTGCCTTTCGGGTAAAGAATCACAACGTTGATGTCTTCCATACCGTAGAAAGCATGCGCAACGGCTGCGCCAGTATCACCAGAAGTTGCAGTCAGAATGGTGATCTTGCCGCCGTCCGAAACGGCTGCAAGAGATTGCGCCATAAAGCGACCACCAAAGTCTTTAAATGCAAGCGTTGGGCCATGGAACAGTTCCAGAGCGTAAACACCGTCTTTCACTTGATTAATTGGCGCAGGGAATTGGAATGCAGCGTCAACCAATGCGTTAACTTGCTCTTCCGCCAGCTCATCACCAATCAGTGCAGATAGGATTTTCGTGCTACGAGAGACAAAGCCTTCTGCCAGTAGCGCATCAACGTCTTCAAATTTTGGTAGTTCCGATGGGAAAAATAGACCTTGGTTACGACCTAACCCTTGGCGAACGGCTTGACCAAAGGAAACTTGTTCATCATTTTCTTTTATATTGTAAAGCTTCATAGCTCACTTCCTGTTACTTTCGAACCCTGCTTATCTAGACGACAAACGTGGACGAATCCTTCTTTGTTTTGTACGTAGTTCTGTTCTAACCAGCGAGCAACTCGCTCAGCGACATCTTTCTCTTTGCAAATACTGAACAGTGTCGGACCACTGCCAGAAATACCGGTTGCCAATGCACCCGCAGACGCTGCGTATTGACGTGCATTTGCAAAACCCGGGAGCAGTTTCTCACGATACGGTTCTGCGATCACGTCTTTGATCATTTTTGCAGCAAGTTCTGGCTGACCAGAATGACACGCATGAATAAAGCCCGCAAGATGGCGACCATGAGCAATGATATCTTGTCGGCGATATTGAGATGGTAGGATCTCACGCGCTTCTGCTGTTGATACTTTGATACCCGGATATGCCATCACCCAGAACCAATCATCAAAGCAAGGCACTTCTTGGCTGATGATACCCAACTCTTCAAGCATCAATTGCACACCGCCAAGGTAACACGGTGCGACGTTATCGTAGTGAATACCACCAGAGATCTTACCTTCCATTTCTCCCATCAGCGCCAGTAACTCTGTCTCGTTAAGCGGCTGACCATGGAATCGGTTCAATGCATCTAATGCAGCAACGATAGAACATGCACTTGAGCCTAATCCAGAGCCGATTGGCATGTTCTTTTCTAGTGTCATTTCAAGTGGCTTTAGCTCGACGCCTTTCTTGTCTAGCTCGCGAGCAAACACTACCCAACAATCGTAAACGATGTTCTCTTTTGGCTCAGTTGGTAGCTTCTCAACAAAATCACCAGCCGTCTTTAGGCTGAACGGCTCAGCCCCAGACTTAACCAATACACGGTCACCCAATAGTGTGCCATCAACTGGGGACACCGCCGCCCCCAGAACATCAAAACCAACGCTTACATTACCAATTGATGCTGGGGCGTAGACCACTACATCCATATCACTTGAACTCATTGTCGTTATACCCCTAGCTTCCAACCTAAAGTACGCATCACATCCGAGAATACGCCCGCTGCCGTAACCTCAGTACCCGCACCGTAACCACGCAATACCAGTGGAATTGGTTGGTAGTAGCGGCTGTAGAATGCCAGTGCGTTTTCACCATCTTTGATCTTAAACATCGGATCATTTTCATCTACGGCAGCAATGCTTACCGTGCATTTACCATCAACAATTTCACCCACATAACGCAGCACTTTGCCCTCTTCCGCCGCTTTAGCTGACAGATCTTTAAAGTACGCGTCCGCCTCTGGTAAACGTTCCATGAACTCTTCAACGCTGCCTGAGTCGTCAAAACCTGGTGGCAGAGCTTGATCAACCACAACGTCTTCTAGTTCTAGGGACATACCAGCTTCACGAGCAAGGATAAGTAGCTTACGCGCAACGTCCATACCCGATAGATCATCACGAGGGTCAGGCTCGGTAAAGCCGTTTTGCTTGGCGATGTTAGTTGCTTCACTTAGGCTCATGCCTTCGTCTAACTTGCCGAAGATGTAAGAAAGAGAGCCAGAAAGGATGCCGCTGAAGCGCTCTAGTTCATCACCTGCTGAGATTAAGTTTTGTAGGTTTTCGATTACCGGTAGACCTGCACCTACGGTTGTTTCATACATCAGCTTACGACGAGAGCTGCGCGCAACATCGCGAAGTTGATGGTAGTAGGCCATGCTTGCTGTGTTTGCTTTCTTGTTTGGCGTGACTACGTGGAAACCTGCTGCTAGGAAGTCTGCGTATTGATTCGCGATATCTTCACTTGAAGTACAGTCAACCAATACTGGGTTGATGATGTGGTTGCGTTGCACTAAAGAAATCAGACGCGCTAGGCTGAACTCTTCTGTCGCTGCCGACATACGGTCACGCCAATGCTCCAGTGGCAGCCCTTCACTATCAAGTAGAAGACCTTTACTGTTTGCTAAGCCGCATACGCGAATCACAATGCCTTTTTCTGCAAGCTTCGCTTGTTGACGCTCGATCTGATCCACCAGTTCACCACCAACGCCACCAATACCAACCACGAATACATCTAGGAAGTGCTTAGAGTTGAATAGGTTCTCGTGACAGGCTTTGATCGCTTCAGAGATTTTATCTTCAGGAATCACGGCTGAGATTGCACGCTCAGATGAACCCTGTGCAATGGCGACAATGTTTACGTTCACTTCAGCAAGAGATGAGAAGAAACGAGATGCAACACCGCGTGATGTACGCATACCGTCACCCACAAGTGTCACAATAGAAACATCGTCAATGAACTCGACTGGTTCAAGTAGACCGTCTTTTAGTTCAAGTTCAAACGCATCCGCCAATACTTGTTGTGCTTTTGCTTTGTCTTGCGCTTCGATACAGAAGCTGATGCTGTACTCAGAAGAAGATTGAGTGATCAGAACGATAGACACACCAGCTGATGACATTGCACCAAATACTCGGCTTGCCATGCCAACCATACCCTTCATACCAGGACCAGACACGTTAACCATCGTTAGGTCGTTCAGCGTCGTGATGCCTTTGATAGCGAGGTTATCTTCGCCAGTGTCTTGACCAATCAACGTACCTGCCCCTTGTGGGTTAAAGCTGTTTTTGATCAGACAAGGAATATGGAATTGTGCGATTGGTGCGATGGTTTTCGGATGCAGAACGGATGCACCAAAGTAAGAAAGCTCCATCGCTTCTTGGTAGCTCAGTGATTTAAGAAGACGAGCATCTTCCACCAAACGAGGGTCACAGTTGTAAACACCATCAACGTCAGTCCAAATTTCACAGCAATCTGCGCGCAGACACGCAGCAAGAACCGCAGCAGAGTAGTCAGAGCCATTACGACCAAGTGTTACTAACTCACCTTTCTCATTACCTGCGGTAAAACCAGGCATGATATTTACGTGACCTTGAGGAAGAGGATTTTGGCGGAAGTTCTGAGTAGAGACTTCAACATCGACCATCGCTTCTAGGTGATCGCCTTTTGCGTATAGATACTCGACTGGGTCGATAAGATGCGCAGGTTGCCCTTTCGCTTCTAATACCGCTTTCATCAACTGAATCGAGACGCGCTCACCTTTACTAATGATGCGTGCGTTGACGTTGTTTGGGCACATACCAAGAAGATTGATGCCATGAACGAATTGGCGAAGCTGAGAAAGTGAAGTTTTTACTTGGTTATCAAATGCAGCACCATCGATGTTTGGCAATACATTTTGGATATCTGAAAATAATGCTTTGAACGAAGCTTCAAGTTCATTGATTTGCAACTCAGCTTCACCATTGCGAAGTGCACCTTCAATCACCGCGACCAGTTTATTGGTCGTTTTGCCTGGTGCTGAAAGTACCACTGCGACTTCTTCTTGCTGCGCATTGTTGGCGATGATATCCGCCGCTCTTAGAAAGCGATCTGCATCCGCTAATGATGAGCCGCCAAACTTTAATACTCGCATCCCTTCCTCCGATGTATCTTCTTAGATCTGTCTAAATTCTTTATAAAAAAGCATAAAAAAAGGCCTGTATCTTGTTGGATACAGGCCTTTCTTGTGAATTTCTTTCGCTCAGCAGCCTGCCCCAACATTGGTCGTGTCGGTAATAATAATGGTTGTGGTCATTACTACTTGGCTGTGAGATGTCATAAATAAATATTCAACGATAGTTGTGTGTTTTCTTAACTCTACGTTTACCGAGTTTCCGAAACAGAGTCAACAAAAAATTGTGTATTTTCCGGCCTTGTAGAGATTTCTGCTGCGCAATGTCGTTGATATTTAAGTGTAATTACAATGAGTTAGTCTGCTTACGATTTTATTCTTTTTTTTCAGTCATTCGCTCATGGTTCTTACAGATCTATTAGGATGAAGATCCTATGTAAGATCTTGATGCAAATATGCACAATCGAAAACTGATCTTTGCAGGTTCTATTTAACAACAACTTAACTGTGATCAAGGTTCCTAGGATCGAATTAAGTGGAAAATAAATGAGCTGGCTTTCATATTCTATGCTTTAATAGTGAGAAGCTTTTAGCACATACTAATAACAAAGTTAGACACAAGGAGTGGTCACATGAAAAAATGGATTTTTCTGTTGCTATTCGCCGTGCCTAGCGTTTGTCTTGCTAACGATCTTCCGCCTCTTCCAGGCAAAACTTCTTCGTCTCCACACAAGCTTTTCATCTCTAGTGAAAACTATCAAACAGATAGCTTCGATGTATGGAACATAGATGGTGGTTACTCATACGAGCTGTTTGATTCTGTTGATCTTTACGTTGGTGCGCGAGTCAACAACTCGCCAACAAAAAACCAAAGCGGTTTTCTTAGTGGGATCAGTTATCACTTTAATGATCGAGTAACAGTGAAAAGTACTGTTAGATCTTATAAAGCTGAAACGGCGGAAGGTATCCGAGAAGAAGACAGTAGCCTTGCTGCTGAAGTCTCAAGTCGCGTGAAAATCACCGAGAATTTGGATCTTCACGCCACTCTAGATTACCAAGATTGGCAACAAGGCTTCGAAGTAGGATTAGGTTTCCGCTTCTAGAAGTCCAGCGCTTCTTTCGAAATCAAAACCCCATTCCAGTCTGCGTAAACATAGTGTTTTGGCTGCACGATTTGGTTTTGCATCGTCAATGTCACGTTGACTTCTCCCACGCCACGTTTCTCTGTTTTAAACGGGCATGTACCCAAAGCTTGAACACCAATATCCATTTGTGACATTTGTGCCACATCGCGAATCGCACCGTAAACAATAATGCCTTCCCAACCATTTTCGATACCGAGAATCGCGAGCTGATCACCTAGCAACGCTTTTTGACATGAGCCGTGTCCATCAACAATCAGCACTTTTCCAGTGCCATCTTCGTTCAGTACTTCGCGTACTTTGGAGTTATCGTGGTAACAACGTACAGTGACAATCTCGCCATGAAAGGCCGTACGTTGACCAAAGTTCTGCAATGGTAAGCTAAGCAGGATGACTTGGTCCTCAAACTGGTCACAAATGTCTGGTGTTATGTCTCTCATATTTCCTCCGTGAATTGTCTCACCTAAGCTGAAGCTCAGATAAGTAGTATCCTTCTAGACGAGTCGCGGCTGTATTGTTCCTAGCTTGTGCAAAACTTCAGGTTCTGAACAAGCAATCAAGTAAAGCTCGTCATCAATGACGTAATAAATCGCGTTTTGTTGAAATTGATTCGCCAGGTCTATTGCGGCTTGCGGTGTTAACTCAGCAGCATAGCTCTCTTCAAACCATTCAAATGTCTGATCGCCAACCGTGACAGGCACGTATTTAACGTGGTTTAATTGTTGTTCGAGTTTATGATTACTTATGCAGTTCTCTTCTTTTGACCGCAGATTACTGTAAGGGTTCCAAGCAGTTATCACCGCGTAGTTGGTTACCTCCCATTCAGCGTGAAAACGGAAGAAAGACTCTGAATAAGCATTCCATAACGATGCGTCTATGTTCGTATTACTTTTTTCTATCATAACTCTTAAACGATTAATAACAGTTACATTTCATCAATTGATGTAAATCAACAAACTGAATGGAATTAACATTTGAGCATTGTTAGCATGCTGTTAACAATATAAAATCCGCTCCATATCTTAGGGTGTTTACGTTTCAGGCTCCGTAATTACAGGGAATTGAAAGGTAAACAAGCCCTATAGAATAAACGTCGCCATCGGATACTGGTGAGTTGGCAAAATTCCAAGGAAGGCGGATAACTGAAAGAAGTGTTTTTTTGATCAACTTGATTTATTATCAAAATCACATTACCTGTATGTTATATTTTTGCCTAGAATTTATTCTATTAGCACAATTTTGTCACAAATTTAGGTACCGCCAATGCAAACCCCGCAGATTCTTATCGTAGAAGATGAGCAAGTAACTCGTAACACTCTTAAGAGTATTTTTGAAGCAGAGGGATACGCTGTTTTTGAAGCCAGTGACGGTGAAGAAATGCACCAAGTGTTGTCTGAAAATTCAATCAACTTGGTTATTATGGACATTAATCTTCCAGGCAAGAATGGTCTCCTTCTAGCACGTGAACTTCGCGAGCAAGCGAACATCGCACTGATGTTCCTGACTGGTCGTGACAATGAAGTAGACAAGATCCTAGGTCTTGAAATCGGTGCTGATGACTACATCACTAAACCATTCAACCCGCGTGAACTAACTATCCGTGCTCGCAACCTGCTAAGCCGCTCAATGAGCACTAACGCTGTACAGGAAGAGAAACGCTCGGTAGAAAAATACGAGTTCAACGGTTGGGTGTTAGACATCAACAGCCGCTCTCTAGTGAGCCCATCTGGTGACAGCTACAAACTGCCACGCTCTGAGTTCCGTGCTCTACTGCACTTCTGTGAGAACCCAGGTAAGATTCAAACTCGTGCTGACCTTCTTAAGAAGATGACAGGTCGTGAGCTTAAGCCACATGACCGTACTGTAGACGTAACTATCCGTCGCATTCGTAAGCACTTCGAATCAGTATCAGGTACACCTGAAATCATCGCGACTATTCACGGTGAAGGCTACCGCTTCTGTGGCGATCTAGAAGACTAATTTGCCCCAGCATAAACAATAAGGGCTTGCTCAATGAGCAAGCCCTTTTGCTATCTGTCACTTAGCAATGAATGCAAACTTAATGGTTAATACAAGCTTAGTGGCTAATACACTTTGTCGATCTTGATGCCTTTCTCGACTAACCACTCTTTCTTGCCTGCGTCATCTAACAATAACGCCAAATCGACCGACTTCTCCATATCCGCTTCGATTTGCCATACAAACGCCACTTCCCACTGATTTTCACTGTGGGTACGTAACTCTAATAAGTCACCATCAATTTCCCACTCTGAATCACCTTGCTTAATAATCAGAGCATCAACCGTTAAGTTTGCAGGCAGCTCATTATCTGCTTTTAGGTACAATGCGCCATGAACGTTCTGCTCTTGAACTTCACCAATGGTTGGCATCAGGTTTACCCATAGGTTGCTCTTTAGCTCAACGTTAACTGTATTCATCGTGACTTGGCTGCCTTGTTGCCATCCAACTTGAGGAGCAGAACTACAACCCGCCAGTAGCGCAATTGCCAGTGCTGCCGATGCAAATTTCTTCATTTTATTTCCTCTGTTTCAACCAACTCTTCAATACTTGAATATCATTTTGATATTCGTTTTTAATTTCTTCGACCCAATCCGATATGTTTTCCCACCAAGCAGGCATATCAGGAGATTGTGCTTTCTGTGCGACGCTTTGGATGTGTTTTAAACCAATCGAGCCTGCTGCACCTTTAATTTTATGTGCTTCAGAAACAATACCGTCTTGGTCTTTTGCCGTCATGTTTGAGTCCAACACCTCGATATAATCAGGCATCATGTCTTCAAACATCTTAATACTGTCATACACAGGCTTTACGCCAACGATATCCACGTAAGACTCTAGCATATCAAGATCCAGCAAGTGGGTATTGATGACTGGAGATGGCATCGGTGTCGCCTCTTCGATGACTTCAGCTTCTGCGATCTCTTCCATCACACTCTCATTGTTCTCAACGCGCTCAACGAAGAACTTATCGATCACCGCTTGTAACGCTTGAACTGCAAGTGGTTTGCTTATGGCATCATCCATGCCGTTATCGAGATATTCACGACGATCTTTCATGACATTCGCAGTCAATGCCACCAGCGGCGGTAGATTATCGTAGTGTTCACGGTAGTACTTAGCCACGTCAAACCCAGTCATGTCCGGAAGCTGAATATCAAGCAGAGCTAAGTCGTATTCATCCGGTACGAAGTTCACCAGCGCTTCCTCACCCGTCATTGCGACAGTAACAGAGTGCCCCAAGCTTTCGAGCAGAGATTTTGCAACAGTGACATTAAGTTCGATGTCTTCGACCATAAAGATATTAAGATGTACATTGTCGCGTTTTGCATCGATAACAGGTGCTTCTAACTCAACCACTGGCACGTGAATCGATACGGTAAAGGTACTACCGAATCCTTCCTCACTTGCTACGGTAATGTCACCGTCCATCATGTTGATCAGCTGCTTAGAAACCGCCAAACCGATACCAGTACCCACCGCATGCAGGTTATCTTTGCCAGATTTCACTTGGTAATACATCGCAAAGATCTTATCTAACTCCTCATCAGGGATACCGATGCCAGTATCTTCCACTTCCATAATGATGGTCGCATAATTATCTTCTACATCTGCACTCACCGTCATTACGACGCCACCTTCTTTGGTGAACTTCATGGCGTTGCTAACCAAGTTCCAGATAACCTGGCGTAGACGTGTCGCATCCACTTCTATCGCTTTTGGTAGCGAGCTCAAACGCTCTAGATCGAAGCGTAGCCCTTTCTGTTCAGCCATCAGAGCCGAGATACTTTCAATTTCAGCGACGAAGTCTTCAAAGTTCAATGGTGCAGGTAACAACTCCAACTTACGACGGTCAAATTTGTCCATGTCGATAATGTCGTTAAAGATGTTGCCCAAAGTAATGGCACTAACATTGATGGTTTGCATGTGCTTACGTTGCTCTTCAGTCAACTGACTATCAAGCAACATACGACTCAAGCCTACAATGCCGTTTAACGGTGTGCGCAGTTCATGACTGATAGTGGAGATAAAGGTGGTTTTATCACGGCTGGCTTTTTCTAATGATTCTTCATGACGCTTACGCTCGGTGATATCGCGACCGAAACCAACCAGACCAAGGTGGCGACCATCTTTGCTGTAGAACGGTACTTTGCGCAATTCAAAGTAATGTTTGCGACCATCAGGGTATTCTAGCCATTGCTCGTAGGTAATTGCTTGGTTATCAGCAAAGACTTTTTGGTCGGTATCGACGATATGCTCAGCCACTTCTTTGCTGTAGACATCCCAAGGGCTCAAGCCCACTAATTGGTGTTCTTTCTTACCAGTTAACTCTTCCATCGCGCGGTTACAGCCAGAAAAAACACCATCAGCGTTGCGGTAGTAAATCAAATCTGGAGATGCATCGATAAAAGAACGTAACAGCGCCGTACGCTCGGCAAGCTCAAGCTGAGTACGCTCACGTTGGAACACCTCATTCTCCAAGTCTTGCATCGCTTCTTCACGTGCTTCTTCTGCTTTAATACGCTCTTCAATTTCTTGGTTGAGCTTTTCAATGTTCTGCTGCAGTTGAAAGTTCAGCTCTTGGTCACGCGAACGCATGTCCTTAAGCTTAGATACTAACTTGGTCAGTCTTTGACGAGACTCTTCAAGCTGATCCACCACGACAGATAGGAAATACACCGCCCAAGGGGTAATAAGTAAACCAAAGAATACCGAACGAACGATATCTATATCGTCAACGTTACCCTTAAGCGCCAACGTGATACCAACTTGCACAACAACAGCCAGTGCAACCAGCGCCAACGCCAGTAGTATCGAGAAACGGACAATCCCCAGCTTAACCAATAGGTCAACATAGTACTGGGCGAGATTTTTCATGGGCTTCATTCACTACTCCATGGAACAAGCTAGACATCGAACCCTGATCAGTTTGAAAAGCAAAACCGTTAAGCGCAGTTACTCAACAGCATCAATGTTTGAAAGACACACAACTGAAATGGCGACGCTTCAGGGCTCATCAACGCCTCATGCTGTGTATTCGCAGTTTAACGTGTTTGATACGGTGATTTAAACCGCCTGCTCTCAACTTAGAGCAAGCGGTCACAAAGCGTTAATAAGAACCAGGATGAACTCGAGTGCAGTCACGCCCATCAGCCTTAGCTTGATAGAGTGCGCTGTCTGCCATTGCAACGCCCATTTCCGGTTCGTCACCATGATGCGGGATGTAAGAAACAAAGCCGATACTCACCGTCAACCGATCCGAAGTCGTTGAGTTACTATGTTCCACAGCAAGTTCGTGGATTTGTTCATGGATGCGTTTGGCAACTTTGTGTGCACCTTCCGTTGTGGTGTTTGGCAAGATAAAGCCAAACTCTTCCCCACCATATCGTGCTACGCAGTCCGATGACCGACTCACCACCTGTTGAAACGCCGCAGCGACTTGGACTAAAGCATCATCACCTTTTTGGTGACCATAGCAGTCGTTATAGTCTTTAAAGAAATCAATATCACACAACATGATCGTCAGCGGCAATTTCTCACGAATATGGTGATACCAAAGAGTATGAAGTTGTTCATCAAAGCGGCGACGGTTAGCGACTTTTGTCAGGCTGTCAGAGAAGCTTAATTTTTCTAACTCCAAATTCGCTTCCTCAAGCTTTTGCTCTGCAAGATAACGCTCAGAGATATCACGTGCCATAATCAATACACCGTTAGTACCCGATGCTCGGTCTTTAAACGGCGATTTCACCACATCAAACCAAGTATGATACCCATCAGTGCTGCTCACTTTATCGATGTAGCGTACAGGTTGTGTTTGCTGCAATGCTTGCATGTCACTAGCTTCCAAACGAAGGTAAATATCATCAGGCACTACGTCTTGTAGTCGCTTACCAATCAAATCCCCTACATCAGAAATGCCTAACGCATTCACAAATGGTTTATTACAAGCCTGGTAAACCATGTTTTCATTGAAGATACCGATAGAGTCTGGGCTGGCATCCAAAATGGTTTGTAAGATTGTATCGCGCTGTGCCAAGGCGACTTCGGTATCTTTACGACGTTCCATTTCGTCGCGCAAATTCTGCTGCATCTTGTGCCATTCAGTAACATCATGGCTGATAGATAAAGTACCAATCATCTCTCCGGACTGAGAAACCAAAGAACTTTGGTTTACTTCCAACAAACAACTTCGACCTTGCTGATCGGTTGTCCAACGCCTCTCAGTTTTACGTGTAGCTATTGGGTTCAGCTTGGAGGAGCAAGCTTCTTCTCTGCGCCCTTCCCAAAACAGGTCAAACGCACGGTTGGTTGTCAGTACTTTACCTTGCTTATCTTGCAGACATATCAATTCAGATAACGAGTCGAGAGCGGAACGAGCAATACCTAGCTGCTCTAATTCTTGTTGCTGCTCTTGGCGAGTAAACTGGTAAGGCTGAGCGTAAATAATCCATACGCGATGCCCACGAAGTAAGCTCTTTCGACCAGATAACTCAATCTTAATATTCTCTGTTTCAGACAACCGCCAATCAAACAGCTGCTGCCCAAAATGTCGGCTGGAAAAGCTATCAAGTAATGCAATTATCTCGTCAGTATTAAAAGAAGCAGGATAGAGAAACCCAGAACCTAAACGGCGGATACCAAGCAATTGCATGGCAGAATCATTGGAGAGCAACAATTGACCACTGCCCGCATCTAACACGAGAACAGGGTAAGGAGAGTCAGTAACGATAAGTTTTAAAGCAGATTGAAATCGTATATAGATCAGCGTAACTGTGATTACACATACAACAGAGAGCAGGACCACAAATCCGTAGTCGCCCTGCCCATCCCAGAGCCAATTGAGTAACTGATCCATTTTTCCGACCTTTCAAGCAAATCGGAGGAAATATAACAGTTATTAATCGATCATTCTGCCTTTAATTCTGGTTTGATATAGATGAAGGCATCACCAGTTAAGCTGCCTTGTGAGCCTTCTCGATCCAATGCACGACCAATTTCAGTCATCGCTAACCAGCGGTTTTCACACCACAACGGCGACAAAAGAGTAGGACGGCGAGCAGCTGAGGAAACGCGATGGAAGATCACTTCTTTAGGAGTCATGCGGATCATTTCACTGGCGATAGCAACATAATCTTCCAATTCTGGGGCTTCTAGCTTTCCGGCACGCCACGCTTTCGCCATCGTACTGCCTTCTACGATATGTAAACCATGCAGTTTGATACCATCTGTGCCGACGTCCAAAACTTTACGCAATGTGTCGATGTTGTCATCGCGTGTTTCTCTAGGCAAACCGACGATCAGATGAGTACAAACTCTAATACCTAGTGCCCGAGCGCGTTTGGTGATTTCTGCATAACACTCAAAGTCATGACCACGGTTGATACGCTTGAGGGTGTCATTGTTGGCAGTTTGAAGACCCAGTTCTAACCAAATCTCATAACCTTGATTCACGTAGTCCGACAATAGATCCAGTACTGCGTCAGGAACACAATCAGGGCGAGTCCCAACACACAAACCAACAATATCTGCAGCCTTGAGTGCTTCCTCGTACATGTTTTTAAGAACTTGCACTTCTGCATAGGTACTGGTGTACGCCTGAAAATATGCCAGATACTTCTTCGCCCTGTGGATCTCTCCAGCACGATCTTTCAATTGATCGTGGATACTTTTGATCTGTACTTCTTCATCCGCAAATGAAGCCACATTACAAAATGTGCATCCACCTCGACCAATAGTGCCATCGCGGTTTGGACAACTGAAACCACCGTGCAAAGTCAGTTTATGGACTTTTTCGCCATAACGGCGCTGAAGGTCTTGGCCTAATGTGTTGACCAACTCATGTAACTGCATAGATTCTCACCAATAGTAAACCGTAATAAATCTCACTACGATTTATGTAACTAAATTACATCCCTGCAAGAAAAAACAAATAATTCTAGTCAATTCAAACAAACAGGTGGCGGTGCGAAATCAATAAAACTGCATAAAACCAACTTAAAACCTGCAATGTTGCGTAAATGTTAAACAAAAAGTGAATATTTAAACGAAAAAATTGGGTCACAAAGACGACTTTTCGTTGCATTTCGAAGTCACAAAATTGTAGGATACTTACACAACCCCGTCGTTTTTGTGACTTTTATTACAACATCAACTGCGGGAATTGTCGGCGTTATCCCGCTCCCACCTATATAAGTCACTAAATTGTGGCAATAAATAAAGGGATATCACCAAGGATTGTTTTTCTCGCAAAATTTTTCCTGCGAGATACGGAAAGGAATCAAGACTGGTCAACCTCGATCAGTGGCGAATCATAAATATAAAGGACAAGACGTACAGAGCGTACCTAAGACAGTCGAGATCTGTCCGGGGTTCTTGCGTCGACATTGAACTGGAAGGATGTATCTATGGTAGATAGAGAGCAAAATTCACAGGGTCTGTACACTCCGGAACTGGAGCATGACGCTTGTGGTATCGGTTTTGTTGCTCACCTTAAAAACCGTAAATCTCATGAAGTAGTGACTCAAGCATTGGATATGCTGGCTCGCATGGAACACCGTGGTGGTCAAGGTTGTGACCCATGCAGCGGTGATGGTGCGGGTATCTTGCTACAAAAACCTCATGAATTCCTATTAGAAGAAGCCGTTAAGCTAGGCATTAAACTGCCTTCATTTGAAAAGTATGGTGTTGGTGTCGTTCTTTTCCCGAAAGACGAATACAAACGCGAACAATGCCGAGATATTCTAGAACGCAACGCACAGCGTCTAGACCTTGAAGTTATCGGCTACCGCGTTTTGCCAACCGACAACTCAATGATCGGTGCCGACCCGCTAAGCACAGAGCCTCAGTTTGAGCATGTGTTTATCTCTGGTGGTCCAGGCATCACACCTGAAGAGCTAGAACGCAAACTGTACGTACTTCGTAACTACACAGTGCGAGTTTGCCTAGAAAGCGTTTCGAACATTGGTGACGACTTCTACATTAACTCAATGTCTTACAAGACATTGGTGTACAAAGGTCAGTTAACAACCGAGCAAGTACCTCAGTATTTCCTTGATCTGCAAAACCCAACCATGGTGACTGCACTGGCACTGGTACACTCTCGTTTCTCTACCAATACCTTCCCGAAATGGCGTCTTGCACAGCCTTTCCGTTACATTGCCCACAACGGTGAAATTAATACAGTTCGCGGTAACTTGAACTGGATGAAAGCCCGTGAAGCAATCTTAGAATCAGACCTATTTACTCAGGCTGAAATCGACATGCTTCTTCCAATCTGTCAGGAAGGTAGCTCGGATTCATCTAACTTCGATATGGCACTTGAGCTCCTAGTTCTTTCTGGTCGTAGCCTGCCACACGCATTGATGATGATGATCCCGGAAGCATGGCAAGAAAACAAAAACATGGATCCTAAACGTCGCGCGTTCTATCAGTACCACGCGAACATCATGGAACCATGGGATGGTCCAGCTTCAGTATGTTTTACTGACGGTGTTCAAGTTGGTGCGACACTCGACCGTAACGGTCTACGCCCTTCTCGCTACACAGTGACCAAAGACAACTTCCTAGTGATGGCATCAGAATCTGGTGTGGTGGATATTGAACCAGAGAACGTAGAGTTCCGTGGTCGTCTACAACCAGGTCGTATCTTCGTTGCAGACCTAGAGCAAGGTCGCATCATCTCCGATGAAGAAGTGAAAGATACCATTGCAACAGCAAAGCCTTACGAGAAGTGGGTAGAAGAAAACCTACTGAGCTTGAAGAAGCTGCCAGATGCAAGCAACCAGTTCAGCCAACCTTCTCCTGAGCGTTTGTTGCACCGTCAACAAGCTTTCGGTGTGAGCACTGAAGAAGTGAACGAAATCATCGTTCCAATGGCGAATGATGCGAAAGAGCCATTATCAGCCATGGGTGCAGACTGGCCTCTTGCGGTTCTATCTCATCAGTCTCAACATCTTTCAAACTACTTCAAGCAACTGTTCGCACAGGTAACCAACCCACCGATCGACCCGATCCGTGAGCGTATGGTTATGTCACTGAACACTTACTTGGGTAAAGACCAAAACCTTCTGACTGAAACACCACTTCACTGTCAGAAAGTAGAATTGGAATCGCCTGTTCTGGCGAACTCTGAGCTTGAGAAATTGCGTGCGATCGATAACGAGCACCTACAAGCGAAGACACTGGATATCGTGTTCCAAGCCAATGAAGATCAAGGCAAACTTGAGCGCGCACTCAAACGTATCTGCCAATACGCAGAAGACGCGGTTATCGATGGTTACTCAATCATCCTATTAACTGACCGTGCAGTAAATTCAAACCACGCGGCGATCCCAGCAATGCTGGCAGTGGGCGCAGTGCACCACCACTTGATCCGTAAAGGTCTACGTGCGAAGTGTGACATCGTGGTTGAAACCGGTGATGCACGTGAAACGCACCACTTTGCAACGCTACTTGGTTACGGTGCGAATGCGGTTAACCCTTACCTAGTGATTGAAACCATCATTGAACTTCAACGTACAAAGAAGTTGGATCCAGAAGCGAACCCTCGCGATCTGTTCAACAACTACCGTAAAGCGATCAATGGCGGTCTTCTGAAGATCTTCTCGAAGATGGGTATCTCTACGCTACAGTCATACCACGGTGCGCAAATCTTCGAAGCCTTGGGTATCCACAAATCAGTGGTCGACAAGTACTTCACAGGTACGGTTTCTCGTATCCAAGGTCTAACCCTTGATGATATCGCCAAAGAAGTACTTATCCGTCACCGCATCGGTTACCCACAACGCGAAATCCCAATTCAAATGCTGGATGTAGGCGGTGTTTACCAATGGAAACAGCGTGGCGAGAAGCACCTCTTCAACCCAGAAACCATTTCTCTACTGCAAGAGTCTACGCGCAACAAGAACTACGATCAGTTCAAGCAATACGCGACAGCCGTAGATAAGCAAGGCGACAACGCGGTAACCCTGCGCAGCCAACTTGAGTTCATTAAGAACCCAGCAGGTTCTATCTCTATCGACGACGTCGAGCCAATTGAAAGCATCGTGAAACGCTTCGCGACCGGTGCTATGTCATTCGGTTCTATTTCTTACGAAGCACACTCCACACTGGCTGTTGCTATGAACCGCCTTGGCGCGAAATCGAACTCTGGTGAAGGTGGTGAAGACCCAATGCGTTTCGAGCGCAAAGACAACGGCGATTGGGAACGCTCTGCGATCAAGCAGGTGGCTTCAGGTCGTTTCGGCGTTACCTCTTACTACCTAACCAACGCTGATGAGCTGCAAATCAAGATGGCTCAAGGTGCGAAACCAGGTGAAGGTGGTCAGCTACCAGGTGATAAAGTAGATGACTGGATCGGTGCAACACGTCACTCAACTCCGGGCGTCGGTCTTATCTCGCCACCGCCACACCACGATATCTATTCCATCGAGGATTTGGCTCAGCTTATCTACGACTTGAAGAACGCGAACCGCGCGGGTCGTGTGAACGTGAAGCTGGTATCAGAAGCAGGCGTAGGTACGATCGCTTCTGGTGTCGCGAAAGCGAAAGCGGACGTTGTACTTATCGCAGGTTTCGACGGCGGTACAGGTGCATCCCCAATGTCTTCAATCCGTCATACAGGTCTTCCTTGGGAACTTGGTTTGGCAGAAACGCACCAAACGCTACTGAAGAACGGTCTACGTAACCGTATCGTGGTTCAAGCGGATGGTCAGATGAAGACACCTCGTGACCTTGCAGTGGCAACACTACTTGGAGCAGAAGAATGGGGCGTGGCAACCGCAGCATTGGTGGTTGAAGGTTGTATCATGATGCGTAAGTGTCATAAGAACACCTGTCCTGTTGGTATCGCGACTCAAAACAAGACACTTCGCGAGCGCTTTGATGGTCGCGTAGAAGACGTCGTAACCTTCTTCCAGTACATGGCACAAGGTCTGCGTGAAATCATGGCTGAACTTGGCTTCCGCACTATCGATGAGATGGTCGGTCAAGGTCAGAAACTGAAGATTCGCCAAGACGTTTCTCACTGGAAATATAAGAACCTAGATCTGTCTCCTGTTCTTCACGTTGAGCAACCACGTGAAGCTGATGGTGTATTCAACCAAGCTCAGCAGAACCACAACCTAGAAGAAGTACTAGACCGTAAGCTGATTCAAGCAGCGATTCCTGCACTCGAGAAAGGCGAAGCGGTGAATGCCGAGTTCCCTATCGTCAACACGGACCGCTCTGCAGGTACCATGTTGTCGAACGAAATCTCGAAAGTGTATAAAGATGCCGGTCTACCTCAGCCAATGAACGTGAAGTTCAAAGGTTCCGCGGGTCAATCATTCGGTGCATTCCTAGCTAAGGGCGTGAAGTTCGAAGTAGAAGGCGATGCGAACGACTACTGGGGTAAAGGCTTATCTGGCGGTACCTTAGTACTTTACCCAGACGCAAAATCAAGCATTGTCGCAGAAGACAACATCGTGGTTGGTAACGTGTGTTTCTACGGTGCAACTTCGGGCGAGTCTTTCATTCGCGGCATGGCTGGTGAACGTTTCTGTGTTCGTAACTCAGGCGCGAAAGTAGTAGTAGAAGGCGTCGGTGACCACGGTTGTGAGTACATGACGGGCGGTGCGGCAATAATCCTTGGTTCAACAGGTCGTAACTTTGCCGCAGGTATGAGTGGCGGCGTGGCTTACGTATGGGATAAATCAGGTGACTTTGAGTCAAAACTGAACCCAGAGCTAGTAGACCTAGATCCAATCGAGCAAGAAGACAGAGATCTATTACTCGACATGCTAACTAAGCATGTTCAATTCACAGGAAGTGAAGTCGCTCAGTCTTTCCTAGACAATTTTGAAGCTAGCCTAGCCTCTATGGTTAAAGTGATGCCGCGTGATTACAAAGCGGTTCTTCAAAAACGTAAAGCTGAAGCACAGTCTCAAGGAAACGAAACTCAAGCGGAGGCAGTATAATGGGTAAGCCTACTGGATTTTTAGAGCATGGTCGTGAACTACCACAGAAGATCGACCCATCTGAACGTATTAAGAACAATAAAGAGTTTGTTCTAAACGAGGAGTTTGGTGACAAAATCAATACTCAGGCTTCTCGTTGTATGGATTGTGGTGTGCCGTTTTGTCATAACGGCTGCCCTATCGGTAACATCATCCCAGAGTTTAATGACGCAGTTTATCGTGATAGCTGGGAAGAAGCATGGAACATTCTAAGCTCGACTAATAACTTCCCTGAGTTTACTGGTCGTGTTTGCCCAGCACCATGTGAAAGTGCTTGTGTACTTGGCATCAACCAAGACCCGATCACTATCTGTAATATCGAGAAAACCATCGTAGAAACGGCGTATCGAGAAGGGTACGCCAAACCAAAAGCACCACGCTCTCGCACAGGTAAAACTGTTGCGATCATCGGTTCTGGTCCTGCAGGTCTTGCGGCTGCCGAGCAGCTAAATAGCGCTGGTCATACTGTGACTGTATTCGAGCGAGACGAGAAAGTGGGTGGTCTACTACGTTTTGGTATCCCAGACTTCAAACTGGGTATGGATGTGATTGACCGCAAAATCAACTTGATGGCAGAAGCGGGTATCGAATTCAAAGTAAACCAACACGTTGGTGTCGATGTGAATGCTCAGCAACTACGTCAAGAATTCGATGTGGTTCTGCTGACTGGTGGCTCAACTGTTCCACGTGATTTGCCCGTTCCGGGTCGTGAACTAAAAGGCGTCCATTTTGCAATGGAGTTCCTAGGTCAAAACAACCGTCGTGCCAATGATATGGATCTTAAGGGTGAAGAACTTCACGCTGCGGGTAAGCATGTTGTGGTGATCGGTGGTGGTGATACCGGCTCTGACTGTGTGGGTACATCTAACCGTCATGGCGCAGCAAGCATCACTCAGGTTGAAATCATGCCGATTCCACCAGAGAAGCGCCCGGCTAACATGCCATGGCCACAGTACCCAATGATTCTACGTACTTCGACCTCTCATGAAGAAGGTGTTGATCGTCACTGGAACATCCTGACCAAAGAGTTCATTGGCAATGACAAGGGTGAAGTTACAGGTCTTCGTTTAGCTAACATCGTTTGGCAAGATGCGAAACCAGGCGAACGTCCGAGCTTCAAAGAAGTAGAAGGCAGTGAGCGAGTTATCCCATGTGATATGGCATTCCTAGCGATGGGCTTCCTGCACCCAGAACCAACAGGTGTACTTGCTCAATTGGATATTGCACTCGATGATCGCGGTAATGTAGCAACCCAAGGTTTTGCTACAAACCAAGAAGGCGTATTTGCAGCTGGTGATATGCGAACAGGGCAATCTCTGGTTGTTCGTTGTATCAACGAAGGTCGTGAATGTGCCCGTGCTATCGATGACTATTTAATGGGTGGCACAAACCTAGAAGCAAAAGCAGATTCACTGATGCTTTCTGCGTAAAGGGAGTGTTCTCACTTCCTCTTTCTGAGCATTAAACCAAGCCATCAGTAGTATCGATGGCTGGTAGCAAAGAAAGAAAACAGTTCCTTCCAACCTTTTTATTTTGACCAGCATTTTGTGCTGGTCTTTTTTATTCCTGCCAGAATCAAATGTTACTTTTTTGTAACAATCATTTTTCTATCTAACTGAATTTATTAGATTATTTTAGCCAATTAAATGGTAAATCGCATATTCACGTGATTATTCACTAATAACTTGACCTTTTTTACAATAAGCTATAGCTTGTGAAGTTGGTGAAAATAAAACACACAATTTTTGTTAAGATATTTGACGAATTTTATTGAATAGATATACATAAAACTTAGAAAGTGACGCATAGTTAGTCATCATTATCAACTTGAGCAGTGTTGATATATCTGTCGGGATGACAGATAAGCAAAGGGAGAATTGCAATGGCTCTTTATGATCCAAGTCTTGAGAAAGACAACTGTGGATTTGGCTTAATCGCGCACATGGAAGGCGAGCAAAGTCACAAGCTGGTACGTACAGCAATTTCTGCACTTGATCGCATGACCCACCGTGGTGGCATCGCCGCCGATGGAAAAACCGGTGATGGTTGTGGTCTTCTTCTACAAAAGCCCGATTCCTATTTACGCCTTATCGCCGAAGAAAATGGATTCAACCTTGGCAAGCAATACGCCGTGGGGATGATTTTCTTTAACCAAGATCCGGTGAAAGCTCAACTCACCAAAGACATCGTAAACAAAGAACTGGCTCAAGAGACCTTAACCGTAGCAGGCTGGCGGGAAGTTCCAACTAATTCAGAAGTACTCGGTCCGATCGCTGCTGATTCACTTCCAGACATTCAACAAGTCTTTATCTCTGCACCAGCAGGTTGGCGCGAGCGTGACATCGAACGTCGCCTCTATATCGCACGCCGTCGCATCGAGAAACAAATTACAGAAGATCCTGACTTCTACATCTGTAGCTTGTCAACGCAAGTTCTGGTGTACAAAGGTTTGTGCATGCCTGCGGACTTACCGCGCTTCTATCTTGATCTTGCTGATCTACGCATGGAATCTGCTATCTGCCTGTTCCACCAGCGTTTTTCAACCAATACTCAACCTCGTTGGCCTCTGGCTCAACCGTTCCGTTACCTCGCTCATAATGGTGAGATCAATACCATTGAAGGTAACCGCCAATGGGCTCGCGCTCGTGCTTACAAGTTTTCATCGCCACTGTTGCCAGATCTTCAAACTGCAGCACCATTTGTGAACGAGACAGGCTCTGACTCTTCCAGCTTGGATAATATGTTGGATCTCTTTTTAGCAGGCGGTATGGATATCTTCCGTGCCATGCGCATGCTTGTGCCACCAGCATGGCAAAACCACCCAGATATGGACCCAGATCTGCGAGCGTTTTATGACTTCAACTCCAAACATATGGAGCCATGGGATGGTCCGGCAGGTATCGTTCTGTCCGATGGTCGATACGCCGCATGTAACTTAGATCGTAATGGTCTGCGTCCTGCACGTTATGTGATAACTAAAGACAGGCTGATCACTCTAGCATCAGAGATCGGCATTTGGGATTACGCTCCGGATGAGGTTGCCGAAAAAGGGCGCGTTGGTCCAGGCGAACTGCTGGTTGTCGATACTCGCAAAGGCAAACTATGGCAATCAAGTGAGATCGATAACGATCTGAAATCTCGCCACCCTTATCGCGAGTGGATGGAAAACAACGTTCGCAAACTCACGCCTTTTGCTCAATTACCAGAAGAGCAAGTTGGCGAGCGCAGCTTTGATGAAGACTTGCTTAAGACTTACCAAAAGCAATTCGCCATGAGCAACGAAGAAGTCGATCAGGTGTTGCGCGTTCTCGGTGATATGGGACAAGAAGCGGTCGGCTCTATGGGTGATGACACCCCGATGGCCGTCTTATCCTCTAAAGAGCGCTTGGTGACTGACTATTTCCGTCAGAAGTTCGCGCAGGTAACCAACCCGCCGATCGATCCACTGCGTGAAAAACACGTGATGTCACTAGCAACCAGCATCGGTCAAGAGATGAATGTCTTCTGTGAAACTGATGGACACGCGCACCGAGTAACCTTCGATTCACCAGTGTTACTTTACTCAGACATGCAGCAATTACTCGAGCTTGGAGACAATTACTATCGTAATACCATTCTCGATATCAACTACGATCCACAACAGAAAGATCTTAAACAAGCCATTGATGATCTGTGTGAGCAAGCAGAACACGTGGTGCGTGAAGGCACTGTGCTAGTGGTGCTTTCGGATCGTGCTTTAGTCAAAGGCAAATTGCCAATTCCTGCAGCAATGGCGGTCGGTGCCGTTCAAACTCGCCTGATCGATGCGAACTTACGTTGTGATGCCAACATTGTTGTTGAAACAGCAACGGCACGTGACCCACACCAATTTGCAGTCTTGCTTGGCTTTGGCGCCACTGCGGTTTACCCATACCTAGCTTATGAAGCGCTAGGTAAACTCATTGATGATAAAGCGCTAGAAAAAGACTATCGCGATGTGATGCAAAACTACCAATACGGCATCAACAAAGGTCTGTACAAGATCATGTCGAAAATGGGGATTTCTACCATTGCCTCTTACCGTTGCTCACAACTGTTTGAAGCAGTTGGCTTGAGCCAAGAAGTGGTCGATTTGTGCTTTAAAGGTGTAACAACTCGTATTGAAGGCGCAAATTTCGACGACTTCCAACAAGACTTGTACAACCTTTCTCGCAAAGCTTGGGCGAAACGTAAAGCCATCGAGCATGGTGGTTTATTGAAATATGTCCACGGTGGTGAATATCACGCCTACAATCCAGACGTGGTTGGCACACTGCAAACTGCGGTGAAATCAGGCGAAAGCAACGATTATCAGAGCTTTGCTAAACAGGTGAACCAACGTCCTGTTGCCATGTTGCGTGACTTAATGGCGCTGAAAAAATCAGATTCCCCATTACCACTTGAGCAAATCGAGCCAAGCACAGAACTCTTCAAACGTTTTGACTCGGCGGCAATGTCCATTGGTGCACTTAGCCCAGAAGCACACGAAGCACTTGCAACAGCGATGAACCGCCTTGGTGGCTATTCTAACTCAGGTGAAGGTGGTGAAGATCCACGTCGCTTCGGTACAGAGCGTAACTCACGCATCAAGCAGATTGCTTCAGGTCGATTTGGTGTTACGCCTCACTACCTAACCAATGCAGACGTACTGCAGATCAAGGTCGCACAGGGTGCGAAGCCGGGTGAAGGTGGTCAGTTACCGGGACACAAAGTCACCGCAGAAATCGCAAAACTGCGTTATTCGGTACAGGGGGTGACTCTGATCTCCCCTCCTCCACACCACGATATTTATTCGATTGAAGACTTAGCCCAGCTGATCTTCGACCTAAAACAAGTCAATCCAAACGCATTGGTTTCGGTGAAGTTAGTTTCTGAGCCAGGTGTCGGCACCATCGCAACAGGTGTCGCGAAAGCTTACGCTGATCTCATTACCATCTCGGGCTACGACGGTGGTACTGCAGCAAGTCCACTAACCTCAGTGAAATACGCTGGTAGCCCTTGGGAATTGGGACTGGCAGAGACACAACAAGCACTGGTTGCTAATGGTCTACGTCATAAGATTCGTCTACAGGTAGATGGTGGTCTAAAAACCGGTCTGGACGTGGTGAAAGCGGCAATTCTCGGTGCCGAAAGCTTCGGTTTTGGTACTGCGCCAATGGTGGCAATGGGTTGTAAGTTCCTACGTATTTGTCACCTCAACAACTGTGCTACTGGCGTTGCAACTCAAGACGAGACGCTGCGTAAAGAGTACTTCAAAGGTCTTCCGGAAATGGTGATGAACTACTTCATTGGTCTGGCGGACGAAGTACGCGGATTACTCTCTGAACTTGGTGTTGAAAAACTGACTGACTTGATTGGTCGTACGGATTTGTTGGAAACCGTTGAAGGTCTGACAGCAAAACAAACCAAGCTGGATTTGTCGAATATCCTTGAGGCACCAGTCTCTCCAGAAGGACACCCTCTTTATTGGACACAGCCAAATACACCATTTGATAAAGCCGAGCTAAACAACAAGATCATTGAAGACGCGCTGCAAGCGGTTGAGAAACGTCAATCTGCTAGCTTCTTCTACAACGTGATCAACACCGACCGTTCTGTTGGTGCTCGTCTATCAGGTGAAATCGCTCAGCGTTACGGCAACCAAGGCATGGCGGCAACGCCAATCAAACTGCATTTGGATGGCACCGCTGGTCAGTCATTTGGCGTTTGGAACGCAGGTGGCGTAGAGCTTTACCTCACTGGTGATGCCAACGACTACGTAGGTAAAGGCATGGCTGGCGGTAAGGTGGTTATCAAACCTCACCTTGGCACTGCATTTAAGTGTAATGAAGCAACCATCATTGGTAACACCTGTCTGTACGGTGCGACCGGCGGTAAACTGTTTGCGGCAGGTAAAGCAGGTGAGCGTTTCGGCGTACGTAACTCAGGTACGATTGCCGTCATTGAAGGCGCTGGTGATAACGCTTGTGAGTACATGACCGGTGGTATTGTTGCCATTCTAGGCGCGACTGGCGTGAACTTCGGCGCAGGCATGACCGGCGGGTTTGCATACGTATTGGATGAGAACCAAGACTTCCAAGGTCGCGTGAACAACGAATCGGTTGAAGCGATATCTCTGTCAGATCTCTACATCCACCAAGAGCACTTGCGTGGTCTGATTGCCGAACATCTCGAAGAAACCGGCTCTAGCCACGCAGAAGATATCTTGGCGAACTTTGATGAATGGATTCCAAAGTTCTACTTGGTGAAACCACAAGCGGCGGACTTGCGCACGCTACTTGGTCACCAGAGTCGCAGTGCCGCAGAACTGCGCGTTCAAGCCCAGTAATCATGGAGGATGTTTGAATCATGAGTCAGAACGTTTATCAATTTATCGATGTTCAACGCGTAGATCCTGCGAAGAAGCCTATCAAAGTTCGTAAGATCGAATTCGTTGAAATCTATGAACCGTTTACCAAGCAACAAGCGACTGCGCAGGCGGATCGCTGCTTGGATTGTGGTAACCCATATTGTGAATGGAAGTGCCCAGTACACAACTACATCCCACAATGGTTAAAGCTTGCCAATGAAGGTCGTATCCTCGAAGCCGTAGAGCTATCGCACCAAACTAACAGCTTGCCTGAAGTTTGTGGTCGAGTGTGTCCGCAAGATCGTCTATGTGAGGGCTCTTGTACTCTCAATGAAGACTTTGGCGCCGTCACTATAGGTAACGTTGAAAAATACATTACCGACAAAGCCTTCGAAATGGGCTGGAAGCCTGACATGTCTAAGGTGGAGTGGACCGATAAAAAGGTTGCCATCATTGGTGCAGGTCCAGCAGGCTTGGCTGCTGCCGATATCCTAGTGCGCAATGGCGTGAAACCTGTCGTATTTGACCGCTACCCTGAAATTGGAGGCTTACTGACCTTCGGTATCCCTTCGTTCAAGCTTGAAAAAGGCGTGATGGAAAACCGCCGCCGCGTCTTCACCGAAATGGGCGTAGAGTTTCAGATGAATGTCGAAGTAGGTAAAGATGTGCAGATGCAAGAACTGCTTGATGAGTACGATGCCGTCTTTTTGGGGGTTGGTACTTACAAGTACATGCGTGCGGGACTAGAAAATGAAGGTGCGCCGGGTGTTTACGACGCTCTGCCATTCTTGATTTCAAATACTTACAAGGTCATGGGCTTGGAACACGACCAACCTTTTATCGACATGGCAAAGCAGCGCGTAGTTGTACTCGGCGGTGGTGATACCGCGATGGACTGTGTTCGTACCTCTATTCGCCAAGGCGCGTCAAACGTGGTATGTGCTTACCGTCGTGATGAAGCTAATATGCCCGGCTCTCGCCGCGAGGTGAAAAACGCCAAAGAAGAAGGCGTGAAGTTTATGTTCAACCTTCAGCCTTTAGGAATTGAAGTCGATGCGTCAGGTAAGGTCTCGGGTGTCAAAGTGGTGAAAACCGCTCTTGGTGAGCCTGATGAAGCGGGTCGTCGCCGTCCAGAGCCCGTCGAAGGCAGCGAACACGTTCTACCGGCAGACGTCGTGATCATGGCGTTTGGTTTCCAGCCGCACAAAATGGACTGGTTAGCTCCGTTTGATGTCGATTTGGATCAATGGGGTCGTATCAAAGCCCCTGCGAAACAAGAGTTCCAATTCCAGACCAGCAATGAAAAGATCTTCGCGGGTGGCGATGCGGTGCGAGGCTCTGATCTGGTCGTCACTGCAATTGATGAAGGACGAAAAGCAGCAGAAGGCATTCTCGATTACCTCGAAGTTTAATCACAGCTAACATCACAAAAAGGATCCTATTATTGGATCCTTTTTCTTTTGTATCCATATAATTAGAAGCAAAATTATAAGAGTAAATACAATGAAAAAAGCCGCTCTCCTTTCCATCACTTTGCTCGGCTTAACCGCTTGTAGCCAAGGAGTCACAACCATGACGGATCGTTCTCAATCACCTTGTGGTGACAAACCAAACTGCGTCTCCACTCAAGATACGCGTGCAGAATACAACCTAACGCCATTCACCCTGACTGATTCAGCGAACATCGATGCTATTGAGCAAATTACGCTTGAACTGCCAGGTGCGAAAACAGCGGTGAAAGAAGGCAACTACATACGCGTAGAGTGCACATCTAAAATCATGCGCTTTGTGGACGATTTAGAACTTAAGGTAGAAGGCGATCAGCTAATTGTTCGCTCAGAATCTCGTGTTGGCTATTCAGACTTTGGCGTGAACCGTAAGCGTGCTGAACAATTACGTTCACTGCTGATGAATGCTGAGTTAATCAAATAACGACCACATATTGGTGCAGAGTGGTATACTCTCGCCAACTTAAATTTTTATCGAAAGAGAGTGTTATGAAAGTTGGTATCATCGGTGCGATGGAACAAGAAGTCACCATCCTGAAAGAAGCAATGACAAACTGCCAAACAGTGAACAAAGCAGGTTGCACGTTTTTCTCTGGTCAGATTAACGACGTTGATGTGGTACTGCTTCAATCTGGCATCGGTAAAGTAGCAGCAGCAGTTGGTACAACCATTCTGCTAGACGAATACCAACCAGATGTGGTTATCAACACTGGCTCTGCGGGCGGTTTCGACTCAAGCCTAAACCTAGGCGACGTTGTTATCTCAACAGAAGTTCGTCACCACGATGCAGACGTAACCGCGTTTGGCTACGAAATGGGTCAAATGGCAGGTCAACCAGCGGCATTCAAAGCAGATGAGAAGCTAATGGACCTTGCTGAAAAAGCACTGGCTCAAATGGAAAACACTCACGCAGTTCGCGGCCTGATCTGTACTGGTGATGCGTTTGTTTGCACGGCAGAGCGCCAAGAGTTTATCCGTAAACACTTCCCTTCAGTTATCGCTGTAGAAATGGAAGCATCTGCTATCGCTCAAACTTGTCACCAATTCAACACGCCGTTTGTTGTTGTGCGCGCTATCTCTGACGTAGCAGACAAAGAATCACCAATGAGCTTCGAAGAGTTCTTACCGCTAGCGGCGAAAAGCTCTTCAGAAATGGTATTCAAAATGTTGGAACTGACTAAGTAAGTCTGTCGAATTTCATGGAAGAAACCTTTCAGCAGTTTTATGCCAATGGTGCGCTCCTCGTCATGTGGGGCGCATTATTATTCCATCTCCTGCTCCCCATACCGCACGCTGCGCATCCAGTGACGCTTTGGCATAAATTCGCCGAGCAACTGGCTAACAAGGTCAATAACAACCACAACTACTCGCAAAGTATCATCTCTGGCGGACTCGCACTTCTTCTTATGCTTGTGCCTTGCTTGATATTACTGCTCGCGATGAAGCCTTTAGTTTGGCAAGCACCGCTATTTGAGCTGGCATTACTGCTGATTGCTCTTGACTGGCGAAACAATGAATCACTTGCTAAACAACTCGTCACCGCAATGTCGAATGAGAATAAAGTACAATGCCGAGCACTACTCAAGCCTTACCTGAACCGCGATACAGAGAGCTTATCGCTACTAGGCATTGGTAAAGCTGGAGCAGAAACCATCATCATGGGTTACGGACGTAACGTAGTGTGTGTGCTGTTTTGGTATGGAGTAACTGGTGGAATTGGCGCGTTGATGTATCGTCTTACTGCTGAGTTAGCTCGAGCATGGTCTCCTAGTCGACGTCAATATTCACCATTTGGCAAACCAGTTATTCAATTAACGGCGGTCCTAGAAATCATTCCATTACGCTTATTCGCGATGTTTATTGGTGCGGGTAAAAACGTATCAAGCGTTTCAACTGCTATGCTTCAACAAGCGAAATCTTGGCCGCTTCCTGGACCGGCATGGTTGTTGTGCTCGATTGGTAACAAGCTTCAATTGTCACTTGGTGGTCCAGCTTTATATCAAGGACTGCGAGCCGAACGTGCAAAACTTGGGGGGCGTATTGCACCATCAGCCATTCATCTAGCGCAAATCCAAACACTGATAGTTTGGCGTATCTTTGCTTGGATAGTTATCCAAAGCCTAATTCTCGGATTCATTTATCAAGGACTATAATGAAAAATCTTTGCTTTGCCCTTCCTCTTATCTTCTCTGCTGTTTCTTTTGCCAATGAACCTGTTCAACGAGTCATCAGCCTAGCGCCACATGCAACAGAAATCGCCTATGCAGCTGGTCTTGGAGACAAGCTGATTGCGGCCAGTGAGATGAGTGACTACCCCGAGCAAGCCAAAGACCTAGAAAAAGTATCAAACTATCAAGGCATTAAACTCGAACGCATCATCGCCCTTCAACCCGATTTAGTTATCGCTTGGCCTGCAGGTAATCCAGCCAAAGAACTTGATAAACTCAAGCAGTTTGGCATTCCGATTTACTACTCAACAACAGGAACGTTAGAGGATATTGCCAAGAATATTGAACAACTCAGCCGATACAGTGAGAAGCCGGAAGTAGGACAAAAAGCCGCTGAAGATTTTCGTGCACAGTTAGAAGCGTTAAAAGAAAAGTACAATACCGAAGATAAAGTTAGCTACTTCTATCAGTTGAGTGAAAAACCGATCATCACCGTTGCGGGCAAGAACTGGCCAAGTGAAGTCTTCACCTTCTGTGGTGGTGAAAATATCTTTGCCAAAGGCAGTGCCCCTTACCCACAAGTCAGCATCGAGCAAGTGATTACTCGCCAGCCTGAAGTACTGTTTACCTCTCGCCATGCCATGAGTAATGATGGAATGTGGGCAGAATGGAAGAGCGACATCCCTGCATTAAAAAATGGTCATGTTTGGTCACTTAATTCCGATTGGATCAACCGCCCGACCCCAAGAACCTTAAACGCGATCACAGAGGTGTGTGAACACTTTGAAAGCGTTCGGCAAAAACGCTAACGTTTTCGTTGGAAATCCCGTACAATTTCCGTCCCATTTCTGTTCCCCCACAATTTGTTTATAAGGTACCAAGTAACATGGACTCCATGCTGCTTTATATGATCGATTTATTCGGTACTGCTGTCTTTGCGGTTTCTGGAGTTTTGCTCGCAGGCCGATTAAAGATGGATCCTTTCGGTGTGATCGTGCTCGGTAGTGTGACTGCTATTGGCGGTGGCACTATTCGTGATATGGCGCTTGGCGCTACCCCTGTATTCTGGATTACTGACACGACCTATCTATGGGTAATTTTCATTACCTGTTTATTAACCATGATTTTAGTTCGTCGCCCTAAACGTCTACCTTGGTGGGTCCTTCCTGTATGTGACGCAATTGGTTTGGCAGTATTTGTTGGTATCGGTGTTGAAAAAGCCCTAGCTTACAATGCATCCGGCATGGTGGCAGTTATCATGGGCGTCATTACTGGCTGTGGCGGCGGCATCATTCGCGATGTGCTAGCACGTGAAGTGCCGATGGTTTTGAGAAGCGAAGTCTATGCAACAGCATGTATCATCGGTGGTATTTTTCACACGATCGCATTGAGCATGGGTCATGACCACTCTTTCGCCCTACTTGCAGGCGTCGTTTCAACATTGATTATTCGCCTTGGGGCGATTCGCTGGCACTTATCACTGCCAACCTTCGCCATAAATCGATAATGTTCAACTTATTGATTGAAAAGAGCCTTCATAACCGACGGCTCTTTTTTTTGGTAAACGTCAGTCGCTTCTGATTCTGAGCTTAGTTATATTAAGGCTATTATTCCCAACATTCATGGATAGACATGTTACTGGAAGGCATCGAAACACTATTAGTTTTAAGCAAAGCGAAAACCATGAGCCGCACAGGGAGTTTGCTGTATATCAGCCAATCTGCGGTGAGTAAACGTATCGCGAACCTAGAGAAAAAACTGGGAAAGAAGCTAGTAGAACCGTCAGGGAGAACCATTAAACTCACACCTGATGGCATGGCTTTGATCGAGAATATTGGCCCATCTTTTAACGAGTTACGTGGTCTTATCTACGAACAGCAAGAGCTTGAAGACACATCACTGATCACCCTCGATAGCTCAAAGTCTCTTATTGCAGGTTATCTTGGAAAAACCATTGGTGATTACCTCAAGCAAGATCAGTACTTAACCATAACCACCAACCACAGCCCTAGAATCGTTGAGCGAGTTCAATCCGGTAAAGCGACCATTGGGCTTTGTGCTGGTTTGCTTCCACCACATCACGGCTTGATGGCTTTTCATCTGTGCGATGAACCTTTTTTCCTCGTTAGTGATCAACAACTGAATGAACTTCCGAAAAAAGTCATCACAAATGATTTAGCTAACCCGTCCAATAGCTACCAACTGCCTGCATTAGAGAAAATCGGCATCAAACCATTGATGGAAATGGATGCCTACACAGCGGCAGCCCAACTCGCACTGGGAGGAGCAGTTCCTGCATTAATCCCGCTATCAATCGTCAGAGCGTTGAAGATTCCTGGCGATAACTGCTTTATGTTTGAGCCACTGACCTCTTTGATTCGACCAATTCATATCTGCGTTAGGCAGAACGTGTACCAGTCACCAAGAGTTAAAACAGTGATAGAAACCATTGGTGATGTTGTTGCCAAAGAAGTTTTGTCGCCATCAACATAGACATGGTAATGACTAAAGGTCGAATCCATTTTTGACCTTTGGTGACGACAACTTTGGCACCAAGCTGAGCACCAATAAAGCCACCTACGGCCATGGTAAGGCCGATTTCCCACACAGGTAAACCAGCAAGAATAAAGAACAGTAGCGCCGCAATGTTTGAGGTGAAGTTAAGAATCTTAGTGCGGGCAGTCGCATCAACCAGTGAAAAGTGACCTAGTGCGACAAAACAAAGAGCAAAGATAGAGCCAGTGCCTGGTCCAAAGAAACCATCGTAGAAGCCTACGCCCCCACCAACACACAAAGCAAACATCGCTTCAGAAAGCTTGGGGTCACCTTCAGCCGCTTTCGAGGTTGAAGAAAGCAAAAAGTAGAGAGAAATCGCGATCAGCAAGACTGGGATAAGACTAGTGAGCACACCGGCATCGATAAACTGCACAGCCTCTGCACCAATGGCAGAACCAATAAAGGTACATAGAATCGCTAAGCGCATCTCTTTCAGGCTAACAATACCATTACGCACAAAGTACCAACTGGCAGAAAAGCTTCCAAACGAGCTTTGGAGTTTGTTGGTCGCCAATGCCTGAGTAGGACTTAACCCTGCGGCCAACAAAGCAGGGAGCGTCAAGAGACCACCGCCACCTGCCATCGCATCAATAAATCCCGCAGCAGATGCGACAAAAAACAATGCAATTAAGATTTCGAACGTAACTTCCACTTGTGCGTCCTTGTAAATATTTGTAACCAAGATGGAGCAACGATAGCACTGTCTGACAGACGAACAAAAGGAAACTCAAGACACCAACCTATTCCAGATTTTCATCATTTAACTTAAAAAACAATAAATAACAAAATAGATTATTACACAAAGACTTTTAACTCCGCCCATTAAATAACAAATATTCCTTATCCCCATCAATTAATTGATGCAAAATAATTATTAATCCATAAAAATAAAACGCTATGTATCATAGTAACTTCTCAAGATAAATTATCTAGAAAAATATATTCTTATATGACGTTTAATCTCTAAGTTAAGAAACTATTCAAAATATGATAAAGCTCAAACCTTAATGAGGACATTGGAAATTCAAATTAAATAATTTATAAAAATCAAAACTGGATGAGGAGATGTCTTTAAAATGAATAACAACAAAAAAAGGTTAGAAAACAAAACATATATATTTCTATCCGCTATAATTTTCTCCACGTTAGGAGTTTCAATGATACACATGTCATTTAATGAAATATTTAATTTCATCAGAAACATAGAGATTGAAGAGAGAAGTGTGAATTTTTCACGTTCATCCATAGCCTTAACTTCTGGGTCAATATTATTTATATTTTTCTCCTGCTACTCTTTAGTTGCATTAATTAGAGATAAAAAATTCTCCAAAGAAACAAATGAAGTGACATTAAAAATATTTTTTATAATATTCTTCACATCTATAATATCACCATACCCTGTTAGCTACTATTTAGAAAAAGTAGCACTAGAAAATGGATATAAATACTCAGAAAAATTAAGTCAATCCTGGCTGTATGATAAGAACTACGTTTATATAAAGTGATAAGAATTAGAAAACCAATATTATTTGGAGTAATCATCTTCTACATTCGATAAGAATAGGTTGTGATACTAGAAATGGAATATTAACACATTAGTAAATGGGTATTATGATGAAGCATGGTAACTACGATAGAACGCAAGCATTATTCTACTTGATACTCTTACTCACATCATCAATCTCTCTATTTATATACTCATTTAAAGGTATCGTCGACTTCTATGACAATATAGTCACCAAAAGTGAAATAGCAACCTTTGATCAAGTATATGTATATATGTTTGGAGCGAGTTTCATTCTTTTTGAATGCTTGAGAATACTAGTTATCTCAATTATATCAAACAACTTTTTGACTAAGGGCCAATTCAAAAAATCAAGTGAGATTTTTTTAGCACTCTCCATAACTACTTTTTTATCATTATACCCTGCAATTGTCTTAGCTGATGTATTTGCTAAGTCTAATAACTATATATTTAGCAAAGACGAATCAACTTACAATTTTTTATTGGAGAAAAGATCATACAAAATAAAAAATAGAGTTTAATGTATGGAGCGCGACTCCTTATAAATTACTCTCGAAATCGGATACATATCAAGTTTCAACTTAAGAATTAAAGAGGGTCGCATGACTAAATAGTTTCTCCCTATTGCTTTATATCTATGCTTGACTGCAGGTCTAGCAATAAGCCTAAACATCTGGAATGAATGGTTTTCTATCAAGCGAAGAATTGGGGTTGATATTTACTTAATTCTCTTCGGCACAATAACTGCAATAGTAATATGTGTTCCAAACATTCTAACGATTAGCAAAGGCTTGAGTATTGCAGCTAAGGTAAATTTGATCACTATTGCATTTATTCTGGTTACTTGTAGCTCTAATTTTGTTATTGCAAATGGCAGTGCTATTTCTTCATCTTTAGGGACGTTACTTTCAGCCATTAGTTTGATGCTGTACAAAAGTCCGCTCTATCAGGCTTTCTTAGCGCACTTCAATTCTCTCCATTTTAAGCAACCTTAAAGACAAAAAAGCCCGCTCAAATGAGCGGGCAATGAGGTTGTCATATAAGCCCTATTTTTCGGCTTACTGATTTTTATCTATTACGCTTCTAGGCTAGCTTTCACTTTTGCGTGTAGCTCTTGAACCGAAGTTACTGTGCTCTTCGCATCTGCCGTGTGTGCCATACAAGTCGCGAATGCAGCGTTTAGCGTTGTCGTGTAGTTCACTTTCTCAGCTAGTGCACCGCGACGCAGAACTTTAGAGTCTTCAATCGCTTGACGACCAGCAGCCGTGTTTACGATGTAGGTGTACTCGTTGTTCTTAATACGGTCAAGAATGTGAGGGCGACCTTCGTGTACTTTGTTTACTAGACGTGGGTTAATGCCCGCTTCACCAAGAATGACAGCTGTACCGTGTGTTGCATCCAACTGGTAACCAAGTTTTGTCAACTTAGACGCTAGGTCCACAACGCGCTCTTTGTCACCTGCACGAACAGAAAGAAGTGCACGACCACCTTCTGGGTAAATGTTGCCACAACCCAATTCTGCTTTCGCGTAAGCTTCTGCAAACGTCGCACCAACACCCATAACTTCACCAGTAGAGCGCATTTCAGGACCCAACAGTGGATCAACACCTGGGAACTTGTTGAATGGCAGTACAACTTCTTTTACAGAGTAGTACGGTGGGATGATTTCTTTCGTAAAGCCTTGAGACTCTAGCGATTGACCCGCCATTACACGCGCAGCAATCTTAGCGATTGGCGCACCAGTTGCTTTAGATACGAACGGTACCGTACGCGCTGCACGAGGGTTAACCTCGATTAGGTATACTTGGTTGTTCTTAACCGCGAACTGCGTGTTCATCAGACCACGAACACCCAATTCAAACGCTAGCTTTTCAACTTGCTCACGCATTACGTCTTGGATTTCTTGGCTTAGCGTGTATGCAGGAAGAGAACATGCTGAGTCACCTGAGTGAACACCCGCTTGCTCGATGTGCTCCATGATACCGCCGATAACCACACGCTCACCGTCACAGATAGCATCGATATCGACTTCAACTGCGTCGTCTAGGAAGCTATCTAGTAGTACTGGAGATTCGTTTGATACGCTTACTGCTTCGTTGAAGTAGCGACGTAGATCTTGCTCGTCGTATACGATTTCCATCGCACGACCACCAAGCACGTAAGAAGGACGTACAACCAGTGGGTAACCGATTTCACGAGATTTCTCTACTGCTTGCTCCATCGTCGTTACTGTCGCGTTCTCTGGCTGTAGAAGACCTAGACGGTCGACAGCAACTTGGAAACGCTCACGGTCTTCTGCACGGTCGATTGCATCAGGGCTAGTACCGATGATTGGCACGCCAGCTGCTTCAAGTGCACGAGCCAGTTTAAGTGGTGTTTGACCACCGTACTGAACGATAACGCCTTTTGGTTTCTCAACACGTGCGATTGCTAAGACGTCTTCCAGTGTTACTGGTTCGAAGTACAAACGGTCAGATGTATCGTAGTCTGTTGAAACAGTCTCAGGGTTACAGTTAACCATGATAGTTTCGTAGCCATCTTCACGTAGTGCTAGCGATGCGTGTACACAACAGTAGTCAAATTCAATACCTTGACCGATACGGTTTGGACCACCGCCTAGAATCATGATCTTGTCTTTGTCTGTTGGGTTAGCTTCACACTCGTCATCGTAAGATGAGTACATGTAAGCTGTATCAGATGAGAACTCTGCCGCACACGTATCAACACGCTTGTACACTGGGTGAATATCGTACTGGTCACGTAGACGACGGATTTCGCTTTCCGCAACACCTAGAATCTTAGATAGGCGCGCATCAGCAAAACCTTTACGCTTCAGCTTGTTAAGTTCTTCTTTGTTTAGACCAGCGAAACCTTTTGCTTTTAGCTCTTGCTCAAGCTTCACAATGTCTTCGATTTGAACTAGGAACCAGCGGTCGATTTGCGTTAGGTTGAATACGCCATCGACTGACATACCCGCACGGAATGCATCCGCGATGTACCAAATACGCTCTGCGCCTGCTTCTTTCAGCTCATGACGAATTTTCGTCAGTGCGTCTGGTGCATCTAGGTCAACCATCTCGTCAAAACCAGTCGCGCCAACTTCTAAACCGCGAAGTGCTTTTTGTAGTGACTCTTGTTGGTTACGACCAATTGCCATTACCTCACCAACTGACTTCATTTGCGTCGTTAGACGGTCATTAGCACCTGCAAATTTCTCGAAGTTAAAGCGAGGAATCTTAGTTACTACGTAGTCGATGGTTGGTTCGAATGATGCTGGTGTAGCGCCACCAGTAATGTCGTTCATTAGCTCGTCTAGTGTAAAGCCAACAGCCAGTTTCGCTGCAATCTTAGCGATTGGGAAACCTGTTGCTTTCGATGCTAGAGCAGAAGAGCGAGATACACGTGGGTTCATCTCGATGATAACCATGCGGCCATCTTTCGGGTTAATACCAAACTGTACGTTAGAACCACCAGTTTCAACGCCAATCTCACGCAGTACTGCTAGAGATGCGTTACGCATTAGCTGGTATTCTTTGTCTGTTAGTGTTTGCGCTGGTGCAACCGTGATTGAGTCACCCGTGTGGATGCCCATTGGATCGAAGTTTTCAATCGCACATACGATGATACAGTTGTCCGCTTTGTCGCGAACCACTTCCATCTCGTACTCTTTCCAACCAATAAGAGACTCATCGATTAGAAGTTCGTTAGTTGGCGACAGGTCTAGACCACGACGACAGATTTCTTCGAACTCTTCTTTGTTGTATGCGATACCGCCACCAGTACCACCCATAGTAAATGATGGACGGATGATACAAGGGAAGCCAACCATATCGAGTACAGCGTAAGCTTCTTCCATCGTTTTTGCAGTATCCGCACGTGGACACTCAAGACCGATAGACTTCATCGCTTTATCGAAACGAGAGCGGTCTTCCGCTTTGTCGATTGCATCAGCCGTTGCGCCAATCATCTCAACGCCGAACTCTTCTAGAACGCCGTATTTCTCTAGGTCTAGAGCACAGTTCAATGCAGTTTGACCACCCATTGTAGGTAGTACTGCATCTGGCTTTTCTTTCGCGATGATGTTGCGAACCACTTCCCATTGGATTGGCTCGATGTAAGTTGCATCCGCCATGTCTGGGTCAGTCATGATGGTTGCAGGGTTAGAGTTTACTAGGATAACTCGGTAACCCTCTTCACGCAGTGCTTTACACGCTTGTGCGCCAGAGTAGTCAAACTCACATGCCTGACCGATAACAATCGGACCAGCACCAAGAATAAGAATACTTTGAATGTCAGTACGTTTTGGCATTATCTACTACTCCGAATTAAGCGCTGTGTTTTTTGATTAGTTCGATAAAGTGGTCAAATAGCGGTGCCGCGTCGTGTGGACCTGGGCTCGCTTCAGGGTGACCTTGGAAGCTAAATGCTGGCTTGTCTGTACGGTGAATACCTTGTAGAGAGCCATCAAATAGCGATACGTGAGTAGCACGTAGATTTTCAGGTAGTGTTGCTTCGTCTGCGGCAAAACCGTGGTTTTGCGACGTAATCATTACAACATTACGCTCCAAATCTTTTACTGGGTGGTTTGCGCCGTGGTGACCAAACTTCATTTTCACTGTTTGTGCACCCGATGCTAGCGCAAGGATTTGGTGACCTAGACAGATACCAAAGATTGGCAGGTCTTTTTCTAGGAATACTTTTGTCGCTTCAATCGCGTAAGTACATGGTTCTGGGTCACCAGGGCCGTTTGATAGGAAAACGCCATCTGGGTTTAGAGCCAGAACTTCTTCTGCTGAAGTTTCAGCAGGAACAACCGTTAGGCGGCAGCCTCGGTCAACCAACATGCGCAGGATGTTACGTTTTGCGCCGAAATCGTAGGCAACAACGTGATATGGTAATTCGCTGTCGTCTTTCGCTTCTGGAAGTCCACCCTCAAGCGTCCACGAACCTTGTTTCCATTGATACGCTTCTTTTGTTGTAACCTCTTTCGCAAGATCCATTCCTTTCAAACCAGGGAATTCTTTTGCTTTCGCTAGTGCCAAAGCTTCGTCTAGATTCTCTCCGTTTATAGAAGAGCCAGCTACGATACAACCGTTTTGAGCACCTTTTTCACGCAGGATACGAGTTAGCTTACGCGTGTCGATGTCTGCAATGCCGACGATGTTTTGCGACTTAAGGTAATCAGAAAGGGATTGTTCATTACGGAAATTAGAAGCGATAAGAGGGAGATCGCGAATCACAAGGCCTTGTGCGTGGATTGAAGAAGATTCTTCGTCTTCGGAATTGGTTCCGGTATTGCCAATGTGAGGATAAGTAAGAGTAACGATTTGTTGAGAATAGGAAGGATCAGTGAGAATTTCTTGGTACCCCGTCATCGAGGTATTAAAAACAACTTCACCAACGGAAATACCATCTGCTCCAATGGAAACACCGCGGAACACTGTCCCATCTTCTAGGACTAACAGTGCTAATTTACCCAAGACAACCTCCAGAATAAAAATGCATAAAAAATAAATTAAGCTGCAAATTTGCCTTCCTTTACCTTGATAATTTACATAAACAGGTATTTTTGACAAATTGGCGGTATTCTAAAGACGGACTTTGAAACTGTCAACACACATTGAAAAATAAATTGGTACTTTCTAGCGAGTAATGACGTTTCAACAGAAAAAGCCCTAAAAAAGTAAGTTTTAGCTATCTACAGATCACTTACCATGACTTTTTTGTGAATTTTACAAATTTGAACTTATTGAAGATCACAAAATTTTGTGAGATTTTTGCGCAAACGTTCATCCTGCAAATTCAACTACAACTTTTAGGGCTTACAGCCATCTTTACACACCAAGCGCACAAAATAATAACAAAACTATGAGAAATCTTGCGACCTTATGGAACCATTTTGTTTACATAATTTTCTCCAAAAACAAAAAAGCCGGCTTACGCCGGCGAATAATTATGTATTTACAGTTCATTAAGCCCGAGAACATCAGTCATGGTATAAAAACCTGCTGGCTTAGCATGCAACCAAACTGCGGCTTTTACCGCCCCATTAGCAAAGGTCATTCGGTCGGTCGCTTTATGAGTAATCTCAACGCGTTCACCAATGTCAGCAAACATAGCCGTATGTTCACCTACAATATCCCCAGCACGGATCGTAGCAAAACCAATTTCATCTTTTGTTCGCTCACCCGTAATACCTTCACGAGCGTAAACGGCAACATCGCTTAGCTTATTGCCCATCGCTCCTGCGATCGCTTCCCCCATACCAATCGCGGTACCAGACGGAGCATCAACTTTGTGGCGGTGATGCGCTTCAACAATCTCAATATCACAGTAATCCCCCATCACTTTGGCCGCTTTCTCGAGAAGCTTAAAGACAAGGTTCACACCGACTGAATAGTTAGGAGCCATCACAACTGGCACTTGCTTCGCAGCAGCATCGATCAATTCACGCTCTTCTTCGCTAAAGCCAGTCGTGCCAATGACGATACTCTTGCCATGTTGTTTGCAAAGCTCTAGATTCGCTAGCGTGCTCACTGGAGCCGTAAAGTCGATAACAACATCGAAGTTGTCGACCTCTTTTGCTAAATCATCCGTCAGAAAGACATCAAACTTACCTTCACCGCACAACTCACCAACATCTACGCCAACTAGCGAAGACTCTGGACGTTCAGATCCCGCAGTCACGGATGCTTCTGAGTTTAAATGCGATGCTTTAACTAGGTTGCGACCCATGCGGCCAGCAGCTCCTGCAATTGCAATACGAACCATTGCGCTTTCTCTCCTTCTCTGGATAAACGAGGCTTGCCTCGTCCTCTTTCGTTTCGTCGAATCTTTTTAAACTAACAATATCCCGTGTTAACCACAAGATAGTTCGCAGCGAGTTAAGAAAACTCTTTAATCACTCGCTCTAGAATCGGTACGTTTGCCTCTGGGAAGGTGTAATCAAGTAATGCAGCAACATCAACCCAACGTCCTTCTTGACCTTCGCGACCATAAGGTTGGTTATCGAACTGAGATACTGTCATGAAATCAAACTTCAAAGACTTTTCTGGATAGTCATATTCCAAGTGTTCAAATAGGGATTGCTCTGTCACTGTGATACCAATCTCTTCTTCCAGCTCACGAATCATCGCTTGCTCAACACTTTCACCTTGCTCTACTTTGCCACCAGGGAACTCCCAGAATCCTCCTTTGTGTTTGTCATCTGGACGTTTAGTGATGAAGATTTGCGATTTATCTTGGTTAAAGATGATTGCCGCAACAATATGAATTCTTTTCATTAGATTCGTTCCTAGATCTATACCCAAGTGACTTCAAGATGCTAGATTCAGAGCGTCGTCACTGATTCAAGTTCAAGGAAAACAACGAAGCGGAATAGCACGCTATTTCCAAGTTGTTTGACGATGAAGTTGCTTCAGTGACACGCTCCCGAAGGGCGAGTTGCCTTGGTTCGCATGCTTCGTTAACAATTTTCGATTTAGAACCACTAGATCTTCAAATTGTTGCCTCGCCTTCAAACCAAGTCATTCTCGCTGAACCAAGCATCTCGAGGTTACTTGGGTATATCAATACAAAAAGAGCCGCCTAAGCGACTCTTTATCAATATTTTCGGACTGTATTAGTCAATTTTCCCGTGGCACTGTTTGTACTTTTTACCACTGCCACATGGACAAGGCTCATTCCGACCCACTTTACGCTCTTCACGAACCATTGGTTGGTTAGACGTTTCTTCAGACTCTTCGCCTTCAGTTAGTGGGTTTTGTGCTGCTGCGTGTTGAGCTTGGGCACGACGAGCTGCTTCTTCAGCTTGCGCGCGACGTTGCTCTTCCATACGCTCAACTTCTTCTTGTTGTTGAACACGTACGCGAGATAGCACGGTAATCACATCCGTCTTAAGCGCTTCTAGTAAACCTTCAAACAGTTCAAACGACTCACGCTTGTACTCTTGTTTCGGGTTCTTCTGCGCATAACCACGTAGGTGAATACCTTGACGTAGGTGATCCATTGCCGCTAGATGCTCTTTCCAAAGCGTGTCTAGCGTTTGAAGCATAACTGACTTCTCGAAGTTGCGAAGTACTTGCGCACCGACTACTTCTTCTTTCGCTTTGTAGACTTCAACTGCTAGGTTGATGATCTTCTCACGCAACGCTTCTTCGTATAGCTTGTCGTCTTCTTCAAGCCATTGCTTAATAGGCGCATCTAGATCGAAGTCCGCTTTCAAGCGCTCTTGAAGACCTTCCACATCCCACATATCTTCTAGAGATTGTGGTGGAATGTATTCATCGATGATCGCAGTAACGACATCTTCACGGTTTTGTTCGATCATATCGCTAATGTCGTCAACGCTCATTAGCTCATCACGTAATTCGTAAACTACTTTACGCTGATCGTTTGCTACATCATCGTATTCAAGAAGCTGTTTACGGATGTCGAAGTTACGACCTTCCACTTTACGTTGTGCTTTTTCGATTGAACGAGACAACATCTTAGATTCAATCGCCTCACCTTCTTCCATACCGCTTTGGATAAGGCTAGCCATACGATCTGAAGTGAAGATACGTAGTAGTGAATCTTCCATCGATAGGTAGAAACGAGATGAACCTGCGTCACCTTGACGACCTGAACGACCACGTAACTGGTTATCGATACGACGAGATTCGTGACGCTCAGTACCAATGATGTGCAGACCACCTGATTCTAGTACTTGATCGTGAACTTGTTTCCACTCAGCTTTGATAGCATCGATCTGTTCTTTGGTTGGATCTTGAAGCGCTTCGACTTTCGCTTGCCAGCTACCACCCAACACGATATCAGTACCACGACCAGCCATGTTAGTCGCGATCGTTACCGCACCAGGTGTACCTGCTTCTGCAACAATCTCTGCTTCGCGCTCGTGGAACTTAGCGTTCAGTACATTGTGTTTAATCTTAGCTTTCTTAAGTGCGTTAGAGAGTAGCTCTGATTTCTCGATAGAAACCGTACCTACTAGAGATGGTTGACCTTTCTCTACGCGCTCTTTGATATCTTCGATAATTGCAGCGAACTTCTCAGCTTCAGTACGGTAAACTACGTCTGGCATATCGTTACGGATCATAGGTTTGTTGGTTGGGATAACCACTGTCTCTAGACCGTAAATCGATTGGAATTCGAATGCTTCTGTATCCGCTGTACCTGTCATACCTGACAGTTTTTCGTATAGGCGGAAGTAGTTCTGGAAGGTGATCGATGCCAGCGTTTGGTTTTCGTTTTGAATCTTAACGCCTTCTTTCGCTTCAACCGCTTGATGAAGACCTTCAGACCAACGACGACCCGGCATTGTACGACCGGTATGTTCATCGACGATCACAACTTCGCCGTCATCATTGACGATGTAATCTACATTGCGTTCAAACAATACGTGTGCACGAAGCGCTGCATTAACGTGGTGTAGTAGGCTGATGTTAGTTGGAGAGTAAAGTGTATCGCCCTCTTCCATCAGACCATTTTTCACCATTAGTTCTTCAACGAATTCTTGACCCGTTTCCGTTAAGTGAACTTGTTTAGATTTCTCATCAACCGTGTAGTGACCGTCGCCGCGGTATTCTTCAGAGTCTTCTTTATCTTGCTTTTGAAGATTTGGAATAAGCAGGTTAATACGAGTGTATAGATCCGAGCTATCTTCTGCTGGACCAGAGATGATCAGAGGAGTACGAGCTTCATCGATAAGGATTGAGTCCACTTCATCGACAACTGCGAAAAAGCGTTCACGTTGAACACGGTCTTCATTGCGGAAAGCCATGTTGTCACGTAGGTAGTCAAAGCCAAACTCGTTGTTTGTACCGTAAAGGATATCAGCTTGGTAAGCTTCTTTTTTCGCTTGAGGAGGCATGTTTGGCACGTTCACGCCAACTGTCATACCTAAGAATTCAAATAGTGGACGGTTAGTCTCAGCATCACGTGTTGCTAGGTAGTCGTTCACTGTGACTACGTGTACACCTTTACCTGGAAGTGCGTTTAGGTAAGCAGGAAGGGTTGCAGTTAAAGTTTTACCTTCACCAGTGCGCATTTCCGCAATTTGACCGCCGTTCAGTACCATACCACCGATAAGCTGAACGTCGAAGTGACGCATACCGTAAACACGCTTAGATGCTTCACGAACCGTAGCAAAAGCTTCTGGAAGTAGCTTATCAAGAGTCTCACCTTGCTCTAGGCGCTCACGGAACTCAACAGTTTTCGCTTTTAGCTCTTCATCAGAAAGTGCTTCGAACGTTGGTTCGTAGTTATTAATCTCTTTTACAATTTTTCTAAGGCGGCGCAGTGTTCGGTCGTTGCGACTGCCAATTACTTTTGTCAGTAGCTTAGTTATCATTTTTCGTGAATCTCTCTTTAATCAGACCGTTCCCGATCTACTCGTAATGCCTTCAGTCTCTGCCAGTTTGGAACTAAGAATACTGAGATAAATCATTTATCAAAGATATTGAGTTCAAACATCCATATTTCAAGGCTAAATTTTGAATCAATGTGGCTTAGTGTAAGGATTTTTCGTCGATACAACCATAAATAGACGTATTTGTTTGAAGCACTCGTAAGTTTTTAGACAAACTGATGATGTATTAGCCACTATTACCCCCTCATCAAAGCGCAAAGTCAGTATTTTATAAGCCATTCTTTAGAAGAATCAGCCTCTAGTGGCTAAGTTCAAATCGTCGCTATGAGCTGAAGATAAAGGCAATAATGTAAACCATCGCCCAGTAGAAAGCTGCTTTTGAATACCCATATCTCAACAAAATTAGATTTTACCTATGTAAGATCATAATTTTATCGCCTTCACTTAAAAAGGATCCTAAGTTTGGTGTTCAACGTTAAAAGATCATAATGGTAAGAAAAGGATCGGCAACGCCTTGCCAAGCGGTAAAAAGTGGCAATGTTTCACTATTCGCCATTGCCATTTCTAATAGGCATTTACAGGACATCTGTATTCATTGAAAGTAATATCTTCACAGAAGATCGTTGAACGATCATCTGCAGAACGCTTCACATGCTGCCAAAAGCCTATGTCAAACAAAGCGTACGTCAGAAATATAGACTCAACATTCAGATACTAAAAAGCCAGGCATTGCCTGGCTTTTTTAATCTGTTTGCGCTGTTTATTACGCTAAAACCATGTTTGGTTCTGCAAAAGCAACTGGTGAACCCACTTCTTCTTCGAATGTTGTCCATTCCCATGCTTCTTGATCCGCAAGAACTGCACGTAGAAGTTGGTTGTTTAGACCGTGACCTGATTTGAAAGCACGGAACTCACCGATAATGGCATGACCACACATGTAAAGGTCACCAATAGCATCTAGTACTTTGTGAGTAACAAACTCATTATCAAAGCGTAGACCTTCTTCGTTAAGAATACGGTAATCATCCAGTACAATTGCATTATCGAAACTACCACCAAGAACTAAGTTCTGAGACTGTAAGTATTCAATATCACGCATGAAACCAAACGTACGTGCGCGAGAAATTTCACGAACGAAACCTTGAGATGAGAAATCAAATAGAAGACGTTGCTCATCTGACTCAATCGCAGGGTGGTTAAAGTCGATTTCGAAGTCCATACGGAAGCCATTAAATGGAACAAACTCTGCCCACTTATCGCCATCTTCAAAACGAACTGGTTTCTTAATACGAATAAAACGCTTCGGTGCATTTTGCGTTTCAACACCAGCTTGCTGTAGCAGGTATACAAACGGGCTTGCACTGCCATCCATAATTGGAATTTCAGGAGCGTCTACTTCGACAATAATATTGTCGATACCCATACCAGCAAGTGCTGCATTCAAGTGTTCTACAGTTGAAATTCGCACGCCTTCATCGTTCACCAATGCTGTACATAGCATAGTGTCTCGAACAGACGCTGGGTCAGCTGGAAAATCTACAGGTGGGTTTACATCTGTACGACGGTAAATGATACCTGTGTTTGCAGCAGTTGGGCGCAGAGTAAGTGTGACTTTACGACCAGAGTGGAGACCCACACCAGTTGTTTTCACTATTTCTTTCAGAGTACGTTGTCTGATCATCTGCTTGCCTCTCTAAAATATGCTACAAAACACGGTCGTCTGTAACGTCGACCGTGAATGCTACCATAATCTTGAGCTATGTCAAATTTATGGGTTAAAGATTAATCAGCCTGACGACGCAAAAATGCCGGGATATCTAAATAACCACTTTCCTTCTCTTGCTTAGGAGCGGCAGAACTCTGACCCGCAGAAGCTGGAGAAGAAGAAACTGTGTTTGTCGGCTGAGGAGTTACCTGTGGCTTCTCTTGCACTGGAGTAGTTTGCAAAGTCTGTGCCGGTTTCTCTTCAGCTTGTGGTGCCGCAGCTTGCTGTTGTGGTTGAGCTTGCGGAGTCGCAGTTGGTGCTACTTTCGCTTTGCCACCAGCAACTAGCGTAATGTCTGGTTTTTTCTCATTGCCGATACCTGTCGCAACAACTGTTACGCGGATTTCATCAGTCATATCTGGGTCTAGAGAAGTACCGATAACTACGGTTGCATTGTCAGAAGCAAATGCTTTCACTGTGTTACCAACAGTCTCAAACTCATCAAGACGCATATCCAGACCTGCAGTGATGTTAACAAGAACACCACGAGCACCAGCTAGATCGATGTCTTCTAGAAGTGGGCTAGAAATTGCCATTTCCGCTGCCTCTTCTGCACGATCTTCGCCTTTCGCGATACCGCTACCCATCATTGCGTGACCCATTTCAGACATTACAGTACGTACGTCTGCAAAGTCGACGTTGATCATGCCAGGGCGAGTAATTAGCTCCGCAATACCTTGAACAGCGTTCTTAAGAACGTCGTTCGCACTTGCGAAAGCTTCTAATAGCGTTACACCACGACCAAGTACTTTAAGTAGCTTTTCGTTTGGAATTGTGATCAAAGAGTCAACATGCTTAGACAGCTCATCGATACCTTGCTCAGCAAATGCCAAACGCTTTTTGCCTTCAAAGCTGAACGGTTTTGTTACGACCGCAACAGTAAGAATGCCAAGCTCTTTAGCTACTTCAGCAATAACAGGTGCTGCACCAGTACCTGTACCGCCACCCATACCTGCTGCGATAAACACCATATCGGCACCAGTTAGGGAATCTTTAATTCTATCTCTGTCTTCGAGAGCTGCCTCACGGCCGACCTGTGGATTCGCACCTGCACCCAGACCTTTAGTGATATCACCACCAATCTGAATGACATTGCCAACGCTTGTCTTACGAAGTGCTTGCGCATCAGTGTTGACGCTGATGAATTCCACACCTTCGATGGATTCACGCACCATGTGTTCAACGGCGTTACCACCGCCGCCACCAACTCCAACGACCTTGATTACTGCATCGTCAGACATTTCCATCATCGGTTCAAACATGTGTTGTCTCCGTTTATCCTGCAACTCAGGTTAAAACTCTTTTTGTATCCAATTACGCAATTTACCGAAAAAGCCAGTAACAGATGAGCGCTTAGGTTCATTATAATCGCTATCGTCGCTAGACTGCATGTCTCTTGCGTAATGAAGTAATCCAACTGCCGTAGAATGGTACGGCTCTTTTACATAGTCAGTTAACCCGCTGACTTCAAGCGGTTTGCCAACCCTTACTTGGTTGCGGAATACGCGTTCCGCACATTCTACCACTCCTTCGATTTGCGCAGCACCGCCGGTAAGAACTACACCCGCAGCGAGATGGTGCTTAATGCCCTCTTCGCGCAATTTCGCTTGTACAGAGTCGATAGTTTGGTTAACCAGTCCCATAAGCTCAGAGTATCGTGGTTCAATCACTTCTGACAACGTCTGACGTTGCAGACTACGTGAAGGTCGACCACCTACGCTAGGAACGTTAACCGTGTCATCCTTACTGACTAGTTCGCTCAAGGCACAGCCATATTTGACTTTTATTTCTTCAGCATCGCTCACTGGCGTACCAAAAGCAAAAGCAATATCGCTAGTTACTGCATTTCCTGCGTAAGAAAATACTTCAGTGTGACGTAACGCACCACCGGTCCAGATAGAAATGTCCATCGTGCCGGCACCGATATCAACCACACAAACCCCAAGCTCTCTTTCATCCTCGGTGATCACTGCATTACTTGCAGCAAGCCCAGAAAACACAAGTTGCTCTACTTTAAGACCACAACGTTCTACAGCCTTAATAATATTGCGTGCCATATCATTATGGCATGAGATCAAATGGACACTGACTTCCATTCTCACTCCTGATAAACCAAGTGGGTTTTTAATGCCCTCTTGGTAGTCGATGGTGAACTCTTGTGGAATCACATGAAGGATTCGCTGTTCATCACCGATTTTAATCGATTTTGCAGTATGGATAGCGCGATCCATATCTTCCTGAGACACTTCCTCATCAGATATGGTGCCCATGCCTTTTTCAATTCGGCTTGCGATATGCTTACCAGACAACGAAATAAATACTCGGCTGATTTGGCATTCCGCCATCAACTCAGCTTGATCAATTGCGCGTTGTACTGATTTTACAACCGACTCCAAATCATTCACGCCGCCTTTATCCATGCCACGTGAAGGGCTGCTACCCGCACCAATAATATTTATTTGGCCATCCGGTAGAATCTCACCCACTAGAGCTGATACGGTTGCAGTGCCTATATCAAGACCAACAATAATGTTGTCATCAGCGGCCTTAGTCATTCGTACTCTCTTGTTCTAACTCATGTTCAGGGAACCAACCAACTGCGGCTCCCGTATCGTACCTAAGATCGATATAACTGATTCTTTGAGTGTCACTGCCGAGCTTGTTGTAAAGCAAAAAGAAGCGCTCTATCCGCTCATCCAGAGACTCTTTACCGAGCTCTAGTCGAATACCGTTATCAAGGATGATCTGCCAAGCTCGTCGTTCGTTTAACACTAATGACGAAATAGCCAGCCCCAACGTTTGGAACTTAGGACGGAGATCGCGATAGGTTTGCAAAACTTCCGGTCCAGTCTCATTGGGACCATATAACTTAACTTTTTCTTCCTTTAGCAGGCCAACATCACCATTAAATACTAAGCCATTAGCATCTAACAGCTCATTGCCATTCCAGATGGCAACGGGTTGATGTTCTGTCAAAAATACTTTTACCGTGTCTGGCCATTGCTTACGAATCGCAGCATGTGCGACCCATGGAAGGGCTTCGACACTTTGCTGCAACACATCAATGTCTTGAGACATAAAGGTGCCAATATGATCAATTTGTCCAAACGCTGCTTGCACATCGTCTGCTGTGACATACTCCAGTTTTCCCTGAAGTACAATTTTGGAGAGAGGTAACCTTTGGTCATCCCACATCCAACTGATCGCTGAGTACAAAACAGAACTAATTAAGGTCACTACAACAAAGAAAAATAGCGCACCCAAGATTTTATCTTGACGACCACGGTTATTGTCCGTGTTAAGTCGCTCTTCATTCAGTGCAATATTCAACAACGTCTTCGTTTCCTGACTTTTGTCCTGTACTTTTCACCGTGTTAGTACACATTGGCAAAAGCATTGACTTTAACCTTGGGATTATACTGAGCTCTTGTAAACTATCAAACACTGATAGTGATAAATCACAACGTTCTTGACGCAAAATCGAGATCTAGGTCTTTCTCTGCACTTTGCGCCCGTCCCTATTGTTAGCCAAGCATCTTATTTATATTCAATTCAAGAGCAGCAAGCTGCTTGGCAACTTTACCAACATCACCTGCGCCTTGAGTCAAAATCAGGTCGCCATCTTGTATAACGTTAGCCAAAACTGAAGGTAATTGCTCGATTTCTGGGACAAAAATTGGATCGACCTTTCCGCGACTACGAATAGTGCGGCATAAAGCACGTCCATCCGCGCCGGCAATCGGTTTTTCGCCCGCAGCGTATACATCCAACATGATCAGAACATCCACTTGCTCCAGCACATTCGCAAAGTCATCGTATAAGTCACGGGTACGGCTATAACGATGAGGCTGGAAAATCATGACGAGACGTTTATCCTGCCAGCCACTGCGTGCTGCGTTAATCGTCACGTCCACTTCTGTTGGGTGATGACCATAGTCATCGACAAGCATTGCATGACCATTACCAGTATCGAACTCGCCTAAATGATCAAATCGACGACCTGTACCTTGTGTACCCGCCATTGCTTTTAAGATCGCTTCATCACTGATGTCGTCTTCTGTAGCAACCGCAATCGCTGCAGATGCGTTCAATGCGTTATGGCGACCAGGGATGTTCAGCGTGATATCCAGGTTTGCGCGACCTTCACGAACCACCGTGAACTTGCCCTGTTGACCTTCCTGATGGTAATTCTCTATGCGCACATCAGCGTCTTCAGAGAAGCCATAAGTAATCACTTGGCGACTAATACGTGGAATAAGCTCACGAATGACTGGATCGTCAATACAGACAATAGCTTGACCATAAAACGGCAAGTTGTGAAGAAAATCGATGAATGTCTGCTTCAACGTTTCGAAATCGCCACCATAAGTATCCATGTGGTCAGCTTCGATGTTCGTCACGATGCTTACCATAGGTTGTAGGTGTAAAAATGAAGCATCACTTTCGTCTGCTTCTGCAATCAGAATTCGGCTCGAACCTAAGCGTGCATTTGTACCTGCACTCTTAACTAAACCACCGTTAACAAATGTTGGGTCAAGACCTGCTTCAGAATAGATTTGCGTAACTAGAGCAGTCGTCGTCGTTTTACCGTGTGTACCCGCAACAGCAATCCCATGACGGAAGCGCATTAATTCAGCAAGCATCTCAGCTCGACGCACGATAGGGATACGCAACTCACGTGCTGCCATCACTTCTGGGTTTTCTTCGTTGATCGCGGTTGAAACCACAACAACACTGGCTTTTTCAACATTACTTGCTTGGTGACCGATAAATACCGTCGCACCTTTTGATACTAAACGCTCTGTCACTGGGTTCTCTGATAAATCAGAGCCTGTGATTTGGTAGCCTTCGTTCAACAGCACTTCTGCAATGCCGCTCATGCCCGCACCACCAATACCGATGAAGTGGATGGATTTCACGCGGCGCATCTCAGGCACCATTGCGCGAATCTGAGCTAAGTCTTGTGTATGTTGGATAGTCATCAATTCTATTCTCAATAATTCGTTAACGCTTTTCGGTCAAAGCGACAATGGCTTGTGCGACAACTCGGTCCGCATTCAATTTTGCAGCGCCACGCGCTTGCTCTGCCATTGTAAGTAAAGCTTGTCGATCCAATTGTTGGATCTGCTGAGTCAGTGACTCAACGGTTAAATCTGGTTGTTCAATCATTTTCGCTGCACCGCAATCCACTAAGTGATCTGCATTTAATGCTTGCTGACGGTCTTTATGCATAAACGGAACGAAGATAGCACCCACACCAGCAGCAGACACTTCAGATACCGTTAGCGCGCCTGAGCGACAAACCAGTAAGTCTGCCCACGCATAAGCTTGCGCCACATCATCGATAAACTCTGTTACCTCTGCATTCACCACGCCATTGGCTTGGTATGCTGCGTTGACTTCTTCCGCTGCGCCTTTGCCCGCTTGATGGCGAATAATGTAATCTTGACCCAATTTCGCCATTACTTCTGGCAGAGTTTGGTTAAGAATGCGTGCGCCTTGGCTGCCACCCATAACCAGAATGCGAATTGGACCTTGGCGTTCTTGCATGCGTTCGGTTGGCGCGACCAATTGAGTCACGTCTTCACGAACTGGGTTACCAACCACTTCGGCATTTGGAAAAGCGCCCGGGAAAGCTTGAAAAACCTTCTTAGCGATTTTTGATAACCATCGGTTCGTTAAACCTGCTACTGCATTTTGCTCGTGCAATACGACAGGGATTCCGCTCACCCAAGCCGCAATACCTCCGGGACCACTGACATAGCCGCCCATGCCCAGCACAGCATCGGGTTGCCAGCGCTTCATATGAGTGCGAGCTTGCATGATGGCATTAATAATCTGAAATGGTGCTGCAAGAAGACGCTTAACGCCTTGACCTCGTAGACCTTTTACTTTGATAAAGTCGATTTCGATACCGTGTTTTGGCACCAAATCAGCTTCCATTCTATCCGCGGTACCCAACCAGCGAATTTCCCAACCTTGCTCTTGTAGCTGCTTAGCTACCGCTAGACCAGGGAATACGTGACCGCCAGTACCACCAGCCATCACCATCAAACGTTTATTTTTCTTCATCGACTTGTTGTTCTGATTCTTTCTTGCCGTGCTTTAAGCGGCATTCATGATCGATACGCAGCAAGATAGACACCGCCACGGACATAATAATAAGACTCGAACCACCATAACTGATCAGTGGAAGAGTAAGACCTTTGGTTGGAACGATACCGGCAGCAGCGCCGACGTTAACCAACGTCTGGAAGGCAAACCAAATACCAATACCAAATGCGAGGTAACCACCAAACATTTCGCCTTCTTCGAACGCTCGTTTGCCAATGTAAACCGCTTTAAGCACCAAGCTGAAAATCAGCATTAGCACTAACACGACACCAACAAAACCCAGCTCTTCAGCCAGTACCGCAAACACGAAGTCAGTGTGCGCTTCAGGTAGGTATTCAAGTTTTTGGATTGAGTTACCAAGACCTTGACCAAACCACTCACCGCGACCAAATGCCATTAAAGATTGCGTTAGCTGATAACCACTACCGAATGGGTCTTCCCAAGGGTCTAAGAACGAAGTGACACGACGAATACGGTATGGCTCGACCAAAATCAAGCCAACAACAGCCGCAATACCGGCAATCATTAGAGCCAAGAATTGTGTCAGCTTCGCCCCTGCAATGAACAACATGCCAAACAAGGTCACCAACATTACAACCACAGTACCTAAATCGGGCTGCCCTAGGAGCAATACTGCGAAGAAAGCAAATACCATGATTGGCTTCATAAATCCGCCAAAGAAAGTCTGACGGACCTCGTCTTGCTTACGTACTAAATAACCAGACATGAAGACAAATAGCGAGAGCTTGGCGACTTCGGCAGGTTGCAAGTTAAACAGACCGAGAGGTATCCAACGCGATGCACCGTTAACCGACTTACCTGCGAGCAGTACAACGATCAGTAACCCAAAAGAGAGCCAAAGAAGATAATGACTTCTCTTAAACCACTGCTCTAATGGCACTTGCAGAATTACGGAAGAGACACCTATCGCGAGTACAAGAAAGGTTGCATGACGGAACATGAAATGAAATGGCTGATCCGTCAAACGAGAGCTGATTGGAAATGATGCTGATGTCACCATCACCAAACCCGTTAACATCAAACCCAACGCAATCCATACAAGCTGACGATCAAAAAGCGCCTCAGGTGCAGGATGCTTAAGCCAAGTACCAATGCTGCGTTTAACGTTACCTAAACCCACGAAGTGTGTGACCTTTAATTATGCGTATTTCTCGGCAAGAGCTGCGAATGCGTCACCTCTTGCCATAAAGTTGTCGAATTGATCAAAGCTAGCACATGCCGGAGACAGCATCACCATATCACCCGTTTTTAACTGCGAAGATATCTGTTGAATCACATCTTCCATGGTGTCGAAACGAGTTGCTGATTCGTGCAGTGGCATAAATTCATCGCCATCAGCGCCAAAACAGCAAAGTTGCAGGTTCAGTGTCGCGAAGATCGGTTTTAGTGGAGTGAAATCCGCACCTTTACCAACACCACCAACGAGCAAGTACAGTTTGCCCGTCGACTCTAAACCAGAAAGCGCTGCCATAGTGCTCGCAATATTGGTCGCTTTTGAGTCATTCACCCATTTTACGCCACGATTATCCGCAACCACTTGGCATCGATGTGTCAAACCCGTGTAAGTTTTAAGTGCATTCAATGATTTGTGATAATCCACACCTGCCGCTTTAAGCAGTGCAAGTACGACTAGAGCATTGGCTAAATTGTGCTTACCAACCAGCTTTAGCTCATCACTAGCAATGACACGCTGACCATGATCGAGCAACCAAGTACGATTGCCATCCAATTCAAGACCGTAAGCTTGCTCATCGCTCCCGAATGTCACTAACGGCATATCAATATCAGGGAAGGTCTCTTGGTCATCTCGATTTACAACTGCCAGTTCTACATGGTTGAAAATACGCAATTTAGCTTGTCGATAATCCGCCATGCCGTCATAACGATCCATGTGGTCTTCAGAAAGGTTTAGAAACGCAGCGGCTTTGAGTTTTAAGCTCGACGTAGTTTCTAATTGGAAGCTGGACAATTCAAGGACATACAAATCTGCATCTTGCTCTAGCAAATCAAGAGCAGGAACACCGATATTGCCACCGACACCTACCGTTAGACCTGCGGCTTTCGCCATGACACCAGTTAAGTCCGTTACTGTACTTTTACCGTTAGAGCCAGTAATCGCAATAACAGGTTTATCGGCAGCCCAAGCGAAGAGTTCAATATCGCCAACAACTGGCGTCCCTTTTGCAAGAATGACTTGAATTTCTGGTGTCGCCAAAGCAATGCCGGGATTAGTCACAACTAAGTCAGCTTCTGCAAGCCACTCAGTATTCCACCCGCCACTGTGCAATTCGACTTGCTCAGGCAAGCGTTCAGCCCCAGGAGGGTTAGTACGCGTATCAATGACTTTGACCGCTAGTTGCGGTTGTGTTTTTGTTAGGTGTTTAACGACAGAGAGCCCGGTAATACCGAGCCCTACAACAACAACCTTATGTATGTTTTGCCAACGTTCCATATTTGCTCACGCAATTTGTCTTATTCTTGGAAAGTGCGATTAACGCACTTTCAGTGTCGCTAGACCAATCAGAACAAGAACCATAGAAATAATCCAGAAACGCACGATTACGCGAGGCTCTGGCCAACCTTTCAATTCGTAGTGATGGTGAATCGGTGCCATACGGAAAATACGTTGACCACGTAGCTTGTACGAACCTACCTGTAGGATTACCGACAGTGTTTCCATTACAAACACACCACCCATGATCACCAATACCAACTCTTGACGAACAAGTACTGCGATCGTACCAAGCGCACCACCAAGAGCAAGTGAGCCAACATCACCCATAAACACTTGCGCTGGGTATGTGTTGAACCACAAGAAACCAAGACCCGCACCAACAATTGCCGTACATACAACTACCAACTCAGATGCGTGTGGTAGATATGGAATGTGAAGGTATTCTGAGAAGTTAACGTTACCCGTCGCCCACGCAATCACGGCAAAGCCGGCTGCAACTAAAACGGTCGGCATAATTGCCAAGCCATCCAGACCATCGGTTAGGTTTACCGCATTACTGGTACCCACAATCACAAAGTAAGTGAGGATAATGTACATGAAACCAAGTTGCGGCATGATGTCTTTGAAGAACGGCACAACAAGTTGAGTAGCGGCTGTGTCTTTGCCATAAGCGTACAACGCAAACGCCACAACAAATGCAATCAACGACTGCCAGAAGTACTTCCAACGAGCAATCAAACCATCGGTGTTCTTACGAACGACCTTACGATAATCGTCGACAAAGCCAATCGCACCATAACCTAACAACACGGTTAGTACTGCCCATACGTAAGGGTTTGATAAGTCAGTCCACAAAAGAATGGTGATAGAAATAGCTGCCAAAATCATGATACCGCCCATCGTTGGGGTACCACGCTTGCTAAAGTGGGATTCTGGACCTTCGTTACGGACAACCTGACCAATTTGTAGCATCTGTAGACGCTTGATCATGATAGGTCCCATCCATAGGGATAAACCTAAAGCGGTTAATACGCTGAGGATTGCTCGAAAAGAGAGGTATTCAAACAATCGGAAAAAAGATAGGTATGGCTGTAGCAGCTCGGCAAGCCAAATAATCATTAATAATACTCCTTCAAAGCAGCAGCGACTTCAAACATACGTGCACCGTTCGCCCCTTTCACCAACATCGTGTGATGCTCAGGAGCCGCTTGGTCTAGATGCTGCTTGATGTAGTCAATCATCTCTTGATGTGTCTCAAAATGGATGCCGTCGCAGAGTTCGCTAATAACCCTTGCATCTGCACCATACGTGAGAACATGTTCAAATTTTTGTGGGGCAGCATGTTCCCCGACTTGACGATGAAGTGCAAGACTTTCCTCACCCAACTCCGCCATATTGCCTAAAATCAACCAACGTTGTCCTTGAAATGCCGCTAGCAAATCAACAGCAGCCTTCATTGCGGGAACACTTGCGTTGTAGCTGTCGTCAATCAGTTTGATCTTGTCGCTCAGCTCTTCCACTTCGACACGACCTTTAACTTTATTAAGATGCTTAAGACCAGCTCGAACCTCTTCTAAGGTCGCTCCCATTTGCAGTGCAATGATAGAAGCGGCAATTGCGTTAGACACGTTGTGTTGACCAATAATACCCAGAGACAGTTCAATTTCTTGTGAACCTGCGGCGATATGTAAGTCAAAGCTTGCTTCACCTGCGGCGTTCATCACGATATTTGTCGCATAAAAGTCAGCGTTTGTGTTGCTTTGTGAGAAAGTAATCACCTTCTTATCAGCGAGAACCCCCTCCCACTTAGCTTCACCATGACTGTCTAAGTTCACAATCGCAACGCCACCAGCGGAAAGCCCTTGGTAGATCTCTCCTTTTGCTTGCTTCACTCCATCAATCGAACCAAAGCCTTCAAGGTGTGCTGCAGCTACGTTGTTAACAAGGGCCATATCGGGTTTAACTAATTGAGTAGTATAAGCAATCTCACCAATGTGGTTTGCTCCAAGCTCAATCACAGCGTAGTCATCGTTTTTTTGCGAACGTAATAGTGTCAGCGGAACGCCGATGTCATTATTAAAGTTACCCGCAGTAAATAACACCTGACCTTTCAATTGTAAGATGCTTGCGACCATCTCTTTTACTGTGGTTTTTCCACAACTTCCGGTGATCGCAACCGTTGGTGTTTGACATGATTGGTGAACCCACGCAGCAACTTCGCCCAATGCTATCTTACTATCAGCAACAACAACTTGAGGCACATTCACATTAAGTGTTTTTTGCACCAATAGTGCCCCAGCACCAGACTCTACGGCTTGTTCACAGAAATCATGAGCATCAAAACGCTCACCGACTAAAGCAACAAATAGTGCCCCTAGGTCGATTGTGCGAGTATCAGTAGAAACAGATTCGATGGCAACGTCATTGCCAACCAATTCACCACCTGTGATTTCAGCAATTTGAGAAAGCGTTACGGTGATCATGATCAAAGCCCCAATAATGTCATGGCTGACTCGCGGTCAGAGTAGTGAATGGTTCCAGAATTTAGAACTTGATAGTCTTCATGACCTTTACCAGCCAGAAGAATAATGTCTTGAGAAGAGGCATTTTCAAGTGCATAAGACAGTGCTTTGAAGCGGTCGTGTTGCACAATAGCATCAGCTGGCTTAGTTAACCCTGCCAGCATATCTTTCATGATAAGAGCCGGATCTTCACTGCGTGGATTGTCGTCCGTCAGAACCACTTTATCACCCAAACGCTCAGCAATTTCCGCCATCATTGGGCGTTTTCCAGCATCACGATCGCCCCCACAACCGAAGATAGCCCAAAGATTACCTTGGCAATGAACACGAAGCGCTTGCAGCGCTTTTTCCAAAGCATCAGGTGTATGAGCATAATCCACAACCACTTTCGCGCACTCTTCCGCTTGAAACAGTTCCATTCGACCAAGTACAGGCTGCAACTGTGCAGCCGTTGCAAGCAAGCTCTGTTTATCGAAACCTAGGCTAAGCAACGTTGTAAATGCCAACATTAGGTTCGCTGCATTAAATTCTCCGATCAGCGGAGCATGTAATGTGCCCTCACCAAACTTGCCGCTAAACTCAATCGTAATGCCTGATTCTGCATAAGCAATATGATTAGCAAACACTGTATGCCCAAAATCTGTCGTTGGTTTGAGTGATACGGCTAGAGCATTAGGAAGCTGTTTCGCCCAAGTTGCACCGACTACATCGTCTACATTGATGATTGCGTGTTCGCATTGATGGGCTGTAAATAGGGTAAGTTTAGCTTTAGCGTACTCTTCCATAGTGCCGTGGTAGTCTAGATGATCTCGGCTTAGGTTAGTAAATACGCCCGCAGCGAAAGACAGAGCCTTAACACGACCTTGAATCAGACCGTGGGAAGAAACCTCAAGCGCAGTGTATTGCGCTTTTTGCTCAGCGAGGGAAGCAAGTGTCTTTTGGATTTCAACGGCGTTGCCCGTTGTATTTGCAGCTTCTTGCAGGTTATCAAGGAAACCATTACCCGTTGTACCCATAACCGCTGCTTTTGCACCGACTAAATCAATCCACTGAGCAATCAGTTGAGTGATGGTGGTTTTTCCGTTCGTACCTGTGACACCAATCAACTCCATATTTGGATAGTGGTACAACTGACCCGCAATTTGAGATAAGCATTTGTCTAATGCATCAAGATAAACAACTGGTACGTCGTTAATCATCTCAATCGAGCCATGCGCTTTTACATCACAGGCTTGAGCGATAACCGCGTTCGCTCCTTGTTCAATTGCTGTTGGGATAAACTGACGTCCATCGACAACATGACCGATAATGGCAACAAACGTGGTACCAGATTGAACTCTTCGGCTATCGAGTTCCAATTCAGAGACAAGGATAGAGGACAAGCTAGGGCAATCTACCCAAGTGGAAAGCAGCGTGTCCATACTGATGGCTTTAGTCATATATGTTCTCCGAGCATGCGCTCAGCTTTCTTCATTTTGTTTCTTAGCAGACTTATATAAGCCTACTGTTGGAATTTATTTTCGTCAGGGGCAACATTCAAGATTTGCAGCGCACCTTTCATGATTTCAGAAAAGACAGGAGACGCTACTGAACCACCGTAGTAATCATCACCTTGTGGCTCATTCACAATCACTACCAACGCAATTCGCGGGTCGCTCACAGGCGCAAGACCAGCGGTATACGTAATGTACTCATCACTATAGCCACCTGCTGTCGCTTTACGTGACGTACCGGTTTTTGCCCCGACTCGGTAACCTGGAACAGCCGCTCTTCGAGCTGAACCACCTTTTTGTGTTACCGTCTCTAGCATATCTAACACTTGACGAGCATGCTCTTTGCTCACCACTTGGCGTGACATATCGTTATCGTTACTTTCGATAATATGAATTGGTTCGTATTTTCCTAAGTTGCCTAGCGTCGCGTACGCATGAGCAAGCTGAATTGGCGTGATGGATAAGCCGTAACCAAAAGAAATCGTTGCTCGCTCAATAGGAGACCAACGAGAGCGGCTTGGGAAAATACCGGTCACCTCACCAACCAAGTTCAAGCCGGACAATTCGCCCAAACCAACAGAGCTATACAAACCCAATAACGCTTCCACTGGCATTCGCATCGCAAGCTTGGTCACACCGATGTTACTCGATTTTTTCAAAATCTTGGTCAGGCTTGCTTTACCTACTTTGGACACGTCACGAACACGGCTACCACCGAGTTGAAGAATGCCATTTCCGGTATCGACGATCGTATCTTTGTCCGCCACACCATTTTCTAAAGCGGCTAAGATCACGAATGGCTTAATCGTCGAACCAGGCTCCATTGAGTCGGTAATAACTCGGTTACGCATCTTGTAGCTTTGCCAGTCGCTGCGGTTATTTGGGTTATAAGATGGCGCATTCACCATCGCCAACACGGCACCTGTTTTTACATCAAGCATTACTGCAGAGCCGGAAGTTGCACGGTGATCGGCTACAGCTTGCTTAATTGCACGATACGCGATGGCTTGCAGTCTTTGGTCAATGGTCAATTGCAGCGGCTTACCTTCTTGCTTCTCTTCCAAAGCAATGTTCTCGACGACACGGCCATAACGGTCTTTACGAATGGTTTTCTTACCCGCAGCGCCAGTCAGCCATTCATCGTAGCTACGTTCAACACCTTCTAAACCATGTCCATCAATGCCTGTTACACCGACTAAATGGGCACTAACTTCACCTGCGGGATAGTAACGACGAGATTCGGATTTCAACCCCACACCCGGCAGCTTTAACTCTCGAATGTAGTTCGCCATCGCTGGACTTACTTGACGTTGAAGGTAAATAAAACGGCGGGATTCGTTCTTCTTAATTTTGTTAATCAGACCTTGGCGATCTAAGCCAAGCACGTCTGCAAGTGCGTACCAACTTTTAGTTTGCTGCAGTGCGCCTTCTTTAAAGATGGTTTTCGGGTCTGCCCAAACGGCTTCTACCGGTACGCTCACTGCCAGCGGTTCACCGTTACGGTCAGAGATGATCCCACGCGCGGAAGGAATGGCTTTTACGCGGATAGAACGAAGATCACCTTGCTTGATAAGGTTGTCTGGCTCGATGATTTGAATGTAAGCCACGCGCCCAACGAGAAGAGCGAAGGCACAGAAGACAAAAAACAGCAGCAAGTGAAAACGCCAGCGAATCAAAAATGACTCTGGTTCTGCCGTTACTTCTGTTTCTTTTGTTTCTTTGGTGGGTTGCGGTTTTGCTGCAGAAACTTTCTTTTCTTTTGCAGCAGACTTGCGCGTATTTCCTTGTTTAGATTTGGCTTTCTTTCCAATCATTTTAGCGTGATAACCACTTCTTTATCGCCATCTGGTCGTTTCATTTCAAGATCCTTCTTTGCCAAGTCTTGAACGCGACTGTGTTCTGCGAGAGCTGTTTCTTCCAACATTAGGTTGCGCCATTCGCTGTCCAATCGCTCCCGCTCAACCAATGTATGATCTTTTTCAGTGATCGCTTGACGCGCATGGTGGGTTGCAAACACCACTCCCATTGCGGTTGCGAAGATCAAAATCATCAACAACAACGACCAGCGACCGACGGTAATCAAATCCGTCGCTATCAACTTAGCAAGGTTAGGAGTGGTTTTCGTCATAATAATTAAAGCTTTTCTGCAATTCTTAGCACTGAGCTTCGAGAACGCGGGTTCATGTCAATTTCTTGCTTAGTTGGTTTGATAGCTTTACCAACAGGCTTCATGTTTGCACTACCCAGAGCACGAATTTGCTCTTCTGTCATTGGAATACCGTGTGGCACTTCTGGACCTTTACTCTCTTTACGAATAAAGCGTTTTACCATACGGTCCTCTAAAGAGTGGAAACTGATCACTGATAAACGTCCCTCTGGAGCCAAGATGCTCGCAGCGCCTTTTAGTGCTGTATCAATTTCTTCTAATTCACTGTTGATGTAAATACGAAACGCCTGAAAAGCACGAGTCGCTGGGTGTTTTTTCTCTTTGAAACTCTTTGGAGCGGCATCCGAGATCAATTTAGCTAATTGACCAGTACGAACCATAGGCTCGTTTTCTTCATCTTCGCGGTATGCCACGATCGCTTTCGCTATGCGACGTGCGTGTTTGTCTTCACCGAACTCGCGAATGACCCAAGTAATGTCATCCAAATCCGCTTCCATCAACCATTGAGAAACGGGGATACCTGATGTTGGGTCCATACGCATATCTAGTGGACCATCTTTCATAAAGCTAAAGCCACGCTCAGCATCATCTAACTGTGGAGAAGACACGCCAAGATCAAGCAGGACACCGTCAACTTTACCAACTAAACCGTATTCTTCTGCGTACTTCGCCATACCAGAAAATGGACCATGAATGATGGTAAAACGAGGGTCGTCGATTTTGCTCGCTTCTGCGATAGCCTGTGGATCACGGTCGATACTGTATAGACGACCATTCTCCCCGAGCTTCGACAAGATAGTTCGGCTGTGACCGCCACGGCCAAATGTTCCATCGATATAGATACCATCGGGTTTGATAGCCAAGCCATCAATGGATTCATTTAATAACACTGAGATATGTTGAAATGTTTCGGTCATAGCTTTCTCGTTGAATGATCTTGAAGCGATTCTTTAGTGTACTGATTTCCCACATCATCGCCACCTCAAGTCTAAAGTTAGACGTGATTCAGCGCCAAGTTTATTGGTAATGACATAGTTTGCGTCAATAAAATGCAAAAAACCCATCACTACCGAAGTAGGGATGGGTCTCGAATAGGTGGAGCCGACACATAAGCCGGGTTCTGTTCCGCTTGCGCGGCGGTAGCCATTCGTCTAGGCCAGCAATCACTCACTGGCTCGAGCAACCTACCCGCCTCCTTACGCGAGCAACGCAATGTGGAGGCCTATTTGGTCTTGCTTCAGGTGGAGTTTACCCTGCTACGAACTATTACTAGTCGTCCGGTGCGCTCTTACCGCACCCTTTCACCCTTACCTGTGCCCTAAGGCCATCGGCGGTCTTCTCTCTGCTGCACTTGTCGTAGGCTTGCGCCCCCCAGGCGTTACCTGGCACCTTGCTCTATGAAGCCCGGACTTTCCTCCCCTTTGTCAGTCTCCCGAAGGACGTCAACGTCAGTCTCCCAAAGGGACTTCGACGTCAGTCTCCCGAAGGACATCAACAAAGCAGCGACTACCCAGTCAGCTCCGATGGCGGATTGTATAGAGTTATCCCTTCTGAGTCTAGTGAGATCACAGATATGATGAAATGAGGATGTTAATTGCTCAGAAAACAAACAAGAATACTTAAATTGGGGGAACACTGCATTGCCGGATTAGAGAACCGGGAGCACGATACCCCGAAGAGAGAACGTTGTAGGTAAGCTTAAAAAATAAAAAGGAGAACCGAGTTGATGGTTCTCCTTTCAAACAGAAATTCCCTTAAGATAAATGAACGTCTTGGGATATATTGATAGCTGAGCGCAGGATTAAGACCGCTATATTCTCGAGTCTCACCTCCAGAAGCGAAGCGTTTCCAAAGTGCTGGCGTTCGTTCTAGAAGCTTTTAACCCAAATTCTCCAAGCCCCACTTGTATAAAGCATTCTTCTTCAAACTGTAGATTTCAGCGGCAAGCGCAGCGGCTTTCTTCAATGGTAACTCTTTAGTCAAGATGCCCAATGTACGCGTCGCTTCATCAGGTAGGCTCTCTTCCGTTGAATCTCGGTGACCATGAATCAGTAATACCATCTCGCCACGTTGTTGGTTATCGTCACTCTTCACCCACTCAATCAACTCACCAAGAGGCATTCCTTGAATAGTTTCAAAGGTTTTGGTTAGTTCACGGGCCAATACCACTTCACGTTCTGGACCAAGAACGTCTAACATATCTTGTAGAGAGTCTAAAATACGATGCGGAGATTCGTAGAAGATACAAGTACGTTCAACAGAAGCAATCTCCAAGAACTTGTCTTTACGACCTTTACTTTTCGGTGGTAAGAAGCCTTCGAAACTGAATCGGTCAGATGGTAGACCTGAAGCACTTAACGCAGTGATGACCGCACACGCACCAGGAAGAGGCACAACTCTTACGCCCGCTTGACGACATTTTGTCACCAAATGGTATCCTGGATCACTTATTAGCGGCGTACCAGCGTCAGAAACCAATGCGATAGACTGACCTGACAGTAGCTTTTCAACTAGAACTTGTGCTTTTTGTTGCTCGTTGTGATCATGCAGCGCAAAAGTTTTGGTTTGGATATTGAAGTGAGACAGTAATTTGCCTGTATGTCGAGTATCCTCAGCGGCAATGATGTCCACATTCGACAGAACTTCGATAGCACGTTGAGTGATATCCGCTAAATTTCCGATTGGAGTCGGTACGATGTATAGAGTTGGCCCCTCATTCGGCAACTTATTTTTATCTGTCATTTGTTTACCATCACTTCAACGATTAATATAGAGACAATTTTGTACAAAATTATAGAGAACTCACGGCAATGATGAACCATAAGAGACTCAGTGTACCACGCTTACTCACTCCTGTTGCACTGGCAATTACGCTCGCCGCCTGTTCTTCAGGTCCGCGACAACCAGATAGCGTAGATATTACACTTGAGCCGACACAGTCTGTTCAGAACTACATGATTCAAGCTGATAGCACCGAAGGTAGCCTACAAAACGACTGGTTGATCATGGCAACCAAAGCGGCAATCCAAGCAAATGAGTTAGACCAAGCTGAGCTGTTAATCAAACGTCTTTCTCGTCAGCAACTGAGCGAAGTTCAACAGGCTGAGTGGCAATTGGCTCGTGCGACCTTACAGCAAAAGCAAGGTAAATACTCACAATTGCTGCAAGGGCTGAACTTTAAACCTTGGTGGAAACTGCCAAGCGAACAGTGGAAAGACTACTACGAGTTGCGCGCGGACGCTTACCAAAGCTTAAACCAACCGTTTGAAGCAAACCGCCAATTGGTAGCCGAAGGCCAATACGCGTCATCAGCAGAGCAACGTGAGATCTCTAGCCGTATTTGGATGAACTTCGGCAGTTACTCTGAAAATGAACTGACGGCATTGCAAACTGAACCAAGCGAAGACGTACTAGATGGTTGGCTACAATTAGCGATCTATGCAAAAACGTTATCGAGCAATATTCCTCAGCTTAAAAACACGCTTGAGCACTGGTTAAGTGAAAACCCTTCACATCCAGCAGCGGTTTATACTCCTGCAGAAATTCAAAACATCCTCTCGTTAGAGATTGTGAAACCAAACAACACAGCGCTTCTGTTACCGCTAACGGGTAAATTTGCTCCGCAAGCACAACTGATCCGAGATGGTTTCATCTTTGCGATGATGAACGACCAAGCACGAGATCCAAGTGCGACGCTGACGGTGATTGATACACACGCTTACAGCGCTGATCAAATCAAACAGCGCTTAATCAATGAGAACATCGATTTTGTCGTTGGTCCTCTACAAAAAGAAAACGTAGAGAAGCTACAAGCGACATTAGACGGTTCCGAAACAGGCGTGAAAATTCCAACATTGGCACTTAACATTCCGGAAGAAGTGCAAGCTGGCACAGACATGTGTTACCTAGCACTTTCTCCAGAGCAAGAAGTTGCACAGGCAGCCAAGTACCTATTCAGCCAAGGCTACCAATTCCCAATGATCTTAGCGCCAAACGGAGCTTATGGTCAGCGTGTTGTTGAAGCGTTTAATGAAGAGTGGAGCAAATACAGCTCAAACAAAGTTGCGACTAGTTACTTTGGTGATAAACGCCAACTGCAAAAGAACATTAATGGTGTATTTGGCTTACAAGAGAGTCAGCAACGCATCGCACAAATGCAGTCTCTGATGCGCATCTCTTTAGAGAGCCAACCTCGTAGTCGTCGTGATGTGGATGCGGTATATATTGTCGCACGCAGTTCCGAACTGACGTTGATCAAGCCATTTATCGAAGTCGCGATTAACCCAGATGCAAAACCGCCTAAGTTGTTCTCTAACTCTCGCAGTAACAGTGGTGGCGCAACTTACGAAGATCTATCAGGTGTGGCGTACAGCGACATTCCGATGTTAATCAATCCAGATCCAACCATCGCGACACAAATGAATGAGCTATGGCCAGATCAATCCAATATGGAAAAACGCTTAGAAGCATTAGGTATGGACGCATACAAACTGCTTGGTGAGTTACCGCAAATGAAGTTACTACCGGGCTACTCAGTTGATGGTCAAACAGGTGTATTGAGTATCAACAACAACTGTGTAGTACAACGTGAGTTAGACTGGGCCGAGCGTGGGGCTCTTTAGTAAACGACAAATCGGCAATCAATACGAAACCCTGGCGAAGCGATATTTGCAGCGTCAGGGTTTGCGCTTTTTAGATCAAAACTTCCTAACGAAAGTCGGCGAAATTGATTTAATTTTCCAACAAGGTGAAACTATCATCTTTGTTGAGGTCAAATATCGTAAGAATGATGCTTTTGGCTCTGCAGCAGAAATGGTCACCTACGCAAAAATGCGTAAACTAGTCAAAACAGCTCAAATTTGGCTAAGCCAGCAAAAATGCTCGGCACACACTATCGATTATCGGTTTGATGTTATTGCCATTCACGACAGTGGTCGAGACATCAACTGGATACAAAATGCAATCTCTGAAGGATAAACGATGCTAGACAGCATTAAAGACAGTTTTACAGAAAGTATTCAAATTCAAATCGCTGCAGCAGAAGCACTACCAGATGCAATTACTCACGCTGCTCAGGCAATGGTTTCAAGCTTACTCAACGGCAATAAAATCCTATGCTGTGGCAACGGGGGCAGTGCGTCGAATTCACAACAATTTGTCTCTTGTCTTTTGAACCGATTCGAAACAGAGCGCCCTAGCCTACCAGCAATGACGTTGACGGCGGATAACACAACGCTCACTGCCGTTGCCAATGACTACCACTACCAAGAGATCTTCTCCAAGCAAGTACGCGCTTTTGGTCAGCCGGGCGACATCTTGCTCGCAATCTCTACCAGTGGTAACAGCAAAAACATCATCAAAGCAATGGAAGCCGCGGTAACTCGCGATATGACGATCATTGCTCTTACTGGTAAAGATGGCGGTGAAATGGCTGGCTTGCTTGGTGAAAATGATGTGGAAATTCGTATCCCATCACATCGAACAGCACGCATCCATGAAGTACATATGGTGACCCTTCATTGCTTGTGTGACCTTATCGACCAAGTTCTTTTCCCTGCTCACGAAGAATAATTGAAATTGAGAGTTTAGAAATATGATACGTAGTCTTGTCATTTTATTTGCAGCACTCAGCATGAGTGGCTGTGCGGGTTTGTTTATTGCAGGGGCAGCAACTACTGCCAATATCGTTACAGATACACGTACAACCAAAGAAATTTGGCAAGACAACAACATCGAATTTGAAGTTGCAGCGATTGGCAATAAAGCACCATTCAAAGGAAAAGCTCGCGTCGTTGCGAGTTCATACAATGGGACCGTTGTATTAATGGGACAAGCCCCAACTCGCGAACTGATTAATGAGTTTGAACGTCGAGCTCGTGCTGTAAGTGGTGTGAAAAATATCCATAACCAGATCAAACAAAAAGAACCATTGAGCGTAACTCAAATCAGCAACGATAGCTGGATCACCACCAAGGTTAAATCAGCATTACTGACTGATAGCGAGTTAAATGGCATCAAAGTAAAAGTGATTACTGAAGACAGCGATGTATTCTTGTTTGGTTACGTCACGCCACAACAAAGCGATCGAGCAACAGAGATTGCACGTAATATCTCAGGCGTAAAACAAGTGATTAAAGGCTTCCAATATGGTGATGAAAAGCCATTAAAAGTGGAAGAACCAGAAACAACACAGCCTGAAGCAACAGTCACTGAATTAGGCTCTCAAGTGAACTAGCTAGACAGTTGTTTAATACAACTTAGCAGATAATAAAAAAGCAGCGTGGGCACGCTGCTTTTTTTATTTGATAACTCGTAAGCTTGGTCTGCCTTTCGGACGAGGAGCTTCTTCCTCTTCAGACTCCGAGTCCATGACTTCTGAATCATCACTCACGGTAGTAAAAGTTGGTGACTGTTCTTCTTCAACAATCCCTTCTTCTTCGATATGAGTGTACGCTTCTTCAGGTTCAAACATGGTGCCAGCACCATTCTCTCGAGCGTAAATCGCTTGTACCGCATAAACCGGTACGATCACTGAATGAGGGCGACCACTAAAACGAGCATGGAAGGTAATCGCATCATTACCCAACTCAAGTTGACCAACAGCACGTGGAGCAATATTCAAGATGATTTGACCATCTTGAATAAACTCAACTGGTACACGCACACCCGGCATCGTTGCATCAACCACCAAGTGAGGAGTTAAGTCGTTGTCTACCAACCAATCGTAAAATGCACGAAGCATATACGGACGGCGAGCAGTCATTTTTGCAATATCCATAACGTGTTATCTAAATCGCTTAGCGAACTAGGCGCATTTCACGTTCAGCTTCAGTTAGAGAAGCAAGGAATGAATCACGCTCAAATACGCGGTTCATGTAAACTTTGATCTCTTTTGAACCAGGACCTACAAGGTCGATACCTAGTTGAGGCAGACGCCACAATAGTGGAGCTAGGTAGCAGTCGATTAGGCTGAACTCTTCGCTCATGAAGTATTCGTATTCAGCGAAGATTGGCGCTAGAGTCAGAAGATCGTTACGTAGTTTAGTACGTGCTTTTTCTGATTCTTCCGCGTTACCCTTAACAACTTTTTCAGCTAGTGAGTACCAGTTGCGTTCAATACGGTACATCATCAAACGGCTGTTACCACGAGCAACTGGGTAAACAGGCATTAGAGGTGGATGAGGGAAACGCTCGTCCAAGTACTCCATGATGATTTTTGAATCGTAAAGAGCTAGCTCACGGTCCACAAGAGTTGGTACTGATTTGTATGGGTTCAGTTCCACAAGCTCAGCAGGAAGGTTAGCTTCATCAACAAGCTCAACTTCAACACTTACGCCTTTTTCAGCTAATACGATGCGAACCTGATGGCTATACAAATCTGATGCACTTGAGAAAAGAGTCATCACAGAACGTTTATTGGCAGCTACAGCCATGGAGCCCTCCAGCACACTTACAAATAAAAATAATGGAGGCTAAGCCTCCATTATTCGTCAATTAAAATTGGGAATTAGCACGGTATGATAGCACAATTAATGCACATCACGCCAATACTCTTTCTTGAGCATCACGACAACAATTGTTAGTAGAACGAGGAAGCCCATCACCCACCAACCAAGCGCATGACGCTCTAGTTGAACTGGGTCGCCTGAGTAAACTAGGAAGTTAACTAGGTCACCAACCGCTTTGTCATATTCGCCAGAGCTTAGCTCACCAGTACCGTCTGTTTCAGTACCTACAACGACCTGAACTTCCTCACCATCAACCACTTTCGTGCCGTATACTGGAGTAGGAATGCCTTGAAGCTCTTCAAGTACATGTGGCATACCAACGCTTGGGAATACAATGTTGTTCACACCAAACGGACGTGATGGGTCAACATAGAAAGAGCGTAGGTAAGTGTACAGCCAATCTGCACCACGAACTCGAGCAACAAGAGTTAGATCCGGTGGCGGAGCACCAAACCAATCACCAGCTTGCTTTGCAGGCATTGCGTTCACCATAAGGTCACCAATTTTCGCTTCAGGGTCGAAAATCAGGTTTTCCTTCATTAGGTCAACAGGAATATCCAAGTCTGTTGCCACTCGCTCGTAACGCTGGTATTGCGTTGAGTGACAAGCAAAACAGTAGTTCATGAATAGCTTCGCGCCGTTTTGTAGCGAAGCTTTATCCGATAGATCCACGTTCGCTTTGTCTAGCGGTACGTTGGCACCCGCTGCCATCGCAAGAGATGGCAACATAGCAAATAGAATTACAATCCACTTCTTCATTTGAATGTCACCCTCTCTGGTAATGGTTTGGTCGCTTCATTTTTGCTGTAGAAGAACAGCAGGACAAAGAACATGAAGTAACACAAGCTAAAGATCTGAGACAAAAGCGTGTACAGCGGCGTTGCCGGTAGTGCACCCAAAATACCCAGAGCGATAAAGGCGATAGTGAACTGAACAATATTCAATAGGTGAATTTTGCTGCGGTAACGGTAAGAACGAACTTTACAACGATCCAACCAAGGTAGAACAAACAGTACTGCAATTGACGCACCCATTAGGATTACACCCAATAGCTTGTCTGGAACCGCACGTAAGATTGCGTAGAATGGTGTGAAGTACCAAACAGGAGCGATATGCTCAGGTGTCTTCAGTGGGTTTGCAGCTTCAAAGTTAGGTGGCTCAAGGAAGTATCCACCCATTTCTGGGTTGAAGAACAGCACATAACAGAAGAAGAACAAGAAACCAGCCACACCAACTAGGTCCTTAACCGTACCGTATGGATGGAAAGGAATCGAATCGATGATGTCGTATTTCTTCGTGTAGTAATCGTGGAACTTGAACTGTGTTTCGTAATCGTCGCCCATTGAGCCTTTTGGTAGCTTAGTCTCGATACCATCCGGGTTGTTAGAGCCAACTTCGTGTAGTGCCAATACGTGCAGAACAACAAGAAGAAGTAGAACGATAGGTAGCGCAATAACGTGTAGTGCGAAGAAACGGTTTAGCGTTGCACCTGAGATGATGTAGTCACCACGGATCCAAAGCGTTAAGTCATCGCCAATAACAGGAATCGCACCAAATAGAGAAATGATTACCTGAGCACCCCAGTATGACATCTGACCCCATGGTAATAGGTAACCCATGAAAGCTTCAGCCATTAGAACCAAGAAGATCAACATACCGAAGATCCAAAGTAGCTCACGAGGCTTTTGGTATGAACCGTAAATCAGACCACGGAACATGTGCAGGTAAACAACAACGAAAAACGCTGACGCGCCAGTTGAGTGCATGTAACGCAACAACCAGCCGTAATCAACGTCACGCATGATGTATTCGATAGAAGCAAACGCACCATCACCAGAAGGAACGTAGTTCATTGTTAACCAAATACCGGTTAGGATTTGGTTAACCAGTACCAACATTGCCAGAGAACCGAAAAGGTACCAAAAGTTGAAGTTCTTAGGCATTGGGTATTCAGACAAATGCTTTTTATAAGCATTCATCGCGGGAATTCGTTTTTCAACCCAGTCTAGTAGTGCTTGCATTATGCGTCTCCCTCATCAACACCGATCATGAGCTTCGTATCACTCAAGTACATGTGCTTAGGAACCACAAGGTTCAGAGGTGCAGGAACACCTTGGAACACTCGACCAGCCATATCGAATTTAGAACCGTGACATGGACAGAAGAAGCCAGACTTAACGCCTTGAACTTGCTCGGAGAACGTGTCAGGTAGATAGGTCGGTGAACAACCTAAGTGAGTACAGAAGCCAACTGCCACGAAATACTCAGGCTTGATCGAACGATGCGCGTTCTGAGCATAAACTGGCTGTTGTTCCATTTCTGATTGTGGGTCACGAAGCTGTCCGTCGATGTTCTTTAGGTTATCCACCACTTCTTGAGTGCGACGTACAACCCATACAGGCTTACCTTGCCACTCAACACGAACCATCTGACCAGCTTCGATTTTACTGATATCCACTTCCACCGGTGCACCCGCAGCTTTTGCTTTGGCGCTCGGATTCCATGATTTGATAAAAGGCACGGCGACGGCAGCTGCCCCTAATCCACCAACAACTGCCGTTGTAGCGGTTAGAAAACGCCTGCGACCGTTATTTAAAGGCGCGTTGCTCATCCAAACATTCTCCCATTTGCTCCCTTTGGATCGTTATTATTCCGCTTATAAGAGCATGGCTAACAAATAATGAATTTAGTTCTATTTATTGGGGGGAAATGATAAAGAAAACCCTACTTTTTGACAAGATAAAGCTACCTTTTTGTAACAATTGTGAGGCAAATCGCTCACGCCGTCACAAAAGCGGCAAAATTATAAAAAATAGATGTGATTTGTAACAAGAAAGCGAAACGAAGAATGGCTAAGAATGGGATAAAAAGCCTTGTATTCCGGCTGTTTTCAGTCGATTACATAGAAAGATATGTCAAGAATGTGAAGGGACTCCCCACTTTTGTTATCTCCGTCTTGTAGCACGAATAAATCCAGAAAAAGTGCAGATAAAACATTCAAATGTTGCGAGGATATTAAGTGGCGATGTGAAGTTCGATATGAAATGAAAAAACGCTTTTCCACGCATTAGAAAAACAAAAAGCTCGGCATATAGCCGAGCTTTGGTACACAGTATCCAGAGAAACTCTGGAACAGCATAATTTCCGATAAAAGGAAATTAACGCTTAGAGAACTGTGGACGACGACGTGCTTTACGTAGACCAACTTTCTTACGTTCAACGCAACGAGCGTCACGAGTAACGTAACCAGCTGCACGTAGAGTAGGACGTAGAGACTCATCGTACTCCATAAGAGCGCGAGTGATACCGTGACGGATAGCACCAGCTTGACCAGAAATACCGCCACCTTTAACAGTAACGTATAGGTCTAGCTTCTCAGTTAGTTCAACTAGCTCAAGAGGTTGTTTAACAACCATGCGAGAAGTTGGACGACCGAAGTACTCATCAAGGCTACGCTTGTTGATTACGATGTTGCCGCTGCCTGGTTTGATGAAAACACGCGCAGCTGAGCTTTTGCGACGGCCAGTGCCGTAGTATTGATTCTCTGCCATTTTCGAAATCCCCAATTAGATGTCTAGTACTTGTGGTTGTTGAGCAACATGGTTGTGCTCAGCGCCCGCGTAAACTTTAAGCTTACGGTACATAGCACGGCCTAGAGGACCACGTGGAAGCATGCCTTTAACTGCAAGCTCAAGAGCCATCTCAGGTTTACGATCGATCAACTTTTCAAAAGTGATAGATTTTAGACCACCTGGGAATTCAGAGTGACGGTAGTACACTTTGTTCTTAGCTTTGTTACCAGTTACAGCAACTTTCTCAGCGTTGATAACGATGATGTAATCACCAGTGTCAACGTGAGGAGTGTATTCAGCTTTGTGTTTGCCACGTAGGCGAGATGCAATTTCACTTGCTAGACGGCCAAGAGTTTTACCCTCTGCGTCTACAACGTACCAGTCGCGTTTTACAGTTTCTGGTTTAGCAACGAAAGTTTTCATGCTAATAATAACCCGTTAATTAAAATTTAAACTTTAAAGGAACACCCAATAGTGCTCCCACACTGTCTAAGAGCCCAGTCATCACCCCTTCGAGTCGTTGGTACTCTCGACCTTCTATGTCGAAATAACTTCGATAATCAGGTCTGCAGTAACGGTGGGTCGCAGGATTATAGAGAAGAGCGAAGAAAAAATCACCTTTTTTTGCGTTAAATCACGAATTTTTTCTTCACTTTTTTAAGATGAGTTGTCGATTTTTACGCCAGATGCTCTCTAGCGAGGTATTCATGGCTTTGCATCTCAGTCAATCGAGACAAACAACGTTTAAATTCGAACTCTAACTGCCCTTGCGTATACAGAGACTCCATCGAGACTTCTGCAGAAATAATCAGTTTCACGTTACGTTCGTAAAATTCATCGACTAAAGCGATAAAACGTCTTGCTGCATCATCAATCTTACGATCCATCTGCTTCACCTCTGCCAACAATACCGTATGGTAAATACGCGACAGTTCAATATAGTCATTCTGACTGCGTGGTGTCTGGCAAAGTTGCTCAAAAGACGCATGTAGCACGCCATCACTTGCTTCAATTACTTTCACTTCACGATGATTTACTTCAATGCTGTGTGCTGCGACCTTTCTTTCGCCAATCAACTGGTGGTAGTACTTATTGAGATTGACGGACGCTTGTTCATCTAGCGGATAATGGTAGATTTCAGCTTGTTGCAGCGTTCTTAGACGGTAATCCACTCCACTGTCGACATTAAGCACGTCACAGCGCTGAATGATCATGTCTATCGCTGGTAAGAAGCGCGCCCGTTGTAAGCCATTACGGTACAAGTTTTCAGGTTCAATGTTGGATGTTGCAACCAAAATCATCTGGCGTTTAAACATCTCTTGCAGCAATGTCGCTAAAATCATCGCATCGGTAATGTCAGAAACAAAAAACTCATCGAAGCAGACCACATCCGCTTCTTTTTTGAATAAGTCAGCGACTTTTGACAGTGGATTTTCAACTTCCCCTAACCGCTTGAGTTCATCATGGACTCGATACATAAAGCGGTGAAAATGCACTCGCATCTTTCGTTCTGTAGGCAACGCGTCAAAAAACGCATCCATAAGATAAGTTTTACCACGCCCAACACCACCCCAAAAGTAGAGCCCTTTCGGCGGTTCTGGTAATTCTGGCTTTTTACCAAGTAATTTCTGCCAAGTGCTAAGCTGAGGAATAGGCGCAGACTGAAACTCTGCAATCGCATGGTAAAGATTGTCTAAAGCAACGACAGCGTTATATTGGGCTTCATCACGCTGGAATCCATGCTCTGCTATGTCTTGTTGGTATCGTTTTAATGGTGTCATGGTATAGAGTCGTATCAGAGGTACAGAAAAAATTGTCACCTCGGGGTCAGCGTTGAGCATAGAGAGAGGTAGATATCAGTCCCCGAAGACTTACCGCTATTTTTCTTTATCGGCTGTTCAAGCCATAGTAACATGGACAAGCACCGCGTGTAACTAAGTAGTAAAAGACTTGTTAAAACAACTATAAGGAGCAGTTATGCCTTGGATTTATGCCATTGTGGGTTTGCTGGTCGGTACAATCGTAGGCGTAGTCATTAGTAGACTAACCACCCCCGAATACAAAAAACAAAAGTCTGTGCAAAAAGAGCTGGAAGCAGCCAAATTTGAACTAGAGCAACAACGTCAAGAGCTCGTCGATCACTTTGCACAAACTGCAGAAATGCTGGACACCTTAGGTAAAGATTATACCAAGCTATACCAGCACATGGCGAAGACGTCTTCTGAACTTCTGCCAAACTTGCCTGAGCAAGACAATCCATTCGATAAGAAGACTGCAATGTCATCTGATAAAGTCGAAGAGGATCAATCAGACGTCAATGAACAACCAAAAGACTATGCCAACGGCGCAACTGGTCTTTTAAAAGATCAGGAAAAAGAAATCATCGACGCACCTGAAGCAGTCACAGCGAAAGCGTCTTAATCCCCTTATCCTGCCTAATTGGGTCAATACATTCACATTTCTTATCAATTTGTATTGACCCTTGTTGAACTTTTCTTAAGCAACTCATCTCTAACAACTTGTGTGCTGCCGCCACGTTTTGATTGTCCGAATTCGTCCCTATATTAATTACTATCAATAAGAGACAAAGCATTCGGATATTTCTTTTTTGGCAGACCCGTTTCAAGAGGAGTTATTGGATGAAAAAACCATTGCTTGCGTTAACCGTTCTATCTTTAAGCTTGGGTTCAATCATCACCCCAGTCACCGCAACAGCGGCGCTTCCACTCAGTGTGGATGGGGAGCAGTTACCTAGTCTTGCCCCAATGCTCGAAAAAGTAACCCCTGCGGTTGTGAGTATTGCGGTCGAAGGCAAACAAGTTCAAACCAGTCGTATTCCAGAGCAGTTTCAGTTCTTCTTTGGTCCTGATTTCCCGACAGAACAAACTCGTGAGCGTCCGTTCCGAGGTTTAGGTTCTGGTGTCATTATTGACGCTAAGAAAGGTCAAATCGTAACGAACTATCACGTCATCAAAGGCGCTGATGACATTCGTGTCCGTCTATATGATGGCAGAGAGTACGATGCGGAACTCGTCGGCGGAGACGAGATGTCAGACATTGCCTTGCTTAAGCTCGAAAAAGCTAAAGACCTGACACAAATTAAAGTCGCGGATTCAGACAAACTACGCGTAGGTGATTTTACCGTAGCCATTGGTAACCCGTTTGGTCTAGGTCAGACAGTGACATCCGGCATCGTTTCTGCACTGGGTCGAAGCGGCTTAAATGTCGAAAACTTTGAAAACTTCATTCAAACCGATGCAGCAATTAACAGTGGTAACTCCGGTGGCGCTTTGGTTAATCTCAATGGTGAACTGATCGGCATCAACACCGCCATTCTTGGTCCAAACGGAGGCAACGTCGGTATTGGCTTTGCGATTCCGTCCAACATGATGAAAAACCTAACTGATCAAATCTTGGAGTTTGGTGAAGTAAAACGCGGCATGCTTGGTGTTCAAGGTGGTGAAGTCACTTCTGAGTTGGCAGAAGCTCTGGGCTATGAATCAAGTAAAGGTGCCTTTGTTAGTCAAGTGGTTCCGGACAGCGCCGCTGACAAGGCTGGTCTAAAAGCTGGTGATGTCATCGTTTCGATTAATGGCAAAGCGATTGATACGTTCGCCGAGCTTCGCGCGAAAGTCGCAACTTTAGGGGCTGGTAAAAAAGTCACGCTTGGCGTTGTCCGAGACGGTAAGAAGAAGAGCTTTGATGTGACCTTGGGAGAATCAACCAATGTCAAAGCGAAGGCTGAGACTCTACATGAAGGACTCAAAGGCGCTGAGCTTAGCAATACGACACCAAGTGATTCTATCCAAGGTGTGAAGGTAACGAGCGTTGCTGAGAACTCGCCAGCAGCACAATATCAGTTGGCAGAAGGCGACATTATCATTGGTGTAAACCGTAAACGCGTGAAGAACTTAGCGGAGTTACGTGCGATTGTAGAGAAGCATCAAGGTGTACTCGCGATCAACGTTCAACGCGGCGATCGAACGGTTTACCTCGTTATCCGCTAATCGTGTTGAGTTAACAGCAATCACGTAGGCTGAAGTAAACGTGCGTTAACCACATCGATATTCGTGAAAACGCTCGAACACTTTACCTCGTATGTCATGGTTTTATAAAAGGGTAAGACGATTACGTCTTGCCCTTTTGTTATTTTTCAATGTAATGCTATCCTTCAGTTTTCTATGCCAATTGGGCGCTCAATCATGGAGAGGTTATGCTTAGCTTTTTGTTACGTTCTGTCTTTTTAGGCTTAGCAACTGCCATCATCGTATTACTCGCCGTTCCATCTTTGCGCAGCAATGTTATTCCTACAGCACTCAGCGATCCGCAGCCGAGCAATATCGCCTCGCTCGAAGTCTCTTTTAACCAAGCGGTAAGAAAGGCAGCGCCAGCGGTTGTGAATATCTATAGTCGCAAGTATGTTGAAAACGACCGAAGCAAGCTTTCAACTCAGGGCTTGGGATCTGGTGTGATTGTTAGCGAGAAAGGCTACATCATTACTAACTATCATGTCGTCGCCCAAGCAGACCAAATAGTGGTCGCACTGCAAGATGGTCGTGTTGCGGCAGCGCAGTTGGTCGGTACAGACAAGCGTACAGATATCGCGATTTTACGCGTTGAAGGTTCTAATTTACCTGTCATCCCACTGAATCCTGATTACAAACCTCAGGTTGGTGACGTGGTACTGGCTATCGGAAACCCATACAACTTAGGTCAAACCACGACGTTTGGCATCATCTCAGCAACAGGACGCTCATCGATCAGCGATGGTCGTCAAGCCTTCATTCAAACCGATGCGGCAATCAACGAAGGTAACTCTGGCGGCGCTTTGGTCAACACTCAAGGTGAACTGGTAGGCATTAATACGGCTTCATTCCAACAGGCGACAGACCTTGAGACCTACGGTATCTCTTTTGCGATTCCGGCTCCTCTGGCGAATAAGATCATGCAAAAGATCATTGCTGATGGTCGCGTGATCCGTGGCTACATTGGTATTGACGGACAGGATATCAATGCGGTTACTGCCCGCTTACTAGGTAACCAGCACATTGGCGGTATTGTCGTCCTAGGCATTGATCCAAATGGACCTGCAAGTGCGGCTGGCTTTGAAAAGCAGGACATCATTATCAGCATTAACGGAACCAAGGTGCAAGGTCGTCAAAGTGTGATGGATATTGTTACTGACTTGCGTCCAGGCACCAGCGTTGATGTTGGTATTATCCGCAAGGGTAAAGAAATGAATTTGAAAGTAACCATCGCCGAAGACAAACAAGAAGCATAAAAAAATCCCAGCTATTGGCTGGGATTTTTGTTTGTGCGTTATTCGCTATCGCTCGGCTCTTCTGAAACCTCTGAGCTTCCACCCATTTCAATTCGAGTTACGCGCTGCAAACCTCGCGGTAGCAAGCTGCCTCGACGTCCGCGTTCACCACGGAAGTTCTCAAGATCAGCAGGTTTCAAACCTAACTTTCGCTTACCCGCATAAAGTGTAAGAGACGCACCTTGTGGCAGAGCCATCAAGTGAGAAAGCACCTCTTCACGTTCTTTCGCCTTCGCAGCTGGGATGTTGATGATCTTGTTACCCTTACCTTTCGCTAATTGCGGTAGGTCTTTGATTGGGAACAACAGCATACGACCTTGATTCGTAATGGCTAGAATTTCATCTGAATCCAAGTCTGCAATCGTCTTTGGTGTCATCACCTCAGAGTTTGCAGGTAGAGTCACCAATGCTTTACCGCTGCGGTTCTTAGATAGCAAATCTGAGCCTTTACACACAAAGCCGTAACCAGCATCAGAACCCACCAGCCATAGCTGATCTTCTTCACCCATGATCACTTGGCGAATATTGCTGCCTGCGGTGATATTCAAACGACCTGTAATTGGCTCGCCTTGACTTCTTGCAGACGGTAATGAATGCGACTCAAGTGAGTAGCTTCGACCATCACTACCAAAGAACACCGCTTGCTGGTTACTCTTACCACGCGCATGTGCTAAGTATTGGTCACCAGACTTGTAGCTCAAGCCTTCAGCATCCACATCGTGACCTTTCGCGTGACGAATCCAACCTTTCTCAGAAAGCACAACCGTGATTGGCTCACTTGGTACTAGGTCGCGTTCAGTCAATGCTTTTGCTTCTGCACGTTCAACCATTGGAGAACGGCGGTCATCACCATATTTCTCTGCGTCTGCTTTGATTTCTTTCTTCAGTAGAGTGTTCAGACGACGCTCAGAACCTAGTAGCTGTTCTAGCTTCTCACGTTCTTTCTCTAGCTCGTCTTGCTCACCACGGATCTTCATCTCTTCTAGTTTTGCTAGATGACGAAGTTTGGTATCTAGAATTGCATCCGCTTGGATATCGGTAATGCCAAAGCGTTCCATCAGCACTGCTTTTGGATCGTCTTCAGTACGAATGATCTCAATCACTTCATCTAGGTTTAGGTAAGCAACCAACAAACCTTCCAAGATGTGTAGACGAGCCATTACTTTGTCTAGGCGATGTTGTAGACGGCGACGTACAGTCGTACGACGGAACTCGATCCACTCAGACAGAATTTGTACCAGACCTTTAACTTGAGGACGGTTATCCAAACCAATCATGTTCAAGTTAACGCGGTAGCTGCGCTCAAGATCCGTAGAAGCGAACAAGTGGTTCATCAACAGATCGCAATCAACGCGGTTTGACTTCGGAACCACAACGATACGCGTCGGGTTCTCGTGATCCGATTCATCACGAAGATCGTCAACCATTGGCAGCTTCTTAGCACGCATTTGGTTAGCAATTTGCTCAAGTAATTTTGCACCTGATACTTGGTGTGGCAAAGAAGTGATTACGATATCTGAACCTTCTTTGTGCCATACCGCGCGCATCTTGATGCTGCCACGACCGTTGCGGTAAATCTTCTCAATATCTGCTTGTGGCGAGATGATTTCCGCTTCTGTTGGGTAATCCGGACCTTTAACGAACTGCATCACATCAGGCAGTTCCGCCTTCGGGTTGTCGATCAAATGAATGGTCGCATCCGCCACTTCACGAACGTTGTGAGGTGGAATATCCGTCGCCATACCAACCGCGATACCGGTTACACCGTTTAGCAGAATATGAGGCAGACGTGCTGGCAACATTTGTGGCTCTTTCATCGTGCCATCAAAGTTAGGTTGCCATTCAACTGTGCCCTGACCTAATTCGCCTAACAGTACTTCGGCAAACTTAGACAGTTTTGCTTCGGTATAACGCATTGCTGCGAATGATTTCGGGTCATCTGGCGCACCCCAGTTACCTTGACCGTCAACCAATGGGTAACGGTAAGAGAATGGCTGCGCCATCAATACCATCGCTTCGTAACATGCAGAGTCACCGTGCGGGTGGTATTTACCCAACACGTCACCAACGGTACGTGCGGATTTTTTGTATTTTGCTGATGCCGAAAGACCAAGCTCCGACATTGCGTAAATGATGCGTCGTTGAACCGGTTTCAGACCATCGCCAATGTATGGCAATGCGCGGTCCATGATCACGTACATCGAGTAGTTCAGATAAGCGTCTTCGGTGAACTTGCGCATTGGCAACTGTTCAACGCCATCGTAAGTAATTTCTGTAGACATCCGTTAAACCTCTGCCATATCGCCGTTGTTTTGCAGCCAAGAACGACGATCATCTGCTCGTTTCTTACCAAGCAGCATGTCCATCATTTCCATGGTCGCCGCCGAGTCATCGATGGTTAGCTGAACCAAGCGACGCGTATTTGGATCCATGGTCGTTTCGCGCAACTGAAGTGGGTTCATCTCACCCAAACCTTTGAATCGTTGCACGTTGATTTTGGCTTTCTTCTTAGACAAGCGCTCTAATACACCATCTTTTTCGTCATCGTCTAAGGCATAGAATACTTCTTTGCCACAGTCGATACGGTATAGAGGCGGCATCGCGACGTAGATATGACCAGCTTCAACCAGCGCACGGAAGTGACGAGTGAACAGCGCGCATAACAGCGTTGCGATGTGCAAACCGTCCGAGTCCGCATCGGCAAGGATACAGATTTTACCGTAACGAAGGCTGTCTAGGTTGTCGCTGTCTGGGTCAATGCCCAGAGCAACTGAGATATCGTGCACTTCTTGAGATGCAAGCACTTGGTCTGCAGAGACTTCCCACGTGTTTAGGATCTTACCGCGCAGTGGCATTACCGCTTGGAACTCACGATCACGTGCTTGTTTAGCAGAACCGCCCGCCGAGTCACCCTCCACGAAGAAGATTTCGGTGCGGTTGAGGTCTTGCACAGAACAGTCTGTCAGTTTGCCTGGTAGAGCAGGACCTGATGCAATCTTCTTACGCACAACCTTTTTACTAGCACGCATACGGCGGTGGGCATTCGCTATACACACTTCCGCTAACTGCTCAGCCAGTTGTGGCTTTTCGTTCAACCATAGGCTGAATGCATCTTTTACTACACCAGAGACAAAGGCAGCCGTTTGACGAGAAGACAAACGCTCTTTGGTTTGACCGGCAAATTGCGGGTCTTGGATCTTGACTGACAGGACGTAAGAACAGCGGTCGAAAACGTCATCACCAGTTAGCTTCACACCACGAGGTAACAAATTGCGGAATTCACAGAACTCACGCATCGCATCAAGCAAACCTTGGCGTAGACCGTTAACGTGTGTACCACCTTGAGCGGTAGGGATAAGGTTCACGTAACTTTCCGTGATCATCTCGCCGCCTTCCGGCTGCCAGATTACCGCCCAGTTTGCCGCTTCAGTTTCTGCTGAGAACTCACCAGTAAATGGTTCTTCAGGTAGAACTGGATAACCTTTCACACCTTCCGCTAGATAGTCTTTAAGACCATCTTCGTAGTGCCATTTGTAGTCTTTGTTGTTTACTTTATCGGTAAACGTAATCTCTAGACCCGGGCAAAGTACTGCTTTCGCACGTAGGTTGTTCACCAGACGCGTAACAGAGAAGTTTGCGGAATCAAAGTACTTTGCATCTGGCCAGAAATGCACGCTGGTACCACGGTTACGACGACCGCATGTCCCTGTGACAGTTAGGTCAGAAACCTTGTCACCATGCTCGAAAGCAATCTCATAAATTTGACCGTCACGACGAACCGTCACTTCAACACGCTTTGATAGCGCGTTTACTACAGAGATACCTACACCATGCAAACCACCAGAGAATTGATAGTTCTTGTTGGAGAATTTACCACCCGCATGAAGCTTACATAGGATCAGCTCAACGCCTGATACCTTTTCTTCTGGGTGTATATCAACAGGCATGCCTCGACCATCATCGATCACTTCTAGTGATTGGTCAGCATGTAGGATGACTTGTACTTTTGAGGCATGTCCGGCAAGCGCTTCATCGACACTGTTATCGATAACTTCTTGGCCCAAGTGGTTTGGGCGCGCTGTATCCGTATACATCCCTGGTCGGCGACGTACTGGCTCTAAGCCATTCAGTACTTCAATGGCACCAGCATTATATTGTTCAGTCATAATACGGAATTGTTCTCAAAGTTTACTTGTAACCCGAGCCTCGCATTCACGCGAGCTGTACTCGAGAAACGAAAAAGCTACCCCGTCTGCACATTTATCTAAAGATAAAGAAGATGCATAACAAAGTAGTCAGGGCTTAAATACCCTTAAGATCTTTTTGGCAAAACATAGTCGGAAAGCATATCGACTATGTCAAGAAACAGTTGGATATATCAATAAAAACTATGAGCCTATTCCAATCCGTCTCTTTAGTATTACAGTTTTAAGAATTCAATGATTTGAGCAGGATAACGCTCAAAGCCTACAAAACTGTGATCACCGCCCTCTTCTACCGTTTGCGTCGCTTGTGCGAACTTTTCTACGGCTTGGCGATAGTCTAAAACCTCATCTTCGGTTTGTTGTAAAAGCCAAAAGGATTGAGGCGACGCGATGCTTTGTACATCAAGAGCTTTTAGCTCGTCAATATGACAAGCTTCAAGTGTATAGGTTTCATGCGTGTAGGGGTTAGTTTGCTCCCCTAAATAGTCCACCAGCAACTCATACGGCTTTACCGCGGGGTTAACAACCACTGCTCTAAAACCAAACTTATCGTTGAGCCAAGTAGACATGTATCCACCCAATGAGCTACCCACCAAGCCGATGTTGTAGTCATCTTTGTATTGCTCAATGATATCGAGCAAGCATTGTGCAGCAAGTTGAGGGAAGCATGGTAACTGAGGCACGATGACTTTTATATCTGGACGCTGCTGCTCACAATACTCTTTCATTAAGTTCGCTTTCATCGAAAGCGGTGAGCTGTTAAAACCGTGAATATAAAGCAGCAAAGAAGATTGACTCATGGTTGCCTCATGTAAAAAAGTAAGCCCGAACATAAAGTTCGGGCATGGTAATGATTAGTATCCGCTTGAGGTAAAGTCTGGCTGGAATTGACCATCTGGTAAACGGTTAACTTGTGTCGAGATGTCACCGTTACTATGTAGTTCTAATTCCCGCCAGCCTGGAGACTGTGTATCTAATGCAAAGTCATCAGAGTTCGGCTTGAACTGTACACACGTTGAAGGCGTTGCCATCACACGAATACCTTTGTGAATAATGTTCATATCCTGATGAACATGACCACAGAGAATACCCTTCACATTGTCAAATCGGTCTACGACCTGCCAAAACGCCTCTGCGTCTTTCAGCGTGTGCTGATCTAGCCAAGCACTGCCCACTAAAAGTGGATGATGATGCAAAAGCACCAACGTATGTCGCTGCGGATTTTCTGCGAGCTTTTCTTCAAGCAAAGTCAGTTGTTGATCGCTTAATCGCCCATGAGGAACGCCAACCACTTGTGAATCCAGCAGAATTACCTGCCAATGGTCACCCAGCTTTAGGTGTTCAACAGCTTGAATTTGAGGGGATGGTAGCACACTACCCATGTTTGGCTTGTAGTCATGGTTGCCCGGAAGCCAAAAACAATCTTTTTTCAGCGGCGAGATACCCTCAGCAAAACGCTGATATGACTCTGCACTATGATCTTGTGAAATGTCGCCTGTAGCCAAGATGTATTCAAATGGCACTTGACGATGAAGAATCTCTTTTACCACGGCTGCAAAGCTGTCGGCGGTTCTTACGCTCAGCAAACTGCCCTCATCTGCCTCAAACAGATGAGTATCCGTGATTTGTAATAGCTTTATGCTGTCACTAGATGGTTGCAAAATGAAAACCTGATTCGTCCACTATATAGTTTTTTGTTATTTTTCCTTAGTGACGTGACAATCAATTGAAGGCAAGCGGCGTTCTACTAATGCCACTTCGTAAACAGAATGTCAGCCATTCACCAAGAAACGTATTAAGCTGATGCTTTTCATCTTTCTGCATCAACTGGTCGTTGGGATAATCATATTTAGCTTTAATGCGAGAAAACTCTCCGCTTGAGCATACTTCAGCTACTCTCGCATCGTGATAAAGCCTGACAGACATCGTCGGTAAAGGAAACACTGGTGTTTCATCACTCTGACATATCTCAACAACTGTGGTGTATTTTGTGATTTCATTCACGGTCAGTTGATAAACCATATTCGCCGCCTGATAACAGCGTACGTCACCAACTTCGGCAGAGGCAGGCAGCAAAGCGTTCAACTTCGCATAGTTGGTCTCATAAGTTCTCATAAGACCTGCTAAGTCGACATGGTATCTTTGCTTTTCAGCTACTTGCGCCATTACTTACTCTCCACCATAGGGGATTTACCCCATTGTGATGTCAATTCTTGATGATTTAACTGCAACCATTGAAGCGCAATGATTGAAGCACCATTTTCAAATTTGCCATCTTTCACCCACTGATACGCAGTTTCACGGCTCATTACATGGACTCGAATATCTTCATTCTCATAGTCTAAACCATGAATGCCATGCGCTTTAGATGCATCGACTTCACCAATGAACACATCAAGCTTCTCTGAGCAGCCGCCCGAAGAGGGATAATAAGAGGTAACCGAAGCAACACGTCCTACTTGAATGCCCGCTTCCTCTTCTGCTTCTCGACGAATCACAGCTTCTGCTGATTCATCTCGATCAATCATGCCAGCAACAATTTCGAACTGCCATGGGTGCGAATGCTCTAATGCTCCAACGCGGATCTGTTCGATGATCACGACTTGGTCAGTCACGGGGTCATACGGGAGCATGGCTGCAGCATGACCACGTTCGAACATTTCTCGTTCGACAATCCCACTCCAGCCACCGGCGAATAATCTATGCTTAAAACGGTATTTCACCATTTTAAAGAAGCCTTTAAATACGGTTTCTTTTGAGATTATTTCCACATCTTGGGGAGTAAAATCATTCTGTTGCTTGTCACACTGTTGCATTCAACACCTCTCTGAGTGAATCTTGTAGTTTACTCATTGTTATTCGCTTGCTCAAAGGACTTGGCTCAACTTTTTGTACAATAGTTATAAATTATTTTAAGCAATTCTCATTTATTTATTGCACAACTGGATAATTACGTGTAAAAAAGTGCAAAGTTTCGAGTAAATATCGTCCAAATTGAGTTAAACTACTGAGAATTAACCAATCTATAGACCGCGGGAATAGAAAATGAAAAAACTGCTTCCACTATTTATCAGTGCAGCGCTAGGCAGTATGAGTACATCTGCATGGGCAGACTCTCTTGCTGAAATCTATGACTTAGCAAAACAAAATGATCCTCAATTGCTCAGTGTAGCAGCGCAGCGTGATCAAGCTTTTGAAGCAATCAACTCTAGCCGCAGTGCCCTACTACCACAGATCAACTTGACAGCAGGCTACGACATCACTCGTGGCGACAGAGATCTAGATGCAGGCGGAAAAACGTCTACTGACGAAAATGTACTGTCAGCAGGTGTTGGTTTTACACAAGAGCTATACAACCGTGCATCTTGGATCACGCTTGATACCGCAGAGAAAACAGCTCGTCGTGCCGACGCAAACTATGCCGCAACACAACAAGGTTTGATCCTTCGAGTTTCTCAAGCGTACTTCGAAGTGCTACGTGCACAAGACAACCTAGTGTTCGTTCGTGCAGAAAAAGCAGCGGTTGGTCGCCAACTAGAGCAAACTAAACAACGTTTTGAAGTTGGTTTGTCAGCAATCACTGACGTACACGATGCGCAAGCACAATACGATGCTGTACTTGCAGACGAAGTATTGGCGGAAAACTCGCTAATCAACAGCTACGAATCGCTACGTGAGATTACAGGTCAAGAGCACAAGAACCTAAACGTTCTAGATACAGCTCGCTTCTCTGCAAGCCGCTCTTCTGAAGCTGCTGAAACATTGATTGAAGAAGCGAAGACAACCAACCTAAGTCTATTATCTGCACGTATCGGACAAGACATCGCGCGCGATAACATCTCACTAGCAAGCTCCGGTCACCTGCCAACGCTTTCGCTAGACGGTGGCTACAACTACGCAGATACATCTGAAAGTGTTACAGATAACACGACTGACGGTTTCAAAGTCGGTGTTAACTTAGCAGTTCCTCTATACACTGGTGGTCGTACAACGTCTGAAGTGAAACAAGCAGAATACGGCTATGTATCAGCAAGCGAAGAGCTGGAAAAAGAATACCGTAGTGTTGTGAAAGAAGTGCGTGCGCAAAACAACAACATCAACGCTTCTATCGGCGCACTAAAAGCGTACGAACAGTCTGTAGTGTCAGCGCAATCTGCACTAGAAGCGACAGAAGCCGGTTTCGATGTAGGTACTCGTACTATCGTTGACGTATTAGACGCAACTCGCCGTCTATACGATGCAAACAAGAACTTGTCAGACGCACGTTACAACTACATTCTTGCTGGTCTTCAGCTACGCCAAGCGGTAGGTACACTGAGCGAGCAAGATATCCTAGATGTTGATGCAGGTCTTAAGCCAGCAAAATAAATGTCTCATGTATACCCAGCTTAGTTCAGCGAGAATGACTTGGGTATAATGCATAAAACGCCAGTTGAGCTTTCAACTGGCGTTTTTTTATTGCGAGCTATTTTGCTAAGCATTACATTCCAAAAAACAATTACGATCAAAAAAGGTCGCCCATAGAGCGACCTTTTCTTTAAGAATCGAAAGCAAGGAAGGCTTAGCCTTTACCGCCTTTGATGGCATTGATGATTTCGCTAGTTGAGCAACCATCTTCAAAGTTCAGCACGCGAACCTCACCGCCTGCGGCAATCACTTCTTTACCACCAGCGATCTCTTCAGGCTTGTAATCACCACCTTTCACTAACAAGCTTGGTAGTACTTCCGAAATAAGGCGTTGAGGCGTGTCTTCGCTGAAAGGCACAACCCAATCAACAGCACCTAAACCAGCTAACACAGCCATACGACGATCGGTTGGGTTTACTGGACGACCAGGACCTTTTAGACGTTTTACCGAATCATCCGTGTTTACCGCAACAATCAAGCGATCACCGAGTTCTGCGGCGTGGTTTAAGTAAGACACGTGACCAGCGTGTAAGATATCGAAACAACCATTAGTCATCACAACCTTCTCACCTTTCGCTCGTGCTTTCTTCACGGCTTCAATCAGAGCTTGCTCTGAAATCACACCGTAATCTGTATCTTGGCTACCGTGAATGGCTTCTGCCAGCTCAATTTCAGAAAGCGTTGAGGTACCCAATTTACCAACCACAACACCTGCCGCTGCATTGGCTAGAGCACAAGCTTCTTCAAATGATTTGCCTGCGGCAACAGAAGCCGCCAATACAGAGATCACCGTATCGCCCGCACCAGTTACGTCATAGACTTCTTTTGCTTGAGTCGGTAGATGGAATGGTTCCTGACCACGGCGGATCAGCGTCATACCATTTTCACTGCGCGTTACCAATAGAGCTTCAAACTCGAACTCTTCTACTAGTGCTAACGCTTTTTCTACCAGCTCTTGCTCTGACTTCACCTTACCAACAACATCTTCAAACTCTTTCATGTTTGGTGTCAGTAGCGTTGCACCACGGTAGCGTTCGAAGTCTGCGCCTTTCGGGTCGATGAAGACTGGGATATTCGCAGCACGTGCTTTCTGGATGTAAGCCTGTACATGCTCTAACGAACCTTTCGCGTAATCAGACATGATCACAGCTTTCACGCTTGGCAAAGCAGTTTCCATACGAGATAACACAGGTTCAGCATCGGTGTTTTCGAACTTGTCTTCAAAATCCAGACGAATCAATTGCTGACCACGGCTCATCACACGTAGCTTAGTGATGGTTGGGTAATCAGGCAGCGCGACGAAATCGCATTTTACTTTTAGCGAGTTCAGCGTTTCAGTCAGAACTTTCGCTGGCTCATCCATCCCCGTTAGACCAACAATGTGAGCGTGACCGCCAAGTGAAGCAATATTCATTGCCACGTTCGCAGCACCACCCGGACGCTCTTCATTATTTTCTACTTTCACAACAGGTACTGGCGCTTCAGGAGAGATACGTCCAGTCGGGCCATACCAGTAACGATCTAGCATGACATCGCCGATGATAAGCACACCAGCGCTGTTGTAATCAGGTAGAATTGGTTTCATTATTGGTCTCCAAAAATTAAATCGTGGTGAGTTTAACACAGCCTTTTTCTAGGCTGAACCTTGTGTACTACTTCTGCTTAGGCAAACCATTGATTCCATGCTTGCTTCACCCACTCTCGCTCCACAATAAATTTCTCTTCTGCCACATCGGCATCTAAGTTAAGCAAGTTTCGACGATGAGTTTCATCGCGCATTGATGTGTATGCGCGTGTCAGTTGCATCGCTTGATCTTCTTCCATGACACCTTGTGCGATTAGAGTTTCAAAAATACGTACATTATCGCACCAGCGAATGAGCTTAGGCTTACTGTGACTGTAGTTGAGCACAAGGTATTGAGCGAGAAATTCGATATCGGTAATGCCGCCATTATCTTGCTTAAGCATAAAACGACCGGACTTTTTCCCGCCAAGATGGTCACGCATTTTCTCACGCATATCGACCACTTCTTTCTTTAACGTGTCTTGGTCACGCGGTTTACACAACACATCATGGCGAGTGTTATGGAAGGCGATCGCCAAAGGCTCATCACCATAAATCATACGAGCACGCACAAGAGCTTGATGCTCCCACGTCCAGGCATCTTTATGTTGATAATCATCAAATGCATCTGTTGGGCTGACTAATAAGCCTGAAGCGCCAGATGGGCGTAAGCGAGTATCCACTTCGTACAGAATGCCTGATGCTGTACGAGTTGAGAAAATATGGATGATGCGCTGCGCTAAACGAAGATAGAACTGGCGACCATCGATTTCTTTTTTACCATCGGTATAAACGTTAACTGGGCAATCGTGCATGAACACAATATCAAGGTCTGAGTTATAACCCAGTTCCCAGCCGCCGACTTTCCCGTAACCAATCACGGCGAAGCCTTTGCCTTCACGATCTTTCACATGCGTTGGCTCGCCATACTTTTCCGACACTTGCAGCCACGCTTGGTTCACTACCGCTTCAACGATCGCTTCCGCCAAATACGTTAAGTGGTCACTCACTTTCATGACGGGCAATACACCTGCAATGTCTGCCGCTGCAATACGTAAGATACAGATTTGCTTAAACTGGCGCAGCGCTTCCATCTGCTGCTCCATATCATCCTCAGGGATGCGGGCAAGGAAATCACGTAGCTCTGTTCGGTAGCTATCAAGTGGAATTGGGTTGTACAGATGCTGAGGGTCGATCAACTCATCAAGGAGAATTGGGTAACGCGATAGCTGCTCTGAAATCATAGGACTGGCGGTACATAAACGAACCAGTTGTACCAAGGCTGCCGGATGTTCATCCAACAATTCAAGATACGTTGTACGAGTACAGATGTTGTGCAACAAGTGCAAAACACGTGGCAAGCCGAATTGCGCATCTGGGTGGGCAAATACCGCATCAAAGACTTTAGGCATCAACTTAGTCAGCACTTCACGACCACGCGGTCCAAGTGTTTTCTTTGCCAAGTCCGCTTTGAACTGCATGATGGTTTTTGCTAACTCTTGTGAATTTTCAGCTTTAATGTCCTCTTGTAGAACGTGTTCAAGCACATCTTGTTTGGTCGCCATGTCCCACAATTCGTGGAAATGACGAGCCACCGCTTCTGTTTCATCTTCTTCGTCATCTCCGATTAAGCTTTCAAACACCTTGTGGACATTTGCCATGTGTTGTTGGGTTTGAGCAATGAGCGTATCCCAAGATTCAAAACGCATCGCCGTAGCAAGTTTCAATTGCTCATCTTCACAATCCGGCAAGGTTTGCGTTTGCTTATCTGCCATGGCTTGCAACAGGTTTTCTAGCTGGCGCAGATATTTATAGGCAGCTTCAAGATTATCAACCTCTGATTGAGTCAGCTGACCTAGCTCACCAATGGCATTCAAAGTTTCTAGTAAACCACGACCACGTAAAGAAGGTTCACGACCACCACGAATTAACTGGAACACTTGAGCGATAAACTCAATCTCGCGAATGCCGCCAGCACCCAGTTTAATGTTGTTACTCAAACCGCGACGGCGCACTTCACTGCTGATCATTGATTTCATGCGGCGCAGGGATTGAATCGCGCTGAAGTCGATATAACGGCGGAAAACAAACGGACGCAGCATCTGGCGCAACTCTTGATATTGCGGATACATTTCACTGCCCATCACACGCGCTTTGATCATCGCGTAACGTTCCCAATCTCTTCCTTGTTCTTGGTAGTAATCCTCTAGTGCCGCATAGCTCATTACCAACGGACCACTCTCACCAAACGGACGCAAACGCATATCTACACGGTAACAGAAGCCGTCAAAGGTTTGTTGGTCGAGCGCTTTAATGATGCGCTGCCCTAAACGGGTAAAGAATTGCGCATTAGCAATGCTGCGGCGCGCGCCTTGTGTCTCACCGTTTTCTGGATAAGTAAAAATCAGATCGATATCAGAAGAGAAGTTCAGCTCGCCGCCACCAAGTTTACCCATGCCGATGATCAGCATAGGCTGCGCTTCACCTTCGGCATTGGTTGGCGTGCCCCACTCATTACAGCAAATCTTGTATTGCCATTGATAAGTTTCGAAGATCATCGCTTCAGCCAGTTGAGACAAATGACAAAGCGATTCTTCTAACGTCCAAGTATGGGTGAAGTCTTTCCACGCAATGTAAACCATTTCGCGGTTACGGAACTGACGCAGCACACGATGCCCAGCCATCTCATCTTGGCATCCAGCCAACAGCTCCGCTAGACGAACACGATACGCTTGTTGTCGACTATTTTCTGCCAGCATGTTTGGCAAGTCTTGCGCGAGTTTCTCATCACGGTGAATCGCTTCGGTAATGAACTTACTTAGACCAGACACAAAACGAAACTGTTCGGCAATCTCGGTAGGCCATTGTTGAAAGTATCCCGCTTGCTCAGCATTTTGAACCGCGGAATCCGCGACAGAAATCAGTGACGAAGGCAGCTGCATTTTTCTTCCTTGTTTGAAAAGCACTGTGGTTTGAGAGGTATACACTCTTTTATACCAGAGTTGGCATAAATAAAAACGCCCACAAAAGGTTTGTGGGCGTTTTATCAAAGCTTACAGAAACTAGACTTCGAAAGATTTAATCTTCTTATCTAGCTCTTCGGCGTTGCTTTGCATCATCTCAGAGGTTTCCAATAGCTCGGTCACGACCACTACTGAAGCTTCAACAAGCTCACGAACGTTGGTTAAGTTTTGACTCATTTCCTCTGCAACGCTGCTTTGTTGGCCTGACGCCGTTGCGATTTGGAAGTTCATGTCGTTAATCTGCGTCACCTGCCCAACAATGCCATCCAACTCGCTACCAGCATTTGATACCAGCTCTACCCCTTCTGCTGCTTCAACAACACTTTTCTCCATCAATTCCACTGCTGAGGTGGCACTTGATTGAAGCTGAGTAATCATCTCTTGGATTTCAACGGTTGCTTGCTGAGTGCGTTGTGCAAGGTTACGAACTTCATCTGCAACGACAGCAAAGCCGCGACCAGCTTCACCAGCTCGCGCCGCTTCAATTGCCGCATTCAGTGCAAGCAAGTTAGTTTGCTCAGAAATACCTTGAATGGTGCCAACGACACTACCAATTGCGTCAACACGCTCTTCTACTTGGTTAACGGCACTTGCCGAAGACGCGATATCGGAAGACAGTTCACTCATCTTAGAGACCGTTTTCTGCAAGAACTGCTGACCAGTCACGGCTTGCGTTGATGCCTGCTCGGTCAATGAAGATGCCGTCTGCGCATGATCCGCAACCGTTTGAACTGTCGATGACATCTCACTCATTGCGGTAGCAAGTTGATCGATCTCGTTGAACTCTTCTTGTGCCGACTCTTTCGTTTCCGACATACTCAATGTCATCACTTCGGTCAACGTTGCAAGCTCATCAGATGCGTTGATCTGCATTTGGATGACATCATGCAACTGACGACGGGTTTTCTCTAGCTCACGCGCTACGTCACCGTATTCGTCTTTACAATCCATACCAAATGGCACAGAAAGGTTTTTGCTTGCCATTAACTTGATTGCATCGTTCAAATATTGTGTTTGTCGTAGCATGACACGAGCTGCTGCAAGCAGTAACACCACAAACACCACAATCAACAATGCAGTTTGCCAAGCCACTTGTGTTAAGTAGGCTTCATAGTGCTGTTGGGCAACTTGTTCATTTTGCGTTGCTGCAAGTAATGAGTTGTAGAAGGTACTTGCGTCCCACAATTGCTTTGCCACAATCAAGATGGTGCTGAATACCATCAACATGACCATTTTCGGAACGAGCTTGATGTCGGATATCACCCTTTCCCACGGCTTAAATGCCAGCTTTTCCATTGTCAGTTCTCCACCGAGTCTTATATAGTCTTTGTATTACTTATAGTTATGCGCGCGATTGGCTCTGGTTGCGCGATTTATTTCGAGCTTCGTATGAAAAACTATGATATCAAAGACAGCACCAAACCGATGGGGTTGCTATCACTAATATTGTCCTTTATGGCGCTATTTGTGATCTCAGGCCTGTTGTTTTTCCCACTTGATCACGAAACCCGTCAAGTTCTTATCGGTCTGGATTTTATAATCTGTAGTATTTTTCTACTGCAGCTCATCGTAGATTTGATCCGAGCCACAGATCGTTGGTCATTTATCAAGCATCACTGGATTGATTTTGTGGCGAGCATCCCAATGATTGAGCCTTTGCGCTTTGCTCGCTTATTTCACATCCTGCGTGTCATTCTGGTCTTACGCTCTTCAAAGTTCATTCTTTTCCAGCTCAAGCAAAACCGCCGTGAAACTACATTAGCGTCTATTCTGCTGTTAATGGTGGTTCTCATCACTCTTGGTTCTAGCGCCATGTTGTTTATTGAAGGGCAAAACCCTGAAGCCAATATTCAAACAGGAACAGACGCTTTGTGGTGGGCATTTGTCACTATTTCGACCGTTGGCTACGGCGACCACTATCCAGTCACGACAGGAGGCAAGCTGCTTGCCGTACTGATCATCATTTGTGGTGTCGGCATCTTCGGTATGATTTCAGGTTTGATCACGTCGATCCTAACCGCACCGACCAGACAACAGGACAATCGTTCTAAGAATAAAGAGAAGCTCTTGGAGCAAGTATTAGAAAGGCAGGAGCAGATCTTAAATCGACTGCAGTCCATCGAAGATGAACTGCGAGAGCAAAAACAACAGACAAAAAAATAGGACCAGAGGGTCCTATTTTTTGCTCTTATTCTTGCCAGTATGGCTCGACTTCAACACTGATTGCGCGAGTCTGATCCATAGCATGCAGGATGGAACGTTCTTGGCGGTGCAGCCAGCGCTCTAACTGCTCTTGTTCTTCCCCTTCTAACATGCCAATTAATGGCAGAAGGTGATTAAGCATAAGCAGGTCGTCGATACCATGCACTAGGTCTGCCCATGGTAAACGGAAGGTATTGCGCTCTTCTGCATCGTACAAGCTCGCAAAACCAATACCGGTGTACAAGTTACGTAAAAGACGGTATCGCTGATCCACGTACTCTTGAGCCGAGAGTTCTCGCTCTGCGGGGAAAGCTTCCATCAGCTCAGCCCAAGTGCGATCCAACTGCTTCACTGAGAAAGGTTGAATGTTGCTCGACATCTTTTCGCGCGCTTTATCATCCAAAAATGGCTGCCAACCACGCGTCAGAATCCAACGGCTCAAATCCAATAACAAACCGGTGTAACGTGCAGAGCTTAATAGCTCTAACACCGCTTCGCGGCTTGGCAACTCGCCCAGTTGTTGTGTCAACTCAGAAACAAGGAACTTACGCGCATCAAGTTTGCGCAGCACGTTGCCTTTATCATCTAGCAACTCTTCTAAGTGAGCGTGTTCATCTAACCATTCAAGCTCTTCTTCTAGCCACTTCATTTCTTGGCGAAGAATTGCACTTGCTCGACGCGGCACCATGCTGCCAAAGATAGTAAATGTCTGGCGGATAAAGCGAATCGCATTAACGATTTCACGTAATGCTTCAACGCAATCACGCTCAGTGTAGATTTGCTCATGGTAATGCCAGTGCGATAGCGCATGCTCTAGCGAATTAATCAGGCAGTACTCGACTGTGTCGTTTTTCGTGCTGTCCACTAATGCTAGTGGTTTGACTTCATCACCAGCGTAACCACTGGCTAAGCGATAGCCTTTCGCAGCTTTACTCAGGTTACCAAGGCGCATACCACCTGCTTCACACAAACTGCGAGCAAGGGTAAACAAAGCATCTGTCTGACCCGATTTCAGCTCTAATTCAACTTCACAGATAGGATCTTGCTTCTCTTCTCCATCCGTACCTTGAGCAATCACAGCTCCTTGGTCGAACGCAACTTCGATTTGGCTACCATCAGGCATCCCAATCAACCATTGTTCACGAGTAAAGTTGGTAGAAAAGAGCGGCGTCAGTTCCGCTTGTAGCGTAGCGACATCTTTGCCAGAAGGCCAGATATCAGAAGGATGAAGCGTGAGGTCCGGCTCATTACTGGTGTGCTCAGCATTGTATTCTGGTCTTTGATGAAGGCCTGCAACAACGCGTCCTGCTGTTTTTACAGTCTGGACAAAAACATCATCAAAACGGCGAATTCTTAAACCAATGTCGTGCTTTCTTAACCATTTATCAGCGGTATCAAAGTAGGTGTTACCCAAATCACGACTACTGTGCTGAAGTACTTTTGTTTCGGAAATTTTAGCTCTTAAAGTCTCTGAAAATTCAGGAGAAACAAAAAACTTCAGTTCTATCTCGGTTTCCATAGCTATACCTTTCAAAGCAGATAGAAACAGGATATTGCCTAATTTCTCACACGGCAAGAAAGAAATATCACCCGAATGATGATCTAAAACAGTTTTAATGAGCGATTTAATGCGTTAACATGCGCGCCTTTATAGCCATCGTTCAACATTTCGCCAAGAAATGGTGTATGTTTTTTTAAGGTTATAGTTATTAGGTTGAATGACCATGCCAGTAAATACAATTATGGGGTTATTTGCAAAGTCCCCAATTAAGCCTTTGCAGCGCCACGTTGTGTGTGTCAACGAATGTTGTTCACACCTGGTTAAGTTCTTTGAAGTATCTTCAAAGGGTGACTGGGAAAAAGCATCTGAAATCCGTGCTCAAATTTCTCACCTAGAGAAAGAAGCGGACGTGCTAAAACGTGAAATCCGTCTAAAACTGCCTCGCGGTTTGTTTATGCCAGTCGATCGTACTGACATGCTTGAGCTTCTAACTCAACAAGACAAACTTGCTAACCTGGCAAAAGACATTGCTGGCCGTGTATATGGTCGTCAACTTGTCATTCCTGAGGCTCTCCAACCAAACTTCCTCGCATACGTTCAACGTTGTCTTGATGCGGCTGATCAGGCGCAAAAAGTAATTAACGAACTTGATGAACTTCTAGAGACCGGCTTCAAAGGCCGTGAAGTAACGCTCGTTGCTGAAATGATTCATCAATTGGACGTAATTGAAGATGATACCGATGCAATGCAGATTGAACTTCGCCAACAACTGATGGTGATTGAATCTGACATGAACCCTATCGATGTCATGTTCTTGTACAAGATTCTTGAATGGGTAGGTGGTATTGCCGACCAAGCGCAGCGCGTAGGTGCTCGTTTGGAAGTCATGCTATCTCGATCTTAAAACATAAGTTAACGACATAACGAAGAGCATTATTCACGCGTGTCAGATGGACGATGACAAAATTCACCGTCTTATGGGCTGACGCGCGCAAAATTTTGCTCCGCTTGTTATAAAACAACTAGGTATTACGATGGATATCCTTGCGAACTACGGCACTGTCCTGATTATTGTTGCAGCGATTTTTGGTTTCATGATGGCGATTGGTATTGGCGCGAACGACGTTGCTAATGCTATGGGTACATCTGTTGGCTCAAAAGCGCTAACCGTAAAACAAGCAATCATCATTGCGATGATCTTTGAATTTGCGGGTGCATACCTTGCAGGCGGTGAAGTAACCGACACTATCCGTAAAGGTGTTATCGAAACATCTCTATTTGCTAGCCAACCTGATATTCTTGTCTACGGCATGATGTCAGCACTTCTTGCGGCTGGTACTTGGCTTCTACTTGCTTCTTACATGGGCTGGCCAGTATCGACTACTCACTCTATCATCGGTGCAATCATCGGTTTTGCGTGTGTGTCTGTAGGTACTGAAGCAGTTGATTGGAGCAGTGTACAAGGGATTGTCGGTAGCTGGATTATTACTCCGGTTATCTCAGGCTTCTTTGCTTACGTCATTTTTGTCAGCGCACAGCGTCTGATCTTTGATACTGAGAACCCACTATTCAACGCAAAACGTTTCGTTCCAGTTTACATGTTCATCACGACGATGGTGATTGCACTTGTAACTATCAAGAAAGGTCTGAAACACGTAGGTCTACACCTTAGCAACGGTGAAGCATGGATGTGGGCAGCAGTCGTATCTGCAGCAGTAATGGCTGGCGGTTACTTCTACATTCAGAAGAAATTTGCTAACCGTGAAGAAGACCGCAGCTTTGCTGGCGTAGAAGGTATCTTCAGCGTACTAATGGTTATCACAGCGTGTGCTATGGCATTCGCTCACGGTTCAAACGACGTAGCTAACGCGATCGGTCCACTGTCTGCAGTTGTATCAACTGTTGAGCACATGGGTGAAATCACAACGAAAAGCTCAATCGCATGGTGGATTCTTCCTCTAGGTGGTTTTGGTATCGTTGTTGGTCTAGCAACACTAGGTCACAAAGTAATGGCAACTGTTGGTACTGGTATCACTGAACTAACACCAAGCCGTGGCTTTGCTGCTCAGCTAGCAACAGCATGTACAGTAGTTCTAGCGTCAGGTACAGGTCTACCTATCTCTACAACGCAAACACTGGTTGGTGCGGTTCTAGGTGTAGGTTTCGCTCGTGGTATTGCAGCCCTTAACTTGGGCGTAGTTCGTAACATCGTTGCATCTTGGATCGTTACGCTACCTGCTGGTGCACTACTAGCAGTCGTATTCTTCTACGGCATCCAAGCGATGTTCTCGTAACACTGCTTTAGCGCGAAGCGCTGGGTCAATACAATGTAAACGCTTTGTCATTATTGACTCAAACGCACAGAAAGGGAGGCTTTGCCTCCCTTCTTTGTTGCACCCAAGTTTGAAACTGCATAATATTCGTCTATTTCCGGCTCCAATAATTCGGTGCCAAAGCTGTATCCAAGAAAATCGTTAAGGGATTTACTGTGAAAAAACTAATCATCACGGTTTTGTTTACTTTGCTAGCAGCGCCAGCGGCACTAGCGGCAGACCGTTATATTTCTGATGACCTATTCACTTTCATGCACTCTGGTCCAAACAACACTTACCGTATCATGGGTAGTGTTAACGCAGGCTCTAAAGTACAACTTCTTCAAACAAACAAAGACACGGGTTACACCCAAATCCGTGATGCGCGCGGTCGTACTGGCTGGGTTCAAAGCAAGTTTGTAACTAACCAAGAGAGCATGGCAATCCGCCTTCCTCGCGTTGAGAAAGAACTGAAAGAAGTGAAAGAGCAACTGGCAAACGCACGCCAGAACTCAGACACAGAAAAAGCGGGTCTAGTAACGTCACTAGAAACACGCAACCAACAAATTTCTGATCTAGAGAAGAAATACTCTGAAATCAGCGACCAGCTTACTTCTGTTGAAACAGAGAACCGCGAACTTCGCGCCAAACTAGACACACAAAAAGACGACATGTTACTGAAGTACTTTACTTACGGTGGTGGTGTTGCAGGTCTAGGTCTACTGTTTGGTTTGATTCTTCCTCATATCATCCCACGTAGAAAGAAATCACCAGCAGGTTGGGCGTAATCACCTTACTCTGAATCGGTAAAAGAAAAGCCAGTCGAACTCGACTGGCTTTTTTGTTTTGTCTGTGTCTCGTCCTGAATGACACAGAGAAAGAAACGATAGGATGCCTCTAGCCTTTCCATTCATACAAAGCAGGGATACGGATCTGCTCGCCTTGGAATTCAACAATGACCGCTTGAGGTTGGATCTCTTTTAAGGTCACTTGCCCATCGACAACATCGCCTTGGTGGTACTCAACATTGTTAATTTTCACCCAACGTCGCTTCACATCACTTGAGTACATGTGAGTTTGTAAGTTAAGAGCAGGCAAACGACCATGCCATTGTTGAGCTTCTCGCTCTAAATCGTCAACAGACGAGCTATCGTTTGTCGATGGCTGGTCATCGTTCGCAAGCGCGTTCTCTACTTTCAAAGCAAGGTCAGGCGACAATGAGGACAAATCAAGATCATCTAAAGACAGACCAAGGTCATCACCACTTCGCATTGTAGGGCTTGTTTTTACTGTTTTCTGAGGCTCGTTGAGTAGCTCTTGCTCACCAGGAACGGCGTCATTACTCGCATACTCTTCACCAATAAAGGTACCAATGTCCTGTGAGAGCTCTGCTGTTGGCCATTCACGCTGAAGCTGCGCCAATTGGGGCTCTTCAGGATAACTCAAGCTTTCAAAGTTAGTCATAGGTTTAAGCTCGACCAATGCATTGGTTGCTTGTGCTTGTATCTCTGTTGCCGCTGGAGCTATGCCCTCTTGAGCAAATAAGTCCAAATACCAAGCAGCACCGACTGCCGTAATACTTACCGGCAATAAAAAGAGCCCCACATGCTTCATGACTGACATTATGCGCCCTCCTCTTTAATCTGTTTCAAGGCAGGAGCATCAGTTTGCACGCTCTGCTGTAAGCGCTCTAAAGTTCTTTGACCGGCAATACCATCAACGCCAATGCCCTGCCAACGCTGGAACAATTCCACTCGCTCTTTTAATGCAGCATCAAAGATGTCCGTGCCTAATGGCTGTTCATTCACCGCTTGAGCGAGAAGGGTATCCAATACTTCAATTGCTGGACCTTCCATATCTAAACGTAGGGTCTCTCTCAGAGGAGCTTGCCACAATTCAATGATATTGCCCTGCCACAATGGTTTAAGCCATGAAACAGGCAATCGCAAACGTTGGCTACCATTAAGGACTTCCACCTTGTCATTTCCAATCGCGTACAACAGGACGTAACCCACTTGCCCTTGGTAATTCAGCTCTAAGATGACAGGGCGATTTTGTTGCACTAACAACGGCCACGTTGCCATTTTACGCTCACAACGCATGGTTGATTGCGGTTCGGACAAACACAAGTTGTCACGAACAGAGGCACGATAGCCCCACAACTTGTACAGTTCATTAACTGCCAAGTTCGATTGCGTCTGCTCTAAGAGCATATTGCGTTGTTCACTGGTGAGTTGCTCGTTCATCTCTGCGATTACAGGTTGCGATGTCGTCTGAGCAACTTGAATGGGGTTAGATTGGATACTGGTACTAACTTGAGATGGCATTTTCTGCATCACTGCCCAACCAATACCTACCGCGGCAAACACGCCAATCGCAGCAGAGCCCCAAGTAGGCCATTCAAAGCTACGACGGACAGGCTGGTCTTGCTGGTAAATTTCGGCTTGGAACTGCATCACCTCTTCACAAGCCTGATGTACTGTTTGCTTATCAACCACAACATTACCTTTGTGGTAACTCAGGTTTAACGACTTATCACAAATCAGGTTAATCAAGCGTGGGATGCCGTGACTGTACTTAGCAATCAATTTGGTCGAGCTACGGTCAAACAACTGTTTATCACCACCAGCAGTATGCAGGCGGAAAGTAATATAGTCCGCAGTCTCTTTCTCATCAAGTGGTAGCAGGTGATATCGACCAGTAATCCGTTGAGCAAGTTGACGCAATTGAGTGGTTTGCAGCAAGCGTTGCAGCTCTGGCTGACCAACTAACAGCACTTTGAGGAGCTTTCTGGTGTCCGTTTCTAAGTTGGTTAATAAGCGAAGCTGTTCAAGCACATCAGCGGCTAAGTGCTGAGCCTCATCAATCACCAATAAGGTCGTCCAGCCCATTTTATGATTGCGCAATAAGTAATCATGAATCGCTTGGTTAAGCTGCTTGAGGCTCGCTTCTTCGGGGTAGGTGACTTTGAACTCGTCACAAATGGCTTCAAGTAAATCGCGGCTTGAGAAGGTCGGATTAAGGATCAAGCCCGCTTTCGTATTCTCATCCAAGTTTGCCAGCATGGCTTTAGCAACCGTGGTTTTACCTGTCCCTACTTCACCGGTTAGCATGGCAAAACCACCACCATCGCCTAACCCCGCCTGCAGATGCGTAATCGCCTCTTTATGACGTTGACTCAGATACAGATAACGCGAGTTTGGAACTATGGAAAATGGCAGTTCAACAAACCCGAAAAAGTCCTTATACATTAGGATCTCCAGCTAAAACCCACCCTCAATCAAATCGGGTATTTCCTTATTAGACTTAAACAAAGCGCTAAGTTCTTTTAGAAGTAAAGAAAAGTACCATTGCTTGCTACAATGTCCAACGTCAGATCGATAAATTAAGAGGTAATCCGTGCAAGTTTATTTAGTTGGTGGAGCAGTTCGAGATCATTTGCTTGGAATAGACAGCTACGACAAAGACTGGGTTGTAGTTGGAGCAACGCCGGAAATCATGCTTAGCCAAGGCTATACTGCCGTCGGAAAAGATTTTCCTGTGTTCTTACACCCTAAAAGCAAAGAAGAACATGCCCTTGCACGAACCGAAAGAAAATCTGGCGCAGGCTACACTGGCTTTGATTGCTTTTTCGATCAAAGTGTCACATTAGAAGACGATCTGATCCGTCGTGACCTCACTATCAATGCGATGGCAATGGATAATGACGGCAAGTTGTACGACCCCCATGGTGGCCAGCAAGACCTGCAAGCTAAAGTGCTGCGCCATGTTTCGAATGCCTTTATCGAAGATCCACTGCGTGTTTTGCGTGTCGCACGCTTTGCTGCAAAGTTAGCCCACTTAGGCTTTCGTGTCGCAGAAGAAACCATGCTGCTGATGCGCAATATGGCAGAATCAGGAGAACTGAGCACGCTGACACCAGAACGCGTTTGGCAAGAATGGCACAAATCATTGTCCACTGCTCGACCTGACGTATTCTTATCAGTGCTTAGAGATTGCGGTGCATTAGCGGTTGTCTTGCCTGAAATTGATGCATTGTTTGGGGTCCCTCAACCAGAGAAGTGGCACCCGGAGATTGATACTGGTATCCACACCTTAATGGTGGCTGAGCAAGCAGCAAAACTCAGTGATTCACTGCCAGTTCGATTTGCTGCACAAGTGCATGATTTGGGTAAAGGCATCACGCCTGAAAAGGAATGGCCGAGCCATAAGATGCATTGCCATACCGGTTTGAAGCTAATCAAAAAACTGTGCGATCGTGTACGCGTACCTAATGAGTTCCGCGACTTAGCATTAATGGTGTGCGAACAGCACTCCAATATTCATCGAGCGGCTGAGCTTAAACCTCAAACCGTCATCAAAATTCTCAATAAGTTTGATGTTTGGCGTAAATCCGAACGCTTGCAAGATATCTTAATTTGCTGCCAAGCCGATCACGCAGGTCGTAAAGGATTAGAACTGCAACCCTACCCGCAAGCAGAATTGTTTATGCAAGCCTATAAAGCGGCGGCATCAGTCGATGTGCAAGCCATTATTAAAGACGGTTTTCAAGGACCCGCTATTCGTGATGAACAAGAGAAGCGCCGTGTAGAAGCGGTTAGAATTGCATTAGGCAAATAAGTCCGGCAAAGCAGGTAGACAGACAAAAACGCCCGCAATTAAAAGCGGGCGTTTTTATTTCAGTTTTAGCTGCTCAACTTAAGCCGTTAGCAAGAAGGCGAATAAACCGAAACCTAGAATCAGACGGTAAATCACAAATGGCGTCATACCCATACGTGAAATCATCTTCAAGAAGAAGTGGATACAAATGTACGCACTGATAAAGGATGTCACAATACCAGTTAGCAGGAAGCCAACGTGTACAGGCTCGCCACTTGTTACCAGTTTCAAGCCTAGGTAACCACCAGCCAAGGTGATGATTGGAATCGACATCAGAAACGAGAAACGCGCCGCAGCTTCACGAGTAAAGCCAAGGTACAAAGCCGCAGTAATCGTGGCACCAGAACGAGAAGTACCAGGGATCATAGCAAGCGCCTGAGCGATACCAATAAATAGCGCTTTCTTCCAACCCGTTTGGTATTCATCGGCAACCAGTTTTGCATTCTTGTCTACCCACCAAAGTAGCAGACCAAAAATGATGGTCGTCGTTGCAATTACATAGGCACTGCGCAAATAGATCTCAATGATATCTTTCATCAACAAACCAAATACACATGCAGGAATCGTAGCCAGCACGATCATCCATGCTAATTTGGCTTCTTTACTGCGATCACCCTTAAAGATAGAAGCAAATAGCGCTTGGAATAGCGTGATGACCTCTTGTCGGAAGTAAATCACAACGGCCATTAACGTACCAACGTGAACAGCAACATCAAATGCCAGACCTTGGTCTTCCCAACCAAGAATGGCAGAAGGCAGGATCAAATGGGCAGAGCTGGAAATTGGCAAAAACTCTGTCAGACCCTGAATCAGAGCCAAAATAAAGGCTTCAAAGTAACTCATGTAAACAACTCAAAATTAAAGTGAAAAAGAAACTGGTTTGAGTGAATCGACTGGCTGCATCGCCTGCCAAATATCTGCGATTGTTCTTCCATCGCCGGGGATCACCAATTGAGGTTCGAGATCATACAGGGGCTTTGTTACAAAAGGATATTTGTAGATATCACTGCGAGGTAGCTCAGGTTTTTGTGGCGAAATGCATTCACCGAACAAGACTATATCGAGATCTAAGGTTCGATCCTGATACTTTTGCGCGTTTTCTTCGCGCCCCCACTGAAATTCAATCTCGCGTAAGTGGTGACTCAACTCTTCGAGTGATAGCTTCGTGGAGAAACTAATCACGAAGTTGTAGAAGTTTTGACTACTAAAGCCGATTGGCTCGCATTCATATATCGGAGAAACACACAGATCGCAGCCTAGCTTTTGCAACTCTTGATAAGCTACTCGCGCGTGCTGCTCTCTTTCTATATTGGTGCCTACTCCGATATACGTTTTGATCATGCCTGACCTCGCTCAATCACAACACCAACTGCGCGTGCTTGAGGAACCGCACCAGGCTTCGCTAAACGAATTTTCACCCAAGGTACAGAGAAACGTTGCATGATAAGTTCTGCAACTTCTTCTGCGACACGCTCAACCAACAAGAAACGACCATTTTCGATGTGATTCAACACCGCTTCACTCACTTGTGAGTAATCCAACGCATCTTGAACATCATCACTCTTACCCGCAGGTTTGTTGTCGTGTGCCATTTCGATATCCAGAACCAGCTTTTGCTTGATTTGCTGTTCCCAATCGTAAACGCCGATGGTGGTGATTACTTCTAACTGTTCAATAAAAACTTTATCCAGAGCCATCTTATGTCCTTCTTTTACAGAGGTCGGATACCCGATTTGGGCAAATTGATCGTACTATTCTATACCCAAGCAACCTACTATGACCTTTCACTCTGTAAATTGGCTGAAAAAGTCGCTTGGGTATAAACTGCGAAGACTCTTTATATACAAGAAATCCCATAATGCAAGCTCTATCGCAGAGAGTATTTTTGCTCAAAGCCGAGTCGCGGTATGATAGCAATTACTCAGGAACTGAGCATTAAATTCCAATCCATCAAGGACTTCTATGGACGCACTGGCACTAATAATGACAATGGCAGCCTATTTGCTGGGTTCTATCTCCAGCGCAGTGCTAATTTGTCGTTTATTAAGACTGCCGGATCCGCGTAAAGTGGGCTCTAACAATCCTGGAGCCACCAATGTCCTGCGTATCGGAGGCAAAGGTGCAGCGGCGGCAGTGTTGCTGTTCGACATGCTCAAAGGAACAATTCCGGTTTGGAGCGGCTACTTTCTTGGTATCGACCCAATCATCCTTGGCGTTATTGCCATTGCAGCGTGCCTTGGTCACATGTACCCAATATTCTTCCACTTTAAGGGGGGGAAAGGTGTCGCAACAGCACTTGGTGCAATAGCCCCTATTGGATTGGATCTGACTGGGCTGGTCATGCTGACTTGGTTATCGGTCGCTTTGTTGTTTCGCTACTCTTCTCTAGCTGCGCTTGTTACGGTACTCGTTACGCCCTTCTATGCTTGGATGTTCAAACCGCAGTACACCTTACCTGTCGCGATGCTTTGTTGTTTGATCGTGTTTAAACATCATCAGAATATTCGCCGCTTATTGTCAGGGGAAGAACCCAAGATTGGTGAAAAGAAATTGGTAGAAAAAAACTCGGCGTAATGCCGAGTTTTTTGTTTATTCAATCGTTACTTGAAAAAATTACGACGCATGCACTTTATTCAAGAAATCCAACAACATCTGGTTGACGATTTCTGGCTGTTCCAATGAACTGATATGACCCGCTTCAGGGATCTCAACCAACTCACTGCCAGTGATGCAATCGTTCATTAAGTAAGATTCAAATACTGGACGAGGCTTATCCTCGCGACCAACCGCAATCAAGGTTGGCAATGCAAACATCTCTGCATCTTCGATAACGTCACGACGCCCAAACACCATACGTCCAATACGAGCTACTTCGACCGCGCGCTCACCTTGCAATGCTTCAAGACTTTGCTTGAATGATGCCACAAGTTCAGGATTGGCTTGCTCTGCGTTGTTGGCAAAGAACAGCGGTGTGACAGCCTCAACGATCGGTGCTGGTACGGCTTGAACTTGGCTTATCGCATCCAGCATCGCAAAGTATTTCTTATGTGTAACTTCAGGTTCCAAACCGATGAATGTATCCATAAGAACCAGAGATTTAACACGTTGAGGAGCTTGTGACGTCAGCTCTGCTCCCCACATCCCACCAACCGATAAACCAACAATAGAGAATTGTTCGATCTCCAAATGATCCATGAGTGCCAGCATATGTTGAGCGTAATCGACTAAAGATCGTGTCGAAGCAGGCGCGGCGTCCGACTCACCATGCGCCCATAGATCAGGCACGATACAACGATATGATTGGCTCAACACTTCAATCTGTGGAGCCCACATTTGGTTATCCCACAAGTAGCTGTGACCAAACAGCAATACAGGACCTTCGCCCTTATCTAGGTAAGCAAGCTGCTGACCTTCAATTTCAAACTTATTCATTGTTATATCCATTTATTATTCTTCGGCACAATCCTATCACTGAAACGAAACAAAACTGCTCGCATCAGTTAGGCTCTTACAATCAATTACACAAGGTCTTTCAATTAGCTAGCTAAAAATAAAGGCCTCTGATGAGCAGAGACCTTTATCGTGTTGAATATATTTCAAACCTTCAGTAGAAGTTTGATTACGCGATTGGCGTAAGCTGGTCGATAGGCCAACGCGGACGCGCTTCTACCGACATATCTGCCACTTCACCGTTTTTCAGGCGTTGCATACCTGCGTATGCGATCATCGCGCCATTGTCCGTACAGAACTCAGTGCGTGGGTAGTAAACTTCACCACCAACTTTCTTCGCCAGTTTTTCAAGTTCAGCACGCAGACGACGGTTAGCACTTACACCGCCAGCAATAACAATGCGCTTCATACCCGTTTGCTCAAGTGCGCGCTTACATTTAATTGCCAGCGTAGCACATACCGCTTCTTCGAATGCGTAAGCGATATCAGCGCGAGTTTGTTCATCATCACCGTTTGCAGCAATCGTGTTTGCCGTGAAAGTTTTTAAACCTGAGAAGCTCATGTCCAAACCTGGCACATTCGTCATTGGACGTGGGAATTTAAAGCGACCCGGAGTACCTTTTTCAGCCAACTTAGATAACAGTGGACCACCAGGGTAATCCAAGCCCATTAGCTTCGCAGTCTTATCGAATGCTTCACCCGCCGCATCATCAATAGATTCGCCTAGGATTTTGTACTCGCCGATGCCTTTAACTTCAACCATCATTGAGTGACCACCCGATACCAATACCGCCACAAATGGGAACGGTGGTGGGTTATCTTCTAGCATAGGCGCCAGTAGGTGACCTTCCATATGGTGAACAGGCACCGCAGGCACACCCCAAGCATAAGCAATACTGCGACCGATAGTGGCACCGACAAGCAATGCACCTACCAAACCCGGACCTGCCGTGTATGCAACACCGTCGATGTCTTTGGAAGTCAGATTCGCTTCTTTCAGAGCCTCTTTAATAAGAGGAATGGTTTTCTTAACATGGTCACGTGAAGCCAACTCAGGCACCACGCCGCCGTAATCTGCGTGAAGTTTTACTTGGCTGTAAAGCTTGTGTGATAAAAGACCTTTCTCATCGTCATAAATCGCGATGCCAGTCTCGTCACAAGAGGTTTCAATACCAATAATGCGCATGGTTTTCTCAGTGTGCTTTCTATATAGAGGAAATTTGGGCGTCATATTACCCTGCCTTGGTGCTTCAAACAAATTTTGTACAGACAATAGGCGATAAAACGCTTTACAAAGCTGTGTTGATCGGATTAAAATTCCGCACCATTTTTGATCAAGCTGGTAACTGACCAAACAATTGTGATTTGGTTCATTAAATTCCAGCGTTAACGAATAACCCCTGAGGTGAAAGGCATATGCCAGTAGTTAAAGTACGTGAAAACGAACCGTTCGACGTTGCTCTACGTCGTTTCAAGCGCTCTTGCGAAAAAGCAGGTATCCTTTCTGAAGTGCGTCGTCGTGAGCACTACGAAAAACCAACTACAGTTCGCAAACGCGCTAAAGCAGCAGCTCAAAAGCGTCACGCTAAGAAGCTAGCTCGCGAAAACGCTCGTCGCGTTCGCCTGTACTAATAACTGAGCTCCGGAAAGGAATTTAGTTATGGCTCTGATTGATAAACTCAAAGAAGAGCAAAAATTAGCGATGAAAGCCAAGGACAAATTGCGCCTTGGTACTATTCGTTTAGCTCTATCTGCAATTAAGCAACGTGAAGTTGACGAACAGATTACTCTGGGCGACGACGACATTCTTGCTGTGTTGACCAAGATGGTTAAACAACGTCGCGACTCTGTAACGCAATTTGAAGCAGCAGGTCGTCAAGATCTTGCTGATGCGGAACAAGCTGAAATTACCGTTCTTGAGGACTTTATGCCTCAACCACTGACAGACGAAGAAGTTGCAGCTCTTATTGAGAGCGCAGTTGCTGAATCTGGCGCAGCTGGCATGCAAGACATGGGCAAAGTAATGGGCGTTCTGAAACCGCAAATTCAAGGGCGTGCAGATATGGGTAAAGTAAGCGGTTTAGTTCGCGCTAAATTGGCTTAATACCCCACCCAATTGCAGCAAGCCGTGCTATCCTTTGGAACGCACGGCTTGTTTGTATCTGGCAGAATGGAATAACAAAAAGCCGCACACATGCTTTTCTCTGTAACCCATTCACACCAATCATGATTTTCTTTTTTTGTTAGGTTTTATGGCTGGACACATCCCTCGCAGTTTTATTGATGACCTCCTAGCTCGACTCGATATTGTCGATATCATCGACGCGCGCGTGAAACTTAAGAAAAAAGGCAAAAACTACGGCGCTTGCTGCCCTTTCCATAACGAAAAGACACCGTCATTCAGCGTTAGCCAAGAAAAGCAGTTTTATCACTGTTTTGGTTGTGGCGTGCATGGCAATGCCATCGACTTCATTATGGAGTTCGAACGCCTAGACTTTGTCGAAGCCATTGAAGAACTGGCATCTTATCTTGGATTAGATGTACCACGCGAACAACGCAGTGGTGGTGGCGGTCAATTTAGCTCAGGACCACAAGCCAGCAGCAGCGAAAAGCGTAGTCTCTACGATATCATGGGCAGCATTGCTCAGTTCTATCGTAACCAACTCAAGCAGCCAACAAGTAAAGTGGCGATTGAGTACCTAAAAGACCGCGGTTTGTCGGGTGAAATCGTACAGAAGTTTGGCATCGGCTATGTGGCGGATGAATGGGACTTAGTCCGTAAAAACTTTGGTCAGAACAAAGACAATCAAGACATGCTTGTGACTGGCGGCATGTTGATCGAGAACGACAAAGGTAACCGCTATGACCGCTTCCGTGGTCGTATCATGTTCCCCATTCGTGATCGCCGTGGTCGAGTGATTGGATTTGGCGGTCGCGTACTTGGCGACGGCACACCAAAATATCTGAACTCACCAGAAACGCCTATCTTCCATAAAGGTAAAGAGCTTTATGGTCTTTACGAAGTGCTACAAGCATATCGTGAACCACCACGAATTTTGGTGGTTGAAGGTTATATGGATGTTGTCGCGTTGGCGCAATATGGCGTAGATTACTCTGTCGCCTCTTTGGGCACGTCAACCACTGGTGACCACATTCAAATGCTGTTTAGGCAAACGAATACCGTCGTATGTTGTTACGATGGTGACCGAGCAGGTAAAGAAGCCGCATGGCGCGCGCTAGAAAATGCACTTCAGTACCTTAAAACGGGTAATACATTGAAGTTCCTGTTCTTACCTGACGGTGAAGACCCTGACAGCTACGTTCGAAAATATGGCAAGCAAGCCTTCGAACAGCAAATAGAACAAGCCACACCGCTTTCGAGTTATCTCTTTGATAACCTGATTGAATTACACCAAATCAACTTGGGTAATAATGAAGGTAAATCAGCACTGCGAGCCTATGCGAGTGCATTGATTGACAAGATTCCTGATCCCTATTTTCAGGAGTTACTCGAAAAGCTGCTTGATGAACGCACGGGTTTTGATAACCGCTTACGTCAACCACGTAAAAAGACGGGTGAAAGTCGACCTCAGCCGCACAAAGAGATCAAACGAACTCCGATGCGCGAGGTAATCGCTCTACTTATTCAGAATCCGAGCTATGCTCAAATGGTACCGGATCTTTCCTCAGTGAGAGATTTATCCATACCAGGCCTAAGTTTATTTGTTGATGTACTTGATAAATGTCAGGCGCATCCCCATATCAACACTGGCCAATTATTAGAGCATTGGCGAAACAGCCAAAATGAGACCCTTCTGTCTCGTCTCGCGAGCTGGGATATTCCCCTCGATGAAGACAACCAAGAAGAAATATTTTTAGACTCACTGGATAAAATTATTGCCCAGTGCGTAGAAAAACAAATTGAAAACCTGCAGGCCAAAGCAAGAAGTGTCGGTTTATCAGCCGAAGAGAAAAGGGAGCTGCTAGCTTTGATGCTAGATTTAAAAGCGTAACCCTGTTTAATTAGTCAGCAACAATTTAATTTGTTATAGTAAGTGGTTTGCATTTCGCATACTGATTCCTTCACCAGATTACGAAGTTGGATACCGTCTATGGATCAAAATCCGCAGTCACAGCTAAAGTTACTTGTTATTAAAGGCAAGGAACAAGGCTATCTGACCTACGCCGAAGTAAACGACCACCTACCTGCTGAAATCGTAGATTCAGAACAGGTAGAAGACATCATTCAGATGATCAACGACATGGGTATCAAGGTAGTAGAAACTGCTCCTGATGCTGATGATCTTGCACTGAACGATGACACAAACATCACCGATGAAGATGCAGCTGAAGCTGCAGCAGCAGCACTTTCTAGCGTAGAAAGTGAAATTGGTCGTACAACAGACCCAGTGCGCATGTACATGCGTGAAATGGGTACTGTAGAGCTGCTGACTCGCGAAGGCGAAATCGACATCGCAAAACGTATTGAAGAAGGTATTAACCAAGTTCAATCGTCTGTTGCTGAATACCCTGGCACTATCCCATACATTCTTGAGCAGTTTGACAAAGTTCAAGCAGAAGAACTTCGTCTAACTGACCTAATCTCTGGATTTGTTGACCCTGATGCAGACGACACAGCTGCACCAACAGCGACGCACATCGGTTCTGAACTAACTGAATCTCAGCTAGAAGAAGAAGACGAAGAAGACGTTGATGAAGACGAAGAAAGTGATGACGATTCAGATGACACTGAAGAAGATGTAGGTATCGACCCAGAGCTTGCGCTTGAGAAATTCAACCAGCTACGCAGCACATACCAAAACCTTCAGCTTGCAATCAACGAGCACGGTTACGAAAGCCCGAAAGCAACAGTAGCTAACGAGTTGATGCTAGACGTATTTAAAGAATTCCGTCTAACACCAAAACAGTTCGACCACTTAGTGAATGAACTGCGCACAGCAATGGATCGCGTTCGTACTCAAGAACGTCTGATCATGAAGTCTGCAGTTGAGTACGGCAAAATGCCGAAGAAATCGTTCATCGCGCTGTTCACAGGTAACGAATCAAGCGAAGCATGGTTAGATGAAATCCTATCATCTGACAAGCCATACGCTGAGAAGATCAAACGTAACGAAGAAGAAATCCGTCGTTCAATCGCTAAACTAAAAATGATTGAAGAAGAGACTTCTCTGAACGTTCAAAACATTAAAGACATCAGCCGTCGTATGTCTATCGGTGAAGCGAAAGCTCGCCGTGCGAAGAAAGAGATGGTTGAGGCGAACTTACGTCTAGTAATTTCTATCGCTAAAAAGTACACCAACCGTGGTCTACAGTTCTTGGACCTAATCCAAGAAGGTAACATCGGTCTGATGAAAGCGGTAGATAAGTTCGAATACCGTCGTGGTTACAAGTTCTCGACTTACGCAACGTGGTGGATCCGTCAGGCAATCACTCGTTCAATCGCGGATCAAGCACGTACGATTCGTATTCCGGTACACATGATCGAAACGATCAACAAGCTAAACCGTATCTCTCGTCAAATGCTACAAGAGATGGGTCGTGAGCCGTTACCGGAAGAACTGGCAGAACGTATGCAAATGCCAGAAGACAAGATTCGTAAAGTACTGAAGATCGCTAAAGAGCCAATCTCTATGGAGACACCAATCGGTGACGACGAAGATTCGCATCTAGGTGATTTCATCGAAGATACTACGCTAGAGCTACCACTAGATTCTGCTACGGCAACGAGCCTGAAAATGGCAACGAAAGACGTACTTGCAGGTCTAACACCACGTGAAGCAAAAGTACTTCGTATGCGCTTTGGTATCGACATGAACACTGACCATACTCTAGAAGAAGTAGGTAAGCAGTTCGACGTTACTCGTGAACGTATCCGTCAGATCGAAGCGAAAGCACTACGTAAACTACGTCACCCAAGCCGCTCAGAAACACTGCGCAGCTTCCTAGACGAGTAATCGAAGCGATTAAAATCAAAAAAGGTGACCAATGGGTCGCCTTTTTTATTATCTGTGAAGCTAAGTGAATAAAAACTAAGCGCAATTGCCCCACCTAGTGGCTAGACACCTCGCAACGCTTCCCCTATAATCGTTGACCTATTAAGGCCCCTTAGCTCAGTGGTTAGAGCAGTCGACTCATAATCGATTGGTCCCCAGTTCAAGTCTGGGAGGGGCCACCATATTCAGAAGGCTCGTAGAGAAATCTACGAGCCTTTGTTGTATCTGGAAGATAGAGATTCCATCCAATATCCTCATCGCAACCCAAGCCAAGCACTTACGTTTAGGTTTATTTCCAGCTAAGGGCGCTCTAACTCAAGCTTGCTGACCTGATACTCTTCTGTTGCTGAAACTAAGCCGGGACGGTTAATCACTTTCCATAAGAAATAAGGCGGGATCAGGAATGCGATAAAGTAGAACGATTCATGGAAAAAAATATGGGCAATATTCTCTTGATGTTCGCACAGCGCTACAAGAGCGCAGAAGTCCAGTAAGATACTCAATACTCCGAATACCACAGAGACAACAATAGTTAAACCTAACAACTCTCTGAGGTAATGTTTAAAGGCCATTCTAGTAATTCCTTCTAGCTAATAAGTGCGGTCAAAATTACGCCTCTAACTCCTTCTGTGAATTGACTTTTATCAACTTCATTGTCAAACAAATAAGAACTTAGTTTTATAAAAAAACACTTGCATAAGAACGGAAATAGCTACTCATCATTCCAGTTGAATTACTAATATCGAGAAACTCTAACCAACCTCAACTATTGATAATTTACTTATTAAGTGCGTATTCCTGACATGCATTCTCAATTTTTCAACTAAACTTTTTAGTGAATTAATTTCAACGCAGCAGGAAGCTATGAAAAATTACACATACCCTATTCTTGCATTGTCCAGTGGGCTTTTATTAGTCGGTTGTGGCAACGACGACTCATCTTCAACTTCAGATGCTGCTACTTTTTCTCTCAGTATTTCTGATGCACCTGTAGATGATGCCAACAAAGTGGTTTTAGCCTTTAAAGATGTGGTTTTAATTCCCTTTGACCCAGAAACAGAACAAGCAACAGGAGAGCCCATTCTTTTAGATGCCAGCAATAACGGTGAGTTAAATCAAGTTGATTTGATGCAGTATCAAGGTAGTAACGCAGAAACCATCATTAGCGAACAAGATATCCCACCAGGTGATTACGCTATGTGTGTTTACGCTAAAGACGGTCGACAGCTGAATGACACCACCCTTTCTTATGTAGAGAAAACTGATGGCTCTGTGAAAGGTTTAGTTGTACCAAGTCGTGGTAGTTGCTTTGGTTTCAAACCAGATACGAGTGATCAAGGGCGACTTAAGTTCTCAAGTAAAAGCGAATACGTAAAGATCAATGTTGGCTTCAACACCTATGTTGTGGAGTTCGATTTACGTAATGGTTTAGCCGACCCGAATGGTCTTGATTATATGAACATGAACTCGAATGCGGTAAACCTAGTGAATGCTTCCGAAGCGGGTCACATTGGCGGTCAGGTAAGCGAAGTACAATATCAAGCTTGTGAAGCAGATAGCGCCGCCTGGAATGCAATCAACAATGTTCCGCCCGTGCACGCAGTTTACCTTTATACTGGTGTAATGGATCGTACAACAATGGGAGATATGGGAGCACCAGAGCCCTTAAATACTCCTGTCGCGGCAGCAAACATAAATAAGTCTACTGACGAACAAGGCAATACAACTTATGATTACGAGTTTGGTTTTGTTGGTCCGGGAACCTATACCCTTGGCTATACCTGTACGGCATATATTGATGATCCAAACACTCATGAAACTTCGGATGATGGTTTCTTGATCTACCAACATTATACCCCGATTGAAGTCCTAGAAGGTGAACGCACCGAGCAGGACATTGAGCCTATCTTGTAAACCAGACAGATAAAATAAAAAGCCGCTCATTTGAGCGGCTTTCTTTTTAGTCCGATAGGTAATACTGAACAGTTGAAACAACGCGTACCTTCTTGATGTAAGGCGTATTGCTATCTCGGTCATAAATTGAGAACTGACCTTGTGTCGCTCGCTTAATTTTACCGAGCGAGCTCTGTGAGTCTTTAGCAAATTTTTCTGCTACTTCTCGTGCATTCTTCGTCGCTTCCTCAATCATATCGGGCTTAATCTCGTTAAGCTTAGTAAAGCTGTACTCCACACGATTCGAGTAAGGATCTTGGTTTAATAAAACGCCCTGTTTGCCTAGCTCGCCAATTTCATTGATTGCCGCTCTCACCAAATCAATGTTCTGGCTGTAAACCGTCACAGTTCGGTTTGCGAGGTAGCGATATTCGATATCTTGCTCACTACCATATTGCTGAGCTTTACGGTCAATGACAGCTGGTGATGACAGAGAGAAGTTTGATTCATTCAGTCCTTTTGCCACAAGAAAATCGATGACCAGCTTAGTCTGCTGATCAATGTCATCAAACATTGCGGTCATATCATTACTCGCCACAGTAAATTGAATAGGCCAAATTACTGTATCCGCTGGGTACTCTCGCTCAGACAAGCCTTTCACCGTAACCACACGTTCATACGCTTTGTATTTCACCGCTGTCTGCTGGATAAAGAAACCCAACACTCCCAAACCAATAATTAGACACAGCCCTAACCATATTGACGCTTTGTTGGAAACGTTCTCCATTCATCCTCCTGATTTCGTTAAACCAATCAATTTGTTATGCAGATAAGATAGCCTACGAATGGCAACAAAATAGCGACCAAAAGCTAAATTTCTGTCATATCACTCGAAATGATGAAGACAATAACATAAAATCGAACAGTGTTTTATTATTGAGTTTATCATCATGTTGAAAACAAAGTTAATGCTTATTATTAGTGGTGTCTTCATCTCAACTTCTTGTTTTAGTGCCAACAATATGACCTCTGAAGACCCAACGATTGATAAGCAAATCACCGAAGAAAATACGCATGAAGAGCGAACATTGGCTTGCGAAGAAGAGCCTTGTGGAACCAAGGGGGTTGATGGTCGTCTACTATTGGAAAATGAACCAACCAAACAGGTATTAAGCTCTATAGAGTCAATCAGTAAAACGCTTAACACCATGAGCGTCCTGATGTTTGCCGGTGATAAATCATAAACAAACTCCCCTCATAAATCTGGGTGAATAGCCTTTGTTCAATAAAGCTTCACGGCTTTGTCATCAAAGGCTCATGCTTTTGCCTCTGAACTGTCATCTGTAATTTCTACCATCCAATCAGCAACTTGTACGCTGAGGTAAATATGGATAGTTCGACCCCCTTTCGTCTCCCTCGTAAAACGCCATTTGGCATTGGTGAAAATGTTACTGAATGGGCAACGGGTTTAAACCAACTTGATAAGTTCTACGCCCAACGACCTATCAATGCCGACACCAAAACCTTTCTCCGCTTTACCCTGGATATCTTGGGCATCAATTATCGTATCACTCATGGTTCACTCGACTCTGTTCCTAAACAAGGTGCAACCGTCATAGTGGCAAATCACCCTCTAGGGTGTGTGGAAGGTGTGATCTTGGCGGAACTGCTATTGATGGTCAGGGGGGATATTCAAATCTTAGCCAATCAATACCTTAAGACCGTTCCTGAGCTGGATCAGCTCTTCATTGGCGTCGATGTATTTGAAGGTAAAGACGCTGTCAAATCCAACATGAAAGCGCTTAGAGCAGCCAACAAGCATCTGGCTAATGGTGGCTTATTACTCGTCTTTCCTGCCGGTGAAGTATCACAATTAGTCGATGCGAAACCACAACGTTTAGAAGACAAAGAGTGGAGCCGCAGTGTCAGTAGCCTTATCCACAAAAACAAAGCGACCACGGTTCCAGTCTTTATCAGTGGTCAAAATTCCAAACGCTTTTACATGGCGGGGAAAATCCACCCACTTTTGCGCACCCTAATGCTTGGTCGAGAGCTATTGAACAAACACGCACAGACCATCAAGCTTTCGTTTGGGCAAGCCATAAAATTTAAAGAGCTCAACACACTTAACGATGATCAGGTCGTTAACTATTTGCGCCTCAATACTTATTTACTTAATCGTGACACCCAACCAATCAAGCCCTCGTCCTCTTCGGAAATGCTCTCTCCAATTGCGGCAGGGTTACCCATAGGCGAATTGCTTGAAGAACTGAACAACCTACCAGAAGAAGCAAAGCTACTCGAAAGTGGAGAGTTCGATGTCTATTGTGCTGAGGCGAAGAGCATTCCTTCTCTACTGCATGAAATTGGTCGTCTACGTGAATTCAATTTTCGTCAAGTTGGTGAAGGCACTGGATTAGCGATAGATATTGATCACTTCGATCATGACTATCTGCACCTATTTGTGTGGGACAGAGAAAACCAATGCTTGGTCGGCGCTTATCGCTTAGGTTTGGTTGATCAACTGATTGAGAAGCGTGGTGTAGAAGGTCTGTATTCACGTACGCTGTTTAACTATGACCAATGCTTTTTAGATCAGATGGGAAAATCGATCGAGATGGGGCGTTCGGTGATCGCTCAGCAATATCAAAAGAGCATGAGTGCATTATTGCTACTGTGGAAAGGCATTGCGACCTTCGTACATCAAAACCCAGATTACACACACCTATTTGGTCCAGTCAGTATCAGCAATGACTACAGCGACACAGCACGCCAGTTGTTGGCTCAATCAATGACACTGCACCACTATGACAAAGACTGTGCGGAATACGTCACGCCATCTAACCCTCTGCCAGAGAACCATCGTGGTTGGAATACCAGCATGCTTACGGCATTAGGCGATTTACAACTACTGTCTCGAGTGATTGCCAGAATTGACGAAGGGAAAGGTGTGCCAGTGTTGCTACGTCAGTATTTAAGTCTCAACGGCAAGCTGGTTTGCTTCAATGTAGATCCAGCATTCAACAACGCTTTGGATGGATTGATCATGGTTGACTTGCGTAATGTCCAAGAAAAAACATTAGCACGGTACATGGGGGACGAGCAGGCTCACCGTTACTTAGGTCAACACCGCTGAGTATTGAAATATCAATGAAAAGTGCGTTGTCATGGATAGAATGAAGCCCTAGAGCAATGCACTTCTAATCTTTCTATCACTAATGACATATCACTGCGTGAAGTGGCTCGAAAAGACATTCATCAACGCAATTTATCAAAACCTTAGCGATGACATTGGTCACGCTAATTACGTCAAAAACTTTCACAAATTACCAAACCAGATATAGATCACACTTACAAGACCAAGCAACACAACACAAAGTGTGACATTGATCGCTTGCGGTATTTAATTCGGATTTCAAAAGAAATCAAAAGTGATCTAAATCACAAAGTATTTTGGATTTAAATTTGTCAGAAGATCGAATTGATCACTAGTATTTTTATTGACAGATTTGAAAGTGGCTTTTTGTTATTTATTTACAGGTCAATAAGTCGATCCAAGTCACTTAAAAACCGTTTCTCAGCCTAGGAAATGCGGGCGTAGATCACGAAAAACCCGTTGTCAGTTCCAATTGGAAAATGTGTGGTAAATTGATTGAGTACTAAGCAATCAAACAAGCGGTTTTGGCGAACCGTTTACTACAACAATATTCATCAGAACATCGAACGGGGAATTGTTATGATATCACCAGATGCCAAGATCAAGATACAAAATTTTGGTCGTTTTCTGTCAAACATGGTAATGCCAAACATCGGCGCGTTTATCGCGTGGGGCTTTATCACTGCTCTATTCATCCCAACTGGATGGCTACCTAACGAAACGTTAGCCTCTATGGTTGGTCCTATGATTACCTACTTGCTACCACTGCTTATCGGTTATACCGGTGGTAAATTAGTTGGTGGCGATCGCGGTGCGGTAGTCGGCGCAATCACAACAATGGGTGTGATTGTCGGTACAGACATCCCAATGTTTATGGGTGCAATGATGGTCGGTCCGATGGGTGGCTGGGCGATCAAAAAATTCGATAACTACATCGACGGTAAAGTAAAAAGTGGCTTTGAGATGTTGGTTAACAACTTCTCTGCAGGCATCATCGGCATGCTATGTGCGATTCTTGCTTTTATCTTTATCGGTCCATTCGTAAAAATTCTATCTGGTGGCTTAGCAGCTGGCGTTAACTTCCTAGTATCTGCTCACCTGTTACCACTGACTTCAATCTTCGTTGAACCTGCGAAGATCCTGTTCCTAAACAACGCGATCAACCACGGTATCTTCTCTCCACTAGGTATCCAACAAGCGTCTGAGACAGGTCAATCTATCTTCTTCCTAATCGAAGCGAACCCAGGTCCTGGTCTAGGTATCTTGCTGGCTTACATGGTGTTTGGTAAAGGAACGGCTCGTCAAACTGCCGGTGGTGCATCAATCATCCACTTCTTCGGCGGTATCCACGAAATTTACTTCCCATACATTCTAATGAACCCTCGCCTAATCCTAGCTGCCATTGCAGGTGGTATGACTGGCGTATTCGTTCTAACAATGTTTAACGCAGGTATCGTTTCTCCAGCATCACCAGGTTCAATCTTCGCTATCTTGTTGATGACTCAGAAAGGTTCAATCGTAGGTGTACTCGCATCTATCGCAGCAGCAACAGGTGTGTCATTCGCAGTAGCGGCACTACTAATGAAGACGCAAACGTCAACAGAAGAAGACGGTGATGAAGCTGCACTAGAGAAAGCAACATCACAAATGAAAGACATGAAATCTGCATCTAAAAACGATGCGGTGGTAAACAGCCAAAGCAAAGGTGACGTAGACCTAGCGACAGTACAAAGCATCATTGTCGCTTGCGATGCGGGCATGGGTTCAAGCGCAATGGGTGCAAGCATGCTGCGCAAAAAGGTTCAAGACGCCGGTCTGAACATCCATGTAACCAACCTTGCTATTAACAGCTTACCAGAGAGTGCAGATATCGTGATTACTCATAAAGACTTAACGGATCGTGCACGTAAGCATGCTCCGAACGCACACCACATTTCATTGACGAACTTCCTAGACAGCGAAATGTACAACCAGCTAGTCACCAAACTACTAGCAGCACAAAACCAATCCGCAGCCAATGACGACCAAATGGTAAAAGTGTCGGTAATGGCGGCGAACGACGACAGCTTTGAGCCACAGCAACCATCTGTATTCCAAATTCAACGTGAGAACATTCACCTAGGTTTGAAAGCAGCCAACAAAGAAGAAGCCATTCGCTTTGCAGGCAACAAATTGGTTGAACTTGGCTACGCAGAACCAGAATACGTAGACGCGATGTTTGAACGTGAAGCGTTGGTTCCAACTTACCTAGGCGAATCTATCGCAGTACCTCACGGTACCGTAGAAGCGAAAGACCGCGTGAAGAAAACAGGCATTGTAATCTGCCAATACCCTGCGGGTATCCAATTTACTGAAGACGACGATGATGTAGCAAAACTGGTTATCGGCATTGCCGCTAAGAACGATGAGCACATCCAGGTGATTACCACCATTACAAACGCGCTCGATGAGCCGGAGGCAATTGAGAAGCTAACTAGCACCAACGATGTAGAAGAGATTCTGAACATCCTTGGTGGTCAGCAAGCGGCTTAATCACTCCTTTTAATTTGCTCCTGAGCAAACCGAGGTCAGCTGTCACCCCCTATGCGGTTGGCCTCACCCTAGATTCGTTTTAGTCAACATTTCAGACATTGGTAGGTAAGAATTATGAAAAACGCAGTTCATTTTGGCGCAGGTAACATTGGTCGTGGCTTCATCGGAAAACTATTGGCAGATGCAGAAGTCGAGGTCACATTTGCAGACGTTGATGCTCCACTGGTTGATCAACTTAGCCACAAACAAGAATACAAAGTAAAAGTGGTCGGTACGGAATGCCAGATTGACACCGTAACCCACGTCACCGCTGTTAACTCCGCCAGCGAAGATGTCATCGATCGCATTGTAAAAACTGACTTGGTAACAACTGCCGTAGGTCCCAACGTACTGGACATCATTGCAAAAACCATCGCGACCGGCATTGCAAAGCGCTTTGCGGCGGGCAACGAAAAACCGTTGAACATCATCGCGTGCGAAAACATGGTTCGTGGCACGACTCACCTAAAAGGTGAAGTGTACAAACATTTGGATGAATCATTACACGCGAAAGCAGACGAGCTAGTTGGCTTCGTCGACTCCGCAGTGGACCGCATCGTACCACCAGCAGAAGCCGCGAACGATGACCCACTAGAAGTCACGGTAGAGAGTTTTAGTGAATGGATTGTGGATGAACAGCAATTCAAAGGTGAAATCCCTGATATCGCAGGCATGGAAAGAACCAACAATCTAATGGCGTTTGTCGAGCGTAAGCTGTTCACCCTAAATACGGGTCACTGCATTACCGCTTACTTAGGTTGCTTGAAAGGACATCGCACTATTCGCGAAGCAATTGAAGACCCAAGCATTCACGCAGAAGTAAAACAAGCAATGCAAGAAAGCGGAGAAGTACTGATCAAACGCTACGGTTTTGACCGCGACATGCACAACGCTTACATCGAAAAGATCCTAGGTCGCTTTGCCAACCCTTATTTAGTTGATGAAGTTGATCGTGTTGGTCGCCAACCAATTCGTAAATTGGGGGCGAACGATAGATTAGTGAAGCCTTTACTCGGTACAATTGAGTATGGCACTGAAAATAAAACTCTTTTGAAAGGCATTGCTGCTGCGTTGAAGTACACTAACGACACCGACCCACAAGCAGTAGAACTGCAAACCTCATTAAAAGAAGTGGGTGTGAAGAAGACGCTAGCGACATACACAGGTCTTGCAGAAGACAGTGCTGAAGTGGCTCAAATCGAGACACTTTACAACCAACTTTGATTTACCTAGGGGAGCTTGGCTCCCCTTCTATATCCTTATCCACTTAAAGAGATGGGGATACTAATAATTAGAAATGTATTCAGTATATGGCAGATAACATCAACGAAACCGAGATCATTGAGCGATTAAACAGCGCACCTTCGGTACGAGGCTTTTTTATTGCAACCGTCGACGTATTTAACGATTCGATCGATGGGCTAGTGCAAAGAATTTTTCGTAAAGATAACTTCGCTGTCCAATCTGTGGTCGGTCCGCTGCTACAAGACTCAGGACCGCTGGGCGATCTATCTGTTCGTTTGAAGTTATTGTTTGGCTTAGGTGTGCTTCCCGATGATATTTATCACGACATCGAAGACATCATCAAACTCAAAAACCAACTCAATAGTGACGCTTCTGATTACGAGTTCACAGACCCCAATATTCTAGAGCCAATCAAAAAACTGCACTTGGTGAAGAAGATGGGTATGGTACAACTCGAAGTCAGCGAACCAGATGACGATATCGACCTTGAGTTTTATCAGCTTCAACTGCAACGTCAACAACAAATCATTAAGTCAGGGCTCTCGCTTGCTATTGTCGAAATCTGTAATGAACTCGGCAAAGAGAGCCCATTCTAACGCTATTTATACCCAAGTTACCTTCAAAAGGATTCGAGGTTGCTTGGGTATAACAACATAATCAATGTCAGCCGCTCTACACCCTACGTAGGAGCTCTACCAATGTTAAAAGCTGTACTTTTTGATATGGATGGACTGATTTTCGACACCGAGTCTATCTACAAACAGAGTTGGCAGTACGCCGCCACCGAGCAAGGCTTAGCCGTCACTGATGATTTCTATCAACAATTCATCGGCGTCCAAGACCCTGAATGTGAAAGAATACTCGCCGAGCATTTTCAACAAGCCATCGATATGCCGCGCTACAAGGCTGTGCGAGATGAGCATTTCCATCACCTCAGAGACCAAGGTATTGCGCTCAAACCTGGCTTCGATTCGTTGTTACGAGCCATTAAACAACGTGGTTTGCTCACTGCTATTGTGACCTCTTCTCATCTCCCAGAAGTAAAACATAACTTCAATAATACTGAGTACCTTACCCAGTTCGATTTAGTGATTACCGCTGACGATGTAGAACGTGGTAAGCCCAACCCCGACTGCTATCAAATGGCTTGTCACCACCTCGGCATCGATGCAAAAGAAAGCCTTGTATTGGAAGATTCGAACAATGGCATTAAAGCTGCTCTCGCTGCTGAATGCCACGCCGTGATGATTCCAGATTTACTGCCACCACTGCAGGAATTTAAAGATAAAGTGATAATTAAAGCATCTCTTGAGGAAGTGATTCCGCTTCTGGATACGCTTTAGCTGCGGGCAATATTAAACAGAACTGGGTTTGGTGTTCTTCTGAAGTCACGGTGATCTTGCCATCATAAGCGTGAACGATCGACTGTGTGATCGACAACCCTAGCCCAGCTCCAACGCTGCCAGAATGTTGGCGTGACTTGTCGACTCGATAAAAGCGATCAAATAGATACGGTAGATTTTGCTTAGGTATCGTCTCACCGACGTTGTGAACGGTAATGGTGACAAACTCATCACTCTGCTCGACATCAACACGAATCGTTGTTTCATCATAAGCATGGCGAATGGCATTAGAGAGCAAATTCCCTACCGCTCTCTCAAACATATTTCGATCCATGTACAACATCGCTTGCCCCGAAGTGATGATGCTCAAAGCAGAATCTTCCGCCAGTATGTCAAAGTACTCGATTAAGTGAGCAAGCTGTTCATGAACAGCGAAGTGCTCATTGTGTCGATGGATAAGCTTATTCTCCGCTTTTGCGATATACAGCAAATCATTGATGGTCTTGGTAATTCGGTTTAACTCTTCAAGCGTAGAAGCAATCGCTTCTTGGTATTCCTCCGATGTACGGCACGCGCCTAATATCACTTGGTTTTGGGTCGTAATATTGGTCAAAGGCGTTTTGAGCTCATGAGCAATATCAGAAGAAAACTCACTCAAACGATGAAAACCAGTTTGTAACCGATCCAGCATGGCATTGTGCTTAGTAGCAAGTTCACGTAGCTCTACTGGTAAGGTTTCTGGGGCAATGCGGATATCCAACTGTTCTGGTGTGATGTGTTGAATGTGCTTATTTAAGGTCAAAATGGGCTTTAAACCGCGATTAACGATCACCCGGCTAAATAGCGTCGATGCAATAAATGCGAAGCCTAAAGACCAAAATAAGATCCAACCAAGCTTATTTAAGAATAATCGATGATGGTTGATGCTCACGCCAATAACAACAGTGACATCTTTGGTTTTAAAAGCGAACGCTCGAATATCTAACGAGTTTTCACGCCACTCTATCGCATTGTTTTGATTTAAGATCTGTGGAGAGCTCAGCGTCAACGACAAATCCTTAGGGATAGAGAGCGTCGAGTTTTTGTAAGTCAGTGCTTCCTCTTTAAATGCCCACATATAGACAGAGCTATTGTCGATAAGTAGATAAGCCGACTCCGGCGAGACCAGCATCGTCTTTTCTATCGAGTTATATTTGGTCACTGTGTCGTTGTAATCTTGGGTGAAGAAATGACGTTCGATGGTGTAATACAGAATGAATGCTAAAGCGAGATATACCACCAATGTCGTGCCAACAAACATCAAAACGAGCTTGTTTTGCATAGAGAGGTTGGCTGGTAGCTTACGCATCAAGAGCTTCCAACTTGTAGCCCATCCCCCTAACGGTGTGGATCAAAGGTACCTCAAACGGCTTGTCGACCTTTTGGCGCAATCGCTTAACGGCAACATCGATAACATTAGTGTCGCTATCAAAGTTCATATCCCACACCAGTGAAGCAATGGTCGTTCGTGATAGGACTTGTCCCTCTTTTCGCATCAACAGCTCAAGTAGCGCGTATTCTTTGGCAGTTAAAGTGATGGTTTGCCCGTTCCGCGTCGCAACTCGCTTCATCATGTCCAGCTTTAGGTCGGCTATTTGCAGCGTCTGCGAAGAAGTTAAAACTCGCGAGGAAGTATGATGGCGAAACACATTTTGAATTCTCGCCAGAAGCTCGGCAAAGGCATAAGGTTTGACGACGTAATCATTGGCTCCTAATTCAAAACCACGAACACGATCCTCAATTTGTTCTTTAGCCGTAAGCATAATGACCGGGGTATGGATATCACTGCTACGCAGGGTGTTAAGGACTTGCCAACCGTCGAGCTTTGGTAACATGATATCGAGAAGAATAAGATCATAAGACTCACTTGTTGCATGATACAGCCCGTCTACACCATCGCGCACCCAGTCAACAACATAACCCGATTCTACCAGCCCTTTTTGCAAGTATTCTCCGGCTTTCAATTCATCTTCTACAATCAGTAATTTCAACTTCTATCCTCAACCTCAGCCATCAAAAAAAGAGTACAACGCAACAACATCATACTCTTTTCACGCTTCACTTTTATCGATTACTGTCGCGCTCTGCATAGTGCACTTTGACATTCACTGTACCGACATATTCCAGTTGCCCATCTGCGTTCATACGTTCTTGAACCGTGATGAACCCACTGTCTTTCAGATGAGTGCTCTTAGATGCAATATTGAAGTTAGAGATATTCAGCTCTTTATTAAGCTCACGAGCCGACATGCTTTTCAAAGCATTAAGTTCAGCGAAAGCTTGTTGGTATGCGGCATCTGACGTTGCGGTAGGTTCCACAGAGAGAGTCTTCATCTCTTCTCTGCTCACATAATTACCGCTAGTGAAGATAGGGTTGGCAAACGCGGATGCGCTAGTGATTGCCATAGCTGCGACAAGGAGAGCGGTTTTCATTGCTTTCATGTTGATGACCTTTTCAGTGTGTTTGTTTTCAATGACTTCATTATTCAACAAGACACCTGACACCAACCTATCCCAAAGATGACATTTTTGTCATAAATCCAACAATCATCTTCGCCTCACAAGGAGCATAATCAAATCTCGTAAGTTAAACCAAAGTGGAATTTGTAGTCGTCTTTCTCTGGTACCACCCCCTCCGAGTCGGCTTTGGTGTCAGAGACATGATCCCAAACGGCTTTAATGCTAAGTTCAAGATCATCAACAAGATCGATATCGAAACCTAGCTCATTGGTATGACGGGCGCCGCCCGCGTCGTTACTTGCCCAATTCAGGTTATAGGTATGGCTTAAATCGATGTCATCGGTCAGTTCATACTCAAAGTTAGATTCAAACGCCAGCGTGTTACTGGTCGCGTCACCCGATTCCCCCTCTTCTACCGTCTTAAAATCGGTGTACTGATAACCGGGACCAATAGAGACATCCCACTCTGTTTGTGAATTGGCAATGATAAAGTAACCCATCTGCATTGAAGCATTAACCTGGTATTCAATGTTTTGAAACTCATCACTGAGTACAGAGAGTTTGAGCGGTCGAAAGAACAGACGATTGCTCAAATAGATATCGTAGGAGCCATCAAACGAACTATTGTTTGCCGTCGTTTTATCATTCGTCTTGGAGTTTTCGTGTTTCGCTTTTAACTTAGTGCGCGAGCCAACGGTATTTCTTTCCGCTTCCACTTCACCGAGCAGTGAAAACTCATCGGTGTTGCCTTTGCTAATGTCTAAACCAAAGAAAATCTCGGTCGTCCAATGATCAGAATCTTTCTCTGCCCCGCGATAAATCGATACAACATCCGTAATAGGAAACGCCATCTCTTCACCGTCATTAGTCAAGTACATCTGCTCATCACGAATCGACAAGTAACCGTCGAAAACATCACCGCTTGCGGTTCGAATGGTAAAAAAGCTCGCTGTTTCTAATATCGCGATATCTTCCAGTTCAATCTCTTGATCACCAAGATCATCACTATCAAATTCAATCTCTTGATCGAACGAGTTCGTTTCTTCTTTGATTGTCCCCGTTAACTCGCCTTTGATCACCTCGCCAGATTTAAGTTGTAGCCAATCATCGTTTTCATCAATAAATACTGTTTGGCTTTTGCGTTGCTGCGTTTGTTCTTCATCTGCTAAGGCGTAGTGATGGTAGAACGAAGAAACAATACATACTGCCAAGAGTTTGATTTTCATAGTGACCTTTTCAGTTCAATAGAAACCACATCCGTTGGGCTTACGATAGTAATGCTCGCCGTCCGACGTGTCAGAAAGTAAACAAGTGAATGTCAACGTATTGCGCATCATAACCATGTCAACAAGCATAAAAAAAGCGAAGTCATGTGACTTCGCTTTAGGTTCTCGCTACTTACATAGCGCAACATAAACAAGTGTAATCTTAATCACACCATGTGTTGATTATTCTACGGTTACCGCTTTCGCTAGGTTACGTGGTTGATCTACATCCGTACCTTTGATCAGCGCTACGTAGTAAGAAAGTAGCTGCATTGGAATGGTGTAGTAGATAGCCGCCGTGATTTCACTAACGTGTGGCATTGTGATGATCTTCATTGTCTCATCACCTTCAAAGCCTGCGTCAGCATCGGCAAATACGTAAAGCAGACCACCACGAGCACGTACTTCTTCAACGTTTGATTTCAGCTTCTCTAGAAGATCGTTGCTTGGTGCAACAACCACAACTGGCATATCTGCATCGATCAATGCTAAAGGACCGTGTTTCAATTCACCTGCCGCGTAGGCTTCTGCGTGAATGTAAGAGATCTCTTTTAGTTTTAGAGACGCTTCCATCGCGATTGGGTAGAACTCACCACGACCTAGGAATAGAGTGTGGTGTTTATCGGCAAAGTCTGGTGCTAGTGCTTCAATTTCTTTTTCGAAAGACAGCGCTGCATTGATTTGTTTCGGTAGAGCGTGAAGCGCTTCTACGATCTCTTTTTCTTTCTCTTTGCTAATGCGGTTTTGTTGCTTACCAAGTGCCGTCACTAGCATGAGTAGCGCAGAAAGCTGAGTCGTGAACGCTTTAGTTGATGCCACACCGATTTCCACGCCTGCACGTGTCATGAATGCGAAGTCAGACTCACGAACCAAAGAAGAACCCGCTACGTTACAGATGGTCATTGCCGCCATGTAACCTTTCTCTTTTGCTAGGCGAAGTGCTGCTAGCGTATCGGCGGTTTCACCAGATTGAGAAAGCGTGATCAATAGGCTGTTTGGACGCGTCACAAACTTGCGGTAACGGAATTCAGACGCGATTTCTACATCACAGCTCACGCCCGCAATGTCTTCAAACCAGTAACGTGCTGTCATACCTGCGTTGTAAGATGTACCACATGCAACGATTTGTACGTGTTCCACTTTGCTTAGGATTTCTGCCGCGTTAACACCGATTGCTTCAGTGACAACAGAGTCTGCCGTGATACGACCTTCCATTGTGTTGATCAACGCTGTTGGTTGTTCGTAGATCTCTTTCTGCATGAAGTGACGGTATTGACCTTTGTCACCTGCGTCGTGTTCCGCGTTTGATTCTGTGATTTCGCGTTCTACACGCTCACCTGTTGCATCAAATACCGTTACGTCACGACGAGTGATCTCAGCAACATCACCTTCTTCTAGGTACATGAAACGGCGTGTTACGTTAAGTAGCGCAAGTTGGTCAGACGCGAGGAAGTTTTCACCCACACCAAAACCAATAACGATTGGGCTACCTGAGCGCGCCACAACAATACGTGAAGGATCTTTACGATCCAGTGCCACTGTACCGTATGCACCTTCAAGTTGTTTTGCTGTTTTTTGTACTGCTTCAAGCAATGTTTCTGAAGTGCGAAGCTCCCACTCAACCATGTGAGCGATAACTTCAGTATCCGTTTGAGATTCAAATACGTAACCGCGAGATTGAAGTAGCTCACGTAGCTCTTCGTGGTTTTCGATGATGCCGTTGTGTACTACTGCGATGTCACCAGACATGTGTGGGTGTGCGTTCACTTCTGAAGGCTCACCGTGTGTTGCCCAACGAGTGTGTGCGATACCAGTACCGCCGATCACTTTTGCTTGATCAACTGCGTCTGCCAGCTCTTGCACTTTACCTAGACGACGAATACGCGTTAGGTTGGTTTCGCCATCAACGATCGCTACGCCCGCTGAGTCATAACCGCGGTATTCCAAGCGACGTAGACCTTCAACCAAAATTTCTGCAACATCTCGTTGTGCTACTGCACCTACGATTCCACACATGTGTTTATCTCCGTTTGTAGTTTTGTTCTTCCCTAGCCATGGTTTCAAATAGAGGCAGCAAGCAAAGGCCTTTATCCAGAGGGAAGTGAAATATGAAACTGTTTACTTAGTTAGATTAGGCGCAAATGACTTTTACGCCATGTTGTTCAATCTGTGCTTTGTGTTCTGGCTGTAACTCTGCGTCGGTAACCAATACATCAATTTGGTCCCAAGCCAACTCTAAGTTCGGAATTTTGCGTCCGACTTTTTCAGACTCGATCATAACAATGACTTCACGAGAGACTTCTGCCATGACTTTGCTTAAGCCAACCAATTCATTGAACGTTGTGGTTCCGCGCTCTAAATCGATACCATCAGCACCGATAAACAGCTGGTCAAAGTCGTAAGCTCTTAGTACAGATTCGGCTACTTTGCCTTGGAAGGATTCTGAGTGCGTATCCCAAGTTCCACCTGTCATTAACAGGGTTGGTTCGCTCTCTAATTCGTTAAGTGCATTTGCGACATGCAACGAGTTGGTCATTACAACCAAACCACGTTTGTCGTTTAATTGCTGAATCAATGCCGCTGTTGTGCTGCCACTGTCGATCACAATTCGGTTATGATCACGAATCAGTGATGCTGCCGCTTTTGCTAGACTTAACTTTCGACTCGAAACAATTGGACTCAATTCTTCATGAATAACTTCGGTTGGAATCGAAATCGCACCACCGTAACGGCGCAAAAGTTGTCCATTTTTCTCTAAAGAAGCTAAGTCCTTTCTAATCGTGACTTCTGAGGTTTCAAATTTCTGCGCCAGTTCATCAACGCTGACTTCCCCAAGCTCATTTACTAGGTTAGAAATGGCGTGTCTTCTTAGTTGAGTGTTTCGTTTCGACATTTATGTTTTGACTTTAAGTTTCGGTTTGAAATTTATTATAGTCAAAACGAAACTTTTAAGTCCATTTATTTCGATCCAAAAAATTAATATTTCTCGATAAAACCTTGTCCTAAGACAATTCTTAAACAGTGATATTGGATTCATTCGGTGGTAGAATTCGCCACCGAAAAGAAAAAAAATTACAGAATTGAAGGTTATTTTTTTGCAACTTTCTGCATATAAAGTGGGATTAGTCACAAAAAGGTAACCAAAATCGCCGATCTTTTAGTCATAAAATGACTAAACTTGGTGAAAGACTTACAGAATCTGAAGTTCCAATAATGCGGCGGAAAATCGGTGGGTGACAGGCACTAAATGTCATCAAAACGCCCTAACTTCAGAGTAAACAACCGACTTTCAAATTGTAACTATACTTACCGGAGAGTATCTTCCATGAAAAAGACCAAAATCGTTTGTACGATTGGCCCTAAAACTGAATCTGTAGAGAAGCTAACTGAACTAGTAAACGCTGGCATGAACGTTATGCGTCTTAACTTCTCTCACGGTGACTACGCAGAGCACGGCACTCGTATCGCGAACTTCCGCCAAGTAATGGAAGCTACAGGCAAACAACTTGCAATCCTTCTAGACACTAAAGGTCCAGAAATCCGCACTATCAAACTAGAAGACGGCAACGACGTTGATCTAGTAGCTGGTCAAGAATTCACTTTCACAACTGACATCTCAGTTGTAGGTAACAAAGACAAAGTTGCAGTAACTTACGCTGGTTTTGCTAACGACCTAAACGTTGGTAACACTATCCTAGTAGACGACGGTCTAATCGAAATGGAAGTGCTTGCAACTTCTGAAACTGAAGTTAAGTGTAAAGTTCTTAACAACGGTGCTCTAGGCGAAAACAAAGGTGTTAACCTTCCAGGCGTTTCTGTAAACCTACCTGCACTATCTGAAAAAGATAAGAACGACCTTAAATTCGGTTGTGAGCAAGGCGTTGATTTCGTAGCTGCTTCTTTCATCCGTAAAGCTTCTGACGTTCAAGAAATCCGTGAAGTACTTGCTGCAAACGGCGGCGAGAACATCCACATCATCTCTAAGATCGAAAACCAAGAAGGTGTTGATAACTTCGACGAGATCCTAGAGCTTTCTGACGGCATCATGGTTGCTCGTGGTGACCTAGGTGTTGAAATCCCAGCTGAAGAAGTAATCTTCGCTCAGAAGATGATGATCGAGAAGTGTAACCGTGCACGTAAGATGGTTATCACTGCAACTCAAATGCTTGATTCTATGATCAACAACCCACGTCCTACTCGTGCGGAAGCTGGCGACGTTGCTAACGCGGTAATGGACGGTACTGACGCAGTTATGCTTTCTGGTGAAACTGCTAAAGGTAAGTACCCAGTTGAAGCGGTAACTATCATGGCTCAAATCGCGAACCGTACTGATTCAGCTCTAAAAGCTGAGCTAGGTTCTCGTCTAGACAGCCCACGTCTTCGCATCACTGAAGCAGTATGTAAAGGCGCGGTAGACACAGCTGAAAAACTAGCTGCTCCACTTATCGTTGTTGCAACTGAAGGTGGTAAGTCTGCACGTTCAGTACGTAAGTACTTCCCAACTGCAAACATCCTAGCACTAACGACTAACACTAAGACTGCTGCACAGCTAGTTCTAACTAAAGGTGTTACTCCAGTAGTTGTTGAGTCTATCCAAAGCACTGACGCGTTCTACGTAGCAGGTAAAGAACTTGCTCTAGAATCAGGTCTAGGCAACAAAGGCGATATCGTTGTTATGGTTTCTGGTGCTCTAGTAGCTTCAGGCACAACGAACACAGCTTCTGTACACGTTCTATAAGACTGAAGAATTCAATCATCAGTTCAATAAAAAAGAGGGCTTCGGCCCTCTTTTTTTATATATTTAATCTTGCCCTCATAATCAGTACGCTGTATTATCAATCACAACCGAACTACGTACTGTTTAGTTGTCGTCACGATAATAAAATTTCATGAGGTTGCTTGTGTCCAGTCCTACTCTTACCGACAAAGTTTCGAAAATGATCTGTCAGGACATCCTGACGGGTGAATTAAAGCCAGGTCAAAAGCTTGTGGTTGCTGACCTGAAAGAGAAATACAACGTTGGTGCATCACCTATCCGCGAAGCACTTGTGCAACTGTCTTGGAGCAAGTATGTAAAGCTTGAGCCACAAAAAGGCTGTTGGGTTGCGCCTGTGTGCAAAAAAGAATTGAACGACCTATACGAAAGCCTTCGTGTGGTTTCTTCTGTACTGCTTAAGAAAGCAATCTTGGCGGGTGATGAAAGCTGGGAATTGGACGTGCTAACGTCATACCATAAGCTATCTCGTCTGAACTTTGACGAAACATTCTGTTGGAAAGAGTGGGAAGAGCGCCACCATCAGTTCCACGTCTCTTTGTTGGAAGGTGCCGATTCAAAGAACATGTTTGAGTTCTTCAGTGATCTGATCAACCAAATCAAACGCTACCGCTACTTTGCGATGCAAACATTGAACTCTGAGCAAGATGCTCTGTTCAACATTGATGAACATGAGATGATCATGAAGCTTGTTCTTGCGAAGAACAGCGAAGAAGCAATGACACTGCTTGATAAGCATTTATTGAGCTCAATGCAGCGTATTGAAACTGTACTAGAGCTAGAAACGGCTTAATCATATCGTCGCCCAATAGATAGCAAAAAATCGGGGTTATCCCGATTTTTTTATTTGCTAGAGAAGCCAATTACTGCTTTTTCTCATCGCCTCTAAGCAATGTCATCAAAACTGTGACAAATCGACACTCGGTTCCGCCCTGCACTTTTTGACTCGTACAGGGCAATATCGGCACATTTGTAACTGCGAGTTCTATCCGCAGTCACATCGCTGTAACCCACACTTACGGTCACTGAACGGTCACTACTTAGCTCTACTGCAACACGCAAGCGATTCAAAACCACTTCTGCCTCTTGCGTAGTAGTGTGCGGCATGATCACCGCGAACTCCTCTCCACCAACTCGAGCCACGAAGTCGGTGCTTCTCACCCCACGAAGTAAAGTTTCAGCCACCGTGCAAATGACTTTGTCGCCTTCATCATGCCCCAGTTCATCGTTGATACGCTTGAAATGGTCGATATCAAACAAGGCTAAACAAGTCGTAGGTGTATTCGGATAGCGTTCAACCAAGTTGGTATATTGTGCAAGCTGCTCTTCAAATTTACGACGATTCCAAAGGCTAGTTAAACCATCTTTCTCACTTAAGTTGCGCAGCTTTTCTTCTAGCTCTTTACGCTCCGAAATATCCACCAGTGAAGTGATGTAATAACTGACCTTACCAGACTTTGCCATAATGGCTTGAATACGCATAATGGCAGTAAACACATGATTAAGTTTAGTACGACAACGCACCTCACCTTCCCATACTTGCTCAACACCCAGTTGATTCCAAATCGCCAGAATATTTTCAATGTCTTCGGGGATAAAAATCAGATTGTGGGCATTCCAGCCTCGTAAGCGAGAATTCGAATAACCCATCATGTTTTCGAACTCTTGGTTAACCATCATAATTCGGTGTGAAGTATCCGAAATCATCACTGCGGTCATGCCATCCAGTGCCGCTCGAGCCAGCTTGGACTCAATGCTATGGCGACGATAGTGCAGTGCTAAAGTTGTTATCGGGAGCGCGAAAACCAGCATCAAGCTTAAAACAAAGAGAGCTTCTTGCAATAAGTCATCAATGTCTCGATCAGCTCGCTCTAAGAGCTGTTCTTGCGAAAGATCGATAATTAAATGAAGAGACTCCCCCGGCACAAAGTTAATCGTATTAAAGATCACCAGATGGTTACCATCGTATTCGTAACCCATCTTTTCTGCCCCCATGTTCTGCCAAACTTTGGGGTGAAGCAAACCAAAGTTGAATCGAGAGCGAGCAGGAATAATATCGCCATACAACTTGTCATTATGAGAGCTCGCAACGTAGTAGCCCGCTTGGTTGATAAGCTCGATGTTAAAATCTCTTACAGGTGAGTAATTTAAACGTGATGACAAATATTGAACGTTGATGTTCAGTACCAGATAGCCTTCGCGCGTACCATCCATCGCAACAGGCATCATGATACGAATCGATGGACTGTACGGATAAACGAGCTCACTATTTTCTCGTTCTAACTCTATCCCCCAAGAGCCGATCTGGTCATTGCTAAGATTCTGAGCGAATTGGAAATAAGCTCGCTCGGACTTATCTTGCAAAACCTGAGCTGGCGCAGCAATGCCCGTTTTGAAGTCGTAATTAATCCGTACGTTCTCTTGCCCTTCAAGGTTTAGGAAACGTATCTGTCGATACCATTTTTGGTTAACGGCGACTGAGCTCCACACCTCTTGTAAAATGGCGAGATTTTTGTCGCTAGGATCACGCAAATAATCGTAAAGGCTTTGGCTATGACCGAGTAGATCACTGATGGAAGAGATTTGATCTTGAACGTTGTTATATTCTCGCTCGGAATACGCGAGTTGATGAAGAGCTTCTTTAGCGGTGCTCTTGACGTTATCCGCTAACAGCGTTTGATATTTCTGATAGTAGTAGATTGAGATGAGCGCGCTAAAAAATAGCGTCGTCGCCAACAAAGCGCTGACTAACTTCCTGACTTTCACGCGTTCTACTACTCACATTGATTACGAAAGCAGCAATTATATCACTGTTTGTTATTTTCTAAACAAAAAGCCATCGAACAACGATGGCTTTTCTTAAATGCATCAGATTTCATTAAGGCTTGAGGCAACGTTCCCCGCGAGCAATGCCTACGACACCACTTCGAGCCACTTCGACCACTTCCGTAACTTCCGAAATCGCTTGGATGAAAGCGTCCAGTTTCTCACTGGTACCCGCAAGTTGCACCGTATATTGAGAAGCCGTGACATCAACAATCTGACCACGGAAAATATCCGCGGTACGCTTCACTTCAGCACGAGCAAAACCACTCGCTTTCACCTTGACCATCATCAGTTCGCGCTCGATGTGGTCAAATTCCGTGACTTCTTGCACTTTGAGCACATCGATCAGCTTATGCAATTGCTTCTGAATCTGCTCCAACTGCATTTCATCAGAGTTAGTCGTGATATTTAGACGCGACAGTGTTTCGTCATCAGTTGGTGATACGTTCAATGATTCAATGTTGTAACCACGCTGAGAAAACAAACCGACAACGCGAGACAAAGCACCTGGCTGGTTTTCCATTAACAAAGAAATAATGTGTCTCATATTAGGTACGCTCCGTTTTGCTTAGCCACATCTTGTCCATACCCTCGCCTTTGATCTGCATTGGGTAAACGTGTTCGGTTTCATCTACGTTGATGTCGACAAACACCAAACGATCTTTCATGTCGAGCGCCTTTTGGAGACCCGCTTCTAGCTGATCTGGCGTTTCGATACGAATACCGACGTGACCATAAGCTTCTGCAATCGCTGCAAAATCAGGAACAGAACTCATGTACGAGTTAGAGTGACGACCTTGATAAATAATGTCTTGCCATTGTTTTACCATGCCTAGGAAACGGTTATTCAAGTTAATGATTTTTACAGGGATGTCGTATTGCATGGCCGTCGACAACTCCTGAATATTCATTTGGATACTGCCATCACCAGTCACAACCACCACTTCTTCTTCTGGCATGGCGAATTTCACACCCATACCAGCAGGTAGACCGAAGCCCATTGTGCCGAGACCACCCGAGTTAATCCAACGGCGTGGCTTATTAAATGGATAGTACAGTGCCGCAAACATCTGGTGCTGTCCCACATCAGACGCAACGTAAGCGTCTCCCTTGGTTAGCTTGTGCAGTGTTTCGATAACTTGTTGCGGCTTAATGCGCTCAGGAGATGTCTCATACGCCAAGCAGTTGCGATCTCGCCATACTTGAATGTCTTCCCACCACTGACCTATCGCTTCTTGATCGTTGTTATTGCCCTGCTCGTTGAGCAGACCAACCATGGTCGCTAATACTTTTTCAGCAGAACCTACGATAGGCAAATCAACTTTCACATTTTTCGAGATAGAAGATGGGTCGATATCAATGTGCATCACTTTAGCATTCGGACAATACTTCTCTAGATTATTAGTCGTACGGTCATCAAAACGTACCCCAATACCAAAGATAAGATCCGCTTCATGCATCGCCATGTTAGCTTCGTAAGTACCGTGCATACCTAGCATACCAAGCGAGTTTTTATGTGTCCCCGGGAAGGCACCTAACCCCATTAGTGTGCTTACAACAGGAAGGTTTAACTGCTCCGATAGCGTTTGAATATGCTCATGCGCACCGGAAATTACCGCCCCACCACCGATGTACAATACTGGTTTCTTCGCTTCAACAAGCGACTTCAACGCTTTTTTGATCTGACCTTTGTGACCAGACGTCGTTGGCTTATATGAACGCATCGAAATGCTTTCTGGGTACTCGTAAGGAAGCTTGATTTGCGGGTTCAAAATATCTTTCGGCAAATCAATCACAACCGGTCCAGGTCGACCTGTTGTCGAGATGTAGAACGCTTTTTTGATCGTTTCAGGAATGTCTTCCGCTTTCTTAACGAGGAAGCTGTGTTTCACAACAGGGCGTGAAACACCCACAATGTCACACTCTTGGAAGGCATCATTACCAATCAGGTTGTTTGGTACGTTACCTGAGATAACAATCATTGGAATTGAATCCATGTATGCAGTCGCAATACCTGTGATGGTATTGGTTGCACCAGGACCAGAACATACCAGTACGACTCCGGGCTTGCCCGTCGCTCGCGCATAGCCATCTGCCATATGGGTAGCGGCTTGTTCGTGTCTTACTAGTACGTGTTTGATTTGATCGGTTTTGGCGTGCAGTGCGTCGTAGATATCTAAAACGGACCCACCAGGGTAACCAAAGATTTGCTCTACGCTCTCTTCAATCAGAGATTGCACAACCATCTCTGCGCCTGACAACATTGCTGTCATAATTTGCTCTCCTTACCAGTTTTCCTCACCGTAAGGCCAACGGTTTGGTCTGGTTTTACATAGTCTAGGTCTTATTCGTAGCCTAATAGAAATACTTCCACTTTTTCAGCTATGTCTTACGTCTGTCATAACAAAACGCAAGGTAACACAACAAATGTAACGTTTTATTATCAACGGGTCTAATGAGAGTTGAATCAAATTTTAAACAAGATGCTATAAATCAGAACAAAGGCAGGGTTTGACGCTAACTAAGTAGCGCAAAATAGAATCAAGGTAAGAAACCAAAAGAAAATAAAGTGAATAATTTCACTAGAAATGGCAACTTTCAGCGAAACTTCCTTCATAAGTCACAACTAAAAGTGTGAAAGACGGTCATAAAAAATCCCCAGCAGCACAATATCAGGCAACTGGGGACATTTTCATCAATCTGAAATCTAAGTTAGCTTAAGTTACTTTTTATCAGACTTTTCAGTGTACATTTCTTCGATTTCATCTTGGTATTTGTCGTTAATGACTTTACGACGAAGTTTTTGTGTTGGGGTCAACTCACCATCATCCATCGAGAATGCTTTGGGTAAAAGTTTGAATTTCTTAACTTGTTCAAACTTAGCCAGTTCTTTCTGCAGGTCATTAACACGCTTCTCAAGCATCTCAACAATCTGATGATGTTTGATCAATTCAACACGATCGTGGTACTTGATATTTAGTTCTTTCGCATACTCTTCAAGTGAGTCGTAACACGGAACAATCAGAGCCGATACAAATTTACGTGTATCTGCGATGACAGCAATCTGCTCAATGAAGTGGTCTTTACCGATTGCACCTTCTACGACTTGAGGTGCAATGTACTTACCGTTTGAAGTCTTCATCAGTTCTTTGATGCGGTCAGTAATGAACAAGTTGCCATTTTCGTCAATGTAACCTGCATCGCCAGTCTTCAAGAAGCCATGTTCGTCAAACGTCTTCTCAGTTTCCTCTGGCATTTTGTAGTAGCCACGCATCACCATTGGACCGCGCACCAAAATTTCGTTGTTTTCACCAATCTTAACTTGAGCGCCTGGCATTGCCATACCGATAGAGCTCGGATCAAAGCATTGATCATCCCAACAAGATACGGTTGCCGTGGTTTCTGTCATACCGTAGCCAAGCTTAACATTGATGCCAATTGCGTGGAAAAAACGCCCAATGGTTTCATCTAGCTTCGCGCCACCACATGGCATGAAATTAATGCGTCCACCCAATAATGCACGTAGCTTGCTCAACACTAGTTTGTCTGCCAAAGCATAAGATTTACGTAGCATCAGTGATGGCTTGCGGTTTTCTTGATGACAAGCAGCCATCTTCGCACCCATGTTGACCGCCCAAGTAAACATAATTTTGCGATGGAATGGTGCACGTGACACTTTCTCGTGGATCGCAGAGAAGATCTTCTCATAAAAACGAGGAACCGCACTCATCACGGTTGGGCGCACCTCACTCAGGGCATCACGTACTTGCATGGTGTCTTGCAGGTAGCAGTTGGTACCACCTTTATAAAGCACATAGAATGTCCATGCACGCTCAAACACGTGTGATAATGGCAAGAAACACAGCGATACGTCGTCTTCAGTTAAACTCAAGCGCTCATCATGACCTTCAAGTTGGGCAGAGATGTTCGCGTAATCTAGCATTACACCTTTCGGTTGACCTGTGGTACCAGAGGTGTAAATCAGGGTCAGTAGATCTTCTTCTTGCGCATGTTCTAAACGAGTTTCTAGCTCAGCTTGGTGACTAACGTCGCCCTTAGCAACGAAGTCTTTCCATGTCATAGCAAATGCATGATCGCCTAGGTCAATATCATCTGACATCGCAACGATCAGTTCTAGCTGCTTACATTCATCGAAAATGCTAACCGCGGCATCAAACTGTGGCTGCTCACCAACAAACAACACTTTGACGTCTGCGTTATCAATGATGTAAGCCGATTGAGCTGCGGTGTTAGTTGGATAGATAGGTACGGTAACGCCACGCAATTGCAGTGCTGCAAAATCAGCAATGGTCCATTGCGGCATGTTATTTGAGAAAATACCGATCTTATCTTGAACGCCCAATCCCTGAGCCAAAAGCGCAAGTGACAAAGCATCTACTTGCTGACCAAACTGCTCCCAAGTAATACCTTGCCATGTGTCGCCGACTTTATGTTTAAGCGCAACACGAGTACTACCCTTCGCAATTTGTTCACGAATACGTTTTACGATATGAAAATCTAACTTGGCCATTCTTTACATTACCTTTTGGCTTACAGGCGTAAGCTATTTGAGCGCACAAGTGTAACCTCGACGCTTAAAAACGCAACTGACCATTATCAAACTTATCATTATTAAGAGACGACTATCACTAATGAGAGCATAGCAGGTCTTTAACTGCTGAAGGTTTAATCAACTTAAGTCGCTGTTTCGACTATTAAATAGCGGACATAAAAAGCCCCTGAGAGACGGCGTTCTCTCAGGGGCAAGGAATTGTAAAAATTGATGATTACAAGTCCAGTCTGACCAGTTGATCAGGCTAAAAATTCAGCTTATTTAAGCGCAACAACTTCACCACAAGTGATCATGAGTTGGTCACGTAACCAGATGTGGCCTTTGTCCTTCTCACTTGATTCGTGCCAGCTTAGGTAACCACTGATTTCCTTGTTTTCAAATGGGAAATCTAGGATTTGCAACTGGTCGCTGTTCACTGCATTCTCAGCCATCCAGCGAGGAGCGATAGTCACAAGCTCAGATTGGCTTACTACGTATAGCAGGTTGCTTAGGCTTGAACCTTCATAAGCGGCTTGGCAATCAAGTTCGCGGTACGCTTGCTCAGAGAAGCTACGTTGACCATGTACACGTGATAGCTTCGCGTGTTTCTCGTTGATCAGTTGCTCAGCAGATACACCACCTTGGATGCGAGGGTGCGTCTTAGAAGCAATAACCACTAGCTCATCTTTAAAGATTTCAGTGCTTGAGAAGCCTTGATCATCAAAACGTGCGTAGTCAATTACGAAGTCGATTTCTTGGTAGCGCATACGCTCAGATAGAAGGCGATCAAATTCCGCATCTAGGTGTAGCTGTACGCTTGGTGCTTGCTCGTTAATGTTAGCCATGATTCTCGGTGCGAAACGCATATCACATGGGCTACAAATCGCCAGTTTAAACAGACGAGTTGAAGACTCAGGTTGGAAAACTGAGCTTGGAAGTTCGTTACGAATAAGCTGTAGTGCTTGGCGGATAGGACCAAACAGTTGACGAGCACGCTGAGTTGGCTGAATACCACGACCCTGACGCATGAATAGCTCATCATTAAACATTACTTTTAGGCGAGCAACCGCATTACTTACTGCTGGTTGTGACATGCCAAGGTTATGTGCTGCACGAGTAATATTTTGCTCTTGCATCACTGCATCAAATACGGTCAATAGGTTTAAATCTACACCACGCAATGTGCTTTCCATACGGTAGCTAGCAATTGCGCTCATCGCGTCTTTTTTATCTAACATGGAGTGCGCCTCTTATGTAATCGTCAACTTGGTTCAATGAATTCTTAACGAATAGAATCTCTTTGCACACAAACGACCGTGGCTGGATTCAAATCATTTTTTAAGGAATAGAAAACCGAATTTGTATTATATTTATCGTCCAGATATTTCCGGCTCGAACCGTACTATCAACTAATCAATCAAGGTTTCGCAACTAGATTGATATTTAATCATTAAATTTTAGCCAATTAGTTATTTATTCCATATTTATCATATCGTTAAGAAAAACATAAAAAAGTATAAAACGCCTAAATCAGAGGTTTCTTACAACCTATTTAGCACGTTAATGACAATCTACAGGGATTATACAACCCATTTACCCTGCCTATTGTTTGCATTTGAGTTCAAAAACCAGCATCAATAGTTAAGTTCACAAAACATGCAAATCAGTTAAAGAGTCAGCAAAATGACCGTGAATAGAAATGATATAGAAGGCATAAAAATGCAGCCAATCAGCGCGTGAATGACTGCAACTTAGAAGATAAATCGGACGTTAAATATTCGATACGTAACTCGGGAAATCGACTTGTTCCCATAGTTGTTCAGAGAGTTTTTCAGGTGCATCCCAGACACCTTGTAATACCCAGTTGGCGATCGCTTTTGCAACATCAGGATACTTCACGCTTTCTGCTTGTTGTTCTTTCAACCACTGACGTACCGTCGAAATATCAAGATTTTCCATCGAAGATGCTAGCCCTAAATCTTCCAATGTTGCGACGTTACTTTGCTGTTCAAATTGCCCAGAAAGCGGTTTAAGTAATAGCTTCTTGCCAAGAGAAAGGGCTTCCGATGGCAGTTCAAAACCACCATTGGCAATCACTCCACTACAACGTTGCAAATGAGATTGAAAGTTAGTGTGACACAGAGGTCTTAGTTCAATATTTTCCACTTGCTCACACTCAATCACGTTCGGGTGATAACAGACAAAAGACTGTTGATTAAAATGGAACAACAAATCGCTGATGTCTTCTATTGATTCAAACGGAAGATAGACGAGAACAAAGTCATCATTACCACTCGTTTGCTCAAGCGTATGAACGATTGGCGGTAAGATCGGCTGATCAAAGTGATACCAATGCAAGCCTAGGTGGTGTTGCGAAGGAGCAAAATGCTCTATGACGGATTTATCCAACCAACTCGCCCCCTTAAGAGGTACTGGGTAGCGGAATGCATTTTGATGACTGATACCAATACAAGGTTTGTTCTGCTTACGAGCAGCCCAAGCCGAGACGGGTTCGAAATCATTGATCACCAGATCATAAGAAGACAAATCCAGCTGATTTACTTCTTGGATAAACTGAACCAAGTTATTGCGTAATGCCGTTTTAGCATAGCTCACGGCACCTTTCTCTGTCACAAAGGTAAAGCCGCGCCGAGTTTGATAGTTTCCAAAAGACTCCATTGAAAAGTACTTTTCTGGTTCGCGTCCAGAGAAAAGAAAATCAACCTGCACGTCGTGAGTTTGAAAAGCTTTACTCATGGCTCTTGCGCGGGCGATGTGACCATTTCCTGTGCCTTGAACACCATACAGAATTTTCATCCATTAACCTCCAATGAGCCCAATTGCCAAAGAACCACATAGGCTCCCCAACAAAGCACCAATGATGATGTCAGTAAAAAAGTGCACGCCAAGCAGAATACGTGATGTCCCAATCAAGGCTGCCCAAGTGAAAGCAAATATGCCTAAGTCTGGATAAAAATGATGAATGAGCGTCGCCATCAAAAAGCCCGCCGCAGTATGACCTGACGGTAAGCTGTAGCGGTCAGAAGGAGTAATAAAGGCAGGAAGCAACGCGCTCAATTCCTCAGGACGACGGCGCTTAAAGCTGTTTTTCAACACCCAGTAAATGGGTAATTCGATGGCAAATGCGGTTAACCCGGTAATCAAGAACCAATGACCATGTTGCTTATCAAGTAGCCAAGCTAACAACCCTAACACCACATAGAGGTGTCCATCCCCACTATGAGAAACTCCTTTACTGATATTCGCGACTTGCTGATTAAATCGATGTTGTAAACACACACTGGAGAACGCCAAATCAAATTTAGCAATGCTTGCCATTGGCTGGCTAATTGTCTCTAAAGCTCGCATGTAACATTCCTTTACTTTGACCTTTATATGAAAACTAGGCGTGTAAGGTGACAACTACATGACGAGAATTTGGATAATTAATGACACGTTATCATTTGCAGCAGAGCAGAAAAAACGGCGGGAGTTAAGAGTAGCAATAAGCTCGGTAATCGTTACGTTGATCAACCGAGCTCATAAGTACGAAGATATTCACCCAGAAGATCTGAGCATAAAAGATCAAGACTGATTGGAAGCAGAGACTGGTGCATCGATGTACCAGATCTTTCTTTGTTTACGACATGCTCTAAGCGAGCCGGTGGTCATGTGACCATCTTTCGTGAGCTCATAGCTCAAATCACGGCAAGTATAGCTACCGAACAATTCGTTTTTCCCTTGTTCGCTTGGCTCAACATTATGCTTTAATAGTGGATTAGGCTTGATCGACAAAATGTCTCGGTTGACGACATTACTACGAGCGTAGTCTTTGTGTACGTAACCTCTAATCACACCTTTTTGTTCGACCAGCAACCATGGTTCGCCTTCCACTTTAGCAAGAGCATTAAAGACCTCACCTTTGGTTAGCTCTCCCAGCTTCTCTCCTTTTAAGCTCGGTTTTGCTCGCAAATTAAGAGTGGTCTTTGAGCGATATGAAACATCCATAAATTCAAGTGTATTTGACGTATCCACTCCCTCTACAATAGGACGACTTACTTCTGCTTCCTTCCATTGATTTGGCTGGACACGGATCTTCCACCAAGAGTAAGTGTCTGGATCTTTACCTTTAAACTTGTCACGGTTATCCGACTCTAACGCCACCAGCATTTGATTTAGAAAGGATTCACGTCCATCTTCACTCAAGTATTCATCCATTTGGTGGTTGATCATCAAGACACTATGAGCATGATCGCTCGCCACCACTGAAGAGGTGGCCTCTGTCGGTTGCCCAAATTGAAGTAACTGACACCCAGATAAAGAAACCAGAGCTAGAGCCAGCGCAGAACGTCCAAGTTGTTTCGCTAAATCCATTAATCCCTAACCTATTTGCCTCAAAAATTCGGTAGATACAACCGTTCTACTATAAATCGCTCTGCTGAATTTATGCCAACCAATTGCCTCCTTTGTGTGATAGCTCGCAAAGCATGCAGTATCAAAACAATGAGAAGAAGATGGTGAGCGTGATCTTAGTCGCGGCAATAATTGTTGTAGCACAAACATCTCCCCTTTCTTCACATTGAAGACGTCCATCATTGATAGAAGATTAATTCACCTACTGATCCGATATGAATAAAAAATCAACTTTAGGGTTGACGTGCTCCATTGAGTGCGGTACTAATTTGTTAACTTAATTTTGTGGAATGCTTAACAACTATGTCAGCACGTTTTTCTATCCTGCTTAGCCTCCTCCTGATCGTGACCAGTTCGCGCGGGTAGGCTGTGGAAGAAAAATAACCACACCAATTTCTTAGAAACCCGCATGCAAATGCGGGTTTTTTTATATCTAAATACCGGAAGTAAACGATTAACTTGCGCGAAAGTGCAAAAATCATGAAGGAAGCAAACATGAACGATCAGGTCATTATATTCGACACCACATTGCGTGATGGCGAACAAGCGTTGTCAGCAAGCTTGACGGTTAAAGAAAAACTGCAGATTGCCTATGCGCTTGAAAGGCTGGGCGTTGATGTTATCGAAGCGGGTTTTCCTGTCTCTTCACCAGGTGATTTCGAGTCCGTACAAACCATCGCAAAACACATAAAAAATAGCCGAGTTTGTGCCCTTTCGCGTGCCGTTGCGAAAGACATCGATGCCGCCGCTGAAGCACTAAAAGTCGCTGATGCTTTCCGAATTCACACCTTCATCTCCACTTCGACTGTTCACGTTCAGGACAAACTTCGCCGCAGCTACGACGATGTGGTTGAAATGGGTGTTAAAGCAGTAAAACACGCACGCAATTACACCGATGACGTCGAGTTTTCTTGTGAAGACGCAGGACGCACTCCAATCGACAACCTATGCCGCATGGTTGAAGCCGCTATCGATGCGGGCGCAAGCACCATCAACATTCCAGACACCGTTGGCTACACAGTACCAAGTGAGTTTGGCGGCATCATTGAAACCCTATTCAACCGCGTACCCAACATCGACAAAGCCATCATCTCTGTGCACTGCCACGATGACTTAGGTATGTCAGTCGCAAACTCTATCGCAGCCGTCCAAGCAGGGGCACGACAAGTAGAAGGCACCATTAACGGTATCGGTGAGCGTGCAGGTAACTGTTCTTTAGAAGAAATCGCGATGATCCTAAAAACACGCCAAGAATTCATGGGTGTGCATACCGGTCTAAAACACGACGAAATCCACCGCACCAGCAAGTTGGTTAGTCAGCTATGTAACATGCCAATTCAGAGCAATAAAGCGATCGTTGGTGCCAACGCATTCAGCCACTCTTCAGGCATTCACCAAGATGGGATGCTAAAGAACAAAAACACTTACGAGATCATGACGCCTGAATCGATCGGTCTTAAAAACCAAGCTCTGAACCTAACCAGCCGCAGTGGTCGTGCAGCCGTGAAAAGCCACATGGATTCAATGGGCTACAAAGAAGAAGAATACAACTTAGATGCGTTGTACGAGGACTTCTTGAAGCTTGCCGACCGTAAGGGGCAAGTATTTGATTACGATCTAGAAGCCCTAATGCACTTCTCAAACTTGCGTGAAGAAGATGATTTCTACAAGTTGAACTACCTAAGTGTGCAATCAGGCAGCGTAATGGCGACCACCAGCATCAAGATGCAATGTGGTGATGAGGAAACGTGTGAGGCTGCAGTCGGCAATGGTCCGGTTGATGCGCTATACCAATGTATCTACCGCGTGACAGGTTACGACATCGTTCTAGACAAGTTCGACCTAACAGCAAAAGGTGAAGGTGAAGATGGTCTTGGTCAAGCAGACATCATCGCCAACTACAAAGGTCGCAAGTACCACGGTACCGGCGTTTCTACCGATATCGTAGAAGCATCTGGTCAAGCGCTATTACACGTCATCAACAGTATTCATCGTGCCGATAAGATTGAAGAGATGAAGCAAAAGAAAATCGCGACAGTTTAATGTGATTCATTGGGGTCTGATTCACATCTCAGACTCCAACCAAATTCGTTTAGATAAGCTCAAAAATTTAGAAATATTAAAGGATTAACATGACAGACAAATCATACAAAATTGCCGTTTTACCTGGCGACGGTATCGGCCCAGAAGTGATGGCGCAAGCGCATAAAGTGTTGGATGCAATCGAAAAGAAACACGGTATTGCATTTGAGCGTGACGAGCATGATGTTGGTGGTATTGCAATCGACAATCACGGCTGCCCACTTCCAGAAAGTACAGTCAAAGCGTGTGAAGAGTCTGATGCAGTCCTATTCGGTTCAGTAGGCGGGCCAAAGTGGGAGCACTTACCACCAAATGACCAACCTGAACGTGGTGCCCTACTTCCGCTACGTAAACACTTCCAATTATTCTGTAATCTTCGTCCAGCACAGATCCATTCTGGTCTAGAAGCCTTCTCACCACTTCGTGCAGACATCTCAGGTCGTGGTTTTGACATCGTGGTAGTACGTGAATTAACTGGTGGTATCTACTTCGGTCAACCGAAAGGTCGTGAAGGTGAAGGCGCAACAGAAAAAGCATTTGATACCGAGGTTTACCACCGCTTTGAGATCGAACGTATCGCAAAAATTGCGTTTGAATCTGCACGTCTACGCCGTAAGAAGGTGTGTTCAATCGATAAAGCGAACGTTCTGCAAAGCTCAATCCTATGGCGTGAAGTGGTAGAAGAAATCGCAAAAGATTACCCAGATGTCGAGCTGTCACACATGTACATTGATAACGCAACAATGCAGTTGATTAAAGACCCAGCTCAGTTTGACGTAATGCTTTGTTCGAACATCTTCGGCGACATCATTTCTGATGAGTGCGCAATGATCACTGGCTCAATGGGTATGCTGCCTTCAGCAAGCCTAAACGAAAGTAAATTTGGTCTGTACGAGCCAGCAGGTGGCAGTGCACCCGATATCGCAGGTAAGAATATTGCTAACCCTGTGGCGCAAATCCTATCAGCAGCACTGATGCTGCGTTACAGCCTAGGTGAAGAAACTGCGGCGCAAGACATTGAAGCCGCAGTATCAAAAGCACTTTCAGCTGGGGAGCTAACGGGCGATCTTGCTGGTGACAACCCTGCGCTTACAACATCTGAGATGGGCTATAAGATCGCTGAGTACATCTTAAACTCATAATACAGAACAGATTCATAATAAATACTAAATCCTCTATCCACCAATGACTTACCTCTCAGTCATTGGTGCTAAAACAAAGCGACAAGGATAACGAGGAAAGGAAGCAAACCAATGGGCAAAACACTATACGAAAAAGTCTACGACGCACACGTTGCCGTCGCAGCAGAAGGGGAAAACCCAATCTTGTACATCGACCGTCATTTGGTACACGAAGTGACGTCTCCGCAGGCATTTGACGGCTTGCGTGAAAAAGGTCGTAAAGTGCGTCAGGTCAGCAAAACTTTTGCGACTATGGACCACAACGTTTCCACGACGACAAAAGACATCAATGCTTCCGGCGAGATGGCCCGTATCCAGATGGAAACGCTATCGAAAAACTGTGAAGAATTTGGCGTTACGCTTTACGACATTAACCACAAATACCAAGGCATTGTGCATGTAATGGGACCAGAACTTGGCATTACGTTACCGGGTATGACCATTGTTTGTGGTGACTCACATACCGCAACTCACGGTGCATTTGGTTCACTTGCATTTGGTATCGGTACTTCAGAAGTGGAGCACGTGCTAGCAACTCAAACGCTAAAACAAGCACGTGCAAAAACGATGAAAATCGAAGTGAAAGGCAAAGTAGCTCCGGGCATCACTGCTAAAGACATCGTACTTGCCATTATTGGTGAGACCACCGCTGCTGGCGGTACAGGTTATGTCGTCGAGTTCTGTGGAGAAGCCATCACTGATCTTTCCATGGAAGGTCGTATGACGGTATGTAACATGGCGATTGAGCTAGGCGCAAAAGCAGGCTTGATTGCACCAGATGAAACCACATTCGATTACATTAAAGGTCGTAAGTTCTCGCCACAGGGTGCTGAATTTGATGCGGCAGTGGAATACTGGAAAACCTTAAAAACAGATGATGATGCTCAGTTTGATGCCGTAGTAACGCTGAACGGTGCAGACATCAAGCCACAAGTCACTTGGGGCACAAACCCAGGTCAAGTAATCGCTGTAGACCAGCCCATCCCAACACCAGAGAGCTTTGCAGATCCAGTAGAAAAAGCCTCTGCTGAAAAAGCGTTGGCTTACATGGGACTTGAAGCTGGTAAGTCGTTATCAGATTACAACGTCGATAAAGTCTTTGTTGGTTCTTGTACTAACTCACGAATCGAAGACATGCGTGCAGCAGCAGAAGTAGCGAAAGGTCGTAAAGTCGCAGAGCATGTTCAAGCTCTTATCGTTCCGGGCTCAGAACAAGTAAAAGCCCAAGCTGAAGCGGAAGGCTTAGACGTTATCTTTAAAGAGGCAGGATTTGAATGGCGTCTACCGGGTTGCTCAATGTGTCTGGCCATGAACAACGACCGCTTGGGTCCCCATGAGCGTTGTGCGTCAACATCAAACCGTAACTTTGAAGGTCGCCAAGGTCGTGATGGTCGCACCCACTTGGTTAGCCCTGCTATGGCAGCAGCAGCGGCAATCGCTGGTCACTTTGTTGATATTCGCGAATTGACTTCTTTTGAGAACCAGGACTAGGAGAGAACAGATGTCAGGTTTTAAACAACACACAGGCTTAGTTGTTCCTCTAGATGCAGCGAACGTAGATACCGATGCCATTATTCCTAAGCAGTTCCTACAAAAGGTATCTCGTCTAGGTTTTGGTAAACACTTGTTCCATGACTGGCGTTTCTTAGATGATGCTGGCGAACAGCCAAATCCAGAGTTCGTGATGAACGCTCCGCGCTACCAAGGCGCTTCTATCTTGCTAGCACGAGAAAACTTCGGTTGTGGTTCTTCTCGTGAGCACGCCCCTTGGGCATTAGCCGATTACGGCATCAAAGCGATGATTGCACCTAGCTTTGCCGATATTTTTTACGGCAACTCCATCAACAACCAGATGGTACCTGTTCGCCTTACAGAACAAGAAGTGGATGAAATATTCCAATTTGTTGAGGCTAACGAAGGCGCTGAAGTGGAAGTGGACTTAGAAGCTAATGTCGTTCGTGCTAACGGCAAAGAATATGGTTTTGAAATCGACACCTTCCGTCGTCATTGCTTACTGAACGGTTTAGACAATATCGGTCTGACCCTTCAACACGAAGATAAGATTGCTGAATACGAAGCGAAAATTCCAAGCTTCTTAAGCTAATTCAAATCGAGATTGAAACAAATACAAGGTTGGCTTATGCCAGCCTTTTTTCTTTTATTTTCATTACCTCAGAAAGAAACTACTTCTTCTACAGGTCTACACTATCAACAAGGTTTAACCCAAAGGTTCAATTATGAAGCGTCTATTATTGATATTGTGTGCCCTCGTCTCTTTCTCCGCTTTTTCTGCGCCGAAATCCGATTTGTGGCCGTATTGGAAGCAATCGAATCAAGCCAACAAAACACAAATTTCTCACCAAGAATGGCAACAACTATTAGACCGCTATTTGGTTGAGCAGGATGAAAACACGTTATTTCGCTATAACCAAGTTTCAGCAACGGACAAAGCGAAGTTAAAACAGTACATCCAACGCTTAGCCAAACTCGATCCCCTACAATACAATCAAGCAGAGCAATACGCGTATTGGGTTAACCTTTATAACGCCATCACCGTTGACCTAATTTTGGATAACTACCCTGTTAAATCCATTACGAAACTAGGCGGGCTATTTAGCTTTGGACCTTGGGGAGACGAAGTTGTGGTGGTGAATGGTAAAGATTTGACTTTAAACGACATTGAACATCGTATTTTGCGTCCAATTTGGCAAGATCCGAGAACACACTATGCAGTGAATTGTGCAAGCTTGGGATGTCCAAATTTACAAACTCAAGCTTTCACCGCTGAAAACACGCAAGCGCTACTCGACTCTGCAGCCAAAACATTTATTAACAGTAGTAAAGGTGTATCAATTAAAGGTAATTCAGCGCAGCTTTCTTCCATTTATGACTGGTTTGCTGAAGATTTTGGCGGTGAGGAACAAGTATTTAATCACATTGCTCAATATGCACCGCAATACCAAGGCTTTTCTGGAAAAGTAAAATACGAATACGATTGGAATCTAAATCAAGCCAATTAATGGGGACTGGTAGGTCTATGCGCTTTTGGATCATGCTAACCCGAAAGCTCGAAACCATCACCAAACCAAAGACCAGACAGAAACTAAAAAAGGGCACTAGGTGCCCTTTTTATTGAGATTTGATGAGAATACGCGCTTATTTAAAGCCCTTCACCTTTTTGATCAGATCGTACGCGTTTTGAATTTCCTGCGACTTTTCTTTCGCAACGTTCATCATCTCTGGTGGTAGACCTTTTGCCATCAATTTATCTGGGTGATGCTCGTTCATCAATTTACGGTAAGCACGCTTAACGGTTTTACCGTCTGCATCTGAAGACACATCCAGAATTTTATAGGCATCGGCCAACTGGTCTGCTTGTGACGCTTGCTGCCACCCTGCACCTGAAGATTGATACTGACCTTGCTGCTGACCATGGAAGCCACCTTGGCTTTGGAAACGGAAAGCCGCTTCTTGCATATTGAGACGTCGCTCTAGCTGTTCGGAAGAGAAACCAAGACCACGAGCAATTTTATGTAGAACACTGCGCTCACTCGGGTGAATAGAACCATCGGCAAATGCGGCAGAAATTTGTAACTCTAAAAAGAATTGCAGCAAATCAAAGCGACCGGCTGAAGAGATCTTCACTCGGACCAATACTTCTTCCAGCGGAAAGTCGCTCTCTTTACCTTCTCTGAATGCATCTTGGGCAGCACGGCGTTGCTCACCATGAAGGCTCATGCGGTCCATCATCGTTGAAGCAAGTTGAATCTCTTCTTTCGTTACCTGCCCTTTGGCTTTAGCCACATGTCCCATTACTGCGAATGCTGCTTTAAAAAATTCTTCCTGACGTTGAGCTTGGCTTGGACCTTTACCAAAACCGCCAGTAGAAAACCCCGCTTGACTCAAACGACGTGCTTTATCGAATTGGTGACCGATAAATAGACCAAACAATAAACCGAATGGACCTCCGAGTAACAAGCCAAAAAAGGCACCCAATATTTTGCCAAAAATATGCATTATGTGTTCTCTATCAATGAATTTTTATCGACGACGGCGGTCTTATAGTGCCGGACGCAACGATTTCCTTTATGATAATGGAATTAGTTTTTTACGGTCAGGCTATTTCGCCTGCTTATCTTTGCAGCTATTTTATATCGGCATTATGCCACAGCGAGTCCATGCTCTGGGATAATTGCAAACTATAGTTGATTCATTTGGCTATAAAGCTAGGGTACAACAAGCCCTATAGCCATCGAGTAGTAGTGACACAGGAAAGTTCAATTCAATGCAACATTTCTCCCGCACATTTTTAGCGGCCTCTATCAGCACCGCCTTGTTTGTACCCACCACTCAAGCTGAAGCGAATATCAATGATAGTGTGCAGGAAATGCCCATCACAGATCAATGTTTGGTCGAGACAAGTGGTGAGGAGGACGCGCTAAATTCCCCAGTCGTAGTACAAGCTGATAGTCTTCAGGCGATCAATGGCGACAAAGCCCAATACTCCGGCAACGTAGAAGTGACGCAAGGACCAAAGAAGATTACTGCGGATAGCGTGACACTTCATCAACAAGACAATGTAGTGGTAGCGGAAGGTAACGTAACCTTCAATGACGGTAAGGTGAAGGCGCGCTCTGATCGTGTCACCAACGACATCAACCGAGATACCTTCTCGCTAGAAAATACCGACTACCAATTCCTTTGCCAGCAAGGTCGAGGTACCGCAGCGTATATCGCACGTACGGGTCAATCCGTTTATGAGCTGGAAGACGGCTCTATCACATCATGCCCTCAAGGCGATAACTCTTGGCGATTAGTCGCATCAGGTATTGATGTCGACCAAGATGAAGAAACCGCTACACTGCACCACCCTCGTTTTGAAGTATTGGACGTTCCCGTTTTTTACGTACCGTACTTAACAATGCCAATTGGTGATACGCGTAAGACAGGTTTCCTATTCCCTTCTCTGTCGTATGGCTCCAACGATGGTATGGAAGTTGAGATTCCATTCTATTGGAACATCGCGCCTGAGTACGACATGACGATTACCCCGTTATACATGCAGAAGCGTGGTAACAAGCTCGACGCTGATTTTCGTTACCTAACCGATGGTTGGGGACAAGGTGAAATCAAAGGCGAGTACATGAACAGCGACAAGAAGTACAACGACGAGTCGCGTTGGGGTTACCAGTTCAAACATGAAGGCATCATCAACAAGCAATGGTTAGTCAACTTAGACTACTCCAAAGTCAGCGATATTGATTACTTCCGAGATCTCAGCTCTGATATTGGTAACCGAGAAGATGGTCAGTTGCTTCAAGAAGGTGAAGTACAATACCGTTCGAATTTCTGGGATGCATCACTGCGAGTTCGTGATTTCCAAATCCTACTTCAAGACGAGAACCAACCATACCGTCTGCTGCCTCAGTTGGATTTGAACTACTACACACCACTCATGGGCAATTACGTTAACTTTGACGTGAAGAGCCAAATCAGCCGCTTTGATACTGATGATACAGCTAAACCCGATGCAACTCGTGTTCACGTAGAGCCAGGTCTTACTATCCCGCTTTCGAACTCTTGGGCGACATGGACTACAGAAGCTCGTGTCCTATCGACATACTACTCTCAAGACTTAACAGGGCTAACAGATACTAATTTACGCAACCAGCTTGATGAAAACGTATCACGCGTCATTCCAGAGTTCCGTACGCATGCACGTATGTATCTAGAGCGTGACACTAGTTGGATTGAAGGCTACACACAAACGCTAGAGCCTCAGTTACAGTACTTGTATGTCCCTGAAGAAGATCAGACGAACATCTACAACTACGATACCACCTTGCTGCAAACTGACTACTATGGTCTATTCCGCAGCCGTAAATACAGTGGCATTGATAAGATCGCATCAGCAAACCAGTTGAGTTACGGTGCAAGTACTCGATTCTTTGATGATGACTATAAAGAACGCCTCAATATCTCGTTTGGTCAGATCTACTACTTCGATAAGAAAACCAAGATCAGTAACAGTCCTAGCGTGCCAGATGAGACCTCAAACTACTCATCTTGGGCTATTGAAACAGACTTCAACTACAACGATTACCTGTTCTACCACGGCGGTATTCAATACGACATTGATTTGAGCGCAATGCAGCTTGCTAACAGCACGCTGGAATACCAATTCAATGGTGGTTTTGTTCAAGGTAACTACCGTTACGTCACTCGAGAATACATCGAAGATACGATCATTCTCGAAAACCTAGATACGATCACTCGTAAGGGGATTTCACAAGCGGGTATTGTAGCGGCTTACGAGTTCAACCCAAGCTGGTCTGCAAGTGGTCAGTACTACTATGACCTGAATGAAAACATTGATATGGAATGGTTGGCGAGCGTGCGCTACCAATCTGACTGTTGGTACTTTGGTTTGACATATTCCAACCAACTGCTTGGCTGGGATGAAAAAGCCATCGGCAGTGCTGGCGCATCACCAAAATACGAAAACAACATCAGCGTGAACTTTGGTATTCAAGGTTTTGCAACCAACCAACGAGCTGATACTGCGGCGAAAGAGCTTGATGGCTCAGACAACGCAATCAAATACGGTCGTCCATTCTATTTGAACAATTAATCAAATTAGGCGTCTTAAACAATAGCAAGACGCTTAATCTATATTACTGACGGAATTTTTAATGAAAATTTGGAAATCACTCTTATTCACCGCGCTACTTTCTTGTGGTGTAACCGCTGCGCCAGTAGAGCTTGATAAGGTTGCGGTTATCGTTAACGACGGCGTAATTCTTCAAAGTGACATCGATACTGCGATGAAGACGCTTCAGGCAAATGCTCGTCAAAATGGCAAGAGCCTACCTTCAGCAAGTGTGCTGAAAGACCAAGTGGTAGAAAAACTGATCATCGACACACTACAAGGACAGGAAGCTGATCGTATTGGCGTCCGTATCGATGACAACCGTCTAAACCAAGCAATTGCGGAAATTGCTCGTAATAACAAGCAGACCGTAGAGCAACTTGCAGCATCTGTTCAAGCTGAAGGTCTAAGCTACCCAGAGTTTCGTGAACAGATCCGTAAAGAAATTGCGGCTTCTGAAGCTCGCAATGCGCTAGTGCGTCGTCGTATCAATATTCTTCCTGCTGAAGTAGATAGCCTTGCCGACCAACTGGCAAAAGAAACCAATGCAACCGTTCAGTACAAAATTGGTCATATTCAACTTCGCTTCTCTGATGATAAAGACAAGTCAGAAGTAGAAGCCGAAGCAAAAGCCTTGGTTAAGAAACTAAAAGACGGTGCTGACTTCTCGGAAATGGCATACACCTATTCAAAAGGTCCAAAAGCCCTACAAGGTGGTGATTGGGGTTGGATGCGTAAAGAAGAAATGCCGACCATCTTTGCAGACCAGATCAAGATGCAAAACAAAGGTAGCATCATTGGTCCATTCCGCAGCGGCGTAGGCTTCCACATCCTAAAAATTGAAGATGTAAAAGGTCTTGAAACCGTAGCAGTAACAGAAGTAAATGCTCGCCATATCCTAATCAAACCGACGGTAATCCTAAGTGATGATGGTGCGAAGAAAGAGCTAAACGACTTTATTCGTCGTATCAAGGCAGGCGAAGCGACCTTTGCTCAGTTGGCGACACAATACAGCCAAGACCCTGGTTCAGCAGCGCAAAATGGTGAGCTAGGTTACCAAACTCCTGACCTATACGTGCCAGAATTTAAACACCAAGTAGAAACATTACCGATCGGCTCAATCAGTGAACCATTTAAAACGGTACACGGTTGGCACATTGTTGAAGTTCTAGACCGTCGCCAGGTAGACCGCACGGATTCAGCGATGAAGAACAAAGCATACCGAATTCTATTTAACCGTAAGTTTAATGAAGAAGCTGGCGCATGGATGCAAGAGCTACGCGCAAGCGCATTCGTTGAAATCGTGGATGATAATGATGGCAACTAATTCGATTCGCAGAATCGTCGTAACCGCAGGGGAACCTGCGGGTATCGGTCCCGATTTGGTGCTCGCCTTGTCTAAGGAAGACTGGGCACACCAAATCGTCGTCTGCGCAGACAAAAACATGCTGTTGGAACGTGCCGCACTACTCGGCATTGATGTTCAACTGACTGATTACAATCCAGAAGAAGCACCCAAAGCCCAAAAAGCGGGTACCTTGATCGTTGACCATATCGAAATGGCAGAGAATGTCATCGCTGGTCAACTCAATGAAGCTAACGGTCACTACGTATTAAAAACACTAGAAAGAGCCGCTTTGGGCTGTATGAATGATGAATTTGATGCTATTGTCACCGGCCCTGTACATAAGGGGGTGATCAATCGCTCAGGCGTTGCTTTCAGTGGTCATACTGAATTCTTCGCCGAGAAGTCCAACACACCGTTGGTCGTGATGATGCTGGCAACTGAAGGACTGAGAGTAGCACTTGTCACTACGCACATTCCTTTGGCTTACGTATCAAAAGCCGTCACGGAAGAGCGATTAGAAAAAATCATCGATATTCTTCATAAAGATCTTGTAGAAAAATTTGCCATCTCGCAGCCAAACATCTATGTTTGCGGGTTAAATCCACATGCGGGAGAAGATGGCTGTTTGGGTCGCGAAGAGATCGAGACCATCACTCCGACATTGGAAAAGATTCGACAAGAAAAAGGAATCAATCTGATCGGTCCATTACCGGCAGATACTATTTTCAATGAAAAGTATTTAAACGATGCTGATGCTGTTTTAGGCATGTACCACGACCAAGTGTTGCCAGTATTAAAGTACAAAGGCTTTGGTCGTTCAGTAAACATTACTCTTGGTCTACCTTTTATTAGAACCTCGGTGGATCACGGTACTGCATTAGAACTGGCAGGGACAGGTCAAGCGGATACAGGGAGCTTCCGAACAGCGCTCACGCATGCGATAGAATTGGTAGAGAAGAAACAATGAGAAATGATGTCCATTTAGGACACAAAGCGCGTAAACGTTTTGGTCAAAACTTCCTGAACGATCCGTACATTATTGACGGTATCGTATCAGCAATTAACCCAAGACCAGGTCAAAACCTGGTTGAGATCGGCCCGGGTCTAGGTGCAATCACCGAACCTGTTGGTCGCGAAGTCGACAAGTTCACGGTGATCGAATTGGACCGTGACCTAGCAGAACGTCTACGCAACCATCCTGAATTGGCAGATAAGCTTACTATCCATGAAGGCGACGCGATGCGTTTCGACTTCACTCAACTGGTGAAGCCAAACAACAAGCTGCGTATCTTTGGTAACTTGCCATACAACATCTCTACACCATTGATGTTCCACCTATTTGAATTCCATAAAGACATTCAAGATATGCACTTTATGCTTCAAAAAGAAGTAGTAAACCGCTTGGCAGCAGGTCCGGGTAGCAAGGCTTATGGTCGTCTAACGGTCATGGCGCAGTACTACTGTAAAGTAGTACCAGTGCTAGAAGTGCCACCAACCGCTTTTGTTCCGCCACCGAAAGTAGACTCAGCTGTTGTTCGTCTAGTACCTTACGAAGAGCTTCCATGCCCAGCTAAAGATCTACGTTTGCTGGAGCGAGTATGTCGTGAAGGCTTTAACCAACGCCGTAAAACAGTACGTAACTGTTATAAATCTCTGCTCAGTACAGAGGTGTTGGAAGAGCTTGGTATCAATCCAGGCATGCGTCCAGAAAACTTGACGCTACAACAATTCGTCGCCATGGCGAACTGGCTCGCGGATAACCCGCAGCACTAAGAACTCAAACGATAAGCCAAACCCTTACCGGTTTGGCTTATTATTATTGGGATATTACGTTTCTGAGGAGTGCACATGGACGTCATTCAACCTTGCATTAAGATTCAAGTTCATACCAAATACATCGAAGAACAGTCCAATCCAGAGCTACAACGCTATGTGTTCGCTTACGTCATCACAATAAAAAACCTCAGCCAACAAACGGTACAATTAGTCAGTCGTCGCTGGTTGATTACCGACTCCAACGGTAAACAAATGACGGTAGAGGGAGAAGGTGTCGTTGGTCAACAACCCTTTATCGCAGGTAATGACGAGTATACTTACAGCAGTGGCACTGCGTTAGAAACACCAGTTGGTGTCATGCAGGGACACTACATGTTACTGGATGAAAAAGGACAGGAATTCATCACTGAGATTGATCCATTCCGCTTGGCTGTTCCTAACGTCTTAAATTAATCAGGAGACTCTGTGGCTAACTACATTGTTGGTGACATCCAAGGCTGTTTTGACGAGCTTCAACAGCTATTAGAGCAAGTTAATTTTTCTGTAGAACATGACCAACTTTGGTTAGCTGGCGACCTTGTCGCTCGAGGTCCTAAATCATTAGAAACACTGCGCTTTGTTCGTTCTCTTGGTGACAGTGCTAAAGTCGTGCTCGGTAATCATGACCTGCACCTTATGGCGGTCTCGCAAGGACTCAAAAAGGTCAAAGATAAAGACAAAACCGCACCCATATTCTCTGCCCCAGACAAAGACGAATTACTGGCTTGGCTCGCTCAACAACCACTGCTTGCAGAACACGATGAGTTTGTAATGTGCCATGCCGGTATCTCTCCGCTATGGGATCTTGAAACCGCCAGAGCCTGTGCCCGTGAAGTGGAAGCGATCATTCGAAGTGAACAATTACCTTGGCTGCTAGAAAACATGTACAGCAACCAACCTGATCTTTGGGATGAATCCCTATCGGGACTTGATCGCTATCGCTATACCATCAATGCCTTTACCCGTATGCGTTTCTGCTTTCCTGACGGGCGACTGGATATGGATTGTAAATTGCCACCGCAAGAAGTATCAGAGGATGAACTGGTGCCGTGGTTTAAGTTACCGCAAAGAATCCCTCTAGAAAAAGTGGTACTTTTTGGGCATTGGGCGGCACTGCAAGGTCATATCGATGAAAGCATTATTGGACTTGATACGGGCTGCGTTTGGGGTGGCTCACTAACTATGATTCGTTGGGAAGACAAACAAGTCTTCATTCAAGAAGCTCTCAGTTAACGGCTCTGATTGCCGGACTAGAAAACAAAAAGCACCGCGTTTGCGGTGCTTTTCTCATTCTATCCGATTACTTTTCAAGGACAGTAAAGCGCATGTTGTAAGCGTTTTTCTCATCTGCTTGGTATGCCTCAGAGTACGTTTCTTTAAACTCACTACTCCATTGTGGGAACTGAGTATCGCCCTCAATTTCAGCTTCGATATGAGTCACATACAACTTGGTTGCCATTGGCAGACAAGCTGCGTAAATCGCACCACCACCAATGATCATCACCTCTTCCACCTCACCCGCAACGTCTAACGCTTGCTCAATCGATGTGACAGTTGTTACACCTTCAATACAAAGTGACTCATCACGACTGATGACAATGTTCAAACGACCAGGTAGAGGACGCCCGATCGATTCATAGGTCTTACGTCCCATCACAACAGGCTTGCCCATAGTGCAGCGCTTAAACCATGCAAAATCTGCAGGAAGATGCCAAGGCATCTGGTTGTCTTTACCGATAATTCGATTGTCTGCCATCGCGGCAATCATGCTGATGATCATATTGGGTCCTTATACTATGGGTCTGCGGCGATAGAATAACAGCCCCGGAACCGCCAAGCCAACCGCTAAGCCTGCAATAATAAACATCGCCTTAAGAAAGTTTTCCATGCACGTCGCAATGAGTTCAGGCGAATAACCTAAGTGGTTTATCTCAACCATGGCTATCATGGCTTTATAAGCGAATACCCCTGGAACCATAGGGATTAAAGCAGCCACAGTGAATACTTTTGGATGAGCCAGAAAGCGATGGGACCAGTGAACACCTATCAAGCCCACTAAAGTCGCCGCGAAAAAGGTCGCCCATTCAATTGGCAAGCCAAAGTGCATCATTAGATAACGGCTACCATGACCGATCGCACCACCTGCCGCACAGTACTTAAGTGCCTTTTGTGGCACGTTAAAGACCATAGCAAAACCAACCGCAGGAATAGCGGCAAAGAACATGTCGTTTAAAAGCCCTAAAATCAGCTCAAATACACTCATTAGCTCATCCATCCCCAAATACCGGTTACTTCCATTGCAGCAACAATACCAAGACAAGTAGCTAGAGTAAGCAAACTCGCCATAGTGAATCGTGCAATGCCCATGTTGATATGCCCTTTCAACATATCGGCAACCGAGTTAATCAATGGAAAGCCTGGAACCAGCATTAATACGGAAGACGCCATGGCAACAGTCGGCAAGTTACCAATTTCGAAGATAACCGCTTGAGCTGAAATCAACGTCGTAACAAAGGCCGTAACAGCAAAATTGAGAAGGGGATTAAAGTGTCGATGACCAATTTCTTGTCGCACGATCATACCGCCAGCAGAAGCAAGAAAAGTCATGACAAACACCCCTAAATCACCTCCAGCCAAATGACTGAATGCCGCACAGGAAAGCCCTATCATAAATACAACTAACCAACGGTTATAGCGCTCAGGACTGATACTATTGAGCTTCTTCTGCGCCATTTTCACATCAAGTAAGCCACGCTCCATCATGATACAAATGCGTTGGATCTGAGTTATCACGCGCATATTAATGCCACGATCCGCACAGCTTCTTGTGGTGGTGATGCAGTGATCGTCCTTTACGGTCGTCACCACTAAAGCATTGGCTGATAATGCCACCGCAACGTCACTCACACCGCATGCAATGCCAATGCGTTGCATAATGTCACTAACCAGCGTACTTTCTGCCCCATGGGCTAATAACATTTGCCCTGCTTGGGCAACAAGCCGAGAGATGGCTCTTTGATTGGATGCCGTCGTAGTACAAGACGGTATAGCTTCCAGTGTCATAAATACTTCCTAAGTCCATTTATACCCAAGTAACCTCAAGACGTTTGGTTCAGCAAGAATGTCTTGGGTTGTAGACGCACAGCGATTTAAGGATTTAGTGAACCTAAATTAAAAATCGACAACAAAGTGCACAAGCCAAGACAACTCGCCCTTTGTAAGCGTGTCATCGACTCGCTCTGACTCCTTCGCCTTGAAGTCACTTGGGTATAATTTATTATTGTGCCGTAAATCACATCTACTAAACATGATTTAGATACAAAAAAAGCCGCAATACACATTGCGGCTTAGTGAATTAGCTAGCGATTAGTCGCGGACGTAAACAACGTGACCGTCGTCTTCTTCATCGTCCCAGTCATCCCAATCGTCGTCGTCTTCAGTAACAACGTCTTTACCAGCGATCGCGTCTTTATGGTAGTCATCCCACATGAAGTTAACTTTATCTTCTTCAGCAACTTCTTCCTCTTCGCGAGGTAGGTTTTCCATAAAGTCAGCTAACTTGTAGCAAAGCTCTTTTGTACCGTTACGGTTGATCGCCGAGATCTTAAAGTACTCGTCTTCCCAACCTAGCGCATCCAAGATCTCTTGGATCTTTTCATTCGCTTCTTCTTCAGGCATCAGATCCGTTTTGTTGAAAACTAACCAACGAGGTTTGCCTGCTAGTTTTTCACTGTACTGCTCTAACTCATCAATGATAGTTAGGGCATTTTGGATTGGATCTGACTGATCGATTGGCATGATATCGATCATGTGCAGCAACACACGACAACGTTCTAGGTGCTTAAGGAAGCGAATACCTAGACCAGCACCGTCAGCTGCGCCTTCAATTAGACCTGGAATGTCTGCAACAACAAAGCTTTTCTCAGGCACGACACTCACTACACCCAAACTTGGGATTAACGTAGTAAATGGGTAATCAGCCACTTTTGGTTTTGCTGCTGATACTGCGCGGATAAAGGTTGATTTACCTGCATTAGGCAGACCAAGCATACCAACATCAGCCAATAGCAACAGTTCTAAACGGATCTCACGGATTTCACCTTTAGTACCCAGCGTTCTCTGACGAGGTGCGCGGTTTACTGAAGATTTGAAACGCGTGTTACCAAGACCGTGCCAGCCGCCTTTAGCGACCATCACTTTCTTACCGTGTTCTGCTACTTCGGCAACGATTTCGTTAGTGTGGATATCAACTGCGCGAGTACCTACTGGCACGCGAAGTGTGATGTCTTTACCACGTTTACCAGTACAGTTACCGCCGCGACCGTTTTCACCGCGTTCTGCTTCGTAAAAGCGTTGGAAACGGTAATCGATCAGGGTATTTAGGTTTTCATCGGCTTGGATGTATACATCACCACCATCACCACCGTCGCCACCATCAGGGCCACCTTTAGTGATGAATTTTTCACGCCAGAAACTTACAACGCCGCTACCGCCGTCACCAGCCTGAACTTTTACTACCGCTTCATCTACGAACTTCATCTTTTACTCCGACTACTTCGTGCGTGGATTAAATCTGATTTGCCATCAAACAATTTTAGCAGATGACAGATCTAAGCTCCCAGATTCCAACCGCGATGGGCTAAAACGAGAAACTTGAATATGCCGACTGCTACAAATAAAAAACCCCGCCGAATCGGCAGGGCTTTTGAATTCAGCTATAAAGCTTTAGTAATTAACCAAAAAGGTAAAATTACTCAGCTTCGATGCTTACAAACTTACGGTTCTTAGGACCTTTAACCTCGAACTTCACCTTACCTTCAGTAAGAGCGAATAGAGTGTGGTCTTTACCGATACCTACGTTGTTACCAGCGTGGAACTTAGTACCACGTTGACGAACGATAATGTTACCTGCAAGAACAGATTCACCACCGAAACGCTTAACACCTAGACGTTTGCTTTCTGAATCGCGGCCGTTACGAGTAGAACCACCAGCTTTTTTGTGTGCCATTGTTAAACTCTCCTAATAGATTAAGCGTTGATACCAGTGATCTTCACTTCAGTGAACCACTGACGGTGACCCTGTTGCTTACGAGAGTGCTTACGACGACGGAACTTAACGATTTTAACTTTATCGCCACGACCGTGTTGTACAACTTCAGCAACAACTTTGCCGCCCTCTACAAGAGGAGCACCAACTTTGATGTCTTCGCCGTTAGCAACAAGAAGAACTTTATCAAATTCTACAGTTGCACCAGTTTCAACGTCTAATTTCTCTAAACGAAGAGTTTGACCTTCGCTTACACGGTGTTGTTTACCACCAGATTGGAAAACAGCGTACATATTTTACTCCGCTTTTTCCGCACAGCCTTTTCATGAGGGTGTGCGCTAAACTAATCATCAATAGGGCGCAGATTCTACAGAAGAGATGCCCCTATGACAAGCCATATTTTGAAAAAATTGGCGAAAAGCTAATCGCCAAAGAAAAGTGCGGCAATCATGCCCTTTAGTAATGTATTAATCAACGTTTTTTAGTGTATTATTCGACAATTATATAAATCGAATAAGCCTTGCAGGGTCTAACTTCAGCCGGATATACGATGGATTTTAAAACTATCCAAGCGCTTACTGCCGATGACATGGCAAAAGTGAATGAAACAATTCAAGCCCAACTAAATTCTGATGTCTCTTTAATCAACCAACTCGGTTTCTATATCGTGAGTGGTGGAGGCAAACGCCTGAGACCACTTCTGGCGATATTGTCAGCTCGTGCTCTTGGTTACCAAGGTAACGGTCATACCATGGCTGCGGCGTTTATCGAGTTCATCCATACTGCGACTCTGTTGCACGATGATGTAGTTGATGAATCTGACATGCGCCGTGGTAAAGCGACAGCGAATGCTGCGTTTGGTAATGCCGCGAGCGTGTTAGTTGGGGACTTTATTTATACTCGCTCATTTCAAATGATGACTGAGCTAGGATCAATGAAGATCCTTAAACTGATGAGTGATGCAGTTAATGTGATCGCAGAAGGTGAGGTTCAGCAGTTAATGAACTGTAATGATCCTGACACGACTGAAGAAAGCTATATGCAGGTCATCTACTCAAAAACTGCGCGTCTGTTTGAATCAGCAACGCAGATTGGTGCCATCTTAAATGACGCACCAGAAGAAGTAGAAGTGGCATTGCAAAACTACGGCAAATACCTTGGCACCGCATTCCAACTGATCGATGACGTGATGGACTATACGTCAGACGGTGAGGATATGGGTAAGAATGTTGGTGACGATTTGGCTGAAGGCAAACCAACGCTTCCTCTATTGCATGCGATGCGCAATACCACGCCAGATAACGCAGCGATGATTCGTGAAGCTATCGAGAAAGCTAACGGTATGGATCGACTAGAAGATATCTTAACGGTTATGCAGCAAGCTGGTTCTCTTGAGTACACAACACAAAAAGCGTTAGAAGAAGCCGATAAAGCCATTGCTGAGTTGGCGGTACTGCCTGAATCCGACTATAAGCAAGCACTAATTACACTCGCTCATATGTCTGTGAAGCGCACTAGCTAACAAAAAAGAAAGACCCAAAAGTAAAAAGGAAGAGCCATGCTCTTCCTTTTTGTTATCTTTTACTGGTAACAGACCTTAGTAATATTGATCGCAGTTACCATGCAACTGTGGGTTGTCTTCTATTTCATCAAAGCTTACCGCAAGCTGCTCTTCTGACCCCTGCTTCGCCAATAGAACGGTTTCAGCTTCTTGATCAACGACCAAGATGGTTCCAACACCTTGCTGACACTCTACAACCATACCTTTACGGATTCGACTCGCTTCCATCATCTTCTCCTTCACAAAGTTGTTTGGTTCTGACTCTGATACGGCAAGCCAAAAGAAAGGATCAAAAAAGCCGATCCTAAGATCGGCTTTCTTTGCTATTTGTCTTGTTTACATGCTTTACATGTAGAGACGCTTATTTTGCGAATTCAACACCAATGTTGATATCACCATTTAGCGTTTCTAGCATGCCATCAAGTGCCGACTTCTCGTAGTCGCTTAATGCGCCGTAGCTTAGAACTTCTTCTACGCCATCTTTACCTAGCTTCACAGGTTGCGCGAAGTAAGGAGCATGCTCGCTATCGCCTTCAACATATGCACACTCGATCAGACCTTCTTCACCTTGAAGAGCACGAACTAGCGCTAGACCAAAGCGACATGCCGCCTGACCCATAGACAGAGTTGCACTACCGCCACCCGCTTTTGCTTCTACAACTTCTGTACCTGCGTTTTGGATACGCTTCGTCAGAGCTTCTACTTCTTCAGCCGTGAACTCAACACCTTCAACTTGAGAAAGTAGAGGAAGAATCGTTACGCCAGAGTGACCACCGATAACAGGCACGCGGATATCACCTGGATCTTTGTCTTTTAGCTCAGCAACGAATGTTTCTGAACGGATAACATCTAGCGTCGTTACACCAAACAGCTTGCGCTTGTCGTAAACGCCTGCTTTTTTCAACACTTCAGCAGCAATTGGCACCGTTGTGTTCACTGGGTTAGTGATGATACCTACACATGCTGTTGGACATACAACGGCAATCTTCTCTGCTAGCGATTTAACGATGCCAGCATTTACGTTAAACAGATCCGCGCGATCCATACCAGGCTTACGAGCCACACCAGCTGAGATTAGCACCACGTCCGCACCTTCAAGTGCAGGCGTTGGATCTTCACCAGCGTAACCTTTGATAGAAACTGGAGTTGGAATGTGGCTAAGATCAGCAGCCACACCAGGAGTTACTGGAGCAATATCGTATAGGGCTAAATCAGAACCTGCAGGAAGACGGTTCTTAAGTAGAAGGGCCAGTGCTTGACCGATGCCGCCAGCGGCACCAATAACGGCTACTTTCATGTAGTTCTCCTTGAGAGTATTTCTCTTATAAACGTATTCGTAGGGTATTTTGTAACCAGCTGAAATAAAGCTATCGGAATCACAACTTGATTACAATCAATTAACGCCAGCTTTGCGACCTCGCGCAACTCACTGTTACCGTGCTACAAACAAAGGTCTGATTATTCTTTTATTCTGTTGAAATGACAAGAAATTCAACACAATAAATAGGTCAACAATTTCATACTTAAAGAATCCTATCCTGTTTAGGGTTTACAGTGATGGAATTAACATAATGTCGTGACTTTTTGGCACTGCATGAATATCTATGCGAGAATATGCAAAATTGCTGACCCTTGATAAGAGAATCATAACGACTATGCGCAATTCAGAAAAACAAGATAACTTAGTTCGCGCTTTTAAAGCCTTATTAAAAGAAGAGAGTTTTGGCTCACAGGGCGAAATCGTTGATGCACTAAAACAACAAGGTTTTGAAAGCATCAACCAATCTAAAGTCTCTCGCATGCTAACCAAGTTTGGTGCTGTCCGTACACGCAACGCAAAAATGGAGATGGTTTACTGTCTGCCTGCTGAGCTAGGTGTACCAACAGTGAGCAGCTCTCTACGCGAGTTGGTATTAGATATTGATCATAACGCCGCTTTGGTTGTCATTCATACAGGTCCAGGTGCTGCTCAACTGATCGCACGCTTGCTTGACTCTCTTGGCAAATCTGAGGGTATTCTTGGTGTCGTTGCGGGCGATGACACTATCTTCATTACCCCAACAATGCCAGTATCTACAGAACAACTGTTCAAATCTGTGTGTGAACTTTTCGAATACACAGGCTAAGTAACTGTTTGTGGGCTATGAAATTAATTGAATTTTGTAGCCCATTAAAAATGTAAATTTTTTGATTTTACAGCTTATTTTTCACCCAGCAATTTTGTGATCAACATCACGCTATTGGTTTTTTTAACACCTCTTCTCAAACTCATCATAAGTATTTGTTCTAGAAAGAATTAACTTGCAAATTTATCTCCACTCTCAGTCGCAACATTTAGACTTATTCGCTATAACTTTTAACAATCGGATAATTTTCTGCCAATTTTTTGTTATGATTCGCTCGCTTTTTCAAACGATTGGATTGGAAAAGATGCCGTTTCCAAATAGGAAACTCCTGAAGTAATTTATGGTTATTTCCGGGTTAATAATGAATATAAGGAAGGGAAATTCATGGCATTTAACAAACTTCTTAAAGTAGGCGCTATCGCTGCAGCAGTTATGGGCGCAGGCGCAGTTAACGCTCAAGAGTTTATTACTATCGGTACTGGCTCTGTTACAGGTGTTTACTACCCTACTGGTGGTGCTATTTGTAAATTGGTAAACAAAGGTCGTAAAGATCACAACATTCGTTGTTCAGTAGAATCGACTGGCGGCTCAATTTACAACGTCAACACAATCCGTGCTGGCGAGCTAGACTTTGGTATCGTGCAATCGGATTGGCAGTACCACGGCTACAACGGTACGAGCAAGTTTGCTGAACAAGGTCCGTACAAAAAACTACGCGCAATGTTCTCTCTTCACACAGAACCTTTTAACATCATTGCACGTGCAGATTCTGGTATCGAAAACGTTAAAGACCTGAAAGGTAAACGTGTAAACATCGGTAACCCAGGTTCTGGCGACCGCGCAACAATGGGTGTAGTGATGGATGCAATGGGCTGGACTAACGACAGCTTCAAGCTAGCATCAGAGCTTAAAGGCTCAGAGCGTTCACAAGCTCTATGTGACAACAAGATCGACGCGTTCATCTACATGGTTGGTCACCCGAACGGTTCAATCAAAGAAGCAACAACCTCTTGTGACGCGAAACTGATCCCTGCGACAGGCCCAGAGATCGACAAGATCGTTGCTGAAAACCCTTACTACGCGTTTAGCACAGTACCTGCTGGTATGTACCGTGGTACAGACAAAGACGTAAACAGCTTTGGTGTTGCGGCAACAATGGTAACAACATCAGACGTTTCTGATGATGTCGCTTACAACGTGGCAAAAGCGGTGTTTGAAAACTTCGACACATTCAAACGTCTACATCCTGCATTTGCAAACCTGAAGAAAGAAGACATGGTGAAAGCTGGTCTTTCTATCCCTCTTCACCCAGGTGCAGTGAAATACTACAAAGAAGTAGGTCTGCTTAAGTAAGCAACTACTGACTTCAAGCTCAGGCAGAAACGGATCGCTTTCTGCCTGATTGAGTATGCTGGCGGGACAGCCCCATCAGCATACTTTGTTCAATTTGCTTTATGCAATCTGCCGATTTCTTTCGGAAGTCGCGCTCATACCTAAGAAAAAGAAAACGCACCTTTACCACTCTCATCGTTCAATGAGTTTAAGGGTTATCGCGGTTCAATCGAAAGCAAACTTCGCTCTATTCACTACACTGTTATAGCGAAGCGAGGTTCTCGAAACACAAAACAGACAGGACCATCAATAATAAGGAAAAAGTACATGGCGACGAACAACACTCCGTCACAAGATGTGCAAGAGATGGTGGCTCAGGCAGACACAGGTGCGCGTAGCCCAATGGGCTTGCAAGGTCGAATCCTATGGTTCGTACCACTGTGCTGGTCGCTATTTCAATTATGGTATGCCTCTCCGCTACCATTTATTTTTAATTTTGGCGTACTCAATGACACTGAAGCGCGAGCAATTCATTTAACTTTTGCTACTTTTCTCGCTTTCACTGCTTATCCAGCAATGAAAAACTCTCCGCGTGATCATATCCCTTTGATTGACTGGATATTGGCACTAGCGGGCAGTTTTGCGGCAGCTTACATTTATATTTTCTACACTGAGCTTGCCGGCCGTTCAGGCGCACCAACCACTGTCGATATCGTGGTATCAGTCACTGGTATGGCATTGTTGCTTGAAGCAACACGTCGTGCACTTGGTCCCCCTTTGATGGTCGTTGCAGCCGTATTCCTGACTTACACCTTCGCTGGTCCATACATGCCAGATGTTATTGCTCATAAAGGCGCAAGCCTAAACAAAGCAATGTCGCATCTGTGGTTAACAACAGAGGGTGTATTCGGCGTAGCGCTCGGCGTATCAACGTCTTTCGTATTCTTGTTCGTACTGTTTGGTGCCATGCTAGAACGCGCAGGTGCTGGTGCTTACTTCATCAAAGTTGCTTTCTCACTGCTTGGTCACATGAAAGGTGGTCCAGCGAAAGCCGCAGTGGTTGCATCAGGTCTATCCGGTCTAGTTTCAGGTTCATCCATCGCTAACGTAGTAACGACAGGTACGTTTACGATTCCATTGATGAAGCGAGTTGGCTTCCCTGGAACAAAAGCGGGTGCTGTTGAAGTTGCAGCCTCTACTAACGGTCAGCTCACACCACCTATCATGGGTGCAGCGGCATTCTTGATGGTAGAGTACGTCGGTATCTCTTACGTTGAAGTCATCAAAGCTGCTCTACTTCCAGCACTGATTTCTTACATCGCCTTGATTTACATTGTTCACCTAGAAGCATGTAAAGCTGGCATGACAGGGCTTCCTCGTCGCCACAACCCAACAATGCTACAAAGCCTATTGTCATTTACTGGCACTATTCTCGGTTTGTGCGTTATCAGTGCCTTGGTTTACTACGGTGTGGGTTGGACTAAAGACGTATTTGGCGATGCTGCTACAACCATCGTAACCATCGCGTTATTAATTGCTTACGTCGGTCTGGTGAAGATTTCAGCCAACCACGCCAAAGATGGTGCAATCGAAATTGATGCGGAACTCACTGAGGTCCCAGATCCAGGTCCAACAATTAAATCTGGCTTACATTTCCTATTGCCTATCGTCGTACTGGTTTGGTGTTTGACCGTTGAACGCTTTTCTCCGGGTCTATCGGCATTCTGGGCAACGGTATTCATGATCTTTATCTTGCTGACGCAACGCCCATTGATCGCATTACTGTCAAAACAAGGTGACTTGGTTGAACAAACTAAAGACGGCTTTGTTGACCTCGCAGAGAGCTTGGTTTCAGGCGCACGTAACATGATCGGTATCGGTGTCGCAACAGCAGCGGCAGGCACTGTAGTTGGTGTGGTCACCCTCACTGGTATTGGCTTGGTGATGACAGACTTCGTCGAGTTCATCTCTGGCGGTAGTGTCATACTCATGCTGCTGTTTACTGCGGTTATCAGTTTGATTCTGGGTATGGGTCTGCCAACAACTGCAAACTACATCGTTGTATCAACACTAATGGCACCGGTTATCGTAACTCTGGGGGCAGCTCATGGCTTGATCATCCCACTGATTGCGGTGCACTTATTCGTGTTCTACTTCGGTATATTGGCTGACGATACCCCTCCAGTAGGTTTGGCTGCATTTGCAGCTGCTGCAATTGCCAAGTCAGATCCGATTCGTACTGGTATTCAAGGCTTTACCTACGATATTCGAACTGCGATCCTGCCATTTATGTTCGTCTTCAACACTCAACTTCTATTGATGGGGATCGACACTTGGTGGCACTTAGCGCTGACCGTAATCTCTTCAATCATTGCCATGTTGATTTTCTCTGCGGCGACGCAAGGTTGGTGGTTCACACGTAACAAATGGTGGGAAACGGTCCTACTATTAGTATTAACGTTCTCTTTCTTCCGCCCTGGTTTCTGGTGGGACATGCTCTACCCAGCGAAAGTTCTTTCCCCTGGTGTTGAGATAGCTCAAATCACAGAAGGGCTAAATGTAGGAGAATCCCTAGAGTTACGTGTCGCTGGTGAAAACTTAGAAGGCGATTACATAGAGAAAACGGTACGTCTTCCGTTCGAAGATAAAGCGGCAACCGCTGAAGAGCGTATTTCTTCAATGGGTCTAATGCTGACCGAGAACGACGGCAAAATGATCGTAGACATGGTTGAATTTGGCAGCCCGGCAGAATCTTCTGGTATCGACTTCGATTGGGAGATCAAATCGGTAGTTCAAGACGCCGATCGACCGATGAAAGAGTGGGTATTTATCCCTTGTTTGATGATTTTGCTGGTACTTGCCCTGAACCAAAAACGTCGTGCTCGTAAGGAACAGTTGAGCGCATAACCGATTTGGCCTCGAGGATACGGGGCCTTAATGAGAGACATTGAATGTATAAACAAATTCTTGTTCCGGTTGATCTAAATGACCAAGGCTTTTCTGACCGCGCCGTTGAATTGGCGGTATGGCAGGCGAAGCAAGCCAATGCTGAAGTGCACCTGCTGACAGTATTGCCAGGCATCCATATGTCAATGGTCGCGAGTTACTTTCCGAAAGATGCCGCTGCAAAAATGAAGCAAGACGTAAAGCAGCAGCTAAAAGCGTTTGCTGATCAGCATATGGACGACGAAGTGATTTACAAGGTGCATGTTGCGGAAGGTAAAGCTTACGCAACCATCTTAGATTACGCAGAACGTTTAGGTGCAGACCTTATCATTATGCCAAGCCACAAACGTTCGAAGATCAACAAAGTGATGCTGGGCTCTGTAGCGAGTAAAGTAGTAGAGAACTCACCAATCAACGTTATGGTGGTGAAGCCTCAAGGCTAACGCGCTCATTCAAACTCAAAATGAAAGAAAAGGTTGATGCTCGCATCAACCTTTTTTCTGTCTTGGGCTAATTATCTCGCTGCTTTAACAAAAGCCTTCAATGCTTCGCTGCAATGTTGAGCATTGAGTTCGCGAATTTTACCCGACGCTTCTACCTGACCACCAGCAACAAAAGCAAAGTGGCTGGCGATGGCTCTGGCATCACTCAAATGGTGCGTGACCATCAATACCGTAATGCCGCGTTCAGCAGCCAACTGTTTAACCAGTGTCAGCATCTCTTCACGCAGCACTGGGTCTAGTGCAGAAAAAGGTTCGTCGAGTAACCACATTGGATGCGGTTGAACAAAACAACGCGCAAGAGCAACACGCTGGCGTTGACCGCCAGAAAGATGTTCAGGTAAACGGTCCAGATACTCAGCAACACCCACTTGCATTGCCGCTTGCTCCACAAGAAGCTTTTGGTCTGTCGTGAGCTTTAACCCCGGATGCAAACCCAAACCGATGTTGTCTCTTACTGAAAGATGAGCGAACAGATTGTGTTCTTGAAACAACATTGAAAACGGACGCAGATACGGATCTTTACTCACGATAGACTCACCATCAACCAAGATATCGCCTAGGTCAGGATTAATGAATCCAGCAACCAAAGCGAGCAACGTTGATTTACCTGCACCGCTCGGTCCCATCAGCGACACGATTTGTCCGCGTTTAATCTCTAAATCAAAGCGAAATAGCTCACGTTGATAGGTGTACTGAACATCATCCAACACTAACATTATGCTTTCCCCTTTGTTTTTAATACTTTTTCAATCACAGCAAAGCAGCCTACGCTGAGTAATAGCAAGGTAACCGACACAACCGCTGCTGCATCCATTTGATAACTGCCCAGTAGTTGGAATAAATACAGCGGTAAGGTTCTAAATTCTTGCCCGCCAAACAAGGCGATCGCACTTAAGTCACCAATCGCAAACATAAAGCTGATAGCAAAAGCATGTGCAAACGGCTTACGCAGTGCTTGCCACTCCACGACTTTAAATCGTTGCCAACCACGCATACCTAAGCTGGCACACACGTACTGATATTGCTGCTCAATGTGCAACATGGGTTGAGATAAAGTTTTAATGACATAAGGCAATGCCATCAAGCCATTAACCAAAATAACGACAAAAAACGCTAAGCTGAATACATCGGTAAACGATCGTAGTAACAGGAACAATCCCGTACTGATCACCAATCCCGGCGTTACTAAGATAATGGTTCCGATAAGCTCGATTTGGTCGGCGCGAGTGTTTTTGCACTGCAATCGCCAACGTCGGCTGGTCAGTAAAATCGACACGCCAGCAGCAACAGCAAGAGAGCTAGCGAGAACAGCGACTTTGATTGAATTAAGCAACGCGGACCAAAAACGCTCATCGGTCAATACCGTCCCAACTTGTTGGTTGATCCCACTGAACACCACCATCAAAAGTGGCGGTATTACTAGTAAAAAGGCACCTATGATCCAAAAGCTATCCCAAGCTTTTGACCACCTATAATCCTTCGTTAAATATTGCTGTACTGATGTACTGCCAGCGCTTACTGATACTGGCTTCGTCAACTTCTGTACGCCAATTGCTAACAAGCCACATAACAGCATTTGCCATAGTGCCAAAAGTGCCCCTGCCTGCAGATCAAAATCGAACTTAATTGCCTGATAAATGGCAAGCTCAATAGTGGTCGATTTCGGTCCTCCACCCAGCGCCATCACGGTGGCAAAGCTGGTAAAGCAAAGCATGAACACTAAGCCGCTTACGTGTGGTAATTGCTGCCTTAGGCGTGACCATTCTACCCAGCGGAATTTGTCCCAATGGCTCATTCCAAGGTGCGCGCACAGTTTATGTTGCTCTGCGGGGATCGACTCTAATGCTTGTAAAAGTAGGCGCGCCGCATAGGGCATATTGAAGAACACATGCGCAAGTAAAATTCCGTTCAGACCATAGATGGAAAACGGCAGCTCAGCGTCGATACTTTTTAGCCATTGAGCCAATAAGCCGCTATTACCGTAAATCGCCAATAAGCCAAATACACCGACCAACACAGGCAGAACTAAGGTAGACGCAAACAACTTTAATAGTAGAGACTTACCATAGAACTTACGTCGAGAAAGCGCGTGCGCCACAGGGATCGCCAAACCGACACTCAAAATCGTAGAGAGGAAAGCTTGGTAGAAGCTGAACTTGGTGACGTGCTGATAGTATGGATCTCCCCACACTATAGACACATCAAGAGAAGGCGCTTGGACAATCAAAGCACCTAGGGCAGAAATAACAAAGGTCGCGATAATCATCGCGACCCCTAACCCTATTTTCGGAACAGAATTCAAAAGTAGAACCTATTTTAGAACGTCAATGCGCTTTGCCATTCACGAATCCAAGTCTTGCGCATTTTTGCTACTTCGTCTGCACTGAAGCTCAATGGTTTACTTGGTACGCTTAAGGTTTCAAAGCCTTTTGGTAATTCAACGTCAGTCACTGGGTACATCCAGTTGCCTGTTGGCATTGCCGATTGGAACTCATCACTCAAGATGAAATTCATAAACTCATCAGCAAGTTCCGCATTCTTTGAGCCTTTAACCTTAGCCGCTACTTCTACTTGCATGTAGTGACCTTCAGAAAAATCTGCGCTCGCATATTTCGCATCATCTTCTGCAATCAAATGGTAAGCGGGAGAAGTCGTGTAAGACAGCACGAGATCGGACTCACCGTTCAAAAACATCGAGTAAGCTTCTGACCAGCCTTTCGTAACCGTAACTGTTTTCGTTGCCAGTTGCTTCCACGCTTGAGTCGCATCATCGCCGTAGATGGACTTCATCCACAGCATCAAACCTTGACCCGGCGTCGAAGTACGAGGGTCTTGGTAAATCACTTTCAGATCATCACGCTCTTCCACTAGCTCTTTCATGCTTTTTGGAGGATTCGCCAACTTATCCTTGTTGTACACAAACGCAAAGTAGCCGTAATCGTACGGTACGAAGGTCTTATCATCCCAACCATTAGGCAAGGTCGTCTTCGATGTATCAACATTGTGCTCAGCCAGAAGCCCAGTCTTTTTCGCTTCCGCCATCAGGTTGTTATCCAAACCTAACACGATATCCGCTTTGCTATTGTTTCCTTCCAAGCGAAGGCGGTTAAGGATTGAAACACCGTCATCCAGAGCAACGAAATTAACGTCGCAACCGCATTTGGCTTCGAACGCTTTTTCAACTTTAGGACCAGGTCCCCAATCGGCAGCGAAAGAGTCGTAAGTGTAGACAGTTAGGGTGTTTTCAGCGGCAAACGCTGAAGTAGAAGTGATGGCTGCAAGGGCAATCAGACTAAGAGTGGTTTTCACTGCTCGCTCTCCATTTGCATTAGTAAACATGAGTTGAGCGGCACAGGGTTGAGGCGGTATCTAGGACTTCCAATATCCAGACTCAATTCCTACGCCAGCATTATCTGGTTCAGGTAATACGGGTCCCTGTTTGCTCAACAACGTTAAGCGATTAGGTCTCAGCACCCAATGGTATTGATAAGGTCAATGCCAAATGGGTTTGCTCCCCGATGAGTTGGATGGATTGTAAAGGTCTTTTATTGATTACACAATCAACGTTGGTCATAACCCCAACGTGGCACCAAGCCTTGCTCAATGCCCAAGTGATCAAGAATTCTCGCCACCATAAAATCCACTAAGTCTTCAATACTCTTTGGTTGATGATAAAAACCAGGAGCCGCAGGCATAATGGTGACGCCCATCTGAGAGAGCTTGTGCATGTTTTCAAGATGCAGCGTAGAGAAAGGCGTTTCACGCACCACAAGTAATAACTGTCCGCGCTCTTTCATTACCACATCCGCAGCGCGTTCAATCAAGTTATCCGACATGCCATGTGCAATGGCCGCGACACTCCCCGCAGAACATGGGCACACTACCATTTGCTTTGGTGCAGCAGAGCCCGATGCTACCGGAGAGAACCAATCGTCTTTGCCACAAACGGTGATGTTATCTGGATTGCAGTTGAGATGCTCAACTAACGCCTTTTGCGCCGATTCAGGGCCACTTGGCAATTTCAGGTCATGTTCGGTCGCCATTACAACTCGCGCAGCCGAAGAGATCAGCACATACACGTGATAATCCGCGGCAATCAAGCATTCAAGAAGACGAAGCCCATACGGAGCACCAGAGGCGCCCGTTAGTGCTAATGTGATGGCTTTTTTAGGGGTTACTTTTTGCTGCATAGATGTCATTAAGCTTTTTGTTTCAGTTGTTCTAGAAGCTTGCCGTGGATACCACCAAAGCCACCGTTACTCATTACGAGGATTTGATCACCCGGCTGCGCTTGCTCTACGATTTTTGCGACAAAGCTGTCCATCTCTGCGTCAACAAAAGCAGGTTGTTTACACTGGTCTGCAATCTCTTGTACCGACCAATCAATGTTGTCTGGTTGGAAGAGGAACACCTCATCAGCATTGTGCAATGAAGCCGCCAAAGTATTTTTGTGAACGCCGCGCTTCATCGTCGCAGAGCGAGGCTCTAAAACGGCAAGGATACGTTTTTCGCCAACCTTGTTACGTAAACCGCCCAATGTCAGTTCAATCGCCGTTGGATGATGAGCAAAATCATCATAAACCGTCACGCCTTGCTCTTCTCCTTTGAGCTCCAAGCGACGTTTGGTGTTAATAAAGCGACCGAGAGCCTGACAAGCCAGTTCTGGTGCAACACCAACATGACGTGCAGCTGCGATGGCCATCAAAGCGTTATCCACGTTGTGGTCACCAACAAGCTCCCAATCTACGACGCCTACTTTCTCGCCTTGCAGCGACACTTCAAATTTCGAGCCATCAACAACCAGTTTGTGTGCTTGCCAATCACCATCGACACCAGAGAACTGCTTTTCTGTCCAACAACCACGCTCGATCACATCTTGCAGCGACTGATCTTGCTTCGGAGCCAAGATCAAACCGTTCCCCGGAACAGTACGCACCAAATGATGGAATTGACGCTTTATCGCCTCTAGATCGTCAAAGATGTCTGCATGATCGAACTCAAGATTATTCATGATCAGTGTGCGTGGGTGGTAATGAACAAACTTAGATCGTTTGTCGAAAAAAGCACTGTCATATTCGTCTGCTTCGACGACGAAGAACATGCTTTCACCCAAGCGAGCTGACACACCGAAGTTACCTAACACACCACCAACAAGAAAACCTGGTTGGTAACCGCAATCTTCTAAGATCCACGCCAACATACTTGAAGTGGTGGTTTTACCATGGGTACCCGATACCGCTAGAACCCAGCGATCGTGCAATAAGAACTCTTGTAACCATTGTGGGCCAGAGGTGTAACGCATATTGGTATTCAGCACATGCTCAACACATGGGTTACCACGGCTCATCGCGTTACCAATCACCACAAGATCTGGTTGAGGGTCAAGTTGAGAAGGGTCAAATCCTTCAATAATTTCAATACCTTGAGACTCCAACAGGGTACTCATTGGTGGATAAACATTGGCATCCGAACCCGTCACTTTATGACCTAGCTGACGCGCTAAAATTGCCGCACCGCCCATAAACGTGCCGCAGATACCCAAGATATGAATGTGCATAAACTTAACCTTGTAATGCGTTCTTTAATCCTTTCATTATCGTGATAACCACCAGAAAAGCGAGAGCCTTTCGCTGTGTTCTTGCAGTCTCTTTCACAAATCTGACAGGGCTTAGCACTGACTGACCAAGCATTAACCAAGTGACAGACTTCTTATGCAATAAGACAAATAAATTGAGATCTCAGTCGGTTACTTCATTACCATTAATAAGATCCACGTCATAAACTTACATCTAGCGCAATCGTTTAACATCCATAAAGAGATGACCCCATTGCGCGACACCCCCAACGAAATGAAAAATGTAAGGATAAACCATGTCAGGACTGCGCACCCTAGGCGAATTCATTGTTGAGAAACAAGCGGATTTCCCCCACGCTAGCGGTGATCTTTCATCTCTCTTAGCTTCCATTCGTTTAGCTGCAAAAATTGTTAACCGTGAAATTAACGCGGCAGGTCTTGGTGATATCACCGGCGCTGTAGGTACGGAAAACGTACAAGGCGAAGATCAGCAAAAGCTTGATGTATACGCGAACGACAAGTTCAAAGCAGCACTCGAAGCACGTGACCAAGTGTGTGGCGTTGCAAGTGAAGAAGAAGATGAAGCGGTTGCGTTCAACAAAGAACTCAACCAAAACGCAAAGTACGTTGTACTAATGGACCCACTCGATGGCTCATCAAACATCGATGTGAACGTATCAGTCGGTACGATTTTCTCTATTTACCGTCGAGTTTCTCCTATTGGTACCCCGCCAACAGAAGAAGACTTCCTACAGCCTGGTCACAAACAAGTGGCGGCGGGCTACGTGATTTACGGCTCATCTACTATGTTGGTTTACACCACTGGTAATGGCGTAAACGGCTTCACTTACGACCCATCGATTGGCAGCTTCTGTCTTTCTCATGAAAACATGATGATCCCAGAAGACGGCAACATCTACTCGATCAACGAAGGTAACTACATCCGCTTCCCGCAGGGCGTGAAGAAGTACATCAAGTACTGTCAGGAGAATGTGCCTGAAGATGGTCGCCCATACACATCTCGCTACATCGGCTCACTGGTGGCTGACTTCCATCGTAACCTGCTTAAAGGCGGCATTTACTTGTACCCAAGCACGCAAAGCCACCCTCAAGGCAAACTACGTCTGTTGTACGAGTGCAACCCAATGGCATTCTTAATTGAGCAAGCTGGCGGTCTGGCATCTGACGGTGTAAACCGCATTATGGATTTGAAACCGACCGAACTGCATCAACGTGTGCCTTTCTTTGTGGGTTCAAAGAACATGGTCAACAAAGTCGAAGAGTTTCTTGAGCTGAATCGCGAAGAAGACTAATTTCAGACCTTTGTCCAACGCGGCAGGTGTTTACCTGCCGCGTTTTTGTCGTTAAAGTGAACTGCGTAAATGTTAGCCAGATTAAGCCTATCAATGCTTAATCCTCAATGAAAAGGAATATTCAAATGAGCTTAAACAACGTACCAGCAGGTAAATCTTTGCCTGAAGATATCTATGTCGTTATTGAAATCCCAGCTAATGCGGATCCAATCAAATACGAAGTAGATAAAGACACTGGTGCTGTATTTGTCGACCGTTTCATGTCTGCGCCAATGTTCTACCCATGTAACTACGGCTACGTGAACAACACCCTTTCTCTAGATGGCGACCCAGTGGACGTACTGGTTCCGACCCCTTACCCATTAATGCCAGGTTCTGTGATTCGCTGCCGTCCAGTCGGTGTATTGAAGATGACGGATGAATCCGGTGAAGATGCGAAAGTCTTCGCTGTACCGCACTCTAAAATCTCAAAAGAGTACGAAGGCATTCAAGATGTTGACGATATTCCAGAGCTACTCAAAGCCCAAATCACACAGTTTTTTGAACGTTACAAAGAGCTTGAAGCAGGTAAGTGGGTGAAAGTGGATGGTTGGGCAGATGTGGCTGCCGCAAAAGCAGAAATCCTAGAATCTTACGAGCGTGCGCAAAACAAGTAATTGCGAACGCCAGAAAGCAAAAGAGCTGCAAATTAGCAGCTCTTTTTTGTTATATCGTTTTGACTAATATTCGCCAGCGGTAGAAGTTCGACCCGATTCATAATTTTGTTTGAAAAACGGGTCAATATCATCACAAATGCCAAAGTAAGGCATATCTCGTACGCCAAGCATATAAGCACTTTGCTCACAGTACTCTTTTTTACCTTCTTGGTAACCAGATTGATAAGCCATGATCAATTCCGGTGTAGCACGATTTGTATCATCAAGCTTGACGATGCGGTCTTCCGATAATTCAATCAGACCATCGAGAGCAGATTGCTTACCGAAGTCCTGCCAATCTGTTACGTTCACTGAATCTGGTAACCTTGTTTGCGCACAAGCGGTGAGAAAAAGCAGCATGGCGCCGATGATGATGGATCTCATAAGTTCTCCTTGAGCTTATACAAAAGACCGTCGGAAACTCACTTTCATACCCCTTTATCGAGTACTCATTCGACAGTCATACACTTTCACTACAAATGCTTACGCGTACTCGCGGAGTATGGTTCACACTCTCTGACACCAATCACCAGATGCAATCTCTTCACTCAACTGCTCAGTGTCTTGATACAAGTAGATCCAAGCTTGGCCAAAAGGTGTAGTAATGCTTTCTCGACGATACTCAACCGGTACGTCTTCTAACTTATCAAGTTCCTGCAGCGTGTCATTATCAATCAAATAAACTTCGCCCTGTATCGCATTTTGTCCGACCGACAAAGCCGGGTAAGGACCTAAATCATACAGAGCGAATTGGGCATCTGTTTCATGGTGACCAAGAAACTCAGCAGTGCTTAAAAAGTGATGATTGCACTCTCCTTTGCGCAAAGTTCCATACACAAACACTAAATGTTGCATAACCGCTCCTTCTGCTTACAAGCTAAGTTTAGTTGAATTCGAATTGATAGAGCAGGTCAACAGCACTATCAACACCTGAAACTGCCTCTAGGTACAAGTCTTTCATCAAACGATAACGCACTGTGAACTCACCTAATGAGGTAAAGATACCCACACCATATTTCACCTGTAAACCAGGAAGAATATAGCCGCTCACCGTTACTTGAGAGTCGTCACCTGAACCTGCAGTATCCAGTTGCAGATCTTGTACGCCAAAGGCTTCGCCGATTTCACCTACGACTTTACCGCTCTTAGCTAAACTCAAGCCAATAAGGGTCGTCGTCATCGCATTACCGCCCGATTCTGCATCGATATCTTGACCTCGCAACAGGTAAGAAAGTGCATTCGCTTGCGGCATTGCCGGATCAGAGAAGATTTCCACCGTAGGATCACTTGCAGGACCAGTCACACGTACACCCGCTGTCACATCATCTTGCGTGTTGTCCGGATTACGAATCGCTTTGATCGAGACATAAGGCTGATCCGCTGGTCCATTCATCATGATCTTACCTTCTTGGATGACCAAGTCTTGCCCAAATGAGCGATAAGAACCGTCAATGATGTTTACCTCACCGACAATAAACGGACCTTTGTCTTTTTGCGTCACGTTGAGGTTACCTTGCAAGTCACCTTTTAGACCAAACGCAGACAACTGGAAATCATCGCCGATTTTGATGTTAATGTTGGTTTCAACGTTAAACGGCAACGCTTGCTCACCATCAACAGGCTGCATGTCTTTGTTCAAAATAACTGTGTCGCTTGAAACACCAACCGCACTTGGTGGCAGTTCATCAATTAAGATACGTCCCCAAGGTAGATTAATACTGCCTTCGACCTTGGCAAGTTGAGGCGTCACATCAATAGTCATATCCGGTTTGACTTTGATTCTCACCATCGGTGGCATATCCACTTTAAGCTCTTCAGCGAACACACGAGCCTTAGTGTGCCAATTTTCTAGGTCACGCCAATCAGCATCGCCTTTAATCTCTAGCTTGCCATCTGGCGTAATGATCCCAGCATCTAAATCAGCTTGATGACCTTTAAAGTTAATCGCCACTTGTCCTGAATTGATATCAATTGGCGTGACTTCACCTTGCAGTTTCATTTGATCAATCAAGAACTGACCATTCACCTTTGGATGCATCACATCACCAGATAGAGCAAGGTCAGTGTTCATGTTGGCTTTAAACAGGCTGTATTCGCCAATCAGGGGCGCTAAAAAGTCCAAGTGGAATGTCGATAGCGACACCTTACCGTCAATCGTCGGCTTCTCGGACGACACATCATTCAAGGCGACTTTACCAGACAAATCACCGTTATTCGTTACATCAAGCAACCACTCAGCATCTAGCTTGTCTTGCGCCAACTTGGCTTTAAAACTCACACTTTCCCAACCGACTTTCACTGGTTGTTCTAGCGTTTGTTCTACCTGACCTTTTGGCATATCGACATTCACCGTGACTTCCGGTTTCATGTCTGGCGCCCATTTCGCGAAAGCATTCGCGTTCACAGAACCTTGCAGTTTGGTTTCTGGCGGTAAGAATTGTTTGATTTGGTCGAAGTCAAAGTTAGTGATGGCTAACTTCGCTTCACCGCTTTTACCAACGCTGATGTCTTCACTTAAACACACGCTTGATTTTGACTGTAACCAACAGTGTGCTTGCACATTAGCAATCTGCTTGTCGATGTTCACTTTGACTGCCGTCGACTTTTGCAATGCCCAAGGACCTTGAGGCGTGCTCAGCGTTAAGCGGCGTAGTGCACCATCCCAAATCATTTCTGGCTTTTGCTTAAAGGTGCCTTCGATCTCTAAACTGCTCGAAACAACGTCTGAAACCACGTCGAGTGTCAGTTGGTGTAGCTTTTCATCGCCACTCACTTCCAAATCTGCACTGTCAATTTTAATGTCGTCGTAAGTGATGTTCTTCGCAATTAGGCTAACATCGGCTTTTGGCGCAGGCAGTGGTGTAACATCCCCTTTTAGAGTGATGGTTTCCACCTTGGCTTGCTGCTGCCAATTCAACTGGTTCAGCGCGAGATCTAAATTAATGTCCGGCTGTTTCAAACTGCCGCGAAGAGCAACCGTACCATTCATCTTACCAGCAAGATCCGGTACGCTTTTCGCAAAATCAGGGAAATTAACATCAACATCCATCAAGATTTGTTTGTCGATTTTACCCTTTGCTCGCAAAGAGTTGGGACCATGTGACAAAGCTAAACCTTGCGTGTTCAATTGAATATCTTCACCTTTACCGTTCTTATCTGAGGCTTCTAATTGACCTTCGATATGCAAAGGGTAGCCACGTAAAATACCGTCAATATCCAATTTAGGCAGACTCACTTGCCAGCCACCTTGTGCGGTTAATGACCCCGACGTCGACAAGCTACCACTGATATCGCCTTCCGCTTCTTCCCACTGTAAGCCCGGTTGAATATTTTTTAAGTTCAGATCGGCTTGCCAGTTGATAGGTGCAGCCCAATTCGCCATGACTTTACCTGCAAGCTCACCACCCAGCGTTTTGACAACTAAGCTGTCTAAGTCAATCTGTTCTAAAGTACCTTTACCGTTTAACGCCACATCAACTGCTGGAATATCTTTACCAGACGCCTTAGTTTCCAAGGCAACCGTGTAACCTTGTAAAGAGCCTTTCGCTGCAAGACTTGGGACCGATACTTGGTAATCACTCTTACCACTCAATGGCCATTGCGCCTCAACATCTTTCAATTTGATATCAAACGGCAACTCGGACTTAAGGGGTTGAATTTGACCCTGAATCTTGGCTTTCACCAAATCAGATAACGTGGCATCCAGTGATAAATCGCCAACCGAGCCAGATGCCGTCAGTGATAATTTCTGACCTTTTACATCCGCTTGTTTAACCAATGCGTCAATTTGGGCTTGAATTGGGTAGTCACCTGATAATGTCACTTGAGTGCTTAACTGCCCTTTCACTTCCGGCATGTCAAGCTGAAGGGTTTTGACATCGACTTGGTCACCACCCGCTTTGACTTCTAACCCTAAATGATGAACGATAACCGGTGTGTCGCCAGCCAACTTAAAGTCATGAATATCGAGGCGCTGTGCTTCAATAGTGAGCGGAATCCAGACTTCAGGTAGAGCGATACCATTTGATTCAGGCTTAACGTCTAACTTCTGTTCATCAGACTTTGAACCTTTGTTAACAGCAACATTTTCTGCACCTTGCTGTGATGGCTTTTTAGACGCGTCTGAATTGAGCGATGTTGACGACTGGACTTCCGCGTCTTGCTCAACTTGAGCTTGATGGTTCGTTTTCGTGTCTTGAACTGGCGGCTGTTCCACACCCTCTTCACTTGGTGCAAGTGCCACATTAATGGTTTTCAATGCCGTAGGGGCAATCACCAAACGATCACCTTGCATTGATAATGCGGTTGAAAAATCTTGCCAATCAATCTTATTCCCCAAGATATTCAGATTGATATCATTAAAGCTGACTTTATTGACAAAAATAGGCACTGGCGTACTGATAGAGCGCAATGGTGGCGTTTCTTCTTCAGGCTCGTCAGATGCCGGAGGGAGCTCTGGCATCTGAAAGTTCACCCCTTTCAGTGCCAACTCATCGACACACACTTTCGGATCGAAGAAGCAACGGAAGTTGATAGCAAGCGTTACGCTTTCAACCTTAGCATCGACATGTAAGGATTCATCGACAAAGCTGACGTTACGTAAAGCAAAACGCGGAAAAAGCGAACCTTGAACTTCTTCCACTTTGAGTTGCGGTAAGGCTTTCTCTGCCCCCCACAGCGCAAGTTTTAAACCCGGATGGGTGAAAAGCAATGTGCCAACAAAAACCGTCAGCAGCAATAATAAACTCAGCAGACCGATTGAGAGCCATTTCGTCCACTTCAGAGTTGTTTTGATCATAGTTCAGGTCCCAACGAGAAGTGAATGCGGAATTCTGGATCAGGCTCGGAGTCGAGCCCCCAAGCAAAGTCAAAGCTCACCGGACCAACCGGTGACGCCCAGCGGATACCAACACCCGCACCTGCCTTCCATTCTGGGGTTTCATTAAATGCATCACCAATATCGTAGAAAGCAGCGCCCCACCAGTTGCCGTAGACACGGTATTGATATTCAAGGGTGCTGGTCACCATATACTTAGCACCCGTCAATGCACCACTGGCATCTTTTGGTGAAATAGACTCATAGCCATAACCACGAATGTTGTTATCACCACCAGCAAAGAAACGTAGTGATGGCGATAGTTTTTCAAATTCATCCGTAATGTTGGCACCGCCCTCTAAACGGAACAAACCACGGTGGTTTTGGCCAATACCGCGAATCCAAGATGTGCGTCCTAACAAGCGCAGTACTCGTGTTTCTGATAGCAAAGCAGTATCGCCATATTCAACGGTCACACTCTGCTTATCCCCCCACATTGGCATATTGCCACCACGGGTTCGGGTTCGAGAAAAAGAAGCACCAGGCAAGACAAATTGCACACCATCTTCTTGCAAACCTTGCGAGAAGTTTTCGTACAGGTGGCGAACATACAAAGTCTTATGCCAACCACCGTCGGTGATCCAGTGGCGTTCTACCGCAAGATTCGATTCCAAACTTTCGGTATCTCGGTTATCAAGATGCTTGAGACCAAACTGCAATTGGTAGTATTCGTGTAGAACGTCATCAAGAGGGATTTTGTAGCCTGCTGTGATAGTTTGTTCAGGCTTGGAAAGAGAAAGAGCAGTATCAAAACTATGACCGCGTGCGCTTACCCACGGTTTTTTCCATTTCAGCGTACCGCGAACACCCGTGTCGGTCGAATAACCAATACCAGTCTCAAGTTGGTTTTTCGCTGCGGGGGCAAGTGAGACTTTGATTGGCAGCTCGCGACCATCGTCTAGCTTACTTAAATCTGGCTCAACAAATACTGACGAAAACCAATCGGTATTAGACAGGTTTTGGTTGTATTCCCCAACTTCTGAAACCAAATAAGGTTCACCAGTTTTAAATGGACGCAGAGACTCAACACGGTCTTCCCAAATCTGACTTCCAAAAATCTCCACCGAACCAAAGTGATAACGAATACCACTGTCATAATGAAGACGCACATTCGCTTCGTTAAGTTCGGGAACAACCTCAAGACGGCTTAAAGTGAAATCTCCATTAAAGTAACCACGTTGCAACGCTAAATTACGAATACTTGATTTCAAGCTGTCGTATTCACCTTGATTTAAGATGCGTCCTACCTTCAATGGTGATTTTTCAAGAAGCTTAACGAATGCTTCGTCTTGGTTTGCCTCACCTGAAATCACCACATCCATCAGTTTCACCCTTACAGGCTCACCCGGTTGGACATTGACGATCAATTCATCATTATCTTTCGTAATAGTGTATGAAATTTTCGCATGATAATAGCCGAGCGCATTGAGCGCTTCAGTGATACTTTGTTCCAATCGCGCCTGAAAACGCAGAGACGTGGAATAATCGTCTTCAGGAATGGAAGACAAATAAGCGTTCACATTATCTTCTAGCGCACCATCGATCCCTTTAATTTTTAAGGAAACATCGGCATAAGCGCTATGAGAAAAGGCAAGTAGGCTGACAATGATCGGAGTAGCTTTTCTTATCATGCTTTTTAGCTGGACGAGGTTAAATAAACGTAAACAATAATAACGCCAAATAAAGGCTAAGTCTGTAATATTAATAGGTTTAACACGGTCTATGTCATCACAACATCATATTCAGACTGAATAGATTTTTTCGCAAAATTAAGACACGTATTAAAGGACAAATACCATGCTCAACAAACAGACAATGATCAGTATAGAAGATGCACTGCCCGGTAGAGAGGCATCAATGCAGATCGACGACACTCATTTTGTCAATCAATCGAGTTTAACGGCGCAGCCACAAGCTAACCAGCAACAGATTTTGTTTGGCATGGGATGCTTTTGGGGAGCTGAACGCCTGTTTTGGCAACTCGATGGCGTGATCTCAACATCGGTCGGTTACGCTGGCGGTTATACTCCGAATCCAACTTACGAAGAAGTCTGCTCTGGAAAAACCGGACACACAGAAGTTGTTCGTGTCGTATTCGATGAAGCGGTAATTTCTATAGAGCAGTTACTTGCGGCATTCTGGGAAAAACACGACCCAACTCAAGGTATGCGTCAAGGCAACGATTTGGGTACTCAATACCGCTCAGCGATCTACACCTATTCTCAAGAACAACAAGATGCCGCTGAAAAATCAAAAGCTCAATATCAGCAAGCACTGCAAGAAGATCAACGTTCAGCAATCACTACAGAGATCCAAGCAGCAGGCCCTTATTACTTTGCTGAAACTTACCACCAGCAATACCTAGCGAAGAACCTTAACGGTTATTGTGGTTTAGGTGGTACGGGTGTGTGCTTCCCACCAAGCCTACAAAGTTAACCACAACGAAAAAGAGCGACAAAAGTCGCTCTTTTACAATTCTTGTCATCAAACTGGAAGAGATAAAATCGCTTGGTTTACTTCTCTAAATACAGAGAGTTGCTTGGGATTTTTGACATCAGGTAATAGCACTTTTCCGTTGTCAAAACGGAACTCACCAATACCTGCAATTGAGAATTGACCTTTGAATAAGGTCTTAACGAAACGCGCCACCTGACGTGGACGGTACACAGCAAACTCACGTAGCATAACCAACCTCAACATCCTTTTGAGAAAACACCGATTGCTCTTTCCTTGGCAACCTTTATGCGCAATTTGCGACGAACTTCATTCTATCAAATTCCAACGTGAACGCAACATTATTAGATGGCATACGTTAAATAATTGTTATATCGGGTTCTACATTTTTATGCACCGTACGTATATACTTGGTGAGTCTCACAACCCATATGGAACATAACAACATGAAAACTAAGACTCTCCTCCCTCTTATACTCGCTCTTGCTCCGGGTCTGGCTCTGGCTCATAACCTATCTGTTGGTGAGAGTGTACCCGCAGCAAAAGTCGATGCTTATGGTGAAATCGTACTGCAAGGCGAAGGTGTCGCTTACCAGCCTTGGGCAACTCAAAACATGCTGGGTAAAGTTCGTGTCATTCATGCAATTGCAGGACGCAGCAGCTCAAAAGCGATGAACGCACCACTAATGACAGCGCTAACTGAAGCGAAATTCCCAGAAGACGCTTACCAAACGACTACCATCATTAACCAAGATGATGCTGTTTGGGGAACAGGTTCATTTGTAAAATCATCGGCGCAAGACAGCAAACAAGAATTCCCTTGGTCTTCAATGGTGCTGGATGAAAACGGTGTTGTGGCAAACACATGGGCACTGCAAGAAGAAAGCTCAGCAATCGTAGTCCAAGATAAGCAAGGTAAGATTTTGTTTGTAAAAGAGGGCGCATTAACCCCTGATGAAATCACTCAAGTGCTTGGCTTAATCAAACAAAATATTTAGAACTGTTGATATATGCCCAAGCAACCTTGAGATGCTTGGGTATACAGCTCTCTGCTCATTGCACTCTTTCAACAAAGAGCCCCCTATTTTCCTGAGCGTAAGCTCTTATTTCACCTAGATAATTTACCCAAAACGAACAAAAGTGTGAACTTTTAACGAAAATGGGTGTTATATTATAACACTAGGTATCGTTTCAGGTTTTAAGATGCATTCTCGTTGGCAAGTCACCACACATCATTGGCGTCGCACTGTCATATTACTCAGTGTTGCGCTGCTGCTTACCTGGAACTTTGCAACCATCGCGCATCAACTTGATCTCATCCCAGAACATCATAGCCATCATCATTGCCAGCTGTTTGCTGGTGCACAACATGGTTTGGTCAAGCAGTTACCGGAGATAATCCCTCCAACCTACCAGCGCGCCGCACACTCTGATGTCATAGAACGACAGTTCAGCCTTAGCGACGTGCGTTATACTGCGCGTGCACCTCCTATTTTTGCTTAAACTTAAGAAGTCCCCTTATAAGAAATTAAGGTTGCTAGTCGCACGATTTGAACTGCAACCACATCAGAAAATTAAGCAAAATTAGGATAAGAAAATGCCATCTAAACACGCTCTAGCTCTTGTTATCGGTCTATCACTAACCGCTACTGCTAACGCTGAAGAATACCGTCAACATGAAGCACACGTGCACGGTCACGTAGAATTCAATATTGCTCAAGACGGTAAAGACCTACTGATCGAAATCACGTCTCCAGGTGCTGACGTAGTGGGCTTTGAGCACGCACCAGAAAACGCAGAACAAGAAAATGCACTGAATAATGCTATTGCTGCTCTAAAAGACACGAACAAACTGTTTGCTATCAACCAGCAAGCAAAGTGTGTAATTGAAGATGTACATGTAGCTCACACGCTAGGAGAAGAGTCACACGAAGGTCATGATCACCACGACCACGACCACGACCACGACCACGACCACGAAGGGCATGATCACGATAAACATGACCATGACAAGCATAAAGACCATGATCATGATGAGCATGATGACCACCACGATCATGACGGTCACGAGCATCACGAAGGTCATGACCATGAACACGGTGGTCATGGTGAATTCACCGTAGAGTACCGCTACCACTGTGATTCAGTTGCAGACCTAAACAGCATCGATACGACTTGGTTTAAGCAATTCCCAGCAACGGAATCTATCAGTGTGAACCTGTTCACTGACACCACTCAGTCTGCGACTAACCTAAGCAAAGACAACGCAAAGATCGCAATTAAATAACTCATATGGCGTGTAAGTACCCACTTACACGCCATTGCTTTGGTGATTTACTATGACTGAAACCACGTCAAACGTTGTTGAGCTATCTAACGCCCAGTTTGTCTGGCCCGGCTCAGAAAACGCGACCATTAACATCCCGCAACTTCACATTGCTCAAGGCGAGCATGTCTTTATCAAAGGTCCTAGCGGCTGTGGTAAATCGACTCTGCTTGCTTTGTTAACTGGCATCAACACACTCACATCTGGCTCACTGTCGGTATTGGACACTGATATCGCCAGCCTAAGAGCAAGCCAAAGAGACAAATTTCGTGCCGATCACATTGGCTATATCTTCCAACAATTCAATTTGTTGCCTTACCTAAATGTGATTGAGAATGTTCTAATTCCATGCCAATTCAGCAGAATTCGCCGCGACCGCGTTGCTCCAAATGCTTCTACGGCATTACTGGAGCAACAAGCAACAACGCTATTAGAGCGCTTACGTTTACCAAAAGCACTGCATGACAAGCCGGTATCAGAACTCAGCATTGGTCAGCAACAACGTGTCGCAGCCGCACGCGCTTTGATCGGTCAGCCTGAATTGGTGATTGCCGATGAACCGACATCTGCATTGGATCATGACAACCGTAAGGCTTTCATTGAACTATTAATGGAGCAAGCCAACCTTGCTAATGCGACACTGGTTTTTGTCAGCCATGACCCGACGCTAGAGTCCTTGTTTGACCGAACACTCAATCTGCCTGAAATCAATCAAGCGCAAACCCTAGGAGCCGCATCATGAGTGCAGTTGTAAAGCTCGCTTGGAAAAGCCTGATGAACCGCAAGGCGACTGCTATTCTCACCATCATGACAGTCGCAATTTCTGTTGTTCTACTATTGGGTGTAGAACGCATTCGAACCCAAGCAAAAGACAGCTTCGCTAACACCATTTCTGGTACAGACTTAATTGTCGGAGGTCGCTCAGGGCAAGTGAACCTATTGTTGTACTCGGTATTCAGAATTGGTAATGCCACAAACAACATTGACTGGAAGAGCTACCAAGAGTTTGCTAACCACCGCGCCGTAGATTGGGCGATTCCAATCTCGCTGGGTGATTCACACAAAGGCTTTCGAGTCATGGGGACCAACCACAGCTATTTCGAACATTATAAGTACGGAAGTAAGCAACCACTAACCTTCTCTGAAGGTAGAGAATTCAATGGCTTGTTTGAAACCGTACTTGGCTCTGATGTAGCGAAACAACTTGGCTATAAGATTGGTAGCGAGATCATCATTGCTCATGGCATCAGTGATGTCGGCTTCAGTCGACACGATAACTTGCCATTTAAAGTGGTGGGGATTCTTGCGCCTACTGGCACTCCGGTGGACAAAACTGTCCATGTTTCTCTAGAAGCGATTGAAGCGATTCACGTCGGTTGGGAAAGCGGGGCTCGCTTAGGTCCGACACCAAGTGCGGCTGAGCTCAAAGCCAGAGACTTCCAACCTAAACAGATCACTGCCATGTTGGTTGGCTTGAAATCACGCATTCAGACTTTTGCTCTGCAAAGACAAATTAATACTTACCCGAAAGAGCCGCTTAGCGCCATCATGCCGGGCGTCGCTCTGCATGAATTATGGGGCATGATGTCGGTTGCAGAACAAGCACTGATGGCAGTCTCAGGCTTCGTAGTCGTTGCAGGTTTATTGGGTATGTTGAGTAGCTTGCTAACCAGCTTACAAGAACGCCGCCGTGAAATGGCAATTCTGCGTGCGATGGGGGCAAGACCTAAACACGTCTTCTCATTACTGATCAGTGAAGCGAGTTTACTGACGTTTGCAGGCATCATTACTGGTGTTGCGGGCTTGTATTCCATTCTTGCCCTCTTGCAACCAATAATCCAACAAAGTTATGGTATACACCTAACCTTAACGGCACTGTCGCCGTATGAATGGATGTTGCTTGGCTTTGTACAGTGTGCAGGTATTGTGATTGGCTTCATCCCAGCATTCCGCGCTTACCGACAATCGCTCAGTGATGGAATGACAATTAGGATTTAGTAAAAATGTGGAAAAAGATACTCGCTAGCTGTTTGCTACTAATTTCCTTCACTGCGCCAGTAATGGCAAGTGATGAACCATTAACGCTCGATTGGATTGATCTTGTGCCAGAGAATGAGCGTAAGATGTTCGACAGTGTTGGCATGCCAGCCACTGACCACAATGGTGGTGCGGCACTTCAATCTAAGATTGGTAATGTTCGCCCTGAGCTTAACGGCAGCAAAGTGAAAATCCCGGGCTTTGTCATCCCATTAGAAGGTGATGCGAATACGGTGACGGAATTCCTACTGGTGCCATATTTTGGCGCTTGTATCCATGTTCCGCCACCACCACCAAATCAGATCATCTATGTAAAATTCCCGAAAGGAGCCCCAGTGCAGGAGCTTTGGGATGTCATTTATGTGGTGGGAACGTTAAAAACCGAGACCATTGAACATGAGTTGGCAGAAACTGCCTACGTGATTGAAGGCTCATCAATCGAACCCTACGATGACATGTAATGTCTGCTTGATTAAATAAATACACTAGGCGTCGGTTCGGCGCCTTTTTTATGCCTGCTGTTTATACGATGTAACGAGATAAATACGCTAACACGCCAACATACAAAACCAAAAGAAGCGCTATCGACAGGTGTTTTCTCAGTTTGCTTGCGTCTGAATATTTCATCACCCCTCCAAAATAACGATAACAACTTTAACAACTCATTATCATTTTGAATAGTCCTTATTCTGTCAAAATCCGGACATGCCTCTCTGGTCGAGAAAACAGGAAAGGTGTAAATTTAAGCAAGCGCTAATCGCCAGTCTTGGTAGGAAATGAAATGGCAGAACCAACAAAGCAACCTGTTGTTATCGAACACGAACCCACACAACAAAAACATACTCATCATGAAAAGAAGTCTGGCTACATTAAAGACAGTGCAAGCCGTGTTCAAAGCATTGCCCAAATCTACGGGTTAGACGCATTGTTGCAAAGTGATCCTCCAGCTAAAACCGCACTAGAACGCGCTCAATTGCGTGAACAACGCCGCCAAGAGCAAAGACAAAAGAACTTAGAGCAGATCCTAAAACTGGCGCACAGCTCATGTCGAGATGAGACCGCAGGTGAACCTGACCAAGACTGGTTGTATCGTTTTTTCGATATGGCTCAGGACATCCACAACAGCTCAATGCAAAAGTTGTGGGCACAAGTCATGAAGCGCGAAGTGACCAACCCCGGCTCAACATCGATGAAAGCGCTTAAAGTCCTTAAAGATATGTCGCCGAGAGAAGCACAGACTCTGCAACGGGCAGCCACACTGGCATGCAGCTTCGGTGGAGATACCAGTCGCAAACTGCTGATTGGCTACAAAGCGCATGGCGGGATGTTCAGCTTTGGCAAACGCGATACCACTAGCAATCTTAATATGGGCAGCTTCCAGCTTCCTTATTCAAGCTTGTTAGTGTTGATTGAATTGGGACTGTTGCACAGCACTGAATTAGAGTCCGGAGAAATTGGCATTGAAACGCCTTTGATGCTCACCTATCAAGGTAAAAACTTATCACTGCAGGTAAATACGAAAGGCGTGCGCCTGTTGTACTACCGCTTTACCCCAACAGGTAATGAGTTGTGTAAACTGCTCGGAAATAAACCTAACAACCAGTATTACGATCAGATGTTAGCGCTTTTAAATCAGAGATTTAGCGTTCATAGTGAAGCAAAACCTACGGTGAATCACACCGTTTAGTACAGCAAAAAGAGCTTTTGGTCACCTATGATCCAAAAGCTCTTTTATCTGCTCAATGACTTTTTGGCCACCTAAGATCCAAATGCTTTTTTATCGGATCACGCCACGTTGTTTAAGGTCGATTAAACACAACTCCACCAGCTCTTCGACACTCTTTTCGCCCGCAGGCAAATCAATTTCTGGGTTTGCTGGTGCTTGGTATTCTGAGTCAATACCGGTGAAATTTGGGATTTCACCTGCGCGTGCTTTTTTGTACAAACCTTTTGGATCGCGACCTTCACATACTTCTAGAGACGCATTGACGAACACTTCAATAAACTCACCCTCAGGCAGTAGATCACGCACCAATTGACGCTCAGCGCGGTGAGGAGAAATAAACGCTGACAAAACAATCAACCCCGCATCTGCCATCAGTTTTGCTAACTCACCAATACGGCGAATGTTCTCGCGACGGTCTTGCTCAGAAAAGCCTAAATCGCTGCACAAGCCATGGCGCACATTGTCGCCATCGAGCAAATAAGTGTGATAACCCAATTCGGCTAAGCGATTTTCCAATGCGCCCGCCACCGTTGATTTACCTGCACCTGATAGCCCAGTAAACCAAAGTACCGCAGGCTTCTGCTTTTTTAATCCAGCACGAAACTGTTTATCAACCGAGTGCTGATGCCAAACGATGTTTTCATCTTTTACCGGAGTTTCGGCAGTCATAACGTATCCTTGTAAATTTACAGATTAAAACGGAAAGAAGACCGGAATCAGCGTCAGTACTAGCACTGAATACACAATGGAAATCGGCACGCCAATTCGCACATAATCGGTCAATTTGTAATTCCCTACGCTGTATACCAACAAGTTGGTTTGGTATCCGTAAGGAGAGATAAAACTGGCACTGGCACCAAACAGCACCGCCATAATGAAAGGCATTGGGTCAACGCCATAGCCTACCGCCATGCTATAGCCAATAGGGAAAGACAGCGCCGCCGCCGCATTATTGGTGACAAGTTCCGTTAGCACCAGAGTCATGATGTAAGTTGCAACTAAAGCGCCAAACACGCCCCAGCCATTAAAGGCTTCGATAAACATATTGCCCATACGCACCGACAAGCCGGATGAAATCATCAATTGCGCAATAGATAAAGCAGAGCCAACAATCACCACGATATCAATTGGGAAGCGACGACGAAGTTCAGAAAGTTGAATCACACCAAAGGCAAGTAGCGCAATCAAATACGCCGCCAGACCTTTGATAATAGGTACGAGTTCCAACAACGCACAGCCAATCACTGCAGCAAAGCCAAACAACACCAAGGCCGATTTATTCGCATCCAAACGTGCACTCGAATCTAAATCGTTCACCAACACGAACTCTTTACGATGCGCGCGACGTTCTGCTTCAAAGCGCTTACCGGGAACTAAAACTAACGTATCACCCGCGGCTAAAGTGATATTGCCTAAGCCACCTTCAAGACGCTCATGACCACGGCGAATCGCCACGACAACCGCATCAAATCGATCTCGAAAACGGCTCTCTTTAAGCGTTTTATGGCAGAAGGTCGCCGATGAGCTCACCACCACTTCCATAAAATTTTGTCCGTTGAGGTGTTGATGACCAAACAACGTTAAACCTGGGATCTCTTGTAGCGTCGCAACACTCTCTACATCACCACAAAATAGTAATCGGTCTTTAGCATTAAGCACAAAATCAGGACCAACAGAAGGCACACTGACACCATCGCGTATCACTTCAGCCAAAAATAGTTTTCTCAGTGCGCGTAAGTTATTTTCCGTAATAGTACGTCCAACCAGTGGCGAGCCCGGTTCGACACGAGACTCTAAGAAGTAAGGCAAGTCTTCTTGGCTTTGGTCATCGTAATTAGGCAAAAGGTAACTTAGCGGAATCAGAATCAGCACACCGCCCACCAGCACCGCTAAGCCAATCATGGTTGGAGTAAAGAAGCTCAAGCTTGGTAAGCCCGCATCCTCAACAAAGCTGTTGATGATTAAGTTTGTCGAGGTTCCAATCAGAGTCAGCGTGCCACCAAAAATCGCCGCATAAGAAAGGGGAATTAAAAGCTTAGAAGGCGCGTGTTGTTGATTACGTTTTATCGCACCAATTAACGACACCACAACGGCAGTATTATTAGTAAAAGAAGAAAGCAAAGCAGTAGAAAAACCCAACTTAGCGATCACACTGCCAAGGTGCCCTTCAGAAATACTGCGACTGACCCAACTGATTAATAGTGTTTTTTCTAATGCGCTCGATGCAAGAATCAACAACACCAAGGTCAGAAGTGAAGAATTAGTAAAGTTTGCCGCAATGGTATTGAGCTCAATCATCCCCGCCATAAACGCAATGAAAGCGGCCCCAGCAAATACGTAGCTTGGTTTGATTTTGGTTACGAGTAAACAAGTGATAATGCCAAGCAAAATCGCTAATACAAATCCTTGTTCCCACATAGCCAATCCTTACCAATAAACCCGATACGGGCACAACAACGACTCGTGCAAACTTAGCTGCACGGAGTGACAAACGAGTAACCAGACAAAAAAGTAAAGCAAGCGAAAAAGAACGCCAGAATGCTCGGTTTCTTGGGCTTCCGAAGCATTCTGGATTCGGGGAAATTAGCCTGGCAGGTTTCGCAATCCCGTCAGGCTAAATGAACCAATTACTTCTTCAATAACTGGCTCAGGTCTTTAGCTTCCCAATGCGGGAAGTGCTTACGAACCAAAGCATTGAGTTCAAGTTCGAACGCTGAAACATCCGCAAGACCACGCTCAACAGCCGCTAGGCTTTCTTTCACCATACCTGCACCAACCGTTACATTGGTCAGACGATCGATGATGATGAAGCCGCCGGTATCGGCACAATCTTGGTAGTTATCCAATGCGACAGATTCGTTCAGCGACCACTCACACAAACCGATGCCGTTGAGTGGCAATTCAGCTGCACCGTGAGTAGAAAGATTGTTGATGTCGTACTGGTGACGAATCGCTTCAACGTGACCAACCGTCTTCTTACCAGCAATCTTAATGTCGTAATCACGACCCGGTTGCAGCGGTTGCTCTGTCATCCACACCACGTCAGCCAACAAGTGGTTAGTTGACTCTACTTGTGCATTTTCCAGCACCAGCAAATCACCACGACTGATATCAATTTCGTCATTCAGAGTCAGCGTCACAGCCAGACCTGCTTGTGCTTCCTGTACATCGCCATCAAAGGTCACGATGCGTGCAACGGTTGAGGTTTTGCCTGATGGCAGCGCCTTGATCGCATCACCTACTTTCACTGAACCTGATGAAATCGTGCCCGCAAAACCACGGAAATCGAGATTAGGACGGTTTACATACTGAACAGGGAAACGGAAATCACCTTCGCCTTTCTCATGGTCAACATCAACAGTCTCAAGTAGCTCAAGCAGAGATGGACCTTCAAACCAACTTAGGTTCTGTCCTTTCTCTACTACGTTGTCGCCTTCTAGCGCTGACAACGGAATGATTTGGATATCCGTCTCACCCGCTAGGTTTTCTGAGAACTGTAAGTACTCATCACGGATCTCTTCAAAACGTTCTTGTGAGTAATCCACCAAGTCCATTTTGTTGATAGCGACAACAAAGTGTTTCAAACCCAGTAGGTTAGAAATAAATGAGTGACGACGCGTTTGGTCCAACACACCTTTACGTGCATCAACCAGAATCACAGCCAAATCACAGGTCGATGCACCTGTTGCCATGTTACGCGTGTATTGCTCATGCCCTGGCGTGTCAGCAATGATGAACTTACGCTTCTGCGTCGAGAAATAACGGTAAGCCACATCAATGGTGATGCCCTGCTCGCGTTCTGCTTGTAGACCATCTACCAGCAATGCCAAATCTGGCTTTTCACCCGTGGTGCCTACGCGTTGGCTATCCGAGTGAACCGCAGCTAGCTGATCTTCATAAATTTGTTTTGAGTCGTGGAGTAAGCGACCGATTAGGGTACTTTTACCGTCATCTACCGAGCCACAAGTCAGGAATCTAAGTAACGACTTGTACTGGTGTTGTTTTAAATAGCCTTCAATACCAAGCTCGGCTAACTGAGCTTCAACTGCACTGTTCATTATCTTTCCTTAGATCCTTTAGAAGTAACCTTGACGTTTCTTAAGCTCCATCGATCCTGACTGATCGTGGTCGATCGCACGACCTTGGCGCTCACTTGAGGTTGCCACCAGCATTTCTTCGATGATGCCTGTTAGCGTGTTTGCTTCAGACTCAATCGCGCCAGTCAGTGGGTAACAACCCAAAGTACGGAAACGTACACTCTTCTCTTCAATCACTTCACCTGGCTCTAGCTTCATGCGGTCATCGTCTACCATGATCAGCATGCCATCACGCTCAACAACCGGTCGCTTGTCTGCAAGGTACAGAGGCACAATCTCGATGTTTTCTAGGTAGATGTATTGCCAGATATCCAGCTCAGTCCAGTTTGAAAGTGGGAACACACGAATGCTTTCCCCTTTGTTTACTTGACCGTTGTATGTTTTCCAAAGCTCCGGACGTTGGTTTTTCGGATCCCAGGTATGGTTCTTATCGCGGAATGAGTACACGCGCTCTTTTGCACGTGACTTCTCTTCATCACGACGTGCACCACCGAATGCCGCATCAAAACCATACTTGTTCAGAGCTTGCTTCAAACCTTGAGTCTTCATGATGTCGGTATGCTTAGAAGAGCCGTGCACAAATGGGCTACATCCCATAGCTAGACCTTCTGGGTTCTTATGAACCAAAAGCTCAAAGCCGTATTTCTCAGCGGTACGATCACGAAACTCGATCATCTCGCGGAATTTCCAATCCGTATCTACGTGCAGTAGTGGGAATGGAATTTTGCCTGGGTAGAAGGCTTTACGCGCAAGATGCAACATGACTGATGAATCTTTACCAATCGAATACATCATGACTGGGTTATCGAACTCAGCCGCAACTTCGCGGATGATATGAATACTCTCCGCTTCGAGTTGTTTAAGGTGAGTTAAACGTTGTTGGTCCATGTTTTGTCTTTCCTTTTTAAGCTTGAAGGCTCATTAGTCCCTAATCTTTGGTCTGAAATTATATGGAGCTGGCAATAGCACTTTTGTTGAATTCAGTACTAGACAAAAACCAGTCCAACTTTTGAGACAGACGCACAACTTCGCCGACAACAATCAAAGACGGAGCTTGAGCTTCTTTAGATAATTCAGATAGTTGAGAAAGTTCTCCGGTGAAAACTTTTTGCTGGATTTGCGTACCGCGCTCGATGATGGCGATAGGGGTTGAGGCTGCCCTACCATGTTTGATGAGCTGATTCTGAATATAGTGTGATTTCATCAGCCCCATGTAGATCACTAAAGTCTGATTCCCGCGCGCTAATGTCGACCAGTCCATGTCGTCACTTTCTTCTTTAAGATGACCCGTAACAAACAGTGCTGACTGCGCGTAATCACGATGCGTCAGCGGGATCCCGGCATAAGCAGTCGCACCCGCAGCGGCAGTAATGCCCGGAACTACTTGGAAACGAACACCGGCATCAGCCAAAACTTCCAATTCTTCACCACCGCGACCAAACACAAATGGATCGCCACCTTTAATGCGCACCACTTTGTAGCCTTGCTTGGCAAAGTCCACCAGCAATTGGTTAGTCTTTTCTTGCGGCACACTGTGGTGACCAGCACGTTTACCCACGCACACCAAAATGGTTTCGCTTGGAATTAGCGCCATGATCTCGTCAGACACTAGGTAGTCGTAAAGTACGACGTCAGCCTGTTGTAGGCAGTTAAGTGCTTTCAGTGTTAACAGCTCAGGGTCACCCGGACCGGCACCAACAAGGGCAACTTCACCTGGTTGAAGAGATTGCTTGCTAAAACGCGGAAGATCGGCAGCTCGGTTATTCGAAACCAGCCGAGGCTTGTTGATTGGAAAATTCGTTACTGAATCGTTAACTGCCATGTGCTTGCTCATCATCCATTGATATCGTTATGGATGGCATTATGGCGGTGGGTTTATATTACCGGAAATTCTAAAATTTCATTTTTTATTCAAAAAACTGCTAAGAAGCTTTTGTTAGGTCTCATTCAAAATGGTGAAAAAGGCATCACTTTGACACTTTCCTCCGCATTTAATTGCCTAATGTTCACAGTTTTCTGCATCTTAGCCTGAGCTTGCACTAATATTTGTTACATTACGCTGTACGACCCCTCTATCCCATTTAATTGGAGCACCTCATGAAAATGGCAGTTAATCCCGTATCCGTCGCAGTTTTAAGCGGTATGTTGACGCTTGCAGGTCCAGCAATGGCGGACACTATTAAGCTACGTATTATCGAAACCACCGATATTCACACCAATGTGATGGATTACGACTACTACAAAGATCAGCCTTCTCAACAAATCGGTCTTAGCCGTGCGGCAACACTGGTTAAGCAAGCTCGTGAAGAAGCTGTAAACAGTGTATTGGTCGACAATGGCGACTTGATTCAAGGCAGCCCGATGGGCGATTACATGGCAGCGAAAGGGATTAACGCTGGCGAAATCCACCCGGTATACAAAGCGATGAACCAGTTGGATTACGATGTAGGTAACATTGGTAACCATGAATTCAACTACGGTCTTGAGTTCCTGAAAAACTCTATCGACGGTGCGAACTTCCCTTATGTTAGTGCTAACGTTTTCGACAAGAAGACAGGTGAGCACTACTTCAAACCTTATCTCATTAAAACGCACACGTTTAAAGACACCGACGGTCAAAGCCACGAAATCAAAGTGGGCTACATCGGCTTCGTACCACCGCAAATCATGGTGTGGGATAAGAAAAACCTAGAAGGTAAAGTTTTCGCTGAAGACATCACTGAGACTGCGAAAAAGCTGGTTCCTCAGATGAAGAAAGAAGGTGCTGACGTAATTGTGGCGATTCCACACTCGGGCATTTCGACTGACCCATACAAGCTCGGCGCTGAAAACTCGGTTTACTATCTCACAGAAGTTGAAGGCATTGATGCGATTGCATTTGGTCACTCTCACGCCGTGTTCCCAGGTAAAGACTTTGCCAAGCTACAAGGCGTCGACAACGCAAAAGGCACAATTAATGGCGTAACCGCAGTCATGCCAGGTCGCTGGGGTAGCCACGTTGGCGTAATGGACTTAATGCTGAAAGAAAAAGACGGCAAATGGCAAGTTGTTGAGGGTCAATCTGAAGCTCGCCCTATCTTCGACAAAGCCAACAAAAAGTCGTTGGCGGAAGCCGATAAAGGCATCGTGGATGCACTTGTTGATGACCACAAAGGCACACGTGAATTCGTCAATCAGCCAATCGGTAAAGCAAATGATGTGATGTACAGCTTCCTAGCGCTTGTACAAGATGATCCAACGATTCAAATCGTAAACCTTGCTCAAAAAGATTACGTGGAACGCTTTATCCAAGGCGACCCAGATCTTGCAGACATTCCAGTACTAAGCGCAGCTGCACCATTTAAAGTGGGCGGACGTAAAGACGATCCAAATGGCTTCACGGAAGTAGAGTCCGGTCAGCTGACTTTCCGTAATGCCGCGGATCTTTACTTATACCCGAATACGCTGGTAGCAATGAAGGTTAAAGGCAAAGAAGTTCACGAATGGCTAGAGTGTAGCGCGGGTCAGTTCAACCAGATTGATGTCAACAGCACCAAACCTCAGTCTTTGTTGAATTGGGATAACTTCCGCACTTATAACTTCGACGTGATTGATGGTGTGAACTACCAAATCGATGTCACTCAACCACCGAAGTACGATGCAAGTTGTAACGTGATCAACCCAGACTCACAACGTATCGTGAACCTGACTTATAACGGAAAACCGGTGGATCCGAAGCAAGACTTCATCATTGCAACCAACAACTACCGTGCTTACAGCGCGACTTTCCCAGGCACTGGTCCGGATTTCATCGCATTTGATTCTCCAGATGAGAACCGCTCAGTAGTTGCTGCTTACATCTCTCGCATCAGTAAAGAGCAAGGTGAAGTAACACCAAGTGCAGATAACAACTGGTCTTTCGCGCCAATCAAATCGGATAACAAACTTGATGTTCGCTTTGAAACCTCACCAAGTGATAAAGCTGCGCAGTTCATCAAAGAGAAAGGGCAATACCCGATGAAACGTGTCGCAACTGACGAAGTTGGTTTCGCGATTTACCAAATCGACCTGAATAAATAAGGGGTATGCCCAAGTAACCTCGAGATGCTAGGTTCTGCGAGAATGACTTGGGTATACTTGACAATGATTTCAAGCGGCTCTCATGAGCCGCTTTTTTGTTATCAGTAAAAAACGTTAGAATGAGAAAAACCGTTTCTGAGTTATCACATGCACAGCGATCTTTTTTCAGACTTAATCAATCATGGCTTCCTCGAAAATGAGGCAAATCAGCTTATTGAACATGGGCAACAGCTTGAACTGCCAACGCGCCATATTCTCAATCACCAAGGTGAGTTCAGCTCGCACATCTACTTTGTATTAGAGGGATTGTGTCACGCCAGTTATCTGACCGACAAAGGGAAGGAATTCAGTAAAGAGTTCTACTGGGAAAAAGATTGGGTGATTGGCTTTGAAGGGCTTATCAAAAATCAGCCTTCGCCGTATTTATTGGAAACGCTGACACCTTGTCATCTGTTTTGCTTACCGGTTGAAGTGCTACATCAGTGGCGTGAAGAAAAGCATCCTATCTACTTAAAGCTGCTCGAAGCGCAACTGATGCATAAAGAAAACAAAGAACGTTTTATGTTGCTTTACTCACCAGAAGAACGTTACCAACTGTTTTGTCAACACTATCCAGACTTAGAACAGCGCATTACCGATAGCCAGATTGCCGCTTACTTGGGGATTACCGCGATCAGTCTTAGCCGAATTAAGTCGCGCTTAAAGAAAGGCAATGAATAAGGTCAGATAGGCTGGAAAAAACAAAGGCGCTCAATGTCGAGCGCCTTTGCATTAAATGAGGTTCTGCTTACTTCAGAATACGAGCACGGAATTGACGACCTTTCATCTTACCGTTACTGATAGTTTGCAGTGCTTTCTTCGCCACAGATTTCTCTACCGCAACGTAAGAGCGCATCGCCATTAACTGGATCTTACCCACTTGTGCACCCGTGATACCATTTTTACCAGTCAAACAGCCAAGGATGTCACCCGCACGTACTTTCTGTTTCTTACCGCCATCGATATTAATCGTCACCATCTTCGCTTGGTATGGCTGCTGAGTTGATTTCGCTGGCAGTGTTGCTGGTACCACATCCATATCTAGGTACTCTTCAATACGAGCTACACGTAGACCATCTTTCTCTCCAAAGAAGCTGAACGCCAGACCTTTGCTGCCCGCACGACCAGTACGACCAATACGGTGAACGTGTACTTCAGGGTCACGAGACAGTTCGAAGTTAAATACTGCATCAAGGTTGTCGACGTCTAAACCACGCGCCGCCACGTCTGTTGCAACAAGGATAGACACACTCTTGTTAGCAAACTGTACCAGAGCTTGGTCGCGTTCACGTTGTTCTAGATCGCCATGAAGGTCCACCACACTGAAGCCTTTGTGATGCAGTTCATCTGCCACATTCTGTACTTCTTTCTTGGTATTACAGAACACTACTGCTGACTCTGGCTGGTGCGTCAGTAGTAGGTTTGCCAGAGCTTCATCGCGTGCTTCTGAACCTTCAACGTTGTAAAAGTATTGCGCGATGCTCGACGTATCATGTGTCGATTCTACTTTGATCATCTCTGGTGATTGCATAATACGTTGAGCAATCTGTTCGATCTTCTCTGGGAAAGTCGCACTGAATAGCAGTGTTTGACGTTGCTTCGGTGCTGCATCAATGATCGCATCGAGTGCGTCTTGGAAGCCCATTTCCAGCATGCGGTCTGCTTCATCTAGAACCAGCGTGTTTAGCTCTTCTAGGTTAATGCGACCTTTCTCTAGGTGATCAAGGATACGACCTGGCGTACCTACCAGAATATGCGCGCCATGCTCTAATGAACCGATTTGCGGTCCCATTGGCATACCACCACACAGTGTCAGTACTTTAATGTTGTGAATACCACGACCTAACGTACGGATCTCTTTCGCCACCTGATCAGCCAGTTCACGCGTTGGGCACAACACCAAAGATTGTACACGGAAGCGCTTCACGTTTAGGTTGGACAATACGCCCAGACCAAATGCCGCGGTTTTACCTGAGCCAGTTTTGCCCTGACCAATCACATCACGCTGATTCAAAATCGCAGGTAAGCTCAACGCTTGAATTGGCGTCATATGGGTGTAGTTCAATGATTCAAGCGTCTCTAGTAGCGCTGGATTAAGCCCTACTTGGTCAAAAGTTTGTTTGCTCACAGGGAAATATCCTCAGGTGGGATGAAAAAGAGGGCACATTATCGCCAGATTTGTCACGAAGACCAGTGAAAATTAACCATTGTTAATGAGTAATAGCAGAAAACGACGTAAAGTCAGCTGCATTCGCTCATTAATGGATATTGAAAATGATCAACTGGACTGCCCTACCTTTCTCTCAACTGACGACGACACAACTCTACGAGATGCTGCGCTTGCGCGTTGATGTCTTTGTGGTGGAGCAAACCTGTCCTTATCCAGAGCTAGATGGAAAAGATACACTGGAAGGCGTTTTTCACCTATTAGGTTACAAAGGAGATGAACTGGTTGCCTGTGCTCGCCTATTGCCTGCAGGTACCACCTACGACAATGTCAGTATTGGTCGTGTAGTAACCAAGCAAAGCGCTCGTGGTGGTGGTCTTGGACATGAACTGCTTGAGCAAGCCCTGCAACATTGCCAACAGCTTTGGGCAGGTAAAACGATAGATATCGGCGCACAGGAACACCTGATGGCTTTCTATGCGAGTCATGGTTTTGAAGTTATTTCCGAAAGCTACCTTGAGGATGGTATCCCTCATGTGGATATGCGCCGAGTAAGCTAAATGTCACCCCATCATCTGGCGTTACTATTACTGGTTATCGGCAACTTGGCGGCGTCACTCTCCGATGTCGCCGTTAAACTGATTGAAGGCGGCATTAGCCCGTTCCAATATATGTTTGTGCGCCAGTTGGCTTCACTGCTGCTCATCCTACCTTTCTATCTCAGACAACAACCGGATAAACGTAGCCTAAAGCAAGCACCTATTACCTTGTTGCGAGCGCATCTAATATTAATTGGTAGCGGATGTATGATGGTTGCGGTGACTCACCTCCCTCTGGCAACTGCAAACGCGGTTTTTTACGCAGCGCCGATTTTAATGTTGCCGCTGTCGATATTGTTCCTCAAAGAGCATCCTCCACTAAGTAAAATCTTGCTCACTTGCTTCGGGTTCCTTGGTGTCTTAGTGGTGCTCAGGCCGGATCATTTTCATTGGGCTGCACTATTTGCACTCGGCACGGCGACCACACTGGCGATGTTTAATATATTGGTAAGAAAGCTACCCAGTGAACAGTCTGTCGTCACCACACTTTGGTGGACCACGCTGTTCTCGCTGCCTATATCGGCGATAATGGCTTGGTTTTATTGGCAGCCGATTAGTTGGCAAGAACTGACACTAGTTATCGCAAGTGCAGTGTGCATCTTAAGCTATAACGGCTTGGCAGTAATGGCATATCAAAAAGCTCCAGCCGGAGAAATTGCTTTAGCAGAATACTCTGGCTTAGTGTTCGTAACACTCTTTGGGATATGGTGGTTTGACGAGATTCCAGATTGGCTGACTGCAATAGGGATCCTGATGATCGTATTACCGCTCTTACCATGGAATAAGAGAAGACAACTTGCCAATCAACAGGCACAAGATTGAGTTCCAGCAGCAAGTAAGCTGACAGACATAAAAAAGACGCGAATCATCGCGCCTTTAGAATGCTTGCTAGTGAACGTTATTTATTACGTCCGAATGTCCCGTCAGATAAACGGAAGAACATCACCGACTCACCACTTTTCTCAAGTTGAAGCATATCTAATTTGCCATCGTCAGCGAGCTTGAAGCGCACCAATTGACCTTGCTTGATTCGACTTAAAGGCTTGTCGCTACCTTCAATTTTAACTAGGGCGTTTAAGTCCGCCATTGGCAGTTGATTACTGCGGAATACTTGGGCCAGTGTATCGCCGTTCTTTACCGTGTACTCTTTCCATTGCTCAGACTTTGGTTCTGAGTTTTGTGCAGAACGCTGCTCACTCAAGCTTTGTGCATTCAATTGAATGGCAACACGTTGATTCTCAACTTGAGTATCATCGATAAGTGCTTCAGTATCTTTTGGCACTGGAATGATCAGAAGCACCAACACCACAGGCACCAATACCATTAGTGCACGTTGATGTAGTTTTGGAAGACGGTGCCAAAACTGAGTGACAGGCTCGATCCTCTCCTGCCACTTCTCTTTGCTAAACGGCTGCTTCCAATCGATAGCAGCGAACTTTTGTTTCATCAATTCGACGTGGTCGACTTGCTGCTTTTTCTTTCTGCGACGATTCATTCTGATGAGTCCCTTAATGCTTCTAATCTCAGTATAAAAATACCAGCGCGGAGAGTATATGTTTTTCGCCAAAGTAAAATGTAATTTGGCGTAAATTAGCAGAAATTTCACTTGGAGTAAGAGATAAGTCACACCCTCTGCTCCAGAATGCGACATTCGAGCTCAATCATTTAAACCGAGGCTCGAACCTGATATCCTGTGCCTTTATCACTCCTAACAAGAGCGACATTCATGTCTGAAATTAAATTTGAAACTGCAGAACAGAAAGCTAGCTACGGTATTGGTCTGCAAATGGGTCAGCAACTAGCTGGTTCTGGTCTAGAAGGTCTTAGCGTTGACGCTATCGCTGCTGGTATTGCAACGGCACTAACTGGTGACATGCCATCTATCGAAATCGATGAGATCAACAACGCGCTTCAAGAGCTACACACTCGTGCAGAAGCAGCTCGTCAAGAAGCAGCTAAAGCAGCAGCAGCTGACGGCGAAGCGTTCCTAAAAGATAACGCTCTACGTCCAGAAGTAAACGTTCTTGAGTCTGGTCTTCAGTACGAAATCATCACTGAAGGTACTGGTGAAATCCCAACAGCGGCGTCTCAAGTACGTGTTCACTACCACGGTGAGCTAACTGACGGCACTGTATTCGACAGCTCTGTATCTCGCGGTCAACCTGCTGAGTTCCCAGTAACTGGCGTAATCAAAGGCTGGGTTGAAGCTCTTCAACTAATGCCTGTTGGCTCTAAGTGGAAACTATATATCCCACAAGACCTAGCATACGGTGAGCGTGGCGCAGGTGCTGCAATCCCTCCATTTGCAGCTCTAGTATTCGAAGTAGAACTACTAGACATCCTATAATTGAGACCATTCTCAATAGCAAATTCGAAGCGGCGCACACTAGCGCCGCTTTTTTTGTCTAGAATAAACAGACTTGAGCTCAATAACCTTACGTCTCAGTAATCTCAAGAAGTAAACAAACAATAATAATCGCAAGCCACATGGAGGTATTATGCGTAAAACACTCCTCACCTTAGCTCTGCTGTCAATGAATATTGGTACAGCTCACGCTTTTCTTGATGCCGTGACCGACAAAGATAACCAAGAAGGTTTAATGGACATGGTTAGCCAAGGTATGAATGCGGAGTCCTCTCCAATCACAGATTTACTAACGAGCCAATTACCAGTTTCGACTGAACAAGCCGCTGGCGGCACAAGTGCATTATTAGCTTTGGCACAAAGCCAACTGTCAGATCAAAATAGCAGTGAACTAGAATCTCTGATCCCAGGGATGTCGAGTTTGGATAGCGCACAAAGCTTGCTAGGTAATATCGAAAGTTTAAGCGCGGTACAAAGCACTTTTGACAAATTGGGGTTAGACCCTTCAATGATCAGTCAATTTGCGCCGGTGATACTGGGCTATTTGGGCGACCAAGGGGCAAGCGAGGGCTTACTCAAGTCACTAAGTGGATTGTGGGGTTCAGGCAGCTAAGAAGTTTCGCCTAAACATAAATTAAGACTAAAGATTCGATTATCAAAGATTAGTTTGAGAGGGGAGACGGAAAACTCAATTTGTTTCGCTTTCAAATACGACAGATACAAAAAAGCCGAGCTAATGCTCGGCTTTTTTTGTTCTTACGAACTGAGATTACTCAGCAGCTTCTTCAGCAGCTGGGCGATCTACAAGCTCAATGTAAGCCATTGGAGCTTTATCACCAGCACGGAAGCCAGCTTTTAGGATACGAGTGTAACCGCCCTGACGAGCAGCAAAACGTGGACCTAGTTCGTTAAACAGTTTTGCAACTACTTCGTTGTCACGAGTACGTGCAAATGCTAGACGACGGTTAGCAACACTGTCAGTCTTAGCTAGTGTAATCAAAGGCTCAACTACGCGACGTAGCTCTTTTGCTTTTGGCAAAGTAGTCTTGATAACTTCATGACGTACTAGAGAGCTAGCCATGTTGCTGAACATCGCTTTACGATGTGAGCTGTTGCGGTTGAGTTGACGACCACTCTTACGATGGCGCATGACCTAATCCTTCTAACTAGTATCGATTAATCTTCAGCGATTGATGCAGGTGGCCAGTTTTCTAGGCGCATGCCCAGAGACAGACCACGTGACGCAAGTACGTCTTTAATCTCAGTAAGAGATTTTTTACCAAGGTTAGGCGTTTTAAGTAGCTCAACCTCAGTACGTTGTACTAGATCACCGATGTAGTGAATCGCTTCTGCTTTCAGACAGTTAGCAGAGCGAACTGTTAGTTCAAGATCGTCTACAGGACGCAGTAGGATCGGATCGAATTCTGGCTTCTCTTCCTTCTCCTCAGGTACACGTACATCACGAAGATCTACGAACGCATCCAATTGTTCAGCTAGGATAGTAGCTGCACGACGGATTGCTTCCTCAGGTTCTAGAGTACCGTTTGTTTCCATATCGATAACAAGCTTGTCTAGATCAGTGCGCTGTTCTACACGAGCTGCTTCTACAGCGTAGGCAATTTTGTCTACTGGGCTGTAAGTAGCATCTACTAGTAGGCGACCGATTGGACGCTCGTCTTCTTCGTTATGGATACGCGCAGAAGCTGGAACATAACCACGACCACGTTCAACTTTGATACGCATTGCGATCTCAGCGTTGTCATCCGTTAGGTGACAAATAACGTGTTCAGGGTTAGCGATCTCTACATCACCGTCATGGGTGATGTCACCTGCAACCACAGGGCCCGAGCCTGATTTGTTCAAAGTAATGAACACTTCATCTTTGCCTTCAGCTACGCGCACTGCCAAACCTTTAAGGTTTAGAAGGATTTCAAGAATATCTTCTTGTACGCCTTCTTTAGTGCTGTACTCATGAAGTACGCCTTCGATTTCTACTTCTGTCACTGCACAACCAGGCATAGAAGATAGAAGAATGCGGCGAAGTGCATTACCTAGAGTATGACCAAAGCCACGCTCTAATGGCTCAAGAGTTACTTTTGCGTGAGTCGAGCTGATTTGTTCGATGTCAACTAGACGTGGCTTAAGAAATTCTGTTACAGAACCCTGCATTGTGTCCTCTCTTTAGTTTAAACCTTACTTAGAGTAAAGCTCGACGATCAATTGTTCGTTGATGTCAGCTGATAGATCAGAACGCTCAGGCATACGCTTGAATGTACCTTCCATCTTGCCACCATCTACTTCAATCCAAGTTGGTTTTTCACGTTGTTCAGCAACTTCTAGAGCTGCTTTGATACGAGCTTGCTGTTTAGCTTTCTCGCGGATAGAAACAACGTCATTAGCCGCTACTTTGAAAGAAGGAACGTTTACAACTTTACCGTTAACTAGGATAGCTTTGTGGCTAACTAGCTGACGTGCTTCTGCGCGAGTTGCGCCAAAGCCCATGCGGTAAACTACGTTATCAAGACGACCTTCAAGAAGCTGAAGTAGGTTTTCACCTGTGTTGCCTTTAAGACGCGCAGCTTCTTTGTAGTAGTTACGGAATTGTTTTTCTAGAACGCCGTACATACGACGAACTTTTTGCTTCTCACGAAGCTGAACGCCATACTCAGATAGACGACCGCGACGAGCGCCGTGTACACCTGGTGCGTTATCAATTTTACACTTGGTATCGATCGCGCGAACACCAGACTTAAGGAATAAGTCAGTGCCTTCACGACGGCTAAGCTTCAGCTTAGGACCCAAATATCTTGCCATGATCTTTCTCCAGTAATCTAAAAAACGTTATACGCGACGTTTCTTAGGTGGACGACAACCGTTATGAGGGATTGGTGTAGCATCAACGATGTTTGTGATGCGGAAACCAGCAGCGTTCAGAGCGCGAACAGTAGATTCACGACCTGGACCAGGACCCTTAACCATAACTTCCAAGTTCTTTAGACCGTATTCTTTAGCCATTTCAGCACAACGCTCAGCAGCAACCTGTGCAGCGAACGGAGTAGACTTACGAGAACCACGGAAACCAGAACCACCTGCAGTAGCCCAAGCTAGAGCGTTACCTTGACGGTCAGTAATGGTTACGATTGTGTTATTGAAAGAAGCATGGATGTGCGCAACGCCATCTGCAACTTGCTTGCGTACGCGCTTACGAGCGCGAGTTGGTTGTTTAGCCATTGTACTCTACCTTCCCGATTATTTCTTGATCGGCTTACGCGGACCCTTACGGGTGCGAGCGTTGGTTTTAGTACGCTGTCCACGTAGTGGTAGACTGCGACGATGACGAAGACCACGGTAACAGCCAAGGTCCATAAGACGCTTGATGTTCATAGATACTTCACGACGTAGATCACCTTCTACAGTGTACTTAGCTACACCATCACGCAGTTGATCGATCTGCTCTTCAGTTAGTTCACTGATCTTAACATCTTCAGCAATACCCACTTCAGCTAGGATAGCTTGAGAGCGAGTTTTACCGATGCCGTAGATCGCCGTTAGAGCGATTACAGCGTGTTTCTGATCAGGAATGTTAATGCCTGCTATACGGGCCATTATTCACTCCTAAGTGTTTCTATAAAAGAATTAGCCGCAGCAAAGCCCGTTATGGATACGCTGCGGAGTACTACTTCTTTTGCACGCAAAAGGTAGGCCGAGGAATATACTCGACCTAACCTTCATTTTCAAGTAAAAATTTCTGCTAATTAGCCTTGGCGCTGTTTGTGCTTTGGCTCACTGCAAATCACGCGAACAACACCGTTGCGCTTGATTACTTTACAGTTACGGCAGATTTTTTTAACGGAAGCACGAACTTTCATTGCTAAACTCCGTAATTGAAACTGAGTCTACCGTCGAATTAACGACCGTAGCCTTTCAGATTCGCTTTCTTCAACACAGAATCATACTGTTGAGACATCAGATGAGTCTGTACCTGTGCCATAAAGTCCATGATAACAACTACTACGATAAGTAGTGATGTACCGCCGAAGTAGAAACGTACGTTCCACGCGACCATCATGAACTCGGGAATCAGACAGATAAAGGTAATGTACAGTGCACCCGCTAGGGTTAAACGTGTCATCACTTTATCAATGTACTTAGCTGTCTGCTCACCTGGGCGGATACCGGGTACGAATGCACCGGACTTCTTCAAGTTATCTGCTGTTTCACGCGGGTTGAATACCAACGCCGTGTAGAAGAAACAGAAGAAAATAATCGCTGCTGCATAAAGCATTACATACAGCGGTTGACCTGGGCTAAGAGCCAAAGACACGTCAGTTAACCAACCGAACGCGCTGCTCTCACCGTTCTGACCAAACCACTGAGCCAATGTTCCTGGGAACAGGATAATACTTGATGCAAAAATCGCTGGGATAACACCCGCCATATTAATTTTAAGTGGCAAGTGCGAGCTTTGCGCAGCAAATACTTTACGACCTTGTTGACGCTTAGCGTAGTTAACGACGATTCGGCGTTGACCACGTTCCATGAAAACAACGAAGTAAATTACTGCAAAAGCTAATACCGCGATTAGCAACAGAAGAAGTACATGCAATTCACCTTGACGCGCTTGCTCGATTGTTTGACCGATTGCAGAAGGCAATCCAGCAACAATACCTGCAAAAATCAGAATGGAAATACCATTACCGATTCCTCGCTCTGTAATTTGTTCACCTAACCACATTAGGAACATGGTACCAGTTACTAAACTTACGGTAGCAATTAGCGTAAACATGGTTTGGTTCATAACAACCAGATTATCGACCATGTTTGGTAAGCCTGTTGCAATACCAATAGCTTGGAATGTTGCAAGTACAAGCGTGCCGTAGCGTGTATATTGGCTGATCTTACGACGGCCTGCTTCACCCTCTTTTTTGAGTTCCGCTAACGCTGGATGAACTACAGTTAGCAATTGGACAACAATAGAAGCCGAAATATACGGCATGATGCCCAACGCTAATATAGATGCACGCTCAAGAGCACCACCGGAGAACATGTTAAACATTTCAACGATGGTACCTTTTTGCTGTTCGAACAAATCGGCAAGTACAGCAGCGTCAATACCAGGAATCGGCACAAAAGAGCCGGCTCGGAATACTAAAAGTGCACCAATTACGAATAACAAGCGCGACTTTAGTTCACTTAAGCCGCTCTGAGCACTACGAAAATCTTGTCCTGGTTTCTTAGCCATCTGTACCTCGTTCCTCGAGATTATTCCTCGATTTTACCGCCTGCAGCTTCGATTGCAGCTTTAGCGCCTTTAGTCACACGTAGACCTTTAACAGTCACTGCTTTGTTAATCTCACCAGAAAGAACAACTTTTACAAATTCGATGTTCTTAGTGATGATGTTAGCAGCTTTAAGGCTGTTTAGATCAACCACGTCACCAGAAACTTTCGCTAGCTCAGCTAGACGAACTTCAGCAGACACTAGGCTCTTACGAGAAGTGAAACCGAATTTTGGTAGACGTTGTTTCAGAGGCATTTGACCGCCTTCGAAACCTGGACGAACTTTACCGCCAGAACGTGATTTTTGACCTTTGTGACCACGGCCACCAGTTTTACCTAGGCCAGAACCGATACCACGACCTACACGCTTAGGAGCGTGCTTAGAGCCAGCAGCCGGTGCAAGAGTATTCAAACGCATTCTGATTACTCCTCAACTTTAACCATGTAGAAAACCTTGTTGATCATACCGCGTACACACGGAGTATCTTCAAGTTCTACTGTATGGTTGATTTTACGAAGACCTAGACCACGCAAAGTAGCTTTGTGCTTTGGTAGGCGGCCAATTGAGCTTTTAGTTTGAGTTACTTTAATAGTTGCCATGGTGTTCTTACTCCGAAATAGCTTCAACAGTTAGACCACGTTTAGCAGCAACCATTTCTGGCGACTTCATGCTACCTAGTGCATCGATCGTTGCACGAACGATGTTGATAGGGTTCGTAGAACCGTATGCTTTAGATAGTACGTTGTGTACACCAGCAACTTCTAGTACTGCACGCATCGCACCACCTGCGATAACACCAGTACCTTCTGCAGCAGGCTGCATGTAAACTTTAGAGCCCGAATGGCGACCTTTCACTGGGTGGTGAAGAGTGCCTTCGTTTAGCGCGATAGTAGTCATGTTACGACGCGCTTTTTCCATTGCTTTTTGAATCGCTGCAGGTACTTCACGAGCTTTGCCGTAACCGAAACCTACACGACCGTTACCGTCACCAACTACTGTTAGTGCAGTGAAGCTCATGATTCGACCGCCTTTAACCGTTTTAGAAACACGGTTAACTGCGATTAGCTTTTCTTGCAAATCATTCGCTTGAACTTGTTGTTCTTTAGCCATCTTCCAACCCTACCTTAGAATTTCAGACCAGCTTCGCGAGCAGATTCTGCTAGCGCCGCTACTCGACCGTGGTATTGGAAACCAGAACGATCAAATGCAACTGCAGTTACGCCTTTTTCAAGAGCGCGCTCAGCAACAGCTTTACCTACTGCTTTAGCTGCATCAACGTTACCAGTGTATTTCACTTGCTCACGGATCGCTTTTTCTACAGTAGAAGCTGCTGCGATAACCTCAGAGCCATTAGCCGCGATAACCTGTGCGTACACGTGACGAGGAGTACGGTGTACAACTAGGCGAGTCGCACCCAGTTCTGCAATCTTACGACGTGCACGTGTAGCACGACGGATGCGAGATGCTTTCTTATCCATAGTGTTACCTTACTTCTTCTTAGCTTCTTTAGTACGCACATTTTCATCTGCGTAACGAACACCTTTACCTTTGTAAGGCTCAGGTTGACGGTAAGAACGAATGTCAGCCGCAACTTGACCAACTAGTTGCTTATCACAACCAGTGATGATGATTTCAGTTTGGCTTGGACATTCAGCTTTAATACCCGCTGGCAACTCGTGCTCAACTGGGTGAGAGAAGCCTAGTGTTAGACCTACAGCGTTGCCTTTGATAGCAGCACGGTAACCAACACCTTTAAGAGTTAGCTTCTTAGTAAAGCCTTCAGTAACACCAACAACCATGTTGTTAACTAGAGCGCGAGCTGTACCAGCTTGTGCCCATGCGTTAGCAACACCTTCTTTAGGACCGAAAGTTAGGTTGTTTTCTTCCTGAGCGATTACTACAGCGTTGTTAAGAACGCGAGATAGTTCGCCCTTAGCACCTTTTACAGTGATTTCTTGGCCGTTTAGTTTCACCTCTACGCCAGCTGGAATAGCGACAGGTGCTTTAGCAACACGAGACATATTCTACTCCTATTAAGCTACGTAGCAGATGATTTCACCACCAAGACCTGCTTTACGTGCAGCGCGGTCTGACATAAGACCCTTGGAAGTAGAAACGATAGCAATACCAAGACCACCCATTACAGAAGGAAGTTGATCTTTCTTCTTGTAAACACGTAGACCTGGACGAGAAACACGTTTAAGTTGCTCGATTACTGGTTTAGCTTGGAAGTACTTAAGAGTAACTTCTAGCTCAGGTTTTGCTTCGCCTTCAACAGCGAAGTCAACGATGTAACCTTCAGCTTTTAGTAGTGCAGCGATTGCAACTTTAAGCTTTGAAGAAGGCATTTTAACAGCAACTTTGTTTGCTGCCTGACCGTTACGAACACGGGTCAGCATATCCGAAATCGGATCTTGCATGCTCATATGATTTACTCCAAATGATTAAGTGGCAATTACCAGCTAGCCTTACGAAGACCCGGAATCTCGCCTTTCATGCAAGCTTCACGAACCTTAATACGGCTTAGACCGAACTTACGTAGGTAACCGTGTGGACGACCAGTTTGGTTACAACGGTTGCGCTGACGTGATGCACTTGAATCACGTGGAAGAGATTGCAGTGTAAGAACCGCATTCCAACGATCTTCTTCAGATGCGTTTACATCGCTGATGATAGCTTTTAGCGCTGCACGCTTTTCAGCGAACTTAGCTACTAGCTTCGCACGTTTTGCTTCACGTGCTTTCATTGAATTTTTAGCCATAACAGTAACCCTTCACCTTACTTACGGAATGGGAAGTTAAAGGCAGCCAGCAGAGCACGGCCTTCCTCATCAGTACCAGCAGACGTCGTAATAGTGATGTCTAGACCGCGTACTCGATCAACTTTATCAAAGTCGATTTCCGGGAAGATGATTTGCTCGCGAACGCCCATGCTGTAGTTACCGCGACCGTCAAAAGACTTAGCGCTAACACCACGGAAGTCACGTACTCGTGGAAGAGCGATCGAAATTAGACGCTCAAGAAAATCCCACATACGTTCGCCACGCAAGGTTACTTTACAACCGATAGGGTAGCCTTCACGGATTTTGAAACCTGCAACAGATTTACGAGCTTTAGTGATAAGTGGCTTTTGACCAGAGATCGTTGCCATATCAGCAGCTGCGTTTTCTAGCAGTTTCTTATCGTTGATTGCTTCACCAACACCCATGTTTAGGGTGATTTTCTCGATTCTAGGGACTTGCATGACGCTTGTGTAGCTAAACTGTTTGGTCAGTTCAGCGACTACAGACGACTTGTAGTAATCATGCAGTTTCGCCATAGTAGAACTCCAAATTACTTCTATTAGTTAGAAACGATTTCGTTGTTAGACTTAAAGAAACGAACTTTCTTACCATCTTCAAAACGGAAACCGATACGGTCAGCTTTACCAGTAGCTGCGTTAAAGATCGCCACGTTAGAAACGTCGATTGCTGCTTCTTGCTCTACGATACCGCCTTGGATACCTAGTGCAGGAACAGGTTTCTGGTGTTTCTTAACAAGGTTGATACCTTCAACGATAACTTTACCAGTTGCTAGGACCTTAGTTACTTTACCTTTCTTGCCTTTGTCTTTACCAGCAAGAACGATTACTTCGTCATTACGACGGATTTTAGCTGCCATTTCTACGTGCTCCTTACAGAACTTCTGGAGCCAGTGAAACGATCTTCATGAACTTATCGCCACGAAGTTCGCGTGTCACAGGACCAAAGATACGTGTACCGATTGGTTGCTCAGTGTTGTCGTTCAACAATACACAAGCATTTCGGTCGAAGCGAATGACAGAACCGTCAGGACGACGTACGCCTTTACGGGTGCGCACTACCACCGCCTTCAGAACGTCACCTTTTTTAACTTTACCGCGAGGAATTGCTTCCTTAACAGTAACTTTGATAACGTCACCGATATGTGCATAACGGCGGTGAGAGCCACCCAGAACCTTAATACACATTACGCTGCGTGCGCCTGAGTTATCAGCTGCGTCCAGCATACTTTGCATTTGGATCATGTTAGTGCTCCGCTAAATAATAAAAAAACTAGACCCTCTCGGGTCGGGCTGCCTCTTTAAAAGGGACGCGAATTGTACCACCCTTTTTTGTGATTGGGTAGTCAAAAAATAAACGGCTCCAAAAATAATTTTTGGAGCCGTTTGTCAATCATAGATTGGGGAAGATTACATCTTCGCCTTTTCTACAACTTTAACCAAAGTCCAAGACTTAGTCTTAGACAGTGGACGACACTCTGCGATTTCAACTTTGTCGCCTAGGCCACATTCGTTGTTCTCGTCGTGTGCGTGTACTTTAGTCGTGCGCTTTACGAATTTACCGTAAATTGGGTGTTTAACCATGCGCTCGATAGCAACTACGATAGACTTGTCCATCTTGTCGCTAACAACACGACCTTGTTGAGTACGTTTTACTTCGCTCATTATGCGCCTGCCTTCTCAGTCAAAACAGTTTTCACACGTGCGATATCACGGCGTACAGCTTTCAGAGTATGAGTTTGCTGTAGCTGACCAGTTGCAGCTTGCATGCGCAAGTTGAACTGTTCACGTAGCAAATTCAATAGCTCAGCGTTAAGCTCTTCAACGCTTTTCTCGCGTAGATCTTGTGCTTTCATCACATCACCTGCTTAGTTACAAATGTAGTTTTGAATGGCAGTTTACGAGCCGCTAGGCGGAACGCTTCACGAGCCAATTCTTCAGGTACACCACCCATTTCGTACATAACCTTACCAGGTTGGATTTGGGCTACCCAGTACTCAACGTTACCTTTACCCTTACCTTGACGAACTTCAAGTGGTTTTTCTGTGATTGGTTTGTCTGGGAACACACGGATCCAGATTTTACCTTGACGCTTAACGTGACGTGTCATTGCACGACGTGCCGCTTCAATTTGACGAGCAGTTAGACGACCACGGCCAACAGCTTTAAGACCGAATTCGCCGAAGCTTACATCAGTACCTTTAGCTAGACCACGGTTACGACCTGTCTGAACCTTACGGAACTTAGTACGTTTAGGTTGTAGCATCTGTCGACTCCTTACTTACGGCCTTTACGCTGCTTCTTAGGCTTGTCGCCTTTAGGCTCTACAGCGTTAGCTGCTGGCATACCACCTAGGATCTCACCTTTGAAGATCCAAGTTTTAATGCCGATCACACCGTATTGAGTGTGAGCCGAAGAAGTTGCGTAATCAATGTCTGCACGTAGAGTGTGTAGAGGTACACGACCTTCACGGTACCACTCAGAACGTGCGATTTCAGCGCCGCCTAGACGACCGCTTACTTCTACTTTGATGCCTTTAGCACCTAGACGCATTGCGTTTTGTACCGCGCGCTTCATAGCACGACGGAACATAACACGACGCTCTAGTTGAGACGCGATGCTGTCACCAACAAGTTGTGCATCAAGTTCAGGCTTACGTACTTCAGCGATGTTAATTTGCGCTGGTACACCTGCAATTTTTGCTACAGCTGCGCGTAGTTTCTCAACGTCTTCACCTTTCTTACCGATTACAACGCCTGGACGAGCAGTGTGAATAGTCACACGGATGCTCTTAGCAGGACGCTCGATAACGATGCGTGAAAGAGACGCTTTTTGTAGTTCCTTAGTTAGGAACTGACGTACCTTGAAGTCGCCGTCTAGGTTGTCAGCGAAATCTTTGGTGTTAGCAAACCATGTAGCATTCCAAGGCTTAACGATGCCAAGACGAATACCATTAGGATGTACTTTTTGACCCATTGCTTACTCTCCTAGTCTCTAGCGATCTGCTACAACAACAGTGATGTGGCTTGAACGCTTCAAGATACGATCCGCACGACCTTTAGCACGAGGCATAATACGCTTCATGGTTGGGCCTTCATCTACAAAGATTTTTGCGACATTCAGATCGTCAATATCTGCACCTTCGTTGTGCTCCGCGTTAGCGATAGCAGACTCTAGAACTTTCTTAACTAGAGCAGCAGCTTTTTTGTTGCTGAACGTTAGAATTTCTAGAGCTTGGTCAACAGATTTACCACGAATTAGATCCGCAACTAAGCGAGCTTTCTGAGGCGAAATGCGAGCAAAGTTATGTTTAGCAATAGCTTCCATTATTTACTCCTTAACGCTTCTTAGCTTTCTTATCCGCAGCGTGACCGCGGTAAGTACGTGTTGGTGCGAATTCACCTAGTTTGTGACCGATCATTTCTTCGGTTACGAAAACAGGTACGTGCTGACGACCATTATGGACAGCGATGGTCAAACCGATCATCGATGGGATGATCATTGAACGACGGGACCAAGTCTTAAGTGGCTTTTTGTCTCCGCTTTCCACCGCTTTCTCTACCTTCTTCAGCAAGTGTAGGTCAATAAATGGACCTTTCTTGAGAGAACGTGGCATGGCGATTCCTCTTTATATAGATTACTTGTTACGACGACGTACGATGTACTTGTCAGTGCGTTTGTTCTTACGAGTCTTGAAGCCTTTAGTTGGCATACCCCAAGGAGATACTGGATGACGGCCACCAGAAGTACGACCTTCACCACCACCGTGTGGGTGATCAACCGGGTTCATTACTACACCACGTACGGTTGGACGTACGCCGCGCCAGCGTGAAGCACCAGCTTTACCAAGTTCACGTAGCATGTGCTCAGAGTTACCAACTTCACCGATTGTTGCACGGCCTTCAGAAAGAACTTTGCGCATTTCGCCAGAACGTAGACGGATAGTTACGTACGCACCGTCGCGAGCAACGATTTGAGCGTAAGCACCAGCCGAACGAGCTAGCTGACCACCTTTACCAGGTTTTAGTTCAACGTTGTGTACAGTTGAACCTACTGGGATGTTACGCATTGGTAGAGTGTTACCAGCTTTAATCGGTGCATCAACACCAGATTGGATAACATCACCAGCTTGAACACCTTTAGGTGCTAGGATGTAGCGACGCTCACCGTCTTTGTAAAGAACTAGAGCAATGTTTGCGCTACGGTTTGGATCGTATTCTAGACGCTCAACTGTCGCTGGGATACCGTCTTTAGTACGTTTGAAGTCAACTACACGGTAGTGGTGCTTGTGACCACCGCCGATGTGACGTACTGTGATACGACCGTTGTTGTTACGACCACCGTTCTTAGAGTTTTTCTCTAGAAGTGGTGCGTATGGCTTGCCCTTGTGTAGGTCAGCGTTAACAACTTTAACAACGTGACGACGACCAGGGGAAGTCGGCTTACATTTAACAATAGCCATTCTTAACTACTCCTGTTATTCCGCGCCGCCAACAAAGTCAAGATCTTGACCTTCTTTCAAAGTAACGTACGCTTTCTTAACGTCGCTGCGGCGACCTTGGCGTAGACCTTGACGTTTGGTCTTACCCTTAGTGATAAGAGTATTTACAGACTTAACTTCAACTTCAAAAAGCTTTTCTACAGCTGCTTTGATCTCTTTTTTAGTTGCATCTTTAGCTACTTTGAAAACGATAGTGTTCGCTTTCTCAGCTGCCATAGTTGCTTTTTCAGAGATGTGCGGAGCACGTAGAACTTTTAGGATACGCTCTTCAGTGATCATGCTAGCATCTCCTCAACTTGCTTAACTGCTTCAGCAGTCATTACAACTTTGTCGAACGCGATTAGTGAAACTGGGTCGATACCAGCAACGTCACGTGCGTCAACTTTGTATAGGTTACGAGCAGCTAGGAATAGATTCTCATCTACTTCGCTAGTCACGATTAGAGCGTCAGTTAGCTCAAGCTCTTTAAGCTTAGCAACTAGCTCTTTAGTCTTTGGCGCTTCAACTGAGAAGTTATCAACAACGATTAGACGCTCTTGACGAACTAGCTCAGAAAGAATGCTCTTCATAGCACCGCGGTACATTTTTTTGTTTACTTTTTGGCTGTGATCTTGTGGTTTCGCAGCAAAAGTAACACCACCTGTACGCCAGATTGGGCTACGGATTGTACCAGCACGCGCACGGCCAGTACCTTTTTGACGCCATGGCTTAGCGCCACCGCCAGAAACTTCTGAACGTGTTTTTTGAGCACGTGTACCTTGACGAGCACCTGCTGCAAACGCAACAACTACTTGGTGTACAAGAGCTTCGTTAAACTCACGTCCGAAAGTAGTTTCGGAAACAGTTAGTGCATCAGCACCTTTAACCATTAGTTCCATTACTTACTCCTGAGACGTTATGCTTTAACAGCTGGTTTAACGATCACGTTGCCACCTGTTGAGCCTGGTACTGCACCTTTAATAAGAAGCAGATTGCGCTCAGCGTCAACACGTACGATCTCTAGGTTTTGAGTCGTTACACGCTCAGCACCCATGTGACCTGCCATTTTCTTGCCTTTAAATACGCGACCTGGAGTTTGACATTGGCCAATTGAACCCGGTGCACGGTGAGACAATGAGTTACCGTGAGTCATATCTTGAGTACGGAAGTTCCAACGCTTAACAGCGCCTTGGAAACCTTTACCCTTAGATGTACCAGTAACGTCTACTTTCTTAGTTTCGTTGAATAGTTCAACTGTTAGCTCAGCGCCAACTGCGAACTCTTCACCGTTTTCCAAACGGAATTCCCAAAGACCACGACCAGCTTCAACGCCAGCTTTAGCAAAGTGACCTGCTTCAGCTTTGTTTACGCGGTTAGCTTTCTTAGAACCAGCAGTTACCTGGATTGCAGCGTAGCCATCTGTCTCAAGAGTTTTAACTTGAGAAACACGGTTTGCTTCAACTTCAACAACTGTTACTGGGATAGAAACGCCGTCTTCAGTAAATACGCGGGTCATGCCCACTTTACGACCGATTAGACCAATCATTCTTCTAATCTCCCTTAACCTAGGCTAATTTGAACGTCAACGCCCGCAGCAAGGTCTAGACGCATTAGAGCATCAACAGTTTTGTCTGTTGGCTCAACGATGTCGATTAGACGCTTGTGAGTACGGATTTCGTACTGGTCACGTGCTTTCTTGTTAACGTGTGGAGAGATAAGAACTGTGAAACGCTCTTTACGAGTTGGTAGTGGGATTGGACCACGAACCTGTGCGCCAGTGCGCTTAGCTGTTTCAACGATTTCCGCTGTAGAAGCGTCGATTAGTTTGTAATCGAATGCTTTTAGGCGGATACGGATACGTTGGTTCTGCATGAGACAGAGCTCCAATATTAAAAATTACACAAACAATATCGCCACTCAGACTCGTAAAGACGAGAGAATGCCGATTGATTTATGTGAAACCGTAGCATCCAAGATTAGGACGCATTGTCAGTTAATTTTCGATTAACTACCCCTACATACCAGAGTCACCTCTGGGGATAGTTTTTCCGAAGAAAAGATAGCTAATTGTATTAACCGCGAACATAAGCTGAGTCTACATTACCTCGTAAATCCGAAGATTTACTCGCTCCTCATTGCTCATTGGTTCACAACTGGCTTAACCAGTGCGCTGCATTATACAGATCACACTTTAGGATGCAATAGCCGAGTGAAAAAATAATCGAACAAATTTTAGCCGCTCGATTCTCCCCTACTTTTGCGCTAGCCAATAAACAAAAAGGACGCCGAAGCGTCCTTTTTTAAACTGTAATCGTAATAGCGTCTGCTATTATTTCTTACCGCTTGATAGTGCACCGAAACGCTTGTTGAAGCGATCAACACGGCCGCCTGTATCAACGATACGTTGCTTACCAGTGTAGAATGGGTGACACTTGTCACATACGTCTAGGTGGATAGATTCCTTCGCTAGAGTAGATTTGAACTCGAAAGAGTTGCCGCAAGAACAAGTAGCAGTGATTGCTTTGTATTCTGGGTGGATACCAGCTTTCATGGGATAACCTCAATTGTAGGCCGTGTCGCTATACGAGTCTAAGCCGCACACCACACGTAATTAATAATAAAAGTACGATACCGCGTCGGCCAATCGCCGAAGCCATATCTCAAGGCGCAGTATAGTAATGAATCACTAAGCTAGGATCAACACATTTGGCAACTTTTTCGCCACTTTTTTCACCAGTACTTTAGTACTGAGAGGAATCTACCCTCATTAAATACCGATCACTCGAATTTCTTAGTGCGTTTTAATAGACTATAGCCCTCTTCCCTCTTTTATATAGTAAAGATTCTATGCGTCCATCCATCGCCAGAGTGGCACTGCCAGTCCCTCTCGACAAACAGTTTGATTATGCTATTCCCGGGCATCTGTTTCCGATCATTGGTGGGCGAGTTTCTGTACCTTTTGGGCGTCAAACTTTAGTTGGAATTGTCACCGCGATGGTTAATCACTCTGACTTTCCTAAAGAGCAACTTAAGCCACTTAAAGCTGTATTAGACACCCAACCCATTTGGTCAGAGAAGCTCTATTCTTTGCTTACTTGGTGTAGTCAGTTCTATCAGCATCCTCTTGGCGACACCTTGCACAATGCTATGCCTGCCGCCCTAAGAAAAGGCAAACCTGCTGACTTCTCAACCTTATACGAGTGGCAAATTACCACTTCAGGCAAAGATAAACTTATGCAGGGGCTTGGTCGCGCGGTTAAACAGCAGCGTGCTCTGCAGATGTTGATTGACGGTCCCATTCCACATCAAGAGTTTAGTGATCAAGAAATACCATCTTCAGTGCTCAAGTCTTTAGAGGAAAAAGGCTGGATTGAACGTATTGAAAAGAAACCTGAGATCACCAAGTGGGGAGAGCAAGTTGAGCGTGAAGTAGAGAAGCCCAAGCTTAACCATGAACAAGCTCTGGCAATCGCCAGTGTTAATAGCCAAACCGGATTTGCCTGCTATTTATTAGAGGGCGTTACCGGTTCGGGGAAAACCGAAGTCTACTTAAACCTGATCAAGCCAGTGCTCGAGAAAGGCAAACAAGCGTTGGTTTTAGTGCCCGAGATCGGCTTAACACCGCAAACCATCAATCGCTTTAAGCATCGCTTCAATGTTCCTGTGGACGTGATTCATTCTGGTTTGAATGATACTGAGCGACTCAATGCTTGGCTTTCAGCGCGAGACAAAGCAGCTGGCATCATCATCGGAACACGCTCTGCTCTGCTTACCCCTTTTGCTGACCTTGGCATTATTATTGTCGATGAGGAGCATGACTCTTCATACAAACAGCAAGACAGCCTGCGCTACCACGCTCGCGATGTCGCTGTAATGCGAGCACATAAAGAACAAGTACCCATCGTACTTGGTTCTGCGACACCTGCTTTAGAAACACTGTACAACGCACTTTCTGGTAAGTATCACCACTTAACGCTCACCCAACGCGCAGGCTCTGCGGTACCAACAACGAATAAAGTACTGGATGTTAAAGGGCTTTACCTAGACAGTGGCTTATCTGCCCCTCTGATCGCTGAAATGCGTAAGCACCTCGATTCTGGCAACCAAGTCATGCTGTTCCTAAACCGCCGCGGTTTTTCTCCTGCGTTGATGTGTCATGAGTGTGGTTGGACAGCCGAGTGTAAGCGCTGCGATGCCTACTATACCTTCCACCAGTACAGCAATGAGATCCGATGCCACCATTGCGGGTCTCAACAACCCGTGATTCATCAATGCCAAGGTTGCGGCTCCACTCAACTAGTAACCGTTGGAGTTGGGACAGAGCAACTGGAGCTTCAACTTGCCAAGCTCTTTCCTGAATACAACGCGATTCGTATTGATAGAGACAGCACTCGCCGTAAAGGCAGCTTGGAAGATGCTCTCGAATCGATTCGTAAAGGCGAATATCAAATCCTGATTGGTACGCAAATGCTGGCGAAAGGTCACCACTTTCCGAACGTGACACTTGTGGCGCTACTGGACGTGGACGGTTCTCTATATAGTAGTGACTTTCGGGCTTCGGAAAGGCTGGCGCAATTGTTCATTCAAGTCGCGGGACGTGCAGGTCGAGCAAGCAAACCTGGCGAAGTGATTTTACAGACTCACCACCCTGAGCACAGCTTGCTTCAGTCTCTATTGCAGAAAGACTATCGTGACTTTGCCATGACAGCACTAGAGGAACGTAAGTTGGCTCAGCTTCCACCTTACAGCTTCTTAACCCTATTTAAAGCGGAAGCTAACCAAAGCGAGTTGGTCGAAGACTTTTTGCGTCAGGTTCGCTTCACCCTTGAGTCACACCCATTGTTTGATGGTTCCTGCATGGTTTTAGGACCGACTCCATCACCATTAGCTAAGCGTGCCGGGAAATATCGTTGGCAGTTGTTACTGCAAACTCAGCATCGCTCATTGATGCAAAAGTTATTAACCAGTGCAAAACCTGCTATTGAGTTGTTGCCAAATGCCAAGAAAGTTCGCTGGAATTTAGACATAGAACCACAGGATCTCAGCTAGCAAACGTTTAACTATGTAATGAATTACCTTCTAATGTGAGTCAAATCACATTAGGATTGCAATTTTTGTTAAACAGACCGTAACTTTCCCTTTAGAAATGAATAGACTATTCAAATTAGTAAAGTCTAAAGTGGATCAGTCACATAGGCTTCAATTAGAACAATGACTCACGTCATCTTGGCGAATATTTTAAGAGGGTAAAAACTATGGCGACAATGAAGGATGTTGCCCAGCTTGCAGGGGTATCTACTGCTACGGTATCGCGAGCATTAATGAATCCAGAAAAAGTCTCTTCATCAACAAGAAAGAGAGTGGAAGATGCCGTACTTGAAGCTGGTTATTCACCGAATTCATTAGCTCGTAATTTACGTAGAAATGAATCAAAGACCATTGTCACTATCGTACCGGACATATGCGATCCGTATTTCTCTGAAATCATTCGCGGTATCGAAGATGCAGCAATGGAACACGGTTACCTAGTTCTTCTTGGCGATAGCGGTCAGCAGAAAAAGCGCGAAAGCTCATTCGTAAACTTAGTATTCACCAAGCAAGCTGATGGCATGTTACTACTGGGAACCGACTTACCATTTGATGTCAGCAAGCCAGAGCAGAAAAACCTACCACCAATGGTCATGGCGTGCGAATTCGCTCCTGAGCTGGAACTACCAACGGTGCATATCGATAACTTGACCTCTGCATTTGAAGCCGTGAACTACCTGACGCAACTTGGTCACAAGCGTATTGCTCAGATCTCTGGTCCAGATACTGCGGTGCTGTGCCAGTTCCGCCAACAAGGTTACCAACAAGCACTTCGCCGTGCTGGTATTAGTAAAGAAGAGCAATACAGCATTGTGGCTGACTTCTCTTTCGAAGGTGGCGTTCAAGCCGTACGCAAACTTCTCGAATTGCCTGAACCACCAACCGCTCTATTCTGTCACTGCGACACCATGGCGATTGGTGCTATCCAAGAAGCGAAACGTCTTGGTCTGCGTATTCCGCAGGATTTATCGGTTGTCGGCTTTGATGATATTCAATTCGCGCAATACTGCGATCCACCGTTAACCACCATCTCTCAACCACGTTATGAGATTGGTCGCCAAGCAATGTTAATGATGCTAGAGCTACTGAAAGGTCACGACGTGCACTCAGGCTCTCGCTTGCTTGAAACTAAATTAGTTGTGCGTGGTAGTGCAGCGCCACCACCTTTGCGCTAATCAGTAAGCGAATCCACAACATAAATAGAAACGAAAGCGACGCATCTAGCGTCGTTTTTTTACGCCTATCCTGTACGTAGCTAACAAGATTACGTGAATAGGGTGTTTTCTCGTCGCGTTCTGGATTAACATATTTGCCAGAATCCTTGATGACCAGAAGTAACCGTGGCAAATAGAGATTATGTAAGACGCGGACGCGGCGCTCCGAAGAAGTCGACAAAAAAACAACCTTCCAGAAAGAAACCTTGGCGTAGTGGTCTGCTAGCAATCCTGCTTGTGGGCGGTTTTGGCTACGGCTTATATCTACTCAGCAATGATCCTGAACCGAAACAACCCGTTGCGAAACAGGAACCAGTGACCACCAGCAAACCAAAGCCGAAGAAAGAGTTACCGCCCCCACCAGAAGAAAAGTGGGAATACGTGGAATCTCTACCGAAGCGTGAAGTGGAAGTCGTTGCCAAAGAAGTTGAAGTATCAAAAGTCCCTTATGTGATGCAATGTGGTGCTTACAAAAAACAGAGCCAAGCTGAAGAACGTAAGCTAGCGATTGCTTTCCAAGGTATTACGAGCCGTGTCATTAAGAAAGACGGAAGCTCCTGGTACCGTGTTGTTCTTGGTCCATACAAGTTCAAACGAGACGCAGAAAAAGATCGCCACAAGTTGCAACGCGCGAAGATCGAGCCGTGTGCAATTTGGAAAGAGAATCTTTAATTCTTATTCGATACATTAATGCAGAGACCAACCGAGTGATCGGTTGGTCTTTTCTTTTATTGGAGAGTGCTGCTCATTCTCACGCTAGGGAATGACTCAAGATCATTCATCACCACGAATCCAGTTCAGTTTCACTATATAGGCTATATACCCAACTCGTTCGTATACACCAGCGCCCTCGCCACCCCCAGCTCTCTTCCTTGTTCAAAATGACAAAACGTAATGTCTGCAATCGAAAAACACCTTCCCCTTGAATCCCCGAATCCCTTACCCCATATACTTAATTAAATCCAAAGAGAAATAATTAAGAGGTCGACTGTGACTACCATTGTATCTGTACGTCGAAACAATAAAGTCGTCATCGCGGGTGATGGCCAAGTGTCGCTAGGCAATACCGTAATGAAAGGCAACGCACGTAAAGTTCGCCGCCTATACAACAACCAAGTTCTTGCTGGTTTTGCTGGCGGTACTGCGGATGCCTTTACCCTATTCGAGCGCTTTGAAAGCAAGCTGCAAATGCACCAAGGTCACCTTACTAAGGCTGCCGTTGAGTTAGCAAAAGATTGGCGTAGCGACCGTGCACTTCGCAAACTAGAAGCACTACTGGCCGTTGCGGATGAAACTGCTTCACTGATCATCACTGGTAACGGTGATGTCGTTCAGCCAGAAAACGATCTTATCGCCATTGGCTCTGGCGGCGCATACGCGCAAGCAGCAGCAACCGCATTATTAGAAAACACAGATCTAGACGCGCGAGAAATCGCAGAAAAATCACTGAACATTGCTGGTGACATCTGTGTATTCACCAACCATCATCACACTGTAGAAGAGCTAGAATCTACAGCAGAGCTTCCTAAGCCAACGGCTTAAGCGTAATCGTAACGAAGTAAGGAAAGAATATGTCTGAAATGACTCCTCGCGAAATCGTTCATGAACTGAACCGCCACATTATTGGTCAAGACAAAGCAAAATGTTCGGTTGCGATTGCACTACGTAACCGCTGGCGTCGTATGCAGCTTAAAGAAAGCTTGCGTGTCGAAGTAACGCCAAAGAATATCCTTATGATTGGTCCAACTGGCGTTGGTAAGACAGAGATCGCTCGTCGTCTTGCTAAGCTGGCAAACGCACCTTTCATCAAAGTCGAAGCAACAAAGTTCACCGAAGTGGGCTATGTAGGTAAAGAAGTGGAAACCATCATCCGCGATCTGACCGATGTTGCTGTGAAGATGACTCACCAACAAGCGATGGAAAAAGTAAAATTCCGCGCTGAAGAGCAAGCCGAAGAGCGTATTCTTGATGCCCTACTGCCACCAGCACGTGATGCTTGGGGTCAAACAGAGCAGAAAGAAGATACATCGAACACGCGCCAAGTCTTCCGCAAGAAACTGCGCGAAGGTCAGCTAGACGACAAAGAAATCGAAATCGATGTAGCTGCACCGCAAATGGGTGTCGAGATCATGGCGCCTCCTGGTATGGAAGAAATGACCAACCAGCTACAGGGTATGTTCCAAAACCTCGCTGGCGACACCAAGAAAAAACGCAAGCTGAAAATCAAAGACGCGATGAAAGCATTGGCGGAAGAAGAAGCAGCGAAACTGGTGAACCAAGAAGAGCTGAAAGAGTCTGCCATCTTCAACGTAGAGAACAACGGCATCGTATTCATCGATGAGATCGATAAGATTTGTAAGCGCGGTGAAAGCTCTGGCCCTGACGTTTCTCGCGAAGGTGTTCAGCGTGACCTGTTACCTCTTATTGAAGGTAGCACGGTATCAACGAAGCACGGTATGGTGAAAACAGACCACATCCTATTCGTCGCTTCTGGCGCATTCCAAGTAGCGAAACCTTCTGACCTGATCCCAGAATTGCAAGGTCGTCTACCAATTCGTGTTGAGCTTGAAGCACTGACCAGCAACGACTTCAAACGTATCCTAACTGAGCCAAAAGCGTCTCTGACAGAACAATACGTTGCGCTGATGAAAACTGAAAACGTGGATGTAGAATTCACGGAAGATGGCATCACGCAAATCGCGGAAGCGGCATGGACAGTAAACGAAACCACTGAAAACATCGGTGCACGTCGTCTGCATACTGTGATGGAGCGTTTGATGGATGAGATTTCTTACGACGCAGCAGAGCAATCAGGTGCGAAGTTCGTGATTAATGCGGCTTACGTGAAAGATCGCCTAGGCGATACGATTGAAGATGAAGATCTAAGCCGCTTTATTCTTTAATCGCAATCTATCATGCCAAAGCCCAGAACCTTGTTTCTGGGCTTTTTCGTTTAGAATGATGGGGACTTTAACAAGCTCTAGACCAAAAGAGTTCATCATCCTAGCGAACTCAGGCGTGGCTATGGATCTAATCATCGCGTGCATCGCCTTCTTCTCTTCATGAAAGAGCGCTGTTTTATTGCCTCAAATATGGAAACTGTGTTCCTTCTCTATAAGTCTTTGAGTCTTAATTGAGTTGTTTCAAGTCAATAGCGCATCGAGCGCTTTGTGCTTATACTGGGCACATTGGTTACTAGCACGAAATATCCATGAAACAATCATTGCAGATCTGGCTTGAAGCCGCTCGCCCAAAAACTTTACCTCTCGCACTGGTGTCTATTTTAACTGGTAGCGTACTTGCGTACTCTGCTGGTCACTTCTCGCTGACTATCGCAGTGATGGCATTTGTCACAGCAACACTGCTGCAGATTCTATCTAACCTTGCGAACGATTATGGCGACGCAGTGAAAGGCACAGATAACGACAATCGCTTAGGTCCTCAGCGGGCGATGCAGTCTGGCGCAGTCACAGCGGATCAAATGAAAAAAGCGATCATTTTCAACATCATTCTGACTGCCATTGCTGGTCTGACACTGGTGTTTTACGCGCTGAGCTCGTTTGAAAGCATCATTACCTTTATTGGCTTAGGCATTCTTGCCATCCTTGCTGCGATTGCGTACACCATGGGCAGTAAGCCTTACGGCTATGTTGGTCTAGGTGACTTGTCAGTATTCCTTTTCTTTGGCTTACTTGGTGTATCTGGCACTTACTTCCTGCACACGGGTCATGTTGATGCGACGTTATTCTTACCAGCGCTAGGCTGTGGTTTATTGGCGGTAGCAGTCCTGAACATCAATAATATGCGTGATATCGAAAATGACAGCGAATGTGGCAAACGCACCATGGCAGTTCGACTAGGACAACGTAAAGCCAAGCAGTATCACTTTATTTTGCTTGGTGGTGCGCTACTGGCTTTTGCCGCTTACCTGCTCATTCAAGACAAGCCAGTATGGATCAGCTTACCCTTCTTGCTCAGCATCTACGTAATAGCCCACCACGGGAAAGCCGTTTGGGATACTGAAAAACCAGCACAAATTGCACCTATGATGCCAGTTGTCGTGAAGTGCTCACTGGTGACTAACGTTTTATTTGCAACAATTGTGGTAGCTCAAACTCTGATGAGTTAAAAAAGGATTGTCATTGCATTGACTTAATGCCTAGATATACTCAAAGACAACAGTTTCTGTTTAGAAAGGTACGCTATGGAATACAATACCTCAGCACTCTGTGATATCTATCTTGATCAGGTAGATGTAGTTGAACCGATGTTCAGTAACTTTGGCGGTCGAGCGTCGTTTGCCGGGCAAGTGACGACGATTAAGTGTTTTGAAGACAACGCACTGATCCGTGAAACGTTAGAACAAGATGGTATCGGGCGAGTATTGCTGATTGATGGTGGCGGTTCCTTGCGCAGAGCCTTAATCGATGCAGAAATCGCAACACTAGCAGAAGAAAACGAATGGGAAGGGATTGTGGTTTATGGTTGTGTTCGCGAAGTGGACGAACTGGAAGACATGAACCTTGGCATTCAGGCTCTCGCTTCAATTCCTGTTGGGGCAGCAAATCAAGGCATTGGTGAAATCGACGTACCAGTGAACTTTGGTGGCGTTAGCTTCCTACCTGAAGATTACATCTATGCCGATAGCACAGGCATCATTCTTTCACCTGAGCCACTCAATGTAGACTTAGAGCTCGATGAAGAAGACGAAGATGAAGATGAAGATGAAGCAGAGTTAAATTAATCTTTTATTAGCAACTAGCCGCATCGCTAAAAAACATCGCCAAATACGCAAACACCCGCCGAAGCGGGTGTTTTTGATTCTGGATACTTAAGTGGATTATTCCACTTCGTCCATCTTGCCAAGTAGTGCACGAATGCGCTCTTGCCATTGTGCGTGCTCTTGTTGAGCTTGCTGAGATTTTTGCTCTAGCTCTTCACGTTGAGAACGAAGCTCGTTAGCTTCTGTTTCAAGTTTTACTTTATCTTCTTTCAGCTCTTCGACTTCCATCTGAAGAAGAGTGATTGTGTCAACTGCAGTTTGAATTTTCGCTTCTAGTTGTTCTAGTACTTCAAAAGACATCTTGGCCTACCTATTGTTATTCCGTTGGGACGATGCGCGAGCGTTCGCTTGCACCTTACCGATAAGGTTCATTCTACTCAGCGTAGCGACGATAAACACTCACTATATTCGATATTTCGCATCATTCGGTTAAAAAATCAGCGCAATCTCACTAAACGCTGACTTTTCTTATCCTAGAGGCATTTTTGAACAATGCAATTTGCTCTCACGACGCCAAAAACTCACCCAAGTATTGATCAAATTCAACTTAGTTAAAGTAAAAGCTCAGCAAAAAGGCAAACGTTTAACTTACGATGTGATAGAATCGCCGCGCAAATTCTTCTTCCCTCTTGTTACTTGGAGACATCATGAAACGCGATTTAGCAATGGCATTTTCCCGTGTTACTGAAGGTGCCGCTCTGGCTGGCTATAAATGGCTTGGTCGTGGCGACAAAAACGCAGCGGACGGTGCTGCTGTTGAAGTTATGCGCACCTTGCTGAACAAAACAGACATCAGTGGTGAAATCGTTATTGGTGAAGGCGAAATCGATGATGCGCCAATGCTATACATTGGTGAGCAAGTGGGCATCGGTGGCGATGAAGTAGATATCGCCGTTGACCCGATTGAAGGCACACGCATGACGGCAATGGGTCAATCTAACGCATTAGCAGTGCTAGCAGCCGGTGAGAAAGGCAGCTTCCTTAAAGCGCCGGACATGTACATGGAAAAATTGGTTGTTGGTCCTGGTGCAAAAGGCGTTATCGACTTAGGTAAACCTCTAAAAGAAAACCTAGAAAACGTTGCTAAAGCACTGAACAAGACTCTTGATACACTTGTTGTGATTACGCTTGCTAAGCCACGTCACGATGAAGTGATCGCAGAGATGCAAGCAATGGGCGTTCGTGTGTTCGCAGTGCCAGACGGTGATGTAGCCGCTTCAATCCTAACTTGTATGCCAGATAGCGAAGTAGACGTGATGTACTGCATCGGCGGCGCTCCAGAAGGCGTAGTATCGGCAGCAGTGATTCGCGCACTAGACGGTGACATGCACGGTCGTCTTCTTCCTCGTCACGAAGTAAAAGGCGATACTGAAGAAAACCGCATCTACGGCGCTGCTGAACTTCAACGCTGTGAAGAGATGGGCGTTCAAGCGAACGTGGTTCTAAAGATGGAAGACATGGCACGCAGCGACAACGTAGTATTCTCTGCAACGGGTATTACCAAGGGTGACCTACTGGAAGGTATCTCTCGTCAAGGTAACATCGCAACAACAGAAACCCTATTGATTCGCGGTCGCTGCCGTACTATTCGCCGCATCAAGTCTACGCACTACCTAGAGCGTAAAGACCCTGAAGTGCGCGATATCATTCTTTAAGCAGTATTCGAGGCTCCCACTCCCCCTGAGTTGGAGCCTTTCTATTCTGGTAAGTCATTTAAACTTCGTTTTTAATCGCGAGACTGAGAATCTAATTCCAGCAAGCTCTTAAGCTTTATTCCTCCTCCAGACCACAGAATCAAAGGATAATAGATTCTGAATCACACTCGTTCCTCGTTGTTCAGAATGACGACTACTTTAACAAGCTATAAACCAAAAGAGTTCGTCATCCTAGCAAGCTCAAGCGAGACTAAGGATCTAGTAGCAGCGCCCCCAAACTCTTCCTTATTCACCTCAAATCACAGCACAAACGGATGATAGATTCTGAATCACACTCGTTCCTCTTTGTTCAGAATGACGATTACTTTAACAAGCTACAAACCAAAAGAGTTCGTCATCCTAGCGAGCTCAAGCGAGACTAAGGATCTAGTAACAGCGCCCCCAAACTCCTCCTCATTCACCTCAAGTCACAGCACAAACGGATAATAGATTCTGAATCACACTCGTTCCTCGATGTTCAGAATGACGATTACTTAAACAAGCTATAAACCAAAAGAGTTCGTCATCCTAGCGAGCTCAAGCGAGACTAAGGATCTAGTAGCAGCGCCCCCAAACTCTTCCTCATTCACCTTAAATCGCCGCACAAATGGATAATAGATTCTGCATCACACTTGTTCCTTGTTGTTTAGAATGACGACATATACCCAACAAATCCACACACAAATTAAGTCAACACTTTTCTTTACTAACCCTATCGAGCATAATATGTACTGATGTATAGATGGTGGGTATATGAAGACCGTAGATAGGATTTTGCAAATCGTTAAGCGTGATGGCTCTGTCACTGCGAAACAACTCTCTTCTGAACTGGGAATGACAACCATGGGTGCGCGTCAGCATCTACAAGGTTTAGAAGATGACGGCATCCTGTCGATTCATGATGTAAAGGTCAAAGTTGGGCGCCCAACCCGTCATTGGTCCCTTACACAAAAAGGTCATGAGCAATTTGCTGATCGCCACGGCGAACTGACCATTCAGTTTATTGAAGCGGTAGAGCACATCTTCGGTAAAGACGGATTGGAGAAAGTCACATCTGAGCGCGAGAAACTCACCCTACAAAACTACCAGCAACACCTTGAGCAGTGCGACTCTCTGGAAAGCAAGTTACAGACACTTGTTACTCTGCGTGAGCAAGAAGGCTACATGGCAGAACTAGAGAAAGATGAACATGGGTTTATTCTCATCGAAAATCACTGCCCTATTTGCAAAGCAGCCACTCGCTGCCCAAGTTTGTGCCAATCTGAACTCAATGTCTTCCAATCACTTTTAGGTAGCGAAACCAAAATCGAACGAGATGAGCACATCATCAGTGGTCAACGTCGCTGCGTGTACCGAATCCAGCAATAAATCTTCGATCAAACCAACCGCTATTATGAACATACTCTCTTATAAATGAGACTATGACGCAATTCATCCGCTCTCATCCTCTGTGTAGATTAAGCTTTTAGTAACTAGGAGCAACATCCAATGGATTTGGAGCGGCTATGCCGAACAGTTATACACCTCAAGTTTTGCCCTCATTCGATGAAATGGTAAAAATGGCAGAACAAGACCCCGAAGCCTTTGAGCAATTTCGTCACGATATGGCGAAAGAGATGATTGAAGGTGCTTCAGAGCAGATGCAACCACGATTGTGGGCACAGCAAAGTCACATAGATAGAGTCATTCATAACTGCAAAAATCCCAACCACACAAATGTCGTATTAATGAATGAATTGCAGAAACAGGTCGTGAAATTCAGAGAGGCATTACAAGGGGAAACCGCCCCAACTAAAAAAGCCGATGTGGTTGAGTTGAAAACGTTTAAAGATAGGGATGATTTTTACTAAAACTCGTTGGATAAATCGAGAAAGTCAGGATTCGTTTTTCTCACTAAATCTAACTTCCACTCTCGCTTCCATTGTTTCAACTGCTTTTCTCGGTTTATGGCAGTTGCCATATCTTCAAACAGCTCAAAGTAAACGAGCTTGTGAACGTGATATTTCTTGGTAAAACCCTCAACGATTCCGTTTTTATGCTGCCATATTCTTTGGGCTAGTTGGCTGGTAACACCAATGTAGAGAACTGAGTTATTTTTTGAAGTTAGGATGTAAACGCAAGGTATCTTGTCGATGGTTCATTCTCCTTAATGATCTGTGGTTGCTTTTCCATTGTAATTCACTAGCTCGGTCGTTTACTGCAAACTCGGAGCACTCGGTGAGTAGATTCTGAATCACGCTCGTCCCTCGCTGTTCAGAATGACAGTTAATTTAACTTGCTATTAAGTAACAGAAATCAGTCATTCTAGCGAGCTTCAGCGAGACTAAGAATCTACTTTCTGCAAGAACGAGACCTTAGAAAGAACGCCTCTCACAGTTACTTTAAGTCACTCTTAAATAAAGGAATCCGTCATTCTAGCGAGACTAAGAATCTACTAACAGCAAGTACGAGACCTTAGAAAGAACACCCTCTCATAGTTACTTTAAGTCACTCTTAAATAAAGGAATCCGTCATTCTAGCGAGCCTCAGCGAGACTAAGAATCGACTTTCAGCAAGTACGAGACCTTAGAAAGAACACCCTCTCACAGTTACTTTAAGTCACTCTTAAATAAAGGGAATCCGTCATTCTAGCGAGCCTCAGCGAAACTAAGAATCGACTTTCAGCAAATACGAGACCTTAGAAAGAACACCCTCTCATAGTTACTTTAAGTCACTCTTAAATAAAGGAATCCGTCATTCTAGCGTGCCTCAGCGAGACTAAGAATCTACGTCCAAGGAGTTCGATACCTAAAGACCTTACTCCGGCTCAGGACCGTATTTGTTCTGACCGGCAGAACCTTTCAAGAAACCACACTCGACAAGAATCCATAGACCACATAGCAGAGAGACCGAAGCAATCAGCATTTGCGGTGTAGATGGGTCCTGCGCAGCAGGGTTAGTCATTGGCGTGGCAACTCGACCAATGATCAATGGGATGTTCAACGCTAGCCAGTAAATCGACTTATTACGGTCATGCCAACGCTTAGTGGTTATCGCCAAATCTGGGATCAGAAGAATCAATAAGAAGATAGGCAGAAGAATATAAGAAAATGCAGGGAACAACTTACTGATGCCCGCACCAAAACCTAAGATTAGGATGTAGTAGATGATGTTCCACATCCAGTAAGTTTTACGACCTATACGCCCTTGGAAAGAAAACAATAACTCTTTAATCGACATCGACTTTTACCCTAATTTTGAAAGGCTATAGATTAGCCGAGTCAGCATGGTTTGAAAAGTTCATCCCCCAGAGGAAAACATCACCAGACTTCAAACTGTAGGTCTGTACATTTAGAGCCTTCAGCTTGTCGACTCTAAATGAGGCAGTTTGGGATTTAACCCGAGCAACAGAGCTAGTTCACCACCTTCTGGAAGCAATCAATATCCATATCGCGCACATTCACCGTTAAGCTACGAACATGACTCGCTTGTTCCTGTAAAACAACCATCAGTGCTCTTGATAACTCGCGTTTTTGTTCTGCACTTCTACCTGCCAGCAAATCAAAGTTGATGTGAATGAAATCAACACTATCGCCCTCTTCTCCCACCAACCAATTGTGGCAACGAAGCGCACGTGATTTGACGGACGCAAGCTCGAACAAACCACTCTCCAAGGTGACTTTGTGTAGATCTTCTAGTAATCCCTGGACATTCACACGCTCATCGACTGAGTTGGAATATTCTAAAACTAAGTTTGGCATTTTGATTCCTTTCTTATTACGGCGAACTTTTAACCCACAGTAATACCAACCTAAGGCGCATTTTCCGAGGAATGGACTATCATTCTGTCTACGCGATCACCAATCGATTGCTTTTGACAAAAATAACAGAACTAATGCAGCACCGACCAGATGAAGAAAGCCGAATAAGACATGACGCCAATCATGATCTGTTCACATTATTCTGTTATATTCCTACGTAGATTTTTTACATTAATAGACTATTTACATTAAAGATAAGGGAGATATTCCTATGCGTCGTCCTGTAGTGATGGGTAACTGGAAACTAAACGGTAGCAAAGCAATGGTAACTGAGCTGCTAACTGGTATTAACGCTGAACTTGAAGGCGTTGAAGGTGTTGACGTAGCAGTAGCTCCACCAGCTCTTTACATCGATCTAGCTGAGCGCGTAATCGCTGAAGGCGGTAACAAAGTTATCCTAGGTGCACAAAACACTGACCTAAACAACAGCGGTGCTTTCACTGGCGACATGTCTCCAGAAATGCTGAAAGACTTCGGTGCTTCTCACATCATCATCGGTCACTCAGAGCGTCGTGAATACCACAACGAATCTGACGAGTTCATCGCTAAGAAATTCAACTTCCTAAAAGAAAACGGTCTAAAGCCTGTTTTCTGTATCGGTGAATCTGAAGCTCAAAACGAAGCTGGCGAAACTGAAGCTGTATGTGCACGTCAAATCAACGCAGTTATCGACACTTACGGTGTTGAAGCTCTAAACGGTGCAATCATCGCTTACGAACCAATCTGGGCTATCGGTACTGGTAAAGCAGCAACAGCTGAAGATGCACAACGCATCCACGCTTCTATCCGCGCACTAATCGCAGCGAAAGACGAAGCAGTTGCAGCACAAGTAATCATCCAATACGGCGGTTCTGTTAAGCCAGAAAACGCTGAAGCTTACTTCTCACAACCAGACATCGACGGTGCTCTAGTTGGTGGCGCTTCTCTAGACGCTAAGAGCTTCGTAGCTATCGCTAAAGCAGCGGCAGCAGCTAAAGCTTAATTTCGCTTTTTATTAAGCAGAAATAACAAAGGGATGCATCACGCATCCCTTTTTGTTTGCCTACGATCTAATGAGTTTTGTCATTCCGAGGAGCCGAAGCGACGTCAGGAAGCGACATCAGGAATCTACCCTCCGCACACCCCCAAATCAAACCAGCAAAACAACAGACATAACCTATAAGACTCCCGTCATTCCGAGGAGCCTAAGCGACATCAGGAATCTACTAACCGCACGCACCCAAATCAAAACAACAAAACAACAGACATAACCTATAAGAATCCCGTCATTCCGAGGAGCCTAAGCGACATCAGGAATCTACTAACCGCATGTGTCAAACCCAAAGTTAAGTAACGAAAAACGCCTTACATCAAAACAAAGAACCTAATCGCACTTCCGATTATTCCCACTCAATTCCATCCAACCAACGAACTCTATTCACTTACCCTGCCCTCAAGATTTAGTATTGACCTATGCTTGTTCAAGGAGGAGCAATCGACATGACAACACCAATATCAGACATCGCCAGTGTGATTCACCATGGTGGGAAACATACCGTCACTGGCTCTTGTCATGAATTGAAACTGCCACACGGCAGCATCTTGATCGATTGCGGACTCTTTCAAGGCAAAGACATCCATTTTGGCAACCGCAGGGCATCATTGGATATTGAATTTCCGGTTAAACACATCAAAGCATTAGTCCTGACTCATGTTCATATCGACCATATTGGACGCCTACCTTGGTTACTGGCTGCTGGATTTAAAGGTCCCATCTACTGCACCAAAGCAACAGCCGAACTAGTACCGCTCATGTTAGAAGATGGATTAAAGCTGCAACTGGGTTTGAACTTCCACCAGCGTCAACAAGTCCTCAATGTTATTAAAAAACAGCTAAGACCCCATGACTACCAACAATGGCTGCCACTTGGCAAACAATGTTACCTACGCTTTCAGCCTGCGGGGCACATTCTTGGTTCCGCTTACGTGGAATTCAAACTCCCCAATCATGAAATCATCGTGTTTTCCGGCGATCTAGGTCCGTCCAATACCCCACTCTTACCCGATCCGAAGCCGCCAAAGCGTGCCGACCATCTGTTCATCGAGTCCACATACGGCAACAAAGAGCATGAAGACATTGCCACTCGAACTGAGCGCTTGAACGCCATTATCGATCACGCACTGCAAGATGGTGGTGTAATTCTGATCCCAGCTTTCAGCGTAGGACGTACGCAGGAACTATTATTCGATATTGAGCAACTGATTCACCAACGCGATTTGTTGTCTTCTTTGCCAATTATCCTAGACTCACCGCTTGCGAAAAGAGTTACGAAGACCTACCGCCGTTTCAAAAAACTGTGGGGAAAAGAAGCAAAGCAAAAGCTCAACAATCATCGTCATCCCCTCGCCTTTGAACAATGCATTACTGTGGAAAGCCATAGAGAACATCAAGCATTAGTGAATCGACTAGCCTCCACCGATGAGCCTGCGATTGTCGTCGCGGCATCCGGTATGTGCGAAGGAGGAAGAATCGTCAATTACTTAAATGCACTCTTGCCAGACGAAAGAAATGATGTGTTGTTTGCGGGCTATCAAGCGCAAAGAACATTAGGTCGAGAAATCCAATCAGGCAGCCACACGGTGGATATCGATAGCCAATCAATCGAAGCCAACGCACAGATCCATACCATCTCTGGATATTCTGCACATGCAGACCAAAGCGATTTATTGAAGTTTGTTACTGGTATTCCAGCACAACCAAAAGCCGTGCATTTGATACATGGAGAGAAAGAAGCAAAAAAAGAGTTAGGAGAGAAATTGGAAGCAGAGGGGATTGAGGTGGTTTATTGATTAGAGCGAAGTGAATACTTTAGTAAAACCAAAGAAGGTCCTAGCAAACTAGGACCTTACCAGAGATTGATTAGTCGCTACCAAACAAGTCACGCGTGTAAACTTTATCCGCTACATCGGTCAACTCTTCCACCATTCGGTTAGAAACAATCACATCCGCACTTTGTTTGAATTCATTCAGGTCTTTAATCACTCGAGAGTTAAAGAAATCTTCTTCTCTGAGTACTGGTTCGTAAACTACGACCTCAACACCTTTCGCTTTGATGCGCTTCATGATGCCTTGAATAGAAGAAGCACGGAAGTTATCCGATCCCGCCTTCATGATTAAACGGTAAATACCGACAACTTTTGGTTCGCGCTTAAGAATAGCTTCAGCCACAAAATCTTTACGAGTGCGGTTAGCATCAACAATCGCACCAATGATGTTGTTTGGTACATCTTGGTAATTGGCTAAAAGCTGTTTAGTATCTTTTGGTAAGCAGTAACCACCGTAACCAAATGATGGGTTGTTGTAATGATTACCGATACGAGGATCTAAGCCAACACCTTCAATGATTTGACGAGCATCCAAGCCATGAGCTTCTGCGTAAGAATCCAGCTCATTAAAGTAAGCAACACGCATAGCAAGGTAGGTGTTTGAAAATAGTTTTACTGCTTCAGCTTCTGTCGAATCAGTAAATAGAACTTGAATATCGTCTTTTACTGCCCCTTCGACCAGCAAGCCAGCAAACACTTCGGCACGTTCACTGCGTTCACCAACAATGATACGTGATGGGTGGAGGTTATCGTAAAGTGCTTTGCCTTCACGCAAGAACTCAGGGGAGAAGATGACATTCTCACATCCCAACTCTTCTTTGATTCGAGCAGTATAGCCAACAGGAACAGTAGACTTAATCACCATTACTGCATCAGGGTTGATAGACATAACATCTTTAATCACCGCTTCAACAGAAGAAGTATTAAAGTAATGCGTGACTGAGTCATAATCCGTTGGCGTTGCGATCACAACATATTCTGCACCTTGATAAGCTTTCTGCTTATCGGTTGTTGCGATGAAGTTTAGTTCCCTGTTTTCAAGGAAGTGTTCAATCTCAGCATCAACAATTGGAGATTGTTTTTTGTTTAGCAATTCAACTTTTTCAGGAACGATATCTAATGCAACCACTTCATGGTTTTGAGCTAACAGCATAGCGTTAGAAAGCCCAACATAACCGGTACCAGCAACAGCAATTTTCATGAACAAACCCTAAAACCTCATTTTCTTTAGGATATCAAGAATACTACGTCATCGCACGTGGCATTGATTCAAACTACCTTATTTGACACAACAACTTATATTTTTTATTGAACAGTAACTTTTTCATACCATCAACTTGAGCTAAAATTAGGCGATTATATGTAAAATCACAGTTGGCTATTTTATGTTCCTTGAACTCAGTTTTATCTTTTTCTCTTCTTTTGCAACGCTCTTTTTAATGCGAAAAGTTGCAAAACGAATCGGTTTGGTCGACAAACCCAACGCTCGTAAATTACATAACGGAGCAGTCCCTTTAGTTGGAGGTCTTTCGATTTGTTTAGTTCTTGCACAATATCTAACCTTCAATCCAGATACTATTGAACACAGCTGGCTCTACTTACTGTGCATTTGTGTACTTACGATAGTCGGAGCAGTTGATGACAAAACTGACCTTAGCTTTAAAGTTCGCTTAGGGATTCAAGCAATTTTGTCAATTGTTATGATGAAAGTTGCAGGGCTTGAGCTTAATAATCTCGGAGATATGTTTGGGATTGGAGAAGTGTCTTTAGGTTGGGCAGGCAGTTTAATTACTATAGTAGCAGTAATCGGTGCTATTAATGCCTTTAACATGGTAGATGGTATCGACGGCTTGCTAGGCGGTCTTTCTATTGTAACATTCGGGGCACTAGCATTTTTATTGCAAGTTGATAGCCAACATGGTCTAGCTTATTTGTGTGTGGTCATTATTGTAGCTATGCTTCCTTATATCTTTATGAACCTTGGGATACTAGGGAGAGAGCGAAAAGTATTTATGGGTGATGCTGGGAGTATGATGATTGGTTTTACTGTAATCTGGTTGTTGCTAGGAGTTAGCCAAACTGGAAGTTCTGAACCACTAATGCGACCAGTAACCGCTCTTTGGTTGATTGCCGTGCCCTTAATGGATATGGCTGCAATTATGATTCGTCGTATTCGCAGAGGCGACTCTCCATTCAAGCCAGATCGTGAACACTTGCATCATATTTTCCAACGTCTAGGCCTTGGACCTAAACAAACTCTTGTAGCAATATGCTTTATTGCAAGCCTTTATGCTGGTTTCGGGATTTATGGTGAGGCTACAAATATTTCAGAAGTAACGATGTTCGTCTTATTCATTTCGTGCTTTGTAATTTACTCAATCATTTTGGCGTACATTTGGAAAATTACTAGCTATATCAGAAGCTGGATAAATGCGAGAAAAACAGTAAAAGCTTAAAAAAAAGTCCAGAAGGATACCCTTCTGGACTTTTTTTATTTTTTCAAAACCCCTATAACTCTCTCATCTTCGACAACGATGAGTGATGTTATCTTTTTATTTTCCATCACTTCATAGGCACTTTGAGTACTCGCAGAACCAGAAATTTTAGCGGGATTTAAGGTTAGAATGTCTCGAGCCTTTAAATCAAAAACTTGCTTACCGTTGGCATTCATTGCTTTTCGAACGTCGCCGTCCGTAATGATAGCTAAACCCTGATCAACTTCAACTAACACCAACCCTAACTTTCCATCAGAAATTGCGTGCACAACAGAAGTAAAGTCAGCACTTTCTTTGACTACTGGAAACTCGGAGACCATTTCATCGCTAACTCTGGATAAAAGGCGTCTTCCTAAACTCCCTCCAGGATGAAATCGGGCAAAGTTTTCTGGCAGAAATTCTCTAGATTCCATTAACGCGACAGTCAATGCATCTCCCATAACCAACGTAGCAGTAGTCGAAGAGGTTGGAGCTAATTGATGCGGGCAAGCTTCTTTAGGAACGGCTATATCCAAATGACAATGGGCGTTTTTTGCTAATGTGGATCCGCTTTTGCCGGTAAGCGCTATAACATAGTTCCCATTATCTCTTAGAAATGGAAGTAGTTTTAGCACCTCATCCGTTTCACCTGAGTTAGATATTGCAATAAAGACATCTTCAGGTTTGACCATCCCTAAATCACCGTGAAAAGCTTCACCCGGATGCATAAAGAAACTAGGCGTACCTGTACTTGCGAAAGATGCAGCAATTTTTTTTCCAACAATACCAGATTTACCCATGCCACAAATAATAGTACGCCCATGAGTAGTGAGAATAGCATTTACTGCCTGAATAAAACTATTATCGATGTGAGCCCCCATATGAATGAGCCCATCTACTTCTGTCTGAATTACGTCCTTAGCAATTTTTATGATGTCCATTAAGCCTTTTCCATTCTCTTTTTGATAGTTAAATAGTCATCCAAAGTGTCTATTCCATGAGCAAGCTCTCCATCAAAATAACAAGCACCAATTGCCATACCATTTGAAAGAGCTCTTAACTGCTCGAGCTTCTCATAAGCCTCTAGAGGCGCTTCTTCGAATGAACAAAATGCGTCTAGAGCACCCACCGTATAAGCATAAATGCCGACATGACGAAAAGCGAACGAAAGATCCGAAGGAAATTCCCTGTTGTAAGGGGTGTTTGAGCGAGTAAAATAAAGAGCTCGATGATTCAATCCCATGACGGCTTTAACAACATTAGGGTTATTGAAGTCATCACTATGTACAATTGGCACAACAACTGTTGTTATTTCGAATTCTGTATGTTTACGTGCAAATAGCGATAGTTGACGAATCAACTTAGGGTCAACTAGCGGTTCATCGCCTTGAACATTAATGACAATATCTTGCTTGTTCCAACCTTGTGAGGTCGCTACCTCGAAAATTCTATCAGTTCCACTGTCATGCTCACACGACGTCATTATGACTGGAATGTTCAAATCAGAGGCTTTCTCAAATATTCGAGTATCGTCAGTCGCTAACATGATATCTCGGGAGTCAAAACCAGCTTCAAGACAGCGCTGAAAGACATGCCAAAATATTGGCCTATTATTTATTTCAAGTAATGGCTTACCAGTAAGTCTAGAGGAGCCATATCGAGCAGGAATAACTATTTTTACTGTATTCAAAATATACTCTTTAATTAGATACGAATAATAGATTGACTAGGAGTGGAGATGCTAGAATCTTGTTTCAATTTTAGGACGTTTATTCACAACCTCATCAATTTCTAAAAGTGTTTCTAACAACTCTTCCATGTGCTTTAATGCAAGCATATTCGGACCATCGCATAAGGCATGATCCGGGTCTGGATGGGTTTCCATAAACAAGCCGTCAATACCAACAGCTACAGCAGCTCGAGCAATAGCTGGAACATGAAAACGGTTCCCTCCAGTTGAGCCGTTAAGTGTGCCAGGCATCTGAACACTATGAGTAGCATCCATAACTACCTTGCAACCAGTCTCTTTCATTATAGTTAGACCCGGCATGTAGTTAATTAGCTGCCCGAAGCCAAAACTCGTACCACGATCACATAGCCAGATATCATTATTGCCGACGGCTCGGCATTTCTCCACAACAGGCGCCATATCCGAAGGATGCATCCACTGTCCTTTTTTAACGTTTACGGGCTTACCGAAAGAAGCAACTCTTTGAATAAAGCTCGTTTGACGAACAAGGAACGCAGGTGTTTGTAAAACATCGACTACTGACGCAACTTCGTCTAAAGGGGTATCCTCGTGAACATCAGTCAACACCTTAAGTCCTAATTGATCCTTTGCTTTTTGAAGAATTTTTAGACCTTCATCAATGCCTGGGCCTGTAAAGGCATTTACGGATGAACGATTCGCCTTAGTAAAAGATGATTTGGCGATATATTCAATACCGAGCTTGTCGGTAATCTCTTTTAAAGATTCAAAAGTATCTAAAACTACACTTTCGGATTCGATAACACATGGACCTGCAATTAAGAACATTAAATTTCACCCCTACATTTTAATTCGTTAATATATAGTGTATTAATTTTATTAACTCTCGAATCTATATCATAAAACTTATTGACAAGCTCAAGACTATAATTTCCCATTGATTTTCGCAAAACTTCATCATCAATTAAATTCAATAAAGAATTCACAAAATCTTCATTATTTGTGAGTTCAAAGAGAAATCCGTTTTTTCCATTTTCGATTAGATGATTATTACCAGGGATATTAGATACTACGCAAGGCAACCCCGTCGCCATTGCTTCTATAATAGCTAAAGGCATCCCCTCCCATAGAGAAGGTAAAGAAAAGATGTCAAAGCTTCGAAGCAAGTCCGCTGTATCGGACCTCCAACCCAAAAACTTGATATTATCAGAGTAGCTATCAGACATAGCTTCCAACGACGCTCTAAGCTCTCCCTCCCCCACAAAAACAAAAACAACATCATTACGACTAGAAAGGATGGATAACGCAGCATCTACCATTGCCTTCGGGTTTTTCTGCTCCCACAAACGTCCAATCATTCCTATAATAATCTTGTCTTTAGATAACTTTAATTCTGACCTAATCAAATTAAGACTAGACGAATCTGATGGATGAAATATGTTTTTATTAACACCATTTGGTAAAACTACCAGCTTATCTTCACTAAGCTTTAGTTTATCAATACAAATTTTCTTATCATTTTCATGAAGACAGATAACTTTATGAGACAACCTTCCACCTAAAAACTCCATAAAAACATAAAACATATATATAATTTTACTTTTAGCAGAAGAGAAAGGAAAACCGTGAACGGTATGAATAACTAATGGTACCCCGGCCATCCTAGCAGCCAACCTTCCCAGCAGCCCAGTCTTTGAAGAATGGGTATGCACAATATCAAACTCTTCTTTTTTAAAAATTTTATAAAGCGAGATTAGAGCTTTAAAATCCTTGACTGGTGATATCTCTCTGACAAGATCTGGGATCAACTTTGTACTTATATTTAATTTACTTGCTTTTAATGTCAATTCACCTGAACTTTGGCAGATAATTGTTTTACTATAGTGCTTTTCACTTAACCCATCTAACTCTGAAATAGTTACATTCTGTACACCAGTCAACAAAGGAAGAAGTTGAACATGAGCAATCTTTATTTTCTTCATAAAAGCCACAACTTAATTTTACTATAAACCAACAAAACACAAACATCAGCAACAACAAATTGAGCACTTTAACAATCAAAACAAGTACTATCAATTTAATAAATTAAAATAAAAGGTGAACATTATATGAAATTTATTAAACATAAGTCCAAATCAAGTTAATCGCGTTAAAATTCATCTAGAACGATCATGTTTAATCCATCTCATTACTTCGGTAATAACTCACATTAAAAAATACGATTAATTTTATCCAATTACTCTTTCAACAAATTAAAAATATAATCTCTCAATTTTAATTCCTGAAATATTTTGGACCAAGATGCAACACTTGGAATGTTTCTATCTTTAGAAAAAAACGACTTAGAAAGTCCATCTTCGTCCGAGAAAAAAAATAAAGGATAAGAGTTTCTTTCTGAAAATTCATCTACCCAATTATAACGAGTTGTAATGACCTTTTTACCCATTGCTGCATACTCTAATAACTTGGTAGACGTTTGAATATTGTAAGGGTAAACATTAGGGATCCAATTAACACAAACTTCACTATCAAGAATATATGAAAAAACCTCTTCTTGAGGAACAAAACCCAAAAAGACAATATTTGAATGAACCTTGTACCTTTCGAGTAAATCGTCTTGTGCTTTTCCTAGTAGAAATAGTTTTAGTCCATTAGGATTATAGGAAGGATCAATAAATAATTTTATGAGACCATCAATATCTCTACTTGGATCCATTGCACCAACATAGAGAAAGTCATACTTTGAATCAGTATTTATCCTAAAACCTTGTTTAGGAAGCTCAACTCCCATATCACGAATCAAATACTTTGAGTCACACAAGAAGGTAAGGTCATCTTTAACCTTATGATTCAGAAATATTCTTAAATCAGGAGTATGAGAAAAAATACCTTTAATAGTATTTTTAAACTTTGAAAACGGAGGAGTAGATAACGAAGCGTATTCATGAATTACTAGTCTTGAATTTGTGAGCTTTTTTCTAGAAAAGCCCATAAAATGCCATTCAATATCGAAATGAGCATTCTTATATTTTTCTATATCTTCGCGATTAACTACAAAAACTTCATCACCATGTAAAGAAAAATATTTACTATAAGCTTTAATTTCTGGTAGATTTGCTTTTCCTGGAGTTACAAATATAATTTTCATCATCTCTCACTATCATTCCAATAAGAAAAAACCACAATATAGGAGCAAATAAAGGCATTTTACTTAAAAACATAACAAATAACATCATTTTCGTCTTAAATCCCTTCACGCTAAATATTAAGATAACAAAGAAAACAATACCCAAAACTCCAAAAGTAAAAAAGAAATTAAACAATAGTGATGTATCTCTAACCAAACATTGACAGTCATTGAAAGAGTAAAATGAACCTGTTAATACTCGTGTAATGTCTTGTTCTAAAAGGAAATTAAACGCATATAACTTAACACCCAAGCTTATATCTTGCCTCCCAGAAAAAAAACGCCACGATATATATTGGTAAACAACATAAACTATCGCCATCAAAATTGGGAGAGTAATAACTTTTATTATTTTACTATTTTTCAACACTTGCCAATAAGCAATTATAATAAATGAAAAAGCAAAAATAATGGCAAAAACAGACAAAGTAAATAATAGAGAAATTACGGTAATTAAATGTAGTTTATTAACCTTAAAGTCAGACAACTTATAACTTAAGAAAAGCAAAGGCGTAATATATGTAGCATAAGTTCCTGGTTCAAACGTTAAACCAGAAGGTCGCCAAAGGCGAAATGAGAATAATGGGGGACCAATAACTCTTGATTCATGCCCGGTAAGAGGTCCAGTAAAGTCAAGGTGGTAACCTGAACCATAAAGTAAAAAACCTTGAAGAAATAGAAAGGAGACATTCACAAACAATGCAAAACTAATAGCTTGAGAGAAAATTTCTTTATTTTTATAGTTATATGATGCCCAAAAAAGACCAACTGCAATTATACCCACCAAAGTGGATCTAAAATAAGCCATGTCAAATTCAAAGCTATAAACAACCACACCTGGCAATGTATAATAGATAATGAAAATCAAAAATATCAAGGACAATAGTATTGTTTTTATTTTCCTTTTGCGGGACAACATAAAGATTACAATAGCAACGGGTAAAATAAACTTGTATGTGCTGAAGCTCTGTAAAGAAATTAGTAGGACGAAAAAAGCAAGTAAATACTTCACTAACTAGCTCTCTCAATAAAGTGTTTTAAAAGTTTATCGTCTAAAGGTTTAGGATTAAAATAGTCAATTGAAAGCAAATATCTTAATATGTACTTTTTAAGCATTTCCTGGTCAAATTTATTATAAATAGCTCTACCTAAAACAATTACTTCTTTTTCTAAAATCATGCTTTCAAGACCTACAGTTGAATTAATAACAATAACACTCTTGGCATTATTAACTAATTCATTTGTATCGCTATTAACCACTTTTATAAATTCACTTTCAATTGACTTTACATAACCAATGAAATTGATATCGGTTTCTGCAGGATGAACTTTAATTGCTAATATAAGTTTACGTTTAAATGCGTATTCTTTAGCAAAATTAATAGCCTCTATATTATCTACGTCACTATTCAGTTTAATTTGCGTGTCCGAAGTTACTTGTAGAGGTAAGAAAACATAATCACTTGGTATTAAATTTGAATAGCTGATGACTATTCTTTGTTTTCTTTTTTGGATAATTTTCTCAAGAAAACTTCTTTGATCAAGAATCGGAGAAGAAAAAACTAAAGAAAATATCCGATCAACAACAGATAAGTAGTTGACTTTACTTTTAATTACAGCTTGCGGGGGAACGTAGTTGCGTTTTTGTTGTAAGTATTCATTTCTCCATGTAATGTACTCAGAATGGGGAACTTTGGGCATATCATTAAGAATACTATTATTATAATAAATACTAGACTCAGCGTTTACACCAACAGGATCCACAACTAACTTCCCAGGTATATTAGAAATTTCTAAGAATAGTGTTTTAACCTCTTTCTGCTTTTCTTTAAACGCTCGAATAGCGTTGCCAGCAATGGTACTCCCATTCCAAATAACAATGTGAGAAAAACCTTCTAGTCTTAATATATATTCCAAAGAAGAGAAAACTGAAGAATAAAACAACTTTGCATCTGTTATAGAAATTATATTATTCATAACTTCTATAGATTTAGCAATCTCATCTTTTGGAGCGTGATGGGAGTTACTTCTCTTTAACCAATATGATTTATACCCCTGACGCTTTATCTTGATATATACACTATACTTATCAGATAAAAACACAAACATATTCTTATAATTAGAAAATATCGTGTTATAAAACTTCATTCTTTCTATACAATCACAATATACTAGTATTTTCATTCACATAAACCTATCGTATATACAATTGAAAACTCTTTGAGATGAGTTCCCATCATTGTAAAAATGAAAGTAATCACGTACTTTTTGACGCTCTGCATGGTAAGTATCCCCGCGCGTCTTTATGATTTCTATTGCTGAGATTACATCATTCCAAGTCGAACATTTGATTCCCGGCGTAACAGAGTTATAATCGTAATATAGCTCTCTATCCTCAGTTAAATAACTGTCTATATCACCATTTACAAATATTATCGGTTTATCTGTGAGCAAGTAGTCAATATAAACACTTGAATAATCGGTGATAAGTATATCGTAATCATTTAAATGCTCATAAACATCCCCTTTATTATTATACAAACACATGTTAGATAACTTATCAAAATTAAATATTTTTGTATTATTAGGATGAGGTTTAACTTCTAAATATATATCCATTTTTTTTAATTTTTCATTTATTTCCTTTGCATTTATGTTCATTTCTTCAAATATGTTGATCTTTTCCTTTTCACGCCATGTTGGCATGTATATCACTTTAAACTTTCTAGTGTTTTTCATTTTCTCGAATAAAAGGTCATTTCTTGGCAGACCTGTTATAGCTATTTTTGATAATGAAAGGTCAAACGCTGTAGATAAATTCTCTGCTTCTTTGACCGAACAAGCGACTTGGAGATCTATAAATTTTTCGCATCGTATATAAGGAAATACTCTGTGTAGCTTTTCTATTTTTTCCTTATTGATAACAGAACTTACCTTATTGTCATATCCAATTTTTTTAATAGGAACCCCATGCCACAAATTTACTAAGTTTTTTCCAGGAAAAAAATCTGTTATATCATTAACACTCACATTGAAGACATTAACATTAGCAACTATGGAATAATAAACACCCGGTACTGAATACGTACTATAAGCTCGATACTTTTTTTCCCGAATTTTTTTTACTATGTTTTTATCTCGTGAAACCCAAACTGCTTTTATATTTTTCTTATTATCACTAACATATTCAAAGAGAACCCTGCTCGAATCTCCGTACTTATAACCATGCCATGAACCAAATAACCACACATTTTTTTTAGTAGGGATTATCCTTGATAAATAATAAGGAAAAAAACCCAATAAAGTTTTTATTTTATTCATAATTATTTCTTGTTAGCTTTTTAAAAAAGTAGATTCTATATAAAAGAACAAAGGTTTCTGTAATTAAGAGTGCTATCACTAAATGGTATGCATCGATAAGCTCATTGAAAATAAGAAAAGCAATAGACATCAACTGAATAAAAGCACCGTATAGGACACTTTTATTTGCATATTCTATTTTACCTAACCTCGAAAAAACAGGATAGCCAAAGTTCATTGAGACAAACGTAATAACAGAAATCAAAATGAAAATTTCGAAAACACTGACAGAACTAATAAATTCCGGACCAAAAACAAATACCACAATCTCTTTTGAATAAAAAAACATCATACCAGCAACCAAAAGCCCTACAACTAATATTGCTGAAATCATTTTATAGAAAACTAAGAAAGAGCCTTTATTTGCCATGAAAGGAAATAGTGCTCTAGAAACTGGACTACTTATACTTTGCGATGCTGTATAGATTTTTTCATTTGATGTAAAGAATGCTACTTGAGTCGTATTTGAGAATGTACCAAGAATAATTGTATTTAATCTAGTATATAGACTAACAGCTAGTCTTGAGTAAAAAAAGCTAAGACTATCTTTAAAAACTAGCAAACAATATCTAGAATTAAAACTTGATATTCGATAACCTAATACAAATATTTTAAAATATAAGAAAATGGTTAGTAGTGAATTCATTATTAATGTATATACTATGACATCATCGTATGAAATATTTCCATCCGAGAAGACTAGAGATAAATATATCAGTCGAGATAAAAGTGTGATTATTAATATATCTTTCATTTTCTCTACCCCTTGGAGAAACCAAACTGGAGAAAGTGATTGAGATAGCACCAATAATGATATATAACATGAGTCTTTAAAACCTATAAAACTGAGAAAATAGGATAAAAATATTAAAGATACAATAACGATTATTAAAAAAAACTTGATCAGGAAAATTGCAGATAATAATCTTTCAAGTTTATGCTTAAATGCTCTTTTAACTGAAACTTTATAAGTACCACTAATATTGAAACCAAAATCAGTGATAATCAAAAGGAATGCTGAGATACTTAGCATCAACATCGTTTTTCCAAATTCATCTAATGACAAATTTCTAGTCAAGTATGGAATTACACTAAGCGGTATGAGCATTATCACAAATTGAACTATGACTAAGTACGATGTGTTTTTATACAGTGTTTTAGACAACTAAATTCCCTAACTTAAAAACTAATACCTTTAAAATAACAAAGATTGATATAGTAATAAAACGATTTTAACCTTCCTAGAAGATTATGCTATTTTGATAGCGCTTTACAATTCTGATCCTATAAGTAGTCAATAATTACTATATATTCCTAATTTGCATACTTACCATTATAAATATCTTGGGGTTTTGATTTTCAAGTGATATTTTTACCATAAACGTATTAACCAAGAGGTAGCATGAGCTTTCCCAAGCACAAATACATGGGAAACTCATGCTAATGAAACTCTCTTAGCTATTAGTCTTATAATATTAAATAATTCTAGATATATCCTTTAAAACATAAGACGCTGAGTTGGGTTCATTCTCAACCTCATCCCTAGTTGTGTCACCAGAAAGAACCAGAATTGAGTCTATGCCTGCATTGTTTGCCATTGCAATATCGGTATATAATCTATCTCCAACCATTATAATATCTGACCTATTAATATCATATTCATCAATAATTGTATCTATTACGTCTGGACCTGGTTTTCCAAAAACTTCATACACTTTTTTTCGCGTTGTTTTTTCTACCATTTCAGTCAGAAGTCCAATGTCCGGAATTGGACCATTTTCGGAGGGACAAACAGGATCACAGTGAGTTGCTACAAAATCAATCCCTGAATTGATAAGGCGGCATGCATCTATTAACTTCGAATACGTAAGTTCAGTATCATAGCCAATAACAACAAACTCAGGGTTGTACGAACAAATATCGATACCTGCATCCAAAACCATTTTTTTTAGGCTTTTCGTACCGAGAACATAAACCTTTTCAACATTCATTTTTTTTAAAAAACGTATAGTTGAATCAGTAGAAAGAATAACTTGGCTCTCTAAGACAGTTAAGCCCAAACTCTCTAATCGTGTTACATAGTCAATTTTACTTTTAGAAGAGTTATTTGAGACATAAAAAATTTTCTTTCCGTTATTTTCTAGTTCTTTTATTGCCTCTACTGCACCATTTATCTTATTATTTCCCACATAAACAGTGCCGTCCAGATCAAAACAATAGTACTTGTAATCAGTTACTTTTTTTTTTTCTGTGAAAATATTTCGTCCGAAAGAGCCAAATCATCGTAGTTATCAATTTCCACCCAAGATAAACCTTGAATATCAAATACACTGAACTGTAGTTCTTGTGATTGAAAAAGTCGTTGCATTGCAACTTCAGTCCAATCTTTTAGATTCTTATCAACATCTATAATTGTTTCCATCTCTTCAAAAAATCTTGTGCTAGATCTTTCGGAGAACTTGTAAAAGTCAATAGAGCATCCAATAGCATTTTCTTTTTTAACTTGTTTTGAAATATCAGATATATTGCCAACTTCGTCTATTGTAACTTTCATTGATTCATCATTAAATAGCCCGACATCTACAGCAACTAAGTCCTTTCTTTCATCTGCAAGCATGTTAGCGATTAAACTCGATTCAACACTTAAGTCTGCGTTGTTTAAAATAAATGCTTTTCCTTTTACGTACTCTTTCGTTAAATAAAATGAATACATGTTGTTAGTATCTTCATATATATCATTATCTATAATTTTTATTTTGAAATCTTTATTATGCTTTAAATACTCTTTTACTGCTTGCCCTTCGTAACCAACTACAACAACTAGCTCCTTGATCCCCCCTTCTTTATATGCATCAAGTTGATACTGGAGTATAGATTTCCCGGCAGTAGTTACGAGACATTTAGGTTTATCATTCGTCATAGGACGTAATCTTGAACCTACACCGGCGGCTAAAATCACACCAATCATTATCTAATCCTCAATTATTTGTTCGTTCATTTAAAGTGAAATTTATCATTCCAATTATAATATAGGCATCGTCTGTATAAGAGCAAGACAATGCAGATTAACATTGTTAAATATAATTTATAAAGTTTCGTATTGACAACTACAGTCAATTTAAAAAACTCTCGTCTCAGCTTATGTTAGTTCGATATAGAAATTAGCAAACACAAGTCCTAACTATTATTTTTTCTAAATGCATACAGGGCTAAAACAAATGCAATCCCACATAGTCCTCCAAGTACTGTACCTAGCACACAAATTAATGCTCGTTTAGGTGCATCTTTAATTTCAGGTATCACTGCAGGATCGATAACTTTGAATACAAACTCTTCCTGTACTTCAGCTAACATCAAACTTTTAGTCTGTTCTTCAATCAGTTTATAAAATGTACTTTGCATATCAGCTACAGCGGTTTTTTTCAACTGAGCATTTAAGTAAGCCAAGTTCTGTGAAGTTTCAGCTATCGTGCGTTCACGCATTACTTTATTGATATCTTCAATCAACCAATTCACCCATTGCTGAGCTATGTATGGGGAGTAGTATTTTACTGAAACGGTGTATAAACCACTCTCTTTATCTTGGCTAATACTCAACACTTCGTTGTTGAATACTTCAAACGCTTCTTGCGCGGTTGGGGTTGAACCACGTAGACCATCAGGTTCTCGTAACCACTCACCTGTAGTTAGATTATATAACTCTTCATCTAAGATGAGTTTGTTATTCGTTAAATCCCAATCTTTAACCGCCATTAGAGGCACAAGTAAATCATGTTTGTTAATGAATGCTTCTACAAACTGGCGAGACTTCATCACCTGAACAGCTAAATCGGTTTGAGAAGATTCACCAGCGCCCAAGTTGACTCCAGCTAGTGCAGCTAAGCCGCCAAGTTGACCAGCCATTTTGGAGAGCCCCCCCCCATTTGAGCTCTCTGCTGGCGCGAGTAATGCGTCGGATTTGTATATATTTGGCAGACTTAGTGCGTATAATACGGAAGCGACTGCAAAGACAAATGTGGTAACAATGATTATCCATTTGCCTTTCCATAGAGCGTTAAAAAGTTCACGCAAGTCAATCTCATCATCTGTAGATTGAGGTGGAGATGGTAAGTAGTTTGGATTGGATTCTTTTTGTGGTTCCATTGGTCTTTAATCCTAAGCTCTAAGGTTCGTTATATTGGACTCAGAGATTGGTGAAATTTGGTAGATTGTTCTCCGACTTTCAAAACACAACCGCGCTGTGACAAGATTCCTAGTCTCGCTCCGGCTCGCTGGAATGACGGGCTACGGCTGAATAATGCCACTATTGGTGTTCAGAGTAATATTTGCCGTTTTGATTAATCATGTTCATAAAACTGAGCTTATGTAACTTCAATCGTTACATAAGCTCTTACTATTATTGCATTTCTAATCTTGTTTTAAGCTGATTGGAATGATCTTGTCGTTCCTTACTTCAACGCGTTGATCGCTACACCAGTTTGGTAAAGGATCTGCGTAGCTGCAGTCCAAGTGCTTAATGCATCACGGTAGTCCGTATCGATTGGTACAACAATAGTATCACCAGCTTTTAGCTCTTCATGATTGTTACCGAACCAGTAGCCTGATGTTGGTTTGTAAACCGAGCCGTCTGCGCGCACAACGAAGATACGGTCTTCATCCGCTTGTTTTTTCGCACCGCCGGCTTTGTTCAAGTAATCATCCACATCTAGCTTGTTATCCAGCAGATATGTAATGGGAACTTGAACTTCACCCATGATCGAAACCGTGTTGCGGAAGGTCGGTACAAATAGGAAGTCACCGTCTTCTAACATAAAGTCCGCAGAACGCTCGTCTTTAAGGATACGATTAAGCTGTACGACCATACGACCAAGAGCTTTGCTGCGACTTGCTTCTTCAACAAACTTCAGTGTTTTATCTGGGTCAGAGATCACCGAGCCCATATTGCTGTCTGCGCGGAAAGTTTTCTTCGCGGTTTCTGCTCGCATATCTGCAGCATATTGGTTTAATAGCTTTTGCTCTTGAAGGCGCAATGCTTCACGAGTAAAGATAGCCCCTTGCGGATGTGCGAATTCGGTTAAACCACCTGCACGCTCTAACAGCTCACCTAAGGTCTCACCTTGGCGGACGGTGTAAGTACCAGGGAAGCGAACCTCACCTTGCAATGTTACCGTGCTTTGCAGTTTGACGTTTGGCTTCTCAAGGATGTTTAAGCGGTCTCTGCCAACAATAATGGCATCGGCAACAGTACTTCCTTGAATAGCTTGGCGCAAATCAATACGCTCAACATCAATAGAAGCGCGCTCATCTTTACTGTTAATTACCGTACGAGCTAACTCGGCGTTGATGGTAAATGCGTTATAAGTTAAGCCACCCGCAGCTTCAATTAAGGTAGAAATCGTCATACGTGGGGTAATTGGGTAGCGCCCTGGGTGTTTTACCTCACCGAAGACCTCTGCAATTTGCGGAGCCAACCCCAAACGCGATTGCTGTTGAAGTTGTAGCAACACAGGTGCAAGCAACGTGCGACGCGTATTTTGCTTTAATGCTTCAAAGTCGTCTTTAGTGATTTCTTTGCCACGGAACACGATCTTTGGTTGCTTTGAATCTTTTTCTAATGGAGTGGCAGAAGACACCGCCACTGATGAGCTCATGACTTCTTGCTCTTTCAATTGCTCTTGCTGTGCTTGAAGTTGAGCTTGCTCTAAGGTTTTCGCTTTGGAAACGGTTTCTTGATCCGCTAACGTATCCAAATCTTCGTTATTGAAGCGGTTAAACACCAAGACTCGATCGCGAGAATTCAGCTTCAAGTTATCTTTACTTGTTGGAGAAAGAATCGCATTAGCAAGGTTAACTTGGTAAACCTCAATATCGCGTTGAGGATTAATCTCACGCACAACAACGGCATAGCTTACATCTGCAGTAGAATTAAATGCGGTATCAACGGATTGGAATAAATCTGCAATACGTAGACCGCTCTTCCATTCAATATAGCCCGGATGACGAACATCACCTTCAATTTGTACGTAACGTGTCAGCTCTTCATTTTTCTTAAGCACATTAACCACATCACCATCTTTAACTTTGGTTTGTTGGTCATGTGACTGGCTAAAGTTCAGTGTTAATGCATCGCGAGCACCTTTAGCTGCATAACGCTTCACTTCGATTTGATCGCTATAAGCGTTAGCCGTAAAACCGCCAGCCATTTGAATGGCTTGCTTATAGGTTTCACCTGGTTTGATTTCATAGATTGCCGGACGGTTTACTTCACCATCAATCGAAATCGTGTTACCCAACGCGCCGATGAAGACCACGTCTCCTGGTAACAAGCGGATGTCGTTACGCGCATCACCTTTTAGTAAAAGGTCGTACATATCCAGTTTACGAATTACCTGACCATTGCGCTTAAGTTGCACGTTACGAAGGGCGCCACTCTCGCTGAAGCCACCACTGTAATAAATAGCTTGAGAGATCGTAGTTAGGGCGCTCACCGTGTAAGCGCCAGGCTTGTACGCGTCACCCATTACAAAAACTTGCATGGTGCGCATTTCACCCAATGAAATATCACTACGAACTCCGATCATTTGCTCTTTTACACGCTGGTTTAAAGAATCGCGCACATCGGAGAATGTCATACCTGCCACTTGAACAGGACCAAGAGAAGGGAAGTTAATGATACCAGCGCGATTAACACGAAGACGATGCGTCGTGTTCTCTTTACCAAAAAGTTGAATAACGATTTCATCACCAGCTCCTACCGTGTAGTCAGCCGGAACAGGCACATCATTGATTGGTGCAAACGTCGTAGGTGAACCTGCAAACAAATCTAAACCAAAACGCTTTAGACCTTGCTCGTCTTTTTCGGCGTCGTTTACTTTTGCTTCAGTCGCGCTACTAGCAATTGGACGTGGCTCAATCACTTGAGGATTTTGGTAACTGCTTGGTTGAGAAGAAGCGCCAGATGGAATAGAGACACCATACTTACTCGCCAATGCTTGTTGTTGATCAGCAGGTAAGTTCTTGAACATCTGAATTTGTTCTGGGGTTGGAGTCTGCGCATTAGTAAGTGGCGCAAATAGGCTTGCCAGAATGCAAGCACCTATCGAGAAATATCCTTTGAGCATGATAATTCGCTATTTAAAGTCAGGAGTTAAAAATCCTAGCCACAAAACTAGGCGCTAGGTCTTTAATTAAAATCGGTGTTGAAAGCCAAAAGTAAGTGCATTCAAGCGAACCCGATCTTCAGAGGTACTGTCAACAAACTCAAAGACAACCGCATTCTGCTTGTCCAAAGCGTAATGCATCCCCAAACCAAAGCTAAAACCTTGATCTTTATTTGAGCCTACATTTTGTTGGTCGATCTGAACGCTCGAATAACCGGCTAGTCCGTAAAGTGCGATACGTTCGGAGACTGGCATGTTCAACTTGATAAAACCACTCGCGAGGCTGTCTACTGCCAGTCCGCTGTCTCGTTGTACAGAGGTTCCGTAACGCGCTTCAAAAGCGAGGTAATCATTGAAAAAGTAACCAGCTTGCGCTTGAAGAAGGAAAGGGTTTCCCTCGGTTACTGAAGAAGAGGAATGATGAAATTCGGCGTTAGAGTAACTGACTAACGCACCAGCATAAAAATCTGCTGAGGCAGAAAATGAGCACAAGCCTAAGCTGATTGCACTCAACGCCCCTAGCCATGGTCGTTTATTAATCACGTAAGTGTTCCTTGGGTGTCGACTGACCGCTGCACATTATGAATGACACGCGCAGTGAATGTCTGTTAACTTTTGTCAATTTCGTTTGTGCGTTTCCACGCTACCGCCCGGCGGCATTACGCGTTAGCCACTGTTCGCTGATTCCCGATTCATTCGGTTTATTGATATAACTATTCTTTTTAAGCCTCACTTTTGCGACTAGTCGTTCAAAAAAGCAGTCTTGATAAACGCTACACAAAAGCTGGCAAATTATGCATGGATTAGCGCAAAACGGCAAGAGGGAGGGACTTCTAAGAGTTCTGTTTATGGTTAGCAAATTCTCACAGATGAGAAACTCATTGGCTGTCAGCGACTTAAAACAAGACATACAAAGGGTCGCGTTGAATAAAAATCGTGAACGTTTGCGTGAACTCTGAGGTGACTTCAACTTAAGTATTTTTATTAAATACGATAATCACACCTAAGCAACCCTCTATACTTCCACGATCTTTCTTTAACGTTAGGTAAATTCGCATAGGAAACTATTTACACGCTGATTGTTTTTTAACTAAAATGAGAAATGGTGTGTGATAAACAGACCAAACATCGATGTTTTAAAATCTGAAATACAAGGATTAATAATGAAGAACACAGCTCTAGCTATTCTTATGGCTCTAAGCGCATCAACTGCATTTGCAGCGACTGAAGCTGGTACTACTGGTACAGCAGCAGCATCTGCAACTGGCACAACTGCAGTAGCAGTCGGTGCAGCAGCAGCAGTAACTGTAGTAGCAGTTGCAGCGTCAGACAGCGATTCAACTTCAACGTCTACTTCTACTTCTACTTCAGTAACTAAATAATTTTTTAGTTTTGTAGATATGGAAACAATCGCCCTGATCTATTCAGGGCGATTTTATTTGTAATGAGGGAATGATGAACACCTTTCTATCGCTAAAATGGATGCGCTTACTTATTGCCCTACCTATACTGAGCTCAATCTTCGGCTGTACACAAAAATTTAATGACGTATCCGCGACAGTCCAAGAAGCTTATGGCAACTACATCGATGTCGAGCTAACTCCACAAGAAATTGAAGCGGTCCCTTATGCCAGTGCTTACTTAAAAATTGGTGACCAAAAGCAAGTATTCGTAGTGTTGGCCTTTGCTGAGCAAAACCCATTAACTGGCAATACCCAATTAAAGTGGGTAAGTGCAGACAAGGCAATGGTGGTAACAGAAAACGGTCATATCGTTAAAACTATTGGCTTGCAAACCACCAATCTAGCAGGCATTTATGGCAACGTTCCTGCCTACTCAGCGCCCTCTGCACAATATTCTCTTTCTTACGATTGGTCTGACAAATACCGTTATGGATTCCCGGCTAAAGTCCAGCGTTCTCGTCAAGGTAAAGAAACCGTCATCACCCCTATTTCATCTACTTCTACTGATGTTTATAGCGAGGTTGTAACGTTTACCAGCTTAGAAAAAAGTGTAGAGAACCAATACTGGGTAAACGGTAAAGGAGAAGTAGTGAAAACACGTCAACACTTAGGTCCAAACATGGTGCCCGTTGAATTGACGATTCTGAAAGGGTACAGCAAATCATGAATAAGCGACTGCTATCTTTATTAAGCCTAAGTTTAACGGCAACGATTCTGGCGACACCTACTACTGTTCAAGCTCAAAACCACCCCTCTTCACCGCTTAATGTTGAACTTGTCGGAACGGGCAAAGCATTGCAGTTCCAACAAGCGGCGCGTTTAGAGAGCGTACTTAAGCATGCACAAGAACAACAAATCGCCCTACAATACCCTTTAGCTGTGACTCTATTTGATAATTCCGAAACTGCAGTGCAAAGAAGTATTGCCTTAAAAAATTCGGTGTTGAACCAAATGATTCAACATAATTTAGTTGCGCACCCATTTTACAAGTTTATCCAACGAAGCCAGTTTGCACCTCGCGTGCTGTCGGCCATTGATGTTGATCGCATCCGTCTGGATAAATTTGATAACCCTCTTTTACAAGGTCAACTTGCGTTAAGTGCACCAAAACGCAAAGAGAAAGTGTTGTATGTGGGTAACTTAGAAAAAGTCTACGCGGTAGAAAACCAAGCTGGTATCGCTCTGCATGAACAGATCACTAATCTACGTTCAAGCGATATTGGTGAACTTGCTTATCCGCCAATCCTAATTTACCCGGATGGCAAGGTCGTTCATCCTCACCATGGCAGTTGGCTAACCACTCAATATTACTTGCCACCACTTACCATGGTGTACATCCCATTTGATAAGTTCGAAACATCACAAATGGATAAAGACATTGTCGCTCTGCTTGCACAACGTAAACCAACCTCATCGAAGAACTAAACATGAATCTGATCAGAACCAGTTTATCCCTTTCTTTAATGGGTCCAGCGTTGGTGTGGGCTCAAGACATGCCTTTCGAAGCACCACCATTGCAACCATCACAAATGGACTTTGGTGGTGTCGGCTTAATGCAGATGCCAACAGGTCGTATGGCACCTGTTGGCGAGTTTAACTTTGCTGTTACTGGCAGCGATGAGTACCTTTTCTATAATGTCACACTACAAGTGATGCCATGGTTAGAGACGACCATTCGCTACACCATGGTGAATGATCTCTTTTATAGTGATGATCCAAGCTTCTCGGGTGATACCAAATACACTGACAAAGGCATCGATTTTAAAGTTCGACTTTTGCAAGAGTCTGAGTACTTGCCAGAGCTTTCTGTGGGTGTGCGTGACTTTGCAGGCACCGGTCTTTTTGATGGTGAGTTTGTTGCTGCGACAAAGCGTTACTCTAACCCAAACCTTGGTACCTTTGATTTTACGTTAGGTATGGGCTGGGGCTACTTAGGTACGCGCGACAACATCAGCAACCCTGCATGTAAGCTGTCCGATAGTTTTTGCCAAAGACCAAGTGATTTTCTGTCAACTGGAGGCACAACCAATACAGATCGTTTCTTCAAAGGTCCTGCTGCACTCTTTGGTGGTGTCGAGTATCAAACTTTGCACGCACCACTGCGATTTAAGCTTGAATACGACAGCAACGATTACAGCGAAGATTTCCCTGTGGTACGTGGTGGTGTAGACATGACACCTCATACGCCTTGGAACTTTGGTGTTTTGTATCGCTTAGGACATATGGCAGATTTGCGCTTGAGCTACGAGCGCGGCGATACGTTAGTGGCAGGCGTAAGCCTTTACACAAACTTCAATGATATGCCGTCTTTCTGGCGTGATACACCAACGCCAGAAGTTGAAGACAAGCAACCAGAGCAACTGTCTGATGTAGATTGGGAACGTGTTACTGAGGAGCTGGATAAGATTGCTGGCTACCAAAATACCCAACTCTATGTTGAAGACAATACCGTTTCTGTTGTCGGCGAGCAGAAAAAGTATCGTGATCGCAATGAAGCTCATGAAAAAGCAGCGGCAGTCCTTTACAACAAAATGCCAGACAACATTGATACCTTTACTATCAATGAACGCAGTCGTGGTCTAATCGGCGATCAAACGGTTATCTCCAAAGAGAAATACCGTGACTTTGCAGAAGTTAACTACATCAATCCAAATATCGAAGATGCAACATCAACCTCAAGTGATAAACCGCAAGGCAAACCTGCTTACGATGGTTTTGAGCGCTTTGATTGGGGCTTCTCACCAAAACTGGCTCAGACCTTGGGCAACCCAGAAGAGTTCTACCTGTTCAGTGTTGGTCTAAGTGGTAGCGCCTCTTACTGGCTGACAGATAACCTAGAAATTGGTGGCTCGCTATACTGGGATTGGTACAACAACTACGACAAGTTTAACTACGTCACCCCACCGGATGGCACTTCGATTCCTCGTGTACGTACCATGTTCCGTGCTTATCAAAATGAACACGCGGTAACCATGTCCAACCTGCAGTTAACTTGGTTCCAAGAGTACTCAGATACCATGGACCAACAGTTCTACGCTGGTTATCTAGAAAGTATGTTTGCGGGTGTGGGTACCGAATTCCTGTACCGACCGAAAGGCGCAAACTGGGCAATAGGTGCAGATGTTAACTTGATCTCTCAACGTGACCCACAAAGCTACTTCGGTGTATACGATGAGAAATGGCAATACGTTCCAGAATATGGGCGTCCGTTCCAAGTTGTAGACAAAGGCTTTACTGGTTTTGTATCGGGTTATTACTACCCTCAATGGGACTTCCTACAAGATTTGATGATTCAAGTTGATGTTGGTCAGTTCCTCGCGGGTGATATCGGTACACAAGTGAATGTATCTAAACAGTTCAAGAGTGGTGTCATTGCAGGTGCATTCGCATCAATCAGTGATTTGTCGGCTGACGAATTCGGTGAAGGTAGCTTTACTAAAGGCTTCTACATTTCGATTCCATTCGACATCATGACAGTGAAACCAAGCAACAACCGCGCGTTCTTTAGCTGGCAACCACTGACTCGCGATGGCGGTCAGAAGCTAGGTCGTAAGTACAGCTTGATTGAACTGACTGATGAACGTAATCCTTGGTACCAAAGGCCAAACGCGTCAAACGCTGAATAACAACACTATTTAAGGGGGCTTCGGCTCCCTTTTGTTTATACCAAGCGCTCTATACCTTTCTTTTCCTTCCAATAGCGCTAATTTCTGTTTCTTGCTAGAATTCCTGAGAAAATTTTAATCTATGGTGGAAGTCTTATGATCATCGTAACTGGTGGTGCTGGCATGATCGGCAGCAACATTGTTAAAGCACTGAACGAAGCAGGTATTAACGATATTCTGGTTGTCGACAACCTAAAAAATGGCAAGAAGTTTAAAAACTTAGTTGATCTTGATATCACAGATTACATGGATCGTGATGACTTCCTTACTCAAATCATGGCAGGTGACGACTTCGGCCCTATTGAAGCCATCTTCCATGAAGGTGCTTGTTCTGCAACAACAGAGTGGGACGGCAAGTACATGATGCTAAACAACTATGAGTACTCAAAAGAGTTGCTTCATTACTGTCTAGATCGTGAAATTCCATTCCTATACGCGTCATCAGCTGCGACATACGGTGAGACAGAAACGTTTGTTGAAGAACGTGAATACGAAGGCGCACTTAATGTATACGGTTACTCAAAACAGCAATTTGATAACTATGTGCGTCGCTTATGGCAAGATGCCCAAGAGCATGGTGAACAGCTTTCTCAAATCACTGGTTTCCGCTACTTCAATGTGTACGGTCCACGTGAAGATCACAAAGGTAGCATGGCATCGGTAGCCTTCCACCTAAATAACCAAATCAATGCAGGTGAAAACCCTAAACTATTTGCTGGTAGCGAATCATTCAAACGCGACTTCGTTTATGTTGGTGATGTGTGCAAAGTTAACCTTTGGTTCCTAGAAAATGGTGTTTCTGGCATCTTCAACTGCGGTACTGGTCGTGCAGAATCTTTTGAAGAAGTGGCAAAAGCAGTGGTCAAACACCACAACAAAGGTGAAATCCAAACCATTCCGTTTCCTGATCACCTAAAAGGCGCTTACCAAGAATTCACTCAAGCGGACCTAACTAAGCTTCGTGCAGCTGGTTGTGATGTAGAATTCAAAACGGTAGCTGAAGGTGTTGCTGAATACCTAGCGATTCAAAACCGTTAATTCCCTTCAAAGGTGGTAGTTAACTCTCTACCACCTTTACTCTGATACGATTACTAGTATCATTTCTACAGACCCCCAATCGCCTTTCTTCAAAAATATAGGTACTTAAAACTTCATGACTAATCAACGTGATGATTTCGATCCTAAAGCTTATAACCCTGAATTTGAGCGCCACTTTTTAGCGCCGAAGTATTGGGGTACGTGGATAGGCATTGTCCTTTCTTTGCCGCTTGCTTTATTACCTTTAGGGATTCAGAAATGGCTAGCAAAAACTATCGCGAAGAAACTGGCTAAATCGCACAAAGGTCCGGCTCACCGAGCTCGAGTCAACTTTGAGCTGTGCTTCCCAGAGAAATCATTTGAAGAGCGCGAAGCACTGATTGAAAAAACGCTTTATACTGCAGCATTGTTCTTTTTCCGTTTCAGCTTACTTAGCTTACGTTCATCTAAATGGTTACAGCAGCGTTGCCAGATCCGAGGTTTAGACATCCTTCAAAAACACATCGACAATGATGAGAAAGTCATTTTGATGGTTCCACACTCATGGGCGATTGATATTCCTGCGGTGTTACTTGCTTCGATGGGAATGCCCGTCTCTGCGATGGCAAAAAAGCAGAAAAATGAAGTTGCAGATTGGCTAATGCACGAACAACGCGTGCAATATGGCGGTCGCGTTTATGAACGCTCTGGTGGTGTTAAGCCGTTTTTGAAATCAGTTCGTGACGGTTACATTGGCTATTACTTACCCGATCAGGATCATGGTCCTGAACACAGCGTTTTTGTCGATTTCTTTGCAACCAGAAAAGCAACGCTCCCAGGCTTAGGTAAAATTGCCAAACTATCACGCGCTAAAGTGTTACCTATGTTTGCTTCTATGAATACAGAAGATGGTACGTTTGATATCGAAATCTTACCGGCGTTTGAATTAGACAAGGGCGAAGAACAAGATGCTCGCACTTGTAACCAAGCGATTGAGTACTTTGTAGCAAATAAGCCAGAACAATACATGTGGGTGTTGCAGCTTTTACACTCTCAAGAAGATGGCAATAACTATTACAATTTGTTTAAACCAAGATATAACAGCGACTGGAAAGTGCAGTGAAAGTATTTGTCGTAAGCTTGGCTCGATCACTAGATCGCCGAGAACGTATTGAAGAAAAGTTAAAACAACAGGGCATTGAGTTTGAATTTTTTGATGCCGTAGATGGATCTATTGACGGTTTTCTTCATTCAGAAAAAAGCCGTCCAGCCATAACTCAGCGCCGCAAAGGGTATCAATTAAAAACCAGTGAAGTTGCTTGCTTCTCAAGCCATTACGAGTTGTGGGTTCGCTGTACTGAGCTCGATGAACCGATCATTATCTTAGAAGATAACGTCGACCCTGTAGAAGGATTAAAGCAAGTACTCACGCATACCCTTCCGCTGACTTCTACTTATGACTACATCAAGCTGTCTGCCACTCAGAAGCGTGCATTCACTCCAATCATACCGATTGATGATAGTCATATGCTAGGAGGCTACTCTGCTGGGACTTGTGGTACCACCGCTTATATTGTCACACCGAAAGCAGCCTCTAAGTTTGTTAAGCATGCTCAAGAGTTTATCGAACCGGTAGATGACTACATGGAAAAACCATGGCGTCATAATGTTCAGACTTACAGTGTTGCCCCAGATCTTTTCACTAGAGCTCAAATCGCTTCAACGATTGGCGCTAAAAGAAAAGACAAGTCGAAGATGACCGTACCTAATAAGATCTACGCAGAACTCTTCAGAACCTACGAATCCATTCTTAAGTTTATGTACTGGAAGAACAAAGCATGAAAATACTCATCATCGGACCGTCTTGGGTTGGTGATATGGTGATGTCACAGTCACTGTACATCGTTTTAAAGCAACTTCATCCAGAAAGCCAAATTGATGTAATTGCACCTGGTTGGTGTAAACCAATTCTTGAGCGCATGCCAGAGATCCACCAAGCCATTGAAATGCCTATTGGTCATGGTGAGTTCAACTTATTGGGTCGTCGAGAAATTGGTAAATCACTACGAGAAAAACAGTACGACCACGCCTACATCCTGCCGAAGTCTGCAAAGTCAGCACTGATTCCTTGGTTTGCTAATATCCCACTCCGCACTGGTTGGAAAGGTGAAATGCGCTACGGTCTACTCAATGACTTGCGTCCAAATATGAAATCTTTCCAGTTTATGGTTGAGCGCTATGTTGCATTAGCCTATTCACAAGCGGAGATGATCGACTCTTCTTCTCTGGGCGGTTTAGAAACATTGCCTCGCCCTAGCCTGTTTATTGATAAACAAGAACAAAGCGCTACGATTTCTAAGTTTAATCTCAACCAAGAATCTCCTGTTGTTGGTCTATGCCCTGGAGCGGAATTCGGTCCCGCGAAAAAATGGCCCGAAGCGCACTATGCAGAAGTGGCAATTCAAATGGCGAAATCAGGGCATCAGGTATGGTTGTTTGGCTCTCAAAAAGATCTCGAAACCTGCAACAACATCAAGCAATTAGTACCTCAAGAACATCAGCATCAGATTCACGTTCTAGCAGGGCAAACAAGCCTGATTGAAGCGGTTGATCTTCTGGCGGCTTGCCAGACCGTTGTTGCGAACGACTCAGGTCTGATGCACGTGGCAGCGGCCGTTGGCTGTAACGTCGTGGCGGTCTATGGCTCCACCTCACCGAAATACACGCCACCACTTGCAGAGAAGGTAGAGATTGTTCATACGGACATTGACTGCCGTCCATGCTTTAAGCGCGAGTGTCAGTTTAAGCATTTGAAGTGCTTAACTGAGTTATCGCCAAAGCAAGTTTTGGATAGTATTCAAAAACTAGAAGCGATCGCTGTTGGCTCATGTTAATTCGTATTCTCTATACTCTCTTGCTCACAATCGCATCGCCTTTCCTATTGGTTGGCTTATACAAAAGTAAGCCAAACAAACCCAAATTTGGTCAACGTTGGAAAGAGCACTTTGGTATTACTCCGAAATTAACAAGCGACGAAAAGCCGATTTGGATACATGCAGTCTCTGTCGGCGAAAGCATTGCTGCTACGCCTTTTATTAAGGTGCTTAAAGAGCAAAACCCTGAGCAGCCTATTCTGGTTACGACCACGACGAGTACCGGAGCGGAACAGATTGCTAAGCTGGGTGATTTAGTTGAGCACCGCTATATGCCAATTGACTTCGCCTTTGCGGTAAAACGCTTCCTAAAGACAACACAACCGAAGCAAATGCTGATCATCGAGACGGAGCTGTGGCCAAATACGTTAAACGAGGTCCATAAAGCCGGTATTCCTATCAGCGTCGTCAATGCCCGCTTATCGGAAAAATCACGTAGCAACTACGCCAAAGTTCAGCCTTTGTTTAATCTGATGTTACCATGCCTAACTCAAGTTCTTTGTCAGACAGAGTCAGACGCAAACCGTTTTGAACGACTGGGGGTTGATAAAGACAAACTGAAAGTCACTGGCTCTATTAAGTTTGATATTCAAATCTCGGATGACGTGAAAGAAAAGAGCAAAATACTAAGGCAAGAGCTAGGTCAAAATCGCCCTGTGTGGATTGCAGCAAGTACTCATAAGGGCGAAGACGAGCAAGTCTTGGTAGCACATAAAAGAGTGTTAGAGTCACACCCAGATGCACTTTTGATCCTTGTACCTCGTCACCCAGAACGTTTTGATGATATGTACGATCTCTGCCAACAACAAGGCTTTGAAACCGTGCGTAGAACCACACAAGAGAACGTGGCTAATTCAACTCAAGTTTATCTCGGCGATACAATGGGAGAAATGCTTCTATTGTTAGGTGCTGCTGATATCTGCTTTATGGGCGGCAGCTTGGTTGGAGATAAGGTTGGTGGACACAATGTATTGGAGCCTGCAATACTAAAAAAAGTCGTCATCACCGGCCCTAGCTATTTCAACTTTAAAGACATAGTGAATGATCTGATACAGGCAAATGGGATATTAGTATCCAAAGATTCTGTTGGCATTGGGAGTCACCTAACACACCTTATTTCTGAACCACATTCACAACATGCTTATGGACAAAATGCCTACGAGTATGCTGTTAAAAATCAGGGAGCGTTAGCTCGGACAAATAAGATAATAAAAAATTAAAACTTCCTTTATTTTACCCATAAAGTCAAAAGGTTAATAACATGTCATTAAAAACACTTTTCAAGACGCTAAAAAAACAGGTCAAGTACCAAAAAAATATTATCCAAGATAACCAACGGATCAAAAAAATAAAGAGAAAAGACAAGATCAAAGTTGGATTTTTTGTTTTACATCATAGCGTATGGAAAAGTGACCCTGTTTTCAAAGCAATGTTAGAAGATGATTATTTCGAACCATTTATTTTCATCTGCCCTGTAAATAACATTGAAGATAATCAAGCGATCGAAGATATAAAAACGAATGTTAACTTTTTTGAAAAGAAAGGATACCCTGTAGTAAGTTCTTATGATGACAATAACTCGAGCTGGGTAGATATAGATTCATTAGACATTGATCTTATATTTTTCTCTAATCCTCATAAACTAACGAAAAAAGAATATTACACAAGCGCATACCACAACCACCTATCAATATATGTACCATATTCACATCAAATATCTAAATACCATAATTATAAATCACAATATAATCAAGATTTTCACAATATGATGTGGGCTATCTATGCACCTCACTTCGATGACATGGATATATTCAAAGAATACGCTATTCAAAAAGGAAAAAACGTCATTGTGACAGGTTACCCTTCCATGGAGCCTCTGCTTGAAGATAACCAACCTAACGAGAGCCCTTGGAAGCAACAAGAGAAGACAAAACGAAAAATTATATTCGCTCCACATCACACTATCGACACACCTGAACTTCCATATAGTACTTTCATCAAGTTTTCTGATGTTATTAAAGAGCTTTCTGAAAAGCACAAAGATGATATTCAATGGGCTTTTAAACCACACCCATTATTAAAAGAAAAACTGTACCATCATACTGATTGGGGCAAAGAAAAAACCGACGAATATTATGATTACTGGAAAAACTCCCAGCACTGTCAACTGGAAGAAGGGGATTATTACGATCTATTTAAATCTTCAGATGCAATGATTCATGATAGTGGCTCTTTCTTGGCAGAGTATCTCTATGTTAAAAAACCTGTATTATACTTATCTCTTAGTGAAGATATTCGAAATTATCAAAATGCGTTTGGTAACAAAGCCTACGATTGTTGTACAAAAGGTCATTCTGAAAAGGATATCAATCAATTTATAAGTGAAGTTATTGATGGAACAGCAAAAGTTGATAATACATTTTTAGAAAATGATATTTTGGTTCACTTTGCTGACAAGACACCAACTCAAAAAATAATATCTCACATAAAAGAAAAACTAATGGATAGCCCCAATTAGGGGCTACTTCATTCTTCGCAACACTTTAAATGCATTGTGAAAATCACCAGTTTTCAAAAGGTAAGTCAGAGTATATATATATAGCTTTGACTTATTGTATGGAATTCCCATCATAAACTTAGCTATCTTCAATCTTTTTTCTATTGCGCTTACTACTTGTGCATTTGGCTTACTGTTAACATCGACTAAATTCATTTCGAGGTCTTTCAGTTCTCTTTCAGCATTGACAACTATATTTCTATACTTATCTTCGTATGTTGTCTTACTAAAATCAGAAACACCACCGACTCGGTACTTCAACCATAGCTTGTGTTCATAATGGGTTCCATTTAAAAGAAAAGCTCGAATGACATTAATTCTGTCTTCGTTTATCAAACCAAAATCATACGGCTCAAACAAATCCAAAATTTCTGCGCGATACGCGGCACAACAACCATTAACTATGCACTTTCTATTGATTATGTTGTCTAAGGAGTACGGTTTAATAGAAACGCCTTCTGATTTAAAGCTTTCGATAACTTCGCCACACTCAGAGATTTTCTCAAAGCCACCAATAATCAAAGACGGTTTATTATTGTTGACCCAAGCAGAGTATGTTTGCTCTACTCTCTCCGGATAAGCAATGTCGTCACCAGCTTGAACAATTATCAGCTTTTCGGAAAACTTTCCTCTCAGGGAATTAATTTGGCTAACAAGACCAATATTTTTCTCATTGTGTCGATATTCGATATTCAAGCCTTCTGGCGCAGCATCGATCTCTTGAAGTATAAGATCGTGACTCTTATCGGGAGAGCAATCATCCAATACTAAAACCAAGCCTGGCCAAGCTGTTTGATTGAATATCGATCTTAGACTCTCTCTTATATACTCTTCTTGCTTATAGCAAAATAATACATAAACAACATCATCTAGAATCTTCACATTACCTTTCCTCATCAATCAATTTGAAAGCTATTGATTGCATCGACAACAAGTGCTTTTTCTTCGTCAGTCAAACACGGAGACATCGGCAATGATAATACTTCGGTCTGCAATTTCTCAGTAATAGGCAAAACAAGATGGTTGTATTGTTTGTACGCCTGCTGCTTATGAGGTGCTATAGGGTAATGTACTTGCGTTTGAATTCCGTTATCCGCAAGGTGAGCTACTAACTCATCGCGGTATTTAGTTCGTATAACGAACAAGTGCCAAACATGAGATTCTGGTTCATCGATTAATGGTAATTCGATGAGAGGATTCGTCATATTTGACAAATAAAACTCAGCTAGATTACGTCTTGCTTGCGTTTGTTTTTCCAAATATTTCAACTTAACCCGGAGCATCGCGGCTTGGATTTCATCAAGGCGGCTATTTTGCCCAGGATAGATGTTTTGATACTTAACATGAGAGCCATAGTTTCTTAGAGCTTTCAAGGTATCTGCAAGGGTATCGTCATTGGTTGTGATAGCACCACCATCACCTAATGCTCCTAGGTTTTTTCCTGGATAAAAGCTAAAACCGGATGCATCACCAAATGCTCCAGATCGAGTATCTTCTAAGCTTGCACCATGAGATTGAGCACTATCTTCTAACACGAGTAAGTCGTACTTTTTAGCGATATCAAGAATTACTGGCATATCCGCTAATTGACCATATAAGTGGACTGGCAAAATAACTTTGGTCTTATCCGTAATCGCTGCTTCAATTGCAAGTGGGCAGATATTGTGAGTCTTCTCATCCGGTTCAACAAATACAGGAGTTAGTCGAGCTTCAGTAATTGCTAGAACAGAGGCAATATATGTATTTGCTGGAACGATAACTTCATCACCATCCTTGATTTTTCCTAGCTCTCGCCATGCTTTCAAGGTTAAAGTTAATGCATCAAGCCCATTTGCTACTCCAATACAGTGCTTAACACCGCAGAACTTCGCAAATTCACTTTCAAAACTTTCCGTCTCAGAACCAAGAATATACCATCCAGAATCGATAACCCTGTTGCAAGCCTCTTTAAGCTCTTGCTTATATTCATCGTTTAGTGTTTTAAGGTCGAGAAAATTAACCATTTATATTAATCTCATAAAAGTCATGAACAACAGCTCTTGCACCAAAAGCTTCTTTTTGAAAAATAAGACCTGTATTTAAATACTTGCCATTGTCTTCGTTGGAGTTACCAAAATCAAAATAGCTTTTTTCTGGATACACTTCAGTAATCAAGTGATGAATAACCAAATCCAACGCACCTAGTTTTCGTCCTAGATCATTTGATGCAAGATATTGACAGTGAACGATATTTTCATTCTCAAATACGACTGAACCAGCCAGAACTTCATCTTCATGATAAGCTAAGTAACATTTAATATTATCTTTAAAAATAGAACCAAGATGGGTAATTTCATCCAAAGTATGAACTGGATTTACACCATGTTGTTTCGACAATACATCATTTAGCAACTTCCAGTATGCATCAAAGCTATCAACTTCTTTAATGGTTACACCATTTTTGATTGCTTTTTTGAAGCTACGACTTCTATGGTAAGGCAACCTGTTGCTCATAAAGATAGTTGAACTTACATCTCTTCGGTATAACTCAGCATTGATTCTAAAAAGTGCGTACAAATCTTCTTCACAAGCATTATCTGAATATATGTATGGCATCTTTTTGTAGATTAACTTATCCATTCCTTGAGACTTGTAGTACTCGAGAACGACAGAAAAAACTTCCAACATTTTCTCCGTTGTCATTAACCCACAACTCAAAAAACCGCCAAAAGTTAAGCCTTGATGAGTGAAAATGGTAGTGCCAGATTCATTTGCAGGAAGCAAAGATATAATTCTATTTTTATCATCAAATATCATCAATGAATGATCATTGAATCTATCCTTGTGATACTCCATGTAATCTCTATTAAACATGAAGTGTTTATTTCTACATTTAGATAAGTATAAATCCCAATCGCTCTTAAACTCATCTGAATATCTTGTAACTCTCATCGAAAATGACCTGGTTTAAACACTGTTAAAATCAATCTGAAACTCTAATATTGTTAACGTTTTCAACTGCTAACAAAAAATCACTATAATTTCGAATATAATCTGCTTCATCATAGAAGTCGCTTGCAACAACCATCAATACACAATCTTCTGAAAAGTCGTGCATCTCTCGCCATTTAAGCCCTTTGATATGCAGACCGACATCCGGAGAAGATAACGTCACCCGCTCCTTCGTTGTCCCGTCATCAATCAAGAACGTAACACTACCTTTCATACAAATTGCAACTTGCTCTAAATCGTAGTGAGCGTGAAAACCTCTTGATAACCCACTTTGAGTATCAAAAATGTAGTAAATACGCTTGATATCAAACGGAATGTTTTTATTTTGCTCTAATGAGATCAAAGAGCCTCGCTCATCACCCATTTTTTGGAAAGAAATCAGCTGTATATTAGACATTTATTCTTCCAATAACTCTAGAAGGTAGCGCCCATAATCATTTTTGGACAACGCTTTACCCGCTTTCTGGATTTGCTCTTTCGTTAACCATCCATGGCGATAGGCAATTTCTTCAAGACATGCCACTTTATAGCCTTGACGTTTTTCGATCGTTTCAACGAAGTGCGAAGCTTCAAGCAAACTGCCATGTGTCCCGGTATCTAACCACGCAAAGCCTCGCCCTAAAATATCGACGGTTAACTTTCCTTTCTCTAGATAAGCTTGGTTGATACTTGTAATCTCAAGCTCTCCTCGGTGAGAAGGCTCAATGGTCTTTGCGATTTTAACGACATCATTGTCGTAAAAATATAAGCCTGTCACCGCATAGTTTGACTTAGGTTCAACGGGCTTTTCTTCAATTGAGAGAGCTCGCATTTGATCATCAAATTCAACGACACCAAAACGCTCAGCATCTTTTACTTTATAACCAAAAACAGTTGCTCCTTCACTTAAAGCCGCTGCTTGCTGAAGTTTTGGCGAAAAACCCTGCCCATAAAAGATATTGTCGCCTAGAACCAAACACACAGAGTCATCACCGATAAACTCTTCACCAATAATGAATGCTTGAGCTAGACCATCTGGCGTGGGTTGGATTGCGTATTGCAGTTCGATACCAAAGTCAGAGCCATCACCAAGCAAGCGCTGAAAACCTTCTTGGTCTTCAGGAGTGGTAATCACCAAAATCTCACGAATACCAGCAAGCATAAGCACTGACAGTGGGTAGTAGATCATTGGCTTATCGTATACAGGCAGTAACTGCTTAGAAACGCCTCGTGTGATTGGGTATAAACGCGTACCAGAACCACCAGCAAGAATAATACCTTTCATTATTCACCCGCTCCTAATCGTTCAAGACTGTATGAGCCATCAAGCACTCGTTGCCACCATTGCTGGTTGTTTAGATACCATTCAACGGTTTTTCGAATGCCACTTTCGAATGTTTCTTCAGGCGTCCAGTTCAGCTCTTGAGCAATTTTTGTTGCATCAATTGCATAGCGTACATCATGACCTGGTCGGTCTTTCACATACGTGATCAACGATTCATAAGATTCAACACCTGCAGGTTTGTTTGGTCGAAATTCTTCAAGTAGCGAGCAAATGGTTTTCACGACTTCAATATTCGCTTTTTCATTGTGACCACCGATGTTGTATGTCTCGCCAATTTCACCTTCTGTCACGACTTTGTAGAGTGCGCGAGCATGATCTTCGACGAACAGCCAATCACGGATTTGCATACCATCACCGTACACAGGTAAAGGCTTGCCATCCAAGGCATTCAAAATCATCAGTGGGATCAGTTTCTCTGGGAAATGGTAAGGTCCATAGTTGTTCGAGCAGTTGGTCACCAACGTAGGAAAACCGTAAGTGCGTTGCCACGCTCGAACAAGATGATCGCTGGACGCTTTAGAAGCAGAGTACGGGCTACTCGGCGCATAGGATGTAGTTTCAGTAAACAAATCATCCGTACCTTCTAGGTCACCATACACTTCGTCAGTAGAAATATGATGGAAACGGAAAGCGGCTTTGCGTGTCTCATCCAGTATCGACCAATATTGACGAGCCGATTCAAGAAGGTGATACGTCCCCATGACATTGGTTTCAATAAATGCCGCAGGTCCATCAATGGAACGGTCTACGTGCGATTCAGCCGCAAGGTGCATCACGAGATCAGGTTGATGCTTTGCAAATACGCGATCAAGCTCGTCACGTTGACAGATATCAACATGCTCAAAATGGTAACGTTCACTATCCGATACTTCCGCTAAGGACTCTAAATTGCCAGCGTAAGTCAATTTATCTAGGTTAATGACGGTATCTTGGGTATCACGAATGATGTGTCTTATGACTGCAGAGCCAATAAAACCAGCACCACCAGTTACTAGTATTTTCATTATGAACGTTACCTGCTTAATATTGTGCTCACGTAAAGCACGAGAAATCTTGTTTAATTGTAGTTAAATGTGCGCTTAAACTACGCCACTCGGCTTACCTTAATAAGATAGCCAAGTCTAAATTTTTGATTGTTCGTCGTTGGCACCTAACGACTTAAAGAGTACGCCTTTTCAAGCACAGCGAAGTTGCTTTCTTGCCAATGTATTTGACGTTTTTTCAGCTCTTTCAGAAACGAGCGCTTCAAACGCTCTAAGTTGCCTTGCTTCCAATCACCATCCGGTTGCTGAGAGCATTTATCAAAATCGATGATCCATACCTTTTCTTGCTCATCAATTAAGATGTTGTGAATGTTCAGATCGGTATGGTTCACGTTGACGTTGTGCATCTTGGCAATTTCTTGCCCTACCTTCTGGTACATCGCTTCCGGTAATGGGTTTTCTTGCAAAATACTGACCAAGTCTTTGGCATTGGGAATTCTTTCGCTCAAAAGATCCGCTTGGTAAGTTAAGCCAGTTTTAACTGCGCGCGCAGCAATCGGTCGAGGGACATTCACACCAGACTCAATCAGCACTCTGAGCAGATTAAACTCTTGTAGGCTACGAGTCTGCTCCCATCCAGTAAACCAATAGTGATCTTCAACCAACTTGCCAAACAAACCACCACGGCGGTAATGACGCAAAGCAGCTTGCATAGTCTCAAGTTGAACAAACCATGTGGTTCCACGTCCGAATGCGCTACCCACCACTTTATCTTGCTCTTGCCAATATTGGGCATCAAACAACGCTTGGCTTGGGTCTGTGATGATTTCATCATCAAACCACACCATGCTATTGCCTTGTTGATAACTCTGAGTCATGTCGAAAGTTGCCGTTAGGTTTTATTAAAAGTAGTGGCTGATAAGAATATACAGCCATGTAAAGCCAGCAAAAAATAGCGCAACCATCACTGCGGCTGAGCCAATGTCTTTTGCTCGCCCACTCAGTTCATGATGCTCGACACCAATTCTATCAACAACGGCTTCAATGGCAGAGTTAATCAGTTCAACGATAAACACTAACACTACAACGCCTAACATGAGAATGCGTTCTACAACACTCAAATCAAATACACACACCAATGCAATCGCAAGTACCAGCATGGCTAATTCTTGCCTGATGGCTGCTTCATGTTTAAACGCTGCTTTCAGCCCTTTTGCAGAATATCCAGCCGCTTTGATGACGCGCGTCAAACCCGTGTTTCCAGGTTTACCTGAGTTCAATGATTGGTGTTGTTTTGTCTTTGACATTAAGAGGGGCTCGTCAGTACTCATTATAGAAGCGGTGTATTTTACATTTATTGGGGATGTCTGCATAATTTACCTGCATCTATTTATCTTATCAGACAATAACTATGTTCACTTCTGCCCCTTCTTCACTCTGTATATTGCGTTTATCCGCCATCGGCGACGTTTGTAATACCATCGCGACGGTTCAAGCGATTCAAAAACAATGGCCTGATACCCATATCACTTGGATTACTGGCAAGCTTGAAGCTCAATTGCTGCAAGCGATAGATGGTGTTGAAGTGATTGTTTTTGATAAAAAAGCAGGCCTTGATGGTTATAAGTCATTGTGGAAGCAGCTCAAAGGACGCAAGTTCGATGCTTTGCTTCATATGCAATATGCCATTCGAGCGAGCGTGGCGACGTTAGGTATTAAAGCGAAGTACAAACTTGGGTTCTCTTCTGACCGTAGCCAAGACTTTCAAACTTTGTTCACCAATGTCAAAGTTCCTTCACCAAGCTCTTTGCATGTTGCGGATGGTTTAATGGCGTTTGCCCATCAAATTGGTGTGCCTCAGTCAGAACTTACTTGGTCATTGTCGTACTCAGAGCAAGATGCTCTCTGGGCAGAAACTAAGGTCTCAGAAACTAAGGTCTCGAAAACTCAGCGCCAAGCTGATAAGCCGAATCTATTGTTGGTCCCTGGGGCAAGCAAAGCTTATAAGAACTGGAATGCAGAAGGTTATGTTGATGTTATCAACCACGCTCGAGAGAAAGGCTGGAATGTCATCTTAGCGGGTAGCCCAGCGAAAGTAGAAGTCGACTTAGCTGAACGCATTCAATCTTTACTTACAGAACCTTGCTTAAACTTGGTTGGAGAAAGCTCCATCATGCAAATGCTGGCACTGATTGATAAGGTTGAGATGGTGATTGCACCAGATACTGGTCCTGCCCACATGGCAAGTGCAATGCAAACCCCGATTATTGGCTTGTATGCTCACCATAACCCTGTCCGTGTTGGTCCTTATAACTATTTGAAATACGCCGTTTCAGTGTATGAAGAGACCATTTTTGCAGAGACTGGAAAAACCAGCCAAGAGCTAAGCTGGCGAACGCGAGCAAAAGATGAAAAAGCGATGAATCGTATCACGAGTGATCGTGTCATGGTTATGTTTGATCAAGTCGTAGAAGATTTGTATCCCCAATATCAGTAAACTCCCCCTATATAAGATTGTTTAAGAAGGAAACCAACTTGTCTAAACCCACTTTAGCCGTTGCCTTAATCGTGAAAAATGAAGAGAAGCATCTACAAGCTTGTCTAGACACAGTGAAAGATTGGGCTGATGAGATTGTCCTTCTTGATTCAGGCAGTACTGATCGCACTGAAGAAATCGCCAGACAATATACCGACAAGTTTTACACCAACTTGGAGTGGCCAGGATTTGGCAAACAGCGCCAACTTGCTCAGCAATACGTAACTGCAGATTATGTGCTTTGGTTGGATGCCGACGAACAAGTCACGCCAGAGCTGAAAGAAAGCATTTTAAAAGCCGTTGAAAATGACGAGCCAAACACACTGTACAAAGTGAATCGTCTGAGTGCCGCGTTTGGTAAGTTTATCTACCACTCAGGATGGTCACCAGATTGGATCGTTCGTCTCTACCGCACCAGTTATACCCACTACAATGATGCTTTAGTGCATGAAAAAGTCGAAGATAACGGCTTTGCAATCAAGAAACTGGATGGCAGATTACACCACTATACGTACGAACACCTCCATCATTACATCAACAAAACCACAGGTTACCTCAAAGCTTGGACAGACGAGCGAGAAGGCAAGAAAAAATCTGGTCTCAGCACGGCAATCATCCATGCATTAGCCAGCTTTTTGAAGATGTACATTCTTAAGCGTGGTTTTCTTGATGGTAAGCATGGCTTCATCCTTGCGTGGTTAAGCATGCATTCTACCTTCGTTAAATACATCGACTTATACTTACGCGAACAGGCGAAAAAATAATGAAAACGACTTTAATTATTACCACTTATAACTGGAAAGAAGCCTTAAAATCCGTGTTAGAAAGTGTAAAGCGCCAAACCGTTTTGCCTGATGAAGTTATTGTGGCAGATGATGGTTCTCGTGAAGATACCAAAGCAATGATTGACCAAATGCGTGAAGGTTTTCCGGTTCCACTGGTACACAGTTGGCATGAAGACAATGGCTTCCAGCTTTCTATGAGTCGAAACCGTGCAATCGCTAAAGCATCAGGCGATTACCTAATCATGATCGATGGCGACATGGTATTGTCACAAACCTTTATTGAGTCCCACAAACGCGTGGCAAAACCAAATTGGTTTGTTCAAGGTGGTCGAGTTCTGACTGACGAAGCGTGCAGCCGTGAAATTATGGAAAACGGATTGGTTCCTTCTGTATTTAGCAAAGGGATCCGCAACCGTAAGAACTGCATCACAAACTCACTGCTATCGAACTGGTTCTCATACGAACGCAACAACGATAAGGCGACTCGCGGCTGTAATATGGCGTTTTGGCGACAAGATGTTATCGAGGTGAATGGCTTCAACCAAGATTTTGTCGGTTGGGGACGTGAAGACAGCGAATTTGTTCATCGCATGCTTAACTCAAACAAGTCACGTCTTTACCTAAAATTCGCCGGAGTGGGCTACCACTTATATCACGTAGAAAACTCTCGTGCGTCATTGGGTCAAAACGATGAGATCTTAGATAACACCATTAAAAACAAACTTAAGCGTTGCGAAAACGGTGTTGACCAATTTCTAGAAGCGTAAAAACTTTAGAAGCTTATAAAAATATGAAAGGGGCGTTTCGCCCCTTTTTTATTGTTGTTGAGATAAGGTGAAGTACTTATCGGCAACCATCAATGAGATCAAACGCTCTTTACGTTTATCTTTAAACTGCTCAACCCATTGGTGCGCATTCTCAATGATCGCTAATGCTTCTTGCTCATTCGCTAAGTAATAGTCCATCTTTTCAGGCAAATCCGAATAATCATCCTTCACTTCAACATAGTGGATGCCAGCTTCTAGCTTACCTTCCATAAACCATGTTTCGTACTTAGGCTTTGACATAATAACCAATGAGTTCGAGGACATTGCCCACTTCAGGTTGGTTGCGACATCATTGCCTTCAATACACAACAAGAACTTGTATTGAAGCTGCTCCTCAATACTCATAAAACCTTTTTCCCAAGGCTGTCCTTCTTGTGGTCGAGTCTGACCAATATTGCACTGCGGATGATCGTAGAAAGCATGAATTACCGTTTGACGGTGAGGCTGAAAACCGACGCCTCGCCACGCCACCATGTCTTTCTTATCTCGGTAGCTCATTTCGTCATCCACAAATTTAAAGTGACGAATTTGATTCAGCTTTAAAACGATAGAATTCTGATTGTCACCATGGATAGGACGACTTTTAATAAAGCTCGGCACATTAGGAATATGCGTCACATCACCATTGATGTAGTTAAACGTAAACTCAGATGGGAAATAGCGTATAACTTGGCGCGTATCGAAAAAATAAGTCCAACCTTTTGTTTTTTTGAACTCACCAATCTTAGCGTAACTCTGCTCTTGGCTATCGACCGAAAACAACTGTTCACACTTGTTGTAATAATTCACTCGCTCAAGACAGTACTGCTTCTCCGCTTCATTCAGAGTCGAAAGTAAACGCTTTGCTTGCTCTCGATAGACAAAACGAGGGATCAGCATCGAGAGAGCGTTTGAGAAATAATAAGGAAACTTACTGTCTTTCATTTACTTTCTTCTCAATAGCCTTAGCCACTGCCGCAGGAACAAATTGCTCAATACTGCCACCATGGATAGCAACCTCACGTACGATGGTCGACGATAAAAAAGCAAACTCTTCTTCAGGGGTCAAAAATACACTCTCAATCCCAGGCAATAACTTGCGATACATGTTGGTCAAACCAAACTCATACTCAAAATCGACCGTTGTTCTTAACCCACGAATCAATACTTTAGCCTGCTCTTGACGAGCAAAGTCCACCAGTAACCCAGAAAAGCCTTTCACTGTTACACCAGGTAAATGCGCCACTACCTCTTCCATCAAAGCAACGCGTTCTTCCAATGTGAACATCGTATTCTTTGAAGGGCTTGCTGCGACTCCGATAACGACTTCATCGAACATTTCATGGGTGCGCTCGATAAGATTTAAGTGACCATTGGTAACTGGGTCAAATGTTCCTGGGTAAATGACTTTCATAGGATGTACTGATTTATTCAAAACTGTATGAATTATTGAAGGAAAGGTCGGCGATTACAACTGCTTGATAGAAATACACCGGAGACGATCTTATTTCTACTGCTGACACACATTGCAAAAGAAGGTATTACGTTGCCCTATTTTCTGCTCTTGGAGCACTTCACCGCATTCTGGACATGGCTCTCCGGCTTTTCCGTAAACTAATAACTCTTGTGCAAAGTAACCAGGTTTGCCGTCCGCTTGGGCGAAGTCTTTAAGTGTAGTTCCACCTTGCTGAATCGCGATTTCTAACGTAGCTTTGATGTTCTCCACCAGTAATCGCCACTCTTTCTTAGTTAGTTTTCCTGCTGGGCGAGTTGGGTGAATGCGGGTTTTAAATAAAGACTCATTGGCGTAGATATTCCCAACGCCAACCACCACTTTATTGTCCATAATGAACTGTTTAACTGCAACACGCTTACCTTTGGCTTTGTCTGCCATATATTCAGCGTTGAACTCCTCGGTTAAAGGCTCAGGTCCCATATGATCTAATACGGTGTGAGACTCATTAGGAGCGCTCCAAAGCCAAGCACCAAAACGACGCGGGTCGTTGTAGCGTAACACTTTGCCATTGGTGAGTTTAAGGTCAACATGATCGTGCTTTGCCGCAGGGAAGTCAGCGTCGAGTACACGCAATGATCCAGACATGCCAAGGTGAACAATCGCTGTACCTTGGTCAGTATCAATCAATAAGTACTTTGCGCGACGACGAATATTACGAATAACCTGCCCTTCCAAAAGCTTAAGCTCTTGAGGAATATCCCAACGTAGCTTCGGAGTACGAAAAACAAATGCCTTGATCGTCTGCCCAATCATATGAGGGCTGATCCCCATTCGGCTTACTTCAACTTCTGGTAATTCAGGCATTTGACTCTCCTTAACAGCGTCAGAAACAACATTAGTGAGCGCTTAGCATAATAGAAAAGCAGTATGACAAACACAGTTTCAGCGAAAGGTTATTACGCAACTTTTACTTAGGCATGATGTAGTTGCCATCAACAGAAATGGCGATCCACTTGTCTTGCCAATTTTTAAATAGCCAAAAATCGTCAAGGCGGTAAAAGGTGATACGTTGTGGCTCTTCCAAACCTTGATACCAGACTTCGATGCTTTCCGGCGATGAAAGGCGAGGCTTTAACTGTTCATACTGCTGAGAGTTCAGTTCTGTGCCTTCAAGTGATTGCCAGCGAGTCACTATTTCTTGTACGGGGATATTGGCTTTAATGTTGGATTGCCACTGTCCATTTTGCTTGTCTAATTCCCAACCAGCATAGTAAATGGCACTGACATCATGATCGGAGCGCAACAAGTTTGGATACGGATCCACTTGTTCATCGATAAGGTAGGTTTTGATCCAAGTTGGCGCATTAAGGATCACCATGAACACGATGATGCCTAAGATTAGAATATTGTTCCAACGACGGCGGCGGTGCACCTTTTTAGACATAATTCACCTCATCGCGTAAATCAGCAGCAGCTTAACCAAGCTGCTGCTATTTAGAGAATCTACATTAAACTATGATTGAATCGGATCATCTTTTAACGTACTTAGCGGAACCAATTTACCTTCTCCATTATTCACTTCCGGCACATCCGCATGTGAAGAGAAGAAAGAAGGTAACGCATCCAACCTCTGACTGGAGACACCCATCAATTCAGAGATTGCTTTGATCATTGTGAAGCCATTACGTGGATAATCAACTACTTTTCGTTCATTGAAGTCCGAACCAATAACAAACAAAGGCACTTCGTAGGATTGTTTTACCGATGGATCATGACGCAAGTTTTCACCACTATTGCGATGCCCAAGTCCGTGATCGGAAACATAAATCAAGTTGTATGGCAGCGACTGCTTCCCAGCAAGTTGGTTAATTTTCTCTAGCATTGTGTCTGTTTGCTTTATCGACTCAATGTAACAAGAGATCTTGCTGCCATTGAAGTCAAACTCAACATCACCTTCCACACGATCACAGAAACCTGGATGTGAGCCAATTAAGTGGATCACAATCAATTTTGATTTATCGTCACTCGACAGCGCTTTTTGAATGCTTGGCAGCAGTGTGCTGTCATAAACGTTCGAGTCTCTAAAGCTACCACTGCGTGTAAAGGAAACATGCTCAGCATAGTTAGCAATTGAACTGATCCCGGTATCGAATTCTCCCATTCGACCCTGGTTAGAAATCCAATAGGTTTCCACACCAGCCATTTGCGCTAAGGTGTTGATGTTGTTATTCAGCTCAATATCAAGACCATCATTCATTGTGACGTAGCGCATTACCGAAGTGAACGTGTTCGGACCTGGGGACAAAAAGTTTGTCCAAAGCTGCCCTTTGGCCGTCGACATAAACGGCGTGTTTTCCATCGGCAGACCATACGCATTCATGTAGTCTTTTCGTACACTTTCACCAATCACAAAAATGGTGTTCTTAGCCTCGCTCGGTGTTTTAGTAATTTGCCAAGAGGCTGGGATTTCACGCTGAGCCATGATCTCTGCATTGTATTGATGGTACATGTTGTACGAATCAAACCAATCAAAGATAAATCGAACTGGTGGGTAACGCATGTAAGAGAGCAATGCATGCGTGTAGTCGCTATTAACATTACGGTCTTTAATGGTGCGAATAGGCTTATCTAAAAGTAAGAACGAAAACAAGATCAGACAGAATACTGATGTTTTACGACCTTTAAGTTGTGGTACCCATTTGAACAGATAAAAGGACGCTGCAGCGAAAAGTGCCGCGACTGCCAACGTTTTGAGCTCCAAATCATTAAAGAACTCAAGCGCTTCTGAAGGGTTGGTCTCAATCAGTGAAGAAATGATGGTCAAATTAGGATGACCATAATTCCAAGAAACAGGAATATAGAAAGTCGCAGTCACAGCTAACAAGGCATATACCCAGTGACCAATACGATGAGCTTTAAGAAAAGCAATCGTAATCGACATTAAGATAAGACAGTCCGCTTTTATTTCATAACCCAGTGCGGCACTAAACATCACAGCTAAGATAATTAATGCAACAAACTTCAAGGCTTGTAACCCTAAATGCATACTTACTTTACTCCTATAACTACAGCAAATAATAAAAAACCCAGCTCGAGAGCTGGGTTTTTTAAATCGTCAAAGAGACAAAATCAATTATTTGATTTTCGCTTCTTTGTACATAACGTGCTGGCGTACAACTGGATCAAATTTCTTGATCTCAAATTTGCCTGGCATGTTACGCTTGTTCTTATCAGTTGTGTAGAAGTGGCCTGTACCTGCTGAAGATACTAGACGGATTTTCTCACGAACGCCTTTCTTTGCCATTGCCTATTTCCTCTTAAACGTTTTCGCCACGTGCACGCATATCAGCAAGAACAGTATCAATACCCTTCTTGTCGATGATACGCATACCTTTTGCAGATAGGCGTAGTTTAACAAAACGTTTTTCGCTCTCTACCCAGAAACGATGAGTTTGTAGGTTCGGCAGAAAACGACGCTTAGTAGCATTTCGTGCGTGTGAACGGTTGTTACCCGTTACTGGACGCTTACCAGTTACTTGGCATACTCGTGACATGAATGTCTTCTCCAAAATCGTTTCAGCTCGATATCAACCTTGGTGGCCGAACCTCTCTATTTCTTGGAAAGAAGTTAGAGGTTAAGAACCGCTATGGAAAATCCATACAAGGCTATCAAAGGTCGCGCATTATACTAACTTGATATGCATTGCTCAAGACCCGAACAGATCCTTTTTACAGGTTTTCGTGATCTTTTTTTAGACAGCAGGTTTTTTCTAGCAGTCCAAGCTGAATTCAGTTAAAAATTTAGTGGCGAGGATGATAGCAGATTTTTAGCAACTAACAACCTAAAAAACGCACAGTTATATCCAACCTCTTTCGGCAAAAGAGACGCTTTCCCCATCTCCGATAACGAAATGGTCCAAAATCCGAATATCCACCAGTGCTAATGCATCAACTAAACGCCGCGTAATCCTTCTGTCTGCTTGGCTCGGCTCCGCTACACCAGATGGATGGTTGTGTGCCAGAATTAACGCAGCGGCATTATGGTACAAGGCGCGTTTGACCACTTCTCTTGGATAAACTGACGCCGCATCGAGTGTGCCTTCAAATAAAATCTCATCTTTTATCACTCGATGCTGGTTATCTAAGAAAAGAATGTAAAAAGCCTCTCTTTGACGGTCTCTTAATATAGAGGAAAGGTAAAGTTTGGTTTGTTCTGGACTGGTTAACGCATCACCACGCTTTAATGTCTCAGCTAAATAGCGTTGTGTCATTTCCAAAACAGCTTGCAACTGCACATACTTGGCTTGTCCTAACCCTTTATGCTGGCAAAACTCTTTCTCTGAAGCCGAAAACAACTGGCGCAGTGATCCAAAGTCTTGAATAAGAAAGTCAGAAAGCTCTATTACGTTCATGCCTTGCGTGCCTGTACGTAGGAAAATTGCAAGTAACTCCGCATCCGATAGCGCTTGCGGACCGCGTTGCAGCAATTTTTCTCTTGGCATGGACTCGTTAGGCAAGGTTTTCAGTGTCATTAGTCGGCTCGATTGATGAGTGAGCACCTATTGCACAAAATAAAAAGCGAAAGTCGAACCTGACTTTCGCTTTTTTCGTTAGCCACTGCTTTTCTATGTAATCAAGCGATCCATCAAAGCTTGAAATTTCCAACCAGATCGTGAATTTCAGATCCTGACTGTGACAACTGAGTACTGATGCCTTCCGCATGCTGAAGTGTGTCATTAATACGATTCACGATTTGCTGAATCGCCACTAGATTCTGGTTGATGTCTTCAGCAACAGCACTTTGCTCTTCAGCCGCAGAAGCGGTTTGAATGCCCATATCTCGAATTGTTCCGATAGAATGGTGCACGCCGGACAGCGATTGCTGAATCATTGACGACTCTTCAACGGTCTTCGCGCCGCGCTCTTGGCTAGCCGACATAGTGGTCACCGCTCTCGAAACACCAGTTTGTAGTTGCTTGAGCATATCGCCAATTTCATGGGTGCTGTTTTGTGTTCGACTGGCTAACGAGCGAACCTCATCAGCCACCACAGCAAAACCTCGACCTTGCTCGCCAGCACGTGCAGCTTCAATCGCAGCATTCAATGCGAGTAAGTTGGTCTGCTCGGCAATTTCACCAATAACATCGAGCACCTTAGTAATCTGCTCAGTTTGTTGGCTCAGTTCTGCAATCGCATCAGAAGTACTGTTCACTTCATCGACCAGCTTGCTAATGCCATCAATCGCTTGATCGACTTCGCGCTGCGCCTCGGTCACTTGTTCGTTCGCATCGTCAATCGCCTGAGCAGTAGCATTGGTATTACTTGCGACCTCTTTTGCCGTCATGCTCATTTGTGTTACTGCTGTTACCACCTTATCAGTTTCGAGGCAGTGGTTTTGCATTTGAGCACTGGCTTGAGACGTTTGCTGATCCAATTGTCCAGAGACGCTTTGTACTGTATTGGCAGAGCGCTGAATGTCCTGCATTAGCGGATGAAGCTTATCCATAAACTCATTAAATGCCGAGGCTACCTCACCGACTTCATCTTTACTTTCAATTTTCAGACGAGCCGTCAAATCGCCGCCACCGGCAGCCACGTCTTGTAAAGAAGCGGCAATGTGTTGCAACGGAAGAATACCTTTGGAGACGATGATGCTGGTAAGTACGCTAGTAATAATGAGCCCGATAACCGAGATTGTTACCGCTGAGATCGTATGTTCATTCAACTCTTGTGTACGCTGTTCACGCTGCATTGCCACTTGCTGATCAATATCATCAATATAGATGCCCGTACCAAGCACCCAGTCCCACTTAGACAAGTACTCGGCATAACCTAATTTTGGAGCTTGCGCATCAATAGTTGGTTTATGCCAAGAGAAATAAAGGAAACCATCTCCGTTCTTAGATGCATCAATCAGTCCGCCAATCACTGCTACGCCATTTTCATCTTTCAAGCCGATAAGGTTTTTACCTTCTAGGGATGGCTTAATCGCATGCAGCGTGTTGACCCCTTTTGAATCATAAGCAAAGAAATAACCGTCGCTTTCAAAACGCATCGCTTTGAGAATTTCTTTTGCCGCTTCTTTGTTATTGCCGTTTACGTCCGTATCGTAAAGCGGCTTTATCGCTGTAACACCCATCATCATGTAGGCTTGCAGCTCTTTTTTACGTGTATCAATCAGCTCTTGTCTATCTCGAGCTAGTTCCGCTTCTAAGCTATTACTACCATTGATGTAATACACCACCGAGATCAATGTGGTGATCAACAACAAAGGGATCAGAGTCACCAGCAGCAATTTACTTCGACTTTTCAACACCATCTTATTCCACTACCTCATTATTGTTATTTTTCCCTTTCTATCTTGCAGAGCAGACAGAGATTGTCTGTGAAGTAAGCAAAAGTTTTATATAAGGCTCAGCAATTAATATTCGGTAGTTTGATATGGATTAGCTTCTGATCAGATTTGCGTGGGCGGTGAGAGATTCAGTTGTGCTAAACTCGTCGCCAGAAAAATTGGAGATCTCACATGCAAACACTAGCAGGAAAGAAAATTCTACTCGGCATCAGTGGCGGTATTGCCGCGTATAAATGTGCGGAGCTAACCCGTCGCCTAATAGAAAGAGGCGCACAAGTTCAAGTAGTGATGACCAAAGCGGCGAAGGAGTTCATTACTCCCTTAACCATGCAGGCAGTCTCTGGGCGTCCGGTGTCGGACAGCTTGTTAGACCCTGCGGCAGAAGCATCAATGGGTCACATTGAACTGGCAAAATGGGCAGATTTGGTTCTTCTTGCACCTGCAACTGCAGATTTGATTGCACGTATGTCGGCAGGCATGGGCAATGATTTGCTCACCACGTTAGTACTTGCGACAGATTCTCCTATCGCTGTTTCACCAGCAATGAATCAGCAGATGTACCGTAACGTCGCAACCCAAGAAAATATCGCAACACTGGCACGCCGTGGTATGCATATCTGGGGACCTGCGGCAGGTGAACAAGCATGTGGTGACATTGGTCCTGGTCGTATGCTAGAGCCAATGCAACTTGTCGGTTTGTGTGAACAGTTCTTCCAACCAAAACTGTTAGCAGGAAAATCAGTATTGATCACCGCGGGGCCGACTCGTGAAGCGATTGATCCAGTGCGATACATCTCTAACCACAGCTCAGGAAAAATGGGCTTTGCATTAGCGAATGCCGCAGCACAGTTGGGAGCCAAAGTAACGCTTATCAGCGGACCTGTAAGCTTGAATACGCCAGCAGGTGTTGAGCGTATCAACGTTGCGAGTGCTCAAGAGATGCATGCTGCTGTGACAACTCACGCGCCTAACCACGATGCTTTCATTAGCTGTGCGGCAGTGGCGGATTACCGCCCAGAAAATGTAGCGTCTCAAAAGTTAAAAAAGACTGAAAACAACGACCAGATGACCATCAATATGGTGAAAAACCCTGATATCGTAGCGACCGTTGCCAATATGACTGAGCAACGTCCATTCACGGTTGGCTTCGCAGCCGAAACCAACGATGTCGCTACTTACGCTCGTGGCAAACTGGTGAAGAAGAACCTCGACATGATTTGTGCGAACGATGTATCAGTTGAAGGTCAAGGCTTTAACAGTAACGACAACGCCATCACCCTGTTCTGGTCGCAAGGCGAACTGGCGTTAGCATTGGAATCAAAAGAAGCATTGAGCTTCAAAATCTTAGAAAAGATGCATGATTTAATGCAATAACCCTTTCGTTTTCATCGAAAACTGGCACAAATTTGGTACAAACATGACAACTGAGGGTGTTAAAGCTCCCATTACACCCTCGCTAGTCTAGTTTGATGCCAAATAGCGTCTTATAATCCCCTCCGCTCAACTTTGTATTTTGAAAGGAAGTAACTAATGGCCGGCAGTAAAAAATCCAATCGTCGTGAAGAAATCTTGCAAGCTCTCGCACAGATGCTTGAATCTACAGAAGGCGCTTCACGCATTACTACGGCAAAATTGGCTAAGCAAGTCGGTGTTTCAGAAGCGGCACTTTACCGTCACTTCCCAAGTAAAGCTCGCATGTTTGAAGGCTTGATTGAGTTCATTGAAGAAGCACTCATGACACGTATCAACCGTATTTTGGATGATGAGAAAGACACGCTAGAACGCATTCGCTTGGTTATGCATCTTATCTTGGCATTCTCAGAACGTAACCCAGGTTTGACACGCATTCTTTCTGGTCATGCTCTAATGTTTGAAAATGAGCGCCTACGCGATCGCATCAACCAGTTGTTTGAGCGCATCGAAACGCAACTTCGTCAAATCCTGCGTGAACGTAAGATCCGTGAAGGTAAATCTTTCCCCGTTGAAGAGCGCATTTTAGCCGCTCAGATCCTAGGGCAAGTTGAAGGTAGCTTGAACCGCTTTGTTCGCAGTGACTTCAAATACCAACCAACGGCAAACTTTGACGAGTACTGGGCACTTCTTAGCGCACAAATTAAGTAGAGATTATGAGTAAAGACAAATTCACTAAGCCGGAGTTTTCTCTTTCCCTTCTCCACCCTCGCCACTGGGGCGTTTGGCTCGGCTTTGGCTTTTTGGCTATCGTAGTTAATATTCTTCCATACCGCATGCTGCTATCGTTAGGTCGTACGCTCGGTCACATCGGCATGCGCTATGGTAAAAAGCGTGTGCATGTTGCAACGCTTAACCTAGAGTTGGCATTTCCAGATAAGCCAGCAGAAGAGATTCAACATATTGTTGAAGAGAACTTCAAAAACACCGGTATGGCGTTAATTGAAACGGGCATCACTTGGTTTTGGCCAACGTGGCGTTTCAAAACGCTGATCATTGAGAAAGACCTAGTCGCACTTCGTGAAAAAGCCGCAGAAGGCAAAGGTGTCCTACTGTGCTGTGTTCATGCTCTTAACCTTGAGATCACAGCGCGCGCTTTTGCGGTTCTTGGCGTGGCTGGGTACGGTGCGTTCCGTCCGCATGACAACCCTGCGTACAACTTCATCCAGTATTGGGGGCGCACACATAACGGCAACAAACTGATTGACCGTAAAGACGTTAAACAAATGATTCGCGTTCTACGCAGCGGTGAGCGCTTGTTCTACCTGCCAGACCACGATTACGGTCGCAACAAATCTGTATTTGTGCCGTTCTTTGCGGTCGAAGATGCATGCACCACAACTGGCACTAGTATTTTGGCTTACACATCTAAGTGCTCGATTATTCCGGGTTCTGGTTTCCGCAATAAAGATGGCAAGTATGAAATCATTGCTGATAAGTGCATTGAAGCCGACTATCCGAAAAAGGATGAAGTCGCAGCAGCGGCTTATATGAACACCTTTGTAGAAGAAGTGATTCTGCGCGCACCAGAGCAATGGATGTGGCTACATAAACGCTATAAAACAATGCCTGACGAAAGCACGCCGAAGGGCATTCGCTACAAATAGGCGACGTCGACAGATTAAAAAGGGGCTGATGGATAACCACCAGCCCCTTTTTCTTTCTGGTAATACCAGACTCCCAATTCATCGTTCTTCCTCTTGAAAATGACGATGACCAATGAACAATCTCATTAATGTCATTTCCTACAGTGAGGAACAAACGCGATAGAAAATCTCGCTTTCCAAATTCAGAATTAAATGCCGTATTCTGCGCGGTACGCTTTGACTGCTTCTAGATGCTCTTTGTCTGTACCTTTCTCTTCAAGGAAAGTCACAAGGTCAGTCAGGCTAACGATTGAGATGATTGCACAACCAAAGTCACGCTCCACTTCTTGAATCGCAGACAACTCACCTTTGCCTTTTTCTTGGCGGTCAATCGCAACCAACACACCAGCAAGGTCAGCGCCATTTGCTTGAATGATTTCCATCGATTCACGAATCGCAGTACCTGCTGTGATTACGTCATCCACTAGCATAATACGACCTTCAAGCGCAGAGCCTACAAGGTTACCGCCTTCGCCGTGGTCTTTCGCTTCTTTACGGTTGAAGCAGTAAGGCGTGTCGATATCGTGGTGATCCGCTAGCGCTACTGCTGTTGTCGTCGCGATTGGAATACCTTTGTACGCTGGACCAAACAGCACATCAAACTCAATGCCTGAATCCGCAAGCGCTGCGGCATAAAAACGACCAAGACGCGCTAGGTCACGACCAGTATTGAAAAGACCAGCGTTAAAGAAGTACGGGCTTTTACGGCCAGATTTCAAAGTAAACTCACCAAACTTAAGAACTTCTTTCTCAAGTGCAAACTCAATAAATTCACGCTGGTATGCTTTCATTATTTTCTCTCTAAATGCAGGCTTGGTATCCATATTCCCAAGCAGTTAATAAACACTAATGCGTTATCTCCTAAGTAGATGGATTTACAGCTAGGCAGCAAGTTTTTCTATCCCTATGAGCATAGTTTTCTATGTGATTAGGGTAGAAAAATGAAGCGAACAACGCTGTAGATTCATATACGACGGAGATAAAAAAATAGCCCCCATAATGGGAGCTATCTAAATCAATTGGCTAACGCCGCCTTCTGCGCTGCGACAATTTCCGTAATGCCGACTTTCGCCGACTCTAACAGAGCCATCAGTTGCTCATGACTAAACGGTTCACCTTCTGCGGTGCCCTGAATTTCAATCATCTTGCCTTCTTCTGTCATCACAACGTTCATGTCTGTGTCTGCCGCTGAATCTTCAACGTACTCAAGGTCACACAGAACATCATCGCCTAGCAAACCAACTGAAACTGCCGCTACGTGACCTTTCATTGGGTTTGCTTTTAGCTTGCCGCTATCCACTAGGTGTTGAAACGCGTCTGCCATTGCAACGCTTGCGCCGCTGATAGATGCAGTACGAGTGCCGCCGTCTGCTTGGATAACATCACAGTCAACTGTGATCATGAACTCACCCATCGCTTGTAGATCAACCACAGCGCGTAGGCTACGAGCGATCAAGCGTTGGATTTCCATAGTACGACCGCCTTGCTTACCGTTCGCTGCTTCACGACGAGTACGCGAGTGAGTTGCACGAGGTAGCATGCCGTATTCAGCCGTTACCCAGCCTTTACCTTGACCTTTTAGCCAACGAGGCACAGACTCTTCAACGGTCGCATTACACAACACTTTGGTGTTACCAAATTCAACTAACACTGAGCCTTCAGCGTAAGCTGTGTAGTTACGAGTAATTTTGATTGGGCGAACTTGATCCGCCTTGCGATCGTTTGGACGCATGGGCATCTACCTTAAGTAATGAGGAGAAGACGATTTGGTTGGGCGCAGATTATAACGGAATCGATTAAATAAAGCTATCTGGACAATCTCGACTCAGAATAGCAAAGCCACTGCCATCTTGCTGTGCTACTATTGCGGGGTAATTTTCAGCAAATTAGAAGACAGGAAAATTCAATGATTTACAGTATGACAGCGTACGCGCGTAAAGAAGTGAAAGGCGATTGGGGTAGCGCGGTGTGGGAAATCCGCAGTGTAAACCAACGCTACCTAGAAACTTACTTCCGTATGCCTGAGCAGTTCCGAGCTCTTGAACCAGTACTGCGTGAGCGTTTTCGTAAGCGCCTAGCACGCGGCAAAGTAGAATGTAGCCTGCGTTTTGAAGCTAACCCAGCAGCAAAAGCTGAACTAAGCATCAATGAAGCACTGGCAAACCAAGTGATCAAAGCCGCTGAGCAAGTGATGCACATGACTGGTGAGCTAAGCCGCATCAACCCATTCCAAGTAATGCAATGGCCTGGCGTGATGGAAACTCCAGAGCAAAACATGGATGAAGTTAACAAAGAACTGCTTGCTGCTTTTGACGAAGCAATCAGCGAGTTCATCGAAGCGCGTGGCCGTGAAGGCGACAACATGAAAGCGCTTATCGAGCAACGCCTAGAAGCGATCACATCAGAAGTTGTGAAAGTGCGCGCACGCATGCCAGAAATCCTAGAGTGGCAACGTGAGCGTCTGTTCTCGAAGTTTGAAGATGCAAAAGTAGAGCTAGACCCATCTCGCGTTGAACAAGAACTTATCCTTCTGGCACAAAAATCAGACGTAGCAGAAGAGCTAGACCGTCTTGACTCTCACGTGAAAGAGACCACAAACATCTTGAAAAAAGGTGGCGCAGTCGGTCGTCGTCTGGACTTCATGATGCAAGAGTTCAACCGTGAATCGAACACACTAGCGTCAAAATCTATCAGCACAGACATCACCGCATCAGGTGTTGAACTGAAAGTTCTGATTGAGCAAATGCGCGAACAGATCCAGAACATCGAGTAATAAAAGACCTTGATGAGATATCAAAAAGCCTCGCACTGCGGGGCTTTTTATTTGCTGATGCTGAACTTGCTTCCTATTTATAAAACCAATAGGCTTGTGTGGTTACTTCTAAACCATTGAATCGCTATGACTCGCTCGCATTGCTTCATCCTGCAACATGACTCCCCTATTTCTTTCTATCCTGATAAAAATCAGTTGATGATTGATAATGAGGAGATTCATTTAGAACCATTGCAAGCAAGATTGCTGAGCTACTTTATCGAGAACCGTGGGAAAGTACTGAGTACCCAGCAAATAGCCGCCGATGTCTGGCAAAGAACACAGGTTTCCGACAACTTGGTGAGACAAGTGATCAGTCTACTGCGCAGTCAGCTTCAAGACAAAATGCGTCCGTATCGCATCATTCAGACCATTCCTAAGCAAGGTTACTTATTTGATATCGAAGTGACTGAGCCAAGCATAACGCCCACTCCAATCACTGAAGAAGCCGTTTTACTTACTCGTACCACTAAGCCTAAAAACAAGCGCTTAGTTTTAGCTGTAGCGACAATCCTGACTGTTGGAATTATTGCGGCTTGGGCAGTGCAAAATGGTGACACCATTGATGACACCACGGTGATCACCGCACAACAAAGTGACGTAGTGCCCGTTTATATTCATGATATTACGCTTGATTCCACCAGCGACTTTGAAATGGCAGAAAGCGTATATAACTATCTCTTCTATGGGCTAAATTCAGCCAAAAACCTATCCGGTTATCACTATTCTCAGTTATCCCAACAAAGTAAGCAGTCTCTTGCCAACCACGGTGTTGAGCTCAAAAGTTGGATTAAGAAAGTAGAAGGCAATTATGTGCTTAGCGTCTTGGTGCAAAACAACCATCAACCCAACCAGAGCCAAAAGGTAGAGAAGACGTTTAACCAAGATAACTTCTTCGATGCTATCGGTGATGTGATTTTAGAAATCAAAGCCATCATTGCACCAATGAGTTCCGACTACGAAGTGGCTAGCCACCGCGTGACTTCCATCAGTAACTATGACGATTGGAAAGTGATCTCTGAAGGGATTTCTCTTTTCTATCAAGGTAAGGGTGGTCCCGCTTTTTCGGATATTGCTCAGCAGCTAAATACGATTCAACAACAAGGGCGAGACAGCTACTTGGTCAGTGCTTTGTTGTCTTATTCTGAATCTTTAGCTTACTTACGCGAGCACAAACAAGAAGATCGCGAACAGGCGCTTCACTCAGCTAAGCAGGCGTTCGAACTGAACCCACGCTGTGATATTGCCAATCTCACTTTGGGGCTTGCTTTACTTATCAACCAGCACCCGAATCAAGCCTTCCCCTACTTGTTTTATGCAGCAGAAAGCACGCCAAGCCCAATCAGTTTCTACTTACTCAGCGTGGCTGACAAACTCGCAGATAACCCGAAAGGCTCGCAATACAATTACCAACGCTATACGGAGATGAAAAAAGAGCATAACGGTCAAATGTTTGATCTTATTGAATCTTCACAAAAAGCAAACCTATTCCAAACAGCAGAATAGCCTCAAATAAGCCAGAACGAAAAATCGCTGCTCTCGCCTATTGTTAAGTCAGCCTCCCCAATGCTGATGGATATTCTGGATGTTTGATTTTTGTTTGGAGTTCAACTCGCTTGCCTTGCATCAAGCGTAAAAAACGCACCTTCCACATACTTGTAAACCAAATCATTCATTTCTTGGGATACACACATGTTGAAGAAGTTTGCTTTTCAGATCATTCCAATCCAGATCTTTCTGTTCGTCTTTTGGTTCAAAAATGGCTTTATCGATAAAGTGATGGGTGTGCTACTTGGCATCATCACGCCTGATACCGCCTATGCAGGTGATACTTGGGCTGGCTGGAAAGGTTATATCGTTGGAACGTGGGATAAGAGCCAAGTCGGTCATGCACTGCTGAGCCCAACGTTTGACTTTATGTTCCCGATTCTCATTGCTTTGCAATGCTTACCGTTTTTATTGGTGATTCGCTCGGTGCTGGCAGGCGAGTTTATGGCTGGTAAAGAACGTCCGTGGCTACTCTATGCAGCTTTTGCATCTCTGTTCGTAACGGGTTGTATGGCTTTCACCCAAACCATTACAGGTGCAAGTGATGGACAATATCTATGGCAATTTATTGGCTTTAGCATGGTTGCCATCATGTATCTGCGTAACGAGCAAGGTAAATAGCAATACGTCAAAAGCCCCAATCAAATGGGGCTTTTTCATGATGTTTAGCCTATGTTAGGCATTGATATTCTTCATACAATGTTCACATAGCACAGGCTTTTGCTCTGCAGACTTCAGGCGAAAACGCTGCCAGAAAGTAGGTTCAGCTTTAGTGACAAAAATACCGCCCAATAATGGCAGCAGCAGAGCGACAGAAACCAACGACAAACTGTTACCCACAATCCATGTTGAAAGGCTAAGCGCAATCAACGGGAAAAACAGAAAACAGATCGAGGCGGTAAACGGCGTCGACACTTGTCCAAGCTTAAAGTACGCCACAATGCCACCAACGCTGGCAAACATACCGAGATAAATCACAGCGGTAATCGAATCCAACGAGAACTGAGAAAGATCCGGCTGTTCGACGATCAGTGAGGTGATAAAGAGCAAGGCTGAAGCAACAAAGCTTGGAAAGGCGTTGTAAGTCAGCACTGGAATGCCTTTACAGAACTTTTCAACAAACACGTACATCACCGCATGAATCGCGACCGCCCCACCTAAAGCGAGAAAGCCCAGCAGATAATCCTCGCCACCTAAACTCATCTCTTTCGCCAGAATCAGAATTAAGCTCAGAACCGCCACCAAAAGACCGGCAATCTGAGATTTACGTAACCTAAGCCCAAGGAACAGGCTTGATGTCACCATGACTGCGATTGGCATATTGGCGAAGATGATCGAGGCAAGACCCGATGAAATATACTGTTCGCCAAAAATCATCAAGGTAAATGGAATCGCGAAATAGAAAATCGCGACAACAAACATCCAGAACACTTTCCCTTTCGGGAAGAACAAAGGTTGTTTGAGGTGTTTCGCCAACATGATTAATAGCGGCGCAGCGATCAGGAAGCGCAGACCGGTAGCAAAGATGGGCGGAATAGTTTGCACCGCCACTTCCATCGCAAACCACGTGGTGCCCCAAATCAAACACACAGACACAAATAAGATGATTGGTAAATGCTTATGCGTCATGACGACCTCCCGATTTTCCGTTGGTAACAAGGTGTGGCAGGCGCACAGCAAGTTGCTCGGTACGAGCAATTAGATTGGTTTTCATTTTTCATTCCCATCACAGGATGGTGCAAATAGAAAGCTATTTACACGCGTAACAAATTCGCACGGCATTACGTGCAGTAAAGTTGTTGGCAGCGAAATGCTGCGAGATAGGAATTAAGCTATCGGAGGACGATAGTGAGAGTGCATGTCTGCACTGGTATAGAGCGCGATTTTGCTTATCGCCAGTTCATCTCTGTAAGGCGCTTCATAAGATCTTGGCTGAGTTTCAACAACAGCCGTCCCCGATGTGTGACCATGAGAACAACACTGCTTTTCAAAGCATGTTCCGCCCGGTTCACAGCAACCTGACTCGTTCTTTTCTACCGAGCCAAAGGTCAAATCACAGTAGCTAATATGCAAAGAATCAGCCATCGCCATGTGATTCGCCGTTGATGGTATTTCTGCACGAGCGAGACCGCTTGAAAGCGCAAAAGCAATCAAGACACTCAGCAGAAAGTAAATTGTCGATGTGCTTTTCGCTAGCATCACAATATCTCATCAAACAGGCAGAAAAAGAAAAGGTTAGTGTGAAGATACTCATCAATAGAGCAAGAAACAAGATGGCTTGAGATGACTTTACACTTTTTTACCCCCCAAGCCATTTGGATGTGATTTCCCTTCACGCAAAAATAAAGCCTCGCACTGAAGCGAGGCTTAACATCATTCGTCTTTTTCGGCGGTTTGATTATCTATATACGGCCAATAATGATGACCAACTCGAATAACCAAGGTTGCCGCAGCCAGAATAAACGCAGCTAAAGAGAGCCATACTATCATCACGGAATCGAGCTCTTTCATACCAAGCGTGATGTAGCGAGCAATGGCCATCATGGCAATATAAATTGGGTAACGAACGGGTATCTTACCATTCATCACGAACTGCCCGACCATGGCGAGCACTTCCAAATAAATAAACATCAATAAGATGTCATCAAGCGATACACGCTTTTGTACATAAATGTGGATAAACTCTTCCACCATCGCCCACACAGTTGCCAAAGTAATGGCGACCAGAAGCACGGCTTCAAGCACATGAAAGATTTTCAGAAATGGACGACTGAATGATTTAGGTAAATGCGACGGCATAGCCAACTATCCAAACAAATCAAAGGAATAAGTTTGCAGTGTAGCACGCTCTTTTCAAGAAGCTGAAGAGCGCCCTCTCTCAGCGAGAAAAAACACACATAATAAAAACGCTCCAACCAATTGGAGCGTTTTTCGATGATGATTTTACTCAGCGGATGGCGTTACGCCACTTGCTGCTTTTTTTCTGCTAAACGCTTTTTCTTGCGATATTTCGGGTGTGTAATCGGAATCGCGGACAAGAGTTTCTTGGTGTAATCATTTTGAGGGTTTGCGTAGATTTCCTTCGCGTTACCTGCTTCCACTACTTTACCAAAATACATCACCGCCACTTTATCAGACACATGTTTCACCACAGACAAATCATGAGAGATAAAGATGATTGCAAGGTTCATTTCTTGCTGAAGTTGCAGTAACAAATTCAAGATCTGCGCCTGAACAGACACATCCAATGCAGAGACCGACTCATCACAGATGAGCAATTTAGGTTTTAGCGCAATGGCACGAGCAATACCGATACGCTGACGTTGACCGCCAGAAAATTCGTGTGGATAACGGTTTACAGCGGTTTCAGGTAAACCGACTTTTACAAGCAACTCCTTCACCCACTGTTTTCGCTCTGCAGATGTACCAATCTTATGAATCACATACGGCTCTTCGAGAATCATACCAATCGTATGACGTTGATTGAGTGACTCCATTGGGTCCTGAAAGACAATCTGCATGTCCTTACGTAACGAACGCATTTCTTTGACGGAAAACTTGGTAATGTCTTTACCTTCAAAGAAAATCTTACCTTCTGTCGGTTCGTACAGCTTTAGGATCGTACGGCCTAGTGTGCTTTTTCCACAACCAGACTCACCGACGAGCCCAAGGGTCTCGCCCTGACCTACTGACAACGACACACCATCAACAGCTTTAATGGTATATCCCTTCTTAAACAGTCCTTTACCAGATACAAAGTGCTGCTTAAGATTTTCAATTCTTAATACTTCTTTTGCCATAACATCCTCTTTTATGACTTGTTCACTTTGCACCTGTTAGCTAGCAAACATACTGGCATCAATCGGTTTAATGTCGATCATCTGCTTAGGTTCATTATCTAAACTTGGCATCAAACCCATCAAACGCTCTGTGTACGGGTGTTGCGGGTTGTCAAACAGTTCGAAAATTTCAGCTTTTTCGACAATACGACCGCCATACATGACTGCCACGTCATCGCACACTTCCGCAACAACACCAAGGTCATGAGTAATGAAGATCATCGCCATACCCGTTTCTTCTTGAAGTTCATTCATTAGTTCAAGAATAGACGCCTGTACCGTTACATCCAATGCCGTAGTTGGCTCATCACAGATAAGAATGTCTGGTTTACACGCCAACGCCATCGCAATCATCACACGCTGACGCATACCACCCGATAGATTATGCGGGTACTCATTCAAGCGTTTTTCCGGCATCGGAATTTTCACTTTCGCCAACATTTCTATCGCGTAAGCTTCACGCTCTTTCTTACCAAGTTCAGGTCGATGCAGCTCTAGCACTTCACAAAGCTGACGACCGATTGAATGAACTGGATTCAACGCTGTCATTGGATCTTGAAAGATGATTGAGATGCGGTCACCACGCATGGCATACATCTCTTCTGCTGGTAAGGTAACTAAATTAGTACCACGGTAATCAATCTCACCATTGACGATATTGCCATAAGGTTTTGGCAACAGCCCCATGATAGACATGGAGGTAACACTCTTACCACTACCGGATTCACCTACTAGGCCTAGCGTACGACCAGCGCGAACATCAAAATTCACACCATGCAGCACTTTTACCGGACCATCATCAGTAGTGAATTCAACCTCAAGGTCTTTAACACTCAGGATTACATCGTTTTCCATAACACATCCTTACAGCTTATACGTGTCATCAACGACAACAACAGGTTCAAAGGTTTTACCCGACTTCATCGCTTTCTGGGTTTCTTTCTTCACGTCTTTGTCGATCCAATACGTGCCATCACCGATAATTCCGCCACTAAACAACGCTTCTGTCATTCGATTCATTGGTTTCTCTGGCAATTTCAACCAACGCCAGTGTCCATAACGAACGTAAGGAACCATGTAGCCAGAAACAATCACGTGCGCATCAATAATGTCTCGCTGAATCTCATGACCTAGTTGGATCTTCTTATCCATGTCCATGTTAAAGCGATACGCAATGATCTTTTCATCTAACTCTGGCGTGCTGTAGTTAGTGAATGAGTTCGTTTGCGGTTTGTTGGCGTTCACGGAATGGAAGTATTCCCAGTAAGTTGGGATTTCCGAAGTACCCATATCAAAGAAAGCAAGTTCGTGTTTTTTCTCACGTACATACTTAAACATCGATGAACCATCAATCAGCTTCAGCTCAATGTCCAACCCTGCCAATTTTGCCTGTTCACGTAAGAAAGCAATACGCGGTGTATGAACTGGAGAGGAGTACGTCAATTCAAAGCTCAAACGCTGACCTTTATCATTCACGCGAATACCATCGGAACCAATCTTATCGAAGCCTGCAGCTTCAAACGCTACCGCCGCTTTTTCTGGTTCAAACTTGGGCGCTTTCACATCTGGTAAAGTGTACTTACCATGCCCAAAGCCTGTTGGGTTGGGTTTACGGCTGTAGTCTCCACGCATAACATTCTCAATCATGCCGTCGAAATCTGTCGCGTAAGTGATCCCTTTGCGAATATTTAAATCATCAAGTAGAGGCATAGCAGTGTTTATCCACACGCCACCTGCACCAACGGGATATTGGTTGTAACCCCAGAACTTCTCAATGTAACCCTTTTGGTAAGGGGCAGTATTGGATTTATCATGCCATAGACTTGGCAAAACCAACGCAAATGCGTCCAACTTACCTTTTTCAAAGTGCTTCATCGCAATATCACTATCGCGGATAACCGTGATACGAATTTTGTCGACGTTATAGCGATTCTCGTAGTACTTGTTGGTGTAACCCCACCAGTCCTCTCCTACATGCTTAAAGGTAACGCTTTTACCTTTTTTGATATCCGCTAAGTAATAAGCACTGGTCGTTGGTTCACTTTTAAAGTTGTAGTAGCGCACAAAATCATCATGAATGCCGTCACCGTTCGCGTCTTTCTTCGGATTCGCATAGAAATGAGCAGGACGAGGACGTAGCGCCCCCATTCTCAACAACAACTCTTCTGGGTTGAGCTCTTTCGCAGCCTTCACGGCGAAGGTGTGATCGTCAAATTTGATAACATCAGCTACCGTTTTGTTGTAATAGTCGTTGTACCAAGGCTCTAAAATGTCTTTCGAGCGGTAAAACTTAAGCATAAAAACAAAATCGTCTGCCGTGACTGGCTTGCCATCCGACCATTTAGCTTGTGGGTTCAGTTTGAAATAAACCGTTTTATTGTCACCCGCTAATGCCCACTCATTGGCTAGCTCTGGGATGAATTCAAGCGTATCTGGGTGGCGAACCACCAACCCTGGCGTTTCATCCAAGATGAAAGAGCGTAAGCCAGAGTTAGCATCAGGACCAACACTGCGTAGAGTCTGGGGAAAGCTCGACATATAAGTGCGGTAAGTCCCACCACGCTTTGCTTCAGGAGAGCCATATTGCGGCTCATCCCAGTTCGTTTGCCAGTTTAAGTCAGTCGGAAGCGTCGCTGACATCGCACCAAAACTTAGGGCGCTTAGCGTGGACGCTAAAATTATTTTTTTCATAAAACTTCCCTTTTTTATGTTTTGCTCACAATGCATGCTTAAACATAGCGTGTGAATTTTTTCGGGTCGAATGCTGCTCGAATCGCTTCACCGATAAAGGTCACCATAACCAGTACCAGAACAATCGAGCTCACTACTGATGCAACGATCCATGGCGAGTCTAGGTTCGACTTACCTTGTTGCAACAACTCACCCCAACTTGGCGTTGGAGGCATCAAACCAAGACCTAGGTAATCCAGTGCCGTCAGTGCAGTGATGTTTGCAGCGATAGTAAATGGTGCAAGAGTCACAATCATAACCATGGTATTTGGCAAGATGTGGTTGAATAGAATACGTCCAGTGGATGCACCAAGTGCGCGCGCAGCCATCACGTATTCACGAGCTGATTCTTTATAAGTCATGGTACGCATGTACCACGTCATCCCCATCCATCCAAAGAGTACGTTGATGGCAACGAATAAGGTGAATGTGGGCTGAACTATCGAAACTAAAATCATGATGACGTACAAAAACGGCACCATAGACCACACTTCGATCAAACGTTGAACAAACAGGTCAAACTTACCGCCCCAAAAGCCCATCGCACAGCCAACAGCAGTACCAATCGCATACGAGATTGCCATTGTCAGCAAGGCAAACCCCATCGCCGTTCGAAAGCCGTAAACCAATCGAGCTAAGATGTCTCGGCCAATCACGTCCGTACCAAGGTAGTGTTTACTCTCAGCATCTGGAGCCGTTGGCGGGAAGTTACCGCTAAAATCTTGCTCGTACGGGTTCCACGGCACAATCGGCAGAATAACGAAGTTATCACCACCTTCCGCTTCGAAGACTTTTTGCAGCTCGCGGTAATCCGCTTCACTGGAAGACGCTTGACCAAACTCGCTGCCTAAACGCACATCACTCACCACAGGAAAGTAAAAGCTACCGTCGTATTTGACGACAAGCGCTTTACTGTTGATCAACAACTCCGCAAATAGAGAAAGGATCAACATGGTCGATAAGATCACAAATGACCAGTAACCACGTTTGATTTCTTTAAAGTGGCGGATTTTCTTTTGAGTTAACGGGCTAACTTTAATCATATTACGCTCCAAACTTCACACGTGGGTCGACTAAAGCAACACAGATATCTGAAATGATATTACCGATCAGCAGTAATACCGCGTTGATAGCTACGATGCCCATTACTACAGGATAATCGCGCTCCATGATGGACTCATAGCCAAGCAGACCGATGCCATCAATGTTGAAAATTACTTCAATAAGGAATGCACCTGTCATAAAGAACAACAGAGAGTTACCGAAGTGAGAGGCGATAGGAATTAAGCTATTGCGTAGTGCGTGCTTACGTACCGCTTTCTTAAATGGCAAACCTTTCGCAATGGCAGTACGAATGTAATCAGATGATAGGTTTTCCATTAGGTTGTTCTTCATCGTCATCGTCAACGTTGCAAAATCACCGATGAGATAACAGATCAAAGGCAGCACCGCGTGCCACATAATGTCTTTCGCTCGCTCAAAAAAGGTCTCATAGTCATCAAAATCATCACCAACGAAGCCTCCCATCGGGAACCACTCTAGGTGATAACTGAACAAGGTAATAAGGAGGACACCTACCACATACCCAGGCAAGGCGTAACCAACGAAAATAAGAATAGAAGACGCGGAGTCAAACACGGAACCGTGCTTCAACGCTTTATAGTAACCAAGTGGGATAGAGATAAAGTAACTGATAAAGAAGGTCATCCCACCATAGAATAAGGAGACAGGTAGACGCTCCGCAATCATGTCTGATACTGGCTCGTAGTAACGTGTTGACTCACCTAGGTCCAACGTCACTAAGCGGCTCAGCCATTCAACATACGCTTCCATAACTGGCTTATCTAAACCATAGAAAGCATTAAGCTCCGCGATTTGGTCATCGGAAAGAGCGGTGTTACCACCCGCAGAAGTCATTGATGCGGCACCATCACCTTGCGCTTGCATTTGAGACAGCATGCGCTCAACCGGACCACCAGGTACGAATCGCGTGATAGCAAAGATAAGAATGGTAATTCCGAGAAACGTTGGAATCACCAACGCCAATCGACGTAAAAAGTACGACAGCATATACAACTTGCTCCTTGTCTACTGTCCATTATTAGGCGGGGTTGGAGAGGAAAGATCCGGCCCAAAATGGTGCATTTCTATCCCGTAGTAACTAAAGCTGTTGAAACACACTCCCTGAGTTTCAAAAGTCAGTTTTTTCCACTACTGCAATAATTTCAGCGTCATATTTATCTTGAATCCGAGCAAGCTTCAAGTGTTTGAATCCAAAACATGACAAACTTCTTCCGATGTCGAAAAACAGAAATGTTTTTGTAAATAATTATAAAAAACCACAAAAACAATTCATACAGAATATCAATCTAGGCACTTTAGAGCCAAAAGCCTATATAAACATGCAGATATCCAGAATAAATAGACAAAACCACCTAAGCGATATTTGACCCAAAAATACGAGTGAGCCCTTTGATAACGGTGGGTATCATATTCTGATACCATCCAGTGCGAGCGAGTTAACATACCTACCATTCCGTAAAAAGCATAGATCAGAATTATTCTCTAGATATACATCCATTTTCAGTGCTAATCGCCCACTTAAAATCCATAGGCGATATAAGTCATTAGTGTTTACAAGAAACACAAAATACGGTGTTTTATTAAGATTTGATCTCGATTTATAAACGTCATGCAGTAAATTATTCTGTGATTTAGGTCACTTTTGGTTTTTTACATCTTTTTTACATTTCTTTATCTCTGTTTACCACTGGTTTGACTTCCTTTTTTCATCTCAGGTATACATGTTCCGAACGTTAACGAAATATTAACGTCACAATTGGTCGTTATATGGCCAGACATAGGAAATAATAATAATCGGAGCAACAAGGATGTATAAAAACACAACCGCTTTATCTGTTGCGATCAGCCTTGCACTGGGAACCGCAGCAGTGGCACCTCTAGCAGCACAGGCAGAAGAGCAGCAAGTTGAACAACTTCAGAAGATGAAGGTAACAGGTTCACGTATCTCCACTACGGACATGGAAGGTCCAAACCCAGTAGACGTATATACAGCAGATGACATCGCTAAGATGGGTGCTGTAAGCGTAGATGATGTTCTACGTGGACTAACACAGAATGGTGCAGGCAGCTACGGCAGCTCATTTACTAACAGTTTTGCTGCAGGTACTTCTGGTGTTTCTCTTCGTGGTCTTGGTGCGAGCCGTACTCTAGTTCTACTTAACGGTCGCCGTGTAGCAAACTACGCGTTTGCACAAAACCTAAACGACACTTTCGTTGACCTAAACTCAATCCCACTTTCAGCTGTTGAGCGTATCGACGTTCTTAAAGATGGCGCATCAGCAATCTACGGTTCAGATGCTATCGGTGGTGTAGTAAACGTAATCCTTAAGCGTGACTACGAAGGCTTTGATGTTCGCCTAAACGGTGGTCAAACATCTTACAGCGATGGTGAAGACCTAGATGTTACGCTAACTGGCGGTAAAACATTCAATGACGCAACAAACATCATGGCGTCTCTAAACGTTGTCCAAAAAGGCAACATCATGATGAAAGATCGTCCAAACACGAAAACTGCTGACCACTCTTCTCAAGGTGGTTATGACTGGCGTAGCTCTGCAGGTACACCAGGTCGTGTTTACAAAGAAGATGGTACATGGGAATCACTATGTACTGGTGGTAGCGCAGAATGTAACTACAACTACAACGAAGAAATTGCAATGATCCCAGAAAGTGATCGTTACAACTTCCTAACTAGCCTTAACCACCAACTAAACGAAGATACCAACCTGTTTGCGGAGCTAAGTTTAAACCGAGTTGAGTCAACAACTATCTCGGCACCGACGCCAGACTTCCAAAACGTGACTATCTCGAAAGACAACCCGAACAACACGTACGGTGAAGACGTCACTATGCGTCACCGTATTCTTGAAGCTGGTAACCGTATCAACGAAATCACAACAGATTCTATCCGCGTTGTGGCAGGTGCAGAAGGTTACGCAAACTGGTTTGATACTGACGTAGACTGGACAGCTGATGCTGGTTACCACTACACAGAAACCGAAAACGTAGGTAAGAACTACCTAACAATCGCAGGCTACCAAGCGGCGATCGACAGCGGTGCTTACAACCCATTCGTTACGAACAACCCATCATCATCACTAGACGGTGCTCGCGTTGAAACAAAACGTAAGGGTGAATCTAAACTTGGCTTCATCAATGCTGGTGCTTCTTTCCCAGTATTCGAGTTATCAGGCGGTGACGCATACGTTGCTGTGGGTGGTGAGTTCCGTTACGAAGCAGGTTCTGATACGCCAGACGCAAGTGTTGAAGCAAACCAAATCGTTGGTAGTGGTGGCACAAGCTCTGATGGTGACCGTACTGTATTTGCAGGTTACGTAGAACTTGTTGCACCGGTTATCGAAGAAGTGGAAGTACAACTTGCTGGTCGTGCAGAGCACTACAGCGACTTTGGTTCAGCATTCAGCCCGAAAGTGGCAGTTCGTTACCAACCAATGGATGAAGTGCTATTCCGTGCATCATACAGCCACGGCTTCAAAGCACCGACTCTACCAGAAGTTAACGCGGGTGCATCTACAAGCTACCAAACACTTTACGACCCGCAAACTGACACTCGTGGTCAATACCGCGTTGTTAGCCAAGGTAACAAAGACCTAGATGCGGAAACAGCACAGTCATTCAACATCGGTACTGTAATCGAGCCGCTTGAAGACCTCTCTGTAAAAGTTGATTACTTCTACATTGTGAACGATGACAAGATCGACACACTAGGTGCACAGAAGCTTATCGACGAAAACAGCCCTAACGTTGTTCGTAAAGCGAACGGTGATATCGACTACATCCTAGATGAGTACGTGAACGTTGCTAAGCAACAAGTAAGCGGTATCGATAGTGAAGTGAAGTACGACCTATCAACTGATAGCTACGGTGACTTCCTAGTGAAACTAGCTGGTACTTACAACATTGAGTACAAGCAAAGTGACTCAGACGGCAACCTAGAAGATTACATTGGTACTTACTTCGGTGGTCCTCGCTTCAAAGGTAAAGCAACGCTTGGTTACGGCTACGAAGACTTCGCATTCACAAACATCGTGAACTACACGCACTCTTACGACACTCGTTACGAGACTGCAGAGCACTCTGAAGTTGACGCTCTAACAACTTGGGATACACAACTTGCGTACACAGGTATCGAAAATGCAACGATTGCTGTTGGTATCCGTAACGTAACTGACGAATTGGCGCCATTCTACAATGAAGCAGAAGGCTACCACTTCGCATTCCACGACAACACAGGCCGTTTCTACTACCTACAACTTGAATACGGCTTCTAAAAACCTTTTTGGCGCGGGGCTTTCCCGCGCCCTTATCGACTGACTTTATACACTGACAAGGATGCTACTATGACGTTAAAGAGATTTGGCGTGAGTGCTATTACCGCTGCACTGCTGTCTGTAAGTGCTGGTTCTATAGCGGCAGATTCAGGTTCGGTAATTTCTACTCAAGCAAAAACCAACACCTCTGCACAAGTTTCTCAACAAAAAATCGACGGATATGCTGAAAGCGCGGAAAGCATGCTAGCTGAATACAAAGGCTTGCTTCGCCAAATCGACAGCATGAAAGTCTACAACGAGCAAATCAATCGTATGGTTCAATCGCAACAAGGCGAGTTGGATTCATTAAACAACCAGATTGCTCAAATCGACCAAACAGCGACAGAAGTTGTACCTCTAACGCTTAAAATGATCGATGCCCTAGATGAGTTCGTTACTCTTGATCTTCCATTTCAAAAAGAAGAGCGCACCAAACGTGTTACTGAGCTGCGTGACCTAATGGATCGTGCAGATGTAACGACTTCAGAAAAATTCCGTAAAGTGATGGAAGCGTATCAAATCGAAGAAGGCTTCTCTCGCTCCATTGAATCTTACAAAGCTAGCCTAGAGCGCAACGGTGAAACCGTGACTTACGACTTCCTACGTATTGGTCGTACTGCGCTTCTATTCCAATCTCCGGATGGCGGTGAAACAGGCATGTGGAATCAACAAACCCGTCAATGGGAATCACTACCTGAAAACTACCGTATCGCTGTACAGCAAGGCCTTCGTATCGCTAAGAAACAAGCGCCACCAGCGCTGATCAAACTGCCTGTATTTGCTGGGGAGGAATAAGAAATGAAAGGATTCAAAACTCTAGCCGCTGGTTTGCTAGCGAGCTTATTCATGATTTCTGGTGCGCAAGCTGAAGCACCTAAAAACCTATCTGAGCTACTGAAAAACGTAAAATCAGAAAGTATTGTTGAATCAAAAGAGAACAAAGCTCGTGAAGCTGAGTTCAAAAACAACCGCGACAAGCAAGCTGCATTGCTACAACAAGCTCGTGACGAGCTAGCTGCCCAACAAGCACTTGGTGATGAGCTAAAAGCAACATTTGATGAAAACGACAAGCAGCTAACTGAGCTAACTGAAACACTTCGCGTTCGTTCAGGTACTTTAGGTGAGATGTTTGGTGTGGTTCGCCAATATGCGGGGGAATTTAAAGGTCTATTTGCAGCTTCGCAAAACGCCGTTCTTTTCCCTGAGCGTGACGTACTACTTTCTAAACTAGCGGAAAGTAAAGAACTGCCATCTACGCAAGAACTTGAAGCGTTTTGGCACACAATCCTACAACAAGTAGTCGCATCAGGTGATACAACAACAGCTCAAGCGACCGTTGTATACGGCGAAGGTAAAGAAGCGGTACGTGACGTAACCCTAGTGGGTGAGTTTAACGCAATCGCAGATGGCAAATACGTAACTTACGTACCTCAAACTGGTAAGTTCGAAGAGCTATCACGTCAACCGAGCAAGAACATCACTCGCCTAGTTGGCGGTTTTGAAGCAGCAGAAGGCACATACGAACCACTATTTATCGACCCATCTCGTGGTGTGATTCTATCTCTACTAGTACAAAGCCCTACCGTTCAGGAGCGTATTGACCAAGGTGGTATCGTTGGTTACGTAATCCTAGCTATGGGTGCAATTGGTGCACTGATCGCACTCGTTTGTTACCTACGCCTACTCGTTATCGGTGGCAAAATGCGTAAGCAAGCGAAATCAGACACTGTTATTCCTGGCAACCCTCTGGGTGAAGTTATCCAAGCTTACCAAGAACACAAAGGTGACAACCTTGAAGATCTTGAAGCGAAACTGGACGAAATCATCCTACGTAACGCACCGAGCATTGAACGCTTTATCAGCTCAATCAAACTGTTCGCTTCTGTAGCACCACTTCTAGGTCTACTGGGTACGGTTATGGGTATGATCGGTACGTTCCAAGCAATCACACTATTTGGTACAGGTGATCCTAAGCTAATGGCTGGCGGTATCTCAGAAGCACTTGTTACTACGATGCTTGGTCTGGTTGTCGCAATTCCTCTACTGTTCCTGTACACCATCGTACACAGTAAAGGTCGTCGTTTGGTTCAAACTCTTGAAGAACAGAGTGCAGGCTTCATCGCTCGCTATCAGGAAAAACTGCATAAAGCCGAAAGCTAAGGAGGCGTTATGTGGTGGTTAGTTGGAGAACTTGAATCAATCAGACGCTTCTTGGGAATGGGTGGTGATGTACTCGTCGCCATCTTTATCCTCAGCTTCATGTTGTGGGCAGTATTGCTAGAACGTTGGTTTTACTTCGCTGCCGTCGCTCCAAAAGCAATGAAAAAAGCCGTTGGCTTTTGGGAAGAGCGCTCAGAACATAAAAGCTGGAACGCTAAGATGATCCGACAAGAAATCGTTTCTCGTCAGGATATTGAGAATAAAAAGGGACTACCAATCGTTAAAGTACTGATTGCGCTTTGTCCCCTACTTGGTCTACTCGGCACCGTTGTCGGCATGATTCAAGTATTCGATATCTTAGCGGTTACAGGTACAGGAAGCCCTCGAGCAATGGCCTCGGGGATCTCAAAGGCAACAATCCCAACATTAGCGGGAATGGTGGCTTCACTATCAGGACTGTTCTTTAGTACTCGTCTTGATCATTTAGCCAAAGTCACCACGCAGAAGCTTGAAGACAAGCTAAAGCACATTGCCTGAGTAAACGGAATTAGAGGTATAGGTCATGAAGAGACGCTATAGCAATGACAGCAGTGATGAAGCTGCTATCGATATGACACCGATGCTCGACATCGTCTTCATCATGTTGATCTTCTTTATCGTAACAACATCGTTCGTTAAAGAAGCCGGTCTAGAAGTAAATCGCCCAACGGCTAGCTCAGCGCAAACCGTGAAGAAAGGTAACATCATGGTTGCCATTGGTGCCGCTGGTGACGTTTGGGTTGATAAACGTCGCATCGAAGTAGACGCCGTACGTGCAAACATCGAACGTCTACGTGCAGAAAGCCCAGATGGTGCAGTTGTTATCCAAGCGGATACTGAAGCTAACGCTGGTGTAGTCGTGAAGGTTATGGACCAGATTAAGATGGCAGGTGTAGAAAGCATCTCCATTGCCGCAACCAATAAGGATTAAGCCTATGCGGTATCTGGCCTCAATTGCACTGGCGCTCATTGTCTCCCTCGGATTGTTCTGGGGGATGGACAAGCTAGTAAACAAAGAGCGCCACGAGCTAGTGTCGAATGATGATCTACGTATGGTTGAATTCATTCGCATTAAACCGGACGAAAAAATACAGGAGAAAAAGCGCGAACTACCAAAACCACCACCGCCGAAGCGTCCGCCACCGCCACCTGAAATGAAGGTGACGTCAACGGTCAAACCGGTGATGGATCAAATCCCGATGGACATGCCGAAACTTGATCTACCAGTTAATGTTACGGGTGGCTCAGTACTTGGTCACTACTCTCAGGGCGGTGGTTCAGTTGCGGGATCGGGTGGTCCAGTACCATTGGCGACTTTCCAACCTCAAATGCCTCGTAAAGCGGCGAAGTCAGGTCTAGAGAAAGGCGTGGTATTGATTGAATTCACCGTTAACGCTCGCGGCGCGGTTGAAGACATCAAGGTAGTAAAAGAGACACCTCGTCGACTTGGTTTAGGTAAAGCAGCAAGAAAGACCGTATCGAAATGGACTTTCAAACCTAAGATGGTTGATGGACAACCGGTGGCCTCGCGCATGGCTCAAGAAATTGAGTTCACCACCAACTAGGGAGTCACAATATGAAATTACTCAAGACATTGCTGGCTTCTGTTGCGTTAACAATGGGTGTGCTTAGCACACCTGTTGTTGCCAAAGATTCGCCACAGCTTTCTGATAAAACATTTAAAGTCGTTAACAAAGTTCAAGAACTGATTGCGACTGAGAAATACTCTGATGCAATCGAAAGGTTGAACAAGGCACTCGGTAAAACTTCAAAGAAGTATGACCGTGCAGTACTGCTGCAACAGATGGGCTTCTTGTACTCAATGAGAGACGACTATGTAAAGGCATCTAAGTACTTTGCAGAAGCGCTTTCTCTGGATGCTCTTCCAGTACCCGTTGCACAGCAAGTTCGTTACAGCCTTGCTCAGTTATATCTTGCTGAAGAACAGTTTAAGAAATCGGTTAAAACCATGGAAAAGTGGTTTGCCGTAGCTGAAACAACGAAAGAAAAACCACAAGCACACGCTTACATCACGCTAGCAAGTGCTTACGTTCAAATGGAAGACTACCGTAAAGCAATCGCACCAACTAAAAAAGCGATTGCAATGACGAAGAATCCAAGTGAATCGTGGTACATGCTTCTGATGGCTTCTCATTACGAGCTAGGTCAAATGAAGAGCGTTGCTAGTGTTCTTAAGATCCTAACCACTAAGTACCCACAGAAAAAGCGCTACTGGATGCAACTTTCTGGTACTTACATGGAGCTAAACCAAGACAAGAATGCACTTTCTGCTTTAGAAATGGCGTACAAACTGGGCTTGTTTGAAGAAGAGAAAGAGTACTTACGTCTAGTCAACTTCCTTGCTTATCAAGAGATACCTTACCGCGCGGCGAAGATTCTAAAAGATGAAATGGCAAACGGTAATATCGAAACAAACCAAGAAAACTTAGAGCGTTTAGCGTCATTTTGGCAGCAGTCGAAAGAGCTTGATAATGCGATTGATACCTATCAAACCGCTTATCAATTGGCTCCTAAGACAAAAAGCCAGCTAAAAATTGCCCGTTTGATGATTCAAGCGAAGCAATACCAAGCTGCTTCTAAGTTTGCTGCGACGCCTGCCTCTGACGCATCGCGCTCGCAAGCCGCAGAATTGCAATACATCCGCGGCATGGCTTTCTTTGAATTGAATCAGCCAACTCAGGCGCTTAAATCAATGAAGAAAGCAGCACAATCGGATTCGATGAGACAAGTAGTGAGTCCATGGATCAACTACCTAGAGTCGCAAGGCTAATAGGCGCTCATCATCTGCAAAGTAGTAACCAAAGTGGTTGTGGTTGCTCCGAAAATTAAGTGTGAGTCAGTCGCACGCCTGGGGAAGTGAAAGCTTCCCCTTTTTTCGCTTCTATATATAGAGGGGGAATTCATACCACACCTCAAAGATCCAAAAGATCGGCTAGCAACATCTGGGAGATCATGATACTCTTCGCCTCCATTTTTCTGGCGGGTTTATCACCAATCTCAAGCAGTTTGATGAAGAAATCATCAACGCCAGTGCTATCGTTATACCAATCTCGTGAATAAACGTCGTTGGCATGACAACAAGGTCGAGACTTCTTTCGGCATTCACTCAATCCAACCAAAAGTGGAACAGTACAATGGGCAAAGGTACTCTCTATATCGTATCTGCACCTAGCGGCGCAGGTAAATCTAGCTTGATCTCAGCAATGTTGGAACGTAACCCAACATATGCAATGAAAGTGTCTGTGTCTCATACTACTCGTGGCATGCGCCCTGGCGAAGAAAACGGTATCCACTACCATTTCGTTGCAAAAGAAGAGTTTGAAGCTCTGATTGCACAAGGCGACTTCCTAGAATACGCAGAAGTGTTTGGTAACTATTACGGCACATCACGCGTATGGATTGAAGAAACGCTAAACAAAGGCATCGACGTTTTCCTAGACATCGACTGGCAAGGTGCACGTCAAATCCGTGAGCAAATGTCAGAAGCGAAAAGCATCTTTATCCTGCCACCATCAAATGGTGAGCTAGAACGCCGTCTAAACACTCGTGGTCAAGACAGCGAAGAAGTGATCGCAAAACGCATGGCAGAAGCAAAATCTGAAATCTCACACTACAACGAGTACGATTACGTAATCGTAAACGATGATTTCGATACTGCATTAATGGACTTTAAAGCCATCCTACGTGCGGAAAGATTGAAGGAAGAAAAGCAAGCTGCTAAATATAAAGGTATGCTTGATGCGCTTCTAGCAGAGTAATTCTGCACTGAAACACAAATTTTCGCTTCTTTATTACGGTAAGGAAGCTTATATTGCTTATATAGAAAGTCATTGTTGTTGCACGTCTTATCGCTAGTAAATATTACGCTGAGACTGTATACTTTCTCGTCATTCAAAATTTAGTTAACTATTTGGAGTCCTCATGGCACGCGTAACTGTTCAAGACGCTGTTGAAAAAGTTGGCAACCGTTTCGACCTAGTACTGATTGCGGCTCGCCGCGCTCGTCAAATGCAAACTGGCGGTAAAGATGCACTAGTGCCAGAAGAGAACGATAAGCCAACGGTTATCGCTCTACGCGAAATCGAAGAAGGTTTAATTACTAAAGAAGTTCTAGACGCTCGTGAACGTCAAGAACAGCAAGAGCAAGAAGCGGCAGAGCTAGCGGCAGTAAGCAGCATCGCTCACAACCGTTAATTCTGACTTTAGAATTCAACAACCTCCCGGGCCTATAATTTGTATCTATTCGATAGCCTCAAAGACGTTGCCCAAGAATACCTAACAGAGCCTCAAATTGAGGCTCTGCGTCAATCTTATGTGGTAGCAAGAGATGCCCATGAAGGGCAAACCCGCTCAAGCGGTGAACCATACATCATCCATCCAGTCGCTGTGGCTCGAATCTTGGCCGAAATGCGCCTCGATATCGAAACCCTCCAAGCTGCTTTGCTGCATGACGTCATCGAAGACTGTGACGTTACAAAAGAAGATCTCGAAGAGAAATTCGGCAATACCGTCGCTGAGCTGGTTGATGGTGTATCTAAACTGGACAAACTCAAATTCCGCGATAGGAAAGAGGCTCAAGCCGAGAACTTCCGTAAGATGGTTCTGGCGATGGTGCAAGACATCCGCGTTATCCTGATCAAACTGGCTGACCGTACGCACAACATGCGCACGTTAGGTGCCCTGCGCCCCGACAAAAAACGCCGTATTGCTCGCGAAACACTGGAAATCTACGCGCCGCTGGCTCACCGTCTTGGTATTCACAATATCAAAACGGAACTTGAGGAGCTTGGCTTCGAAGCGCTTTACCCGAACCGCTACCGCGTTCTAAAAGAAGTGGTAAGAGCGGCACGTGGTAATCGTAAAGAGATGATCCAACGTATTCACAGCGAAATTGAAGGTCGACTCGAAGATGTTGGCTTAAATGCGCGCGTGTTAGGTCGTGAAAAGAACCTGTTCTCCATCTATAACAAGATGAAAACCAAAGAACAGCGTTTCCACACCATCATGGATATCTACGCTTTCCGAGTGGTTGTTGATACTGCCGATACTTGTTATCGCGTTCTAGGCCAAGTACACAGCTTGTATAAGCCACGTCCTGGTCGTATGAAAGATTACATTGCGGTACCAAAAGCGAACGGCTACCAATCGCTACATACTTCTATGGTTGGTCCACATGGCGTGCCAGTTGAAGTTCAGATCCGTACCGAAGATATGGATCAAATGGCGGACAAAGGTGTCGCTGCGCACTGGTCATACAAAGACAAGGGCGACAAGTCTGGCACAACAGCACAAGTGAAAGCTCAGCGTTGGATGCAAAGCCTGCTTGAGCTACAACAAAGCGCTGGTAACTCATTCGAATTCATTGAAAACGTAAAATCGGATCTTTTCCCAGATGAGATTTACGTATTCACACCAAAAGGTCGTATCGTTGAATTGCCATTAGGCGCAACGGCTGTCGACTTTGCCTATGCCGTACATACTGATGTCGGTAACTCTTGTGTTGGTGCTCGTGTTGACCGTAACCCTTACCCACTAAGTAAGGCACTGAAGAACGGTCAGACAGTAGAAATCATCAGTGCACCAGGTGCGCGTCCAAACGCGGCTTGGTTAAACTATGTCGTGACTTCTCGCGCTCGCACTAAGATTCGTCAAGTATTGAAGACCATGCGTCGTGAAGAATCGATTACCTTAGGTCGTCGTCTACTGAATCACGCTTTAGGTCGTCATTCGATTGATTCAATCTACCCAGAAAACATCCAAGAAGTGCTGACTGATCTGCGCCTAGAAAGCGTCGATGATCTGCTAGCAGCAATTGGTTTGGGTGAGTTGATGAGTATCGTCATCGCACGTCGCTTATTGGGTGACACTGATGAATTGACCACCACAAGCTCAATTCCAAACGAATCTAACAAGAAACTGCCAATCCGTGGGGCAGAAGGTCTGCTACTGACTTTCGCAAATTGTTGTCACCCTATCCCGGATGACCACATTATCGCTCACGTATCGCCAGGTCGTGGTCTTGTGGTTCACCGTGAAACGTGTCCAAACGTTCGCGGATACCAGAAAGAGCCGGACAAATACATGGCAGTCGCTTGGTCTGAAGAGTACGACAAAGAGTTCATCGCGGAACTGAAAGTCGATATGCTCAATAACCAAGGTGCGTTAGCGGAATTGACCAATGTGATTTCGAAAACCGGTTCGAACATTCACGGTCTTTCAACCGAAGAACGCGACGGTCGCTTGTACACCGTTACCGTTCTGCTAACCACCAAAGATCGTGTTCACCTTGCTGGCATCATGCGTAAGATTAAGACCATGCCACAGGCGACTCGAGTCAGACGAAGAAAGAACTAAACTCTATCGCCACCCACACTCTGGGTGGCGATTTTTTTATATCTCTATTTATTATGAATTTAGAACGTTACAACCGCATCCATCAGGTGTTAAAAGCACGCCAAACCGACCTCACCCTGTGCCTTGAAGAAGTTCATAAGCCGAACAACGTTTCTGCAGTGATCCGTACCGCTGACGCAACAGGCTTACACAAAGTTCATGCGATTTGGCCCGACAAAATGCGCACACTGACCCACACCTCAGCAGGGGCACGCAACTGGGTTGAAGTGGATACTCACGATTCGATTGAAACTGCGATTACCGAACTCAAAGCACAAGGCATGCAAGTTCTGGTCACCAACCTTTCGGACACCGCGGTCGATTTTCGTGAGATCGACTACACCAAGCCAACGGCAATCATTCTGGGTAGCGAAAAAATTGGCGCTTCAGAGCAAGCGAAGAAACTCGCAGACCAAGACATCATTATTCCAATGATCGGTATGGTGCAGTCTTTAAATGTCTCAGTCGCCAGTGCTGTGATTCTTTATGAAGCGCAGCGTCAGCGTGAAGCCGCTGGTATGTACGAACGTGATGAAAGCGCACTGCCAAAAGAGACCATCAACCGCATTCTGTTTGAGCGAGGACATCCGGTCTTAGCAAAAGTAGCGAAACGCAAAGGGCTAGAATATCCACAACTTGATGACGAAGGCCAAATTGTGGCTGACGAATCGTGGTGGAAAGAGATGCAAAGTAAATAATCAACTTTTGTTATCCTGAATAGCGGCGAAGGAGCGAAATTCGACTCCTCACGAAGCTGTATTTTTCCCTGTACAAAAACACAGCTTCGTGGTTAACATACTGCTATGTTGACTATTTTCTTGAGCCCGCTATGTCTGCCCAAATGTTATCTGCTATTCCTTTAACCTCTCTGTCTGGAGTTGGCGCCAAAGTCGCAGAAAAACTCGCCAAAGTTGGCTTGCATAGCGTTCAAGATCTACTGTTCCACCTTCCTCTTCGTTACGAAGATCGCACTCGCATTTACCCAATAGCCAAGCTGCATGCTGGGCTCTGGGCAGCGGTACAGGGCAAAGTCATGGCTGTCGATACTACTTTCGGCAAACGCAAAATGCTGACAGTAAAAATCAGCGACGGCAATGGCACCATTACTCTACGCTTTTTTAACTTTACTGCCGCGATGAAGAACAATTTCTCGAATGGTAAGTTAGTACACGCTTACGGTGAAATAAAGCGTGGTGGTATGGGCTTAGAGATTGTTCACCCTGACTACAAGTTTTATGTAAGTGAACAAAAGCCGGATGTGGAACAAAGCTTAACCCCCGTTTATCCAACCACCGATGGGTTACGTCAAATCACTTTGCGTAACCTGACGGAACAAGCCTTATCACTCCTCGATAAAGCCGCAGTGCAAGAGTTGCTGCCTTCCGGTTTGTACAATCACCAGATCACCATGTCGCAAGCATTGCATACGATTCATCGACCGCCTCCAACCATTAATTTGGATGAGTTTGATGAAGGTAAACACCCAGCTCAAATTCGTTTGATCATGGAAGAATTACTGGCGCAGAACCTCTCTATGTTGGCAGTGCGCAGCAAAGGACAACAGGACGTTGCATTGCCTTTGGCGTCGTGTGACTCGCTGAAAAAGCAACTACTGGCTCAATTGCCCTTCTCGCCGACCAATGCTCAAGCACGAGTCGTTAAAGAAATTGAAGCTGACTTAGAAAAAACGCACCCAATGATGCGCCTTGTTCAAGGTGACGTAGGCTCGGGGAAAACTCTAGTTGCTGCGCTTGCTGCCGTCAGAGCCATTGAACACGGCTATCAAGTCGCTTTAATGGCACCGACCGAGCTGCTCGCCGAACAGCACGCGATTAACTTCGCTAATTGGTTTGAGAAAATGGGCATTCAGGTCGGTTGGCTGGCTGGAAAATTAAAAGGTAAAGCCAAAGAAGCCGAATTGGCGCGTATTGCCAGTGGTGAAGCGCAAATGGTCGTGGGCACTCACGCCCTTTTCCAAGAGCATGTTGAGTTTCATCATCTTGCTTTGGTCATTATTGATGAACAGCACCGCTTTGGTGTCCACCAGCGCTTAGAGCTACGCGAGAAAGGCGCAAAACAAGGCGCTTATCCACATCAGCTCATCATGACAGCAACGCCAATTCCGCGAACATTAGCCATGACTGCTTATGCCGACTTAGAAACGTCGGTGATTGATGAGTTACCACCGGGTCGAACACCAATCCAGACGGTCGCAATTCCAGACACCAAACGCGATGATATCGTCGAACGAGTGCGCAATGCCTGCTTAAACGAAGGCAAACAAGCGTATTGGGTATGTACCTTGATTGATGAGTCCGAAGTCTTGGAGGCTCAAGCTGCTGCCGACACCGCAGAAGAGCTGCAACGTAAACTGCCTGACGTAAAAATTGGTCTAGTGCACGGACGAATGAAGCCCGCTGAGAAGCAAGCGGTGATGCAGGATTTCAAAGACAACAAGCTGCATTTGCTGGTCGCAACGACAGTGATTGAAGTAGGCGTAGACGTACCCAATTCCAGCCTGATGATTATCGAAAACCCAGAGCGTTTAGGTTTGGCTCAGTTGCACCAGCTTAGAGGTCGTGTTGGTCGAGGTTCAGTGGCGAGCCATTGTGTGTTGCTGTATCACTCGCCACTATCAAAAACCGCCCAAAAACGTTTAGGCGTATTACGAGAAAGCAACGACGGCTTCGTGATTGCACAGAAAGACTTAGAGATTCGTGGACCGGGTGAGCTTCTTGGTACCAAACAAACTGGCTTGGCAGATTTTAAAATTGCCGACCTAGTGCGAGATCAGCGCTTAATTCCAGAAGTTCAACGCATTGCACGTTACATTCATGACAACTACCCAACGAATGCGACCGCAATTATTGACCGTTGGTTAGGCGAGCGTGACATTTATTCTAAGGCGTAAACGGGCTGCGCCTTAGAAGTAAGACGTTTCTTTCACCAGTTCGATAACTAAATCACATCTAAATTTCTATTCTATTGATTTTAAATATGTAAAATCAATAACGTTTTATTAACACAACACATAGATGCGTTGTGCTATCGGCTAGGTTAGTTAAGCACTACTGCTAACCTCCACTCTGATAATAAATACGTTTCAAGGAGTAGAAATGAAGAGTACCTGCCTTAGGCTGTTGGCTTCAGCCTGTATTCTAAGTAGTGGTTCAGCATTTGCTGACACCTCAGACATGGCGAAATTGTTCGCTAAAGGGTCGAGCTTTTTTAACCCAAAACTCTCCCCTGATGGTAAATACCTTGGGGTCGAATCCAAAGTGGATGGTAAAGATGCGCTGGTCATTCTCGACGCACAAACAATGAAGCCAACCAACATGCTTCGATTCCCAGACAACGAGCAAGTAGCCGATTATTACTGGGTCAACAATGAGCGCGTTGTCGCTTCAAAAGAAACCTTCACGGGCTGGTTTACTCAACCCTCACCCACAGGTGAATTTGTTGCCGCGAATGTCGACGGTTCTAAAACCGCCTACCTGTTCGGTCCTCAACCACCACAAAGCGGCAGCAGCGTTTCTAAACGAGGCAAAGCCACTCGCGCCTTCGGCATCATGTTAGACCCAATGCCAAATGACGAAAAGCACATGCTGATTGCAGCGATTCCATACAACCGCTCATTTGACATGGAAGAGGAAAAAGACGTCTACAAAGTCAATGTCTACAATGGGCGTGCGACCAAGCAGATGTCAGCCCCTATCAGAAACAGCTATTTCCTAGTTAACCATGATAACCAAGTCGGCTTTGTAACGGGCTCTGGTGATGATCTCAAACTCAAGTCTTTCTATCGCAATGGCAACAAGTGGCAATCCATCGCGACATTAGACAAACTCAATTTAGAAGAACTTACCCCCATTTCCTTCGCCGAAAACAACCATTCGATTTATGCTGCAGCAAGTAAAGACGGCTCACCCCAAGCGATTTACCATGTTGATTTAAAAACAGGAAAATACAAAGAAGTGGTTGCCGGCGAAAAGGTTTCACCACATAACTTTTGGCTTGATCAGCAATCCAAGCAACTGTACGCCATTGAATATGAAAAAGACTATCCAACCTATGCCTTCGTGGACGACAAGCACCCGCTGAGCAAGCAGTTGAAGCAACTACTGGCGACATTTGAAGGTCATCAAGTCCGTATTCTTAGCCAAACAGAAAATGGCGATAAATTCATTGCTCTAGCATTTAATGACCGTAATCCCGGTGATTATTACCTATTCAACACCGATCCTGTCGAAGGTCGATACCTCTTCTCTGCACAGAAATGGCACGACCCGAAAAAAATGGCAGAAGTTCGTCCATTTGCTTTCACGGCAAGAGACGGGCAGGAAATCAATGCTTTGCTAACACTTCCACCGGGTAAAGCTGAAAAGGGCCTACCTTTGATTGTGAACCCGCACGGTGGACCTCACGGACCGCGTGACTGGTGGGAATTCAATCCAGAGAACCAGTTCTTAGCTCAAAAGGGCTATGCTGTTCTGCAAATCAACTTCCGTGGTAGTGGTGGCTTTGGAGATAATTTTGAAGAACTTGGATACCGTAAATGGGGTACCAATATTCAGTACGACATCATTGATGCCACTCGCCATATCATCAAGCAAGGTATTGCCGATGCCGATCGTATCTGTATTTCTGGCGGTAGCTTTGGTGGCTATAGTGCGCTTCAAAGTGCCATCGTCGAACCGGAACTATTCCAGTGTGCAGTCGGCAGCTTTGGCGTCTATGACCTTGAAATGCTTTACACTGAAGGCGACGTAAAAGACCGCAAGTCAGGCGTTAACTATCTAGAAGAAGTGATCGGTCGTGATAAGAAAGAACTTCAATCCATGTCACCCGTTCATCATGTCGACAAGCTAAAAGCAGATATTATGTTGGTCCACGGAGCCAAAGATGAACGAGCACCAATTGAACAATTTGACGCCTTAGTGGAAGCGCTCAAAGCGATCAATTATCCGCACAAAACAATGGTGATCGGCGATGAAGGGCACGGATTTTATAATGATGAGCACCAAGCCAAGTACCTTACTCAAATTGGTGAGTTCTTCGATAAACACTTAAAAAACTAAACTCCCAAAGTAAAACCTTAAAGGCGATAACCATTCCGTTATCGCCTTTTCTTTTCAGCCCAAAGCAAACGTTTGCTTTTTGAATAAATCCCTCTATAATCGCGCTCAAAATTTATGGTGTGCACCTTGTCACATCAAACCAACCTGAGTTGACACTGATTAACAGCAATCACAGGTCATAACGTCAACTCCACCCAGCACTCCCATTCAGCGAGCTCTGGGGCAAGAATTATTGCGACTAGCGAGACAAACATGACAACTTCAAACCGAACTTCGGAACTGGTCTATCAGTTAAACGATCGCCCACCACTACCTCAGACCATTTTTGCTGCACTTCAGCACTTATTGGCGATGTTCGTAGCCGTTATCACCCCTTCTCTGATCATTTGTCAGTCTTTGGGTGTGCCTGCTGACCAAACCAACACCATCATCAGCATGTCGCTGTTTGCATCTGGCGTGTCTTCCTTTATTCAAATTCGTACCTTTGGTCCTATCGGCTCTGGTTTGCTTTCAGTGCAGGGCACCAGCTTTAATTTCCTTGGTCCAATCATTGGTGCGGGTCTTTCTCTTAAAGCTGGCGGCGCGGACATCAGCACCATGATGGCAGCAATTTTCGGTACTATCTTGGTAGCGTCTTTTGCAGAAATCCTGCTATCTCGCGTTTTAGAACACGCACGCCGCATCATCACGCCATTGGTATCTGGCATCGTCGTGACGCTTATCGGTCTGACGCTTATCCAAGTGGGTTTGGTATCAATGGGCGGAGGCTATGCTGCAATGGGCGATGGCTCTTTCGGTAGCCTAGACAAGTTAGCTCTCGCTGGCACAGTACTTGGCTTGATCGTAATCCTTAACCGCTCAAAGAACCCATACCTACGTGTTGCGTCAATTGTAATTGCAATGCTGGTTGGCTACGTCATGGCGTACTTCATGGGCATGGTCAACACTTCAACACTGGGCGAAACTGACCTCATCGCACTGCCGATCCCAATGCAATACGGCTTAAGCTTCGACTGGTCGTTGTTTATTCCACTGGTTCTGATTTTCTTCATCACAGCGCTAGAAGCAATTGGTGACATTACCGCGACGTCTGAAGTTTCCGGCGAGCCAGTAAAAGGTCCGGTTTACATGAAGCGCATCAAAGGTGGCGTATTGGCAGATGGTCTAAACTCAGCCATTGCGGCGGTATTCAACAGCTTCCCAAACTCTACCTTCAGCCAAAACAACGGCATCATCATGCTCACTGGTGTAGCAAGTCGTTATGTGGGTTACTTCATCTCAGGCATGCTAGTAATTTTGGGGCTGTTCCCGGGCGTGGCAAGCTTTGTTCAGCTGATTCCTGAGCCAGTTTTGGGCGGCGCGACTATCGTGATGTTCGGTACCATTGCCGCAGCGGGCGTACGCATCATCTCTCGTGTCGACCTTGATCGCCGCGCAATCCTAATTATGGCACTGTCGTTCTCAATGGGTTTGGGCATTGCACAAAAACCAGAAATTCTGCAATTCATGCCTGAGTTTATTAAGAGCATTTTTTCCACCGGTGTGGCGGCAGGCGGCATCACCGCTATCGTATTGAACCTACTGCTTCCAGAGAAATTGGAAGAGGAAGATAAACGGGTAGCTCAAGAGATAAAAGAATCCTAATACCAATTACGTTAATTAGATGTTCAAGAAATTGCGCCGGTAAAATCACTTAGAACAAGGCAAAGATTGCAGCTAGCTAGTTACTCTACCTACAAAATCTTTAACACTGCTATAAGTGATTTTAACCAGCAAGAATGAGCAGATAATTGATGGAATTGGTATAATCTTGCACTAGGATGATCGGAAAGCCCAACCAGACTTTGGTTGGGCTTTTTTATTGGAATCAGTTGAGCGAAGAAAGCTTACTTGGTTGGGAAACTGATTTGCGCACTTAACCCACCTTCACTGCGGTTACGTACCACAACCGAGCCAGAGTGTTGACTGACGATGCGCTTAACAATGGCTAAGCCCAAGCCTGTCCCTTCACTGCCACGAGCAGTATCACCACGAGTAAAAGGTTCAAACAAGCGTGCGATTTGTGATTGCTCAATGCCTGGACCATTATCTTCAACACACACCCACACCAACTGTTTGTCGGCGGTGACGCCCGTACTGATTTTCACCCAGCCATTACCATAACGCAGAGCATTAACCACAAGGTTACTCACCGCGCGTTTAATCGCGATTGGACTGCCTTTCGCGGTTGGCATCGTAGGGTTGAGGTCAGTTTCGATTTCGACTTCATAACCCCCTTCCGACGTTGCTACATCGCTGGTAATGGTATTGATGTCCACCTGCTCAAACGACTCTTTATTTACTGGCTTGAGGTAGTCCATAAACTGACTGATGATCTCGTTACACTCTTCGGTATCACTGATGATGCCTTCGGCTAGGTAACTGTCTTCAGGTGACATCATTTCTGTCGCAAGGCGAATACGCGTCAGTGGCGTGCGTAAATCGTGGCTGATGCCTGCCATCAGTAGCGCACGATCTTCTTCCAGTTCTTGAATGCCTTTCGACATCTGGTTGAATGCGCGAGTTACAGAGCGGATTTCTGAAGCACCTTTCTCTGGCAATGGCGGCGGAATTTCACCTCGACCTACTCCTTTCGCGGCTTTTTCTAGCGCAATCAAAGGTCGGTTTTGCAAGCGGATAAACAACCAGCCACCAGCAATGATCAGAAGCGCCATGATCAAGCTGTTACGGAACAGCGGAGCAAAATCTTCTTCTTGCAATTCAGAGAGCGGAATACGGATGATGGAGTTCGGCAACTGATCGATACGCATCCACAGAATGTAGCTTTCACTGCCAAGCAGCAAACGCACTTCCGTTGGAGAACCGAGCTCTTGCGTCATCTCTTCCGACATCAAATCAATCGACATCGCATGATTGAACTCATTCATCATCTCGCTATCGACGCTATGTACCGTCACGCCCAAGTTTTCCAGCAGTTGATGACGGAGCGGCGCATCGGACTTGAGTAAACCATCTTCATCGAGCACTAGATTCAATTCGTGAGCGAGAATTTTGTTGAACTGCTGCAAACTTGGCATCAATGCGTAGTTAAAAACGGCGTAGTAAGAAAAGACTTGGCTAGCGAGAAGCAAAGAGATGAACAGCAGAATGGATTGTGTAAATGAACTTCGGATTCGCATGGAGAATTCCTAATGGACTGTTCCTAGTGAACAACATTAATTGCGAGTTTCCAGCCCTCAAACAGGAAGGGGGTTTGAGGGTGGAATATGAGCAGCCGAGTATTATCGGCAGACCTTAGAGGTAATTACGCTTCTTTGCCGTCTGGGACGAACACGTAACCTAAGCCCCATACCGTTTGGATGTAGCGCGGCTTGCTTGGATCATCCTCTAGCATACGGCGTAGACGCGAGATTTGAACGTCGATAGAACGCTCCATCGCTGAGTATTCACGACCACGAGCCATATTCATCAGCTTATCGCGCGACATCGGCTCACGAGCGTTGGTCACAAGCGCTTTCAGCACCGCGAATTCACCCGACGTCAGTGGCATCGCTTCATCACCACGGAACATTTCACGCGTACCTAGGTTCAGACGGAAGTCACCGAACTCAACCACTTTCTCTTCCGTGCTTGGCGCACCTGGCAGTTCAACCGTTTGGCGGCGAAGTACTGCTTTAATACGAGCTAGCAGTTCACGCGGGTTGAACGGCTTTGGTAAGTAATCGTCTGCACCTACTTCAAGACCAACGATACGATCAACTTCATCGCCTTTCGCCGTCAGCATAAGGATAGGTAGCATGTTGTTGGCGTGACGTAGACGACGACAAATCGATAAGCCATCTTCGCCCGGCAACATTAAATCCAACACCATAAGGTGGAAGTTTTCACGGGTCAGAAGACGATCCATCTGCTCGCCGTTAGCGACACTTCTCACCTGAAAACCTTGCTCAGAAAGGTAACGCTCCAAAAGAGCACGCAAACGAGCATCGTCATCAACCACTAATATTTTATGATTTTCCTGCATTGAAACATCCTTTCAGAGGCATCTATAGTCAAAAATGTATCACTGTTTTTTCAAACGTGCTTGTGCAAATTGTTACTCTTTTTATCTTAGCCACGGTTTTGATGATTTATTTCGACGTTTCGCATTATTTTTCTTCTCACCACAACAATTTACAGTCAGACAAAATCAAGGCTAATATGATCAACAGAATCCAATAACGGCTGATTTACTTCTAATGAAAACCAATTTAATTACCCGTGAAGGCTACAATCGCCTAAAAACCGAACTCGACTTTTTATGGCGAGAAGAACGCCCAGAAGTCACCAAAAAAGTTACTTGGGCAGCAAGCTTGGGCGACCGAAGCGAAAACGCAGATTATCAGTACAACAAAAAACGCCTGCGTGAAATTGACCGTCGTGTCAGATACTTACGTAAGCGCCTAGAGCAAGTCAAAGTGGTGGATTACTCACCTCAGCAAGAAGGCAAAGTGTTCTTTGGTGCTTGGGTGGAAATTGAGAATGAAGCGGGCGATGTGAAGAACTTCCGCATCGTTGGTCCCGATGAAATCTATGGTGATGCAAAAGGCTATATCTCAATTGATTCCCCAATGGCTCGTGCACTACTAAAAAAAGAAGTCGATGACGAATTCGCAGTAAGAACGCCGGAAGGCTACAAAGAATGGTTTATCAACAGCATTCGCTACCAAGCCGAAGACAATTGATCCTGTGACCCAATAAAAGAAAGCCGCACTTTTTAGTGCGGCTTTTGCATTCTTAGATACCAATCTTGAGGATTACTCTTCGTAGTCTGGCTTCTCGGTCACAATGTAGTTGGTATCGCTGGCAACGATCGCACCGTGCTTCAAGAAGTTCTTACCTAGAATCATGCTGTAATGGAAGCGGCTACGATCTTGCAAGTTAACGCGAATCTTCTTCTCTAGTTCGCCCAACTTAACGTGCATTTCCACCACAGGGCGTACGTTGGCTTTCTCACCTTTCTTGGCTTTGATGCGCATCACGTCGACAACGGGCTTGGTAAATTCTTTCTTCATGCCGCTGTCGTTCTCGTAGGTGAAGCTCACCATGTCTTTACCATCTTTCTCGAACTGCTTGATGTTATGAGCATTAATTGAACTCACATCCGCGCCCGTATCCAATTTCACAGGGAAAGACATGCCTTCCACTTCCGCCACCTCAATGTGACCCGCTCTAAACAACGGGCGCGCATCTAGTAAGTGGTCTGCACGTGTATTTAGCAATACGCCGCCTTTCGCCATGTTATGTCCAAAGACAAAGAACGGCTGTGCTTGATCGTCTTTCTCCAGTACATCAATGGCAAATTCGATACTCTTCTCTTCATCACCAAACAGGAAGTCACCTTCGACGACTGGGCGAACCGAATCCCCCACTTTGAGCTTCTTCAATACGCGTTTAGTGATTTTCTCTTCCTTGCCGTTCGCGCTTGGCAGGTAGAAGGTCACCACTTCTTTCTTGTCTTTTTCCGTCAATTCAAATCCATCGACACGCAACAGCGGCGTTTTCACCGCGAAAGTTGGATACGCAGGCAGTACATGACCATCAATGTTGACTGACTCTTCTGGTGAGATAACTAATGGCTTAGATTTCAGAGCATTCTTAAATGACTTTTCAACACCACCGAGCAAGTTCTCTTTGTCGGTATCGATCACGAAGTGCTGGCTTGCCACGTCTTTGCCCAGACGGATTTGTGAGCTGAAGCCGCTGCGATCACGCAGGTATACCAGCCATTGTTGCGTCTCGGTTTCGCTCACTTGCACCGGAAGGTAAACCAAAGGGCGCTCACTCTTGCTGGTTTTCAACATACGCACGAGTGGCAATGTCATTGGGTGACGCTTACCGTTTTCGCCTTCAAGGGTGAAAGAAACTTGTTTTTTCTTCTTATCGACTTTGATGTTCAGCGCATGTACGTTGGTGTAACGACTGGTGGTCGAAATGCTTACCTTGTATGGCACCCCTTCCACTTCCACCGTTTCTTTCTTGCCGATCATCTGCGCCTTTTGTTGCTCTTGCAGGTAATCGTAACCAGCAAACACCCACGCGTTGTTATCGAGGTAAGTCTTACCAATCAAGATAGGTGCTGAGAATTGAGTGCGCTTGGTCAGGTTGACCACGGTGTCCACAGTGTGCCCTGCAATGGTCATCGGCATTTTCACTGTCGGACGTAAGATTGGTTTTTCACTGGTACGACTACGGATCGCACTGATGCGTTCAAGATCATCAGTGATCTTAATTTCTTTACCTGTGTACGGATGATGAATAGTGAAGCTCACGGTGACTTGATACGGCTCGAAGCTATCGGCATCCCATTTGGCTTTGGTGCCGCCAAGATCATCAATGATGGCCCACATCAGCTTGTCATCTTTAAGGCTCTTGTATTCAGGATTACTACTGCTAACGTGGATGTTTTCTGCGTGCATTGAGGTGGTATCTGCACCGGTATCAATCTTACCGATAAAAGGCACATCGCTTAGCTCAGGAATTTCGCTGTAGTAAACACTCTCTACTCGCCCCAATACGACTTTGTCATCAAGTTGGTAAATCGGATTTTGAGTGGTCGCGGAAAGTGTTTGCGACCAAGCGAGCGGCGTCGCCAATAAAGCACCAGAGAGCGCCAAAGCCAAAGACATTTTCTTCATCATTATTTTCCGTATGAGCTAAGGTACAGGGTTAGTCGATAACCAAATGTATAAGTTCTCAATTTACTTACAGTTTTGACACAAATCTGACTGATGTCCACCAGCGCTCGGTAAATTTTCGCGTGACTAGTTTAAAACATTGCAAATTCCATGAATGACCCCAATGTTCTATACACAACCAATACCTAAACAGAATTAAAGAGAATACACGGATGAGCCAAGCTATCTGTCGCATGATTGCTCAAGAGCTGAATGTTCGCCCTGAGCAAGTCAACGCTGCTGTAACCCTTATCGATGACGGTAACACGGTCCCATTTATTGCACGTTACCGTAAAGAGGTAACAGGCGGACTTGATGATACCCAACTGCGTACTCTAGACAGCCGTCTGTCTTACCTTCGTGAGCTTGACGACCGTCGTCAAACCATTCTGAAGTCGATCCAAGAACAAGGCAAACTTACACCAGAGCTAGAACAAGAGATCACTCAGGCAGACAGCAAGACTCGTCTTGAAGACTTGTACTTACCTTACAAACCAAAGCGTCGCACCAAAGGTCAGATCGCGATTGAAGCGGGTCTTGAGCCACTTGCAGACCAGCTTTGGAATCATCCGCAAACTGAGCCAGAAAGCGAAGCAAGCAAATACCTTGATGCAGACAAAGGCGTGGCAGACACCAAAGCCGCACTGGATGGCGCTCGCGCAATCATCATGGAACGCATCGCGGAAGACGCAAACCTACTGGAGAAAATCCGTGGTCACCTAAACCGCAATGCGGAAATGGGTGCTCGCGTCGTTGAAGGCAAAGAGCAAGAAGGTGAGAAGTTTAAAGATTACTTCAACCACAACGAACCATTAAGCAAAGTACCATCGCACCGCGCACTGGCAATGCTACGTGGTCGTAACGAAGGCTTCCTGACATTGGCAATGAATGCCGATCCAGAACAGGAAGAAGGCGCGCGTCAGTCTTACTGCGAAACGATTATCGCTGACCACTACGGCGTGACACTTAGCAGCGCACCTGCGGATACGTGGCGTAAGCAAGTGATCAGCTGGGCATGGCGCATCAAAGTATCGATGCACATGGAAACCGAGCTAATGGGCGCAATGAAAGAGCGCGCAGAAATCGAAGCGATTGAAGTATTTGCCACTAACCTAAAAGACTTGTTGATGGCAGCACCGGCAGGTCCTCGCGCAACACTTGGTCTCGATCCGGGTCTACGTACAGGCTCGAAGATCGCTATTGTCGATCCGACTGGTAAGGTGCTTGCAACCGAAACCATCTACCCTCACCCACCACAAAAGCAATACGACAAATCAGCACAAATCGTTGATCAGTTGGTACGCAAGTACAATGTGGATTTAATTGCGATCGGCAACGGCACGGCTTCACGTGAAACCGACAGCTTTGTCGCAGACGTCATCAAACGTGGCAACCTGAAAGTTCAGAAAATCATCGTGAGTGAAGCGGGTGCATCGGTGTACTCAGCGTCTGAGCTTGCAGCAAAAGAATTCCCAAATATGGACGTGTCTCTGCGTGGTGCGGTGTCGATTGCTCGTCGTCTACAAGACCCACTGGCTGAGCTAGTGAAAATCGATCCTAAATCAATTGGCGTGGGTCAGTACCAGCATGATGTTAGCCAATCAATGTTGGCAAAACGCCTAGATGCGATTGTGGAAGACTGTGTAAACGCGGTCGGCGTAGACGTGAATACCGCTTCTGCAGCGCTACTGACGCGCGTAGCGGGCTTGTCGAGCACCATCGCGCAGAACATTGTCGACTTCCGTGATGAAAACGGTCGTTTCGAAGCACGTACGACCTTGAAGAAAGTGCCTCGCTTGGGTCCTAAGGCGTTCGAGCAGTGTGCAGGTTTCCTACGTATTATGGATGGTAAGAACCCTCTTGATGCGTCTGCGGTTCACCCAGAAGCGTACCCAGTGGTAAAAGCGATTTCTGAGAAGAACAACAAAGACATTAAAGCACTGATTGGTGATTCAAGCTTCCTAAAAGGTCTGCATGCGGTCGATTACACCGACGATAACTTCGGTGTGCCAACCATTACAGACATCATCAAAGAGCTGGATAAACCAGGTCGTGACCCGCGTCCAGAATTCAAAACGGCGACGTTTGCAGAAGGCGTAAACTCGGTATCTGACTTGGAGCCAGGCATGATTCTAGAAGGCGTGGTGTCTAACGTAGCCAACTTTGGTGCTTTCGTTGATATCGGCGTTCACCAAGATGGTCTTGTGCATATTTCTTCACTGACAGATCGTTTTGTGTCTGATCCACGAGAAGTGGTGAAAGCAGGCGATATCGTAAAAGTCAAAGTGATGGAAGTGGACGTGCAGCGTAAGCGCATTGGTCTATCGATGCGTTTGAACGACGAGCCGGGTCAAGACAACCGCAGCCAACGCTCATCAGCAGCGCCGCGTCGTAATGACCAACAGCAGCGTCGTCAGCCTCGCCGTGATGACTCGTCATCTAACAGCGCAATGGGCGGTGCTTTTGCTGCAGCGTTTGCTAAAGCGAAAAAGTAATCTCGCCTAGGCTTCACCGCTAACTCGTTTTCATAGCTAAAAAGAAAACGCTCCAATCAGTTATTCTGCTTGGAGCGTTTTTATTTGAGTAGGATATTGAGTCGTCATAATACTGCTATCACTTCTGACGGTGTATGGGGCGCGACCGAGTGACCATAATGAAACTTAATCACCTTCCTGCGCTTTTCCATCAATCCCTCTTTGACCGCAGCATCCAAAATGCGCTTAGGTAATCGAAAGCGTATCGCGTAGCCCTTACCCTGATCTTCACTGTAACTCTTGAGCGCTAGCAAACCGAAAAGACGTTCTAGCGTGTCTTTCGGTTCTTCGTGATAACGGGTATCCACCTCGGGTTCCACTTCGTAGTCAGGATGCTCCGATGGGTCCCACGAGGATTGGCGTCGCCGTTTCTCATCACTTTTTACTTTGCGCTCCGCATTGGTTTTCGCCAGTGCGACTGTTGGTGTCACAGGTTCTCGGACTTTATTGTCACGAGCAGCTTGTTCCGTCTGCACATTAACGGATGGGGCGATCAGTGGCACGCTAACGTTAGCCGGTGACACAATCATTGCGAACCCTCCTCAGAGTCGCCCAACTCGTCAATACAGCAAACTCCTCCCACAAGAAGAGTTCGCTAAAACTTATATCGACCAATTTTTAATCAGCTTTAGGAGTTTTATTCGTTTAGATGTGCAGGCCTAACCGTTAAGCGGCAAATTCTCTCACTTGGAGACAAAACGCTTCATGTTCGGTCATGAACGGCGCATGAGAGGATTGATTGAAAACAAACTGCTGAGTGCTTGGCAACTGCTCGCTTAAGTCACTTGCCACTTTGATTGGCACTAAGCCATCAAGTCGACCATAAAGGCGCAGCATCGGCATAGAAAGGGAAGTCAGCGCATCGCGCAGATCCACATCGGCAAGAATGTTCAAACCCACCAACAACGAATCAGGGTTCGGCTGCGGACGCGATAGCACCGCTTGTTTGAGTTGTTTAACGTCTTTGCGTGCTGACGGACTGCCCATCGCTTGCAGCGCCATAAAACGCTCAATAGTGACAGAGAAGTCTTCCAGCAATTGATCGGTGAATGCGGTTAACACGTTAGGTTGAATACCACGCCAAGGACGCTCAGCAGCAAATTTTGGTGAACTTGCTACCGTGATTAATTTGCTCACACGCTGCGGAGCATTAAGTGCAATGTGGGTTGCCACCAAGCCACCTAATGACCAGCCAAGCCAAACTGCTTTCTCTGGTGCGTCTTGCAAAACAAGGTCAGCGATTTTTGCTAAATCTTCAGCGTGAGATTCTGCGCTGTGTCCGTACCCCGGAAGATCGACCACATGCACTCGGAAATAAGGTTGAAGAGACTCGACGGTCTGCTGCCATACCGCACCATTCATACCCCAACCATGAAGCAACACCAAATCTGGTCCTTGACCAAATGACTGCCAGTGTAAATTCGTGCTCATGCTCTCGTTCTCTCCCACTTATCTTATTCCTTACAACGCAATCCAAGCTTTAGTCTGATGGCTCGCTCACCTTGGATGGATTGTATGTTATCTCATCAATGGCAAAACATCATGCATCGCGTACTCAGTAGCCAATGCGGATTATGCCGATTTCCCATACCTCACCGCCAAACGCCCAACCTAATGCGTTGGTGTGACAGCTGTTTTGACCACCTCACACCAATCAAACGCTGCTCACGTTGTGGTTTAAAAATGACAGAAGAGGAATCACAATCCTCCGCAGAGTGCGGAGAATGCCTGAAAGAGCCACCACCATGGCGGCGTTTGTATACCTTAGGTGACTATGACTTTCCGCTCTCTCAACAAGTACAGCGCTTTAAAGATCACGGCGAGGCATGGCAGGTGAGTACGCTTACTCAACTATTAGCAGAACGAATTGAGCAGCCTGCCCCCGTCATCACCAGCGTGCCCGTTCACTGGCAGCGCTACATAAAACGAGGCTTCAATCAGAGCCATATCTTAACCAAACACCTCGCCCGCCATTTAGATGTGCGATATGAAAGCAAGGTATTTAAACGTGTCAAAAGTGCTCAGTCGCAGCGAGGAAACAAAAAAGCCAGTCGCGAGCAAAATCTGCAAGGGGCATTTGCCCTACAAGGTGAGGTGGACTTTTCCCATGTCGCGATTGTGGATGATGTGGTTACAACAGGTAGTACGGTCCGACAATTATGTCATTTACTACTTGAAGTTGGCGTAGAAAGCATCGATATTTACTGCATCTGCAGAACTCCTGCCCCCGGCTCAATCTAGATCGCTTCGCCATGTCTTAGCATCAAAAAGACTAGACCGAGGCGTCAACAGGAGTAGAATAGCAGCAATAGCCTACAAAATTACTCAGGTATTCGTCGTGTCAAATATTACTATTACAGAAACTGCGCAAACGCATTTCGCCAACCTTTTAGGTCAACAGCCTGAAGGCACAAACATTCGTATTTTCGTCGTGAACCCAGGAACACAAAACGCAGAGTGTGGCGTGTCTTACTGCCCACCAGAAGCCATTGAAGGTACTGACACTGAAATCCCTTACAGCGGTTTTTCAGCTTACGTTGACGAGCTAAGCCTACCGTTTCTAGAAGACGCTGAAATCGACTTTGTGACAGACAAAATGGGTTCTCAGCTAACACTAAAAGCGCCAAACGCAAAAATGCGTAAAGTGGCAGACGACGCTCCACTTATAGAACGTGTTGAGTACGTAATCCAAACTCAAGTGAACCCACAACTTGCAGGTCACGGTGGTCACGTAAATCTAGTTGAAATCACAGACGATGGCATCGCAATCGTAGCATTCGGCGGCGGTTGTAACGGCTGTTCAATGGTCGATGTAACGCTAAAAGAAGGCATTGAAAAAGAACTTCTAAACCAATTCGTTGGTGAACTGACGGCAGTTCGCGATGCAACAGAGCACGATCGTGGTGATCACTCTTACTACTAAGTCGTTCATGGCTTGTTAGCGATGCATATCGACGAGAAATGGGAGGCGTTTGCCTCCCATTTTTGTTTTCAATTGAGTTAAGCTGAATCATCACGCTAGAAACTCGAGCTTTCTTCTCATATATTAAGAAATCTCATTTCTCTCGCTGAGTAAACGACACTAAGGAGCCAGCGCTATGTCGAAAAGGACCCCACCAGAGATACTCTCTTGTCAGACGGTCGCACAATCTAAGCTGTTTGCAGTGGAAGCCCTCGACCTTCGCTTCTCTAATGGTGAACTGCGTACTTACGAGCGCATGAAACCAAGTGGTCGCGATGCCGTGATGGTAGTGCCTATCACTGAGCAAGGTGACTTACTGCTAGTACGTGAATACGCGGCGGGCACAGAACGCTACGAACTCGGCTTTCCGAAAGGTCTTATCGACCCTGGAGAAACACCGATAGAAGCAGCAGATCGAGAGTTAAAAGAAGAAATTGGTTTTGGTTCTCATGAGCTAACACCCTTAAAACAAGTGATCCTTGCGCCTTCTTACTTCTCGAGCAAAATGACGCTGTTCTTGGGACAAAACCTATACCCAGAGAAACAAGAAGGTGATGAGCCAGAACCATTAGAAATCGTTCGCTGGCCATTAGCGCAAGCGGAAGAACTATTAACGCACTTAGATTTTTGTGAAGCACGAAGCATCACAGCGTTGATGTTGGCACTGAAACACTTACAAAACACCACTCACAAACAAAATTAATCACAGCCGAAGAGCTGGACCATAATAGTGAGAAAGGACCATTACTTATGCCAATGACAAAAGATTTATCTCACCTGCTTCCGCAAGTCATCGAAATTGCTCGCAGCGCAGGACAATTGATTCTCGATATTTACGAGAAAAAGCAGTACGAAGCATACACTAAAAGTGACGAGACCCCAGTCACCAGCGCAGATATCGCGGCGCACAAGCTGATCACCGAGCGTTTAAGTGAGTTGACGCCAGATATCCCGGTGCTTTCTGAAGAAGCTGCAGATATCAGCTTAGAGCAGCGTGCACAGTGGGAACGCTACTGGTTAGTCGACCCACTTGATGGCACACAAGAGTTCATCGCACGCAGCGGCGACTTTGCAACCATTATTGCGCTTATCGACAACAACAAACCCACCATGGGCGTAGTCTACGGTCCGGTTTCTGGTGTTACGTATTATGCATACAACGGTAAGGGCGCGTGGAAGATTCCAGACATGTCTGAAAGTGTAAAAATCCACACTCATAAACATGAGCAACCTGGACAGAACATTGCTATCGCGATCAGCCGTCGTCAAGACATTAACCGCATCACGAGCCGCATGAGTAGCGCTTGGAATTACGATTTGATTCCACTTGGCTCTGCCGCACTCAAAGCGTGCCTTGTTGCTGAAGGTGCAGTGGACTGTTATTTACGTCTAGGTCCAACTGGCGAGTGGGATACCGCTGCTACACAATGCATTGTAGAAGAAGCGGGCGGGCGAATTCTCAGTACGCAACTTGAACCGCTATCTTACAATGAGCGCGAGACGTTGGAGAACCCAAACTTTATCGTACTTGGCGATGCTGATTTGCCTTGGAATGAGATCCTACAACACAAAGATTGATCGCCATTCAGCCTGACTATATCAATGAGAAAGAAGGTCACGAATTCACTTCGTGGCCTTTCTTTTTGCCTTTTGTACAGCGTTAGGAGCATTTGGCCTACTATGATCCAAATGCTTACCAACCTGCACAAAGCCGAATTATTCACATAAAAATCATAAGGTTAAAGAACAAACCAATAACCAACTAAGTTTTCGTACAGCAAATAGAGGGTTTAGCCTACCATGATCCAAAAGCAAAAAGAGCTGCACACTGGCAGCTCTTTGATAATGTTCTGAATGACAGATTTGGCTAGAAACGCCCTTTGTAATCAAACTCGTATTGACCTTGCGAGTTAGGATTACCCAGCCATTTTAGTTGGTCGCTCATACCCGATGGGAACTCCGCTCCTGGTTTAAACCAAGCTTTTGTTGAGTAACGCTGATTTGGCATGAGCTCAGCGGAAAACGCCGCTGATACTTGTTGACTCTTCTGTTCGCCAGACGCTGATAATACGCTGTCTTTGCAGTTTAAATCGGCAATGACAGGCCCAAGTTCAAGGCTACCTAACGGGCTTTGAATACCACTCGCACTCCAAACTAACGTGCCTTCCGCAGTCTTACACCAAGGTGCTGCGTATGTCGCATGGCGGATGTTCAGTTCAAGTTGCCCTTCCACCCCAACAGGAACTGGAAGGCGTGCCTGTTCAACCACTTTTGCCGCAGGAATAGATGCCACTAAGTTTTCAGCATACGGACCACTGGTAAGGCTGTAGCCAACCAAACCTCGTCCACGAACGTCCATATCGCTACCGCGACCAAAACGTACCGCAAACTCGGCTTTACCGGTAAATAGCCCCGACAGTTGGAAGTCCCAGTTCAATTCTCCCAGGTTTTGACGCTGCCAACGCACATTGGATGCGCTACCTTGCCAAACCGTGCCTTGCGCACCTTGAATATCTAAACCTCGCACCATAGGCACTTGTTGTAGTACCCAAGAGATTGGCAAACCAGCAATTAAACTAGTCGAGAAAAAGGCAATAAAAATAACAACGTAAAGAACAGCTTTTTTCACCTTAACCTCGCTTAAATTGCAGGCGGTTTACGTCGATCATACCAGCTTGCTCAGTACGGTCGATGTCTAGGAATTCCACCTCAATCCCTTGTTGTTCTTTTAGATAACGCAACCAATCCACCATCTGATTGAATGCCAGAGGCTTAATCCACACCTGAACGCTATCATTACGCGGTTGTACACGGATCAGTTCAACTTTGTAGCGGCGCGCAGATGAAGACACCACTTGGTTCAATGGTTGATTGGAAAAGCTAACACCGCCACTTTTACGTAGTGCGGTAATATCATCGGCTTTATCTTGTACCCAAGTTAGCAGTTGTTTCTCACTTTGAATTCGAGACTGAGCTAATTCAGCTCGTTGATTCATTGGCTGTAAAAGGCCCCAGTAAATGATGCCAAGGACAGCAATAATGCTACCGCCCATCACCAGACGTTGCTCACGTTGCGAGATGCTGCTCCACCAAGCTTGAGCTTGTGCGATTAAATTCTTCATCATCACCTCACTGACGCTTCAACACAAAACTGCCCATCACAACGTTGCCGTTGCGGTTCAGTTGACCTTGTTCGACGTTAAACTTCTCCGCCAGTTTCACACGTGCTTGTTCAAATGGCTGGAAGTCAGAGCTGCTCGCTTGAATACGAACTTCGCCACGTTGACCGTCATATTTAAAGCTGGTGATTTGCAGATCATTCACCTGTCCCAGAGTCGTTGGCAGTGCCGCGATCCAAGACAGCATCGCCACATCACTCGATCCACCAGATAAACGGCGTTCTTCATCGGTCATTTGACGCTTCAAGTAGCTGACTGTCGGAATACGACGCTTATTCGGGAATATTTGACGGAAAATACGTTCACTTTCTTCGCGATACGCTTGTGCTTGCGCTTCGTATTTATGAACCATCAACAATTGTTGACCAACAAGTACTACCAACAACACACCAGCGGCAATCGCTGTTTTCTGCCATACCTTAACGTACTTACCCCACGAGGATTTCGGTTTAAAAGCGCCAGTAAGGAGATTGATTTTGCTCTCTGCAACCCCTTTCGCCAGCAGTGCCATGGTCATTTCTTCTGGTTTTGCTACCCAGATATCTGGCACCGTTGATTCTGGTACAGAGCTGTAGCAATCAAGCTTCCAACCTTCATGACTTTGAAGGTAAGCGGATAAATACAGATCAAGCCAGGATGCATCCACCACAGCACCTTGAGTGTCAGAATGACGAATTAACCATTGCTCGCCTAGCATTGCAGCCGAACTGTTTTCATCATTCGCAGGCATTGCCAAAACATCAGGCAACATACGCTTGATCACAAGACCTTGGCTGGAGAAACGCTGCAAAATGGTCTGAATCCAAGCTCGCTCCACTGCACACACTTGTGCTGTTTCTGCTTGCTTGTTTAATACTGTGAAATGCAGGTTGTCCACGTCTTGCGCGACTTCGTCTTCCACCAGATATGGCAGCATGCTGTCAAACTGACGCGATGCGCCTGGTGGGATATCTACTTCTGTTAACACAACATCATTACTGGCTAACAGCGCAACAATTTGGCGCTGATCAGCGTAGGCTACCAGTTCGTCCAGATGTTCCCATCCGGCAATTTCACCACTGGCAATCACTTCTTGCTGTTGTGTCGACCACACCAACCATGGAATGGTACTTTGTTGTTCGCTACTCAGCCGAACGGTCAGAAACTCGCTCACTGATTCCTCCAAAACGACGGCGAACGACAGTCACCGTTTCTCTATTTGTACTTTGCAAAAGGCTTCGAATACGCACTCGGGATTCATCCACCAACACCTGTGCATCCAGTTCAAAGAAGGAACTGTCTACTCCCAAATAACCTTTGGCATTTTTCTTTACATCACCACTTAAGCCAGCTAATTCCGACTCAGCTAAAAATTCATCAACGCTATCCCAACCATCAAAAGGACGCTTTTCTATCAGTTGCACCGCATCGCTGCTACTCAAGCCGGGCGTAAACATCGCAACTAAGATCGGTGCTTGTTCAACGTCAATTGTGTTTACGTTCAAACGCCAATCATCGCTTGGGAGCGCACAAACCATTGGGGCTATCTTCTGATAGATATCGCCACTCACTTGGTAAACCGCGCGTAACTCACTCGCATCCGCCATCCAACCATTTGGTGGCAAGTATTGGGGTTTCATCGCTTCATAGGTGCTGTCTTCCACACCTGTCGTAGAACGCACTGTGCTATCACTATCAACATATTCCCATGTTGAATCGGCAATCACTTCAGCTTGGTAAGGTTCAACATCCATTTCTTCCATCAAACGTTGAAAGACTTGCACTAAGTATGGACGAGTTGCTTGCGCGCCATTAGGTTGGACACTTGCCAATACGTTCAAGTTAAAGCACGCCTGTTTATCGATAATACGACCAGCGGCTTGACCATAGTCGAGCGGATAAACCTGCTCTTTGATCGCCCACGGCTGACTTAAATTAATGGTATCGCTGTCTTTGTAACTTTGCTCAATACCAATTTCGGCTAGAGCCTCTACCCCTAAGCTGTACCAATACGCCTGCTGATAATTAATCTGGTTTGAAGCGCGTTGAAACTGCAAAAACAGTCGCTCTGACATACTTGCGGCAACTGTCGTCATGATGGCAAGTAGCATCAAAACGATAAGGAGCGCGACCCCACGTTGACGACTAGCCATTATTACCTCCAGACGAGTTGCTACCGCCAGAGTTATCTTGGCTACTTGACGCAAGTTTTCCATCCGGCGTCAGATAGGTGCGAGTGATCTCACCATAGTCTTTTAGCTTCAAAATAACCGATACCGCTTTAGGTAACTCACTGCTACTTGCCCATTCTTTCTTCCATGACTTTCCATCATAAAAGCGCATATCGAATTCTTCGACCTGAGTGAGTAAAGGCGTCACGATCCCTTCTTGCCCTGTTGGCGTATCTGGGTATCGCCACCACACACGTTGCAGCACTTCATCTTTAATGCGATAGCCCACTTTCGTGACTTCACCACGTGGAAATTGCTGTTGTGGGTTGTGCCAACCTAGACGAGCAAACATCACGCCTTTTGCATCTGAATCAAGCAGATAATCTGACCAAAACAGTAGTTGCTTTGATGGTTCTTCGCCATTGGTACGCATCTGACGCATTGCCATTTGGCGAAAATCGTTATCCATCATCACCATCGCACGTTGCAGCTCATTAAGGCGCTGAGTACGTTCTTGGGACAACACATTGCTGCGCTGCACTTGTGACACGACTTGGTAAGCAGCAACACTCATGCTGGCAAAAATGGCAATCGACACCAGTACTTCAATCAAAGTAAAACCACGTTGATTGCGTTTGCGGTGTTTGTTGATACGTTGAATCTTACTGCGCAACATAACTTCTCACCGTAACCACTGGGCTCGCGTTTTTCTCAGTCGCGACACTGACATCAAATGCTTTCAGCAATGGCTGCGTGGTGGCAACGGGTGTGATTTTCCAATACCAAGTGCGCCCTGCTAGCTCTTCAGTACCGTTCTTTGCTTTAAGCTTTTCCGTTGAGAGCATCACATTCGCCATTTGGTTATCCACAACCATAGCTGCAAACATTTTTTCTTCTAAATAACTGACCGTATTGATGTGTTGGCTCACAGAGCGGATCACACTGATCGCGGCTGTGGCAAAAATCGCAAGTGCGACTAACACCTCAAGTAATGTCATACCTCGAGTATTGCAGTGCGATGTGCCAATACGATTTGGCTTAGAATGTCGTATTGTCATCGTTTTCTGCTTCTTCTCCTGGCGCTAATAACTCTATCTCGCCAGTCTCTTTACCAATGATCCGCCAGCCATCGTTAAATGCATCTCCCTCTTCAGGGAAGAATGACAGAGTGAAAGGCGTAATCTCTGCACTAGAGAAAATGAACACTTGAGGTGGCTTCACTTTCTTTTTCTTTTTGTCCTCTTCCTCGGCAAACATGTCTTCATCAAACAAGGAGCCAGGTTCGAACAGTCGATCGTCTTTATCCCACGCACCACCACCTAAATCCAACTGCAGAGAAATATCCCCCTCAAGCTTGGTTTCACTTGGGATCTGCTTTAATTCCAGTGGTTGCCAGCCATCTTGGGTCAAGCTCAACAAAGTGTAGGTAGATTTAACGTCATCAACACGCAAACCAAAATCTTTACCACTTAGTACTGCTTCTTCATTAAGCAGTTGTAAGCGCTGAAAAAAACTGTGCGCGTATTGTTTGGAAAGGTCTTTTTGACTGGTAGGCAAAGTTGCGATCACCGCGACAGCGGTAAGGGATAACAAAACCAGCACCAATAGAATTTCTATCAATGTAAAACCGAGGTGTTTTTGCATTTTTTTCATTAGTGCTGGTTTAAGCGAGGGCTTATTGGAAATCTTGCATGTTCCAGTTGCCGATATCTGCAGCCGGACCTTCGCCGCCTTCTTGACCATCAGCGCCTAGAGTAAAGATATCAATCGTGCCATTGTCACCAGGGCTTAGGTACTGGTACTCGTTGCCCCATGGATCAGATGGTAGACGCTTGATGTAACCACCGTCACGGTAGTTACGTGGCTCTGGGTTAGAAGGCTTATTCACCAATGCATCTAGACCTTGGTCTGTCGTTGGGTAAACGCTGTTATCCAGCTTGTACATGTCCAACGCGTTTTCCAATGCCACGATGTCTGTGATCGCCTTTTGTTGGTCTGCTTTTTCTTTGTTACCTAGTAGGTTAGGAACAACAACACTCGCCAAAATACCTAGAATAACAACAACAACCATTACTTCTAATAGAGTGAAGCCTTGTTGCTTACTGCGCTTAAATTTCATTATTTTCTCCGAAAGTTAGATTCAAGCCGTGCCATCAATAGACACGACTTAACTCGAATTTTATCCGCTCATCAAGTTATTCATTTCCAACATTGGCATCAATGTCGCCATTACGATGAAAAGAACGAGACCAGCCATCAGTGCAATTAACACTGGAGTGAAAATCCCCAAAGCGATATTCACTGTAGATTCAAAGTTTTGGTCTTGGTTGTCAGCCGCACGGGTTAGCATGCTCTCTAGTTCACCACTCTGCTCACCACTAGAAATCATGTGCAGCATCATTGGTGGAAACAAGCGAGTTTGATCCAACGCTTTGCGCAGACTTGCACCTTCACGTACGTTGTCAGCCGCCACTAAGACCTGTTGTTTCACGTATCGGTTTGACATAACGTCCACCGCGACGCGCATACCTTCAAGAATAGGAATCGCACTTGAAGTACAAATCGATAACGTGCGCGCAAATCGAGACGTATTAAGACCTCGAGAGATTTTACCTAGCAAAGGCAGACTGAGGATTTTTCTGTCCCATGCTAAACGGAAATTGGGTCTTTGCAGTGCGAGCTTCAAGCCATAGAAAAACACCACCAACACAACAAAGATGATTAAACCCCATTCTTGGACAAATTCACTGGCTGACAACAATACTTGCGTCGACTGTGGTAGCTCTTGCCCCATTTGAATGATTGGTTCGATGATTTTCGGCACCACTGAAGAAAGCAGTAACGACACGATACCCACCGCAAACACCACAAGTACCACAGGGTAAATCATGGCTTGAAGCAGTTTATTACGCATCTTCTGGCGGTTTTCTACGTATTCCGCTAATCGCTCCAATACCGCATCTAAGTGACCGGATTTTTCACCAGCAGCCACCATAGAACGAAATAGCTCATCAAACACATGTGGGTAATCACCCAAACTGTCTGCCAGCGGATAACCCTCAGTCACTTTTGAGCGCACTGCTGCGATCATCGAACGAATACGCGGCTTTTCAGCTTGCTCAGAAACAGCTTTTAAACACTCTTCCAAGGGCATACCAGATTGTACAAGCGTTGATAGCTGACGCGTAATCAAGGCAAGTTCTGCGGTTTTGATACCACGTTTGAAGCCAACCGAACCACCTGAAGACTTAGCGGCTTTCGCTTTGGCTTCCATCACCTCAACAGGGATCATGCCCTGCTCTTTTAGGCGTTGGCGCACCTGACGGGCGTTATCCCCTTCAATAGTGCCTTTCTTTTGTTTGCCTTTCGCATCCAGCGCTTTGTATTCAAATGCTGCCATTACGCTTCCTTGGTCACTCGCATGACTTCTTCAAGAGAAGTGATACCACGGTGAACCTTACTTAAACCATCACTACGAATGCTTGGTGTGTGTGCACGTACGGCTTTTTCAATTTCTTGCTCACCCGCTTCACTGTGGATCAGCTCTTGAACCTTCTCATCCACCATCAGCAGTTCATGAATACCAGTACGTCCACGGTAACCTTTCTGGTTACACACTTCACAACCTTTAGCACGATGCAAAGTCAATGATTCGTGTTCTTCTAAACCAAACAGCTTCTTCTGTTCTTTATCCGCTTCGTATGGTTCTTTACAGTCAGAACAAAGCGTACGAACTAGGCGCTGAGCTAGCACGCCCAATAGCGAAGAAGAAATCAGGAATGGTTCGATACCCATATCGCGTAGACGCGTGATTGCGCCAACTGCGGTATTGGTGTGTAGCGTTGACATTACTAAGTGACCAGTCAAAGACGCTTGTACGGCAATCTGTGCGGTTTCTAAGTCACGGATCTCACCGACCATCACGACGTCTGGGTCTTGACGAAGAATCGCACGCAAACCACGCGCAAAAGTCATGTCGACCTTCGGGTTCACTTGCGTTTGACCGATGCCATCGATATCAAATTCAATCGGGTCTTCAACGGTAAGAATGTTGCGCTCGTTGCTGTTGATCTCTTGTAAGCCAGCATACAAGGTGGTCGACTTACCCGAACCTGTCGGACCGGTCACCAATATGATGCCATGAGGACGACCAATCAAATGACGGAAGTTATCATGCACAGACGGCGTCATACCCAAACTATGCAAATCAAGACGAGTTGCGTTCTTATCCAACAGACGCATTACGACACGTTCACCATGTGATGAAGGCATGGTCGATACACGCACGTCTACTGCACGACCACCAATACGCAGCGAAATACGACCATCTTGAGGTACGCGTTTTTCTGCAATATCAAGCTTCGCCATTACCTTCACACGAGAAACCAGCAAAGGAGCGAGCTTACGGCTTGGAGTTAAGACTTCACGCAATACACCATCAACACGGAAACGAATCGAAAGGGTTTTCTCAAACGTCTCGATATGGATATCCGACGCCCCTTCTTTGATCGCTTCACCAAGCATGGCGTTAATCAATTTGATGATTGGTGCATCATCTTCAGACTCCAACAAGTCTTCATCGTGCGGCAATTCTTCCGCTAAAGAGAAGAAGTCATCACTGTCTGCACCAATGTCTTCCATCAACTGACGAGCTTCAGAAGAGTCTCGTTGATAAGCTTCAGTGAGCTTTTTGTCGAACGCTTCTTTATCCATCGCTTGAGGGATAAAGTTTTGTTTTAGAACTCGGCGTACTTCAACGAGAGCCGCAGGATTGAGCGGCTCTACGTAATACAGAATTGGAGGGCGCTCAGGGTGCTCCGTCTCCAATACCAGTTTAAAGCGGTTGGCAAAACTGAATGGCAGACGGCGCATACTTGGCGCAGTGTCTAACATATCAACCATTATTCTTTACCATCTGATCGATGAAGGCTTGGATTTCAGCAGGGTGCTTACGTTCCTGACCAAATTCAGGCATCACTGGAATGTTTGAATCATCCATCAGTTTCAAACCTTCTTGTGCTTTGTATAGCTGCTCAGCACGGATGAAGTTGTACTTACGCTGCGTAATACCATCAGCCGTCATACCATCACGGATAATGGTCGGCTTGATGAACACCATCAAGTTACGCTTCTCAGTTTGTGTGCTGGTTGATTTAAACAGATGACCAAGCACTGGAATATCGCCCAGCAGCGGCACTTTAGATTCACTTTCAAGTGCACGCTCATCAACTAGGCCACCAAGAACCAGCATTTGACCGTCTTGAATCATTACTGAAGTGTTCAATTGGCGCTTAGCAAAACGCACGTCGACAGCACCATTTGCACCTAGCACGTTAGAAACTTCTTGTTCAATGTTCAGTTGAACAGAGTCACCTTCGTTGATCTGAGGAACCACTTTCAGTTTGATACCCACTTCCTTACGATCGACCGTTTGGAATGGGTTGTCATTGTTTGAGCCTGCAGTAGAACCAGTAATTACTGGCACTTCCTCACCAACAATGAATGACGCTTCACCGTTATCCATTACAGTAATGCTTGGAGAGGACAGAATGTTTGAGTTTGAGTCTGATGACACTGCCGTAATCAGTGCAGTCCAGTCACCCATCATGATGCTCATTGCCGCACCATTAACACCACCAAGAGCAGATGCTAGGGTCGAATAGTCACCTTGTTCAGTAGTAGTCTCATTACGTAAGAAATTGCCGTCTTGATCATAAACAGCTTTCGTGGTGGTGGTGTCTTTCGCTTCTTCCAAGCCGACCATCACCTTACCAATCGGGGCACCAGTGTTGCCGTATTGGATAACCGCACCCGTTTCCAACGAGCCCCATTGAACGCCAAGGTTAATACCATCACCTTCCGACATTTCAACGATTAGCGCTTCAATCAATACTTGCGCACGACGGATATCCAACTGAGAAATCACGTCCTGCAGTGCCATCATGATATCTGGCGGAGCCGTCAGTACGAGCGAGTTAGTAGCCTCATGAGCTGCAATCACCACTTCACCACGTTTTGCAGAAGATGAACCACCTTTTTGACCCGCTTGTTTCTCAGCCTGTAGGTTATCAGAAACACCTTTTAGTACATCAACTAGGTCTTCTGCTTTAGCGTACTTGAGGTACACCACGCGGTTGTTACCTTTAGTCGCCATTTCGACATCAAGTTGACGAATCAAACGCTTCAGACGAGCACGTACTTTTGGGTCACCAGAAATCAGGATTGAGTTGGTACGCTCATCCGCTACGATTTTTGGTTCTAGGAATTCAGGTGTGCTTTTTTGGTTCGTCGTTTTGTTCAGGGCATCAACGATACGAACCATTTCAGAAGCAGATGCATTACGCAGCTCAACCACTTCGATCTCTTTGTCACCCGCTTGGTCAACACGCTTGATGATTTCAGCAAGGCGGTTAACCACCGCAGCACGACCTGTGATCAAAATGATGTTAGCAGGGTCATAGTGCACGACGTTACCCGCGCCCGCATTATCGATAAGTTGACGCAGTAGCGGCGATAATTCACGAACCGATACGTTACGCACCGCTACCACACGTGTAATCACGCTGTCGCCTTGCGCACTGTCATCACCCAAAACTGGAATCGCAGAGGTTTTTGAATCTTTCGCCTTGATGACTTTTAGTACGCCGTTGTCCATTTCCACAACAGCATAGCCATACACCTCAAGAACGTTAAGGAAGAAGCTATAGTATTGCTTTTCGTTAAGAACGTCGTAGCTGCGTACGTCGATTTTGCCGCGTACCGATGGGTCAACGATGATGGTCTTCTCTAGGTTACGACCAACAATGTTGATGAATTCTTGAATGTCTGTGCCTTTGAAGCTAGCACTAAACTCGTTCGCCATCGCACCCGGTGCGCAGAGTAGTGTACCTGCTAGTAACCAAGCACTTTTGCTAAACCAATGTTTCACGTATGTCTCCCTGAACTTACGCTGGTTGCCTAAGTATTACAATTGGATATAGATGTCGTACTGTTGGCCATCACGCTCAACAGTCAAATTCAATTCTTGCGGATCGTTCATCACTTGCATCAGTTCTACTGAAGATGATGGATCACTTAAATCGATCCCGTTTAATTGCACCGCAATATCACCAGCTTTTAGACCGACATCATTAAACAGTGCCGCATCACGTCCTGGTGAAACGCGATAGCCGACAATCCCTCCGTCTTTCTTAACCGGAGAAATGTTGATGTACTTGAATACGCTTTGCGGATCTTTAGCAATTTCCGCACGGATTTGATCAACCTTTTCACTCACCGCGGATGAGTTATTTGCTTTTTGAGCTTTGGGTTGATTAACCGGTCGACTTTCAGACAGTTTGCTGTACTCGATGCCTTGTAGCATCAAGGTTTCGTCTCGACCTTGGTTGTCAATGATCACGCGATCGACCAATACCGCTTTTAATTCTGCTCGTGTGCCGTCAATTTCTTCGCCAATACCATATGTCGCTTGCTTACCTCGATTGGCAATAACCGCCAAACTCGTTTTTGCGTTACTGCTCGCAACTGCACCAACAAGTGTTAGGTTTAAGCGGGTTTTAGGCGCATCTTGCACGACAGGTTGTTCTATTACGACCGGCTTTTGCTCAGTGTACTTCCCGAACAAATTGGCATTTTGGAGGGCGTTAAAATCAATCGCGTCTTTTTTACTCGTTGACGCAACAGCACTTGCTGACGGCTTCCATTGAGCCACATCAGAAGTTTGAGGCATTGCTAGCCACACCACTTTGCCAAGTATCCAACCCGTCATTGCTATAAATAGACAAGTAAGAAGCACACTAAGTTTCGCTTGAATGGTGTGATTGTTGGACTTAATCTGAGCCAGTAGCGGGCTGCTTGCTAATCCTGCACTTAGCTCTAAACGCTTCACTGAATTGATTCCTTTATTCTTACGTCCGTCGACCTTAAGTATAAGTCAAAGAATGTCGACCCTATCTTGCTAAAATTGCAATAAAATTACTACTCAACAAAGAGCAGTGAACTATATCACAAGTTCCTTTTCATACCTTTTTCTTATGCCGTTTTTGCCAACTCCCTTGAAAAAAAACAGCCTTGGCACCATCTGTAGGTGAATAATCCACCAGTCACTGCGCCATTAATGCAGTGATTAGATTGCACAGAGTTCTATGAGTTCCGTAAATGAAGCCGTAAGGCTAGATAAATGGCTGTGGGCTGCCAGATTCTATAAAACCCGCTCTATCGCTCGTAATATGGTCGATGGCGGTAAAGTCCACTATAATGGGCAACGAAGCAAACCAAGCAAAATCGTTGAATTGGGTGCTGAGATTCGCCTTCGTCAAGGTAACGAAGAGAAGACGGTGATCATCGAGAAAATCTCTGATCAACGCCGAGGCGCACCTATCGCTCAAACGCTATATCGCGAGACTGAATCAAGCATCAGCCAACGTGAAGAGCATGCGATGCAGCGCAAACTCAACGCCCACAACCCAAGTCCGGAACGCCGCCCAGATAAGAAGCAGCGCCGCGACATCATCAAGTTCAAACACCAATAAAAGCCGGAATTACCGACGAGGAAAGCACTCCATGGCAAATAATGTTTTAAACCGCTACCTATTCGAAGATCTTTCAGTACGTGGCGAGTTGGTTCAATTGGATGAAGCATACCAACGTATTATCTCCAGCAAGGAATATCCGGCAGCACTGCAAAAACTGTTGGGTGAGCTACTCGTTTCAACCACTCTTTTAACTGCAACTTTGAAGTTCGAAGGCTCAATCACTATCCAACTACAAGGTGATGGTCCTGTATCACTAGCTGTCATTAACGGCGACCACGATCAGAAGATCCGCGGCGTTGCACGTTGGGAAGGCGACATTGCTGAAGACGCAAGCCTGCACGACATGATGGGTAAAGGCTACCTGGTGATCACCATCGAACCTAAAAAAGGCGAACGCTACCAAGGCGTGGTTGGTCTAGAAGGTGAAACGCTAGCTGACGTTATCGAAGGTTACTTCGTAAACTCAGAACAGCTAAAAACACGTCTTTGGATCCGCACTGGTGAACATGAAGGCAAAAAGCACGCAGCAGGTATGATGATTCAGGTAATGCCAGATGGTACAGGTACACCTGAAGACTTTGAGCACCTAGAGCAACTGACTGCGACAGTGAAAAACGAAGAGCTGTTCACACTACCTGCAAATGAACTGCTTTACCGTCTATACAACCAAGATTCTGTTCGCCTATACGAACCGCAACCGGTGGAATTCCACTGTGGTTGTTCTCGTGAGCGTAGCGGTGCAGCGATCATTACTGTTGATAAAACTGAAATTTATGACATTTTAGCCGAAGAAGGATCAATTTCTTTACATTGTGATTACTGCGGCACGTCATACACGTTCGACGAACCTGAAATTACCGAACTGTATACGCAGGCAACTTCAGACAATAAAACCGTGCATTAATTTTCATAGCTTAACAAGCATGTAATTTACCCTTCAAAAGGCCAGCGCAACGCTGGCCTTTTTGTGATCAAACCCTCGTATAACTTAGCTTTCCACGTAATAAAGCAACCGCTTAATTTTAAATAATTAATAATTCTTTTGCCCTAGCGCAAAGGTTTGCGCCCACGATAAACTATTCGCACCAATATGTGACGGGTTACCTAAAACCACATTGAAATCATGGATAATTTTTGAACTATATCCCTGTTTTCTCCCCGCCCCGTTGCTAGCATGGTGAGCAGATAAAAATTAAAACATTCTTACAAAATCCCTACAAAAATCCTTATAAGGAGCACCTATGACCGTTATGGAACATACAAAGGCTGCAACACTTGATCTAACCAAACACGGACTGCATAACGTTAAAGAGGTTGTTCGCAACCCAAGCTACGAAATGCTGTTTGAGGAAGAGACCCGTGCTGACCTAACAGGTTATGAACGTGGTGTGGTTACAGAACTCGGCGCGGTTGCCGTAGACACTGGTATCTTTACTGGTCGCTCACCAAAAGATAAGTACATTGTTAAAGATGCAACGACAGAAGAGCACATGTGGTGGACTTCTGACGCAGTGAAAAACGACAACAAACCAATCAACAAAGAAGTATGGGACGACCTAAAAGAGCTAGTGACCAACCAGCTTTCAGGTAAGCGTCTATTTGTGATTGACGGTTATTGTGGTGCAAACCCAGACACTCGTTTGAGCATTCGAGTGATCACAGAAGTTGCATGGCAAGCACACTTCGTGAAAAACATGTTCATCCGTCCAACAGAAGAAGAGTTGGCAACGTTTGAACCTGATTTCGTCGTAATGAACGGCGCGAAATGCACGAACGAGAAGTGGGAAGAGCACGGTTTGAACTCTGAAAACTTCACCGTATTCAACCTAACAGAGCGCACTCAGTTGATCGGCGGTACTTGGTACGGCGGCGAAATGAAGAAAGGTATGTTCGCCATGATGAACTACTTCCTTCCGCTGAAAGACATCGCATCAATGCACTGTAGTGCAAATATGGGTGAAGAAGGCGATGTAGCAATCTTCTTCGGTCTGTCTGGCACAGGTAAAACTACCCTATCTACTGATCCTAAACGTGCACTAATTGGTGATGACGAGCATGGTTGGGATGACGACGGCGTATTCAACTTCGAAGGCGGCTGTTACGCGAAGACCATCAAGCTATCTAAAGAAGCTGAGCCTGATATCTACAATGCTATCCGCCGTGATGCGCTATTAGAGAACGTAACGGTTCGTAGCGATGGTTCTATCGACTTTGATGATGGTTCTAAGACTGAAAACACTCGTGTGTCTTACCCACTGCATCACATCGACAATATCGTTAAACCAGTATCGAAAGGCGGTCACGCAAACAAAGTGATCTTCCTATCGGCTGATGCGTTCGGCGTACTTCCTCCTGTGTCTAAACTGACACCTGAGCAAACTAAGTACCACTTCTTGTCTGGCTTTACCGCTAAGCTAGCAGGTACTGAGCGTGGCATCACGGAGCCGACGCCAACCTTCTCAGCATGTTTTGGTGCAGCATTCCTAACTCTACACCCAACTAAGTACGCAGAAGTGCTAGTGAAACGCATGGAAGCAGCAGGTGCAGAAGCTTACCTAGTGAACACTGGTTGGAATGGCAGCGGCAAGCGTATCTCTATCCAAGATACACGCGGCATTATCGATGCAATCCTTGATGGCTCAATTGAGGATGCGAAGACTAAGCATATTCCTATCTTCAACCTAGAAGTGCCTACTTCACTTCCTGGCGTGGACCCAAGCATCCTTGACCCACGTGATACCTACGTTGACCCATTACAATGGGAAAGCAAAGCAAAAGACTTGGCAGAGCGCTTCATCAACAACTTTGATAAGTACACTGACAACGCAGAAGGTAAATCACTAGTGGCTGCAGGTCCTCAACTCGACTAGACCACTCGCTAACTCTTCGTGACTTAGCTACAAAAATAATCGTCAAGCCCCTCTTTTGAGGGGCTTTTTATTGAATCTGCCTCAAGATTGATACAAGCTTAAACCTATCTTAGTAAGTCGAGACTCTCACACTTACTTCATATTACTTACAGGTTTTGGCAGGGATGAAAACAGCAGTTCGAATTCTACTTCTTATACTCATAGTGACGATTGCAATTCCGGTTGTCTTTGTGGGGATGCTGACCACCTCTTATTCTCGCCAAACATGGAATCTATTTTCTGATCTAGTCGATCTACCGCTGCATGCAGATAACGTGCAATACGAATTTCCTTATCACCTCACCCTCAATGGAGTGGCGACAAAACAAAAAAACTTGCCGTTCATTGAGCAAGTCGATCTATGGCTGAACCCCGATGTTCGTCGTGACGGAAATTGGATTGTCGACAGTCTGTTGATTGATGGTCTGAGCCTGCAACACGGCATGCCAACATTGCCGACGCTCAGCAATGTTTATTTCCATCAAATCGCGTTAAAGAACATCGATTACGCAGATGATGCATTCAGCATTAATGGCTTGAATGTACAGATCCAAAACCCAATTTGGTCGAGCGATGCTCAGCAAATACCTTATGGTGAGGTTCAACTTTCGGCTGATCAATTGTATTGGAATGGCGAAGCTTTCGATAAGTTGCTTATAGACTTGGATTACAAAGCCCAAGACAGCACGCTTTACGGCGCTTCATTTAACTGGCGTGGCAGTGAAGTCTCAGGACAAGGCGAACAGTACCCACAAGGCTGGTCACTGGTGAATGTGACCCTTGATAAGCTGAAAATCGATAACCTACAGTTGCAATCTTTACTCGCTAAACCATGGCAAGCGTTGCCAATTAATATCAACCATATCAACAGCCTCGATCTCCTGAATGCAAATATTGAGTACGGAGATTGGCATTGGCACAACCTTGAGTTATCAGTAGAAAACGCCTCTCTGCCACTGTCATTTTGGAAAACAACAGCACAGGTTTCTTTGCAAGCTGACAGCGTCAGTTTCCAAGACCAAACCGCAGTTGAGCCTCGTTTGAACGCCCAACTCAAGCCAGAGTCAATCCAACTACAAGAGCTAAGCTTTGATTGGCAGCAAGGTAGTGTGCAGGTATCTGGTGAGTTCGAGCCACAACATTGGAAAATCAACAGCGCAACCATCAATGGATTGAAATGGGCTATCCAACCTGACGATAAGACCGACTGGTGGCAAATCGCCACAGAAAGGCTCCAGCAAGTCGATGTGAAGCAGTTAGAGATTGAACGCAGCCAAGTTATCCAGTTATCTAAACAACCTTACTGGCAGCTTTCTGGCTTGAATTTGGAAGGTGACAAGCTCGAAGTAAAACACCGCAATGGTCACTGGGGAATTTGGAACGGTAAGCTTGATGCTAGCGTGGTAAACGCAAGTTACGATCAAGTAATCACATCACACGCAGCCATTTCTACACAGAGTGACAATGGCTTGTGGCAACTGACACGTTTGTTTGCACCGTTAGAGCAAGGCTATATCGAAGGCTTAGGGCAAATCGATCTCAGCACCACCAGCCAACCTTGGGCGTTGAGCCTCAACGCCGATGGGATTCCCTTGCAATTGCTTCACCCCTATTTGCCAACAGTGCTCGCGGTCAATGGCTTCTCAGATCTAAGTCTCGACTTAAAAGGCTTAGCCGGCGATCAAAACATGCTTGCTTACAGCTTATCGGGCGAAGTGGAAGCCAACTTACGTGATACCACCTTAAAGTCACAAGCGGATAATTCACTCACAGCGATCACTTTGAGCCCTTTGCGTTTGGCAGCTCAACGTGGTGCTGTTGAGCTTCAACCAGTGACCATTTCAGGCGAAGCCATCTCGGGCAATCTGTCTGGTGAGTTTGATATGGCGAACAACCCGTTAAGTGGCGTGATTTACCAACTCCAAGAAGCGTGTGGTTCGATCCAAGGTGATGTGCTAAGTGGCGAAGTCAAAACAAATGAATGCACAAATACATCAAAACAGACTGAATCAGTAAAACCAGCAGAATCAGAACAGAGCTCGTCAAAAACAACAAGCCGCACCAGTATTGATCCCATCAACTTAGAACAATATGAGGAAGAGTTAAGTGAGATTGTAGAGGAAGAACAAGAATCAGCCGTAGCGCCGCATTCAGAAGAGCAACTTATCACACAACAAAAAGACTCAGACCTTGCAGAAAAATCAGCGAAAGAAAGCGAGAACTCAGCTATCGATGAAACCAAGGCAGAACAAGGCGCATCTGAAAGCCAAGATGCGCCGCAAGAAATACCAAAGTCTGAGAATCTAACAGCTGAGTAACTTAGAGTAATTCGGCAGTAGCATATACGTACCGACAAAATCAACCGCTGGTACGTCTCCACTGTAAATCACCACATGGATAACGATACGCGCTTTACGCCCCGATGCGAGCCTGTCCAAATCACCACTAATGCCATCGAGCGAGGTACTCGCTACTGGGTTCTGCTCGACCGGATGACGATAACGAATTGAACTGTCTGCTAATACGATGTCACCGTGCAAACCACGCTCTTTCATCAACAGCCACGTCATGCCCCACCCAGTTAGCGTTGCTAGGGTAAACGCAGAACCGGCAAACATGGTGTTGTGCGGGTTTAGGTTTGGATTGAGCTGCGCACTGCATTCAAACTGATAGCCAGTGTACTGGTTAATTTTGATCCCCATTTTGTCTGCAATCGGGATCTGCGCTTCCCAACGCTGTTGCAGCTCGGTACACCAATCAGGACGACGTAGCACATCCGCCATTGGGTCAAGCTGTTTAACCATTTGTTGGTGACGCACGGGACCACGTTCATCGGTCAGCTCACCGCGACGCTCAAAACCATTCTTCTCATAGAAGGCAATCGCATCTTCACGGGCATTACACACCAGACGCTTCGCCCCTTCTTGTCGAGCTAGCGACTCAAGCGCCACCAGCACTAATGAGCCCATGCCTTTACTGCGACGGTTGTTCTTCACCGCCATATAGCGGATCTGACCATCGTTATCTGGGGTAATGTACAAACGACCAATCGCCATCGGACGACCACGACTGTCGGTAATCATGCGGTGATGGCTCATGCCATCGTACTCATCACGCTCGGAGCCTACAGGCATACGCCAAGGTTCGCGCAGCAACTGCCAACGAAATTGATAGTACTTGTTGAGCTGATTTTCTGTTTTTGGAGTTATGAGTTTGAACATATCAATCCTTTGAAAGTACAAATCAAATGAAAGCCTTAGGAGAAAATACCCAAGCAAATTCAATTTACTTGGGCTTAAAGCTTAGACCATGATGTTGTGGTTGCCAGATTAGACCTGTAGCCAAAAAGTCACTGGACCGTCATTAATTAATGACACTTTCATATCTGCCGCGAAGCGACCGCGTTGTGTTGGCAGTTCTTGCTCACACAAATCCGAGAAATAGTCATACAGACGTTCTGCATCCGCAGGGTGCGCGCCACGAGAAAAGCCTGCGCGAGTGCCTTTTTTGGTATCCGCTGGTAACGTAAATTGAGACACCACCAAAACCTTACCGTTCACTTGTTTGACGTTAAGGTTCATTTTGCCTTCATCGTCTTCAAACACACGATACGTGGTTACGCGCTCCATCAAACGTTTTGCTTTTGCTTCATCATCGTCCTTCTCTACACCAAGTAGGACAAGTAGACCTTGGTCGATTTCACCGACAACTTCACCGTCTACACGAACGGCGGCTTCACTGACTCGTTGAATTAGCGCTATCACGACTCTCGCTTCCTTCATCTGTTAATTGCAATTCAGCGGTCGAGTGTATCATTTCTAGGTCGTCACTCCAGTGCTCTCTTTCCCCCAGAGCAGCAGTCACTTCCGCGCCAATCAATACGATCAGCCAGCACAGATACACCCACACAAACAGGATCGGAATCGCGGCGAGCGCACCGTAAATCAGCTGATATGACGGGAATTGAGTAATGTAGAAAGCAAAGCCTTTCTTACTCAGTTCAAACAGCACAGCGGCAATGGCAGCACCAACCGCACCATGGGATAGATAAACCTTTTTGTTTGGCACTAAGAAGTACAACCCCATGAACGCAAAGAAGGACAACAGTAAAGGTAACCAACGTAAAAACAGGTTGTAAGCGCCCGATAAGGTTTCGTTTTCAATTAGCTTTAGCGATGTCACGTAGGAGGTCGCTGCAATACTCGCGCCGACTAGAATCGGACCAAGGGTCAACACCATCCAATACATGGAGAAAGAAAACACAGGACGACGTTTATCTTTCACTCGCCAAATGTAGTTTAAGTTCTTGTCGATATTCGAAATCAGCATCAAAGCGGCAACAAACAAGAACGCACCACCTACGGCGGTCATCTTGCCTGTGTTTGAGACAAACTCTTGCAACGCAACTCTGACTGCATCACCAGAAGCAGGGACAAAGTTATCAATGATGTAACCTTGCAAGGTTTCGCCCACATTCTCAAATACCGGAAACTTCGACAATATCGACAGCAATACCGTCAACATCGGCACAATAGACAACAAAGTGATGTAAGCTAAATAGCCTGCATTAACGTTGACGCGATCGTGCGTCATACGCTTGAGCAAATATTTGAAAAACGCGACGCTCCCCGGCACGAGCTTGCTCAATCTCACCTTGTAACTCTCTGATAACTGGTTCATAGTTCATCCCATAAATTAGCGTCGAGGACATAAGAATGCCTTATTTATTAGCAATTGTACTATCAATTTTCACTTTGACAGGATGTCAGTCCGCATATTATTCAGCAATGGAACAAGTGGGTTACCACAAACGTGACATTATGGTTGATCGTGTGGAAGACGCCAAAGAATCGCAACAAGACGCACAAGAAGAGTTCACCAGCGCGCTAGAAGCTCTTTCTGCGTTGACTAACTTTGACGGCGGTGAGCTAGAAAGCGTCTACAACAACATTAACGACAAATACGAAGACAGCGAAAAAGCGGCGCAAGATGTACGCGACCGCATTGCAGCAATTGAAGATGTGTCAGATGCTCTGTTTGATGAATGGCAAGGCGAGCTAGACCTATACACCAGTGCGAAACTGCGTCGCTCTAGCGAACAGAAGTTGCGTGAAACCAAAGCGTCTTACAAAACCATGCTTAACGCTATGAAGCGTGCAGAAGACAAAATGACGCCAGTATTGAATACACTGCGTGACAACACGCTTTACCTCAAGCATAACTTGAACGCAAGCGCGATCGGCTCACTGAAAGGTGAATTCTCTAGCCTAGAGAAAGACATTCAATACGCAATCAAACAAATGAATGCCGCGATTACTGAGTCAGATAAGTTCTTACAGCAGCTGAATCAAAAGTAATTCGATAAAGCCTCCTCCTCGTGAGGAGGTTTTGCTATCTAGCGACCATGCTATCCCTCGCTCCGTCAGTTACCGGCATACCTACCAAGCTCTATCTTTACTCCCCACCTTCTACCTCAGCAACTAAGCCCATTACTTGTCGAACAAACACCACCCGTTCAGCTACGCTTCCCCATGGCACTTCAACCACTTCATACCCCAGTTCAGTATAGGTATCGACTAAGGTTTGATGGATTTGTAGCGCCTCTTTAAAACTGTGTGGACGCACATCATCTTGAACATAAATAGAGGCTTCAGGTCGACATGTGAGCACCTTACTCTGGTACCCAGCACTCTCAATCAAGAAGGCTTGTTCAACGGGACAGCCGCCCACTTTTAAATACGCCACGATGTCTGGGATAGCGCGGTCAACAAAAGCGACTGGATGATTCAGCGCTTCTCGCTTTTGCTTGCCCATAAACTCAAGGCATAAGTTGGCAAACTCAGGTAAATTCGTCCAAGGCAAAATACCATTGTCCAATTGGCTTTGCTGCTCAATCAAGGTACGTGAACCTTCAGCAAAGGTGGCGTACCCCAACTCGCCTAACGCATTCAACAAGGTGGTTTTACCTGCACCCGGTCCACCAGTGATAACAATTGGCGTCATCGTCTTATTCCTTCAGATACAAAAAGCCCCGAGCATAACTCGGGGCTTATTCTTAATCGAATCCGTTACAGCAAATTATTTTGCTGAACGTGAAGCACGTTTACGATCGCTTTCCGTTAGGAATTTCTTACGGATACGGATGCTTTCAGGTGTTACTTCTACTAGTTCGTCATCATCGATGAACTCTAGTGCTTGCTCAAGAGTCATCTTGATTGGTGGAGTAAGAACCTGTGCGTCATCTGTACCAGATGCACGAACGTTGGTTAGCTGCTTACCTTTCAGTGCGTTTACTGTTAGGTCGTTGTCGCGGCTGTGAATACCGATAACCATGCCTTCGTAAACTTCAACACCGTGACCGATAAATAGACGACCACGTTCTTGAAGGTTGAATAGTGCGTTAGTTAGCGCTTTACCCATTGCGTTAGCAATTAGTACACCATTTACACGTTGACCGATGTTACCGCCTTTGTGTGGCGCGTAACGATCAAACGTATGGTATAGAAGACCAGAACCAGAAGTCAGCGTCATGAACTCAGTTTGGAAGCCGATCAGACCACGAGATGGCATTTCGAAGTCCATACGTACACGACCTTTACCATCTGGAGACATGTCTTTCAGCTCACCTTTACGTAGGCCGATGTTCTCCATGATGCCGCCTTGGTGCTCTTCCATAACGTCGATAGTTACCGTTTCGAACGGTTCCAATAGCTGACCATCTTCTTCTTTGATGATTACTTCTGGACGAGATACAGCAAGCTCGAAGCCTTCACGACGCATGTTTTCGATCAGGATAGATAGGTGAAGCTCACCACGACCTGATACGCGGAATTTGTCTGGATCGTCTGTTTGCTCTACACGCAATGCAACGTTGTGTACCAATTCCTTCTCTAGACGCTCAAGGATGTTACGTGAAGTAACGAACTTACCTTCTTTACCCGCGAATGGAGACGTGTTTACTTGGAACGTCATTGTTACTGTTGGTTCATCAACAGACAGCGGCGGTAGTGCTTCTACTGCGTTTTGCGCACAGATAGTGTCAGAGATTTTTAGCTCGCCAAGACCTGTGATTGCAATGATATCACCAGCGTTAGCTTGCTCAACTTCGTGACGCTCTAGGCCAAGGTAGCCCATTACTGTACCCACTTTACCGTTGCGAGTTTTACCGTCAGCACCGATAACTGTTACTTGTTGGTTTGCTTTCACGCTACCACGAGTTACACGAGCAACACCGATAACACCAACGTAAGAGCTGTAGTCTAGCTGAGAAACTTGCATCTGTAGTGGACCGTCTAGGTCAACTTCTGGAGCCGCTACTTCTTCAACGATAGTTTCGAATAGAGGTTCCATGTTTTCGCCAGTTTCGCCTTCTTCTAGAGAAGCCCAACCGTTAAGTGCTGACGCGTAAACAACTTTAAAGTCTAGCTGTTCGTCAGTTGCACCTAGGTTGTCGAATAGGTCGAAGACTTGGTCCATAACCCAATCAGGACGTGCACCAGGACGGTCAATCTTGTTGATTACAACGATTGGTTTAAGACCGTGAGCAAATGCTTTTTGAGTTACGAAGCGAGTTTGCGGCATTGGACCGTCAACAGCGTCAACGATAAGTAGAACTGAGTCTACCATCGACATGATACGTTCTACTTCGCCACCGAAGTCCGCGTGTCCCGGAGTATCTACGATGTTGATGCGGTAGTCATTCCAGTTAATTGCTGTGTTCTTAGCAAGAATGGTAATGCCACGCTCTTTTTCAATGTCGTTCGAGTCCATGACTCGCTCTTCAGCTTCACCGCGAGACTCAAGCGTGCCTGATTGTTGTAGCAGCTTGTCAACCAACGTTGTTTTACCGTGGTCAACGTGCGCGATAATCGCGATATTTCTTAATTTATCAATCTGTGGAGTAGCCATGGATATTGATTCACTTAGATAGATGAAATGCCCTCATGCTGAGAACGGGTGCTCTCTGACGACATTTACTGATTAAAAAAACGGCCATAATGTACCAGATTCTAGCAAAAAGCATAGAGATATGTGATCTACTCCCGAGCATTTCTGTCAAATTTACGCTTAACACCCGCTTTAGAGCGCCATGCGAATTGATTCAACGCAACTTTATTCCAATCGCGCATATTACAAATTGACTCTTGCTCAAAAACTGGGCTGAATAAGCAACGTAGTTGTCACATTGTGGTGCAATAATAAAATAATGCACCATAACGGTGCGCCTACAGATCATTTTGGTGCAATCGTTTGCACCAAACTCGCGTATAAAAACGCAATCCATTGAAATTAAGGGAATAATTTTTTTGGCACGGTTTTGGCTTTAGAGAAACCAGCATCGATTAATAAAATGTCAAACAGATTAATCAATGCTGGATTTAATTAATGTTTCATAAATCGAGCTTTTACCGCTTTATTAACACTGGAGGTTATCCAAGATGTCAGTAGAAAACGTTTTATCACTGATCCAAGAAAACGAAGTTAAGTTTGTTGACCTACGCTTCACTGATACAAAAGGTAAAGAGCAGCACATCTCTATCCCTGCTCACCAAATCGACGCAGACTTCTTCGAAGAAGGTAAAATGTTCGATGGTTCATCAGTTGCTGGCTGGAAAGGCATTAACGAATCAGACATGGTTATGATGCCAGACGCATCTTCTGCAGTGCTTGACCCATTCACTGAAGATGCAACGCTAAACATCCGTTGTGACATCCTTGAGCCTGCAACAATGCAAGGCTACGACCGCGACCCACGCTCTATCGCTAAGCGCGCAGAAGACTTCATGCGCTCTACTGGTATTGCAGACACCGTTCTTATCGGTCCTGAGCCAGAGTTCTTCCTATTCGACGACGTTAAGTTCGCAACTGACATGTCTGGTTCTTTCTTCAAGATTGATGACGTAGAAGCAGCATGGAACACAGGTTCTGATTACGAAGAAGGTAACAAAGGTCACCGTCCAGGCGTTAAAGGTGGTTACTTCCCAGTAGCTCCAGTAGATTCATCTCAAGACATCCGTTCTGCAATGTGTCTAGTAATGGAAGAAATGGGTCTAGTTGTAGAAGCGCACCACCACGAAGTAGCAACTGCGGGTCAAAACGAAATCGCAACTCGCTTCAACACGCTAACAACGAAAGCTGACGAAATTCAAATCTACAAGTACGTTGTACACAACGTTGCTCACGCATTTGGTAAGACGGCGACATTCATGCCTAAACCACTAGTTGGCGACAACGGTAGCGGCATGCACGTTCACCAATCTCTAGCAAAAGATGGCGTAAACCTATTTGCTGGTGACAAGTACGGCGGTCTATCTGAAACTGCACTTTACTACATCGGCGGTATCATCAAGCACGCTCGCGCAATCAACGCATTTGCGAACCCATCAACTAACTCGTACAAGCGTCTTGTACCAGGCTTCGAAGCACCAGTAATGCTAGCTTACTCAGCGCGTAACCGTTCTGCTTCTATCCGTATCCCAGTGGTACCAAGCCCTAAAGCGCGTCGTATCGAAGTTCGTTTCGGTGACCCAGCGGCTAACCCATACCTATGTTTCGCAGCAATGCTAATGGCTGGTCTTGACGGTATTAAGAACAAGATCCACCCAGGCGAAGCGATGGATAAAGACCTTTACGACCTACCAGCTGAAGAAGCAGCAGAAATCCCAACTGTTGCATACTCACTAAAAGATGCACTAGAAGAACTAGATGCAGACCGTGAGTTCCTAACTGCAGGTGGTGTATTCTCTGACGACTTCATCGATTCTTACATCGGTCTTAAGTCTCAAGACGTAGAGAAAGTAAACATGACAACTCACCCACTTGAGTTCGAACTTTACTACTCTGTATAAGGTTTCAGCTGTGTAAAATGTAAACGCAGTTACAAAATATTAGGCTCGCCTCGCAGGCGGGCCTTTTTTGTATTCGCTCACTCTATTTGGGCGTTTAACATGGAGGGATAACTAAAATACGCTCAGACTCTTTTGCTTGATAAGTCAAAGAGCTAAGCACCTAAACGTGAAATCATCTATCAAAAGAAGGTGAGCAATGAAAGTTCAGCTTTTACCATCACTATGCGCCCTCAGTAGTGTACTGATTGCAACGACAGCCTTAGCTCAAGTCGCGTACACTTGGGTGGATAAAGACGGTGTGGTGCACTTCAGTGACACACCAAACCAAGGCGCAAAGACCATCTCTCTGCCAAATCTTGAATCCAGCGCTCCAGCCCCTAAAGTGGAGAGCACCGAGTCTCTCGCTCCACAAGCAAATGCAGCTCAGGAGCCGACCACAGAGAAAAAAACTAAAACGGATAAACCGTTACCCCTTTCCCTCTCTATGCTCACTCCACAGCACGATGAAACCATTCGCAGTAACTCTGGTGTCATCAATATTCAGCTCGAAGCAAACCGCAAATTAGGCATCGGCGAACAACTGCAACTCATCCTTGATGGTAAGCCTTATGGAGCTCCTCAAAGCCGCTTAACTTGGCAGTTAAACAATATCGACCGTGGCACACACACCCTTGCGGTAAAAGCAAAAAGAAGCGGCAAGCTTATTGCATCTACTAGCCCTATAACGGTGCATTTACATAGAGCGAGTATCAAGCCGACCATTAAAGGGGCAAAGTAGAATATTAAGTGAAAAAAACCGCACTCTGATGGCGCTTTTCACTTTTTCTTCTTAGATTTATTCGCCATACTTACGTTCTATTGCACCAATATAGTGCAACGCACAATCACAACGCAAACAAGGACGTAATGTGGATACCAGTCTCTCCAGTGCTATTCTCAATAATATGGTGACAGCTACGCTGATTCTTGATGATGGGTTAGCGGTACGTTACGCCAATCCCGCTGCTGAGTTGTTGTTCTCACAAAGTGCTAAACGCATTGTTGAACAGTCGTTATCTCAGTTAATTCAGCATGCGTCACTGGATCTCGCCCTGCTCACTCAACCATTGCAGAGCGGACAAAGCATCACTGACAGCGACGTCACTTTTGTCGTCGATGGGCGTCCTTTGATGCTCGAAGTCACCGTCAGTCCTATTACATGGCAAAAACAGCTGATGTTGTTGGTTGAGATGCGCAAAATTGATCAGCAACGCCGCCTCACTCAAGAGCTCAATCAACACGCTCAACAACAAGCGGCGAAACTGTTAGTACGCGGTTTGGCGCATGAAATTAAAAACCCACTCGGCGGTTTACGCGGCGCAGCACAACTATTGGAAAAAATGCTGCCCGACCCTTCCTTGACGGAATACACACACATCATCATTGAACAAGCCGACCGATTGAGAGCCTTGGTTGATCGTCTTCTTGGACCGCAAAAGCCGGGTAAGAAAGCACAAGAAAACCTGCACCAAGTGTTGGAGAAGGTACGTCAATTAGTCGAATTGGAGTCACAGCATTCGATCGTCATCGAACGAGACTACGATCCGAGCTTGCCAGAGATTTTGATGGACGCGGACCAAATCGAACAGGCAATGCTCAACATCGTCAGCAATGCGGCACAGATTCTGTCCCACAAAGAACACGGTAAAATCACCATACGCACCAGAACGGTGCATCAAGCCAACATTCATGGTCAGCGTTGCAAACTCGCGGCTCGCGTTGAAATCACTGATAACGGACCAGGAATTCCACCCGAACTGCAAGACACGCTTTTCTACCCTATGGTCAGTGGACGCGAAGGCGGAACCGGACTTGGGCTATCTATTTCACAAAATTTGATCGACCAGCATAGCGGCAAGATTGATGTCGAGAGTTGGCCAGGTCACACCACTTTTACTATTTATTTGCCAATCTGACTTGGTTAATTGGCTTTGCTATTCGTCAGTTTTTAGGCTTTTGCTGCAAGGATTTATTACATGAGTAAAGGATATGTTTGGGTCGTCGATGACGACAGTTCGATTCGTTGGGTCATGGAGAAAACCCTCTCCTCAGCCGACATCAAATGCGAAACCTATGCGGATGGGGAAAGCGTTTTAATGGCGCTAGAACGTGAAGTACCAGACGTTTTAGTTTCTGACATTCGCATGCCGGGTATCGATGGCTTAGAGCTATTAAAACAAGTACAACGCGACTACCCAGATCTCCCCGTCATCATCATGACGGCGCATTCCGATTTAGATGCGGCAGTAAACGCCTACCAAAAAGGCGCTTTTGAATACTTGCCCAAACCGTTTGATATCGACGAAACGCTCACATTGGTAGAGCGCGCCATCGCTCACAGCCAAGAGAACAAGCGCGAGCAACTTCTACCGGACGATATCCCTACTGATACACCTGAAATCATTGGTGAAGCACCAGCAATGCAAGAAGTATTTCGTGCTATCGGTCGTTTATCGCGCTCTTCTATTTCTGTTCTGATCAACGGTGAGTCGGGTACCGGCAAAGAATTGGTTGCTCATGCCTTGCACCGCCACAGTCCGCGCGCCAACAAACCTTTTATTGCCCTCAATATGGCTGCGATCCCAAAAGACTTGATTGAATCGGAACTGTTTGGTCACGAGAAAGGCGCATTTACTGGTGCCAATAGCGTCCGTCAAGGTCGCTTTGAGCAAGCCAATGGTGGCACGCTGTTTTTGGATGAAATCGGTGACATGCCATTAGATATTCAGACCCGATTATTGCGCGTGTTGGCGGATGGTCAGTTTTATCGCGTTGGCGGGCACTCTCCAATCCGTGTCGACGTTCGTATTGTCGCAGCCACCCACCAAAACCTTGAAAAATTGGTCCATGAAGGTGATTTCCGCGAGGATTTATTCCATCGTTTGAACGTTATTCGCGTGCAAATCCCCGCACTGAGAGAACGTAAGCAAGACATTGAAAAACTCACCCAACACTTCCTCGTTCGAGCGGCTGATGAACTCGGTGTTGAAACCAAAACCCTGCATCCATCTTCGGTGGAAATTCTTAATCGCCTTGATTGGCCGGGTAACGTTCGCCAACTGGAAAACATCTGTCGCTGGTTAACCGTTATGGCCAGCGGAAGTGAGGTGCTACCTAGTGATTTGCCTGCCGAATTGCTGGAAGAAAAGAAAATCATCACTGAAACCACCAGCGGCAGTTGGCAAGAACAATTGGCGGATTGGGCACGCCATGCGCTAGAAGCTGGGGATAAAGAACTGCTTTCCTACGCTTTACCAGAATTTGAGCGCATTTTATTGGAAGCCGCATTAGAACATACTAAAGGTCATAAGCAAGATGCCGCTAAAGTATTAGGTTGGGGACGCAATACCCTAACCAGAAAATTGAAAGAACTGTACTGACCTTAAGCGGCAACGAGTTTGACAAAAGGTTATCAAGCGCACACTTTTGCTCTCGCTTGATAACCTAAGTATCAGTACAATTATGGTACGACACCCCTTATATGGCTAGGCAATGTCAAACGCAACGACTCAAATTACACTACGCACCGCTGTACTCATCCCTTTTGTGATGATTTTTTTGCTGGCTATCAGTGTGATTGTTTACGTCCAGAAACAGAGCTATGAAGAGGTTGTTACCGACATCAGTGACAAACAGCTTTCTGTATTAACAGAGAGTGTCCACGATCATCTGAATGATTACCTGCGCAAGCCTTTCACTGCAGTGACTGCGCTTGGTCACAACGTTAGTTACCACAATCTTTATCGCCCGCACGACACCAAAGAAATCCAAGACTATCTGTTAAGTGCCTTTAAGGATTTGTATCATTCGATCCCACAGTTAGATGTCATTGCATTCGGTTCAGAATCTGGGGACTTTACAGGTTTTCGTCGTGAATCTGATGGCGCCTATACACTGATGCTTCAAGACCATCGAACCAATGGCAACTTAGTGATTTACGGTAGTGAAACCATCAGTGATGACATTCGCACCATCATCGAGCCTTACGATCCTCGCACTCGTCCTTGGTACCAACCCATCGCTCAAGACAACAAACCTCGTTGGTCGAGCATCTATGCTAATGCCGACGAACGTCAAGACATCACTCTGTCAGCGATGACGCCTATCTATGAAATGGGTGAGTTTGCTGGTGTGTTGGTAACCGATGTGCGCATCAATACGTTTAACTTATTTTTGCAAAAGCTTAAGCAAGATACGAATGCCTCGGTTTACATCATGGACCAAGAGCAACGCTTAGTGGCGCACTCTGGACAAGGTAGTGTGATTTCTTGGGGGACAAAGTTCTCAGATAAAGGTCAGCGCTTATTCGCTTCAGAAAGTGCAGATCCAGTCATTCAGATGAGCGCGGCTCGCGTCAGTGGCAAAAACCTAAGCTACAGCGATAAGCCTTATACTTTTGAGTTCGACTTCAACGGTCAGCGCACCTTTAGCCGAGTCACGCCATATCATGATGCTAACGGTTTAACTTGGTTTATTGGCACTTCGATCTCTGAGACAGAACTGCTTGGCACCCTACCAAAGAACCAGCAAAGAAGCTGGATGGTGGGTATTTTCGTTAGCTTGGTTGGCATCGTCATTAGCATGCTTATCTTCAGCCGAGTTACTCGCCCCATCAATGCCACAGCGACAGCAGCCCAACACCTTGCGAAAGGCGATTGGGATAGCACTATGCCTCGTCCTGGTTATGTGTACGAGACGACTATTCTGGTGCAAGCGTTTAACGAGATGGCAAGCAACCTCAAAGCGTCCTTTAAAGCACTGCGTGAACAACTTGAGTTTGATTCTCTAACCCGCCTGTATAGCCGCCAAGGGCTAATAGAAGTGAGTGACAGCTTACCTCACTCAGGGCAAGGGAGTTTGTATCTTATTGGGATCAACAAATTTAGAGATATCAATGACAGTGTTGGTCATCACAACGGCGATAAGCTTCTGATACACATCGCTGAACGCCTTAAACAGCAACTGCAAGATGAAGCGACACTAGCGCGCATCGGTGGTGATGAGTTTGCCGTATTCATGCCCAACACAAACAGTGATAGCGACATCAGCTTAGTTGAGCGCCGTTTACACCAACTGTTGGCAGCACCATTTGTTCTTGATGGTGAAACGGTCGTCATTAAAGTTTCTATTGGCGTCGTACGCACTCAGCCCGATCAGACAATGTCTTTATGGCTGCGTAATGCCAGTATTGCGTTGAGTTACGCGAAACAAGATTCTCGCACCAGCGTCTGCCACTACAGCCCTGAAATGGCGAGCGCGTCTAAATTCCGAACTCAGATGATCGCTAAGATTCAAACAGGCATCGATAACCGTGAATTTGTGCCTTTCTACCAACCTATTATTGATCTTGCATCAGGCAACATTTGTGGCGCCGAAGCACTCGCACGCTGGCACAGTGATTCGGGAATGATATCTCCGTTAGATTTCATCCCAATCGCCGAAGAAAGCGGCATGATCAAGACCATTGGTCAACAAATCTTATTCCAAGCGTGTAGTGATACTCGTAAAGCAATCGACAGTAGACGTTGGCCTGAAGACTTCCAATTACACGTTAATGTGTCGGTTCATCAGCTTTCAAGCCCTAACTTTGTTGAATCCGTCGCGAAAGTGCTGCGAACAACGGGTCTGCCTGCCACCAATGTAACGCTGGAGATCACCGAGTCGCGCATCATCGACAGCGCACCAACGACACTGGATAATTTGCTCAAACTGCGAGAAATGGGACTAGGTATTGCTATTGATGACTTCGGCACAGGTTACTCATCTCTGGCTTACTTACACGCATTACCGTTTACCTGCTTGAAGATAGACCGCACCTTTATTAATCGTCTGACTAAAGAGAACCTCGACAGCTCTGTTGTATCAGCGATCATCAACATCACCAAAGGCATGAAGACCAATGTAGTAGCAGAAGGCGTGGAAACGGCTGCGCAAGCACAACTGCTCAGTTCACTTGGCTGTAATCAGGTTCAGGGCTTCTACTACAGTCGCCCAATGCCGATGGAAGAATGGCCAACACATTTGGTTAACATGAAGTAGAAAACAGCTGAAATCGTTGATTTCCTAGTCATCCTCTACTGACAACTTGCCTAACTGTTATTTATACTTAACTGCAAATCTTCCCCATGTATTGTCATTGATAATGTTTGGGCTGAGTTCCTGTTCACAACAAACCCGGATCGCCATAATGATAACTAAGAATCTTCCCCTAACTGATTTGCACCGTCACCTTGACGGCAACATTCGTACTAAGACTATTCTTGAGCTTGGTCAGCAATTTGGTATTGCGCTACCTGCTTACGACATCGAGTCACTAACACCACACGTTCAAATTGTTGAAGCTGAGCCATCTCTTGTTGCTTTCCTTTCTAAGCTTGATTGGGGCGTAGCAGTGTTGGGTGATCTAGATGCGTGTCGCCGCGTTGCTTACGAAAACGTTGAAGACGCACTAAACGCGCAAATTGATTACGCAGAACTGCGTTTCTCTCCATACTACATGGCGATGAAACACAAACTACCAGTCGCAGGCGTAGTAGAAGCAGTAGTTGATGGCGTGCAAGCGGGTATACGTGATTTCGGTATCAAGGCAAACCTAATCGGTATCATGAGCCGTACTTTCGGTACTGATGCGTGTCAGCAAGAGCTTGATGCAATCCTTAGCCAAAAAGACCACATGGTTGCCGTTGACCTTGCTGGTGATGAGCTTGGTCAACCAGGTGACCGTTTTGTGTCTCACTTCAAACAAGTGCGCGACGCAGGTCTGAATGTAACGGTGCACGCAGGTGAAGCGGCTGGCGCAGAAAGCATGTGGCAAGCTATTCAAGAGCTTGGAGCGACACGTATCGGTCACGGTGTGAAAGCAATCCACGATCCTAAACTGATGGATTACCTTGCAGAAAACCGTATTGGTATTGAATCGTGCCTAACGTCAAACTTCCAAACTAGCACTGTTGAATCATTAGCAAACCACCCACTGAAACAGTTCCTAGATCAGGGCGTACTTGCGTGTCTAAACACGGACGATCCAGCAGTGGAAGGTATTGAACTGCCTTACGAATACGAAGTGGCGGCACCAGCAGCAGGCCTAACTCAAGAACAGATTCGCCAAGCACAAATCAACGGTCTAGACATCGCTTTCCTATCAGATGCAGAAAAAACTGAACTGAAAGAAAAAGTGAAAGATCGCGCTTAATTGCCGCAAAAACATAAAAAAATGCCAGCATTTGCTGGCATTTTTTATATCTAGAATCGGCTAAAGATTAGATAACGCGCGAGAATTGCTGCTGACGCGCTTTCGCTCTTAGGTATTTATCGAAGCTCATGCAGATGTTACGGATCAACAGACGACCACGAAGCGTAACGCGAATTTCACGGTCATCCACTTCCACTAACTCGTCATTAATGAAGGTTTGTAGTAGCTCTAGGTCTTCTTTGAAGTATTGCTCAAACTTAACGCCAAATTCAGACTCAATCGCCTTCTTATCCAGCTTAAAGTTACAGATAAGCTGTTTGATCACTTCACGACGTAGCAAATCATCCGCATCCAGTGATACACCTTTCCACAGCGCGTGGCGAGATTCATTCACTTGTGCGTAGTACTTTTTCAATTCTTTTTGGTTTTGTGCGTAGGCATCACCAATCATTGAAATTGCAGAAACACCAAAGCCTACCAAGTCACATTCACCTTGCGTCGTGTAACCTTGGAAGTTGCGGTGCAAGATGCCTTCACGTTGAGCAACAGCAAGCTCATCATCTGGCATAGCAAAGTGGTCCATACCGATGAACTGGTAACCAGCACCTGTTAGCGTAGCGATGGTGTCTTGCAGAATCGCCATCTTCTCTTCCGCTTTTGGCAAATCTTCGTCTTTGATCTTACGCTGCGCAGCAAACAGTTGTGGCATGTGCGCATAGTTAAACACAGACAAACGACCTGGCTGCATTTCTAACACTTGCTCTAGTGTCTTCGCAAAAGATGCCTTAGTTTGCTTCGGTAAACCATAAATCAAATCAAGGTTGGTTGAGCGGAAACCAAGTTCTTTTGCGCGAGCAACCATCGCAAAGATAAATGCTTCATCTTGCTCACGGTTCACGAGCTGTTGAACTTCTTTATTGAAATCCTGCACGCCAATGCTCAGACGGTTGAAGCCTTCACCACGCAAGTGATCCAGCATAGTGAGCTCGATTTCACGTGGGTCAACTTCAATACTGATTTCCGCATCCGCACTAAACGTAAACTCTTGGCGTAGCAAGTTCATCACACGCGTGATTTGCTTTTCAGATAGGAAAGTTGGTGTACCACCACCAAAGTGCAATTGAGTCACCTGGCGTTCACCCAATAGTGACGCGCGTTGACGAATCTCGTGCTCAAGTACATCCAAGTATTCGTCAGCCTTATGCGAATGGCGAGTAATGACTTTATTACAGCCACAGTAGTAGCAAAGCTTATGACAAAACGGAATGTGAACGTACAGAGATAGCGGACGATCTGGGTACTGAGTGCATGCCATATCGTAGTCCGAAATGGTAAACGCTTCATGAAACTCCAGTGCTGTCGGGTACGACGTGTAGCGCGGGCCAGAGTAGTTGTACTTATCCAATACCGCTTGATCCCAGACAATTTGCTGTTTCGATTCAGTGTGTTGATTCGACATGGTGGTACTTTCCGTTAAATGCTAGGGAGACGAAAGCCGTCGCCCGATATTCAGAAACCGTTATTTTGCCATACGACGATGACAACTACGGTAGTCGCTGTCGGCTTTTTAAGTATAAAACCAAAGAAGTGCTAGCGTGATCACGATACCCCCATTGGTTATAAGGAAACCATCGGGGGCACCAATTAGATCATCTGAATATTGATTTGGTTATTCAGTGGCTGAACGTCTTTTTGCAACACTTTGAGCTCTTCGATGATCGCGTCCGTTAAGCGCTGTTCAGCTTTGTGACGCGTCAGGTTCTGTTGCATACGTTCTTTTTTGGCAAGCTGCTGGCGATCTTCGCCGCGCGCCATATCTTTCACGGTATGGTACAACTCAGAAATCGCAGGGTATGTGGCATCAAAATCGATACGGTCTTCACCTTGGACATAATCCATGATGTTGTAAACACGAATACTGATTTCCGACAAGTCACATTGCCCTTGGATGCCCGCCTGACACAAGGTATGCACGTTCTCAAAAATGTTGGCGTTACGCTTATCGATCGCCAATTTTTGATGCTTCAGCTGCAATTCCTTTTGCTTTTTCAATTGAAGCAGAAGGTAACCTGCATAAGAAGCCAGCGCGATAATAATCACTGCACCCGCAATCGCTAATAAGGTTACGTTCATGGATTACTTATCCTTTGTAGTCGTCGAAGTTGATATCGTCGAAGTCTGCAAGTAGATCGTCGTCGTTACGAGACCCTTTTACTGCTGGCGCAGTAAAGTCTTCGTCGTCTTCTTCCGGCTCTAGTAGACCTAGTTGATCCATTAGCTTCTCGATGCGATCTAGCTTCTCGTCTACATATTTCTGTAAACCAGTACCTAGGTTCTCACCCGCTTCGATACGATCCAACAACACGTTCAATTGCGCATCGTTTTCTAGCATCTCTAGCTCTTGCTCAGCAGATAGACGACGCTCTTGTTTAGTTTGCTTCTTCGCTGGCTCAACAATCAGAGGAATCTTCTTCTTGCTGCCTAAGCGAGGATCGCGTTTTTGCGCTGCGGCTTGTTTCTTCTGCTCTTCCGCATCAGAGTTGCGGCTACCAGTCTTCAAGCCTTTACGCTTTTTCGCGCGCTTACGTAGACGACCTTCTACATCAGATTCTGTACGGTTACGAGTTACAACAAACTCAGGTGCGCCAGAGGCACCTGGCTTTCTTGATTTCTTTTTACGGCTCATTACTGGGTCTTCCTCAGTAAAATTACATCATTACCAATAAATTCGAGTTCGAGCTTATCCCGCTCTGCTAGGAACTGGAACGTATCACGGCTAAAGAACACCACATGCGTCGGATCGTTCTTATAGTGCCATGTCCGAAAGGCTTCTACATCGATGACCATTTTCGTCATCAGGCCTATCCAGCCACCTGGCTTAACTAAATTCAACCATTGCTTCCACACCATATCTGGGTGGTAGAGGTGTTCGATCACCTCTGTTGCTGTCATGAAATCGTACTGCTTTTCCAACACACAAGTATCTGGGTGATAGTAAAGATCGTACAACGCCATGTTGTGCCCCGCTTCTTCTAACATTAAGGAAAGCGTAGGGCCCGGACCACAACCAAAGTCGATTCCGTTCGATTGTGGTGAAATTCGCTCTGCGATTGGGTCAGCAATTCGTGCCAAAAAACGGCGATATCCCATATCTTCAGGATTGTTCTCATGCAGATCATAGTGAGCTTTTTCAGTTTCCGCATCCAAACGTTGGTCTGGATTGACGAATACCAAACTGCACTGCTCACATTGAAGATACTCGCGTTGCTTATCTTCAAAAAAGTGGTGAGTGCGCTGATTCTGGCATAAAGGACAGGTGTGCATGCTGACTTCCTCAAACAGGGATGCGAAACATACCAGAAAGTGGACTCAGATTGGAGTGTTACTGGATACTTTTTCAGCAGTTTTTGTTAAAAAAGTTTTTATCGGAATTGAAGGTATAAAAAAAGCGACAGTGAGACTGTCGCTTTCTGAATGCCACCAATAGTGGCGAAACTGTGTTGCACTCATTTGGTGCACCAAGAATCCTTTTGTTTTTCGAGCTTTCCTTGCCAAAAAGTGTTGTTCTTCATCTTCCTGATGAGTTTTGGCTATCCGTTTACTTCCTGTCTACTGAGCTACTTCCTGAGCTTGATCCGTTTCGCTGTCTTAACCGTTAGACTAGATGACCATCCATATCTGATAGGCTCCTTGCCTACCTAAGTCCCTTTTCCGACTATCAAACGTCCTTCGTTTGCGTCCTTGGAGACCTTATATCCATGGTCTAAATTCCTGTCATTCACTCCTTGTGAACAGCCTCTACTTTACGGACTGGATAAAAACCGACAAGTCATTGAAAAAAATTATTGATAGGTTTTTTGGGTCAAAAATAAATAGTTCAATCTATCAATAACTTAAAGAACAAGATGAGAAATAGTATCGAACAAGTATGGCAAATGTCTCACAAAGCACCGAGCTAACTATCACTTGTGAATGAAAATCCATATGTGATCAAGATCACTAACAAAAATGCCCCAGCAAAAAAGCTAGGGCATATTTGTATAACTGTGCTCGAACTATGTAGGGGTTTAGTGCAGACCGCCAACGTATTTCGACAGAACTTCGATGTCTTCGTCTGTCATTTTTTTCGCGATGTCACGCATCATGGCGTTCATATCGTTACCACGGTTACCATCACGGAACTTTTCTAGCTGAGCTTTGATGTAGTCAGAGTGCTGACCAGAAATTTTAGGGAAACCTGAAAGCTCAGTGCCGTTACCACGAGGACCGTGACATGCGATACATGCGGTTAGACCGCGTTCTGCGTTACCAGCGGTGTAAAGTACTTTACCTTTGTCAACAACATCTTCTGGTGTTGAACTCTCTGAGATTGGTAGAGAGGCATAGTATGCAGACAGATCAGCGATGTCTTCATCGCTCAGTGGCATTGCCATACCACTCATCACAGGGTCGTAACGACCTTGCTTACCACCACTAGTCATACCTAGTTTTAGATCTTTTAACTGCTTCTCAAGATACTTAGCGTGTTGGCCTGCAAGTTTCGGGTACATTGCGATTGCACTGTTACCGTCCGCTCCGTGACAGGCGACACAAGTTTGTGATTTTGCTTTACCAGCTTCAATATTACCTTGGGCCCATACTGAGCAACTGGCTAAAAGACTCAAAATTAGCGCTAATTTCTTCATGACATTCCATTATAATTATCAAGCTTCCAGTACCACGGAATGTGAACATACCGCGTACACTCATGGTACAATAGGCGACCTTATGCCGAGCACGGTTATTTTACACAATTTCACAAAAAAGTAATCAATCGACTACACAAAGTCGAGATGGAGTTAACAGTGAGCGTAAAAATTCATTACCAAAACACGCATTTCATCACCAGCGCACCCGATATTCGTCACTTACCTGAGGACGAAGGTGTCGAAATTGCGTTTGCAGGACGCTCAAACGCTGGTAAATCGAGTGCACTTAACCGTCTTACTAACCAAAAAAGCTTAGCAAAGACATCAAAGACACCAGGTCGTACTCAATTGATCAACCTTTTCAAAGTGGAAGAAGGTTGTCACATTGTCGATTTGCCAGGATATGGCTTCGCTCAAGTACCGGTTGAGATGAAGAACAAATGGCAAAAATCATTAGGTGAATACCTACAGAAACGCGAGTGCCTAAAAGGCTTGGTGGTTCTGATGGACATCCGTCACCCAATGAAAGATCTCGACCAACAAATGATTTTCTGGGCAATCGACAGCCGCATCCCTGTTCAAGTTCTTCTGACTAAAGCAGACAAACTGAAAAGCGGTGCTCGCAAACAAACGCTACTGAAAATCCGCAAGCAAGTGGAAACATTTGGTGGTGACGTATCGGTTGATGTGTTCTCTTCACTGAAAGGTCTAGGTGTCGATCAGCTACGTGCCAAACTGGACACTTGGTTTGCACCAGCATTTGCACACTTGATTGAAGAAGACGAGCAAAACGCTCCAGAGAGCGGCGAAGAATAATTAACAAAATTTGTTAAATTTTTTCGACACAGCCCTGCCTTTTGGTGGGGCTTTTGTTTATCTGTCATCTAAAAACGTGAATTTCAGGCAATAAAAATCCCCACCTTCCTGGCAGGGATAACGGGAGAGAAAAATTGGTAATTATTGTTATGTGGCGAAGCATTACTGAACTGAGATTCGATTTCAATAGGTTAAAAAGCAATCTTATTTCCTGCTCACCGACAAATATCCCCACCCAAACCATCCAATAGTCTTAACATTCAGATAGTTAAGTTAAACGAAGTATCAAAAAGACGTAACTTAGTTTCTTTCAAGAAAAAATAATAGTGTGACTGGCGTAAATTTACAGCATGAATAACGCAATAAATTTAAAGGAAAAATCGAGATTTTGCAGTGACTTAGAGAGGTCAAAAAAGAAGGTTTTTGAGGGTTTAGCTTAACTTACTGATCAAAAAGAAAATTTTTCTTTCGCCCAATAAAAAACGCCCCAGTCAAAAACTGACTGGGGCGGCTGAATCAGCCTAATCCAATAACGTGAAACAAAAGGTCTGAAAGATAGAACATCTTACCTCTGTACCCTACGAGAGATAATGTACAACAATTGGTCAGATTTGCAAAGAACTTTTGTAGTTTTTTTTCATGAAAGTTTTATTAAGCAACATTAAATCTCAGATCTGATTTGCTTTTTTAATGACACAAAAAAGCCAGCGTTTGTGCGCTGGCTCATACTAAATGGGCTAAATTGGCTTAAAAATGACTAGTGTGCTTGATCCCAGTTGTCACCGTGACCAGCTTCTGCCACTAGAGGCACTTTCAGCTCTGCTGCAGATTCCATCAAATTCTGTACTTTACTTTCAATTTCGGACAAAGACGACTCTTCAACTTCAAATACCAGTTCATCGTGTACTTGCATCAGAAGTTTCACTCGACCGTTGCCTTCTTCTTGAATCCACTGATCAACTAACAACATCGCTTTCTTGATGATGTCCGCAGCGGTACCTTGCATCGGTGCATTGATCGCTGCACGTTCTGCCGCCTTACGACGCATGCCGTTACGAGATTGAATTTCAGGAAGGTGTAGACGGCGACCAAAGATGGTCTCGACGAAGCCTTGCTCTGAAGCCGCACTGCGCGTGTCTTCCATGTACTGCATCACGCCTGGATAGCGCTCGAAGTACTTGTCCATGTACGCTTGTGCTTCACCACGAGGAATACCCAGTTGCTTCGCCAAACCAAACGCACTCATGCCGTAGATTAGACCGAAGTTAACCGCTTTCGCACGGCGACGTTGCTCACTTGAAACGTCTTCAATAGAAACGCCCATGATTTCTGCTGCGGTTGCTGCGTGGATATCTTTGCCGTCACGGAACGCATCAAGCAGCGCTTGGTCACCAGATAGGTGCGCCATAATACGCAATTCAATCTGAGAGTAGTCGACTGCCAGAATCTTGTAACCCGTAGGGGCAACGAATGCCTGACGAATACGACGACCTTCTTCATTACGAATTGGGATGTTCTGCAAGTTAGGATCGGTTGAAGATAGACGACCCGTTGCTGTCACCGCTTGGTGGTAAGAAGTATGCACACGACCCGTTGATGGGTTGATCATCTTCGGCAACTTATCGGTGTAAGTTGATTTTAGCTTCGCCAGACCACGGTATTCCAAAATCAGTTTTGGTAGTGGGTAATCCAGAGCCAGTTCTTGCAGCACTTCTTCATTTGTAGAAGGTGTGCCTGATGGCGTCTTCTTGATAACTGGTAGACCCATTTTTTCAAACAGAAGCGCTTGCAGTTGCTTCGGTGAGTTCATGTTGAACTCTTGTTCTGCAATCTCATAGGCTTTCTGCTCAAGCTCGTCCAGACGTGCAGCAATTTCTACAGATTGCGCGCTAAGCTTCATGTCATCAATCAATACACCAGTACGTTCAATGCGAGACAGCACAGGCACGAGAGGCATTTCGATTTCTTCGTATACGGTTTTTAGCTTTTCATCTTGCTCGATGTTAGCAAACAAACGGTTATGTAGACGAAGTGTCACGTCCGCATCTTCTGCAGCATATGGTGAAGCTTCATCCAGTTCGATTTGGTTGAAGGTCAGTTGGTTCTTACCTTTACCTGCGATTTGCTCGAATGAAATACAGCTGTGCTGTAGGAAACGCAGTGCCAAACTGTCCATATCATGTTTGCCACCTACGCTGTTGTAAACGTAAGACGCCAACATGGTGTCGTGCTTGATGCCTTTCATCTCAATACTGTAGCGAGCCAGCACAGACGCATCGTATTTTAGGTTTTGACCGACTTTCGCCTGAGCCTCATCTTCAAGAATCGGCTTTAGCTGTGCCAGTACCCAATCACGATCCAGTTGCTGAGGCGCATCTAGGTAGTCATGAGCCACTGGTACATAAGCAGCAATGCCTTCGTCAGTTGCAAATGACAAACCAACCAAGTTTGCCACCATGTAATCTAGGCTGTCAGTTTCGGTATCAAACGCAAATAATTCAGACGCTTTTAGCTTGTCTAACCAAGCATTAAATGAAGCTTCATCTAGGATGGTTTCGTACTGGCTACGGTCGATTTTTACTGCTGAAGTGTCCATATCTGCTTTAGATGAAGCAGAGCCCCCACGCGCAGCGCCGGTTGATTCATCCGCTTCTACTACACCTGTGCCGCCTTCTAATAACTCGTTCAACCAAGACTTAAACGTCAACTGACCGTACAGTTTGATCAGCTCATCGGTGCTTGGTTCTGCTTTTAGCAATGATTCTGGCGTCTCTTCCAGTTCCACATCCAGCTTGATAGTGGCAAGCTCGTAAGACAGCATCGCGTTGTCTTTGTTGTCGACTAGCTTCTTGGCCATGGTTTTTGAACCACGGAAGCCAAGCGCAGCGATATCATCAAGGTTTTCATACAGCTTTGTCAGGCCACCAATGCCTTGTAGCAAAGCAGTAGCGGTTTTATCACCCACACCCGGAACGCCAGGAATGTTATCAACTTTATCGCCCATCAACGCTAGGTAATCGATGATCAATTCTGGTGGGATACCAAACTTCTCAACCACACCTTCACGATCCATCACAACGTTGGTCATGGTGTTGATCAAGGTAACGTTGTCATCCACCAACTGCGCCATATCTTTATCGCCAGTACTGATCAAAACAGGCATGCCTTGCTGCGATGCTTGATAAGCCAGAGTACCAATCACATCATCGGCTTCTACGCCAGGAATACAGATCAATGGCAGACCCATAGCGCGAATAACGTTGTGCAGAGGTTCAATCTGGCAACGAAGATCGTCCGGCATTGGTGGACGATTCGCTTTGTATTCCGGGTACATATCATCACGGAAGGTTTTACCCTTCGCATCGAAAACCACTGCGATACGATCAGAAGCAAACTGACGCATCATGCTGCGTAACATGTTGACTACACCGTAAACTGCGTTAGTTGGAATTTCACCGTTACTCATCGTGCCTGGGTAAGCGTGAAAAGCGCGATATAGATAAGAAGAACCGTCGATCAGAATCAACGGATTTTCAGGAATACTTGCCATAATTGTCTGTATCCAAATCAGTACTTAATAGATCTGCTTAGAATGCCATGACTGCTGATCCGAATCTATCTTGTTCGCTCGATCAAGGTCGCGGAAATTTTCCGATGTTATTCACGAAACTTGCACCTTCTTGTGGATAACTCTGTTTATAGAAATTATCCACTGGTTATCCAACGGAAATAAAACCAACAAAACACCAGCGTAAGGCATTGTTTTTAATAAAAATAAATACCAACAGGCGAGAAGATCAACGATCCTAAAATGATCATGACATGTGGAAAAGTTGCCAATAGAGGCGTCAATTAGAAATCTCAGAAAAGAAAAAAGCGACCCAATTGGGTCGCCTAGCAGAAGTGGTGAAGCTATTTCCATTTATATGGCAGCTTAACCAAGAAGCTATAAATTACACTGGAAGCAATGTGAGCAATGTCGTGTCAAAAAGAATTCGTGCAAGTTCTGGGGAAAATGTTTCATTACCTTCTCAACACTCAGTTAATTAGCAACTCAACGTCCTTGTGAACTTTCCTCATTCCCTAAGACAGGTTTAATAATAATGATTCTCATTTAACAGTCAATACCTAAATGAGAAAAAATCTCATTTATTTTTTATAGCGCCTTAATGAAGTGGACTCGAGACTCACGCAAGTTGGTTTTTTCTTCAAACTTTTCAATGATATAGTCATTTCTTAGCAACAAACGAAGCATGGCAGGAAATTGATTGCGTGATTTCACTTTTAACGTTTTGTAGCCCTGCTCTGCGACCCATTCTTCTTGCGCTTCCAATAACATCTGAGCCACACCCTCATTGCGCGCTTCTGGCGCAACGCCACCAAACCAGCTGTAAAAGGTGTAATCATCTAACTCATAGCCGATTTTAAAGCCAAGGATAGCTCCTGCTTTCTCAGCGACTAAGATTAAGCTTTTTTTATCCCCAAGACGCTCCGCCATGGATTCAACCGTCTCACCACGTGCAAACTCAGTAACACGAGCCACCACTTGGATCGCTTCTTCCAGCGTGCCTTCACGAATCAGCATTGTCATTGTCTTACTCTCCAGAAATAAATATACCCAAGTAACTTCAAGCCGTGTGTATTCCGTCTTGAGGGTACTTGGGTATATTCAGACCGACAACAATTGTCGGTCTGGTTTTTCTCATTGAGCGATAATTACTCGTCTGTCGCTTCTTGAGTCTTTACTAGGTGCTCTGCAGCTTGTGCATTTTCTTCCGCTAACCACTCTGCTACATCTTTCGCGAAGTAAGTCAGGATGCCATCCGCGCCTGCACGTTTGAAGCAAAGCAGAGATTCCATCACGGTCTCGCGCTCTTTTAGCCAACCATTCATGATGGCTGCTTTATGCATCGCGTACTCACCAGAAACTTGGTAAGCGAACGTTGGAACTTGAAGCTCAGTCTTAACACGACGAACCACATCAAGGTAAGGCATACCTGGCTTAACCATCACCATGTCAGCGCCTTCATTGATATCAAGAGCCACTTCATGTAGCGCTTCATCCGTATTCGCAGGGTCCATTTGGTAGTTTTTCTTGTTGCCACCTTTTAGGTTCGCTGATGAACCAACTGCATCACGGAATGGACCGTAGTAGTTTGATGCGTATTTCGCAGAGTAAGCCATGATTTGAGTATGGATGTGACCCGCTTCTTCTAGTGCTTCACGGATTTTACCGATACGACCATCCATCATGTCTGATGGTGCAACCACGTCTGCACCCGCTTCTGCGTGAGACAGCGCTTGTTTTACAAGTACTTCGGTTGTCTCATCATTCATCACGTAGCCATCTTCATCGATGATGCCGTCTTGACCGTGAGTAGTGAACGGGTCAAGTGCCACATCTGTGATCACTCCGATTTGAGGTACGTGCTCTTTTAATGCACGTACTGCGCGCTGAACCAAACCTTCAGGGTTGTAAGCTTCAGCAGCACATAAGCTTTTAGCGTCTTGGTTTACGACAGGGAAAAGCGCGATTGCTGGTACGCCTAGGTTTGCTAGGTATTGTGCTTCTTCTAGCATTAAATCAATCGACAAACGTTCTACACCCGGCATCGATTCAACACTTTCACGACGATCTTTACCCATCAGAATGAACATTGGGTAAATCAAATCGTTTACTGAAACTTGGTTTTCAGCCATCAAACGACGACTAAAATCGTGCTTACGCATACGACGCATACGGCGTGCAGGGAATGGACCTTGAATTGATACAGACACCACTTTCTCCTTGTCTGGAAGGTTACGATGATCAAATCATCTGGTGGCAAAATCATATCACTCTTGATACACCTTGCGAGCAGCAATATGGAAAAACGGCATGAAAAAAACCGAAAATGACCCCGCACTCACACTCAAGTATACTTCTCACTAATTCCATACACCGATAAACCATAGAGACCAACCATGATCGATACTCACGCTCATATTTACGCTAGCGAATTTGATAACGACCGCGACGAGGTGGTGAAGCGCGCTTTAGAACAAGGCATTGATAAAATTCTGCTGCCGAACATCGATCTTGAGTCTATTGAGCCGATGCTAAAAACCGAAGCGGCTTATCCTGAGGTTTGTCGTTCAATGATGGGGCTGCATCCATGTTACGTCGATGGCAATGTCGAGCAAACACTGGAAATCATCCGTGGCTGGTTTAAAAAGCATAACTTCATTGCAGTGGGTGAAATCGGTATCGATCTGTACTGGGATAAAACCTTCCGAGCAGAACAAGAGATGGCGTTTGTGACTCAGTTAACCTGGGCTAAAGAGATGGATTTGCCTGTCGTTATCCACACTCGTGATTCAATTGAAGAAACACTGACCTTACTTCGTCAAGAACAAGATGGTCGCTTGCGTGGTGTATTCCATTGTTTTGGTGGCAGCGTAGAAGAAGCACAGGCGATCAACGAGCTTGGGTTCCACTTAGGTCTGGGCGGAGTATCAACCTTCAAAAACGGCGGTATGGATAAGGTTATCCCGCATCTGGATATGAACTGGGTGATTCTAGAAACAGACTGCCCGTACCTTGCCCCTGTTCCACATCGTGGGAAACGTAACGAACCAGCTTACACTTCTTTAGTGGCGGCGCGCGTGGCGGAACTACGCGGAGAAAGCCTTGAAGCGATTGATGCGCTGACGACCAAAAACGCAGAAGAGTTGTTTAGCCTGAAGTGATATAAGTACTTACATAAATTAAAATAAAACATTTCGTTATAATTCAATATATTAACCTTAAATATATAAGTAACATGCTATTGAGATATAAGCGCTTCTCTCCCTAAACTATTGCCCATATATTCAATGATATGGGCTGCTCATGAACACTTGCCAACACGGTATTTACTTACAGCGTCAAAAACGCACCCTATTGCAAAAACTAATGGGCATCAAAGAGGTATACATCTGCTCAAGGTGCGGATACATCCGCAAAATTACATAGTCTTGGTATACCCAAGTAACCTCGAGATGCTAGGTTCAGCGAGACTGACTTGGTTTGTAGACGCAGCGGCGATTTAAAGGTTTAGTGCTACAAACCAATTATTTCATAATCATATAGTTGTACTCTTAACTATATAGTTAGTCCCATTGAATTATGTACATGATTTCACATAAAATACCCGCCGGCTTATAAAATAAAAAAGATAGGATTCGCAATGTGTAATCACGGAGTGTATTTACAACGTCAACAACGCAGTTGGTTTCAAAAATTGATTGGAATTAAAGAAGTATATGTCTGCTCTAAATGCGGTCACGAAATCAAGCTTCGATAAACTGTAGATACCAAAAAGCGGCTCCATGAGCCGCTTTTTTAATACTAAATGGTGGAGTTGAAGTTACTTTACTCTTCCACTTGCTCTTCTTCATCTTTACGTGTGTAGAAACGCGCGAAGAACAAACCCACCTCAAACAGCAAACACATAGGGATTGCCAGTAGGGTCTGAGAAATCATATCCGGCGGCGTAAGTAACATACCGACAATAAATGCACACACGATGATGTATGGACGCTTCTCTTTCAGATCTTGTGGTGTGGTTGCGCCAGTCCAACATAGCAAAATGATCGCCACAGGTACTTCAAACGCGATACCAAACGCCATAAACAGCGCCAGCACAAAGTCGAGGTAACTCGAGATGTCGGTTGCGAACTCCACCCCACCAAGAGAGATGGCGGTAAAGAAGCCAAACACCAGTGGGAATACCACGAAGTAGGCAAACGCCACACCGCAGTAGAACAACAGTGAGCTAGAGAACAGCAATGGCATGATCAATCGACGTTCATGCTTGTACAAACCTGGCGCGACAAAGGCCCATACTTGGTACAAGATAAACGGCACCGCAATAAACACCGAAGCAATCAAGGTTAGCTTCAAAGGTGTGAAAAACGGTGAAGCCACATCGGTTGCGATCATCGTTGCACCTTCAGGTAGGCGTTCTACCAAAGGCGCTGAAACAAACTCATAAATGTGGTTAGAGAAGTAAATTAGTCCAACAAACACCACCAATACTGCAGCAATGGCTTTGAGCAGTCGGTTGCGAAGTTCTAATAAATGACTAATTAAAGGTTGTGTCTGCTCGACGGTAGACATGGCAAACCTCTTTTTTAAAACCTGATCAAAAAGGAGCTACCAATCACTAGTAGCTCCTCCTAATGAGACTATTCGGCTTTCTTATCTGCCGCTGTAACCTTAATCTCTTCCGCTTTCTCAACGGTTTCAGTCGCAGGTGCCTCTTGTTTAGGCTCCGCTTCTGATTTGGTTGGTTCCGCGTAAGGGCGGTTTACAGATTGCGCCGCTTTCTTCAATTCTTCGACCGAAGATTTCAGCTCAGGAGATAGATCATCCATCCCCATTTGCTCAGCTTTGCGCAAGTTTTCTTGCAGTTCTTGAACTTTCAGCTCGTGTGACAACTCGTCTTTGACGCTATTTGCCATACTCTTCGCTGCTCCGACAAAACGAGAGACACTGCGGATGGCATGTGGCAAACGCTCTGGACCAAGAACAACCAGACCAACAACAGATATTAATACCAGTTCCCAAAAACCGATATCAAACACGTTTTACGCCTGCTCTTTGTCTTTTTTCGATTCAGGAGCTGCTTCTTTCTTTTGCTGCTCTTCTAGACTTTTTGGCTCGAAGTCTGCGTCTTTGTCGTCTTTCTTCGCAGGCTCATCTTCGCTCATTGCTTTTTTGAAGCCCTTAACGGCACCACCCAGATCGCCACCGATACCGCGTAGTTTCTTAGTTCCGAATAGCAATACAACAATTACAGCAATGATTAGAAGTTGCCAAACACTGATACCACCCATTCTTTTTACCTCGGGTCTTTAAACAAAATTATTTCAAGAGTTTAACGTCTATCGACGATAAGCTCGCCAACTAAGCAACCAAAATGTGACCCCTGCGATACCGCTAGCGATCGATAGCTGCTCATAAGCGTTATCCACCAATATTGCCGAGCATACGACTAAAGTGGCTCCAACGCCAAATAAAAACTTTCCTGTCGCCTGCTGACGCTTGCTGTGACGGTAACCTTGATAAAGCTGATCCATGCGTTGATTCATGGCTTTACCTTGTTTAAGGCTATCGTAAAGCAGCTCCGGCAGTTCCGGTAACTTCTCTGCCCAAAACGGCGCACGGTCTTTAATGGCATTCACTAAAGCTTGCGGACCGACTTGGTTCATCATCCATTCTTCAAGGAAAGGTTTCGCGGTCTCCCACAAATCTAGTTGCGGGTACAACTGGCGACCCAGTCCTTCGACGTACAACAGCGTTTTTTGTAGCAATACAAGCTGCGGCTGCACTTCCATATTGAATCGACGCGCAGTGTTGAACAGGTTCAACAGTACGTGACCGAACGAGATTTCACACAGTGGTTTAGCAAAAATTGGCTCACACACAATGCGAATCGCAAATTCAAATTCATCGACATTGGTATCGGCAGGTACCCACCCCGAATCAACGTGCAATTCCGCTACGCGGCGGTAGTCACGATTGAAGAAAGCGAGGAAGTTTTCCGCCAGATAGCGTTTGTCTTCACTATTAAGTGTACCAACGATCCCGCAATCCAGCCCAATCCACATCGGATTCTCTGGATGCTCCGGTTTAACGAACACGTTGCCCGGGTGCATGTCGGCATGGAAAAAGCTGTCTCGGAACACCTGAGTGAAGAACACACTCACCCCGCGTTCCGCGAGCAATTTCATATTGGTGCCATTCGCTTCCAAGCCTTCAATATCAGAGACTTGGATGCCATATATTCGCTCAGAAACCATGACAGTTTCATTACTAAAGTCAGGAAAAACTTCTGGTACGTAAAGCTCTTCACTGCCTTCGAAGTTGCGACGCAGTTGAATCGCGTTCGCCGCTTCACGACGCAAATCGAGTTCATCAAGTAAGGTTTTTTCGTACTCGCGAACCACTTCAACTGGTTTCAAACGACGTGCTTCAGGCATCGCTCCGGCGACTATACGCGCCATTCGGTGCATCAGTTTTAGATCTGAATCAATGACCGGACGAATATCTGGACGGATGACCTTTAATACCACTTCTTGGTTAGTGTCTTTTAATCGAGCCGTATGCACCTGAGCAATCGACGCAGACGCTAACGGTTTGATATCAAATTCAGTAAACCAGTTTTCTAATGGACCGCCCAGAGCGAGTTCCATTTGTTCTTTCGCTAACTGCCCATCAAATGGCGCAACTTGGTCTTGCAAAAGCGCAAGAGGATCAGCGATATGCGGAGGGAAAAGGTCACGGCGAGTCGACATCATTTGACCGAACTTAATCCAAACCGGACCAAGTTCTTGCAGAGCGAGACGAAGGCGCTCACCCAGCGGTTTCTCTGGGTGCTTGTTCTTAATCCAGAATAGGCTTTTGCGCATCAAAAGCGGCGCTTTGGTCAGTTGATGATCAGGCAGCAACTCATCCAAGCCGTATTCCAGCTGAACTTTAATGATTTGGTATAAGCGTTTTATTTCTGCTGGCGTCATGAGTTCTCCAGCGCAGGCTTATCCGAATCGAATTTGTTTAGTAGTGCGTTTAGGCGCGCTTCAACACGAGAAGCTTGGCTACGAACGTCATCCACTTGGTCACAGAAGTGGGCAATTTCCAGCGGTGCTGGCGCCAACTTCCACTCTTCTGTTACCACTTGAGCAAGATGGCGTTGGTGTTTTTCTGCTTGAGAAGCAAAGAAGCCGCTGACGTTTTTTGTGCCTTGCACAAAGGTATGTGCCACGACATCACCTGTCAGGCGAGACAACCACTCTTCGATGTCGGGTTTGCAATCCACCATCAATTGAGAGAACTTCTGCGCCAATTGGATATCACCTTCAAGCTCAAGCTTATCTTGCTTGATAAGGCGAGTGATGTTGGCTTGATCGCGCAGCTCAGGCAGTACACTTAGATTCAACGACAGATAACAATCTGGCTGACCTTCATAGTTGCCCAAAACATCGATTTGCTGGCTGAAGATGAACGTCAGTGTCTTATTGATTTCTTTCAGATGAATTTGAATCACCTGACCTTTAAGACGTGACAAACGACGACCCAATTCAGGATCGTCTTTAATCAGCGTATTTAATGTCGTCTCAATAACGGCAGTGATAAGAGGTTCAAATGGCATACCGCTTATCCTTAGAATTTGTAGCCGCGGTGCAGCGCCACAATACCACCCGTTAGATTGTAGTATTTGGTGTTTTCGAAGCCCGCTTCTTTCATCATGCCTTCCAGCGTGTCTTGATCTGGGTGCATGCGGATAGATTCGGCTAGGTAACGGTAGCTGTCTGCGTCATTCGCCACTAGTTCACCCATTTTTGGCAATAGGTGGAATGAGTACGCGTCGTACACTTTTGATAGTGGGTCTAGGATTGGTTTTGAGAACTCAAGCACCAACAGACGACCACCTGGCTTCAACACACGGAACATAGAGCGCAGCGCTTTGTCTTTATCAGTGACGTTACGTAGACAGAAGCTGATAGTGATCACGTCGAAGTAATCATCTGGGAATGGCAGTTCTTCTGCGTTCGCTTGAACGTAATGCACGTTACCTACAATGCCGTTGTCGCGCAGTTTATCACGACCTACATTCAGCATTGAGTTGTTGATGTCCGCTAAGATCACGTGACCTTGGTCGCCAACAATGCGCGAAAACTTCGCCGTTAAATCGCCAGTACCACCACCTAGGTCAAGAACACGTTGTCCCGGACGAGCGCCACTGCAATCAATAGTAAAACGCTTCCAAAGGCGATGAACGCCACCTGACATCAAGTCATTCATGATGTCGTATTTTGCTGCCACTGAGTGGAAAACTTCGGCAACTTTGGTCACTTTTTCGTCTTTTGCCACTGTGGTAAAACCAAAGTGGGTAGTGTCGTTATCTAACGCTGTATTTGATTGCACACTTGTGTCCGTCATTCTGATTCCTCTTGGGCAGCACTTTCTCACTACGGGGCGGTTGATAACAAATAGGGTCGCCCACTGTACTGCGGGCGATTAGTTTACTTTATCCTCAGCCGGATGTCTTTCTACTAAAGAAGCATTTTCCGAAAATGACTCACTCTGCGCCAACTGAGCAAGATCTGGCGAGATTGGACGTTTTACTTCCACTCCTAGTTGCTTGAAGCTTTCAGCCTGACGGATCACGTTGCCACGCCCTGTGGCCAGTTTATTCATTGCCCCTTGGTACGTTTGGTTAGCTTTATCTAATGCGCCGCCCAGTCCTTCCATGTCGTCAATGAACAAGCGGAGTTTGTCGTACAGCTTCGCCGCTCGTTCCGCGATCAATTGGGCGTTTTCGTTTTGGCGTTCGTTACGCCACAAGTTATCTATCGTACGTAGCGCCACCAGCAAAGTGGTAGGGCTGACCAAAATAATGTTTTGTTCCATCGCATCTTTAACCAAGCTTGGGTCGGCTTGAATCGCAACTTGGAATGCAGGCTCCACCGGAATAAACATCAACACATAATCTAAGCTCTGGATGCCTTTTAACTGGTGGTAATCCTTAAGGCTCAAGCCTTTGATGTGCGCGCGCAGCGCGGCTAGGTGATCGCTCAGCGCCTGCTCTCGTTGAATGTCGTTCTCTGCGTTGAAGTAACGCTCGTACGCCACCAGCGCCATTTTCGAATCGACCACCACTTGTTTGTTTTGCGGTAAGTGAACAATCACATCTGGTTGATAGCGTTTGCCCGCCTCATTTTGCAAGCTCACCTGAGTTTGGTACTCATGCCCTTCACGCAAACCAGATTCTGCCAATACACGAGCCAGAACCACTTCACCCCAGTTGCCTTGCTGCTTGTTGTCACCTTTCAGAGCTTGAGTCAGATTGACTGCTTCTCGGGTCATATGCTCGTTCAAGCGTTGCAGGTTCTTCAACTCATGCACCAAAGTGTGACGCTCTTTGGCTTCTTGGCTAAAGCTGTCGTTAACTTGTTTCTTGAACCCTTCCAGTTGCTCTTTGAGTGGAGACAGCAAACCTTCCAAACTCTGACGGTTTTGCATGTCGACTTTGGCGGTTTTCTCTTCAAACAACTGATTCGCTAAGTGTTCAAATTGCTGCTTCAAACGCACTTCTGCTTGCTCAAGAATTTGAAGTTTTTCTGCATTAGCTTGGTTAATTTGCTCGTGACGCGCTTGCTGCTCACCAAGTTGGGTTTCAAGACGCGATTTATGCTCTCGCATCTGCCCTAGCTCATCAAAATACTGCTGACGCTCCTGTTTCACCGCTTCGAAATAGCGCAGTTTTTCCATCGCCGCCATCAACTTGCCATGACTTTGGCGCACCTCGAATGCCGCTTTATCGCGCTCGTCATCAAGCTCATCCAATTCTTGCTGTGCTTCGGCGAGGCTTTGCTTCACCTGTTCAAGTTGTTGTTGATGAAGCTGTTTTTCAGAGGAGAGCTGTTGTTCGAGCAATTGAGTTTGCGTGGCAAAGCGTTGTTTAACCCACCAACCCACTGCAACACCGCTGATGGTCGCGGTAAAAAGAGAAGACAGAATGAGAGATTGATGCTCAAGAATCCATTGCATAATAGCGAGTTAGCCTGTGTTTTTTATCTTTAATAATGGTATTTACATACTGGATAAATGTCCAGTTTGTTGGATGAAAAATCCTCGCATACACTAGGCGCTCCGTACAACATACTCACACCTGCTCAAACCAACATCAATGAGCGGTACATCATCACACAGAGGCATCATGAACGAGCGTCGCGCCCTAGGATTTGGGCTATCAGCGGTATTACTTTGGTCAACAGTAGCGACCGCATTTAAATTGACTTTGGCGGAATTCTCACCGATTCAGATGCTGACCATGGCGAGTATTGTCTCGGCTATCGCACTTATCGTGGTATGTGGCGTGCAGGGAAAGCTGAATCAACTCAGTTCAACGTTTCTTGCCAATCCTTGGTACTACTTACTGCTCGGATTGATTAACCCACTGGCGTACTACCTCATCTTGTTTAAAGCCTACGACTTATTGCCAGCCTCCCAAGCGCAGGCGATCAACTACAGTTGGGCGATCACGCTCACCTTGATGGCGGCGGTTTTCTTGGGTCAAAAGATCCGCAATAAAGACTGGATTGCTTGTGGCTTTAGTTACTTGGGTGTCATCGTAATTGCCACCAAAGGCAACGTGTTAGGAATGGAATTCGAAAGTCCGCTTGGTGTGGGATTAGCGCTGCTTTCAACATTGCTTTGGGCAAGCTACTGGATTCTCAACACCAAAAACAAAGCCGACCCTGTAGTGGGCGTACTATTGGGCTTTCTGGTCGCGATTCCGTTTGCAATTGGTTTAAGCATTTATGAAGGCGCAGACTGGAGCCAAATCACCGCGAAAGGTTGGGCGGCAGTGACTTATGTTGGTCTGTTTGAGATGGGCGTAACCTTCGTGTTGTGGCTAACGGCACTCAAGCTCACCGAGAACACCGCACGCATCAGCAACCTGATTTTTGCTTCACCATTCATCTCGCTCATGCTGCTTGCGACCATCATTGGTGAAGAGATTCACCCATCCACTTTGATTGGCTTAGTGCTGATCATCAGTGGCTTGGTGATTCAACAAGTGAAGTTCGGCAAAAAGCAAAAACAGGCGAACACCGTTCAATGATGACGTCCGAAACCATTGCAAAAATGAGACGCGATTTATAAAAAAGAGAGCTAGCTAACAGTTTACTCGATTAATGAAGTGTTCCTTGCTTGGATTTGTTCGGGCTTTGGATACGATATAGCCAAAGCCCGATATGAACGTCTAATTAGATGTTAACAACATAAATCCAAGGGCGCTCAGGATGCTTTATTAACTATGTTTCGCTTCGCTATCTCCCCTGCATTGATGACAGACTGGAAACAGGCTCTGCAACAATGCTGTGATGCCACACAGGCGCACGGTCAGCTTTATACTTTCAGCTACACTCGCCAATGGCGCTTGAGTGAGGTGGCGACATCGCCGCAACATCATCGTGAAATCGTCGCGATTCTCGATCCAGCCACTGAGCACTTTATCTATCCTCAGCTTGTTGTTGAGCAAACGCCCTTTCAAAACCAAACCTTGAGTTACTGCCCGATATGGTTGCCGAGCGGTGAGCTGTTTGCTGCATTCGCATTGGTTCATCCAACCGATCAAGATACTGTCATTTCTGGATGGTTAAGCGCATTGGCAGGACGCGTCGGCTTTGATGTTGCTCAGACTTACCATAAAGAGCAGCAGCGTCACGATGTTCAATTGCCAGAGTTACTGCCATCCCTGCAAGAGTTCATCGATTGCTTAGAAGACCACACGTGGATAAAGAGCACTGATGGTCGTTACGCGATGACCAACCGCAGCGTTGAAGACTCTTGGCAAATGACGGGCAGTGAAATTGTCGGCAAGAATGATTTCGAGTTATTCAGCAGCTGTCGAGCGAAGAAGTTCATTGATACCGACCAGTTGGTGATCGCTACAGGCAGCCAAAACACGGTTGAAGAGTGCACTCTGATTGATGACAACAACAATCCGACTTGGCTGGAAACCATCAAATCGCCAATCCGCAATCAAACCGGAGAGCTGATTGGTATTTTGGGTATGACACGCAACGTCACTCGTCGAAAAATGGTAGAAACTCAGTTGTCATTGGCGTCAAAAATCTTCGATAACTCCCACGAAGGGATGGTGATCACCGACCGCAAAGCCAACATTCTTGATGTGAACAGCGCCTTCACCCATATCACTGGTTACGCAGCAGAAGAGGTGATCGGTAAGAACCCAAATATCTTGCGTTCTGGGCATCACGACCACGAGTTTTATCAGCAGTTGTGGCGTCAGCTAGAAAGCAAAGGTCAGTGGAAAGGCGAATTCATCAACCGCAAAAAAGATGGCAGCATTTACCCGCAGCTCGCCACCATCAGTGCGGTAATGGACGATAAGAACCATCTGATCAACTACATCTGTGTGTTCGAAGACATCTCGGTGCGTAAAGCGCATGAAGAAAAACTGCAACGCATGGCGTTTTACGATCCATTGACCAACCTTCCTAACCGTACTCATTTGATCAGCTTGCTAGAACAACACATTGAAAACGGTCAGAAGCATCAACACGCGTTTGCGACTCTGTTCCTCGATATCGACCACTTCAAGCACATCAACGACAGCATGGGGCACTTCTGTGGCGACCAACTGCTAACTAAGCTCGCTGAACGTCTGCAAGATGTGCTGCACTTGCGTGCTCATGTGGCACGTATCGGTGGCGATGAGTTTGTCATTATATTGCCGAATATCGAATCGGATTCGCAGCTGATCGACACTATTGAGGACATACTTTGCCTGTTCAATCGTCCTTTTGAAGTCAGCAAGAACGAATCTCTGCGCATCTCCACCAGCGTAGGCGTGGCGCGTTATCCTCAAGACGGGCAAGACAGCGAAACCTTACTCAAGAATGCCGATACAGCCATGTACTTGGCGAAGAAAAACGGTCGTAACGGCTACGCATTCTACTCACCGGATTTGACCGATAAATCCGTGTCTCACGTGCGTATGCAGTCTGCTTTGCATGAAGCGATTGAGAAGAATCAACTGCACCTAGCGTACCAACCGCAATACAACTTAAGCGCCAACGAACTGGTTGGCGTAGAAGCCCTGCTACGCTGGCAACATCCTGATCTTGGAATGATTTCTCCGGCAGATTTTATCCCGATTGCAGAGAAAACTGGCTTGATTCAGAGCATTGGTAAATGGGTCTTGGAGCAAGCTTGTTTGCAAGGTCGCGCATGGCTGGATAACGGCATTGAATTTGGCAAGCTTGCGGTGAATGTATCGGCTCTTCAGCTACAACAATCAGACTTCATCAGCAAACTTGGAGTTATTCTAAAAGAGACCGAATTCCCGGCGCACCGCCTAGAGCTGGAAATCACCGAAAGCTTCTTGCTGATTGACCCACAACAAGCCATCGCATCACTCAACTTGCTGCGCGAGCTCGGCATTGAGATTTCCCTTGATGACTTTGGTACCGGCTACTCATCACTGTCTTACCTCAAAGGTTTGCCAATCAACAAATTGAAGATCGACCGCTCTTTCGTAAGCGATGTTCCAAGCAATACCGACAGCAATGCGATCGTGAATGCCATCATAGCCATGGGACAAACCCTGTCATTGAAAGTGGTTGCCGAAGGCATCGAAACTGACGAACAAGCTCAATACCTATTCGAGCGCGGCTGTATCTATGGACAAGGCTTCCGCTTTAGCGCCCCAGTTCGCGCAGAGAAGTTGTTTCGTTAGAGATCGTTCGCAAAAGTAATCTGCCCAGATAAAACATCAGCATGTTTTATCTGGGCTTTCTCGAAACTTCTTCTGATTAATTCGACATCCAAGCCCAAACTGCACAGGCTTGTTGAATTGCGAAGGGGAAGAAGCAAAAAATGAAGAACTCAATATTACTCTTGCTCAGTATCATGGGCTTTACCATTGTGCACGCCCAACCAACATCACCCTCATTGCTCGCAACCTATGCTAACTATTTGGCAAACGCATCAGAGGAAAATATCTCAGAGACTTATTGGCAGTATTTCTCGAAGGAGGCACTCACAGGTATCGAGGTAAGCTCTCCAACAACAAAAGAGCAGTTACTGTTCAAACAGTTGATGAGGTCAACAAGCAGTGTCTATGAGGTGCATTTCAACGACTATGGCTGCCTTAGCGTGAATGGCAAAAACTCGAACGATGAGCCCATCACGTTCAATATTGAATATGAGATAGAAAATAGCCGGGCGTTGATATCACACATCGATGTGCAGCTGCATAACTCAGAAAAAGAGTTCCCGACCAAAGCAACATGCCCACGAGACTATATGGTGTTTTGAAGTGAAGGATAGGCTGAGCTGAGACAACGCTCAGCCTAAAGAAAATTTTGCTTAAACCCACTGACCAGCAACAAAGCCGCTCGACCAGCACCATTGGAAGTTATAGCCACCTAACCAGCCAGTTACGTCCATCACTTCACCGATGAAGTACAAACCTTTGATGTTCTTACATTCCATGGTTTTTGAAGACAGGTGATCAGTGTCTACACCGCCTAGGGTCACTTCTGCAGTGCGGTAACCTTCCGTGCCGTTCGGTGCGACTGCCCAGTTTTCTAGACGCTCAACGATGGTTGCCATTTCTTTCTGGTTGAACTGCTTAAGAGGTTTGTCTGCTAATTCTTTACGTTCAATCAGCACTTCAACCAAACGCTTTGGTAGCACTTTTGCTAGCGTGTTCTTCAACGATTGGTTTGGATGCTTCTCGCGGCTGCGTTCTAGTAGCTCGGCGATGTCGTCGTTTGGTACGAGGTTGATCGTCACCTTCTGACCCGCTTTCCAGAATGACGAGATCTGCAGTACCGATGGACCCGACAAGCCGCGGTGAGTAAACAGCAATGCTTCTTTGAACATAGTACCGTCTTGCGCAGTGATTTCTGCCGGGATCGCAATGCCCGATAGCTCAGCAAAATCTTCTTTGTCTTCTTTATGCAGTGTAAACGGCACCAAACCTGCTGTAGTGGTAATCACCGGGATCTCGAACTGTTCAGCAATCTTGTAACCGAATGGCGTCGCGCCCAATTTAGGCATCGACAGACCACCCGTTGCCACCACCAAAGATTCACATTCGATATTTTCAGTACCAGCATGCAGACGGAAGCCCACATCGGTTTTCTCGATCGAATGTACATCACATTGGTAGCGTTGTTGGATGTTTGGCATGTCGCATTCTGCTAGTAGCATCTTAACGATGTCTTTTGCAGTAAATGCATCAACACAGAACAGCTGTCCATGATCGCGCTCTTCAAACTCGATGCCATGCTTGCTGATCATCGAGATAAAGTCCCAGTTGGTGTATTGAGACAACGCCGATTTCACGAAGTGTGGGTTTTGGCATAAGTAGTTGCTCGCTGAGACGTCGTAGTTAGTGAAGTTACAACGACCACCACCTGAGATAAGGATTTTACGTCCTGGCTTTTTCGCATGATCCAGCACGAGCACACTGCGACCGCGTTTGCCTGCTTCTGCTGCACACATCAAACCCGCCGCACCTGCGCCGATTACAACAACATCAAATTTCTTACTCATGGGTAACGCTCAATTACTTATTTAAATTGGTTTATACCCAAGTAACCTCGAGATGCTTGGTTCAGCGAGGATGACTTGGTTTGTAGACGCGGCGGCGATTTAAAGGTTTAGTGGGTCTAAATCAAAAATCGACAACAAAGTATACAAGCCAAGGCAACTCGCCCTTCGGGAGCGTGTCATTGACCCGATTTCTACGTCAAACAACTTGGAAAGAGCTGGCTATTACACTGCGTTGTTTTCCTTGAAGTCAAATCAATGACAACGCTCTGAACTCTTCATCTTGAAGTCACTTGGGTATGTAAATCCAAAAATAAAAAAGGATGTGCGTAATGCACATCCTTGCTTTCTGCGGGCGCTATTCTAACGACAAAAGTCGAGCGGGAAAAGCGCTTAAATTCCAAGCACAGCTTGCTGGCTTAAAGAATGAAGGCAGCCAGTAGGGTCACACCAAGTAAAGCGGTCGATAAAATGAATAACCCGCGCACCCTTTCGCATTTGCCAGTAAAGATCTCATCGTGATGATGGTGATACTCTTTACTCTTAATGTAATGGTACAGCCGCACCTGTTTGGTGACGTTACCATGGGTGGTGAAAAATCCATTGCCATCCACTTGCTGATAAAGCAAAGGATGCGCTTCACGCATGATGTAAATTAAAGAACGAAGAGCGGTGAGATAACGGACCATGTTTACTCCCGTTACTACCATTAGCGCAAATAAGATTGTGTCTCCACTGATCATCTTTTCCTCCCTACATCTTCAACGATGCTCAAGAGATAAAGACGATCAATGCTTCGTCCTTAACCCGCTGCTTACCGCGTCGGGAACACGTTATGCAGCTGGAGCACCCATAATTGAAGATGAACCTTCTTTTGCCATTTGTGCTAGATCTTTATCGATGAAGAACAATGCTTTACCGTCTTCACCAACTAATTCGATCTTATCTAAAATCCCTTTAAACAACTTCTCTTCTTCGTGCTGTTCAGCCACGTACCACTGTAGGAAGTTAAACGTTGAGTAGTCTTGGCTTGTAAATGCAACATGCGCCAATTTATTAATCTTTTCCGTGATCATTTGCTCATGTTCGTAGGTTTCACGGAAAACATCGCCAAGGCTAGCAAAGTCATGCTTAGGTGCTTCAATTGCACCTAGGATTGGCATTGAGCCAGTTTCACTTACATAAGTGAAAAGACGTTGCATGTGCTCCATTTCTTCTACGGCGTGAGCGCGTAAAAATTCAGCCGCACCTTCAAAACCTTTGTCTTCACACCAAGCACTCATTTGTAAGTATAGATTGGATGAGAAAAATTCTAGGTTAATTTGCTCATTCAATTGTTCAACCATAGTTTGAGACAGCATGTTAACTCCTATTTATGTGCATGCAATATACCCAAGTAACCTCAAGATGGGTGGGTTCAGCGAGAATAGCTTGGTTTGCAGACGAGGCGACGGTTTGAAGATCTAGTGGTTCTAAATCAATAATCGTCAACAATGTTTGCAAGCCAAGATAACTCGCCCTTTGGGAGCTTGTCACTGAACCGATCTCTTCGTCAAACATTTTGGTAAGAGCGAACTATTACGCTGCAATGTTTTCCTTGCGCTCGAATCAGTGACAAAGCTCTGAATCCCACGTCTTGAAGTCACTTGGGTATAACGCCACTATAACATGATTACTGTGGCAACACTTTGTACCTACGATATTGATATGAGATCACTTCAGCAAAATTATCTGAGACTTAGTGCTAATCTGACACTATGACCTTATCAAGGAGATAGCAATATGAGTTACAAACACGTACTTGTGGCAGTCGACCTCTCAGACGACAGTAAAGTGTTGATTAAGAAAGCCGTGTCACTGGCTAAACCTCTGGATGCGAAAGTCTCTTTCATTCATATCGATGTGAATTACGCCGAGCTTTACACCGGGCTTATCGACATCAACATGGCGGAGGCGCAACACCAAGCGATGGAAGCGTCTCGTACACAGTTAGCGAATTTTGAAGAATACGCAGAGTACCCAATCACGCATACGTTGGTCGGTAGCGGTGATTTGAGTAACGAACTGTGCGATACCATTCAGGACTACAATATTGATTTGGTGGTTTGTGGTCACCACCAAGATTTCTGGAGCAAGATTCTTTCGTCGACGCGTCAGCTTATTAACTGCTCACCCGTCGATATGCTGGTCGTACCGCTAAAAGACTGATTTGCGTTGGCGTGACCTTAAAACTTGGTTAGACTGCGGGCACATTTGTTGTTGATAAAGATTCTCATCCATGGCTTATCTATCCGCAGTTACCCTACTTTGGGCATTCTCATTTAGCCTGATCGGCGTTTACCTTGCCGGTCAGGTTGACTCTTGGTTCTCAGTTTTCATGCGCGTCGCGCTGGCGAGCCTAGTCTTCATTCCTTTCTTAAAATTCCGTGGCGTAAGCAAATCTCTGATCGCGAAATTGATGATCGTGGGCGGCTTCCAACTCGGCTTAATGTATTGCTTTTACTACCAGTCTTTCCTACTCCTTTCTGTACCAGAAGTACTGCTGTTCACCGTATTTACCCCTATCTACGTCACCTTGATTTATGACTTCTTGAAAGGTCGATTCTCACCTTGGTATTTGGTTACGGCGGCAATCGCAGTGCTGGGCGCAGCGTGGATTAAGTTTGCAGGCATCAATGAAAACTTCTTGATGGGCTTTTTGGTCGTACAAGGAGCGAACCTGTGTTTTGCCATCGGTCAAGTCGGCTATAAGTACATTATGGAAACCGAATCGGTTGAACTGCCGCAGCACACGGTATTTGGTTACTTCTACTTGGGCGCATTATGCGTAGCGACCGTCGCCTTTGCTCTGATGGGTAACTTGGACAAAATGCCAACCACAGCTACGCAATGGGGCATTCTGACTTACCTTGGTTTGATTGCATCAGGCTTTGGTTACTTTGCGTGGAACAAAGGCGCAACCATGGTCAACGCAGGTGCACTTGCGGTAATGAACAACGCGCTTGTCCCTGCTGGTTTGATTGTGAATATCGTGATTTGGAACCGCGATGTTGATGTGACGCGACTTGCTATTGGTGGTGCTATCATCATGCTATCACTGTGGATTAATGAGACTTGGGTGAAAAAACGCGTAGAGATGAGTTACGCCAACAAGTAACACAGCTAATCCTACAAACATTTCGACAATAAAAAACGCTCTCCAACTGGAGAGCGTTTTTTTGATGTGATTCGATTAATGCACTTTGGCTTGCGAGCTTGCGCTCATCAATGTGTTTGGTGGCGTTGGTAGCAACACCTCTAGTTTGGCATTTCGCGCTTCAAGCTTGCGCTGGCGTTTGAGCAATTTTTGCTGCTTTTTGGCTAACTTAAGCAACTTCTTCTGTTGCTTGTAATGTTTCTTGACCGCTTTCTTCGCCTTCTTCAGCGCTTTCTTATCTGACAAATCAAACATAGCTGGCGCCTCTAGCTTAGTGGTTGAGGTTACGGCTGCGACTTTTGCTGCCAGTTTTTTCTCTTTCACTCGTTCCACAACACGTTTAACGATCGCGGCTTTCTCTGCGCTTTGTTCTGGTGCCATGATGATTGGGGTATCTTGAGTTAGAGATGGGGTTGGCAGTGCTTCCGCCAATAGACCACAAGCCTGTTGCTCGGATAGCGGTTTGTCTTGGCACTTTTGAGGTGGAATCGCGGCAGGCTTACACAAGGTGTTTTTCGATGCAGAAGAACGAGCACAAGAACGACAGACAAACTTAGGTGCCACCACGAGACGGTGAATATCACCCAAACTCTCAGCAATCTGTTTGCGGCTCATCTTACATAAACGTTTCGCCATGCTACTACTCCAGCTTCCCAATTCTCGACTGTTTTACTCTACGGCATCACATAAGTGAAATAATAATAATTCTTAGTTAGATATACAGTCAGTATGCCGAATTAGCAAGAGAAAAGTATCAATAAGCAGAGCAAACACCAGATACAAACACAGCGCCAAATTAGGCGCTGTGAGAAGAAGTTTTTTGTCGTCAGGTGTTTAGGGTCTGTTGACCTTTTGCGGTTAAATTTTGTTCGAGATAAAAGCGTTTTAATCGCGGCGAGAGGTTTGTAGCCTAGTTATTCTAAGCAAAATCCTCTCAACAAAGAGTAAAACGCTTTTAGCCGAACCCTTTGGGCAGCGTTTGTGGCTCCTTTCTACTGCGTTATCGGCTTATCAGGTAGGGCAACTACATTTCAAAGCCTCTGCCTCTTTCTTAGTTTATAAAGAAGGAAGAATCCACAAACGGCTGCAAAAATCAGCTCAAAAGGTCAATAGACCCTAGTTGAATTACGCCATTGATGCCTTCACATACACATCGAAACGGTTCTTTTTGGTTTCGATTGCCATACTCGGCTTTTGCTCATCAAGCCAGTTGGCGTAATCTGGACGCTTGACCACCACACGCTTACTCGCCAATGCCATAGCTGGAGCAAGCAAACCATCCGCATCAAGATCTGCACCAACCAAAGACTGGAAGACGCGCATCTCTTTCTTCACTAATGCCGATTTCTTTTTGTTTTCAGGGTGTGGGTACATTGGGTCGAGATAAACCACATCGGGCTGGACAAAGTCTTTATCTTGCGCCAATTGTTCTAACGCATCATGGCTAGAAGCGTGAATCAAAGACATGCGCTCTGATACCCAAGTTCCGATTTCTGGATCGTGTTTCGCGCGAGCCAAACCGTCATCCAACAACGCAGCGACCACTGGGTGACGCTCAACCATTTGGACTTTACAACCTAACGACGCCAATACGAACGCATCGCGCCCTAAGCCAGCGGTGCCATCAAGCACAGTTGGGGTTGCGCCTTTGTTCAAACCCGCCGCTTTCGCGATAGCCTGACCTTTACCGCCACCGAACTTGCGACGATGCCCTACTGCACCACCAATCAAATCCACAAAGATCGCACCCAGCTTTGGCTCATCCACTTTACGCAGCTCTAAACGCTCTGTCGTGAGGACTAAGGCAAAGTCACTGTCATCAGTGTGAGAAAGCTGCCAACGCGCAGCGAGTTCATCAAGGTGAGACTGTTGAGATGGGTCTTCACAAATCAATTGCAGTTGCAAAAGGAGGCTCCAGTAAAAATCGGTTTAACTGGCGCTGAGTGTATACCCAACCCGCCTCTAATTGCTAGGTTGAGGAGAAGTTAGATGACGTTCGTCTTGATTGCTAAAGCTGCTGGAGTTCGTCAACCAGCTCAGCCAAAGGTTTAGGATGCCCAATGCCATAACCTTGCCCATAGTCGACACCAAGCTCGATCAGCAGCTCTCTGACTTGGTCATTCTCAACAAATTCCGCCACCGTGACTTTGCCCATCTGTTTGGCTAAGTCGTTGATTGAACGCACCATCACACGATCCATCTCGTTTACGTTGATATCTCGCACGAAAAGACCATCAATTTTCACGATATCGACAGGAAGTTGCTTTAAGTAGCCAAAAGAAGACAAGCCAGAACCAAAATCGTCCAACGCAATCAAACAGCCCAGCGTGCGCACGCGAGTGAAGAAGCCAAGCGCTTGGTCGATGTTGCTCATCGCTGCGGTTTCAGTAATTTCTAAACAGATCTTCTCACAAGGAATCGAAGACGACTGCAAACGCTCTAACAGGAAGTCGATAAACTCTTGATTCCCCATCGACTGACCGGACAAGTTGATCGCGCAGCGACCGAGTTTTTCTACTATTTCTGGGCGAGCTTCAAACCATTCTAGGGTTTGAGTAATCACTTGTTTATCAATCCAGTGCGCGATGTTGTAGCGTTCAGAGGCTGGGATAAAAACACCAGGAGACAAGTAATTGCCCTGTGCATCACGAATACGTACCAGAATCTCAAAGCACAATGGTGAGCCTTCACCGCTCAAGTTAACAATGCGCTGAGCAAACAGTTCAAGACGCTTACTCGATAGCGCTTCGTGCACCAGATTAACGCTCTGCATCTCTAACTGGCGACGTTGCAGCTCTTCATTATCTAAGCTGAATAGGTTATAGCGATTCCGCCCCTGCTCTTTGGCAACATGACACGCTGAATCTGCTTGAGCGTGGACCATTTGTGGCGTTTCGGCAGTGTGGTCAATGATACGAATGCCCACTGAGCAGCTCATAAACAGTTGCGTGTCTTCCCAACGGAAAAGCTGTTCGCTCAAGGTCGTGATAATCTGCTTGGCAACGTTAATTGCACCGTGCTCATCGCAATCTTTCAACAACACAGCAAATTCATCACCGCCCATGCGCGCCAAGACTGCATTGTATGGCAGCACTTCTTCCAACATGCTGGCACAGAACTGAATAGCCGCATCACCGGCATCATGACCCACGGTGTCATTAAGCACTTTAAGCTGGTCGAGATCGAGGTACAACATGGCGTGCACACGACGGTGGCTTTCTACTTCTCGCAGTGCGGTTTGTAGCTCTAACTCGAAGTAGTTGCGGTTGTAGGTGTCAGTCAGCAAGTCATAGCGTGCTTGGTACTCTAGCTGCTTGGCGAGCTTCTTGGTCTCAGTGATGTCTTCACCTACGATCAGCAGTTGGTCGGAATCTCTTAATGGGCGAATGTTTTCACGCACCCAAACGCGGTGACCATCCGCATGGCGATATTCGATTTCGCGACGCCAAACGCCGTGCATCACTTGCTGCGGTTGTAATAGCACTTGGCGAGGAATCAGTGCTTTTTCGTCCGAATAGAACTCACGTAGTCGATGCCCCAACATATCCAACGGTTGATAGCCCAAAAGCTGCTGAGCAAAACGGTTCACTTCCTGAATGCGGTTATTGTTATCTAACGTCACCATCATTACCGGCTGCTGCTCGTAGTAGTTACGCAAACTCGATTCACGTTGGTAGAGCTTATCTTCCATCGCTTTACGGCTAGTAATATCGCGCGCTTCAAACAAGTACTGCTCTTGATTTGCCACCTGCTGAGAAAATGGTTTGAGGGACACTTCCAGCACCATTGCGCCATGTTCTTTGCTCCAGACTTCCACTTCAAAAGTGGTGACTTGGCGATGACTGGACTGGAAATAATTGGCGAACAATTGGCGTGCGTCTTCACTCCAATTTTTATGATGCCAAAGCGGACGATCGAGACGCATATCCTGACGATTGAGCAAAGATTGCAGACGATCGTTACCGGATTGAAGTAAACCATATTGATCGAGAATGCCCATGTACTGCATGCTCTGGTCAAACACCGACTCCAAAATCGTCTGACTCTCGCGAGCAATACTTTCGCTGCGACGGATTCGCTGTAAGTAGTAGCCAAGCAGTAGAATGATGATCGACATTACCACCAGTATGCTACCAAACAGTTTGATTTCTCGGGCGTAGCGATCAGTAAACTCTACCGGTTTATTGAAGAACACCGACGAGGCTTCTTGCTCTGCACCTAAACCCCAACGCACAACCGATTGATAATCGAGTTTGATGTCCGATTCTGCACGCACAATCGCTGGCAAAGGTTGCTGCGGGTTGTCTAGCACTTGCGCCAATAACTTCGCGGCTTCAAATCCTTGGCGATAGCCAGTTTGAATCACACCGCCAACCGCACCGTGTCCCAGTCCAATATCGTGCACCATAAACAGCGGCGCATTAGAAGCTTGGTTGATATCACGCCAGTCTTTATCGGTCGCGACATTGCCGTGAGTATCGCGGTAGTAAGTCCAAAACAGCACTACGTTGTCGATGTTCATTTGCGACACTTGTTGCTTCAACGTTTCAACACTATCCGGAACAAAGTGACGAACTTTTTCTCGATATGCAGGGTTGTTGTCAAGAAAGTCTTCGATTTGAGCACGAAGTGCCGCACCCGTAACTGAATGATCACTGACAATAAGGATTTGTTTGTGGGTCGGATGCAGACGCTCAATTAAGGCAAGGTTGGCTGACAGGTCAACATCTTCAATTACGCCTGTCGCATTCAGCCCTTGATGCAGTGCAGGATGATAGTTATTGATGCCACTGAAAATCACCGGCGTGTCTTTAACGACAGAAGATAAGCGCTGCATCAAATCAAGTGCATTGTTATCGCTAACCACGATTGCATCAAAATGTTCTTCGCTAAGTTTAGTGCGATATAGGGATTCTAATTGACTGAAAAAATGTTGGCTCTGACTGCGCTTAGAATCGAGATACAACACGCGAGTATCGAGCTGATGTCCTTCAAGCTGCTGGGTGAAGGCTCGTTGAATAGAATCCGTCCAGAAGAAACCTTGATGGTAAGAGTGAACAACGAGGACTTTTTGTTCTTTTGCTGTAGTAACAGCACTGAAAATGATCGCGATAAGAAACAGAAAAAATGGCACATCAACTCCATGGTTTCAGAGTTACCTCGCGGTTATCCCTGCTTAAACCTTGTGAATCCTGTCCGCTGTGAGTATAAAATGAACTTTAAACCTCATACCCAACGGAAATAATTGTATGAATGCGAGCCTGCCTAAACTCGACGACCTCGATCGCGCGATTCTCAAAACTCTGATGGCGGATGCGCGTAAGCCTTACGCGGAAATGGCAAAGCAATTTAATGTCAGCCCAGCGACCATTCACGTTCGTATCGAGAAAATGAAAGCAGCAGATATCATCGAAGGTACTGAGGTAATCGTCAATACCAAAAAGCTAGGATATGACGTATGTTGCTTTATCGGCATCAACTTGAATGCCGCGCGTGACTATCATTCAGCGCTAGAAAAGCTCAATGCCCTCGATGAAGTGGTAGAAGCTTACTACACCACAGGCGCGTATAACATATTCGTCAAATTGATGTGCAAGTCGATTGAGGAGCTGCAATTTGTATTGATTGATAAGCTTCAAGCGATCGACGAAGTGCAATCCACCGAGACACTGATCTCGCTGCAAAACCCGATCAATCGCAGCGTAAATCCATAACACTCTGAATCAGATACTAAAAGCTGAATCTAAGAACAAAAAAATGGGCAGCCACTTGGCTGCCCATTTTCATTCTCAATCGAGATTACGCTGCGATACCAGAATGGCGCAGTAGCGCATCGATTTCTGGCTCACGACCACGGAAGCGCTTAAATAGCTCCATTGGTTCTTCACTGCCACCCATTTCTAGGATGTTGTTCAAGAAACTCAGACCGGTTTCTTTATTGAAGATGCCTTCTTCTTCAAAGCGAGAGAACGCATCTGAAGACAGCACTTCTGCCCATAGGTAGCTGTAGTAACCCGCGCTGTAACCACCAGCGAAGATGTGACCAAAGCTGTGTGAGAAACGCGCCCACTCTACCGCTGGTACAACTGCCACTTTCTCTTTCACTTCAGCCAAGGTTTCAAGCACACGAGCACCCACTTCTGGGTCGTATTCTGTGTGCAGAGTGAAGTCGAACAAGCCGAACTCTAGCTGACGTAGGATGCCCATCGCCGACTGGAAGTTCTTCGCGGCTAGCATTTTATCTAGCATCGCTTTTGGTAGTGGTTCGCCAGTCTCGTAGTGACCAGAAATAAACGCCAGCGCGTCTTCTTCCCAACACCAATTTTCTAGGAACTGACTTGGTAGCTCAACCGCATCCCAAGGTACACCGTTGATGCCCGATACCGCGCCTGTTTCTACTTGCGTCAGCATGTGGTGGATACCGTGACCAAACTCGTGGAACAGAGTAACAACTTCATCGTGCGTAAACAGTGCAGGCTTGTCGCCAACAGGACGGTTGAAGTTACAGGTTAGGTAAGCAACCGGTGTTTGTAGCTCGCCTGATAGCGTCACACGACGACCACGGCAATCGTCCATCCACGCACCGCCACGTTTGTGTTCGCGTGCGTATAGATCTAGGTAGAAGCTGCCGCGCAGTGTGCCTTCGCCATCGAAGATATCGAAGAAACGCACTGACTCGTGCCAAGTATCCACGCCTTCACGCTCTGTCACTGTCATACCAAACACGCGGTTTAGCACTTCAAACAGACCACTTACTGCTTTTGATTCAGGGAAGTAAGGACGCAGTTCTTCATCCGAGATTTGGAACAAGTGCTGCTTTTGCTTCTCGCTGTAGTACGCAATGTCCCACACGTTTAGTTCGCTAACACCAAATTCTGCGTTAGCAAACTGGCGTAGCTCTTCGATTTCGCGCTCACCTTGTGGCTTCGCTTTGGTAGCCAAATCGTTCAAGAAGCCAAGAACTTGCGCTGGATTCTCTGCCATTTTGGTTGCCAGAGATTTCTCGCTGTAAGTGTTGAAACCCAACATACGAGAGATTTCATGACGCAGTTTTAGCTGCTCAGTGATGATTTCTGTGTTGTCCCACTTGCCTGCGTTTGGACCACGGTCAGAAGCGCGCGTTACGTACGCTTCGTACACTTCTTTACGTAGGTCTTGGTTATCACAGTACGTCATAACTGGTAGGTAAGATGGGATATCTAGCGTGATTAGGTAGCCATCAAGCTCTTTTGCTTCTGCTGCCGCTTTTGCCGCTGCAAGTGCAGATTCTGGCATACCCGCTAGGTCTTTTTCGTCTGCAACGTGCTTGGTCCAACCCATGGTTGCATCCAGTACGTTGTTGGAGAATTTTGAGCTCAGCTCAGACATGCGCTTACTGATTTCGCCGTAGCGATGTTGCTCATCTGATGGTAGACCGATGCCCGAAAGCTCGAAGTCGCGCAGTGAATCCGAAATGGTCTTCTGTTGTGCACGCGTCAGCGTCGCGTACTCTTCGCTGGCTTTGATCGCTTTGTACGCTTCGTAAAGACCTTTGTGCTGACCAACCCAAGTACCGTACTCAGACAGGATTGGTAGACAGCTTTCGTAAGCCTCGCGTAGCGCTTCGCTGTTCACTACTGAGTTCATGTGACCCACTGGTGACCAAATGCGGCTCAAGCGGTCATCCGCTTCTTCAATAGGCGCGATCACACTGGTCCAGCTTGGGTTTGCGTTGTCTTTTAGTACCTCGTCAATCTTGGCACGACAATCCGCAATCGCCTGCTCCACTGCAGGTTTAATGTGTTCTGGTTTGATTTGCGAAAACGGAGGAAGATCCGTAAACGTAAGAAGTGGATTAGACATGAATAATTCCTTTTGTGTTTTGGCTCTGTATTTGCCTATTCGCATTTGCAAAGAACCTATTGGTATTTGCAAAACAGTAGGCGAACTCAATGCACAGGCAAGCCGACAACATGGATGGGGGGATTTCCGTTCCCTTTCTCGATGCAGCAATGACCGAATGGGTCAAAGAGCGCTTACTCTGTCCTTGAGTCTTGTTATGCCTAAGTTCGGTTTGGCACTCTATTGGAGCGACGCAATCCCACTTAGGTTCAATTTGTTTACTCATACTAAGTATGGGTGACTTAAAGAAATTTCAATAGCGAATCCCTATCAGTGATACTGATTTGAATCGAAGTTCTACTTCTTTAAGTTACTTGAGTATAATACCGCCATATCGCGAAAATCACAGACCACACTCAGTCAAAGAGTGTTTCGAGAGTTTAATTTGTTAAGTTACCGCCACAGCTTCCACGCTGGCAACCATGCTGACGTGGTAAAACACATCGTTCAAAGCCTCATTCTTGATGCACTAAAGCAGAAAGATAAGCCGTTTGTTTATCACGATACCCACTCGGGTGTGGGACGCTACGATCTGACTCACGAATGGTCTGAGAAAACGGGCGAATACAAACAAGGCATCGCGCGCATTTGGGATAACTCAAACATCCCTGAAGAGATCGCAAGCTACATCGATTCAATCAAAACATTGAACAACGGTGAAAATCTGCGTTACTACCCAGGCTCACCACGTGTTGCTCGTGCGCAAATCCGCCCGCAAGACCGCATGGTTCTGACTGAGCTGCACCCAGCCGATCACCCGCTACTAGAGCAAGAGTTCCACCGCGATCGTCAAGTAAACATCTACAAAGAAGATGGCTTCAAGCGTCTAAAAGGCAGCCTGCCACCGCAAGAGCGTCGTGGTTTAGTGCTGATTGACCCACCATACGAACTAGCGAAAGAGTATCGCGACGTCGTGCAAGCGATTTACCAAAGCCACAAACGTTGGGCTACTGGTATCTACGCGATTTGGTACCCAGTAGTAAACCGCCATGACATCGAAGACATGATTGAAGGCTTGGAAGGGCTTGGCATTCGCAAAATTCTGCAAATCGAATTGGGCGTCTCTCCAGACACCAACGAGCGTGGCATGACGGCATCGGGCATGATCGTGATTAACCCACCGTGGAAACTGGAAAGCCAGATGAAAGAAATTCTGCCGTTCCTGCAAGAAGCGATCGCGCCAGCAACGGGTCACTGGAAAGTCGACTGGATCGTTCCAGAATAAAAAACACTAAATTTCATAACCTTAAAGCGCAACGATGATCTCGTTGCGCTTTTTTTTATTTATTTTCTAAAAAATTTTCGTCTTCGCTTCGTCTTTTCTTTTTTGCCTGCGTCTTAGGGATGTAAACAAGCTAAAACATAGAGAGAAATGACCATGCTTAAAGTTATCAGTTTTAAAATTTGCCCATTTGTTCAACGCGTAACAGCGGCACTAGAAGCAAAACAGATCCCTTACGAGATTGAATACATCAACCTAAAAGACAAGCCACAATGGTTCCTAGACATCTCACCAAACGGTCAAGTGCCTGTGATGGTGACAGAGTCTGGCACGGCGCTGTTTGAATCGGATGCGATCATCGAATACATCGAAGACGAATACGGTCCATTAGAGCAAGGCGTGACAAACGAACAACGCGCACTGGATCGCGCATGGAGCTACCTAGGTTCTAAACACTACTTGGCACAATGCGGCACCATGGGCAGCAAAGACCAAACAACCTTTGCAGAACGAGCAGAGAAGCTGATCAAAGCGTTCCAAAAAGCAGAAAACCAACTGTCTGGTGAAACCAAGTTCTTTAAATCCGATGAACTAAGCAATGTAGACATGGCTTGGTTGCCGCTTCTGCATCGTGCTGCCATCGTCAAAGCGCACTCTGGTTATGACTTCTTCTGTGGTCTGCCAAAAATGCAGGCATGGCAAAAGCACATCCTAGAATCAGGATTAGTAGAGAAGACAGTATCGGAAGACTTCGTGCAGCTGTTTAGCGATTTCTACCTAACCAACACTTATCTTGCGGATGGTAAAGACGTGCAAGCCCAGTCAGGCTGTGGCACATCAAGCTGCTGCGGTTAATGAACTTTCCTTACCCTAAGCATGAAAAACACCAAGCGGAATAGCGCCTTATTCCGCTTTGCTATCCTCTCATCGCTATTTGTCATAAGTAATGTCACTTTTTCCCATTTAGGAAATTGCTAGACTCGATTTATGATAGGGACAACGGATCATGCTTAAGTCACTTCAACAGGCTTAGGCAGGTAACAATTTATTTAGGGATGTTGAGTTCATCACCCACCACCCCAATGTAATTGTTGTCAGACAAAATTAATAAGCTCTTGGAGAAAGTAATGGCGACTCATTTTGATTATATCTGTATCGGCGGCGGCAGCGGCGGTATCGCATCAGCAAACCGTGCGGCAATGTACGGTGCTAAAGTAGCGCTTATCGAAGCTCAAGACCTTGGCGGTACCTGTGTAAACGTTGGTTGTGTGCCTAAGAAAGTGATGTGGCACGGCGCGCAAGTTGCAGAAGCAATGAACCTATACGCAGAAGACTACGGCTTCGATGTAGATGTAAAAGGTTTCGACTGGAGCAAACTGGTTGAGAGTCGTCAGGCTTACATTGGTCGTATCCACCAATCTTACGATCGCGTTCTTGGCAACAACAAAGTAAACGTTATCAAAGGCTTTGCTAAGTTCGTTGACGAGAAAACGGTTGAAGTAAACGGTGAACACTACACAGCGGATCACATCCTGATCGCAGTAGGTGGTCGTCCAACGATTCCAAACATTCCAGGCGCAGAATACGGCATCGATTCAAACGGCTTCTTCGAGCTTGCTGAGCAACCAAAACGCGTTGCAGTGATCGGTGCAGGTTACATCGCGGTAGAAATCGCAGGCGTACTGCATGCACTAGGAACAGAAACACACCTATTCGTTCGTAAAGAATCACCGCTACGTAGCTTCGATCCAATGATCATCGAAACGCTAGTAGAAGTGATGGACGCAGAAGGTCCAACTCTGCACACCCACTCTGTTCCAAAAGAAGTGGTAAAAGAAGCAGACGGCAGCCTAACTCTGCACCTAGAAAACGGTGAGAGCCAAAACGTTGATACCCTAATCTGGGCAATCGGTCGTCACCCAGCAACTGACGCTATCAACCTAGCATCAACTGGCGTTGCAACGAACGATCGTGGCTACATCAAGGTAGACGAATACCAAGAAACGAACGTGAAAGGCATCTACTGTGTAGGTGACATCATGGAAGGTGGTATCGAGCTAACACCAGTGGCTGTTAAAGCGGGTCGTCAACTTTCTGAGCGTCTGTTCAACAACAAACCAAACGCGAAGATGGACTACGATTTGGTACCAACTGTGGTATTCAGCCACCCACCAATCGGCACTATCGGTCTAACGACTCAAGAAGCGGAAGAGAAGTACGGCAAAGACAACATCAAAGTCTACACGTCTGGCTTTACTGCGATGTACACAGCGGTTACTAAGCACCGTCAACCATGTAAGATGAAGCTAGTGTGTGCTGGCGAAGAAGAAACGGTTGTTGGTCTTCACGGTATCGGCTTCACGGTTGATGAAATGATTCAAGGCTTCGGCGTAGCAATGAAGATGGGCGCAACCAAAGCAGACTTCGACTCTGTTGTAGCTATCCACCCAACAGGCTCTGAAGAGTTCGTGACGATGCGTTAATCACTTTGCTGATTTAAGCAGATAAACAAAAAGGGTCATCAATTACTTGATGACCCTTTTTCTATTCACGTTTTAAAGCGTTCGGGGGTATTTCGGAGCCGTTTGCGCGTTTTACTTAACTGCGCGAACCAATTCAGCAATACCTTCCCAATCGCCGTTGTCCATCATTGCAGTTGGAACCATCCAAGTACCGCCACAAGCGACAACTGATTTCAGCGCTAGGTAATCTTCCACGTTAGATGGGCTTACACCACCTGTTGGCATGAATTCCACTGGGTAAACCGCCGTTAGTGCTTTAAGCATGTTTACGCCGCCTGATGGCTCAGCAGGGAAGAACTTCAGGGTACGTAGACCCATTTCCATCGCTTGTTCAACCAAGCTTGGGTTGTTCACGCCCGGTACGATTGTCACGTTGCGTTGCTGACAGTATTTCACTGTCGTTGGGTTGAAACCAGGGCTCACGATAAAGTCCACACCCGCTTCAATCGCGATGTCCACTTGCTCTGTTGTCAGCACTGTACCAGCACCGATCAGCAGTTCTGGGTACGCTTCACGCATGATGCGGATCGACTCAGCCGCCGCTTCAGTGCGGAATGTTACTTCCGCACATGGTAAACCGTTTTCTACCAACACTTTTGCCAGTGGCAGAGCGTGTGCTACATCGTTGATTGCGATAACTGGGACGATTTTGATTTCTCTTAATCGTTGTTCAAGTGTTGTCATGGGTAACCTCTAAAGAATAAAGCTTAATGTTGCTACGATAATAAATGCGATACCACCAAGTAAAGTTTCCATTACCGTCCAAGTTTTTAGCGTTGTTTTCTCATCCATCTCTAGTAGACGAGATACTAGCCAGAAACCAGAGTCGTTGAAGTGAGAAAGCACTGTTGCACCACCTGCAATCGCGATAACGATAAAGCATAGGTCTAGCTCGCTCAAACCAGTTGATGCTGCCACTACTGGTGCGATAAGTGCTGCTGTTGTCGTTAGTGCTACGGTTGCTGAGCCTTGAGCAACACGCAGACAGGTAGAGATAACAAACGCTGCTACGATCACTGGCATACCTGTGTCAGTCAGAACGTCTGCTAGTGCATCACCGATACCACTTGCACGCAGTACGCCACCGAACATGCCGCCCGCACCGGTTACTAGGATAACGCCACAGATAGGAGCCAATGAGTCGCCACACAGCTTCTCAAGTTTTGCCATGCCGTAGTCTTTCGCGAATACCGCAAGAGACACTAGCAGAGTAATCAGAAGGGCTACTGGCGTTTTACCTAGCATACGTAGGAACTCAACCAGAGCTGTTTTGCCATCAATCACACCCGCAACCGCTAGCGTGTTCAGTACTGTGTCTAAACAGATTAGCAGTACAGGCAGCACTAGGATGGTCATTACTGTGCCAAATTTTGGCAGCTTAGATTCATCAACTTGTGTTTCACCGTTGAAGAACGCTTTTGATAGTGGGATATCGAACTTCTTGCCTGCGTACAGACCAAATAGGTAAGCGCCTAGGTACCAAGTTGGGATAGCTACTAGGATACCAACAACAAGCAGTAGACCAATGTTTGCGCCTAGGAATTCTGCTGCTGCAACTGGACCTGGGTGCGGAGGAACAAAGCCGTGCATTACTGCAAATGCACCCGCTGCTGGTAGTGCGTATTTGATTGGCGAACCACCAAAGCGTGCTGCCACACTTAGGATGATTGGCATCATGACCACTAGACCAGCGTCAAAGAAGATTGGGAAACCGAACAGTAGTGAAGCCACACCCAATGCAAATGGTGCGCGCTCTTTACCGAAGCGTCCAATCAAAGTATCTGCCAGCACTTGCGCACCGCCAGTTACTTCCAAAATCTTACCGATCATTGCACCAAGACCAACCAGCAATGCTACTGAAGCCAGTGTGCCACCAAAACCACTCATCATGGTTGGGACAACTTGGTCAGAAGAAACGCCAGTCGCTATCGCAGTACCTAAACTCACCATAGTTAGGGAAGCGAAAGCGTGCACTTTTAGCTTAATAATCAATACAAGTAACGCCGCAATCGCGAGGACTGCAATCGTTAATAGGAACGTAGGGTCTGGAGCTTGGGTTAGCTGTTCCATGGGTTCACCTTTAAAAATTATTGTTTGTGTTGTGGTTCACATTTATTTGAGTTACCGGTAACATGTTACCGATAACATGAATAAGATAAACCCATATTTTAAAGTGAATTCAAAAATTGAGATCACGCGCAAATTTGTTATGAGGATAAGTTATGGCTGGTAGTAGTGTCGTCGTTATGGGCGTTTGTGCGAGTGGCAAAACCACAATTGGTGAGCACTTGGCGAAAAAGCTGGGACGTAAATTCATTGATGGTGATGATCTTCACCCACGAGCAAACATTCAGAAGATGGCGTCAGGTCAGCCTCTGAACGACGACGACCGCAAACCTTGGCTAGAACGTATCCGCGACGCTGCTTATAGCTTAGAAAGCAAAAACGAGCACGGCATTATTGTCTGTTCGGCACTAAAAAAGATTTATCGTGACCAAATCCGCGAAGGCAACGAGAACGTGACCTTCCTTTTCCTAGATGGCAGCAAAGAACTGATCCTTGAGCGTATGCGTGCTCGCCAAGGTCACTTCATGAAAGAGAACATGGTCAACAGCCAGTTCGAAGCCCTAGAGCGCCCAGAAGATGAGCCTCGCACCATTTTCGTCAGCATTGATGCAACCATCGAAGACGTTGTGTCGAATGCCGCTGAGTTAATCCTAGTGCAAGACGAGGCAATGGCATGACTCATCAAGTAATTTTAGATGTTACCCAACGCTTAGTTGAGCGCAGCAAAGAAGCGCGTGCGGCGTTTCTTGCTCGCACTGAAGTCCAAGCCGAAGCAGGCAAAGGTCGTGTCGGTCTGTCTTGCGGTAACTTGGCTCACGCTGTTGCGGCATCTTGTTCTTCAGAAAAGAAAAACATTCTGGATTTCACTCATTCGAATGTGGCGCTGATCAGTGCTTACAACGATATGCTGAGTGCCCACCAGCCTTACCAACACTACCCAGATCAAATCAAACAAGTGCTGTCTGGTTACGGTCACACTGCGCAAGTTGCTGGCTGTGTTCCGGCAATGTGTGATGGCGTGACTCAAGGTCAAGCGGGCATGGACATGTCACTGTTTTCTCGTGACTTAATTGCTCAATCGACAGCACTATCCCTGAGCCACAACGTATTCGATGCGACCTTGTTGCTGGGCATCTGCGACAAGATCGCACCGGGACAATTAATGGGCGCGCTGTCTTACGCACACCTACCAACGGCATTTGTGCCAGCAGGTTTGATGGCAACGGGCATCAGCAATGAAGAGAAAGTCGACGTTCGCCAAAAATACGCGGCGGGCGAAGTAGGTAAAGACGCACTGCTTGATATGGAGTGTCGTGCTTACCACTCAGCAGGTACGTGTACCTTCTACGGCACCGCAAACACTAACCAACTTGTGTTTGAAGCTATGGGTTTGATGCTGCCAGGTTCAGCATTCATCCACCCACATACTGAGCTACGTAAGGCGCTAACCGATCACGCAGCTCTGAAAATTGCGGCAATGAATGCAGGTTCAGCCAATTTCCGTCCATTGTCTGAAGTGGTCACCGAAAAGAGCCTGATCAACGGCATTATTGCGCTGTTGGCATCGGGCGGCAGTACCAACCACACTATTCACATGTTGGCAGTGGCGCGTGCAGCGGGTTTGATTCTGACATGGCAAGACATCAGCGACCTATCTGAAGTGGTGCCACTATTGGCGCGCGTTTACCCGAATGGTCCAGCTGACATGAACGCATTCCAAGAAGCGGGCGGCGTACCTGCACTATTGCATCGTTTGGACGAGTCGGGCTTGCTTCACCGTGACGTGAAACCGGTATTCGGCGAATTCGAAGACCAAATGACGCTACCAAGCTTAGTCGATGGCAAACTGACTTGGACTCCATGTGGTGGCAGCCAAGACAGCGAGGTGATTGCAGCGCCAACGCAAGCTTTCCAAAACACCGGTGGTACTCGCGTACTCAACGGTAACTTGGGTAAAGCGGTAGTGAAAGTCTCTGCGGTGAAAGAAGATCAGCGCATCATCGAAGCGCCTGCGATCGTATTCCAATGCCAACACGAAGTGGAAGCGGCGTACAAACGTGGTGAGCTAAACCAAGATTGCATTGTGGTCGTGACGCACAACGGTCCTGCAGCGAACGGCATGCCAGAGCTGCATAAACTGATGCCAATTCTCGGCAACGTGCAGAAAGCGGGCTTTAAAGTCGCGCTAGTGACGGACGGTCGACTATCTGGCGCATCCGGTAAGATTCCATCAGCAATCCACGTTTCTCCAGAAGCAATTCGTGGCGGCGCGATTGGCTTGGTGCGCAATGGTGACATCATCCGCGTTGATTGCCAAACTGGCGAGTTGAATAACCTCAGCGACGTTACGGGTCGTGAACTGTTAGAGATGGATACTGAAGCCAAGCAACAGACTTGGGGTCGCGGTTTCTTTAGCGTGATTCGTCAGAGCGTTTCAAGCGCAGAAGAAGGCGCAAGCTTTATTGTTTAGGGTGGGAAGAAAGACCCCGTCATTCCGACGAGCCTAGGCGAGATCAGGAATCTAATATCAAAGTGCTGTGAAGTGAGAGGAAACATCTCTGCCACAGCACTTTTTGTTGGTAGATTCTGAATCACGCTTGTCCCTCGCTGTTCAGAATGACGAGCTTTGGGGTTGGTCACTTTTCTTTTTAAATAAATAAATGAATCCGTCATTCCGACGAGCCTAGGCGAGATCAGGAATCTAATATCAAAGTGCTGTGAAGCGAGAGGAAACACCTCTGCCACAGCACTTTTTGTTGGTAGATTCTGAATCACGCTCGTCCCTCGCTGTTCAGAATGACGATATCTAGGATTCAGGCAAAGAACATCAAGCCGTCTTCATCACCACAACCGCCGCAATCACAACAAAGATACCAAACCAGCCAATCGGCTTAAGCTTTTGTTTGAACAGCAAAGCGCCACCAATCGCGGTACCTAAAATACCTATCGCGCCCCAAGAGGCATAGGCGATCGCAAGGTCGATCTCTTTTACCGCTTGAGCAAGCAAAGTAAACGCCGCCATCACCAAGACAATCGCAGTGATGCCCCACCCTCTGTGCTTAAAACCTTTAGAGCGAGTCAGCGCCATGTTCGCCATGATGTCGACCAACGCCGCCATAACAACAAATCCAAATGAAACAGTAAAAAATTGGCTCATGATTAACACCTCGCATTCGATGAGCTTGGCAACTCATCTTTTTGTTGAGGCTGACCGTGTGATTCACCGAGCGTCACACACACAATACCGACTACTGCCAGCGCCAAACCAAGCAACTGCTGCGTACTTAAGTTGGCATCAAATAAAACGATAGAAACCAGGGTAATCAAGGCGATACCCAAACCTTCCCATGTTGCGTACGCGACACCGATAGAGATTTTCTTTGCCGCTTTCGACAAGAAGTAATAGGAAATGGCGATCAGAACGTACATCACCAGATAGCCTTCCCACGCATTACTTTCACCAATAAACGACATCGTACTGGTACCGGCAACTTCGGCAACGATGGCAAGCAATAAAAATAGACGTGCAATGAGCATGATTCATCCTCCCCAGAAATTAAAAAACTGCATAACGGAGAATGGTGAATGTCCTTTAAGAATCAGACATTCAAAGAATTGATAAGATAAAAAGAGCCGCTTCTCCTGACTATTTGTAGTCAGATTAGCCCTTCTTCAGCAAAACAGACAGGTAATTGAGATATTCATTTTTGAATATCTCAAAGGGCAGTTTGTTTATCCGATCACGTTAATGGCGTATTGAGGGTTTGCTGCACCACTTGGTGCAAATGGCGGTGCAATGGGTGGTTGCGGTAGGTCTGTAAATAACCCCCAGAAACAACAAATTGGCTGAACTCTCGGTTGACCATCGGCATGGGATAAGAGGCAAGCTCGTGCATCAAATGTGCAGTACTTTGGCTGGCATACATGATGGCATCGGTCTCAAGCAGCATTTGGCAAGCGACACGCAAGTTGTAGGACTTAAGCAACACAACGGGCTCGTAACCCATGCGGCGATATTCCGATTCCACCGTGCATAGCGGGTTGTAAGACGCAGGTGCAGGCAAAGAGACCAGTGGCAATTCCGACACCGTATCCCAATCATTGCTGATTTGCGACAACGTCGGATGGTCTTTACGCGCCAAAATCACGCGCTTTTCAACAAATAATGGGCGCATGTAGATGTCTTTTGACAGCTCGGTTTCTTGGTCGAGAATGCAGTAATCGTGCTCGCCCTCTAACATCTCGTCTTGGGAATAAATGTTCCAACTTGAGAAAGCAAATGAGGCTTGAGGAAAGGCTTGATGGCAACCGCGCAATAAACGCTGACCTTGCTCGTCCATCAAATAAGGGTCAGTCACAATCGCAATCTGACCTTGGTATTCAAGTGGGTCGAATTCCGAAAACTCCTGCACTACTTTTTCTAGCGGAGACAACATGTTATCAAACTCCGCCGCTAAGCGAATCGCCATTGGGGATGGCTCTACCCCGTGTGCTTTACGCACAAACAGAGGATCATCAAACACATCTTTAAGTTTCATCACCCCGCGACTGGCACTGGGCTGCGAAATGCCAAGCTGCATCGCCGCCAACTTGATGCTACGGTTATCCACCACGGCTTTAAGTAAGCGCATTAAATTCAGGTCTAACGCATCAAGTTGATGTGGCATGCCCGTGTCCTTATCAGAAACGAATGATGAAAAATAAACGTGAGTCAGAGCGAGTTAGACGCTCTCGCCTGCTGTAATTTGATAGCCCATGTTCACGACCGTCTCGGCTTGCTCTTCACCCTTAAGGCGTGCAATCAATAGCTCGGCACTTTTCTCACCAATCTCGAAACGCGGTGTATCCACACTGGTTAGTTTCGGGCTAATAGTTTGCCCGATGTCCAATGCGTTGTAGCCCACCACCGCAAGTTGATCTGGCACTTTGATGCCGCGTTGCTGAGCACTCAACAAAGTACCAATCGCGATGTCATCGTTGGTACAAAATACGCCATCAAGTTCTGGGTACGTTGCCAGTGCGCGCTCCAATAAATCATGCGCTAGCGAGAAGCTTGAGTGATCACCCGTTAGCACGTGCTTTGGCTCCAACCCTGCTTCTATCATCGCACGATCGTAGCCCTGCATACGCAATTTAGTACGCGTATCCAAACGAGCACCGAAGTAAACAATAGTACGCTTGCCCGATTCCAACATGCGCTTTACGACGCTGTAAGAAGCGTCTTCGTGATCCATACCAACCGCCATATCTATCGGCTGCTCTGGCAATTCCATGGTTTCGACCACGGGCACACCTGCGTTTTTGATCATCTGCAAAGTGCGTTGAGTATGGTGACTTTCGGTTAGGATTAAGCCGTCAACTTGGTAAGAAAGCAGCGACGCGATTTTGCGTTCTTCTTCCAGCTCGTCATAACTAAAGTGCGCAAGCAGTGTTTCATAGCCATTAGCTTTAGTGACCGTTTCAATGCCCTGAACAAAAGACGCAAAAATTTGGTTGGACAGTGAAGGCAGTAAAATACCAATCGCTTTACTGGAAGACTTCGACAGCATCGCCGGAGCACGGTTTTCGATGTAGCCCATCTCTTCAATTACAGCGGCAATTTTCACTCGCGTTTTTTCTGCCACTGAGTCTGGATTGCGCATGTAACGCGAGACGGTCATTTTTGTTACGCCAACTTTGTCTGCGACATCCTGTAATGTCGTTCGTGCTTTCTTATTCTGCTGAGCCATAAATATCTAATTTATCAGTAATGTTACTAGTAACATTATGACGAATAGACTCCTCGTCGACAAGCTCGGCAAAATCCATCTGCTACATCATTAATAAAATCATAACCTTACCGCTCAAATAACCATCAAATTGCAATTCCAACATTGTGATTCAAAGCTGAATAAATAAATGACATTAATATTGAGTTTCTTATAAAATAGCGTACCTAAAACAATAAGATACGAAGTACAGTGCAGTTAGGCTCTAGCGAAACCCAGATTTACTATCACCTGCTTGATCTGGACGACTCTCAAAAGCAGCAATACCTCAACGAATTGCAGCAGAGTCAACCTGAGCTTTACCTCCAAATCGCTCCTCTTTTAGCTAGCGAAAACGAAGAAGAACAACTGATACAGTTGCTCGGCTTCGGCGCGAATTTGGCAACGAAACAAGAGGTCGACCTAACGGGCGAAGAAGTTAGCAAGTACCGACTCACCCACGAGTTAGGGCGTGGAGGTATGGGGGTCGTATATGCGGCACTGCGCGCTGACGAGACGTTCGAGCAAGACCTTGCGATCAAGTTCATCCAAACCAATCTCAGTAATGTATTAGGCAAACGCGCGCTGTTTGATGAAGCTCAGCTTCTGGCTCGTTTGAACCATCCTTACATTGCCAAAGTGTTTGATGGCGGCTTGCACGGTGATTCGGTTTACATCGTGATGGAACGCGTTTTTGGTCAGACCTTAGACTCGTATTTGTTGCTCACGCCAATGGAAGACGATGACAAGTTGTTGCTGTTTAAGCAGATTTGTCAGGCAATGGAACACGCCCACCAGCATCAAGTCCTGCATGCGGATCTCAAACCAGAAAACATCCTAATTGATCGCAATAAACGACCAAAACTGCTCGATTTCAACCTGACACAAAAGGTGCAATCAAACAGTGATGATTCGTCTCCGGCATTAATTGCCTTCAGTGAAAAATACGCCAGCCCAGAACAGCAAGCCGGAGCGTTTTTGACTGAGCAAAGTGATGTGTATTCACTGGGTAAGATTCTGGCGCTGATGTTTCCTGATCAGCCAATATGGTCAGATATTTATTGGGTGGTGAGACGCGCAACGCGAGCGAAAGCAAAGCAGCGCTACCTCAATGTTCGGACACTGCGCCAAGATATTGAATGTATTTTAGAACGACGCCCAATAGAGCAAAAGAAGCACTGGCCACTGTACAGTACGCTTCGTTTAGTACAACGCCGACCGCTGCCGTCGCTGTTGTCCGCAATCTTAGTGTTATCTGGTTTGCTGTTTGGTAACACTCTGATTCAAAAGAACATACAACTGCAACAAGAGAAGAAGATTGCAGAAGACATCATGTACGAAGTGACGCGCCTTGTCTTTCATGCCAAGGGGCAAAACGTCGAGCATATGTCCGTCAGTGCCATGATGGAACTGACACGCAGGCGGATTCTGTCTAACCCAGATATCCCCAAACACATAAAACAGAAAATGTTGTTGGCGATGATGACACCGGTGCCAGAGAAGCACCTCACTAAATCAATAAGTTGTCAGCCAAATTGTGCACCAAAGGGCCGCACTCAACAGTAAGGCTAAACATAAAAAAGGCTTAAAAATTAAAATGCACACACGTTCCATTGCGATCTGGCTGTCTGCGTTAGCGATAGCACCAGCATGGGCGAACTCTACTTCTACGACTCCGTCGGCAGAAGCGACAGCGCCTACCATAAAACAAGGTTTCTTCATCGATTCACCGGTAACTGGTCTGTATTACAAAACCAGTTCCAACCTGTCTGGTCACACAAACAAAGGCGCATTTCAGTATCGTCCTGGCGATGTCATCAGCTTCTTCCTCGGCAATGATGATAACGGCTACTTGCTCACCACAATGTCGAGCCAAGAAGTGCTCACACCGACCATGGCGACCACAAAACCCAGTCGCAGCATCAATATGACCCGCTTGTTGCTCTCTCTCGACAGCACTCCGGAAAACCGTCAAGAAATCGTGCTAATCAACAAGGTATTATCCGATCCAACCTTCCAAGCACAGCTCAAGCGTCTCGACCTCAATTTCCTAGATGACGCCAAACACCAACTCAATTTGGATTGGGTTTCGGTGCAAGAAGCGGTTGAACATCTAAATGAAAGCCAACGCTACATCGAAAAGAACTTCGCCTCAAATGAGATCATTTTTGAGCCTCGTGACGTGCGATTTAAGAACATCATCATCAAGAAAAAGGATTGGCAGGGTCGCGCCTGTGCATTCGATATTCGCTATCAACACCACCCGCGTTACCGCCCACCAATTGGCGAGATTAACTTCACCATCACTAAAGAGAGCCTGATTCAACATCCAAGTGTTGGCGACTACTTCCAAGGCTGTTTCCTAGCACTTAACCAGAGCGTAACCGAAGAAATTGTCGAACCGATTGAAAAGTTCTCTGAATGGGAAAGCTTGGTCGGATGCGCCGATTCAGGCTGTACCCGTAGCGACCTTAATGGCTTCTCGTTAGAAGATTATGACGATGAAGGCGATTGGAAATATCGATCGGTTGCACTCAACTTCGATCCGAGCACCCAGCTATTAATGGAAAAAGTACAGGGGTTGGGACCAAACGAGCACGTTAAGCACCACAACCGTACTGAGATGTTGTGGTTTACCTATCCTGACTCTGTCGATAGCGAAATTGCCTACCAAGGTGTATGGCAACAAACTCAATACCTACAAGACTCAATGAAGCAGTCGTGTCTACTAATGCGTCATAACCAAGTGTTGCGTTTACCTGTCGATGCCGTTGCCTGCCCTACAGATACCAGTCTATACACCCAAGATGTCACCAACGAGTATTTGGACATGTGGTGGGTCAACAATGACCAGCCAAGTGCTGAACTCGCGCAAATGAACGTAATGGTGCGTTGGTCACCAACCCCAGCAGAAATCAACTACACCACGTGGGAATACCTACCTGCAGGCAAAAGCTGGGAGCAAGGCATTTTGTATCGTTACCAACAAGACATTAGCCGTAATCGCGATGGTTCTGATCGCGTTGAAACCTATTCCATCTCTGAGTTTGTAAAAGTAAGTGAGGATGTATAGCAATGACTTCTAAATCTACTCTGACGCAAATTATCCAACAGTGGCAAGCAGGCGATAAACAGGCGGAAAGTGAGTTGTACCAATTCGCTTACCTACAACTGCGTAAAATTGCTCAACAAGAACGCGAGCGCAACGCAGAGAAATACGGAACCGACAATAAGGTACTGTCGGACAGCGTAAACAGCACCACCGCGCTGATCCATGACGCGTATTTAAAGATGTCTAACTGCGACATGAGTGAGATTGAAACCAAGCGCGATTTCTTCTTAATGGCAGCCAAAGTAATGCGCCAAATCCTGATCGACAACGCTCGCTCACATCAAGCGCAAAAACGCCAACACATCACGCTGATGAAAGAAGAAGAAGATCGCTTCGAGCAACTCATCATCATGGATAAAGCACTCGATAACTTTAGTGTGCGCTACCCGCGCCAATCCAACGCGTTAAAGCTCAAATATCTGATGGGCATGAAAAACCAAGAGATCTGTGAACTGCTCGAATGCAGCGCCAGTTTGATTGAAAAAGACCTTAAGTTCTCCCGCAGTTGGCTGCAATCAAGAATGGCACACGCGTAAAATCATGAAGAAGAAATACTGGATTGCAGGTGCATTGAGTACCTGCTTGATGGCGCTTTACTGGCTAACAGACGAGCAAACCACAGTTGCGGCTGCCAACATACAACCAGCGAATAATAACGAGAAAAAGAGAAATACGCCTCACGGAGAACGCACTTCCCTTATCGAAGTAAAACAGGCACTCACCGCATCTGCATTGGAAAGAAGCAATGAACTGGCGTTTGAAAAAGCGCTTGAATCCACGTTGTCAGACCGTCCTGATCAGGTTGAAGATGCCTTGGGATCATTGGAGGCCAATTACTCCCAAAACCTAACGATAACCTACATCAGTGAATCTGCACACGACGATGCAACAGAGAACGGCAAGCCGATAATAAACCTAGCGGTTGAGCAGCAATTACAAACCATTATCTATAGTTGGGAACTGACACAAAACAACCCTATCAACTACTCATTAGGGTTGGAACAGCTGTTCGAAGATCCAGAAGGAGACTTACTCACCACGCGAATTTGGCTAGAAAACGCCAACGGACTGAGCGTTCTCAACCAAGGGCAAATCATGCTGCAAGGCGCGCCAAAAGACTTCAACCAAACCACATATTTGGCAGTCTCTGCACGTGATGACCACCACGGGACAGAAGATCACGCTTGGGTCACGACACGCTTCGAGCTGCCAGCAGTCACTGCAGAGCAGAACGATACAGAACATCCGCTCATTGATGGTGTGGTATATCGCCTTGAAACCACAACGTTGCTCGGTGGACGCAAGTACCCTTACGAAGTAGTGTACTGTGAAGCATTTAAATTCATTGATGATGAAGTTTTTTATGCTGCTTCAAGCAACAAAACTCGCTGCCCAGACGAGCATAAGCTGAATAAAGTCGGGGAATACCAGATCAGTGATGACTCATTGATCATCCACATCAAAGGTAGCCGTCAGATCTGGACTACGAAGAAAACCTACCGGTCACGAGTTCACAAAGACACTGAGAACTACTTTATTACCGTCTTTGATAACAATCGTTTCGAAAGCTACACCATGCAAAAAAACAAGCGCTCAATGGAAGAGCGTTTGAACGTCAATACTGGAAAAGAGCTGTATCAGTCCGCCCTATTTGATCTGCTCATTCCGACTGCCGGTGGTTATCGCCATGCGCTCGCGGGTAACTATATTTTTGACCGAAGGCATGCTCAAGGTAGTGAGTATTACGACGGTTTCGACTCAGATCTCAACATAGTCACGTCTAATAGCGACTTATTTGCTCATGAATTCTGTCAGTTTTGGGACACCTCAATCCTTGCAGGTGAAGGGATGTTTAGCGAGGTAATTTCTTACTCCAATAATACCGATTGCGCGACTGCACCTAAGCCATCCGCATACGCTTATGTCTACTTCAACAATGATTATCATGCTAATGATGAGTTTATTCAGGGGGAGGTTTATAGCTACATCCTACGCCCATTTCCTCAGTACGCGAGCAAAGTAGAAGAGCTAAAAATAAACATGATTTACCACTACCCAAAAAATACAGCAGCCTATAAATAAACCAAAACAACACAAGTCATTGTTTATAAAGACCTAAATTTAAAGTTAATTGATATTTTTATTGATAGAAATTCCAAGAAAAAATATTCCAAAAATTTTTACGGTTTTTCTTTGGTTTTCCGTGTCTTGAAGCCGCTTCCAAATCCGATTAAAAATGCGCAGCTTTTCTAATCTCACTAGTGAGATTAGAAAATAAAACAATAAAAAGCGACTTTCTCATTCGGAAACGAAACAAGGACAAATAAACAATGAATAAGGTGAGTTTACTAGCAGCGTCAGTGGCTATCGCGCTAACCGGTTGTGGTGGTTCAGATAGTGGTTCAAGCAACAACAACTCTGGTGTAGTGATTACAGGCTTTGATGGCTACTTCAAAGAAGCAGTCGTTTTTGAAGATGTAAACAACAATGGAAAGCTAGATAGCAACGACCCAATTATTGGTCTAACCAATGATGAGGGTAAGGTGACGCTAACAGACAAACAATACTCTGCTGAAAAGAACCTTGCGATTCAAACCATTATTCCGGGTGGTACTGTTCAAGCTGAACTGATTGCTCGCGATCCACAACTTTTTGCTGGCACATACACGGTTGATATGGACAACCCAACCCAAGCTATGGCTCATGAGGTTGTATTCCGTACACTTCCGGGTGAGAAAGTTATCTCTCCGCTGACTGACCTTGTTGCAATCCAAGCTGGTGCTAACCCAACACCAGAAAAAATCCAAGCAGCGAAAAACAAAGTAAATGAGACATTAGGTATCGAGGGTGATACTGCATTTACTGATGTAATCGCCGCTAACAATACCGCTTTACATAAAACGGCTCAGATTCTAACCGAGTCTAAAGCACAAGCAAAAGACAGCTACTCTGCAGAAACCGCTATTGCAATTGCCAATAAAGCAACTGACGTCGTTAATGATAAAAACAACGCAGACAAACTAGATGATCCAAACTTCAAACCAGTTATTGAAGTCAACAATGGCGTAGTTAGCGAACCCGTTATCAACAGCAAGTTATTTGCAAATGAGAGCGTTGTAAAAGCTATCAATACAGAACTGAAGCCTCTTGATAGCCACTCAATCAATTTAGAACTGCCTCTTGCTGCTGGCGATCTTGCCCTTTTTGAAGATGACGATAACAAAAACATCGACATCACAGTAAGCGTCATCACACTTGATGGTTCTGTGGTCAAAAATCTAACAACTACGGCTATCAATGGTGGCAAGTTAACGATTTCAGGTGAGCTAACTCCAGTTCGTCCTGCTTACCAAATCAAGCTAACGGCAACTGACTACAACTCACAAGAACAAGATAAGTCCTTTGGTGCTGTAACAACCGCTTTCGACCTACAAGTAAACGTTGAAAATCCAGCGCCAACAATCAACACAGAAGCCGCTGATACAATCGAAGAGTGGATTGACAGTATTGAGCTATACCAAGGTGTTGAAGTTCAGAATGAACAATTCCGTATTGACAACTTGTTCTCTGACGACGAAAAGCTTGCATTTAAAGCATACACATCTGTTGATGGCTTAGTACTTGAACTTGTAGAAACACAAGGTCAGACTGAGCTGAAAATCACAGGTAAGCCATCTCGCGTTTACCCTGAAGGTCAAACAATCACGATCTCTGCATTTGACGGTATCAATACGACTTACAAAGTCTTCGAGCTAGATGACATTGAAAAACAACCTGAAGCATCGATTGAAATTGATCGCGGTGATCTTGCAGAACTTCAACAAGAAATCACAGTACAGCTAACAACACTAAAAGTTGGTGAAGCTGTTGATGCAGATTTCAATATTACTGAAGTCTTTGAAGCTCAGCACACGTCAGGTGCAATCGAATACTACGCTGGTACAGAAGAAGATGAGTACGCAACAACCGTTCCGGGTCTAAAAGTCAATGTTGATAACAACGGCACACTGACGCTTTCTGGCACACCAACTAGTGCAACGAAAAACGGTTCATTCGTGATTGCGGCAGGTGTAAACCCAGATGCTGACGATGCCGTAATTTCTGAATACGTAACGATCACACTGCCAAACGTTCAACCAGCAGATGACGTAACACCTCCTCCTGCAGGACATCCGCTAGAAGGTAAGTTCCTACATTTCGTAGAAATTGGTCACAATGGTACTAACTTCGCTAAAGGATGGTGTGACTCAATCTACCTAGATGTGAACACGAAAACGATGTACTGGAACGATCGAGATAGCGACAATCTATCAACTTGTGACACAGACATGTCAGAGTTTACAGAAGGTGTCCCATACACAATCGTTGATGGCAAAATTATCTCCCAAGAAGATGGTATGAAAATGACATTGGATGTCATCAAACAACACTCTTTTGATGACGACGAGCATTTCCTCGTGTCATTCACAGATGAAGAAGGCGATGAAAAATCAACCGAGCTGTATTCTTACCACACAAATGCTCAATATGTCGAAGAAGCGCTTAACAACGACGTTAGCGAATCTCAAGAAGATGCTAATTGGGTAGACCGTGAAACATTCATTGCGATGCCATCTGAAGAAGGCGCAAATGATATTGTGGTAACTGAACTGAAAGTTTCTGGCATCGTTCAACAATTTGATTACCAAGGCAGTCCATACACTTCAGCTTCAATCTATGGTCGTAATGCAAAAACTTGTGAAATCCTAAAAGATATCTATCTCGACTACGGTCGTATCCAAGTTCACGGTGACAGCTACAGTGCTGACAACTACTTCAGCAGCCAACCACAATATAGAGATGCTGAAGGCTCTTGTTACATCGATTTCATGCCTTTAGATCATTCAGCAGCAATTCCTGCGGGGCTTTACACTATCGAAGCCACTCCAGAGCGTACTGATGAAGCAGAACGCATTATCTTTAGTTTTGAAAAGTGATAACTAGAAGCTCATAAACACGAAGCCCCGCTCTTGCGGGGCTTTTTTAATCCATTTTTTACTTCACGCAAATCACGTTAAGCAACGAGGTGCCCGTTAGCTGATTTGGCTCTCGGTCAGCAAACAAGCCCTTTTTATCTTTACCCCAGTAAGGTAACTGCAAAGGCCACTTGTTCTTCTCCATCACGCCAGAATCGCGCAATGTTTTAAACTCTGACGCAGTTGCTAAGTGCATTCCTAGCTGTTGGCAAACTTTCATTGAGCTTGAGTAGCTAAGACGATTCCATGGTTTTCCATGTTCCATGTAGAACTGGTTGTTGTTCTCGATTAAATACGGCACCACAAATGTCTTGCCCTTCAGTACCGTTTTCAAACGCACTTCAACGTTGTCATTCTTGATAGTTGGTTGAGCTGGCTTGGTCATTTTAGCTGGCTTAGCGGCAACTGGTTCTGGCGACTTTGGCTTTGGCGCAACTTTCGCAGGCGCATCTTTTGTCTTAAATGCGTCCGTATTAGCACGAGTAGCAGCTGGTACGACAGGTGTTACAGGTTTTTCCACTGGCTTGGTCATTGGCTTAGTCTGTTTCGCAGGGACTGTGCCACCTTTACCAACCACACGAATAAATGCTTCTTTATAGGTCGACAAGGTTTTGACTCGTTGCAAGTCCTGAGATGCTTTAGCAAATTCCGTATAAGGACCAATGAGGCAACGATAGCCTTTTTGTTCTGGCTTCATCCAAACATCGGTGGTGATTTTGCCGTAAATCGGCTTTGCTTTGGCTAAAGACATCGGTTTTGGCAATAGACCACACTGGATCCAGAAGAAATCATTGCCTCCTTGCGGCACTTTCTTTCCCCATAGCCCTTTACCGATCGGGCAAGATTGCTCAAGCACAGGCAATTCTTTATTGCTGGCCTGAGAGGCTTGGCAAAGAAATTCACTCGCCAAAACCGGAGTCGAAAATTGAGCGCACGCCACCAGCAGCCCAAGGCTCAAGCCAGATTGGACGATACGGGAGGAATGTAGTGCCTTTTTCATTTCCATAGCTTCACTCTAAACAGTAGGTGATGAAATTATCGCGACAGAGCGTCAATAAAACATGCATAAAAAGTGATAAGCAAAAAAAGAGCCGGAATTGCATCCGGCTCTCAGTTTAGAAAGAAATTTATTAAATAGGCAAATAATACGTCGATTTTATCGCGTCATTAACCCTTGTAGATTTTCGGGTTGAACACGTCACGTAACCAGTCACCCAGTAGGTTAATCACCAGTACCAATGTCACTAGCACGATTCCTGGGAAGGCGGTAATCCACCACGCACCAGAGAAGATGTAGTTAAAACCAATACTGATTAGTGCACCCAATGATGGCTGGTCTACTGGCAAACCTAGACCAAGGAATGACAATGCCGCTTCTGACATGATTGCGTTTGCTACCTGTACCGTCGAGATAACCAAGATTGGTGATAGGCAGTTCGGAAGAATGTGACGGAACATGATTCGCGGTGCTTTAAAGCCCATCACTCGTGCCGCTTCTACGTATTCTTTCTTCTTCTCAGCCAGTACTGAAGCACGAATGGTACGTGCATATTGCGGCCACTCCGCCACACCAATAATCACGACAAGCATGACTACCGCGTATTGGCTGTAAAAATCACTGCCAAAGCTGGCTTTAAAGATAGCTGACACGATGATCGCAACCATCATGGTCGAGAACGACAGCTGAACGTCAGCAAAACGCATCAAGAAACTATCAATACGACCACCAAAGTAACCTGCTGACAAACCAATGATGATACCCAGCATAAGCTGAAGACCAACCGCGAGGAAGCCGATCGTCAAAGATAAACGAGAGCCGTAAAGAATGGTCGACAAAATATCACGACCTTGCTCATCAGTGCCCAATACGAAACGCTCATCGCCATCTTCCATCCAAGATGGAGGTAGCTCTGAGTCCATGATGTCGATAGACGTCAAATCGTATGGGTCAGTTGGAGCTAGAATCGGTGCTGCTACAGCCAAGACTAAAAACATCATGAAGACGGTAAAACTTGCCATCGCAACTTTGTCGCGCTTGAAGTAATACAAGAAGTCCGACTCTTTGAAACGCTGCCAGGCTGACGGTGCGGCAGCAGGAGCTGGTGTTACATTTGATTGGCTCATGATTAAGCTCCTTTTCCAGTTAGGTTCACAGTTGGGTTGATGATGCCGTACAGCAAGTCAACGATGGTATTAGTTACCACGAAGATCAGACCAACAAAGATAACGTAGGCAGTGATCAACGGTGTATCTACACGGTTGATTGCCTCTAGGAAAAGAAAGCCAGTACCCGGCCATTGGAACACGGTTTCTGTCAGAATGGTGTATGCCACCATGGTACCAATTTGCACACCACCAACCGTCAATACAGGTAGCATGGTGTTTTTAAGTGCATGTTGGTAATAAATCTTTTGTAAGTTCAAGCCTTTCGCTTTGGCGAACTTAATGTACTCAGAGCTCAGTACTTCCAGCATTTCTGAACGCACCAAACGGATGAACAACGGCAGCATGATAGATGCGAGTGCAATACACGGCAGGATCAGGTGCTTAATACCATCGATGGTAAAGAAGCCAGACTCCCATCCGAGTATATTAGACGTTTCACCCCGTCCAAAGGAAGGTAGCCAACCGAGTTCTATGGAGAAGACGTACATCAACATGATTGCGGTTAAGAACACCGGAATCGAGATGCCGACACTACTCATCGCCATAACGAATTTTGTAAAAATACTCTTCGGATGTATCGCTGAGTACACCCCAAGCGGTATAGAGAAAACAATGATAATGAGCGTCGCACCAAACACGAGCTCTAATGTAGCCACCAGCTTATCGAGGATGACCTCAACTGCAGGTCGCTTGAAGAAGTAAGACGTACCTAAATCACCTTGCAGCGCATTGCTCACAAAGCGAGTGTACTTTGTGATAAAGGGATCGTTCAGGCCCAGTTCGTCACGCAGCGCTTGACGCTCCGCTTCTGAAACCGACTGACCTACAAGCTCACGTAGCGGGTCACCCAGGTTATCCTGAATGGCAAACGCCACCAAACTGATCACAAACATCACTATCAGTGCCTGAAACAGGCGCTTGACCAGAAACGAAAACATTCCTTGCCCCTTAACTATCCATAGATCTCTATTCAGAGAGAAAATTCAGTCTAAAAACAACTCAGTCCGACTGAAACAAAACTGAGCCGAGTACGTAGAGTTGAGGAGGGACATCCATCCCTCCTCAACATCGACTAACCGTGATTATTCAACCACTAGGTCACCGAAGTAAGGCATTACCATTGGGTTAACGATGTCTGCAGCTTTCACGTTAGACTTCGCGCCCCAGGCTTCACTTTGCCAGTGTAGCGGTACGAATGCAGCGTCGTTGTACAACGTTGCTTCAACGCCTTTCAGCATTTCTGCACGTTTAGCTGGATCCGTTTCTACGTTTGCCGCTTCAACCACTTTGTCCATTTCTGGGTTAGAGTAATGACCACAGTTGTACTGACCACGACCTGTCTCTTCGTTACGTGTCATGGTTAGGAACTCGTTGAAGTTTGCTGAATCTTCTGTATCTGAGTGCCAACCGATCATCAACATGTCTGCCGCACACTTGTCGAACTCAGGCCAGTATTGCGCTTTAGGCATAGTCTTCAGGTCAACCTTGATGCCGATCTTAGACAGCATTGCCGCCGCCGCTTGTGCCACTTTCGCATCGTTCACATAGCGGTTGTTTGGTGCAATCATCGTTAGCGTAAAGCCATTCTCGTAACCCGCTTCTTTCATCAGCTGTTTTGCTTTCTTAAGATCGTAGCGAGGAACCAGCTTGTCATCATGACCAACGTAGCCTGCCGGGCTTTGCTGACCAGCAGCTGTTGCGAAGCCTTTCATGATTTTTTTCACGATGCCTTCGTTATTGATTGCGTGAACAATCGCTTGGCGCACGCGAACGTCTTTCAGTGCTTCGTTGTTGCTTTGGTTCATTTGGAACGTGATGATACGCGTACCAGGTAGTGTTACTAGATCGATACCTTTTGCGTCTTTCACACGTTTGTGATCGTTTGGCGCTACTGGGTGGATCATATCAACACCGCCAGAAAGCAGTGCTGCAACACGAGTCGCGTCTTCTTTGATCGGAAGTAACGTCAGTTTGTCTACGTTACCTTTCGACTCTTTATCCCAGTAATCTTTGAAACGTTCGAATTCTACTTTTACGCCCTGCTCACGAGCCGTCACGATAAACGGACCAGTACCAGAAACGTGTGTTGATGCAAATGAGTTACCATGCTTCACTAGCTCAGACTTGTCTTTACCATCTTCGGTTTTACCCGTGTAGAACTTGCTGTCCATTGGGAAGATGTACGTTGCTGTTTGTAGCACTAGCGGGTAAGGCCCTTTAGTCACTAGATCAACCGTGTAATCATCCACTTTCACGATTTTTTCGTACGGGTCAAAGATAGCTTTGAAGTCTGGAGAGCTTTGTAGACGTTCGAAAGTCCACACAACGTCATCCGCTGTCATGTCGTTGCCTGAGTGGAACTTAACGCCTTGACGAAGTTTGAAACGAACCGTCGTATCATTGATACGCTCCCAGCTTTCCGCTAGGCGAGGTTCAAAGTCCATGTCCTGTGTGAAACGAACTAGAGGGTCAAATACCATGTGTGACATTTGCAGCGTACCACCTGATAGCTGCTCGTGCGGGTCTAGAGATACTGGGTCAGCTGCATAGCCAACTTTGATATCTGCTGCCAATGCGTTAAAGCTTAGACCTGCTGCCATTAGCGCCACTGCTAACTTGCTTTTCATGGTTTTCATTTGCATAACTCCTTCATGCGGGAATTCGAATCCCTTGTTGTGTTTGCGTCTTTGTTATGACTAAGGTTTGTTGACCTTGATGGTCAGCCAAGCGAAAAACTTGGTTTATGCCGTTTTGATTTCTTCTCTCAAACCTGTGAATTCAGGCATCAGAGAAATCAGTTTCTTACTGTATTCATGCTGAGGAGCAGTAAACAATTGCTCTGTCGGAGCCACTTCCAGTAGCGTACCCATCTGCATCACACCTACTCGGTCACACATCTGACGAATAACCGGTAAGTCGTGACTAATAAACAGCATGGTGAGATTCAGTTCACTTTGCAGATCTTTCAGCAAGTTTAGAATTTGTGCCTGTACCGATACATCCAACGCAGATGTTGGTTCATCACAAATCAGTAATCGAGGGCGGGTCGCCAGCGCACGCGCAATTGAGATACGCTGACGCTGACCACCGGAGAATTCATGAGGGTATTTCACACCTGCCATTTTGCCTAAACCTACGTGATCAAGTAGGTCATTCACAATCTGGCGCGTTTCCGCTTCATTTTTCGTTAGCTTATGGAAACGAATTGGCTCCGCGATGATGTCAAAAATCTTCATTCGCGGGTTCATTGAGGTATATGGGTTTTGGAAAACCATCTGCATCTGACGACGCAATGGGCGGCGTGCTTTTTCCGATTTAAGCGCCGTCAGGTCAATGCCTTCAAAGCTTACTTGACCTGAGTTTGGTTCATACAAACCAGCAATCACACGTGCGATGGTCGATTTACCTGAACCAGATTCACCCACCAAACCAAACGTCTCACCTTCATGCACTTCAAAGCTAACATTGTTTGATGCTTGCACGTATTCACGGCGGCTTTCAAACAATGAATCTTTGGTTACAAAACGCAGGTTAACGTTCTTCACATCCAATAAAGGACCTGTGTACTCACGTTGGTCTTGGCTTTGACCCAACCAGTGATTCTTAATGTCTAGCTCTTGTAACTCTGTCGCTTCTTCGATGTAGCTCACCAATGGGAAACGATCGAGCTTTACATCAGAACGCGGAACGGCAGAAATCAAGCTGCGCGTATATGGGTGATCAGGGTCGCCCAATACCTTAGCTGTAGGACCAAACTCCACCAAATCGCCACGGTACATAACCGCCACACGGTCAGTCACGTTTGAAACCACGCCCATGTCGTGCGTAACCAACATACAACCTACGTTGTTCTTGATACACAGTTCGCGGATAAGGTTTAGGATTTGGTCTTGAATAGATACATCGAGCGCTGTCGTTGGCTCATCGGCAATGATAAGGTCTGGCTCACCAGCCAAAGCGATAGCAATAACCACACGCTGACGCATACCGCCAGAAAATTGATGCGGATACTGCTTAAGACGGTTTTCAGGTTGAGGAATGCCAACCTGCTGCATTAGAGAAAGCGCACGTTGATACGCCTCTTCATCCGACACCTTCATGTTGGCGTGAATGGTCTCTTTCAATTGCTGCTCAACCGTAAATAGAGGGTTAAGTGAGGTCATTGGATCTTGGAAGATAAAGCCAATCTTAGAGCCGCGAACCTTACGCATCGCTTCCGGTGTTAAACCAGAAATTTTCTCCCCATCAAGGTACACGTCGCCACTAGCAACACGTCCCGGAGGACTAAGCAAATCAATAACGGCGTTACCAACGGTGGATTTACCCGCACCTGATTCGCCAACAACACCCACAATTTCGCCACGATCGATATGAAAAGAAAGCGATTTCACGGCCGCATGGACACCGTGACGGGATGGATATTCAATACGAAGGTTTTTCACCTCTAATAGTGACATTTCAGACCTCTACTGCCTTGTCTGTGGTATCGAATCGCGCAATAAAAGCGCCATTCATCACCTGAATGAATCCGTTCAAATTCAGAATAATACTCTGAAATCTTAATGCGGAGACAATTTGGCAAAAATCACACAAAAAAGCAACAATTAAAGTATATTCCGCCGAAAAAACATTATTTACACGCACAATGAGCGAATAGAAATGCATTAACAAGTATTTAACCATTTTCATAACACCCCATTTTTGTGCGATACGCACCAATAAAAACAGAAAAATGCTCTAAAATTACGCATAAAGTCACTATTGATAGTATCCCTATTATTCACGCGTCATTATTAACATTAACCAAACAATATTCCGTTCTTATTGGGATATTTCGACATAAAATGTTACTAACAAAATAGTCTGCATACATAAAAAGCCAAAATTCACTCTAGTAAACAAAGGCGAAAACGTGAGCAGTTCAGCAAAACAAATGAAATCTGTCACCTACCCCAAGTTATGCGTCTGTTATGCGATTTTGTGATTAAGCTAATTTTCTATGGATTTAAAACACTCTCCGAACTGGGAGCTTTGGTGGGGGAAAAGAGAAGTTCAGCCATCAGTTTTACGCTTTCCACTGTCATTTTGAGTGAGATCAGCGATAATCAAGCTCCAACATCGAGTAGTGAATGAAGGAGCCCCTGTGCTTAAAGCGATATTTTTTGATATGGACGAAACGTTATGCGGCACATCTCAAGCCGATAAAGTGGCAGGACAAGAATTTGCTGCTTGGATTGCTCAAAATTACCCGCAAGTCGCCGATTCAACTGCTTTTGTTCAGCGCTACTTGCAAGGCGTATACAAAAAGCTCAATAACGAATTTCCTCAACTTATTGCTCTACTGCCAGATGAAAATGCCTTCCGCTGCGGTTTAATTCAGGCCATCTTGGCAGAGCAAAGTATAGAGATTGATACAGAAAAGGCTCAACAGGCGCAGAGCTATTTTGACTCGGCTCGCATGGGGGCTTTTGACTTCTTCCCTAGCGTAAAAGAGATGCTGACCGAGCTACGTCAACACTACAAATTAGTGGTGATCACTAACGGTCCAATCTTCTCACAGCACCCAAAACTCAAAGCAACACAAATGAGCGAATGGGTTGATCACATTATCGTCGGTGGGGAAGAGCCAGAAGAGAAGCCAGCAGCCAGCATTTTCCGCAAAGCACTCAACCTTGTGGATGCAAAGCCAGAAGAGGTGATTCATATTGGCGACTCTCTACCAGCAGACATTGCGGGTGCCAACAATATGGGTATTCTGAGCGTGTGGGTAAACGCAACAGGTACGGAAAATACAACCGATATCAAACCCAACTATCAAGTGCGAGAGACGGTTGAGCTGAATGAAATCCTAAAAACGCTCGCTCAGTAAAGCGCTTAATTCAAGAAACACATAACCCCAGCCAACGTGCTGGGGTTTCTTTTATCAGCTCGAATCGCATTTAGATCATAGGTGACCAAAACCTTCCAGAGCTGTACATGTTTACTGATATTGAAATGGAATGCAGATTTTTTAGGGTGAGAAATACAAAAAAGCCCCAATCTTTCGACTGAGGCTTTAAATAGCGGTCGATGAAGAGCCATATTCTAACTTCAGGCGAACCCCATATGGGTTCAAATCCATTGAAATATTGCCGACTCATCTAGTCCAAGTGAGATCATAAGCTCTAAAACAACGAAAGCCTGCTAAAAATCAGACTTTCTAATAGTGGTCGGTGAAGAAATTCGACGCGGCAGGGCTCCCTGCGGACTGGCGTTCCAGCCCACGTCCCTCAGGTTCCAACATTCTAAATTTCAAATGTAAAAAAGCCCCAGTCTTTCGACTGAGGCTTTAAATAGTGGTCGGTGAAGAGGGATTCGAACCCCCGACCCTCTGGTCCCAAACCAGATGCGCTACCAAGCTGCGCTATTCACCGAACTGTATTTTCTGATTCTCTCAAATCAGACAGGATACTTCAACTAAGAAGTCACCTAAATTAATGGGGTGGCTAACGAGATTCGAACTCGCGACCACCGGAATCACAATCCAGGGCTCTACCAACTGAGCTATAGCCACCATCAATTTTGCTGTTTATCGCTCTATTATAGCCATAAACTAAATAGTGGTCGGTGAAGAGGGATTCGAACCCCCGACCCTCTGGTCCCAAACCAGATGCGCTACCAAGCTGCGCTATTCACCGACGAATTTTGTTTCGACTCTTGGGATATTTGAATCAAAACTGGAAACTTCACTAATTTAATGAGTTACCGAAATAATGGGGTGGCTAACGAGATTCGAACTCGCGACCACCGGAATCACAATCCAGGGCTCTACCAACTGAGCTATAGCCACCACTATTGTTCGTGCCTTTAATTTGTATTCCGGAATGGCACGCCCGAAAGGATTCGAACCTTCGACCTTTGGCTCCGGAGGCCAACGCTCTATCCAACTGAGCTACGGGCGCATGCCCCATCGGCGGAGAGGAATAATACGGATATCACACTATGCCGTCTAGTACTTTTTTTACTTTTTTTCTCGTTTGGTCTCTTTTTCGACAGTTATCTGCCTTTAAAGTGAATTTTTGATGTGATTCACGCCCTGTCATGGATAACTTGTTGTTTATTGCAACAAGTTATCGGGATATAATCACCCATTATTTACATTGATTTAACAGCTGCAACTTGGTTGTTCAATCACTCTAGACTGTTAGATAAGGTTTTTTGCTCACTATAGAAGCAATCACCTAAAACTTTATCCAACAGCTCTAAATACTCTAACTATATAAATAGGTAAGTCACTTACCTCGGAATGTGAAGTGGGTTTAATGGATATGTCTCGACGAATGATTAGCGTTTTGTTCGCTGCCTTAACTTTCTCTACGGCAGCTTTAGCTTCTGACATCAGCCAAACTGAATACGATGCGATCGCAGAACGCATCAAACCTGTCGGTGATGTTTACCTTGCAGGTGCGGAACCAGTAAAAGCAGAACCAACTGGTCCACGTGATGGCGCGGCAGTTTACGGTACCTTCTGTATTGCTTGTCACTCATCTGGCGTGAACGGTGCACCAAAAACTGGTGATGCTGGCGATTGGGCACCTCGTATTGCACAAGGCAAAGACGTACTGACCAACCACGCAATCCAAGGCTTCAACGCGATGCCAGCTAAAGGTACGTGTATGGACTGTTCTGATGACGAAATCATCGCAGCCATCGACCACATGATTGAAGGTCTATAATAAAGACATCAATGAAAAAGGCTTGCCGCGTGGCAAGCCTTTTTATTTTTGACAAATTAGAACCGTCCGTGACTACTTTTTAAACATTGCACGGATATTGGCAATATGTGCCTGACCTTTCGCCATACGCTCTTCCGCTGATACTGGCTTTTTGTTTGCTTCCCATTCAACGTCATCAAATGGCAGCTCATCGAGAAAACGGCTTTGGGTCGGCTTGATCAATTCACCAAACTGTCGGCGCTCTTTACACATGGTAAAAGTCAGCTCGCGCTGTGCACGCGTAATACCTACGTACATCAATCGACGCTCTTCTTCGACGTTGTCTTCATCAATACTGGTTTGGTGTGGCAAAATACCCTCTTCCGAACCAATCAAGTAAACAAATGGGAACTCGAGGCCTTTCGACGCATGTAGTGTCATCAATTGCACCGCATCACTGTCTTCATCTTCCTCACCACGTTCCATCATGTCGCGCAGAGTAAGACGCTGAACCACCTCTTTTAACGTCTTTTCTTCTTGGTCGTAGTTATCACCTTCTAAGTCAGCAACAATCCACGAGTAAAGATCAGAAACGTTCTTCATGCGCATTTCCGCCGCTTTCGGGCTTGCTGACGTTTCATACAGCCAGTCTTCATAATGAATATCACGTACAAGTGAACGTACCGCTTCAACGGTATCACCACGCTCTGCTTGATCGGCAATCGCAACTAACCACTGTGTAAAACGACGCAGGTTTTCCAAACCTCGGCCTGTAAGGTGCTGCTCCAATCCCATTTCAAAGCTGACTTCAAACAGACTTTTACCACGCATGTTGGCATAGCTGCCTAACTTCTCTAGTGTGACCGGACCGATTTCACGACGCGGTGTATTCACGATACGTAGGAACGCGTTGTCATCATCTGGGTTCACCAACACGCGCAGGTAAGCCATGATGTCTTTAATCTCGGCACGAGCAAAGAACGATGTGCCGCCAGATAGCTTGTATGGCACGCGGTTTTGCATCAGTGATTTTTCAATCAAACGCGATTGGTGATTACCTCGATATAGAATCGCATAATCTTTATATTCGGTGCGGTTTAGGAACTTGTGCGCAATCAACTCACCCGTTACGCGCTCCGCTTCGTGCTCTTCGTTCTTCGCCAGCAACACTTTGAGTTTTTCACCGTCAGGAATTTCCGAGAACAGCGATTTCTCATACACGTGCGGGTTATTCGCAATCAAGATGTTAGCTGCGCGCAGAATGCGACTCGTCGAACGGTAGTTTTGCTCCAACTTGATCAAACGCAGGTTAGGATAGTCTTCACCAAGTAACACAAGGTTCTGCGGCTTAGCACCACGCCATGAATAAATAGACTGGTCATCGTCACCTACTACGGTCAAACGACCGCGCTCACCAACGATTAACTTCACCAAATCGTATTGACTGGTGTTGGTGTCTTGATACTCATCCACCAATAAGTAACGAATGCGGTTCTGCCAACGTTGACGCACTTCTTCATTGTTACGTAGCAATTGCACTGGCAGAGAAATCAGGTCATCAAAGTCGAGCGCGTTGTACGCCTTCATTTGCTTCTGATACATCTCAAAACAGAAAGCAAACAGTTGTTGTTGCTCACCTTGAGCCAACGCTTTGGCTTGCTCCGGCGTCAGCATGTCGTTCTTCCAGTTGGAAATACAACTTAGCAACTGACGCAGCAGATCTTTGTCGCCATCTAGCTGCTTTTCTGTCAGCTCTTTAAGCAGCGCTAGCTGATCTTGATCATCAAATAAAGAAAAGCCCGCTTTCAAACCAAGGTGCTTGTACTCGCGCTTGATGATGTTTAGCCCCAAGGTATGGAACGTCGAGACCATCAAGCCTTTCGATTCAGCTTTGCCTAATGTCTGCCCTACACGCTCTTTCATCTCACGTGCAGCTTTGTTGGTAAAGGTCACCGCAGCAATATTACGCGCCTTGTAGCCACACTGCTGAACCAAATAAGCAATTTTATTGGTAATTACACGAGTTTTACCCGAGCCAGCACCCGCAAGTACCAAGCATGGGCCTGATACGTACTTAACGGCTTCGTCTTGTCTTGGGTTCAGCTTCATAAAAATTCTCTGCGGGTGGAAATAGTGGCGCCTATGATAAAGGGGTGAGTGTGTGAAAGCTACGGTCATTTTCACGTAATTTTTACACAGAGAGTTGCAACATTTTGTTGCATAAGCGACCACTCTTTACGCTATAATGAATGAACGTTCATTCATTGGGTGGTGGGGTTATGACCAATAACACTACTGGAGATAAATACGAGCAAATCATTGCAGCTGCCGAACGCTTAATCGCTGAGTCGGGCTTTCATGGTCTTTCCATGCAAAAGCTCGCAACTGAAGCAGGTGTCGCAGCGGGCACGATTTACCGATATTTCTCAGATAAAGAACATCTTTTGGAAGAGGTTCGCCTTACTGTTACCAAACGTATTGCGGACGCCGTTCAAGCGGATGTTCATGACGATATGCCTCTGAAAGAGCGTTACCGCACCATGTGGCTCAATATTTGGCACCTTGCTGGTTCAAATTTAGACACCTTAAGCAACCGTGTCCAATATGAATCACTACCTTGTACAAATCGTAAAGGAACTCGGGAACTTGAAAGGCAAATGTTTGCCCAAGTAGATCGTCTTTTCGATCAAGGTAAGGCGGAAGGGGTATTCAAACTCCTAGATAACGAGATTCTTTCAGGGTTGAGTTTCGAAGCTAGTGTTGCGCTTGCTAGAAAACATGCTTTGGGATTTTATCAGTTGGATGAAGACGCGCTGGAAGCAGCCGTTGAAGCTAGCTGGGATGCAATTATTAAACACTAACTTGGAGTTCTTAATAGAATGAAAAAGTGGACTTTCTTTATGTTGCTTATCGCGATTCTCCTATTCGGGAGCGTGATAGGTTTCAATTTATTCAAGCAACAGAAAATTGCTGAATACATGGCGAATCGTCCGGAACCAGAATTCCCAGTAACCGTAACAGAAGTAAAAGCGGTTGATTGGGTTCCTGTTATCGAGGCAATCGGCTTCATTGAACCTAACCAAGGTGTCACTGTTGCGAACGAAACCAGCGGCGTGATCGATAAGATCTCTTTCGACTCTGGTACTCAAGTTGAAGAAGGCCAACCTTTGGTTCTTCTGGACTCTGAGGTAGAAAAAGCAAATCTTAAGAGCTCACAAGCAAAACTGCCAGCAGCTCAAGCTAAGTACAAACGCTACCAAGGTCTTTTCAAAAAAGGCTCTATCTCTAAAGAAGCGTACGACGAAGCTGAAGCAAACTACTTCTCACTTAAAGCGGACATCGAAAGCTTGAAAGCGACCATTGACCGCCGTGAAATCAAAGCGCCTTTTGCTGGCGTGGTTGGTATTCGTAATGTTTATCTTGGTCAGTACCTACAAGCAGGTACCGATATCGTTCGTCTTGAAGACACCAGCGTGATGCGTCTACGTTTCACTGTTCCTCAAACGGACATCTCTCGCATCATGCTAGACCAAGAAGTGGACATCTTTGTTGATGCTTACCCTGATAAGCCTTTCAAAGGTTCTATCTCAGCGATTGAACCAGCAGTTAACGTTCAAAGTGGTCTGATCCAAGTTCAAGCCGACATTCCTAACAGCGATGGCAAACTTCGCAGCGGTATGTTCGCGCGTGCAAACATCATTCTGCCTAAGCTAGAGAACCAAGTAACGCTGCCACAAACGGCTATCACGTTTACGCTTTACGGCGACAACGTCTACATCGTGACTGAAGAAGACGGTGAAAAACGCGTTAAACAGCACGTTGTGAAAGTGGGTGAGCGTACTAAAGACATCGCGCATATCCTAGAAGGCGTGAAACCAGGTGACGTCGTGGTCACATCGGGTCAAATCCGTCTAAGTAACCACGCGAAAGTGACTATCGTTGAAGATGCAGCACTGACACCACCTGCTGAAACACCAATGCTTTAATTGGAGGCATCATGCGCTTTACTGATGTTTTTATTAAACGTCCAGTTTTAGCGGTATCGATCAGCTTTTTGATTGCGTTGCTTGGTTTGCAAGCCGTATTCAAGATGCAAGTTCGTGAATACCCTGAAATGACAAACACGGTGGTTACTGTAACCACCAGTTATTACGGTGCGAGTGCCGACCTGATCCAAGGCTTTATTACCCAGCCTTTGGAGCAAGCGGTAGCGCAGGCCGATAATATCGACTATATGACTTCATCCTCGGTGCTTGGTACGTCTACCATTACCGTAAACATGAAGTTGAACACCGACCCGAATGCGGCGCTGTCTGACATTCTGGCAAAAACCAACTCCGTTCGCTCACAGCTTCCAAAAGAAGCGGAAGACCCAACAGTAACGATGTCGACTGGCTCGACTACCGCGGTACTGTACATCGGTTTCACCAGTGACGAGTTGTCTTCTAGCCAGATCACCGACTATCTTGAGCGTGTAATCAACCCGCAGCTATTTACGGTAAATGGTGTATCGAAAGTTGACCTATACGGTGGTATGAAATACGCGCTACGCGTATGGCTAGATCCAGCGAAAATGGGCGCACTTAAGCTGACAGCAACCGACGTGATGACGGTACTAAACGCCAATAACTATCAGTCGGCAACCGGTCAGGCGACAGGTGAATTCGTACTTTACAACGGTAGCGCAGATACTCAGGTATCCAACGTTGCTGAACTCGAAGCGCTGGTTGTTAAAACTGGTGAAGGTGACGTCATTCGTCTTGGCGACATTGCGAAAGTGACCTTAGAGAAGAGCCACGACGTTTACCGCGCAAGTGCGAACGGTCAAGAGGCTGTAGTTGCAGCGATCAACGCGGCACCAAGTGCTAACCCAATCAACATCGCGGCAGATGTGCTGAAACTTTTACCTCAATTAGAGCGTAACTTGCCAAGCAACATCAAAATGAACGTGATGTACGACTCAACTATCGCCATCAACGAATCTATTCACGAAGTTGTGAAAACCATTCTTGAAGCGGCAGTTATCGTACTTGTGGTAATCACTCTGTTCCTTGGTTCATTCCGTGCGGTAATCATCCCTATCGTTACTATCCCACTATCATTGATTGGTGTTGCGATGGTAATGCAGGCGATGGGCTTCTCGTGGAACTTGATGACACTTCTGGCAATGGTACTCGCCATCGGTCTGGTGGTGGATGACGCGATCGTGGTTCTTGAGAACGTCGACCGTCACATCAAAGAAGGGGAATCGCCGTTCCGTGCCGCTATCATTGGTACTCGTGAAATCGCTGTGCCAGTAATCGCAATGACACTGACACTAGGTGCGGTATACGCGCCGATCGCACTAATGGGCGGTATCACGGGCTCGCTATTTAAAGAGTTCGCATTAACCCTAGCTGGCGCGGTATTTGTGTCTGGTATCATCGCTCTGACTTTGTCGCCGATGATGTGTTCAAAAATGCTTAAGGCAAATGAAGAGCCAAGCAAGTTTGAGCAAAAAGTACATCACGTATTGGATGGCATGACCAACCGCTACGAGAAAATGCTGACCGCTGTTATGGCGCATCGCCCAGTGATCATTGCTTTCGCGATCATCGTGTTCGCAACGCTACCAATTCTGTTTAAGTTTATTCCAAGTGAATTGGCTCCTTCAGAAGATAAAGGCGTAGTAGTACTAATGGGTACAGCACCTTCGAACGCGAACTTGGACTACATCGAACACACCATGAATGACGTGAACAAGATTCTGTCTGATCAGCCAGAAGTAGAATACGCTCAGGTGTTTAACGGTGTACCAAACTCAAACCAAGCGTTCGGTCTAGCAACTCTTAAACCTTGGAGTGAGCGTGAAGCGAGTCAAGCTGATATTACCAAACGTGTAGGTGAACTAGTCGCTCACGTACCAGGCATGTCAGTTACCGCATTCCAGATGCCAGAGCTTCCTGGTGCTGGTTCAGGTCTGCCAATTCAGTTCGTTATCACCACACCAAACAGCTTCGAGAGCTTGTTTACTATCGCAAGCGATATCCTAGCTGATGTGTCTACCAGTCCAATGTTCGTTTACTCGGATCTGGATCTAAATTACGATTCAGCAACGATGAAGATCAGCATCGACAAAGACAAAGCCGGTGCCTACGGTGTGACCATGCAAGACATCGGTGTAACGCTAAGTACTATGATGGCGGACGGTTACGTAAACCGTATCGACCTAAATGGTCGTTCATACGAGGTTATCCCTCAGGTTGAACGTAAATGGCGTCTAAACCCAGAGTCGATGAAGAACTACTACGTGCGTTCGGTTGACGGTAAAGCGGTACCATTAGGAAGCTTAATCACGATTGATGTTGTTGCAGAGCCTCGCTCACTGCCTCACTTCAACCAGCTAAACTCAGCAACGGTTGGTGCAGTACCTGCTCCAGGCGTAGCAATGGGTGATGCAATCAACTGGTTCGAAGACGTAGCACAAAACAAACTGCCATCAGGCTACAACCATGACTATATGGGTGAAGCTCGTCAGTTTGTAACGGAAGGTAGCGCACTATACGCAACTTTCGGTTTAGCACTGGCGATCATCTTCCTAGTACTGGCGATTCAGTTTGAATCTATCCGCGATCCAATCGTAATCATGGTATCGGTGCCGCTAGCGGTATGTGGTGCATTGATTGCTCTGGCGTGGGGTACGGCATCGATGAACATCTACTCGCAGGTTGGTTTGATTACTCTAGTTGGTCTGATCACCAAGCACGGTATCCTGATCTGTGAAGTAGCGAAAGAAGAGCAGTTACACAACAAACTGTCTCGTATCGATGCGGTAATGGAAGCGGCTAAAGTTCGTCTACGTCCAATCCTGATGACAACAGCGGCGATGATTGCAGGTCTGATCCCACTGATGTACGCAACAGGCGCAGGTGCAGCTCAGCGTTTCAGTATCGGTATCGTAATCGTTGCCGGTCTAGCAATCGGTACACTGTTTACGCTATTCGTACTGCCTGTGATTTACAGCTACCTAGCTGAGAAACATAAGCCACTGCCAGTATTTGTTGAAGACAAAGACTTAGAAAAGCTAGCTCGAGTGGATGAAGCAAAAGCTGCTCATCGCGAATTAGCTGATAATAAGTAAGCGTAAAGCACTAAGAAAAAGGTCACTTCGGTGACCTTTTTTATTGCTGCTCTCTTTTTTACCATCTAAATGGCGACTTTCCCGTATCATTTACATAGAATGTGGGCAAATCAAAAGGAGTTTTAGCCACTATGTTTGACCCAAAGAAATTAGAGCAAATCGCTAAACAAATTCACGAATCAATGCCACAGCCAGTAAAAGAACTAGGCGCGGATGTTGATCAAAAAGTTCGCCAAGTAATCCAAGGTCAGCTAAACAAGCTAGACGTAGTTAGCCGCGAAGAATTCGACGTACAAACTCAAGTTCTGCTGCGTACTCGTCAAAAGCTGACAGAAATGGAAAAGAAATTGGCAGAGCTTGAAGAAAAGCTAGCTGATAAATAAGCGAAAAGCGACAAGAAAATTATAAGGGTTGATGTGAGAACATCAGCCCTTTTTGTTTATTGGGATTCGGGGGTTCGCTTCTATTTTGCCTTCTTAAGGACAAAATTCACCTTTATAAAAACAAAAAAGGCTTGGTCAACGGCGACCAAGCCTTTTAATTAGATGTTGTGTTTTATGTTGTATTTATTGACCCCAGTCTGTCTGGAGTTCTTATCTGCTTTGCTTTAATGCAATTACGCAGATTGTATATTCGAAGCTAAGAGCTTTAGTCCCTTAAACGAATTGCGCTGAATTAAGGTTTCATTTCTAGGAGAAGGCGCGGAGTTTACGATAGTAAATGAGCACCTTCGACACCGAAATGGAACCTTAAGGCAAGTAATTAGCCGCCTACAGCGATGTTCTTCATATCAGTCATATACCCACGTAGCTCTTCACCAATGTACTCCACTGGGTGGTTACGGATAGCATCATTTACAGCGATAAGAGTCGCGTTATCTACTTGGTTAGAAGTTTCACCTAGACCCTTACCAATTACGTCAGTATTTACTGCTGGCATAAACTTCTCACGTAGAAGCGGTGTTGCTACGTTAGCGAACAGGTAGTTACCGTATTCCGCAGTGTCTGAGATAACCACGTTCATCTCGTATAAACGCTTACGTGCGATAGTGTTCGCGATCAGCGGTAGCTCGTGTAGAGACTCGTAGTAAGCAGACTCATCGATAATGCCAGATGCTGTCATTGCTTCGAACGCTAGCTCAACACCAGCACGAACCATAGCAACCATCAGGATACCGTTGTCGAAGTACTCTTGCTCAGAGATTTCTACGTCAGTTTCTGGGTAGTTTTCGAAAGCAGTTTCACCCGTTTCTGCACGCCAGCCTAGTAGGTTTGCATCGTCGTTTGCCCAGTCAGCCATCATTGTGCTAGAGAAGTGACCTGTGATGATGTCATCCATGTGCTTGTTGTATAGCGGACGCATCAGCTCTTTTAGCTCTTCAGAAAGCTCAAATGCTTTTACTTTTGCTGGGTTTGATAGACGATCCATCATGTGAGTGATACCACCAAACTTCAGTGCTTCAGTGATGGTTTCCCAACCGTATTGAAGAAGCTTACCTGCGTAGCCTGGATCGATACCATCAGCAATCATCTTCTCGTAACATACGATAGAACCAGCCTGTAGCATGCCGCAAAGGATAGTTTGCTCACCCATTAGGTCAGATTTCACCTCAGCAACAAAAGAAGACTCTAGACAGCCGGCACGGTGACCACCTGTTGCTGCTGCCCAAGCTTTCGCGATATCCCAACCTTCACCTTTAGGGTCATTCTCTGGATGAACAGCGATAAGAGTCGGTACACCGAAGCCACGCTTGTATTCTTCACGAACTTCCGTACCCGGACATTTAGGCGCAACCATTACTACCGTTAGGTCTTTACGGATTTGCATTCCTTCTTCAACAACGTTGAAACCGTGTGAGTAGCCTAGTGCTGCGCCTTCTTTCATCAACGGCATTACCGTCTCAACAACGTTTGTGTGTTGCTTATCTGGAGTAAGGTTTACGACTAGGTCAGCTTGTGGAATTAGCGTTTCGTAGCTACCCACTTCAAAGCCGTTGTCTTTTGCGTTTTTGAATGACTGGCGTTGCTCATCAATTGCCGCTTGGCGAAGCGCATAAGCAACGTCTAGACCAGAATCGCGCATGTTTAGACCTTGGTTAAGACCTTGAGCACCACAACCTACGATGACCACTTTCTTACCTTTTAGGTAATCTGCTTCTGATGCGAATTCTTCGCGGTCCATAAAGCGACAACGACCAAGTTGGTCCAATTGCTCACGCAAGTTTAGGGTATTGAAATAGTTAGCCATCTGGGCGCTCCTTAACATTCTTCCATAGAGGTCGGTACTTGTGTTACCGAATGAGTTCATACTAAAACAGACATTCTGTTGCTGAAAGTGATATATTCACAATTACTTATTGCAATTAATGCAACATGGAAGTGAAGATTTAATGAACATCAAAAGCCTGCAGTTATTCATTCATCTATGTGATAGTAAGAGCTTCGCTAAGACAGCGGCGGCAATGCATATCAGCCCTTCTGCACTAAGCCGGCAGATCCAGAAATTGGAAGAAGAAACGCATCAACAGCTGTTCTTGCGTGATAACCGAAGTGTCGAGTTAACGGTTCAAGGAAAGAAGCTATTACCTGTTGCACTAAAGATCTTAGGGGAATGGCAGCAATACCAAAGTTACGTCAAAGGAACGGAAGACGAGTTAAAAGGGGAGATACGTTTATTTTGCTCGGTAACGGCAAGTTATAGCCATCTCCCAGAGCTTATTTCCGAATTCCGCATTCAGCATCCATTTATTGAATTCAAACTCTCTACCGGCGATCCAGCACAAGCCATCGATAAAATATTGGCGGATGAGGCTGATATCGCGATCTCTGCTAAGCCAGACCAACTGCCATCTAAAGTCTCCTTTGAACCAATCAGTGAGATTCCCCTATCGGTGATAGCGCCAGTTGGAGTCAGCAGCTTTGCAGAAGAACTGCAGAGAGAAAGTCCGGATTGGTCAACGATCCCTTTTATTGTCCCAGAAGCAGGCACAGCAAGAGAAAGAGCGAATGTTTGGTTCAAGCAAATGAAGATTAAACCAAATATCTACGCACAGGTGGCAGGACATGAAGCCATTGTCAGTATGGTGGCCTTGGGCTGCGGAGTCGGTATTGCACCGGATGTGGTAATCAACAACAGCCCTGTAAGAGAGAAGATAAATAGGCTTAAAGTTTTGCCTATCAAACCATTCGAGCTCGGTGTTTGCTGCATTAGAAGCCAGCTGGAAAACCCTTTGGTTAAAGCATTATGGGAAGTAGCAGAAAGTAAATATATCTCACTGTAGGCATACATCATTCAAATAAGTATTCGAAGCCCGTTACACAAGTAACGGGCTTTTTAGTTACAGTTAATTTTGAACATAAAATCTAGATCAGCACTAAATAGCGCAACGTCACTGTTCATATAACAAAGATAGTACTAGAAAAACGATGAGAGTAAGTAAGCACTTACGTTTGGAGAGTTTTAAGGCTTAGAAAATAGCCAATGATAGAAGAGAAATAAGACCTTTATCCCACAGAGTTCGCTATGCTGCAGGGACTGGGCTCTGAAGATATCAACCCAATACAAAAGTTTTTTCTAAACAAGCGACAGAGCGGCTGGGCTTGCACGCAATTGAACTCGCACACGAGCGGAGTTCATACACCAATAGGTGAATTTGAATTGTCAGATACGAAAAAGCCCTAGCATTTCTGCTAGGGCTTTGTCTGAATAAGTGGCGGAGCGGACGGGACTCGAACCCGCGACCCCCGGCGTGACAGGCCGGTATTCTAACCAACTGAACTACCGCTCCGCACTGGTTAGACCTAAAGTCTAAGTTTTTGTCTTCACTTTTTCATAAAAAGTGAAAATAAAATACAAGCCTGGCGATGTCCTACTCTCACATGGGGAAGCCCCACACTACCATCGGCGCTAATTCGTTTCACTTCTGAGTTCGGAATGGAAGTCAGGTGGGTCCAAATCGCTATGGTCGCCAAGCAAATTCTTTAATTCGGAAAACTGATTTTAAGTTCTACATTACACACATTCAATGTTCTTACATTGAGTCCATCAAAACCCCTTGGGTGTTGTATGGTTAAGCCTCACGGGCAATTAGTACAGGTTAGCTCAACGCCTCACAACGCTTACACACCCTGCCTATCAACGTTCTAGTCTCGAACAACCCTTTAGGATACTTAAAGTATCAGGGAAGACTCATCTCAGGGCTCGCTTCCCGCTTAGATGCTTTCAGCGGTTATCGATTCCGAACTTAGCTACCGGGCAATGCGTCTGGCGACACAACCCGAACACCAGAGGTTCGTCCACTCCGGTCCTCTCGTACTAGGAGCAGCCCCCTTCAATCTTCCAACGCCCACGGCAGATAGGGACCGAACTGTCTCACGACGTTCTAAACCCAGCTCGCGTACCACTTTAAATGGCGAACAGCCATACCCTTGGGACCGACTTCAGCCCCAGGATGTGATGAGCCGACATCGAGGTGCCAAACACCGCCGTCGATATGAACTCTTGGGCGGTATCAGCCTGTTATCCCCGGAGTACCTTTTATCCGTTGAGCGATGGCCCTTCCATTCAGAACCACCGGATCACTATGACCTGCTTTCGCACCTGCTCGAACCGTCATTCTCGCAGTCAAGCGGGCTTATGCCATTGCACTAACCTCACGATGTCCAACCGTGATTAGCCCACCTTCGTGCTCCTCCGTTACGCTTTGGGAGGAGACCGCCCCAGTCAAACTACCCACCAGGCACTGTCCGCAACCCCGATTAGGGGTCAACGTTAGAACATCAACACTACAAGGGTGGTATTTCAAGGACGGCTCCACACAATCTAGCGACTGTGCTTCAAAGCCTCCCACCTATCCTACACATGTAGGGTCAATGTTCAGTGCCAAGCTGTAGTAAAGGTTCACGGGGTCTTTCCGTCTAGCCGCGGGTACACTGCATCTTCACAGCGATTTCAATTTCACTGAGTCTCGGGTGGAGACAGCGTGGCCATCATTACGCCATTCGTGCAGGTCGGAACTTACCCGACAAGGAATTTCGCTACCTTAGGACCGTTATAGTTACGGCCGCCGTTTACCGGGGCTTCGATCAAGAGCTTCGACCGAAGTCTAACCCCATCAATTAACCTTCCGGCACCGGGCAGGCGTCACACCGTATACGTCATCTTACGATTTTGCACAGTGCTGTGTTTTTAATAAACAGTTGCAGCCACCTGGTATCTGCGACTCTCAATAGCTCCATCCGCGAGGGACTTCACCGTCGAGAGCGTACCTTCTCCCGAAGTTACGGTACCATTTTGCCTAGTTCCTTCACCCGAGTTCTCTCAAGCGCCTTGGTATTCTCTACCCGACCACCTGTGTCGGTTTGGGGTACGATTCCTTACAATCTGAAGCTTAGAGGCTTTTCCTGGAAGCATGGCATCAATGACTTCACTACCGTAGTAGCTCGACGTCGTGTCTCAGCCTTAAAAAGAGCCGGATTTACCTAACTCTTAAGCCTACGCACTTGAACCTGGACAACCGTCGCCAGGCCCACCTAGCCTTCTCCGTCCCCCCATCGCAATTGTAAGAAGTACGGGAATATTAACCCGTTTCCCATCGACTACGCCTTTCGGCCTCGCCTTAGGGGTCGACTTACCCTGCCCCGATTAACGTTGGACAGGAACCCTTGGTCTTCCGGCGAGGAGGTTTTTCACCCCCTTTATCGTTACTCATGTCAGCATTCGCACTTCTGATACGTCCAGCATGCGTTACCACACACCTTCAACCGCTTACAGAACGCTCCCCTACCCAATGCACTAAAGTGCATTGCCGCAGCTTCGGTTTACTACTTAGCCCCGTTACATCTTCCGCGCAGGCCGACTCGACCAGTGAGCTATTACGCTTTCTTTAAATGATGGCTGCTTCTAAGCCAACATCCTGGCTGTCTGAGCCTTCCCACATCGTTTCCCACTTAGTAGTAATTTGGGACCTTAGCTGGCGGTCTGGGTTGTTTCCCTCTCCACGACGGACGTTAGCACCCGCCGTGTGTCTCCCGGATAGTACTTACTGGTATTCGGAGTTTGCAAAGGGTTGGTAAGTCGGGATGACCCCCTAGCCTTAACAGTGCTCTACCCCCAGTAGTATTCGTCCGAGGCGCTACCTAAATAGCTTTCGGGGAGAACCAGCTATCTCCAGGTTTGATTGGCCTTTCACCCCTAGCCACAAGTCATCCGCTAATTTTTCAACATTAGTCGGTTCGGTCCTCCAGTTGATGTTACTCAACCTTCAACCTGCCCATGGCTAGATCACCTGGTTTCGGGTCTATATCCAGAGACTGAACGCCCAGTTAAGACTCGGTTTCCCTACGGCTCCCCTAGATGGTTAACCTTGCCACTGAATATAAGTCGCTGACCCATTATACAAAAGGTACGCAGTCACACCACGAAGGTGCTCCTACTGCTTGTACGTACACGGTTTCAGGTTCTATTTCACTCCCCTCACAGGGGTTCTTTTCGCCTTTCCCTCACGGTACTGGTTCACTATCGGTCAGTCAGTAGTATTTAGCCTTGGAGGATGGTCCCCCCATATTCAGACAGGATATCACGTGTCCCGCCCTACTCGATTTCACTTTATATGCGTTGCCGGTTACGGGGCTATCACCCTGTATCGCACAACTTTCCAGAAGTTTCACCTGACGCATAAAAAGCTTAAGGGCTAGTCCAATTTCGCTCGCCGCTACTTTCGGAATCTCGGTTGATTTCTTTTCCTCGGGGTACTTAGATGTTTCAGTTCCCCCGGTTCGCTTCGCTGCGCTATGTATTCACGCAGCGATACTAGCTTATGCTAGTGGGTTTCCCCATTCGGAAATCCCAGACTCAAATGGTTTTTACTACCTAATCTGGGCTTATCGCAAGTTAATACGTCCTTCATCGCCTCTGACTGCCAAGGCATCCACCGTGTACGCTTAGTCACTTAACCATACAACCCGAAGGAGTTTCGAGTTGATGAACAAGTCACCAAAGTTGTCTGCAATTTTTATACATGATGCAGACTCGATTTTGCCGGACTCAAATTCCAAGAACACTTGAATGTGTTGTATTGGTGTTTGTCATAAAGACAAACATTGAGAACTTTACAAACAAACTTAAAAGTTTGTTTTGTCAGCTTTCCAAATTGTTAAAGAGCTATGTTTCTTCACAAGGAAGTACATTTTCTAAAGACTTTCAGAGACGAAGATTCTAACCACGTACGTTTTACTGAAGTGGTTTGGAATTCCTATCCAAAAATACTTAGAGAATGGTGGGCGATACCGGGCTCGAACCAGTGACCCCCTGCTTGTAAGGCAGGTGCTCTCCCAACTGAGCTAATCGCCCACGTAAGTTTTGATTCTTCGTGGAGAAGAATGGTGGGTCGTGCAGGATTCGAACCTGCGACCAATTGATTAAAAGTCAACTGCTCTACCAACTGAGCTAACGACCCAATGGTATCCCGTAGGGGAGTCGAACCCCTGTTACCGCCGTGAAAGGGCGGTGTCCTAGGCCTCTAGACGAACGGGACACTGGATTGAAGAGTTTGGGAACTCTTCCTCTCTTTACTTTATAAACCGTATCAATCTGTGTGGACACTCATCGTGAATAATCATCGTATAAGGAGGTGATCCAGCGCCAGGTTCCCCTAGCGCTACCTTGTTACGACTTCACCCCAGTCATGAACCACAAAGTGGTAAGCGTCCTCCCGAAGGTTAAACTACCTACTTCTTTTGCAGCCCACTCCCATGGTGTGACGGGCGGTGTGTACAAGGCCCGGGAACGTATTCACCGTGGCATTCTGATCCACGATTACTAGCGATTCCGACTTCACGGAGTCGAGTTGCAGACTCCGATCCGGACTACGACGCACTTTTTGGGATTCGCTCACTCTCGCAAGTTGGCCGCCCTCTGTATGCGCCATTGTAGCACGTGTGTAGCCCTACTCGTAAGGGCCATGATGACTTGACGTCGTCCCCACCTTCCTCCGGTTTATCACCGGCAGTCTCCCTGGAGTTCCCACCCGAAGTGCTGGCAAACAAGGATAAGGGTTGCGCTCGTTGCGGGACTTAACCCAACATTTCACAACACGAGCTGACGACAGCCATGCAGCACCTGTCTCAGAGTTCCCGAAGGCACCAATCCATCTCTGGAAAGTTCTCTGGATGTCAAGAGTAGGTAAGGTTCTTCGCGTTGCATCGAATTAAACCACATGCTCCACCGCTTGTGCGGGCCCCCGTCAATTCATTTGAGTTTTAATCTTGCGACCGTACTCCCCAGGCGGTCTACTTAACGCGTTAGCTCCGAAAGCCACGGCTCAAGGCCACAACCTCCAAGTAGACATCGTTTACGGCGTGGACTACCAGGGTATCTAATCCTGTTTGCTCCCCACGCTTTCGCATCTGAGTGTCAGTATCTGTCCAGGGGGCCGCCTTCGCCACCGGTATTCCTTCAGATCTCTACGCATTTCACCGCTACACCTGAAATTCTACCCCCCTCTACAGTACTCTAGTCTGCCAGTTTCAAATGCTATTCCGAGGTTGAGCCCCGGGCTTTCACATCTGACTTAACAAACCACCTGCATGCGCTTTACGCCCAGTAATTCCGATTAACGCTCGCACCCTCCGTATTACCGCGGCTGCTGGCACGGAGTTAGCCGGTGCTTCTTCTGTCGCTAACGTCAAATAATGCAGCTATTAACTACACTACCTTCCTCACGACTGAAAGTGCTTTACAACCCGAAGGCCTTCTTCACACACGCGGCATGGCTGCATCAGGCTTGCGCCCATTGTGCAATATTCCCCACTGCTGCCTCCCGTAGGAGTCTGGACCGTGTCTCAGTTCCAGTGTGGCTGATCATCCTCTCAGACCAGCTAGGGATCGTCGCCTTGGTGAGCCATTACCTCACCAACTAGCTAATCCCACCTAGGCATATCCTGACGCGAGAGGCCCGAAGGTCCCCCTCTTTGACCCGAAGGTATTATGCGGTATTAGCCATCGTTTCCAATGGTTATCCCCCACATCAGGGCAATTTCCTAGGCATTACTCACCCGTCCGCCGCTCGACGCCGTTATCGTTCCCCGAAGGTTCAGATAACTCGTTTCCGCTCGACTTGCATGTGTTAGGCCTGCCGCCAGCGTTCAATCTGAGCCATGATCAAACTCTTCAATTTAAGATTTTGTTCGGCTCAATGAATACTGAACATTACATAAGTAATGTTTGAATTGACTGTGCTGAATCTTTCGATTCAATGGTCACTTCGTTTCATTGAAACCTAATTCGATACCGAAGTATCTAATTGGATTATCATCAACGAGTGCCCACACAGATTGATAGGTCTATATTGTTAAAGAGCTTTCCTATTGAGCTTTGCTCAAATCGGATGGCCATTTTAGCGAGTTAAAGTTTAGTGTCAATCACTTTTTTCAAACTTTTTATCAAGCGTTTCCGCTTGGCTAATTGGCTTGCTAACTTGACTTCGTTTCTTTCGAAGCGTTGCCGTGTCAGCGAGGTGGCATTATAGAGATTGCGATCACATTGGCAAGCCCTTTTTCTCGTTTTTTTTGATTTTTTTATTGTTTGAGTGTTTTTTATTCTAAAAGGCGAGTTTTTGCTACTCTTCCCTCCAGATATCCCGATTATTAACGCTTTATAAGGAGTAAAGATGGGTTCTATTAGAAGTTATAAAGGTATTCGACCTCAACTAGGCAAGCGCGTATATGTCGACTCAACTTCTGTTCTTGTCGGTGATATCCAAATTGGTGACGACTCGAGTGTTTGGCCATTAGTTGCAGCTCGTGGTGATGTGAACCATATCCACATTGGTGCTCGAACCAATATTCAAGATGGTAGCGTACTGCATGTAACCCATAAAAATACTGAGAATCCCAACGGCTATCCGCTAATCATTGGTAATGATGTCACTATTGGTCATAAAGTCATGTTGCACGGCTGCGAAATCCACGATCGTGTATTGGTTGGTATGGGAGCGATCGTTTTAGATAACGTTGTTGTCGAATCAGACGTAATGATAGGCGCTGGAAGTTTAGTCCCACCGGGGAAAAGGTTGGAAAGCGGCTATTTATATGTTGGTAGTCCAGTAAAACAAGCTCGCCCCTTATCAGAGAATGAACGAGCTTTCTTACAAAAGTCTGCCAATAACTATGTACAGAATAAAAATGACTACATAAACGAAGTAGAAGACATCAACGACGAATGATGTAGTTGGTTAGCAATAAGCTAATCGATGATGATATTGCCTTCTTCATTGAAGGCTTCATCTTCAATTAGCTCTTCCGCGATTTCTTCTAGGTCGAATCGATAATCAATAAATACTTTAATTGCCGCTTGTTCAGTTTCAACCAGGGAGCCGCTAAGCTTTTCTAGCTTCTGCTTTGTTACATAGCATTCAATCAGAGCTCCTGATTGCTGCGCGGTAAAGTTTACCGCTTGTAATGTTTTATCCCATGATTGCATATCTGGGAATAAGATGGACTGATTCATCGTTTACTGACCTTCAAGGTTCTTTCTTAATTCTCTAAGGATTTGTTTTGCGCCAGGGCGTAAACCACGCCACAGCATAAAGCTTTCCGCAGCTTGTCCCACTAGCATCCCAAGACCATCATAAGCATGAGCGGCACCACTTTCTTTTGCCCATAAGTTAAAACTGGTCGTCCCTTGCCCGTAAATCATGTCGTAGCTCGTACTGTTAGCTGCAAAGATAGAAGAGGAGATACCCGGCAGCTCACCGCTTAGGGAAGCAGATGTGGAGTTAATAATCACGTCGAACTCATCACTAATATCATCCATCTCTTTGGCGATGATAGAGCCATGTGCAATAAACAACTCCGCAAGCTCCTGCGCTTTGCTGAAGGTTCGATTAGTAATGGTTAAAGAACTAGGCTTTTGATCAAGAAGTGGCTTGATCACTCCACGAGCGGCACCGCCAGCGCCAATGATCAGGATTCGCGCACCTTCTAACACAACTTGATGTTGAAGTAGGTCTTGAACCAAACCTGCTCCATCGGTGTTATCGCCAATGATCTCACCATCATCTAACTTCTTGAGCGTATTGACTGCCCCGGCTAACTGAGCACGTTCGGTCAGTCTACTAGCAAATTGATAAGCATCTTCTTTAAATGGCATGGTGATGTTGCACCCCTTGCCTCCTTCTGCAAAGAACAGCTTCGCTGCGTCAATAAAACCATTTACAGGAGCACTTTCTGCGGTATACACCAAAGATTGATTGGTTTGACGAGCAAACAAGGTGTGAATGAATGGCGACTTGCTGTGTCCAATAGGATTACCAAACACGGCATAGCGATCAATTTGCTGAGTCATTTCCTTACCTTTATTCCTTACCTACTATAGAGAAAAAACAGGGCCATCTGATTACAGATGACCCTATCACTATCTATCTATATAGAAAAGGAGATTCAACGCTTACCACTCTCGTGGCGTTAAGTATCGCTCGTAAAGTTCAGCCTCTGGAGAACCAGGTTGTGGCTCATAGCTGTATTCCCAACGCGCAAGTGGTGGCATCGACATAAGAATTGACTCTGTACGACCGCCACTTTGCAGACCAAATAGAGTCCCACGATCATACACTAGGTTGAATTCAACGTAGCGACCACGACGGTAAAGTTGGAATTCACGCTCACGCTCACTGAATTCAATTTCTTTACGACGAGACACTATCGGTAGGTAAGCTTGGCAGTATCCTTCACCAACCGCCTTGATGTAATCAAAACACTTGTCGAATTCCCACTGGTTTAGGTCATCAAAGAACAAACCACCAACACCACGAGTTTCATTTCGATGCGGTAGGAAGAAATACTTATCACACCAAGCTTTATGCTCTGCATAGACATCTTCACCGAAAGGTGCACAAAGTTGTTTTGCGGTTTCATGCCATGATTGGCAATCTTCTTCGAATGGATAGAAAGGTGTTAGATCAAAACCACCACCAAACCACCAAATAGGCTCTTCCCCCTCTTTCTCTGCGATAAAGAAGCGTACGTTAGCGTGAGAAGTCGGTACATATGGGTTGTGAGGATGGATAACCAAAGAAACACCCATCGCTTCAAAGCGGCGACCAGCTAACTCTGGACGATGCGCCGTAGCTGATGCTGGCATCTCATTACCTTCGACATGAGAGAAATTCACTCCCCCTTGCTCAAAAACGTCACCATCACGCAAAACACGGGTACGACCACCACCACCAAGGCGCTCCCCTTTTTCACGTTGCCATGCGTCTTCAACAAAGACGGCCTTTCCATCTTCTTGTTCTAACTGCTGACAAATGGAATCCTGAAGTGACATCAGGAACTGTTTTACGGCGTGCTTATCGATTGCTGACATACGTGTAGTACCTATTGATTGCTGACTAGCAGGGTTAGCCCTGTCTTAATATTTGCGAGGTTTTAGCATCACGAATTTCACTAGGCTTGTCACGACCGCTGGTTTCACCACGTAAGATCGCCACAAGCCGGTCACCCAATTGTTGCTCTACTTCTTCAGTCGTCATACAAGGAGGCTGACCAGTGAGGTTCGCGCTGGTAGAGGTTAGCGGCTTTCCGAAAGCATTACACATCTTTTGTACCAAAGGATGATCCGTCACACGCACTGCAATCGAATCAAATTGCCCCGATACCCAATGAGAAACTTTGTCACTCGCAGGCATAATCCAAGTGTATGGACCTGGCCACGTTGCGTGTACTTTATCTAACTGCTCTTGAGTCAACTGAGATTCATCAACATAAGGCAAAAGCTGTTCATAGTTTGCCGCAATTAAGATTAATCCTTTCTCAACAGGGCGTTGTTTTAGCTCTAGCAATTTTTGAATCGCTTCTGGGTTATCTGGGTCACAGCCAACACCAAACACCCCCTCTGTTGGGTAGGCAATCACTTCGCCTTTTTGTAGTGCTTCTAGCACCTGTTCAAAGTTCTCCACCGATACTTCCTGATAATCTTGTCTGTTGTGTTTGTACTAAGTGTACAAATATTCATTCTCAGAGACTAAAGCAATTTGTTTATAAAATGTATCAATCGTATTTACAAACGCACGCAAACGTTTGCTTGAGGTAAAAATCCCCGTATAATGCGCACAAATTTATCAGCTCACCTAATTTTGCAGCTTGAAGGAGTTTGAGATGAAAGTCGGTATCATCATGGGTTCTAAATCAGATTGGCCAACCATGAAACTAGCAGCGGACATGCTGGATCAATTTGGCGTGTCTTACGAAACAAAGGTGGTGTCAGCTCACCGTACTCCTCAATTGTTGGCTGATTACGCAAGCAGTGCTAAAGAACGTGGCATTAAAGTCATCATCGCAGGTGCGGGCGGTGCTGCCCACCTACCAGGCATGGCGGCGGCGTTTACCAGCGTACCTGTACTTGGCGTTCCCGTTCAGTCTCGCGCACTGAAAGGCATGGACTCACTACTTTCTATCGTACAGATGCCAAAAGGTATTGCGGTTGGTACATTAGCTATTGGCGAAGCAGGCGCAGCAAACGCTGGTATCCTAGCGGCTCAAATCCTTGGTACACATGATGAAGCGATCATGGCAAAAGTCGAAGCGTTCCGTAACGAACAAACGGAAACCGTATTGGCGAACCCAAACCCTGCTGAGGATTAATCAGATGCATGTACTGGTTCTTGGTGCGGGTCAGTTAGCTCGTATGATGTCTCTGGCTGGTGCGCCACTGAATATTCAAATTTCAGCTTACGATGTGGGCAGCGGTAATATCGTTCATCCACTGACTCAACATGTACTAGGCAACGGCTTAGAAAATGCGATCGAACAAGTTGATGTAATCACTGCTGAGTTCGAGCATATCCCGCATGACGTGCTTGATATTTGCGAAGCGAGCGGTAAGTTCTTACCAAGTACACAAGCTATCAAAGCAGGCGGTGATCGCCGCATTGAAAAGGCATTACTTGATGATGCTGGCGTACGTAATGCGAAATACTATGTGATCAAAACTCGTGAAGATTTTGACCGCGCAATTGAACACGTCGGCATGCCAATGGTTCTGAAAAGTGCATTGGGCGGTTACGATGGAAAAGGTCAGTGGCGTTTAAAAGAACCTTCTCAGATCGACATAATTTGGACAGAAATGGTGGAATGCATTGCTTCAACACCAACTCAAGCCATTGTTGCTGAGGAGTTTGTTCCTTTTAACCGTGAAGTTTCACTGATTGGTGCTCGCAGTAACGATGGCAGTATTGAAGTTTACCCTCTCGCAGAAAACATCCACACAAATGGTGTATTAAGCCTCTCAACAGCAATTGATGCTCCAGAGTTGCAAGAACAAGCAAAAGAGATGTTCACGGCCGTCGCCAATAGTTTGAATTACGTTGGCGTGCTAGCCCTGGAGTTCTTCGACGTTGACAGCAAGTTGCTGGTTAACGAAATCGCACCACGCGTACACAACTCAGGTCACTGGACTCAGCAGGGTGCAGAAACTTGTCAGTTTGAGAACCACCTACGCGCTGTGTGTGGTATGCCTTTAGGTAGTACTAAGCTCGTTCGCGAGACCTCGATGATCAATATTCTCGGTGAAGATACCTTGCCAGATGCGCTACTCGCGATGAATGGTTGCCATATTCATTGGTATGGCAAAGAGAAACGAGAAGGTCGTAAGATGGGTCATATCAACGTATGCGCTGATTACACTGGTGAGTTGAATCGTAGGTTGTGTGCATTAACAAACGTGCTTGATGAAGAAACCTTCCCAGCAGTTCATGAATTTGCCAAACAGTGGCAAGCATAGAAAAGTTGATAAATAGACAACAAAGGGTCGCATGATGCGACCCTTTTTAATTTTGCCTGAGATTTATTGTGATTGTGTATGCTGGCACTTGCGACTTGCACATTGCAACTTAACCCCGCTGGCGAGTTTCTTTTCTACCAACAAGGTAAACCCGCATTCCTCACAGCGACCTCTTACAGGTGGTAAGTTTACCGCAAACTTGCACTTCGGATAGTTATCACACGCGTAGAATGTCTTACCAAATCGGGTCTTACGTTCAACTAAATGCCCTTTACCACACTCAGGGCAAGCGTATAGCTCTTTCGATTCTTGCTCGGGTTCGGGCTGATTGATTGATTCGATATGATGACAAGTTGGGTAATGACTACAGCCAACGAACATGCCGTATCGCCCTTGTCGGAGCACCAACTCATTGCCACAGTCAGGGCAAGGCACACCTAACTCTTTTACGATGTGGCCATCATTACTGTGCAACGGCTTGATATAGTCACAGCTTGGGTATTGGCTACAACCAAGAAAAGGACCATGTTTGCCATGTTTCAGCCTGACTTCCCCACCACATTTAGGGCACGGCTCTCTCTCAAGCGCATGCTCGTGTGCCGAGAAAAGGTTGTGATCGATTTTACTACTCATACTCACCGTTAAAGCAGAAGATATTAGTGAAGAATACCCTGTTCCTTGGTGTACAGCAGCTCTTCCATCAGCGTGTAGGCATTTTCGTTGCCAGGGACATTAAACAGAACCATAAGAATGATCCACTTAAGGTCTTCAAGCTCAAATTCATTGGTTTCTAGCCCCATTACACGATCGATAACCATCTCACGTGTTTCTGTGGTTAGAACATTAATTTGCTCTAAGAACAGCAGAAAACCACGACATTCAAGATCTAAGCGCTGCATCTCTGATGCCGTATAGATACGTGTCGATGCCGATGCTATGCAAGTTGAAATCGCTGAATGCTCATCACTTTGTTGCAATGCTGCCAGCTCTTCTAACCAGACAAGGGCTTTGTAGATGTCTTTTTGCTGGAAGCCTGCACGAAGCAATTCATCTTCCAACTCGTCTTGTTCGACCTGTAACTCTGCATCGCTATGGATGTAGGTTTCGAATAGATACATAAGTATATCCATCATCATAGCTAGCCCCTCCCCTTTCGAATATAGCCACCGGATACTGCAACAACATGCCCTGAAAGCTCAAGCTCTAAGAGCTGCATCATGACTTCTTGGACAGGTATATTGGTCCTGCTTGCAAGAATATCAACTGGTGTAGCCTCATTTCCTACGTTAGCTAACAGCTGAGGAAATGGCAATTCTTCTTCATCAATTGGCGTAGAAAATAAATCCAAGCTCTGATTAATAGACCAGTCGAGCAAAGACTGTATTTCATTCAACACCTCTTGAGTGTTTTGTACGAGACAAGCCCCATTACGAATCAACTGATTACCACCACTGGCATTGGGAGCATTAATCGAAGCTGGTATAGCGAAAACTTCACGGTCTTGCTCAAGAGCGTAGCGAGCGGTGATTAATGAGCCACTCTTTTCTGCTGCTTCGACAACCAACACGCCAAGCGACAAACCACTAATGATTCGATTACGTCGTGGGAAGTTTTCTGCTCGAGGTTTTGCATCTGGGCGAAACTCAGAGACTAACGCACCGTTTTCCATCACTCGCCGCGCTAAACCTCGGTGACGGGCTGGATAAACTTGCTCTAACCCTGAACCCAATACCGCAATGGTTTTACCATCCGCTTGCAAAGCACCATCATGAGCGTGTCCATCGATACCCAAAGCCAAACCACTGGTAACAATCAGATCATGTTTCACCAAATCTGCAGCGAACTGACGTGCGTGTTGAAGCCCATCAACACTAGCATTACGGCTGCCGACCATGGCAATTTGAGGTTGAGACAAACAACTCGCTTCTCCCTTTATAAATAGTAAAGGAGGTGGAGCGACCGTTTGTTTGAGAAGTGGGGGATACAGAGTATCCGCCAAAGTAACAATATGATGATGAGATGAGGCGCTAGCCCAAGTAAGACAAGCGTCGACTTCTTTATCGACCTCAGACCATGCTTGCAGTTGCTTCGTGGTAAAACCCAAAAGCTGAAGCTGCTCAGTTGAGTATCCGACAATATTGCTTGGCGTATCTTTACTCAGCAGCTTATTCATCTTCACCCCGCCAATGCCTGGCAAGCAGCTCAGCTTTAACCAGGCGGCGAGGTCAGTATCATTGCGTAGTTTCATTCGTGGTCGATTCCTCAGCCAGAGGAGAAACCACTGATACCTCTTTATTGATTGGCTTAGTGCTATTGGTAATCAGTGCAAGACTGAAATATTCATAAGGACGAATGACCAGCAGTTCACCAACCTTACTTTGCGGCAAGGTGATCTTAGAGTCGAGTAAGCCACTGTCTTTCACAAAACCATCGCCACCTTTGAAAACCGGGTGCGCATCTTCTTTAAGATCAAACACACTGCCTTGGCGAAGTTGATCGGATGTTCCTTTATCAATCACAACCACTTGATTGGTTGAGCTAAATCGAATGCCCTCAATATTACCCAGCAATACTGCAGAACTGCCTTTTGGTGATGGCAGTGGGTAAAAGGTCGTCGTGAAATCACCATTTTCTAATGTTTGGACCGGCAAAGCGATATCGTTACGAATAATCTCTTGCAGTTGAGTGGTGATCTTTAGTCCTGAGTACTCGCTTGATGCCTCGATAAGTTCCCCTTTTGCAATCAAACGTAAAGCGGTAATTTGCTTAGATACGTCTTCACGGGAAAATGTTTCGACTGGACGATAGATAGCCCAACCTGTCGCCGTTTGTTCACCACTAATATACAGGGTGTCCTCAGCAGTCAGATATTTACTGCCTTTGCTACTACCCATCACTTTAGCCGCGCTTTCTAGCGTTTCATCGTCCACCAAACGGTCCGACTTGAGGTAAGGCATAACCAAACCTTCAGCAACGGTTGGCACCGCTTTCTTTTCCGTGATACGAGCTTTAGGGCTGAGCTTTTTCACCGCTTTTAAGCTCAATACTGGTTGACCATTAATCCATACCAGCGACAACTTGTCTCCGGGATAAATAAGGTGCGGATTATCGATCTCTGGATTGACCTGCCACAAACGAGGCCACAACCATGGGCTATCCAGATACATTGCTGAAATATCCCAAAGCGTATCACCTTTGACCACAACATAAGTTTTAGGTGCGTCATCTTTGACGGTAAGCGGTTGGGAGTCCGTGTTTGCTACGGCATTGAAAGAGAAAAGTAACGGCAACGTAATGCGAGAAACGTTGCGGAAAATTCGATTCATGACCCTCGTCCTTGGTCTGTTAGGCAACTACCAGAATGGAAATTGGTATAAGGATGCTGTCATTTAGGTCATAAAATGTCTAGAATTGAGCCAACAAGGTTTGTGCTGTTACGGCACAGTTCAATATTTCGAGTGAATATGTCTGTATTACAAGTATTAACATTCCCAGATGATCGCCTGCGTACCGTTGCAAAACCTGTAGAAGAGGTGACACCTGAGATTCAAAAAATCGTCGATGACATGATTGAAACCATGTACGACGAAGAGGGTATTGGCCTGGCTGCAACGCAGGTTGATATCCACAAACGTATCGTAGTAATTGATATTTCAGAAACTCGTGATGAGCCAATGGTGCTTATCAACCCTGAGATTCTGGAAAAGCGTGGCGAAGATGGCATCGAAGAAGGCTGTCTATCGGTACCAGGTGCTCGTGCACTTGTGCCGCGTGCTGCTGAAGTTACTGTTAAAGCACTAGATCGTGATGGCAAAGAGTACACTTTTGAAGCCGACGATCTGCTAGCCATCTGTGTTCAACACGAACTAGACCATTTGATGGGTAAGTTGTTCGTTGATTACCTATCGCCACTGAAGCGTAAGCGTATTCAGGACAAGCTAGCAAAAATCAAACGCTTTAACGAGAAACAGCAAAACGCTTAATCTCGATACAATTTAATTAGAAGGAAGCCTACCTTGAGTCAGTCTTTACGTATTGTCTTTGCAGGTACTCCGGATTTCGCCGCCCGTCACTTGGCGGCGTTGTTGTCTTCGGAGCACGAAGTAATTGCGGTTTATACTCAACCAGATCGCCCAGCAGGCCGTGGTAAGAAGCTTACTGCAAGCCCAGTAAAAACCATCGCGCTTGAGCATGGTATTCCGGTTTATCAACCAGAAAACTTCAAGTCAGATGAGGCTAAGCAAGAACTAGCGGATCTGAATGCCGACATCATGGTTGTTGTCGCTTATGGTCTATTACTTCCGCAAGTTGTGTTAGACACGCCTAAACTAGGCTGTATCAATGTTCACGGTTCGATTCTTCCTCGTTGGCGTGGCGCAGCTCCTATCCAACGTTCAATTTGGGCAGGTGATGCTGAAACTGGTGTTACCATTATGCAGATGGACATTGGTTTGGATACGGGTGACATGCTTAAAATCGCAACGTTACCGATTGAAGCAAGCGACACTAGTGCATCAATGTACGAAAAACTCGCAGGTTTAGGTCCAGATGCGCTGATTGATTGTTTAGCAGACATCGCAACCGGCAAAGCAGAGCCCGTGAAACAAGACGACGAGCTAGCAAACTATGCGAAGAAGCTGAGCAAAGAAGAAGCGCGCATTGATTGGAACGATGATGCAGCGCACATTGAACGTTGTGTTCGCGCATTCAACCCATGGCCAATGAGCCACTTTGAAGCGGCTGAAAACAGCATCAAAGTATGGGAAAGTCGTGTTGCGGATCAAACCAGCGACAAGCCAGCAGGCACCATTTTGCAAGCGGACAAAACCGGTATTTATGTTGCGACAGGCAACGGTGTATTGGTTCTGGAACAACTGCAAGTTCCGGGCAAAAAAGCCATGTCAGTTCAAGACATTTTGAACTCACGTGCATCTTGGTTTGAAGTTGGCACTCAACTGGTTTAAAAACCAGATAACCGTGTCAAAGACCAATAATACGAACTTTTAGAGGGCAGAGATGCCCTCCTTTACTTTAAGGTACTTATCATGAATGTTCGCGCTGCGGCTGCCAACGTCTTGTATCTTGTCGTCGACAAGGGCCACTCACTTTCAAGCGCTCTTCCAGCGGCTCAACAAAACGTACGACCACGTGATCACGCTCTTTTGCAAGAAATTTGCTATGGTGCTCTACGTTACCTCCCTCGCCTAGAAATGATTGCAAACCAGTTGATGGACAAGCCGCTAAAAGGCAAACAACGCGTTTTCCATCACCTGATTTTGGTTGGCATTTACCAATTGAGCTTTATGCGTATTCCTGCACACGCTGCAGTGGGTGAAACGGTTGAAGGTACTAAAGAGCTGAAAGGTCCCCGCTTACGCGGTCTTATCAACGCAGTATTGCGTAACTACCAGCGCAACCAAGAAGAACTGGATCAAATGGCTGTCAGCAACAATGCGGGCAAGTACGGTCACCCGAGCTGGTTACTTAAACTGCTGCAAGAAGCTTACCCACAACAATGGGAAAGCATTGTTGAAGCCAACAACCAGAAAGCGCCAATGTGGTTGCGTGTAAACCACCAGCACCACACTCGTGATGAATACCTTGCGCTACTCAAAAATGAAAACATTGATAGCACGCCACACACACAAGCAATGGACGCCCTAAAATTGGCGGCGCCATGCGATGTGATGAAACTGCCGGGCTTTGAAAAAGGTTGGGTATCGGTGCAAGATGCGGCAGCGCAGCTGTCGATTAACTATCTTGAGCCAAAAGATGGCGAGCTGATCCTAGACTGCTGCGCAGCACCAGGCGGTAAGACAGCGCACATTCTTGAGCGTACATCTGGTAGTGAAGTGGTTGCCATTGATTGCGATGACACGCGCCTTAAACGTGTGCACGAAAACCTGAAGCGCCTCAACCTTCAAGCAAAAGTGGTTTGCGGCGATGCGCGTAATCCTCAAGAATGGTGGCAAGGCGAACAATTTGATCGCATTTTGCTGGATGCTCCGTGTTCTGCAACTGGTGTGATTCGTCGTCACCCAGACATCAAATGGCTACGTCGTGCTGATGATATTGCCGCACTTGCGGATCTACAGAGCGAAATTTTTGATGCAATGTGGACGCAACTAAAACCTGGCGGCACCATGGTTTACGCGACTTGTTCAATCACACCACAAGAAAACGTGGAACAAGTAAAAGCGTTCTTAGCACGTACTGCAGACGCGCAATTAGTGGACTCCGATCCAAAGCAACCTGGTCGTCAGATTCTACCAGGCGAAGAAGATATGGATGGTTTCTACTACGCAGTGCTAACAAAAAAACACGCGTAACAGCATGCTAAATAGGGCGATTGAAGTGAATTCAATCGCCTTTTTCAGATAACGAGTAAAGAGTATGAAGATCATTATTCTTGGTGCTGGTCAGGTTGGCGGCACACTGGCGGAAAACCTAGTTGGTGAGAACAACGACATCACCATCGTCGACAAAAATGGCGACCGACTGCGTGAGTTACAAGACAAATACGACCTACGAGTGGTCAACGGTCACGCAAGCCACCCAGATGTTCTGCACGAAGCCGGTGCGCAAGACGCCGATATGCTTGTCGCAGTAACCAACACCGATGAGACCAACATGGCAGCCTGTCAAGTTGCGTTCACTCTGTTCAATACCCCAAACCGTGTTGCACGTATTCGTTCTCCAGAGTATCTGGCAGAAAAAGAAGCCCTATTTAAGTCTGGTGCCATTCCTGTCGATCACCTTATCGCACCAGAAGAGCTGGTAACGAGCTACATCGAGCGCCTCATCCAATACCCAGGCGCACTGCAAGTGGTAAGCTTTGCCGAGCAGAAAGTCAGCCTAGTAGCCGTTAAAGCCTATTACGGTGGTCCGCTTGTGGGCAACGCTCTGTCTGCCCTGCGTGAGCACATGCCACACATCGATACTCGTGTTGCTGCGATTTTCCGTCAGGGTCGTCCTATTCGTCCACAAGGCACTACCATCATTGAAGCTGATGATGAGGTGTTCTTCGTTGCAGCAAGTAACCACATTCGCTCGGTAATGAGTGAGCTTCAGCGACTTGAGAAACCTTACCGCCGCATCATGATTGTTGGCGGTGGTAACATCGGTGCGAGTTTAGCCAAACGCCTTGAACAAACTTACAGCGTGAAGCTGATCGAACGTAACTATCAGCGTGCAGAAAAGCTGTCCGAGCAACTAGAAAATACCATCGTCTTCTGTGGTGATGCGGCAGATCAAGAACTGCTGACGGAAGAAAACATTGACCAAGTAGACGTGTTCATCGCGCTGACTAACGAAGATGAGACCAACATCATGTCAGCGATGTTGGCAAAACGCATGGGCGCAAAGAAAGTGATGGTGCTAATCCAACGCGGCGCTTATGTCGACCTTGTACAAGGCGGCGTGATTGATGTGGCAATCTCACCACAGCAAGCGACGATTTCTGCTCTACTAACGCACGTTCGCCGTGCTGACATCGTGAACGTTTCTTCACTGCGTCGTGGCGCAGCCGAAGCAATCGAAGCCGTTGCGCACGGTGACGAAACCACATCCAAAGTGGTGGGTCGCGCGATTGGCGATATCAAACTCCCACCAGGAACCACTATTGGTGCTATCGTTCGTGGCGAAGAAGTTCTTATCGCACACGATCGTACTGTCATCGAACAAGATGACCACGTCGTGATGTTCCTGGTCGACAAAAAGTACGTACCAGACGTCGAAGCGCTGTTCCAGCCGAGTCCATTCTTCCTCTAGGATTTTCCTATGGTCAACTTACGTCCCGTACTGTTTGTTATCGGGCTGGTTTTATCCAAACTAGCCCTTTTTATGTACGTGCCGACTTTGGTCGCGTTTTTCACTGGTACGGGCGGGTTCCTCGACTTCGCCCAAGCCGTAGTGATCACTCATCTCGCCGCTTTTATCTGTTTAACGATTGGTCGAACCGCCAAATTCAAACTCAGCGTGCGTGATATGTTTCTCATCACCAGTTTGGTATGGACTATCGCCAGTGCGTTTGCCGCCCTGCCATTTGTCTTTATCAACCATATCAGCTTTACCGACGCCTACTTCGAAACCATGTCAGGTATCACGACTACTGGTTCGACCGTACTTAGTGGTTTAGACAACATGGCGCCAAGCATCTTACTGTGGCGTTCTATCTTGCAATGGCTGGGTGGTATTGGCTTTATCGTGATGGCAGTAGCTATCCTACCGATGCTTAACGTTGGTGGTATGAAGCTATTCCAAACCGAATCCTCCGATTGGTCAGACAAAAGCAGCCCAAGAGCTAAGACTGTCGCGAAGAACATCGTATTGGTGTATTTGATGCTGACAGGCTTGTGTATCGTGGGATACTTGTTAACTGGCATGAACCTGTTTGAAGCAATCAACCACGCATTCACGACTCTATCCACCGGCGGTTACTCGACATCAGATGGTTCGATGAACCATTTCTCCAACGGTGCTCATTGGGTTGCGACCACCTTTATGTTCCTCGGTGGTTTGCCATTCCTACTGTTCGTAGCGGCATTACGTAAGCGCAGTATCGATGTCTTGATGAAAGACGCCCAAGTTCGCGGCTTTGCTTACCTATTTTTGTTCTCAAGCTTAGTGGTCGCCGCTTGGTTGGTACTTCGTGATGGCTACACCATTTTGGATGCACTGCGAGTTTCAATGTTCAATATTGTTTCAGTGGTCACCACTACGGGTTTTGGCCTGGAAGATTTCACAGCTTGGGGCGCATTGCCATCGACATTGTTTGCTTTCTTGATGATGGCAGGCGCATGTTCAGGCTCCACCTCAGGCGGGATTAAAATCTTCCGTTTTCAGATCGCGATGACACTACTCAACAAGCAAATCATGAAGCTTATTCACCCTTCAGGTGTTTTTGTTCAGCGCTACAATCAACGCCCTGTAAACGACGATATTGTTCGCTCTGTGGTGGCGTTTGGTTTGATGTTTTTCATCACCATCATCTTCATTGCTGGTTGTTTAAGTGCTCTCGGTCTTGATCCAGTCACCAGTATTTCGGGGTCGATTACCGCAGTTGCAAACGTGGGACCGGGGATGGGTGACATCATTGGACCAACGGGTAACTTTGCCCCACTGCCTGACACTGCAAAATGGTTATTAAGCTTTGGTATGTTAATGGGGCGTTTGGAAATTCTGACTATTCTTGTACTGTTCTTCCCTGCGTTTTGGCGCCGTTAAACAGACTCAAATAAAAGGTATAACAATGAAAACATGGATCACTCTGGCGACCCTACTCGCCTCTTCATCCGTTTACGCAGCTGAAGTCGTGAAGCTAGCAGATGGGCGCGAAGTAAAATTGAATGACGACTTCACATGGGAGTACGTCGTGAAGAAAGCAGCGTCTGAAAACACATTAGAAAAAGTTGAGGCGGTAGAGGCGGCTGCGGTTGTTGCATCAACAACAGCCGTAGAAGCAGTCACCACGCAAACCACTAAAGCACCTGAGATTGCAACAATTCCAGTCGTAAACAAAAAAGTGGGCACAACCATAGTCGTGAATGCGAAGAAGCCGACAATGCAGCTGTCCGACTCTGGTGTGGATGTGTTAATTGGTTCAGCGCGTTATGAAGACGGTGAACTGATCCTACCGACCTCAGTAACCAATCAAAGCTCACAATCAGTGATTCAGGTTGAAGTGGAAGTACAGGTATTCGATATGTCTGGTAAACCGTTGGCGAAAGAAAGCGTCACAGTTTGGCAATCCATCAAACGTATGGCAGACACTTACCTACGTCCGCAACAAGCTGAGCAAGGTAAAGCAATCAAGCTGGCAGTACCGCAGTCGCAGCAATACCAGTTCTCGGCAGAAGTATTAGAAGTGAAGACCCGCTAATACAATAAAATATGCTTAGTCGAGTCTATTTCTATCAACTAGATAGGCTCGACAAAGTAGTAAATAGCGAAGAAATGGCATACACACCCCGCCAAAACAAAACCGTGCCAAATTGCGTGATTAAATGGGATTCGTTTCGCTACGTAGAAAATCACCCCAATTGAATACACCAATCCACCCGCCGCTAATAGTGTCAAACCACCAATATCTAAATTAATCGCCAACTGATAAATCACAATCAGCGACAACCACCCCATCACCAGATACGTCATCAAAGATAGCTTCTTGAATCGATATACAAATGCAACCTTCATGATGATACCAATCAGCGCAATGGTCCAAATCACAATCATCAGCCCAATCGCTAATGGAGTACGCAGACTCACCAATAAAAACGGCGTGTAGCTGCCTGCAATCAAAAGATAGATGGCGCAGTGATCGAAGGTTTTCAGCCAACGTTTAGCTTTGGGGTACGGAATGGCGTGGTAGAGCGTGGATGCCAGAAACAGGACAATCATACTAGAGCCGTATATTGCCATACTGGTAATGGTCAACGTATCCGCTTGGTGGTCGATCGCCTTGATTAAAAGCAACACCAAACCAACGATGCCAAAAATCATCCCAATACCATGAGTGATCGAGTTGGCTAGCTCTTCGCCCTGACTGTATTGTGCTTTCTGTGGTGAGGACATGAACGCGCCTATACTAGAGTTTCGAATATTCACTCTAGTATGGCACATTAAGCTTACACGTGTAAGCTTAAATTATGACTCGTGGGCAGCAGTGGTTTGCTCAAGGTAATTCAGTACCAGCGGACCTACATCTTCTAATTGGGTGCTAACTGGAATGCTCAGTTCTCGTTTAAGTTTGCCGCTGCCTAGTAGGCTCGCCAACATGCCACTCGCCCCACTTCGTGTACGGTCAACTTCAAACCAAAGTTTAAGAGCCTGCTCGTCGCGATGAGCAACAAACTCTAATTCACGCCATACGCCATGATATGGTCCATCGGTTGGCACCATTTCAAACTCTTGCACGAATGGCAAATCAAAGCCTTTCACTTCTTCACACTCGACTTGGCGGATACGCAAACCTTGCGATTCAAAAGCAGACAAAATGGCATCCATAAGTGGGTCAGGTCTAACAGTAAGAATGTCTTTGTCGGTAGGGTCGAGCGCCATCGCAACGTCTAGGCCGGTCTCTAGCCAAACTTTGGCATCACCAATGGTCACAGGCGTATTCCAAGGCACATCGAGTTTAACCTCAAAAGTACGGTCTTCGCCGGGATGGATAGTAAATGCGTATGGGAGGTTCCACTTAGCAAGCACATGCGTTTGCGGTACCCGACGCATGCTGTGTCCTTCGCGAGCTCCGCGATCATCAGGCGCTTCTGCAATGTAACGGCAACAAAGCTTCAGATCGATGTTGTCGATCGCTTGTTCAGTCGCTCCGCCATACACGTGGATAGAAACATCAACGCTCTGACCGGGATACAGTACATCTTGGTTTAGGATCGAATCGACCTTAGCACTGCCGATCCCAAAACTCGCAAGTGTCTTCTTCAAAAATGACATATGCACCTCCTTCGTAGAGATCTCATACTACTACTGCTGATCATGGGATCAAAACAAATTTTCGTCTCGATTTCGCACAGAAAACCATAAAATCCATACAATTCAACTGCTCAACTATCGACCAATTATAGCAGGAGTGCTAACCTATACATGATATGCATGCATATCGTTATTCCTGATGCATTATTTGGATTGGCGAGAGCCAGAAGAGCCACCCTTCAAGCAGTTGAAGCTCAACTCATAATGAATCAGGCCATTACATCGGCAATGGATATGCCTGGCAGTTAGGTATCTAAATGCGCCCAACAACAGTCAGGTTCGCACATACTAATCGTAGTGCAATGCGCCGTCGCAGTGGTTTCACTACTGCGCCAAAGGCAAAACAAGTTGCGCCAGCAATGACTCTGGTTGAGAAGACAGCGGTTATGCCAAGTGTTCCAAACAAAGTTATCAAAGCAGCTTAATTAAAAAGCGCGGCAATCACCGCGCTTTTTTCTTTGCTCCCCTACCTTTCCTATTTGGTGTTCGCCAAGCAATTTGATACCTTTAGTAGCAAATAACACCTATAAATTCTGTGGAGAAAGAAATGAAGTGTCATCGTATTGAAGAGTTGCTTGAGCTTCTAGAGCCTGAGTGGCATAAAGACCAAGAAATGAACCTGCTGCAGTTCATCCTAAAGCTAGCAAATGAAGCTGGCTATGAAGGCAAACTGGAAGATCTCACCGACGACGTGTTGATCTACCACCTAAAAATGCGCAACAGCGGCAAAGATGAAATGATCCCAGGTCTTAAGAAAGACCAAGAAGATGATTTCAAGACAGCAATCCTACGCGCACGCGGTATCATCAAGTAAACCGCTCACACCCAAGTATTGATAAGCGACTCATTTGAGTCGCTTTTTTTATAACTAAATCAAACAGTTTAAAAAGGTGGTTATAACTGTTCAGTCATTTATCAGGTTAACTGTACTGACTTTTGTTGTTAAACGTTGACTGCGTTAAAGAAACGGAATTGTTATTGATTGTATAATCGCCGTTCATCAGTATTTACTAAAATAATTATGTTCAGCCATGAATCATGGCATGGACGAAGCAGCAATGTCATCGAGCGACATCACTAGAAATGTCGCCGTACATTATAAAAAGCCTAAAGAAGGATGTGTGCATGAGTCAGGATAAGATTGATATCAAAGATGTGACTCCAAAAACCTTTAACCCGAAAACCCACAAAGGGAAAGGGGATCGTTTCAACCCAAGTAATCGAATCTATGTTCGAGAAAGTAAAGGCACCTTTCAGAAACTCCGTCGCTACGGCGGTTGGTTTTTATTGTTGCTGTTTGCATTGGTACCATGGATTCCTTACGGCGAGCGCCAAGCCATTTTGCTGGACATCGGTAACCAGCAGTTCAACTTTTTCGGCACAACGCTGTATCCACAAGACCTTACCCTACTCGCACTGCTGTTTGTAATAGCAGCGTTTGGGCTGTTCTTTATCACCACCTTCTTGGGGCGGGTTTGGTGTGGCTACTTGTGCCCGCAAACCGTGTGGACCTTCATCTATATTTGGTTTGAAGAGAAGCTCGAAGGCAGTGCAAATAAACGCCGAAAGCAGGACTCCAATAAGCTGACTGCAAATTTAGCCATGCGCAAAACCCTCAAACACATTGCGTGGTTTGCGATAGCTCTTGCGACAGGCTTTACCTTTGTTGGCTATTTCGTACCCATGAAGCAATTAGTCGTCGACTTTTTCACCTTTAATGCCAACTTTTGGCCCGTATTTTGGGTAATGTTTTTTGCTATTTGTACTTACGGTAACGCTGGCTGGATGCGCTCTATTATGTGTATTCACATGTGCCCTTATGCGCGTTTCCAATCGGCTATGTTCGATAAAGACACCTTCATCGTGGGTTACGACACCAAACGTGGTGAAAAACGTGGTCCTCGTTCACGCAAAGCCGATCCAAAGCAACTTGGTTTAGGTGACTGTATCGATTGTGATCTGTGTGTTCAGGTATGTCCGACTGGTATCGATATCCGGGATGGCTTGCAGTATGAGTGTATCAACTGTGGCGCGTGTATTGATGCATGTGACAACACCATGGAGCGCATGGGTTACGAGAAAGGTCTGATCAACTACACCACAGAGCATCGACTCTCAGGTAAGAGTACCAAAGTCATGCGTCCAAAACTGCTTGGTTATGGTGCGGTACTGTTGGTCATGATTGGCTTGTTCTTCTTACAAGTGGCATCGGTTGATCCAGCAGGCATGAGCGTGCTGCGTGACCGTAACCAATTGTTCCGCGTTAACAGCTCTGGCGAAGTAGAAAACACCTATACCTTAAAAGTGATCAACAAGACCCAACAAGTTCAAGAGTACGACTTGAACGTCGAAGGTTTGAGTGATGTCAGCTGGTATGGCAAACAAACCATTCAAGTTGAACCAGGAGAAGTATTAAACTTACCAATGAGCCTTGGCGCAGATCCTGACAAGCTAAACTCTGCGATCACAACAATTCAGTTTATACTCACCGATAAGAGCAACGAATTCACCATTGAAGTGGAAAGCCGATTTATCAAGAAGCTATAACTTCGATGACCAATGGAAAAAGGCTCAGCAATGAGCCTTTTTATTTATATGTCCCAAGGCACCTTCAACTTTGATGCCCTCACGCCAGACTTTATGTGGTACGCGTTAGAGAGCATCGGTATTCGAGCGGAATCTGGATTTCTCGCTCTCAACAGTTACGAAAACCGTGTTTACCAGTTCACCGATGAAGAACGCAAGCGCTATGTGGTGAAGTTCTACCGTCCTGAGCGCTGGAGCAATGAACAAATTCAAGAAGAACATGACTTCACCCTTGAATTGATCGACAACGAAATCCCAGTTGCTCCACCCGTGCGCATCAACGGACACACCCTACACCATTACCAAGGCTACGGCTTTGCTTTATTTGAGAGTGTGGGAGGTCGTCAATATGAAGTCGACAACTTAGATCAGCTAGAAGGTGTGGGTCGTTTTTTAGGGCGCATCCACAAAGTAGGCAGCCGCCAAGCCTTCCAGCATCGCCCAACGATTGGCTTGCAAGAATATCTTTATCAGCCAAGAAAGATTCTGCAAAACGCTAACATGATCCCAATGCATTTAGAGAACAGCTTCTTCAACGATTTAGACATGTTAATCAAATCGATTGAAAGCCACTGGCAGGATGGTTTCAATACCATTCGCCTACACGGAGATTGCCATCCGGGCAACATCTTATGGCGCGATGGTCCCATGTTTGTCGATTTGGATGACTCACGCAATGGTCCAGCAGTGCAAGACTTATGGATGCTACTCAATGGTGAGCGCCAAGATAAACTAATGCAGTTGGATATCGTCTTAGAAGCTTATCAGGAGTTTTGTGACTTTAACTCGGCAGAATTGAAACTAATCGAACCACTTCGCGGTCTACGAATGGTGCACTATATGGCATGGCTAGCAAAACGTTGGCATGACCCGGCATTTCCGCTCGCTTTTCCATGGTTCAATGAGCCAAAATACTGGGAAGGTCAGGTCCTTGCATTTAAAGAGCAGATTGCCAACTTAGAAGAAGCACCACTGTCTTTAATGCCTCAATGGTAAGTCAGGCCGAACAATTCAAAATGGAGATATTTAAATGAAAAAGCTGTTCGCACTGTTTTCTATGCTGATGCTAAGCCTGTCGGCACATGCAGCGCAATTCAAAGAAGGTGAACATTACAAAGTATTGGATCTAGAGGCATCGAAAAAGCCTGTAGTGACTGAGTTCTTCTCTTTCTACTGCCCACACTGTCATTCATTCGAGCCTATCATTCAGCAACTGAAACAAAAGCTACCTGAAGGCGTAAAACTACAGAAGAACCACGTATCCTTCATGGGCGGAAACATGGGGCCTTCAATGAGCAAAGCATACGCGACCATGGTTGCTCTAAAAGTAGAAGATAAGATGGTGCCTGTGATGTTTAACCGTATCCACAACATGCGTAAGCCACCACGTGACGATGCTGAAATTCGTCAAATCTTCCTAGACGAAGGTGTGGACGCGAAAAAATTCGACGCAGCATTCAAAGGTTTCGCAGTCGATTCAATGGTTCGCCGTATGGACAAGCAATTTGAAAACAGCGGTCTAACAGGCGTTCCTGCAGTTATCGTTAACAATAAGTACCTAGTTCAAGCGCAAGGCATTAAGTCAATGGACGAGTACTTTGCACTAGTAAACTACTTGCTAACGCTTAAGTAATCTGTACAAAAACAAGAAAGGGGAGCAATGTGCTCCCCTTCTTTATTTGTGTATTTTTATTTGTGTATTTCTTGCAACAGTTGATCTTTCTCCTGCCAAACATCACCAAGCCATTGTTGGAACTGGCGTTTATACGGCTTGTCATTAAAATAATCGCCCAATACACGTTCGTCGACAGGAAGCACTTTCACACGCACGACAATCTTGGTCATACGCCCCATAAGAATATCTTTAAATGGCTTCTCCGTATTCTCTGGATATGCCAAGGTCACATCAATGATGTTCTCAAATTGCTCACCCATTGCCGCTAACGTATAAGCAATACCACCTGATTTTGGCTGCAACAAATATTGATAACCCGCTCGACTTTTACGCTGCTTCTCTTGTGTAAAACGCGTTCCTTCCACGTAATTCACTACTGTAGTTGGTGTATGTTTAAACTTGGCGCAAGAGCGGCGCGTCGTTTGCAAATCTTGTCCACGTTTATGTGGATTACGGAGCAGATATTCACGAGAATAGCGACGCATAAATGGCATATCTAATGCCCAACAAGCCATACCAATAAAAGGCACGTAAAGTAGCTGTTGTTTTAGGAAAAATTTAGGCATAGGGATGCGATCTTTAAATACGCAGCACAGTACAACAATATCAGTCCAACTAAGATGATTACTGATCAGTAGGTACCAACCATCTTTCTTTAAGTTTTCTCCGCCTTGAACATCCCATTCAACGCGATTAAACAAAGCAAGGATGCCTGCATTGACTGTAGCCCAAACCCACATCATTTTGTTTGCAGCTTCGGTACCCTTGGCTTTGAGCTTTGCTGTTGGAAGCAAAAGCTTAAAAATGGCAATGATACAAATAGCGATGGAACAAATCGCAGAATTTATAATCACAAAAGAAGCGTTAAAAATGAGTAACAAATATGCCAACATGGTAACCAATCAGTAACTAGTGTACGTGAACAATAAAACAGCGTGTAATTATACGAATCCGTTGCCACATTGGAATATTTGTAATAATGGTCAGATTTGTTTCACTGTAAAACCGGACCAACGCTCAACTAACATTCTTCATTCGACAAACAAGGAGAAAGCGAATGAATCCAAGGCTAACCTTACTGCCTTTGGCTCTTATCGTCAGTACAGCTCAGGCTCAACTTGCTGAAACAGCAGGTTTTAGCGGTGAAATTTCGCTCAATGCAGGCTTCGTTTCATCAGAATCTCATTTCAATACCGATAATAGCAGCACCATCAACTCTCTCGATCAAAGCGCTGAGAGTGATAGCTCCTTTATTGCTGCGCCATTAGGCAACATCGCTTATACATTTGGTAGCAAACTCAACCAGCAAGTATACGTTGGTACTACGCGTGCCGATATTGCAGTGGGTACTTTAGCGTTCCAGTTAGGATATCAGTACCAATTGCCATCAGGCACAATATTAGATGTCTCTTACCTTCCTACCGTTTTAAAAGGTGAAACGTGGCGCAACCCATATAAAACAGGCTCTGCAAGACAAACCACTGACGAAGGTGGCAACGCGTACCGCTTCCAAATCAAACGCTTCTTAGATGACAACTTTAACCTTGATTTGGCATACGCAGACAAAGATGTGGAAAAAGATGAAGTCACTGACCACACTTTAGCCCGTGACGCGAAAGTATATTACGTAAAAGGCGATTATCGTATCCCGTTGAGTCGCACATCAATGCTACAACCTGCTTTAACCTACATTAATCAAGATGCCGTTGGTGATGCCGAGTCATTTGATTCATATGGTTTAGACTTAAGCTGGTTCCAATTTATGAACCGTCACCGCTTTGCCTTAACCGCTGGCTACACAATGAAAGACTACCAATCAGCAAGCAACACGTTTGGTAAAACACGTAGCGACGACACATTAAGTCTGTTTGCGGCATACGAATACGAAAATGTATTCGATTGGCAAAACTGGTCGTTCATTTCTCTGGCTGGCTACAGCAATACCGATTCGAATATCACTTTCTACGATGAGAAAGAATATTTAGTTTCAGTTGGTATGAACTACAACTTCTAAGATCGATACTCGCAGTAAATGGGATCCATTTGCTGCGAGTATAAAATGGACTGATCGTCACAATAAAAACAATTCATTGCTCAAACAATAGCCAATCGAACGCTCTTGTGGATAATATGCGCCCTATTTATTATTTGCGAGAGCCATACATGCACATCGATCCTCAATACGCTTCCGAACAAAACTTAATGAGCGTTCTTTCCAAGAACTTTCCGGGTTTTATCGCTGTGCGAAAAGAGACAGGTGAACATGTCGCCCTCAACCAGCGCTACCGTGCTTTCTTCGAAGAAGACATTCTCGGCATCAGCTTAGACAACATGATCACAGATTGTGATAACGAAGACCTACGAGATCTGTTACTTCAATGCAAACGCAACGACCAAGCTTTGATCGACAGCAAAGCCCCGATGCGAGTGGATATTGAAACCTTTCAAAATCACCACTTTGAATCGATGCGCTACCTTACCGAAGTTAATGGTGAGCGTCATATCGTATTGATGGCATGGGATATAACAGCGCGTATCGAAGAACAAAACCAGTTAAAACAAAGCCTGCATTACGATCACCTAACAGGTGCATTAAATAAAAAAGCGTTGATGTCAGCCATACAAAAGGGCTGTGACTGCTGCGTTGTGGCTTATCTTGATTTGGATAAATTCAAGCAAGTTAACGACACTTATGGTCATGCTATTGGAGATAAAGTACTGATCGACTTTGCCACCTTAATGATGCAAAAACTGGGAGAGAATGGCACGCTCTACCGGGTTGGTGGTGATGAGTTTGTCGTCCTATTTGATTGCATGCCATTATCCAGTGCTCAAGACATCCTGTTGAATATTCGCCAATTTGTAGAAAATGATATCCATCTACATGGTATCTCATTCAGTTTTGGCTTGGTGGAGTGCCAAGGGAGTCTTGAGCAATGTATCGAGCGTGCTGACCAAGCACTCTACCAAGATAAACGCAACCGAAAGCAGGCTTAAATTTATACTGCCTGCGCCGTCAACTGTTTGAGTAATCTATCCATCGCTCGATACCCCAATGCTTCAGCAAGGTGAGTTCGTTCAATTTGTGGTGAACCTTCCAGATCAGCGATAGTACGCGCAACTTTGATGATGCGGTGATACGCGCGAATCGACAATCCCAAGCGGTGCAAAGCGTTCTCTAGAAACTCGGCATCGCTTTTTTGTAGCGGGCAAAACGCTTCAATCTCTCGACTGCCCAACAGTGCATTAACCTTACCGCTGCGATTGAGCATATCATTGCGTGCTTGATTTACTCGTTCCTTGACCGTCGCTGTTGGTTCCCCTCGATCGCCCCCTTCAGATAATGTGCCTTTCGGCAAAGCAGGAATTTCCAGCGACATGTCAAAACGATCTAGAAGCGGACCTGATAAACGTCCAAGGTAGCGCAAAATAGCTTGTGGATTCGTCCGTGCTTGATTCCCTTCATAATATCCTGTCGGACTGGGGTTTAATGCACCAACCAATTGGAATCGAGCAGGAAAGCGCGTTTTACCTTGTGCTCTAGAGATAATAATTTCTCCTGACTCCAAAGGCTCTCGCAAAGAATCGAGCACCTTACGGTCAAACTCCGGCATCTCATCTAAAAACAACAACCCATTATGAGCTAGAGATATCTCGCCCGGTCTTGGTACTGAGCCACCTCCGACTAAAGCAGCCATTGAGCTGGAATGGTGCGGAGCGCGGAACGGTCGCGTCTTCCAATTGTGTTCATTGATTTCACTTTGAGTCAGCGACGCCACAGAAGCGGTTTCCATGGCTTCTTCATCGCTCATCTCTGGCAATAAATCACATAGCCGTGATGCCAACATGGTTTTACCTGTACCTGGAGGACCAAGAAAAAGTAGGTTGTGATTGCCAGCCGCAGCAATTTCTAAAGCGCGTTTACCTTGTTGTTGACCAATGATGTCTTGTAAATCACGACCGTGCGTTTTGGTCTCTTTTTTCTTCGGGGTTTGATATAAATTCAATTGATGCTGACCACAAAGCTCAGCACACACTTCCAGTAACGATTGGGCTGATTTATGCTGCTCTTTACCCACTAATGCCGCTTGATCACCATTCGCATGAGGCACCACTAAACGACGCTGTTTTTTGTTCGCAGCCAACGCAGCAGGTAGCACGCCTTTTACAGGTCTCAGCCCTCCAGAAAGGGCTAATTCACCAACAAATTCGTAGTTTTTGAGCTTATCTGTCGCGATTTGTTCTGAAGCAGCCAAAATCCCTAATGCAATCGGCAGATCAAAGCGCCCACCTTCTTTGGGCAAGTCAGCAGGAGCCAAATTGACCGTAATTCGTTTTGCTGGGAACTGAAAGTTGGAATTAACGATCGCACTTCGGACACGATCTTTCGATTCTTTTACTGTGGTTTCCGGTAGACCCACCAGCGTAAACCCCGGCATCCCATTGCTGATGTGGACTTCCACGCTTACCGACGGCGCTTGCACACCCACACTTGCTCGACTATGAATGATTGCCAGCCCCATAATTTCCTCAAATTTTTGTTCGTTATATAACCAGATGTTTTCTATATGGATATGTTATATAGCCTGTCCAGAATGGTACTTAATGTGAAAAAAGAATGACTTTTTGCTTGTCATGCAGCAGATTTGTGTGTTACCACTAGTGACGCAAACATTTTCGTAGAACATTACACACTACTTTTTAACGAAAAAAAGAACGACAGACAGATGAACTTATTCGCTCACAACAACTCACTGCTAGCCCTGATTATCGTGGTCATTATTGGCACCGCGCGGGGTATTGTGGGCGAAAGATAACCACAAATTACGAAAAACCCCCGCACTGAAAAGTCCGGGGGTTTTTTTACAACTACAAGTTGTCATCTGTCTAACCCTCAGACAGCTTAACGGGAAGAATGGGAGTGCACATGAAGTGCAAAACACATGGCGATAGCTACGAGCCACAACGTAGCAAAGGAGGTTTACGATGACCGGTGCAGAACTAGTCGTAGCCGCTTTAAGGCAACAAGGCATCGAAACGGTGTTTGGGTATCCGGGTGGAGCCATCATGCCGATCTACGATGCCTTGTATGACGGAGGTGTGGAACACATCTTATGTCGTCATGAACAAGGGGCAGCCATGGCCGCCATAGGGATGGCCCGCGCAACACAAGACGTTGCGGTTTGTATGGCAACTTCCGGACCAGGAGCCACCAACCTTGTTACTGGTCTTGCCGATGCCTTTCTCGATTCCGTTCCTCTAGTAGCCATCACAGGTCAGGTTGCTAGCTCTCATATCGGTACCGATGCATTCCAAGAAATGGATGTGATTGGTATGTCCCTAGCTTGTACCAAACACAGTTACCTAGTGACCGACATTGAAGACCTTGCTCCAACACTTGCCGAAGCGTTCGAAGTTGCAAAAACAGGTCGACCAGGTCCAGTGATTGTCGATATCGCCAAAGACGTTCAGCTTGCCCAAGCCCCCATAGAACTTCTGCCTCCTTTTGTTCCACCAGCCCCTCCATTAGCAAGTGACGCCGATATCCAGCGCGCACAAGAAGTACTTGCCGCTTCAACTCGCCCAGTTTTATACGTCGGCGGCGGTGTACAGATTGCCAAAGCGACAGATGCAGTACGCGAGTTTCTACGGTTAAACCCAATGCCAGCGGTCAGCACGCTGAAAGGCTTGGGCACCATTGAACGTCATGACCCACACTATTTAGGTATGCTGGGTATGCACGGCACTAAAGCTGCGAACCTAGTAGTTCAAGAATCTGACCTTTTGATTGTGGTTGGGGCTCGTTTTGATGATCGTGTGACGGGCAAACTCGATACCTTTGCGCCGCATGCCAAAGTGATTCATATCGATATCGATGCAGCCGAAATTCACAAGCTTCGCTATGCTAATGCACCACTTCGCGGTGAAATCAGCAAGATTCTTCCTCAACTAGAACTGACTCAAGATATCTCCCCTTGGGTGCATCACAGCGAAAGTCTGCGTAGCGGATTCAAATGGCGTTACGACCACCCAGGCGAGTTGATCTACGCACCGCTACTACTCAAACAACTGTCTGACATGATGCCGGATAGCTCAATTGTGTCGACCGACGTCGGTCAGCACCAGATGTGGGCAGCACAACATATCCAACCACGCGATCCGCAAAACTTCATCACTTCGGCCGGTCTTGGCACCATGGGTTTTGGTCTGCCAGCCGCAATGGGTGCCGCGGTCGCACGTCCTGATGATCAGTCTATCCTTATTACAGGTGACGGTTCATTTATGATGAACGTGCAGGAGTTGGGCACGCTAAAGCGTCGTCAGATTCCAGTGAAGATAGTCCTTCTTAACAACCAACGTCTTGGCATGGTTCGCCAATGGCAGTCGCTATTCTTCGACGGTCGTCATAGCGAAACCATTCTTGATGACAACCCAGATTTCGTGATGCTTGCAAAAGCCTTCGATATCCCGGGCAAGACCATCACCAAGAAAGAAGAAGTCGAACCGGCTCTCAAAGAGATGCTAGAAAGTAAGACTTCTTACATGCTTCACGTTTTAATCGATGAGGAAGAAAACGTGTGGCCACTTGTACCGCCAGGTGCATCAAATAGTGACATGTTGGAAAACACTTAAGAGGCAATCACATGGACAGATATTTACTCGACATCAAAGCCGACGACAAACCGGTACTGTTAGAGCGCGTTCTTCGTGTGATTCGTCACCGAGGCTTTGTGATCAAACAAGTCGCAGCTACCCAAAACCATGAAAGCAAAGTAGCCAGCGTAGAGATCATCGTCGACAGCGATCGACCTATCTCGTTCTTGGTCAATCAAATTGAGAAGTTGTGGGATATTCGTACCGTAGAAGTACTTAAGATCCGCAACGATGAACTCCCAAATCACAACTTACAACAACACGTAAGTGCATAAGGAAGGCAATAAATGGCAACGAAAACTGCAGATTACATTTGGTTTAATGGCGAGATGCTCCCGTGGGCTGAAGCGAACGTTCACGTTCTTACTCACGCAATGCATTACGGCACCTCTGTTTTTGAAGGCATACGCTGTTACAACACGCCAAAAGGACCAATTGTCTTCCGTCACCGTGAACATGCGCAACGTCTAAAAGATTCAGCCAAGATTTACCGCTTCCCGATTCCATACTCTGTGGAAGAAATTATGGAAGCAACACGTGAAACCCTTCGCCAGAACAAACTCGACAGTGCTTACATTCGTCCATTGGGCTTTGTGGGCAATGTTGGTCTGGGTGTTTGCCCGCCTGTTGGCACAGAAATGGATCTGATCATTGCGGCTTTCCCTTGGGGGTCTTACCTAGGTGAAGAAGCGTTAGAGAAAGGTGTTGATGCGATGATTTCAAGCTGGAACCGTGCAGCACCAAATACTATCCCTACCGCAGCGAAAGCAGGTGGTAACTACCTATCTTCACTGCTCGTCGGCGGTGAAGCTCGTCGTCACGGTTATGATGAAGGCATCGCTCTCAGCGTAGATGGTTACTTATCAGAAGGCGCAGGTGAAAACATCTTTGTTATCAAAGATGGCGTCATCACAACACCACCAGCAACCAGCGCTATTCTGCCAGGCATCACTCGCGATTCAATCATGACCATTGCGCGTGATAAAGGCTATGAAGTTCGTGAAGCAAACATTGCTCGTGAAGCCCTTTACCTTGCTGACGAAGTCTTCATGACAGGCACAGCCGCTGAAGTCGTACCTGTTGCAACCATCGACAAAATTGAAGTAGGCAGCGGTAAGCGCGGTCCTATCACCAAAGAACTACAAGCGGCCTATTTCGGCCTATTTAACGGCACCACGGAAGATAAGTGGGGCTGGTTAGACTATGTGTACCCAGAACAGAAGTAAGAAGGATTAGGAAATGCCAAAATATAGATCAGCAACCACCACACATGGTCGTAACATGGCGGGAGCACGTGCATTGTGGCGTGCCACTGGCGTCAAAGAAGAAGACTTCGGTAAACCAATCATCGCAGTAGTAAACTCATTTACTCAGTTTGTTCCGGGTCACGTACACCTGAAAGATATGGGTCAGCTTGTAGCACGCGAAATCGAAAAAGCTGGCGGTATCGCAAAAGAATTCAACACCATCGCCGTTGATGATGGTATCGCAATGGGTCACGGTGGCATGCTGTACTCATTGCCTTCACGCGAACTGATCGCAGACTCCGTTGAGTACATGGTAAACGCACACTGTGCCGATGCTATGGTATGTATCTCTAACTGTGACAAAATCACTCCGGGAATGTTGATGGCATCAATGCGTCTCAACATTCCTGTTATCTTTGTTTCTGGTGGTCCAATGGAAGCGGGTAAAACCAAGCTTTCGGATCAGATCATCAAGCTAGACCTTGTTGATGCAATGATCCAGGGCGCAGATCCAAAAGTTTCTGATGAGCAAAGCGAACAGATCGAGCGCAGTGCATGCCCAACGTGTGGATCGTGTTCAGGCATGTTTACCGCAAACTCGATGAACTGTTTAACTGAAGCACTCGGTCTTTCTCAGCCAGGCAACGGTTCTATGTTGGCGACTCACGCAGACCGTGAACAGCTATTCCTTAACGCGGGTCGACGCATTGTTGAACTGACTCGTCGTTACTACGAGCAAGATGACGAATCCGCATTGCCACGCAACATCGCAACCTTTGATGCCTTTGAAAATGCTATGGCACTGGACATCGCTATGGGTGGCTCAACTAATACGATTTTGCACTTATTGGCAGCAGCGCAAGAAGGCGAAGTCGATTTTGATATGGAAGATATCGATCGCCTGTCTCGCCAAGTACCGCACCTGTGTAAAGTCGCACCGTCCACTCAGAAATATCACATGGAAGACGTACACCGCGCTGGCGGTGTAATGGCTATCCTTGGTGAGCTTGACCGTGCAGACCTACTGCACAATGATGCGCGCACCGTACTTGGTCTTTCCATGAAAGAGCAGCTCGCAAAATACGACATCATCCAAACTGAAGACGAAGAAGTACTCAAGTTCTACCGCGCAGGTCCTGCAGGTATTCGTACTACACAAGCATTCTCACAAGATTGTCGCTGGGATCGACTTGATGATGACCGCGCTGAAGGTTGTATTCGTGCCAAAGACAATGCTTTCAGCCAAGAAGGTGGTCTAGCTGTTCTATCTGGCAATATCGCACTTGATGGCTGTATCGTTAAGACCGCTGGCGTTGATGAAAGCATTCTTAAGTTCACTGGTCCTGCCGTGGTTTTCGAGAGCCAAGAAGACGCCGTTGAAGGCATCTTAGGCGGAAAAGTTAAAGCGGGCGACGTGGTAATTATCCGCTACGAAGGTCCTAAAGGTGGTCCGGGCATGCAAGAAATGCTGTACCCAACCACTTACTTGAAATCGATGGGACTCGGTAAAGAGTGTGCACTTCTGACTGACGGTCGATTCTCTGGTGGTACATCAGGTCTGTCTATAGGTCACGCCTCTCCTGAAGCGGCAAATGGTGGTGCGATTGGTCTGGTAAAAGAAGGCGATATGATCGCAATTGATATTCCAAACCGTTCAATTTCACTCCAAGTATCTGAACAAGAGCTTGCTGAGCGACGTGCAAAACAAGACGAACTAGGCTGGAAACCTGTTGACCGCCAACGTGAAGTTTCATTTGCACTCAAAGCTTACGCAAGTATGGCGACCAGTGCTGACAAAGGTGCAGTACGAGACAAATCTAAGCTCGAGGGCTAGCTTTATGAGTCAACCCTTTCCCTTAAAACAGGAAAACCAATCTGGTGCAGATTATCTGCGCCAGATCTTGCGAGCTCCTGTGTATGAAGTTGCAACAGTCACCCCATTGCAAGAAATGCCTCGCCTTGCTGCACGCATTGGTAACAATGTGCAAATCAAACGCGAAGATCGCCAGCCCGTACACTCGTTCAAACTGCGCGGCGCTTACAACATGGTTGCAAGCCTGTCTGAAGCACAAAAAGCCGCTGGTGTCATTGCTGCATCCGCAGGTAATCACGCCCAAGGCATGGCGCTTTCGGGTACAAAGCTAGGCATAAAAACCACCATTGTGATGCCAAAAACCACACCAGATATCAAAGTCGATGCTGTACGCGGGTTTGGTGGCAACGTGGTGCTGCATGGCAGTAATTTTGATGAAGCAAAAGCGGAAGCTGAGCGCCTATCCGAGTTAAACGGTTATACCTTTGTCCCACCATTCGATCATCCACTGGTGATTGCAGGTCAAGGTACTATCGGCATGGAAATGCTGCAGCAAAATGGTCACCTGGATTACATCTTCGTACCTGTTGGTGGTGGCGGTTTAGCCGCAGGCGTAGCGGTGCTTGTGAAGCAGTTGATGCCAGAAATCAAAGTAATTGCGGTCGAGCCAGAAGACTCTTCATGCTTAAAAGCAGCTTTGGATGCTGGTGAGCCAGTCGTACTAGACCAAGTCAGCATGTTTGCCGATGGCGTCGCAGTAAAGCGCATTGGTGAAGAGACGTTTCGTCTGTGCCAAAAGTACATTGATGGGCATATCGCAGTCTCCAGTGATGAAATCTGCGCTGCTGTGAAAGACATCTTTGAAGATACTCGTGCTATCGCAGAACCTTCCGGCGCACTTGCTCTAGCGGGCTTAAAGAAGTTTGCTGAGCAAAACAAACTCGAAGGAAAAAATCTAGGCACCGTACTGTCAGGCGCCAACACCAACTTCCATGGTTTGCGTTATGTTTCTGAACGCTGCGAGCTTGGTGAGAAACGTGAAGGCCTGCTTGCGGTCACCATTCCTGAGCGTCAAGGTGCCTTCTTTGAGTTCTGTAACCTCATTGGCGGTCGTGCCGTAACGGAGTTTAACTATCGTTACAACGATGACGCACTGGCGAATATCTTTGTCGGTGTGCGTTTGCAAGGCGGTCAGGAAGAACTAGAAAACATCATCCATGACTTGCGTGATGGTGGTTACCCTGTGGTTGACCTCTCTGATGATGAAATGGCGAAACTGCATGTACGCTATATGATTGGTGGTAAGCCATCTAAGCCACTCAAAGAACGCCTCTACAGCTTTGAGTTTCCAGAATATCCGGGAGCGCTACTGAAGTTCTTGAGTACACTCGGTACCCATTGGAATATCAGCTTGTTCAACTACCGTAACCACGGCGCTGACTACGGACGAGTTTTATGTGGTTTCGAGTTAGATGAAAGCGATTTAGCTCAGTTTTCTGCGCATTTGCGCGAACTTGGCTATCAATGCAAAGACGAAACAGATAACCCGTCTTACAAGTTTTTCTTGTCTTAGAGCCGCCAAAGCCACTTTCCTTGAAAGTGGCTTTTTGTTAGTACTGCAGCCAATCCTGATGCAGTTTATTTGGTGTGCCTAAATAATCCACCATCCATTGAATCAACTTGTGATTGTCATCTTTACGCCACACCAAACAACATTGGCTCAACGGTTTATCATCCTCCAGGACTTTTTCCACCAGCACACCATCGTGGATCAGTGGCATGGCAATATGGCGCGGCATGTAACCGACTCCTACTCCATTCTTCAGACATTCGATCGCGCTATACCAATTAGGTAACAGCAGACGACGCTGTTTCGGATAATGACCAGTATGACGTTTTGGCAGCACGTTCGAGGTATCATCGAGACAGATCGCCGGAAATTGACTCACAAACTCTTCTGTCAGGACTTGCTGGCGAACACAAGGGTGCGCAGGTGACATAACAAATGCCCAATCCAATACCCCCATGTCTTTTACTTCAAAATCACCCCCAACTGGAATCGCTGACGTTGCACCGACGACAATATCAGCACGCCCTTGGGCAATCGCTTCCCATGAGCCGTTAAACACTTCCATGTTGATTTGCAGCTCAGCAAATTCAAACTCACGATAAAAATCTTCAACCAAAGGCTTAAGCTTATCGAGTTTAACCACGTTATCCAGTGTGAGCTTCAATGTTGACTGCCAACCATGTGCCGCGCGGCGAGTTTGCGCTTTCACTTCAGCCATTTGTCGTAGCATTAAACGCGCTTCTTCAATGAACAACTCTCCAGCTGGTGTCAGTTCCACTTTTCTCGGTAATCGACGGAACAACACTACATCGAGATCTTGCTCTACTTGACGAACACCGTAGCTGATCGCAGAAGGGACTTTATGCAGCACTTCAGCAGCCGCAGTAAAACTGCCCAATCGAGCAACGGTATCGAGCATTTCCAGTGAAGACTTGGAGAACATGATTTCGACCTTTCAAAATTTTTGATTGATAACCAATAATTTTAGCGTTTTATTTTCTTAAAATCGAAAAATAGAATGGCGAGGTAAATAAATCAGGGTTGGCGCCAACTGATATTAACTAAAAAATGATTAAATAATTTGATTGGTTGAATCATGAAAATATCAAAACTACAACTCGTTTACCTTGCAGCCTTGTCTATGCTTGGCTTTATTGCGACCGATATGTACCTACCTGCGTTCAAAGCGATGGAAATCGACTTTGCAACAGGTCCAGAACAAATCGCACTTTCACTGACCGTATTTCTTGTTGGTATGGCTTTTGGTCAATTGATGTGGGGCTTGGCTTCAGACAAATTTGGGCACCGTAATACGCTGGCAGCTGGTTTAGTGCTGTTTACTGTTGCTTCCTTCGGTCTCGCATTCAGTGAGCAAGTGTGGCAACTATTAGCACTGCGCTTTGTTCAAGCAATTGGTGTCTGTGCCCCAGCTGTTATTTGGCAAGCGATGGTGATCAAACGTCACTCTAGCAGTAGCCAACAGATTTTTGCGACCATCATGCCGCTGGTGGCTCTGTCTCCAGCATTAGCACCTCAATTAGGTGTACTGCTCGCAGATAGTTTCGGTTGGCACAGCATTTTTGTAGCGTTGACACTAATGGGCGTACTGCTTGTCGTTGCGACAATGGCGCAAAAAAATGACAAGGCAGAAACAAAACAAACCAGCATGTCGTCTGACATCAAAGCACTTCTAGGCTCTAAAACTTACCTAGGCAACGTGTTTATGTTTGCAACGGCATCTGCAGCTTTCTTCGCTTACCTAACAGGTATGCCAGAAATCATGTCTCAACTCGGTTACGAAGCAAAAGACATCGGTTTGAGCTTTATCCCACAAACCATTGCTTTCATGGTGGGTGGTTACCTAGGTAAAGTTGGTGTTCGCAAATTTGGTGATGAAAAAATTCTGCGTCAGTTGATCGGTTTATTCAGTGTTGCCGCGTTGCTTATCTTCGTAGCTTCGCAGTGGGAATTGACCTCCATCTGGCCAATCCTAGCGCCTTTCTGCCTGATTGCGGTAGCGAATGGTGCGCTGTACCCAATCGTAGTAAACCGTGCATTGGCAAGTGCGAAGCAAAGCCCTGCAACCGCAGCTGGTTTGCAAAACAGCCTGCAAATTACCGTGAGCAGCCTATCAAGCGCGCTAGTAGCAGCGATGGCAAGCCAAGCTCAGATGGTAACGGGTGTTGCAATCATCATCTGTATGGGTGGTCTGTGGATGGGTTACATCTTGTCTAACCGTGAATTGTCTAAACACTTCACAACTCCAGACAATGCTCGCGTAGTGAGTGAAGACGAGCTTTAGATTCAATTCAAAGTTATCTTAAAACAAAGAGCCGCTGCTGAGCGGCTCTTTTATTCTGTATTGGTAACAATAAGCAACGAACTTACATGCTCTTCAGTCCCCACTTTTCAGCGGTTTGCTCAAAGAAGCCTTGGGTTTTCTTCAACTCAACCCAATGATTGATGTAATTAATCCATACTTGATCATCTTGAGGTAGCAGCATCGCAATAGGGGTAGGCTTACGAGGCTCCTTCACCGGCACTATCGCTAGTTGCTTAAACTTGGTCACCAACGTTGCCGCTTCTACATTGGATGTTACCGATACATCAGCGCGGCGAGCTAATAATTCTTGGAAATCACGCGCAGGCGCTTCAATCACAATATGTTGTGCAGATGGAAAGAAATCTTTGACCATCTTTTCTTGCACTGTCCCCAGCGTAGCCGCCACTTTTACATCAGGTTTGTCAAAGTCAGCCCAATCAGAGAACTTCGCTAAGTCTTTCTTTTGTACAACAGGAACAAACGCAAGGTAGAAATACGGTTGGCTATAACCCGCAACTTTCGCTCGTGACATATTCAATGATGCACTACCCGTAATATCGTATTTGTTGGCAGTAATGCCATTGACTAGCGTTTTCCAATCGGTCGCGACGTATTCCACCTTAACACCAAGATCTTTAGCAAGCTCAGAGGTGACGTCGATATCAAAACCACGATAGCTATTGGTCGCTGGATCTTTCATCGTCATCGGATTCCAATCCCCTGTCGTCCCGACACGCAACACACCTTTATCTAAGATCTCTTGTAGACGACTTTCTGCATGAGCGACTTGAGTTATCGCAAGCAAACACATTCCTAGCGCAAGCAAAGTTTTTTTCATTTTCTATTCCCTTAAAAGAATGACGGTAGGAGATATTCCCTTTAATTATTAACCATTAGTACGGCTTCATTGATAACATAGCAGCAACAAAGGAAGTTTTTTAGTCAGTTCAGGGAGTAAATGTGAACTATCGACATCTATGCTTAGTTTCGCTGCTGTTTCTCACCGGTTGTTCCGATTATCAGTGGGGCTGGTATGTGCTTGACCCATCAACCGAGCAAGGGCTGACAAACATCAAGTTTTTGGTCGCCGGTTTTAATGACACGATCCAAGTGTCACTACTCAGCATGCTGTTTGCAATGACCATCGGATTGATCATTGCTCTTCCCGCCCTTTCTGACTCTCCAGTGCTCAAGTGGATCAACCGCGTTTATGTGGAAGTGATCCGCTCTATTCCCGTTTTGGTATTGTTGCTGTGGGTGTATTACGGAATGCCAACGTTACTCGATGTATCCTTAAACCACTTTTGGGCAGGTGTCATTGCGCTAACTATCGCAGAAAGTGCCTTTATGGCGGAAGTATTTAGAGGGGGAATCCAAGCCATCAGTCGCGGACAACACGAGGCAGCGGAGTCATTAGGGTTAAACTACTGGCAAAAAATGCGCTTAGTGATCCTTCCACAAGCATTTCGCCAAATCTTACCGCCGCTGGGGAATCAATTCGTTTATATCCTTAAGATGAGTTCGTTAGTCAGCGTAATCGGTCTAAGCGACTTAACAAGGCGTGCTAATGAATTGGTCGTGAATGAGTACTTACCATTAGAGATCTATACATTTCTCGTCTTAGAGTACTTGGTACTGATTCTTTTGGTCTCTCAAGCGGTTCGCTGGCTAGAAAAACGCATAGCGATTCCGAGTCACTAAACTCTCCCTTTCACAACACTAGATACAACAAAGCCGCTCAGATGAGCGGCTTTGGTTTATTTCGGTTAAAGAAAGCAGCTGAGGCTTACTTTTGTTTTACCGGGCGTTGCCAACCGGTAATTTTGCGCTCTTTCGCGCGAGTAATCACAAGCTCACCTTCTGCAACGTCTTTGGTTAATGTCGTACCAGCACCAATCGTTGCACCATCAGCAATCGTCACTGGCGCAACAAGCTGGCTATCTGAGCCAACGAAGACGTCGTTACCAATGATGGTCTTAAACTTGTTCGCACCATCGTAGTTACAAGTGATGGTACCTGCACCGATGTTAGTACGTTGACCGATCTCAGCATCACCTAGGTAAGTCAGATGGTTCGCTTTAGAGCCTTCGCCGATACGTGCGTTTTTCACTTCTACGAAGTTACCTACGTGAGAATCGTTACGCATTTCTGCGCCAGGGCGTAGGCGTGTGAATGGACCAACTGTACATTCTTCACCAACTGTTGCACCTTCAATCACACTGTAAGGACGAACCACCGTGTTATCATCGATTTCACAGTCTTTCAGTACGCAACCAGCACCGATTACGACGTTATCACCCAGTGATACTTTACCTTCGATGATCACGTTTGCATCGATTTCACAATCCATACCGCATTGCAGTTCACCGCGTAGGTCGAAACGTGCTGGATCACGCAGCATTACGCCTTGCTCTAATAGCTTCTGTGCTTGCATTGATTGGAATGCACGCTCAAGACGAGCCAGTTGAGCACGGTCGTTAACGCCTTCTACTTCAATCGCGTTTACTGGGTGCACAGCCTCAACCGCGCGACCTTCATCGTGTGCTGCCGCGATAACGTCTGTTAAGTAGTATTCGCCTTGTGCGTTTTCATTATTTAGACCAGCAAGCCAGCGTTTCAGGTCACCACCTGTCGCCACCAGCACACCGGTATTACATTCTTTGATGAGCTTCTGCTCTTCTGTTGCGTCTTTTTGCTCGACGATCGCCACTACTGGACCATTTTTGCGAATGATACGACCGTAACCCATTGGGTTGTCTAGCATCACTGTTAGTAGTGCAATACCGCCTGTTGGTTGTGCATCTAATAGGTTTTCAATCGTTTCAGCTGAAATCAGTGGAACATCACCGTAAAGCACCAGTACTTTTTCATCGTCTTCAAACTTCGGAGACGCTTGATCAACCGCGTGACCTGTACCTAGTTGCTCCGCTTGCAGTACCCAATTAACCGGCTCTTCTGCTAGCGTTTGCTGCATTTGATCACCACCGTGACCATATACTAGGTGGATGTTTTGTGCACCAAGACCTGTACATGTATCGATAACATGTTTTGCCATTGGCTTCCCTGCCAAAGTGTGTAGCACTTTAGGCATGTTTGAATACATACGGGTACCTTTACCCGCAGCAAGGATCACAGCACTGAATTTCATTAATAACCTATTGACGTTCTATTTTAATTGGGCGTTATTTTAAACACCTTGGAAGGATTAGTTAATGGTGAGATGTAAATTTCCAACTAAAATTAATCAAAAAGGCGACCAATTGGCCGCCTTTTTTCATGCAACGTTGCTAATTGAGCTTAGCGACGCTTTTTGGTCAGCTCGATAACTCGTAGCTGAGCAATGGCTTTAGCCAGTTCACTGGCCGCTTGTGCGAAGTCCATGTCACCATGCTGATTCTGGATTTGCTCCTCAGCGCGGCGCTTGGCTTCTTCTGCCTTCGCTGCGTCTAGATCTTCACCACGAATCGCAGTATCAGCCAGTACTGTAGCAGTACCAGGCTGAACTTCGACCATACCACCAGAGACATAAATGAACTCTTCGTGGCCGTGCTGTTTCACAATACGCACCATACCAGGCTTAATAGCGGACAGCAGCGGAGTGTGACCGTGGAAAATACCCAGTTCACCTTCGCTACCGGTCACCTGAAACGTTTCTACACGACCAGAGAAAATACGTTTCTCAGCGCTTACTACGTCTAGGTGAAAGGTTATTGGTGCCATATCGCCTCCTAGTTAGCCTTATAGCTTCTTCGCATTCTCGATAGCATCGTCAATCGTACCGCAGTACATGAACGCTTGCTCTGGAATGTCATCGTATTCACCAGCTAGTAGACCTTTGAAGCCACGTAGTGTCTCTTTAAGAGGTACGTAAACGCCTGGGTCACCTGTAAATACTTCCGCTACGTGGTAAGGCTGAGTTAGGAAACGCTCAATCTTACGTGCACGAGATACAACTTGCTTATCTTCTTCAGATAGCTCGTCCATACCTAGAATCGCGATGATATCTTTCAGCTCTTTGTAGCGCTGAAGTGTCTGCTGAACGCCACGAGCTGTGTCGTAGTGCTCTTGACCAACTACTAGTGGGTCTAGCTGACGAGAAGTCGAATCTAGTGGGTCGATCGCAGGGTATAGACCCATAGCTGCGATGTTACGGTTAAGTACAACCGTTGCATCCAAGTGCGCGAACGTTGTTGCTGGAGACGGGTCAGTCAAGTCATCCGCAGGTACGTATACCGCCTGTACAGACGTGATAGAACCTTGCTTAGTTGACGTGATACGCTCCTGAAGTACACCCATCTCTTCTGCAAGAGTTGGCTGGTAACCTACCGCAGAAGGCATACGACCTAGAAGTGCTGATACCTCAGTACCTGCAAGCGTGTAACGGTAGATGTTATCAACGAACAGAAGTACGTCACGACCTTCGTCACGGAAACGTTCTGCCATTGTTAGACCAGTCAGTGCAACACGTAGACGGTTGCCTGGTGGCTCGTTCATCTGACCGTAAACCATCGCTACTTTAGATTCTTCAGGATTCTCAACGTTTACAACGCCCGCTTCCTGCATCTCGAAGTAGAAATCGTTACCTTCACGAGTACGTTCACCAACACCAGCAAATACTGATAGACCTGAGTGTTGAAGTGCGATGTTGTTGATAAGCTCCATCATGTTAACGGTCTTACCTACACCTGCACCACCGAATAGACCGATTTTACCACCCTTAGCGAATGGACAAACCAAGTCGATTACTTTAACACCAGTTTCTAGAAGTGCTGTTTCGTTTGATTGCTCTTCGTAGCTTGGTGCTTCACGGTGAATAGAGTAAACCTCTTCTGCACCGATCTCACCACGCTCATCAATCGCGTCACCTAGGACGTTCATGATACGACCTAGAGTTTTAGTACCTACTGGTACTGAAATTGGAGCGCCAGTGTTAACCACTTCAACGCCACGACGTAAACCATCAGAGCTACCCATTACGATACAACGAACTACGCCACCGCCTAGCTGTTGTTGAACCTCAAGAACTAGACGCTCTTTAGATTCTGTAACGTTTAGAGCGTCATATACACTTGGTACTTCGCTCTGTGGGAACTCTACGTCGACTACCGCACCGATGATCTGTACGATCTTACCTGTAGCCATCGTTAATCCTCTAAACTATTTCGTTTTACCTAAGCTTAAACCGCAGATGCACCACCAACGATTTCCGATAGTTCTTGTGTGATCGCAGCCTGACGGGCTTTGTTGTACACAAGTTCTAAATCTTCAATCAAGTTGGTTGCGTTATCCGTTGCAGCCTTCATCGCAATCATTCGAGCCGCTTGCTCACAAGCAAGGTTCTCAACCACACCTTGGTATACCTGAGACTCTACGTAACGCACTAGAAGTGTGTCTAATAGAGGTTTTGGCTCAGGCTCATAGATGTAGTCCCATGAGTGCTCACGCTGCATCTCTTCGCTGTCCGATTTAGGCAAAGGTAGCAATTGATCGATCGTTGGTTGCTGAATCATAGTGTTCACAAACTTGTTGAACACCACATATAGACGATCCAGTTCACCTTCATCGTATTTCTTAAGCATTACGCCAACAGAACCGATTAGGTCTTCTAGGCTTGGGCTATCACCCAAACCAGAAACCTGTGCCGCAACTTTTGCGCCACCATGTTTAAAGAAAGCTGTTGCTTTTGAACCAATTACAGCCAGTTCAACTTCAGCACCTTTCTCTTTCCATGATTGCATGTCTGTAACGGCTTTCTTGAACACGTTAATGTTCAAACCACCACACAGACCACGGTCTGTCGAAACGATGATGTAACCAACACGTTTAGCTTCACGCTCTTCTAGGTACGGATGACGGTACTCTAGGTTTGCGTTAGCCACATGACCGATCACTTTACGCATTGTTTCAGCGTATGGACGAGAAGCTTCCATTGCGTCTTGAGAACGACGCATTTTTGAAGCTGCTACCATTTCCATCGCTTTCGTAATTTTCTGAGTGCTTTTAACACTACCGATTTTATTACGTATCTCTTTTGCGCCGGCCATCGTTACTCTCCGTTAGTTGGTGGCAGAAACTGCCACCGACCTAATTACCAAGTTTGGGTTGCTACGAAGTCGTCAGTCAGTTTCTTCAACTGAGCTTCAACTTCATCGTTGTATGCACCCGTCTTGTCGATCTCAGCTGCGAATTCAGCGTATTGACCGCGAGCGTACGATAGTAGAGCCGCTTCGAAATCTAGCAGTTTGCTTAGTTCAACATCTGCTAAATAGCCGCGCTCTGCCGCGAAGATTACTAGTGCTTGGTCAAATACAGACATTGGAGCGTACTGCTTTTGCTTCATTAGTTCTGTAACTTTTTGACCGTGGTCTAGCTGTTTCTTCGTCGCTTCATCAAGGTCAGACGAGAACTGCGCGAATGCCGCTAGTTCACGGTACTGAGCTAGTGCAGTACGGATACCGCCTGATAGCTTCTTGATGATTTTCGTCTGAGCTGAACCACCTACACGAGATACTGAGATACCTGGGTCAACCGCTGGACGTACACCTGCGTTGAATAGCTCAGTTTGTAGGAAGATCTGACCATCGGTAATCGAGATTACGTTAGTCGGTACGAATGCTGAAACGTCACCAGCTTGAGTTTCAATGATAGGAAGAGCAGTTAGAGAACCAGTCTTACCTTTCACTTCACCGTTAGTGAAACGCTCTACGTACTCTTCGTTTACACGAGCTGCACGCTCTAGTAGACGCGAGTGTAGGTAGAATACATCACCTGGGAATGCCTCACGGCCTGGTGGACGTTTTAGTAGTAGAGAGATCTGACGGTAAGCTACCGCTTGCTTAGATAGATCATCGTAAACAATCAGTGCGTCTTCACCGCGATCACGGAAGTATTCACCCATCGCACAACCTGCGTATGGCGCTAGATATTGTAGCGCTGCAGATTCAGAAGCAGATGCAACAACAACGATAGTGTTAGCTAGCGCGCCGTGCTCTTCTAGTTTGCGAACTACGTTAGCGATAGTCGATGCTTTCTGACCGATTGCTACGTAGATTGAGAAAATACCAGAGTCTTTCTGGTTGATAATCGCGTCGATCGCCATTGCTGTTTTACCAGTCTGACGGTCACCGATTACAAGCTCACGCTGACCACGACCGATTGGGATCATTGAGTCAACTGATTTGTAACCAGTTTGCACAGGTTGGTCTACCGATTTACGGTCGATTACACCTGGTGCGATTACTTCTACAGGCGAAGTCAATTTAGCTTCGATTGGACCTTTACCATCGATAGGCTCACCTAGTGTGTTCACTACGCGACCTAGAAGTTCTGGACCAACTGGCACTTCAAGAATGCGACCAGTACCTGTAACTTTCATGCCTTCCTTAAGGTCAGCATATGGGCCCATTACTACCGCACCAACCGAGTCACGCTCAAGGTTAAGTGCTAGTGCATAACGGCCACCCGGTAATTCAATCATTTCACCTTGCATCACGTCCGCTAGGCCGTGGATGCGGATGATACCATCGCTTACCGATACGATAGTACCCTCGTTGCGAGCTTCACTAACAACTTCGAAAGATTCGATACGTTGTTTGATCAGATCGCTAATTTCCGTGGAATTAAGTTGCATGCTCCAATCCCCATTAAGACTGCAATGCATCGCTCAGGCGGTTCAAACGACCACGCGCTGAGTCATCGATGACTAGGTCTCCGGCTCGAATAATAACCCCACCAAGTAGGGTCTCATCTACACTGCAATTCAGCTTCACTTTGCGTTCAAGACGCACTTCAAGTTTGCTGCCAATGTTTGCAAGTTGTTCATCAGAAAGTTCGCTTGCTGAAATTACTTCAACATCGATTTCTTTCTCATGCTCTTTCTTCAATAGGAAGAATTGTTCACAAACATCAGGAAGGGCCGTCAGACGGCCATTCTCAGCCATTACCTTAATCAGGTTTTGACCGTGCGCATCAACTTGTTCGCCACAAACTGCAACAAAGATTTCTGCCATTTTGTCAGCAGAAACAGAACCCGTTAGAAGTTCATTCATTTGTTCGTTTTTGGCAACTTCAGCAGCAAAAGATAGCATTTGACCCCATTGGTCTAGCTGATCTTTGTCTACAGCAAAGTCGAAGGCTGCTTTAGCATAGGGGCGTGCGATTGTAGTCAAATCAGACATATGCGCCCCCAGACTTAAAGTTTTGCAGTAATGTTGTCGAGAATATCTTTCTGAGCGTCTTTATCGATAGTACGCTCAAGGATTTTCTCAGCACCAGCTACAGCCAGAGTAGCAACTTGTTTGCGCAGCTCATCGCGTGCACGATTACGTTCAGCTTCAAGTTCTGCTTCCGCTTGCGCTAGGATTTTCTGGCGTTCTGCCTGAGCTTCCTCGCGAGCTTCATCAATAATTTGAGACTTACGCTTGTTCGCTTGGTCGATGATCTCAGTTGCTGTGCGCTTCGCTTCTTTCATCTGATCAGAAGCGTTGGCTTGTGCTAGATCCAAGTCTTTTGCAGCACGTTCCGCTGCTTGAAGACCATCAGCAATTTTCTTCTGACGCTCTTCGATCGCTTGCATCAATGGTGGCCATACATACTTCATGCAGAACCACACAAATAGTGCGAACGAGATTGCTTGACCTAGCAGAGTTGCGTTTATGTTCACAACAGCTACCCCTCTATTTGGACTTAGTGTTAATCAGTGACAAGCCTGAGCTCGTCCCGAGTTAAAGGTGATTAACCTAGTTGACCAACGAATGGGTTTGCGAATGTGAATAGTAGCGCGATTACGATACCGATCATTGGAACCGCATCAAGTAGACCTGCGATGATGAACATCTTAACTTGTAGCATAGGAGCCATTTCTGGTTGACGTGCTGCACCTTCTAGGAATTTACCACCTAGTAGTGCGAAACCAATCGCTGTACCAAGAGAAGCAAGACCGACGATAATACCTACGGCGATTGCAGAAAAGCTCAGTAAAGTTTCCATTACTATCTCCAATTTATAGTTGTTGGCTTAGTGCCCAAATAAAAAGCTTAAAAAATTAATGATCAGAGTCTTCGTGTGCCATTGACAGGTAAACAATTGTCAACATCATGAATACGAAGGCTTGAATCGTAATAACCAAGATATGGAAGATTGCCCACGGTAGTGAACCCATCCATTGCAAGTACCATGGTAGCATTGCCGCACAAAGAATGAATACAACCTCACCCGCGAACATGTTACCGAATAGACGCATACCAAGTGATAGAGGCTTCGCTAGTAGCGATACCACTTCAATCAGTAGGTTAAACGGAATCATCAGTGGGTGATTGAATGGATGTAGTGCAAGTTCTTTTGCGAATCCACCTAGACCTTTCACTTTGATGCTGTAGTAGATCATCAATGCGAAAACGCCTAGAGCCATAGCCATGGTGATATTCACATCAGCAGACGGTACAACCTTAAGATAAGGGATACCTAGCCAATGCTCTGCTGGGTACGGTAAGAAGTCGATAGGAACTAAGTCCATCACGTTCATCAAAAATACCCAACAAAAGATAGTCAGTGCTAAAGGCGCGATCAGTGGGTTGCGTCCATGGAACGTGTCTTTGACGTTTTCCGCGACAAATTCAACGATCATTTCTACAGCACACTGAAGCTTACCCGGTACACCCGCTGTTGTTCTCTTCGCTACTTTGTAAAAAATTCCGAGGAAGATTAAACCAGTAAACCAAGAAAAAAACAGGCTATCGATATGTACGTTCCAGAAACTTGTCTCCTCCGCTACTAGACCTAACTTGTAAAGAGATAGGTTAGTAAGGTGGTGGGCAATGTAACCGGACGATGTTAGCGCTTCACCTGGCGCAGCCATAACTCATCCTATTTTTTGTTGTTAATGAATAGCACTGGTGCACAGATATTAATACCTAGTACCAGCAAATAGGTTAGTTTGAGGGGAACAAGTTCCACCTGCATATACATGTAGGCTACGTAGAACAACACAACCGTGATGAGGATTTTCAGAACTTCGCCTGTATAGAAAGAAGCCGCGATACGCTTGGCAGCGCGAGCCCCACTAAACATAAAAGCACATAACGCAAAGACAGCATTGGCAACAACAAAAATGCCCCCACCAACCAGCGCTGAAATTCCCCATTCAGGATTCACGGCTATCGCCATTCCTGCAGCCACAAAAATAACCGCGCCAGACTGGATCATTAACAATTGCTTTGCGAGCTCTCGTCCTGGTCTAGCTAACGCAGCTACCATGTATTCGTACCTCTAGTAATATCCACTTTGCACTAAACTCTCTGTGCAGGGAAATTGGCGAAAATTATACGGTGAGAACAATTGAATGCAATTATATTGCATCAAAAACTTACAGTTTTGTTTACAATCCGACAACTTTCACACAAAATTCGATTATTTTGATTAATTGACCTAAATCAATTATCTCATCTAGGCCTCTAGCTTGGCAATCAGTTGATCCAATTTGTGAGGCTCATCAAGACTTATCGTCACTTTCGCTTTGCCGTTTGCAGAACGGACCAAAGAAACCTTAGCATCAAGCAGTTGACTCAATTTATGCGACATTTGCTCTGCTTCGATATCTTCTTGTTGAGCTTTTTGCTCATTCTGTGGGGCTAAGCACTTTTTTACTAACTGTTCGGTTTGGCGAACAGTCATTTGCTTCTTAGCTACTTGTTGCGCCACTTCGACCTGCTGTTCGCCTTCTAACGCTAACAGAGCTCGAGCATGACCCATTTCCAATTTTTTATCTGCAACCAGACCTTTTACATCAATTTCCAACTGATTTAGACGTAATAGGTTACTCACGGTCGTTCTCGATTTTCCGATCACATCGGCCACTTGCTGATGTGTCAACGTGAATTCATCTTGTAGACGTTCAAGCGCTTGCGCTTCTTCAATCACGTTCAAATCTTCGCGCTGAATGTTTTCAATCAACGCCATCGCTATCGCAGCACGGTCTTCGACCTTTTTCACCAAACAAGGTACACGTTTTAGACCGGCTTGCTTTGCCGCACGCCAACGACGCTCACCTGCGATGATTTCAAACTGACCGCTTGCCACTTGGCGAACCACGATTGGCTGAATAATGCCTTGCGATTGAATCGAAGCGGCTAGTTCTTCTAGCGCTTCTGGAGCCATATCTTTACGCGGTTGGTAAACACCCGGCTGCAATTGACCAATAGCCAAATCAGTCAACTCGCCATCAGCCGACAACGCTTGGCTTTGCGATGCAATGTGCTGTTTTTCACGAGCTAACGAACTGGTCGACAACAACGCATCCAGTCCTTTTCCTAGACCACGCTTAGACATAGGAGGAATTCCTTAGGTTAGAGTTAAACTGGGATTTCTTCGCGGCGGAGCATTTCGCCCGCTAAAGCAAGATACGCTTTGGCGCCAGCTGAGTACTTGTCATAGTACATAGCTGGTTTACCGTGGCTCGGCGCTTCGGCCAAACGCACATTACGTGGGATCACAGTACGGTAAACTTTACTACCAAAGTGTTTTTTAAGTTGATCGGATACTTCATTAGATAGGCGGTTACGTGGGTCGTACATGGTACGCAGTAAACCTTCAATTTTGAGGTTCTCATTAACCACGGCCGCTAACTTGCTGATTGTATCCATAAGAGCAGTTAAACCTTCTAACGCAAAGTATTCACATTGCATCGGCACCAGCACAGAGTCGGCTGCGGCCATTGCGTTGATTGTAAGAAGGTTTAGAGAAGGAGGACAATCAATAAAGATGAAATCATAGTTATCGCGAACTGGCGCAAGGGCGTTTTTGAGACGAACCTCACGCGCGAATACTTCCATCAATTTGATTTCTGCAGCAGTCACGTCACCGTTCGCTGCAATCAGATCGTATTTCCCAGTGGTTTGTGTGCAAACCACTTGATCAAAAGGGGTATCTTCAACCAAAAGATCATACGCTGTCGCGTCAACCATGTACTTGTCGACACCACTAGCCATAGTAGCATTGCCTTGAGGGTCGAGATCGATCACCAAAACTTTGCGCTTTGTTGCCGCCATCGAAGCTGCTAAGTTAATGCACGTTGTTGTTTTGCCGACCCCACCTTTCTGGTTGGCGATTGCTACAATTTTACCCACGATTACCTCGCTAATTTTCCTTGCGCGATAAGATTACTAGATGACGATCACCTTCCAACTCAGGAACAGCTAAAGATATGATCTCCGTCACACTACACCATTCAGGAAGCTGATCTATTTCATCTTTAGGGTGTTGTCCTTTCAACGCAAGAAACACCCCTGAATCTTGTTTAGGCAAATGATGACACCATTCCACCATGTCCGTCATTGAAGCAAAAGCTCGACTCAAAACGCCATCAAATTTTTCTTCTGGCTGGAATTCTTCAACGCGACTTTGAATTGGTGTCACATTTTTCAACCCAAGTGCGTGCACAACTTGCTTGAGAAAACGAATGCGCTTACCAAGGCTATCGAGCAAGAAGAACGTCTTCTCAGGGTTCATGATTGCGAGTGGAATGCCAGGTAAACCAGGTCCTGTGCCAACATCGATAAAGCGCTCACCCGGTAAGTGAGTGCTAACGATGATGCTATCAAGGATATGTTTCACTAACATCTCAAGCGGATCACGGACCGACGTCAAGTTGTAAGCTTTGTTCCACTTGTCGAGCAATTCGACGTAACCGACTAACTGCTCGCGTTGCTTTTCAGACACGTCTAAATCGGTTTGTGCGATCAGCTCGTCTAATCTGGTACGTAAAGCGCTCATTATTCTTCCTCACCTTTCTTCAGCAAACCGTGCTTCTTCAGGTGAACAAGCAAAATAGAAATCGCCGCAGGGGTAATGCCCGAGATGCGAGATGCAATACCAATGCTTTCTGGTTTCGCTTCTGTCAGCTTTGCAACGACTTCATTGGAAAGACCTTTCACGTCTTTGTAATCCAAATCAGCTGGCAACTTAGTGTGCTCATGGCGCAGTGATTTTTCGATCTCTTCTTGTTGACGCTTGATGTAACCATCGTACTTAACCTGAATTTCAACTTGCTCAGCAGCTTGTTGATCTTCCAATGCCGGAGCAAAAGCTTCGAGCTCGGTCAATTGTGAGTATGAGATCTCTGGGCGACGAAGAAGATCCTCACCACTTGCTTCACGCGCCATTGGCGTTTTCAGCAGCTTGTTTAATTCATCGATACCAATTGAATTTGGATTCATCCAGGTCGACTTTAAGCGTTGGCGCTCAGTTTCCATGTTGTCGATTTTTTCGTTGAAACGTGCCCAACGAACATCATCAATCAAACCAAGTTCACGTGCTTTTTCTGTCAAACGCAAATCGGCGTTATCTTCACGTAGCAACAAACGGTATTCCGCTCGAGACGTGAACATTCGGTACGGTTCTTTGGTACCCATGGTCGACAGATCGTCAATTAGAACCCCCATGTAAGCTTGGTCACGACGAGGGCTCCAGCCTTCTTTGCCTTGACTGTGCAAACTTGCATTAAGACCAGCCATTAAACCCTGTGCAGCGGCTTCTTCATAACCTGTTGTACCGTTGATTTGCCCCGCGAAGAACAAACCATTGATGAATTTGGTTTCGTACGTTTGCTTCAAATCACGAGGGTCGAAGAAATCGTATTCAATCGCATAACCAGGACGAACAATGTGTGCGTTTTCAAACCCTTTCATTGAGCGAACGATTTGAACTTGAACGTCAAACGGCAAACTGGTGGAAATACCATTAGGGTATAACTCGTGCGTCGTTAAACCTTCTGGCTCAATAAAGATTTGGTGACTGTTTTTATCCGCAAAGCGCATCACTTTGTCTTCGATAGACGGACAGTAGCGTGGACCGATACCTTCGATCACACCAGCGTACATTGGGCTACGATCAAGGTTATTACGGATCACTTCATGAGTTTGCTCATTGGTGTGAGTGATAAAACATGGGATCTGACGTGGATGGTGCTCTCGTTTCCCCATAAATGAAAATACAGGTGTCGGGTTGTCACCATGCTGCGCTTCTAGCACTGAGAAATCAACGCTTCGAGCATCAATACGCGGTGGCGTACCTGTTTTTAATCGATCAACTCGGAATGGTAGTTCACGTAATCGATCCGCCAATGCAATCGATGGTGGATCACCAGCACGACCACCGGATGAACTTTCCATACCAATGTGGATCTTACCACCAAGGAAAGTACCAACCGTTAATACCACAGCTTTCGCGTGGAATTTCAGCCCCATTTGTGTCACAACGCCAACCACACGATCTTGCTCCACAATCAGATCGTCGACCGATTGCTGGAACAGAGTTAGATTTGGCGCATTTTCTAATGCGTTGCGTACGTATGCTTTGTATAGAGCACGGTCTGCTTGAGCTCGTGTAGCTCGAACCGCTGGACCTTTGGAAGCATTTAGCGTTCGGAATTGAATACCTGCATGGTCAATGGCTTCAGCCATCAGACCGCCCATAGCATCCACTTCTTTTACTAAGTGACCTTTACCGATACCACCAATCGCCGGATTACAAGACATCTGGCCTAATGTATCGATGTTATGGGTAAGGAGAAGGGTTTTTTGTCCTGTGCGTGCAGATGCGAGCGCGGCTTCCGTTCCTGCGTGTCCGCCACCAACAACAATGACGTCAAAGTTTTCGTGATAAAGCATGAACTGACCTCAGGTATTCAAAGGATTTAATGGACAGATAAAAAAGAGCGGTATTTTACCTTTTTTATCTATGAGAGAGAATCGTTTTCTCGCTTTTCACATTTTAGACCTTAAGACTATATATATAAGATCTATATATATGATCTTTTATTGGATCTATTATTAGGATCGCAAGTTTCTGTGGATAACTGGAAAATGATCAACAAGATCATGGATCTTCTTTGGATCAAATCTTGTGATCATGATTTGATCTGATCGAGGATTTCCTGAGATCAAAATCGATGGTTATGCACAGGGCTAAAAAAAGATCTAAGTTGTTATTTGGATAACTAAAGGAAAGTCACTGGATCTTACCTTACTTATCCACAGATGTTTTGGGTGTTTTTTGAGCGGTTGAACGGTGCTGGCTGATAGGAGTTATTCACAAAGAGGAAAAACAGAGCCGTAATTCGGCTCTGTGAAAGGGGGATTAAGCAGAAAAACGTGCGAGGTTCTCGTTTAACCAAGCTTCTGCTGCGTCTTCAGGTACATCATGGTTAAGCACGTCTATTTTCAAGCAATCTGCTAAAGGTGTTGCACCAATATCTTCTAGTAGGTCATATGCATGCTGACCTGCTGCACAGAATGTATCGTAGCTTGAATCACCAATTGCGATGACGGCGAACTTCACATCCGCCATTTTTGGTGGCGTATTTTGCAGTGCGTTGATGAAAGGTTGGATATTGTCTGGATATTCACCTGCACCGTGAGTTGAAGTGATAACTAACCAAGTGCCTCGATTCTCGATCGACGACAACTCTGGTTGATTGTGGATCGTTGTTTCCAATCCGTTCTCATTGAGTAGATCACTTAGGTGATCACCAACGTATTCCGCACCACCGAGAGTACTGCCTGTAATAATGTGGATCATGTGTCTTCCTTTATAAGTCATACCAACGACAAGTTGCAGTTGTTCGTCAGTACAAAAAGAAACGCGGTGTTAAGCTTATGCCTGACACCGCGCGTTTTACTATTTACCGATACAGAATGAGGAGAAGATTCGTCCAAGGAGGTCATCGGAACTGAACTCTCCGGTAATCTCGTTCAAGTGTTGCTGAGTGATACGCAGTTCTTCTGCCAAAATCTCGCCAGCCATGAAGCCTTCAAGCTGTTCTTGACCTATTTGTAGGTGCTGAGCTGCACGTTCTAATGCATCGAGATGGCGACGACGAGCCATAAAGCCGCCTTCCGTATTGCCTGAGAAGCCCATACATTCTTTTAAATGGGTGCGTAAAGCATCCACACCTGCGCCTGTTTTTGCCGAAAGACGAATTAACGTTGGATCATTCACATGGCAGATCCCCATTTCTTCACCGGTTTGATCCGCTTTGTTACGGATCACCGTCATTCCAATATTGTTTGGTAGGCGATCAACGAAATCCGGCCATATGTCTTTTGGATCCGTGGCGTCAGTCGTGGTGCCATCTACCATGAAGAGCACACGGTCCGCTTGGGCTATTTCGTCCCATGCTCGCTCGATACCGATTTTCTCAACCTCATCTGAAGCATCACGCAGACCGGCAGTATCAATAATGTGTAGAGGCATACCATCAATGTGAATGTGTTCACGCAGTACATCACGTGTTGTACCGGCAATATCAGTCACAATTGCAGACTCTTTGCCTGACAGAGCATTCAGAAGGCTAGATTTACCCGCATTAGGACGACCTGCAATCACTACTTTCATACCTTCACGCATGATGGCGCCTTGGTTTGCTTCTTTACGCACAGCATCTAGGTTATCGATGATGGCTTGAAGATCGGCTGATACTTTTCCATCGGCAAGAAAGTCTATTTCTTCTTCAGGGAAATCGATCGCTGCTTCAACGTAAATTCGTAGGTGAATCAACGACTCCACCAGCGTTTGAATACGTTGTGAGAACTGACCCTGCAGCGATTGCAATGCTGATTTTGCCGCTTCTTCTGAGCTTGCATCGATCAAGTCTGCGATCGCTTCAGCTTGCGTTAAGTCCATCTTATCATTCAAGAATGCACGTTCTGAGAATTCGCCAGGACGGGCTGCACGAACACCATCAATGCCCAGAATACGTTTAATTAGCATGTCCATTACAACAGGACCGCCGTGACCTTGAAGTTCTAGAACGTCTTCGCCAGTGAACGAATGTGGGTTAGGGAAGTACAGTGCAATGCCTTGGTCTAGCACGGTGCCATCTTCCGCTTGGAATGGCAGATACTCTGCGTAGCGAGGCTTTAGCGTTTTACCTGTGACTTCTAGTGCCACTTGATTGGCCTTAGGGCCTGAAACACGAATAATGCCGACACCACCACGACCGGGTGCGGTAGCCTGAGCGACAATCGTATCTGTAGTCATAATCTTGCCTTTTGAGCTGGGCTATAGGGTTTTACAGACCTAGGGAGCCAGAACCAATTAGTTAGCTGAATTGTAATCAGCCAAAAACAAAAAGGCGACCTTTTGGCCGCCTTTCTTATGCTTTTCTATAAAGGTTTACTTAGTGTGTAAGCCTTTTTTCTCCAGCGCTTTGTAAATCAAAGTCTGCTGGATCAGCGTAACGATGTTCGACACCAACCAGTATAGAACTAGACCTGATGGGAAGAACAAGAAGAAGAAGGTAAACATAACCGGCATAAAGGTCATGATCTTCTGCTGCATTGGATCCGTTACTGTTGTTGGGCTCATCTTCTGGATTAGGAACATTGACGCACCCATCAGTAGCGGCAGGATGTAGTAAGGGTCCTGTGCTGAAAGGTCGTGAATCCAACCAAAGAATGGTGAGTGACGTAGCTCAACCGATTCCATTAGTGCCCAGTATAGAGCGATGAAGATAGGCATCTGTAGGATAAGAGGTAGACAGCCGCCCAGAGGGTTCACTTTCTCTTTCTTATACAGTTCCATCATCTCTTGGCTCATGCGCTGACGGTCATCACCGATGCGCTCACGCATAGCTTGCAGCTTAGGCTGTAGCATACGCATTTTCGCCATAGACGTGTATTGCGCTTTCGTTAGTGGGTACATTGCACCACGAACGATGAAGGTCAAACAGATGATTGCTACACCCCAGTTACCCACGAAGCTTTGGATGAAAGCAAGCAGTGAGTGAAGTGGTTTAGCGATGAACCATAGCCAGCCGTAGTCCACTACTAGGTCTAGGTTTGGTGCTACTGCAGCCATTTCTTTTTGCAGTTTAGGACCAACCCAAAGCGTTGCTTCAAACTTCGCTTGATCACCCGTCGCGATAGTTTTGTTTGGCATACGTACGCCGATATCACCTAGATTACCAATCACGCGAGTGTACAGGTTAGTACCTGGTTCGTTACGTGGGATCCAAGCTGCAGCGAAGTAGTGTTGGATCATTGCTGCCCAACCTTGACCATCTGCTAGGTTGAGAGACAAGTTGCGATCCTGCATGTCTTCAAAGCTGTATTTTTTGTAACGAACGTCTTCTGTTGAGTAAGCACCGCCACGGTAAGTTGGCATTGTGATGCTACCACCAGCGTCCATTAGGTTTTGACGCAAGTGAGCGTACATACCAAATGTTGCGTTGTTACCAGAGTTGTTCACTACATCGTATTCCACGTTCAGCGCGTAGCTGCCACGTTTCAGTACGTAAGTTTTAATGTATTCGATACCGTTTGCAGTGAACGTCATTGGAACGCGTAGTTCGTCTTGACCGTCAGCCAGTTTGAAGCTGTCTGCACTTACGTTGTAGTGAGGACGGTTAGTGCTGCTTAGGTCGATACCTTGAGGACCCACTAGACCGCTTTGCGCGATGAACTGGTGACCTTTAGTGTCTTTTAGCAGAACGAATGGATCTGATGAATCAAGTTCAGCAGAGTATTTGTTAAGGTCGGCATGTACCACATCGCCACCAACGGTGTCGATCGACAGAGTTAAAACATCAGTCGTTACTGTGATAGTTTTTGCAGAAGCTTGCTGTTGACCTGGAACTGGGTCTAGCTCATCAGCAAAAGATGGTGCAGGTAGAGTACTGCTTGATTGAGCCTGTTCAACTGCTTGAGGTGCTGGGTTCTTTGCTACTTGCCACTGTTGAAACAGCAAGAAAGAAACCAGTGCCAGAGCAATGAGCAGGATATTACGTTGAGAATCCATCGTTAGTTATCTCTGTCTTGTTTTTGGACTGGTGGAACGGGGTCATACCCCCCTTCATTCAAAGGGTGGCATTTTAATAGACGTTTGCCTGATAACCAACATCCTTTTACAAAACCGTGAGCTCTCAAAGCTTCTAGCGCGTAAGTGGAACAAGTTGGTGTGAACCGGCAGCGAGGACCAATCAGAGGGCTGATAAACCAGCGATAAAGATTAACGAGCCCAATGGCTATCCACGTGAAGGGCGAGACAGGCGATGCCATAGCTTATCAAACAACTTAAATAATTCCTCATTGCTTAAATCTTGCGCGCTTTTCTTCGCGATCACAACAAAATCTTTATTTGGAAGCTGATGTTGATTGTTACGAAAGCTTTCTCGAGCCAAACGCTTAAAACGGTTACGACCGACAGCAGTTTTGATTTGCTTTTTCGGAACAGCTAAACCTAATCGTGGGTGAGAAAGTTTGTTATTGCGAGCAATGATGGTGAAATGAGGCGAGCCAGCTCGATGAGCTTGCTGGAAGACGTTTTGATAATGCTCGGGAGTTAACAAGCGTAACTCCCGATTAAACGCGTACGTGTTCAAAATAAACTAGCGATTATTTTGATAGGCGCGCACGGCCTTTTGCACGACGTGCGTTGATAACTTTACGACCGTTCTTAGTTGCCATGCGAGCACGGAAGCCGTGAGTACGCTTGCGCTTTAGAACTGTAGGTTGAAAAGTGCGTTTCATGATAATTACCTTTACTGATCAGTAGTTTTAGGTTCTTGTTAAACCCGGCGTGGGCATTTTGCTTTCTTTATATAAAGAAGCTCTTTATTAAAGAAGAACAACCGACGCCTCTCAACAAAGAGGCGGAATTGTAATCACACTCACATAATGTGTCAATGACTCATGAGTACGAAATTCCGACCGGGCGATTATACGTAGTGTGAGTCAAATCTCAAGGATCGATTGATCTTGATGCTTGATCTTTACTCTATTCCCACTTGGTTAAGGAATTTTTTCAAACGAGGATCTTGTGGATTATCGAAGATATCTTGTGGAGAACCTTGTTCAACAATGTTGCCTTCAGCCATAAAGATCACTCTGTCAGCGACTTCTTTGGCAAATTGCATCTCGTGCGTTACCACCAGCATGGTTTGGTGTTGATTCGCTAACTTCTTCATTAATGAGAGAACTTCTCCGACCCACTCAGGATCCAGAGCTGATGTTGGTTCATCAAAAAGCAGCAATTCGGGTTGCAGTGCCATCGCTCTACCGATACCCACACGTTGTTGTTGTCCACCCGAGAGCGCCGCTGGATAACTTTCACCTTTGTCCCCAAGACCAATGTCATCCAGAATCTGTTGAGCACGTTTTAACGCGTCATCTTTCTTCCATCCTCGAACAGTAATCAAGCCCTCTGCGATGTTCTGACGCGCATTCATATGAGCAAATAGGGCATAGTTTTGAAAGACAAACCCAGTACGGCGACGTAGAGCAAGCACTTCTGCTTTGGTGTGTTTTTGTGTATCGACCGAAATGTCATCGATGGTAATGCGGCCTTCGTCTGCTTGCTCTAAGAAGTTTACGGTACGTAGAAGTGTCGACTTGCCAGTACCGCTTGAGCCGATAATAACGATGATCTCACCTTGTTTGATGTCGAGATCAATGCCTTTTAGAACTTCAGTATCGCCAAAACGTTTGTGAATGTTTTCTAGTTTGATCATCGTACGTACGCCTTATTCAATTTCGCTTCTGCCCAAATCTGTACTCGAGTCAGGATAACCACCACGCCCCAGTAAATCAGAGCGACAGCAAGGAACGCTTCAAAGAAACGGAAGCTAGACGAAGCTTCCATCTGCGCTTTGGCCATGATTTCTGCAACACCAAGTGTGAAGGCGAGGGATGTCGACTTAATCATATCGATGAAGTAGTTCATCAATGAAGGCAGTGCGACACGTGTTGCCTGCGGTAAAATCACACGGCGCATCGCTTGTGTGGTTGTCATACCGACCGACAAGCTTGCTTCCATTTGGCTGCGATCAATGCCAATGATGGCTGCACGAATGCTCTCTGCCATATAAGCGGCAAAGTGCAGCGTTAAACCAATTACCGCAGCAGAAAAGGCATCGATTCCCACCATAAATGGGAAGATTTGCGGTAAGCCGTAGTAGAGCAGAAACAGTTGTACTAAAAGCGGAGTACCACGGAAGAAGCTGATATAAAGTTGGCTCAATTGGTTGAGAACTGGCAGCTTAAATACGCGAATGTTCGCTAAAATGACGGATAGAATTAAAGAAAAGACCAATCCCCATGTGGCCATTTCCATGGTCGTGCCAAGATACTTGAGCAGTATCGGTAGCAGCTCCAGCATGTAATTAAAATCAAATCCCATACGACTTACCTTGAGAAAAGAAAAGGTGGAATACGAAGTTCCACCTTGTCATTGAGTTAAAAAAGGACGCGAGATAAAGCCCTGCGTCCTAAAAGAAGAGAAGTTTTACTTCGTGATGTCGGCACCAAACCATTTCACTGAAATCTTCTCTACTGTTCCGTCTGCGCGCATTTCTGCAAGTGCTTTATTCACTTCCGCTTGTAGCTTACGACCCTTTTCGTTATCCACGAATGGCCAAGCGTTTTGAATCGTTTCAAATGGTTCACCTGCCAGTTGAAGCGGTAGACCCGTTTTCTTAATCAGCTCTAGGGCAGACAAACGATCCATGATGAAAGCATCCGCACGACCTAGTGCCACATCGTGTTCAATACCAGTATCGTAAGTCTTAATGTTGATCTTGCCATCTTTGTCGTAATCACGTAGCAACTGTTCAAAGTTAGAGCCTAGGTTAACAGCAACGGTTTTGCCTGCGAGATCTTCGACACCTTGGATGCTATCGTTGCCTTTACGTACGGTAATTTGCGCACCGTCTACTACGTATGGGTCAGCAAATAGGTATTTTGCTTTACGCGCATCTGTCATCGTGATTTGGTTCGAGATGGTATCAATACGACCTGTTTCGAGTAGGCCAAACAAACCAGAAAAGTTCGCTGTTACGTATTCGATCTTGTAATCATTACGCTTACCGATCTCATCCCACATATCCACTTCAAAACCTTGTAGCTTATCTTGCTTCACGAAAGTGAATGGGAAGTAGCGACCAGACATACCAACTTTGACTTCAGTTGCTGCTTGAACGGTGGCGGCAGATAAAGCGATGGCTGCAACGGCAACCTTAATCCAGTTTTTCATAATACATCTCCATAATTTTATGGTTGGAAATACTACTGTCAGTTAGCTCAATTAAAGAAATAACCAAGTGCAATAACCTAGACCTCAGAGTAATAAGATCTTATTTGGTATAGATAGTAGCCAAGATATAGGGATAAATGATGAAAAAACGATCGAAAGAAGCATGAGTGACGATCGAAATAAGCCGATGAATGAAAATTCATACACAGAGTTATCACCAATGACTCGATCTGACTGATTTTGCCTAAATGTGGATCAATGTGTGGGCAAATTTGGGGCAAGATGTGTTGATCTCACTAAGTTGGGCGAAAATATTGTGAATAACTTAGATCTTATTCACTGGATCATCGATCAATTGCTGGCGATCTTGGTTATCAACAGGTAAAATTGCCAGTCTTTTCCGATAATTCAAATACTCAGTGGGGGCACCGTGTCATCTTCGCTTTGGTTGCAATGTTTGCAGCAGCTTCAAGAAGAGCTACCAGCTACAGAATTCAGTATGTGGGTTCGTCCGTTACAAGCGGAGCTCAATGACAATACTCTCACTTTGTTCGCACCTAACCGCTTTGTGTTGGATTGGGTTCGTGACAAGTACCTGAATAGCATTAATCGCTTACTGCAAGAATACTGCGGTAATGATGTACCTAGTTTGCGCTTTGAAGTTGGCAGTCGCCGAGTTGCAGCACCAAAACCGGCACCGACACGAACACCGGCGGATGTTGCGGCAGAGTCTTCAGCGCCCGCTCAGCTGCAAGCCCGTAAGCCTGTGCATAAAACGTGGGATGATGACGCGCAAGTGATCGCAGACATCAACCACCGCTCTAATGTGAACCCAAAACATAAGTTCAATAACTTCGTTGAAGGTAAGTCGAACCAATTGGGTCTTGCTGCTGCTCGTCAGGTTTCGGATAACCCAGGTGCTGCATATAACCCGCTGTTCCTATACGGTGGTACTGGCTTGGGTAAAACGCACTTGTTGCATGCAGTGGGTAATGCCATTGTGGATAACAACCCAAATGCGAAAGTGGTGTACATGCACTCTGAGCGTTTTGTGCAAGATATGGTGAAAGCACTGCAAAACAATGCGATTGAGGAGTTCAAACGCTACTACCGAAGTGTTGATGCGTTGCTTATCGATGATATCCAATTCTTTGCCAATAAAGAGCGTTCACAAGAAGAATTCTTCCATACCTTTAACGCATTGCTAGAAGGTAACCAACAGATCATTTTGACTTCAGATCGCTACCCAAAAGAGATCAGCGGTGTAGAAGATCGTCTGAAATCACGTTTCGGTTGGGGATTAACCGTCGCGATCGAGCCACCAGAGCTTGAAACTCGTGTAGCGATCTTGATGAAGAAAGCGGAAGACCACCAAATCCACCTAGCAGATGAAGTGGCATTCTTTATTGCTAAGCGTCTGCGTTCCAACGTTCGTGAGTTGGAAGGGGCACTTAACCGCGTTATTGCTAACGCGAACTTCACCGGTCGCCCAATCACGATTGATTTCGTTCGTGAAGCGCTGCGCGACCTACTTGCTCTGCAAGAGAAGCTCGTTACTATCGACAATATTCAAAAGACAGTGGCGGAATACTACAAGATTAAAGTGGCTGATCTGCTGTCTAAGCGTCGCTCTCGCTCAGTTGCTCGTCCTCGTCAGTTGGCGATGGCGCTGGCAAAAGAGCTGACTAATCATAGCTTGCCGGAAATTGGTGATGCGTTTGGTGGTCGTGACCACACCACTGTACTGCATGCTTGTCGCAAGATTGAGCAGCTACGTGAAGAGAGCCACGATATTAAAGAAGATTACTCTAACTTGATTCGCACCCTGTCTTCTTAATCGGTTAGAATGACAGTATTCCAAGCAAATCATTAATTGAGCTGACAGCGTAAAGAGCCAAGCATGAAATTTACTATTGAACGTAGTCATTTAATCAAACCGCTACAACAGGTTTCGGGCGCATTAGGTGGTCGACCAACCCTACCAATTCTGGGTAACCTACTGCTTAAAGTAGAAGATAACGTGTTATCCATGACCGCGACCGATTTGGAAGTGGAATTGGTGAGCAAAGTGACTCTAGAAGGGGATTTTGAAGCGGGCAGCATTACCGTTCCTTCTCGTAAGTTTCTTGATATCTGTCGTGGTCTACCTGATGACTCCATCATTACCTTCGTATTAGAAGGCGATCGCGTACAGGTACGTTCTGGTCGTAGCCGTTTCTCACTGGCAACACTTCCAGCGAACGATTTCCCAAACATTGAAGATTGGCAGAGTGAAGTAGAAGTTTCACTAACTCAGTCTGATCTACGTACGCTGATTGAAAAAACACAATTCTCTATGGCGAACCAAGACGTTCGTTACTACCTAAACGGCATGTTGTTTGAAATCGACGGTACGACGCTACGCAGCGTGGCAACCGATGGTCACCGTATGGCAGTATCTCAAACTCAGCTCGGTGCAGATTTTGCGCAAAAGCAAATTATCGTGCCTCGCAAGGGGGTACAAGAGCTTGTTAAACTGATGGATGCGCCAGAACAGCCTGTCGTACTACAAATTGGCAGCTCAAATGTACGTGCAGAAGTGAACAACTTTATCTTCACTTCTAAGCTGGTTGATGGTCGTTTCCCTGATTATCGCCGCGTATTGCCGCAAAGCACCAACAAAACGCTAGAAGCAAGTTGTGATGAGTTACGTCAAGCCTTCTCACGTGCTGCGATTCTTTCTAACGAAAAATTCCGTGGCGTTCGTGTGAATCTTGCGGGTAGTGAAATGCGCATTACTGCTAACAACCCAGAGCAAGAAGAAGCAGAAGAAATGCTAGACGTGACCTTTGAAGGTGACGCTATCGAGATCGGCTTTAACGTAAGCTACGTGCTTGATGTACTTAATACACTGCGTTGCGACAATGTGCGTGTGTCGATGTCGGATGCCAACGCCAGTGCGTTGATTGAAAACGCAGACGACGATAGTGCAATGTACGTGGTGATGCCAATTCGTCTGTAAGTCATCTGAATGCCACTTTCTCGCCTCATCATTCAGCAGTTTCGAAACATTAAAGCCTGTGATATTGACCTATCAGCAGGCTTTAACTTTCTTATTGGACCGAACGGCAGCGGTAAAACCAGTGTTTTAGAAGCCATTTACTTGCTCGGACATGGTCGCTCTTTCAAGAGTTCGTTGACCGGTCGAGTTATCCAAAATGAGTGCGATGAGCTGTTTGTTCATGGTCGTTTTTTGAACTCGGATCAATTTGAGCTACCTATCGGCATTAATAAGCAGCGTGATGGCTCAACAGAGGTTAAAATAGGCGGTCAATCTGGACAAAAACTGGCGCAACTTGCACAAGTTTTGCCTTTACAGTTGATACATCCAGAAGGATTTGATCTACTAACGGATGGTCCAAAACATCGTCGTGCATTCATCGACTGGGGTGTGTTTCACACCGAGCCTGCTTTTTATGATGCATGGGGGCGTTTCAAGCGTCTTAACAAGCAACGCAATGCTCTGCTTAAAACGGCCAGAAGTTATCGTGAACTCAGTTATTGGGATCAAGAAATGGCACATTTGGCTGAAAACATCAGTCAATGGCGAGCGCTATACATCGAACAGATGAAAACCGTAGCGGAAACTATCTGTCAGACGTTTTTGCCAGAATTTGAGATCCAATTAAAGTATTATCGTGGTTGGGACAAAGACACCCCTTATCATGAGATACTAGAAAAGAATTTCGAGCGTGATCAGTCATTGGGTTACACCTTTAGTGGTCCAAATAAAGCTGATTTGCGCATTAAAGTGAACGGAACGCCAGTTGAAGACGTTTTGTCACGCGGTCAATTAAAACTCATGGTGTGTGCTTTGCGTGTGGCGCAGGGGCAACACCTTACCGAAATGACCGGCAAACAATGTATTTACCTAATTGACGACTTTGCGTCGGAATTAGACAGCCAACGTCGCAAGCGTCTAGCTGACTGCTTGAAAGAGACGGGCGCACAAGTATTTGTAAGCTCTATCACTGAAAGCCAAATCGCCGATATGTTGGACGATACGGGCAAATTGTTTCATGTGGAACATGGCAGGATAGAGTCAAACTAGAAGAGAGAAACTCATGTCTGAAAATTACGATTCATCGAGTATTAAGGTACTGAAGGGTCTGGATGCGGTACGTAAGCGTCCAGGTATGTACATCGGCGACACGGACGACGGCACTGGTCTTCACCACATGGTCTTCGAGGTGGTGGATAACTCAATTGATGAAGCGTTGGCAGGTCACTGTAAAGACATCGTTGTGACAATTCATGAGGACAACTCGGTTTCAGTTACGGATGATGGTCGTGGCATTCCAACAGAAATGCACCCAGAAGAAAAAGTATCTGCTGCAGAAGTTATCATGACGGTACTTCACGCTGGTGGTAAGTTCGATGATAACTCATACAAAGTATCAGGCGGTCTACACGGCGTAGGTGTTTCAGTAGTAAACGCACTGTCTGAGAAAGTGGTTCTGACTATCCACCGCGGCGGTCATATCCATACGCAAACTTACCATCATGGTGAGCCTCAAGCGCCACTAGCAGTAATTGGTGATACTGACCAAACTGGTACACAAATCCGTTTCTGGCCAAGTGCAGAAACATTCTCGAACACAGAATTTCACTACGACATCCTAGCGAAGCGTCTACGTGAACTTTCTTTCCTGAACTCTGGTGTTTCAATCAAACTGGTTGATGAGCGCGAAGCAGACAAGAGCGACCACTTCATGTTTGAAGGTGGTATCCAAGCGTTCGTTGAGCACCTAAACACCAATAAAACACCAATTATCGAGAAAATCTTCCACTTCGACTTTGAGCGCGAAGATGGTATCTCGGTAGAAGTGGCGATGCAGTGGAATGACGGTTTCCAAGAGAACATCTACTGTTTCACTAACAACATCCCACAACGCGACGGTGGTACTCACCTTGCCGGTTTCCGTGCAGCGCTAACGCGTACACTGAACTCTTTCATGGACAAAGAAGGCTTCTCTAAGAAAGCGAAAACAGCAACTTCTGGTGATGACGCGCGTGAAGGTCTAACTGCGGTTGTTTCGGTTAAAGTGCCTGATCCTAAGTTCTCAAGCCAAACTAAAGACAAACTGGTTTCTTCTGAAGTGAAGTCAGCGGTTGAATCAGCAATGGGTGAGAAACTGTCTGAGTTCCTAATTGAGAACCCGGCAGAAGCGAAGATGGTTTGTTCGAAAATCATCGATGCAGCTCGTGCTCGTGAAGCGGCGCGTAAAGCTCGTGAAATGACTCGCCGTAAAGGCGCACTAGACCTAGCAGGTCTGCCAGGCAAACTTGCAGACTGTCAGGAAAAAGATCCAGCACTCTCTGAACTATACATAGTGGAGGGTGATTCGGCAGGCGGCTCCGCAAAACAAGGCCGTAACCGTAAGAACCAAGCAATCCTACCGCTAAAAGGTAAGATTCTTAACGTAGAAAAAGCGCGTTTCGACAAGATGCTTTCTTCTCAAGAAGTAGCAACGCTGATCACTGCACTAGGCTGTGGTATCGGTCGTGACGAGTACAACCCGGATAAACTGCGTTACCACAACATCATCATCATGACCGATGCTGACGTCGATGGTTCGCACATCCGTACGCTACTGTTGACCTTCTTCTACCGTCAAATGCCAGAGCTTATCGAGCGTGGCTATGTGTACATTGCTCAGCCACCGCTTTACAAAGTGAAGAAAGGCAAACAAGAGCAGTACATCAAAGACGAAGATGCGATGAACCAATACCAAGTTGCTTTGGCACTTGATAACGCATCGCTACACGTAAACGCAGAAGCACCAGCATTGGCAGGCGAAGCGCTAGAGAAGCTAGTTCAGCAATACAACGCTGGTATCAAGCTAGCGGATCGCATGAGCCGCCGCTACCCAAGCGCGCTAGTTCATGAGCTAATCTACACGCCGCGTCTAACGGCAGAGCAATGTCATGATGCTGCAACAGTAGAAGCGTGGACAAAGCAGCTTGTTGAGCAGCTAAACGCGAAAGAAGTAGGCGCAAGCCAATACAGCTTCGAAGTTGAGCAACACGAAGAGCTAGGTCTAAACCTACCTAAGATCATCGTACGTACTCACGGTGTGACTCATGACTACGCACTAAGCATCGACCTACTGAACTCGAAAGAGTACGGCAAACTAGCGGATCTATCTGAAGCGCTAGACGGTCTGCTAGAAGAAGGCGCTTACATCAAACGTGGTGAGCGTACTCAGCCGGTATCAAGCTTTGCAGCGGCACTTGAGTGGCTAATCAAAGAGTCGCGTCGTGGTCTAAGTCTACAGCGCTACAAAGGTCTAGGTGAGATGAACCCAGATCAGCTTTGGGAAACCACAATGGACCCAGAGACACGTCGCATGATGCAAGTAACCATTGAAGATGCGGTAGGCGCAGACCAATTGTTCACAACGCTAATGGGTGACCAAGTTGAGCCGCGTCGTAACTTCATCGAAGAGAACGCGCTTAAAGTAGCAAACCTAGACGTTTAGACTATTTTTCCTTTGCTGGATATGCTGATTTCGTTGTCGAAGGTGCTCACATACACTTGTATGCTGCGCGCCTTCTCCTAGAACTAAGCATATCCCCCTGCGGAAAAACGAATCTAAATTTCTTTTGATAGAATTTTAAAAGCACTGCCTTCGGGTGGTGCTTTTTTATTGAGTGGAGAGAAACCAGACACAAGAATTGGCTGCACTCTATGGAGGCGGGGAGGCTTGGCTTTGAAACTCTACATTTATGGAAAGAGTGGATGTAAGTGGCGCTTTTCATTATTAGTATATTAGGACGTCATCTTCGAGAGGGAGGAACGATCGAGTCGGGGATCTAAAATATTTTCACCGTAGCCCTTGAAAGCCCATTTTTCGACCTTATATCTAGTTATGAAGAGGGATGGCTAACTTGCTCAACAAGAGAAGAACAGCGCCTCTGGAATCGCTAAACGAGATCGCTCAAGAGAGGATACTCAGTATTAGCACACAACTTGACCCTAGATTCGACATCATGTCCCCGCACCTAAAAAGTAGGTCAGAGGAATGAATCATCGGATCCCTTAGCTCGGCGTTTTCTTGCATAAATACGCCACGTGGATGACCTTCATCTGGGCTAAGACTATTGCTTAAAAGAGGATAGATTATGCGTAATGTAGATTTCTCACCACTATACCGTAATGCAATTGGCTTCGACCGTCTGTTTAACCTGATGGAAGCAAGCTCTGCGAAGAACACTTCTGGCGGTTACCCTCCATACAACATCGAGCAAAAAGACGAGCACAACTACCGTATTACTATGGCAGTCGCTGGTTTTGCTGAAGATCAGCTCGATTTGACTCAAAACGAAAACATGTTGATCGTGAAGGGCGAGCGTAAAGCCGAAGAAGGTAAAAACTACGTTTACCAAGGTATTGCGGAGCGCGATTTTGAACGTAAATTCCAACTTGCGGATTACGTAAAAGTCGTTGGTGCATCAATGGAAAACGGTCTACTTCATATCGATTTAGTTCGTGAAATTCCAGAAGCGATGCAACCGCGTAAGATTGCTATCGGTGGCAACAATCTGATTGAAAACAGCTAATCAGCTGATGACATTTCAGTTAACCACCCGGTTATAGAATGAGAAAGAGCGCCATATGGGCGCTCTTTTTAGTTTGGGGCTTTCAAAGCTGCTATTTCAAAGCCGTAATTTCAAAGAGAACAACGGCTGAGTTAACAAGTCTATTTACCTTCGCGGTAAGCCTTTTCCACTTCTTCTGCGATAATCGCAATGCCTTTTTGCATCATCTTATCATCTTGAACGTAGTTCATACGCAAGCATTGGTGTGCATGATCCCACTCGTCCTTCTGACCAATAAAGAAGTATTCACCCGGAACAATCAAAACCCCACGCGCTTTCAAGCGTTGGTACAGTTCCATTGTCGTAATTGGCAGTTCATCGAACCATAACCACAAGAATATAGCGCCTTCCGGTTTGTGAATACGAAAGCGCTCATCGGTAATCGCTTCTTGGAGCAGTTCAACCGCACGTTGCGACTTCTGCTTATAGAACGGCTTTATTACCTCTGAACTCAGTTTAAGCAGATCACCTTTACCAATGATGTGGTTTGCCAGCGCTGGACCAACACTGCCCGGAGCTAAGCTGATGATGCCGTTCATATTGGTTAACGCTTGCGTGATTTCTTCACTCGCAATCACAATGCCACAGCGCACGCCTGGTAAACCAAGTTTAGATAAGCTCATGCACAGGATGGTGTTTTCATTCCAGAACGGTTCGACATCTTCAAAAATGATATTTGGGAACGGCAGACCGTAGGCGTTATCAATGATCAGCGGAATGTTGTTCTCACGTGCTAGCTTGTCCAGCTTACGTACTTCTTCGTCTGTCAGTACGTTACCCGTTGGGTTGGTTGGGCGAGACGCGCAGATTGCCGCAACAGAGTCATCAACTTTTAGCTGCTCAAAATCGACGTGGTATTTAAACAGACCGTTATCTAACAGCTCGATCTCTGGGTGGTATGAGACAAAGATATCTTCATCAATGCCTGCATCACCATAACCGATGTACTCAGGCGCGATAGGCAGTAGCACCTTCTTGTGCGAACCGTCTGGCTGTTTACCTGCCAACAAGTTGAACAAGTAGAAGAAGCCACTTTGGCTACCGTTAGTTAGGCTGATGTTTTTCTCAGAAATATCCCAGCCATAAGTTTCACGGAATAACTGAGCCAACGCTTTAACGAACGCGTCTTTGCCTTGCGGACCATCATAGTTGGCGAGGGCGGCGACGAGCTCTCCACTGGCGAGCATTTCCTCACTGGCTTGGCGAAAGTAATCGAGCATGGCAGGAATGGCGGCTGGGTTACCTCCACCGAGCATGATGGCACCTGGTGTGCGCAGACCATCATTCAAATCGTCCATTAACTGCGTGATACCTGAATACTGATTAAATTTTTCACCAAACTTAGAGAACTGCATTTGTCGTTATACCTAATTCATTGTGATTGCTTTGTGTATGTTTGTGCCGATGTTTTATCGGCTTATCGAGTAATCCTTGACCTTACCTCAATGCGTAATTAACGCAAAGTGTGAATTAAGCCGAAAAAGAAAAAAGTGTGTCATCAGACCAGAGGTACGAGATAAAAAGGCAAAAAGAGCAATAAAAAAGGGAAGCTTATGCTTCCCTTGCTGGTGGAGAGAGTGTGATTTACTCACCGGTGTAAACAATCAGCACCTTGTCGTCTTGGTATTGGCGTTCGAATGCGTAGTAACCTTCTTGATTGCGAGTGATGTGCTTACCTTGAGCAACCGCTGGATGGCGTTTACGGAATTCCCCCAACTTTTGCCAATGTTGCAGTAGATCTTCACGCTCGCCATGAATCTTATCCCATGGCATATCTGAGCGTGTGCCTTGGTGAGCATCTGAACCAGTAATGCCAAAATCACGAGCTATCTCATCACCGTAATAGATCTGTACTGCGCCTGGAGCCAGCATCAGAGCATTTGCTGCACGTGCTTGGTCATCAAAGCTGCGGCTGCGTGCTGACCAAAACAGCTGTGTATCGTGTGAAGATAGGTAGCTCAATACGTTGAACTCAGGATCGGTATTGATGCGCTCTGCATAGCGGCGGTAATCATTATCAAGTTGAGCGAAACACTTCAGGGCTTTTGGCGCTACGTCAGATTGGAACTCGAAGTTGATGATGGAATCGAAGCCGTTATCGAAATACGGGCTCTTCACCACGCTGTGTGCCCACACTTCACCTGTCATCCAGAAAGGTAGGTCATCCAAGGCTTTGTCCGGGTTGTTTTGCTTCCATTGAGCAAGCGCTTGGGTGGTGCTGGCTTTAAGCTCTGCCCACGCTTCCATTTCAACGTGTTTAGCGGTGTCGACACGGAAGCCATCAATGCCATAGTCGCGCACCCAATCGGATAACCACGTAATCAGATGTTCACGTGGGGTTTGCAGCTCATCTTGCGCATTGGTGTCTTTATTACGGAAGAAGTTTGGTAATCCGGTGTTCTGAGTCGATTCGGTTTTGAGATCCGGTAGGTAGTTCAAAGACATGGTGATGTCGTTGTAGCCCGGAGCATCGTAGTCGCCAATATCGGTGCGGATCCAATCTTTGCCCCACCATTTATCCCACGCTTCGCTATCACCGTATTTGATGTAGTCGTTGAAGCTGTGCCAGCTTTGTCCTGATTTTGGCTGCCAGTCGGTCCATTTTTCACCAAGGACTTCTTTAGCTTCTTGGTCATCTAGGTAAAGCTGACCAAAGCCGAATTCCTGCATGTCTGCTAATGTTGCGTAGCCTGTGTGGTTCATGACTACATCCCAAATCACGCGGATGCCTTTCTTGTGGGCGGTATCAACGAAGGTTCTGAGTTCATCTTCGGTACCCATGTTGGCATCAAGCTTGGTCCAATCTTGGTGGTAGTAGCCGTGGTAGCCGTAGTGCTTAAAGTCGCCTTTATCGCCGCCGCCAACCCAGCCGTGGATTTGTTCCAGTGGCGAGGTTATCCAGATAGCATTCACACCAAGTGATTCGATGTAATCGAGTTTTTTCGTCAGACCCGCCAAGTCACCACCGTGGAAGGTGCCAATCTCATATTTTCCGTCTTTGCTGCGACCGTAGCTGTTGTCGTTGTCTGGGTTACCGTTGTAGAAGCGGTCGGTCATGACGAAGTACACCGTCGCGTTATCCCAGCTGAATGGTTTATCGGCTTGCTGTTCAACTTCTTCTAGCAGCAATAGACCTTGGCTCATAGGACCCGGCTGTATGGTGACGCTGCCATTGGCGACTGTGGCTTCTTGTCCGGTTAAGGCATCACGAACGACAGTGCCATCATTAAAGGTTTGAGTAACGTTGATGGTTTTTGGCGCGTCAGTTGCGACAGGGCAAGAGTAGGTGATGTCCTGACTCTGTTTTGGTTTGATTTTTACCGTCAGCTCATTGGTGGTTGGATTGAGCGTAAATTGATAGGTATTGGCTTTGAAGATGCGCAGCGGCATTTGTGCATCAGTGGCGCAGTTATCCATTTTTAATGGACGATTGAACTTGATGCGATCTTCTTCTGCTAGGGCAAAGCTACTGCCACAGCTTTGCTTGCTGTCAGCAATGGTAAAGCTATAACTGCCTTTTTCGAGTTTTTGCTCGGCGACAAGTAAGCCCTGTGAATTTTCCTCAAAAACAGCGGTGTCATCACCAACGCTTAATACGATGGCATTTTCTGGAATCTGGCTGCAGGCGCTCAGTAGACCGATAGAGAGTGCGAGAATTGTTTTTTTCATTGTGTCCTTCCCCCGAATAAACAGTCCAGTTATAGCAAAACTGTGCCTCTACAATCCGAGCTCTACACCAACAAGTTAAACGCGTCTCACCCTACAAATTTTAGTCTTGTTCACAAAATGAATAATAAGCATCACCTTCATCGGTTTGAAGGTAACAAAAAAGGGAAGCATCTGCTTCCCTTTTACTTATTTCTTAATCACTTCGAAGAGCAATGAATTACTTTTGAAGCAAAGAAATGTCTGCGATCTGTAGGAACAGGTTACGCAGGTTGTTCAGTAGTGTCAGACGGTTCTTCTTAAGTGCTTCGTCGTCTGCCATTACCATTACGTTATCAAAGAACGCATCAACTGGTTCACGTAGGTCAGCTAGCTTGCTTAGGGCTTCTTGGTAGTTACCAGTTGCAAACGCTGGCTCTAGCGCTTCTGTCATTACTTCAACGCTTTCTGCTAGTGCTTTCTCTGCGTCTTCTTGTAGAAGTGCTAGGTCGATGTCTGCTGCTAGTTCGCCGTCGAATTTCGCTAGGATGTTACCTACACGTTTGTTCGCTGCTGCTAGAGACTCAGCTGCTTCTAGTTCACGGAAGTGAGAAACCGCTTTAACTCGTTGGTCGAAGTCTGCTGGTTTCGTCGGACGACGAGCTAGAACCGCTTGAATGATGTCTACGCTGAAGCCTTCGTCTTGGTACCAAGCACGGAAACGACCAAGCATGAACTCGATAACGTCTTGTTCAACGTTGTCGTTAGTTAGGCGATCGCCAAATAGTGACTTCGCTTTCGCTACTAGGTCTACAAGATCTAGGTTGTAGCCGTATTCAACGATGATACGTAGTACACCTAGAGATGCGCGGCGCAGTGCGAATGGGTCGCTGCCTTTAGGCGCTTGACCAATACCGAAGATACCTACGATAGTGTCTAGCTTGTCTGCCATTGCAACTGCAGTTGAAACGCCGTTAGATGGCAGTTCATCACCTGCGAAACGAGGCATGTATTGCTCGTTCAGTGCTACTGCAACTTCTTCTGCTTCACCGTCGTGGCGAGCGTAGTGCATACCCATAACACCTTGAGTATCCGTGAATTCGAATACCATTGAGGTCATTAGGTCACATTTTGCTAGTAGACCAGCACGCTTTGATTTCTCAACGTCAGTACCGATTTGTTCAGCAATGTAGCCAGCAAGCTCTGTGATGCGGTCTGTTTTGTCTTTGATCGTACCCAGTTGCTTTTGGAAGATCGCTTGTTCTAGTTCTGGCAGACGGTCGATAAGCGGACGCTTACGGTCTGTGTTGAAGAAGAACTCTGCGTCAGCAAGACGAGGGCGAACTACTTTCTCGTTACCTTCGATTACGTAACGAGGCTCTTTTGATTCGATGTTCGATACGAAGATGAAGTTAGGTAGTAGCTTCTTGTTTTCGTCATAAACAGGGAAGTACTTCTGGTCACCTTTCATGGTGTAAACCAACGCTTCAGAAGGCACTTTTAGGAACTCTTCTTCGAACTTCGCTGTTAGTACTACTGGCCATTCAACCAGAGACGTTACTTCTTCTACTAGGTCATCTTCTAGGTCAGCGATACCGCCAACCGCTGCTGCTGCTTTTTGTGCGTCAGCTAGGATGATTGCTTTACGCGCTTCGTAATCTGCCATTACTTTACCGCGCTCTTCTAAGATCGCAGGGTATTGTTCAGCAGAATCGATAGTGAACTCTTGCTCACCCATGAAGCGGTGACCACGGATAGTGCGGTCTGAAGCGACACCAAGGATCTCGCCTTCGATTAGGTCGCTGCCCATTAGCATGGTTAGCGTCTTAACTGGACGGATAAATTGAGTCGTTTTGTTACCCCAGCGCATTGGTTTTGCGATAGGTAGGTTTGCTAGTGCTTTCGCTGCAAGTTCAACTACGATCTCAGACGTTGGCTGACCTTTCACTTCTTGTTTGAACAGTAGCCATTCACCTTTGTCGGTTACCATGCGCTCTGCTTGGTCAACCGTGATGCCACAACCGCGTGCCCAGCCTTGAGCCGCTTTTGTTGGGTTGCCTTCCGCGTCAAACGCTGCAGAAACCGCAGGACCACGTTTTTCAACAACTTTGTCAGACTGGCTGTCTGCTAGTGCTGCGACTTTAAGTGCAAGACGACGAGGTGCCGCGAACCATTTCACGCCTTCATGAGCAAGCTCAGCGCCTTTTAGTTCTGCTTCGAAGTTTGCTGCGAATGCTTCAGCTAGAGTGCGAAGTTGCGTTGGTGGTAGCTCTTCTGTACCTAGCTCGATTAGAAATTCTTTTGCCATGTTACTCTACCCCTTACGCTTGTTCTTTCTTACACATTGGGAAGCCAAGAGCTTCACGCGATGCGTAGTATGCTTCTGCAACTGCTTTCGTCAGGTTGCGGATGCGTAGGATGTAACGTTGGCGTTCAGTTACTGAGATCGCTTTACGTGCGTCTAGTAGGTTGAATGCGTGACCAGCTTTTAGGATACGCTCATAAGCAGGTAGCGGCAGTGGCTTTTCAAGCTCAAGCAGCTCTTTACACTCTTTCTCACACTGTTCGAAGAAACCAAATAGGAAGTCAACGTCTGCGTGCTCGAAGTTGTAAGTCGATTGCTCTACTTCGTTTTGGTGGAAGATGTCACCGTAAGTCACTTTGCTGCCGTCTGGTGCGATGTTCCAAACTAGGTCGTAAACAGAGTCTACTTCTTGGATGTACATTGCTAGACGTTCGATACCGTAAGTGATCTCACCAGTGACTGGCTTACACTCAAGACCGCCAACTTGTTGGAAGTAAGTAAACTGAGTCACTTCCATGCCGTTTAGCCAAACTTCCCAGCCTAGACCCCATGCGCCTAGTGTTGGGTTTTCCCAGTTGTCTTCTACGAAACGGATATCGTGAACAAGTGGGTCAATACCAAGAACTTCTAGAGAACCTAGGTACAACTCTTGGATATTGTCTGGTGATGGTTTTAGCGCTACTTGGAATTGGTAGTAGTGCTGTAGACGGTTAGGGTTTTCACCGTAACGACCATCGGTAGGACGACGTGAAGGTTGTACGTAAGCTGTAGACATTGGCTCTGGGCCAAGTGCTCGTAGACATGTCATTGGATGAGAGGTACCCGCACCCACTTCCATATCTAGCGGTTGAACAATGGTACAACCATTTTGAGCCCAATAATCCTGCAGCGCGAGGATCATTCCCTGGAAGGTTTTGATATCGTATTTTTGCATAAGTCAGGTTCGCGCGATTCTCTTATTACTTGTGAATTCGTCTCTTTTGCTGGGTTTTATAGCCTCAACAATAGCGATTCAAAGTAATTACGGTTGAATAAAATAACAATCAAGTATACCCAGATATTGAGCATGGGAGTAGAGCTAATCTTGATTAATTCGTGGGCAATTTTCTCCTTTAATGGATTTTTACCGCTTTATCTGCTGAATTTTTCCTAAAAGGGAGTTTTCACTGGCTTTCACTCTTGAGGTGATGAGCAAAGGTGGCTAGAATTGCGCCTGTCTTTGGGGAGTAGCTTACTCGATGAAATGCCTATTTCATCTGGTTCGTTCGTCAACATAATTGGTGCAAAATCACCATGGCGTTCGAGACTCATCAACCCGATGAGTTTAGCAAGACCTTAGACAAATCATCATGAACCGGGGTGGGGCGTGAGATTTGTCTTAGGTTAAAAATAATTATCCCGCCCCAATGAGCATGTCGTGAGCGTTTTAGCTATTTCAATTACTACTGTAGCGTTAGCAGAAATTGGCGATAAGACCCAATTGCTATCTCTATTACTTGCCAGTCGTTACCGCAAGCCAATCCCTATTATTGCCGCAATCTTTTTGGCAACCATTGCCAACCACGCTTTGGCTGCATGGTTAGGTGTGGTTGTGGCAGATTACCTTTCGCCTGAGGTTTTAAAATGGGTGCTGGTGGTTAGTTTTGTCGCCATGGCGGCTTGGGTGCTGATCCCAGATAAACTGGATGATGACGAACAGATCTCCAACCGTGGTCCATTCATTGCGAGTTTTATTGCTTTCTTCGTTGCGGAGATTGGCGACAAGACTCAGATTGCAACTTCTATCTTAGGTGCGCAATACGCAGATGCATTGAGTTGGGTGATTCTTGGTACCACGATCGGCATGTTGCTTGCCAATGTTCCCGTGGTTTTAATCGGCAAGCTATCGGCGGATAAGATACCTTTAGGATTGATTCGTAAGGTGACCGCTTTCCTATTTATTGCCCTTGCTATTGGTGCAGCATTTTTCTGATCATCTTAAAGATAAATCGTGTTAATTATCAATAACTAGTGAAGTGATGCATGAGTTCAAACTCTGGTTCAAAATCATTCAGGACCGTGACGGATGACATATTAGTGTCATACTTGTCATGGTACTTTAATGGTGTGAATGATAGCGAGAGGGCAAGGTTATGCTTACACGTTACATGGGGATGACCCCAAAGAGTCAGAGTTATTTATTCACCTTTGGTTTAGCGCTGTGCTTATTGGCAATGGTGTTGACCGATATGTGGTTGCCGATTGTTGCAGGGACCTTCATCCTTACTGGTCTAACAGTAGAGGCTTGGATTCGGGTCGCGCATATTATTCCGATGCATGAAGAGATGCGTGCAATGAGAAAGCAACTGAACAAGCTACAATCTGAAGTTCGCACACTAGAATACGATGAATAAACAAACGGCAGCCAATTTGGCTGCCGTTTTTGATCTTGCTGAGATTATTCCAAACCTTTCTTGATCAGGTACTGGTATGGAAGCTGTTCCGTTTGTGCCGCAATCAGCTGGTGATCCATAAATCGACAGAAACTCGGGATATCTCGAGTTGTGGATGGGTCGTCTGCTTTAACTAGCAATACCTCACCATCTTGCATGTTTCGAATTGTCTTCCTGACCATCATCACTGGCTCTGGGCAGCGTAATCCTTCCGCCTCTAATGTCTTGGTCGCCAGTTCAGGATTAAAGCTCATAGTGTGATTCTCGTAACTAACTGAGCGTTGAATTTTACTTTCGTTGAAAAAATATTCAATAACCACTTGGCAAACCGAATTTTTTGATTTACCTTAAATTAACAATTTGGTAACAACTGGCAAGGAGAGACGATGTTAACAGCGTTAGACAGACTAACCATCTATTCGGTTTTATGTTTTATCTCGTTCTGTGCATTGGTACTTAGGACGCCAGGTGAAACCTCATTGATGCCTCTTGTAGGCATGAGTGCAACGATTATTGGGATTTGGATTGAGATGCACAAATGGTCAGGTGCATCAGAGCAAGAAAATTAGCGCTTCTTGCTGTAATCGGAACCTATTGATATACCGCTCACCAAGTTTAACGACACTTCATTCCGACACTATCCCCATTTTTCTTGGGCTTCCCCGCTGAAAGGCGGGATTTTTTTTGCCTGAAGAGTACAATTTACCTAAATCCCCTACATGTTAAGTGGCAAATCGTGGAATTAGAAGACATCTATCGTCGAGACCTGAATTTATTGGTCGCATTACGTGTGCTGATTGAAGAGAGCAGTGTCAGTAAAGCAGCAACTCGCCTCAATTTAAGCCAATCGGCAATGAGTCGTGTGCTAGGGCGTTTACGTGATCTGCTTGGTGACCCACTGTTTACTCGTCAAGGTCAGCACTTGATCCCAACTCAAAAAGCGTTAGAAATTGATCGCTCTTTGGGTGAGCCTTTGGAGTCACTACGCCAATTGCTTTCTCCACGTGAGTTTGATCCACGCAGTTGTGATCAGACGTTTAATATCGCGACAACTGATTACGCGATGCAAACCATTCTGCCCTTCGCGTTGCCGCGTATCTATCAAGAAGCACCGAATGTGTCGTTTAACTTCTTGCCGCTGCAACATGACCGCTTATCTGATCAATTAACATATGAAGGCGCGGACTTAGCGATTTGTCGTCCAACAGGTCCAGTGGAGCCATTACGCAGTGAAGTGTTAGGGCGAGTTGGTGTGTTGTGTATGCTATCTAAGCAGCATCCGCTAGCTGAGAAAGAGATGAGTCTGGATGATTATCTCAGTCATCCGCATGCCATGATTGCCATTAGTGATGGGGTTAAAGCGCTGATTGAACAAGCGCTCGTGGAGAAGCCGCAACGTCAGATGGTATTACGCGCTTATCACTTGGAAGCGGCGCTGGCGATCGTTGATACTCTGCCAATTATTATTACCGTGCCTGCCGATTTAGCGTACTTGGTTGCTGATCGCTATGACTTAGTAGTGAAGCCATTACCATTCCAATTCACGCCGTTTGAATATTCGATGATTTGGCACGCACGTTGCGAACACTCTCCCGCTCAAGAATGGTTGCGTGCAGTAGTTCGTGAAGAATGTAGTCGTCTTATTGCTAAACGAATTGAAGATATGGGGTTGGACTGATTTCTCCAAAAATCGAAATAGCAAAAAGCCGGGCAATGACCCGGCTTTGTTTATTCTATCGAAGAGTTAACGCTTATAACTTGATAACCACACGACCAGTTACTTGACCGTTTATGATGTCTTCAGCGTATTTTGGTGCTTCTGCTAGCTCTACTTCAGTACAAGCTTGCTCGAAGTAGCTGTCTGGTAGTAGTTCTACCAATTTTTCCCATGCTGCAGTACGTTTTTCAAATGGGCATGAAACAGAATCCACACCTTGTAGACGAACGTTACGTAGAATGAATGGCATCACTGTCGTCGGTAGATCGAAGCCACCTGCAAGACCACAAGCTGCGACTGCACTGTTGTAATCCATTTGCGCCAATACTTTTGCTAGCACTTTGCTGCCTACGGTATCAACCGCACCTGCCCATACTTGCTTTTCAAGCGGACGTGCTGGTTCTTCAAACTCAACACGGTCGATGATGCGGCTAGCTCCTAGCTTTTCTAGTAGCGGACCATTTTGTTCAACACGACCTGTCACGGCTGCCACTTTGTAGCCAAGCTGTGCTAGAAGCGTCACAGCTACTGAGCCTACACCGCCACTTGCGCCAGTTACTAGGATTTCACCATTTTCAGGTTTGATGCCTGCATCAAGCAGTGCTTGAACACACAGCATGCCAGTGAAACCAGCAGTACCAACCATCATGGCTTTCTTGCTGTCCAGACCTTTTGGTAGTGGTACTAGCCAATCCGCTTTTAGACGAGCACGTTGAGACATACCGCCCCAATGGTTTTCACCCACACCCCAACCAGTAAGAACAACTTTGTCGCCTGCTTGGTAGCGGTCGTCTTCTGAGCTTACTACCGTACCTGCTAGGTCAATACCCGGCACCATCGGGAAGTTACGGATGATTTTACCTTTACCTGTAATTGCAAGACCGTCTTTGTAGTTCAACGATGAGTAATCAACGTCAATCAGAACGTCGCCTTCAGGCAGTTGTGTTTCATCGATTTGCTCGATGCTAGCGATAGTACGTTTGTCTTCTTGATTTAGAACTAGAGCATTAAACATAAGGTTCTCCGATTGTGCGGTAGCGTGACTCTGGGTCACATGCAGCAAGATATCAACTGCTGCTAAGTGTATGTCTTCTTTGTCTATGAATAAAATGAAACTTGAGCATTTAATGTATGCTTTTTGTGCATATAAGCAATATTTAGCGTAAAACAAAGGGCGACATCAGATGTCGCCCTTAAGTGTAATACTAAAAAATTTCAGTATTGGTTCATTTGCTCGTGACTGTTGAATTGATCACTACAACCTAGCGTTTCTTAAACAGACTATGGTCGTTCAAATACAGTCGCAATACCCTGACCTAAACCAATGCACATGGTTGCGAGACCGTATTTCGCATCTTTTGCTTCCATTAGGTTGATTAACGTCGTTGAGATACGTGAGCCAGAACAACCAAGCGGGTGACCCAATGCAATTGCGCCACCGTTAAGGTTGACCTTCTCATCCATAACATCAAGCAGACCTAAGTCTTTAGCACATGGTAGAGATTGCGCTGCAAATGCTTCGTTTAGCTCGACCACATCCATATCTTCAATTGAAAGACCTGCACGCTTGAGCGCTTTTTGCGTCGCAGGTACAGGACCGTAACCCATGATTGAAGGATCGCAGCCCGCAATGGCCATACCTTTAATGCGTGCTCGAATCTTCAAGCCAAGTTCATTAGCTTTCTCTTCACTCATGATCAACATCGCTGATGCACCATCAGACAGCGCCGATGATGTACCGGCTGTTACTGTGCCGTTGGCTGGGTCGAAAACAGGACGAAGTTGAGATAGACCTTCAACGGATGTTTCAGGGCGAATCACTTCATCGTAATCTAGAGTGAACAGCGTGCCGTCAGCCGCATGACCTTCAGTTGGTAGGATTTCGCTTTTAAAACGACCCTCTACGGTTGCAGCATGTGCACGAGCATGGGAACGCGCAGCAAACTCGTCTTGTTGCTCACGGCTAATGCCATGCAGCTTACCAAGCATTTCAGCGGTTAAGCCCATCATGCCTGCTGCTTTTGCAACTGTCTTGGACATACCTGGGTGGAAGTCCACGCCGTGGTTCATTGGTACATGTCCCATGTGCTCAACACCACCAATTAGGCAGATTTCAGCGTCACCTGTCATGATGGCACGTGCACCATCGTGAAGCGCTTGCATTGATGAACCACACAAGCGGTTCACCGTCACGGCGCCAATCTCAATTGGTAGACCAGCAAGTAGCGCCGCATTACGTGCCACGTTAAAGCCTTGCTCTAGTGTTTGTTGTACACAGCCCCAGTAGATATCTTCAATCTCGCTTGGGTTTACTTGTGGGTTACGTGCAAGAATACCTTTCATTAGGCGCGCAGATAGATCTTCTGCTCGCGTATGACGGAAAGCACCACCTTTAGAGCGACCCATTGGAGTACGTAGACAATCGACTACGACAACATTTCTTGTTTGATTAGTCATTTTAGAATCCCTCCTTAGATAGAACCTTGCTGTTGTGCACCGTAAAAGCTTTCACCTTTCGCCGCCATATCAATCAGCATCTGTGGTACTTGGTACATAGCACCGAGCTCTGAGTATTGTTTTGCCATTGCAACAAACTCAGCAATACCTACGCTATCTAGGTAGCGGAATACGCCACCGCGGAATGGAGGGAAGCCAAGACCGTAAACCAGTGCCATATCCGCTTCTTGTGGAGTGGCAATGATGCCTTCTTGTAGACACAGTACCACTTCGTTGATCATCGGAATCATCATACGTTGAATGATGGTCTGTTCGTCAAAGTCCTGTTTATCGGCACAAACGTCAGCGAGTACCGGCAAGATTTCTTCAGAGAAGGTTTTCTTAGGCTTACCTTTTCTATCAATGGTGTAGCTGTAGAAGCCATTGCCATTCTTCTGGCCGTATTTATCTGCTTCGAACAGCGCATCTATTGCGTCACGACCTTGTTTGCCCATACGCTCAGGGAATCCTTGTGCCATAACGGCTTGTGCGTGGTGAGCAGTATCAATACCAACAACATCGAGCAAGTATGCAGGTCCCATCGGCCAGCCAAATTTACGTTCCATGATTTTGTCGATTTTCGTAAAGTCAGCGCCATCGCGAAGTAGCATGCTGAAGCCACCAAAGTATGGGAACAATACGCGGTTTACAAAGAACCCAGGGCAGTCATTAACGACAATTGGTGATTTGCCCATTTTCGCTGCGTACGCAACAACGCGATTTATGGTTTCATCAGAGGTATGTTCACCACGGATGATCTCAACAAGAGGCATGCGGTGCACTGGGTTGAAAAAGTGCATGCCACAGAAGTTTTCTGGGCGTTTTAGCGATTTTGCCAACAGGTTGATAGGAATTGTCGAGGTGTTTGAGGTAATAACGGTATCGTCACCGACATGCGATTCGACTTCACTCAAAACTGCTGCTTTTACTTTCGGGTTTTCTACTACGGCTTCAACAATCACGTCTGATTCTTCGATGCCTGCGTAATGTAGGCTTGGTGTGATAGACGCCAAAATACCAGCCATCTTAAAGCCATCAATACGACCACGAGATAAGCGTTTATTTAGCAGCTTAGATGCTTCCGTCATGCCTAAATCGAGTGAAGGTTGCGCGATATCTTTCATTAACACCGGTACGCCTTTTAATGCAGATTGGTAGGCGATGCCGCCGCCCATAATGCCCGCACCAAGCACAGCCGCACGTTGCGTGTCTTTACTCGCTGACTTCGCTGATTTTTTAGCAAGCCCTTTGATGTATTGGTCGTTGAGGAACAAGCCAACCAGTGATTTTGCTTCTTCAGACTTAGCCAGTTTTACGAAGTGCTTACGTTCAATGTCGAGTGCTTCGTTACGAGCGAAACGAGCGCCTTCTTCAATAGTAATAACGGCTGTCATTGGAGCGGGGTAGTGAGGACCCGCTTTTTGTGCCACCAGACCCTTCGCCATGGTAAAGCTCATCATTGATTCAAGCTTACTTAGCGTTAGAGGTGATGTCTTTTGCTTGCGACGAGCTTGCCAGTCCAACTTCTCGTTGATTGCCGAGGTCAGTGTCTTGAGTGCTGACTCGTAAAGTGCGTCGCTATCAACAACCGCATCCAGAAGACCAATCTTTAACGCTTCATCCGCACGACACGCTTTACCTTGAGTGATCACTTCCATTGCGCTGTCGGCGCCAATAACACGTGGCAGACGTACACAACCACCAAAGCCCGGCATGATGCCCAGTTTTGTTTCTGGTAGGCCGATGCTGGTGGTCTTGTCACCAATTCTCATGTCGGTTGCAAGTACGCATTCACAGCCGCCACCTAACGTGTGGCCTTTTAGTACCGAGATAGTTGGGACAGGCAAGTCTTCCAGCTTATTGAAGATGCTGTTAGCAAATTGTAGCCACTGATCGAGTTCAGCGTCTGTCTTAGCGAAAAGACCTAAGAATTCGGTGATATCAGCGCCAACAATGAACGCGTCTTTATCTGAGGTGAGCATCAAGCCCTTCAGTCCTTGGTGCGCTTTTAGTGCATCAAGGGCTTTGTCGAGTGACTCTAGTGTCGCTAGGTCGAGCTTGTTAACGGATTTTGGAGAGCAGAAGCTTAGTTCTGCAATACCATCTTGTACTTCCTTTACCTGTAGGGTTTCGGCTTGGTAAATCATTGTCTATCTCCATGACATACAATCTTGGATTGTCTGTATACCAATTTGATGCGGGCTGAGCGCCTGTAGGGCAGCAAATAGATATAGAGGAAAGTCGTTTTATTTATTGTTCTGGTTAGACCAGTGAAGTTAGTTTGGACTTCGGACTGGTTAATTTCAATACATTTTTTAAACAAGTGTTTAACATTGTGCGCTAAGGCAGATCTTATGCGACTCACAATCACCTCTCGTGATAGACTTTAGACAAAGAGAAAAGTGACTTAATCCTATGAATGACCTGCCTTATCTGATTCCTGCTCAGCCTGCTCAATTTGAAGAAGAGATCAAAAAGAGTGTCTTTATTACTTACTTAGCACATACGCCAAGCGTGGAAGCGGCGAAAGCATTCGTTGAGCAGATCAAAACCAAGCATGCTGATGCAAGACACAACTGCTGGGGATTTGTTGCTGGTCGACCAGAAGATTCGATGAAGTGGGGCTTTAGTGATGATGGAGAACCTTCAGGGACAGCAGGTAAACCAATCCTTGCTCAGCTGTCTGGCTCTGGAGTTGGAGAGATTACCGCTGTAGTGACTCGATATTCTGGCGGCATTAAGCTTGGTACAGGTGGTTTGGTCAAAGCCTATGGTGGCGGCGTGCAACAAGCGCTCAAGCTGCTTCAAACAATTGAGAAAAAAATAACCACAAAACTCCGACTAGAGTTAGACTATGGGTTTATGCCTATCGCACAGTCGCTTATGCCCCAGTTTGGTGCGGTTGAAGTGGATGCTGAATACAGCGATCAGGTGGTATTAGTGGTGGAAATTGAGCTACGTGAAGTGAGCGCGTTTACCCAAGCTATCATCAACAAAAGTGGTGCAAAGGCAATTGTCACCCCACTAGACGGACAATAATGAAAAATAGGAAGCCACAGGGACAGCTTCGCTAGTCAATCAATCCATGCAATTTCGTTCAATTATTCGAATCGTCGGGCTATTGCTCGCACTTTTTAGTGTCACAATGCTCGCGCCTGCGCTAGTTGCGCTTATCTATCGAGATGGTGCGGGTGTACCTTTTGTCACGACTTTCTTCGTACTTCTTGTATGCGGTGGGATCTGTTGGTTCCCAAACCGCAGGCACAAACACGAGCTTAAAGCGCGTGATGGCTTCCTTATTGTTGTTCTTTTCTGGACTGTACTTGGCAGTGCTGGCTCTATCCCTTTTCTGATCTCAGATAACCCCAATGTATCTGTGACTGACGCTTTTTTTGAGTCCTTCTCTGCTTTAACGACAACAGGTGCGACGGTGATCGTCGGGCTCGACGAGTTGCCAAAAGCGATTCTCTTTTATCGCCAACTTCTACAGTGGTTTGGCGGTATGGGTATCATCGTATTGGCGGTAGCCATTCTTCCTGTTCTTGGTATCGGTGGTATGCAGCTGTATAGAGCTGAAATACCAGGACCAGTAAAAGATACTAAGATGACCCCACGTATTGCTGAGACAGCAAAAGCACTGTGGTACATCTACTTGAGTTTGACTATCGCATGTGCCGTAGCATTTTGGCTAGCAGGCATGACGCCGTTTGATGCCATTAGTCATAGCTTCTCCACGATTGCCATCGGTGGTTTCTCTACGCACGATGCCAGCATGGGCTATTTCGATAGTTATGCCATTAACATGATTACCGTTGTCTTCTTGTTAATCTCGGCATGTAACTATTCTTTGCACTTTGCCGCGTTTGCGTCTGGTGGCGTGCATCCTAAATACTATTGGAAAGACCCAGAGTTTCGCGCGTTTATCTTTATTCAAGTGGTTCTGTTCTTGGTTTGCTTCTTATTATTATTGAATCATCACTCGTATGACTCTCCTTATGATGCCTTCGACCAAGCCTTGTTCCAAACTGTGTCAATCTCTACTACTGCAGGTTTTACTACAACCGGCTTTGCTGATTGGCCGTTGTTCTTGCCAGTGTTGTTATTGTTCTCTTCTTTCATCGGTGGTTGTGCTGGTTCGACTGGTGGTGGCATGAAAGTGATCCGTATTCTGCTACTGACCTTACAAGGTGCTCGTGAGCTGAAGCGTTTGGTGCACCCTCGTGCGGTGTACACCATCAAAGTGGGTGGCAGTGCGCTACCGCAGCGTGTTGTTGATGCGGTTTGGGGATTCTTCTCTGCGTACGCGCTCGTATTTGTGGTTTGTATGCTGGGGTTGATTGCGACTGGCATGGATGAACTAAGTGCGTTCTCGGCGGTAGCTGCGACTCTGAACAACCTCGGTCCTGGCTTAGGGGAAGTAGCACTTCACTTTGGTGATGTTAATGACAAAGCAAAATGGGTATTGATTGTTTCTATGCTGTTTGGTCGTTTGGAAATCTTTACCTTACTTATTTTACTTACGCCGACGTTTTGGCGCAGTTAAGGGGAAATTGTGGCAAAAGCATTATTTCTATATTCTTCCCGAGAAGGGCAGACTAAAAAAATTCTCCACTATATAGATGAGCAGCTATTAGAGTTCGATTGCGAGCTGGTGGATTTACATAGTGTAGAGACGATTGATTTCAGCCAATACGACAGAGTATTGATTGGAGCCTCTATTCGTTATGGTCATCTTAATAAGAAGCTGTACCAGTTTATTGAGCGAAACCTCAATCAACTTGAACAAAGTAAAGTGGCATTTTTCTGCGTAAACCTAACTGCTCGCAAAGAAGACCAAGGAAAAGATACGCCAGAGGGTAGCGCTTACATTCGTAAGTTCCTGACCAAGTCGCCTTGGAAACCAATCTTAATTGGTGTTTTTGCTGGTGCTCTTTATTATCCTCGTTATGGTTGGTTCGACAAAACTATGATTAAGTTCATTATGTCGATGACTGGGGGCGAAACCGATACGACCAAAGAAGTGGAATACACCAATTGGGAAAAAGTGGCTCTTTTCGCAGATAAATTCAAAGAACTGTAGAAATAACGTGCTCTTTTGAACGCTTTTGATGCAAATTTATCCGAACGATAAAAAAATCAAAAAAAACGAGAAAAAGGGCTTGCCAATGTGATCGCAATCTCTATAATGCCACCTCGCTGACACGGCAACGCTTCGAAAGAAACGAGGTCAAGTTAGCAAGCCAATTAGCCAAGCGGAAACGCTTGATAAAAAGTTTGAAAAAAGTGATTGACACTAAACTTTAACTCGCTAAAATGGCCATCCGATTTGAGCAAAGCTCAATAGGAAAGCTCTTTAACAATATAGACCTATCAATCTGTGTGGGCACTCGTTGATGATAATCCAATTAGATACTTCGGTATCAAATTAGGTTTCAATGAAACGAAGTGACCATTGAATCGAAAGATTCAGCACAGTCAATTCAAACATTACTTATGTAATGTTCAGTATTCATTGAGCCGAACAAAATCTTAAATTGAAGAGTTTGATCATGGCTCAGATTGAACGCTGGCGGCAGGCCTAACACATGCAAGTCGAGCGGAAACGAGTTATCTGAACCTTCGGGGAACGATAACGGCGTCGAGCGGCGGACGGGTGAGTAATGCCTAGGAAATTGCCCTGGTGTGGGGGATAACCATTGGAAACGATGGCTAATACCGCATAATACCTTCGGGTCAAAGAGGGGGACCTTCGGGCCTCTCGCGTCAGGATATGCCTAGGTGGGATTAGCTAGTTGGTGAGGTAATGGCTCACCAAGGCGACGATCCCTAGCTGGTCTGAGAGGATGATCAGCCACACTGGAACTGAGACACGGTCCAGACTCCTACGGGAGGCAGCAGTGGGGAATATTGCACAATGGGCGCAAGCCTGATGCAGCCATGCCGCGTGTGTGAAGAAGGCCTTCGGGTTGTAAAGCACTTTCAGTCGTGAGGAAGGTAGTGTAGTTAATAGCTGCATTATTTGACGTTAGCGACAGAAGAAGCACCGGCTAACTCCGTGCCAGCAGCCGCGGTAATACGGAGGGTGCGAGCGTTAATCGGAATTACTGGGCGTAAAGCGCATGCAGGTGGTTTGTTAAGTCAGATGTGAAAGCCCGGGGCTCAACCTCGGAATAGCATTTGAAACTGGCAGACTAGAGTACTGTAGAGGGGGGTAGAATTTCAGGTGTAGCGGTGAAATGCGTAGAGATCTGAAGGAATACCGGTGGCGAAGGCGGCCCCCTGGACAGATACTGACACTCAGATGCGAAAGCGTGGGGAGCAAACAGGATTAGATACCCTGGTAGTCCACGCCGTAAACGATGTCTACTTGGAGGTTGTGGCCTTGAGCCGTGGCTTTCGGAGCTAACGCGTTAAGTAGACCGCCTGGGGAGTACGGTCGCAAGATTAAAACTCAAATGAATTGACGGGGGCCCGCACAAGCGGTGGAGCATGTGGTTTAATTCGATGCAACGCGAAGAACCTTACCTACTCTTGACATCCAGAGAACTTTCCAGAGATGGATTGGTGCCTTCGGGAACTCTGAGACAGGTGCTGCATGGCTGTCGTCAGCTCGTGTTGTGAAATGTTGGGTTAAGTCCCGCAACGAGCGCAACCCTTATCCTTGTTTGCCAGCACTTCGGGTGGGAACTCCAGGGAGACTGCCGGTGATAAACCGGAGGAAGGTGGGGACGACGTCAAGTCATCATGGCCCTTACGAGTAGGGCTACACACGTGCTACAATGGCGCATACAGAGGGCGGCCAACTTGCGAGAGTGAGCGAATCCCAAAAAGTGCGTCGTAGTCCGGATCGGAGTCTGCAACTCGACTCCGTGAAGTCGGAATCGCTAGTAATCGTGGATCAGAATGCCACGGTGAATACGTTCCCGGGCCTTGTACACACCGCCCGTCACACCATGGGAGTGGGCTGCAAAAGAAGTAGGTAGTTTAACCTTCGGGAGGACGCTTACCACTTTGTGGTTCATGACTGGGGTGAAGTCGTAACAAGGTAGCGCTAGGGGAACCTGGCGCTGGATCACCTCCTTATACGATGATTATTCACGATGAGTGTCCACACAGATTGATACGGTTTATAAAGTAAAGAGAGGAAGAGTTCCCAAACTCTTCAATCCAGTGTCCCGTTCGTCTAGAGGCCTAGGACACCGCCCTTTCACGGCGGTAACAGGGGTTCGACTCCCCTACGGGATACCATTGGGTCGTTAGCTCAGTTGGTAGAGCAGTTGACTTTTAATCAATTGGTCGCAGGTTCGAATCCTGCACGACCCACCATTTCTCGATGGGGCTATAGCTCAGCTGGGAGAGCGCCTGCCTTGCACGCAGGAGGTCTGCGGTTCGATCCCGCATAGCTCCACCATTCGAGACGTCTACCACGAGACGTAAAACTAATGTGGGCGATTAGCTCAGTTGGGAGAGCACCTGCCTTACAAGCAGGGGGTCACTGGTTCGAGCCCGGTATCGCCCACCATCTTTAAGCGCATTCGATGAGTGCTTTTAAAAATGGTTACTTCATTAGAAGTGATTAGCTCTTTAACAATTTGGAAAGCTGACAAAACAAACTTTTAAGTTTGTTTGTAAAGTTCTCAATGTTTGTCTTTATGACAAACACCAATACAACACATTCAAGTGTTCTTGGAATTTGAGTCCGGCAAAATCGAGTCTGCATCATGTATAAAAATTGCAGACAACTTTGGTGACTTGTTCATCAACTCGAAACTCCTTCGGGTTGTATGGTTAAGTGACTAAGCGTACACGGTGGATGCCTTGGCAGTCAGAGGCGATGAAGGACGTATTAACTTGCGATAAGCCCAGATTAGGTAGTAAAAACCATTTGAGTCTGGGATTTCCGAATGGGGAAACCCACTAGCATAAGCTAGTATCGCTGCGTGAATACATAGCGCAGCGAGGCGAACCGGGGGAACTGAAACATCTAAGTACCCCGAGGAAAAGAAATCAACCGAGATTCCGAAAGTAGCGGCGAGCGAAATTGGACTAGCCCTTAAGCTTTTTATGCGTCAGGTGAAACTTCTGGAAAGTTGTGCGATACAGGGTGATAGCCCCGTAACCGGCAACGCATTTAAAGTGAAATCGAGTAGGGCGGGACACGTGATATCCTGTCTGAATATGGGGGGACCATCCTCCAAGGCTAAATACTACTGACTGACCGATAGTGAACCAGTACCGTGAGGGAAAGGCGAAAAGAACCCCTGTGAGGGGAGTGAAATAGAACCTGAAACCGTGTACGTACAAGCAGTAGGAGCACCTTCGTGGTGTGACTGCGTACCTTTTGTATAATGGGTCAGCGACTTATATTCAGTGGCAAGGTTAACCATCTAGGGGAGCCGTAGGGAAACCGAGTCTTAACTGGGCGTTCAGTCTCTGGATATAGACCCGAAACCAGGTGATCTAGCCATGGGCAGGTTGAAGGTTGAGTAACATCAACTGGAGGACCGAACCGACTAATGTTGAAAAATTAGCGGATGACTTGTGGCTAGGGGTGAAAGGCCAATCAAACCTGGAGATAGCTGGTTCTCCCCGAAAGCTATTTAGGTAGCGCCTCGGACGAATACTACTGGGGGTAGAGCACTGTTAAGGCTAGGGGGTCATCCCGACTTACCAACCCTTTGCAAACTCCGAATACCAGTAAGTACTATCCGGGAGACACACGGCGGGTGCTAACGTCCGTCGTGGAGAGGGAAACAACCCAGACCGCCAGCTAAGGTCCCAAATTACTACTAAGTGGGAAACGATGTGGGAAGGCTCAGACAGCCAGGATGTTGGCTTAGAAGCAGCCATCATTTAAAGAAAGCGTAATAGCTCACTGGTCGAGTCGGCCTGCGCGGAAGATGTAACGGGGCTAAGTAGTAAACCGAAGCTGCGGCAATGTACTTTAGTACATTGGGTAGGGGAGCGTTCTGTAAGCGGTTGAAGGTGTGTGGTAACGCATGCTGGACGTATCAGAAGTGCGAATGCTGACATGAGTAACGATAAAGGGGGTGAAAAACCTCCTCGCCGGAAGACCAAGGGTTCCTGTCCAACGTTAATCGGGGCAGGGTAAGTCGACCCCTAAGGCGAGGCCGAAAGGCGTAGTCGATGGGAAACGGGTTAATATTCCCGTACTTCTTACAATTGCGATGGGGGGACGGAGAAGGCTAGGTGGGCCTGGCGACGGTTGTCCAGGTTCAAGTGCGTAGGCTTAAGAGTTAGGTAAATCCGGCTCTTTTTAAGGCTGAGACACGACGTCGAGCTACTACGGTAGTGAAGTCATTGATGCCATGCTTCCAGGAAAAGCCTCTAAGCTTCAGATTGTAAGGAATCGTACCCCAAACCGACACAGGTGGTCGGGTAGAGAATACCAAGGCGCTTGAGAGAACTCGGGTGAAGGAACTAGGCAAAATGGTACCGTAACTTCGGGAGAAGGTACGCTCTCGACGGTGAAGTCCCTTGCGGATGGAGCTATTGAGAGTCGCAGATACCAGGTGGCTGCAACTGTTTATTAAAAACACAGCACTGTGCAAAATCGTAAGATGACGTATACGGTGTGACGCCTGCCCGGTGCCGGAAGGTTAATTGATGGGGTTAGACTTCGGTCGAAGCTCTTGATCGAAGCCCCGGTAAACGGCGGCCGTAACTATAACGGTCCTAAGGTAGCGAAATTCCTTGTCGGGTAAGTTCCGACCTGCACGAATGGCGTAATGATGGCCACGCTGTCTCCACCCGAGACTCAGTGAAATTGAAATCGCTGTGAAGATGCAGTGTACCCGCGGCTAGACGGAAAGACCCCGTGAACCTTTACTACAGCTTGGCACTGAACATTGACCCTACATGTGTAGGATAGGTGGGAGGCTTTGAAGCACGGTCGCTAGATTGTGTGGAGCCGTCCTTGAAATACCACCCTTGTAGTGTTGATGTTCTAACGTCGACCCCTAATCGGGGTTGCGGACAGTGCCTGGTGGGTAGTTTGACTGGGGCGGTCTCCTCCCAAAGCGTAACGGAGGAGCACGAAGGTGGGCTAATCACGGTTGGACATCGTGAGGTTAGTGCAATGGCATAAGCCCGCTTGACTGCGAGAATGACGGTTCGAGCAGGTGCGAAAGCAGGTCATAGTGATCCGGTGGTTCTGAATGGAAGGGCCATCGCTCAACGGATAAAAGGTACTCCGGGGATAACAGGCTGATACCGCCCAAGAGTTCATATCGACGGCGGTGTTTGGCACCTCGATGTCGGCTCATCACATCCTGGGGCTGAAGTCGGTCCCAAGGGTATGGCTGTTCGCCATTTAAAGTGGTACGCGAGCTGGGTTTAGAACGTCGTGAGACAGTTCGGTCCCTATCTGCCGTGGGCGTTGGAAGATTGAAGGGGGCTGCTCCTAGTACGAGAGGACCGGAGTGGACGAACCTCTGGTGTTCGGGTTGTGTCGCCAGACGCATTGCCCGGTAGCTAAGTTCGGAATCGATAACCGCTGAAAGCATCTAAGCGGGAAGCGAGCCCTGAGATGAGTCTTCCCTGATACTTTAAGTATCCTAAAGGGTTGTTCGAGACTAGAACGTTGATAGGCAGGGTGTGTAAGCGTTGTGAGGCGTTGAGCTAACCTGTACTAATTGCCCGTGAGGCTTAACCATACAACACCCAAGGGGTTTTGATGGACTCGATGTAAGAACATTGAATGTGTGTAAGTAGAATTTAAAATCAGTTTTCCGAATTAAAGAATTTGCTTGGCGACCATAGCGATTTGGACCCACCTGATTTCCATTCCGAACTCAGAAGTGAAACGAATTAGCGCCGATGGTAGTGTGGGGCTTCCCCATGTGAGAGTAGGACATCGCCAGGCTTGTATTTTATTTTCATTTTTTATGAAAAAGTGAAGACAAAAACTTAGACTTTAGGTCTAACCAGTGCGGAGCGGTAGTTCAGTTGGTTAGAATACCGGCCTGTCACGCCGGGGGTCGCGGGTTCGAGTCCCGTCCGCTCCGCCACTTATTTAGAAACCCAGTCTTCGGACTGGGTTTCGTCGTTTCTAGAGTCTTCAATTTCCTACTTGCTTTAGCCTTATTTACCATTAAGTTCCCTCTTTCTCAAACCGATCTCTTTTACTTCTTTATTATATGTGTGTAGGTGCTTACTACCTTTTTAGTGCCTATTAAATATGGATCTTCATTTATATTCCTGACCCTAAGCATCATAAGTGCACATATTTAAAAGATAACTGAGAATCATTATTAATATTTAGTTACACTCACATCAATTGGAATAATGAGTGACTAAATACATGGATATATCTCGTCGACGCTTTCTTCAATCTTCCTTAGCGATCTCTGCGCTTACCGTTCTGCCTGCATGTTCTCTATCTAAGAGCACTAACAAACAAGGTCAGCATATATACGATATCACTGCAGAGCCTTCTACTGCTGAATTGGTACCAGGGTTTACCACGGATGTACTTGCGTTTAATGGCTCGATTCCAGCGCCTACGATTCGTTGTCGTCAAGGCGAGAAAGTTATTATTCGGTTTACTAACAAGCTTTCTGAGCCGACTACAATCCACTGGCATGGCTTGCGAATCCCTATTGAAATGGATGGTGTCCCTTTCTTGAGCCAGCCGCCTATTATGCCGGGTGAAACATTCGTTTATGAATTTACACCACCAGATGCGGGCACATTTTGGTATCACCCACACATGAATAGCGTTAAGCAACTTGGGATGGGCTTAGTTGGGCTAATCATCGTTGAAGAGGCGGAGCCTGTTCAGTTTGATGAAGAGCATGAAGTCGTCCTCAAGCATTGGCATTTAGACAAACAAGGACAGTGGAAGAACCTTATGGTACCTCGCTTAAGCGCTCGTATGGGAACCCCCGGAGAGTGGAGTAGCGTTAATGGTGTTCATGAGCCTGTTTATATGCTGAAGCAGAATGCTACCACGCGATTAAGAATTGCTAATGTCGATAACACCATTACTTACCCGATCGCTATAGTAGGCGCAGAGGCTTGGGTTATTGCTATAGATGGTAATCCTGTTAAAACGCCTTATAAGCTCACTCAGCACAAAATTGGTCCAGGAATGAGGTTAGATGTTGGATTGATTGCTCCGAAGGCTGGAGAACGTGTTTATGTGCGTCAAATGAAAGGACGTTTCCCATTTTCTTTGTGTGAGTTTGATATTGTTGAGTCTGACCTGCCGGGTAATCAGAAACTGCCTTTATTGCCTCTCAACCCTGTGCCAGATCTTGATTTGGAAAATGCGGAACAAATTGATTATGTGTTTGAATGGGAGGGGGCGGTCACTCCTGCCGATAAATCGGGCAAAGCGATACCTAAGTTTTGGTTAATGAATAAACGAGCTTGGGAGGGAATGAGTAAAGATAATATTCCAGCACCGCTTTCAACATTGGAGCTCGGAAAAACTTATATTTTCAACCTTAAGAACGTCACCCAATATCATCATCCTATTCACCTTCATGGGCACACGTTTACTGTTCTTGAGTTAGATGGCAAAAAACTCGATGAACCGTTTCATACCGATACGGTCTTACTTGGAAAAAATGGCAGTGCGAAAGCGGCATTTGTTGCAGATAACCCAGGGCGTTGGATGTACCATTGTCATGTGATCGAACACATGAAGACGGGGTTGATGGGTTATATTGAAGTAAAGTGACTCCTGTAACTTTTTAAATCTTGATAAGTTTTAAGCGCTATACTTTGCTGAATTCTAAGATTGTATAATCACTATTACCGTAAATTTGATTACAATGTCGCCATTAACTTTTCTGGGGGAATTATGGGACAACTATCCGTTTTGGGTTTTATTGCATTGGGTGGTGCATTTGGTGCATGTTCTCGGTACTTAATTTCTGAACTTTGTGTGATGCTACTCGGTCGTGGCTTTCCGTACGGTACCTTAACCGTGAACGTCGTTGGCTCATTTATTATGGGTCTACTGATTGCTGCGTTTGAAACGGAGTTGATGGTCACTGACCCATGGCGTCAAATCATCGGTCTTGGCTTTTTGGGCGCATTAACTACATTCTCTACTTTCTCGATGGATAACGTGTTGCTTATGCAGCAGGGCGCTTTCTTTAAGATGGGATTGAACGTACTACTGAATGTCGTGTTAAGCATTTCAGCTGCGTGGATTGGTTTCCAATTATTGATGCGTAGCTAGCAAAAATACTCAAATCTTAATCAGGTCGGCTTGGTTTAACCAAGCCGTTTTTATATACTGATTTTACTTGTCGGAGTGCCATAAGGCTGAGACCGTTAATTCGGGATCCGTTGAACCTGATCAGATTAGAATCTGCGAAGGGAACAAGAGAAGATATCTACACCAGTTCTACCTGGTCGACCTATCAAATAGTCGAATGTTGTTATAGACGAAGAGCACTCGCTCAACTTGTCTTTAATTCGATTCCTCTTGTCGCATCTATCCGCCAAGCATTTTTATCCCAATACTTTTTATCTAAGCATAACAAAGCAAGGAAAAATGCTATGTCGAGTCGCAAGCAAGCGAGACTGGAAGCAAAACAGTTCATTGATACACTCTCGGTACAACCGTACCCAAATTCAAGCAAAGTCTACGTAGAAGGTTCACGTCCCGATATTCGTGTGCCAATGCGTGAAATATCACTCGCTGATAGCCTTATTGGAGGCACAAAAGAGGCGCCTATTTTCGAGCCTAATGAGCCAGTCCGCGTTTACGATACCTCGGGTGTATACACAGATCCAGAACACACCATAGACCTCTACAACGGCTTACCTAAGCTGAGAGAAGGATGGATTGAAGAGCGTGCCGATACTGAACTACTTGATGAAGTAAGCTCGGTATACACCAAAGAGCGCTTAGAAGATGAAACGTTAGACGATCTTCGTTACGGTAATCTACCACGTATTCGACGTGCCAAAGATGGGCTGTGTGTGACTCAGTTACACTATGCTCGCAAAGGCATTATTACCCCAGAAATGGAGTACATCGCCCTACGTGAAAATATGGGACGTGCTCAATACCGCGATGAAGTGCTGAATCAACAACATCCGGGTCAAAGCTTCGGAGCGAATCTTCCAAAAGACATTACCGCCGAGTTTGTGCGTAAAGAAGTCGCCGAAGGTCGCGCGATTATCCCTTCTAATATCAACCACCCAGAATCCGAACCAATGATCATTGGACGTAACTTTTTGGTCAAAGTGAATGCCAATATCGGTAACTCATCGGTCACTTCTTCGATTGAGGAAGAAGTAGAGAAGTTAGTATGGGCAACGCGCTGGGGTGGCGATACCGTTATGGATCTCTCTACTGGACGTAATATTCACGAAACTCGCGAGTGGATTCTGCGTAATAGTCCGGTTCCGATCGGTACTGTACCTATGTACCAAGCGCTTGAGAAAGTGAATGGTGTGGCGGAAAACCTTAACTGGGAAGTGATGCGCGATACTCTGATTGAGCAAGCAGAGCAGGGCGTTGACTACTTCACTATTCATGCCGGTTTACTACTTCGCTATGTGCCAATGACAGCAAAACGCGTTACTGGCATCGTTTCTCGTGGTGGTTCTATCATCGCGAAATGGTGTTTAGCGCATCACCAAGAAAGCTTCTTATATACCCACTTCCGAGAGATCTGTGAAATCTGTGCTAAGTACGATGTCGCACTATCTCTCGGTGATGGTCTGCGTCCTGGTTCGGTTGCAGATGCTAACGATGAAGCGCAATTTGCAGAGCTTCGTACCCTTGGTGAGTTAACCAAGATTGCGTGGGAATACGACGTACAGGTGATTATCGAAGGTCCTGGTCATGTTCCAATGCATATGATCAAAGAGAACATGGAAGAGCAGTTAGAGCACTGCCATGAGGCTCCTTTCTACACCCTTGGTCCACTGACTACAGACGTTGCTCCTGGTTATGACCATATTACTTCAGGTATTGGCGCTGCGATGATTGGTTGGTATGGCTGTGCGATGCTTTGTTATGTAACTCCTAAAGAACACCTTGGCTTACCGAACAAAGAAGATGTAAAGGTAGGTATGATCACTTACAAGCTTGCTGCGCACGCCGCTGATTTGGCGAAAGGACACCCTGGTGCACAAGTTCGTGATAACGCGCTTTCTAAAGCTCGCTTCGAGTTCCGCTGGGAAGACCAATTCAACTTGTCGCTCGACCCCGATACCGCTCGTGCCTTCCATGATGAAACCTTGCCTCAAGAGTCTGGAAAAGTTGCTCACTTCTGTTCGATGTGCGGACCAAAGTTCTGCTCCATGAAGATTTCGCAAGAAGTCCGAGAATATGCGAAAGACACTGAGCAAGTTGCTGCGGACCAAGCTATCTCGATCAAAATGCTAGATGATCCTCTTGAGGGGATGCGTCAGAAATCGCAAGAATTTAGAGACACAGGTTCTGAGTTATACCACCCAGCAGCACATGCCGAGGTAAGTGACTGATGAGCAAAATCCTTATTCCGTCATCATTGATTGAACTAACAGGTTTAGTTCAACAATGTTTGTTGTTGGCGAAAGAACAGGGTTTTAGCATAGAAGACGTTGAGTTGGGTGTGAGCCCAACTCAATCTATTCAACTTGTTCGCAACCAACAGACCACACGCATAACGACAGATCTTATTGATGGTTATGACTCTGAGCATGAGAGTTCATTGGTGCTCTATTACCGCTCTGCTTTATCAGTAGAAGCGTGTGCTAAGCAACCGTCGAAAGCGATTTATATTGGCATTGCTGATACGCAGGTATCCGATGAAAAGGAGAAAGAGCTTCAGCTTGATATCTGGCGTCACCCAATTAACAACGAAGTGAGAGCGCTTTCCGTTAAGTCCAAATTCAACGCAATGTTCGATCCCGAACATCACCTTGCTTGGACTGTAACGCTGACAGTACTCGATTTTCCTATCGAAGATGCGTTAACACTTGCTCGAGGAATGCTAACTCAACAAGCGAATGTTTCACGTGAAACACTGTTGAATGACAACCTTGACGAGGGAAGATCTACTCAGTGGGCTGACCAATTTGATGATTTCCCCACGCCTGTACTGGAGGATAACCGACTAGGTATTCAAGTTGGTTGGTCTGCACAAGGCGAGAGCGTTAGCTTTCCAACTCTAACTAAGCAAAGTCTAGGGCTCTATCCAGTCGTTGATGATGTTGCTTGGATTGAGCGTCTACTGCCACTAGGCATCAACACTATTCAACTGCGAATCAAGAACCCACAACAAGCCGATTTAGAACAACAGATTATTCGAGCAATTGAGCTAGGTCGTCAGTATCAAGCACAAGTGTTCATCAATGACTATTGGCAGTTGGCAATCAAGCATGGCGCTTATGGTGTTCACCTAGGACAAGAAGACATAGAAGAATCGAATTTAGCTCAGCTAACTAAAGCGGGTATTCGTCTTGGTCTTTCTACGCATGGTTATTACGAACTACTGCGCATCGTACAAATTCATCCTAGCTACATCGCACTAGGGCATATTTTCCCAACCACCACAAAACAGATGCCATCGAAACCACAAGGTTTGGTGCGCTTGGCTCTGTATCAAAAGTTGATTGATAGCATTCCTTATACAAATACAGAGGCTGCTTTCAGACCTGCAAAAGACAAAGCAGTTAGTGACCATGTGCTTGGCTTTCCGACGGTCGCGATTGGTGGTATTGACCAATCTAATGCAGACCAAGTTTGGCAAACAGGTGTTTCTAGTTTGGCAGTTGTGCGTGCTATTACGTTGGCAGAATCACCTCAGTCCGTCATCGAGTTCTTCGCACAACTGATGAAGGAAAGACAGCTAACGTTTACTGATCAGAATAGTGAATTGGCGCATAACAAGAGAGGCGAGCATGCTCACGGATAAGCAGTTTCTTCGCTATCAGCGCCAAGTCGCTCTGCCTGAAATTGCCGAAATTGGGCAAGAGCGTTTGAGCAAATCGCATGTGCTGGTCATCGGTTGTGGTGGGCTAGGGAGCGCTGCGAGTTTGTACTTGGCGTCAGCGGGCGTTGGTAAATTGGTTGTGGTCGATGACGATGAAGTTGATAGCAGTAACCTACAACGTCAGATCATTTATCGCGAACAAGACCTCCAAGTTGCGAAAACAAAAGCGACTGTAAAGCAACTGACTGACCTTAATTCTATGGTTCAAACTCGTGCTCTCAATAAGCGATTGGACAAAGCACAGCTTCAGCTTGAGGTGATGCTAGCGGATGTGGTGCTCGACTGCACCGATAACATGCCAACGCGTCAACTAATTAACCAAGTTTGTTTCGAGCAAAACACGCCGCTCATCTCGGCGGCGGCAATTGGTTGGCAAGGGCAATTCGCTGTCTTTGATTATCAAACGCAGATTGAACAAGAAGCAGAGAGTAAAGCCTGTTACCGCTGTTTGTATCCGTTCGACGAATTACCGCAAACGCAAAAGTGCAGTGACAGCGGTGTCGTCGGTCCGGTGGTGGGCACACTTGGCAACTACCAAGCGATAGCGGCAATTCAAAAACTGGCGACGGGAAAGTTTCATGTTGAGACTGCTAAGTTACATCTGTTTGATGGATTGAAAATGCAATGGCAAACCATGGCGATAAGCAAAGACAAACAGTGCCAAGTGTGTGCTCAGATTTAGTTTACGAGTAATGGACAGAATTAAGAGAGTTGGAAGCAATGACGTTATCAGAACAACAAGCGACACAAATGACCGCTGCTGACTTAGATATGATCACTATTGTCATCAATGACCAGTCACATCAAGTCGCCAGTAAGTCGAATCTACAGCAAATCATTAGTCAATTTACGCTGCCTGAAATGGGCTGTGTTTTTGCAATTAATAACAATGTTGTGCCGCGCAGTGAGTGGGCTAGCACAGTTCTTTCACAAGGAGATAGCATCTCTTTGTTTCAAGCGATCGCAGGGGGTTAAAGTCGATGCTTAAAATTGGTGATAAACAATTCGAATCTAGACTGTTCACAGGAACAGGGAAGTTTGCCAACAGCCGATTAATGGCAGAAGCGATTCAAGTATCGGGTTCTCAACTTGCGACTATGGCGTTGAAGCGTGTGGATGTGAACGACCAACAAGACGATATTTTGCTGCCGCTAGTACAAGCGGGTGTGAACTTATTGCCGAACACCTCAGGTGCAAAGAATGCTAAAGATGCTGTGTTTGCAGCACAATTAGCGAGAGAAGCGTTGGGCACTAACTGGCTAAAATTGGAGATTCACCCAGACCCGAAGTACTTGATGCCCGATCCCATTGAGACACTAGCAGCCGCTGAGCAACTGGTTCGTGAGGGTTTCATTGTCCTTCCTTATTGTCATGCTGACCCGGTTCTGTGTAAACGATTGGAGGAAGTGGGCTGTGCTGCGGTCATGCCATTAGGTGCGCCGATCGGTTCTAACAAAGGGATAGTTTCTCACGATTTCCTAGAAATCATTATCGACCAAGCTAATGTTCCTGTCGTTGTCGATGCGGGTATTGGCGCACCTTCACATGCCGCGCGTGCGATGGAAATGGGCGCGGATGCCGTACTCGTCAATACCGCGATTGCAGCTTCGAGCGATCCCGTTGCGATGGCGAAGGCATTTAAGTTGGCGGTAGAGTCGGGGCGTATGGCTTATGAAGCCGGACTTGCAGGTAAGGTTTCTCATGCGGTTGCGTCGAGTCCACTGACGTCATTTCTAGATGAGCTTTAGCCCTAGATTGATTTAGCTATTAAGCGAGGAAAACATGAGCTTCGTTGAACAATTTAAGCAGCTGAATTGGGATGACATTTCAATGTCGATCTACGCGAAAACGGCACAAGATGTCGAGCGAGCATTGAATAAACCCAAGCGTGATTTGGAAGACTTTAAAGCGCTAATTTCACCAGCGGCTGAAGCGTACTTAGAGCAAATGGCGCAGCTGTCATATTCGGCAACTCGTAAGCGCTTTGGTAATACCATGTCGCTTTACATTCCATTATACCTCTCTAACTTGTGTGCCAATGCTTGTACTTATTGTGGCTTCTCGATGGAGAATAGAATCAAGCGTCGTACTTTGAATAGGGACGAAGTGGCTGCAGAAGTTGAAGCCATTAAACGCATGAAGTTTGATAGCGTATTGCTGGTGACTGGCGAACACGAAACCAAAGTGGGGATGAAATACTTTCGCGAAATGGTGCCGATGATTAAGAAGCGCTTTAACTATTTGGCGATGGAAGTACAGCCACTAGATCAAGACGAATACGCTGAGCTCAAGACATTGGGTTTGGATGCGGTGATGGTCTATCAAGAAACGTATCATCCTTCGACTTACGCCGAGCACCATTTGCGTGGCAACAAGATGGATTTCGAATACCGATTGGATACACCCGATCGTCTTGCAAAAGCGGGTATTGATAAGATCGGTATCGGTGCTTTGATAGGGTTGGAAGAGTGGCGTACCGATTGCTTTTATGTGGCAGCGCACTTGGACTATCTAGAGCGCACATATTGGCAGACTCGTTACTCGATTTCTTTCCCGCGTTTACGTCCTTGTGAGGGCGCGCTCCAACCAAAATCAGTCATGACGGATAAGCAGCTTGTTCAGTTGATTTGCGCTTATCGTTTGTTGAATCCAGAAGTTGAGTTGTCATTATCGACTCGTGAATCACCGAAGTTCAGAGACAACGCATTACCGTTAGGTATCACCAGTATGTCTGCGGCATCGAAAACTCAGCCGGGTGGTTATGCGATGGATGATGTTGAACTCGAGCAGTTTGAGATCAGCGATGAGCGAAGCGCGGGTTCTGTGGAAGATATGATTCGAGCGAAAGGATTTGACCCAGTATGGCGAGATTGGCACTCGGCGTATTCTGGTTAAGTAGCAAAGAAAGCCACTGGTCATCGTTATGTTTCACGTGAAACATAAGCAAAAAAGAGGGTTGATGTAAAACATCAACCCTCTACTTTTTCTAGCTTCTAGCTTCTAGCTTCTAGCTTCTAGCTTCTAGCTTCTAGCTGTGTGCTACTGGTAGCGTTGCTTGACGAAGCCACTCTTTCACATCACCTTCAACTAGCGGGCTGATCTCATCCCATACCTTCTGATGGTAGTCATTCAGCCAAGCAAGTTCTGGACGAGTTAGCATATCAACGTTGATGTTGCGCTTGTCGATTGGGCAGCGTGTTAGCGACTCAAATGACAGAACAGGGAAGTCACCGTTAGTTGGGGTTTCAACAACAAGCTCTAGGTTCTCGATACGGATACCAAACGCATCTGCACGGTAGTAACCTGGCTCGTTGGATAGCACCATACCTTCTGTTAGAGGCACATCGATTTGCTTCTTCGAAATGCTCGCTGGACCTTCATGAACACTTAGGAAGTGACCAACACCGTGACCAGTACCATGATCGTAATCGTAGCCTTCCGCCCATAGGTGCTGACGAGCTAGCGTATCGATTTGGTAACCACGAGTGCCTTTCGGGAAACGTGCACGTGCAACACCGATGTGACCTTTTAGCGCAAGAGTGAATTGTTTAATCATCTCTTGTGAAGGCTGACCGATCGCAATTGTACGCGTGATGTCTGTTGTGCCATCTAGGTACTGACCGCCTGAATCCACTAGGTAAAGCGTGTTCAGTTCTAGCTTGCCAGGTTCAGGTTGGTTCTCGTGGTTGTAGTGACACATCGCCGCGTTGCCACCTGCTGCCGAAATAGTATCGAAGCTAAGATCCATAAGTGTCGGGTCTTCGCTACGGAACGCTTCCAGTTTGTCTGCAAGGGTCGCTTCATCATGCAGGTTACCTGCAACGACTTCAGCATCTAACCATGATAGGAACTTACTCATCGCCACGCCATCGCGGATATGACATGCTTTCATGCCTGCGATTTCAACCGCGTTTTTCGCCGCTTTTGGCATTAGGCATGGGTCAGCTTTACTCACCACTGATGCGCCAGCATTTTGTAGAACCAACTTAAACCATGCGTTACTTGTCGCAGGGTCAACCAGTACATTCTTGCCAGTTAGAGTTTCTAGTCGTGCTTGTAATGCTTCTGGGTGATGAACTGTTACGCCAGAACCAACGTGAGCGTCAAACTCAGCAGGTAGGCGAGCTGGATCTAGGAAGTATTCCACGCTTGAATCTGAATGCAGAATCGCGTGAGAAAGCAGAACTGGTAGACGTGATACATCAAGACCACGAACGTTGAGTAACCAACAGATAGAATCAAGTGCTGTGATCACTGCGCTGTCTGCGCCGGTTTTTTTCACCAGCTCTGCGATTTCTTGACGTTTGCTTTCACTTGATTGTCCAACCGCTTCTGTTGCCATTAGGCGAACATCAGAAACCACAGGAGCAGGGCGGTCGTGCCACAGCTCATCAATTGGGTTGCTGGCGAGAATCTTAAGCTCAAGTGCGCCTGCAAGTTTTGCTTGTGCCATGTCTAGCCAAGCAGAGTTGTGCATGCGAGGGTCGATTGCCACAGACGCGCCATTTGCAAGATGGTCTTTAATCCAATCTAGTGCTGGTTCTTCAATTAGGTGACGGTATTCGAATAGATCAGCAGGAACCTGCTTAGTGACTTGTACCGTGTAGCGACCATCAACAAAGATAGCGGCTTTGTCTTTGGTGATTACCGCAGCACCAGCAGAACCGGTAAAACCAGTTAGCCAGTGTAAACGCTCGTTGTGCGCTGGTACGTATTCGCCCAAGTACTCGTCTTCATGTGGGACAAGTAGGGCATCAATATTATGTTGTGCTAGCCATTCGCGAATTGCATTCACGCGGCTTTGGGTATCGTTGTGCATCTGTGTTATTCCTTCAAATTACCGCTCCTTCATGCTCAGGTGTGGGAGCTGTTTCCATCTGCTTCATGCAGTTTACGATTCCATTGAGGTTCGCAATCACTTCAATAGAGTCGGAGTACAACAGACCATAGATGAGCCAAAAAGGACTATCGACTGTTAAGCTACTCATTTTACCGTAAGAGCGCAAATCGCGTCCGGGATTTTTATCTAAGATGATCGGTTTTTTGCGTGATCATAGTACGTAGCCAAGTTAAAGCTGGGTCATTTTCTCTGTCTCGGTGCCAGAACAAAGTGTAAGCCATTGGCGGGAATTCGAGTGGCAGCGGCAGTAACGCCATGTCGTGTTGTTTAGCTGCCAACTTCACAAAGTGGCTTGGCGCGGTAAACACAAAATCGGTGTAAGAACACAAACTGGCGGCACTGTTAAAGTCCGGTACGGTGACTGCGATATCACGTTCGCGACCAATGTCGGCTAAACGATAGTCGAGCAACCAACGGTCGTTGCCATCACAACGCACCTGTACATGACGCAGGGCTAGGTAAGCTTCTAAGTTCCAGTTACTACGCAAAGCCGGGTGGTCTTTACGCACGATACACATTTGGTGGTCGCGATAGATTTCCTGTTCACAAATGTCATCGGGCGGCAGCATAGTCAGCTTGGCATCGTTGATGTCGATATCTCGACCTGTCATGCCTAAATCGATTTCACCGCGTTGAATCATCTTGAACGTTTGTTCCGACCAAGAGTGGGTGCTTATGGTCACGCCTGGTGCTTGTTGGAAAATCGCTGGCAAGAAGTGGGGCAGAATGAGCGGGTAGACACTCTCTACCGCTGCGATTTGAAAACGGTACTCACTGCTCTGTGGCGAGAACTCTTCGGGTTGAGTCAGTACCTCAAGTTGGTTTATCAACAGATCCAGTTTCGGTTTAAGGAACAATGCGCGCGGAGTTGGCGTTAATCCGTGTGAGTTTCGAGTGAATAGAGGATCATCAAATTGGGTACGTAATTTCGCTAAGGATTTGCTCACGGCAGACTGACTCAAGCACAGTCTGTGGGCAGCTCGGGTGACATTCAACTCTTCAATCAGCACTTTAAAACAGACCAGCAAATTGAGGTCGATGCGTGCCAGTTTCTCTACGTTCACAGTGATTTTCCCCATTGGAATAATGGTCATGAGTATACATCATTTCCATTCATATCATCAGATGATTAAGCTTTGCTCAAAAGTTCTTGTTCAATTTGGAGTGTTTTGTGTCTAGCCATATTACAAATAGCAAAAAACAGATGGCGCTGTTGACCATGTTAGTTCTGTTCAGTCCGCTTGCGATTGATATCTATCTACCTGCTTTGCCTCTTATCGCGTCCACTTTTCAGGTAGAAAATGCATTGGCACAAGACACCATCACTTGGTTCCTATTTGCTATGGGTGTTGGTCAGCTATTCGCTGGTCCCTTGGCAGATAAACTCGGACGTCGAACTGTTGCATTGGGAGGCATCACCATCTACGCATTGAGCGCTTTATTGGCGTGGAGTGCTCAAAATATTGAGTGGATGTTGGCGGCTCGCTTGCTACAAGGCTTAGGTGCATGTGCAACATCTGTAGCAGCCTTTGCAACAGTTCGCGATATCTTTGGTCCGGAAAAAAGCGGCAAAATGATCAGCTACCTTAACGGCGCGATCTGCTTTATCCCGGCACTGGCACCGATTCTTGGTAGTTGGTTAACCCAACAATTTGATTGGCGTGCAAACTTCAGCTTTATGGCGGGTTTCGCTGTAATTGCAGGAGCGATGATGTTCTTTGGGATGAAGGAAACCAACCCTGCAACAGAAAAGCAGGCGGTATTTAAACTGAGCCGCTACTGGGCAGTCTTGAGCACACCATCATTCATCTTCCACGCTTCACTGTGTTTGATGGCGATGGCGGTCATTCTTGCTTATGTAACGTCTGCACCTGTAGTGTTGATGACAGGCATGGGACTATCGATGAATGAATTCACCTTCTGGTTTGGTCTGAATGCGGCGTTCAACATTGCTGCTTGTATGCTTGCGCCTAAGTTCATGGATCGCTGGGGCACACACAATTCACTGGTTGTTGGTATCTGCTTACTGGCAATTGCTGGCGTGATCATGATGGTGATGAAAGAGCACCACACGGCACTGTCTTTCATGCTACCAATCTTTATCTCATCGGTCGGCTTTGCTTGGATTCTTGGCGCAGCAGCAGGTAAAGCGTTGGAACCGTTCGGTGATAAAGCGGGTACTGCGGCTGCACTACTTGGTTTGTTCCAAATGAGTGGCTCTGGTTTGTTGGTGGGTACGCTACAGCGTTTATCACTGGATCCACAAACTCTGATTGCGATTCATATGTGGGTATTGCTTCCAGCATTAGTGATTCTGTTTAGCAAAGCTGGTAAGAACTGGCATGCGAAATTGGCGAATGCGTAAAACTCGGTAATTTAGTATTTTCCAATGTACTTAACGCGTGTATATTTGTCGTTCAAACTTTTCTCGACACCATAACGGAACTCATAAAGTAATGTCGTTAACCACGTATGAAATGGCTCGTATCCTAGAGCAAATGGAAGAGTCACCAGAAAAGGTGATGTTTGGTAAGTTGCTTAACGAATTAGGTAACCAAAGCTCTGAGCGCATTCGTAGCGCGGCAAAACAAGTTCCAGTGCCAGTCCTACGCGATATCGTGTACCAATTTCAGCAAGTGATTGAGTCACGTAAAGGCGAGCAAGTAGAGCAGATGGCAAAAGATCTCGCGAAGCAGGGTATCTCACCTGAAGAGCTACTGGCTTACTTAAATAAATAATAAAAAAATCCCCGCATCATGCGGGGATTTTTTTAGTGAGTGATTTTCTTCTTCAGTATGTGGTCGAGGGATAATGGTCCTGGTCCCCAAACAATCACAACTAGGATCATCAATCCCCAAAGTTGGTGATCATAGAAACCTTTCTCCCATAACAGCGGGTAAGAGACCACGGCGATGATGTTGAATACAAACAGAATCGCAGCCATCGGGCGGGTAATCAATCCTAGTGCCAAGAACACCGGTAGAACCAATTCTGCAGCCGTTCCTAAGTAAGCCGCCAATTCCCATGGCAGTATTGGCACTTGGTATTCCAGCTCAAATAAATACAGTGTGCTATCCCAAGACGAGAGTTTGATTAGCCCTGAATTGAAGAACACCCATGCAACCCACAAGCGACAAAAGAGAAGTAGTAAAGGGACAAAGCCAGCTTGTAGGGTGCTGATTAAATCGTCGTACCGATTCACTAAGTTTTTAACCGTATCCGTCATAGAGTGCTCCTTAGATTGATTTCAATGTAAAGCCGTCAACGAGATCGAGTGCCATGATGCTATTGAGATGAGCGAGTAAAACTTCAGGTATTTCGCTCAAACTCTGTTTCTGCTCTAAACATTGCAGCAGTTGGAACACATCGGCATCGAGTGCGTGACACAAGGCTTCTCCATTGGCTTGAATCGAGATGACACCTTGCTGTAATTGGTTGATATTAAGTTGTTCGAATTGCCCAGTTTGAATCGCGCTGAACAAATCAAATACTGCATAACTGGAGTCAAAGCTGCGGCAGCCTTGTTTGAGGTGCAAAACCAAAGCGGGTTGTTGCTCTTCACTCACTTCGCCAAGTAACACAAGCGGTTTTAATTGTGCAGCACTGGATTGTTCATACTGCGCTTGACAAGCGAGGTCGATATGCCACTCGAAGCGTGCGACTTCAGGGCTGTAAGGGGCTTGTGCGATCACCTGACTAAACTGCATGATGGTGTCTTGAAAACCTTCGCCATAATGCACCACATTTCCTTCCTCTAATGGATAAGTGAGAACATGTTGGCGAGCCATCTGTTCAAAGCATTCTTCACCAAGTAGCGCTTCAACCATTGGGTAGGTAGCGGATAACACTTCGCTTAAGCTGACGATAAAGTTATTGCGGTAAATCTGCATGCGTTCATCAGCGGTAAACTCATCACTGGCAATATCGCAATCTTCACCGAGTGCTTGATAGTGTAGGGCTTTAGCAAACTGGCTTTGTAAGGTGGCTAGATTCATGATGCCTTCCTTGGTTCGCTTTGTTCACTTGGAAGTGTGCCTTGCAACAGCAGTCGGGATGCTTTCTGCGCTTCTCCGAGCAAGACTTCTGGCGCGGGGATATCCAAATCCCATTCAATCAACGCATGACGTGGACCGTGTTTTTTGGTCCACTGTGCGAACAACTGCCAAACTTCATCACTAACTGGGCGGCTATGGGTATCGATCCATATCTCACCTTTGTCGAGTTGTTTGATGGTAAAACCTGCCAAGTGAATCTCATCCACTTTGTCGGCTGGAATTGCATCTAGGTATGTGTCGCAATCAAAACCGTGGTTGAACGCCGAGACATAAACATTGTTTAAATCGAGCAATAAACGACAGTCAGTGCGCTTTTGCACTTCGGTAAGAAACTCCCATTCGCTGATGGTCGAATGTTGAAACTTCACATAACTAGATGGGTTCTCTATCAAGATCTCGCGTTGCAAATAATCCTGCACTTCATTCACGTTACGAGTGAACACTTTGAGCGCTTCTTCCGTATACGGAAGTGGAAGCAGGTCATTAAAGTAGTGACCGCCGTTTTCACTCCAACTCAAATGGTCAGAAACAAGAATCGGGTCGATTGAGTCAATCAGCGCTTTAAGTTGAGCAAGGTGCTTTTGATTCACACGTTCCACCGAACCTAGTGACAGACCAATGCCATGGCAGCTAATTTGATACTGCTCGCGCAATGCTTGTAATTGATTGCGCTCAGCAGCGTTGGGTTGAAAATAGTTTTCACTGTGGATTTCTAACCAAGATAACTCGGGTTTGTTTTGGCTAAAGTAATCGAGGTGAGGGGTTCTTAATCCAACTCCAACTAGGTCGTGGAAGGTGTGGTGTTTCACGTGAAACTCCTTTTCAAATCGTGCGGGAAGAGAAGGATGCGCTGGTTGAGCGTCAACGCATCCTTGCAGTAGCTAGCGATAAAAGATTATGAAGAAGAAGTGCTACCGCCAACGAGTTTGTCACATAGACCTTTTGGTACGACTACGAATGCGTCTTTTTGGTTATCTTCTTTAGAAGTACCAGCACATGAGCTGCTTTTCGTTGCACAGTCGTTTTTACCTGCTTTAGAAACGCCGTAGCACTTTTCTTTATCAGCAGCGACAGCTGGAGCTGCAGTTAGCATTGTGCCACCAAGAGCTAGAAGACCAGTAACAGCAGCAGTAACAGCTAGATTCGACTTTTTCATAATAAATTCCTCTGAATGATTTCCTTTACTTTAAGTTGGCAAGATGAATCGCCTGTTTTGGCGTTTTTGTTATCAACTTGCTTAACTTAAAAGATAGGAAACTGGCCAAAAAACTTTCAGAAAAATTTTCGAAACAAATGGTTTTAAAGAATGGAATTTATATAACTTATTGATGTGTAGAGTAAAAAAACGACGAATTTTTTATGAATTTTTGTCTAATCTGAAGAGGTTGTTTAGGTTATAATCTATTTTTATGTATAAATAACCAGTAGCTCTCATCATGATGGATCCATCTCTATTACTCGACGGTTTGAACGACAAACAACGTGAAGCCGTTGCAGCACCTTTAGAAAACTTGCTCGTCCTTGCTGGTGCAGGGAGTGGTAAGACACGCGTTCTTGTTCACCGTATCGCTTGGTTGATGTCGGTCGAGCAATCATCTCCGTTCTCAATCATGTCGGTAACCTTTACCAATAAGGCGGCGGCAGAGATGCGTGGACGTATCGAAGAGCTAATGATGGGCAGTGCAGGCGGTATGTGGAATGGTACTTTCCACGGCATTTGTCACCGCATTCTTCGCGCGCACTATCTTGATGCCAAGCTACCGGAAGATTTCCAAATCATCGACAGTGACGACCAACAGCGTCTACTAAAGCGTTTGATCAAAGCGCAAAACCTCGATGAGAAGCAATGGCCAGCGCGCCAAGTTGCATGGTGGATTAACGGCAAGAAAGACGAAGGTCTGCGCCCGTCGCACATTGATGCGTACCATGATCCAGTGACCAAGACATATCTGCAGCTGTACACCGCTTACCAAGAAGCGTGTGATCGTGCTGGTTTAGTCGATTTTGCGGAAATCTTGCTGCGCGCACATGAGCTACTGCGTGATAACAAGTTCGTCCGTGAACACTACCAAGCACGCTTTAAGCATATCTTGGTGGACGAGTTCCAAGATACCAACAACATTCAATATGCTTGGCTACGTATGATGGCGGGTCCTGAGTGTCACGTGATGATCGTAGGTGATGACGATCAGTCGATTTACGGCTGGCGTGGTGCAAAAGTCGAGAACATTGAGAAGTTTACGCTGGAATTCCCAAGCGTGAATACCATTCGTCTTGAGCAAAACTACCGTTCAACCAAGACCATTCTGGAAGCGTCCAACGCTCTGATCGCGAATAATACCGAGCGTATGGGTAAAGAGCTTTGGACAGATGGCGTTGTCGGTGAGCCTATCTCGATTTACAGCGCTTACAACGAACTAGATGAAGCCCGTTTTGCGGTAAACAAAATCAAAGAGTGGCAAGACAAGGGTGGTGCTCTGAATGACGCTGCAATGCTTTACCGTAACAACGCCCAGTCGCGTGTTCTGGAAGAAGCATTAATCCAAGCTGGTCTGCCTTACCGTATCTACGGCGGTATGCGATTCTTCGAACGTCAGGAAATCAAAGATGCCTTGAGCTACATGCGTTTGATTGCCAACCGTAATGATGATGCGGCGTTTGAACGTGTAGTGAATACGCCAACACGTGGTTTGGGTGATAAGACGCTTGAAACCATCCGTTTTGCGGCTCGTGACCGTGGTTGCACCATGTGGGAAGCGAGTGTGGCGATGTTGGATGAGAAGGTGCTTGCTGGTCGTGCTGCTGGTGCTCTGAGCCGTTTTATCGAGCTTGTCACAGCACTAGAAGACGACACCATCGAGATGCCGCTGCATCACCAAACTGACCATGTGATCAAATACTCGGGCTTGTTCGCGATGTACGAGCAGGAGAAGGGTGAAAAGTCTAAGGCGCGTATTGAGAACTTGGAGGAATTGGTGACCGCAACTCGCCAATTCGAGAAACCAGAAGAAGCCGAAGACATGTCACTGCTGACGGCATTCCTAACTCACGCAGCATTAGAAGCGGGCGAAGGACAAGCAGATGAGTTTGAAGACGCGGTTCAGCTCATGACATTGCACAGTGCGAAAGGTCTAGAGTTCCCATTGGTATTTATGGTCGGTGTGGAAGAAGGCATGTTCCCAAGCCAAATGTCGGCAGAAGAAGCAGGGCGTTTGGAAGAAGAACGTCGTCTGTGTTATGTAGGCATGACCCGTGCGATGCAGAAACTGTACATCACTTATGCTGAAATGCGTCGTTTGTACGGTCAGGATAAGTACCATAAACCGTCTCGCTTTATCCGTGAACTGCCAGAAACTTGTTTAGACGAAGTACGCATGAAGGCGCAAGTTAGCCGTCCTGCAAGCAGTGGTCGATTTAGCCAAACGGCGGTGAAAGAGAGCTTCAATGAAACTGGCTTTACGCTAGGTTCTCGTGTGATGCATCCTAAGTTTGGTGAAGGCACCATCATCAACTTCGAAGGCAGTGGTCCACAAAGCCGCGTACAGATTGCCTTTAACGGTGAGGGCATCAAATGGTTGGTGACTGCTTACGCTCGACTAGAGAAACTGTAAGGCTTCCCCAAAACTAATCAACTTAAGAGCTGCTTCGGCGGCTCTTTTTGTTTGTGCTGTTTTTGTGTCGCTAATGCAGTAAAAAATGGAATGATAAATGGAGTGCGAAAGCGCGATTTAACGATGCTGTTTGAAGGGAAAGTTTGGTGTTGTTGGTGAATGTCTGTTTTCAGCAGAGCTGTTGAGAAAAATTTTAGGCAAAGAAAAACCCCGAGGGCTTGCGCCCATCGGGGTTATAGTCTTACTCGCAGCAATCCGGCTACTAAGAGTGCTCCATGCATCTAATCCATGATAGTGTGCTGAATCCGTCAGCTTAATCCTTACGTCGCCTTCCTAGCGGTGTCCTTAATGACCTTATCCTGGTCTGCTAACCATCCTCGTTAGCTCTCATCACTTGTTCCCTGAGCGGTGTCCCTGACATCATCCTGATGTTCAAATCCTTGCCTCGTCCAGAGGTGTCCATTTCCCGTCCTTAGTAGCAACCATCCTAGTCACTATTGATTCCGTTCAATGTCCAATTTTGCAATCCATGCCCGACTATTCATCCTGAATAACCGTTTCTTCTTCCTGAAGTTCACCAAGTCCGTGGTGTTTCCTGTTCCGTGTCAGCATCCTTCCGACAGGTTTAATATTACGTGTTTAACGATTTCCAACAACGGGCTAATCTCACATTTTTTCACTCTCTTAGCGTTCAAAAAAGATACATAAACATTAAATTCAATGACTTATGCTATTTGTTGTACGGTTTTACCATTAAAAAAGAGAGGTTTGCTCAACCCTTTGTGAGAGATCTCGCACAAGGGGTCGAGCGAAAGACTCTTACTGCCCGATAGCGGCGCCTTCACGCCTTGGATCGGCTGCGCCCTCAAGACCGTCTTTTGTTATACGTATCGCATGCAGTCCAGAGTTCAAATCACGAACATCAGTTTTAAAACCCATCTTTTCCAACTCAGGCTGTAAGCCTTCTGCAGCGGTACCTTGCTCAATATCTAAGGTACCAAAACGGTTCAGTAATCGTGGCTGATTAATCGCGCTTTGGATGTCCATATCCCACTGCGTGTGGGCGATAATGGCTTGTGCGACGTAACCAATGATGCGGCTGCCACCCGGTGAGCCAATTGCCATGTAAGGTTTGTCATCCTTCATCATAATGGTTGGTGCCATGGATGAACGTGGGCGTTTGCCCGGTTCTAAGCGGTTCGCGATTGGCACACCATCTTGATGAGTGCGGAAGGAGAAGTCGGTCAGTTCGTTATTAAGCAAGAAGCCTCGTACCATCAAGCGTGAGCCAAAGGCGTTTTCAATGGTTGTTGTCATTGAAACCACATTGCCTTGCTTATCGACGATATTGAAATGGCTGGTGGAAGGCAGCTCGATCGATTGATCCATGCTTAAGTTCATCGCGTGCGACCAAGGAGGGTTGCCGGCTTCAACCTTACTCAAGGCTTTACCGACTTGAATAAGCTCAGCACGTTGTTTGAGATAATCTTTATCAAGCAAGCCTTCGGTTGGCATTGGCACATAATCTTGGTCAGCCATGTACTTACCGCGATCCGCAAACGCAAGGCGAGATGCGTCGGCGATCACTTGCCACGATTTCGCGCTTTCGGCTCCCCAACCTTTAAGATCGTATTGCTCGGTGATCGCGAGAATCTGTCCAACCGTCAATGCGCCAGAGCTTGGTGGTCCCATACCGCAGATGTCATAGCTTTGGTAAGCCGCACAAACCGGTTCACGTTGTTTGATTTGGAACGCATCAAAGTCAGGTTGTGCCAATACGCCAGGATTGCCCGGTGCATTCTGTACTATCTTGATGATGTCTGTGGCGATATCGCCTTGATAGAAAGCTTTTGCCCCTTGCTCTGCAATTGCCGTCAGAGTTTGCGCGTATTCAGGGTTTTTCAACAACGTGCCTTCGGCTTTTGGTGAGCCATCTGGATTAAAGAAGTAAGCCTTAGTCGCAGGGAAGCGTGATAGGCGCTTGGCATCTTTCTCAATCAGGCTCGCGAGGCGAGGACTGACTTCGAAACCTTGTTCAGCCAAGGTAATCACAGGTTGGATGATCTTTTTCCATTCCAACTTGCCGTATTTCTGGTGCGTGTCCCAAAGTAGTTTCACTGTGCCAGGAGTGGCAACGGATCGCCCACCGACAACCGCATCGTAAAATTGCAGTGGTTGTCCTTTGTCATCTAGGAAGAGTTTCGGTGTCGCGGCAAGCGGTGCGGTTTCGCGTCCATCATACGTGGTCAGTTTTTGTTTCTCACTGTCCCAATACACCAAGAAGGCACCACCACCAATGCCTGAAGATTGCGGTTCTACCAAGCCCAGCATCAGTTGTACGGCAACCATGGCATCAATAGCATTACCGCCTTGAGCGAGAACATCTGCCCCAGCTTGGGTGGCAAGTGGGTTGGCTGCTGTGACCATATAATCTTTGGCTTTGACCAATTGCTTTTGCTCGAAGCCAGTGCTGTACTCCGGCGCAACGGCATCTGCTGCTTGGTTAGCAAAGGCTGAGGTCGATAAAACGAGTGGGGAAGTAAGAAAAAGACCCGTGGTCACGAGTCGGTTGAACGTCCAATGCATGATGACTCTCCATGTTGCCAGTTTTGTGCTTTCAGCTTGGCAGTCATGAAGAGTCACGTCGAGTCAGCAATCTTAGAAATGTCGATTGTGCTACGCTTTTAAATCAGTACTTTATCCGATAAAAGTGCTGATGGTTTGGTACAAAATACTGCCGCCCACTAGGGTAAATACCACGCCACACAGACCGTCGATGTAGATGCCTGCTTGTTGCAATTTACGTTGTAAGCGCTGTGTCGACAGCATCCATGCAAGGCTAGAGAACCAGAATAGCGACAAGCCAAACAAGATGACCAAAGCAATACCTTTGCCAGTGATCGACATACCTGCAGGGACTAAGCTCGACATCAAACTGATAAAGAACACCAAGGCTTTCGGGTTAAGGATGTTAGTTGCAAATCCTTTAGCAAATGCCTGACGCTTATTGCTGATCACTAGGTTGTTTTGCTTCTTAGGTTGATCCGCCAGCGGGTTTTTGATCATTGAGATCACGGCGCGCAATGCACCAACACCTAAGTAGAGCAGGTAACTACCACCGAGCAGTTGCACCACCGAGTACAACACTGGGTGCTGGTGGACGATATAACTCACGCCTGTCAGGCTGAACAAAGAGTGCAGCAAAATACCGACAGACAATCCCAGCGCAATGTACAAGCCAGTTTGACGACCATGACGCGTCGCGTTTTGTACAACCAGAGCAAAATCGGGACCTGGACTCATTAGGGCAATAAAGTGAATGCTGGCGAGCGTCAGCAATATGGTGGATTCATTCATAACACATCTCAAATATAACCAATGCGGCTATTGTCGTGGCAAGTCACCTGTGGCGCTTGTAAAAAACTGACAGCTTTCTCGGTAAATGAAATTAACGAGTCACTTGAGAAGGGGAAACGCCGTAGGTTTGCTTAAACGCTTTGCTGAAATGCGCTTGATCGTAGAAACCGATTTGATGGGCGACGTCGGTACCACATTGACCAGCTTGCAGTAACTTCATGCCTTGTTCGAGTCGTAGGCGTGCGAACCATGCGTAAGGCGTCATGCCGGTTTGCGCTTTAAAGTGGCGCTGGAACTGAGTGGGGCTCAGTTGGCACAGCTCTGAAAGTGAATCCAAACGCACCGCTTGGTCGAGGTTCGCCATTAGATAATCTTTTAACGTTCCAAGTGATTGATTTCCTAATGGCACCACTTTTTGTCGCTCAAGCGATCCGTAGCGATCAAAAAGCTGGTTAAATCCTTCAAAAGGAAGGCAATCTTTGGTGAGTTGGCTGAGGTTTTCACGACGAAGTAGCCCATGTAAGTTACTAAGTTGTGAAAATATCTGTGGATCCGAGATGATCAGCTCGTTGAAGTGTATTATTTGACCGTTTTGCTTAAGATCAGCCAGATCGCTCAATAGGTGAGGTTCGATCGCAAATACATTTACTTCATAGCCACTTTCGAGCTTAGATTGCCCGTCGTGCAGCTCATCTGGCGGCATAATCACAATTTGCCCGTGACCAACTTGGTGGCTGTTACCTTGGTATTGGAACTTCTGCGCGCCATGCGTGATCAGACCGAGATGAAAATCCAGATGGTAATGCCTTTGAAAAGCAAATTTCTGGTATTTCGCCTCTATCAGACTCAAGTTGTCATGGTCGGTTGCGTAGTACTGAATATGTTCCATTAAATAAAAAAAGCTTGGTCACATTATGACCAAGCTTATCCATCAATTTCTTAAATGTCTTGTAAAAAACGATCAGGCAGCACGAGCCGCTTTGCGTGACTTGCGGTTATTACGCAGACCATCAAAGCTAAATACCACCAAGGCGCCCCAAATAAAGGCGAAGGTGATAGCTTTATCGCTAGTGAACGGTTCGCCGTAGATCAGCACCGCGAGCAAGAACATCAGACTTGGACCAATGTATTGGAAGAAGCCCAACGTCGATAGCTTTAGACGGGTTGCTGCGCCAGTAAAACACAGTAGCGGCAGGGTAGTGATCACGCCTGCAGCAATCAACAAGGTATTAAGCTGCATTGGGTTATCTAGCATGTTGGACGTTGGTGAACTCGCAATAAACAGCAAGTAAATTGCAGCAGCAGGTAACATCACCAAAGTTTCAATGAATAGTCCGGTTTGTGCTTCCACACTGACTTTCTTACGCAGCAAACCATAAAAGCCGAAGCTCATTGCCAGCGCTATCGCGACCACAGGCACCGAGCCAAAGACGATCAGCTGAACTAATACGCCACAAGCAGCAAGGACAACTGCGAACCACTGAAGTTTACGTAGGCGCTCACCAAGGAAGACCATCCCGAGTAAGACGTTGATCAGTGGGTTAATGTAATAACCTAAGCTGGCATCGAGCATGTGATTCGAGTTCACCGCCCAAATGAAGATCAACCAGTTTGCACCGACCAAAATGGCAGTAGAAACCAGAAACATCATCTTGGTTTTGTTTTTAATGATGTCGCGAACCGAGCGCCAATGGCGACCAAAATGGAGGAGTGCGGCTAGCAAAAAGAAAGACCAAATCACTCGGTGGCTTAAGATCTCAAGTGGCGAGACTTCAGCAATCGATTTGAAGTAAATGGGTGCGATGCCCCACATGGTATACGCGCCAATAGCAAGCAAAACGCCTTGCCGTGAGCGTTGTTGTTCTTCTGGTGTCATGGGATGTCACCTAATTGAGTTTTTATAGAGCAGAAAATCAGTATACGAGTCGTGAGCTGAATCACCTAACAATTTGCGGTTTTATTCACCATGAAACCCCATTACAATGTGCCCTCACTTTGCGTGCTAGTGGCATGCATAAGCACCTCTTTTTAAGACCCAATCTGAGATTTTTCATGACCTCTACCTTGTTAGCCGAACAATCAGACTCGCCTGTAACGCCTCAACGTGTGTTGGAGGATGTGTTTGGTTACCAAGAGTTCCGTGATGGTCAGCAGTTGGTGATTGATGCCGCGGTAGAAGGTCGCGACAGCTTAGTTATCCTGCCTACTGGTGGCGGTAAGTCGCTGTGCTATCAAATTCCTGCTTTGGTTCGCTCTGGCATTACTTTGGTGATTTCTCCGCTTATCTCGCTAATGAAGGACCAAGTGGACCAGCTTAAAGCCAACGGTGTAGCGGCTGAATGCATTAACTCGACCATGCCTCGTGAAGAGCTGCTTAGCGTGTATAACCGCATGCACACTGGTCATCTTAAGTTGGTGTACGTCTCGCCAGAACGCGTATTGATGCGTGATTTCATTGAGCGCTTGGAAAACTTGCCGCTATCGATGATTGCCGTTGATGAAGCGCACTGTATTTCCCAGTGGGGACACGATTTCCGTCCAGAATACGCCGCGCTTGGTCAACTTAAGCAGCAGTTTTCTCATGTGCCATTTATGGCGCTGACGGCGACGGCGGATGACGCTACGCGCCGAGATATTCTTGAGCGTCTGCAACTCAATAATCCAGAGGTTTACCTAGGCAGCTTCGACCGCCCCAACATTCGCTACAACTTAGTTGAGAAGCATAAGCCGGTTTCGCAAATCGTTCGTTATCTTGAAACCCAAAAAGGGAATTGCGGCATCATTTATTGTGGTAGCCGTAAGAAAGTTGAGATGGTGACTGAGAAGCTGTGCAACAACCACATTCGTGCTGCTGGTTATCACGCCGGTATGGATGCTGATGAGCGCGCTTACGTTCAAGAAGCTTTCCAACGCGATGACATCCAAATCGTAGTGGCGACCGTAGCATTCGGTATGGGCATCAACAAACCAAACGTGCGCTTTGTGGTTCACTTTGATATCCCACGCAATATCGAGTCCTACTATCAGGAAACCGGTCGTGCAGGGCGTGATGGTTTACCTGCGGAAGCGATGATGTTGTATGACCCGGCGGACATCAGTTGGCTGCGTCGTATGTTGGATGAAAAAGACGACGGTCCGCAGAAGCAGGTGGAAACCCACAAACTGAATGCGATGAGTGCCTTTGCTGAGGCGCAAACCTGTCGTCGTCAGGTGCTACTGAATTACTTTGGTGAGTATCGTGAGAAGCCATGTGGCAACTGCGATATTTGCTTAGATCCACCGAAACACTTTGATGCCACGGAAGAAGCGCGTAAGGCGTTATCTTGTGTGTACCGAGTGAATCAGAGCTTTGGTATGGGCTACGTGGTAGAAGTGCTACGTGGCATGCAAAACATTCGTGTACGTGAAAACGGGCACGATAAGATTTCTACCTACGCGATAGGGCGCGATCACAGCCACGATTACTGGGTGAGTATCTTCCGTCAATTGATCCACAAAGGGTTGTTGTTCCAAAACATCACACGCAATTCAACGCTGCAACTTACCGAAGAGGCGCGTCCTCTGTTGCGTGGCGATGTGACTCTGGAGTTAGCAGTTCCGCGTTTAGACACCGCAGCACGTGCGGCGAAGTCAGATAAACTGACCAGCAAGAATTACGATAAGAAGCTGTTTGCCAAGTTACGTAAGCTGCGTAAGTCGATTGCTGATGAAGATGGCTTGCCACCATACGTGGTCTTCAGTGACGCGACTCTGATTGATATGGCGGAAATTCTGCCAACGTCTTACGGCGAAATGCTGGCAGTTAGCGGTGTTGGTCAGCGCAAACTGGAGAAGTACGCCGATCCATTCCTCGATTTGATTCAAGAACACATTACTCACCACGGATAAGGAACCACGATGCAAAAGGAATTTGGTTTAGCGGACTACATGGCACAAGAAGGGCGCTTAATCATTACCGCGCCGAGCTTTGACCTTGATAGCTTTCCTGCTTTAGGTGAGCGTTTAGTCGGACTGCTTTCCGCTACTGTGGTGGAAAAGCAGTGGGATGCGGACATTCACTCTTGGTTGATCGACTTTGAAGGTTGCCGACTGTTTATGAAAGCAGAGCATTACAGTGAAGCGATTTGGTTTGAAGCGTTAGCGATTGAAGAGAGCAGGGAAGAGTTGGATTATCTCGCAGGATTGTTCCAACGCGGCTTCTAAAAATAGAATTTTTCTAGAAAGGGTGTTTCACATGAAACACCCTTTTTTATGCTCAAACGTTTGCGTAAAACAGACGACTTGCGGCGAAAAGTGGTTAATGTATAATCGCCCACCGCTTCGCTCATAATGAGCCAAGCCAGTTTATTTTTCATTTTACATTGTTGGTAAGAGCCACTTTATTCAGTGACTCGATTTGGGTTCCCTCACCCCCAAACCAAACTAAAAAGGTATCGCATGAGTAACTTTACCCCTGCGCAGCAGCGCAACGCCCTTATCTATCTGGTTCTATTCCACCTAGTCATTATTGCATCTAGCAATTACCTAGTTCAGCTACCGTTTACTATTTTCGGTTTCCATACCACTTGGGGTGCATTCACTTTCCCATTTATCTTCTTAGCGACTGATTTAACCGTGCGTATTTTCGGTGCTCAGTTGGCACGTAAGATCATCTTCTTAGTGATGTTGCCTGCTTTGGCAGTGTCTTACTTCTTATCGGTGGTGTTCTTCGAAGGTCAATTCCAAGGTTTTGGTCACCTAGGGGAATTTAACTTATTCGTTGCTCGTATCGCGATTGCTAGCTTCATGGCGTACCTACTTGGTCAGATCATGGATGTGCACGTGTTCAACCGCCTACGTCAAATGAAGCAATGGTGGGTGGCACCAACGTGTTCAACGCTTTTCGGTAATGCACTTGATACCATCGCTTTCTTCGCCATTGCGTTCTACCAAAGCCCAGATCCATTTATGGCGGAGCATTGGACGGAAATCGCGCTGGTGGATTACGGCTTCAAACTGATTATCAGTCTTGGTCTGTTCGTTCCTATGTACGGCGTATTACTGAATTACCTCATTAAGAAGCTGACTGCGGTGAACCCTGATTTTAAGGTGACGACAAGCGTTCAGTCTTAATATCAGTGGGAACCCCGAAAGCCGCTTGCTCAAATCAAGCGGCTTTTTTGTGCCTGTTTACTTGGGTTTAGAGCGTTTTGTACAGCGTGGGGAGTAATTAGATCATGGGTGTCCAAAAGCTCCCTAAGCTGTACAAAGGTAAAAATGGAGTAATAAAAAAGGTCCCAATAGGGACCTTTAACCAAGTAATAAGTCATCGTGAGATTTAACAAGTCACAATACTTAACGGCCAACCAATGTCTGTTTGACGGTTGGATTCAATTTCCAATTCAGCCGCAGTCAATGGGTTTGCCTCTAACCACTTCGCATCAATGTTGAGCGTCAGTTTGTCGCCTTCCGCAGTGAGAGTCACACATGGCTCTAGAGCTGGATTACGACGGTGGCTGAGTAAAACCGCAAGACGCAATAGGCGCAGTACGCGTTTACCACTCGTGCCTGAAAGGGCATGTTGCTCAGGCAGTGACGTCAGTTGTTCACGGTAACGGCGAGCAATTTCACCGATAAAGAACTTCTGCGCACGGGTGTAACCAGGCAAATCCAGATGCTGTAGCAGGTAAGCGCTGTGCTCACCGCCCTTTTTGAAGTCGATAGTTAGACCGATTTCGTGCAGCTTGGCTGTTGTTTCCAGCAGGACTTTACCCTGAGGTTCTGCAACCCAAGCTTCACCGCCAACTTGCTCAAGCAGTTTGCCCGCAAGTTTTGCAACTTGTTCGCCGTATTGGCAATCTAGCTGGTAACGGTTTTGTACGCTACAAACGGTGCGTGCACGGATGTCGTTTTGACGAAGTTCGTCAACCATCTCGTACACCAAGCCTTCACGTAGTGCGCCGCCAGCCAGTGTCATGGCATCGATTTCTAGTAGCTCAAAGATCGCAATCAAAATAGATAAGCCACTTGGGAACACCAAAGCTCGCTCTAGGGTCAGACCTTCAATATCAAGCTCTTCCAAGTGATCAGCAAGCATCGCCTGCTTTTGTAGACGCTTAAGTTTGGAGTGAGTAATTACTTCGTCCATACCTTGCGCTAGCATTATCTCTTGTAGTGCTTGAACGGTACCCGATGCCCCAACACACACATCCCAACCTAGGTCGGTGTACTGTTCTAAGATTGGCATCAGAGTTTGCTTCGCGCCTTCAATTGCGGCTTCGAAGTTACGTGCATTTAATTGGCGGTCTTTAAAGAAGTTCTCTAACCAAGTGACACAGCCCATTTTTAGACTGGTCAGAGCTTTGGCTTCGAAACCTTCGCCGATAATCAGTTCGGTACTCGCACCGCCGATATCGACCACAAGGCGACGACCGCTGCCACCTGAGGTGTGAGCAACACCTTTATATATAGTGGCGGCTTCCTCTTCGCCGGTAATCACTTCGATAGGCTGACCTAAAATTTGGTTCGCCTTCTCTAGAAAAACATCCACATTGGTCGCAGTACGCAATGTCGCGGTACCCACAATACGGATGTTCTGTTTAGGAATATCCTGCAAGCGTTCTGCAAATAGACTTAAGCAGTCCCATCCTCGCTGCATAGCTTCCATACTAAGAGAGTTATGTTCATCTAAGCCCGTGGCTAGACGAACTTTGCGCTTAATTTTAGCCATAGTTTGAACGCTGCCATCGATGTGACGCACAACGAGCATGTGAAAACTGTTCGACCCGAGGTCGATGGCGGCGTATAGCGGTGATGATCCTGCTTGACTCATAAACGACTTCAGTTTCCTTTTATGATTGTTTTGGCGCTGATTGACGCGGCTGACGAGGACGACGTCCTTGCGGCTTGCGGTTACCAGAGCGAGTGCCACCTGTATTGGTGCGACGTTGTTGAGTACGAGGCGCGCGCATACGAAGTGGTGCAGGCAAGTCTTGGATTAGAGCCGAGGCATCGTAATCAGAAACTGGGATTGCGTGCTCAATGTATTCTTCGATTGGTGGCAAGTTGATTGCGTAATCTTCACAAGCAAAGCTAATAGAGTGACCACTTGCGCCAGCACGACCAGTACGACCGATACGGTGAACGTAATCTTCACAGTCATCCGGTAGGTCGAAGTTGAATACGTGTGTTACTTGAGGAATATGAAGACCACGAGCAGCAACATCGGTTGCGACTAGTAGGTCAACTTCACCGCGAGTGAATTGCTCAAGAATCTTTTCACGCTTCTTCTGTGGTACATCGCCAGTCAGTAGACCCACACGGTGACCATCTGCTGCTAGGTGACCCCAAATCGACTCACACTTATGCTTCGTATTAGCAAAAACGATCGCGCGGTCTGGCCATTCTTCTTCAATAAGAGTTTGAAGCAGTGCCATCTTGTCTTCATTAGAAGGGTAGAAAAGCTCTTCTTGGATGCGGTGACCCGTTTTTTGCTCTGGCTCAACCACAACATGCTCAGGATTGTGCATGTGTTCGAAAGCTAATTCTTGTACGCGATAAGACAATGTTGCTGAGAATAGCATGTTCAAACGCTCTTTTGGCTCAGGCATACGACGGAACAAGAAACGAATGTCTTTAATAAAGCCAAGATCAAACATACGGTCCGCTTCATCCAGAACAACCGCTTGAATGTTGTTTAGGTTGAATACGCGTTGCTTGTAGAAGTCGATGATACGGCCTGTAGTGCCGATAAGAATGTCTACGCCGTCTTGCAGTTTTGCCAGTTGCTTGTCGTAGCTTTCGCCACCGTACGCTAAAGCGGCTTTAAGACCCGTGCTAGCAATCAAAGGTTCAGCATCGTTAAAGATCTGAATCGCTAGCTCACGCGTTGGCGCCATAATGATCGCGCGCGGCTGAGTTGGCTTGCGACCTTCGTGCTCTGGTGTCGTTAGAAGGTGGTTGAAGGTAGCAGTAAGAAACGCGAGGGTTTTACCAGTACCCGTTTGGGCCTGGCCTGCAATGTCTTGGCCGGTGAGCAGTACCGGCAACGCCAAGGCTTGGATAGGGGTACAATATTCGAACCCTTTTTTGTCCAATCCTTCAATAACTTGGGGCTTTAAACCCAAATCGGCGAACTTTTGCTCTGTGATATGCGTCTTTTTCATAGCGATAGAATATCAGCTAAAGCTTGCAATAAGAAAGTAAATACATTCCAATAGGGCATCTATTTACTGGTTATCATCCAACCAGTTTCGAAAAACACATTGGAGTGGAAGATGAGTGATAAGATTTTGCAGCTTACTGATGACGGTTTTGAAAACGATGTAATCAATGCTGCAGGCCCGGTTCTAGTTGATTTTTGGGCAGAATGGTGTGGTCCTTGTAAAATGATCGCTCCTATCCTGGACGAAATCGCTGACGAGTACGAAGGCAAACTCACTATCGGTAAACTAAACATTGACCATAACGCAGGTACACCACCTAAGTTTGGTATTCGCGGCATTCCAACGCTACTGTTATTTAAAGACGGTAACGTAGCGGCAACGAAAGTTGGTGCTTTGTCTAAGACTCAACTAAAAGAGTTCCTAGACGCAAACCTATAATCACTAAGTGATTACAAACAAAACCGTGCAATATGACAATGCGCGGTTTTGTTTTTCTAACTCTGGACTAGAATATTAATTAGTGCTAACTTATCGCGCGTTAATTGAACAAATTTCTCTTCTTGGTCGATCCTGAGACCAAATCCATCTTAACTAGAAAACAGATCTTATTTTGACTAAACAAGCATCCACCACCATGAATCTTACTGAACTGAAGAACAGACCTGTGTCTGACCTTGTAAAGCTTGGCGAAAGCCTGGGTCTTGAGAACCTAGCTCGTCTAAGAAAACAAGACATCATCTTCGCAATTCTTAAAGCGCACGCGAAAGGCGGCGAAGACATCTTTGGCGATGGGGTTCTGGAGATTCTGCAAGACGGCTTTGGTTTCCTACGTAGTGCGGACAGCTCATACCTTGCTGGTCCAGACGACATCTACGTTTCACCAAGTCAGATTCGTCGTTTCAACCTACGTACTGGTGACTCAATTGCTGGTAAGATTCGTCCACCAAAAGACGGTGAGCGTTACTTTGCCCTGCTAAAAGTCAACACAGTAAACGACGACAAACCAGACAACGCTCGTAACAAGATCCTATTCGAGAACTTAACGCCTCTACACGCTAATGAGCGTATGGTTATGGAGCGCGGTAACGGTTCTACAGAAGACATCACAGCACGTGTTTTAGACTTGGCATCGCCAATTGGTAAAGGTCAACGTGGTCTGATTGTTGCTCCGCCTAAAGCGGGTAAGACAATGCTTCTGCAAAACATCGCTCAAAGCATCGCATACAACCACCCTGAGTGTGAGTTGATGGTACTTCTAATCGACGAACGTCCTGAAGAAGTGACAGAGATGCAGCGTCTAGTTAAAGGTGAAGTAGTAGCGTCAACGTTCGATGAGCCAGCTTCTCGCCACGTACAAGTAGCGGAAATGGTAATCGAGAAAGCAAAACGTCTTGTTGAACACAAGAAAGACGTGGTTATCCTGCTTGACTCTATTACTCGTCTAGCTCGTGCATACAACACCGTAGTCCCTTCATCAGGTAAAGTACTAACTGGTGGTGTGGATGCAAACGCACTACACCGTCCTAAGCGTTTCTTCGGTGCAGCGCGTAACGTAGAAGAAGGTGGCAGCCTAACTATCCTTGCTACTGCTCTAGTTGATACTGGTTCGAAGATGGATGAAGTTATCTACGAAGAGTTCAAGGGTACAGGTAACATGGAAATCCACTTGAACCGTAAGATCGCAGAGAAGCGTGTATTCCCAGCGATTGACTTCAACCGCAGTGGCACACGTCGTGAAGAGCTTCTAACTAAGAATGAAGAGCTTCAGAAGATGTGGATTCTACGTAAGATTGTTCACCCAATGGGTGAAATCGATGCAATGGAATTCCTAATCGACAAGCTAGCGATGACGAAGACTAACGACGAATTCTTTGATGCAATGCGTCGCCAATAGTCTCAGATAAGTAATTCTGCGAAAAGCCATCGTATATCGGTGGCTTTTTTATTGCTTTCTCCCGATAGAAGTATCAGAATGAAGAAAATGTTATCGGGAGGTTAACATGCAACAAGGAATGTTGTCGTCATTACTCCTGAGCTTGTCACTTATCACGCTACCCGTGACTTTATCTGCTAAGGAAATGCAGGAGACCGTGGTAGAGCAGTGGCTTCAGGATACCCATATACAGACCAAAGTATCTGAATTGCTCGATTATGCAGTCAGAGACGAGGTCGACTCTCTCAAATTTGCTCTCGACCGACTGGCTTTTCCTCAACAAGAAGTCGTTCGTTTTCTGTTGCTCGAAAAACTAGAGCAACAAGAAATCATCCTTACGCCGAGAATGGCGATTTTTGTCGAATCCCAAATTAGTATCACCCCAACTTACCAAGTTTTAGAGCGTGGTGATGGTTACGAATTCACTGTGCCTGCGTTTAACTTTCCCTCTATTGCGAGTCGTCTGATTAAACGTTGGAAACAAGACCAAAGCACGTTGGAGTTTGTACTAGCAGCAGAGCGCCAAGAACTTAACCTAAAAGATTGGTTAACAGGCACTTCGCAACATGTACAAACCAGAGAAGCGCTACTTATACGTGAGTTAGATAGCCTATCTCCCGATGCACTTGAGGCGCTAACCAAACAATTGACCCATGCAAACGTAACGAGCTGGTTACCATCCACTGCCGTTGTGGTGCGTTTGGCGCAAGTTAGCCAAAATGAGGCAATGTATGATCTGCTTTGGCGAATGCGTGCGGATTACAACAGCCAAACTGAGCTAGAAAGGCTTGCTGAGGTTAGTGATGAGTTCTCATTACAACAATTGATGAATTCTACGGTCAATCCGACCTTAAAACCTTATGCTATTGAACTGCTCACGAGATCCAATCCACTCTCTCAAGACGTAAAACAGTTCCTCGTTGCTAAGATGGCGCTCTCAGAAGAAGCGACTCTAGTTGCGAGAGAGCTAGCAAAACAGGGGCATCAATCGTGGTTAGAAGAGCTTGTTTCAAGTAATCGCCAAGTAAAAGCGCGACAGATTCAGGAATTCTTGAAGTGATGACACTTTAAAAGACCGTTTCTTCGCATTGTTATCATTGAAGTAACCTAGCTCACATACCCACACAAAATAGGAGGATCTTAGCGTCCTCCTATTTGTTATACTGCGGACAGTTTAATCAGCCAGCATGAAGGCCTATGAGTTTTAAGGATTTACGCGAATTTATCGACCACCTAGAACAGAAAGGTCGACTTAAACGCATCACTCACCCCGTCGATCCCGCTTACGAAATGACAGAAATTAGTGACCGCACCTTGCGTGCTGGTGGTCCTGCATTGTTGTTTGAGAACCCAATCGGCTACGACGTGCCTGTTTTGACGAACCTATTTGGTACGCCAGAGCGCGTCGCAATCGGTATGGGACGCGAAGACGTTAAAGAATTAAGAGAAGTCGGTAAGCTACTGGCTTATTTAAAAGAACCTGAGCCACCAAAAGGCTTCAAAGACGCGTTGGAAAAACTGCCTGTGTTCAAACAAGTATTGAACATGCCGGCTAAGCGTTTACGTAAAGCACCATGCCAAGACATTGTTTGGCAAGGTGATGAAGTTGACTTGGATAAGATTCCGGTAATGAGCTGTTGGGCAGAAGATGTTGCGCCGCTGCTTACTTGGGGCTTAACCGTAACCAAAGGTCCAAACAAAAAACGTCAGAACCTAGGCATTTATCGTCAGCAGAAAATTGCCAAGAACAAAATCATCATGCGTTGGTTAGCTCACCGAGGTGGTGCGCTCGACCTGCGCGATTGGATGGAAACCAATCCAGGTAAACCTTTCCCAGTTTCGGTCGCGTTTGGTGCAGACCCAGCTACCATTCTTGGCGCGGTAACACCAGTGCCAGATACGCTATCGGAATACGCATTTGCAGGTTTGTTGCGTGGAAGCAAAACTGAAGTCGTGAAGTCAGTCAGTAATGATTTGGAAGTGCCAGCGAGCGCGGAAATCGTGATGGAAGGCTATATCGACCCAAACGAGTTTGCTGATGAAGGTCCTTACGGTGACCACACTGGCTACTATAACGAAAAAGAAAAGCACCACGTATTCACCATTACGCACATTACTATGCGTAAAGATCCTATTTATCACAGCACCTACACTGGTCGTCCGCCAGATGAACCAGCTGTATTGGGTGTGGCATTAAACGAAGTGTTTGTGCCGATTCTGCAAAAGCAATTCCCAGAGATTGAAGATTTCTATCTGCCGCCAGAAGGTTGTTCGTACCGAATGGCAGTCGTCACCATGAAGAAGCAGTACCCAGGACATGCCAAGCGCGTAATGATGGGCGTGTGGTCTTTCTTACGCCAATTCATGTATACCAAGTTTGTTATTGTGTGCGATGAATCGGTAAACGCACGAGATTGGAATGATGTCGTGAAAGCCATGTCAGAGCATATGGATCCTGTGCGTGATACCTTGATGATAGATAACACGCCAATCGACTCTCTAGATTTTGCTTCGCCAGTGGTTGGTCTTGGATCCAAGATGGGGCTAGATGCAACCATTAAATGGGATGCCGAGCTAGCGACGCGAACCGAGGTCACTGAGCGAGACAGCATAGCGATTACCGAAACAGAGCTGAACGAGTTGAAACAGCAACGCCCTGAGATTGTCGATATCTATCTACCTGCAACAGCAAATAACCAGTTCGCTGTTGTGACCATGAAGAAAGACCAAGCTGGTCAATCGCAAGCCTTGATGGAATACCTGTGGGACTTCTTTGCTCAGCACACGGATAACAAATTCATTATCTTGTGCGACGATGACGTTAATGCACGAGATTGGAATGACATCATTTGGGCTGTAACAACCCGAATGGATCCAGATAGAGATACTATTCAAGTGCATAGTAAGACTGCTAGTTCATCCAAATTAGGATTGGATGCGACCAACAAGTTCGAATCCGAAGTCATGCGCGAGTGGGGTACGCCTATCAAAAAAGATCCTAAACTTGTGGCTAAAGTCGATGAGATTTGGGACCAGTTAGGTATTCTATGAGTCATCAAGTCCACCTTCTACCAATGGACGTTACGTTCCAAGTAAAAGAAGGGGAGACGGTGTTGGAAGCTGCGCTCAACAACAATATTCGCTTCCCACATCGTTGCCAAGTTGGCGCTTGCGCCATGTGCATGTGTAAAAAGCTAACGGGCGAGGTGAGCTATCACCTCGAACCTATGCTAACCGAAAAAGAGCAACAGCAAGGTTGGATATTCCCTTGCCAAGCCTATACAGAAAGTAATTTAGTGCTTACTTTTGACGAGTAAGCGAGAGGAACACCATGACCATCCAATGTAAAGTAAAGTCTATTCAGCCGTTAGCTTGTAATACTTATCAAATCCTTCTTCACCCAGAATCACCTGTACCTTTTAAAGCAGGTCAGTACCTCATGGTTGTGATGGGTGAAAAAGACAAACGTCCTTTCTCGATTGCGAGCAGTCCATGTCGTCATGAAGGTGAACTTGAACTGCATATCGGTGCGGCGGAACACAACGCTTATGCGCTAGAAGTCGTTGAAGCAATGCAAGCGGCATTAGAAACAGATGGTCATATCGAGATTGATGCTCCACATGGTGATGCTTGGGTTCAAGAAGAAAGCGAACGCCCACTATTATTGATTGCTGGTGGTACAGGCTTTAGTTACGTGCGCTCAATTCTAGATCACTGTGTTGCACAGAACAAAACCAACCCTATTTACCTATACTGGGGGGCGCGCGATAACTGCCAGCTGTACGCTAAAGAAGAGCTGGTCGAGATTGCCGACAAGTTTGCTAATGTTCACTTTGTGCCAGTAGTAGAAGAAGCGCCAGCAGACTGGCAAGGTAAAGTTGGTAACGTGCTACAAGCGGTGAGCGAAGATTTCGAAAGCTTAGAAAACTACGATATCTATATTGCAGGTCGTTTCGAAATGGCTGGCGCAGCACGTGAACAGTTCACTCAGAACAAGAAAGCGAAGAGTGAACGTATGTTCGCAGACGCGTACGCATTCATTTAAATACGGCTTTTGAGGCAGAAAAAGAGGGTTTTTTACCCTCTTTTTTGCTTTTTTGATGAAATAGTCATCGAACAGTCAGTTTTTTCCATTTTTTTTCAAAAAAGGGTTGCGAACGGATCAGAGTTCCCTATAATGCGCATCCACCGACACGGCAGACGCGATAAGGCTTCAGCAGAGTCGGAGAGGTGAAAAGCTTCTGAGAAAATAAATTGAAAAAAGTGTTTGACACTCTCAATTATCTCGTTAGAATGCACCTCCGCTTTGAGAGAAAAACTTCTCGATAAGCAAGCTCTTTAAAAATATAGACCTATCAATCTGTGTGGGCACTCGTTGATGATAATCCAATTAGATACCTCGGTATCAAATTAGGTTTCAATGAAACGAAGTGACCATTGAATCGAAAGATTCAGCACAGTCAATTCAAACATTACTTATGTAATGTTCAGTATTCATTGAGCCGAACAAAATCTTAAATTGAAGAGTTTGATCATGGCTCAGATTGAACGCTGGCGGCAGGCCTAACACATGCAAGTCGAGCGGAAACGAGTTATCTGAACCTTCGGGGAACGATAACGGCGTCGAGCGGCGGACGGGTGAGTAATGCCTAGGAAATTGCCCTGATGTGGGGGATAACCATTGGAAACGATGGCTAATACCGCATAATACCTACGGGTCAAAGAGGGGGACCTTCGGGCCTCTCGCGTCAGGATATGCCTAGGTGGGATTAGCTAGTTGGTGAGGTAATGGCTCACCAAGGCGACGATCCCTAGCTGGTCTGAGAGGATGATCAGCCACACTGGAACTGAGACACGGTCCAGACTCCTACGGGAGGCAGCAGTGGGGAATATTGCACAATGGGCGCAAGCCTGATGCAGCCATGCCGCGTGTGTGAAGAAGGCCTTCGGGTTGTAAAGCACTTTCAGTCGTGAGGAAGGTAGTGTAGTTAATAGCTGCATTATTTGACGTTAGCGACAGAAGAAGCACCGGCTAACTCCGTGCCAGCAGCCGCGGTAATACGGAGGGTGCGAGCGTTAATCGGAATTACTGGGCGTAAAGCGCATGCAGGTGGTTTGTTAAGTCAGATGTGAAAGCCCGGGGCTCAACCTCGGAATAGCATTTGAAACTGGCAGACTAGAGTACTGTAGAGGGGGGTAGAATTTCAGGTGTAGCGGTGAAATGCGTAGAGATCTGAAGGAATACCGGTGGCGAAGGCGGCCCCCTGGACAGATACTGACACTCAGATGCGAAAGCGTGGGGAGCAAACAGGATTAGATACCCTGGTAGTCCACGCCGTAAACGATGTCTACTTGGAGGTTGTGGCCTTGAGCCGTGGCTTTCGGAGCTAACGCGTTAAGTAGACCGCCTGGGGAGTACGGTCGCAAGATTAAAACTCAAATGAATTGACGGGGGCCCGCACAAGCGGTGGAGCATGTGGTTTAATTCGATGCAACGCGAAGAACCTTACCTACTCTTGACATCCAGAGAACTTTCCAGAGATGGATTGGTGCCTTCGGGAACTCTGAGACAGGTGCTGCATGGCTGTCGTCAGCTCGTGTTGTGAAATGTTGGGTTAAGTCCCGCAACGAGCGCAACCCTTATCCTTGTTTGCCAGCACTTCGGGTGGGAACTCCAGGGAGACTGCCGGTGATAAACCGGAGGAAGGTGGGGACGACGTCAAGTCATCATGGCCCTTACGAGTAGGGCTACACACGTGCTACAATGGCGCATACAGAGGGCGGCCAACTTGCGAGAGTGAGCGAATCCCAAAAAGTGCGTCGTAGTCCGGATCGGAGTCTGCAACTCGACTCCGTGAAGTCGGAATCGCTAGTAATCGTGGATCAGAATGCCACGGTGAATACGTTCCCGGGCCTTGTACACACCGCCCGTCACACCATGGGAGTGGGCTGCAAAAGAAGTAGGTAGTTTAACCTTCGGGAGGACGCTTACCACTTTGTGGTTCATGACTGGGGTGAAGTCGTAACAAGGTAGCGCTAGGGGAACCTGGCGCTGGATCACCTCCTTATACGATGATTACTCACGATGAGTGTCCACACAGATTGATACGGTTTATAAAAAAGAGACGATACTGGGTCTGTAGCTCAGGTGGTTAGAGCGTTCGCCTGATAAGCGAGAGGTCGGTGGTTCGAGTCCACTCAGACCCACCAATTCCCTTCCCAAGGAATTGGCATACAGTATCGACACCTTGATGGGGCTATAGCTCAGCTGGGAGAGCGCCTGCCTTGCACGCAGGAGGTCAGCAGTTCGATCCTGCTTAGCTCCACCATCTTTAAGCGCATTCGATGAGTGCTTTTAAAAATGGTTTCGAAAGAAATCTAGCTCTTTAACAATTTGGAAAGCTGACAAAACAAACTTTTAAGTTTGTTTGTAAAGTTCTCAATGTTTGTCTTTATGACAAACACCAATACAACACATTCAAGTGTTCTTGGAATTTGAGTCCGGCAAAATCGAGTCTGCATCATGTATAAAAATTGCAGACAACTTTGGTGACTTGTTCATCAACTCGAAACTCCTTCGGGTTGTATGGTTAAGTGACTAAGCGTACACGGTGGATGCCTTGGCAGTCAGAGGCGATGAAGGACGTATTAACTTGCGATAAGCCCAGATTAGGTAGTAAAAACCATTTGAGTCTGGGATTTCCGAATGGGGAAACCCACTAGCATAAGCTAGTATCGCTGCGTGAATACATAGCGCAGCGAGGCGAACCGGGGGAACTGAAACATCTAAGTACCCCGAGGAAAAGAAATCAACCGAGATTCCGAAAGTAGCGGCGAGCGAAATTGGACTAGCCCTTAAGCTTTTTATGCGTCAGGTGAAACTTCTGGAAAGTTGTGCGATACAGGGTGATAGCCCCGTAACCGGCAACGCATTTAAAGTGAAATCGAGTAGGGCGGGACACGTGATATCCTGTCTGAATATGGGGGGACCATCCTCCAAGGCTAAATACTACTGACTGACCGATAGTGAACCAGTACCGTGAGGGAAAGGCGAAAAGAACCCCTGTGAGGGGAGTGAAATAGAACCTGAAACCGTGTACGTACAAGCAGTAGGAGCACCTTCGTGGTGTGACTGCGTACCTTTTGTATAATGGGTCAGCGACTTATATTCAGTGGCAAGGTTAACCATCTAGGGGAGCCGTAGGGAAACCGAGTCTTAACTGGGCGTTCAGTCTCTGGATATAGACCCGAAACCAGGTGATCTAGCCATGGGCAGGTTGAAGGTTGAGTAACATCAACTGGAGGACCGAACCGACTAATGTTGAAAAATTAGCGGATGACTTGTGGCTAGGGGTGAAAGGCCAATCAAACCTGGAGATAGCTGGTTCTCCCCGAAAGCTATTTAGGTAGCGCCTCGGACGAATACTACTGGGGGTAGAGCACTGTTAAGGCTAGGGGGTCATCCCGACTTACCAACCCTTTGCAAACTCCGAATACCAGTAAGTACTATCCGGGAGACACACGGCGGGTGCTAACGTCCGTCGTGGAGAGGGAAACAACCCAGACCGCCAGCTAAGGTCCCAAATTACTACTAAGTGGGAAACGATGTGGGAAGGCTCAGACAGCCAGGATGTTGGCTTAGAAGCAGCCATCATTTAAAGAAAGCGTAATAGCTCACTGGTCGAGTCGGCCTGCGCGGAAGATGTAACGGGGCTAAGTAGTAAACCGAAGCTGCGGCAATGTACTTTAGTACATTGGGTAGGGGAGCGTTCTGTAAGCGGTTGAAGGTGTGTGGTAACGCATGCTGGACGTATCAGAAGTGCGAATGCTGACATGAGTAACGATAAAGGGGGTGAAAAACCTCCTCGCCGGAAGACCAAGGGTTCCTGTCCAACGTTAATCGGGGCAGGGTAAGTCGACCCCTAAGGCGAGGCCGAAAGGCGTAGTCGATGGGAAACGGGTTAATATTCCCGTACTTCTTACAATTGCGATGGGGGGACGGAGAAGGCTAGGTGGGCCTGGCGACGGTTGTCCAGGTTCAAGTGCGTAGGCTTAAGAGTTAGGTAAATCCGGCTCTTTTTAAGGCTGAGACACGACGTCGAGCTACTACGGTAGTGAAGTCATTGATGCCATGCTTCCAGGAAAAGCCTCTAAGCTTCAGATTGTAAGGAATCGTACCCCAAACCGACACAGGTGGTCGGGTAGAGAATACCAAGGCGCTTGAGAGAACTCGGGTGAAGGAACTAGGCAAAATGGTACCGTAACTTCGGGAGAAGGTACGCTCTCGACGGTGAAGTCCCTTGCGGATGGAGCTATTGAGAGTCGCAGATACCAGGTGGCTGCAACTGTTTATTAAAAACACAGCACTGTGCAAAATCGTAAGATGACGTATACGGTGTGACGCCTGCCCGGTGCCGGAAGGTTAATTGATGGGGTTAGACTTCGGTCGAAGCTCTTGATCGAAGCCCCGGTAAACGGCGGCCGTAACTATAACGGTCCTAAGGTAGCGAAATTCCTTGTCGGGTAAGTTCCGACCTGCACGAATGGCGTAATGATGGCCACGCTGTCTCCACCCGAGACTCAGTGAAATTGAAATCGCTGTGAAGATGCAGTGTACCCGCGGCTAGACGGAAAGACCCCGTGAACCTTTACTACAGCTTGGCACTGAACATTGACCCTACATGTGTAGGATAGGTGGGAGGCTTTGAAGCACGGTCGCTAGATTGTGTGGAGCCGTCCTTGAAATACCACCCTTGTAGTGTTGATGTTCTAACGTCGACCCCTAATCGGGGTTGCGGACAGTGCCTGGTGGGTAGTTTGACTGGGGCGGTCTCCTCCCAAAGCGTAACGGAGGAGCACGAAGGTGGGCTAATCACGGTTGGACATCGTGAGGTTAGTGCAATGGCATAAGCCCGCTTGACTGCGAGAATGACGGTTCGAGCAGGTGCGAAAGCAGGTCATAGTGATCCGGTGGTTCTGAATGGAAGGGCCATCGCTCAACGGATAAAAGGTACTCCGGGGATAACAGGCTGATACCGCCCAAGAGTTCATATCGACGGCGGTGTTTGGCACCTCGATGTCGGCTCATCACATCCTGGGGCTGAAGTCGGTCCCAAGGGTATGGCTGTTCGCCATTTAAAGTGGTACGCGAGCTGGGTTTAGAACGTCGTGAGACAGTTCGGTCCCTATCTGCCGTGGGCGTTGGAAGATTGAAGGGGGCTGCTCCTAGTACGAGAGGACCGGAGTGGACGAACCTCTGGTGTTCGGGTTGTGTCGCCAGACGCATTGCCCGGTAGCTAAGTTCGGAATCGATAACCGCTGAAAGCATCTAAGCGGGAAGCGAGCCCTGAGATGAGTCTTCCCTGATACTTTAAGTATCCTAAAGGGTTGTTCGAGACTAGAACGTTGATAGGCAGGGTGTGTAAGCGTTGTGAGGCGTTGAGCTAACCTGTACTAATTGCCCGTGAGGCTTAACCATACAACACCCAAGGGGTTTTGATGGACTCGATGTAAGAACATTGAATGTGTGTAAGTAGAATTTAAAATCAGTTTTCCGAATTAAAGAATTTGCTTGGCGACCATAGCGATTTGGACCCACCTGACTTCCATTCCGAACTCAGAAGTGAAACGAATTAGCGCCGATGGTAGTGTGGGGCTTCCCCATGTGAGAGTAGGACATCGCCAGGCTTTAAATATCGTTACCTGTATAAACAAGTAACAACATCATCAGTGTACTAATCTGTTGATGACAATTTGTGGAGAGATGGCTGAGTGGTTGAAAGCACCGGTCTTGAAAACCGGCATACGTTAATAGCGTATCTAGGGTTCAAATCCCTATCTCTCCGCCACTATTAAGAAGCCTCGCTAGAAATAGCGAGGCTTTTTTCATTTCTGATGTTTGAGAATTAGACGGGATTTGTATCAAGTCCCAAGTCAGTCGCGACTTAGGATTAGTCGTCCTCGAACTCAGTCACTACAAAGAAAGCCTGTTGAGAAACCAATGGGCTTTCGTCGTTTCTAGTGCTGGCAAATAAATGAAGTGACTTCCTAACCGAGTGCAGTTCCAAACTAGCGCTTCTGCTCTCCACTCAATAAGCTGCCCAGCGTTTAGCCGTACCTTGAGGCTTTCTACTTTCTTTGCCTTGTAGGGTTATAGAAACTGCCCTCTAGCGAAAGTGATTGAGCTTTCCCCTTATTATTCCTCTCTATATCGAAGCAGTGTTTCTTTTAACAAAAGAGCGTTTCTACTCACTGTAGCATTCATGTGTATTAGAGCTTCTGAGCACCTTCTGATACTTGCTGTCGCTTTGCTTTATCTTTTATTAACAAACGCTACCCAAGCGCTGTATGGGGCTTTCACATCGAATAAGTGCATAACATTACTCCTAGTTACTTCTTTGGCCATCACTACGCTTTACTGTGCTCTGAAGGAGGTTTTCCCTCCTAACCATTTAAAGACAATCGCTATGTCTTGCAGAAAGTGATCGCGATTGCTTCACGTGCTTCTTAATGACATGAAGAAGAGCAGCTTGGAATGAACGACAGAAGCTTTGATGATTGCCTCTAATGAAGAGTAGCCAGCAGAGGAGCACAAATTTTGGAGAGTTAGTTGGAGCGATAAAGGGACGTGAAGAGTTACTGGCAATAAAAAAGCCGACAGTAAACTGTCGGCTTTCTACTTTCTGAATCGCTTAGTTGTTTTGAACTAGCGTTAAGGCTTTACGAGAGACCTCGTGAGCCGCTTTTGTTAGGTTTTGCTTCTCTAGTGTGTCTGCTAGATAAGCATAGTCAGAAACGTCTGAGCGAAGTTTTAGCGCAACCTCGAAGTGCTCTTGTGCTTCTTGCCATTTTTCTTGGCGGAAGAAGAAGTGCGCTAAAGCACTTTGCGCCGCTGCGTTTTCTGGTTCACGCTTCAAGACACCTTCCAAGAATACTATGACTGGGTGGCTATCCGGCAGGTTTAGCTCCGGCAGTAATTGGTAGAGCTCTGGTGTTGGGCTCTTCTTCAGTGCTTCTTTGATTACTGTGAATGCTTCGTTATCTGCTTTACGTGAGATGAGCTCGTGAGCAAAACAACCGATCAAATGAGCGTCTTGTTTTACCTTACGTGGCAAACCGTTCCAGTGTGAGATAAGACCTTCGCTGCCTTGTTGCTGAGCCACTTCGTGTAGCAAGCCGCATTGTGCTTTCTGAATCAGTTCCGCTTGCTCTTCTTCAGTTACCAGTTTGGCTTTGCTTAGCTGAGGCATCAGATCGATCAGCGGTTGCCACAGCTTAAGCTGCATGTAAGTGGTTTTCAGCAGGTTAAGAACAATCGAGTTATTCGCGTACTGACCTTTCAATGCTTGCAGTGTATCGAATGCAGATTCGAATTCGTTATCACGAATGAACTGTTTCGCGCGAGTCAACTCTACTGCTAGGTGCGCGTTTTCTTGCTGGCTTGCCAGTTCTAGATACTGGTCACGCTTCGCTTTGTCACCTTGACCTTGCGCAGCTTCAGAAGCCACTAAATAACACAGAAGAGGCATGTCGTGGTGGTTTGCCCAGCGTGTTACTTTCTTCTCTGCGCCTTTCCAGTCACCTTCAAGTAGCTTGATGATGCCTTCGTTGGTGTAGCGACGAGAGCGACGCATTTTGCGCACACTAAAGTAATTCCATGTGCTTGAGCTTGCGTAAACCACTTTCTTGACCACGTATTCTAAGAAGAACAGTGCCGCCAAGGTCGCAATCACGAAGATCACTAAGGTGGTTACACTCATCTCAATGGTTTTGTTGGCAATAGAGATCAGGACATAACCTTGCTGACCTGAGAATTGAGTGCCAACAAATAAGCCGGCACCAAGAACAACAAATAGGAAAATAAGACGAACCATTATTTATCCTCCGTACCTGTCATTGTGGTCACTTCACGACGTAGGCGTTCACGAATCACGTCGGAGAGTTGGTTTTGGCTTTCTAGCTTCGCAGGGTATTCAACTTGAATGTCTTGCTTGCTCAGTTGGCTCAGTGTTTTGTTGAATTCTTTCACCGAGTTATCGTCTTGGTTGAAGAATGCCATTGCCCATTTGTCTGCTGTCTCTAAAGAGGTGGTGTAGATTTCACCTTGCTCTTGGTAAACCGCTTTGATTGCCGTCTCTAACTTCGCTTTGATGTTTTCTTTCAAGTAGAAGTGTTGTTGTGGTGACAATAGAGGGATTACGTTGCCGTCACGAGTGCGGAAGGTGATGAAGTTTTCTGAGAAGTCTTTTAACGACGTCATCAGGTTATCTTGCCAGTTTGCAATGTCTTCGGACACTTGTTGCTTCTCTACCGCTGCCGCTTCTGGTAGCAAAGCATTCGCAAGTGGCAGTTTGTCAACTTGCTGCTGTAGCGCAGTGAGGCGCAATACCAAGCCATCACGGTCTACCAAAGGAACAACACGCAGCTTAGTAATGTCGTTTGCCATAGCTTTACGCAGACCGACCAAGCTTGGGTCGTTCAGCGCGGCGATACGTTGGTCCGCGCTTTCCATCAATTGAGTAGCACTTTCTACGTCGTGCTCTAGGAACAATTTACGACCTGCCAGTTTTACTAGGTAGTCAGCTTCTGCCAGTAACCAGTCGTTTGGACGACGACCTTTCACATCAGCGACTGCCAGCTGCAGGCTTTCGATGCTCTTTTGTTGCTGACCCAATACCACTTCTGCTTTGTGAGTGACTGTGGTCGCTTTTTCAATGGTTTCTTCTTTTACTTGGCTAAGCTCTTGCTTCATTGCTGATTGAGCTTGCTCCAGTTGGCTTTGCAGTTGAGCGATCTGAGTTTGGTATTCAGATTGCTGCTCAAGCATTTTGTAAGTGAGACCGCCACCAAAAATCAGTGATAAGACGATAGCGACAGTACCCAGCTTCACGCCGCGTTTGCCTTGCTTCTCTTCAAATTCAACTTTGTTTGGTTCTGCTGGTTTGGTTGGCTCAGCAGGCTTTGATTCTGCCTTGCTTGGCTCAGATTCCTTCTTAGGCGTGTCTTTTTCAGCTAGCGGTGCCGATGTAGTTTCTTCGGAAAGGTTTTTATCGTTATTCTTTTGGTCGTTATTTTTACTTGTCATGCCTATATCCTGTGTAGCTAGGGCTGGAGAGCAGCCAGTAATTCTTGGTTGGATGCGCTTCCTGTGCACCTGACCTGAGTGAAGCCCCGTTGAACTGCGATGTCAGCGATTCGCTGACTGGGGATATACAACTCTTGTTGATTAAGCCAAGTCAATTGCTCTGACGTCAATTGGCTGCACAAATAATCCAGTTGTTCACCACTGGTGACGATAATCTGGTCGATTTGTTGGGTTTTCCATAGTGAGACACAGCTTACTGGATCGAATGGGATAAATTCTCTCTTATAAGTCTCACTATAGTGAACTTTTGCTCCACGTCTCACCAATGCATCTTTTATCAGCTCTCTGCCACCGTTGCCACGGAGGATCAGAACTGTTTGTTTTTCTACATTGTTTAGCTCGGGAAGCTGCAACAAGTGCTCACTATCACTGACTTGTGGATAGTGTACTTTCTGTTGGGTACATTTGCTCAAATAGTGTGCTGTTTTTTGACCAACGGCAAGGTATATAGCCTGCTTAGACCATGATTTAGCGTGGTTCTGCAAGATTTGCTCTGCGCATTGCACCGCATGTTGGCTAACAGCAATGATGATTTGAGCGGTTTCAATGTATTTGGAGAGTTGTGTGTCGCTGAGATCGGCGACGATGTCGATCAGAGGATGATGAATTGCAGTTTTGCCGTGCCTTTCGAGCAGAGAGCAAAGCGCCATGCCTTGCTCTCCCGGACGAGTGACCAACACTGCCATGATTATTCGTGGTCTGCGTACAGTTTGGTTAGGATGTCGCGCGCCCCGTTTTCAAGTAGCTCGTTAGCCAGTTGAACACCGAGTGCTTCGGCATCGTTGCGGTGACCACGAATTTCACCACGCACAATTAGGCTGCCGTCTGGTTCACCAACCAGTGCGCGTAGCCAAATGTTGTCACCATCAAGCAGTGAGTAACTTCCGATTGGCACCTGACAGCCGCCTTCAAGGGTGAGGTTCATCGCGCGCTCACAGCGTACGCGATCTGCTGTGTCTTGGTGGTTTAGTGGCTCAAGCAGTTTAAGTAGACGCTCGTCATCCACACGGCACTCAATACCCACCGCACCTTGACCTACTGCTGGCAGCGATTGCTCTGGCTCGATAAAGCTACGGATGCGCTCTTCTAGCTCAAGGCGTTTCAGACCTGCCGCTGCAAGAATGATTGCGTCGTATTCACCTGCATCTAGCTTACCTAGACGAGTACCTACGTTGCCACGCAGCTCTTTGATAACTAGGTCTGGGCGGTATTCTTTTAACTGACACTGGCGACGCAGGCTACAAGTACCTACAACTGCGCCTTGTGGCAGTTCATCAATGTTGTTGTAAGTGTTAGAAACGAACGCATCACGTGGGTCTTCACGTTCACAAATCGTCACTAAGCCAAGACCCTCAGGGAAGTCTACTGGTACATCTTTCATTGAGTGCACCGCAAGGTCTGCACGACCTTCGAGCATTGCCACTTCTAGCTCTTTCACAAACAAGCCTTTACCACCGACTTTAGCTAGCGGTGTATCCAAAATGATGTCGCCTTTGGTCACCATAGTAACCAGCTCAACTTCCAGACCTGGATGAGCGGCTTGAAGTGCGTCTTTTACATAGTGAGCTTGCCATAGGGCAAGAGGGCTTTTTCGAGTTGCAATGCGAATTGGCGTAGATTGTGTCATGGTCTTCTCAATGCTGTTTTAGTTTTGCCTAATCCTACCACTCAACGCGTGAAAGTCTTAATGTTAGTTAGGCTTCTCTTGGTGTCATGAATCGAATTACATGACGTTATGAAAATAGTGTGACTGGATTCTCATTTAGGCTAAGGACTATTATTAGTTATAGGTGAATACAAGCGACACTACTGCGCTATCGATTTTTGCGACTAGTGTGGGGTTTTCAGACCACAACTATTTGCGGGTGGAAATCTTTACCAACCCTGATGAAAGTGTTAAATTGATCACGTTTTTACACCATTTTGGTTTAAAACATCAGCAGATTTTCGTGATTGTTCAACCAAGGAACTTCCCTTGCAGGCTTACACCCAAAAACTTATTCAGCGATTAGATAACCTGAACCAGCAACGGATCGACCGTGCGCTGGCGCTTATGGATTCGCAAAGCCAGCAAGTCTTCCACTTGATTCCTGCCTTGTTGAACTACAACCATCCTGTTATTCCCGGCTACTACGATGCAGACGTCCCTTATGGTGTGTTTGGTCTAGAGCTGAACGATCTCCAACAGCAATTCCTTGATGATACCCAACTGACAATTGGTCAACCGCTTAAGACGGCAGAGCAACCTGCGATCTTAGGTTTGTACACCATGGGCAGTACCTCTTCTATTGGTCAAAGTACCTCAAGTGATTTGGATATTTGGGTGTGTATTTCACCGGAGATGGATAACGACCAACGTGAACTGCTGACCAATAAATGCTTGCTGATCACCGATTGGGCACAAAGCCAAGGTGTAGAAGCGAACTTCTTCTTAATGGATGAAGAGCGTTTTCGTAGCAACCGTTCAGAAGAGATGACCGGCGATAACTGTGGTTCTTCTCAGCATTTATTATTGCTGGATGAGTTCTACCGTTCTGCGGTTCGTTTGGCAGGACAGCGTTTGTTGTGGCAAATCGTGCCGCCAGAAATGGAAGAGTGTTACGACGAGTACGTTGCACAGCTTTGTAAAGATGGCTACATCAACTGTGATGAGTGGATCAACTTTGGTCAGCTTAACCGCATTCCTGCTGAAGAGTACTTCGGCTCGAACTTGTGGCAGCTGTACAAGAGTATCGATTCCCCTTACAAGTCCGTGTTGAAAGCGATCTTGCTTGAAGCTTACTCGTGGGAATACCCGCACACACAACTTCTTAGTATCGACACCAAACGTCGCTTCTTTGCCCACGAGCCTGACTTGTACGGCATGGATGCGTACTACTTGATGCTAGAGAAAGTAACGCGTTACCTAGAGCGAATCCAAGACGACACACGTTTGGATTTAGTTCGTCGCTGTTTCTACCTTAAAACCCATGAAAAACTGTCTCGTGAACCTGATGTAGGCTCTGTAGCTTGGCGTCGTGAAGCCTTGAGCGACATGATTGCGAAATGGGATTGGGATGAAGTGGTATTGGCAGAGCTCGACGATCGCCGTAACTGGAAAGTAGAACAAGTGAAAGTGGTGCACCATGCACTGCTGGATGCTTTGATGCAAAGCTACCGTAACTTGATTCAGTTTGCGCGTCGTAATGACATTACCTCGGCGATCAGCCCGCAAGATATTAGCATTCTTGCCCGTAAGCTGTACGCGGCATTTGAAGTGCTGCCGGGGAAAGTTACCTTGCTTAACCCTCAGATCTCGCCAGATTTGCACGAACCCGACTTGAGCTTCATTGAAGTAAAAGAAGGCGGGGTGAACAAATCAGGTTGGTACTTGTACAAGCAACCACTGATTGCGCACCGCATTCTTGGTCAGCCTTGTCTTGAGCATCATGAGTACTTGAGTAAGTTGGTTTCTTGGGCGTTCTTCAACGGTTTGATTACCGAGTCAACGCGTTTGCACGCGGTGGTGCGTGAGGCGCAGTTAGACATCGATAAGTTCTACCAAATGGTGAGTGACCTACGTAACACCTTCTCGTTACGTAAACGTCGCCCAACCATGCAAGCGCTGGGTAGCCCGTGTGAAATTAGTCAGATGGCGATGTTCATCAACTTTGAAAATGACCCGACGGCAGAGTTGTCTGGTCGCTCACTCAAAGTGGATGTGAAAAACACCGATATCTTCAGCTTTGGCCCTGAGCAAATTAACTTGGTCGGCAGTGTCGATTTGGTTTATCGCAACTCATGGCACGAAGTGCGTACCCTGCACTTCAAAGGTGAAACCGCGATGTTGGATGCATTGAAGACCATTCTTGGCAAAATGCACCAAGATGCGATTCCGCCAGAGTCGGTGGATGTATTCTGCTACGCGAAGAACATGCGTGGCGTGATGCGCAATATGGTGTATCAGCTATTGGCAGAGTGTATCGACTTACGTTTGAAGCCGGTTGAGCAAGAGAAACGCCGTCGCTTTAAAGCCATGCGTCTCGCTAACCAAACTTACGGTCTGTTCTTTGAGCGTCGTGGTGTATCGGTTCAGAAGCTAGAAAACTCGGTCGATTTCTACCGCAGCATTTCAACCAACAAGCTGAAAGGTTCACCGCTGTTGATGCTGGATCGTGAACAAGAGTACCAACTACCAGAAGTAGTGGATGGCTTTGCCAGTGAAGGTTTGGTGCAGTTCTTCTTTGAAGATACTGACGATGGTTTCAATATCTATGTATTGGATGAGTCAAACCAAGTTGAGGTTTACCATCAATTCAGTGGCTCTAAAGATGAAATGATTGCGTCAGTGAACAGCTTCTACACCTCGGTGAAAGACGACAGTCGTGTATCGTCGAAGTTTATTAACTTTAACTTGCCGCAGTACTACCAAATTATTCATCCGGAAGAAGGGAATACCTACATTATCCCTTACCGCAATGATGGCTGTACGCCGACTCGCCCAACCAAAGCGGTTAATGCGTAAAACGAACAACAAAAAAGAGCACCTTGGTGCTCTTTTGTCGTTTAGGTGACTGGTCGCCACGAAGACCCATTTGGCTTATGCCCAATCGATCGTTTCACCAGCGTGTTTTTCACATTCTTCTTTCACCATTGCAAACAGTTCCATGCCCGTTTTAGAGCAAGTCCATTTGTTATCGATTAGCTTAAAGTGGAAGCCACCAGACTTCGATGCTAACCAGATCTCATGCATTGGCTCTTGGCGGTTAATGATGATTTGGCTGCGGTCTTCAAACTCTAATGTCATTACGTTGCCAGTGACTTCGTAATCAATGTCTGCACCTGAATCATCGATGGATTCTTCGATGAGTTGCATCTGCGCATCCACCAGTTGATGAAATTCAGTATCGTTCATCCGTCTATCCTATTGCTTTTCCTGAGTGTGGTGCGATTATAGGGGGCATTGGTTTAATAATCACGATATGCAAAATGAAAAAATTACTTACGGTGTTGTTTGTGATGGTTGCAGCGACCCTTGCTGGTTGTGGTCAATCAGGTTCACTTTATATCCCAGATGACGCTCAACAAAACGAGCAGTCACAATAATCAGCCACACCTTCGGGTGAAAACAGGGTTTAGCAGTCGAATTAATTAAGGGAAGCAAATTTTGGATTACTTCAACTATCAGGATGATGGCCAGCTTTGGGCCGAAGACGTCTCACTCCAAGCTCTCGCCGAGCAACATGGCACTCCTCTTTATGTTTACTCACGAGCAACGCTAGAGCGTCACTGGAATGCGTTTGATAGCGCTGTGGGTCAGCATCCTCATCTTGTTTGTTACGCAGTAAAAGCAAACTCTAACCTTGGCGTATTGAATGCACTGGCTCGTTTGGGTTCAGGTTTCGATATTGTATCGGGTGGTGAGCTTGAACGCGTTATCGCGGCTGGCGGTGATGCGAAGAAGGTGGTGTTCTCGGGTGTTGGTAAAACGCCAGCAGAGATGAAACGCGCACTGGAGCTGGGCATCAAATGCTTCAACGTGGAATCAGAACCTGAACTTGAGCGCTTGAACAAAGTCGCAGGTGAGTTAGGTGTGGTTGCACCGATTTCTCTACGAATTAACCCTGACGTAGACGCAAAAACACACCCTTATATCTCGACTGGTCTGCGCGACAACAAGTTTGGTATCGCTTTTGACCGTGCTCCGGCAGTATATAAATTTGCTCAGAGCCTACCAAATCTCAACGTGCAAGGTATCGACTGCCACATTGGTTCTCAGTTGACTGAGATTGAACCGTTCATCGACGCGACAGATCGCCTCTTGGCTCTGATTGATGATCTGAAAGCACAAGGCATCAACATCCGTCATCTGGACGTTGGTGGTGGTCTGGGTGTGGTATATCGTGATGAATTGCCACCACAGCCTTCTGATTACGCGAAAGCACTGTTAGGTCGTCTTGAGAACCATCAAGATCTTGAACTGATTTTCGAACCAGGTCGTGCAATTGCAGCTAACGCTGGTATCTTGCTGACGCGTGTGGAATTCCTAAAACACACTGAGCACAAAAACTTTGCGATTATCGATGCGGCGATGAACGACTTAATGCGTCCTGCGCTGTATCAAGCATGGCAAGATATTGTCCCAGTTTCACCACGCGAAGGTGAAGCACAGACTTACGATTTAGTCGGACCTATCTGTGAAACGGGCGATTTCTTGGGCAAAGATCGAGCACTAGTACTGCAAGAAGGTGATCTACTCGCGGTTCGCTCTGCTGGCGCCTATGGTTTTGTGATGTCTTCGAACTACAATACTCGTACCCGAGCGGCGGAAGTGATGGTGGATGGCAACCAAAGCCACCTTGTTCGCCAGCGTGAGGAGCTGACCAGTTTGTGGCAGCTGGAACAGATTCTACCGGAGTAACACACAACAAATGCATTTCCACTTTTCCAAAATGCACGGTTTGGGCAACGACTTTATGGTCGTCGACTGCATTACCCAGAACGTGTTTTTCTCGCAAGATTTGATCCGTCGTTTGGCGGATCGTCACACGGGCGTCGGTTTTGACCAATTGCTCGTGGTTGAAGCGCCTTATGATCCAGAAACCGATTTCCACTACCGCATTTTTAATGCCGATGGTAGTGAAGTTGAGCAGTGTGGTAATGGCGCTCGCTGTTTCGCGCGTTTCGTCCGTTTGAAAGGTTTGACGAATAGGTACAGCATCAGCGTTAGCACCAAGAAAGGTAAGATGATTCTTGATGTTGAAGATGATGGTGAAGTCACGGTGAACATGGGCGTACCTGAATTCGAGCCGAACAAGATCCCTTTCAAAGCGAAGCAGAAAGAGAAAACCTACATCATGCGTGCAGGCGATAAGACCCTGTTCTGTGGCGCAGTGAGCATGGGTAACCCGCACGTGGTGACTGTGGTCGACGATGTGGATACGGCAGAAGTGGAAACACTCGGACCGCTATTAGAATCACACGAACGCTTCCCTGAGCGTGTGAACGCGGGCTTTATGCAAGTTGTGAATCGCAATCACATCCGCCTACGCGTGTATGAGCGTGGTGCGGGTGAAACACAAGCTTGCGGCAGCGGTGCCTGTGGCGCAGTTGCGGTGGGCATCCTGCAAGGTCTATTGGATGAAAACGTGAAAGTTTCACTTCCTGGTGGTGACCTACGCATATCTTGGCAAGGTCCAGGCAAACCATTGTTTATGACCGGTCCAGCAACTCACGTATTTGATGGTCAATTGTCGTGCTAGTTGAAGAACAAGAAAACCAAATCCCAGAAGTTGAAGCGGATGCGCTGACCGCAGAAGTCGTTGCTCAGTATTTAAAAGATCATCCTGACTTCTTCGTTCAACGCCCAGAATTGGTTGATCGCCTTTCTATGCCTCATGCAGATTTAGGCACGGTCTCGTTAGTTCACATTCAAATGAACCGCCAACGTCAACGAATTGAAGAGCTAGAAGAAGAGATCACCACACTGATGTCTTTAGCGGCGAACAATGATCGCACCTTCTACGAGTTCATGGATCTGCAAGGACAAATCCTTAGGTGCGGCGACTTTAAGCAAGTCATCAACGCCATTGAACTGAAAGCCAAAGACCTTGGCTTGAAGGCGTATGTGCGTCTATTGAGCCAGTGTGATGCTGCGACTCAATTGAGTAAGGAAAGCTACCAACGTTTTGCTACCAACCACTTAAACGGCAAAGAGGCGTACTTAGGTCGTCTGCGTAAAGTGGATCGCGAAGCGTTGTTTGGAGATATGGACGTTCCAGAAATGGGTTCCTATGTGGTGTTACCGCTTGTGAAAAAACAGACGCTTGGCGTACTGGCGTTTTCTAGCGAAGATGGCGGTCATTTCCAACCAGATATGGATACCTTGTTTTTGCGTCACCTATCCTTAGTAGTGGCACATCTCGCTCAAACATTGGTATGGCAAAGTCACGATGACGACAACTCCCAACACTCCTCTGCCAAATAGTCTTCAAAAGCCTCTTGAACGCTTCTACGAATTCCTGCGAAGCGAAAAGGGGCTTAGCCTGCACACCCAACGCAACTACAAACAACAATTGGAAACCATGGCTCACCACTTGGCTGAGATGGGGTTGAAAGATTGGTCTCAAGTCGATGCTGGTTGGGTTCGTCAATTGGCAGGTAAAGGCATGCGTGAAGGCATGAAAGCCAGCAGCTTAGCGACGCGCTTATCTTCTCTACGCAGCTTTTTCGATTTCCTGATCCTACGTGGAGAAATGTCAGCTAACCCAGCCAAAGGGGTTTCGGCGCCACGTAAGAAACGTCCACTACCAAAGAACCTCGATGTGGATGAAGTAAACCAATTGCTCGAAGTGAACGAGGACGACCCGTTAGCGGTACGCGATCGTGCCATGATGGAGCTAATGTACGGCGCTGGTCTGCGTTTGGCAGAACTGGTGAGCGTAGACGTGCGTGATGTTCAGCTGCGCAGTGGCGAATTACGAGTGATTGGTAAAGGCGATAAAGAACGTAAAGTGCCATTCTCTGGTATGGCAACCGAATGGGTTGGCAAGTGGCTGCGTGTGCGTGGTGATCTAGCCGCGCCGGGTGAACCGGCACTGTTTGTTTCTAAGCTGGGTACACGAATCTCACATCGCAGTGTGCAAAAGCGTATGGCGGAGTGGGGGCAGAAACAGTCGGTAGCGAGCCATATCAGCCCGCACAAACTGCGTCACTCGTTTGCGACGCACATGTTGGAATCGAGCAATAACTTACGTGCGGTGCAAGAGCTATTGGGGCACGAAAACATTTCCACTACCCAAATCTACACCCACTTGGATTTCCAACATTTAGCACAAGCTTATGATCAGGCGCATCCAAGAGCCCGTAAGAGAAACGACGATAAGTCGGACTAACCAAGGAATCTCATGAAATTCTACCGCCGTATTGCGCCTGTAAAGGCGATGACGTTTGACCTTGATGACACCCTCTATGATAACTATCCAGTGATAGTTCGTATGGAGCGTGAGTTGTTGTCTTGGCTTAAACTCCATCATCCGGCGGTCGCTCACATGGATAAAGCCGATTGGTTTGCACTCAAGCAACGTGTCGTGCAGCAACAACCTGAGCTGAAGAGTGACGTCACTTTGTGGCGCTTGGTACAACTTAAGCAAGCCTTCTCTCAAGTTGGATACGATAACGAAGCGGCGCATACCGCTGCGCAAGCCGCAGTCGAGGTTGCTTTAGACTGGCGTAACCGTTTTGAAGTACCACAGCAAAGCCTCGATGTACTTGCTGAACTCGGGCAAGAAATCCCGCTGGTAGCAATCACTAACGGTAATGTGGATTTAGATCGAATTGGTCTTACGCCTTATTTCCAGCAAGTGCTGAAAGCAGGACCGGATGGCAGCGCGAAACCTGCGCCGGATATGTTCACCAAAGCGCAGCAGTTTCTGGATTTGCCTAGTGAGCACATTCTTCATGTCGGCGATCATCTGGTGACGGATGTTCAAGGTGCAAAACTCGCGAGTTTTGCCGCATGCTGGTTTAATGACATGAATAAAAATGTCATTACTCAGGCAAAAACGCGAACGTTACCTGACATTGAAATCAATAACTTGCAGTCGTTACTCGCGCTTTTGTAATCACTTTCGCATTAATCCATTCAATCTTCATTCTGACTCTAGAAAAGCCGTCTAAAGCCACGTAAATTACTCTCATCAAAGTAAAATAATAAAACCACTTCCATGTGGTGTGGCTTGATGACGGCAGTGGTAGGGTAAATGCGAGCATTCTCTCAACTGGTTCAAAATGTGGATCAGCTTAATGACTTTTTAGTCACTTCTCAGTGTTGTGCAGATAAACGTTATCTGGTGCAACTCCTATCCACCCAATCACGCGACTCCGCCGTCTCACTCGCTCGGGCAATACTCGAAAGATTACCCAACACGCACATCATCGGTCACAGCACCCGTCACGTTATCTTGGAAGGTGAGATCATCAACCATGGCTGCTTAGTGTGTGTGATGGAGTTTGAACAAACCACGCTCACGTCTGCGGTTCAGCATTATTCCTTCTCGCCAGATATCGATGGCTACGATCTCAAGCAAGCTTTACAACTGCAAGATAACTCCAAAGCCATTATTAGCTTTTCTGTCCAAATCGAACGCCGTGATTATCCGGTGTATCGCGTATTTGATGCCGACGGTCCGAAGGTTTCTGGCGGTTTGGCTCAAACCATCGATGACGGTTGTTGGGTTCTGCATCAAGACCAAGTTTATGATGAATCGGTTGTCGCGGTTGCCTTGCACAGCAATACTTTGAAAACATGGACGAGCGCGTATTCTGAGTGGAACCCGATTGGTATGCCGCATAAGGTTACTCACGCCAAAGGGACGCGCTTGTATCGCTTGGGCGAGCGTAAAGCGTTGGAAGTGTACAAACATTACCTTGCTGACGGGCACGACCTATCGCTCAATCAACTGCTGAATTTCCCACTTTATCGAGAATCCATTGGGCGAAAAGAGGTGTGTGCCGTGACGGAAATCCATCCCGACGGCAGCATGAGCTTCGACCGTCCTTGGTGTTTGGGTGATGAAGTTCAGTTCTGTTACAACCATCCTTCGTTAACGCTTGAGCAAGTTCGCCATGGGGTGGTGGAGCTTTCCATGCATCAACCTGAAGCAGTGATGATTTATAACTGCGCATCGCGACTTGATTTTATTGATAGCAGTGATGAAGTTCGCGCCTTCACGGACATTTCCCACACGTCGGGCAGTTACTGCATGGGTGAGTTGTACGGGGAGAATCACCAACAAGAAATTCTGCACCATAGCCTGACTTACTTGGCGATGCGTGAAGGGGATGAAGTTACTGCGCTTAACATGCCACAGCAAGAAGTGAGCACTTCTATCTCTCCCTTGTTTAGCCTGATCCGCAATGCGATTGGCGATCTAAATAACATGAACGCTCATATGGGGTATCAACTCGATCGTCAAGCGAAAAAGCTAGAACAGAGCTTCCGCCGAGATAGTCGCACAGGATTACAAAATCGCGTTGCGCTGCAAGAGCGCTTGATCAGCATTGATGTCGATGAACATTTACTAACGCTCAAACTGCTCAACTTTAGCCATATCAACGAAAAGTACGGCTATCGCGTTGGCGACCAACTGTTGAAAGACTTGTCGATGCACTTTAGCAATCGCCTGCGTAAACGGCTTGGTAAACCTGCCGCGCTGCAACTTTATAGCATTGGTGTCGGTGAGTGGGCGTTCTTATTCAAAGCTGACGGAAGCAGTGAAATGATTAAGCAACACTTCACTCGGTTTGCTGATGCGGTTGAGCAAACCAACTTTGAACCAAGTGGCTTACGAGACATTGATTACCTTTCGATTTCATTGTGCGGTGGCTTAGTTAGCCGTCGTGATTTTCCAACTGCATCGCCGGATGAATTGCTCCTCAAAGGCATTGAAGCGCGAAGAGCTGGGGTGCGAAGTAATACTCATATCTGTAATGCCAAAGACATTGAGGTCAATGAAGATGTGCGAAAAGAGCAGTTGGGTTGGTTGAGCTGTGTGAGCCGCGCCATTCTCAAGCAGAACATCATTACCTACAGTCAGCCAATTGTGCACGCTTACAACCATCGTCCCGCGAGCCAAGAGTGTTTGGTGCGCATCATGGAAGAGGATGGCAGCATCATTGCGCCGGGGCGTTTCTTACCTATCATTTCTGATACGCATTTGTACACGCGTTTGAGCCGTCACATGATCCGTTCCACATTGAATTACATGAAGGACAAACAAGGCGACTTCTCAATTAATTTGTCACCTCAGGATTTACTCAGCGATAAAACCTTGATGTTGCTTGAACATGCTATTACTCAGCTGAACGACCCAAGACGGATTGGTTTAGAAGTCTTGGAGTCGGAGCAAATCAAAGACTACGGGCGAATGATTGAGGTGTGCAGTCACTTTAGAAGCCTAGGCGCACGCATCATTGTCGACGACTTTGGCTCGGGTTACTCCAATATTGATGAGATCCTCAAGTTAGAGCCGGAAGTGATTAAGCTCGATGGCAGTTTGATTCGCTATATCGACAAAGACCAAAAGCAGCGCAAGATTGCCTCGCAGTTGGTGCGTTTGTGTCAGGTGTTTAACGCTAAGACTGTCGCGGAGTTCGTGCACAACAAAGAGGTGTGCGACATTGCTCAGGACATGGGGGTGGACTATCTGCAAGGTTATTATTTGGGTGAACCGACACGCTTGTTTTAATGTGGCTTTGCTCTAATTGAGCTTAAGAGCTCCAAAGTTTTGTTTCACGTGAAACAGCATTCAATAAAAAACGCAGCGTTAGAGCTGCGTTTTTTTGATTTTTAAGAATGTTAGGCATTGAACTCGTGACCACTTTTCTCAGCTTGGAAACGAGGAAGGTATTGCTTGAAGAACGCTAACATTTGTTGCTGGTTTTGCTCTTCACCAAGTTGTCCGAGCAATTGGGCAGCTACTTCAAAGGTACATAGATTACCTTCTTGCTGGTTGCGACGCAGTTGATATTGGGAATCGGCTTGAGTGGTTAAGCCCATCATCGCGACGCCTTCTAGCCAACGGCTTTTATTGATCATCTTGCGCGCCTCTTGCCAAGTTGCATCAAGAATGATGTACAACGGTTGTCTGTTTTGCTCGGTACTTTGTTGCTGTACTTGTTCAAGCGTTAGGCTTTCTTCACTTGGGAATAGCAGTACTGGCAGCAGGCTTGGATTAGCTAACGTTTCTAATAGCTCCGCTGGTGGCGTTTTACGATCCCAAACGACTTGAGTGACATTCAGTTGGCACTGGGCGAGCAGTTTGCCAGTGTTGGTATCGCGCGTCAGTTCATTAGGGTGCATTAACAGCATCAGCGATTGTTCACTGCTTAACTCAGGCAGCAGTGAACAGATGCAGTTGAACTGGAAGGCACAATGTGGACAAGGCTGCGCCATTACAAGCGTACTCCATCGCGAACAGGGCTGATGCCGTCTGAGAACAGACGCACGCCGCTGACTTGTTCTTTGCTCGCTTTTGGTGCCAAGCTTGGGTTGATTGGGTAGCTCACGCCTGTGTATTGCATCACGTGTTGCCCCGGTGTTGCACCACCGCCGCTGACATTGAAAATCAGGTCACGCCAGCCGTGCGAGGTTTGTTGACCAAGCATAATTGGGCTTTGCACTAGCGTCATACGGCTATTGAAACGCCACTCTTTCTCGTGGTTTTCGAATATCAGCAGAGTACAACCGCCAGAGCCACACCAATCAAGTTGCACCAGTAATTCTTCATCACCATCGCCATTCAGATCGTAAGTCAGCCAACGGTATTGGTTATTGCTTGGGTTGGTTTGATTAATGAAAAAGTAGTTACGTACCGCCGCATCCACTTTTGAATTAAATTCGGCACTGGATGGAATGTCCGCAGCTGCAATTGGCGCACTACCGCGTTCAGGCGCTTCTTGCTCAATGCCTGAGTTACGCACTGTTGCTGGGTATAGCACTAAGCCGCCATCGGCAATGGGATAAACCAAATTGCCCACTTTCTCTTTTACTGCTTTCAGTTGGTTGCCTTCGCGAGTAAATAGGCGCTCGGTCATTAAGCGTTGTTGCTGGTGGTGAGTCATCAATACTTGTACTTGCGATGGGCTCAGTTGTTGCCAGTAGCCACGTTCAATCAATGGCGGTTGTCCGTCTGAATAGCTGTATTTGGTGATGGCACTGTGGTCGCTGTTGAGTGTCATTTGCACTTCGAAGCCTTGTGACTGGGTCGACGTCGCGACGTAGGTGTTCACCCATTCTAATGTTGAATCTACGTTGGCTGTCATACCACAGCCTTGGTAGGTTTTATCGCCATGCTCTAGTGTTGCTTTCCAGCCGTAGAGAGAGTTGCTCATGGTGTCTGAACACAAGTTCTCGGTCATGCGCAGTTCACCGTCATCCAACTGGTAAGTACGCTGACGAGGTTGCAGTTTGCTGCTTTTAATCTCGAGTGTTTGTGTCGACTTGCCCATTTGCTGGAACTTGAGCGTATTGCCTTCAAAGTTGGCAGCCCACGAAGGTTCATTACCAAATACGCGAGTGGGTTTACTGGTTTGTTTGCAGCGATGCGGATTTTCTGTGGTGAGGAAGTTCACCTGCTCAACCACAAAGTTAGCATCGAAATCTGCAGAGAAACCGTCGATGCCCGGCGGGTTGAGATGACCAATCACTTCACCATACATGGTTTGATAAGGTTCATTGGTGATGGCTACTGCACGTTGGATTTGTTGCGGTGACAGTTGCAGCCAGTATTGTTTGTCGCTGCCACAAGGTGTGATGTACTGGCTTTCATGCCCAATCACTACTTCACCACGCAGCATAAAGGTTTGAGGTAAGATGGTTTCCGGCTTATCTAAGGATGCAGGCGGAGTGGTTGGGGTGTCTGCATCGGACTGCTGCGGTTGCATGCTACATGCTTGCAGGACCAGCAGTGTGGCTAATGCCACTGGGTTTTTCAAAGCCTTCATGTTATATCTTCCTCATTACTTAATCTGCATCGGATGGCATTATGGCATATTGGTTATTTAAAACAGAACCAGATACCTTTTCTATTGACACGCTTCGAACCCAAAAGGTTTCATGTTGGGAGGGAGTTCGTAATTATCAGGCGCGTAATATGATGCGTGACCAAGTCAAATTGGGTGATTTGGTGCTGATTTACCATTCCTCTTGCAAGAACGTGGGTGTGGCTGGTATTGCCAAAGTGACCCGTGAAGCGTATCCCGATCACTTCCAGTTTGACCTTGAGAGCGATTATTACGACCCGAAATCCGACCCAGAAAATCCGCGTTGGATTATGGTGGATATTGAGTTTGTGCGTAAGACTGAACGCTTGATTCCGTTGTCGGTCATGAAGGCGATGCCAGAACTAGAAAACATGCCATTAGTGAAACGCGGCAATCGCTTATCGATCATGCCGGTGAGCGAAGAAGAGTGGCAAGCAATCCTCGGCAAAGAGAAGCTGCCGAGTCAGCGATAAAAGAAAAGGGCTGCATAGTGCAGCCCTTTGTGATTTTGCCGATAACCTGTTGTTGATAGCCAATACAGGTTATAGCAGATGATCTTGTAGGTAGTGTGCAACCGCATCGTCGACGTTGCTGCCGATTACTTCATTGTTTGGTAGTGCTTTCATCACTTTCTCGTGAGATGTGCCCATCACCAATCCTTTACCCGCCATGGATAGCATTTCTACGTCGTTCATGCCATCACCAAAGGCGATGGTGTTTTCCAGTGTTAGCCCAATAGACTCCGCAACTGCCTTCAACGCATCACCTTTAGACACACCAGCGCTCATCACTTCCAAACACCAAGGTGTTGAGAATGCGATGTTTAGTTGATCGCCAAATTGCTCACGTAACTTAGTTTCGAAGGTCACAAGATGGTCGTGATCTTTTGCTGGGTGAGTGAAGAAGATTTTCGCAATGCCATCAGTTGGTGCGTTGTCTTGATCGTACAACTTATAAGTGAACTCTTCATGGAATTCGCGTAACTCATCGTCATCTTTGTTCAACAACCAGTCGTCGTTTTGATACATGTGGATAAGTATTTCAGGATCCGTTTTGATCGTGTCGATCACTGGTTGAACCAAATCTTCAGGTACGTTCTGGCTGTACATCTCTTGATCATTCTGGTCGTGCACACGTGCTCCGTTCGAAGTAATCATATAAGCCGGAATACCTACCGTGCGACGAATGCTTGCGACGTCTACGTGGTGGCGACCCGTTGCAAAGACAAATGTGTAGCCTTGTTCATGCAGCGCTTTGAGCGTCTCTTTCGAGTAAGCGCTTAGCTGGTGGTTTGGTGCGAGTAAAGTGCCATCCAGATCTGAGGCAACGATTTTAGTGATCTCTTTGCAAGGTAGCGATGTGCTCATGAAGCCCTCGTAAACGGTTCGGATAGAGTAGAACAGGTTGATTGCACACGGAGCGCAGTAGATTGACTAGATCGTACTGCTCCGAGTGCGGGGAACATGATGAAGTCTACGCCAAAATAAGGAGGAAAAAGAGGGTAAATCGCTGAGCTCGTATTTCCTCTTTAATCTGATTTATTGGCTGTGCTCACGCATGAAGGCAAAAACCGCATCAAGTGCTTGGTTGCGATACTGGTCTTTTTCAAACAAGATTTCGTGCTCTGCGCCAGCAATAGAAACTAGGCTGGCATTGGGGTTAGTCTTACTTAGCTTATCGATAAAGCGTTGCTGCGCGGCGTTACTCACGATGCGATCGTTACCTGATTGAACCAATAAAACCGGAACTTTAATTTGGCGTGTCAGCAAAATACATTGCTTGGCTGCCATCAAGCCTTGCCATACCCAGCGTGTGCTTGGACCGCCCACTTGTAGCTCTGGTTTATCGCGGTATAAACCACGGAACCAGTGATAACGATCGTAGCTTTGGCTAAGTGGGTTATCTTCAAACGGCTTTGGGTAGTATTCCTTATGACCTGGCGCATAGCTTGGTTGCGGGGAAACCGCTGCAAGGATTTGCGTGACTGGAATCGCGATAGGGCTGAGATACCAAGGAAGGTTGATACCAAACATCGGAGCACTCAGAATCAAACCGTCAAAGTTGTGGTCTGGGTGAGTTTGCAGGTAACGTGTTGCAATTGCACCGCCCATCGAGTGGGAAATGACAAAGCGCTGCTGGTATCCACTCAAATTGAGTTGCTGCAGTACCAATTCCATATCGTCAATATAATCATTAAAGTCATAGACGTGACCCATGTCTGAGTCTGGTAGCAGACGATCTGATAAACCTTGTCCTCGGTGGTCAAACGAATACACGTCATAACCTTGTCGATATAGGTCGTAGAACAGTTCTTGGTATTTCCAGGAGGCTTCAATGCGACCGTTGACGATCAGTACGGCTTTGGTGTGTTCGGGATTGGTGAGTTTGCACCAGTAGATTTTCTTTTTCTCTGTCCCTTTTACAAAGCCTTCTTGGCGTTCTTGCCAAAGTGCTGCGATCGGACCACCTATTGCTTGCTCAAATAAGGTCTCTTGAGTATAAGTCAAAGGTGAATGGTTAATAGCCATTAGTCGATTACCTGAAGATACGTTGTTTACGCGATGTATCATCGAAGAATTATTGAGGAAATGCAATGGATACCCATGTTTGGTTAGCCTATGTGGTAACTGCAATTGTTTTTAGTCTGGCTCCGGGATCTGGCACCGTCAACTCAATCAGTAATGGTTTGAGTTACGGCACGCGCAAGTCATTGGGTGCTATCGTTGGTTTACAGATTGGTTTGGCAATTCATATTGCTTTGGTTGGCGCTGGCATTGGTGCTTTAGTCGCGCAATCGGCAACGGCATTTACTGTGATCAAATGGGTTGGTGCAGCTTACCTTGTGTGGCTCGGCATTCAAAAGTGGCGTGATACATCCGGCTTGGTTGCGACCGAAAGTCACCAAACCATGTCAGGTACTTCTCTGTTGTACAAAGCCATTCTTATCAACCTGACTAACCCGAAATCGATCGTATTCTTGGTGGCACTGTTTCCACAATTTATCGATCCAGCGAAAGACCAACTAACTCAGCTGTTGGTATTGGGCGTGACGACGGTGACCATTGACGCGTTTGTGATGCTGGGCTACACCAGTTTGGCCGCACAAATGGGACGCTTTATTCGCTCAGATAAGATCATGGGCAAAATTAATAAAGTATTCGGTTCAATGTTCATGGGATGTGGTGCATTATTAGCGGCAGCTAAGTAACAAGTTATAAAAAGCACAATAATTTCGAATGAAAAACGCATATGTCGCCCGCCAGCCAATCTTTAACCGTAAAAGACAGACGCTGGGATATGAGTTGTTGTTCCGCGATGGTGAAAGTAATGCCTATCCTGCGCACATCGATTCAAACAGGGCGACATACCGATTGATAGTAGAGAACTTTCTCTCTGTCGGAACCAATCCTCTGATTGCATCTTCACGATGCTTCATTAATTTTCCTCACCAAAGTTTGCTGCGTCGGCTGCCAAGAAGCTTGCCGAAAAACAAAATCGTGGTTGAGGTACTCGAAACCTGCCAACCAACCGATGAGCTGCTTGAAGCCATTCGCGAACTGTACCGTGAAGGCTATTTGATCGCGCTTGATGACTTCACGTTGACTGACGAATGGCGTCGTTTCTTACCGTATGTCCATATCGTGAAACTCGATATCATGGCGATGGGGCTAAAAAAGGCATGCGACTTAGTTAAGAAGCACACTAAAAAGCGCACCAAATACCATTTCTTAGCTGAGCGAGTAGAAACCGAAGCTGAGTTTGAAGCGACCAAAGAGGCAGGCTTTAAATTCTTCCAAGGCTACTTCTTCAGCAAGCCTGAAGTGATGCAGACTAAATACGTGAGTCCCGAGCAAGTGTTGGCGCTCAAGCTATTTCGAGAAGTGTGTGTCCCCGATCCAGACTTTGACCGGATTGAAAACATCATTACTCAAGATGTCACGCTGTCGTACAAGTTACTGCGTTTTGTGAATACACAATCGACCACGTTAGAAGTGACCATCACTTCATTCCGCCAAGCTTTGATTTATCTTGGACAAGAAAAGCTCAAAATGTTTGTCTCACTGGTGGTTGCGTCATATATCTCCGGGCAGAAGCCGCGCGAGTTGTACAACTTATCTTTGCAACGCGCTCAATTCTGCGAAGCTATGTCGCGCTATCAACCTTTTGCACACCTCAACGAGCAGGGTTTTATGGTTGGCTTGTTATCGATTCTCGACGCCATGCTTGATTTGTCTGTGGAATCTTTAGTGGGACAGCTGCCTTTAAGTCCTTCCGTGCAGCAAGCCTTGTTGCATCGCCAAGGTGAATACGGCGCGTTGTTGGCAATTGAGGAGTGCTACGAACGTGCCGATTGGGCAGGCGTTGAGCAATTCTCCCAGCAACTCGGACTTTCTTTGGATGATGTTAAGTCTGAACTTGGTGAAGCCGTTCGCTGGAGCCAGACCTTTTCTGGCGCCTAATCTGATCAAATATTAAACTTTTATTACAGTCGAGCACGATCGCTTGACGTTATTCTATTTTTAAATAACTATATGTGCATATCCATATATAGGTATGTAAGTATGCTTCCACATCAGTTTTTCAAACTTCTTTCCGACGAGACTCGTGTGCGTTGCTTAATGCTGGTGGTTCGTGAAGGGGAAACTTGTGTTGGTGATTTAGCCCATGCGCTACAACAAAGCCAACCAAAGATTTCTCGCCATCTGGCTCAGCTAAGATCAAATGGTATTTTGGTTGATAAACGTCAGGGGCAATGGGTGTACTACGAGCTGTCAGATCAATTACCGGGATGGATGCAAAAATTGATTGATGACTTGGTAGCCTCGAACTGCTTGAAGCAAGAGTACCAAGAAGATATTTCACGTTTGCACGACAAAGCTCGCGCAGCGTGCTGTTAACCAGCGAAAGCTTAAAGGTAGAAGATTATGACGATTAAAGTAGGTATTAACGGTTTCGGTCGAATTGGTCGTTTGGCATTACGCGCAGCGTTTGATTGGCCAGAACTAGAGTTTGTACACATCAACGATGTAGCGGGTGATGCGGCGACTCTGGGTCACTTACTTGAGTTCGATTCAGTTCAAGGTCGTTGGAACCATGCAGTGCAAGTTGAAGGCACAGACATGGTGATCAACGGTAAGCGCATCACGACTTCACAAGAGCGTGATATCGATGCTGTGAACTGGGGTCAATGTGATGTTGTGATTGAAGCAACGGGCGTTCATCGCAAAACCTCATTCCTAAACAAATACCTAGAGCAAGGCGTAAAACGTGTTGTTGTTAGCGCACCAGTAAAAGAAGACGGCGTAGCTAACATCGTAGTGGGTGTGAACGACCACATCTTCGACCCTGCGCAGCACCGCATCGTAACCGCAGCGTCTTGTACAACGAACTGTATTGCACCAGTCGTGAAAGTGATTCACGAAAAACTGGGCATTGAACAATCGTCATTCACAACGATTCACGATTTAACTAACACACAAACGATTCTGGACGCGCCGCACAAAGACCTACGTCGAGCACGTGCATGTGGCATGAGCCTAATCCCAACCACAACGGGCAGTGCAAAAGCGATTGTGGAAATCTTCCCTGAGTTGAAAGACAAGATTAACGGTCACGCGGTTCGTGTTCCTCTGGCAAACGCCTCACTCACTGACATTATTTTTGATGTGAAACGTGATACCACAGCAGAAGAGGTTAACGCATTACTGAAAGAAGCTTCTGAAGGCGAGCTAAAAGGCATCCTTGGCTTTGAAGAGCGCCCATTGGTTTCTATTGATTACAAAGGCGACCAACGTTCAACTATCGTTGATGCGCAATCAACCATGGTAGTAGGTTCTCGTATGGTGAAGATTTACGCTTGGTACGATAACGAAATGGGTTACGCGACGCGTACTGCAGAATTGGTTCGTAACGTTGGTATGGCATAAGGAGCTTTAAGATGTCTCATCCTACATGGCAATTAGATTTAGAAGCGGGCGCGTTGGTACTGACTCCATGTCCAGGCACCAAAGGTGTTGAACTGCAAGCTTCGCTAGAGCAGCTACAAGCGCAAGGCGTAGAAGCAATTGTTACTGCTCTTGATAATGCTGAATTAGCAGCAAAAGACGTGTCTGCGTTGGGCGAATTAACCCAACAATTGGGCATGAAATGGTTCCAAATTGAGATTGAAGATGATTGTGCTCCGGGCGAAGAGTTCGCTGAAAAATGGTCACAAGCGAGTCCTGAACTGCACGCGATTCTTGCTCAAGGTGGTAAGGTTGCAATGCACTGCATGGGGGGCTCTGGTCGCACAGGTTTGTTCGCTGCGCACCTACTGTTAGAGAAAGATTGGGCGCTAGAAGACATCGTGCGTGAAGTGCAAGCGCTGCGTCCTGGTGCTTTCACAAAGCCTGTACAAGTTGAGTACATCGAGCGTGTAGCTCAAAACGCTTGATCAGCTTATAGAGCTTTTGGAACATCATGATCTAAAAGCTCTCTTTATGCCGTAATGGCTTACCAATTTATGTGATTCTTGTTTATTGGTTTTACATTTAACCTATTGTTTATTAATAAATAATATTTAGATTTTCATCAGTTCTTGTTTCACAATTTAACGCCAGTATTGAGATGGCTCAATGCTGGTGTTCAGGTCATAGAGCATTTGGAACATCATGATCTAAATGCTCTAAACGCTGTACATCTGAGGTCGTTATGATTTCAAAACTAAGCAAAAGTATCCGTCAGTATATGCTGGTGACGTTCAACTATTGGAACTTCACCGTGACGGATGGTGCACTACGTATGCTGGTGGTGCTTTACTTCCATGACTTAGGTTACTCAAGCTTAGCCATTGCTTCGCTGTTCCTTTTCTATGAATTTTTTGGCGTAGTGACCAACTTGGTTGGCGGCTGGCTAGGTGCTCGACTTGGTTTGAACAAAACCATGAACGTCGGCTTAGGGATGCAGATTTTCGCCTTGCTGATGCTGGCAGTGCCCAATGCTTGGTTGACCATTCCTTGGGTAATGGCGGCGCAGGCAATTTCGGGTATTGCCAAAGACTTAAATAAGATGAGTGCCAAGAGTGCGATCAAAACTTTGGTGCCAGACGAACAGCAAGGTGCACTTTATAAGTGGGTTGCGATCTTAACGGGCTCGAAGAATGCACTGAAAGGTGCGGGTTTCTTTGTTGGTGGTTTATTGCTATCAGCGTTTGGTTTCCAAACTTCGATGATCATCATGGCAAGTGTGTTGGCGATTGTCTTCGTGTGCAGTTTAGTTTGGTTAGAAGCGGATATGGGTAAGGCGAAGAGCAAACCTAAATTTCGTCAGATTTTCTCTAAGTCAGAATCGGTGAACATCCTTTCTGCAGCGCGTATGTTCCTATTTGGTGCTCGTGATGTGTGGTTTGTTGTTGCACTGCCGATTTACCTTGGCAGCGTATTTGGTTGGGATCACCTGATGGTAGGCGGCTTCCTGGCAGCTTGGGTGATTGCTTACGGATTCGTTCAAGGCTTTGCACCTCGTATTACCGGTAAAGCGCAAGGTCGAGTGCCAGATGGCAGCGCGGCATTAATTTGGGCTGGTATCCTTGCTGTTATCACTGGTGCAATTGCTTACGGCGTGCAGATTGGCTGGCAACCAGAGCTTGTTATTGTGGTGGGCTTGATGATTTTTGGTGCCGTATTTGCGGTGAACTCATCTTTGCACTCTTATCTAATCGTCAGCTACGCAAAAGGCGACGGTGTTTCATTGGATGTCGGTTTCTACTACATGGCGAATGCGATGGGACGTTTGATCGGTACGGTTCTTTCTGGTTGGATTTACCAAGAAGCAGGGCTTGCTGCATGTTTGTGGGTGTCCTTTGCCTTCTTAGCGCTGACAACGGTCATTTCTATCAAGCTACCAAAAACCAAAGTAGCTACGGCTTAAATCGATTTACGAGTTAGAAATAAAAATGGCTCCATATTGGGAGCCATTTTTGTATTTACGATTCAGTATCGCAAATCAGTAAATCTTGGTTATGGGCAAAGGCGACCTTGCTGTGCCGGTTGCGTCATTTCCATATCACCTTTTAACGAACGGTAAACGATGGTGTTCCAGACTTCACCATTGTCCATTTCGAATTCAATCGCGTAGTTAATGCCATTCACGACTTGAGTTCGTACGCTCAAGATTTCTTTTAGTTTAGCAGCGGTATTCATCTGCCCAAGAACAAAGTCGAGCGCTTGCTGAGCCTCAGGTGTTACTTCACCTTGTGACCAGCCGCCAGCAAGATTTTCCGTGCTGCAGATAGGGTTCGCTTCCGATTGCGATTGTGTTGGTGCCACGGTCTCTTCCTTTTGATTACATCCAGCTAAAGCCACTACACAAACCAGTGATGCTAATAATGTTTTCTTCATAAAGACCTCTCTTAATAATCTGTCCAGCATCCTAATGGAAAGAAACGGCTAAATCTGTTTCATATCCAAGAAAGCTTAGGGCTGGTGATCCTATTTGTACAATAGGATTTGTCGCTAACTATTGTGCAAATCAATGTTATTAGAGCTTCATAGCTGAGTTAAAAATAAGCAAAAACAGATTGTTAACTATTTAACTGAGTGAAAATTACCCTATGCTATAGACGTGAAGTTACACAAACTAGGAAAGGGTATGAGAGAAAGGGTTCTGTTTTTCGACTTATTACGTTGTGTCGCTGCTGTGGCAGTGATCGCTATTCACGTGTTAGCGCCATATCGTAATGAATTGGGCGTGATTCCATTCGATCAATGGGCGACGGCAGTCGGAGTGAACAGCGTGACGCGTTGGGCGGTGCCAGTGTTTATTTTGATAACTGGTGCATTGATGCTCAGCGATACGCGTCCTTTTGATGCCAAATACTACGTCAAACGACGTTTAGGCAAAGTGCTGGTGCCTTTTTTGGTTTGGTCGATGTTTTACGCGTATTTATCGGGTTGGACAGCGCAAGGTTTTGATTTTGCCACGGTAAAAGAAGTGGTGAGTAACAGTCCGTATCATGCAACTTATTATCACCTTGGTTTTTTCTACTACTTTATTCCACTCTATTTTGTGATTCCGTTGTTTCAATGGATGGTTCGCAATGTCGATGACAGCGTTATTTACACCTACTTAGCGCTTTGGTTGTTCACGAGCACCTTATTCCTATTCAAAATTGATGGACCATGGAGTAATCAATATTGGCTTTACATGGGGTATTTACCGTTAGGCTATGTGTTGTTTAAGAAAATTCCATTAAACCGTTCCGTTGTGACGGCGTTTACTGCGTTTGGGTTGGTGGCATTAGCAGTGACGTTTACTATGGTTGTGACCAACAGTTTAGAAGCAGACAAATACACAGTAGGGCGCTGGTTCTCATACAAAACATTGAATGTGATTCTCGCAGCATCGATGATTTTTATGTTGTGTCGTTACTTTGGAGAGGGCTTGGCACCGAAAGCGCAAAAAGTGGTGAGTTTTATTAGCCAGCACAGTTTAGGTATTTATCTTCTTCACCCAATCTTCTTATGGCCGATGAAAGCATTCGGTTGGTATCAAGGTCACCCTGCATGGGTGATTCCTGTGTGGATTGTATTGAGTGGTGCTGGAGCCTTGGCGATGAGCTATCTGTTCTCCAAGTCCGCCAAGACTCGCTGGTTGCTACCGTAGATTAGCGCTTTAAGGCGAAATGTAAGAACTTATCGCCACGGTAAGTCAGTGTGCCTTTATCACCCGGATTGAGTGCGTGGTAATAGTGCACACCGATTTGAAATTCGCGTTTTGGTCCAATCGAACCGCGTTGTACATAAATCCAATATTCTTGATCGTCTTGACCTGGCTCTGCATCCGGTACTTCTATTGCTTGTTTGTCTAAGATGGTCACTTGAGCACTTTGCTCAGGTGCATCTTCGCCAAAGTAATGTTTGCTGTAGAAGCGGAAAAACGCCCATGCGCCGAGCGCAATCAGAGCGAACAAAGCCAAAATAAGTGAGATTGGCATGATAACCTCCAATGTTTCATTGGCACCTATTTTACAGAACTCCCTGATTAAACTATGAGTTGAGATAAATTATTCGTGATCTAGTAAAAGCGTTGTAGATTTTATTCGGCGCACTTCACATTTTATATGCGTTCAAGAGCACAATTTAAAAGGAAATTTGCACCTTTTGGCTCGAAAAAGTTCTAAATTTATAGAAGAATGAAATGACTGACGAAGGAAGGGTCAAGTAAGGAGGGTTACGATGTCAGATATTGAGAAAGTAGTCATGCGTACCCGAACGATCGAGAAACTTCTGCGTACGCAATACCACGCGGAAGGGAAAGGGTTACATCAGCTTATCACTAGTTGTGAAGAGCGCTTGCCGCATGACGTTGTTGCTAAGTTGCGGTTTATTGCGACCGTAAGAAACAAGGTTGTTCACGAAGAGGATTACAAGCTGGACGATCGAAAAGGTTTCTTAGCTGCGTGCGATGCATGCGAAAAGGAGCTGACACCACGAAGTTCACGCTTTATTTGGCGAGCGGCGATTTTGTTAATGGCCTTGATTACGCTCGCTGCACTTGGTTTCTACTACATGCATTGGGACATTCTGGTTAAGCATTTGTAGACGATAAAATTTGAATAATAAAAAAGGGACGCGAAAGCGTCCCTTTTTTATTTTAAACAGTAACTTAGTACATCATTGGCAGTGTCATTAAACCAACAACCACTGCAATCATTACCAGCCCTTGTTTTTGAGAAGAAGAAATCATAACACTACCCCTAAAATCATTGATGAACTCGATGTAAATAATATAGCACTGTTTTTGAGCTTTGATCAACTTCAAAGCGGAAAAGTTTTCAAAACTCGCACTTAACTTAACTGTTTTTACCCTAAATTGACTAATAAAACTGTGTTTTTTGTGCTGTTCTTTAAGTGTTCGACTTGTTGTTTTTCTCTTCTTTTTGTTTTTAAGTATGTGATTTTAATGTGTTAAATATGAGTAATCTTATGATGAAATAGTGTTTCTTGTCTGGGTGGTGATGTTGGTTGGCTATTTTTGCTGAATTTCTCAAAAGTTGAGAAAATTAGGTTTTGTGCTAATGAAGTGAACACTTATGGACGTCTATTTCGTCTTATTTTTCCTATCTAATGAGAAAACTACAGTATCAAAAGGCTTTAGCTATAATCTACAATAGCTAAGGTTAGGTTTTTATTGCTTTTGTTGACTATTCTTTTTTATATCATGTGGTTAGGTGTGGTTGTTTGAACTTTTAACCTGAGGTTTTACTACTCTGGTAGTTACGAGTCTTGTTATGGAACGGTGTTTTTAGCTTTCTGAGTGGTCAGAGGTGGTGGATTTGGTTTTTGTGTCGGTTATTTATCCATAACGGTTGCATGGCGAACAAATTGGCGGTTTGTTTTTCAATTTATTGAAAGTCAGCGAATTTATTTCGCTGCCGTTGATTGCTTTCACTAAATCATTCACCTCAATGATTGCGAGAAAAACGATAACCATTAATTGAGTAAGTTGCGGCTACAAAATGTTGCGATTCGCTATCGAGATCCAACTTTCACTGATTGCATCTTTACATCAAGATTGGTCTACCTAGACTAGCGGCGAGATTACGTGAAAGGTGTATCGGCATGTGGAGTTGGTTAGCGATAGGGCTATCGGGGATGTATTCCGTGTTGGGGGCGAAACAAGCCAATCCAACGCAGTCTCTCACATTTAAAATCTTTACTCTGCTATTGCTGCTGATTTTGGCACTGACCGAAGGTTCTTCAGCACCACACACATATTGGATCGTTGGTGGTTTAGTGGTTTCGATGTTTGCTGACACTCTTCATTCATTTAAATCTCGCAAACCTCTTTATTTCGCGGGTTATCTCCTAGCACAAATCTGCTATAGCAAATCATTTTGGGTTCAGCTCAATGGTGACATCGTTTGGTGGTTGTTAGCTCTGCTTCTCGCAGCAAGTATCGTCGCGTTTTTCCTACTATTGCCACAATTGGATTCCATGGTCTTTCCGGTCGTGATTATGGGCATTATGCTGGTTCAACTGGCTTGGGCTGCGGGAGAGGTGTGGTTACAAGTGCCGAGCTTTGCTAGTGCGCTCGGGTTTAGCGGCACCTTAGTGATGATTTATTCCGCCTTAGCTTATGCAATACATGGTTATCGTAAGCCGATGAAACGCGCCTATGTCTGGGTGAGTGGCAGCTACTTTTTTGCTCATGCGTTAATTGTTGCCTCTATCATTTACTAACTCAGGTCAAAGTACCTCGTCTTTTTTTCAGTAAACTGGACGAATTCAACTTGATGACCGGAGTCAATAATGACTGAAATTCATGCTCACAATCTACTGAACCTACTTCGTGAAACCCCAATGAACCGTGATGAGCTTGCGGGTCACTTTGGTTCTGAGGCACGCTTTCATACCTGTAAGCTGAATGATCTAGACTTAGATGCATTGCTAGAGTTTTTGCTAAAGCGAGAAAAAGTACGCGAGCTAGAAGGTAAGTTTGTCGTAAACATGGCGCGCGTTTGCAATCACTAAGCGGCGGTTAAGCGTTGTTCTGTGAAGGCGATAAATGCATTTCGCCTTCAAACATATATTCATGTAGTCACTTTGTTATACTGGCCGCCAATTTTCCTGTCGAGGTCAGAACATGGACATTCTTTCTGCAGCGACCATGCTGTTTCTTATTATGGACCCGCTCGGCAATTTGCCGATTGTGCTATCCATTCTCAAACATCTCGATGCAAAGCGTCGTCGCAAAGTACTGATCCGTGAGTTAGTGTTTGCCTTGATGATTTTGATGCTGTTCTTATTTGCAGGGCAGAGCATCATGAGCTTCCTTCATGTTCAGCCTGAAACCTTGAGTATTTCTGGTGGTATCATTCTGTTTATCATCGCCATTAAGATGATTTTCCCAAGCGCTGGCAGCATTACTGGATTGGCTGCCGGCGAAGAGCCGTTTATTGTACCAATGGCTATCCCGATGATTGCGGGACCTTCGGTGATTGCAGCGCTGCTTTTACTTTCTTCTCAGCATCCCGATAAGATTATGGAGCTGTCTGCCGCCGTGTTAATTGCTTGGGGCGCGACTTTCTTTATTTTGATGTTCTACAGCTTCTTCCACCGTATCCTAGGAGAGCGTGGCTTAAAAGCCGTTGAGCGATTGATGGGACTACTGCTAGTGATGATATCTACCCAAATGTTCCTTGATGGGGTGAAGAGCTACATGGGCTGAGCCATTACCGAGATGATAAATACAAAAAAGCCGCTCTTATGAGCGGCTTTCGTTTATCTGTCTTATTACATCATGTGCTTACGACGAATATCGAGCAGAGCAAAAATACCAAAAATCAAAATGGAGTACTTTTCCCATGCGCTCATCTTAATCTTGTCGCCAAATGCACCAATGAAGATCGCCATTTGCAAACCGTGCATGATGAACAAGAAAGCGGTCATGATGTACAACGCAATCGCTGCTTTGCCAGGGAATGGCATAAAGAAGTTGAGGATCAACACGAACCAGACAAAGGCGATGGCCGCTTTAGCCATTATCAATAATGCTTTCATTTAACTATCCTTTTAAATCGAGGCTTTAAGCTGGTGAGCGTTCGTATAAACGGTAGCTCACTTGACCTGCGGTTTTCTCGCGGTGTAGGTGCCAGCTCTCTGGTAGCCCAGCAATGTTCAGCTCTTTTTCAGTTTCAATATAAATCATCGCATCTTCAGCAAGCCAGCCGTTTTGCTCTAGCAAGGTCACGGTTTCATCCAATAATCCTTTGCGGAATGGCGGATCGATGAATACTACGTGGTGAGGTGTCCCTGGTTGCTGCAAAAAGCTAATTGCATCAGTGTTCACTACTTGAATGTTGTTGGCATTCAAGGAAGTTACGTTCTTTTGCAGTTGCTGAAATGCTTGTGGATTTAGCTCAATCATAGTTACTTGGTCAGCTTGGCGTGAAGCTGATTCAAAGCCTAAACCGCCTGAGCCCGCAAACAAGTCGAGACACTTCGCCTGCGGTACATCTTGAGCTAACCAGTTAAACAGGGTTTCTTTTACGCGATCCGTGGTTGGGCGTAAGCCCTCTGCATCATGAACAGGGAGCTTTCTACCTCTCCATAACCCACTAATAATGCGTACAAAGCCCGTTGTTGGCGTTTTTTGTGATGAGTTTTGCTGGCGACGTCTTACCATAGATTTTTTGACCGCTAATAAAGTGATACTATACCCAATCGCCCAAGCTTTGAGCTTGGATACAGCCCAGAATATTCAAGATGACAGAGTGTAACACTAATAAGATTAGATTTACCTAATTGGAAAGTTTTCACAACTTTGTCATTCGCCTTTTCTGTAAAGTTAATATTCTTGTCAGAAAAGAGTCATTAATAGATAAGAAGACAATCTAGGATAGCCCCAGATGACGGAAAAAAAGAAGCGCGGATTACTTTCGTGGCTCGGTTTTGGTGATGAAGAGCAAAGCCAAAAACCGACAACTGAAGAATCAGTAAAAGAAGAAGCAGCGGAAGCTCCTGCCGCCGAGCAACAACCAACAGAAGACGTTGCCGAGCAAGCAGAAGAAAAAACAGCGGTTGAAGCGGAGCCGGAGAAAGCCGAGGCTGCCCCAGCAGAAGCAGAAGCAGAAGCAGAAGCAGAAGCAGAAGCAGAAGCAGAAGCAGAAGCAGAAGCAGAAGCAGAAGCAGAAGCAGAAGAGCCACAAGTACCAGTTGCACCTCGCGTTCAAGAACAAGAAAAACCAACCGAGAGCTTCTTTGCTCGCCTGAAGCGTAGCCTAAGCCGCACAAAAGCAAACATCGGTGCGGGTTTCTTTGGTTTGTTCAGCGGTAAGAAGATCGATGATGACCTTTTCGAAGAGCTAGAAGAACAACTGTTGATTGCTGATGTAGGCATGGAAACCACCACAAAAATCATCAACAATCTGACTGAAAAAGCCTCTCGCGGTGATCTTAAAGATGGTGAAGCGCTTTATGGCCTGCTGAAAGAAGAGATGGCAGAAATCCTTGCGAAAGTAGAACAGCCTCTCGAAATCGACAGCAGCAAAACCCCTTACGTTATCTTAATGGTTGGCGTGAACGGTGTCGGTAAAACCACCACAATCGGTAAGCTGGCGAAGCAATTCCAAAACCAAGGTAAGAAAGTCATGCTTGCGGCGGGTGATACCTTCCGTGCGGCAGCGGTTGAGCAGCTACAAGTATGGGGTGAGCGTAATAACGTTCCTGTGATTGCTCAGCACACTGGCGCGGACAGTGCCTCGGTTATCTATGATGCGATTGAAGCGGCAAAAGCGCGTGGCGTCGATGTCGTGATTGCCGATACTGCAGGTCGTCTACAAAACAAAGCGAACCTAATGGAAGAGCTGCGTAAGATTGTACGTGTAATGAAGAAGATTGATGACTCAGCGCCACACGAGATCATGCTGACGCTAGATGCAGGTACAGGTCAAAATGCAATTAGCCAAGCGAAACTTTTCAGTGATGTTGCCCCTCTAACCGGGATTACATTGACTAAGCTGGATGGTACAGCGAAAGGTGGCGTGATCTTCGCTATCGCTGATCAGTTCGAAATCCCAATTCGCTACATTGGTGTAGGCGAAGGCATCGAAGACTTGCGTCCATTTGAAACTCAAGAGTTCATTGACGCTCTGTTTAGTCGTGAAGAGTAACAAGAGTTAGAGGAAATCAACGGTGATCAAATTTCAGCAAGTGAGCAAAGCTTACCGAGGTGGTCGACAAGCCTTACAGAAAGTCGATTTTCACCTTCGACGCGGAGAAATGGCGTTTTTAGGTGGGCATTCCGGGGCAGGTAAAAGTACCTTGTTGAAACTGATATGTGCGATAGAGCGACCAACCGATGGCAAAATCCATTTCAATGGTCACGATATCACTCGTATCCCAAACAAAGACATTCCCTTCTTGCGTCGCAATATCGGGATTGTTTTCCAAGATCACCGTCTATTGATGGATCGCAGTGTGTTCGACAACGTTGCACTGCCGATGCGCATCGAATCGATTTCTGAAAACGAAATCAAACGCCGTGTTTCTGCGGCGTTGGATAAAACGGGCTTGTTAGATAAAGCCCGTTGTTTGCCAAGTCAACTTTCGGGTGGTGAACAACAACGTGTTGGTATTGCACGCGCTGTCGTAAACCGACCAACTCTACTGGTGGCCGATGAGCCAACTGGTAACCTTGATCCAGAGCTGTCTAACCGTGTGTTACGATTGTTTGAAGAATTTAACCGTGCTGGCGTAACGATTCTCCTTGCGACGCACGATATCGGGTTAGTAAACACTCGCCCACAATATCGCCATTTTGAATTGAACCAAGGCTTCCTAAGTGAGGTAGAAGACTATGGTAGGTAACAAGCGCACCCAGAAGAAAGGGAAAGGTCGCAGTGCCAAGCGTGCAAATACCGATGGTTTTTTCTCTGTCCATGCAAAACAAGCAAAATCTTCTTTTGGCGCGTTATGGCGTCGTCCTTTAGGTAACATTCTTACCTTAGCTGTTATTTCAGTGGCATTAGCGATGCCTGCTTGCTTGTACTTGCTGGGTAAAAACGTGGCGAGCGCAGCACAAGATGTCGCTTCACCATCGCAAGTTAGTGCTTACTTAGTAGAAGGCATGCCTGATGCGCGTGTGATGGTGTTAAAAGACCAAATCGAAACGTGGCCTTTGGTAAAAGAGGTGGAATATATTTCGCCGCAACAAGGTCTATCTGATTTAAGCCAATATGCTGGCTTTGACCAAGCGTTGAGTCTGTTGAGTGGTTACGCACTACCAGGCGTGTTGGTGATCACACCTGATTCAGAAGTAAAGAGTGATATTCAGTCGATAGCCAAGCAAGTCCGTGAGCAACAAGACGTTACTGACGTTAGGCTCGATGAAGATTGGCTGGCGCGTCTTGATGCCATAAAAACCCTTGCTGGCATTATTGTCATCACCCTGACAATACTGATGTTAGGTGCTGTATTTTTAATCGTCGGCAATACATTGCGCTTTAATGTGCTGGCGAACAAAGAAGAGATTCAAACCATGAAGCTGATTGGTGCGACCGACGGTTTCATTCTGCGTCCTTACTTGTACACGGGTATGTGGTTCGGTGTGCTGGGGGCGAGCATTGCTTGGTTAGTCACCGCATTGATTACTGTGGTGATGAACAATGCCGTTGAGCAATTGGCTTCACTATACGACAGTCAGTTCCGCTTGATTGGTCTGAGTTGGGATGAATCTCTGCTATTAATTATCACTGGTAGTTTGCTGGGTTGTATCGCCGCACGAGTATCCGCGCAGCGTCATCTAAAAGAAATTGAACCAGTTTAGGTGATAAAGGTCTTATACTTGGAATTTATTAGCACAAGCTAATTTTTACCTCTTGTTTAGACAATTTGTTTATGGATAATTACTCGCCCTTCTTGAAACTTGTTCATTTTAAGTTCAAGATGACCAAGCTAAATTGCAATGTAATGCTCCAGATCAGAGATTGATGAGGAATTGAATGACAAAAGAAGCGTATCCGATGGCTCTAGTCACGCAAGATAGCCTTGATAGCTATATCCGTTCTGTAAACAGCTACCCAATGCTAACTGCAGACGAAGAGCGTGAGCTTGCAGAACGATTACACTACAAGGGTGAAATTGACGCGGCGAAAGGCCTTATCTTGTCACACCTACGATTCGTTGTTCACGTTGCTCGTGGCTACTCAGGCTACGGTTTGCCAATGGCAGATCTAGTACAAGAGGGCAATATCGGTCTTATGAAAGCGGTTAAGCGTTTTAACCCTGAAGTGGGTGTACGTTTGGTTTCTTTCGCTGTTCACTGGATCAAAGCTGAAATCCATGAATACGTATTGCGTAACTGGCGTATTGTTAAGATCGCGACAACCAAAGCGCAACGTAAGCTGTTCTTCAATCTACGTAAGTCGAAAAAGCGTCTAGGTTGGTTCAATAACGGTGAAGTTGAAACCGTAGCTCGTGAGCTAGGTGTCGAGCCTTCAGAAGTACGTGAAATGGAATCGCGTCTAGCGGCAGTGGACTCAACGTTCGATATGCCAATGGATGACGACGACAATGTAAACTCGTACACAGCGCCAATGTTGTACCTAGAGGACAAATCGTCTGATGTAGCAGATAATATTGAAGCTGCTAACTGGGAAACGCATACTAATAATCGTTTAGGCCACGCTCTTGCGAGTTTGGATGAGCGTAGTCAACGTATTGTCCGTTCTCGTTGGTTGGATGACGAGAAAGCAACACTTCAAGATCTAGCGGATGAGTTTGGTGTATCTGCCGAGCGTATTCGTCAGTTAGAAAAGAACGCGATGAAGAAACTGAAACTTGCTGTTGGTGAGTTCTAACTTTCGCTTCTAATCTAAAGTAAGATTTTCATAGAAAGCCGAGATCATGTGATCTCGGCTTTTTTGTTTTCGATCGAAAATCGATAGTGTTTGCGATCTAATTTATCTGTGCTACCTGTGTATAACTCTGTGAAGTAATTATTCATCAACTGTTCGAAAGCCGGACTAAATAAGGCTTAGGCGTAGTTTTTTACTTGGGGATAGTTGTAAGTATACACACAGTTAGATCAGGATCATTACTACATCTTGTGGATCAAATGATCCAAATATACTTTATCAACGCAATTCACAGATTTATCCACAAACGGTGCGAATGTGTACAGCTTTCAATGACCTGACTATCTCTGTGTCTAAGTTTGGCTTTGGATAGGTTACAATGGCGTCAATAACGAAAACGACATAGAGAAAGTAAATGGACCAGTTTCAACATATCGATGTTCAAGGCGCTCAGGCATTGCTCGAACAAGGTGAAGCAAAACTTGTAGATATTCGTGACCCTCAATCTTTTGCTGTCGCGCATGCAGAATCCGCTTTTCATCTGACTAATGATTCGATCGTTCCTTTCATGGACGATGTGGAATTCGAACAACCAATCCTAGTGATGTGCTATCACGGCATCAGTAGCCAAGGTGCGGCCCAATATTTGGTTAACCAAGGCTTCGAACAGGTGTACAGTGTGGATGGCGGCTTTGAAGCCTGGCAACGAGCAGAACTACCGATAGTGAGAAGTTAATGAAGAGATTGGTAACGTTAAATAATCCACGTATGGCGCAAGCCTTCATTGATTACATGGCATCACGCAAGATTGATATTCAGATGATGCCGGAAGGTGAAGGACAGTTTGCACTTTGGCTGACGGATGCGCAGCATGAAATTGAAGTCGAAGCCGAGCTAAAACAATTCTTAGCCAATCCATCAGCGTCGAAATATAGCGCCGCTTCGTGGGACGTTGCCGATACTCGTAAGAGCAAATTTCATTATTCCAGCCCGAGCATTATGGGTATGGTGAAGGCTAAGGCGGGCCCAGTGACCTTGCTGATCATGGTTGTCTGTGCCGTTATCTACTTTTTGCAGATGTTCGGCTTTGGTGATGGTGTGTTTGCTTTATTGCATTTTCCTGCGTTCGAAGGGCAGCAATGGCAGCTCTGGCGCTGGGTTAGCCATGCGTTATTGCACTTTTCTGTTACCCATATTGTGTTCAACCTCTTGTGGTGGTGGCAATTGGGAGGCGATATCGAGCGCCGTTTAAGCTCTGGAAAGTTACTGCAAATCTTCCTTATTTCTGCAGCGCTCTCCGGCGCGGGTCAGTTTTATGTTGAAGGAGCAAACTTCGGCGGTTTATCTGGTGTGGTTTATGCGCTACTTGGTTACTTGTGGATCCTTGGTTACCGTTGTCCACATCTTGGCTTAACACTTCCTAAACCTATTATTGGCTTTATGCTGGCGTGGTTGGTTCTTGGCTATGTTCAACCATTTATGGCGATTGCCAACACGGCCCACTTAGTTGGCTTACTTTCTGGTATGGCGATAGCGTTGTTTGATTCTGGTAAACAGAAATACCAACAAACCTCCTAAGTTAATGATTTACAGACACCAACAAAAAGACCACCAATCGGTGGTCTTTTGTTTATCTGTCTTTCGTTTAATAGGAGCAGCTCGTCAGCTTTAACTGTTCATATTATTGGTAAAGGTATTTGGTAAACAGCAAATCAGCGATGATGGTTTTACCCGTCTCTGGTAGTAGGGTTTCATTGAGTTCTTTCACCAACGTTTTGCGCAGATCCTCACGACCAGATAAAGACTTAATCGTATCTTCTGTTTGTTTACCCAATAGTTCAATCACCGCATCTCGGATCAATGGTTGGTGGTGTTCGACAACGGCGAGGTCTTGTTGACTCATTACCATGATATCGATACGCACCTGTACATAACCCAGTTTATTACCCTTGGTATAGAAGTTCGTAGTTAAATCGGGTTCGAGCGTAAAGTAGGCTAACTTAGGTGCTGCCTCTTCAGATTCAGCCCAACTCGGTGCTGAAATAAGCAGACTTAGCGTGAAAATAATTTGGGCTATATAACGTTTGTACATATTTCTAACTTTTCTTTCTCTGGATCGCGATATTCGAATCGCTTCAGTCTTGATACAATAGACCGTCTATAACAAATAACGGAACTTACAGTTTCAATAAGACGGTAAGTTGTTGCTTTATTGTACGCATAAAGCCTCCAATTGAATACTAGTATGAATCAGCCGACATCACTCTATCTTACTTCTTTATTGGGAGTAGAGTGGCAAAACCCCGAAGATTTTGAATTCCCTAACGAATTCGCCAAGCATTGGCTTGAAGAAAAGGGCTCTTTGTCACGTCGTTTAGGTCAGCACTGCCAACGCTTAACAGTGGAATTGCTGCACAATCAGATCGTCACTGCCAAGACGTTAAAACAGGATGAGAGCCAGCTATTGTCTGAGCAAGATTGCCTACTGAGAGAGGTGATTTTATGTGGCGACAATACAGATTGGGTCATTGGACGCACGCTCATTCCTCGTTCAACCTTGGTCGATCAACAGTATGACTTAGCTCAGCAAGGAGATATTCCGCTGGGCTTAACTGTGTTCAGCGCCGATAACGTTGAACGCGATGCTCTGCAAATGGGATGGGTTAATTTGCCACAGGGGCGCCTTTTAGCGCGACGCTCAAGACTGTGGATGAATCACAAACCCATGCTGGTTGCTGAGCTATTCTTACCCAATTCACCAGTTTACGCTAAGGAGAAGGTGTAAATGTCCGCAGAAAAAGCCAAAGCATATTGGCAACTGATGCGAATGGATCGCCCAATTGGCTCACTCTTGTTATTGTGGCCGACGGTTTGGGCACTTGTAATTGCCGCCCAGGGCATGCCAAGTTGGAATGTACTCATCGTGTTTGTGTTAGGTGTATTCCTAATGCGAAGCGCCGGTTGTGTGATTAACGATTTTGCTGACCGTAAAGTTGATGGTCATGTGAAACGTACCAAGCAGCGTCCTTTACCCTCAGGCAAAGTGACCTCGAAAGAAGCGATTGGTCTGTTTTTAGTTCTAGGTATCAGCTCTTTCTTATTGGTGCTGACCATGAACCCGCTGACGATCAAGCTATCCTTTGCTGGTATCTTTTTAGCGTTCATTTATCCATTTATGAAGCGTTACACCCATTTGCCTCAGCTGTTTTTAGGTTTGGCTTTTAGTTGGGCGATTCCGATGGCATGGGCAGCACAAACAGGCGAATTGCCTTGGATTGTGTGGTTTGTGTTTGTGATTAACGCTTTGTGGACCATTGCTTACGATACTCAATATGCGATGGTCGACCGTGATGATGATTTAAAGATTGGTATCAAATCAACGGCTATCTTGTTCGGGCGTCACGATAAGCTGGTGATTGGTGTTCTGCAGTTGATTACCTTGGCGATGTTAGTGTTGCTTGGTCAACATTACGAACTTGGGCAAAGCTACTATTGGACGATTTTGGTTGCGGCTTCTTTGTTTGTATACCAGCAACACTTGATTCGCCACCGAGAGCGCGACTTGTGCTTCAGAGCCTTTCTTAACAACAACTATGTGGGAATGGTGATTGCGGTCGGTCTGTTTATCGCTTTCTGGTAACGGCATAGTACAAACACTCAGATTGAAAAAAGCATCCGATTGGATGCCTTTTGTGTTTTGGTCGAGTGGGTATCGAGCTTAAGCGAACTATGCTTGCAGCTGGTGGATACTCTCTTCGATGGTCAACTTCACTTCTGGGTAAAGCAGAGCAAACAGCAGTTTGGCAAATTGCTGTGTCTTCTCAAGGTCACAGTTACCGTCGCTATCTAGATATTGTTGCTCTTTCAGCGTATTGAACATTGCAGTAAATACGCCTTTATCGAAGAACTCTGGTGCGTTGATGCCGTGCAGACGACCCAAACGCTGTGCAATATCTTGGCTCTTCTGCTCAAGGTCAGATTTACCCAGCTCTTGGTCTGCTACCAGTAGGTTCATTGCGATAGAGTAACGTTGCAGTGTTTCTGTGATAGTACGCCCCAACAGAACCAATGATTGGTTGTTTGACTGGTTAATTTCCAGTTTGTCACCATCTTGGCAAACCATCTTCTGTTCAATGAACTCGTTCAAGATCTTCACGACTAGCTCGTTCAACTCTTCTTCCTTGTAGCTTAGGAACAGCTCTTTTTTCAGGAATGGGTAGATTTGAGCGACGTTTTCTTGAATTTTCTCTACGGTCACGTTGCGCTGACGAATAATCATCTGAGCAATCAATGACGGTAGGGCGAACAGGTGAATGATGTTGTTGCGGTAGTAAGTCATCAGAATCGACTGGCTACGATCCAGCGAAATGATGTCACCCATGGTGTCAGTTTCAATCACAAACTTATCAAGTGAGATAGCGTGATCCACCAACTCTTCAGCCGTTTCTGTTGGAACCGTTGAAGTGTTTGAGTATGGGTTGTTCTTAAGTAGCTCCAGGTAGCATTCAATCTGGTTGATCAAAGAGTCACGAGACAATGCACGCTGACGAGACGCCAATAGCGCGGTCGCACATAGAGTTAGCGCGTTAGTCGCTGCCGCGTCGTTAATGTGCGTCATCATCTTGTTTGCCAGACCGTTCACCACAGGGTTCATCCATTGTGGCTTGCTGCCGCCCATGCGATCGATGTCTTTCGTCCACTCAGGAGCGTGTTCATTCAGGTATTGGTTTAGCTGAATCGGCTCACCGAAGTTAACGTAACCAAGACCAAAGTTGCGCAGCTTACGCAGAGTACGCAGCACAAGACCTGCGTTTTCTTTCTCTTTGCGTGAACCTCGAAGCTCTTTGGCGTAAGTACCTACTTCCATTACGTGCTCGTAACCGATGTAAACAGGCACCAATGTTACTGGACGGTTTAGACCGCGTAGCATGGCTTGAATCGTCATTGCCAACATACCGGTTTTTGCTTGAAGTAGACGACCAGTACGTGAACGACCACCTTCACTGAAGTACTCAACCGAGTAACCTTTAGCAAACAGCTCTGATAGGTACTCACGGAAAATCGTGGAGTACAGCTTATTGCCTTTAAAGCTACGACGAATAAAGAACGCACCACCACGACGGAAGATTGGACCCGCTGGGAAGAAGTTCAGGTTGATACCCGCAGCAATATGCGGTGGCACCATACCTTCATGGTATAGAACGTAAGAAAGCAGTAGGTAGTCCATGTGACTGCGGTGACATGGTACGTACACGATCTCATGACCATCTTGCGCTAGGCGACGAACAGTCGAAGCGTTGTTTATGTGTAGACCTTGGTACAGCTTCGTCCACAACCAGCCAAGAATACGATCGCCGTTTTTCACCAAGCCATAAGAGAAGTCCGCTGCAATCTCATCCATGATGTCATGGGCTTCTTTGCGTGCTTTCTCGATAGAAATGTTTTTGCTTTGCGCTTCGTCTTCAATCGCTTTTTCGATTGCTGGCGATTTCATTAAGCGTGCAAACAGCACTTGGCGTTGAGGCAGGTTTGGACCCGATGCCGCGAGCTTCTGACGAGAGAAGTGGATACGTGCAACGCGCGCTAGCTTGTGTGCAATAGCGCTGTCGGTACCGTGAGAGTCTGCCATGTAACGCAGTGAAACCACTGGGCTAAAGCGCACCAAACAGTCACGACCTGCTGCCATTACCGCTTTTGCTTTTTGCGGACCGTTCATTGGTTGCAGGTACGGCTTATGGTTTTCTTCTTTACCTGGCTTACGACCCCAAAGTACGGTCGCTGGAATCATTTGTACGTCTAGCTCGCTATCGAGCTTGTGCAATTCAAGTAAATCAGTAAACAGAGAAACAGACTCACTCGGTACGTCGTTATCATTGCTCATCACGGTTGGACGAGAGGCAATAAACACGTAACGAGTCAGTTTTTTGCCATTGATTTCTAGCGGGCTAAGCGGGTCTGGGAGACCAAGGCTCAAAGCTTGTTTTTGTAGTGTCAGCAAATCCACGTTCGAACGGAACGGTAAGGCGTACACAATCGGTTTCGCTAGGTCGATGTTGAGATCGTCAATCGGATTCGATGGGATTGTGGTGCCCTTTACCATTACCGATAAAGGTAGTTTTAGTAATGAACGTGAAAATGATTGTCCAGAAGACATAAAGTTCACAGCCTCAATAGGTATTCAAACAAGCCTAACCTTATTTCTGCGTCCGCTTTCCCTTCTTCTATAGGAAAGGAAATAGATACGGCTATAGAAATAAGCCTAGGCGATAAATTTTAAGCGCAGCAAGGATACCAGAAACTGGTCAAACCTTTTAATTTTATTGAGCGGAAATTAGTCGAACCCCTAGGTTGTTGCTTTCATTAGACGAATTGGCTATTGCGCGTTTAAAACGCATGTTCACTTGAGGTTTGTGGGTGGGATCTGAAACTGGCGCAAATAAATTAAAAAACAACCAATTGGGTTTTCATTTGTTCATTTACTGGATATACTCACAGTTAACTGTATAAAAAGACAGGTGACATATGAAGCCGTTAACGCCACGCCAACAACAAGTCTTCGATTTGATTAAAAGCAAAATCGAAGACACCGGAATGCCACCAACTCGTGCAGAGATTGCGCGTGAGCTTGGCTTCCGCTCTGCGAATGCCGCAGAAGAACACCTAAAAGCGCTTGCTCGTAAACAAGCGATTGAAATTATTCCAGGCGCATCTCGCGGGATCCGAATCCTACTCGAAGATGCGGCAAACGACGATCAAGGTCTGCCTTTGATTGGTCAAGTTGCTGCTGGTGAGCCGATTCTGGCTCAAGAGCATGTGGAGTCTCACTACCAAGTGGACCCTGCGATGTTCAAACCAAAAGCAGATTTCTTACTTCGCGTAAACGGCGAAAGTATGAAAGACATCGGTATTATGGACGGCGACTTGCTGGCTGTGCACAAAACTCAAGATGTGCGCGACGGTCAAGTTGTGGTTGCACGTGTTGATGATGATGTGACGGTGAAGCGTTTAGAGCGTAAAGGTTCTACAGTTCTACTGCATGCAGAGAATGAAGAGTTTTCACCAATCCAAGTTGACCTAACATCGCAACACCTGACGATTGAAGGTCTGGCGGTTGGCATCATCCGTAACACTGACTGGATGTAGGTTTCTTACCTCAAGCATTCTAATAAAGCCCAGCGTTCTGCTGGGCTTTGTGTTTTCTGCACTTTCTATTCCCACTTTTATTTTCTTCAAAGCATATTTCTTTTCTTCCGAGCATAGTTACGCTCGCACTGATTCAGAGCGTTTGGCTGTTGCGTTAAAACTTGCAAGTGATATTGAGATTTATTATCATCTAATTCCATTTAACCATTTTCTTTTCGGCGCAAGGAAATGCCCATGTCCAAGCCTCAACATCACGTACCCAATCATCTGTTGAAACCGTTGTTTTTGCGTAGCCGCGAAAGCTTGGTCGATAACGGCTTGGTGTACGATCCGATCGCTGCAAAAGCGTGCTTGAGCTGCAAGATGGCACCAGATTGCATCAGTGGCGACGTCGATCAGAAGCAGCTGCTGCACGTGACTTTAACTCAGCTGTGCGATCAGCAGGTTAGTCACTTTCTTCAACAACACTCAGACGCTTGGATCATTAACGTTGGTGCGGGCTTAGATACGCGTTTCTACCGTTTGGACAATGGTCGTTGTCACTGGATTGAACTGGATGTCACCGAGAATCTGGTTTGGCGTCAGCGATTGTTTCATAAAAACGAACGCTACGAGCATCGTTGCGGCAGCGTAGAAGACATGAATTGGTTAGATGAACTGCGCATTCCTGAAAAAGCACCAGTATTGATTCTGTGTGAGATGGCTTTACTTGATTGTGATGAATCGCGCGTTGCGACTTTCATCCAAACTCTGGGTCGTCATTTTGTATCGGCAGAAGTGTGCATGGTACTAGCAGGTGACTTAACCGAAAGTAAATGGGGTCAGAAGCTCGGCTCAGATACGTATGCACATGGTTTTGAAGCACCAGCACAACAAGTACTGCATTGGCTGCCATGGGCACAATGGGTCAAAGCCTTCTCGCCATTCGACCGATTTTGCTCACGCTGGAAAGCATGGCAGCGCTGGCTGAATAAGATCCCAATGTTGAAGCATCGTCTCACGCCAGTTCTCGTTCACATCAAGTGGTAATTGGCTAGGCATTGAACACTCAGGTACACTCGCTGATCTAAACAACGAGGTGCCTGTGACAAACTCTATCTTCTCTCCTTTATCGAATCCTCAAGTGCATCGCCAAGTGTTAGCGCTCGCTATCCCTATGGTGCTGTCGAATATTACTGTTCCACTATTGGGCTTGGTTGACGCTGCGGTGATCGGTCACCTTGAACACGCTTGGTATCTAGGTGGTGTTGCGCTTGGTAGTACCATGATCAGTGTGACGTTTTGGTTGCTTGGCTTTTTACGTATGTCGACTACTGGATTAGCGGCGCAATCCTATGGTGGTGAAGACCGAAAACAACTCGCCTTGGTGTTTATGCAAGGCTCACTAATGGCATTGCTGTTTGCGTTAGTCTTCCTTATTGCCCATAACCCGATCGCGGATCTGATATTTGGTTGGAGTGATGCCAGTGCTGAAGTGAAGCACTACGGTATGCAATATTTCTCTATCCGAGTATGGAGTGCACCCGCTGCGCTGATGAACTTTGTGCTGTTGGGCTGGCTGCTCGGAACGCAAAACTCCAAAGCCCCAATGTGGATGGTGATCATCACTAACGTGACCAATATCGCGCTCGATTTACTGTTTGTGATTGGTTTGGGTTGGAAAGTTGAAGGGGCAGCGCTAGCCTCGGTGATTGCTGATTACTCTGGCATGGCGTTTGGCTTGATGTGTGTATGGAGGACGTGGTGTGCCCGTCTGTTGCCATCACCTAAAAGCCTGCTAACCGATACTCAACATGGGCTAGGGCGTTTCGTAAAACTCAATCGCGATATCTTCTTACGCTCGCTATGTTTACAAGCTACGTTTAGCTTTATGACTTTCCAAGGTGCGAGCTTTGGTGATGATGTGGTTGCGGCCAATGCGGTATTGATGAGTTTCTTGATGATGATTTCCTATGGCATGGACGGTTTTGCTTACGCCATGGAAGCCATGGTTGGCAAAGCGATTGGCGCCAAAGACCGAGCGCAGCTCAGTGCTTCGTTGATTGGTACTTTCTTCTGGAGTCTGATCATCTGCTTAGGTTTGACTGCAGTATTTGGTTTGGCGGGATCGCAGTTGATCGCCATGATCACTTCGATTGACGCGGTGCAGCAGCAAGCTTCGGTATATTTACCATGGCTGGTGGTCATGCCATTAGCTTCGATGTGGTGTTTCCTATTTGATGGCATTTTTGTTGGCGCCACTAAAGGTAAAGACATGCGAAACAGTATGTTTGTGGCGACTTGCTGTTTCTTCGCGATATTCTTTTTGTTCTCTGTTTGGCAAAACCATGCACTATGGTTTGCGATGACCAGTTTCATGGCAATGCGAGGGATTGGACTTGGTGCTATCTTCTTCTATCAATGGCGCAAGGGAAGCTTTCTTGCCTAGTTACACATAAAAAAACAGCAGGTCGAAACCTGCTGTTTTAGCTTTTGGATCATGGCAACCCAATTGAATTAGAATAATCGGTTCAAACCGTTCAGTGCCGCTACGCGATACGCTTCTGCCATCGTCGGGTAGTTGAAGGTGGTATTGACGAAGTATTCGATCGTATTGGCTTCGCCTTTTTGTTCCATGATGGCCTGACCGATGTGGATGATTTCCGCAGCGCGCTCACCAAAGCAGTGAATACCAAGAATCTCTTTGGTTTCGCGATGGAAGAGGATTTTTAAACTGCCGATGTCTTTACCTGCAATCTGTGCACGAGCTAGATGCTTGAACGAAGAACGTCCCACTTCGTAAGGCACTTTCGCCGCAGTCAGTTCTTGCTCGGTTTTACCCACTGAGCTGATTTCTGGAATGGTGTAGATACCCGTTGGGATGTCATCAATCAGATTACCGTCAGCTTGCCCTTTAGTGATGGCTTGTGCCACGAAACGACCTTGGTCATACGCTGCACTCGCTAGGCTAGGGTAGCCAATTACATCACCGACTGCGTAGATGTGTTCTACCTCTGTACGGTAGTTACCATCTACTTTGAGCTGTCCGCGTGAATCACCCTCAAGTCCAACCGCAGGTAAGTTGAGTTTGTCTGTGTTACCCGTTCGACCATTAGCATACAGTAGGCAATCGGCTTTCATCTTCTTGCCAGATTGAAGATGCACGATAACACCATCTTCAGTGCCTTCGATTTTCTCGAATGTTTCATCGTTACGAATCACCACGCCACTGTTCCAGAAGTGGTAAGACAATGCGTCTGATACTTCGTTATCTAAGAAAGAGAGCAGGCGGTCGCGAGTGTTAATCAGGTCAGTTTTCACGCCTAAACCGCGGAAGATTGAGGCGTATTCACAACCAATCACGCCTGCACCGTAAATAATGATGTGGCGAGGGTCGTGCTTCAGGCTCAGGATGGAATCACTGTCGTAGATGCGTTCATGTAAGAAGTCAACGTCATTTGGTTGGTATGGACGAGAGCCTGTAGCGATAACAAATTTATCTGCTGAGTATACTTCTTCCGTACCATCACTTTGCATGACGGCGATGGAGTAGTTATCGATAAAGCGGGCTGTACCAAACAACAGTGTGCATGAGTTGCGATCATAAAAGCCCTGACGAAGTCGAGTCTGTTTATCTATTACCGATTTTGCATGACCTAAAATGTCAGAAAATGTTGCATGAAGGCTGGTGTTATTGCGGCAGAATAACGGGTTGCTATTGAATTCAATGATACGGCTAACTGCGTGACGCAATGCTTTGGATGGTATGGTTCCCCAGTGCGTACAACCGCCACCAACACTGCTTTCCTTTTCTACGATGGCAACATTCAGTCCGGCTTTGGTCAATCCCATCGCCGCCCCTTCACCGCCCGGGCCACTACCAATTACGATCACGTCATAGTGATTAGCATGCGCCATGATGTCTTCCTTGTTATATTTGCTTAACATTGCTGTAGCGGGATTTTAACTCATTTACTCTATTGGGAACACGTAATGCCTGCTAGAGAGTGGAAGTGATCACGCAGAATCGCCCAAAAGAACTAATTGGTATGCTGTATGTCTACTATTTGAAGTGAGGCGATTGCAATTAGATGCATGGCGATAGTAACGTGCTCGCCGCTTATCGGCAGATAACGTCGCTTTATACGTGGGGGCGATATGCGTTATATTGAAGCTCTCGTACCCAATAGAAAAAGAGCAAGTTAAAGAATGAAATCGATGGGAATCCGCGCGCAGCAAAAAGAAAAAACACGTCGATCGTTGATCGATGCGGCATTTAATCAACTCAGTGCGGATCGCAGCTTTTCCAATCTCAGCTTGCGTGAGGTTGCCCGAGAGGCAGGAATTGCACCAACTTCTTTTTACCGTCACTTCAAAGACATGGACGAGCTAGGCTTAACCATGGTTGATGAAGGTGGTTTGTTGTTGCGACAACTGATGCGTCAGGCGCGTCAGCGTATTGTCAAAGAAGGCAGTGTGATTCGAACTTCAGTTGAAACCTTTATGGAATTCATTGAAAGTAGTCCTAACGTTTTCCGCTTATTGTTGCGTGAGCGCTCCGGCACTTCCTCTGAATTTCGTACTGCCGTCGCTCGAGAAATTCAGCATTTTGCGGCAGAATTAACTGAGTACTTAATGAGCACCGGTATGACCAAAGAAGAGGCGTTCACTCAAGCAGAGGCGTCGGTTACTTTGGTGTTTAGCTCTGGTGCGGAAGCTTTAGATTTAGATCGACGCGAGCGCGATGAACTCGCCGAGCGATTGATCATGCAATTGCGAATGATAGCCAAAGGGGCCTATTGGTATCGCAAAGAACGTGAACGTAACCGATTAAAAGGCGGGATAGAATAATGTCGAATGGAAATAAATCTGAAAAGAAAACGCTGATTTTGGCACTGGTTGCAGGTATGTGTGGTGATGCTTTGTTGTCATGGTTGACCATGAGCGAAGTATCTTTTTCAATCTTCCCTCTGATTGCACTCGTGCTAGCTGTACAGGCGCTGTACCAAGAATACCTTAACAACCCAGTATCAGAAGATATCCCACTTGTTGGTCTGGCGTGTTTCTTCGTAGGTGCATTTGGTCACTCTGCGTTTATTAAAGCGCAATACCCAGAAGCAGGCTCTAACTTCTTCGCTATTCTGGTTTCAATGATTCTCCTAGCGTGGATCGGTAAGAAGCTGGGTTTCATGGAAAAGAAGACCACCGCTGAATAAGCAAAACGAATCCAACAAAAAAGCGAGCCATGAGCTCGCTTTTTTTATGTTTGATGCTGGTTGATTACGCTTTACGTTCCAACAGTACACCTGCTTCCATGTGGTGCGTGTAAGGGAATTGGTCAAACAGAGCAAAACGCGTCACGTTGTGGGTTTCGCATAGAATGTCCAAGTTCTCTTTAAGTGTCTCTGGGTTACAAGAGATGTACATGATGCGCTCGTAACCTTGCACCATCTTACAAGTGTCGACATCCATACCTGAGCGTGGTGGATCGACAAAAATCGTATTACAGTTGTAGCTCTTCAGATCCACACCTGCATCTTGTAGGCGGCGGAATTCACGCTTACCTTCGATTGCTTGAGTAAACTCTTCTGCTGATAGACGTAGGATTTGTACGTTATCAATCTCGTTCGCTGCAATGTTGTATTGCGCAGAAACCACAGATGGCTTCGCTAATTCAGTTGCAAGAACGCGGTCGAAGTTTTGTGCCAACGCCAGAGAGAAGTTACCGTTACCACAGTAAAGTTCTAGTAGGTCGCCAGTGCTTTCTTGAGTACAGTCGACTGCCCATTCCAACATTTTCTCTGCCACTTTACCGTTTGGCTGAGTGAAGCTGTTTTCAACTTGTTGGTAGATGTAGCTTTGACCATTTACGTCTAGCTTCTCGATCACGTAGTCACGGTCTAAGACAATCTTCATTTTACGAGCACGACCAATGATGTTTAGGTTGAAGCCTTCATCATTCAAACGCTGCTTAAGGGCTTTCGCGTTTTCAATCCACTCTTCATCCAGTTGACGATGGTAAAGCAGTGAAACCAGAATCTCACCGCTAAGCGTTGATAGAAAGTCCACTTGGAACAGTTTACGACGTAGCGATTCGTTGTCTTTCATCGCTTCAACTAGTAGTGGCATCAGGTCGTTGATCAGACGGCTTGCTGCTGGGAATTGGTCAACGCGGTATTTCTCACGAGTTTCTTGATTGAACATGATGTAGTAAAGGTCTTCACCCTCATGCCAAACGCGGAACTCAGCACGCATGCGGTAGTGCTGCTCTGGTGATTCAAACACTTCCAGTTCTGGCACGTTGTATGGCGCGAACATATCGTTCAGACGTTCGACTTTTTCAGCCAGTTGTTCTTGGTAGCGTTGTGGGTTTACATCAAGAGTAGCCATGATCTTACCTTTTATGGTGCATTCAATTTAAGAGCGCAGATTTTATTCAATCTCAATAGGATGTCCAGTTTTGTGCCCCAATTGATTTAAAGATAGTGTGTTCTGTGTCAGTTGATACACCAATGAACCAAATCGTTACGATTGTCAGAGGTAATATTGGCTGGACAAATAATCAATAGCTTAATAGTATTTGCCCCAAGCTGGTGCTATCTAGCAATCTAGATGGCTGAAATGGGAATCTGGTGGAAATCCAGAACTGACGCGCAGCGGTAAAAGAGAACGAACGCTCATCAAGACACTGCATTAGTTTATGTGGGAAGTCGAGCAAGTAGGATGGTGTAACCTCGCTCTTAAGTCCGAATACCTGCCAGCAACTGAGCCACAGCACTGGACTGCTCAACACGAGTAGGGCTCGGTAGGAATTACGCGACTTAGGACAATACAATGAGAAAAACATTTCTTGCGATCACGTGTGCATCGCTGCTTTCACCTACCTTTTATTCACAGGCCCAAGAAGTTTCCGCAGATGAAACGGTTGTGGTTACGGCAAACCGCTTCAAGCAAATTGATGGTGCTGTTCTTGCACAAACCGTTACGGTAACCAAAGAAGACATTAAACGCCTGCAAGCAAATAGTCTGTTTGATGTGTTCCGTACACTGCCGAGTGTTGAAGTTGCTCAGTACGGTGGGCGTGGTCAATCCGCATCTATCTACGTTCGAGGTGGTAGCTCGTCTCAAGTACTCGTTTTAGTTGATGGGGTGCGTATGCCTCGTGCAATCATGGGTGGTATCGACTTTAACCAATTTCCAATCAACTCTGTCGAACGTATCGATTACATTCGTGGTGCACGAGCCTCTATCTATGGTTCAGAAGCGATCTCTGGCGTAATCAACATTATTACTCGTGCGCCTATTAATGACGATTCAGGTCGAGTGTCTGCAGGTTATGGCTCAAATAACCATAAAAAAGGCACGTTTGTGGTCTCTAAACCTGTGGGTGAAGGTAAACACTTTAAGGGTGTCTTAGGATACGAGAAAACCGATGGTTTTAATGTTAAGCCTCAGCCAGGATTGAATGATGGCGATGAGCATGGCTTCGAAACGCTAAACCTGAAGTTGGGTTACCAACAAAACTTTTCTGACAACTTGTCTGGTTACGTTGGGGTGAGTGCTTACAACAATGAATACGATTACGACAACAGTAGTATTTGGAGTGGTCATGAGAAAAAAACTGGTGAAGTAGAGTATGTAGGCACCGACTTATCGCTGGAATACAACAAAGACGTTTACTCATCTGAATTAAAATTGGCTTATGGTCAACAAGACAACTACGACCATAAATCAGGTCAAAACAAATCTACTGGCGATCATGTTGCTATTGAGCAGTTCAACGCGATTTGGTTGAACTCGTACAGCGTTAACGAAGAACTGAGTATTGGTGGCGGTTTGGATTACCGTACTGAGAAGCTAGCAAAAGGCTACATTGCGGCGAACAGTTGGGGACCAGCTAAAGACTATGATCCAGAGAAGAACCCAAGAACTAACTTTGGTGTTAGTGCCATTGCTCAATATGTTTATGACGTATGGACGTTAGAAGCAAGCGTACGTAATGACGACAACAATCAATTTGGTAACAACACCACATGGCAAACCGCTGCGGGTTGGAGTTTTTACGAAGGTTACGAGTTAACCCTGAGTCATGGTACTGCTTTCCGTGCGCCGAGCTTTGTTGATTTGTATTACCCAGGCTACGAAATGCCAAACCTAAAACCAGAAGAATCAGAAAATACCGAGCTGTCGCTATCAGGTGCTGTATCGATTGTTGATTGGACGGTGACGGGTTACTACAACCAAATTGAGAACATGTTGATTTGGAAAGGCTCTGGCATGCAAAACGTGGGTGAAGCTGAGATCAAAGGTGTCGAACTAGAGGTGAAATTCGACACGGATATCGTTTCTCACGAGTTTTACTTAGATTATAAAGATCCTGTCGATAAGTCTGGGGCAAAAGATACTCAGCTAGCGTACCGCTCCAAGCGTGGTGCTAAGTGGAACGCCTACGCAACGTTTGACCAATGGACGTTGGGCTCGCAGTACCTGTACCAAGGTGAACGCTTTAATGGCAGTACCAGACTACCGAGCTACAGCCTATGGAACTTCACTGCTTCTTACGCCGTGAACCAAAACTGGGATATTAATGCGAAGCTAAGCAACGCTTTCGATAAAAACTACGAGATGTACACTAGTTACGCGACGCCAGGGCGTCAGTACTTTGTCTCGGCAGACTACCGCTTTTAATCAAGCTAAACGAGACCGCCATATCGGCGGTCTTTCTTTTTGTAAGTAAAGCGCTGGTGGAAATAGGTAACAAGGAAAGACGATGACTAAACCAAAACGTGTTGTGATTAGCTGGTCAAGCGGAAAAGACTCTACATTAACGTTGGAGCGTCTAAACGAAGATCCGCATTATCAGGTAGTTGGCTTGTACACCACTTATGTTGATAAAGAAGTCCCTTTTCAAGCAACCCCGCTTGAGGTCGTGCAAATGCAGGCGGACTTACTTGGCCTTCCGCTCATTACTATCGAACTGCCTGAAGTGTTCCCGAATAACGACATTTATCAATCGACGATCGTTAATGCACTACAAAGCAGTGGGCTGAATGTAGAAGCTGTCGCGTTCGGTGATATGTTTTGTAATGGTATTGCTGATTATCGACGCAGCTATATTGAACCTGCCGGCTGGGAATGTGTATTCCCTTTGTTGGGGGAAGAAAGCAAGGCATTGGCATTTGAAATTATCGAGCGTGGAATTCAAACCATGTTGATTACCACCGATGGAAATGTATTGCCGCCGGAGTGGTGTGGACGTTGGTATGACAAAACGTTGATTGAGTCATTACCCGGTCATATTGATCCCTGTGGCGAAGATGGCGAATTCCATACATTGGTGACATCAACCTCATCATTTCAAGGACATATAGAGTTGGCTAAGCTTGAAGTGGAAACAGGGGAGCGATTCAGTCATCAAAGATACCGAGCCAAAGCATTGCCAAAACAAATCTAACCAGTATGATCGCCGAGTCTCTAATTTGCAGGTAAGACTCGTGCGAGCATCAAGTAAGAAAAAAGTCCTAGTGTTTGATTCCGGTGTCGGAGGGCTATCGGTCTTCCAAGAAATCCACCGACTTCTACCAAACATGGATTACTTGTATCTGTTCGATAACGAAGCTTACCCATATGGTGAGCTAGACCAAGATGTGCTGATCACTCGCGTTAATAAGCTGGTGGCAGCATTGGTTGAAGAGCATCAAGCTGACATAGTAGTCATCGCCTGCAATACCGCAAGTACCATAGTGTTGCCATCATTGCGTGCGAATCTATCCATTCCGGTTGTCGGAGTGGTGCCTGCGATCAAGCCGGCCTCATTACTCGCTTCTCAGGGTGTAGGACTTATTGCTACGCCCGCGACCGTGACTCGTCAATATACTCATGAACTGATCCGTGACTTTGCTCAAGGTAAACCTGTCGAACTATTAGGTTCCACTCGCTTAGTGGATATGGCAGAAGAAAAGCTGCGTGGCGAAAGTATTTCTATTCCAGAGCTCGAAAGCATTCTTCTCCCATTACGTAATAAAGTCGATGTAGCTGTATTGGGGTGCACTCATTTTCCTTTGATTAAAGACGAAATCCATCAAGCGTTAGGTGGAGAGGTTACGTTAATTGATTCTGGCGAAGCCATTGCTCGTCGAGTGAAAGCATTACTACTCAGCGATATGAAGGAAGAAAGCCAAGAGGAAGGGAGTAAGAAGATTTATGCCAGTGCACCTCCTTGGCAAGAAGATGCACTGAATACCTGTTTGGCGACCTTAGGGTTTAATCCTGTTCAGGTTTACCGCCATCAGGGTGTTTAGGATCGTTAGCAATACGCACTTTAAGTGTACGCTCCATATATTCCTTCTCGTTAAGTTTAGCGATAGCAGGTTTTGCATCTGCCGCAGCCATCACTACAAAACCAAACCCTCTCCTTTTACCAGTGCGCTTATCTTTCATTAAGCGTACTGCATAGACCTGACCATACTCAGCAAACAAATCTCGAACGTGACTTTCATTTGCCTTATAAGGAAGGTTGCCGACATACAGCGTTTTAGTTGAAGGATCGGAATCCGAAGATTGAAGAACAGGTGTTTTGCTAGAAAGTGAAAAAAGAAAAGCAGTAGCGACAACACCGATAACAAAGCTCAAGGCAGGTGACACAGGTAACTGAGAGAAGATGATTCCCCCAATGACCGCCAACCCAGCACACAAGATCAGATTTTTTTTAGACGTCATTTTGATTACTACATATAGATGATAAAGAGATTGGCTGCCTATTAACAAAATAGACACATGAATCTTACGTATATGGTTGGTGTTTTTCCAACCAATTGCTGTGATATGTCTCAAATGTGACGAAGAAATATGCAGATATAACGCATTTGGTGGATAAATAACCGCTTAGAAAGTTTTTTTCAAAAAAAGGTTGCGCTAATTTCTCAACTCCCTATACTGCGCATCCACCGACACGGAGTGAGACGAAAGTCACACAGCGAGTCGGAAGAGAGAAAAAAGAATTTGAAAAAATACTTGACTCTCAAAGCGGGAAGCGTAAGATACGCACCCCTAACGACGAGGCGCTGAGGCGGCAAGTTAGTTAGAAAAGTTCTTTAAAAATATAGACCTATCAATCTGTGTGGGCACTCGTTGATGATAATCCAATTAGATACTTCGGTATCAAATTAGGTTTCAATGAAACGAAGTGACCATTCGAATTGGGAAGCAGCCTTGAGCTGTTTTATTTCACTTTTTAAAAGTGAAAACCAATAAGAGCACAGTCAATTCAAACATTACTTATGTAATGTTCAGTATTCATTGAGCCGAACAAAATCTTAAATTGAAGAGTTTGATCATGGCTCAGATTGAACGCTGGCGGCAGGCCTAACACATGCAAGTCGAGCGGAAACGAGTTATCTGAACCTTCGGGGAACGATAACGGCGTCGAGCGGCGGACGGGTGAGTAATGCCTAGGAAATTGCCCTGGTGTGGGGGATAACCATTGGAAACGATGGCTAATACCGCATAATACCTACGGGTCAAAGAGGGGGACCTTCGGGCCTCTCGCGTCAGGATATGCCTAGGTGGGATTAGCTAGTTGGTGAGGTAATGGCTCACCAAGGCGACGATCCCTAGCTGGTCTGAGAGGATGATCAGCCACACTGGAACTGAGACACGGTCCAGACTCCTACGGGAGGCAGCAGTGGGGAATATTGCACAATGGGCGCAAGCCTGATGCAGCCATGCCGCGTGTGTGAAGAAGGCCTTCGGGTTGTAAAGCACTTTCAGTCGTGAGGAAGGTAGTGTAGTTAATAGCTGCATTATTTGACGTTAGCGACAGAAGAAGCACCGGCTAACTCCGTGCCAGCAGCCGCGGTAATACGGAGGGTGCGAGCGTTAATCGGAATTACTGGGCGTAAAGCGCATGCAGGTGGTTTGTTAAGTCAGATGTGAAAGCCCGGGGCTCAACCTCGGAATAGCATTTGAAACTGGCAGACTAGAGTACTGTAGAGGGGGGTAGAATTTCAGGTGTAGCGGTGAAATGCGTAGAGATCTGAAGGAATACCGGTGGCGAAGGCGGCCCCCTGGACAGATACTGACACTCAGATGCGAAAGCGTGGGGAGCAAACAGGATTAGATACCCTGGTAGTCCACGCCGTAAACGATGTCTACTTGGAGGTTGTGGCCTTGAGCCGTGGCTTTCGGAGCTAACGCGTTAAGTAGACCGCCTGGGGAGTACGGTCGCAAGATTAAAACTCAAATGAATTGACGGGGGCCCGCACAAGCGGTGGAGCATGTGGTTTAATTCGATGCAACGCGAAGAACCTTACCTACTCTTGACATCCAGAGAACTTTCCAGAGATGGATTGGTGCCTTCGGGAACTCTGAGACAGGTGCTGCATGGCTGTCGTCAGCTCGTGTTGTGAAATGTTGGGTTAAGTCCCGCAACGAGCGCAACCCTTATCCTTGTTTGCCAGCACTTCGGGTGGGAACTCCAGGGAGACTGCCGGTGATAAACCGGAGGAAGGTGGGGACGACGTCAAGTCATCATGGCCCTTACGAGTAGGGCTACACACGTGCTACAATGGCGCATACAGAGGGCAGCCAACTTGCGAGAGTGAGCGAATCCCAAAAAGTGCGTCGTAGTCCGGATCGGAGTCTGCAACTCGACTCCGTGAAGTCGGAATCGCTAGTAATCGTGGATCAGAATGCCACGGTGAATACGTTCCCGGGCCTTGTACACACCGCCCGTCACACCATGGGAGTGGGCTGCAAAAGAAGTAGGTAGTTTAACCTTCGGGAGGACGCTTACCACTTTGTGGTTCATGACTGGGGTGAAGTCGTAACAAGGTAGCGCTAGGGGAACCTGGCGCTGGATCACCTCCTTATACGATGATTATTCACGATGAGTGTCCACACAGATTGATACGGTTTATAAAGTAAAGAGAGGAAGAGCTCCCAAACTCTTCAATCCAGTGTCCCGTTCGTCTAGAGGCCTAGGACACCGCCCTTTCACGGCGGTAACAGGGGTTCGACTCCCCTACGGGATACCATCTTTAAACATTCTCTCTTGAGAGTTTTTAAAAATGGTTACTTCATTAGAAGTGATTAGCTCTTTAACAATTTGGAAAGCTGACAAAACAAACTTTTAAGTTTGTTTGTAAAGTTCTCAATGTTTGTCTTTATGACAAACACCAATACAACACATTCAAGTGTTCTTGGAATTTGAGTCCGGCAAAATCGAGTCTGCATCATGTATAAAAATTGCAGACAACTTTGGTGACTTGTTCATCAACTCGAAACTCCTTCGGGTTGTATGGTTAAGTGACTAAGCGTACACGGTGGATGCCTTGGCAGTCAGAGGCGATGAAGGACGTATTAACTTGCGATAAGCCCAGATTAGGTAGTAAAAACCATTTGAGTCTGGGATTTCCGAATGGGGAAACCCACTAGCATAAGCTAGTATCGCTGCGTGAATACATAGCGCAGCGAGGCGAACCGGGGGAACTGAAACATCTAAGTACCCCGAGGAAAAGAAATCAACCGAGATTCCGAAAGTAGCGGCGAGCGAAATTGGACTAGCCCTTAAGCTTTTTATGCGTCAGGTGAAACTTCTGGAAAGTTGTGCGATACAGGGTGATAGCCCCGTAACCGGCAACGCATATAAAGTGAAATCGAGTAGGGCGGGACACGTGATATCCTGTCTGAATATGGGGGGACCATCCTCCAAGGCTAAATACTACTGACTGACCGATAGTGAACCAGTACCGTGAGGGAAAGGCGAAAAGAACCCCTGTGAGGGGAGTGAAATAGAACCTGAAACCGTGTACGTACAAGCAGTAGGAGCACCTTCGTGGTGTGACTGCGTACCTTTTGTATAATGGGTCAGCGACTTATATTCAGTGGCAAGGTTAACCATCTAGGGGAGCCGTAGGGAAACCGAGTCTTAACTGGGCGTTCAGTCTCTGGATATAGACCCGAAACCAGGTGATCTAGCCATGGGCAGGTTGAAGGTTGAGTAACATCAACTGGAGGACCGAACCGACTAATGTTGAAAAATTAGCGGATGACTTGTGGCTAGGGGTGAAAGGCCAATCAAACCTGGAGATAGCTGGTTCTCCCCGAAAGCTATTTAGGTAGCGCCTCGGACGAATACTACTGGGGGTAGAGCACTGTTAAGGCTAGGGGGTCATCCCGACTTACCAACCCTTTGCAAACTCCGAATACCAGTAAGTACTATCCGGGAGACACACGGCGGGTGCTAACGTCCGTCGTGGAGAGGGAAACAACCCAGACCGCCAGCTAAGGTCCCAAATTACTACTAAGTGGGAAACGATGTGGGAAGGCTCAGACAGCCAGGATGTTGGCTTAGAAGCAGCCATCATTTAAAGAAAGCGTAATAGCTCACTGGTCGAGTCGGCCTGCGCGGAAGATGTAACGGGGCTAAGTAGTAAACCGAAGCTGCGGCAATGCACTTTAGTGCATTGGGTAGGGGAGCGTTCTGTAAGCGGTTGAAGGTGTGTGGTAACGCATGCTGGACGTATCAGAAGTGCGAATGCTGACATGAGTAACGATAAAGGGGGTGAAAAACCTCCTCGCCGGAAGACCAAGGGTTCCTGTCCAACGTTAATCGGGGCAGGGTAAGTCGACCCCTAAGGCGAGGCCGAAAGGCGTAGTCGATGGGAAACGGGTTAATATTCCCGTACTTCTTACAATTGCGATGGGGGGACGGAGAAGGCTAGGTGGGCCTGGCGACGGTTGTCCAGGTTCAAGTGCGTAGGCTTAAGAGTTAGGTAAATCCGGCTCTTTTTAAGGCTGAGACACGACGTCGAGCTACTACGGTAGTGAAGTCATTGATGCCATGCTTCCAGGAAAAGCCTCTAAGCTTCAGATTGTAAGGAATCGTACCCCAAACCGACACAGGTGGTCGGGTAGAGAATACCAAGGCGCTTGAGAGAACTCGGGTGAAGGAACTAGGCAAAATGGTACCGTAACTTCGGGAGAAGGTACGCTCTCGACGGTGAAGTCCCTTGCGGATGGAGCTATTGAGAGTCGCAGATACCAGGTGGCTGCAACTGTTTATTAAAAACACAGCACTGTGCAAAATCGTAAGATGACGTATACGGTGTGACGCCTGCCCGGTGCCGGAAGGTTAATTGATGGGGTTAGACTTCGGTCGAAGCTCTTGATCGAAGCCCCGGTAAACGGCGGCCGTAACTATAACGGTCCTAAGGTAGCGAAATTCCTTGTCGGGTAAGTTCCGACCTGCACGAATGGCGTAATGATGGCCACGCTGTCTCCACCCGAGACTCAGTGAAATTGAAATCGCTGTGAAGATGCAGTGTACCCGCGGCTAGACGGAAAGACCCCGTGAACCTTTACTACAGCTTGGCACTGAACATTGACCCTACATGTGTAGGATAGGTGGGAGGCTTTGAAGCACGGTCGCTAGATTGTGTGGAGCCGTCCTTGAAATACCACCCTTGTAGTGTTGATGTTCTAACGTCGACCCCTAATCGGGGTTGCGGACAGTGCCTGGTGGGTAGTTTGACTGGGGCGGTCTCCTCCCAAAGCGTAACGGAGGAGCACGAAGGTGGGCTAATCACGGTTGGACATCGTGAGGTTAGTGCAATGGCATAAGCCCGCTTGACTGCGAGAATGACGGTTCGAGCAGGTGCGAAAGCAGGTCATAGTGATCCGGTGGTTCTGAATGGAAGGGCCATCGCTCAACGGATAAAAGGTACTCCGGGGATAACAGGCTGATACCGCCCAAGAGTTCATATCGACGGCGGTGTTTGGCACCTCGATGTCGGCTCATCACATCCTGGGGCTGAAGTCGGTCCCAAGGGTATGGCTGTTCGCCATTTAAAGTGGTACGCGAGCTGGGTTTAGAACGTCGTGAGACAGTTCGGTCCCTATCTGCCGTGGGCGTTGGAAGATTGAAGGGGGCTGCTCCTAGTACGAGAGGACCGGAGTGGACGAACCTCTGGTGTTCGGGTTGTGTCGCCAGACGCATTGCCCGGTAGCTAAGTTCGGAATCGATAACCGCTGAAAGCATCTAAGCGGGAAGCGAGCCCTGAGATGAGTCTTCCCTGATACTTTAAGTATCCTAAAGGGTTGTTCGAGACTAGAACGTTGATAGGCAGGGTGTGTAAGCGTTGTGAGGCGTTGAGCTAACCTGTACTAATTGCCCGTGAGGCTTAACCATACAACACCCAAGGGGTTTTGATGGACTCGATGTAAGAACATTGAATGTGTGTAAGTAGAATTTAAAATCAGTTTTCCGAATTAAAGAATTTGCTTGGCGACCATAGCGATTTGGACCCACCTGATTTCCATTCCGAACTCAGAAGTGAAACGAATTAGCGCCGATGGTAGTGTGGGGCTTCCCCATGTGAGAGTAGGACATCGCCAGGCTTTATTTCCGACTTGTCTGAATACAGACGAGTCACCATAAAGTTCTAAATAAATTTAGAGTTTTATGTTGACTTTCAAAGTGGAAAGCGTATTATACGCACCTCGCTTAAGTGCTAAGGCACTGAAAGCCAAGCTCTTTAACAATATAGACCTATCAATCTGTGTGGGCACTCGTTGATGATAATCCAATTAGATACCTCGGTATCAAATTAGGTTTCAATGAAACGAAGTGACCATTGAATCGAAAGATTCAGCACAGTCAATTCAAACATTACTTATGTAATGTTCAGTATTCATTGAGCCGAACAAAATCTTAAATTGAAGAGTTTGATCATGGCTCAGATTGAACGCTGGCGGCAGGCCTAACACATGCAAGTCGAGCGGAAACGAGTTATCTGAACCTTCGGGGAACGATAACGGCGTCGAGCGGCGGACGGGTGAGTAATGCCTAGGAAATTGCCCTGATGTGGGGGATAACCATTGGAAACGATGGCTAATACCGCATAATACCTACGGGTCAAAGAGGGGGACCTTCGGGCCTCTCGCGTCAGGATATGCCTAGGTGGGATTAGCTAGTTGGTGAGGTAATGGCTCACCAAGGCGACGATCCCTAGCTGGTCTGAGAGGATGATCAGCCACACTGGAACTGAGACACGGTCCAGACTCCTACGGGAGGCAGCAGTGGGGAATATTGCACAATGGGCGCAAGCCTGATGCAGCCATGCCGCGTGTGTGAAGAAGGCCTTCGGGTTGTAAAGCACTTTCAGTCGTGAGGAAGGTAGTGTAGTTAATAGCTGCATTATTTGACGTTAGCGACAGAAGAAGCACCGGCTAACTCCGTGCCAGCAGCCGCGGTAATACGGAGGGTGCGAGCGTTAATCGGAATTACTGGGCGTAAAGCGCATGCAGGTGGTTTGTTAAGTCAGATGTGAAAGCCCGGGGCTCAACCTCGGAATAGCATTTGAAACTGGCAGACTAGAGTACTGTAGAGGGGGGTAGAATTTCAGGTGTAGCGGTGAAATGCGTAGAGATCTGAAGGAATACCGGTGGCGAAGGCGGCCCCCTGGACAGATACTGACACTCAGATGCGAAAGCGTGGGGAGCAAACAGGATTAGATACCCTGGTAGTCCACGCCGTAAACGATGTCTACTTGGAGGTTGTGGCCTTGAGCCGTGGCTTTCGGAGCTAACGCGTTAAGTAGACCGCCTGGGGAGTACGGTCGCAAGATTAAAACTCAAATGAATTGACGGGGGCCCGCACAAGCGGTGGAGCATGTGGTTTAATTCGATGCAACGCGAAGAACCTTACCTACTCTTGACATCCAGAGAACTTTCCAGAGATGGATTGGTGCCTTCGGGAACTCTGAGACAGGTGCTGCATGGCTGTCGTCAGCTCGTGTTGTGAAATGTTGGGTTAAGTCCCGCAACGAGCGCAACCCTTATCCTTGTTTGCCAGCACTTCGGGTGGGAACTCCAGGGAGACTGCCGGTGATAAACCGGAGGAAGGTGGGGACGACGTCAAGTCATCATGGCCCTTACGAGTAGGGCTACACACGTGCTACAATGGCGCATACAGAGGGCGGCCAACTTGCGAGAGTGAGCGAATCCCAAAAAGTGCGTCGTAGTCCGGATCGGAGTCTGCAACTCGACTCCGTGAAGTCGGAATCGCTAGTAATCGTGGATCAGAATGCCACGGTGAATACGTTCCCGGGCCTTGTACACACCGCCCGTCACACCATGGGAGTGGGCTGCAAAAGAAGTAGGTAGTTTAACCTTCGGGAGGACGCTTACCACTTTGTGGTTCATGACTGGGGTGAAGTCGTAACAAGGTAGCGCTAGGGGAACCTGGCGCTGGATCACCTCCTTATACGATGATTACTCACGATGAGTGTCCACACAGATTGATACGGTTTATAAAGTAAAGAGAGGAAGAGTTCCCAAACTCTTCAATCCAGTGTCCCGTTCGTCTAGAGGCCTAGGACACCGCCCTTTCACGGCGGTAACAGGGGTTCGACTCCCCTACGGGATACCATTGGGTCGTTAGCTCAGTTGGTAGAGCAGTTGACTTTTAATCAATTGGTCGCAGGTTCGAATCCTGCACGACCCACCATTCTTCTCCACGAAGAATCAAAACTTACGTGGGCGATTAGCTCAGTTGGGAGAGCACCTGCCTTACAAGCAGGGGGTCACTGGTTCGAGCCCGGTATCGCCCACCATTCTCTAAGTATTTTTGGATAGGAATTCCAAACCACTTCAGTAAAACGTACGTGGTTAGAATCTTCGTCTCTGAAAGTCTTTAGAAAATGTACTTCCTTGTGAAGAAACATAGCTCTTTAACAATTTGGAAAGCTGACAAAACAAACTTTTAAGTTTGTTTGTAAAGTTCTCAATGTTTGTCTTTATGACAAACACCAATACAACACATTCAAGTGTTCTTGGAATTTGAGTCCGGCAAAATCGAGTCTGCATCATGTATAAAAATTGCAGACAACTTTGGTGACTTGTTCATCAACTCGAAACTCCTTCGGGTTGTATGGTTAAGTGACTAAGCGTACACGGTGGATGCCTTGGCAGTCAGAGGCGATGAAGGACGTATTAACTTGCGATAAGCCCAGATTAGGTAGTAAAAACCATTTGAGTCTGGGATTTCCGAATGGGGAAACCCACTAGCATAAGCTAGTATCGCTGCGTGAATACATAGCGCAGCGAGGCGAACCGGGGGAACTGAAACATCTAAGTACCCCGAGGAAAAGAAATCAACCGAGATTCCGAAAGTAGCGGCGAGCGAAATTGGACTAGCCCTTAAGCTTTTTATGCGTCAGGTGAAACTTCTGGAAAGTTGTGCGATACAGGGTGATAGCCCCGTAACCGGCAACGCATTTAAAGTGAAATCGAGTAGGGCGGGACACGTGATATCCTGTCTGAATATGGGGGGACCATCCTCCAAGGCTAAATACTACTGACTGACCGATAGTGAACCAGTACCGTGAGGGAAAGGCGAAAAGAACCCCTGTGAGGGGAGTGAAATAGAACCTGAAACCGTGTACGTACAAGCAGTAGGAGCACCTTCGTGGTGTGACTGCGTACCTTTTGTATAATGGGTCAGCGACTTATATTCAGTGGCAAGGTTAACCATCTAGGGGAGCCGTAGGGAAACCGAGTCTTAACTGGGCGTTCAGTCTCTGGATATAGACCCGAAACCAGGTGATCTAGCCATGGGCAGGTTGAAGGTTGAGTAACATCAACTGGAGGACCGAACCGACTAATGTTGAAAAATTAGCGGATGACTTGTGGCTAGGGGTGAAAGGCCAATCAAACCTGGAGATAGCTGGTTCTCCCCGAAAGCTATTTAGGTAGCGCCTCGGACGAATACTACTGGGGGTAGAGCACTGTTAAGGCTAGGGGGTCATCCCGACTTACCAACCCTTTGCAAACTCCGAATACCAGTAAGTACTATCCGGGAGACACACGGCGGGTGCTAACGTCCGTCGTGGAGAGGGAAACAACCCAGACCGCCAGCTAAGGTCCCAAATTACTACTAAGTGGGAAACGATGTGGGAAGGCTCAGACAGCCAGGATGTTGGCTTAGAAGCAGCCATCATTTAAAGAAAGCGTAATAGCTCACTGGTCGAGTCGGCCTGCGCGGAAGATGTAACGGGGCTAAGTAGTAAACCGAAGCTGCGGCAATGTACTTTAGTACATTGGGTAGGGGAGCGTTCTGTAAGCGGTTGAAGGTGTGTGGTAACGCATGCTGGACGTATCAGAAGTGCGAATGCTGACATGAGTAACGATAAAGGGGGTGAAAAACCTCCTCGCCGGAAGACCAAGGGTTCCTGTCCAACGTTAATCGGGGCAGGGTAAGTCGACCCCTAAGGCGAGGCCGAAAGGCGTAGTCGATGGGAAACGGGTTAATATTCCCGTACTTCTTACAATTGCGATGGGGGGACGGAGAAGGCTAGGTGGGCCTGGCGACGGTTGTCCAGGTTCAAGTGCGTAGGCTTAAGAGTTAGGTAAATCCGGCTCTTTTTAAGGCTGAGACACGACGTCGAGCTACTACGGTAGTGAAGTCATTGATGCCATGCTTCCAGGAAAAGCCTCTAAGCTTCAGATTGTAAGGAATCGTACCCCAAACCGACACAGGTGGTCGGGTAGAGAATACCAAGGCGCTTGAGAGAACTCGGGTGAAGGAACTAGGCAAAATGGTACCGTAACTTCGGGAGAAGGTACGCTCTCGACGGTGAAGTCCCTTGCGGATGGAGCTATTGAGAGTCGCAGATACCAGGTGGCTGCAACTGTTTATTAAAAACACAGCACTGTGCAAAATCGTAAGATGACGTATACGGTGTGACGCCTGCCCGGTGCCGGAAGGTTAATTGATGGGGTTAGACTTCGGTCGAAGCTCTTGATCGAAGCCCCGGTAAACGGCGGCCGTAACTATAACGGTCCTAAGGTAGCGAAATTCCTTGTCGGGTAAGTTCCGACCTGCACGAATGGCGTAATGATGGCCACGCTGTCTCCACCCGAGACTCAGTGAAATTGAAATCGCTGTGAAGATGCAGTGTACCCGCGGCTAGACGGAAAGACCCCGTGAACCTTTACTACAGCTTGGCACTGAACATTGACCCTACATGTGTAGGATAGGTGGGAGGCTTTGAAGCACGGTCGCTAGATTGTGTGGAGCCGTCCTTGAAATACCACCCTTGTAGTGTTGATGTTCTAACGTCGACCCCTAATCGGGGTTGCGGACAGTGCCTGGTGGGTAGTTTGACTGGGGCGGTCTCCTCCCAAAGCGTAACGGAGGAGCACGAAGGTGGGCTAATCACGGTTGGACATCGTGAGGTTAGTGCAATGGCATAAGCCCGCTTGACTGCGAGAATGACGGTTCGAGCAGGTGCGAAAGCAGGTCATAGTGATCCGGTGGTTCTGAATGGAAGGGCCATCGCTCAACGGATAAAAGGTACTCCGGGGATAACAGGCTGATACCGCCCAAGAGTTCATATCGACGGCGGTGTTTGGCACCTCGATGTCGGCTCATCACATCCTGGGGCTGAAGTCGGTCCCAAGGGTATGGCTGTTCGCCATTTAAAGTGGTACGCGAGCTGGGTTTAGAACGTCGTGAGACAGTTCGGTCCCTATCTGCCGTGGGCGTTGGAAGATTGAAGGGGGCTGCTCCTAGTACGAGAGGACCGGAGTGGACGAACCTCTGGTGTTCGGGTTGTGTCGCCAGACGCATTGCCCGGTAGCTAAGTTCGGAATCGATAACCGCTGAAAGCATCTAAGCGGGAAGCGAGCCCTGAGATGAGTCTTCCCTGATACTTTAAGTATCCTAAAGGGTTGTTCGAGACTAGAACGTTGATAGGCAGGGTGTGTAAGCGTTGTGAGGCGTTGAGCTAACCTGTACTAATTGCCCGTGAGGCTTAACCATACAACACCCAAGGGGTTTTGATGGACTCGATGTAAGAACATTGAATGTGTGTAAGTAGAATTTAAAATCAGTTTTCCGAATTAAAGAATTTGCTTGGCGACCATAGCGATTTGGACCCACCTGACTTCCATTCCGAACTCAGAAGTGAAACGAATTAGCGCCGATGGTAGTGTGGGGCTTCCCCATGTGAGAGTAGGACATCGCCAGGCTTGTATTTTATTTTCACTTTTTATGAAAAAGTGAAGACAAAAACTTAGACTTTAGGTCTAACCAGTGCGGAGCGGTAGTTCAGTTGGTTAGAATACCGGCCTGTCACGCCGGGGGTCGCGGGTTCGAGTCCCGTCCGCTCCGCCACTTATTTCAAAGACCTCGCTTTTGCGAGGTTTTTTTGAATCTACAATGTGATAAACTGTAGTTTCTACAGGGGTGTAGCTCCAATTGGCAGAGCAGCGGATTCCAAATCCGCGTGTTGGGAGTTCGAATCTCTCCACCCCTGCCATATTTAAGGCTCTAGCAGAAATGCTAGAGCCTTTTTCGTATATGGAGGAACGAGTACCAGTCTAGTTGGAAGAGCAGGGGATTCCCCTAATGCCAAAATAGTGCGTGTTGGGAACTGAGCCGCCAGTCCGCTTGGCAGCAAGCCATATCGAATCTCCGGAGTGCCGGTCCAATCCACCCCTGCCATATTTAAGGCTCTAGCAGAAATGCTAGAGCCTTTTTCGTATATGAAGGAACGAGTACCAGTCTAGTTGGAAGAGCAGGGGATTCCCCTAATGCCCAAATAGTGCGTGTTGGGAACTGAGCCGCCAGTCCGCTTGGCAGCAAGCCATATCGAATCTCCGGAGTGCCGGTCCAATCCACCCCTGCCATATTTAAGGCTCTAGCAGAAATGCTAGAGCCTTTTTCGTATATGAAGGAACGAGTACCAGTCTAGTTGGAAGAGTATCTGATTCTCCTAACGCCAGAATCGTGCGTGTTGAGATTAGATCTCCAGCTCGCTTGGCAGTAAGTCCTATCGAATCTCGGAGTATTGATCCAATCTACCTCTGTCATATTTAAAGCTCCAGCAGAAATGCTGGAGCCTTTTCGTTACAATCTGGACCTGTTATCTTGTTGAATTTCTTAGAATACAAAGTCGTCTCATCCCATTGTATATCGAACTGTCAGTTTAAATACTTAAAGAAAGCAACAATGTTGTAATCTATGTCGCTAGCTGTACATAATAAAAAAGCCCAGTATTTTCATACTGGGCTCTGTAAGTTTACTATCGAAGCATTTTAAAGAATGCGTTTTAGTACACCATCAGCTTTGATACGTGTGATCTTACGGACCAGCTTCTGAACACTGACTGGATAGTCTTCCACTTTCTCTAATTGCTTGTAAGTACAAATAAGCTGAGTGTGCTCTAGAATGTTTGCCACCTCTTGTTCAAATTTGTCTGTCATCTTCGCGAAGTTGTCTTGTACTAAAAGACCATTTTCAAGATCTAGTGACCATGCTCTAGGGTTTAGGTTGTTGCCTGTCATAAGCATGTAGCGCTTATCAACCCAGATACCTTTGAGGTGGAAGCTATTGTTATCATGTTTCCAAAGGTGAATAGATAATTTGCGAGCAGCAATGCTTGCTTCATTCGCTTTAGCGAAACGACGTAAGTTGAGTTCGTACAGATATGGTAAACCACCAATAGTTTTGAACTCTTCTTCAGGAGAGATGTAAAAGTCGTTTGCAGTCTTGTCACCAACCACGATTGTTACTTTTACACCACGTTTCATTGCACGTTTTACTTCACGATTAATCGCTTTCGGGAAGTTAAAGTAAGGTGTACAGATAAAGATTTCGTTCTGAGCAGCTGCAAGCAGCTTAACGATTTTCTGGTTGAGTAAATTACGGCGCTTCCCTAAACCTACCAGCGGTGTAACTTTCACTTCGTCTTCGCTGGCTACTTCTGGTTTAAATTCGTAATTAGCACGAGCTAAAGAAGAGCGAAGTTGGCGAATGTCCGCTTTGATCTCTTTTGTCTCAGGTTTATCTTTATCTGCAAGATCATTAACTGCAGGGTGGGCGATCATTTCATCCTGAATGAATCCTACCATCGAGTCTGCTAATGCTTTGTGTTGAATGACATGGTAGCGATCGAAGCGGTAACGACCATTGTATTGTAGGTATACGTTGTTAAGACTTGCTCCGCTGTAAATGACGGTGTCATCTACGATGAAGCCTTTAAGATGAAGTACACCAAAGACTTCTCTGCCTCGTACAGGAATACCGTATACAGGAATTGAGTGCTGGTATTTTTTTGCGAATGCCTTGTAAAGTGCTGCGTTGCCTTCAGATGATTCTGCACCAATGAGACCACGTTGCGCTCGGTGCCAATCTACACAGATATTGATGTCCAATCCAGGATTGCGCTGTTTCGCTTCATAAAGCGCTGTGAAAATTTCACGTCCAGCTTCATCATCTTCCAGATATAGAGCGACTAGGTAAATTCGTGACGTTGCTTTGCTGATCGCATCAAGAAGACGAGCTCTGAAAGCATCTGCTGCGTGCAGAACTTCGAAGTCTTCAGGCTTAACTGCGAGACTTGGCAACTGTTCGAATGGGTTCCTACTTACTATCATACCGGTGTGAGTACCTTAATTAAGTGCAATATTGCGAACCTGATATTTTACCAAAGATATGATTTCTCTGGCTACAAAAGCGCACTGTTTGAAGCACTAGAAGTAATGAATTGCATTGGAATGAGATCTTTGCCACTGTCCACGTACCGTAAATAAGCCATTTTCAATGAGTTTGGAAGCTCAGAGCTATCAATGGTTTTGAATCTATGTTGAGAGTAATAAGCCTCTAAATGATTAAAAGCAAAGCAATAATCTCCATTGTTGAAAACAGTGTTTTCGCAATGAGTAAGTAATGCTTGACCGACCCCTGTTCCCCTACATTCCGGAACAACAAGCATACCAGTCAGCAAGCGAGACTTTTCGACCGCTTTCATTCTAAGGAGAGCAACGATTTTTCCTTCTAAACTTGCGGTGATGATCAGCTCATCACGCTTGGCTTTTCCGGCAGGGTAATGTGCTTTGTATAATCTCTTGATCAGAGGTAGTTTGATCGGATTTAACACTTCTATGATTAATGAGCTAGGTATTGTCACTGCGGCTAAAACATAACTAAGGTAGAATGGCTACAGTTTAAGAGAATCTCATCTGGCGTTGCAAATCCACTATGGAAATTAAGAAACATGCGAGCCTCAAGGCTTTCCACACATTTGGTATCGAACAAACCTGTGCTTATTTAGCGATCGTTGAAACTATCGATGATGTTATTCAGCTATTTAAAGATGAAGCTTACCTAGAGTTACCGAAGCTATTTTTAGGTAAGGGCAGTAACATGCTGTTTACTCAACACTATGAAGGCATGGTCATTATTAACCGCTTAATGGGCAAAACTGTTACTGAAGAAGGTGCTCATTATCTATTGCACATTGAAGGCGGTGAGGATTGGCCGGCGCTTGTTCAATGGTGTGTAGAACAAGGCATGGGAGGTATTGAGAACCTCGCACTCATCCCTGGCTGTGCAGGCTCGGCACCTATTCAAAATATCGGAGCCTATGGATTGGAACTGCAAAATGTGTGTGAATACGTAGATATCCTCGATTTGGAGAACTTCACGACCAAACGCATGACAGCAGAAGAGTGCCAATTTGGCTATCGTGATTCGATCTTCAAGCATGCATTATATGAAAAATGCTTTATTACTGCGGTCGGTCTCAAACTGCCAAAGCAATGGAAGGCGATCAATCAATATGGTCCTTTGCAAAGTATTCCTGAAGAAGAGCTTAGTCCCCTAACCATTTTTGAGCGTGTATGCCAAGTGCGAATGGAAAAACTGCCAGACCCTGCAAAAGTTGGTAACGCAGGAAGCTTTTTTAAAAATCCAGTGATCAGCCAAGATCATTACGATCAACTTATCAAAAAGCACAGCAATATGGTGGCTTACCCTGCGAAAGGAGGAATGAAAGTCGCTGCGGGTTGGCTAATCGACCAATGTGGTTTGAAGGGGGTATCAGTGAACGGTGCTCAAGTAAATCCACTCCAAGCTTTGGTTCTAACTAATGTTGATAATTGTAGTGCTAATGACGTTGTCGAGCTTGCGTCTTTGATAAAAAGGACCGTTTGGGATAAATACCAAATTGAACTAGAACATGAAGTTCGTTTTATGAATAACAAGGGCGAGACTAACCTAACTGAGATTGAGGCTACGCGATGAGAAAGGAACACTCTGCAAAACTGCATATTCTCAAAGCGCTAAGTGACGGTGATTTTCATTCTGGGGAAGCCTTAGGGCAAGAATTGGGTATATCACGCGCTGCTATTGCAAAGCACATCAAAGGTCTTAATGATTGGGGCGTAGACATTTACCGGATTCAAGGACGTGGCTACCAGCTAGCTCAGCCTTTACAACTGCTTGATGAGCAAAGGCTTCAAGCTCATGTTGATACTCAACTTGAACTCATCTCGGTTATAGATTCAACCAACCAATATCTGCTCGAGAAAGTCGATGACTCCGATAAGGGGCGCGTATGTTTGGCTGAATATCAAGCAAAAGGAAGAGGACGACGTGGGCGCCAATGGATATCGCCTTTTGGAACTAACTTGTATTTGTCGATGTACTGGCGTTTGGATGCTGGTATGGCAGCGGCTATGGGGTTGAGCTTAGTTGTTGGTATCGCAGCAGTGGAAGCTATTGAAGAGATGGGTATCCAAGGCGTAAAACTCAAATGGCCGAACGATATTTACTACGAAGATAAAAAGCTTGCAGGCATTTTAGTTGAAATGTCAGGGCAAGCCGGTGGGGCTGCGCATCTAGTTATTGGCATGGGGCTTAATATCGGTATGCCAGACTTGCAACCTGAAATCGATCAACCGTGGACAACCTTAAACCAAGTGAGCGATAGCCTAGATATCGATCGTAACCAGTTAGCGATTAACCTGATTGAACACTGGAAGAAAGCACTAGAAGAATATGAAATGACAGGGCTCGGTGGATTTGTAGAGCGTTGGAATCGTTTAGACAACTTTATTGGACGCCCTGTAAAGCTATTGATGGGACCTAGAGAAATCCATGGGGTAGTAAAGGGCATCGATCAGCAAGGTGGTGTAGTATTAGAAACCACTAATGGATTGGAGACCTACGTTGGTGGTGAGATCTCCCTGAGGAAAGGTGATTAACCTCTAGTCTAGTGCCTGATAGAGGTTATTTTCTCAACGACACCTTGTCGACGAGATGACTAGGACCTTTGTGCAGAATTAGATGGGCTCTCTCGCGAGTTGGCAGAATGTTATGTTCTAGATTGAGCCCGTTAATGCTTTGCCAAATTTCTTTAGCTTTGTTTTTCGCCTCTTCGACAGACAATTGCGTGTAATGACTAAAATAAGAGCCTGGTTGAGTAAATGCACCTTGGCGGAATTTCAAAAATCGTTCTACATACCATTGCTCAATGGTCTCAGTTTCTGCATCAACATAAATAGAGAAGTCTAGGAAATCAGAGACAAACACGCGATGTGGAGCATGCGGATAGTCCATACCACTTTGCAGAACGTTTAACCCTTCGATAATCAGTACATCTGGACGATCTACTTTCTTTCGTTCTTTAGTAATGTCGTACGTAATGTGTGAATAAACTGGGACTTCTAAGTTTGGTTGACCTGCTTTTACATCTGAAACGAATTCTACCAAGCGTTTAATATCGTAAGATTCCGGAAAGCCTTTACGATGCATGATGCCTCTCTCTTCCAGCACTTTCTTTGGATATAAGAAACCATCTGTTGTCACAAGGGCGACTTTCGGATGGTTCTCCCAACGAGAGAGCAATGCTTTTAGAAGTCGTGCGGTAGTACTTTTTCCTACCGCCACACTGCCGGCAATGCCGATAACAAAGGGTGGAGCATGTTCTTCCGTGTTGAGGAACTGCTGAAGTACAGAGTTACGACTTTGGCGAGCCTGAACGTACAGATTTAAAAGACGTGACAAAGGAAGGTAGATCTCTACCGCTTCCTCCATAGTGAGGTTTTCATTAATGCCTTGAAGCGCTTTCAGATCGTCTTCAGAGAGTGTCATCGGAACAGAATTGCGCAATTCTGCCCATTCGGCACGGTCAAATGACAAAAATGGACTCATGGGTCTCTTTTATCCTTGGTTTCATCGAGAGCAAGAACATACAACAAGCTCCGTGCAAAGCAAACGACAAAGCTCGAAAGTTTGCTTTAAAAAGCGAGGTTTGTATGATTTTGCAGCAATCGATTCTAAAAAGTCGAATTTTACGATTTTTTTTGAAATAGCTATTGCAACCTAGAAAATCATTCAATAGAATGCGCACCACTTATGCCGACTTAGCTCAGTAGGTAGAGCAACTGACTTGTAATCAGTAGGTCACCAGTTCGATTCCGGTAGTCGGCACCATTCTTTCCTGTTTCTAGTGGAAACAATTGTAGTAAGAATGGCTTAAAAATTTGGAGGGGTTCCCGAGTGGCCAAAGGGAGCAGACTGTAAATCTGCCGGCACTGCCTTCGATGGTTCGAATCCGTCCCCCTCCACCATATTCTTTAGGAAATAGCTCTCAGAGTTACGTGTTGCGGGCATCGTATAATGGCTATTACCTCAGCCTTCCAAGCTGATGATGCGGGTTCGATTCCCGCTGCCCGCTCCACTCTAATTTGAGTGCTGATATAGCTCAGGTGGTAGAGCGCATCCTTGGTAAGGATGAGGTCGGCAGTTCGAGTCTGCCTATCAGCACCAGCTCTCAAAGTTATCTCCTTTTGATATAAGATTTACCAATTATCTTTTTTGGTTGCGTGGTCAATTCGGGCCACCTAAATCCGTACCTAGAGGGACTACTCATGTCTAAAGAAAAATTTGAACGTGTAAAACCGCACGTAAACGTTGGTACTATCGGCCACGTTGACCACGGTAAAACTACTCTAACTGCAGCTATCTGTACAACACTTGCTAAAGTATACGGCGGTGCTGCTCGTGACTTCGCATCTATCGATAACGCTCCAGAAGAGCGTGAGCGCGGTATCACAATCGCTACTTCTCACGTAGAGTACGATACTCCAACTCGCCACTACGCGCACGTTGACTGTCCAGGACACGCGGACTACGTTAAGAACATGATCACTGGTGCTGCACAGATGGACGGTGGTATTCTTGTAGTTGCTGCAACTGATGGTCCAATGCCACAAACTCGTGAGCACATCCTACTAGGCCGTCAGGTTGGTATCCCATACATCATCGTATTCATGAACAAATGTGACATGGTTGACGATGAAGAGCTACTAGAACTAGTAGAAATGGAAGTTCGTGAACTTCTATCTGAGTACGACTTCCCAGGTGATGACCTACCAGTTATCCAAGGTTCTGCTCTAGGCGCACTAAACGGCGAAGAGCAATGGGAAGCTAAGATTGTTGAACTAGCAGAAGCGCTAGATTCATACATCCCTGAGCCAGAGCGTGCAGTAGATATGCCATTCCTAATGCCTATCGAAGACGTATTCTCAATCCAAGGTCGTGGTACAGTAGTAACTGGTCGTATCGAACGTGGTATCCTAAACGTAGGTGACGAAGTTGCTATCGTTGGTATCAAAGAAACGACTACTACAACATGTACTGGTGTTGAGATGTTCCGTAAGCTTCTTGACGAAGGTCGTGCTGGTGAGAACGTTGGTGCACTTCTACGTGGTACTAAACGTGATGAAGTTGAACGTGGTCAAGTACTAGCTAAGCCTGGTTCAATCACTCCACACACTAAGTTCGAGTCAGAAGTATACGTACTTTCTAAAGATGAAGGTGGTCGTCACACTCCATTCTTCAAAGGCTACCGTCCACAGTTCTACTTCCGTACAACTGACGTAACTGGTGACATCTCTCTACCAGAAGGCGTAGAAATGGTAATGCCAGGTGACAACATCCAAATGCAAGTTGAGCTAATCGCTCCTATCGCTATGGATGAAGGCCTACGTTTCGCTATCCGTGAAGGTGGCCGTACTGTAGGTGCTGGTGTTGTTGCTAAGATCTTCGACTAATTCTTAAAGAATTAAACGAATGTCTTCGGAAAATCTTGAATTAGATTTGACGAACCAGTAGCAAAAAGGGCATCATTTGATGCCCTTTTTCTGCACTCAACATTATTTTAGCTGTTTTCTTGTTCAGATTTTGGTTGAGAGCAGAGCAAGATTGGCCGGAGAGGCTTAATCTTAAGAGAGTAACGCTGATTTTTTCAGCGATATGGAGTTTGCCCTGCAACAGCGGGGTTGTTGTCGTCTATATTAAGACTTGTGACAGGTTGGTTTATGAAAGCAAATAATGCTGAAACTCCTGATAGCTCAAACGCAGCAGATACGTTTAAGTGGATTGCCGCTTTCGTATTAGCAGCGGCCGCTGTTGTGGGTAATTACCTGTATGGTGAAATGTCTGTAGTAGTTCGCGCTGCAGGCGTTGTTGTTCTAATTGCAGCTGCTCTTGGCGTTGCAGCAACAACGACTAAAGGTAAAGCAGCGATCAGTTTTGCAAAAGAATCTCGTATGGAAGTTCGTAAAGTTGTTTGGCCTACACGCCAAGAAACTATGCAAACAACACTGATCGTTTTAGCTGTAAGTATTGTAATGGCTCTAGCGCTATGGGGTATTGACGGCATCATGGTTCGTCTAGTAGCTCTAGCGACTGGGGTATAGAGGGTTTTAATTCATGAGTGAAGCTCCAAAAAAACGCTGGTATGTGGTTCAAGCCTTCTCTGGATTTGAAGGTCGTGTAGCTCAATCTCTTCGCGAGCATATCAAAATGCACAGCATGGAAGAGCTATTCGGTGAAGTACTGGTTCCTACTGAAGAAGTAGTGGAAATGCGCGCGGGTCAGCGTCGTAAATCTGAGCGTAAGTTCTTCCCAGGTTACGTCCTTGTTCAGATGATTATGAACGATGAATCATGGCACCTAGTACGCAGTGTGCCGCGTGTCATGGGCTTCATTGGTGGTACCTCAGACCGTCCAGCACCTATCACAGACAAAGAAGCTGATGCGATTCTTAATCGTCTTGAGAAAGCAAGTGAAGCTCCTCGTCCACGTACTATGTACGAAGCGGGCGAAGTGGTACGTGTTAATGAAGGTCCATTTGCTGACTTCAATGGTACTGTTGAAGAAGTGGATTACGAGAAGAGCCGCCTGAAAGTGTCTGTGTCGATCTTTGGTCGTGCAACACCAGTTGAGCTTGAATTTGGTCAGGTTGAAAAACTTGATTAAAAAAACACCTTTTTAAGGGTTGTCTAAGGCGCGAATTATGACTATAATTTCGCGCCTTTTTACTTCTGGTGAAGTAAAGAGTTTTTTCATTAAACGGGGAGCTGATCGATGATTAGCGTTTGTACCCAAACTTAGGAATTATCATGGCTAAGAAAGTTGAAGCTTACATCAAGCTACAAGTTGCAGCTGGTATGGCGAACCCAAGTCCACCAGTTGGTCCTGCACTAGGTCAACACGGTGTTAACATCATGGAATTCTGTAAAGCGTTCAACGCGAAAACAGAATCTCTAGAGAAAGGTCTACCTACTCCTGTTGTTATCACTGTATACAACGACCGTTCTTTCACGTTCGTAACTAAGACTCCACCTGCTGCTGTTCTTCTTAAGAAAGCTGCTGGCGTTAAGTCTGGTTCAGGTCGTCCAAACACTGAAAAAGTGGGTACTGTAACTGACGCTCAAATCCAAGAAATCGCAGAAACTAAAGCTGCTGATATGACTGGTGCTGACATCGAAGCAATGAAGCGTTCAATCGCTGGTACTGCTCGTTCAATGGGCCTAGTGGTAGAGGGTTAATAAGATGGCTAAACTAACTAAGCGCATGCGCGTAATCCGCGAAAAAGTTGACGTAACTAAAGAGTACGAAATCAACGAAGCTGTTGCTCTTCTTCAAGAACTAGCTACTGCTAAATTCGTAGAGTCTGTTGACGTTGCTGTTAACCTAGGCATCGATGCTCGTAAATCTGACCAGAACGTACGTGGTGCAACTGTACTACCTCACGGTACTGGCCGCGAAATCCGCGTTGCAGTGTTCACTCAAGGTGCAAACGCTGAAGCAGCTAAAGAAGCTGGCGCAGACATCGTTGGTATGGAAGATCTTGCTGAGCAAGTTAAGAAAGGCGAAATGAACTTCGACGTAGTTGTTGCTTCTCCAGATGCAATGCGCGTTGTAGGTCAACTAGGTACTATCCTAGGTCCTCGCGGTCTAATGCCAAACCCTAAAGTTGGTACTGTAACTCCTAACGTTGCTGAAGCAGTTAAGAACGCTAAAGCTGGTCAGGTTCGTTACCGTAACGACAAAAACGGCATCATCCACACTACTATCGGTAAAGCAAACTTCTCTGCTGAGCAGATCAAAGAGAACCTAGAAGCTCTTCTAGTTGCTCTGAAGAAAGCTAAGCCATCTTCAGCGAAAGGTACTTTCCTGAAGAAAGTAAGCATCTCTACTACTATGGGTGCTGGTGTTGCTGTTGATCAGGCTAGCCTGAACACTCAAGCATAATTTATTTGCTTAGGCGCAAAATTTGTGTATAATTTTGCGCCTAATATTTGTGGTTGGGGCTGAACATTGGTTCTTTGAACTGTCTCCTAGTTCGAAATGAATTAAGACCCAGTCTCCGTCCAAGACCGTAGGTGTTTGTTCTCAAAACAAACTTAATCATCCTACGTAGATGGTGCCCGAACTGACAGAAAGCTCTATGTAAATAGTTAACTTTCTTCTGGGAATGCACCTCAATAGCTCTCACTGTCGTGATGATAGTGAGTGGTGTAACGACAACCAGGAGTAAATCCAAGATGGCTTTAAACCTTCAAGACAAAAAAGCAATTGTTGCTCAAGTCAACGAAGCTGCCAGTGGTGCACTTTCTGCAGTTGTAGCTGATTCTCGTGGCGTTGAAGTTGGCGCGATGACTTCTCTACGTAAACAAGCTCGCGAAGCGGGTGTTTACATGAAAGTCGTGCGTAACACACTAGCACGTCGTGCGGTTCAGGGTACAGACTACGAGTGTCTAACTGACACTTTCACTGGTCCTACTCTAATCGCGTTCTCTAACGAGCACCCAGGTGCTGCAGCGCGTCTTTTCAAAGACTTCGCTAAAGAGAACAAAGATTTCGAGATCAAAGCTGCTGCATTTGAAGGCGCTTTAACTGACGCTGAAGTACTAGCAACACTACCAACTTACGACGAAGCAATCGCACGCCTAATGATGTGCATGAAAGAAGCTTCTGCTGGCAAGCTGGTACGTACTATCGCTGCTATCCGCGATCAAAAAGAAGAAGCAGCGGCTTAAGCCTTGCTTTTTACTGGTTGCAAAATAAACTTATTGTTGACTTAAAAGAGAATTGTTATGTCTATTACTAACGAGCAAATCCTAGACGCAGTTGCAGAAATGTCTGTAATGCAAGTTGTTGAACTAATCGAAGCTATGGAAGAGAAATTCGGTGTATCTGCTGCTGCTGCAGTAGTTGCAGGTGGCGCAGCAGGCGGCGAAGCTGCAACTGAGCAAACTGAATTTGACGTAATCCTAGAATCTGCTGGCGGCAACAAAGTTGCTGTAATCAAAGCAGTACGTGGCGCAACTGGCCTAGGTCTTAAAGAAGCTAAAGCTCTTGTAGACGGCGCTCCAGCACCTCTTAAAGAAGGTGTTGACAAAGCAGAAGCTGACGCACTTAAAGCTCAGCTAGAAGAAGCTGGTGCAACTGTTGCTGTTAAGTAATTATTGCATAGTTTCTTAGCCTAACGGCTAATTGGCTGGTGGTTTTTTAACCACCGGCCTTTTTGCGCTGTAGGGTATAGGCGAATTTTCCCGCTGTTTAAGCGCCTGTTCCCAAGCAAAAAACATTTCATTCCTACGCAATGAAATGTCACTACAGTAAACAGCTATTTAGTCACTGTCCCTTACCCCCCTTAAGTAACTAGGAGCGGGCGGACAGTTTGGGTCACTTATCAGCGAGCTGAGGAACCCCATGGTTTACTCTTATACCGAGAAAAAGCGCATCCGTAAGGACTTTGGTACTCGTCCACAAGTTTTGGACATTCCATACCTGCTATCGATCCAGCTCGATTCGTTCGACAAATTCATCGAACAGGATCCTGAAGGTCAATACGGTCTTGAAGCTGCTTTCCGTTCTGTATTCCCAATTCAGAGCTACAACGGCAATTCTGAGCTGCAATACGTTAGCTACCGTCTTGGTGAGCCAGTTTTTGACGTTAAAGAATGTCAAATCCGCGGTGTAACTTACTCAAAGCCACTACGCGTAAAACTACGTCTAGTAATCTTTGATAAAGACGCGCCAGCAGGTACTGTAAAAGACATTAAAGAACAAGAAGTCTACATGGGCGAAATTCCGCTTATGACAGACAATGGTACCTTCGTAATTAACGGTACCGAGAGGGTTATCGTATCCCAGCTGCACCGAAGCCCAGGCGTGTTCTTCGACAGCGATAAGGGTAAGACCCACTCTTCAGGTAAAGTTCTATACAACGCACGTGTTATTCCTTACCGTGGCTCATGGTTAGACTTTGAGTTCGACCCTAAGGATAACTTATACGTACGTATTGACCGCCGTCGTAAGCTACCAGCTTCGATCATCCTTCGTGCACTTGGTAAAACGTCAGAAGAAATCCTAGATATCTTCTTCGAAAAAGTGAACTTCGAAGTGAAAGACCAAACTCTACTAATGGAGTTGGTTCCTGATCGTCTACGTGGTGAAACTGCGTCATTCGACATCGAAGCGAACGGTAAAACTTACGTTGAGCAAGGTCGTCGTGTAACAGCTCGTCATATCCGCCAACTAGAGAAAGATGGCGTTGATCACATCGAAGTACCAGTTGAGTACATCGTTGGTAAAGTTGCATCGAAAGATTACGTCAACGAAGCGACAGGCGAGATCATTGTTAACGCTAACCAGGAAATCAGCCTGGAAGCTCTAGCGAACCTATCTCAGGCTGGCCACAAATCACTAGAAACGTTGTTCACCAACGATCTAGACCATGGTCCATTCATGTCAGAAACGCTACGCATCGACAGCACTGTTGATCGTATTTCTGCTTTGGTAGAAATCTACCGCATGATGCGCCCTGGTGAGCCACCAACAAAAGAAGCTGCAGAAGCACTATTCGAAAGCCTATTCTTCTCTGAAGAGCGTTACGATCTATCGACTGTTGGTCGTATGAAGTTCAACAGCTCTATCGGTCGTGAAGATGCTCAAGAGCAAGGCACACTTGACGAGCTAGATATCGTTGAAGTGATGAAGAAGCTTATCGCGATTCGTAACGGTAAAGGCGAAGTGGACGATATCGACCACCTAGGTAACCGTCGTATCCGCTCTGTAGGCGAAATGGCTGAGAACCAGTTCCGTGTAGGTCTAGTACGTGTTGAGCGTGCAGTTAAAGAGCGTCTAAGCCTAGGCGATCTTGACGCAATCATGCCTCAAGACTTGATCAACGCGAAACCAATCTCTGCAGCTGTTAAAGAATTCTTTGGCTCTTCACAGCTTTCACAGTTCATGGACCAAAACAACCCGCTATCAGAAGTAACGCATAAGCGTCGTATTTCTGCATTGGGTCCTGGCGGTCTAACTCGTGAACGTGCTGGCTTCGAAGTACGTGACGTACACGTAACTCACTACGGTCGTCTATGTCCTATCGAAACGCCGGAAGGTCCAAACATCGGTCTGATCAACTCTCTATCTGCGTTTGCGCGTTGTAACGAGTACGGTTTCCTAGAGACACCATACCGTCGCGTTGTAGATGGCATTGTAACAGACGAAGTAGATTACCTATCTGCAATCGAAGAAGGTCAATTCGTTATCGCACAGGCTAATGCTGCGTTAACTGAAGAAGGCGGTTTTGCAGATGAGCTGATCACAGCTCGTCAAAAAGGTGAATCTGGTCTACACCCTCGTGAGCACGCTCAGTACATGGACGTTGCGACAAACCAGGTTGTATCTATCGCTGCATCGCTTATCCCGTTCCTAGAACACGATGATGCGAACCGTGCATTGATGGGTGCGAACATGCAACGTCAGGCAGTTCCAACACTGAAAGCTGACAAACCGCTTGTTGGTACTGGTATTGAACGTAACGTAGCAGTTGACTCAGGTGTAACTGCAGTTGCTAAACGTGGTGGTGTAATCCAGTCTGTAGATGCTTCTCGTATCGTTGTTAAAGTGAACGAAGAAGAGCTAGTACCAGGTGAAGCTGGTATCGACATCTACAACCTGACTAAATACACACGTTCTAACCAGAACACATGTATTAACCAGCGCCCATGTGTGATGCCAGGTGAACCTGTATCACGCGGTGACGTTCTTGCTGATGGTCCTTCAACAGACCTTGGTGAACTAGCGCTTGGTCAAAACATGCGTATCGCGTTCATGCCTTGGAATGGTTACAACTTCGAAGACTCGATCTTAGTATCTGAGCGCGTAGTTCAAGAAGACCGTTTCACGACTATCCACATCCAAGAACTTACTTGTGTGGCGCGTGATACTAAGCTTGGTTCTGAAGAGATCACAGCTGATATTCCAAACGTAGGTGAGTCTGCTCTGTCTAAACTAGACGAGTCAGGTATCGTTTACATCGGTGCTGAAGTTAAGGGTGGCGACATCCTAGTTGGTAAAGTAACACCTAAAGGTGAAACTCAGCTAACGCCTGAAGAGAAGCTACTACGTGCAATCTTCGGTGAAAAAGCATCTGACGTTAAAGATACTTCACTACGTGTACCTAACTCTGTATCAGGTACGATCATCGACGTTCAAGTCTTCACTCGCGATGGCGTAGAGAAAGACAAGCGTGCGCTTGAAATCGAACAAATGCAGCTTAAAGAAGCGAAGAAAGACCTAACTGAAGAATTCCAGATTCTTGAGGGTGGCCTTCTAAACCGTGTTAAAGCTGTACTGATTGAAGGTGGTTACTCTGAAGCGAAACTAGACACAACTGATCGTAAGAAGTGGCTAGAACTAACGCTAGAAGATGACGCTCTACAAACTCAGCTAGAACAACTAGCAGAGCAGTGGGACGAGCTAAAAGCTGACTTCGATAAGAAATTCGAAACTAAGCGTCGCAAGATCACTCAAGGTGATGATCTAGCACCTGGCGTACTGAAGATCGTTAAGGTTTACCTAGCGGTTAAACGTCGCATTCAGCCTGGTGATAAGATGGCGGGTCGTCACGGTAACAAGGGTGTAATCTCTAAGATTAACCCTGTTGAAGACATGCCATACGATGAGAAAGGTCAGCCTGTAGACATCGTACTTAACCCACTGGGTGTACCTTCGCGTATGAACATCGGTCAGATCCTAGAAGTACACTTAGGTCTGGCAGCGAAAGGTATTGGTGACAAGATCAACCAGATGGTTAAAGAGCAGCAAGAACTAGCGAAATTCCGCGAGTTCCTACAAAAAGTTTACGATCTAGGCGAGACTCGCCAGAAAGTAGATATTGCTTCTCTATCTGATGACGAAGTTCGTACTCTGATCAAGAACCTACGTGGCGGTCTACCAATCGCGACTCCAGTATTTGACGGTGCACCAGAAGCGTCTATTAAAGCGCTACTGAAACTAGCAGACCTACCAGAATCTGGTCAGCTAAAACTGTTTGATGGTCGCACAGGTGACCAGTTTGAGCGCCCTGTAACAGTAGGTTACATGTACATGCTGAAACTGAACCACCTTGTTGATGACAAGATGCACGCTCGTTCAACTGGTTCGTACAGCCTAGTAACTCAGCAGCCACTTGGTGGTAAAGCTCAGTTCGGTGGTCAGCGTTTCGGTGAGATGGAAGTATGGGCACTAGAAGCATACGGTGCGGCTTACACTCTACAAGAAATGCTAACGGTTAAGTCGGATGACGTTAACGGCCGTACTAAGATGTACAAAAACATCGTAGACGGTAACCACAGCATGGAACCTGGTATGCCAGAATCGTTCAACGTACTGTTGAAAGAGATTCGCTCGCTAGGTATCAACATCGAGCTAGAAGACGAAGAGTAATCTCTTTCTCTCTTGACTAAGGTTGAGAGAATCTAAAGCGATTATTTGGTAGAAGGTGCTCACTTTAGCGAGTGAGCTCCTTTTAACTCCTTACAGGAGCTGATTGTGAAAGACTTATTAAACTTTCTAAAAGCACAGCATAAGACCGAAGAATTTGATGCAATCAAAATCGGTCTATCTTCACCAGACATGATCCGTTCATGGTCTTTCGGTGAAGTTAAAAAACCTGAAACGATCAACTATCGTACGTTCAAACCTGAACGCGATGGTCTGTTCTGTGCGCGTATCTTTGGTCCAGTTAAAGACTACGAGTGTCTTTGTGGTAAGTACAAGCGCTTGAAGCACCGTGGTGTTATCTGTGAGAAGTGTGGTGTAGAAGTTACACAAACTAAAGTTCGTCGTGACCGTATGGGCCACATCGAGCTTGCTTCACCAGTAGCTCACATCTGGTTCCTAAAATCGCTACCGTCTCGTATCGGTCTACTAATGGATATCCCTCTACGTGATATCGAACGTGTTCTTTACTTCGAAATGTACGTAGTAACTGAGCCGGGTATGACTGATCTAGAAAAAGGTCAGATGCTTACGGAAGAAGAGTATCTAGACCGTCTAGAAGAGTGGGGCGACGAGTTCACTGCTAAGATGGGTGCAGAAGCTATCAAGGACCTACTAGGTTCTATGGATATGCACGCTGAAGCAGAACAAATGCGCGAAGAGCTAGAAACTACTAACTCTGAAACTAAGCGTAAGAAAGTAACTAAGCGTCTGAAGCTGGTAGAAGCGTTCATCGCATCTGGTAACAACCCAGAGTGGATGATCCTAACTGTACTTCCGGTACTTCCGCCAGATCTGCGTCCTCTAGTACCACTAGATGGCGGTCGTTTTGCGACTTCTGATCTAAACGACCTATACCGTCGTGTGATCAACCGTAACAACCGTTTGAAGCGTCTTCTAGAGCTAGCAGCTCCGGACATCATCGTACGTAACGAAAAACGTATGCTGCAAGAGTCTGTTGATGCGCTACTAGACAACGGTCGTCGTGGTCGTGCGATCACTGGTTCTAACAAGCGTCCTCTGAAATCTCTTGCTGATATGATCAAGGGTAAGCAAGGTCGTTTCCGTCAGAACCTTCTAGGTAAACGTGTAGACTACTCTGGTCGTTCTGTAATCACAGTAGGTCCATACCTTCGTCTACACCAGTGTGGTCTTCCTAAGAAGATGGCACTTGAGCTATTCAAACCATTCATCTACAGCAAGCTAGAGACTCGTGGTCTTGCGACTACAATCAAAGCTGCTAAGAAAATGGTAGAGCGTGAAGAAGCGGTAGTTTGGGATATCCTAGACGAAGTAATCCGTGAGCACCCAGTACTATTGAACCGTGCACCTACACTTCACCGTCTAGGTATCCAGGCGTTCGAACCAGTACTAATCGAAGGTAAAGCGATCCAGCTACACCCACTAGTGTGTGCGGCGTACAACGCGGACTTCGATGGTGACCAAATGGCGGTTCACGTACCTCTAACTCTAGAGGCACAGCTTGAAGCTCGTACTCTGATGATGTCGACAAACAACATTCTGTCGCCAGCGTCAGGTGATCCGATCATCGTACCTTCTCAGGACGTTGTATTGGGTCTGTACTACATGACTCGTGACAAGATCAACGTGAAAGGTGAAGGCATGTACCTTTCTGGCCCAGCAGAGGCTGAGAAAGCATACCGCACTAAGCAAGCTGAACTTCACGCACGCGTTAAAGTACGTATTACAGAAACAGTTGTAGACGAAGACGGCAACAGCACAACAGAGACTAAGATGGTTGATACAACTATCGGTCGTGCAATGCTATGGCAAATCGTGCCAGCTGGTCTACCGTACAGCATCGTTAACCAAAAGCTAGGTAAGAAGCAAATCTCTAACCTACTAAACGAGGCGTACCGTAAACTAGGTCTGAAAGACACTGTAATCTTCGCTGACCAAATCATGTACACAGGTTTCGCATACGCGGCACTATCTGGTGTATCTGTTGGTATCGACGATATGGTTGTACCGCCAGCTAAGTACACTGAAATCGCAGAAGCGGAAGAAGAAGTACGTGAAATCCAGGAACAATACCAATCTGGTCTTGTTACTGCGGGCGAACGATACAACAAAGTTATCGATATCTGGGCATCGACCAACGATCGCGTAGCGAAAGCGATGATGGCAAACCTTTCATCTGAAACGGTAGTTAACCGTGACGGTGAAGAAGAGCAACAAGAATCGTTTAACAGCATCTACATGATGGCTGACTCGGGTGCTCGTGGTTCTGCAGCTCAGATTCGTCAGCTAGCGGGTATGCGTGGTCTGATGGCGCGTCCAGATGGTTCAATCATCGAAACGCCGATCACAGCGAACTTTAAAGAAGGTCTAAACGTACTTCAGTACTTTATCTCAACGCACGGTGCTCGTAAGGGTCTTGCGGATACGGCACTGAAAACAGCGAACTCGGGTTACCTAACTCGTCGTCTAGTAGACGTTGCTCAAGACGTTGTTGTAACTGAACATGACTGTGGCACTCACGAGGGTGTTGACATGATGCCTCACATCGAGGGTGGTGATGTTAAAGTTGCACTAACTGAGCTAGCGCTAGGTCGTGTAGTAGCTGAAGACGTTCTTAAGCCAGGTACAGAAGATGTTCTGATCCCACGTAACACTCTAATTGATGAGAAGTGGTGTCAGATCATGGAAGAGAACTCAGTAGACAGCATGAAAGTGCGCTCTGTAGTTACTTGTGATTCTGACTTCGGTTGTTGTGCACAGTGTTACGGTCGTGACCTAGCACGTGGTCACCTAGTGAACCAAGGTGAAGCAGTTGGTGTAATCGCTGCTCAGTCTATCGGTGAACCGGGTACACAGCTTACGATGCGTACGTTCCACATCGGTGGTGCGGCATCTACTGCAGCAGCAGAGAACAGCATCCAAGCGAAGACAACTGGTACAGTTAAACTGCACAACGCTAAGTTCGTAATCAACAAAGATAAGAAGCTGGTAATCACGTCTCGTGCATCTGAGCTAACTATCATTGATGAATTCGGTCGTACTAAAGAGAAGCACAAACTTCCTTACGGTTCGATGCTAAGCAAAGGCGACAACGACGCAGTAACAGCTGGTGAAGTTGTTGCTAACTGGGAAGCGCACACCATGCCAATCATCACTGAAGTGGCAGGTCGCATCCAGTTCGTAGACATGATCGACGGTGTTACAGTTTCTCGTCAAACAGATGACCTAACAGGTCTATCTTCAAGCGAAGTAACTGATCCAGCAGCTCGCCCAGCAGCAGGTAAAGATATGCGTCCAGCTATCAAACTTGTTGATGAGCAAGGTAACGACGTAATGATCCCTGGTACAGAAATGCCAGCTCACTACTTCCTACCTGGTAAAGCGATTGTAAACATCGAAGATGGCGCTGAAGTTGGCATTGGTGACACACTATCTCGTATCCCTCAGAAATCTGGCGGTAACAAAGATATCACCGGTGGTCTACCACGCGTAGCTGACCTATTCGAAGCTCGTAAGCCTAAAGAGCCTGCGATCCTTGCTGAGCACACAGGTACTGTGAGCTTCGGTAAAGAAACGAAAGGTAAGCGTCGTCTAGTTATCACTCGCGACAGCGGTGATACTTACGAAGAGATGATTCCTAAGCATCGTCAGTTGAACGTATTTGAAGGTGAGCGTGTTGAACGTGGTGACGTGATCGCAGATGGTCCAGAGTCTCCACATGACATTCTACGTCTACGTGGCGTACACGCTGTAACTCAGTACATCGCTAACGAAGTACAAGAAGTTTACCGTCTACAAGGCGTTAAGATTAACGATAAGCACATCGAGACTATCGTTCGTCAAATGCTACGTAAGTGTACAATTACTCACGCTGGTGACTCTGAGTTCCTACCTGGCGAGCAAGTTGAATACTCACAAGTTAAGATTTCTAACCGTAACCTAGAAGCTGAAGGCAAAGAGCCAGCACGTTTCGAGCGTGAGCTACTAGGTATCACTAAGGCATCTCTAGCGACTGAGTCATTCATCTCTGCGGCATCGTTCCAGGAGACAACTCGCGTACTAACAGAAGCTGCGGTTTCTGGTAAGCGTGATGACCTACGTGGTCTGAAAGAGAACGTAATTGTTGGTCGTCTGATCCCAGCTGGTACTGGTTTCGCATACCACCAAGATCGTCAAGCTAAACGTGCTGAAGCGCAAGAAGGTCCATCTGCTGAACAAGCAACAGATAACCTAGCTGCACTTCTAAACGCAGGCTTCTCTTCTGACGAGTAATCGTTAAGAGCTTAAAAGAAAAGGCACCCTCGGGTGCCTTTTTTGTTTTTGGGAGCAAAGGTTAGAACGCTACGCTTCGAGATGTAGGTATGCTTCGTTTACGGAATCGAGAGGTGTGCCTTTGGAGAACCGTGAAAGTGATTGACGAAGAGGGCGTTGACTGGATTTATCCCTAGAAAGATAAAATAGAAGCGAATCCCGAAAAACAAAAAGGGTTGACGTGCACACGCCAACCCTTAAGAATTTTCTCGCTTCTCGCTTCTCGCTTCTCGCTTCTCGCTTCTCGCTTCTCGCTTCTCGCTTCTCGCTATGCGCCAGGCGGCATCGCTAAACTGTCGGCAATCAACTGAATCAAGTGGTCTTCTACCGCGAAGCGTGTCTCAATGATTTCCCCAATCAAAGACATATCTTCGTCAAAATCAGCCAGTTCATCTTCGGCTGAAACATCAGAATATTTGTCGGTAAAGTTCAACAACGGCTCAGTAGTGAGGACGATCTTCGCGTAAGTTTGGTTAATTTCATCAGTAGCAACAAAGCCAGTGGCTTTCCACTTATCCATCACCATATCGTAGATTTTAAAATGACCTTCAGAGATATAATCCACAAGGTGTTGGCAGAAGTGCTGAAGTTCGTCAGGGGAAGGGAGTTCAATGACATTGGATTTCGAACAAGGTTGCAGTGCTGCAAGCTTACAGTATTCGACAATCAGAGATTGTCTCGTTTCCAGCCAATGGTCAATAACGTCACTGGAACCGCCCCATTGGTCTTGTGTTTGTTTGAATTTTTTTAGCATGACCATGCCCTCATGATCTGATCGCCCATTGGCGAACGTATCCTTTGCAAAGCAAAGTTAGTAAAGTGATTACAAACTCTTGTCCTTACTAGAATTTATAGTTGCAAATTTAGCGAACGACAAACTCTGGTATGAAATTAGATTGCCAGTAAAATGAATGAACTTCAAGCAAAGGGACGCTGTAATGTTAAGAAAAGGTGAAGTTAACCGTACGAAAAACGCCTATTGGTGTGTTGTCTCAGGAAGCGATGTTTGGCTGGTGGATGGTGCTATCCCATTTGGCAATGCAGAGCAGTTCTCACTGCCAGAAGCGAGTGCAAGGCAGATAGGTGAATACCAAGATGCCCCGGTGATGTGGGTAAACCTGTCGGATTTAGACCACGATTTAGAGCTTGTATCTTTGCGTGATTGTCTCCATTTCTCAGACTCCCTTTTTCTTTTGATCAGTAAAGCCATTCAGTATGGTCATATGACACAAAGTCTGCGTTTTTGTCCGCAATGCGGTGGTCGCAATTTCCTCAATAACAATCAATTGGCAATGCAGTGTGGTGAGTGCCGTACTTTGCATTATCCGCGTATTTTCCCATGCATCATTGTCGCTGTGCGTAAAGACAACCAAATCTTGCTAGCTCAGCACCCTCGCCATCGAAATGGCATGTATACCGTAATAGCGGGCTTTTTAGAGGTGGGTGAAACCTTGGAGGAGTGTGTGACACGCGAGGTGCACGAAGAAACCGGCGTACACGTTAAAAATATTCGCTATTTTGGCAGCCAACCATGGGCCTTTCCATCCAGTATGATGATGGCATTTCTTGCGGATTACGAGTCTGGTGAATTGAATCCTGATTACACCGAGCTGTCTGATGCTCAATGGTTTGGCGTTGATGATATGCCACCAGTAGCCCCAAAAGGGACAATCGCAAGAGCATTAATTGAGCAAACAATTAGTGATATTCAGCAGGCTTGAGAGCCGACTCGTAAAGCGATTAAAGGAAAATGTAGAATCACTTTTGAGACAAAGGGGATTGTTAGACTGACCTAGCACAGCATTCTGTAATGACACAATGATTAATAAAGGAGTATGTCTAATGAAATACAGATCAGCGTTATGGCTAGGTATTGCGTCTTTTTCTTTGGTAAGTGTTTCGGCACAGGCAAGTATTGAAGTGAAAGCGAAGCGTATGTTGACCGAAAATACAATGACGGAAAACGTCGCAAAAGTGCAAACCGCTTGTGGCAATGAAGTTCTTGAAACAAACTTTGACTGGGCTGCGTGGGATGACTACGACTTTGCTGAAGCTCGTTTAGACAAAGTAAAAACCACAGGTTGGCTGGGTGGCTTAATCAACTATATCTACGATGATATGGTTAAGCTATGCACGACGACTGAACATGCCGCACTTTATAAAGAAGAGTTCCAAAAAGTTCAACAAATCCAATTTGTTGGTCAAGACTCTGTGAAGGCGCGTAAAGCAGGTTTCTCTCTTGATGATGGTGGCAGTGTGCTTAAAGTCGCTTTGAACCCGAACGCGGCTTACGACTCTTCAACGCTGAAATATCTCAAGCAAGCGTGGAACTAAGGTAATGAAAAAAATACTCTTCCCCTTAGTTGCCATGGCTTCAAGCTTTTCTGCGGTCGCTGAAGAGCGTTACTCTATGGAAGATTTAACCGCTCTTCATAAAGCACAAAGCTGGAATGAGCTGCTCTATCATGCCAATGATATTCGTCCATCACAGCGAGATGATGCTTGGCAAGGACTGGTGGCAGATGCTGCAACAGGAGCTTTCAATAGTTACGTTTCTTCCGGAGCCGCTGATAGCGCTATTGGTTTAGGGCAGCAGCTACTCACTGAGTATGCGTTTCTGTCTCAATCCAGTGATTTTACTCAAAGTTTTGCAAAAGCCTTAGTTCCGGCAGCGCAATCTTGTATCAAGTATTCGATGGAAGGGTGTGTAGAGAGCTACGGACAACTGCTCGCCGAACTCTCTCCTGCGGGTAACGTAAGTTTTGAAGAAGGGACTAAGGTGTTCCAAAATGTCTCTAAATCTCTCGCGATTCCATTCTATGCCGCTGCAGTCAAGCAGTCTCCGGAATACTGTGCAGATGAAAAGGTCTCGAATGCGCTGCTGTATACGCTTGATCGACCGAGTAATTCTCAGTTTGCATTGGCAAAAGAAGTCGCAACAAATGGGTGTGCTAACACGGCACTAACAAACTTTGAGAATTACATTATTGACTCGCAATCGGTGCGGGAGACCTTGTGTCCGACTTACCTATCCAAAGGATATGTAAAAGGGGTCATGAAAAAAGTTTGCCAATCATGATTATGAAATATGAAGCCACCGCAAGGTGGCTTTTTTAATTCATTGAAAAATAGATAAAAAAAACCCTCCGAGAGGGAGGGGGTAAGTAAGATGTCGTTATGAGATGCTGAGTACCGGGTACTCAGTTTATAATTGTAGTTTTCGCTAGCGAACAAATTTTTAACACTGATACCGATTGGGTGCAAATTAAGCACTGATTTAAAAGTTAATAACTTGATCCAGGTTGCAAAGCACACAGCTATTAGCCTTAAATCAGTGATAGAATACCCCCTTTCAAAGAAAGCCTAACAATTGGAATTACGGAATGACTGAATTAAAAAATGATCGTTATCTGCGTGCCCTTTTAAAAGAGCCAGTAGATTACACGCCAGTATGGATGATGCGTCAGGCAGGTCGTTACCTACCAGAATACAAAGCAACTCGTGCGCAAGCGGGCGATTTCATGTCTTTGTGTAAAAACGCGGAGTTGGCGTCAGAAGTAACGCTTCAACCACTACGCCGTTTTCCTCTTGATGCAGCGATCTTGTTCTCTGACATCCTAACTATCCCAGATGCAATGGGCTTAGAACTTCGTTTTGCTGCTGGTGAAGGTCCGGTTTTCGATAAACCTATCACTTGCAAAGCAGACGTTGAAAAGATCGGTCTGCCGGATCCAGAAGGCGAACTGCAATACGTAATGAACGCAGTGCGTCAAATCCGCAAAGACTTGAATGGTGATGTTCCACTGATTGGTTTCTCTGGTAGCCCGTGGACACTGGCGACTTACATGGTTGAAGGCGGTAGCTCGAAAGCGTTCACCAAGATCAAGAAGATGATGTACGCAGAACCACAAACTCTGCATCTACTTCTAGATAAGCTAGCAGACAGCGTTATCGAGTACCTAAACGCGCAAATTAAAGCGGGTGCACAATCGGTGATGGTATTTGATACATGGGGTGGTGTACTGACACCTCGTGACTACAACCTGTTCTCTCTGCAATACATGCACAAGATTGTAGATGGTCTGATTCGTGAAAACGACGGCCGCCGTGTACCAGTAACGCTGTTCACTAAGAACGGTGGTATGTGGCTTGAGCAAATCGCAGCAACGGGCTGCGATGCGGTAGGTCTAGACTGGACAATCAACATCGCAGACGCGAAAGCGCGTATCGGTGATAAAGTGGCTCTACAAGGTAACATGGACCCATCAATGCTTTACGCTTCACCAGAGCGTATCCGTGAAGAAGTCGCGGGTATTCTAGAAGGCTTTGGCGATGCAGGTACTGGTCACGTGTTCAACCTAGGTCACGGTATCCACTTGGATGTGCCGCCAGAAAACGCAGGTGTGTTTGTGGAAGCGGTACACGAGCTATCTAAGCCATACCACAAGTAACTTCGACTTTTTGAAATTAAATACCGGCAATCAGTGCCGGTATTTTTTTACCTGAAATTCAAGATAGTACAGCTCTGATAGTATTTGGTCTGCCATGATCTAATTACTATTCTAGCTGCACGTTAGACATTAAAGTTTAATATAAACAAAGGTTTATGATTGCTAGCTTTATGTTCTAATTTTCTTGTACAGATAAACAAGCAATTAGATCATGGGTAGCCTAAAGCATCGAATGAACGCGTTTTTTAAGATATGGCACGACGTCAGATTCAAACCAAGGGTTCTTCTTTAACCACAATGTGTTGCGTGGAGAAGGGTGGGGAAGTGGAATAAAGTCAGGTTCCCAATCCTGCCATTGCTGAACAGTTTGCGTGAGCGTCTTTGGTTTGTTGGTGAGATAGTACTGCTGTGAGTACTGACCAATCAGTAGCGTCAGCTCTATATTGGGCAACTGCTCAAGAATCTGTTTATGCCAAGCTGGCGCACATTCTTTACGAGGTGGTAGATCACCTGAGTTTCCTTTACCTGGATAACAGAAGCCCATTGGGACAATGGCAATTTTGTTTGGGTCGTAGAAAATGTCTTTGTCGATATCGAGCCATTGGCGTAACCGATCGCCGCTTGGATCGTTCCAAGGTATCGAGGTTTTGTGTACGCGCGTTCCCGGCGCTTGTCCGATGATTAGAATGCGTGCGTCTTTTGCGGCTTGTACGATAGGGTTTGCACCCAAAGGTAAATCGTCTGCACAGATCTGGCAGGCACGTACTTGCTTTAGCAATGTTTCTAAAGACATAAGATGGTTAATACCCTTTATCGAAATCGACCTGATTATTAAGAGAGAAACCGTCTCGCCAACTCAAGTAGTTATCTGCAAAAATGTCGACCACTTGCTCAGGGAAACTCAATGCTGCGATGTGGGGTGTGATGGTTACCTGCGGAAGTTTCCAAAACGGATGTTGCGGCGAGAGTGGTTCTTGTTCAAATACATCGAGAAAAGCATGTTCCACCCAGCGATTCTTGAGCGCGAGCAATAGACCTACATCATCAATCACATCACCTCTTCCGACATTAAATAACAGTGCCTGATTAAGGTGGCTTAACACTTCACTATTGAGTAAGCGCTGCGTATCCGGTGTGCTCGGTAGCGTATTCACGACAATATCCGCTTGGTGAAAAGCGCTTGCTAGTTCATTGATGTGATAGGTTTGAGTAAATTCACCGCCAGAAGTTGGAATCCCGGTACGATTCACTCCGATAGTCTTTATTCCCATCAATTGCGCTGCATTCCCCAAGTAGCTACCAATGCTGCCTGTACCAACAATCACCATAGTTTTGCTTTGCAGCGAGGTGTACAGATGCGGTTGCCACTGCTTGTTCTGCTGTTGCTGGTGGTATTGCATAAAGTGGCGGAAGTGAGCAATGCAGTAGCCAATTACGTACTCGGCAATTAATGGTCCGAAAATGCCGCGTACGTTGGTTAAAGTGTAATCCTGGCGTAGATTTGGTGACATTAAGGCATTCACACCAGCAAATGTGGATTGCACCCACTCAAGCTGTGAAAACTCGTCTAACCTTTGTGATAGTAATGGTGGATCCGCCAGTACGATCTGAGCTTCTTCAGGTTGGTCGGTGAGGCAAAGATCGGGCAGATTTTTCTCTGCCAGTAACGTTTCGTAGGTGTCGCGATGCTCTGAGAGCAGGAAAATCTGATTTGGATGCTGCATTAACTTTTTTCCCTGTGATGAATCAAGTACACTTTCGCTGTTTTTTTCTTCAATGATTGAGTGACTATGCTTAAGAATCCTCTTCAGGTTCGTTTGGAAAAACTAGAACCTTGGCAACAAATTACCTTCATGGCGTGTCTGTGTGAACGCATGTATCCAAACTATGCGATGTTTTGTGAGAATACAGAATTTGCTGAGCCACGTGCTTACCGAGCGATTCTTGATAGTGTATGGGAAATTCTGACGGTTAAGAACGCGAAAATTAACTTCGAACGTCAATTAGAGAAGTTAGAAGAGTTGTTCCCAAGTGCGGATGAATTCGATTTTTACGGTGTTTACCCAGCGATGGACGCGTGTCAGAGCCTGTCGACATTGTTGCATGGCCTGTTGGATCGCGACTACCTTTTCGACTCAATGCTTAAAGTGAGCCAACAGTCGGTAAAAACCGTTGCTGACCTAGAACAAGCACAAGGTGCGGAGCCAATCACCAACGACAATCAAAAAGAAAATGAAGCCGTATGTGAAGAGTGGGATGTTCAATGGGCGATCTTCCGTCCACTGCGTGAAGCGGTGGAACGCGACATCTGCTTGATTAAAGATTTGCGTGAAGAGCTACGTGAAGACGCCGTGAGCAATATCGGCATCACACTTTAATTATTGAATAGACAGAACAAAGGCATCCAAATTGGATGCCTTTTATTTTTGCATATGGGCTGTTATGCCCAGTACTGATTACGATTCTTTAGATTCTGGCTTCGTTGGCTCTTGAGCTTCTGGCTCTTTGTCCTGTTTCTCCAGCCCTTCCTCTTCTTCATCGTCATCGCGGCTTTCAATTACGCCGTGCTTTTCTTTCCAGCTTTCCCAGCGTTGGTAAGCCAGTTCTTGCATGTCTGTGCTCTTATCCGCTTCATCGATGATCTCTTCACCCAATAGGTGCTCAAAGATGTCTTCTAGCGTTACCAAGCCTTGTACTGTGCCGTATTCGTCAACCACAAGCGCTAGCTGCAGACGGTGAGTCATCATTTGGTCAAACACTTTTGGTAGAGCTGTGTTGTTCAGTACCACTTGGATTGGACGCATGACCGAACCGAGTTGTTTTTGACCACTGCCCGATTGTTGCAGCTTGAACAGCTCTAGACGGTGCACAAAACCAATGATGTTATCTTTCTGTTCGCTGTAAACCAGTGGGCGAGAGAAAGGCGTCTCTTTATGCTTCTCTAGGAAGTCGTTGATGGTCATGGTTGCGTCTACGCGGAATACGACCGGACGCGGTGTCATGACTTGTGTTACTGGCACGTCTTGAATGCCCAGTAGGTTGCTCAGGATCTTTGATTCGCCTTCTGCGAACTCTCCGCTCTCTTTTGCCAGAATGGCCATAGCAGATAACTCATCGCGCATCTTCGGTGCTTCGTGGTTACGAGCTAGGCGCTTAGTGATTTGCTCAGAGAACCATACGAACGGCGTTAGTGCCCATACCATCCAGCGCAGCGATACCGCCGCAGATGGTGCAAGTTGGCGCCAGTAAGTTGCACCAATCGTCTTAGGCACAATTTCTGATAGAACAAGAATCGCCAGTGTCAGTACCGCAGAGAAGATACCTAGTGCTTCGCTACCGAACACTACCGCCGCTTGTGCACCTGCCGTTGCTGCACCGATAGTGTGAGCAATGGTGTTCAGGGTCAGGATCGAAGCCAGTGGTCGGTCGATGTCTGCTTTCAGTTTTTCTAACTGAGCAGAAGCAGGGTGCCCCTGTTGTTTGAGCTGCGCAATGTAGCTCGGACTGATACTAAGAAGTACCGCCTCCAGTACCGAACAGATAAACGAAATGCCGATAGCAATAGAGATATAAATGGATAACAGCAGCATAGTTGCCCTTGAATGTAATGTGATAGTCGGGATTTTAAGCGATTATAACCGCAAAAGCGCCCTATAAATCGTTCTAATTGCATTAGAAAGCAAGCGCTTTGCCCGTACAAGTAGTAACAAATTGTGAGTTATTACTCATATTATGGCTAAAACTACGTCAGAAAATCGAAAGATCGCTTACAAACCTTTGCCAGATGGGGCATTTATGTTTTAGAGTGAGATGAATTCGATAACATATGAGAAGGGAAACCTAATGAACAAGACCCAATTAATCGACTTTATTGCAGAGAAAGCAGACCTATCTAAAGCACAAGCTAAAGCTGCTCTTGAAGCAACTCTTGAGGGTGTTACTGGCGCTCTTAAAGAGGGTGACCAAGTTCAACTAATTGGTTTTGGTACATTCAAAGTAAACCACCGCGCTGCACGTACTGGTCGTAACCCTAAGACTGGTGACGAGATTCAAATCGCAGCAGCTAACGTACCAGCATTCGTAGCAGGTAAAGCGCTGAAAGAATCAGTAAACTAAGTTAAAATGCACCGAGGTATCCTGCCTCGGTGCAATTTCATGAAAAAACATCTACTCACTTCACTCCTTTTATCAAGCCTCGCTCTTGTTGGCTGTTCTTCTGTTGAAACCCCAAACCTTGACCAATTTACCCATTTCTCTGGCGGGAAAATCATGGGTGATGCCACCAGTTTGTATTGGATGACAGAACGTCTGACACGCGTTAGTACGGCTGCAGACTACGTAGCTATGGGTGATTCCGGCTCGTATCAGAGTGATTATCGCTGGGACGATGGTGAGCTAAGAGAGTTGATTCGAAAAGGTGAGCAACTCGATACAAAACAAGGATTGGTGCCTTTTCAAATCCACATTCGATTCAATAAAGATGGCGATGCGATCTATCAGCAATACCGTGTGAACGGGAAAGTGCTGCCTTTACGACGTGATCAGCTAGAGCGTTACAAGACAGAAGCGAATGATGTGGTTGCTTCGATCAAGAGTCAATCTCGCGAAGGTCAGAGTTTGATTCAAGGTTTTTGGGATGGCGAGACGTTCGAAACCTGCAAAGGACGTGAGTTCGCGACGCTGGAATTTAACCAGACTTTACCTAAGTTTGTGATTGATAGATTGGCATCGGTAGATAGCTACATTGCGTTTATCGGCAAAGAGTCACGTAATACAGCAACTGTTGACGAATTGTTGATGCTCAATGATGACAACTTTGATTGTATCCCACGACCAAAGCTGATCTCTGAATAAGTTCTGAGCTTAGCTTCATGCTAGTGGAGTCACATGAATAAAAAAGGCGCTTAATGCGCCTTTTGTCTTTTTAGCCAACTGAAGTTGTTTTTATTTTTCTTGCTCACGTGCGATTGCACGGTAGCCGATATCGTTGCGATGGAACATGCCATCCCAACTGATCTGTTTTGAAAGTTCATAAGCGCGTTGCTGTGCTTCTGATACGCTGTTACCAAGTGCTGTTGCACAAAGTACACGGCCGCCGTTTGTCACAATGTCGCCGTCTTTGTTGTGTGTACCTGCGTGGAAGACCTTCTCACCTTCAATTTCAACTTGTGGAAGACCTGAGATAACGTCGCCCTTGTCGTACGCAGCAGGGTAGCCTCCGGCGGCTAACACAATACCAATCGATGCTCGTGGATCCCATTTTGATTCCACTTGATCCAGTTTGGCATCAATAGCAGCCAGACATAGATCAACAAGATCCGATTCCATGCGCATCATGATCGGTTGCGTTTCTGGATCACCAAAGCGGCAGTTGTACTCGATCACTTTCGGCGTACCGTCTTTATCGATCATTAAACCCGCGTATAGGAAACCTGTGTAAGGGTTGCCTTCTGAAGCCATCCCACGCACTGTTGGGTAAATCACTTCTTCCATGATGCGGTTATGAATTTCAGATGTTACCACTGGAGCAGGAGAATAAGCGCCCATGCCGCCTGTGTTTGGACCGGTATCTTTGTCGCCTACGCGTTTGTGGTCTTGGCTGGTGGCCATTGGCAAAACGTTCTCACCATCCACCATCACGATGAAGCTTGCTTCTTCCCCATCTAGGAATTCTTCGATAACCACACGACTGCCAGCATCACCAAATGCATTACCCGCTAGCATATCCTTGATGGCGTCTTCAGCTTCTTCTAGTGTCATTGCCACAATCACGCCTTTGCCAGCGGCAAGACCATCAGCTTTGACTACAATTGGTGCACCTTGTTCACGTACGTAAGCGAGTGCTGGCTCGATTTCAGTGAAGTTTGCGTATGCTCCCGTCGGGATTTGGTGACGAGCAAGAAAGTCTTTAGTAAACGCTTTAGAGCCTTCAAGCTGCGCAGCTGCTTGTGTTGGACCAAAGATTGGCAGACCTGCTTCTCGGAAAGCATCCACAACACCGATAACCAATGGTGCTTCAGGACCGACGATGGTCAGCTCAATGGCTTTCTCTTTTGCGAATGCAACCAGACCTGCGATGTCTTCTACTGCGATATTTACGTTCTCTAGTTTAGGCTCTAGTGCTGTGCCTGCGTTACCCGGAGCAACGAAGATAGTCTCAACATTTGGGTTTTGCGCCGCTTTCCAACCTAGTGCGTGTTCACGACCGCCTGAACCAATGATAAGTACATTCATGTTTTAAACCTTCAATCAAAATTGATAGTAGTAGAACTAGAAAATGTTTGAGCAACACGAAAGGAAAGTGTTGCTCATCTCGGAGCGCAACGCTCTTGTATCCAGTAGCGAAGCGCTCTCGCATCTTTTCTTTCTAGTGGCGGAAGTGACGCATACCTGTAAAGATCATTGCCATGCCGTGTTCGTCTGCTGCTGCAATAACTTCGTCATCACGCATCGAGCCGCCAGGTTGAATCACACACTTGATGCCAGCTTCTGCTGCCGCATCGATACCATCACGGAATGGGAAGAACGCATCAGATGCCATTACGCTACCTGCGACTTCTAGACCTTCGTCTGCAGCTTTGATGCCTGCGATTTTCGCAGAGTAAACGCGGCTCATTTGACCTGCGCCTACACCGATAGTCATGTCGCCTTTCGAGTAAACGATCGCGTTAGATTTCACGTATTTCGCTACTTTCCAGCAGAACAGTGCATCTTTCAGCTCTTCTTCTGTTGGCTGGCGCTTAGAAACCACTTTTAGGTCATCTAGGCTTACCATGCCTTGGTCACGGTCTTGAACCAGTAGACCGCCGTTGACGCGTTTCATGTCAAAGCCCGTTGTCTTCGTTGACCATTCGCCACACTCAAGCAGGCGCACGTTCTTCTTCGCTGCAACCACTTCAATCGCTTCAGCAGAAACACAAGGTGCGATGATGACTTCAACGAATTGACGTTCAACAATAGCGGTTGCTGTTTCAGCATCTAGCTCTTGGTTGAATGCAATGATGCCGCCGAATGCAGATGTTGGGTCAGTTTGGTAAGCGCGGTTGTACGCTTCTAGGATGTCTTTACCTAGAGCCACACCACATGGGTTCGCGTGTTTTACGATCACACATGCTGGTTCGTTGAACTCTTTCACACACTCAAGTGCTGCATCTGTGTCTGCGATGTTGTTGTAAGAAAGGGCTTTACCTTGGATTTGGCGAGCAGTAGAAACAGACGCCTCTTGTGGGTTTGCTTCTACGTAAAAAGCAGCTGCTTGGTGGCTATTCTCACCGTAGCGCATATCTTGTTTTTTCTCGAACTGTTGGTTGAATGTTCGAGGGAATTTGCTCTTGTTTTCAGGAGAAGGTTCATCACCTTCTTTGTTCTCACCGTAAGATGGAACCATAGTGCCGAAGTAGTTTGCGATCATGCCATCGTAAGCCGCAGTGTGCTCAAATGCTGCGATAGCAAGGTCGAAACGGGTATCTAGAGTAAGGGATTTGTCGTTTGCATCCATCTCTGCGATTACGCGCTGGTAATCACCTGCGTTAACGACGATAGTCACGTCTTTGTGGTTTTTCGCAGCAGAGCGAACCATAGTTGGACCGCCGATATCGATGTTTTCAACTGCGTCAGCTAGAGTACAACCCTCTTTTGCGACGGTTTCTGCGAATGGGTATAGGTTAACAACAACCATATCGATAGGGTTGATGCCGTGTTTTTCCATCACGTCATCATCTTGACCACGGCGACCCAGTACACCACCGTGAACTTTCGGGTGAAGCGTCTTAACGCGACCGTCCATCATTTCTGGGAAACCAGTGTAGTCAGAGACTTCGGTTACTGCGATGCCTTGCTCAGCAAGTAGACGAGCCGTACCACCAGTAGATAGGATATCGACACCGCGCTCAGCAAGAGCTTGTGCAAACTCAACAATACCTGTTTTGTCTGATACGCTGATAAGCGCACGGCGAATAGGACGAGCGTTGTTCATGCTTCCATTTTCCTCAAATTCACGGAGTTAAAGATGTTTGCCAAAAATGAACTTGTTTTTACCTCATGGGGTAAAATATTGGCCAGTTTTGGTAAAGACCTTTGCAGGTGTTTTCATGCTTAGAAAACAGTCTCCACTATTTGATGGCGCGTATTCTAACCAATTTATTACAAAAAAGCTCGCGCAATCGTTTGGCATCTCAAAAATAATTGCAAAAAACTCGATCTTTGGCTTTAAAAGTAACGAGATAGTTAATAAGGAAAGTTATGTTTCAGATAGGTGAACTGGCGAAACGCTGTGGTGTGACTGCCGATACATTACGTTTCTACGAAAAAAATACACTGATCCAGCCCGCAGGGCGAAGTGAATCGGGCTATCGCTTATACAACGAAGAAAACCAAAAACAGGTACGCTTCATTCTCAAAGCGAAAGAGCTTGGCTTAAGTTTAGAGGAAATAAAAGAGCTTCTAGAAATCAAATTAGAAGCGACAGAACACAGCTGTGCAGAAGTAAAAGCTATCACTTCTGCAAAGTTAACTTTAATTGATGAAAAAATAGCGGAACTGACAAAGATTCGCACCGCATTAAAGAAGATCAATGACGCTTGCTGTGGGCATAACAATGACGATGCCAGCCACTGTTCTATCCTCGCAGCCCTTGAGTAGCGTGCTACTTAATTTAAGTTTGCATTTTTGGCGGCTTGCTTTTCTAGGTTCAAGCCGTTTTCCCACCTATAATCTCGGCTTTAGTCGACTGTAAGAATGTGTAGTCCTATCTATTCCTAAAGCGACGCTGTCTATTAGATACGAGAGTTTTCATACATGGTTGGAGTCTATTTTCAAATCAATGACTGGGTTTTGAGCGTTGATGAAAATAAGCTGTATCGACAAGACAGGGAAGTTACCGTTGAGCCACGCTTAATTAATTTGCTGCATTTTCTTGCAGAGCACGCTAGTGAAGTATTCAACCGCGAAGAGCTGATCCAATACGTTTGGGCGGGTGCGATTGTGACAGACCAAGTTGTGACGCAATCCATTTTTGAACTGCGTAAACTGCTGCGCGACGGTCGAGAAGAAAACACCAGCTACGTGATCACTGTGCCTAAACGTGGTTACAAGTTGGTAGCAAATGTGACGCCGATGACGCACGAGGAATTCCTCGCTCGCCGCCATTGTGATACAGAGATTCTTGCTCCGATCGTAGAAGAAATCGAAGAAGAACAATCAGAAATCTCAACTTCTACGATTGCATTTCCGGCAGGTCCGTTAACTCGCGCTGTATGCGAGATGTCAAAAGAGAAAAAAGCACCGCGCAAGCCGAATAAAATCAGCCCTTGGCGATTAGGTTTCATGAACTTCATTTGGATCAGTATTTTGGTCGTGGTGATGGGGGTGTTTACCTATAAGCAATCTGAAGTGCGCATTACACAAGCCATTGATACTCACCTTATCGAATTCAAGTTTCAGGATAACTTCAGCAAAGAAGGTCGTAGCTATGACTTAGCCGACGGGTTTGCACAGAAGTTGATGGCAGATGTGGCTCAAGTCAGTGATTATCGAGTCATGTTGAAAAAGGCGACCTTTACTACTGGTATTGTACCGGGTAAGTCTGTGGTGGTACGTGTTAAAGAAAACGACGGTGGCAGCTTCCTTGAGGTGGAATATCGCAATAACTCCTCCGAAAAGGTTTTGTTCAGCCGCCAATACGCGTTAACCAATAGCCATTTGAAGTCGGTTATGCAGCAAGCCTCTCTAGATTTGATGCGCGCACTAAAAGTGCCAGATGCAAAATTAAAATCCAAGGTGCTGGTGGCGGGTATGCCAATGAACCCAGACGCATTGGAGCTGTTTGTTGAGGCAAACCACTACTTGAATGTGTCGGATGCGAATCAATTCCAGCACGGTATCGACTTGATGGAGAGAATTCTCGAGATTGAACCGGATAACGCTTATGTACAAGCTGAGCTGTTGATTGCCTATCATGTGCAAAAGGCGCTTGATCCTGCATTGGAGCTGAGAAAAGGCAGAGTTCAGCAGTTGAGTGAGAAATTGGAAACCAATTCAAAGATGATGGTGGGACCAATTCAGCCACGTATTTATGAAGCGTTAGCGCTGCATGAGACCATTGCAGGTGACATCGATTTGGCTAAGCAGCATTTGAATCAAGCTCTCGAGGTTCGAGACTCAGTTCTGTCTTATGTCATTAGAGGCAAGCACGCGGAATTGGATGGTGATTTGGATTGGGCAAGTGAGTCTTACAGTGAAGCATTCTATATAGATACATCTGTAGAGACCTATTTGCTGTGCGAAAACTTGGTCTTTCCAAGCAATATGAAGGCGATTGATTACGCCATGTATCGAGCAGTGCACCCTTCTGTGGTTCGTATGTTGTAGTAAGCCCTCTTTTATCAATCAGAGACACTTAGCCCTTCACTTCGGTGAGGGGCTTTTTTGTCTCTACGTTATTAAATCGCTATCTTCTTACTTTTTGAATAGAGCTTGCTTTACAGGGGGGTAGGCTTTTCATTCTATCTTCTATCTTCTATCTTCTATCTCACCATCTTTGTATTTTGCTTGTGTTTATTAATGAGCGGCTCTTATCGAGTTTTTGCTAGATCTACCTTTTTTCCCCATTGCTCTACCTTTGGTTTGTGTACTTATTGTCTGTCACAACCACACTGTTGTTTATGTGTACTTACGTTGGTATCTATGCAGAACGAGGGGAAAAGAAGAGGGAAGTTTGATGTAAGTCAACGGAGCAATAAAGGTAGGAAAAAGCGGCGTCAACAGTTTGGGTAATTAGCCATGGTTTCTTTTGATGTTGATAGAGGTTGATAAGCTTGATGGAAAATTTGTTGAGGTTGATGTTTTTAGGTTTCCGGTAAGAGCGTTTGATGTTATTGGGCTAACCTTCTGTATTTATTGGTTTTATATTTTTGTGTTTATAAGGTTTATCTCAACTTTATACCGATGGGCTAATTGTTTTATTGATAACGCCAAGTTTATTTTTTTCCCAGTTTTTGGGCGTAGTCTTCACTTCGAAATTTAGCGAGGTCGAGCAGATTCCTCCTCATAGCATCTCGCTAATAACCATTCAGTTTGAGTCATGTTGACTCGAGTAGAATAGATTTGGAGATGTTATGTCATCGAATGCGAAAAAAATCGGCCTTATTGCCTGTACGGGTGTCGTAGCCGGTAACATGATGGGTAGTGGTATTGCACTATTACCTTCTAGTCTTGCCTCTGTAGGCTCTGTTTCAATCTTCAGTTGGCTGATCTGTTTGGTCGGTGCACTGAGTCTGGCGTTCGTTTACGCTCGTCTGGCAACCAAAAACCCACAAGAAGGTGGTCCTATCGCTTATGCTGGCGAAGTGTCTCCGGTATTTGGTTTCCAAACGGGCGTTCTTTATTACCACGCGAACTGGATCGGTAACCTGGCTATTGCCATTACAGGTGTTTCTTACCTTTCAGTATTCTTCCCTGTGCTTAATAACCCAATCCCAGCAGGTATTGCGACGATTGCATCGGTATGGATCTTCACTTTCGTCAATCTACTTGGTGGTAGCTGGGTAAGCCGTCTATGTACGCTTGGTCTAGTTCTTATCCTTATCCCAGTTGTTGGTACAGCCGCATTTGGTTGGACGCACTTCGATACTGCGCTTTACAGCCAAAACTGGAACGTATCAGCAGGCACTGACAGCCACGCGGTAGTAACTGCGGTTCTTATCTGTCTATGGTCATTCGTAGGTGTGGAATCAGCAGCGGTATCTACTGGTATGGTAGAAAACCCTAAACGTACCGTACCACTAGCAACTATGTTGGGTACTGGTATCGCAGGTGTGATTTACATCCTATCAACTCAAATGATCAGCGGCATGTTCCCTGCGTCAGAAGTTGCGGCATCAGGTGCGCCATTTGCACTAGCAACAACTGAGCTATTCGGTAGCTGGACAGCGCCATTCGTATCAGCATTTACAGCACTAGCATGTTTCACTTCGCTAGGTTCTTGGATGATGCTAGTAGGTGAAGCGGGTAAACGCGCAGCAAACGACGGCAACTTCCCTAAAATCTATGGTGAAACTGATAAAAACGGTGTGCCTAAGAAAGGTCTAATCCTTGCGTCAATCAAGATGACTGCGTTAATGGTTGTACTGATGTTCTTCAGCTCTAAAACAGCACACGCATCAGACCTGTTCAACCAGCTAACGACTGACGCAGTTCTACTAACTATGCTGCCTTACTTCTACTCAAGCATTAACTTGATTCGCTTCGAAGGTATGACAACACGTAACGGCTTCGTAATGCTGTTCTCTGGTGTGGCTTGTCTGTTCTGCTTCATCGCACTAGCGGGTGCAGAGGGCGGTACGCTAACAGCAACCTTCATCGTTTCTCTAGTTATCTTGATGTTCTACAGCAAAAAAGCAGGTCTTGCTCAGTACGTGAAAATGCACGCTGACGACATGCCTGCCCAAGCAAGCAACTAATCCCCAAAACGCTGGCACTACGGTGCCAGCCCATAAACCCAAATTCACGCGGCGCTCACCTTACTCATTGCCTGTAAATGGCAAAGAGCGCCCTCATTCGCCTTGGAGATGTCCAAATGAATATATTCGCTATCTTGAACCACATGGGTGTGTTCTTTAAAGAAGAGCCAGTTCGTCAACTTCACGCTGCTCTTGAGAAAGCGGGCTACGAAGTGGTTTACCCAGTAGATGATAAAGACTTGATCAAAATGATTGAGATGAACCCACGCATTTGCGGTGTGCTGTTCGACTGGGATAAATACTCACTTGAGCTATGTGAACGTATCAGCCAAATCAACGAAAAACTGCCTGTTCACGCATTTGCTAACGAACAGTCTACTCTAGACATTTCACTAACAGACCTACGTCTAAACGTGAGCTTCTTCGAGTACGCTTTAGGTATGGCTGACGACATCGCTATCAAAATCAACCAAGCGACTGAGGCATACAAAGATGCCATCATGCCTCCATTCACTAAAGCGCTATTCAAATACGTAGAAGAAGGTAAATACACCTTCTGTACTCCAGGTCACATGGGTGGTACTGCATTCCAGAAAAGCCCTGCTGGTAGCATCTTCTACGATTTTTACGGTCCAAACACATTCAAAGCGGACGTATCAATTTCAATGCCTGAACTAGGTTCTCTACTAGACCACTCAGGTCCACATAAAGATGCTGAAGAATACATCGCACGTACATTCAATGCAGACAGCTCGTACATCGTAACTAACGGTACGTCTACATCGAATAAAATCGTTGGTATGTACTCAGCGCCAGCAGGCAGCACAGTACTGATTGACCGTAACTGTCACAAGTCTCTGACTCACCTAATGATGATGAGCGACGTGACACCAATCTACTTCCGCCCAACTCGTAACGCATACGGCATCCTTGGTGGTATCCCACAAAGCGAATTCAGCCGCGATGTAATCGCAGAGAAAGTGGCGAAAACACCAGGTGCAACAGCACCAACTTACGCAGTAGTGACTAACTCAACTTACGATGGCTTGCTGTACAACACACAATTCATCAAAGAGTCGCTAGATTGTAAACACATCCACTTCGACAGTGCTTGGGTGCCTTACACTAACTTCAACCCAATTTACGAAGGTAAATGTGGTATGAGTGGTGAAGCGATGCCAGGCAAAGTGTTCTACGAGACACAATCAACACACAAACTGTTGGCAGCGTTCTCACAAGCTTCAATGATTCACGTGAAAGGTGACTTTGATAAAGAATCTTTCAACGAAGCATTCATGATGCACACTTCAACTTCACCTCAGTACGGCATTGTTGCTTCTACTGAAACTGCAGCGGCAATGATGCGCGGCAACACTGGTAAGAAGTTGATGCAAGACTCTATCGATCGCGCAATCCGCTTCCGTAAAGAGATCAAACGTCTAGAAGCAGAAAGCGACAGCTGGTTCTTCGATGTATGGCAACCAGAAAACATCGATACCACAGAATGTTGGAAACTAGACCCTAGCGACACATGGCACGGCTTCAAGAACATGGATGATAACCACATGTATCTTGACCCAATCAAAGTAACGCTACTGACTCCAGGGATGAATAAAGAAGGCGAACTAGAAGAATCAGGTATTCCTGCTTCGCTGGTGGCTAAATTCCTAGACGAGCGCGGCATCGTGGTAGAGAAAACAGGTCCATACAACTTGTTGTTCCTATTCTCAATCGGTATCGACAAATCAAAAGCAATGCAATTGCTACGCGGTCTAACTGAATTTAAGCGTGGCTACGACTTGAACCTAACCATCAAGAGCTTCCTACCTTCGCTATACAACGAAGATCCAAGCTTTTATGAAGGCATGCGCGTTCAAGAACTAGCACAAGCAATTCATGACCTAACTAAGAAATACAACCTACCAGAGCTAATGTACAAAGCGTTCGATGTTCTTCCAGAAATGAAAGTAACACCACACGCAGCATGGCAAGAAGAGCTTCGCGGTAACGTAGAAGAAATCAAACTGGAAGAAATGGTTGGTCGCGTAAGTGCGAACATGATCCTTCCTTACCCTCCAGGTGTGCCACTAGTACTTCCTGGTGAAATGGTGACTCAAGAGTCTCGCCCTGTGCTGGACTTCCTAGAGATGCTTTGTGAGATCGGTGCGCATTACCCAGGTTTCGAAACCGACATCCACGGTCTATACCAACAAAAAGATGGTAGCTACACCGTAAAAGTATTGAAGAACTAAGTTCCTCTCGAAGATGACGCTATTGGGAATGCAAGCATGCTCCACTCTTACGAGCTCAATGCGTCATCGAACAATAACGGCATTTAGATATACCCCTAACTATTCTGTCGTAAAGAGAAGGGCAAGGATGCTCTGATCTTTTCTTCTATATAGAAGAATAACTTTTCCAAGACTTCACCTGAAGTACCCCAAGTAAAAAGCAAAGACCAAAAGAGCAGCATGAAAGTGCCGCTCTTTTTTTGCTATCTATATAGAAAAGATATCAACAGCCAAAGCTAGGCAAACTCCATCACGATACGCCCATTAATTTCACCTTTCTCCATATCAGCAAAGATGTCATTGATATCTTCAAGATGTTTAACTTCGGTAATGGCTTTTACTTTTCCTTCTGCTGCGAATTGTAAGCACTCTTGCAAGTCTTTGCGTGTGCCAACAATAGAGCCAATCACTTTGACACCATTTAGCACCGTATCAAAGATAGGGATTGGCATCTCTTCAGGAGGAAGACCAACAAGAACGCATGCGCCACCACGGCGTATGGAGTGATAAGCCTCTTGGAATGCAGGCTTCGATACTGCAGTACATACAACGCCATGCACGCCGCCATTAGTGATGGTCTTAATACGCTCTGATGGTTTCTCTTTCATAAAGTCGATGGTGTGTTGCGCACCTAGACTTTTAGCGAGTGCGAGCTTCTCATCACCAGTATCTACAGCAATAACATTCATGCCCATAGCTACAGCATATTGAATGGCTAAATGACCTAAACCACCTGCACCGACAATTGCCACCCATTGACCTGGTTTTACATCTGTTACTTTGAGCGCCTTATAAGTGGTAACACCTGCACAGAAGAGGGGAGCTGCATCCACATAGCTTAAGCCATCTGGAATCTTCACGACGTACTCACCATGAGCAAGACAGAACTCTGCATAACCGCCATCAACGGAATAACCAGCGTTATGTTGATCTAAACACAGCGTCTCTTGCCCTTCTAAACAATAGTCGCAATGACCACATGCACTATACAACCAAGGAACACCAACACGATCACCTGCTTTGAGATGATGTATCTCGCTGCCAACTTCGACGATTTCACCCACACCTTCATGTCCTGGTACCAGAGGCATTTTGGGTTTTACCGGCCAATCGCCATGACAAGCGTGCAGATCAGTATGACAAACACCACATGCATGAACCTTTACGAGTACATCACGAGGTTTAACGTTGGGTAAAGGAATATCCTTGATAACAAGCGGACCTTTAAATTCACTAACAACTGCGGCTTTCATGAATAACTCTCCAATAGTGATAACGAGAATCATTCTTGATCGATATGTAAGGAAGTGCAGTGATCTGAATTAAAAATCGATTTTTGTTTAAATAGACCATAGTCGAAACTGGTTATTGGTAAGACGGCTTACCTTTAATTTCTGTGAAAAGAAGAGGAGAACGTGACGAAAAACTACGAGAAGACTGCAATGAAGTCTGACTTTACTCCTCTCTAGGATCGAATAATTACGTCAAAGATCCTCTGTTTTGCCGTATATCTGAACAAAGTGTTTGTTATTTGTTCGGTTGAAAGTTTTTTTGCAAAAAACGCTTGTGCTAATTTCTCAACTCCCTATACTGCGCATCCACCGACACGGAGTGAGACGAAAGTCACACAGCGAGTCGGAAGAGAGAAAAAAGAATTTAAAAAAATGCTTGACTCTCTCACGGTGTGAAGTAAGATACGCACCCCTAACGACGAGCAACTAAGTTGCTGAAAATGTTAGAAAAGCTCTTTAAAAATAAGAACCTATCAATCTGTGTGGGCACTCGTTGATGATAATCCAATTAGATATTTCTTTCTTAACGGAAAGCGGTATCAAATTAGGTTTCAATGAAACGAAGTGACCATTGAATCGAAAGATTCAGCACAGTCAATTCAAACATTACTTATGTAATGTTCAGTATTCATTGAGCCGAACAAAATCTTAAATTGAAGAGTTTGATCATGGCTCAGATTGAACGCTGGCGGCAGGCCTAACACATGCAAGTCGAGCGGAAACGAGTTATCTGAACCTTCGGGGAACGATAACGGCGTCGAGCGGCGGACGGGTGAGTAATGCCTAGGAAATTGCCCTGATGTGGGGGATAACCATTGGAAACGATGGCTAATACCGCATAATACCTTCGGGTCAAAGAGGGGGACCTTCGGGCCTCTCGCGTCAGGATATGCCTAGGTGGGATTAGCTAGTTGGTGAGGTAATGGCTCACCAAGGCGACGATCCCTAGCTGGTCTGAGAGGATGATCAGCCACACTGGAACTGAGACACGGTCCAGACTCCTACGGGAGGCAGCAGTGGGGAATATTGCACAATGGGCGCAAGCCTGATGCAGCCATGCCGCGTGTGTGAAGAAGGCCTTCGGGTTGTAAAGCACTTTCAGTCGTGAGGAAGGTAGTGTAGTTAATAGCTGCATTATTTGACGTTAGCGACAGAAGAAGCACCGGCTAACTCCGTGCCAGCAGCCGCGGTAATACGGAGGGTGCGAGCGTTAATCGGAATTACTGGGCGTAAAGCGCATGCAGGTGGTTTGTTAAGTCAGATGTGAAAGCCCGGGGCTCAACCTCGGAATAGCATTTGAAACTGGCAGACTAGAGTACTGTAGAGGGGGGTAGAATTTCAGGTGTAGCGGTGAAATGCGTAGAGATCTGAAGGAATACCGGTGGCGAAGGCGGCCCCCTGGACAGATACTGACACTCAGATGCGAAAGCGTGGGGAGCAAACAGGATTAGATACCCTGGTAGTCCACGCCGTAAACGATGTCTACTTGGAGGTTGTGGCCTTGAGCCGTGGCTTTCGGAGCTAACGCGTTAAGTAGACCGCCTGGGGAGTACGGTCGCAAGATTAAAACTCAAATGAATTGACGGGGGCCCGCACAAGCGGTGGAGCATGTGGTTTAATTCGATGCAACGCGAAGAACCTTACCTACTCTTGACATCCAGAGAACTTTCCAGAGATGGATTGGTGCCTTCGGGAACTCTGAGACAGGTGCTGCATGGCTGTCGTCAGCTCGTGTTGTGAAATGTTGGGTTAAGTCCCGCAACGAGCGCAACCCTTATCCTTGTTTGCCAGCACTTCGGGTGGGAACTCCAGGGAGACTGCCGGTGATAAACCGGAGGAAGGTGGGGACGACGTCAAGTCATCATGGCCCTTACGAGTAGGGCTACACACGTGCTACAATGGCGCATACAGAGGGCGGCCAACTTGCGAGAGTGAGCGAATCCCAAAAAGTGCGTCGTAGTCCGGATCGGAGTCTGCAACTCGACTCCGTGAAGTCGGAATCGCTAGTAATCGTGGATCAGAATGCCACGGTGAATACGTTCCCGGGCCTTGTACACACCGCCCGTCACACCATGGGAGTGGGCTGCAAAAGAAGTAGGTAGTTTAACCTTCGGGAGGACGCTTACCACTTTGTGGTTCATGACTGGGGTGAAGTCGTAACAAGGTAGCGCTAGGGGAACCTGGCGCTGGATCACCTCCTTATACGATGATTACTCACGATGAGTGTCCACACAGATTGATAGTTCACAAGCGCAAGCTTGTAGCTAACATAGCTCTTTAACAATTTGGAAAGCTGACAAAACAAACTTTTAAGTTTGTTTGTAAAGTTCTCAATGTTTGTCTTTATGACAAACACCAATACAACACATTCAAGTGTTCTTGGAATTTGAGTCCGGCAAAATCGAGTCTGCATCATGTATAAAAATTGCAGACAACTTTGGTGACTTGTTCATCAACTCGAAACTCCTTCGGGTTGTATGGTTAAGTGACTAAGCGTACACGGTGGATGCCTTGGCAGTCAGAGGCGATGAAGGACGTATTAACTTGCGATAAGCCCAGATTAGGTAGTAAAAACCATTTGAATCTGGGATTTCCGAATGGGGAAACCCACTAGCATAAGCTAGTATCGCTGCGTGAATACATAGCGCAGCGAGGCGAACCGGGGGAACTGAAACATCTAAGTACCCCGAGGAAAAGAAATCAACCGAGATTCCGAAAGTAGCGGCGAGCGAAATTGGACTAGCCCTTAAGCTTTTTATGCGTCAGGTGAAACTTCTGGAAAGTTGTGCGATACAGGGTGATAGCCCCGTAACCGGCAACGCATTTAAAGTGAAATCGAGTAGGGCGGGACACGTGATATCCTGTCTGAATATGGGGGGACCATCCTCCAAGGCTAAATACTACTGACTGACCGATAGTGAACCAGTACCGTGAGGGAAAGGCGAAAAGAACCCCTGTGAGGGGAGTGAAATAGAACCTGAAACCGTGTACGTACAAGCAGTAGGAGCACCTTCGTGGTGTGACTGCGTACCTTTTGTATAATGGGTCAGCGACTTATATTCAGTGGCAAGGTTAACCATCTAGGGGAGCCGTAGGGAAACCGAGTCTTAACTGGGCGTTCAGTCTCTGGATATAGACCCGAAACCAGGTGATCTAGCCATGGGCAGGTTGAAGGTTGAGTAACATCAACTGGAGGACCGAACCGACTAATGTTGAAAAATTAGCGGATGACTTGTGGCTAGGGGTGAAAGGCCAATCAAACCTGGAGATAGCTGGTTCTCCCCGAAAGCTATTTAGGTAGCGCCTCGGACGAATACTACTGGGGGTAGAGCACTGTTAAGGCTAGGGGGTCATCCCGACTTACCAACCCTTTGCAAACTCCGAATACCAGTAAGTACTATCCGGGAGACACACGGCGGGTGCTAACGTCCGTCGTGGAGAGGGAAACAACCCAGACCGCCAGCTAAGGTCCCAAATTACTACTAAGTGGGAAACGATGTGGGAAGGCTCAGACAGCCAGGATGTTGGCTTAGAAGCAGCCATCATTTAAAGAAAGCGTAATAGCTCACTGGTCGAGTCGGCCTGCGCGGAAGATGTAACGGGGCTAAGTAGTAAACCGAAGCTGCGGCAATGTACTTTAGTACATTGGGTAGGGGAGCGTTCTGTAAGCGGTTGAAGGTGTGTGGTAACGCATGCTGGACGTATCAGAAGTGCGAATGCTGACATGAGTAACGATAAAGGGGGTGAAAAACCTCCTCGCCGGAAGACCAAGGGTTCCTGTCCAACGTTAATCGGGGCAGGGTAAGTCGACCCCTAAGGCGAGGCCGAAAGGCGTAGTCGATGGGAAACGGGTTAATATTCCCGTACTTCTTACAATTGCGATGGGGGGACGGAGAAGGCTAGGTGGGCCTGGCGACGGTTGTCCAGGTTCAAGTGCGTAGGCTTAAGAGTTAGGTAAATCCGGCTCTTTTTAAGGCTGAGACACGACGTCGAGCTACTACGGTAGTGAAGTCATTGATGCCATGCTTCCAGGAAAAGCCTCTAAGCTTCAGATTGTAAGGAATCGTACCCCAAACCGACACAGGTGGTCGGGTAGAGAATACCAAGGCGCTTGAGAGAACTCGGGTGAAGGAACTAGGCAAAATGGTACCGTAACTTCGGGAGAAGGTACGCTCTCGACGGTGAAGTCCCTTGCGGATGGAGCTATTGAGAGTCGCAGATACCAGGTGGCTGCAACTGTTTATTAAAAACACAGCACTGTGCAAAATCGTAAGATGACGTATACGGTGTGACGCCTGCCCGGTGCCGGAAGGTTAATTGATGGGGTTAGACTTCGGTCGAAGCTCTTGATCGAAGCCCCGGTAAACGGCGGCCGTAACTATAACGGTCCTAAGGTAGCGAAATTCCTTGTCGGGTAAGTTCCGACCTGCACGAATGGCGTAATGATGGCCACGCTGTCTCCACCCGAGACTCAGTGAAATTGAAATCGCTGTGAAGATGCAGTGTACCCGCGGCTAGACGGAAAGACCCCGTGAACCTTTACTACAGCTTGGCACTGAACATTGACCCTACATGTGTAGGATAGGTGGGAGGCTTTGAAGCACGGTCGCTAGATTGTGTGGAGCCGTCCTTGAAATACCACCCTTGTAGTGTTGATGTTCTAACGTCGACCCCTAATCGGGGTTGCGGACAGTGCCTGGTGGGTAGTTTGACTGGGGCGGTCTCCTCCCAAAGCGTAACGGAGGAGCACGAAGGTGGGCTAATCACGGTTGGACATCGTGAGGTTAGTGCAATGGCATAAGCCCGCTTGACTGCGAGAATGACGGTTCGAGCAGGTGCGAAAGCAGGTCATAGTGATCCGGTGGTTCTGAATGGAAGGGCCATCGCTCAACGGATAAAAGGTACTCCGGGGATAACAGGCTGATACCGCCCAAGAGTTCATATCGACGGCGGTGTTTGGCACCTCGATGTCGGCTCATCACATCCTGGGGCTGAAGTCGGTCCCAAGGGTATGGCTGTTCGCCATTTAAAGTGGTACGCGAGCTGGGTTTAGAACGTCGTGAGACAGTTCGGTCCCTATCTGCCGTGGGCGTTGGAAGATTGAAGGGGGCTGCTCCTAGTACGAGAGGACCGGAGTGGACGAACCTCTGGTGTTCGGGTTGTGTCGCCAGACGCATTGCCCGGTAGCTAAGTTCGGAATCGATAACCGCTGAAAGCATCTAAGCGGGAAGCGAGCCCTGAGATGAGTCTTCCCTGATACTTTAAGTATCCTAAAGGGTTGTTCGAGACTAGAACGTTGATAGGCAGGGTGTGTAAGCGTTGTGAGGCGTTGAGCTAACCTGTACTAATTGCCCGTGAGGCTTAACCATACAACACCCAAGGGGTTTTGATGGACTCGATGTAAGAACATTGAATGTGTGTAAGTAGAACTTAAAATCAGTTTTCCAGATTAAAGAATTTGCTTGGCGACCATAGCGATTTGGACCCACCTGATTTCCATTCCGAACTCAGAAGTGAAACGAATTAGCGCCGATGGTAGTGTGGGGCTTCCCCATGTGAGAGTAGGACATCGCCAGGCTTTATTTCCGACTTGTCTGAATACAGACGAGTCACCATAAAGTTCTAAATAAATTTAGAGTTTTATGTTGACTTTCAAAGTGGAAAGCGTATTATACGCACCTCGCTTAAGTGCTAAGGCACTGAAAGCCAAGCTCTTTAACAATATAGACCTATCAATCTGTGTGGGCACTCGTTGATGATAATCCAATTAGATACTTCGGTATCAAATTAGGTTTCAATGAAACGAAGTGACCATTGAATCGAAAGATTCAGCACAGTCAATTCAAACATTACTTATGTAATGTTCAGTATTCATTGAGCCGAACAAAATCTTAAATTGAAGAGTTTGATCATGGCTCAGATTGAACGCTGGCGGCAGGCCTAACACATGCAAGTCGAGCGGAAACGAGTTATCTGAACCTTCGGGGAACGATAACGGCGTCGAGCGGCGGACGGGTGAGTAATGCCTAGGAAATTGCCCTGATGTGGGGGATAACCATTGGAAACGATGGCTAATACCGCATAATACCTACGGGTCAAAGAGGGGGACCTTCGGGCCTCTCGCGTCAGGATATGCCTAGGTGGGATTAGCTAGTTGGTGAGGTAATGGCTCACCAAGGCGACGATCCCTAGCTGGTCTGAGAGGATGATCAGCCACACTGGAACTGAGACACGGTCCAGACTCCTACGGGAGGCAGCAGTGGGGAATATTGCACAATGGGCGCAAGCCTGATGCAGCCATGCCGCGTGTGTGAAGAAGGCCTTCGGGTTGTAAAGCACTTTCAGTCGTGAGGAAGGTAGTGTAGTTAATAGCTGCATTATTTGACGTTAGCGACAGAAGAAGCACCGGCTAACTCCGTGCCAGCAGCCGCGGTAATACGGAGGGTGCGAGCGTTAATCGGAATTACTGGGCGTAAAGCGCATGCAGGTGGTTTGTTAAGTCAGATGTGAAAGCCCGGGGCTCAACCTCGGAATAGCATTTGAAACTGGCAGACTAGAGTACTGTAGAGGGGGGTAGAATTTCAGGTGTAGCGGTGAAATGCGTAGAGATCTGAAGGAATACCGGTGGCGAAGGCGGCCCCCTGGACAGATACTGACACTCAGATGCGAAAGCGTGGGGAGCAAACAGGATTAGATACCCTGGTAGTCCACGCCGTAAACGATGTCTACTTGGAGGTTGTGGCCTTGAGCCGTGGCTTTCGGAGCTAACGCGTTAAGTAGACCGCCTGGGGAGTACGGTCGCAAGATTAAAACTCAAATGAATTGACGGGGGCCCGCACAAGCGGTGGAGCATGTGGTTTAATTCGATGCAACGCGAAGAACCTTACCTACTCTTGACATCCAGAGAACTTTCCAGAGATGGATTGGTGCCTTCGGGAACTCTGAGACAGGTGCTGCATGGCTGTCGTCAGCTCGTGTTGTGAAATGTTGGGTTAAGTCCCGCAACGAGCGCAACCCTTATCCTTGTTTGCCAGCACTTCGGGTGGGAACTCCAGGGAGACTGCCGGTGATAAACCGGAGGAAGGTGGGGACGACGTCAAGTCATCATGGCCCTTACGAGTAGGGCTACACACGTGCTACAATGGCGCATACAGAGGGCGGCCAACTTGCGAGAGTGAGCGAATCCCAAAAAGTGCGTCGTAGTCCGGATCGGAGTCTGCAACTCGACTCCGTGAAGTCGGAATCGCTAGTAATCGTGGATCAGAATGCCACGGTGAATACGTTCCCGGGCCTTGTACACACCGCCCGTCACACCATGGGAGTGGGCTGCAAAAGAAGTAGGTAGTTTAACCTTCGGGAGGACGCTTACCACTTTGTGGTTCATGACTGGGGTGAAGTCGTAACAAGGTAGCGCTAGGGGAACCTGGCGCTGGATCACCTCCTTATACGATGATTACTCACGATGAGTGTCCACACAGATTGATACGGTTTATAAAAAAGAGACGATACTGGGTCTGTAGCTCAGGTGGTTAGAGCGTTCGCCTGATAAGCGAGAGGTCGGTGGTTCGAGTCCACTCAGACCCACCAATTCCCTTCCCAAGGAATTGGCATACAGTATCGACACCTTGATGGGGCTATAGCTCAGCTGGGAGAGCGCCTGCCTTGCACGCAGGAGGTCAGCAGTTCGATCCTGCTTAGCTCCACCATCTTTAAGCGCATTCGATGAGTGCTTTTAAAAATGGTTTCGAAAGAAATCTAGCTCTTTAACAATTTGGAAAGCTGACAAAACAAACTTTTAAGTTTGTTTGTAAAGTTCTCAATGTTTGTCTTTATGACAAACACCAATACAACACATTCAAGTGTTCTTGGAATTTGAGTCCGGCAAAATCAAGTCTGCATCATGTATAAAAATTGCAGACAACTTTGGTGACTTGTTCATCAACTCGAAACTCCTTCGGGTTGTATGGTTAAGTGACTAAGCGTACACGGTGGATGCCTTGGCAGTCAGAGGCGATGAAGGACGTATTAACTTGCGATAAGCCCAGATTAGGTAGTAAAAACCATTTGAGTCTGGGATTTCCGAATGGGGAAACCCACTAGCATAAGCTAGTATCGCTGCGTGAATACATAGCGCAGCGAGGCGAACCGGGGGAACTGAAACATCTAAGTACCCCGAGGAAAAGAAATCAACCGAGATTCCGAAAGTAGCGGCGAGCGAAATTGGACTAGCCCTTAAGCTTTTTATGCGTCAGGTGAAACTTCTGGAAAGTTGTGCGATACAGGGTGATAGCCCCGTAACCGGCAACGCATATAAAGTGAAATCGAGTAGGGCGGGACACGTGATATCCTGTCTGAATATGGGGGGACCATCCTCCAAGGCTAAATACTACTGACTGACCGATAGTGAACCAGTACCGTGAGGGAAAGGCGAAAAGAACCCCTGTGAGGGGAGTGAAATAGAACCTGAAACCGTGTACGTACAAGCAGTAGGAGCACCTTCGTGGTGTGACTGCGTACCTTTTGTATAATGGGTCAGCGACTTATATTCAGTGGCAAGGTTAACCATCTAGGGGAGCCGTAGGGAAACCGAGTCTTAACTGGGCGTTCAGTCTCTGGATATAGACCCGAAACCAGGTGATCTAGCCATGGGCAGGTTGAAGGTTGAGTAACATCAACTGGAGGACCGAACCGACTAATGTTGAAAAATTAGCGGATGACTTGTGGCTAGGGGTGAAAGGCCAATCAAACCTGGAGATAGCTGGTTCTCCCCGAAAGCTATTTAGGTAGCGCCTCGGACGAATACTACTGGGGGTAGAGCACTGTTAAGGCTAGGGGGTCATCCCGACTTACCAACCCTTTGCAAACTCCGAATACCAGTAAGTACTATCCGGGAGACACACGGCGGGTGCTAACGTCCGTCGTGGAGAGGGAAACAACCCAGACCGCCAGCTAAGGTCCCAAATTACTACTAAGTGGGAAACGATGTGGGAAGGCTCAGACAGCCAGGATGTTGGCTTAGAAGCAGCCATCATTTAAAGAAAGCGTAATAGCTCACTGGTCGAGTCGGCCTGCGCGGAAGATGTAACGGGGCTAAGTAGTAAACCGAAGCTGCGGCAATGTACTTTAGTACATTGGGTAGGGGAGCGTTCTGTAAGCGGTTGAAGGTGTGTGGTAACGCATGCTGGACGTATCAGAAGTGCGAATGCTGACATGAGTAACGATAAAGGGGGTGAAAAACCTCCTCGCCGGAAGACCAAGGGTTCCTGTCCAACGTTAATCGGGGCAGGGTAAGTCGACCCCTAAGGCGAGGCCGAAAGGCGTAGTCGATGGGAAACGGGTTAATATTCCCGTACTTCTTACAATTGCGATGGGGGGACGGAGAAGGCTAGGTGGGCCTGGCGACGGTTGTCCAGGTTCAAGTGCGTAGGCTTAAGAGTTAGGTAAATCCGGCTCTTTTTAAGGCTGAGACACGACGTCGAGCTACTACGGTAGTGAAGTCATTGATGCCATGCTTCCAGGAAAAGCCTCTAAGCTTCAGATTGTAAGGAATCGTACCCCAAACCGACACAGGTGGTCGGGTAGAGAATACCAAGGCGCTTGAGAGAACTCGGGTGAAGGAACTAGGCAAAATGGTACCGTAACTTCGGGAGAAGGTACGCTCTCGACGGTGAAGTCCCTTGCGGATGGAGCTATTGAGAGTCGCAGATACCAGGTGGCTGCAACTGTTTATTAAAAACACAGCACTGTGCAAAATCGTAAGATGACGTATACGGTGTGACGCCTGCCCGGTGCCGGAAGGTTAATTGATGGGGTTAGACTTCGGTCGAAGCTCTTGATCGAAGCCCCGGTAAACGGCGGCCGTAACTATAACGGTCCTAAGGTAGCGAAATTCCTTGTCGGGTAAGTTCCGACCTGCACGAATGGCGTAATGATGGCCACGCTGTCTCCACCCGAGACTCAGTGAAATTGAAATCGCTGTGAAGATGCAGTGTACCCGCGGCTAGACGGAAAGACCCCGTGAACCTTTACTACAGCTTGGCACTGAACATTGACCCTACATGTGTAGGATAGGTGGGAGGCTTTGAAGCACGGTCGCTAGATTGTGTGGAGCCGTCCTTGAAATACCACCCTTGTAGTGTTGATGTTCTAACGTCGACCCCTAATCGGGGTTGCGGACAGTGCCTGGTGGGTAGTTTGACTGGGGCGGTCTCCTCCCAAAGCGTAACGGAGGAGCACGAAGGTGGGCTAATCACGGTTGGACATCGTGAGGTTAGTGCAATGGCATAAGCCCGCTTGACTGCGAGAATGACGGTTCGAGCAGGTGCGAAAGCAGGTCATAGTGATCCGGTGGTTCTGAATGGAAGGGCCATCGCTCAACGGATAAAAGGTACTCCGGGGATAACAGGCTGATACCGCCCAAGAGTTCATATCGACGGCGGTGTTTGGCACCTCGATGTCGGCTCATCACATCCTGGGGCTGAAGTCGGTCCCAAGGGTATGGCTGTTCGCCATTTAAAGTGGTACGCGAGCTGGGTTTAGAACGTCGTGAGACAGTTCGGTCCCTATCTGCCGTGGGCGTTGGAAGATTGAAGGGGGCTGCTCCTAGTACGAGAGGACCGGAGTGGACGAACCTCTGGTGTTCGGGTTGTGTCGCCAGACGCATTGCCCGGTAGCTAAGTTCGGAATCGATAACCGCTGAAAGCATCTAAGCGGGAAGCGAGCCCTGAGATGAGTCTTCCCTGATACTTTAAGTATCCTAAAGGGTTGTTCGAGACTAGAACGTTGATAGGCAGGGTGTGTAAGCGTTGTGAGGCGTTGAGCTAACCTGTACTAATTGCCTGTGAGGCTTAACCATACAACACCCAAGGGGTTTTGATGGACTCAATGTAAGAACATTGAATGTGTGTAAGTAGAACTTAAAATCAGTTTTCCGAATTAAAGAATTTGCTTGGCGACCATAGCGATTTGGACCCACCTGACTTCCATTCCGAACTCAGAAGTGAAACGAATTAGCGCCGATGGTAGTGTGGGGCTTCCCCATGTGAGAGTAGGACATCGCCAGGCTTTAAATTTGAAGAAGCCCACTCGAGAGAGTGGGCTTTTTTACGTTTGGAGCAAAGTAAATCTGATCACCAGAGCCCTTCTTATAAAGTCGCACCACTTTCCAATCCCTGTATATCTTTCCTGTGACTAACTTGATCATGAGATAGTGCTAACGCATTACCTAACCTCTCACAATGCCACTACTTCTCATTGCCTTTAGAACAGCCTCAAACTCGCTATTAAAACACATCGAGCTTGTGTCTAGTCCTATGACTCGATTAGGCAAAAGAACTGCGTGTGAGTGTTTTGGAGGGTGCGTGGATAAGGTGATGTAAGATAAGGGGGATGAAGAGCGAAGGGCTAAGAAACCTTTTGGATATTTAGGTTTAAGGAGTGCTGTATTTTGACATCAGGAATACAGTCGTGATGAAGTGTTACTTGGTTGCGTCCAGAGTGCTTTGAGTAATACATGGCTTTATCAGCGTTAATCATGAGCTCTTTAGCATTAGATACTTGTCCGTCATATTCTGCGACACCAATACTTACGGTTGTGCTGATTTCGATACCATCAACTTGGCATGGGGCGTTTTGAATCGCACCTCTGATCCTTTCTGCTACATCATAGGCTTGAATCGCGCTGGTGTTGACTAAAATCACTGCAAACTCTTCTCCTCCTAACCGACCAATAAAGTCAGTGCCACGGATTGCTCGTTGGCATATCTTTGCTACATGGTTGATCACCTGATCTCCGGAGAAGTGACCGACTTGGTCATTTATCTCTTTAAAGTGGTCAATATCGATCATGACGCAGGAGAGTGTTTGAGATAGGCGAGAATGCGAGTTCAGAGCTTTATCTAGGCTGGTTAAGAATGCTCGTCGATTCATTACACCAGTTAGCTCATCAGTCTCTGAGAGCTCTTTCAGGCGCTTTTCAAGTAGGTGTGTTTTCGTTACGTCACGAACAGACCAAATTACCCAACTTTCGTCGCCTTGTAAGCTTTCAACAGGTTTGATGATCGCTTCAAACCAGGTTTCCTCTGGGTTGTCTAACGCTTCTAGCTCTTCTATTGGCATTAGTAGGTGGTCTTGTAGTGCGATGCTGTATTTGACGACTTTTGGCTCATTAGAGCGAATTACATCATCAATATAACTTATTAATTCAGAAGCTTTACTTGATGACAAAACATCGTTTAACGAGAGGTTAGTGTAACTTTCGGCATTGAATTTCTTTGAGTGGTAAGTGCCACCAAAGCTTTCAATATAGCGACCGTTTTCATTGAGGATAAAGACATGATCAGGGAGAGTATTCAGAATGGCGTGAAGCCAATCTTCCCTTTCTTTGTAAATCATGAGGTTAGTTCCTTTATCCAATGTAAGTCTTTGATTATATCTGTTTATATTGAGTTCACAATCAATACTGATCACAGTTCAATGTATCAGGCTTGACTAACGTTTGTACAAAGGGTTGGTAAGAGAAGGTAAGGGAGGATGAAATACAGGATTGCGAGGAACAAAAAATAAAAAAGGCTTAATCATTGCTGACCAAGCCTTTTTTACAAAAATACTGTATGAACCTATTAGTTCATGCCGTACTTTTTAAGTTTTTTGCGAAGAGTACCGCGGTTGATACCCATCATAGTTGCTGCGCGAGTTTGGTTACCGCGAGTGTACTGCATGATGGTATCTAATAGTGGCTGTTCAACTTCAGCTAGAACTAATTCGTATAGTTCTGTTACTTCCTGGCCGTTTAGTTGAGCTAGGTAGTTTTTAAGAGACGCTTTAACAGAGTCACGTAAAGGCTTTTGAGTAATCTGGTCTTGTGACGTTACTGTAGTTACTGTTAATGCTTCTGAAGTCAGATTTTGTTCGAACATATTCGGTCTAGCTCTTCTCTTAATTATGATGCAACGTTATCAAAATAACCTTCTAACGCCTCAAGTTGCAGCTCAGCTGCGTCGATAGCGTTGAAGGTACGGCGAAACTCACTTGCTTGTTCATGTTCCTTTAGATACCACCCAACGTGCTTGCGCGCGATACGTGGACCTAAGAACTCTCCATAGAAATCATGCAGAGCGTTAACATGACCAAGCATAATGGCTTTCACTTCCTCACTTGGAAGCTCATCCATTGTGGTGCCGTTTTCCAAATAGTGATGGATTTCCTGGAAAATCCAAGGACGACCTTGGGCAGGGCGTCCAATCATTAAAGCGTCTGCACCGGTGTACTCCAGTACAAACTTCGCTTTCTCCGGGCTATCGATATCACCGTTTGCGATAACCGGAATGGATATAGCGTGTTTAACCGCTTTAATGCTGTCATATTCGGCCTCACCTTTGTACATACACGCTTTTGTTCTGCCATGCAGTGCAAGAGCCTGTATGCCGCAGTCTTCGGCTAATTTAGCGATGTGAACACAGTTTTTATTTTCTGTGTTCCAGCCAGTACGGGTCTTTAACGTTACAGGAACGTCTACCGCGTCCACTACCGCAGTCAAAATCTCTTTGATGATGTCTGGGTATTGAAGCAGTGCAGAACCCGCCAGCTTCTTATTCACTTTCTTTGCTGGGCAGCCCATGTTGATGTCGATGATTTGCGCACCGTTTTCAACACTGAATTGAGCCGCATCGGCCATAAGCTGTGGATCGGAACCGGCAATCTGTACAGAGCGAATGCCCGATTCGCCTTCATGTACCATGCGCTGTTTCGACTTTGACGTTCCCCATAGTTTCGGGTTAGCAGACATCATTTCACTGACGGCCATTCCCGCACCATAGCGAAGACACAACTCGCGAAACGGTCTATCCGTTACACCAGCCATAGGGGCTACGATTAGATTGTTCTTAAGTTGATAGTTTCCGATTTTCAAAACGTCATCACAGTTCTGTACCAGCAAGGGCGCGCATTTTACGCATTTTTTTACTGCGTGAAAAGACTAATATTTGAGCATTTACAAATTGTTTTTGTAATTTGTATGAAATTCAAACAATTAGCCCTGAAAACCTTGTCTAGCCTTGCTTACGACCAGAGATACGACACCATTCACTTTGCTCCACAATTGGGTCAATGTGAAGCTCGTCACGGTAATGGTTTGCTACATCCTCTGCTTGAGTGTCTAAAACACCCGACATCGCAAGGTCACCATTTGGTTTCACCAAACCTTTAATTATTGGTGCTAGTTCACGTAGAGGACCAGCAAGAATGTTCGCAACCACAACGTCTGCAATTAGACCTTCAGGTTGGTTTTGAGGTAGGAACACTTCAAGTTGATCGGCAACGCCATTACGTTCAGCGTTGTCGCGAGATGCTTGTAGTGCTTGAGGATCAATGTCGATCCCGATAACTTTTTCTGCACCTAGTTTGATCGCTGCGATCGCTAGGATGCCTGAGCCACACCCGAAGTCGATAACCGTCTTACCTGATAGATCGAGACCTTCTAGCCACTCAAGACACAATGCCGTAGTTGGGTGAGTACCTGTACCGAATGCAAGACCCGGATCTAGCATTACGTTTACTGCGTCTGGCTCTGGAATTTCACGCCAGCTTGGGCAAATCCATAGGCGTTCGCCGAACTTCATTGGGTGGAAGTTTTCCATCCACTCGCGTTCCCAGTCTTTGTCTTCTAGCTGTTCTACTTTGTAAGCAAAATCGTCAGTAAGCATGCCGCTTGCTTTGATTTGAGTGATGATGAAGTTTGTATCAGCTTCTGCATCGTACAGTGCCAGAATGTCAGTATCGCCCCATAAGCGAGTTTCGCCAGGTAGAGGTTCGAATACAGGCGTATCCTGCGCGTCTAGGAATGTTACAGACAGCGCACCAGTCTCTTCCATTAGCATGTCGCCGATTTGCTCAGCGTTTTCATTGGTCGCGTTGAGTTTGATTTGAATCCAAGGCATTTGTTTTTGCTCTTAAAGTGAATGAAGTGGCGCAGAGTTTACCAGAACTCTACGATTTGTTTGAGTATAGACTTTATACAAAACAAAAATGCCCACAGATGTGGGCATTTATTATGAGGTTAGCGAAGGCTTATTGTAGGCCTAGCTTCTTCTCTAGGTAGTGAATGTTTGCACCACCGTGCTGGAAGTTCTCATCATTCATGATTGATTCTTGTAGAGTAACGTTAGTCTTGATGCCTTCAATGATCATCTCGCCTAGTGCGTTCTTCATACGTGCAATCGCTACATCACGGTTCTCACCGTAAGTGATCAGTTTACCAATCATTGAATCGTAATGAGGTGGTACTGTGTAGCCTGTGTAAATGTGAGATTCCCAACGAACACCCATACCGCCTGGTGCGTGGAAGCGTTCAATCTTACCTGGTGAAGGTAGGAAGCGCTCAGGGTCTTCTGCGTTGATACGACACTCAATCGCATGGCCGCGGATCTTGATGTCATCCTGAGTGAATGACAGTGGTTGACCTGCTGCTACGCGTAGCTGTTCTTTAATTAGGTCAACACCGGTAACCATTTCTGTTACTGGGTGCTCAACCTGAATACGAGTGTTCATTTCGATGAAGTAGAACTCACCGTTCTCGTATAGGAATTCGAACGTACCTGCGCCGCGGTAACCGATTTCTAGACATGCACGTGTACAACGTTCACCGATGTATTTACGCATCTCTTCAGTGATACCTGGTGCTGGAGCTTCTTCAACAACCTTCTGGTGACGACGCTGCATAGAACAGTCACGTTCACCTAGGTGGATAGCACCGCCTTGACCATCAGCAATCACTTGTACTTCAACGTGACGAGGGTTTTCTAGGAATTTCTCCATGTAAACCATGTCGTTGTTGAACGCCGCTTTTGCTTCTGCACGCGTCATAGCGATAGCTTGAACAAGTTCTGCTTCAGAACGTACAACACGCATACCACGACCACCGCCGCCACCAGAGGCTTTGATGATTACTGGGTAGCCGATACGCTTAGCGTGAGCTTTGTTTTTGTCTTCGTCGTTATCTAGTGGACCGTCAGAGCCTGGTACACAAGGAACGCCTGCTTTTTTCATTGCGTTGATTGCGGACACTTTGTCACCCATCATACGGATGGTGTCTGCTTTAGGACCAACGAAGATGAAACCGCTACGCTCTACTTGTTCAGCAAAGTCTGCGTTCTCAGATAGGAAGCCGTAACCCGGGTGAATCGCAATTGCACCCGTCACTTCTGCTGCAGAAATGATACGAGGGATGTTTAGGTAGCTGTCGATACCACGAGCAGGACCGATACATACTGTTTCGTCTGCAAGTAGTACGTGCTTAAGATCGCGGTCAGCTGTTGAGTGAACTGCCACAGTCTTAATGCCTAATTCTTTACAAGCGCGAAGGATACGAAGTGCAATTTCACCTCGGTTCGCGATGACTACTTTATCTAGCATAAGGCAAGCCCCGCTTATTCGATTACAACTAGTGGTTGGTCGAATTCAACTGGTTGGCCGTCTTCAACTAGGATTGCAGTTACAACACCTGATTTGTCCGCTTCGATTTGGTTCATCATTTTCATTGCTTCAACGATACATAGTGTGTCGCCAGCATTTACGCTCTGACCAACTTCAACGAATGATTTCGCGTCTGGACTTGGTGAGCGGTAGAAAGTACCAACCATTGGAGAAAGAACTTGGTGACCTGCAGGAACTGCTGCTGGCGCTTCTGCTGCCATTGCTGGTGCGTCTGCTACTGGAGCTGCTGCCACTGGTGCAGGTGCTGCTACTGGAGCTGCTGCGTAATGAACTGGTGCTGGAGCAGCTGCAGGGCCACTACGACTGATGCGTACTGACTCTTCACCTTCAGAGATTTCTAGCTCAGCAATGCCAGATTCTTCAACTAACTCGATTAGCTTCTTGATTTTACGAATATCCATCTTTTCTTTCTCTTTTATCTTGTGATTAAGACAACCCCAAAGGGCTGCAGAGTGTTTGGTTTACTTTGCCTGCAATTTCGCGATTGCTGCAGACAGAGCGAATTCATAACCTTGTGCACCTAAGCCACAAATCACACCTTCTGCTTTATCAGACAGATAAGAGTGATGACGGAACGGCTCACGAGCGTGAACGTTCGATAGGTGCACTTCGATAAATGGGATGGCTACGCCAAGTAATGCATCACGCAGCGCGACACTGGTATGAGTGAAAGCCGCTGGGTTGATGATAATGAAGTCCACTTTGTCATATGCAGCGTGGATAGCTTCAATCAGTTCGTACTCACGATTCGATTGCAGGTGTTCAAGTTCCACCCCAGAGTTGTGAGCTTGTTCAGTCAATGCGTCAACAATCTGTGCTAGGGTGTTGTTACCGTAATGTGTCGGTTCACGCAGACCTAATAGATTAAGATTTGGTCCGTTTAGAACTAGAATCCGTGACTTTGCAGACATTATGTTGCTATCTTCCTTTATCGTGAGTGGAACGTTTATATTCCCAAATATACGATAATTCAGCACGATTTTTTTGTTAAAACCGAGCAAATTTTAAAAAATCGACCAAGATTATAGCTAATTCACAGCAATTAGCAGCAATTTACTGGTCTAATCTCCCAATAACCCCCGCCGTTTCTGTAACCAAGTTAACAAAAACAACATAATTGCCATGTGCTTTCTGTGGTTTATTTTGCGTCCACGCACAAAAAAGCCACCATATGCAATGGTGGCTTTTAGGGCTAGCGTTTAAAACAGGGGCTGGGTGTTATGCCAGTTCTGCTTTCTCTGCAATTAGCTTGTCTACAACACTTGGATCTGCCAGTGTCGAAGTATCACCTAGGTTGCTGGTATCACCCGTTGCAATCTTACGTAGGATGCGGCGCATGATTTTACCGGAGCGAGTTTTTGGTAGAGAGTCAGTCCAGTGCAGCACGTCTGGTGTCGCGATTGGACCAATCTCTTTACGTACCCAGTCTTTCACCTCTTTGTGCAGCTCAGTTGATGGGAACTCACCATCATTAAGCGTGACGTATGCGTAAATTGCCTGACCTTTGATGTCGTGAGGGATACCGACAATCGCTGCTTCCGCAATTTTATCGTGTGCAACCAGTGCTGACTCAATCTCTGCGGTACCCATACGGTGACCTGAAACGTTCAGTACGTCATCTACACGACCTGTGATCCAGTAATAACCGTCTTGGTCACGACGTGCGCCATCACTGGTGAAGTACATGCCTTTGAAGGTAGAGAAGTAGGTTTGCTCAAAGCGCTCATGGTCGCCGTAAACAGTACGCATCTGACCTGGCCATGAATCAAGGATCACTAAGTTACCTTCTGCTGCGGTCTCTTCAATGATGTTACCCATGTTGTCCACTAGCGCTGGTTGTACGCCGAAGAATGGGCGAGTTGCTGAGCCTGGCTTAAGATCGGTTGCACCTGGTAGTGGCGCAATCAAGATACCGCCTGTCTCTGTTTGCCACCAAGTATCAACGATAGGTGAGTTTTCATTACCAATGGTCTTGTAGTACCACTCCCATGCTTCAGGGTTGATAGGTTCACCTACTGAGCCCATTACACGCAGGCTTGAACGAGATGTTCCGGCTACCGCTTCGTTACCTTTTGCCATTAGTGCACGAATCGCTGTTGGTGCAGTGTAGAGAATGTTTACTTGATGCTTATCAACCACTTCACTCATGCGAGCCGTGCTTGGGTAGTTTGGTACACCTTCGAAAAGAATGGTCTTCGCACCGTTCGCCAGTGGACCGTAAATTAAGTAAGTGTGACCTGTAATCCAACCCACATCCGCCGTACACCAGAACGTTTCACCTTCTTGGTAATCGAACACGTACTTGAAGGTCATGGTCGCGTACACTAGGTAACCACCTGTGGTGTGCAGCACGCCTTTTGGCTTACCTGTTGAGCCTGAAGTGTAAAGAATGAACAGAGGGTCTTCTGCTTTCATCTCTTCTGGTGGGCACACATCAGAAACGACAGCCGTTGCTTCGTGCCACCAAACGTCACGGTGCTCGTGCCAATCAATGTCGCCGCCCGTGCGTTTTAGAACGACAACTTTGTCGATGGTCTTCACCTCTGGGTTTGTCAGTGCTTCATCAACGTTTTTCTTCAGTGGTACTGCGCGACCACCACGAACGCCTTCGTCAGCGGTGATAACGATTTTCGCATCTGAGTCGATGATACGACCGGACAGTGCTTCTGGCGAGAAACCACCAAATACCACGGTATGAACCGCACCAATACGCGTACATGCCAGCATTGCGATAGCCGCTTCTGGCACCATTGGCATGTAAAGACAAACCACGTCGCCTTTGTGCACGCCTTGCTCTTTTAGTGCGTTAGAGAACTTACACACTTCTTTGTGTAGTTCTTTGAATGTAAGGGTTTTGTCGTCGGCAGGATCATCGCCTTCCCAGATGATCGCGACTTCATCGCCACGCTCGGCAAGGTGGCGGTCAATACAGTTTGCAGATACGTTCAGCGTGCCGTCTTCGAACCAACGAATGTCGACGTGACCAGTATCGAAAGAGGTGTTTTTAACTTGAGTGAATGGCTTAATCCAATCGACAACTTTACCGTGTTCGCTCCAGAAGCCTTCAGGGTCGCTTACCGACTGCTGATACATGGCTAGGTAAGTGTCATTATCCGCATGCGTATGGTTTTTAATGTTTTCTTTTACCGGATAAACGTGGGCTTCGCTCATGGCTTCTCTCCTTGTGCCTTTAATTCTCGACCTTCGTCTTTTGTAGGGCGGTTTCCGTTCTTTAGTCTGTGATTCATCAAGAACGTTGCTGTGCATATAACTGTCAGTCACAGCGCGTATTTCCACAATTAGACTTTAGGATGAGAGTGAGGAATGCGCCGCGATATTGCTGAATTTAAAGCGAATGTGGGAGGTGGATCGAAAGCTGCGTATTGAACCTATTGGGTATAAGGCACGCTCAGGTTTGGTAAATCGCCTTTGGTTAGGCGCACATACACCAAAGCCGCGGATTTTGCGTCTTGCAGAGCGTCGTGTTTGTCTTGAATCGGCAGTTCGAGGTGCTTACAAATCGCATCAAGACTTAAGTCGAAGTAGGCGTTAGGTAAATGACGTTCTAGCTTGTCGTGATAAATCTGGCTCACTTCGATGAGCGGGTTAGGTAGTGGAAAGCCTAAATGCCTCAGACAAGCGAGGTCGAGGATCTTTTTGTCATAGCGAATGTGGTAGCCGACTAAAGGACGATTGCCGATAAAGTCGAGCAGCTTAATGAGCGCTTCTTTTTCGCTGATGCCATCCACCAAATCTTGATGGCGGATATGGTGAATTTTTACCGAGCCTGAATCGAGTGATTGCGGGGCGCGAAGTCGAACTTCGAACGGTTTGCTGGTGATGATGCGATTGTCGATGATTTTGGTCGCAGCGATGGTGACCAGCTCGGCTCGATTTGGGTCCAAGCTGGTGGTTTCGCAATCGAGAGAGACAAATTCGCCTTTTTGCGGCGAACAAAACAGTGGCTGATAAGGTGAGCCCTTCAGCTTGTAATGCCAGTATTTCCTTTGTAGCCAATTCATCCCTGTTACCTCTCGTCTTATTTGCCTAAAAGACTCTAATCACGGATTTGATAGTGGAAGCCTAAGAACTGCTTAAACTTCTTCACCACGTGTAAGCTGTGGCGCAACAGGTCTCGTTCTGTCCTGTCTAACTGTTTGATGTCGATGTTGTTCAATGCTTCTTGCTTACTCAATTGCTGGTTCAAACGGATCTTGAAGAACAGCTTCAGCGCCTCATTGAGATTGTCTGCGGTTTCTGGTTCTAAGATACGTTTGTTTCTCAGTGCTTCGATACGCTCGAAGGTGTTCTTCTCTTCAATCGCGTATTCCAATGCCAAGGTGCGAATACCATGCACGATTGGGAAAATGCCACCACGCTTAATATCCAGCCCGTCTTTAGCACTTTTTACGTTGCCAAACAGAGTAAGAGGCACGGAAAATTGCAGTGCAGGGCGAGTGAAATCGGACAGAATCAACATACGATCTTTCATGCTGTCTCTGAGGTGATCTGCGATAGGCGTTAGTAATTCTCGATTGCCTGCGACTGCATGGGCATCACTGAAGATGGCTAAATCCATGATTTGTTCAGGCTGCGCTTTAGCAATCCAACCATCGAGCGTTTTAATCCAGTCGTGCTGCGTTCGAACCCACTTCGGATTATTAACCATGACTTTGCCCGGGCAGAGTGGATAACCCAGTTGCTGCAAGGTGTGGGTGAGGGTTTGCATTACTTCGGCGCAATGTTCCCATTCCAGCCCATCTTGGATGATCAGTGCATTGTCTTGATCGGTTTTGAGGATTTGTTCTCCACGACCTTCCGAGCCAAGTACGATCAGACAACAGTGATCGTGCAGTGCTGGTGGTACCACAAGCTCAAACGCTTTTTCGATGATTTGCTCGTTCACGGCAGATATCAGCTCCATGATGAAGCGAGTGCGGATCCCGTTGGTCAGCAAGCTATCCACCAACTGACGCTGCCGATTGGAAGCAAGGGCTAACTCTTCCACGCTGGTTGCTCGCGCAATGCTGAGTGTTAGTACGTGTGAGTGAGTGGAAAACGCACTGAGGATCTGCGTCATGTCCAACATGCCGACCGCTTGATTGCCTTCACACACCATTAGACGCTTCATGCGATTGCGCGTCATGGTGATCATGGCGTTAAACAAGAAGTCACCATCATCCACGTGATAAACAGGGAAGGTAGCGATCTCACTTACTGGTGTATCGAGTGAGTGGTCGTCAAGCATCACGGCATGGAGCATATTGGTTCGAGTCACTATCGCGTAGGGATGCGCTGATGGATATTGCTCTAGGCGTGGGTCATCTTGGTTAAGCTGAACCAAAGCGGCATCAATGCCATTGTCTTTAAGTGTTTTAGTGACCTGATTAATTGGCATATCAGGTGCTAATAGCATCGGTGGATGATAGATGCTGCTATCGACTTTAGTCAGAATGAATTCGGCGAGGTTTTGCTGCTGTTGAGCCGCTTCAATGAGGGCTTGGCGTTTGGATAAGTTGTTATCGAAGTAGGCAGCGAACTGTCCGTTCTCGTTGTACAGCTCAAGAAATACTTCTTTCGGTAGCAAATACGAGAGGGTATCTTCCAGTGCCACATATTGATGGCGCACGCTTTCTTCAAACAAAGACCGCACATCAAACATGTCGTCGTTGGCGTAGTGAGCAAACACTTCGTCTTGATCTTTTGAGCGCTCTTCTACGGCACCTTTAATCAGCACGTGCAGGTGAGGGTTGTCTTGCCCACAAGCTAAGATGACATCTCGCGTTCGGTAGTACGCCACATCAAGAGACGAGCGCAGTCGATTTTGCTGTGCGTCAGTCAGGCGGTCGAACGGTGGAGATTGCATATTAAATTTGTCAGGCATGAGAGCACCTAAATTTGGTGGGAACACATTCTAAGTCTGACAAATTTCCCTGCCGAAGCCAGACGACTTTGGTCTAAATCGTCACAATCTAATTTTGCATTTCGAGACCCTGTGCCATTGAGGAAACGGTAAGTTGCCGATTCTTCCCTTTTTCTATTACGCATTGCGATCCATAATTCCGCGTCCCAAACGTTTACGTGGCGGAAGTCGTTAGTTTTTGTCGTTTTTTAGGATGTCAGTGATGTTGAAACCCTCTCCGTATGGCTGGATTTCCCAGTACTTTCTCGGATTCTTTTTTGCGTATGGCGTGTATCTGCCATTTTGGTCGTTGTGGTTTAAAGAGCAGGGCGTTTCTCCGACAGATATTGGTCTGTTAGTGGGTCTAGGTTTAGCGACGCGTTGTGTGGCGAACATGGTACTTACCCCACGTTTGCATAAAGTCGAACACCTAATGCCTGCATTGCGCTGGTTGAGTTTTGCTGCCCTTATATTTGTTGGTTTCCACTTTTTCACTGGCGGCAGCTTCTGGTTGATGGCGCTTGCCACCGTCTTGTTTAACTTGTGTTGTGGTCCTGTAGTGCCTCTGTCTGATGCGATGGCGAACTACTACGCTCGTTTGAAAATGCTCGATTACGGTCGTACCCGTTTGTGGGGCTCGGTTGCCTTTATTGCAGGCTCGACTGTGGTGGGTTACTTGGTGGCAGAGTTTGGCTCTGACATGATTTTGTACACGGCAATGGTCGGTGTGTTTATCTCGCTCTTGTTTGCAATGCGTAACACCAACCCAATGCCAGTGACACGCGAAGGTCAACATTCTGAGCGTCCAAAACTCTCAGCGTTGCTGACGGATAAACCAGTTGTGAAGTTCCTTGTATTAATGGCGTTAATCCAAGGCAGCCATGCGGCGTACTACGGTTTTAGCGCGATTCACTGGAAAGCGGCTGGTCACTCAGAAGATGTGATTGGTTACTTGTGGAGCTTGGGCGTGGCAGCTGAAGTTGCTGTGTTTGCTCTGAGTAAGCGTCTATTCGCTGGCTGGTCTTTGTGCACTCTGTTTGTGGTTGCGGCTGGTGGTGTGATGCTACGTTGGGGAATGACTGCGTCTACGACCTCTATTTTGGCGTTGGTGGTAGTGCAAATGCTTCACGGCGTGACGTTTGCAATGGCGCACATTGCTGCCATTCAATACATCCAGAACTCAGCAGAGAACAAGATGGTGGCATTGCAGGCACTATATAATGCAATTCCACTGGGTGCGTTTATCGCGTTGATGACAGTGATCAGTGGTTGGGGCTACGAGCACTGGGGTGCGAATATCTTCTGGTTGATGGCGGCGATGGGCTTTATTGCACTGTTTATCAAAGTTGATCCTCAAAATGATGAAAGTAATGTGGTTGATCTCTCAGCCAATGCGCCTGAAGCACAGAATTAAGCTTCTGTGACAGAGATTAAAAACTAACCTTTGTCTCTGTTGTGAAAGCAGTGTTAAATGAAACCTCTCCCTTATGGAGAGGTTTTTTTATTCCTTGCTTTAAAAACAGCAAGAAAGGCAAGAAAAGTAAGAAAGGATATCGGATGCAAGGATGGCTAGTGATTCCCGTTTCTTTGGCGTATTTGGGAATCCTGTTTTTAATCGCTTGGTACGGTGACAAACAAAAGAGATGGTTAGCGCGTTGGCGACCATGGATCTACAGTTTGTCGATTGCGGTGTACTGTACGTCGTGGACCTTCTACGGCACGGTCGGACAGGCGAGCAACAATCCTTGGTCCTTCCTACCCATCTATATCGCGCCGATCATCGTGTTTACCATCGGCTGGCGCGTCCTCGCTCGGCTGATCTTGATTGCCAAGCGCGAGCACATCACCTCCATTGCCGATTTCATTGCCGCCCGCTATGGTAAATCGCAAGGCTTGGCGGTGGTTGTCACCTTAATCGCGGTGGCAGGCATTCTTCCGTATATCGCTTTGCAATTGCGCGGCATCACCATGGGATTGGAGATCATCGCGCCAGATTTAGCATCCGACCTCAGTTATCAAAACTATAGTGTGTCTTGGTTTGTTGTCGGGGCGATGGCGATCTTCACCATGCTGTTTGGTACGCGTCATATCGATAACACCGAACACCACCGCGGCATGATGATGGCGATAGCGTTTGAATCAGTGCTCAAGTTGGTGGCGTTTTTAGTGGTGGGCGTGTTTATTGTTTGGCTCGCGATGGATACCGAGAGCTTCCACCTTGCCGATATTGCTGCTGAAACCTATGAGTCACCTAACATTCCAACCTTGCTGATTCATACCATTCTGACCATGCTGGCGATTGTCTGTTTGCCACGTCAGTTCCATACCATGGTGGTTGAGAATGAACGCGCGCAAGACTTACACGTCGCGCGTTGGTTGTTCCCGTTGTATCTGATTCTGATGGGCATTTTCGTTCTGCCAATCGCATGGGTAGGGCAAAGCTTGTTGAGTGGCAGCCCTGCCGATACGTACGTGATCAGCGTGCCGATGGCAGTGGGCGCGAATGACATCGCTTTGCTGGCATTTTTGGGCGGTACTTCCGCGGCAAGTGGCATGGTCATCGTCTCGACCATTGCCTTAGCGATCATGGTATCTAACGATTTGGTGATGCCGCTGATTCTGCGTCGGATGAAGTTATCAAAGCGTAATCATCACCATTTTTCTACACTGTTATTACGTATACGTCGCGGACTTATTCTGCTTCTTTTGATTGGTGCATGGGGCTTTTATCAGGCTTTAGATAGTATCCACTCACTCTCTGCGATAGGTTTTCTCTCGTTTGCTGCGATTACCCAGTTTGCTCCGTCTCTGCTTGGCGGTATGTACTGGCGTCAGGGCAACAAGAAAGGCGTGTATGTCGGTCTGCTGGTGGGGTTCACCATTTGGTTGATTACTTTAATGAGCCAAACCGACATGCTGGCGGGCGATGCAAGCAACAACTTGCTGATTTGGTTGATCACTCCACCTGATTTATTGGCAGGTTTTGGTATTGCTGTTTCTGACTGGGGCATGATCCTCAGCGTGGTGGCGAATACCGCGTGTTTTGTCGCGGTATCACTAGCTACGCGCCCAAGCATAAGTGAACGCTTACAATCGGCGTCATTCGTTGGTACGCCGTTGCCTGAGAGTGAAAACATCAGCTTGTATCAGAGCCGTGTAACGGTCAGTGAACTGGAGATGTTAGCGTCACGATTTGTGGGACGCACGCGAGTGAAATCCGCCTTTCAAACCTATTGGAGTCAGCAACGCGAGGAGCTGCTTCCCAACCAACAAGCTCCCTCTACCTTGATTCGACACACCGAACGTGTACTCGCAGGTGTGTTTGGTGCCTCTTCAGCTAAGTTAGTACTTACTTCTGCCTTGCAAGGCAGAAATATGCAGCTTGAGGAAGTGGCGACCATCGTTGATGAAGCCTCAGAGCTGTACGATTTCAGCCGTGGTTTATTGCAAGGTGCGATTGAACACATTGGACAAGGCATCGCAGTGGTCGACAAGCAACTAAGGCTGGTGGCGTGGAACCAACGTTATCTGGAGTTATTTGTTTTTCCTCCGGGTTTGATTCAGGTTGGGCGTCCGATTGCGGATGTGATTCGTCATAATGCTGAGCAAGGTTTATGTGGTCCGGGTGACCCTGAAGACCACGTTCGTCGCCGTGTTTATCACCTTGAGCAAGGCACGCGACATACTTCTTCCCGTGTGCGTCCTGACGGTCGCGTAATTGAAGTGCAAGGTAACCCGATGCCAGGTGGCGGCTTCGTGATGAGCTTTACCGATATCACCGTGTTCCGCGATGCGGAGCAAGCTCTGAAAGATGCTAATGAGACACTAGAAGAACGCGTTCGTGCTCGTACTCGTGAATTGGAACAACTGAACAAACAGCTGGTGGCAGCGACCCAACGTTCTGAGCATGAGTCACAGTCCAAGTCGCGCTTCTTAGCCGCGGTAAGCCATGACTTGATGCAGCCGCTGAATGCCGCTCGTCTGTTTGCTTCTTCATTGTCGGAAGTCGCCAAAGACAGTGAAACCCAAAAGCTGTCGACTCACATTGAGAGTGCATTAGGCGCAGCGGAAGATTTGATCGGTGACTTGCTGGATATATCGCGTTTGGAATCGGGCAAGCTGGACGTCAATGTGCATGGCTTTGCAGTCAATGATGTGTTGGCAAACTTGAATGCGGAATTCAGTGCGCTGGCGAAACAACAAGGCATTGAGTTCACTATGATCCCGTCGTCTTTGATGGTGAAATCTGACCCGAAATTGCTACGCCGCGTGGTACAGAACTTCCTCACCAATGCGTTCCGTTATAGCCCAAATGGCAAAGTGGCACTCGGTGTTCGTCGTGTTCAAGGGCGAGTGCGTATTGATGTATGGGACAACGGCATGGGTATCGAAGAAGAGAAGCAACAAGAGATCTTCGAAGAGTTTAATCGTGGTACTCAAGTGCGTTCTGACCAAGGTTTAGGGTTAGGTTTGGCTATTTCGAAAGGTATTGCTCAAGTGCTAGGGCATGAAATCTCGATGCGCTCTTGGTTTGGTCAAGGTAGCGTGTTCTCGATTACCTTAGATAAGGCAGAGAAGGTCCATATTCCGGCAGTCAAAGCTGTGAAGAGTGCACAATCTGACTTGAGCCATATTCGTGTGCTGTGTGTCGATAATGAGCCAGATATTCTGGTCGGAATGGAAAATCTACTCTCGCGTTGGGGCTGTGATATTCGCATTGCGACCGACATCGTTGAGAGTCTGAAAGCGCTCGAAGACGATTGGCTGCCGGATGTCATTTTCTCCGATTACCGTTTAGACAATGGTCGAACAGGATTGGAAGTGTTGCAGCAATGCCGTTTACGTCTGGGTAACCGTTTTGAAGGGGTGATCATCAGTGCCGACCGAACCGATGACATGATGGAAGGCATTAAAGCCAATGGGTTCAGTTTTATCGCCAAACCGGTGAAACCTTTGAAACTGCGTTCAGTACTCAATCGAGTCGCTTAGAAAAAAGACCTCCGATTGGAGGTCTTTTGCTTTAAGGGGGTGATCGGTCGGTGGCTTATTCTGCAACGCCGCCTTGAGTCAGTTTGGCTGGATCGAGCAATCTTTCTAATGTTGCGCGATCTAAGTCTGTTTCTTCTTCCGCGACATCAATGATCGCGCGACCTTGTTTGTAGGCTTTCTTCGCTACTTCGGCTGCTTTTAAGTAGCCAATCACAGGGTTAAGTGCGGTGACCAGAATCGGGTTCTTCGCCAGTGCAACATCAAGGTTGTCTTGGCGCACTTCAAACGTCGCGACGGCTTTGTCTGCCAAAGCAACGGCGCTGTTCGACAGCAGTTCAATGCTTTCTAATACATTGTGAGCTATCACTGGCAGCATCACGTTAAGTTGGAAGTTACCCGATTGACCGGCAACGGTAATGGTTGCGTCGTTACCAATCACTTGTGCCGACGCCATAGCTGCTGCTTCTGGAATTACAGGGTTCACTTTACCCGGCATGATAGAAGAGCCCGGTTGTAAGCCTTGCAGTTCAATTTCACCTAAGCCAGCTAGTGGACCTGAGTTCATCCAGCGAAGATCGTTTGCGATCTTCATGATCGCAACTGCTGTTGTTTTGAGCTGCCCCGATAGGGCAACGATCGCATCCTGACTGCTGAGATTGAAGAAGAAGTTTTTGCTTGAAGCAAACTCGATGCGCGTTGATTGCGTTAGGTTATCGGCAAAAAGTTCGGCGAAGCGTGGATCGGCGTTGATCCCTGTCCCCACCGCTGTTCCGCCTTGGGCTAACGCTTTCACAGCTGACAGTGTTTGCTCAATGGCTTGTTTGGCGTGCTCGATTTGGAACTGCCAACCACCAAGCTCTTGGGCGAAGGTAATTGGCATCGCATCCATGAGGTGCGTACGACCTGTTTTCACCACATCTTTCAGGGCTTGTTGCTTAGTCTCTAGTGTTTCACTTAGGTGGGACAGTGCAGGCAGTAGCTGTTTCTCAATCGCAATTGCCGAGCTAACTTGAATCGCAGTAGGCACTACGTCGTTACTGCTTTGACCCATGTTGACGTGATCATTTGGATTGACTGTTCCGCCTAGGTGCTCAGACGCCAATGTTGCAATCACTTCGTTGGCATTCATGTTGGAGCTGGTGCCCGAGCCGGTTTGGAATACATCGATAGGGAATTGGTCGAGGTGCTTACCATCAATGATTGCTTGAGCGGCATCGGCTATAGCATTGGCAATATCACCTTCTAGCAAGCCAAGTTGAGCATTTGTGAGCGCTGCAGTTTGTTTGATGTGAGCGAGAGCTTGGATAAAGCCAGCCGGCATGGTGTGTTTGCTGAAAGCGAAGTTATCGACAGCGCGTTGAGTTTGGGCTTGATACAAAGCGTTGGCTGGGACTTTGACTTCGCCCATGCTGTCCGCTTCGATACGGAATTCCGTGGTCATGGTAGGTTCCTTTTGTTTAATCGAGTGGCGTCTGTATCAGACGTAATTGTTGTTGTAATGAGAGAAATTTCACATCGCCATCCTCAAATTGGTAGTAGTAACGTTTGAGACAAAGTAGCGGAGTGTGAATAGAATCGAGGCAGACTCGGCGGAAGATGCGGCTGCGCGCAGGGTCCTGAATGGCATCAAGTAGATGGAAGTAGACTTGGCGCAAATACAGCTCGCACAGCAACAGGTTTTCGTGCTCTGCATCGTGATCGTAGATGGACGACAGCACCATACCCCAATGGATGTAATCATGGATCACATCGGGTTCGAAGCCGCTTGGCGCATACACATGAAGGAATCGGTCTTGCGCTTTAAAAAAGGCGTTGTAGATGGCTTGGCTGCTGTCCATAGTTACCTCGATACTTAAGATAATGATAATTATTATCAATTAATTGTCGATTAGCAACCACAGCTTTTTTGAGGAAATAACACAACAAAAAAAGCCGATACTCGGACTCAGTATCGGCTGAAGTGGGAGAGCTCAATCCCTACAATTAAGCTCGGTATTCTTTCGCGAGATAAGGTTGGCTCAAATGCGTCTTCAAGCCTTATGGAGCAAGTAAGTTATTTGTCCGTAAACAGGGTTTCGTATTTCACAAACGCTGTTTGCGTTTCACCGTAGTAGAGCGTGCCTTCAGATTGAATCGCAACACGTAGCCAACTCTCGGCTGATGCAGGCTTAGGCAAAGTGATGGTCCAGCTTTGTCCGGCTTGATCCACTGGCTTCATGTCAATTGGTTGTGCGTTTTGCTCTTGGCTATCCACGACTGAAAGCTTCACTCCTTCCAGTGGATAAGCCGCATGTAAAGACAACTCTAGGCTATCTTGAGTCAGCTTTTCTGAGCGAAACTTCACTTTAAAGTCACCATTCTCCATATCACACAAGCCACTGGTATAACGGCAATTCGACTTGCTGGCGAGTTTGTAGCTTTCCCCTTCTTTAGCGGCATGAGGCTTTTCACTCAGAGCCATGTCTGTACCGAAATAAGCGATCAAAGACAGAATTGGGGCGATCAACAGAGCGATAATAAAGTGCTTGTTTTTGAACATAAAATACTAATCCCATCAATTATCTGTTCATTTTTACTGGCTAAAATCGCTAATAACTTCGTTAAAGATTTTGAAGTTAGAGCAACTAGCTTGCAGCAATCTTTGCCTTGTTCTAAGCGATTTTTTCCGCGTAACCCCTGAACATATAATGAATGGCATTGGTATGCTTCCTTGCTACGGTTCAGGGAATCTCTAATTATTAGAATAAGTTAAGTGAATAAAAAAGCCCCAAGCGGGGCTTTTGTGGTTTGCGTTATATTTTAGTGGTCTACCGCACCGCCAGCGCCTGCTGGTACACGTACGTGCTCGACTAGGTCTTTTACTTCTTGTGGTGTTTCTGCCGTTACTTTCGATACAGCGAATGCCACGATGAAGTTGAACACAGCACCAATTGCACCAAATGCGTTTGGTTCGATGCCTAGGAACCAGTTCTGACCCCAGCTTTGTAGGTAAGTCCAGTCAGCAACAAATAGGATGCCTTTGTGCTGGAATACGTAGAATAGCGTGATACTGATACCCGCAATCATACCCGCGATTGCGCCTTCTTTGTTGATGCTCTTACTGAAGATACCCATCATCAACGCAGGGAAGATGGAGGATGCCGCCAGACCGAAGGCGAGCGCTACCGTACCGGCTGCAAACCCTGGCGGATTCAAGCCTAAGTAACCGGCGACTGCGATGGCGACTGCCATGGAGATTCGGCTCGCGAGCAGCTCTTTCTTCTCGGATATGTTCGGATTTATCACACCTTTGATTAAGTCATGAGATATTGCGGACGAAATCGCCAGTAGTAGACCTGCAGCTGTCGATAGTGCTGCCGCCAGACCACCTGCTGCGACAAGTGCGATAACCCAGTTAGGTAGCTTAGCAATCTCTGGGTTTGCTAGTACCATGATGTCACGGTCAACTTTCAGCTCATTGGTTGCTGGGTTTGATGTGTACTCAATCAGACCGTCGCCGTTCTTATCATCAAAGCCTAGTAGACCTGTTTTCTCCCAGTTCTTGAACCAGTCAGGACGCTCATCATAAGCAAGGTGCTGACCCGGAGCTGGGTTAACGGTATCCATTAGGTTTAGACGCGCCATAGCAGATACTGCAGGTGCTGTTGTGTAAAGGATAGCGATGAAAACTAGCGCCCAACCTGCTGATGTACGTGCATCACGAACCTTAGGAACGGTAAAGAAACGGATGATTACGTGTGGCAGACCCGCAGTACCGATCATCAATGACATGGTGTACACGAACATGTTTAGCGTGTCGCCACGAACTTGGGTGGTGTATTCACTGAAGCCGAGCTCGGTGACTACTTGGTCGAGCCTATCGAGTAGATAGACATCGGTGCCTTGGATGGTACTACCTAAGCCGATCTGTGGTAGTGGGTTACCTGTTAGTTGCAGAGAGATAAAGATTGCAGGAATAGTGTAAGCAAGAATGAGTACGCAATATTGAGCAATCTGCGTGTAGGTAATGCCTTTCATGCCACCCATAACGGCGTACATGAATACGATACACATACCGATCAGTAGACCTGTTGAGTAATCCACTTCTAGGAAACGACCGAACGCCACGCCCACGCCTTTCATCTGACCGATAACGTAAGTTACTGATGCGATGATAAGACACACAACCGCTACGATACGCGCTGCGTTAGAGTAGAAACGCTCACCTACGAATTCTGGCACAGTAAACTTACCGAACTTACGTAGGTATGGTGCAAGCAGAAGTGCCAGTAGTACGTAACCGCCTGTCCAACCCATCAGGAATACCGAGCCGCCGTAGCCCATGAAGGCAATCAAGCCTGCCATTGAGATGAACGATGCTGCTGACATCCAGTCTGCTGCGGTTGCCATGCCGTTAGCAATAGGGTTTACACCGCCGCCTGCTACATAGAATTCTTTGGTTGAGCCCGCACGAGCCCAAATCGCAATACCGATGTAGAGGACGAACGTCGCGCCAACCACCAGATAGGTAATAGTTTTCAAATCCATCTGAGTTACTCCTTACTCATCTACGCCGAATTCACGGTCGATTTGGCGCATTTTCCACGCGTAGTAGAAAATAATACCTAGGAAGGCATAGATGGAGCCTTGTTGAGCAAACCAGAACCCGAGTTTGTATCCACCTAATTGAAATTGATTAAGTACGTCGACAAATAAAATGCCGCAGCCGAAAGACACTACGAACCAGATGACCATCAGGGTAATCATGAGCTTCACGTTCTTGTCCCAGTAGGCTTTGGCTCTTTCTTCGCTTTCAAATGCCATTGCCGTCTCCTTACGATTGGTATTGTTGTTAAAAAAATGTTTCAACATGTACATTAGCAAGGCACTGGCAAGAACTCTTTTCAACTTTAGTCGGGATGCTAAAAAGCAAAAACGCCCATTTTTAGGGCGTTTGAGAAGAAGTGAGAATAAAAGTGTGATGTTAATTTGATGTTAAATTAGCCAAAGGTCTAAGAGTTTTATCAATTAACATAGAAATCTTTTATACCAAGCAGCAAATTATTCAGTGCAACAGCAGCAAGGATAAGCCCCATTACGCGGCTGATGATGGCTGCGCCTACGTTACCAATCACTTTTTGAATCGTGTTTGCACCCAGTAACAAGAATAGGGTAACCAGAAGTACCGCAATCATGACGCCTGCGGTCATGGCTTGGTCGACGAAAGAGTAGCGGTTGTTATCGGTGAGCATCACGATAGCCATCATTGCACCCGGCGATGCAATCGAAGGGATCGCAAGAGGGTAAACGGCTAAGTCAGCGAGATCGGAGTGGCTGACTTCTTCGCCCAGTTTTTGTTCTTGTTCTGGCTTGCTCTCACCAAAAATCATCGACAATGCAAACAGCAATAACACTAAGCCACCAGCGGCTTGAAAGGCGGGCAATGGGATTTGCATTGCTTCCAGCAACAACTGACCGGCAATAAGAAAGAACAACAACACACCCATTGAAATGGCAATGGCTTTTAATGCGACGAGGCGACGCTGTTTTGCCGTGAGGTGTTGAGTTTGTGATAGATAAACGGGTACTGAACCAATCGGATCGATGACGGCCCAGAGTACGACGAATTGAGTGACGAGAATACTTAGCAAAGTATGACCTCCCAGAGTTAGCGGTTTAACAGAGGGATGAAAAAGGCTGCGTGGTGCAATCTATGCCAATCGTAGCCAGTAATTGCTTATTCTAGCTTGTGAAAACGCTCGATAACGGCGTTAAAAATTTCGATTGTAGGAGAACTACTTATCGAAAATTTTCGCCTTGTTCTGAAGCCTTTTTCCTACGCTATTTATAAGCTCTGACTCACTGTGATTGGCATTATCATTTTAACGTCTGTTGTTCTTTTTGCGTCATATAAATGTGAATTAGATATATTTACTAACACATTACTGCTCGGGTTCCATTTGCTGCAGTAGGATGACGGCTTGAGTTCGGTTTTTCACGCCCAGTTTGCGGAAAATTGCGGTCATGTGGGCTTTGATGGTGGCCTCTGAGACATTGAGTTCGTAAGCGATTTGTTTGTTGAGTAAGCCATCGGAAAGCATGCCCAACACTTTGTATTGCTGAGGGGTAAGTGCGGCAATTTTTTCTGCCAAGTCATTACAAGCTGCGTTATTGGTGATCAAGCCTTCTGGGAAGTATGGGTCGCCATTAAGGACTTGGTTAAGGGCATTGACTAGCTCACGCATGTCGCTCGATTTTGGAATAAAGCCGAACGCACCGTGGCTTTTCACTTGTGTGACCACGCTTGCTTCTTCGCTGGCAGATACCACCACCACTGGGATATCTGGGTATTCAGCACGAAGGTGAATCAACCCCGACATGCCATTTGCGCCTGGCATCTTGAGATCTAACAACACCAAATCTGGCTCTTCTTCTTTTTCCAGCAACGCGAGTAGAGCATCCAGCGTATCCGCTTCGAGAAGGTTAGCACCACTCACAGCCATGTGTACCGATTGGAACAAGGCATTGCGGAACAGCGGGTGATCATCAGCGATGATAATGGTGTAGGTCGAATCCATGACGTTAAACACTTTTGACTATTTCGTTAATGGAATTATTGTCCACCTTTAAGAATGTGGACAATATTTATCCGCTAAAAGTCTGAACTAAATCGACTTTTATTAGAAAAATTGCATATAAACGCAACTTTCTCAGTTTTATTGAGACAACAAAAAACGCCAGTGAATAATCACTGGCGTTTGAATGATTCATCATCAGAATCGGTTGATGTGCTCTAAGAAAGGCTCGGCTTGCATAAAGCCCGTCAAACGAGCGTTTGAAACATGTTCGCCATTGGCATCCCAGAACTCAATCGTTGGTAAACCCAGTACATTCATATGTTTAAGCAGCTCGATGTCTTGCACTTGGTTCTTAGTTACGTCCGCTTGCAGAAGAACGAAGTCTTGTAGTTTGGCTTCGACGCTTGGGTCATGGAAGGTGTACTTCTCGAACTCTTTACATGCTACACACCAGTCGGCGTAGAAATCCAGCATCACTGGTTTACCTACTTGTTTCGCCTGAGCAAGTGCAGCCTCAAGCTCAGCCACGTTAGTAATACGAGTAAAACTCACTGTTGCTTGCTGAGTTTGTGTAGTGGTGTTGCCGCCAAACCAATAGTTCAATGCTGGTTGAGCAGAAGCAAACAAACCAAGCACAGCAATGATGCCTACTGCGCTTTGCTTCCAACCGCCAAATTCTAGGCTGTTTTTGATGTGGTATAGCCAACCAAAAGCCGCGATACCCAGTGCTGACCACAATGCCGTAGCCCACATTTCTGGCAAGATGCGCTCAAGTAGGAAGATAGGAGCTGCCAGTAGAATGAAGCCGAACAGCGTCTTAACGCGATCCATCCAACCTCCTGCTTTTGGCAGAAGTTTGTTGCCGAATACTGCAACAAGAATGAGTGGAATACCCATACCCATTGCTAGTGCATAGAGCGCGATACCACCTGTCAGTAAGTCACCGCTTTGTGCAACGTAAAGTAGCGCACCAGACAGAGGAGCTGTGGTGCATGGGGAGCACACCAGACCAGAAATCGCACCCATGGCGAATACACCTGCGCTGCTACCACCTTGTTGTTTGTTGCTGAGGTTGTTTAACCAAGTTTGTACGCCACTTGGCAGTTGCAGGTTATAAACGCCAAACATAGACAGAGCGAGCACCACGAATAGCACACTCAAACCAATCAACACGTAAGGGTGTTGCATCGCTGCTTGGAACTGCATGCCCGCAGATGCGACCACAAGACCGAGTAGGGTGTAAGTCAGCGCCATGCCTTGCACGTAGACAAAAGATAAGCCTAGTGCGCGGCGTTGGCTCAATTTACCACTGCCAAGCACGATGCTAGTCAGAATTGGGTACATCGGCAGTACACATGGTGTAAATGCCAAACCTACGCCAAGCGCCAAAAACAGAAGTGGCGTCCACCAGTTATCAGCTAGGTTTGCGGCAAGGCTATCTTGCTGTGTTACTGGAGCCGATGATGTGTCGCTAGAACTAGATGATTGCGCCGCTGGTGGCGTTGCTGTTGGCGCTTGTTCTGCTTTTGGTGCAGTCGTCGCCGCTGTTGAATCTGAGTTCGATGAAGTAAACGCGCTGATAGGAATCACGCGAGTTTCTGGTGGGTAACAGAAGCCTGCTTTCGCACAACCTTGGTATTGTACTACCACGCGTGCTCCGTCTTGCCAGTCGTGCATTGGGACGTTAACGAACAGAGGCTGAGTGTAGATATGTACGTCACCAAAGAATTCATCTTTATGCGGCGTTCCATCTTCCATTTGCAGTTCGCCTAACGACACCTTCTCGCCCGCTACCGACAAACGTTCTTGATACAGGTAGTAACCATCACGTACCTGCCAATCCAACATTAATTTGCCGTCTTGCTGGTAGTAGTTGAATGGGAAAGCCTGATCGACAGGTACAAAGGTATCGTTGCTGCTGCCAAAAGCATTGCTTTGACTGTTGTTTAACTGATCATTGCCAAACAAAGCAAAAGAAGGCGCAGAGAAGGTAATAAGCCCTAAGAGTAAGACGGAGAGTAATGCACGCATAAAAGGTTCAATTCATCTTAGATAATTGCCGTTAGTGTAACTCAATCAGACCTGCTGACTAGCCAATAAGTTTCATGGAAGTGAAGATTTGTTAAGCGCTCTCCAATGCGACAGGCAATAAAAAAGGGAGCCGAAGCTCCCCGAGTAAGACTCTGTTTCTACTAGATCAGCAGACCACCGAATGCGAAGCCAAGTGCTACCGCAGAAGCGATGGTTACCACACCAGGTACAAAGAATGGGTGGTTGAATACGTATTTACCGATACGAGTTGAACCCGTGTCGTCCATCTCAACCGCTGCTAGAAGCGTTGGGTAAGTTGGCAGTACGAATAGCGCACTTACTGCTGCGAAAGACGCAACTGCGGTAAGTGGTGCCACACCGATTGCTAGTGCTGCTGGCATAAGCGCAACGGTAGTTGCACCTTGCGAGTAAAGCAGCATTGAAGCAAAGAATAGAACAAGTGCTAGCATCCATGGGTAGTCTGCTAGTAGCGCACCAGCCACTTCTTTGATGCCGTCAACGTGCGCGTTAACGAACGTAGAACCTAGCCATGCTACGCCAAGAACACACACACACGCTGTCATACCAGAGCGGAATGTTGCTGCTGCTGGGATTTTGCCAGCGTCGATTTTACAGCTCATTACGATAGCTGCCGCAGCTGCAAGCATTACCGTCATGATAGCTTCGTTACGACCTAGAGCAGGGTTCTCGATAAGGCCAACAGAGCCAGAGATTGCTGCTGCGTAACACACTACGAATGCGATAGCGCCTAGGAAGATGAAAGTTGCTTTCTTCGCTGTTGGCAGGATTTCGCGCTTAGATTCTGTGTTTAGCTTGATCAAGCCTTTTGCTAGACGGTCTTGGTATTCAGGATCGTCTTTAAGCTCGCTACCCATGAAGTTCGCTACGAATGCACCGATCATACAAGCGATGAACGTTGTTGGGATACAGATCGCTAGTAGCGTCAAGTAGTCAACGCCGAATGGGTGAAGCATTGCTGCGAACGCTACAACTGCCGCTGAGATTGGCGATGCTGTGATAGCGATTTGCGATGCAACTACCGCGATAGACAGTGGACGAGAAGGGCGAACGCCTTGACCTTTTGCTACTTCTGCAATTACAGGTAGAGTAGAGAAAGCGGTATGACCTGTACCCGCCATCAGTGTCATTAGGAATGTCACGATAGGCGCGTAAAAAGTGATGCGTTCGGGATGTTTACGCAAAAAGTCTTCTGCAACTTGAACCATCCAGTCCAAACCACCCGCCACTTGCATTGCTGCGATAGCGGTAATTACAGACATGATGATCAGGATTACGTCGACAGGGATGTAAGCTTGGCTTGTCGGTACGCCTAGGATTAAAGACAATGCAATTACCCCAGCACCACCGGCAAAACCAATGCCGATACCACCGATTCTTGCCCCCAAATAGATGAAGAGCAGAACCACGAAGAGTTCGACCATTACCATATTGATACCTCTTTTAGTTTTTTAATGATTCTGATTTTTTGAGCACTCAGGAACAGGAGTAAGTGTTCAGAAAATCAGAACCTGATCGGCTTACGGCAATAAAAAGCGCATAAAAAATGTGGTTAACCGTATCAGAGCCTAAAAAAGGGCCCCGTTAGGGACCCCTTTACATATACGATTACTCGTAGCGTTTCGCTTTATAAGTCGGATGCATGAAGTTTTCAACCGATAAGATGTCATCTAGCTCTTCTGCAGTTAATAAACCGCGTTCTAGAACCACATCACGTACGCTCTTACCTGTTTCAGCACAGATCTTACCCACAATATCGCCCTCGTGGTGACCGATGTATGGGTTTAGGTAAGTTACGATACCGATAGAGTTGTAAACATAGTTCTCACAAACTTCTTTGTTCACAGTGATGCCATCGATACATTTGTCACGTAGGTTCACACACGCGTTGTGTAGTAGAGAGATAGACTCGAACACGCTTTGTGCGATAACTGGTTCCATTACGTTAAGCTGTAGTTGACCACCTTCTGCTGCGAAAGAAACCGTGTTGTCGTTACCTAGAACTTTGAAGCAAACTTGGTTTACTACTTCAGGGATAACTGGGTTTACTTTAGCTGGCATGATTGAAGAGCCTGCTTGCATTTCTGGTAGGTTCAGTTCGTTAAGACCTGCACGTGGACCAGAAGAAAGTAGACGAAGGTCGTTACAGATCTTCGATAGTTTCACTGCTAGACGTTTCAGCGCACCGTGCGTCATCACGTAGGCACCACAGTCAGAGGTTGCTTCGATTAGGTCTTCTGCTGCAACCACGTCAACGCCAGTGACTTCCGCTAGGTGTTTCACTGCTAGTGCTTGGTAACCAGTTGGTGCGTTTAGACCAGTACCGATTGCCGTTGCCCCTAGGTTGATTTCTAGTAGTAGTTTAGATGTGTAATCTAGGGCACGAATTTCTTCGTTTAGTGTTACTGCCCATGCGTGGAACTCTTGACCTACAGTCATAGGAACCGCGTCTTGAAGCTGAGTACGACCCATCTTCAACACATCTTTGAATTCTTGTGCTTTAAGCTCGAATGCGCCTTTTAGGTATTCGATCGCTTCCATCAACTGATGAACACTGTTGTAAACCGCGATACGGAAGCCCGTTGGGTACGCACAGTTTGTTGATTGGCTCTTGTTAACGTGATCGTTCGGGTTGATGAACTCATATTGGCCTTTTTCCTTGCCCATCAGTTCAAGTGCAACGTTCGCGATAACTTCGTTTGTGTTCATGTTAACTGACGTGCCTGCGCCACCTTGGAATACGTCTGAAGGGAACTGATCCATGCACTTACCTGTTTCAAGGATCAAATCACACGCTTCTAGAATGTAGTTAGCAACGTCTTTTGGAATCGCACCTAGCTCTTTGTTTGCTAGTGCAGCGGCTTTCTTAGTCATTACCATGCCACGTACAAATTCAGGTACGTCAGAGATGGTAGTGCTTGAAATGTTGAAGTTTTCGATAGCGCGAAGTGTGTGGATGCCGTAGTAAGCATCGGCAGGGACATGACGTTGGCCTAATAGATCTTCTTCAATACGAGTGGCTTGGTTTGCTGTCTTTGGAGCATCAGATAGTGTAGCCATAACAGGATCCTTAGATAATAATTCTGATATTTAAGTTATTTATTAGCCATTTCTGCAATCAAGAATCCATTCATCAGAGTTTTTGGCTGGAAAAACCGTCCTGACTTATGTGGCACATCATACTGCACCTAGCGCATAAAAATAGTAAGTGGATCACCTTTTTCGCTTTTAATGCGTCAATAATTTGCAAAGTATGAACGGGATATTAATAACCCTTTATGGGTAGATGTTTTTCCTCGACAAACATGGATTTTAAGAGTCCGAAAATAGCACTTTTCAACGATCAATTTTTGTATATGCACCTTTGTTCAAAGAGCGCTTTTTGCACAATGCATTCTCCCTAGGGTGAACACGCTTTTTTACAACGATTCGTTTGAGCTTAGTAGGCTTTTGCCATTACACTGAATCCAACAAAGGAGGGCATGTGTTTCCTATCTTATTATTGGCGTTTATTTTCGTCCCGATCATCGAAATCGGCCTATTTATTCAGGTGGGAGGCTTCTTAGGTCTCTGGCCTACGATTGCTTTGGTGTTGATTACTGCATTTGTTGGTGCGTCTTTGGTACGTAGCCAAGGAATCCAGACGCTAATGTCGGTGCAAGGGCGCTTAGAGCAAGGTGAGCTTCCTGCTCAACAGATTTTTGAAGGTGTGATGCTGGCGGTTGCCGGTGTGCTGTTGTTAACCCCAGGTTTCATGACCGATGCATTGGGTATGTTGGTATTATTGCCAGCCCCACGAGCGGCGATTGCGAAATACTTAATGAGCAAGATGGTGGTGAAGACGGTAAATGGTGGCGGCTTCCAAGGTGGCTTCTCAAATCAAGGTCCATTTGAGCAAGACCCATTCCGTCGTGACCCATTTGATTCTCAATCGGATAACGGCAACACCTTCGAAGGTGAATACGAGCGTAAAGACGACAATGATCGTAACAAGCTCAACTGATTCAATCGGTAAGTAAGAAAAGCAAAAGGGCGCATTCAGCGCCCTTTTTAGTATCTGTCATTTGCTGTGCTTACAACGCGCCTTCAAAGCCCATCTGGCGCCACGCTTCAAACGCAATGATAGCTACGGCATTAGATAGGTTTAGGCTGCGTGCATCCGGCATCATTGGAATGCGGATACGTTGCTCCATTGGCAGGCTATCGATCACGTCTGCTGGCAGACCACGCGTTTCTGGACCAAACATCAAAACATCGCCTTCTTGGTATTTTGCATCGACGTGATGACCTGTGGTCTTTGTCGTACATGCAAACAGGCGGTAGTTGCCTTGTTTCTCTTTCTCTAAGTATTCCAAGAATGCTTGATAATTTTTATGACGCGTCACGCGAGCCAAATCGTGGTAATCCAAACCTGCGCGGCGGACTTTCTTCTCTTCTAGATCGAAACCCAGCGGCTCAATCAGGTGGAGATTCGCACCACAGTTAGCACACAGGCGAATGATGTTGCCGGTGTTCGGCGCGATTTCTGGTTCGTATAGAGCGATATCAAACATGGTATTGAATTAGATTGGTCAAAACAGGCGAGCAGTATATACCCAAGTCACCATGAGAAGCGAGATTCAACACAATGACGGGTAATAGAAGAGGGCAACCACTTCAGTGTGTTGCCCTCATTTAGATAGATTAACTCAGAGCGCGAGCGTAGTTCTCTTCCACTGCGCGCCAGTTGACCACATTCCACCATGCGTCGATGTATTCAGGACGACGGTTTTGGTAGCTGATGTAGTATGCGTGTTCCCACACATCCAATGCTAGGACTGGTTCACCTTGTACCGCGGCAACGTCCATTAGAGGGTTGTCTTGGTTACTCGTTGACGTAATGTGAATATCGCCATCTTTTACGACCAGCCAAGCAAAGCCAGAGCCGAAAGTATTGATAGCAGCTTGTGCGAACTCATCTTTAAACTTTTCGAAATCGCCATATTTGTCGTTGATGGCTTGCGCTAGAGCACCTTGAGGTTCACCGCCACCGTTTGGTGACATGCAGTTCCAGTAAATGATGTGATTGTAATAGCCGCCACCGTTGTTGCGGATAGCTGGACTGTGTTGAGAAATGCAAGCGAAGATGTCATCGAGGCTTTGGGTCTCGAGAGCGCTGCCTTTTGTGGCAGCCATGAATTTGTCGTAATAAGTTTTATGGTGTTTGCTGTAGTGAACTTCCATTGTTTTCGCATCGATGTACGGCTCTAACGCATCGTATTCGTATGGAAGCTCTGGGAAAATGTGCGACATTGTAAATCCTCCTTTATGGAGGATTTACTTTAATGTTAATGAAAATCATTATCAACTTTGATCTTTGTAAGGTTATTTGCCTGCGCTGATCAATGGTAGGGTGATGGTGACACGTAAACCGCCGAGTGGGCTACGGCTAGCAACAATCGAACCGCTGTGCTGACGAATCGCACTGTCGGTGATGGTTAATCCTAAGCCAGTACCACCTGAATGGCGATCTCGTGCTGTAGATACACGGTAAAACGGGCGGAAAATTGCTTCCAATTCTTCGTCAGGTACGCCTTCCCCATTGTCGTCAACCACGATGCTGAGGGTATCGAATGAATCCTGAATGTCGATTCTTACTTCATCTTTGCCGTAGTAAATCGCGTTGCGGATGATATTTTCTACCGCGCTCATCAACAATTTAGGATTACCAGAGATACTGCGATCCGGTAAGGTTGAATAGCTAAGGGTTTTACCCATTTGCTCGGCTTCAAACTGCGCGTCTTTGATGATCTCTTCCCATAAGCTGACAATTGGCTGAGTCTCGCGCGTCATGTGGCTGTTTACCTGCATGCGCGACAGTTCAAGCAGCTCGGCAATCATCTGCTCTAAGCGCTGCGCTTCGGTATCAATACGAGTTAGCTCTGGGCTTTCACCTTGTTTACGAGTCGCCAACGCACTTGCCATACGCAGGCGAGTGAGTGGGGAACGCAGCTCGTGTGAGATGTCTGAGAGTAAACGCTGCTGACCAGAAATCATTTGATTCACAGCCTCGACCATTTGGTTGAAGCTCGTACCTGCTTGGCGAAACTCGGTGGTGCCTTTCTCTAGATTCGGATCGATGACAAACTCACCTTTAGCAACGCGTTGTGCTGCGGTTTCCAATCGTCGAGCTGGTTGGCTCAATGCCCATGCTAACCATAATAATAGCGGTGTACTCACCAACATAACGGCGAGCAGCAACTGCAATGGGTGGTCAAACAGGCGTAACATGATTGGTGGCGGCTCGTTCCACTTAAAGCCGACGTACATCAGTAGATCTGAATTAGCGACATTGATTGGCACTGGACCTGCAATCATGTAACGACCGTAGAGTTTTTGTTTCGGCTGTGACTGATCTTCAATACTGGTGACAAAATTTTGCAGTGCACGCAGCTTAAAGTCTTTGTGGCTCGAGGTGCTTAAGATATTCCCTTCGTGATCGGAAAAGAAGATCCTTGGACGTGGGTCATGCTTGCTGCGTCGTTGTCCTTCAAGGCTAAATAAGATTTTGCCGAGGTTATCTTGGTTGCGATACTTCTTCTCAATACCGTCACGTATTTCAAGCATACGTTGATAATGCTCTTTTGGAATGTCGCGCGCTTTCCGTGGATCAAGATGAGGTAGTGACAGCACAGCCATCAGAACCAAAAACATGGTGAACCAGAAGATGGCAAAGATGCGTCCATACAAGCTGTTTATCTTCGGTAGTTTGAAGCGTGGTGCTCGCATTAATCCTCCTCAATCAACATGTAGCCGCGCCCTCGTAGGGTTTTAATGCGTGGCTTACCGTTACTCTGATCTGGCAGTTTCTTCCGTAGGTTGGACACGTGCATATCGATCGCGCGGTCAAAGGCTGCAAGGCGCTTACCAAGCACGTCAAGACTCAGGGTTTCTTTAGTGAGGACTTGCCCCGGATTTTGTACAAAGTGAGTCAACAAGGCGAACTCTGTGGTCGTTAAATCCAGCAGAACCTCTTCACAATAGGCTTCCTGTTTGCCTGGATAGAGTTTGATTTCTTGATACTCAATGCAGTCACCGTTTTTAGTGCTCTTTTGAGTGCTGCTTGTGCGGCGTAAAATTGCTCGGATACGTGCCAGTAGTTCGCGGTCGCTGAATGGTTTTGGCAGGTAATCATCCGCACCCAGTTCAAGACCGATCACGCGATCGATTTCTTCGCCTTTAGCTGTCAGCATTAGAACAGGCGTTTCCCAGTTTTCACGCAGGCGCTTTAAGGTTTCCATTCCATTGAGTTTTGGCATCATGACATCGAGCAAAATAAGGTCGATTTCGTCAGTGACTGCCGCGAGACCAGCTTCTCCATCGTTGGCTTCGTTGACGTTAAAACCTTCGAAGCTCAGCACTTCCTTAAGTAGGCTGGTTAGCTCGGTATCGTCATCAATCAAAAGAATGTTCGCCATATGAGTACCTATTTATCATTCGTAGTTGTTTTAATATTACATGGTAATGACGGTGAAGAATGAGTGTAAAAATCACTCTTTACGATTCTTTACGGTCTCTATACGTCGCTTTACCTAGTAGGTCGTATTCTACACTCAAGCGCTGTGAGAACAGCTCAGAAGAATCACTAACCTGTGTAAGGAATCGTATTATGAAAACTGCAAAGAAACTGGTACTAGCGGCTGTTGTTCTACCTCTAACTCTAGGTACAGCGAGTGCATTCGCATTTGGCGGTAAAGACCACAAAGGTCATCGCGGTGAGTGTGGTATGGGTATGGACCGCGGTATCATGCGTCAACTAGACCTAACTGATGCACAAAAAGACCAACTAAAAGAAATGCGTGAAGCGAACAAAGCGGAAATGAAAGCAAAATTCGCGGATGGTAAAGAAGCACGTATGGCTGAGCGTCAAGCGCACCACGAAAAGGTTCAAGCACTGCTATTGGCTGATAACTTCGATGCAGCAGCGGCAAACGACCTAGCAAAAGAGATGGTTGAGAAGCAAACTGAGCGTCGCGTTAAGATGATGGAGAAAAAGCACCAAATGCTGAGTGTTCTGACTCCTGAGCAAAAAACAAAATTTGTTGAGCTACAAAAAGAGCGTCAACAAAAGTGTGGCGAAAAAATGCAAAAACGCATGGAAAAGCACCACAACAGCTAATCGCTGAAAGATAACGTAAGAGAGGTAGCCAGAGTGCTGCCTCTTTTTGATCTTGGCGATTTCATACTCATTAAATCATTCTCAAGGTATACTCAAAGCACGGTTTGAGTTAACTATTTGATTATGAAACAGCAATACGCACGTTTAGTGACGATGGCAGCTTGGACGGCAACCATCGTTGCGACGCTTCTTTTGATTGTCAAAGTCATCACTTGGTGGGTGACGGGGTCAGTCAGCTTACTTGCCTCTTTAATTGACTCCATGCTGGATATCGCCGCTTCGGTGGTGAACCTCATTGTGGTGCGCTATTCCCTACAACCTGCCGACAGAGAACATACTTTTGGTCACGGTAAAGCCGAGTCGTTGGCGGCGCTGGCACAAGCGATGTTTATTTCTGGTTCAGCGGTGTTCTTGATCCTGAACGGTGTCGAGCGCTTCTTCCGCCCACATGAATTAAACGCTCCAGAGCTCGGTGTTTACGTTTCTCTATTTGCTATGGTGGTCACTTTTGGACTTGTGATGTTCCAAAAGCATGTCGTGCGTGTGACGGGCAGTCAGGCGATCGCCGCCGACTCACTGCATTACCAAACAGACCTGTATATGAATGGTGCCATTATGGTGGCATTAGGTTTGAGTTACTTTGGTGTCACGCAAGCCGATGCAGTGTTTGCGGTGGGTATTGGTATCTTTATTTTATACAGCGCATTCAAGATGGTCAGCGAAGCGATTCAGACCTTGTTGGATAGAAAGCTGCCAGATGAAGAGTTGGAACAGATTCGCCAAGAGTGCTTAAAAGTGGAAGGGGTATTGGGTGTGCATCAGTTACGTACACGGATGTCTGGTCCAACGCGCTTTATCCAACTGCACTTAGAATTGGATGATAACTTACGTTTGATCGAGGCCCATCACATTGCCGATAAAGTAGAAGATAATCTACTTGAGCTGTTCCCGGAAGCGGATGTGCTGATCCATCAAGATCCATTGTCAGTGGTGTTTGGTCCAGAAAGAGACCAGAAGGCGCAAGATTGGTAACGGTCGAAAAATCGGGCTGTGCCTGACGACAAATAGGCGCTTATTGACTATCTTTCCATCACTACTTATTAAGAATCGTGATCCTGATGTGAATCAACGAAGTTGCAAAGAGAAACTGTAATACTCTTACATAAGTAGAAAAGTTACATAAAAAAGTGTGTTTTCATTGGTATTCCTGTAGAGGAAATGTAACATAACGCACAGTTCTGGATTATGCAGGTTGCTTGGTAACAAGGGGCCTAAAAGAAAATTAAATAATTGATTGCCAAAGATCGAGGGTGAGCATGATTAAGAAGATCGGTGTTTTAACAAGTGGCGGTGACGCACCTGGTATGAACGCTGCAGTACGCGGCGTAGTTCGTACAGCACTATCTGAGGGATTGGAAGTTTACGGTGTTTACGATGGCTACCTAGGTCTTTACGAAGACCGCATCGAAAGGTTAGATCGTTCTAGCGTTTCTGATGTGATCAACAAGGGTGGTACATTCCTAGGTTCTGCACGTTTCCCTGAATTCAAGGAAGTGGCAGTACGCGAACAAGCGATTGAGAACCTTAAAAAGCACGGTATCGATGCACTAGTTGTTATCGGTGGTGACGGTTCTTACATGGGTGCTAAGAAACTGACTGAGATGGGTTACCCATGTATCGGTCTACCAGGCACAATCGATAACGATATCGCAGGTACAGATTACACAATCGGTTACCTAACAGCGCTAAACACAGTTATCGACGCAATCGACCGTCTACGCGACACGTCTTCTTCTCACCAGCGTATTTCTATCGTAGAAATCATGGGTCGTCACTGTGGTGACCTAACTCTGATGTCTGCAATCGCAGGTGGCTGTGAGTACATCATTACTCCAGAAACTGGTCTAGATAAAGAGAAGCTGATTGGTAACATCCAAGACGGTATCTCTAAAGGTAAGAAGCACGCAATCATCGCGCTAACTGAGCTGATGATGGATGCAAACGAACTAGCGAAAGAGATCGAAGCGGCAACAGGTCGTGAGACTCGTGCAACGGTTCTTGGTCACATCCAACGTGGTGGTCGTCCAACTGCATTTGACCGCGTTCTAGCGTCTCGTATGGGTAACTATGCTGTTCACCTACTAATGGAAGGCCACGGTGGTCGTTGTGTTGGTATCGTGAAAGAGCAACTGGTTCACCACGACATCATCGATGCTATCGAGAACATGAAGCGTCCTGTACGCAACGACCTATACCAAGTTGCTGAAGAGCTATTCTAAGCCTGCTTGATAAAGTCAAAATCTAAAAAAACCGCGGTTATCCGCGGTTTTTTATTATCCGAAACTTGTCTAAGCAGAAGTCCGTCTGAGATTGAAACTGGCTTTATGTGGAACTAAGAGCTCGCGTGCTCTGCTAATGTGATACGACGCTCGCGCAGGGCAAAGAGATACCCTAGCAAACCACCTAGTGTGTTACCCAGAGCAATACCAATGAACAAACCTTCGATGCTATAAAGCTGACTGCCAATCCATGCCGCTGGCAGCGTAAAGACGAACAAGCGCATAAAGCTCCATTGAAAGGCGCGCAGCGGTTTGTGCATCGCGTTATAGCCACTCACCAGCATCATCACAATACCTTGGAAACCATAGCTAAACGGCACGACTAAGAGGTAATGCCACAGCAAGTCTTTTACTGCCGCTTCTTGGGAGAAGAGTGCTGCGAGAGGAATGCTAAGGGGCACCATCATCAAAAAGATAAAGCCTTGGAACACCACCGCAAAGCGCATGCTCAGGAACCAGCCAGCGAATGCACGAGCAGGGTTATTAGCCCCAAAGTTTTGCGCCATAAACGGGGTGAGTGCAGAAGTCAGTGACATCAACACCAAAATCAAGATCGACTCAATTCGCTGCGCAGCACCATAAGCGGCAACCGCTGCGGTGCCATGGTGAGACAAAATCATCATCAGAATCGCACCAGATAGCGGCGTCATCGCATTCGAGAGAGCAGCGGGCGTACCGATCTTGAGCGTTTGTTGCCAATCTTGTTTGATGCACTGCCATTGTGGTGCCGCAAGCAGCTTTTCGCGTTTGATCAATACATAGAAAGAACCGCACAAAGCACCAAACCAACTGAATGCACTAGCAATCGCAGCGCCTTGAATGCCGAGCTCAGGAAAAGGACCGTAGCCAAAGATGAGTAATGGATCGAGTATGCCGTTAATCAATCCAGCGAGCATCATTATCTTCGCCGGAGTCTTGGTATCACCAGTCGCCCGAATAGCGCTATTGCCTGCCATTGGGATCACCAGCAGGGGAATTGTCAGATACCAGACTTGCATGTACTGCTTGATCAGTGGAATGGAATCTTCTTTTGCGCCAAGGAAGCTGAATAATGGCTCGATGGTAAACAAACCTAGCGTTGAAGCAATCGTAACTAGAGCAACTGCCAGTAATAAACCATGGCTAGTAAAACGTGCTGCTTGAGAAGACTCTCCTTGACCCAACAGGCGACCGATATTGGTCGACAGACCCATACCAATGCCCATAGTGATGCAGTTCACAGCAAAGGTTACTGGGAAGGTATAACTGATTGCCGCGAGCGCTTCGGTACCCAATAGCGAGATGAAAAAGGTATCGACCAAGTTAAACATCAAAATCGCGATCATGCCCATGGTCATAGGGGCGGTCATTTTGCGTAAGGTGTCAGGAATGGGCGCGGTCAACAAACCATGCTTGTCTTGAGTCTGATTGTCCGGCTTATTCTTTTCCAGCATTTTTGACATCTAGTCTGGTGAGGGAAGGGCAAGGATACAAGAAAGCCGTTGCCTCGGCGAGTGAGCATTTCGCGCGCAAACCGTTGCTTAGCTGCCGGTTATTTTAACTAAGTCACAAAAAATTCACGTCTACCCCTTGGGATCCTTAGCTTTGCCCCTTATATAGTGATCACGTGCCCCTGCGCGGGCAATTATCAAATAAACATGGAAATTTTCAGGAGAGACGACCGATGAACATTCGTCCATTACATGACCGAGTTATCGTTGAACGTAAAGAAGTTGAATCAAAGTCAGCTGGTGGCATCGTTTTAACTGGTTCTGCTGCGGAAAAATCGACTCGCGGTGTTGTTCTAGCTGTGGGTAAAGGCCGCATCCTAGAGAACGGCACAGTGCTACCGCTGGACGTTAAAGTTGGTGATACTGTTATCTTCGCTGAAGGTTACGGTACTAAAACTGAAAAAATCGACGGTAAAGAAGTGCTAGTAATGTCTGAAAACGACATCATGGCTATTGTCGACTAATAGCAATCGTTGAGTAATTTTTTGCTCTGATTCAAAAACGAAATCGAAAACAGAATTTAGAAAGGAAATCAAAGATGGCTGCTAAAGACGTTAAATTTGGTAATGACGCACGAGTTAAAATGCTAGAAGGCGTAAACGTTCTAGCTGACGCAGTAAAAGTAACACTGGGTCCTAAAGGTCGTAACGTAGTTCTAGACAAATCTTTTGGTGCACCAACGATCACTAAAGATGGTGTATCAGTAGCGCGTGAAATTGAACTGGAAGATAAATTCCAGAACATGGGCGCACAAATGGTTAAAGAAGTTGCGTCTAAAGCAAACGACGCAGCGGGTGACGGTACAACAACAGCAACCGTACTAGCGCAAGCAATCGTAAATGAAGGTCTAAAAGCAGTTGCAGCGGGTATGAACCCAATGGACCTTAAGCGCGGTATCGACAAAGCAGTTATCGCAGCAGTTGAGCAACTAAAAGAGCTATCTGTTGAGTGTAACGACACCAAAGCAATCGCACAGGTTGGTACCATCTCTGCGAACTCTGACTCAAGCGTAGGTAACATCATTGCTGAAGCAATGGAAAAAGTTGGTCGCGACGGTGTTATCACTGTTGAAGAAGGTCAAGCACTACAAGATGAGCTAGATGTAGTTGAAGGTATGCAGTTCGACCGCGGTTACCTATCTCCTTACTTCATCAACAACCAAGAAGCAGGTTCTGTTGATCTAGAAAACCCATTCATCCTTCTGATCGATAAGAAAGTATCGAACATCCGTGAACTTCTTCCAGCACTAGAAGCAGTAGCAAAAGCATCTCGCCCACTACTTATCATCGCTGAAGACGTAGAAGGTGAAGCACTAGCAACACTTGTTGTGAACAACATGCGTGGCATCGTGAAAGTAGCAGCAGTGAAAGCGCCTGGTTTCGGTGACCGTCGTAAAGCAATGCTACAAGACATCGCTATCCTAACTGGCGGTATCGTGATTTCTGAAGAAGTTGGTCTAGAGCTAGAAAAAGTAGCACTAGAAGACCTAGGTCAGGCGAAGCGCGTTGCAATCACAAAAGAAAACACAACCATCATCGATGGCGTGGGTGAAGAAGCAATGATCCAAGGTCGTGTTGCTCAAATCCGTCAGCAAATCGAAGATGCAACTTCAGACTACGACAAAGAGAAACTACAAGAGCGCGTTGCTAAGCTAGCAGGCGGTGTTGCAGTAATCAAAGTTGGTGCAGCAACTGAAGTTGAGATGAAAGAGAAGAAAGACCGCGTAGAAGATGCACTGCATGCAACTCGCGCAGCGGTTGAAGAAGGCGTTGTTGCTGGTGGTGGTGTAGCACTAATCCGTGCAGCATCTAAGATTGTTGACCTAGAAGGCGACAACGAAGAGCAAAACGTTGGTATCCGCGTTGCACTACGTGCAATGGAAGCGCCAATCCGTCAAATCACGAAGAACGCAGGTGATGAAGAGTCAGTAGTAGCGAACAACGTGAAAGCAGGTGAAGGTTCTTACGGCTACAACGCAGCAACAGGCGAGTACGGCGACATGCTAGAGATGGGTATCCTAGATCCAACTAAAGTAACGCGTTCTGCTCTACAATTTGCAGCATCAGTTGCAGGCCTAATGATCACAACTGAAGCGATGGTTACTGACCTACCACAAAAAGAAGGCGCAGGTATGCCTGACATGGGTGGTATGGGCGGTATGGGTGGTATGGGCGGCATGATGTAATTTGCTGCTTGTCTTGTCGCTCTAACGCCTTATAGCTGCATCGAAAGTGCTCATTTACGTGCGTAAACTCCGCGCTTTCTCTTTGCTCTAAGACGTTATAGCTTAAAGACAACCGACCAAACCAAACTAGGAAGCCGAGGTGAATGCCTCGGCTTTTTTATGTTTGTGAATTGAGGCTGTTTGTGGGTGAGATTGAGTTGTAGGGAAATTCTGATTCTTCTTCGTTAGACATAGCAGAGCAAGGTGTCATTGGATTGAGCTGAGTGCTGAGAACATTGACGGAAACACTCGAAATTGAGTGGTTACTAATCATCAGAGTTTAGGAAAAAAGCGGATAAATAATGCATGTGAATTATTGGGTTAAATATTCACTCAGTTAAATATGACTTAGCGCTAACATTCATCAACTAAAAATAGCGCAAACTCTGAACACTACACTATGTTGTAAAAGACAAATCCCCATGGAGATGAAAATGAAAAAGCTAATGACGTCACTGGCTGTTGCAGCCGTTATCGCTTCACCTGTTGCTCTTGCTGACAGCTCACCAGTTATGTTCTCTACAATCGACAACACGAACGCGCCTTCTAACTCCTCAGTTGGTGGTGTGCGTCTTGCTGTTCTTCACGGTCAGGTGAACGAAGTGAAAGGTGTCGATTTCTCTCTACTTGGTATGTCTGAAACAGATCGTACAACCGGTGTGAACTTCGGTCTTTTCTTTGGTGCATCAAAAGTAAATCAAGAAATGACGGGTGCTTCTCTGGGTCTATTTAACTGGAACCAAGGTCAGACGAATGGTGTTAACTTGGGTGCAGTGAACGTAACAAACAATGTGAAAGGTTTGAACTGGAGTGCGGTGAACTACTCTGAAGGTTACACAATGGCAGACATTGGTCTGGCAAGTATCTCTAAAAAATCTAACTTCCAGCTTGGTGTCTTCAACATGACTGATCAAATCGATGGTGTTCAAATTGGTCTCCTAAACTGTGCGGACAACGGTTTCTTCAAGTGTTTCCCTATCGTGAACTTTGCGAAATAAGTTCCGCGACCTTCCACGATAAATGCCAGATACAAAAAGACCCCGGCGAGACGTCGGGGTCTTTTTTATTGAATGGATTATTTGATCAAACGTGTAGATGTTTTTCGCTGCTGCATTTTCTGGTGCACACCGCGGCGCAAAGCTTTGACGCGGTTTTCTGCCCGGTCTACACCGAGCAAAACGGTCAATGCCAACACGGTAATAATGATCGACTGCGATAAGTAACCTAAGCCAATCATCAAGCCCAAGCCTGCCAATACCCAAATTACTGCTGCTGAAGTCACACCGTGGATTTTGCCGTCTTGAGTCATCATCACACCTGCACCTAAAAAGCCAACACCAGTAATGATCTGCCCAAGAACACGAGCTTGGTCTAACGTGTTTGGTGAAAGTGAAACCGCCATTGACATAAATAGGTAAGTACCTGATATGACGAGAATTGCAGTACGAATACCAACGGGTTTACCTCGAGTTTGACGCTCAATGCCAATCATCAAACCATTGATTGCGCAGCAAAGTAATGCCGCCCAACTGAATGGGCCAAGATCGAAATAGTGTTCAAAAGTTGCTTGCATCTTAACCTCCAAATTTGCGGAGTATGCATAGATAAGACCGCCTGAGCGAACAAAAGCTTTTACTCGTAACGACAATCTTTATACGGCAAGCAACTTACTCTAGATGCAGATCCAGTGGTGTTTTACTTGGTCGACCCCCAATTTCACGGGTCAATTTAGGCACTAAATATCCAGACACTCGCGTGATTACGCCACGCATGAGCTCTTTCGCTTCTTCATCGGAAACAAAGTAGTGTGCCGCGCCTTGGACTTTATCTAAAACGTGCAAGTAATAAGGCAAAATGCCAGCGTCAAATAACGCTTCGTTCAGTGCAACTTGTGCTTCAACGCTGTTGTTAACGTCTTTCAGCAGTACCCCCTGGTTTAGCAAGGTAACGCCAACCTGCTTCAACTTCGCCATTTGAGCGGCAAACTCAGCGTTGATTTCGTTGGCGTGGTTGATATGAGTCACCAAGATGATTTGCAGACGAGAAGCGCGAAGTAGGTGACATAGCTCATCAGTAATACGAGCAGGAATCACGACAGGCAAACGGCTATGAATACGCAGGCGTTTGATATGTGGAATTTGTGCGATGTGCTCCAATAGCCAGTGGATCTCATCGTCTTTTGCCATCAAAGGATCGCCACCAGAGAAGATCACTTCGTTTAGCTCAGGTTGTTGTGCCATGTACTCAAGGCACTTAGTCCATGCTTGCTTGCCGCTTTTGTTTTCTTGATAAGGGAAGTGGCGGCGGAAGCAGTAACGGCAATTCACCGCACAGCCGCCTTTCACAATCATCAAGGCGCGGTTGCGATACTTGTGCAGCAATCCCGGAATGTCATTGTCTTGCTCTTCTAGCGGATCATTAGAATAGCCTTCATGGACCTCAAATTCTTCGCTCAAAGGTAATACTTGGCGTAAAAGTGGATCGTAAGGATTGCCTTTTTCCATCCTATCGACAAAACTTTGCGGTACACGCTGTGCAAACAGCTTGCGCGCAGCAAACCCGTCCAGCCATGGCGATGGATCAATTTCCAACATTTCCAGCAATTTTGCAGGATCAGAGATCCCATTCGCTAACTGTTTGAGCCAGTTTTGCTCAACAGATTCGACTTTTCGGGTTATTATGTGCGGCATTGAATTTAGCTCTAAGAATGTAAGAGGAAAAAATGGCTACAGTTAGCACCAATGAATTTAAAGGCGGCCTTAAGTTAATGCTTGATAACGAGCCTTGTGTAATTCTGGAAAACGAATACGTTAAACCAGGTAAAGGCCAAGCGTTCAACCGCGTTAAAATTCGTAAACTTCTTTCTGGTAAAGTGCTAGAGAAAACATTCAAGTCTGGTGACACTTGTGAAGTGGCAGACGTAATGGATATCGACCTAGATTATCTATATTCAGACGGCGAATTCTACCACTTTATGAACAACGAAACTTTCGAGCAGATCGCTGCAGACGCGAAAGCAGTTGGCGACAACGCTAAGTGGTTGGTAGAAAACAACACTTGTATGATCACGCTTTGGAACGGTAACCCAATTACTGTTACTCCACCAAACTTCGTTGAGCTAGAAGTTACAGATACAGATCCAGGTCTGAAAGGTGATACTCAAGGCACAGGTGGTAAACCAGCTACGCTATCAACTGGCGCTGTTGTACGTGTTCCACTATTCATCGCAATCGGTGAAGTGATCAAAGTTGACACTCGTACTGCTGAATACGTAGGTCGTGTGAAGTAATTCACTCAAACGTATTTGATGAAAAAGGTCGCTTCGGCGGCCTTTTTTATTGTCTGCAATTCCCCTCCCTTTAATGCTTCTGTGCAAAACATCGATATCCTCCGCAAATTTTTAATGATTTTGTATTATTCGTAAAAATCTTATTTATTTCATGAATCTTTCGATTATTTCTTAATGTCACAATTTGATACATTAGTCCTCGTTGTCAGCGAGTTGTATAGCAATTTGATTTTTATCGATTTAACTCAATGACAACCTAAAAAGGAGAACAAAATGGAAAGCAGAGGCTTAGGAAGAGGTTTAAAAGTGGAAGAGAGACGTCAGTTACTACATAAAGGATTGAAAGCAGCCGTATTTGGTATCCCGCTGCTGGCCATAGGCTTAACAATTAACAGCTCAGTGCTAATGACCGATGCGGGTTACAGCTATGTGCATCAGAACAACATCACCGGTGAATTGGATGTATTCACGGAGCCGGGCATTCATTTTCGTATGCCGTTCCTGTCTAAGATCACCAAGTATGACCAAGTGATCACCGTGTCATTTGGTAACAGCAAGGGCGAGGATTTTTATCAACGCCTTGATGCGGTGCAGGTTCGCTTTGCCGATACCTACATTGGTCAAATTCCGGTGACATTCCGCTTTAAGCTCAGCAATGATCCTGAAGCGGTTAAGAAGATGCACAAAGAGTTCCGCAACAACAGCAACCTTATCGATGCCCTGTTGGTGAAGAACGCACGTAACGTGACAGTGATTACCGCGACCCAGTACACGGGGGAAGAGTTCTTCCAAGGTGGTTTGAACCAGTTCAAATCCAAACTGGGTGATCAACTGCGTGAAGGCATTTATCTGACTGAGCGTCGTCAGGTAGAAGTGGAAGAGCTAGACCTTGCTCCAGTAGGTGCTAACCAATCGAATGCGAACCAACTGCAACGCACTAACCAATTGGTGTGGAAGACGGTTCCGGTTGTGGATGGAACTGGGCAACCAATCCGACAGGATAACCCGCTACAGCAATACGGTATTCAAGTGACGCAGGTGACCATCGGTGATCCGCAGCCAGAGAAACAGCTTGATCAGTTGTTGGCAGATAAGAAGCGTCTAGTTGCCGACCGTATTCGTGCGATTCAGGAGCAAGAGACCTCCAAAGCACAAGCAGAGACTGAGCAGTTACGTAAAGAGATTCAACGTACTCGTGAAGTACAAGATGCTCAGCGTAGCAAAGAGCTTGCGATCATCGCACAGCAAAAAGAAGTCGAAGTTGCGCGTCAAATTGCGGAGCGTGAAATTGTTGAAGTAGAGAAAACTAAGCGACTGGCTGAGGTGGAAAAAGAGAAAGAGCTAGCAGTAGCGGAAGCTAACCTAGCGATTCAAAAAGCCAATGCTTTGTCTGCGGAATTTGAAGCAAAAGCGATTCTTGAAAAAGGTCGTGCAGAAGCGGAAGTCTTGAAAGCGAAGTATGCGGCACTGGGTGCAAACCGAGAAGTGTACTTGGCCGAGTTGAATCGAGACGTGGCGAACTCGCTGTACAACAACCTGCAAAACTTCCAAGTGCAGATGCCACAAAACTACATTGGTGGTGGTGAAGAAACAGGTCTGAAAACCAACCTTGATGTGATTACTGGCTTTGGCGCGTTGGGCTTAATGGACCAAACTAAGAAGGTCACACAGCAATAAGATCATGGGTGGTCAAAAGCTCAAAAAGCAAAAAGATCATAGGTGACTAAAAGCTCTGATAACTGTACAAATCAGAGTAACGCAGAGGCTGATACGAGTTATCAGCCTCTCTTTTTTGTTGGCAAAATAGTGCTTAATATTTGCACCTTATCTCAATATCACATTGATTTTATGAAGATAAAAAGGCGAGGGTGAAATTTGTGGCTATAGTGAATCAACACCCAACAAGCGCAAGGAAGCACTATGTCTACTCAAGAGCAACACCATCCACTCAATGATTATGTGGAATACCCTCCGCAAGAAATGGCAGCAAGAGCTGTACATAATCTTGAGCAACTTCAGCGCCGTCATTCCATTCGAAGTTTCTCTGATCGCCCAGTTGCGAAAGAAGTGATTGAGCACTGTATTCGAGCGGCAGGTACGGCACCTAGTGGGGCAAACCATCAACCTTGGCATTTCGTTGCGATTAACCGTGCAGAAGTGAAAGGGCAGATCCGCCAAGCCGCTGAAGAATTAGAACGTTCTTTCTATGAAGGTCGAGCTGGGCAAGAATGGTTAGATGCACTGAAACCACTCGGCACGAATGCCAGTAAGCCGTATTTGGAAAAAGCGCCGTGGCTGATCGCTGTGTTTTCGCAAAAGAAAGGTGGCATGAGCAATGATGGGGAACAAACCAATTATTACGTACACGAGTCAGTAGGGATTGCCACAGGCTTTTTGCTTCAAGCATTGCATAACGCCGGTTTGGGTACCTTGACTCACACGCCAAAGCCGATGAGTTTCTTGAGTAAGATTTGTGGCCGAGACAACGATGTTGACCGTCCATACATGTTGATTGTGACCGGTTATCCGGAAGAAAACGCAACCATTCCAGAACATGCAATGCACAAAAAGTCACTGGATGAAATCGCGACCTTTATTGAATAGTGTCTGAAACGAATAGCGCTGACGATAAACCAAATAACAGGCAATAAAAAAGCTGGCGAGGTGCCAGCTTTTTTCATTTTCCGTCAGCGTCTTAAATCATGAAGATAAAGACAACAGCCAGTGCAGAGATAAGACCTGCAAACGCGTAACATGCGATCTTACCTACCACACCCGTGTGGAATTTAAGGTCGTGCATGCCGTGGTGTACACGGTGCATTGCATGCCACATTGGCAGTGCTAGCGTACCGATGATGAACAGTGCACCAATGATGCTGGTTGCGAATTCAGATACGCGCTCGTAGCTCATTGCTTCTGCATCAATCACACCTAATGGAACTAGGATGCCGAGTACGAGTACCGTGATTGGCGTGATCATTGCGAACCAAGTACCACCGGCACCAAATAGACCCCACCAGATTGGCTCATCAGAACGTTTCGGTGCTGTATTAACACTATAATTTGGTTTCATTACTCAAGCTCCTTACATCACGATGAGAACGATCAGTGAGATGAACGCAACTGCTGCCCACTGAGTCAGAACGATGATTTTCTTATCCACTGGTTTGCCTTTCAGACGAATTGGCATAACCTGTGGCATCATGCTGAAGAAAGTTTGTGCGTGGAACAGGCTACCTAGTAGTGCAACGATGTTGATCGCTACCACGATAGGGTTTGCCATGAACTCCAACCAACCTTGCCAAGCTTCAGGACCTTTCACTAGAGAACCTAGACCGAAAGTCAGGAAGATAGTGAACAGGATTAGAGGAAGCACAGTTGCTTCACGTAGCATGTAGAAGCGGTAGAAAGGATGGTTCTTCCACCAAGTGCGTTTTACTTCACGAACGTAAGGTTTACGGTTGCTCATCCTTATGCCTCCACTTTTTTCGGTGAACCATCAGGTTTCAACATAGCAATTACGAAGTCCATAGAAGACTCTACTTTGCCTTGGTTTACTGCCGCTGCAGGATCTACGCTCTTCGGACAAACTTCAGAACAGTAACCTACGAACGTACAACCCCAAGCGCCGTTTTCACCGTTGATCAGCTTCATGCGCTCATCTTTACCGTTGTCACGGCTGTCTAGGTTGTAACGGTGTGCCAGAGTTAGAGCAGCAGGACCGATGAACTCAGGGTTCAAACCAAACTGAGGACATGCTGCGTAGCACAGACCACAGTTGATACAGCCAGCAAACTGCTTGTATTTCGCCATTTGCTCAGGCGTTTGCAGGTTTGTGCCGTCTTCTGGTTTGCGGTCGTTACCAATGATGTAAGGTTTGATAGCTTCTAAGCGCTCGATGAACGGCGTCATGTCCACGATCAAGTCTTTCTCGATTGGGAAGTTTGCTAGTGGCTCGATAGTCACGCCATTCGGGTAATCACGTAGGAAGCTCTTACAAGCTAGCTTAGGCACGTTGTTTACCATAATGCCGCAAGAACCACAGATCGCCATACGACAAGACCAGCGGTAAGACAGATCTTTGTCTAGGTGATCTTTGATGTAACCAAGCGCATCAAGCACAGACATGGTTTCATCAAAAGGCACTTCGAACGTTTGAGTATATGGTTCTGCGTCCTTCTCTGGGTCGTAACGCAGAATGTCGACTTTTTGAATGCGGTTTGATGACATTATGCTTGCTCCTCTGCCTTCTTCGCTTCTGCTTCAGCGGCTTTTTCAGCTGCTGCTGCTTTCTCTGCTGCTTCACCGTATAGACGTGCTTTAGGCTGTGACTTAGTAATCGTCACGTTGCTGTAGTCGATACTTGGTGCTGCATCTTCTTTGAAGAAAGCAAGCGAGTGTTTCAGGAAGTTCACGTCATCACGCTCTGTACAACCATCGTCTAGACGTTGGTGCGCACCACGAGATTCTTTACGCAGGATTGCAGAGTGAACCATCGCTTCTGCGACTTCTAGACCGTAGCCCACTTCAATAGCGTAAAGAAGGTCAGTGTTGAACACTTTGCCTTTGTCTTTGATGCTGATTTTCTTGTAACGCTCTTTCAGCTCAGTGATTTTCTCGATGGTTGCTTGCATCAAGTCTTCTTGGCGGTAGATACCACAACCTGCTTCCATGGTGTGACCCATTTCAGTACGGATATCTGCCCAGTTTTCATCACCTTCTTGGTTCATTAGAGCGGCAATGCGGTCTTCAACTGCTTTCACCTGAGTCGCGATAGACTCTTCGTTCCAGCCTTTGAATTCTGCAGCACGTTTCACCGCTTGTTCACCCGCAACGCGACCAAATACCACGAACTCAGCCAGCGAGTTAGAACCTAGACGGTTTGCACCGTGAAGACCAACAGACGCACATTCGCCAACCGCGAATAGACCTTTAATGCGAGTTTCACATTCGCCGTTGGTTTCAATACCACCCATGGTGTAGTGAACCGTTGGACGAATTGGAATTGGCTCTTTTGCTGGGTCAACGTTCACGTAAGCTTTCGCTAGCTCACAAATGAATGGTAGACGCTCTTGTAGATACTCTTCACCTAGGTGGCGAAGGTCTAGGTGCACCACATCACCAAGAGGGTGTTTGATGGTGTTGCCTTTCTGTTGTTCGTGCCAGAAAGCTTGAGAAACTTTGTCACGAGGACCCAGTTCCATGTATTTGTTCTTAGGTTGACCCACTGGAGTCTCAGGACCCATACCGTAGTCTTGTAGGTAACGGTAGCCGTCTTTGTTGACGATGATACCGCCTTCACCACGACAACCTTCAGTCATCAGGATACCAGTGCCAGGAAGACCTGTTGGGTGGTACTGAACGAATTCCATATCACGTAGAGGAACGCCGTGACGGTAAGCCATCGCCATGCCATCGCCCGTTACGATACCGCCGTTGGTATTGCAGTGGTAAACGCGACCTGCGCCACCCGTTGCTAGTACGACAGACTTCGCCTTAATCGTAACCAGTTCACCTTCAGACATGTGGATTGCAATCAGACCTTGTACTTCACCTTCATCAACAAGCAAGTCGACAACAAAGTACTCATCAAAGCGCTTGATGTTGTCGTACTTCATCGACGTCTGGAATAGCGTGTGAAGCATGTGGAAGCCAGTTTTATCTGCAGCGAACCAAGTACGTTCAACCTTCATACCACCAAAGCGGCGTACGTTGACTTCACCGTTCTCTTTACGACTCCATGGGCAACCCCATTGCTCCATTTGGATCATTTCGCGAGTCGCGTTCTCTACAAAGTATTCAACAACGTCCTGTTCACATAGCCAGTCACCACCGCCAACAGTGTCGTTGAAGTGGTTGTCTAAGCTATCTTCATCCTTGATAACTGCTGCTGAGCCACCTTCTGCAGCAACCGTGTGGGAGCGCATTGGGTAAACTTTAGAAATAAGTGCTACTTCTAAGTCCGGGTTTGCTTCAGCCGCTGCAATAGCAGTACGAAGACCAGCGCCGCCTGCGCCGATGACTGCGATATCTGTGGTGATAATTTGCACAGTTATCCTCCAGTGTGTGATTGCGGAAATCCGCTTGTTATTGTGAGTGTGAGGGAAGGGTTTTAAGGCAATCCCTCAAAAGTAGTAGGGTTAGTGTAGGGGAGCCTTATGGTAGAAAAATTGATGTATTTGGGTTTTTTCTCCGGTAATGCACACAAGAGCATAGAAATTCTAGGTTATGTGACTGCTATCACGGCACGAAACGGTTGAGGGATAAACGTAAACTCGGTCAATGTTACATAGGTGTTGCACGACATTACCCTCATTGATAATAGGATTAATTGTGAGTGTTTTTTGTACTGTGGAACGTGAAATGCTTGCTTCAGTTTTAATCGAGTTTTATTCGTATTTAGACGGATGAAATTAAGAGGAATCCCCTATCGATGAACTAGGCAAAGCGTGCCAAAATTGCTATTTTCCTCGCTCACCAATGTATTGAGACTCTTGTTATGCAAACGACCTGGCAACCTACCGCTTCTATGGAACAACTTCGTCAACGTGCTGCGTTGATCACCTCTATTCGTCAATTCTTTGCCGAGCGACAGGTGATGGAAGTTGACACGCCAGCCATGAGCCACGCCACGGTGACCGACATTCATTTGCATACCTTCCAAACAGAGTTTGTTGGACCGGGTTATGCCGACGGCAGCAAACTGTTCTTTATGACCAGCCCTGAATTCCATATGAAGCGCTTGTTGGCGGCGGGCAGCGGCTGTATCTACCAAATTAACAAAGCGTTTCGTAACGAAGAGAATGGTCGTCATCACAACCCCGAGTTCACCATGCTGGAGTGGTACCGGATTGGTTTTGATCACCATAAGTTGATGGATGAGATGGATGACCTACTTCAACTGGTGCTGAAGTGTGGTGCGGCAGAGCGTATGACTTACCAGCAAGCTTTTATTGATGTGCTAGGCGTGTGCCCTTTAGAAGGCTCGATGCAAGAGCTAAAAGTGGTCGCAGCTAAGCTAGGGCTAAGTGATATTGCTGAGCCAGAGGAGGATCGCGATACCTTGCTGCAACTACTTTTCAGTATTGGTGTCGAAGCTAAGATTGGTCAACAAGCGCCTGCATTTGTGTATGACTTCCCTGCATCGCAAGCGGCGCTGGCAAAGATCAATCCGCAAGACAACCGAGTGGCGGATCGTTTCGAGGTGTACTTCAAAGGCATTGAGCTGGCGAACGGTTTCCACGAGCTGGATAACCCGAAAGAGCAATTGGCGCGTTTTGAACAAGATAATGCTAAGCGTCTGGAAATGGGTTTGAAACCACAGCCGATTGATTACCATTTGATTGGCGCATTAGAAGCAGGTTTGCCGGATTGCGCAGGTGTGGCGTTAGGCGTTGATCGCCTGATCATGTTGGCGCTGGGTTGTGACCATATCGACCAAGTGACCGCTTTTCCATTCCCTATTGCTTAAGGATAAATAATGAACCTGACTGCTGGACGTTTGGTGCTGCTTAGTTATGCGACTTTGATTGCGTACTTGTCTCTGAGCTCGGGAGAGTTGCAAGATTGGGGCAACATTGCATATTTGGATAAGATGCAGCATGCGATGGCGTACAGTGGTTTTGGTTTCTTGGGAGGCTTCTGTGTCGCAAATTGGCGTCAGCGTTGGATTATGGCACTGAGTATTCTTTTATTCAGCGCTGTGATTGAAGTATTACAAGGTTATGTGGGGCGCCAAACGTCTTGGCACGACTTGATTGCGAACTCGATTGGTATTCTAACTGGTCTGCTATGTTACCGTATTTGGAGCCTCTATCGACCTAGGTTGGTGAAGTCGCTATACTCGATTCGTTAATGAAGAGGGAATACGATAACCATGAAAACGCGCGACAAAATCGTCTATGCCGCACTGGAGTTGTTCAACCAACATGGTGAGCGCAATATCACAACCAATCACATTGCTGACCATATTGAAATTAGCCCAGGCAACCTTTACTACCACTTCCGTAATAAGCAGGAAATTGTGCGTGAGATCTTCGCGCTATACTCTGCGGAACTGCTAGAACGCTTTACCCCTATTCAGGGTTCTCAAGAGAGCCTGACCATGCTGAAAAGCTACCTCGACTCGATCTTCACTTTGATGTGGAAGTACCGTTTTTTCTACGCGAATCTTCCCGAAATCCTTTCTCGAGACGAACAACTGCATGATGAATACATTGATGTTCAAGAGAAGCTGCAAGCCAACCTGATCGCGATCATGCAAGAGTTTGTGTCTTTGAAGCTATTGAATGTTGATCAAGAGCAGTTGAAATCATTGGTTTGTACACTGCACCTTATCGCGTGTAGTTGGTTAGCTTACCAGTCAGCGATGTCACCAAAGACCGAAATTACCGAGCAAATGGTAAAACAAGGTATGCTGCAAATGCTCAATGTCGTTAAACCAGTGGCAACCGAGCAAGGTATGGAGCAATTGCTACTGCTTGAAGAAGCGGTGAGCCGACTGCACAGTTAATACTATTTTCCCTCCTTATTAAATCTAGAAAATGAGAGTATGGTTCTACGCTTAAAGTTTAGAGCGCAGCTCTCATTTTCAACTCCCTCCTTGAGTTGACTTGCTGTGCTCATTTCGCACAATAGGATTCATGCACCCTAAAAGCATCCGTTGGGGTATGACTCTCGATAAAGGAACTATCGTTCAATGAATTACGACATTTTTAATGGCGATGCCGACGGCATCATCGCATTGCTGCAATTGCGTTTAGCGGATCCTATCAACGCTGAGTTGGTGACGGGCGTAAAGCGCGACATCAAGCTGGTGGAGAAAGTGGATGTGCAAGCGGGTGATGAACTGACGGTGTTGGACATTTCAATGGAAAAGAACATGGTAGGTTTAGAGCAAGCTTTAGCTCAAGGCGCGCATGTTTTCTACGCCGATCACCACAAAGCGGGTGAGATCCCTCAGCATGGTAATTTGGACGCGCACATCGACCTCGATGCTAATATGTGTACTGCTTTGATTGTCGATCAGTTGTTGGAAGGACGTTTCCATACTTGGGCAATCACTGCTGCTTATGGCGATAACTTGATTGCTAAGGCGGATGTGTTGGCGGATAAAGCCGGACTCAATGAAGCGCAAAAAGCGCAGTTAAAAGAGCTCGGGACGTTGATTAATTACAACGGTTATGGCTCGAAAGTCGACGACCTTCATTTCCATCCTGCGGACTTGTATCAAGCATTAAAGCAATACGTTTCACCATTCGATGCGATAGCAGATAAAGCGTCACCTTACTATCAATTACAATCGGCTTATCAGCAAGATATGGACGCAGCACTCGCCGTCCCTGCGACTCACGAAAGCACTAAGCTCAAGCTGTTTGAACTGCCAGACAATGCGGCATCACGCCGAATCAGTGGTGTTTATGGCAACTGGCTTGCAAACCAAACTCCAGACTCTGCGCATGCGGTGTTAACGGAAAACGCTGACGGCACTTACACTGTTTCTCTTCGTGCGCCACTGAATAACAAGCAAGGTGCGGTGGCAGTGTGTGGGCAGTTCCCAACAGGTGGGGGGCGAGAAGCCGCAGCAGGCATTAATGCATTAAGCAAAGACGATGTCAGTGCTTTCATCGACGCAGTAGAGACTTACTACGCCTAGCATTTTTCTGAATGCGAATACGACAAAGGAGCCGAGTGGCTCCTTTGTTTTTGTGTCGCGATAGTGCAGTTTAGAACTGCGATGATAAACGGCAGTTATAAACGCTTTAACCAAGATTTCGGGTTTTGCGCTTCACTGTTACGGCGAATTTCGAAGTACAGTGAAGGTCTGTCTTGACCACCAGTATCACCTGCAAGTGCAATCACTTCACCTGCGGTCACCTTATCACCTTCTTTCTTGGTCAAAGCTTGGTTGTAACCGTAAAGCGTCATGTCGCCTTTCCCGTGATCAAGCAGCACGACTAAGCCGTAGCCTCGCAGGTATTCCGCAAATACCACGGTGCCTGGGTAAACGGCTTTGACTTGCTGACCGTATCTGGCAGACAACACCATACCTTTCCAGTTTACCTGCCCTGTTTGTTTGGTACCGAAGCTGTGCAGTACGCGACCTTTCAACGGCCACGGTAGTTTTCCACGTTGTTTTGCAATACCGTCCATCGGTACTGCATTACGTTTTGCTGCTTTCGCTATCTCGGCCTTTAGACGGGTTTCGTTACGTTGCAGTTCTGCTAAGTAACGTTTGTCATCTTTGATGCTCTTTTGAATCTTGCTCAGCGTACCTTTACGTTTCGACTGCGTGCTTGCTAAAGACGAACGTTTTTCTGATTGCTGTTTGAGCAAGGTTTCAATTTGGTCTTTTTCCAGTTCGAGTTGGTTTTTGTTGTGCGCCAACTCTTGGGTGGTTTTGGTGATCGCATCAATGACTTCCGCGCGTGCTTTGGCAAGATGTTGAAAGTATTGGCTGATGCGATCTTCTTCTACGCCTTCGTTAAGGAGATGCCCATTGGCTTTCGCACGCTCCGTGACGTAGTAGGTTTGAATCAGTTGTTTGAGCTCTTCTTCTTGTGCTTGGCGTTGAGCTTCTTGCAGCGCAATCTTCTCTTCCAACTTACTGATGTTTTGATCCGCTTGTGCCAAGTCTGCTTTGGTTTGTTTGATCTCGCGTTCTAACTTGGAGATACCGAGTTCTTGGCTTTTCAGCGATTTTTGCAGATCGTTGAGCTGTTTTTCTTGAGAAGTTAGCGACTTTTTCTGGCGATTGATTTCGCTAGATACGCCTTTGAGCTCTTGTTGGCTTGCGGCGAAAGAGGTGAGGGGATATGTGGCAGATAAAGCACAAGTTAATAAAATAGCCGAGCGTAGCACTGGGTGATTTTGTTTTCGCACTTGAGAGTTACCTACCACATTATTGTCAAAGGATCAGATGACGATTAAATACCATCCCCATGGATAAAGCTTTGCGATTTACCGTTAAAGCCTTGATCCATATCGAGAGAAGGTTTGTCCGTTTTCGGACGACCAACAATTTTTGCAGGCACACCAGCCACGGTTGTGTGTGGCGGCACTGCTTGCAATACCACAGAGCAAGAGCCAATTTTTGCGCCTTCGCCCACTTCGATATTGCCAAGAATTTTAGCACCAGCTCCGATCATTACACCTTCGCGAATTTTCGGGTGACGGTCACCGCATTCTTTACCGGTACCACCTAGAGTGACATCTTGCAGAATAGATACGTCGTTTTCGACAACGGCGGTTTCACCAATCACGATGCCAGTTGCATGGTCTAGCATGATACCACTACCAATACGCGCTGCAGGGTGAATATCGACCTGACATGCTACAGAAATCTGATTTTGCAGGTAAGTCGCAAGAGCGTGACGACCTTGCTTCCATAACCAGTTTGCCACTCGGTACCCTTGCAGAGCATGGTAGCCTTTCAGGTACAACAATGGCATTGAGTACATTGAAACAGCAGGGTCGCGATTGACCGTGGCACAAATGTCACAAGCCGCGCCGTCGGTGATGGTTGGATCGGCGGCAAAGGCTTCTTCAACCACTTCACGCACTGCCATTGCTGGCATGGAAGCGGTGTTCAATTTGTTGGCCAGAATGTAGCTCAATGCGGCACATAGACTTTCATGCTTGATGATGGTCGCATGATAAAAGCTCGCCAGCATAGGCTCTTGCTCTGACATCTCACGGGCTTCTGAAACAATTTTGTTCCAGACTTTTTGTTTTTCGCAGTGTTTCATTCTCAATATCCTGAGTGGTTCTTCCGTGACCCGACAACTTCTATTCTTCTCAGATGAGGTGCAAAAGGCGGTAGATTGCTACTTTCCTTCGGCTTTTTTGTCACGAGCAAGTAAATCTTGCGCTGCCAGGCGTGCATCCTTTCCTTGATACAATACTTGATAAATTTGGTCAACAATTGGCATCTCTACGCCCATACGCTGAGAGAGCATCCAAACTTCTTTGGTGTTGCGGTAGCCTTCAACGACTTGACCGATTTCTTCTTGCGCAGTGTCGACGTCTTTACCTTGACCTAGTGCCAAACCAAAACGGCGGTTACGTGATTGGTTATCGGTACAAGTTAAGACGAGGTCGCCCAAGCCAGCCATACCCATAAAGGTTTCTGGTTGTGCGCCTAGTGCGGCACCAAGACGGCTCATTTCTGCCAAACCACGTGTAATCAGTGCTGTACGGGCATTGGCACCAAAACCGATACCATCAGACATACCTGCACCAATGGCAATAACGTTCTTCACCGCACCGCCCAATTGCATGCCGATAAAGTCGTTGTTTGCGTAGACACGGAAGGTTTTGCTGCAGTGGATTTTCTCTTGCAGATCAGCAACAAAGTTCGCGTCTGGAGAAGCTACAGAAATTGCTGTTGGCATTCCCATCGCAAGTTCTTTAGCAAATGTAGGACCGGATAAAACTGCCAACGAGTAGCTGTCACCGATGATATCGAATGCTACTTCTTTTAGTAGACGCCCCGTTTCTGGCTCAAGACCTTTGGTTGCCCAACAAATACGAGAATCTTCACGTAAGAAAGGCTTACAGCTGTTCAGTACGATGCCAAAAACGTGGCTAGGAACCACAACTAACAAGTCACGGCTTGCTTGAACGGCTTTTTCTAAATCCGATTCAATAATCAAGCTCTCTGGGAAATCAATACCAGGTAGGAATTCGTGGTTGGCACGGTCTGCTTCAAGGCGTGCCATATGCTCTGGCTCGTGACCCCATAGGATGACGTTTGCGCCGTTACGAGCAAGGGATATTGCCAAAGAAGTGCCGTATGAGCCTGCACCAATCACAGTCATTGCGATGTCTTTACCGTAAGCATTGTTTGTATTTGCTTGTGTCATGCTACCGCCTAATTGCCTTTCTACTAGTAGAATCTAGTTCATAATCGCCAGAGTTTACGCTCTCTAGGGGTTAGGAACTAGGAACTTTTATCAGAAATAAAAAATGCACATTGCATCGCAGAGAGGACGCTTTGTGCATTTTCTTCAGGTATATGACGTGTGCTCATTCTCTATGAAGGGCAACACGTCACTTACAAAACGTGAATTACGCTTCAGCTTCGCCTTGTTGAGCTTGCTGTTGTAGGTAGTTCATGAATAGCGCGTCGAAGTTAACTGGTGCTAGGTTCAGTTGAGGGAACGTACCTTTAACTACTAGGCTAGAGATAGTTTCACGAGCGTATGGGAATAGGATGTTCGGGCAGAATGCGCCTAGGCAATGTGCAAGTTGACCTGCTTCCATTTGCTCAGCTGTGAAGATACCACCTTGTTGAACTTCACATAGGAACGCTGTTTCTTCTTCGTTCTTAACAGTAACTGTTAGACGTAGAACAACTTCGTAAACACCTTCACCAAGCTCACGGCTTTGAGTGTCTAGGTCTAGTTTAACGTCTGGGTTCCACTCTTTTTGGAAGATTACTGGAGAGTTAGGCGCTTCGAAAGAAACGTCTTTTAGGAAGATGCGTTGAATTGCAAAGTTTTGTTGTGCGTCTTGTGGTGCTGCTTCAGCCATTTTTAAATCCTTAATAAACATTTGTTGGGTCTAGGATTTTCTAAACCCAGAAATATGGTTTGTCCTGAGACTAACTGAGCAAATCTACCTTGACTAGATGAAGCGCGTATTACGTGCAAAGCATCACAACTTAGTGCTTCAACTGCTTTCTATTTGCTCAGTTTATATAAACGAGGCTGGCAAAATTGTTTTACCGCGACCTTATTTCTTACCACGTACTAGTGGAAGGTTCGCTTCGTTCCATGCAATCAAACCGTTCTTCAGTAGGCTTACGTTTTCGAAGCCTGCTTTCGCTAGTAGGTTTGCACTTTCTTGAGCGGTTTGACCCGTTTTGCATACCACAATGATTGGGTCTGATTTACGGTTTTCAAGGCTACCAAAGTTACCTGCTTTGATATCAGACGGCAAAATGTGAAGTGCGTCGGTGATGTGACCTTGTTTGAACTCATCTTTAGAGCGGATATCCACCACAACGCCGTTTTCACGGTTCATAAGGTGAGTCAATTGGTTCACGTTAATCTCTTTGTATGCTGCCGTCGCAGATTTCACGATGTTCATGATGAATGCGACAAGAAGACCTACCCAAACCAAAGATAGAATCATGTTCTGTTGGAAAAAATCAATGTACTCTTGCATGTCCTGAGCTCTTACACTGTTGGCGGAAAAATAAAGCAGGAGTATAGCGGGGATAGCCGCCTTAGGCGAGAGGGTTAAAATTTTCTAACGAATAATTGAGATCTAAGCGCTCCCAGCAAACTGGCTGAAGCTAGTCATTCATGCAATCTTATTATCACTTCCTCCTATCAATTCAATCGGCGTAATTGACTTCACTTCTGGTCGAAAAAGCGCACAATGGGTTACAACAAAAAGTTTTTCACCAAAGTATTTCGGTGGTCGTACAAAGCATCTTGAAAGTGACTATGCTTGTGGAACACGTTTGCTGACTAGGTCGGATTGCTTGCTAACTTGTAAGATAGCAACAATAAATCGCAAACATTATTTGATCTTAACCTACAGTTTTGGTTAAAAAGTGTAGTAAAATTACGCTAGTTTTGTTTCAAGGTTAGATGGAGCAGCGAAGCTCTACACCGAAAGTTACTTAAATTTGATGAGGTCATCACTATGTCTGCTAAGAAGCCATTGGCTCTAGTTATCCTTGACGGTTACGGTTACCGTGAAGACACAGCAAGTAACGCAATTGCAAATGCTAAAACACCAGTAATGGATGCACTGATTGCGAATAACCCACACACTCTTATCTCTGCTTCAGGCATGGACGTTGGTCTACCTGATGGTCAAATGGGTAACTCAGAAGTTGGTCACACCAACATCGGTGCAGGTCGCGTTGTATACCAAGATCTAACTCGCATCACTAAGTCTATCGCTGATGGTGAATTTGCTGAGACAGCGGCACTAGTAGAAGCTATCGATTCTGCAGTAAAAGCTGAAAAAGCAGTACACATCATGGGTCTTATGTCTCCAGGTGGTGTTCACTCTCACGAAGACCACATCTACGCAGTCGTTGAAATGGCAGCAGCTCGTGGCGCTGAAAAGATCTACCTACACTGCTTCCTAGACGGTCGTGATACGCCACCGCGTAGTGCCGAAAACTCACTACAGCGTTTCCAAGATCTATTTGCGAAACTAGGTAAAGGTCGTGTTGCTTCTCTAGTAGGTCGTTACTACGCAATGGACCGTGACAACAACTGGGATCGTGTTCAAGTTGCTTACGATCTTCTAACTCAAGCGAAAGCTGAGTTCACTGCAGAAACAGCGGTTGCTGGTCTAGAAGCGGCTTACGCTCGTGACGAAAACGATGAGTTCGTTAAAGCAACAGCTATTAAAGCGGAAGGTCAAGAAGACGCAATCATGCAAGATGGCGATGCAGTTATCTTCATGAACTACCGTGCTGACCGTGCGCGTCAAATCACGCGTGCATTCGTTCCTGCATTTGACGGCTTCGAGCGTGCTGCATTCCCAGCAATCAACTTTGTAATGCTGACTCAATACGCGGCTGATATCCCTCTAGCTATCGCATTCCCACCTGCGTCTCTAGAAAACACTTACGGTGAGTGGCTATCTAAGCAAGGTCAAACTCAGCTACGTATCTCTGAAACAGAGAAATACGCACACGTGACTTTCTTCTTCAACGGTGGTGTTGAGAACGAATTTGAAGGTGAAGAGCGTCAACTTGTTGCTTCTCCAAAAGTAGCAACTTACGACATGCAGCCAGAAATGAGCTCTCCAGAGCTAACAGAGAAGATGGTTGCTGCTATCAAGTCTGGTAAGTTCGATACTATCATCTGTAACTACCCGAACGCAGATATGGTTGGCCACACTGGCGTTTACGAAGCTGCAGAGAAAGCAATCGAAGCTCTAGATGAAAGCGTTGGTAAAGTGGTTGAAGCGATCAAAGAAGTTGGCGGTCAACTGTTGATCACGGCAGACCACGGTAACGCAGAAATGATGATCGACCCTGAAACTGGCGGCATCCACACTGCTCACACTAACCTACCAGTACCTCTAATCTACGTAGGTGACAAAGCGGTTGAGTTCAAAGAAGGCGGTAAACTGTCTGACCTTGCGCCAACAATGCTTTCTCTAGCAGGTCTAGAAATCCCTGCAGAAATGTCTGGTGAAGTGCTAGTTAAGTAATTAACTGACGATTCAGAATGATAAAAGCCCGAGTTTGACTCGGGCTTTTTTGTGTCTGCGATCCTGTGTTGGGTAAGGCGAAGAGTTATTAAGGTCAATAGACCCTAATTGAACCTGAATTATTGCACTAGGATGCCCGTACCAATAACCGCTAGTGCAGCGCCTAACCAAGCAAATCGATTTGGGCGTTTCTTGGTATAAATCCACAGTAGTGGCAACAACATGATAGGTGTTGTTGAAGAAAGCAGCGCTACCATTCCCACGTTACCCTCACGCAGGGCGTAAAGAATCAATGTCATACCAATCGCCATAGCCAAAAAGCCATTTAATGCTGTAATGCCAAAGACTTTCCATGTGATGGTTTGAGTCGCGCGAGCGACTTTGGCGCCAATTAACCAAAGTGCACAATGTGCGACGAAAGCACTGATCATACGAATGGCAGAGGCGGCGACAGGGTCAACAGTGGTTTGCATGACAGGTTTAGCGATGATGCCACCCAGAGCCTGACACATAGCGGCGGTTAAACCGAGCCCGATACCAATCCAAACGTTGCCTTTGATCTCTTCTAGCGCGTTGCTAGCTTGCCCGCGTCGACCATAGAAAATCGCCATTACGACACCGCTGAAGACTAAGGTTGCACCAATCAACTCCGTGCCAGTCATGCTTTCGCTAAATAGGAAGTAACCCAAGATGGCAGAGAACACCGCATGGCAAGAAAACAACAAGCCTGCTTGGCGTGGCCCCATGCGATTCAAACAGGCGAACAACGCGGTATCGCCAATAAAGATGCCGATTAAACCGGACGCCATCATTGGCGTAATATGTTCGGTGGAGACACTTAGCCAGCCCCCCGTGAACCACGCCATCGTGGAGAGGATGACCGCGGTACAGCCCATACGCCATCGACTATAAGCAAACGCCCCGAGATGTTGAGCGGGAACAACAGAAATTAAGCTAGAAACAGCCCATAAGAAAGCAGCGCACAGCGCCAGCCATTCATAACCCATGATTGCGAGACATCCTTGTAGAGCAGGGGAGAGGCTTTAATATGCATGAATTTATAAAGATCTAAAAGCGCATATTTATGCCAATAAAAAAGCAGCTCGTTGAGCTGCTTTTGATGGGGAGGATTACACTTTAAAGCGACTGATGTTTTCACGCATCGTATTGGCGGTATCGTACATCTGACGTGAACCTTCACTGCTCTTAAGTGATTGCTCGGCAATCATATCGGCATCGTCTTTAATGCCTTGCGTGTTACGGCTGATGTCTTCGCTTACCGCGCGTTGCTCTTCTGCTGCGCTTGCGATTTGCATTGCCATGTCGTTGATCTCAGTGATCGAGTTAGTAATGCTGGTTAAGCTGTCGTGTGCTTGCTGAGCATAATCCACGCTAGTATCTGCCAAACTGGTACTGGTTTGCATGCTATTTACTGCCAGTTTGGTGTTGTTTTGCAACGTTTCGATCATGGTGCGGATTTCTTCCGTCGAACCATGGGTGCGTTGGCTAAGTACGCGTACTTCATCGGCAACCACGGCAAAGCCGCGACCTTGCTCACCAGCACGAGCCGCTTCAATGGCAGCATTAAGTGCCAACAAGTTAGTTTGTTCGGCAATACCTTGGATCGTCGATAGGATTTGGTTGATGCTTTGCGTGTTTGCTTCTAGCTCCGAAATTACGCTGGCGGCATCGCTAACTTGCTCTGCGAGCTCTACGATCGCTTCACGATTCTTCTGGATGACGTTTTGTCCTTCCATACAAGCAGACGCTGAGTTTTGTGAAGCGCTTGCTGTCAGCTCTGCATGACTTGCTACCTCAGCAGCGGTTGCTGACATCTCATGAATGGCGGTTGCAATTTGGTTAACGTCGTTTTGTTGATGCTCAACGCGACCCGCAGCCATCGCAGATAGCTCATTTGCTTGATTCGCTTGTTCTGAAAGCTGTTCACTGTTCTCGACAATGCTTTTTAACATGGTTTGCATTTGCGCAAGGAACTGGTTCACGTGGGTTGCGAGTTCGCCAATTTCATCCATGCGCTCGATCTTGATGCGTTGCGTAAGATCGCCTTCGCCCTGTGATAGCTCTGAAAGCGCATCAGACAGCGTTTGGAGAGGTTGTAGCAAGCGAGTGATGATGTAAGTACTGATTGCCGCAATAATCAGGTACAGCACGATAGAAGCAATAGCCGTAAATGTCACTTGCTCAGAGACAGACGCAAATGCCATTTGTTTGTCTTGCGCAATACCTAAAGACCAATCGGTGTTCGGCACTTTAGCTACGTAAATCAGCTTATCGCCTTGGCTGGGCCATTGAATCGTGTCTAGCCTTGCTTCGCCTGCAAGTGTCATCATCGTACTATGAGTTAAGGCTGGATTGAGTTCTGTCAGCGGTTTTTGGCTAAGCTTTTCATCTTTGTAAGCTACCAAGTTATTGTTGCCATCAACTAGGAATGCGAAACCGTCATTATCAAGCTGAATATTAAGGACTTCTTTGATGATGTCAGTTACCGCTAAGTCAGCGGCAAGCACACCTTTCTTACCTTGATTGAATGCCTTAGCAAAGCTAACCACAATGCTGCCATCGAAATCTTGGTATGGCTCTGTGATGATCAAACCAGATTTCGCCATCGCATCTTGGTACCAAGGGCGAGTGCGAGGATCGTAGTCAGAAGGCCAAGATTCAGATTTATCACCGTAGGCAATTGAGCCATCAGAGAAGCCAGCATAAACCGATAGAAACTTACCGGCTCGCTTTGTCAGTAGCATCTCGCGATCGGCATCGTCACTGCCAGCGATGATGTTTTCATTCGCGAGCATCATATCGCTACGAATCGCAAGCCAGTCACTGATGTAGCGGTTGGTCGATTGAGAGATGTTTTGAATTTCTCGATTAAGGGTAGAAGTGGTTTCTTCGCGTAGTTGGTTGACGGAAACCCAAGCCTGAACGCCACTAACAATGGCGATAATGACTGCAATCGCAATCTGTATTTTTAATTTGATGGTATTTCTCATTGTCTTACCTTCATAAAACAGACAAAAAGATCAACGTCACGAGTTGTGACTCCAAAGGGTATGAGACGATTCAAGCACTGAAAGTTACATGAAAGGCTGTACAAAATTTATCGACCTATATTCGATAAACTTGAGTCGAATAGTGTGATTTTTATTCAACTTATTGATTAGCTAAGTGAATCAAATTTGAGATAAAAACAGAGGGAGTGATGCAAAACTAGATAGGTATATGGGTGATAAAGCTCTGCGGCAACCTTTTGTTACCGCAGAGCGATGGACTAAAACAGAATAATTACCGCACCATAGACAATGAACAGACCGACCAAGCCGATAATCAAACCGACCTTCGCCATGTCTTTACTTTCAATTAATCCCGTCGAGTACGCAAGGGAGTTTGGTGGTGTTGATACTGGTAAGATCATACCTAGCGAAGCCGAGAAAGCGACGACAACCAGCAATCCTTGTAAGCCACCGATAGCAACCAGACTTGGCATAGAAGCACCAATCGCCGCTGCAATCGGCATCAACAAGTTCGCTGTGGCAGTATTCGACATAAAGTTTGCCATTAGCCAGCACACGATCGATAGGGCAACAACGACAGCGAATGGTGATAGGGACTCATAATCAATTGCGTGTGCGAGTGCTTCAGCCAAGCCAGTTTTATCTAACGCAATACCAATGGCGATACCACCAGCTACCAGCCATAGCACATCCCAGTTGATAAGCTTGAGCTCTTCTTTGCCCATGATGCCCGTTAAGGTAAACACCGCGAGTGGAATGATAGCGACTACATAGGTATTCATGCCATGCACTTTAGTTGTCATCCATAGCAGGATGGTCATAGCGAAGGTCACGTAGACCACTATGGCACGCCAGCTTTTCTTAAATTTACCATCCAAGCGCAGTTTCATTTCTGGTTCACTAGAAGGGAAGAGTTTTTGCAATAAGAACCAAGCTAGCGTCAGTTGCACTAAGACAAAAGGCAAGCCCATCATCATCCAAGATAGGAAATCGATGCTGTTTTCTCCGGTTAAATATTGCAAGGCAATCGCGTTAGGCGGGGTACCGATTGGTGTCGCGATACCACCTGTATTAGCCGCAATTGGAATACAGAGAACCAGCGCTTTTATCCCCAAATCGCCTTTTGGTGCAGATGCCACGATAGGACCCAATAACGCAAGCATCATAACGGTAGTCGCAGTGTTTGACATAAACATCGAGAACACGGCAGTGATCAGCATTAAACCCAACATAATGAACTTAGGTTGAGTGCCAAACGGTTTAAGAAGAACACGGGCGAGGTTGTTATCAAGTTCGTATTTAGAAGCGGCAATAGCGAGCGCAAAGCCACCCATGAAAAGGATGATAATAGGAGAAGAGAACGCAGAAAATATATCCGTATAAGCAATCAAATCTCCCAAATCATGCCCCGGAGGAGGGGTACGAAAGAGATGTAAGCCTTTGTCCGATATCATAATCAATTCAAGAGCAATGATAAGAATGGACGTAGCAAATACGGGGACGGGTTCTAAAACCCAAAGTAGTGCAGCAAGAAGGAAAATAGCCAATAGACGATGTTGAATTAAAGTGAGATCGTCAATTGGAATGGCATCGATCGGCATCATTAAGACACCGAGTGGAATCAAAAAACACACCAGTAATTTGACCAGTGTGTCCGCACTCATCTTTGGCATTGGCAGCCCCTTTTATCATCATCCCTCAACGCAGAGTAATTGATTGCGCTTTTAGGTACTTAGAGGCAAGTACGAGTTTGAAAAAGAGAGGCGAAATTTCGAACAGAGTTTTGCTTTTCGTCAATAAAAAAGCCCCCGTAAACGGAGGCTTCAAAGTCAGTTTGAGTAGGAGTCTTACTGCTGATGAGCGTAAGGTGTACCCATTACGGTTGGCTTACCATTTTCCATGCTTTCATCGAATGCGATAGCATCTTTTGCGAAAAGATTGATAACGGTTGAGCCAAGCTTGAAGCGCCCCATTTCTTCGCCTTTTTTCAAGATAACCGCTTTATCGCCTTCAGCAGGGTAGTCCCATTTGTAAACCGAGTTACCGCGTGGCGGCGTGATAGTGCCTGCCCATACTTGCTCGATGCTACCTACGATAGTTGCACCAACCAGTACTTGTGCCATTGGACCAAACTCAGTATCGAAGATACACACTACACGCTCGTTACGTGCAAATAGGTTTGGCACGTTCTCTGCGGTTAGTGGGTTAACTGAAAATAGGTCACCAGGTACGTAAATCATCTGACGCAGCGTACCGTCACATGGCATGTGTACGCGGTGGTAGTCACGAGGCGATAGGTACAAGGTAGCAAAAGAGCCGTCTTGGAACTCTTCAGCTAGTTTTGCGTCACCACCTAGTAGCTCTTGTGCTGAGAAGTTATGACCTTTAGCTTGGATAAGCTGACCATCTTCAATCGGACCAAATTGGCTTACGCACGCGTCCGCAGGGTGAGTGATCATCTTTTCACCTTCCGTAATTGGACGAGCGCCTTCTTTTAGCTCACGTACAAAGAATTCATTGAAGGTTTTGAAGTGCTTAGGATCGGAGTGCTTCGCCTCATCCATGTTCACATTGTATTGTTTGATAAACCAGCGAATGATTGCTGTTGTTAGACCGCCAGCCTCAGCTGAAGCCAGTTTACCCACTAGGCGCGTTAGTCCGTGTTGTGGGATCCAGTACTGCAGTCCAACTTTAATCTTGTCCATCTTTAATTCCGATACTTCTGTTAGATTCTCGCTTTAGGGCGCGTGATGTTACTGAAATTTCATCTGCTTGTCAGTATTAGGTGATGATTTCTTACACAGTTGCAGCGTTATCTCGGCTACAGATCAGCTTTCTTGCTGCGTGAATACTGACGGTTGGCTTTGTTTTCCACCATGCTTTCTAGGATGCGATGGTAGTTCTCAAAACGGACTTCACTCACTTCGCCTTTTTCCACGGCTTCTCGCAAGATACAGCCAGGATCGTCATTGTGCTTACAGTCGCGGAACTTACAACCGCCAAGATAAGGACGGAATTCAACAAATGCTTTGGTCACTTCCTCTGCTTCTAAGTGCCACAGACCGAATTCGCGTACTCCTGGAGAGTCAATCAAGTCGCCACCAGTAGGGATGTGATACAAGCGAGCTGCTGTGGTTGTATGCTGACCCAAACCTGAGTTCTCTGAGATCTCGCCTTCTTCCACTTCCTGCTCAAGTTCAGGCATCAGTGCGTTTACTAGGCTCGATTTACCCACGCCAGATTGACCAACGAAGATATTGATACGATCACGCAATTGCTCTTCAAGTTCGGCAATGCCTTCACCTGATTGCTTGCTCACAAACAGTACTTTGTAGCCAATGCGTTTGTATTCTTCTAGCCACTCTTCGTACATTGCTCGATCTTCATCAGCAAGTAGGTCTATTTTGTTGAGTACTAGTAGCGGTGCGATGTTCAGGGTTTCTGACGCCACCAAGTAGCGGTCAATGATATTGAGCGAAAGCTCAGGCAAAACCGAAGACACGATCACCATTTGGTCGATGTTAGCGGCGACAGGTTTCAAGCCATCGTAGTAGTCAGGGCGAGTTAGCATTGATGTGCGAGGTTCTACGGCTTCAACCACGCCAGATATACCTGCCATTGACTCAAGCCCTTCACGCCAAAGCACGCGATCACCAGACACCAGTGATTCGATACCACGACGAAGGTTACAACGCTGCACCTCACCGGTTTCTAGATCTTCGATGTCAGCGTGCTGACCGAAACGAGTGATAACGAGACCCTGTTTACTTGCGCCTAGCATGTTCTCATCCCACTGGATAGACTCTTCTTGCTTCTTTAGGCGTTTTTGTTGGTTGCTGCGTACGCGGCGCACCTGACCTTTGGTTAACTTTTTCTTTTTTGCCACAATCTTGTACTTAATGTGAGTTAACTCAACTGATTGAGCACGCTTTCGGCTCAAACTCGTGAGTATCGTGTTTCAAGTATTTTCAGGTATAGTACCTCTTTTATCGATAAACAAATAGGCGGCGTAACCATGTCCTTTAGCGATCAAAACCTGATTTGGGTGGATTTAGAGATGACAGGTCTCGATCCTGAAACGCACAAAATCATCGAAATTGCTTCTATCGTCACGGATAGTGAGTTAAATATTTTAGCTGAAGGTCCAGTTTTAGCCGTTCATCAGCCAGAAGAAGAGCTGGCGAAGATGGATGACTGGTGTACCAATACGCACACTGCAAGTGGTTTGGTTGATCGCGTTCGCAACAGTGACGTCTCTGAACAAGATGCCGTTGCGCAGACCATCGAGTTCCTTGAAAAATGGGTACCAAAAGGCGTTTCTCCAATTTGTGGTAACAGTATTGGTCAGGACCGCCGATTCTTGTACAAGCATATGCCGGAGTTGGAAGAATACTTCCACTACCGTTATTTGGACGTGAGTACGCTTAAAGAACTGACTCGCCGTTGGAAACCAGAAGTGTTAGATGGTTTTTCGAAGCAGGGCACGCATCTGGCATTGGATGATATCCGTGAGTCGATTGCTGAGCTAAAGTACTACCGCGAAACGATCTTTAAGATCTAACTGTTAAGGCTGCGATCCAAATTGTTGTAATTAATGAGCGTTTTGCTTGCTTTTTCATCTGTCAGTAAAAAAATAAAGTTTTTTTGAACGAAGGACTTGCATCACAAAAAAATGCTCTTATAATTCGCAGCCCTGAACAGCGGAAACGTTGTTGATGCGACACTAGCTCAGTTGGTAGAGCGCAACCTTGCCAAGGTTGAGGTCACGAGTTCGAACCTCGTGTGTCGCTCCACTTTTCTTAAGTGGAAAGAAAGGCTTTCATCATGCCTTAAATGGTGAACTATGGACGCGGGATGGAGCAGCTTGGTAGCTCGTCGGGCTCATAACCCGAAGGTCGTCGGTTCAAATCCGGCTCCCGCAACCAATTCTCTTTTGAGAGTATGCGACACTAGCTCAGTTGGTAGAGCGCAACCTTGCCAAGGTTGAGGTCACGAGTTCGAACCTCGTGTGTCGCTCCAATTTTATAGCTCTCATTGTGCTTAACAATGAAATACGGACGCGGGGTGGAGCAGCTTGGTAGCTCGTCGGGCTCATAACCCGAAGGTCGTCGGTTCAAATCCGGCCCCCGCAACCAATTCTCTTCTGAGAATATGCGACACTAGCTCAGTTGGTAGAGCGCAACCTTGCCAAGGTTGAGGTCACGAGTTCGAACCTCGTGTGTCGCTCCAAATTAAAAGGTTTTCATCATACCTTAAATGATGAACTACGGACGCGGGATGGAGCAGCTTGGTAGCTCGTCGGGCTCATAACCCGAAGGTCGTCGGTTCAAATCCGGCTCCCGCAACCAATTCTCTTTTGAGAATATGCGACACTAGCTCAGTTGGTAGAGCGCAACCTTGCCAAGGTTGAGGTCACGAGTTCGAACCTCGTGTGTCGCTCCAATTTTATAGCTCTCATTGTGCTTAACAATGAAATACGGACGCGGGGTGGAGCAGCTTGGTAGCTCGTCGGGCTCATAACCCGAAGGTCGTCGGTTCAAATCCGGCCCCCGCAACCAATTCTCTTCTGAGAATATGCGACACTAGCTCAGTTGGTAGAGCGCAACCTTGCCAAGGTTGAGGTCACGAGTTCGAACCTCGTGTGTCGCTCCAATTTTATAGCCTTCATTGTGCTTAACAATGACATTGCGACACTAGCTCAGTTGGTAGAGCGCAACCTTGCCAAGGTTGAGGTCACGAGTTCGAACCTCGTGTGTCGCTCCAATTTGATAGCCCTCATTGTGCTTAACAGTGACATTGCGACACTAGCTCAGTTGGTAGAGCGCAACCTTGCCAAGGTTGAGGTCACGAGTTCGAACCTCGTGTGTCGCTCCAGCTTTATAGCTTTCATTGTGCTTAACAGTGAATTGCGACACTCGCTCGTTTATAGAGCAAAAACTTGCCAAGGTTGAGGTCACGTCTTTCTATTATGAATAGGGAACCTCGTGTGTCGCTCCAGCTTTATAGCTTTCATTGTGCTTAACAATGAATTGCGACACTCGCTCGTTTATAGAGCAAAAACTTGTCAAGGTTGAGGTCACGCCTTTCTGTTATAGATAGGGCAACCTCGTGTGTCGCTCCAATTCTTATTGCTGCAAAAGCAGTGATACACGGACGCGGGATGGAGCAGCTTGGTAGCTCGTCGGGCTCATAACCCGAAGGTCGTCGGTTCAAATCCGGCTCCCGCAACCAATTCACATCGCTCTTTTCATAATGCTGCGAAGCATGAACCCCTGAAAAACAATATTTAATCCGCATCAGTTGATGTCGGACGATTTCGTTTGTGTTTTAAACATGAGACGACTTGTCTGAACAGCGAATAATCTGGTGTTCGGGTCCCTTTCTGCTCTTTAATTAACAGAGTTATCCACATATGTCATTCTGTGGATAAGTTGGTTGATAAAGTGTTCTCAGCTTCAATTTGAAGGACTGTAAAGAAAGATCTTTTCTTTGTGAGGGCACAATAAAAGTTTTCTGTAACTGCGTAACTGCTTGTTTTGTATAGTAAAACTTGCTTTTATTGCGGATCGGATGCGTTAAATTAGGATCATTAATTTGTGTTTTTTTGATCCTAGTCATTTCTTCAGGTTGTGTTTAACTTTTTTATCTTCCCCGAATTCCTTCGACTCTATAATTTTTTTCCACATTACAAAATTGAGAACAAGGTCATGAATTGATCGTGCAAAAAGAGTTTTCAATCTCTTGCATATGAGCTACGCATTATGCGTCTCTTGGAAGTCCTTTTTCTACGATTCTGATTAAACGCTTTTTCTTGGTCTCAATAGAATCCGATTCATTTGCTGGAAGTTGGTTGAATTGTTGTGCAAGAGCCCATTCAATGTGTTCATCGAGCAGTTCACTTTCACCGCGTCTTGCTTCTAGGGCATCAATTGTTCTCTGGCTGTATTCTGCATTGCCAAGTGCGACAGAAATATTACGTAGCCATTGCAGGTGTCCAATTCTACGAATTGCTGACCCTTCCATTTGTTTTAGGAAGGTTGCCTCATCCCAATTGAACATGGTAACGAGATCTGGGTCTTCAAAACTCTCGCGGCGATGAAAATCCTCTTGCTCAGTGATTTCTGCATATCGGTTCCAAGGGCAAACTAATTGGCAATCGTCGCATCCATAGATACGGTTTCCCATCGGTTTGCGGAACTCTTCTGGGATCACACCATCAAACTCAATCGTGAGATATGAGATACAGCGTCTCGCATCCACGACTTTTTCATCGACAATCGCTTGTGTCGGACAAGATGTGATGCAAGCTTTACATTTGTCACATTGATCAACGCTTGGTTCATCAACAGGCAAAGGTAAGTCGATAAGCAGCTCACCAAGGAAAAACCAAGAGCCGCAATCTTTATCCAAAATCAGAGAGTGTTTGCCAGTCCAGCCTAATCCGGCTTTTTGCGCCAATGGACGTTCAAGGATCGGGGCTGAGTCGACAAAAGGGCGATAGCCAAATTGTCCGACTTCTTGCTCAATAAGTTTGCCAAGTTTATTAAGCTGTTTTCTCACCAATTTGTGATAGTCACGCCCGAGCGCGTAACGGCTGATATAAGCGTGGTTTTTGTTTGCCAGATTGGAAGCAAACTTTGCTTCGGGTGGCAAGTAATCCATACGTACGCTAATCACTCGCACGGTTCCCGGCAAAAGTTCATTTGGTCTGGCGCGCATCATGCCGTGACGAGCCATCCAGTCCATTGAACCGTGGTAGCCTTGATCAAGCCATTTTTGCAGAGCCGCTTCATGTTCACTAAGATCAACATCGCAGATACCGACTTTCTGAAAGCCGAGCTCTTTACCCCAAATTTTGATTTGTTGAGCGAGTTGTTCGAAGTTCATGTTTTATCACCGAGATAAAGGGGGGCGGATCTTACCGGATCTTATGAATTGGTGCTACCAGAAAGTCTAGACATAAAGTCGAGAAATAGATTTTGAAACAAAGTCATCAAAAGTTGACGCAGGCATGAGCAATTTTGTTTATGCATTCAATAGAATCAGGTAATTAGGTTTTGCCTTATTGGCTACTTTTTTCGCACATATGACATTTGAAAGCTTGTCTCTCAAAACCAACACAGTTTACTATTCCTGTTCTTTTGATTTTTATATAGTCAACGATCATTAGTTAGAGAAACATCAATGAGCACGAAACAATTTAACCTGAAAGATGAGCATGAAACGGTAGCACTAGGTACCGCGTTGGCTCAACTTTGTTCCCAACAAACCACTATTTATCTGCATGGCGATCTGGGTGCGGGTAAAACAACCTTTAGTCGTGGTTTTGTCCGTGCTCTTGGCCATCAAGGAAATGTAAAAAGCCCGACCTATACTTTGGTTGAACCTTATCAGCTGGATAAGTGGCAAGTTTACCACTTTGATCTATACCGACTGGCAGATCCTGAAGAGTTAGAATTCATGGGGATTCGCGATTACTTCACGGATGATGCGATTTGTTTGGTTGAATGGCCAGAAAAAGGGCAAGGAATGCTGCCACAACCGGATCTTGATGTGGATATTCGCTACCAAGGCGAGCAGCGCGTAGCCGAACTTACGGCAAATAATGAATATGGTGTGCAGTTACTCAGTCGATTGGAGCTATGTTGAGTCTTTCAAAATTTAGAGTAGTGGCGGCATTTGTCGCCACTTTTCTCCTTATCATCCCCAATTTAGCATTTGCTAACGTCGTTAAAAGTTTCCGAGTTTGGCCTTCACCAGATGAGACTCGTGTTGTCATCGATTTAAGCGCGGAAGCTGACTATTCCTATTTCTCTTTATCTGGACCGGATCGCTTGGTCGTGGATATTAAAAACACATCTATGCAAGCTAAGTTGCCTGTTACGGTAACGGACAGTCCTGTGTTGAAGCGTGTTCGTAAAAGCTCTCCGCCAAACAAAAGCACATACCGTTTGGTTTTTGAGTTGAAGAAGAGCGTCAAAGCTGAACTGTTTACGCTAAAACCAACGCCAGGTGGTCAGTATGGTCATCGTTTGGTGATTGATTTGCCACATGGGGCGAAAACATCAGCGGCGGCGAGTAATACTTCTAAGCCGAGCAAACCGGCAAAACCAAGCAAAGACATGAGTACGGTCCAACGTGCACAAGAGATTCTGATCGTGATCGACCCAGGTCACGGTGGTGAAGATCCTGGTTCAATTGGTCCATCACGTCGAAAGTATGAAAAAGACGCGGTATTGAGCATCTCTCGTAAGCTTTCAGCCCAGCTAAATGCAGTACCTGGCATCAAAACTCGCATGACTCGTACTGGTGACTACTTCGTCAACTTGAATCGCCGTGTTGCGATTGCTCGTGAACATGACGCACACTTATTAATTTCGATTCACGCCGATGCGTTTACCTCTCCTAAACCTCGTGGTGGTTCGGTGTTCGTGTTAAATACTCGTCGTGCCAATACCGAAATTGCACGTTGGGTAGAGAATCACGAGAAACAATCTGAGCTACTTGGTGGCTCTGGAACGGCATTTGTGAGCAATTCAAATGACCGTAACGTCAACCAAACGTTGTTAGATCTTCAGTTCAGCCATTCGCAAAAAGAAGGTTATAAGTTAGCGACAAACATTTTAGGTGAGATGGGCAAAGTTGCTCGCCTGCATAACTCGAAACCAATCAATACCAGCTTGGCAGTTTTGCGTTCTCCGCAGATTCCTTCTGTTTTGGTTGAAACGGGCTTTATCTCGAACCCAACGGAAGAGAAGTTACTATTCCAACGCTCTCACCAAGATAAGCTAGCGCGTGCGATTACTAAAGCTGTCGTACAGTACTTGAAAGATAATCCTCCAGAAGGCACGGTGTTCTCGTCTTCTGCGAAACCTGTTGTTCATACCGTGAAGCGTGGTGAATCGCTTTCTGTGATTGCACAGAAATATGGCTCGTCGACCAAAGCGATCATGAGCGCGAACAAGCTCAAATCAAGCGGTTTAGCCGTCGGTCAGAAGCTGAAAATCCCGGGTACAGGTGCCGTTTCAGTATCCATCCCGAATAAACCTAACACGGTAGAAACTGAGACAATTACGCACACTGTTAAATCTGGCGAGTTCCTCGGTAAGATCGCAAGCCACTACAAAGTGAGGATTGCTGATATCCGCCGTGAAAATAATTTGAAATCAGATACGCTTTGGGTCGGTCAGAAGTTGAAGATCACCGTTGCGGTGAAAGACAAACCAATTCGCAAACACAAGGTTGCTCGTGGAGAATACCTAGGCAAGATTGCGTCGAAATATGGTGTCAGTGTCTCTAGCATTCGCAAAGCGAACAACTTGCGCTCTGATGAGCTTGCCGTCGGGCAGGTACTGATTATTCCAAACAAGTAAGTGAACTGATAACTCATCATGACCATTAAGATTTTGCCAGCACGATTGGCAAACCAAATCGCGGCAGGGGAGGTAGTTGAAAGACCTGCCTCTGTCGTGAAAGAACTGGTAGAAAACAGTCTCGACTCTGGTGCAACCCGTATCGATATTGATATCGAGAAAGGTGGCGCTAAGCTAATTCGTGTGCGCGATAACGGCAAAGGGATTGTGAAAGATGAGTTAGGTTTGGCGCTAAGTCGCCATGCTACGTCTAAGATCCATACATTGGACGATCTCGAAGCCATCATGAGTTTGGGGTTCCGCGGTGAGGCGTTAGCGAGTATTAGCTCGGTGTCGCGCTTGACCATGACTTCTCGTCCAGCCGCACAGGAACAAGCGTGGAGTGCCTATTCTGAAGGGCGTGACATGAAGGTCAAACTCCAACCGACGGCGCATCCAATTGGTACCTCAGTTGAAGTCTTAGACCTGTTCTTTAATACGCCTGCGCGCCGTAAATTCCTCCGCACGGAAAAAACCGAATTTGCTCACATCGACGAGCTGCTAAAGCGTATTGCGTTAAGTCGCTTTGATGTCACTATCAATGTTCGCCACAACGGTAAAATGATTCGCCAATACCGCGCGGCAAAAAATCAGCTTCAAACAGAAAAACGCATTGCTGCGGTATGTGGTAATGCTTTTGTGCGTAATATGCTGCGCATCGAACTGGAACATCAAGGGCTCAAGCTTCATGGTTGGATTACAACGCCAGAAGGGGCTAGGCAGCAAAGTGATCTACAATATTGCTACGTGAATGGCCGCATGATGCGTGACAAATTGATCAATCACGCGATTCGTCAAAGTTACGAAACCAGCCTCAAACCTGATCAATTCGCGGCGTATGTATTGTTTATTGAGATCGATCCGCACCAAGTGGATGTTAACGTGCACCCTGCAAAGCATGAAGTGCGTTTCCATCAAGCACGTCTGGTGCATGATTTCATCTATCAAGCGTTGGCAGATGCCCTTGCGCAAAGTTCAGTGATTGATAAGCCACATGTGAATGAATCTGCATTCCACCACGCAGATCCTATTGAGGTAGCAGAGTCACTTGAGGCAATGACGTCTCTCCCTGAACCAGAAAGTTCGCCAGAGGCAACTAGCACTCCAGAACTAACTGGTGCTCCAGAACATATCGCTTCCCCAGTGCCAGAACGCGTGTATCAAGCGATTGATAATACCCCAGCCTATCCGGGGCGCTCAGACTACGAAACGAAACCTCGCGATCGTATGCCAAGCGATTCCTCTGTGCGGGAAGCGCGCGTAGCAGACTCGTTCAAGAGAACAGATTGGATTGAATCAAAACCTGCGCCTAAGCCGAGTGCACACAAAGAACAGCGTCATGCTGAGCCAGCACCAAGCAAACAAGAGGTGCGTGCGTATCATGAATTGCTACAGACACCTGATTTTGAACCTCGAAGCGAAACCAGTGCGGCTGCGATCACTAATCAAGCAGAGACAGCTTTAACCCCAGTGATGGCGCTGAGCAAAGCTTTAGCTGTGGTCGATGAGCAGTACGTATTAATGAGCAGCGACAGTGGTGTGGCTTTGGTTGCACTACCAAGAGCTGAGTTCTATCGAACCAAAGGGCAACTCACACCAAGTGATGGTGCATTAAAAGCGCAACCACTACTGGTACCATTATCGGTGAAATTGGAGCCGGAGTTGGTTCAACTTGCGCAGGATTACCAACAAGATTTTGCTCAGTTAGGCATTCAGCTAAAAGCTCGAAATGATAAAGCCTTGATGGTCATGGGCGTACCTTCACCATTGCGTCAACAAAACTTACAAAATTTGATACCAGATCTGTTATCTTACGCGCAAACTCGCGTGACGAGGGAAGTGGCAACGGCTCAGTTATTATCTGAGCTGATAGATTGGCTTGCTTTGCAGGTCACCACAGTTAAGAGCCACTATACTCTTTCCGAAGCCATCCAAATTATTGCGGAACTTGAACAGCTAAGACATGGTCAATTGCCATTAGAAGACACGAAATTTGTGTCTGCTGTTGATTTCTCTGCCACGATTGCCAAATTAAGACCATGACAGACAAACTACCTTTGGCGCTATTTTTAATGGGGCCAACTGCATCAGGTAAAACAGAGCTAGCGATTCGTCTTCGCCAGAAATATCCGGTTGAGATCATCAGCGTGGATTCGGCGTTGATCTACAAAGACATGAACATTGGTACGGCGAAACCTGATGAGCGCGAGCTGAGTCTAGCGCCGCATCGTCTCATCGATATTCTTGACCCGAGCGAATCGTACTCTGCGGCGGACTTCCGTCGTGATGCACTACAAGCAATGGATGACATTGTTGCAGAAGGAAAAATTCCGCTCTTAGTTGGCGGTACAATGCTGTATTACAAAGCGTTACTTGAAGGCTTATCACCTCTTCCTGCTGCAAATCCTGAAATTCGTCAGCAAATTGAGCAAGAGGCATTGACTAAAGGTTGGTCGGTGTTGCACGATGAGCTGAAAGAGATTGATCCTGTATCAGCTGCGAGAATTCATCCAAACGATCCTCAACGTTTATCGAGAGCGTTGGAAGTCTTCCGTATTTCAGGTAAAACTCTTACTGAGTTGACTCAAACTAAAGGCGACAGCTTGCCTTACCGAGTCAAACAGTTTGCAATAGCTCCCAAGGACAGGGCAGAACTTCACCGTCGAATTGAACTGCGTTTCGATAAGATGATGGAAGCGGGTTTTGAAGAGGAAATGAAAGCGTTGTATGCGCGCAAGGATCTTCACCCAGATCTTCCTTCTATCCGTTGCGTTGGCTACAGACAGATGTGGGAGTACTTAGATGGGGACTGCACACGCGACGAAGCCGTTTTTCGTGGCATTTGTGCAACTCGTCAATTGGCCAAGCGTCAAATCACCTGGTTACGCAGCTGGAATGATTTAACTTGGTTGGATAGCGATAACATTGAACAGGCACTTGAAACCATGTCAGAAGCAATAGCATCTGATTGAGATAGCTGTGTATAATGTGATCGTTTTTGCGTGAACGCACTCTCAAAGGATCTGTTATTGGCGGTTTTTATACTATGCTGCTAATTACTTAGGGTGCATTTTTGATTCGTTTAGCTCAGATGCAAAAAGCAGTACCTTTTGCATTGCACCACTAGCTAAATAATTACAACTACAAATTAAATAAGGAAAATAAAATGGCTAAGGGGCAATCTCTACAAGACCCATTCCTAAATGCGCTACGTCGTGAGCGTATCCCGGTATCTATCTACCTTGTGAACGGTATCAAACTGCAAGGTCAGATCGAATCTTTCGATCAATTCGTGATCCTATTGAAGAACACTGTTAACCAAATGGTGTACAAGCACGCAATCTCTACAGTTGTGCCGGCTCGTCCAGTTAGCCACCACAGCGGTGATCGTGCTCAAGGTGATCGTCCACAAGAGAAATCTGAAGATTAATTCTTCATTTAGTATTTTTACAATAAGGAGTTGATTGCTTGTTTGACCGTTATGAATCCGGTGAGCGAGCCGTACTTGTTCATATCAACTTCACGCAAGAAGGTGAATGGGAAGATCTAGCTGAATTCGAAATGCTGGTTTCTTCCGCTGGGGTAGAGACGCTACAAGTTGTGACTGGTAGTCGTCAATCCCCACACCCGAAATACTATGTCGGAGAGGGTAAGGCACAAGAAATTGCTACTGCGGTGCAATTAACTGGTGCTGAAATTGTGATTTTTAATCACTCCCTCTCTCCTGCCCAAGAACGTAACCTCGAAGCACTGTGCAAATGTCGAGTTCTCGACCGCACCGGTCTCATCCTCGATATCTTTGCTCAACGAGCACGAACACACGAAGGTAAGCTACAAGTTGAGCTAGCCCAACTTCGCCATATTTCTACTCGTTTGATTCGCGGTTGGACGCACCTTGAAAGGCAGAAAGGCGGTATCGGTCTACGTGGTCCAGGTGAAACCCAGTTAGAAACCGACCGTCGTTTATTGCGTGACAGAATCAAAGCTATCTTGCGTCGACTTGAAAAAGTGGCCAAGCAGCGTGAACAAGGACGCCGTGCCCGAAACCGAGCTGAAATACCAACCATTTCTCTCGTGGGCTACACCAACGCGGGTAAGTCGACACTCTTCAACCGTATTACAGAAGCTGGCGTTTACGCGGCAGATCAACTGTTTGCTACTCTTGACCCAACTTTACGTAAGATAGAGTTAGCAGATGTAGGACCTGCAATACTTGCAGATACTGTTGGTTTTATCCGACACCTGCCTCACGATTTGGTTGCTGCCTTCAAAGCAACCTTGCAGGAAACGCAAGAAGCTGACATTTTGTTACATGTTGTTGATGCCAGTGACGAGCGTTTTCGTGAGAATATTCAAGCTGTTCATGAAGTCTTAGAAGAGATCGATGCACATGAAGTGCCGACGCTCGTAGTAATGAACAAGATTGACAATCTAGAAGAGCAGAAACCACGTATAGAACGAGATGAGGAAGGCGTGCCTCGCGCGGTCTGGGTTTCTGCAATGGATGGATTAGGCATTGATCTTCTGTTTGACGCGCTGACCGAGCGTTTAGCGTCGCAAATGGTTGAGCATCAGTTGCGAATTCCTCCACAGTATCAAGGACGATTCCGTAGTACATTCTTCCAAATGAAGTGTATTCAACGTGAGGAATATGACCAGGAAGGTAACTTGTTGATCGATATTCGAATGCAACAGGTAGATTGGTCTAGACTTGAAAAAAGAGAAGGGGCAGTTTTAGTCGACTTTATAGTCACTTAAAGGACTGCTACAGTATAACGTCATATCAAATGATGGAGCTTTCTAATGGCGTGGAATGAGCCTGGAAATAACAACGGCAACAATGGCCGCGATAATGACCCTTGGGGTAATAATAATCGTGGTGGCCAGCGTCCTGGTGGCCGAGATCAAGGTCCGCCAGATTTAGATGAAGTGTTCAGCAAACTGAGTCAAAAGCTGGGTGGCAAGTTTGGTAAAAAAGGCGGCGGTGGTTCTTCTATCGGCGGTGGCGGTGGCGCAATTGGCTTCGGCGTAATTGCGGTTATTGCGATTGCGGTGTGGTTCTTCGCTGGTTTTTACACCATCGGTGAAGCAGAACGTGGTGTTGTGCTGCGTTTAGGTAAATACGACCGTATCGTAGACCCAGGTCTGAACTGGCGTCCTCGTTTTATCGACGAATACGAAGCGGTTAACGTGCAAGCGATTCGTTCGCTACGTGCATCTGGTCTAATGCTGACAAAAGATGAAAACGTAGTAACAGTAGCAATGGACGTTCAATACCGTGTTGCTGACCCATACAAATATCTATACCGCGTAACCAATGCAGACGACAGCTTGCGTCAAGCAACAGATTCGGCGCTACGTGCGGTAATTGGTGACTCACTGATGGATAGCATCCTAACAAGTGGTCGTCAGCAAATCCGTCAAACGACACAAGAAACGCTAAATCAAATCATCGATAGCTACGATATGGGTATCGTGATTGTTGATGTGAACTTCCAGTCTGCGCGTCCGCCAGAGCAAGTTAAAGATGCGTTTGATGATGCAATCGCTGCGCGTGAGGATGAAGAGCGTTTCATCCGTGAAGCAGAAGCTTACAAGAACGAAATCTTGCCGAAAGCAACAGGTCGTGCAGAGCGTTTGAAGAAAGAAGCGCAAGGTTACAACGAGCGTGTAACCAACGAAGCTCTTGGTCAAGTAGCTCAGTTTGAAAAACTACTGCCTGAATACCAAGCGGCACCTGGTGTAACTCGTGACCGTCTGTACCTAGACGCGATGGAAGAGGTTTACTCAAGCACATCGAAAGTGTTGATTGACTCTGAATCTAGCGGCAACCTTCTTTACCTTCCAATCGATAAACTGGCTGGTCAAGATGGTCAAACAGACACTAAACGTAAATCGAAATCGACTTCAACGTACGATCACATCCAATTGGAATCTGAGCGTTCGCAAGAAGACACTTCGAACACGCAGTCTCGTTCAACTGGTACACGTCAAGGGAGATACTAAGAATGCGTAAGTTAATGATCCCTGTACTGGTCATCGCACTGGCATTGATGCTGATGTCACTGTTTGTGATTCCTGAAGGCGACCGCGGTATTGTGGTTCGATTTGGTCGTGTCTTGAAAGACAACAACGACATTACTCGTATTTACGAGCCGGGTCTGCATTTCAAAATGCCTTTGTTTGACCGCGTGAAAACACTAGATGCGCGTATCCAAACAATGGATGGTCGTGCTGACCGTTTTGTAACGTCTGAGAAAAAAGACGTAATCATCGATACCTACGTGAAGTGGCGTATTGAGGATTTCGGTCGTTACTACCTAGCAACTGGCGGTGGTAACACGCTGACTGCTGAAGCGCTTCTTGAGCGTAAAGTAACAGACGTTCTACGTGCAGAAATCGGTTCTCGTGAAATCAAGCAAATCGTATCTGGTCCACGTAATAACGACGTACTTCCAGAAGACGCAAGCAGTGATGAAGTGAGCACTGAGGCGGCTCGTGAAGCATTAGAAATCGATGGCGAACGTGACCTAATCATGTCTGAAGTGTTGAAAGACACGCGTGACAGCGCAATGAAAGACTTGGGTGTTCGTATCGTTGACTTCCGTATGAAGAAGATCAACCTACCAGATGAGATCAGTGAATCTATCTACCGTCGTATGCGCGCAGAGCGTGAGTCGGTAGCTCGTAAACACCGTTCTCAAGGTCGTGAGAAAGCAGAAGTAATCCGCGCACAAGCTGAGCTTGAAGTAGCGACGATTCTTGCTGAAGCAGACAAAACAGCTCGTGTAACGCGAGGTGAAGCGGATGCAGAAGCAGCGAAGATCTACGCAGATGCGTACAACAAAGATCCTGAGTTCTTCAGCTTCCTACGTTCTCTAAAGGCTTACGAGAAATCGTTCAGCTCTAAGAGTGACATCCTTGTTCTGGATCCGAAGAGTGAATTCTTCCAATACATGAACAACGCGAAAGGCGCAGAAGCGAAATAACCTAAGCGTTACCGCAAATTGAAAAGGCTCCGTTATGGAGCCTTTTTTGTATCTTTTGTTTCTAACGGTATCTGCTAGACAAATTCAAGATAGAGTCAGAAGCGTGATTAACTCATCATGATAGCGATGACAGCCCCTGCTACCACTAAGCAACCACCAATGCGGCGTAATTGGTTATCTGGCTGCTCACTCAACTGAGCCACCATGTTGCGCCAGCCATTTGGGGCGACCAATGGTCCAATACCTTCAACAATCAATACTAGCCCTATCGCTAGCCAAATAGACTCAGACATCATGATTCCTAGTTGAATTCTGAAAAGTAAATATTATCAGCGATGTAGTGATTTCGAAATGAGCAGGGGTGGCGAGTTTGCATTCTAGTATCAACTCTGTGAACAAAAAATGACTGCAAGAAGAGTGATTCGGTGCTAGAATCCATTTTTAACTAGCAATCAGACTTGGAAAGATGGGAAATAACGTAGTCGTTCTAGGCACCCAATGGGGTGACGAAGGTAAAGGTAAAATCGTAGACCTTTTAACTGAAGATGCAAAATACGTGGTACGCTACCAAGGCGGTCACAACGCAGGTCACACACTTGTAATTGACGGTGAAAAAACCGTTCTTCACTTAATTCCATCAGGTATCCTTCGCGATAACGTAAAATGCGTTATCGGTAACGGTGTTGTACTATCGCCTGAAGCTCTAATTAAAGAAATGAAACCTCTTGAAGAGCGCGGCATTCCAGTACGCGAACGTCTTTTCATTTCTGAAGCATGTCCTCTAATTCTTCCTTACCACGTTGCAATGGACCAAGCTCGCGAAATCGCTCGCGGTAAAAAAGCTATCGGTACAACGGGTCGTGGTATCGGTCCAGCATACGAAGATAAAGTTGCTCGTCGCGGTCTACGCGTTGGCGACCTATTCGATATGGCTACTTTTGCAGAGAAACTAAAAGAAGTAATGGAATTCCATAACTTCCAACTAGTTAACTTCTACAAAGCTGAGCCAGTAAGCTACGAAGAAGTACTTGAGCAAGCGAAAGGCTACGCTGAACTACTAACTTCAATGGTTATCGACGTAACTGACGAACTAGACGCAGCACGTAAGCGCGGCGACAAGATCATGTTCGAAGGTGCACAAGGTACTCTACTTGATATCGACCACGGTACTTACCCGTACGTAACTTCTTCTAACACGACTGCTGGTGGTGTTGCTGCAGGTTCTGGTTTCGGTCCTCGTCACATCGGTTACATCCTTGGTATCGCGAAAGCTTACTGTACTCGCGTTGGTGCAGGTCCATTCCCGACTGAGCTATACGACGGTCTAGACAAGCAAGATCCAGTAGGTAAACACCTAGGTGAAGTTGGTCACGAGTTCGGTGCGACAACAGGTCGTTTACGCCGTACTGGTTGGTTCGATGCTGTTGCTATGCGTCGTGCAATCCAAATCAACTCTGTATCTGGTTTCTGTCTAACTAAACTAGACGTACTAGATGGTCTAGAAGAGCTAAAAATCTGTACTGGTTACAAGATGGAAGATGGCTCTACGCTAGAAGTTTCTCCGATGGCTGCTGAAGCATTCGAAAAAGCAACGCCTATCTACGAAACAATGCCAGGTTGGTCTGAGAACACATTCGGTGCGAAATCAATCGAAGAGCTACCACAAGCTGCTCTAGATTACATCAAGCGTATCGAAGAGCTAACTGGCGTGCCAGTAGACATCATCTCTACAGGTCCTGACCGTAACGAAACTATCATTAAGGTTCACCCATTCGAAGCTTAATCGATACTCGTTAGAGATTATAAAAACCGGCTTTTATAGCCGGTTTTTTTGTATCTGTGAGTTGGGTTCACTGCCGAAAAATGCGACTCGCCGTGGCAAATATTTGCCGTTAAGCTTAAGTAGGAGGCAAAAATTGCCTAAAGCTTAACTGACCTTTGCCGATAAGGTTATCAAGCAGAGGAGATCCTTGGCTGATCTTTGGTTTCTTAGATACCTTAAAGAGTACATTTATGAAGTTACGAACAGTGGCTGCTTCACTGTTATTGATGCTGAGTGCGACATCGGCTTGGGCAGATGTTGCCGATGTAGGGGCGCCTGTCCCCATCTACACCGAAGCAGAGCTTATTAAGCTTATTGAGCAGAATAAGCACTTAGAACGCGTGCGCGCTGATAACTGCCAGCTAGTGGAAGATATCGTGGCACGTGCGACGCGCATTAACTTGCCGTCTTATGAATTCCTTTATGGCGATATGTTGGCGTGGGGCGTATGTGTAGAGCAAGACGTAGAGCTCGGTCTGTACTACATGGAAAACGCAGCCCACCAAGGCTTGCCAGCTGCACTAGAGCAGCTAGGTCGCTATTACTCTCGCGGTACTTTAGTCCAACAAGATAAAGAACGTGCAATCCCATACCTGCGAGAAGCGGCGGCAATGGGCAACTTAAATGCGCGTATTCATCTTGCTGAGCTATTGCTGCGTGATTACGGTAGCCCTTTGGATTACGAAGATGCCTACCGTTGGCTTTATAATTCGGTGACTGCCGATCAAAGAAAGCACAAACGTATTGCGATGCTGAGAAACGGTCTTGAGCAACGCATGCCACAAAACATTATTGCGCGCGCTAAGCGCCGCGACACCTTCTGGTAGGTGTACTCTTAAAACACCAGTAACTTCATAAAGCTCTGCCAATACATACAACAAAGCCCACATCATGTGGGCTTTGTTGTTTTTCCCGAAGCGTAATCGAAGGCGATTAAACGACTTTGTGTGGACCGAAGCACTCGTAATGGAACTGCTCTTGCGCTACGCCAAGCTCAAGCAATTGTTTCGCGACGTGCTGCATAAAGCCAACAGGACCACAGAAGTAGACTTGTACGTTGTCTTGCTTAAGGGCTGCTTCAATTTCAGTTAAGTTGACGAAACCGGTGAAGTGGAAGTCTTCACCAATCTTGTCTTCTGCTGTTGGTTGGTTGTACCAAATCAACGAGTTCATGTTCTCTTTAGCATTTACGAGCTGGTTTACGTGCTGTTTGAATGCGTGTTGTTGACCGTTTTCTGTAGCATGTACCCATGTGACTGGTGCTTGGTGCTCAGAAAGGCTCTCAAGCATTGATAGAGTCGGAGTTAGACCAACGCCCGCTGATACCAAAACAACCGGTGTAGCCGCGTCCACATCCATAAAGAAATCACCCGCAGGTGCCGCAAGTTGCACCTTATCGCCGATGCTCAACTCATCGTGAAGGAAGTTCGATACTTTACCGCCTTCTTCACGTTTTACCGAGATACGGTAAGTGTTCTCTTGAACCGCAGAGGATAGGCTGTATTGGCGAATCTCTTGGTTTTCGAACTTATCACTGTTGATGTAGATACCTAGGTATTGACCAGGTTTGTACTCAGAAACCACTTCACCATCGGTTGGTTTGAAAACAAAGCTACAGATGTTTTCGCTCTCAAGCTGCTTGCCCACCAACTCAAATTCACGCAGGCCACGCCAGCCACCTTGCAGTGCTGCATTCTCTTGGTAGATTTGCTCTTCACGCTGAATAAATACATTGGCCAGCACGCCATAAGCTTCTGCCCATGCATCAATCACTTCCTGACCCGGAGAGAACAACTCGTCGATCGTCGCAAGTAGATGTGTACCAACGATTTGGTACTGATCTTTGGTGATCATAAAACTGGTGTGTTTATGGGCGATTTTTTCTACTGCACCAAGCAGTGCTGGTAGGTTATCGATGTTGGTTGCGTAAGCGCAGATTGCATTAAATAGAGCTTCACGTTGGTCACCATTACGCTGATTACTCATGTTGAAAATGTCTTTCAACTCAGGGTTATGGGTGAACATACGATCGTAAAAGTGTGCCGTTAACTTCGGACCGGTTTCAGCAAGAAGTGGTGCGGTTGCTTTCACGATATCAATGGTTTGGTTGCTGAGCATAATGGCTTCCTATTTAAAGTTGTATTTGTAATGCATGTTTAAAGTTGTATCTCAAATGTATCTTTCGATCAAGAAAAGAATTACAATTTTGCTACTACAGAGGATAGCAACATGCAGTTAACTAGCTTTACCGATTATGCGCTCAGAACCTTGATTTACTTGGCTTCATTGCCAAAAGATGAGCTGACAAATATTACCGAAGTGACTGATTTATTTGGTGTATCACGTAACCATATGGTGAAAGTGATTAACCGTCTTGGTCAGCTTGGTTATGTGCATACGGTGCGCGGTAAAAATGGTGGTATTCGTTTGATGAAAGCGCCGCAAGAAATCACTGTCGGTGGTGTGGTGCGTGATTTAGAGCCATTAGATTTGGTGAATTGTTCTGTGGAATTTTGCCATATCACGCCGGCATGTCGTCTAAAAGAAAAGCTAGCGAAAGCGAAAATGGCGTTTTTGGCTGAATTAGATGGCTGCACGATTGAAGAGCTATTAAGTGATAATTCTGAACTGCTGATCTTACTTACCCGTCCTTAGCCTTCTTAACGTTCTATAAATCTTCTCACTGACACTCTTTTTTAAAGCAATTTCTGTAGCTTATCGAGAGACTCGGATATACTAGCTCTATACCTTCCTTGCTAGATAGGCGTGCCTATGTCAGACAATATTCCAAACGATCCTTTCGCAGATCGTGAATCCAAAAATTACGAAAATCCAATCCCAAGCCGAGAGTTCATTCTTGAGTTTCTAGAAGAAGCGGGCGTACCGATGAATCGCAATGATTTGTTTGAAGCGCTAAAACTTGAAGGTGAAGAGCATTACGAAGGTTTACGCCGTCGACTGCGCGCAATGGAGCGTGATGGGCAGCTCGTATTTACGCGCCGTCAGTGTTACGCGTTGCCAGAAAAACTTGAGATGGTGAAAGGTTACGTAATTGGTCACAAAGATGGCCATGGTTGGGTTCGTCCAGAAGGCAGTGTCGGCAAGGATAATGACATTGTACTGCCGCATCACCAGATGAAGCACATCATCCACGGTGACTACGTGTTGGTGCAACCAACTGACAACAGCAAGCGTGGTCGTCGTGAAGGTCGTCTTGTTCGTGTTTTAGAAGAACGTAACACGCAGATCGTGGGGCGTTTCTTCCTTGAATACGGCTACTCATACGTTGTGCCAGATGACTCTCGCATCAGCCAAGATATTCTGATCCCAAATGAGCACAAAGCAGGTGCTCGTATGGGTAACGTGGTCGTTATTGAGATTACTGATCGCGGCTCTCGCTCACGTGGCATGATGGGTAAAGTGGTTGAAGTTCTTGGTGAGAACATGGCGCCGGGCATGGAAACGCAAATAGCAATCCGTACCCACCAAATTCCACACGATTGGCCAGCAGCCGTCGATAAGCAGATCGAAAATCTGGGCGAAGAAGTTCCAGAAGAAGCAAAAGAAGGTCGTGTCGATCTACGTGACTTGCCGCTAGTAACCATTGATGGCGAAGACGCTCGTGACTTTGATGATGCTGTTTACTGTGAGAAGAAAAAGAGTGGCGGTTGGCGTCTATGGGTAGCGATTGCTGACGTAAGTTACTACGTACGTACAGACTCTGCGTTGGACAAAGAAGCCATCAACCGTGGTAACTCGGTATACTTCCCATCGCAAGTTGTGCCAATGCTACCTGAAGTGCTATCAAACGGTTTGTGTTCACTTAACCCTCAGGTTGATCGCTTGTGTATGGTATGTGAGATGACCATCTCTGACACCGGTAAGCTATCAGGCTATAAACACTACGAAGCTGTGATGAACTCGCATGCGCGTCTGACTTACAACAAAGTGGGTGCGATTCTAGAAGGGGATGAAGAGCTGCGCATGCGTTATCACGCTGTCGTTCCTCACCTTGAAGAGCTGCACGCGATGTACAAAGTACTTAAAGAAGCGCGTGATAACCGTGGTGCGATTGAATTCGAAACCGTTGAAGCTAAGTTCATCTTCAATGCGGATCGTAAGATTGAAAGCATCGAGCCGGTAATTCGTAACGACGCACATAAGATCATCGAAGAATGTATGATCCTAGCGAACATCGCTTCAGCGTCTTACGTTGAGAAAGCAAAAGAACCAGCGTTGTACCGTGTTCACGAATCTCCGGGTGAACTGCGCCTGCAGGGGTTCCGTGATTTCCTCAGTGAGCTAGGTCTGGATCTGAAAGGTGGTTTAGAGCCATCACCAACCGATTATGCAGATTTGGTAAAACAAATTGCAGAACGTCAGGACAAAGAACTGATTCAAACCATGTTACTGCGCTCAATGAAGCAAGCGGTCTACAACGCAGACAATGCCGGTCACTTTGGTCTAGCGCTGAAACGTTACGCGCACTTCACGTCGCCAATTCGTCGTTACCCTGACTTGTTGCTGCACCGCGCAATCAAGTACCTGATTGCTAAAGAAGAAGGTCGCAACCAAGATCGTTGGACACCAACTGGCGGTTACCATTACTCGTTTGACGACATGGACTTCTACGGTGAGCAATGTTCGATGACAGAGCGCCGTGCAGACGACGCAACTCGTGAAGTGGCAGATTGGTTGAAGTGTGAATACATGCAAGACCATGTTGGCGACGAGCTGGATGGTGTTATTGCCAATGTAACCAGCTTTGGTTTCTTTGTTCGTCTGACGGAACTGCATATCGATGGTTTGGTGCATATTTCAACGTTAGCGAACGACTACTACCAATTTGATCCTATTGGTCAAAGACTTATCGGCGAAAGCTTCGGTAACATCTATCGCCTAGGCGATGCGGTAAAAGTGAAAGTGCTTGCGGTTAACTTAAATGACAAGCAAATTGACTTTGAATTAATCGAAACAAGCCGTAAGCTACGCGGCAAAGGTAAGACTGCGAAGAAACGCGCAGCGGATGCCAAACGCAAAGCGAAAGAGAAAAAACGTGCGGCAACCAAAGGCGGCACTCGTGCAATACCTGCGATTGAACCAACCAAGCGACCAGAATCTGCTGAAGCAGAAAAACCTCGCAAAAATGGAGCAAAACGCAGTGACACTGAAGGTGCTAAAAAGCCGAAGAAAGCACGCAAGAAAAAGCCACACAGTAAGCCGAGAAAGACTAAGCGTACTAAGAGCGACGCTGAGTAGGCTGAATCGCCAATCTAGTCTGGATTTAAAGGGGTAGATTGGCGCAGGCAATACGACCAGAACAACAGGTTAAACAATGAGTAACGAATTTATCTACGGCATTCACGCAGTGAAGGCGGTATTGGAGCGCGAACCAGAGCGTTTTATCGAAGCATTTGTACTAAAAGGTCGTCAAGACGATCGCCTAATGCCAATTTTAAATGACCTTCAGGTATGTGGTGTTTCGATTCAGCAAATGACGCGTAAAACCTTGGATGACAAAGCGCGTGGCGCAAACCACCAAGGCATCATCGCTCGCGTGAAGCCAGCGAAACAGCTGAACGAAAACGACATCGATGGCATCCTCGCGCAGCATGAGTCACCGCTACTATTGGTGTTGGATGGCGTGACGGATCCGCATAACCTAGGGGCTTGTCTACGTAATGCCGACGCAGCTGGCGTAGCAGCGATCATCGTACCGAAAGATCGCTCTGCACCGATGAACGCAACTGTAAGCAAAGTAGCTTGTGGTGCAGCAGAAGTCGTGCCATTGATCCGAGTGACCAACTTGGCTCGTACTATGCGTACACTGCAAGAGCAAGGCATCTGGTTTGTTGGTACGGCGGGCGAAGCGACGCACGATATTTACCAAGCAAAACTAACGGGTCCTCTTGCTATCGTAATGGGTGCAGAAGGTGACGGCATGCGTCGTCTGACTCGCGAAACCTGTGATGATTTGATTAAGATCCCAATGGCAGGTAGCGTTTCAAGCTTGAACGTATCTGTGGCATCTGGCATTTGTTTGTTTGAAGCGGTTCGTCAGCGTATTGCTGCAAAGTAATTGCTAAATAAATTTCTAATAAACAAATAGTTACTACAAAGTCAGACACAATGATAAAAACAAAGGATGGGGTGCCATCCTTTGTCGTTTTCACCGATTTATAAATAAAAATCTTCAGGGAAGTTATGACTCAACAAGACATTAAATTCATTGCCTTTGACCTAGACGGTACTTTGCTTGATAGCGTGCCGGATCTAGCGGTTGCGGCAGACCAAGCCGTTCAAGCTCTTGGTTTTCCTTCTGTTTCAGAAGAGCAGGTTCGTGACTATGTTGGTAACGGCGCAGACGTGCTGATTGGACGCTCACTAAGCCAAAGCCTGACCATCAACCCAGAGTTGAGTGAAGAGCTTCGTGCAAAAGCGCGTGTACTGTTTGATGACTACTATGATCAAAGCGGTCACAAATTAAGCCACCTTTACCCGACGGTAAAAGAGACACTGGAAGAGTTACACAAAGCCGGCTTTGTTATGGCATTGGTAACCAACAAGCCTTCGAAGTTTGTGCCTGATGTTTTAGAAAAGCACGACATCGCAAAATACTTTGTTGATGTGCTAGGTGGCGATGCATTTCCTGAGAAAAAACCAAACCCAGTAGCACTGAACTGGCTGATGGAAAAACACCAAATCCAACCAAGTGAAATGTTGATGGTCGGCGACTCGAAGAACGACATTCTCGCGGCAAAGAATGCAGGCTGTGCCTCATTTGGTCTGACTTATGGTTACAACCACGGTGAGTCTATCTCTGCATCAAATCCAGATTTTGTCGCTGACAGTTTGGCAGAATTATTGGACGTTGTAGCGGTTTCTGCATAACGGCTACAAAAGAGCTTCCAAAATACTCGTTAATGAGTACACTGAGTAAACCGTGCACCTATTACTGCACGGTTTTTTTCATTTAATTAGATTAAGAAGTCAAAGGAATCATTCTAATGAGCAAACCCATTGTATTGAGTGGTGTTCAACCTTCAGGTGAACTAAGTATCGGTAACTACTTGGGTGCTCTACGTCAATGGCAGCAGATGCAAGACGATTATGATTGCCAATACTGTGTGGTAGACCTTCACGCGATTACGGTTCGTCAGGACCCTAAAGCGCTGCATGAAGCGACTCTAGACGCACTGGCGATCTGTCTGGCAGTTGGTGTTGACCCGAAGAAGAGCACGCTATTTGTTCAGTCACACGTACCAGAGCATGCTCAACTTGGTTGGCTTCTTAACTGTTACACCCAAATGGGTGAACTGGGTCGTATGACGCAGTTTAAAGACAAATCTGCACGTTACTCAAACGACAACTCAAGCCAATTTGGTGATGTAAACGTTGGTCTGTTTGACTATCCAGTACTGATGGCGGCAGATATCCTGCTGTACGGTGCACATCAAGTGCCTGTAGGTAGCGACCAGAAGCAACATCTAGAGCTAGCACGTGATATTGCTAACCGTTTTAACAATATCTACTCACCAGAGCAGCCAATCTTCCAAGTGCCAGAGCCTTACATTCCGACGGTAAATGCGCGTGTAATGAGCCTTCAAGACGCAACCAAGAAGATGTCTAAATCTGATGACAACCGTAAGAACGTTATCACGCTACTGGAAGAGCCAAAGTCGATCATTAAGAAGATCAACAAAGCGCAAACCGACACAGAAACGCCACCGCGTATCGCTCACGACTGGGACAACAAGGCAGGTATCTCTAACCTAATGGGTCTGTACTCTGCGGCAACAGGCATGAGCTTTGAAGAGATTGAAGCGAAATACCAAGGCGTTGAAATGTACGGTCCATTCAAGAAAGACGTTGGTGAAGCTCTAGTTACTATGCTTGAGCCAATTCAGGCTGAATACCACCGCATTCGTGCTGACCGCGCTTACATGAACGAAGTAATGAAGCAAGGCGCTGAGAAAGCATCGGCACGTGCGGCTGAAACGTTGAAGAAAGCGTACGAAGCTGTAGGTTTTGTCGCTCGCCCATAGGTAAAATTCGAATACAAAAAAGCTCCACCATTGGTGGAGCTTTTTTTATGCTTATTTTCTGGAAGAGGCTTCTTCCTCGCAACGTGCCATATTGTAGTACTCGGCACGTCCTCGTGGTCCTGCAAACCATGCTTTTATAACAAAACCGCGTTCCGTGAAGTAACGCAGATCCTCGCATGCGATTTGATAGCTTGATTCGGTAATCGAAACTGGATCCCAAGCGTAACGCGAGAATCGCGGCAACTGAGCGGTGAAAGTAATCATCCCCTCATCACTTACATCAAAGTGTTCATACTGGTTAAGCTCGGCTTTAGCGTTCTCAATTAAGTGTTGGGTTGTGTTCGGCTTTAATGGTTGGCTTGTCTTGAGTTCGTCTGGGATGGCTTGGCATCCAGCAAGAAATACCGAGCAAGCGAGAGTTAGCGCAACTGGTTGAAATCGTCTCATTTTCAGTCCTGTTTTTAATATGAGTTTTTATGGATATCCTGCTGCGTTGTTATAACCCCTGATTATCAAATTGACTAGGTGTTAGTGTCGAAAATAATGATTAATTTATAAAATCAGCCATTAAAAGGAGAATGATTCGCAATAAAATAAAGAAAATGAACCACTAAATTAGCAAGTGTTGATGTTTATTGCTCGGAAAATGACCTAAGTAATATACGAAACAGCCTTGTTAAAACCATTATTAATATTTTGCTTAACATTATGGGAAATATAAAACTGAGTAATTGATCTAATTTTACATATTTAAAGTTATTGTTAATTCTGTTAACAACAAAATCTGTTGAATGTATAAAACACCTCATAATAATAACTAAATATTTGTGAAACATTTCTCAATTAGCATGCCTTTTACTTTTCTTTTTGCATAAAAAAGAGAGATTTATCTAGTTAATAAATGAATCAAGTTGAACTGTGATCTTCCTCACAAGGAATAGGTCAGGAGACTTTTCGCGCTCAAAACTTACCGATTAAACACTCAATAGTATTGGTTAAATAAACGCCAGAGCCCAGTTTGACATATAGAACGAAATTCCATTTGAAATTAAATACAACAAGGAAATAGGCATGCTGAAAAGAAATGCAGTGGCTATAGCGATCTCTTCGCTATTTATGGCGACAGCGGTCAATGCTGCGACCATATATGAAGATGACAACGGAGACTTTCTAAAACTGTATGGCGAAGTGGGTGTTGGCGGACATGTTGGCGCAAACTACGAATACGGTGAATTTTACACTGATGAAAAAAGCTACATCGATGACTCTTTCGCTACGTTAGGCGTCAAAGGTAAGCGAGACAAAATGCACTACCGTCTAGAGCTAGATTATGAACGTGAGAATTGGAAGCACGGTTCTGGCGATCTAGTTCTAACCATCGATAAATTATTTGTTGGCTACGATGTGTGGGAAAACCAGTACATTGAAGCCGGCCTGACGGATACAGCATTTGATGATTACGATAAGTGGGGTGACTTCACTTTTGATACAACTGTAGAAACTGGTGAAGCTGGTGACCAAGACGTAACAATCAAATACGAAGGTCGTTACTTTGATGATGTAAAAGTCGGTGCTTCATACACTTACGGTGGTAAGTCTTCATCTGGTTCTGAGCTGGGTGACATTGTGAACGGCTACATTGGCTACTTTGGCGATAGCTTCTCAGCTGTTGTTGGTTTAGAAGGGCGCGGTGGTTCTGATGGTAAGTCGAAGTACGGTGAACAACGTTTGGTTGGTTTTGGTATGCGTTACGCAGTTAATGACACCATTCACTTAGGCTTCAACGCGTTCTACGAAGAAGAAGATATTGCTCGCAAAGAAACGGTTATCGATAACACCGATAAAGAGAACAAGCAAAGCATCTTCAATGATTACCAAACCCAAGAAAACCAAGGTGCTTTGGTTTCGGCGAAATACATTTTCACCAAACAGTGGGAGCTCGTGGGCTCTTACAACTACGAAGAATATGAAGCGTGGGATCCAAGCAGTGATGTTTGGGATGGTAAGCGATACAGCTGGGGTACAAGCCGCACATGGGGCACGCTAGGCGTGAACTACAAACCAACCAGCTCAAGCATTATTGCGCTTGAAATGAACGCTGGTGATGCTGCTCAAGACGCTTACGCTTATGCGCGCGTTTACTTCTAACCCACGATAGAGAGATTTCCCATGAATAAAAAAATGACCCTACTCGCGGGTGCGATTAGTAGTGTACTAAGTGGCGCAGCATTTGCGGATATTAACGACATCATTATTTCTGAGTATGTTGAAGGCTCGGCATCAAATAAAGCCGTCGAAATTACCAACATAGGCTCTGCAGCACATACCTTTGACGGTACACTGTCGCTGTACTACTCGTCTTACAAAAACCAGATTAAAGATAAAGATGGTAACAACGTACTGAAAGGTAAGGACGGTAGAACTTTACAACCAGGTAAGAGCATCGTTGTTATTAACGGTGACGCGGGTGCTGAAATGCGAGCGTTCATTGAACGTTTGGGCGGTAAGGACGTGACAGTTGTTGCTGGTACTTACGATGAAGTAAAACACTCAGCAATGAACTTCAACGGTGATGACGCAGTGTGGTTGGGTACAAGCTCAGCGGAAGCGGACATTAAGGATATCTTTGGTACTTACGGTTACAAGGGCGATAAGCTTTGGGATGACCGAACCATGCGCCGTAAAGCAGGTTCAACACAAGCGACGACATATGATGAATCTCAGTGGGACAAGTTTGCAAAAGACGACTTCGGTGGTCTTGGTGATCCTACTGCAGTAAATAACGATCCAATTACACCACCAGAAAACACGCCATGTGCTGATGCTGCAGGCAGTCTTTCTTACAAAACCATTGGTGAAGTGCAAGGTGAAGGTTATTCATCGCCTCTGATTGAGTCTGGTTACGAGTCGGCAGATGAGTACTTAGTGACAGGTGTTGTGAGTGCGGTAACTACGAATCTAGTGAAGGGTTTCTTCCTTTACGACAACAATGCTGATGGTAATGTTAAGACATCAGACGGTGTGTTCGTTCAGACGAAAGGCGAGCTGTCTCAAGACATGGTTGGTCAACAAATCTGTGTTCGTGCCAAAGTAAAAGAGAACTATGGTGTAACAACACTGATTCCAACGAATGACATTTGGGAAGTTGAAAACGCTTCTCAAGTACCACCAACACCAGTTGATATGGTTCGTATCGATAGCGATGATGAAAACTTCCGTTCGACACTGGAACGTCTAGAAGGCATGCCTGTTCGATTGGTGAAAGATATGGATGCAGTTGAAGATGGCGAGCAGAACATGCGTGTTTCTCGTTCGTTCAGCTTTGATTTTGATAGCTTCCGTAACAACATGGTATTGGCATACAAGCGTCCAAACCCACAGCCAAACCAAGATCATGTAGCAGGCAGCGCAGAATCTCTGGCACAAAAAGCAGAAAACAAAGACTTCCGTGTTTATGTTGATACCGATGCTAAAGCACCAAATGGTCAAATTCCTTACTACCCAGATTTCTTTGCTGATCCAAAGAAAAACTACATCCGCATCAACGACTCTGTCGTTGGTTTAGAAGGTGTTCTGCATTACTCGTACAACGAGTTCCGTTTGATCCCAACGAATACGGTTGATAGCAAAGCGTTCATCCACAATACCGATCGAACTAAAGCGCCTTCGATCAAGGAAACAAACGATGCGTACTCTGCGGCTGATTCATTCAACATTCGTATCGCAACACAAAACGTACTGAACTACTTCAACTCACCATATGGCGGTTCTGATAACAGCTTTGGTGACAACCGTGGTGCTGAATCACAGCTGGACTTTGATCGTCAACAAGCCAAGATTGTAGAAGCAATTTACGGTCTAGATGCGGATATCGTTGGTTTGATGGAAATCGAGAACAACGGTTTCGGTGACTTTGGTGCAATCAATGAATTGCTTGCCGCAATCAATGCGAAGTACTACGACGAAGATTACGGTGACCGTAATAAGTCAAACTCTATCCACAACCGTTACGTGTTCGTTGGTTTTGATAAAAACGGCGACACCATTCTGGATGATCAAGATACGGTCGGCTCTGATGCGATTACTACAGGTATTATTTACCGCCCATCAAAAGTCTCTGTGATCTCTGGTCAAGTTATCCCGATGCCAAGTCAACATGCACCAATGATCGTCGATGAAAACGGTGCTCCAATCACAGACAGCAAAGGTGAAATCCGTGAGAGCGGTGATAACTACCAACGTAATACGGTAGCGGCTACTTTCCAAGTCTTGAACACAGGTAAGCGTCTAACGGTTTCGGTAAACCACTTGAAATCTAAAGGTTCGACTTGTTACGAAGATTGGAAAGGTTGGGAAACATGGGAAAAATTCGATCCTTCAAAAGATGATGTGAAGAGCGATGGTGACTTCCAGGGTTCTTGTGAGAACTTCCGTGTTGCTGCGGCTTACCACCTAGGTGAAGAGATGGCGAAGATCGAAGGTGACAAAGTAGTTCTTGGTGACATGAACTCTTACGCACACGAAGATCCAATGCTGGTTCTAACGTCTAACCCAACAGGTAAAACTCTTACTGCAGCGGGTTACACCTTCATTGGTAAACTGCCTCAATTTGGTCCAGAAGGCAAAGTCATTACTAAGACTTACGGCTACATCAACGCGGTTGATCGAATGATGCCTGCAGGCGAAACGGCTTGGAGTTACTCATACAATGATGAAGTGGGCTCGTTGGATCACCTATTGATCTCTGGTTCACTAGATAAGCGCTTAATTGATGCTGTTGATTGGCACATCAATGCGCCAGAGTCGTCACTGTACGATTACAACAGCAAGTACAAGGGTGGTGATACGAATGAACCAAACCCATTCTACTCACAAGACCCATACCGTTCGTCTGACCACGATTCTGCTCTCGTTACACTAGGCTACAAGTACGGTGAGGCTGGTGAGCGACTTGTGACAATCGCAACGAAGAGCGGTCGCGCAGATATCGGTTACGCAGTTCCAGCGACGGCTCAAAAGGGTGATGTAGCAACCTTGTCTATTTCTCCTGTTCCGGCTGATGCTCCAGCACTACCAAAAGTGACACTGGATAAAGATGGTGCGCAAATGGTGATGTTTGATTCAGCAAAACTACCAGTTGGTAAGTATGAGCTGACGATGACTCTGAACAACGAAACTTCAGGTGTTGTTAACCAGAAAGTGACGGATGTGGAGTTTATTAAACGTGATTCAAGCAATGTGAAACCTGTTCACCCAGAAAAAGATGGGTCTGGTGGTTCATTCGGCTTTGGCGCGCTACTTGCGATGCTAGGTCTAGGCTTCCTACGCCGTCGTCGCTAAGCGAATTTATTTCCTGACAAACAGTTCCTAAATAGCTGTAAAGACCAAAGGCCAGCCTATGCTGGCCTTTTTATTCAGCAAAAACTTGCCTTTCTTGCTTGGTATAGCAAAATACCGCCCTTGATTGTCACGAACGTGGCGATTCACCACTTAAGCATTGCCAAAACGGATTGGAGCAACCGACCTTTTATGTTGTTGATCATCGATAACTACGACTCTTTTACCTACAACCTTTACCAATACTTCTGCGAGCTTGGTGCAGACGTAAAGGTGGTGCGTAACGATGAAATCGACATCCAAGGCATTGAGGCGCTCAACCCAACTCATTTGGTGATCTCTCCAGGTCCCTGTACCCCTAACGAAGCGGGTATCTCTCTACAAGCTATCGAATACTTTGCTGGTAAGTTACCAATCTTAGGTGTTTGTCTTGGTCATCAGGCGATTGCGCAGGTGTTTGGAGGGGAAGTGGTACGTGCTCGACAAGTGATGCACGGTAAGACCTCACCAATTCGTCACAACGGTCGCAGTGTGTTTAAAAACCTTAATAACCCACTTACGGTAGCCCGCTACCACTCTCTCGTGGTGAAAAACGGCACATTACCTGATGTGTTTGAATTGACCGCTTGGACTGAACTGCCTGACGGAGCCATGGACGAAATCATGGGTTATCAGCATAAAACCCTGCCAATTGACGCGGTACAGTTCCATCCTGAGTCGATTAAGACAGAACAAGGTCACGAGCTGCTTGCGAACTTTCTTGCGCGCAAAGCGATCTGATCGCGATCACCTTTCTTAACAAATTCTTCATGTTTTTCGCCTGAGAATGGGAATGCAAAACTATGCGTTCTGTCTATTTGGTGGCGGCTATTCATTTTTCTCCTTTCTTTCTAAACCTTGCTATACATAACTTTTATAAAAAATCGCTTCTCTATTTACGTTTCTTGGTGCATAAATAATCATAGATAGTGAGTATGGGTAGTCGTGCTCGGAAGCGAAAAGAATAAATCACTATTGAAATGGTTAATTAAATGTAAATACAATGCCGCAATAGCTTAAATGCAAAACATTATTTGCTGGCAAAGAGTGCCGGTTAAATTCGCTTATCTGCTAGGCATGCGGTATCAAGAAGGAATGTGCAATGACAACGGAAAACAAAGTAGAGCGCGGTTTATTCGATGAGGTAATGGTACCTTGCTATAACCCGATGGAAATGATCCCTGTAAAAGGTGAAGGTTCACGCATTTGGGATCAGAACGGAAATGAATACATCGACTTTGCTGGTGGTATTGCGGTGAGCTGTCTTGGTCATTGTCACCCAGTTATGGTGAACGCATTGACTGAGCAAGGTAACAAGCTTTGGCACCTAAGTAATGTTATGACTAACGAGCCAGCACTGCGATTGGCGAAGAAGTTAACAGAAGTCAGCTTTGCTGAGCGAGTGTTCTTCGCTAACTCTGGCGCAGAAGCAAACGAAGCGGCACTAAAGCTAGCACGTCGTTACGCAGCAGACGTTCATGGTACAGAGAAATCTGAAATCATCGCATTCAAACAAGGTTTCCACGGTCGTACTTTCTTCACGGTAACAGTAGGCGGTCAAGCGGCTTACTCAGACGGTTTCGGTCCTAAACCTGGCGATGTGACACACCTTCCTTACAACGATATCGAAGCACTTCAAGCACACATGTCGGATCGCACTTGTGCGGTAATGATGGAGCCTCTGCAAGGTGAGGGCGGCATCATTCCACCAACACCTGAGTTCGCTCAAGCAGTTCGTGAACTGTGTGACAAGCACAACGCACTGTTGATCTTCGATGAAGTGCAAACTGGTAACGGTCGTACGGGTCACTTCTACGCATACCAAGGTCTAGGCATTACGCCAGACATTCTAAGCACAGCGAAATCACTGGGTGGCGGTTTCCCTATCGGTGCCATGTTAACGACGGCAAAACTGGCTGAGCACATGAAAGTGGGCACGCACGGTTCAACTTACGGTGGTAACCCACTAGCGTGTGCAGTTGCAGAAGCAGTTGTTGAAGAAGTGACAAAACCAGAAGTACTGGCTGGCGTATTAGAGCGTGAAGCCATGTTCCGTGAAGGTCTGGAGAAGATTAACGCGAAATACAACATCTTCTCTGAAGTGCGTGGTAAAGGTCTACTGCTTGGTGCAGCACTTAATGAAGAGTGGCAAGGTCGTGCGCGTGACGTACTGGTTGCTGCAGGTAAACAAGGTCTCATGGTATTGGTTGCGGGTGCCAATGTCGTACGTTTCACACCATCACTCGTTATCACACAACAAGAAATCGAAGAAGGTTTGGCGAAGCTGGATAAAGCGATCGCAACGCTGGTTTAAGCGCGATCTCCGCTTATCGTCAACCTAGACACCCCCATCAAGGATCTCTGATGGGGGTATTGTTCCTACAATATAGTTAGGATCTTCTTGCATCTGGAGGGAGTATTGATGCTAGTAGTTCGCCCTATCGCAATGTCGGATTATGACGCGCTGCACACCTGTGCGGTTGAGTCAGGTCATGGATTTACATCTCTACCGGTTAACGAAGAACTGTTAACCAATCGAATCAAACACTCAGAATACAGTTTTGGCAAACCTGACGTTAAGGAAGCCGGTGATGAAGGCTACCTAATGGTGGGTTTTGAATCTGAAACTGGTGAAGTGGCAGGTACCACAGGTATTGAAGCTTCGATCGGCTGGGATGTGCCTTTTTATTCTTACCACATCAGCAAAGTGGTGCACTCGTCACCAAAGCTTGGCGTAAACAACGTGGTGAAGCTGCTGACGTTTGGTAATAACTACACGGGTAACAGTGAAATCTGTACCTTGTTCCTACGTGAGAAATTCCGTGGTGGCTTGAACGGGCGTCTGATGTCCAAGTGCCGTTTCTTAATGATGGCAGAGCACCCAGAACGTTTCTCGGAAACCATCTTTGCTGAAATGCGCGGCGTATCAGACGAGAACGGTAACTCGCCATTCTGGCAGTGGCTTCAAGAGCATTTCTTCTCTATCGATTTTACGCTTGCGGATTACCTAACTGGTATCGGCAAGAAAGGTTTTATCGCCGACTTGATGCCGAAGTTGCCAATCTACATCAACCTACTGAGCCCAGAAGCGCAAGCTGTGATTGGTAAAGTGCACGACAACACACGTCCAGCATTGAAGCTGCTTGAGCGTGAAGGCTTTACCAACCGTGGATACGTCGACATTTTTGATGGTGGTCCAACGGTGGAATGTGACTTACGTAATATCGAATCGGTACGCCACTCATTCCGCGCGCAAGTCAAAATCTCGGAGCACACCAGCACACAAGACTTCTTGATGTGTAACTCATCATTCGAGAACTTCCGTGCTGCCGCAGCAAAAGCAGCGTATGACGCAGAAACGCAAAGCGTAGTGCTTGCACCAGAATTGGCGGATGCACTCTTGGTTGAGGAAGGGGATTTTGTTCGCCTTCTTCCGCAGTAATTGACGAGAGAATTTAAGGATAGAAACAATGACACATTGGATTGCAGGTGAATGGGTACAAGGTCAGGGTGAAGCATTTACGTCTCTGTCGCCTTACAACCAAGAAGTGATCTGGCAAGGTAACGGCGCAACAGCAGAGCAGGTTAACCAAGCGGTATCTGCGGCGCGTGAAGCGTTTGTTGATTGGAAGAAGCGCCCATTTGCAGAGCGTGAGGCGATCGTGTTGGCTTTTGCTGAGAAAGTAAAAGAGAACAGCGAAAAAATCGCTGAAGTGATTGCTAAAGAAACCGGCAAGCCAATCTGGGAAACACGCACCGAAGCGGCTGCAATGGCAGGTAAAATCGCGATTTCTATTCGTGCTTACCACGACCGTACGGGCGAAGCGACACGTGAAGCCGCAGGCAACCAAATTGTATTGCGTCATCGCCCACTAGGTGTGATGGCGGTGTTTGGTCCTTATAACTTCCCAGGTCACTTGCCAAATGGTCACATCGTGCCAGCGCTATTGGCTGGTAACACCGTGGTCTTCAAACCGTCTGAGCAAACGCCATGGACGGGTGAACTCGCTATGAAGCTGTGGGAAGAGGTCGGTCTACCAAAAGGTGTGATTAACCTAGTCCAAGGCGCGAAAGAAACCGGTATTGCGCTGGCGGATGCGAAAGGTATCGATGGCGTGCTGTTTACTGGTAGTGCAAACACAGGTCATGTTCTACATCGTCAGTTTGCTGGTCAGCCGGGCAAAATGCTGGCGCTTGAAATGGGTGGCAACAACCCGATGGTTATCTCGGATAACTACGGTGACTTAGACGCAACGGTTTACACCATCATCCAATCTGCCTTCATCAGTGCAGGGCAACGCTGTACCTGTGCTCGTCGACTATACATTCCATTTGGCGACAAAGGTGATGCAGTCATTACTAAGCTGGTGGAAGCGACACGCAATATTCGTGTAGGCCAACCATTTGCAGAGCCTGCGCCTTTCATGGGACCGCAAATTTCGGTAGCGGCGGCCAAGTTCATTCTCGATGCACAAGCGAACTTGCAATCACTGGGTGGCGAAAGCTTGATTGAAGCAAAAGCAGGCGAAGCGGCGTTTGTTTCTCCGGGCATCATCGATGTGACGAACATTGCCGAGTTGCCAGATGAAGAGTACTTCGGCCCACTTCTGCAAGTGGTGCGCTATGAAGGGCTAGAGAAAGCAGTAGAGCTGGCGAACGATACGCGCTTTGGTCTATCTGCAGGTCTGGTTTCAACCGATGACCAAGAATGGGAATACTTCGTGGACCACATTCGTGCTGGCATCGTGAACCGCAACCGTCAGCTGACGGGCGCAAGTGGTGATGCGCCATTTGGTGGTCCGGGTGCGTCGGGTAACCTACGCCCTAGTGCTTACTACGCAGCAGACTACTGTGCGTACCCAATGGCATCAATGGAAGGACAAGAGACGGTCTTACCTGCCACATTGAGCCCGGGTGTAAGCCTGTAATAGAGAAACACGAAGTGGTGACAAAGTATCGCCGCTTCTCTCTGCCGGAGCTATTTACCAAGTTAGGATTCTGGTAAGCGCGCTGGCAAACGCCAAAGGCGAGCTTAAGACTCTCCAGAGCGTGTTGACTGACTGGCACTTATGCCACACATACCGTCACAGGTTGATGACCGCTCGTTCGTGATTCTGGACAGCCCACGGGCTGTGAACGAGCGGTCAACTTCCTCTTACCCCTAACTCTACATTTCATAACAAGGAGTCGTTATGACGCCCGATGTGTTATTTGAATCGCTATGGCAAGACTACATTCAACGTCTTTGCCCTTCTGCTGCTAAAGTTCATCAGCTTCTTCAAGAAGATGAGCCTCTGATTAATGACCATATTGCGCTACGTACGTTTAATGTCGCTCCCCTAGGCATTGAAACGTTAGCGAAGCCATTCCTAGCGGTGGGTTACAAAGCCTGTGGTGACTACGTATTTGAAAGCAAAAAGCTGGTGGCAAAACATTTTGAGCACCCAGATCCGAAACAGCCAAAAGTCTTCATCAGTGAATTGAAAGTGGATGAGTGCTCACCAGAGCTACAAGCCATCGTTCATAAACTGGTAGAGCAGGTTGATGCGTCTAAATTGACCAGCAGTGACTTCTTGTACGGCGGACGTTTGTGGGACCTTAGCTATGCTGACTTCCAGATCTTAGCGAAAGAGAGTGAGTACGCTTCTTGGCTTGCTGCGCACGGTTACGGAGCGAACCACTTCACAGTGAGCGTGAATCAACTCAATCAGCATGAAGAAGTGAAGCAAGTGAACGACCACCTACGCACCGTAGGCTTTATCATCAACGAGAATGGCGGTGAAGTAAAAGGCACGCCAGAGGTGTTACTAGAGCAATCATCGACCATGGCAGACAAAGTGCCAGTGACCTTCACTGAAGGCGTTGAGGTGATTCCTGGAGGCTTCTACGAGTTTGCTAAGCGCTACCCAATGGATAACGGTGAGTTGTACCCAGGGTTTGTAGCTGCATCGGCAGATAAGATCTTCGAGAGTACCAACGGTTAATAGATACAAGGCGAGAATGCTTCGCTTCGAGAGGGTTTTTACTTGGAATCTGAGAGGGCTTCATCTCAAAGGATGAAGTCCGTTGTGAAGCGCAGCGCTCTCGACTCTCAATGTCTAACTCCCAAAAAAAAGAAAAAGCCACCAAACTTGCATTTGGTGGCTTTTAAATTTTTTAAACGTTAATCGAGATTAACGAGTCCCGTAAACAACGATAGTCTTACCGTGCGCAGAAATTAGGTTCTGCTCTTCTAGCATCTTCAAGATACGACCTACTGTCTCACGAGAACAGCCAACGATTTGACCGATTTCCTGACGAGTGATCTTGATTTGCATGCCGTCTGGGTGCGTCATCGCATCTGGTTGTTTAGCAAGGTTCAGAAGAGTCTGAGCGATACGACCAGTTACGTCTAGGAACGCTAGGTCACCCACTTTTTGGCTAGTAACTTGTAGACGACGAGCCATTTGCGCCGAAAGACGCATTAGGATGTCTGGGTTAACTTGGATAAGTTGACGGAATTTCTTGAAAGAAATCTCTGCCACTTCACAAGGAGATTTAGCGCGAACCCAAGCTGTACGCTCTTGGTCTTCTTCGAATAGACCAAGCTCACCAATGAAGTCGCCTTGGTTTAGGTAAGAAAGGATCATTTCCTTACCTTCTTCGTCTTTGATAAGAACCGCAACAGAACCTTTAACGATGTAGTACAAAGTCTCTGCTTTTTCGCCCGCGTGAATTAGCGTGCTCTTTGATGGGTACTTATGAATATGACAGTGTGAAAGAAACCACTCTAATGTTGGGTCGGTTTGAGGTTTACCTAGAACCATAATATCTCACTTCCTCTGCAGGGTACGCTTGCGCTATCCATATTTTAGCTAAGCCTGAATTGGCTTACTAGAATAAGAGCACTTTTTATATGCTGCAAGCTCTCTTGTGTTTCGGTTAGAAATAGTATCCTTTTTCGGAAACGATTTCTTGATTTTAATCGTGCCATGATTGAGATTTTGTAAGCAAAACTGTGCACATGATCACGGTATGAAAAGTAAACACTCAATTAACGAGGTTTTTAGCCAATTTTTCCGGTTTCGATGAGTTGCTGCAGAATCGGTCTCACTATGAGCTCCATTGCAAAGCTCATCTTACCGCCAGGAACCACAATGGTGTTATGGCGAGACATGAAGGAGCCATCAATCATCGCCAACAAATACGGGAAGTCGACATTCTTGATACCGCGCAGGCGGATCACCACGAAGCTTTCATCCAAGCTAGGGATGCCTTTAGCGTTAAGTGGGTTAGAAGTATCGACGGTTGGTACGCGTTGGAAGTTGATATGTGTGCGAGAAAATTGCGGGGTAATGTAGTTCAGGTAATCGTCCATCGAGCGCACGATCGAATCCATCACCGCTTCTCTTGAATGACCACGATCGCGCGTGTCACGAACAAACTTTTGGATCCATTCCAAGTTCACAATCGGCACCATGCCAATTAGAAAGTCGACGTGACGCGCCACATTGACATCACCATCTACCACGCCACCGTGTAAACCTTCGTAGAACAGCACATCGCTGTTTTCTGGCAGATCTTGCCAAGGCGTAAAGGTGCCCGGCATTTGGTTGTATGGAACGGCTTCATCAAAAGTGTGCAGATAGCGGCGCACGCTGCCAGTGCCATCTTCACCGAACTTACGGAAGAACTCTTCTAGCCCCGGAAAGTCATTGGCTTGTGGACCAAAGTAGCTGATGTGTTTGCCTTGCTCACGCGCTTTGCGGATTTCGACATCCATCTCTGGACGTGTAAAGCGGTGGAAGCTGTCACCTTCAACCCACGCTGGTTTGACGTTCATCATATTGAACATCTTACGGAAGGCTTCAGAAGTGGTGGTTGTGCCGGCACCGGACGAACCAGTAACCGCAATGATTGGGTGTTTCGCTGACATGACAAACCTTGTCGAAAATTACTTACCTGTAAAGTGCAGCACACGTATGCTGCACGGTCGATAACCCACTATAGCACGTAACAAGCCCTTGTCATCGAGTGGGATACGGTAAAATGTGAAGGGTCTAAAACTTTGCTTTTAGTTGGATATCAACCGTTTCATGAAGCTCAGAAAATACGATGACCGCTTCGCCTTTCTCTAATTGGGTTTTGACCTGATCGATTTTACTCTGCAGTGAAACTTCGACTGAGCCGTAGTCGGTGCCTTCACGTAGCACGAATTCGCGGATCAGGTTTTCTAGTGTCTCTGGCGAAATGTCTTGCCATGGAATGATCATAAATACCTCAAACTTTTATGATGTTTAAGCGCGCCTCTTAGGTTATTGATGTCTGGCGCGCCTAGATAGTTTACTGTGTTCGTGGCACTGATACAGCAGAAAGGTACTCAGCGGCGATACTTTCGTAATAAGCCGGTAATGCTTCTTCTAACCAGAATTTAGGTTTTAATGCCGTGCCCGTCAGGAAGCCAACGTGTCCACCATGTTCATAAAGCCGATAATCAATGTTGTCTGGCAATACGAATTTTGGGATCACCTCTTCGGTCATAAACGGATCGTCTTTGGCGTGGATGATCAAGGTTGGCAAGGTGATCTGTTGCAACTTGCTTAAGCCTGAACATTGATCGTAATAATCTTGTGCGTCTTTAAAACCATGCAGAGGCGCGGTGATCAAGTCATCAAATTCATACAAGCGAGTCACGCGTTTGATCGAGTTATACGACAAGGCGAGTTCACCTTGGATTAAGTCGTGCTTTTGCAGTGCATTGCGTTTGAGTGAAGAGAGCAAGTAACGTCGGTAAACTTTCGAGAAGCCCTGCTCAATACGATTGGCACATGCTGCTAAGTCCAGTGGTGCAGAGACAATGGTTGCGGCACTTAATATTGGGTCGTCTTTATACTCAGCCAAGTAGTTCGCCAGCATGTTACCGCCAAGGGAAATGCCGACCGCAACTTTAGGGTTGTTAGGGAATTGCTGATTGAGTTGCTGAAGAAAGAAACGAGCATCCGTTACTTCGCCAGAATGATAGGCGCGGGCTTTCTTGTTTGGCTTACCGCTGCAACCACGAAAGTGCATCATCACTGACAGCCAACCCGATTTAGAGAAGGCGTTCATCAAACCGTTCGCATACGGACTATAGAAGCAGCCTTCTAAGCCATGAAAGAGGACGAAGATTGGTTTGTTGTGAGCGGCTTCAGAATCTGGCTGTTGTGACCACGCCAAATCTAAGAAGTCACCATCCGGTGTATCGAGTGTTTGCCAAATAGGCGTAAACAACGCTTTCTTGCGGATAAAGCGTGGCAATAGCGTCTGAAGATGCGGGTTCTTAATCCCGGCGGCTGCGAAAAATTGTGTCATACCTAACTGCTCTTATATGGTCCTTCAATGTTCGCTGAAGAACTTATTAATATAATCCTTTATAGCTTTAGTATAGATATTTTACTGGTTTATGACTGATTTATGGATATTGAATGTTTGGAACTGGAATGGAGAATGCCTGTTGCAGATGCTCTCCACCTAACTGGCGACAGTATCTCAGCGTCAGTGGTTCGCCATCATTCTTGACTAATCTGAGTGAGTTGACGCAGTCGACGAGGTCGGACTGTTGCTGTTTTTCGAGCTGCAATTCGAACTGTAATGCTTCGCGATAAAGCGCGTCATTAACTTGTGATTTGAGGTGGCGACGAAGTTCACGGTAAGAGTGGAGCAGAGTTTCGCTTCGACCAAGACAGCCTTGAACTAAATGCCAATCTTGTTCTTGGAAAATCACCTGCTGCTCATCGAGCCATCTGAGCAGCAGTAATAGGTTCACGTTGCCGTGGTAGTTGTTTTGCAATGATAAGCACGCTTCCTTCACTTCTCGCACACCATAAAATTGCAGACTGAACTGCCAAAGGTGTTCTAGGGTAAGAGTGTATTCTGCGTGCTCGTTTGTCATTGATTAAACTCTAGTTCCATCTGCTCGAGTGTTTCTTGGGCAGACATCCATTCCATTTCTACTTCTTCAAGATCTGCTTTGCTAGAAGCTTGAAGCGCCAACACTTCGTTAAGTTTAGCCTTGTTTTCGGCTTCATACAGCGAGTTATCCGCTAATTGCTCTTCTGCTTTCGCTAGAGCTTCACCTAACTTATCCATTTTGTTTTCTAACTGTGTCAGCGTTTTGCGAATTGGTGCGGTCTGCTTACGAAATTCTGCTTCGCGTCGCTTTTGCTCTTTTTTCGCCGCTGCACTGTTGGCGTTATCTTTAACTGGCTGAGCCGCTTGTGCTTCTTTACGCTCGGCTTTTTGTTGCTCGGTCAACCACTTGTAGTAATCGTTCAAGTCACCGTCGAATGGTGCGACTTGGCGATCGTGCACAAGGTACAAATCATCTGTGGTTGCACGCAATAGGTAGCGATCGTGCGAAACAATCACCATCGCACCTTCGAATGTTTGCAGTGCCATGGTCAGTGCTTGGCGCATGTCCAAGTCCAAGTGGTTGGTCGGTTCATCGAGTAGCAATAGGTTCGGTTTCTGCCACACAATTAATGCCAATACCAAACGTGCTTTCTCACCACCTGAAAACGGTGCGACTTTCTCAAGCGCTTTATCACCTTGGAAACCAAAGCTACCTAGATAATCACGTAGCTGCTGCTCGGTTTGATCTGGTGCGATTTGCATCATGTGCTGCAGCGGTGTTTCTTCTGGGTGCAGTGTTTCTAGTTGGTGCTGAGCGAAGTAACCGATCTTCACGCCTTGTGAATAAGTGAGATCGCCGCCTTGCGCTTTGAGCTCACCAGACAGCAATTTGATCAAGGTTGATTTACCCGCGCCGTTACGACCAAGTAGACCAATACGGCTGCCCGGCACTAAGTTAAGGCGGATCTTCTCTAAGATCAGGTTGTCACCGTAGCCTGCCGATACTTCATCCATCATCATGATTGGGTTTGGTAGGGCTGCAGGATCGCGGAACTGGAAACTAAATGGGTTATCGAACTGCGCTGGCAGTACCTTCTCCATACGCTCCAGCGCTTTAATACGGCTTTGTGCTTGGCGCGCTTTGGATGCTTTGTAACGGAAGCGGTCAATGTAGCTTTGCATGTGCGACATCTGTTTCTGTTGCTTCTCGAACATCGCCTGTTGCAGCACCATCTTTTGTGCGCGTTGGTTTTCGAATGACGAGTAGTTACCTGTGTATTCGTTCAACTGCTGGTTCTCGATGTGAATGATGCGACCAACGATCGGGTCCAAGAAGTCACGGTCGTGCGAGATCAGAATCAGCGTACCAGGGTAGTTTTGTAGCCAGCGCTCTAGCCACATTACCGCGTCCAAATCCAAGTGGTTGGTTGGTTCGTCGAGTAACAGTAGATCAGAACGACACAATAGCGCTTGAGCCAAGTTAAGGCGCATACGCCAACCACCCGAGAACTGAGTCAGGTTCCAACTCATTTGCTCTTGGCTAAAGCCCAGACCATCAAGCAGTTCGGCAGCACGTGCGCGAATGCTGTAACCGCCAATGGTTTCAATTTTGCCGTGGATCTCCGCAACTAGGGTGCCGTTGTCTTTCTCTTCGGCGATCGCCAGTTGAGCTTCAAGATCGCGGAACTCACGATCACCATCAATCACGTATTCCAGTGCACTACGGTCGAGTGCTGGCGTTTCCTGTGCAACCCAAGCCAATTCCCAATGTTGAGGTTGGCTAAATGAGCCTGCATCAATCGACAGTTCATCTTTTAGTAGGGCAAACAGAGTTGATTTACCACAGCCATTTTTACCAACCAGACCCACTTTGTCGCCTGGGTGAATGGTTGCAGATGCTTGGTCTAAAAGAGGTTTACCGCCACGCAGTAACTGAATATCAGAGAAGGTAATCATAGAGTTTTAATTCACTTTGCGCAGTGCGCGTTTCTTGGTCGTTGATCTCGCGGTGAATAGTAGGGGTATTGGCGGGAAAAGTCGATCTCTGCGCTTTAATTGCATTATGCTATACAAAAAAGTATAACAAACTGATAACGATAATTTTCCCTGAGAAATCAACACAAGGACGACCATTTGGCTGTTGCTACGCCCATTCCTCCGAGGGTTCTGGTTATTTATGCTCACCCAGAACCGCAAAACTCCATTGCCAACCAAGTGATGATTAAAAAAATCGAATCACTGGGTCATGTCACCGTGCACGATCTTTATGGCGCGTACCCTGATTTCTTTATTGATGTGAACTACGAACACGATCTACTGATGTCGCATGATGTGATCGTTTTTCATCATCCTCTCTATATGTATTCCTGTCCTGCACTGTTGAAAGAATGGATGGATCGTGTGTTGGGCAAAGGCTTTGCGTTCGGTGATGGTAGCGCATTAGCGGGTAAGTACTGGCGCAGTGTGATCACTACTGGCGGTAAAGAGGATGCGTTCAGCCCGATGGGTTACAACAAATACCCACTTGAGCAAATTCTACAACCGTTTGAACTGACTGCCGCTTTATGTCAGATGCATTGGATTGAGCCTTTAGTGCTGTACTGGTCGCGCAATGTATCGGACATCGAACGTTATCAGCATGCTGAACAATATCGTCAATGGCTGAACAACCCTCTGAGAGAGTGGGATGAGCAAGGAGGTTACCATGGCGATAACCAGTGAGTTTCTTCAAAGTAGTGTGGTATTCCTTTCTGCTGCCGTTATTGCAGTGCCGATTGCCCAGCGACTTGGTCTGGGCTCTGTACTTGGCTACCTGATTGCAGGCGTTCTAATTGGTCCTTGGGGGCTGGGGTTAATCAGTGATGTGGACGCGATTCTCCACTTCGCCGAACTCGGGGTGGTGTTGCTGCTGTTCTTAATTGGTTTGGAACTCAACCCTAAAAAGTTATGGCAGATGCGCGGACCAATCCTCGGTCTGGGTGGCGCTCAAGTTATTGTTACCACGGCGGTGATAGGCAGCATCGTCAGCCTGTTTGGATTGAGCATGCAAGTGAGCTTAGTGATCGGTATGGGCTTGGCACTCTCGTCCACCGCGATTGCACTAAAAGTGATCGAAGAACAGGGGCAAGCCGGCACGGAAACCGGACAATCTGGTTTTGCTGTGTTGCTGTTCCAAGATATTGCCGTCATCCCGATGCTCGCCATGCTGCCATTACTCGCCGGTGGTCAAAGCGGTGGTGATTGGTTAGATGCTATTTGGGTATTAGGCAGTGTGGCTGCGTTATTAGTTGGCGGTCATTTCCTCTTACGTCCTTTGTTCCGTTTTGTGGTGATGAGTGGTGTGCGAGAACTCTTCACCGTTGCCGCCCTCCTAGTCGTACTTGGCATTTCTGTTGCGATGCAAAAGCTGGGGCTGTCGATGGCACTCGGTACTTTCTTAGCGGGTGTGTTACTGGCAGAAAGTGAATACCGTCATGAACTAGAAATCGCGATTGAACCGTTTAAAGGTCTGCTGCTTGGCTTGTTCTTTATTGCTGTGGGTATGGCAGTGAATCTTGGTTTATTAGCCTTGCAACCGTTCGCAATTATTGGTGCCGTGATTGCTCTTGTGGTGGTCAAAGGTTTGGTTCTGTATGTCTTGGCTCGCACTGCTCGAGTCCGTGCGAAATCGCGCAGTCGTATGGCGGCGATTTTGAGCCAAGGTGGTGAGTTTGCGTTTGTGATTTTTACCGCTGCAAGTCAAGAAGGAATCTTAACCAAAGAGCAAGTTGCCTTCCTGTTGGTGGTGGTGAGCTTGTCGATGGTGACCACGCCGCTGTTGCTCATGGGACAGAAGAAGTGGTTTGCGCACACGCTTAACCAAGAAGAAGAGAGCGTGACGACCAATGTGGTGGATCGTCGACCACGAGTGATCATCGCAGGCTTTGGTCGTTTTGGTCAGATTGTTGGACGCCTGATGTACGCCAACAAGATCAAAGTAACGGTACTAGAAAGTGATGCGAGCCAAATCCACTTGCTGCGTAAATACGGTTATAAGGTGTTTTATGGTGATGCGACTCAGATTGATTTGTTACGCGCCGCGGGAGCGGATAAAGCAGAAGCCTTAGTGATCTGTACCGACTCACCAGATGAGGTGATGGCGATTGTCGACATTTGCCGTGCGCACTTTCCGAAGTTGAAGATCCTTGCCCGTGCTCGCAGCCGCGTAGAAGCCTACCAGTTAATGAACCATGGCGTGCAAAATTACTCGCGAGAAACCTTTTTGGGTGCTTTAGATCTAGGTCGCCAAGCGCTCGTAGAGTTAGGTATGCATCCGTATCAAGCAAAGCGGGCAGAAGCACATTTTCGCAAGCTAGATAATGCTATGCTCAAAGACTTGTTACCTCAGCACAATGAGGACAAAGAACTCGCTCAACGCTCGAAAGAAGCACGTAAAGAACTAGAAGAAATCTTCGGTCGTGAAATGGAAAGCGACCAACAGTCGCCAAATCATTGGAAGTAGTACCCGCACAGCATCAAGCGGGAAAAGGAACAAAAGTGAAAGCCAAGAAACGTTTTATCGCGGGTGCAAGCTGCCCGCAATGCAGTCAGCAAGATACTCTGCGCTGGTGGATTGATAACAACATTGAGCTGGTTGAGTGTGTCGACTGCGATTATACCGAGCAGCGTAAACCGCAATCTGTAGAAAAAAATAAACACTCAGAACAAGAAATGATCGGGATTTTTAAGCCTGAGTAATTGAACTTCGTTAATTGATCCCCATAATACTATCATCTCGGTACTTAACCCCATTCTGGTTAGGTCAATTAATCTCCCTGGAGTTAGTATGAAAATTGAAAAGAACGTTGTTGCAAGCCTTGCATACAAAGTAATGTTGGAAGACGGTGTTGTTGTTGATCAATCAACTTCTGAAGCACCTCTTGATTACCTTCACGGTCACAACAACCTAATCACTGGTCTTGAGAAAGAACTAGAAGGTAAAGTGGCTGGCGACAAGTTCTCAGTAACAGTAGCTCCTGAAGATGCGTACGGCGACCACAACGATGCACTAGTGCAACGTGTTCCTGCAGACGTATTCCAAGGCGTTGACCAAATCGAAGTTGGCATGCGTTTTCTAGCAGATACTGACCAAGGTCCAATCCCTGTAGAAGTAACTGAAGTAGACGGCGACGAAGTTGTTGTAGACGGCAACCACATGCTAGCTGGTCAAACACTAACTTTCGAAGTAGAAGTTATGGCTACTCGTGAAGCGACAGCTGAAGAGATCGAACACGGTCACATCCACCAAGGTGGCGGCTGCTGTGGCGGTCACGACCACGATCACGAAGGCGGCTGCTGTGGTGGCGAAGAAAAAGCTGACGACCACGAATGTTGTGGCGGCGGCGGTTGCGGTTCTCACTAATCGCACGCTCTTCACTAGATAACGCTATCTAGTAAAGCTTTAAAAAGCGCAAGTTGAGGTTTCAACTTGCGCTTTTTGTTTATCTGGGGTGTAGTGCCAATCATACAAGGAATAACAGTTGGACAAAGCGATGACGAAACCTTTCTCGATTGCCATTCATGGCGGTGCAGGCACTATCTTGCGTGAACAGATGAGTGACGAACTGCAACAATCCATCTTGGCGGATTTAGAAGCTGCGGTAAAAGCGGGGCATCAAATCCTAGCAACAGGTGGTGAAGCCATAGATGCGGTCGTGGCGGCAGTGAAAGTGCTGGAAGACTCTCCTAATTTTAATGCGGGTAAAGGCTCAGTACTGACCCATAACGAGATGGTCGAAATGGATGCCTCTGTGATGGATGGTCGACATCAAGACGCAGGGGCAGTCGCTGGGGTGCGTCATATCAGAAACCCCATTGAACTCGCTCGTGACGTGATGCGAAACAGCAACCATGTATTGTTGGTGGGCGAGGGCGCAGAGAAGTTTGCTTTTGAACAAGGTCATGAGTACACCGAGCAGGATTACTTCTTTACCGATCGCCGCTATGAGCAGTTGCAGTCTATGCGTGAGAAAGGACTGTTTGCTCTGTCGGAATCTCGTTACCCAGATGATCGTAAGCACGGTACGGTTGGTGCGGTGGCATTGGACCGACAAGGCAACTTAGCCGCTGCGACCAGTACTGGTGGCGTGACCAACAAGAAATACGGACGAGTGGGAGATTCTGCTCTGATTGGTTGCGGCACGGTGGCAGAGAATGGCGTTGTGGCGGTTTCCACTACGGGTGTCGGTGAGTTCTTTATTCGTAAACGTGTTGCGGAAGACGTTGCAGCACGCATGCGTTATTTGCAAGAAGACGTTCATACGGCGTGCGAACACATTATTCAGGGTGATTTAAAAGCAATGGGCGGCGAAGGTGGTTTGATTGCAATTGATGCTAAAGGTGAGCTGCACTTTGCGATGAACAGTTCTGGCATGTACCGAGCTGGCATCAATACGCAAGACGAGCTGACCGTTAAAATCTACGCAGACGAATAATTTCGTCCCGCTCATTCCTAAGCAACATTTTTAAGTTGCGAATACAACAAAGCCCAGAACACGTTCTGGGCTTTATGCTATTTGAACCTGCATTTTAATAATGCGGTGGTGGGGTTTCTTCTGACGGATCGGCTAAATTCGACGAGTCCATATTTTTCACTTTACCTACCACATATTTCATCTGATCGAGCATCTTGGTAATTTGCAGTTGTTGCTGCGACAAGGCGCCGTTCAGATCTTCAATAGTCTGTTCTTGGAACGCAAGCTGACATTCTAAGTCATTGATGCGTGCTTCCAATTGCTGAATGATTTTATCTGTCATGATCCGTTCTCTAGCTGCCAAGCTTGGGCAATGCCCGCAGAAGTGGCAGTAATTACACGTTGCTTGGAATCAAAGGCTGCATCATACACGACCGCGCGGGGAGGGCGAGTATCTTTTTTCGGCTCAACTTCAAATCCATCGACGCGTTTGCCGGTCTGGGTATCCCACACCATCACACGACCTGAAGGTGTGCCAGTTACTAACAAGCTGCCATCATCGGAGAAGCGCGCCGTCGAAAAGATTAACTGACGAGACCAACTGCTCAGTTGCGTGACTTCTTCACCCGTCTCTAAATTCCAGATGATGGCTTGGTTGCCACCGTCTGAGGTCATGGCCAGTTTGCCATCTCTCTGTAAAGCGACTCTGACTACGCGTTGGTCGTGCTCAAAGGTACGCAATACCAGCCCTGTTTCGGTATCCCACAGATACGCTTTGTAGTCGTTGCCACCTGTGAGAGCGAAGCGACCGTTGGGCGAGATAGCGACAGAATTGACTTTTTCTTGGTGCGCAAGGAACTCTAGCCGACGACCAGTGACTAAGTTGACGTAAATCGCTTTACCGTTGGACAGTCCAAGTAATACCTGTTCACCGTTACTGGTGATATCAACGTCTCGAATCAGCGCGTCATCGATAGACCACAGCCCTTCAGCTTGAGTCCATCCGAGATCCCACACAGCGAAGTTCATTTGGCTTGCTGTGACTGCATAACGACCATTGTCTGAAATGCGAATATGGGAGACCACGTTGGCGGCTTGATCGAGTTCACCCAGCTTTGCGAGTTGTTTGTTTTGCTCCAAATCCCAAAGAACCAATTGGTGCTCTTTGGAGTACAGCAGCGCAAATCGACCATCTCGGCTGAGCGCAAAGCTGGTGGAACCTTGTGGTTCGAGTGACCAACGTTGAACATCACGATCGGTAAAAAAGCATCCATTTAACGTGGTGATGACAATTAAATATAGGAATAAATGAGAAATTCTTTGCATCACATCTAATAATCCGGTTTGTGTCTTAAGACATATAGCTAGTATATTGGTATAACGATTGTCTTCACTAGTCTCATAGAAGATTTGTGCACAACAACCAGTGGCTAAGCCATTATTGGGAGAATTTAATGAAATCAGTTTTAAAAGTGTCGCTACTTGCTGCAACAGTAATGCTAGCGGTAGGTTGTCAAAAAGAAGAAACAAAACCAGAAGCAGCACCTCAAGCAGAACAAGTTCAAGCAGAGACTGGTAAAGCAGTTCACTTTAAAACAGACGATGACAAAGCGGCTTACGCGATCGGTGTTTCATTTGCTAACTACCTAAGCACTAGCATTGAAAAACCAAGCGAAATTGGCATCAACCTAAACAAAGACCTAGTTCTTAAAGGTATCGAAGACGTATTTAAAGATAAAGCAGCGCTAAACGAAGAAGAAACTCGTGCCGCTCTAGAATCTCTAGACAAGCGTGTTGCAGAAACTATGCAAAAGCAAGCGGCTGAGAAAGCAGCTGAAGCGAAGAAAGCTGGTGATGACTTCCGTGCGGAATTCGAGAAGCAAGAAGGCGTAGTGAAGACAGAATCTGGTCTTCTATACAAAGTTGAAACACCGGCTGAAGGCGAGAAGCCAAAAGACACCGACACAGTTCAAGTACACTACAAAGGTACTCTGATCGACGGTACTCAATTCGACAGCTCTTACGATCGTGGCGAACCAGCAACGTTCCCACTAAACCGCGTAATCCCAGGTTGGACTGAAGGTGTTCAGCTAATGCCTGTAGGTTCTAAGTTCAAATTCGTTATCCCGCCAGAGCTAGCATACGGTGACCAAGACACACCGAGCATTCCTGCTAACTCAACGCTAGTATTCGAAGTTGAGCTACTAAAAATTGAGAACGACAACGCTGCTCAATAATTATCCTTAGCGATAACTCGATGAAAAAAGGTCCGTTTTACGGGCCTTTTTTGTTCTAGGTCACTAGTTGGTGAGTTTGCTAGGTTGCCTTTCAAATTTTCTGATAAACTTACACCAATTTGTTGATTTTTCGCTCGAAGGCTTATGACAACTACAGAAACAATAAATGCGGAAATGTTGCTCGAAATGGAATCTGTCAACGTGATGCCATTTACCGAGCACGATAAAATCATCTTGAGATCTTACGAAGCGGTCGTTGACGGCATTGCCAGTCTTATTGGTCCGTTCTGTGAGATCGTTCTTCACTCACTGGAAGACCTCAATACCTCTGCAATCAAAATCGCTAACGGTGAGAACACCGGTCGTCAGGTAGGTTCTCCTATCACTGACTTAGCACTTAAGATGCTGAAAGACATCGAAGGTTCTGAGCGTAACTTCTCACGTTCGTACTTCACCCGCGCTAAAGGCGGCGTATTAATGAAGTCGATCACCGTTGCTATTCGTAACGGCGAAAACCGTGTGATTGGTTTGCTTTGTATCAACGTCAACCTTGATGCGCCTTTCTCTCAAGTGCTGCAATCTTTCATGCCAACGCAAGAAGCGAAAGAAGCGGCGTCATCCGTTAACTTCGCAAGTGATGTTGAAGAACTCGTAGACCAAACGGTTGAGCGTACGATTGAAGAGATCAACGCCGACAAATCCGTCTCGAACAACACCAAAAACCGTCAGATAGTGATGGAACTGTACGACAAAGGTATTTTCGATATCAAAGACGCTATCAACCGTGTCGCAGATCGCCTGAATATCTCTAAACACACCGTTTACCTATACATTCGTCAGCGTAAGACTGAGGACGAATAAGCGTGAGTGGATTAACTTACACGCTGGTAGTGAACGGGCCGGTTTACGGCAGTCAATCGGCGCGCAGCGCATATCAATTCGCACAAGCGGTAATTGAACAAGGACATACTCTGGTGAGTGTGTTCTTTTACCAAGATGGCGTCACTAATGGTACGGCTTTGAGCGTGCCTGCCAACGACGAGTTTGACCTAACCAAAGCATGGCAATCACTCGCACAGCAACACGATGTTCGTCTGGAAACCTGCGTAGCAGCCGCTTTGCGTCGCGGCATCATCAGCGAAGATGAGGCGAATCAACATGGTCTTGAGCAGAACAACCTAGCGACAGGGTTCGAGCAAGCCGGTTTGGGGAGCTTAGCCGAAGCCATGTTAACGCAAGATAGAGTGGTGCAGTTTTGAGTCAGTTAACTTACCTATTTCGTAGCGCGCCTCATGGTAACAATGCAGGGCGTGAAGGTGTGGATGCGCTGTTAGCAGCGTCTGCGTACTGTGAAGACATCACCGTTCTATTTGTTGGGGATGGTGTGTATCAGTTACTGCTTGGACAAGAGCCTAAAGGCATCTTAAGCAAAGACTACGCTCCAATGTTGAAGTTGTTCGACTTGTACGACATTGAGCAAGTGTTTGTTTGTGCCGATTCGCTTGCCGAGCGTGGCTTGGCTCAAGCCGATTTAGTCATTGATGCAGAGGCGCTAAATACAGAGCAACTAAAAGCTCAACTGCAACAAGCGGGCAAACTGCTGTCATTCTGAGGAAGCCATGTTACATATCATCAAATCCGTAGCTGCATTAGACGATGCAATGGCACTGTACAGTGAGCAAGATGATGTCTTGTTGATTGAAGATGCCGTGTACGCTGCGAACCCTCAGCATAAGGCGTTCAGCAAGGTAAAAGGTCCATCAGTGTTTGCGCTACAAAGCGATATTGAAGCCCGCGGCATGAGCAATCGTATCAGCCCATCTATTGAGGTGATTGGCTATGCTGGCTTTGTTGAACTAACAGCAAAACAAGCCAAATCTCTGACTTGGGATTAACCCTTCTTTCCTGTCGATTGAGCTTTACGGATTAATTGCCCTAATTGAACAAAAAAGATCCGTATATTTCTTGACACACCTCTCACTGCTGCATAGAATTTTGCGTCCCTAACTGCCAACCGCTGTTAGGGATAGATTTTTCACAAAGCTTACTTTCAAGTAAATCAGGAGCTAGTTAATGGCAACTATTAACCAGTTGGTACGTAAGCCACGTGCAAAGCAAGTTGTTAAAAGCAACGTGCCTGCACTAGAAGCGTGCCCACAAAAACGTGGTGTATGTACTCGTGTTTACACTACTACACCTAAAAAACCTAACTCAGCACTTCGTAAAGTTTGTCGTGTACGTCTGACAAACGGCTTCGAAGTTACATCGTACATCGGCGGTGAAGGTCACAACCTTCAAGAGCACAGTGTTGTACTAATCCGTGGCGGTCGTGTAAAAGACCTTCCGGGTGTACGTTACCACACTGTTCGCGGTGCACTTGACTGTGCTGGCGTTAACGACCGTAAACAAGGTCGTTCTAAGTACGGTGTGAAGCGTCCTAAGTCTTAATGGATTCCGTTAAGTAAGGCCAAACACTAAATTATTTTTAATTTTTTGAAAAAACTGAAAAGTTTTGGATAAAACCTGAAGAAGACAACGGAGAAAATCCATGCCACGTCGTCGCGTCATTGGTCAGCGTAAGATCCTTCCAGATCCAAAGTTCAAATCTGAACTGCTGGCAAAATTCGTTAACATCCTAATGGTTGACGGTAAAAAATCTACTGCAGAAAAAATCGTTTACACTGCACTAGATTCTATGGCTGAAAAGTCTGGTAAAGACCACTTAGCTATTTTTGAAGAAGCTCTTGAAAATGTTCGCCCAGCGGTAGAAGTTAAATCTCGCCGTGTAGGTGGTTCAACTTACCAAGTACCTGTAGAAGTACGTCCGGTTCGCCGTAACGCACTTGCTATGCGTTGGTTGGTTGAAGCTGCGCGTAAGCGTGGTGAAAAATCTATGGCTCAACGCCTAGCTGCTGAAATGCTAGACGCGTCTGAGAACAAAGGTACTGCGGTTAAGAAACGTGAAGACGTTCACCGCATGGCTGACGCAAACAAAGCGTTCGCTCATTACCGTTGGTAATACCTTTTCAGTGCTGCAAGGTTCCTTGCAGCACTTCTTTAGTTCCTATGCCTATGCTAGGAACTATTGCTATATCTAGGGGATAGCATTTTTTAGTTATAGCAATAGTCCCTATCTCTAAGTTAAGAGGATTCAATCGTGGCTCGCAAAACTCCTATTGAGCGCTACCGTAACATCGGTATCTGTGCTCACGTAGATGCAGGTAAAACAACCACTACTGAACGTATTCTGTTCTACACTGGTCTGTCTCATAAAATCGGTGAAGTTCACGATGGCGCAGCAACCATGGACTGGATGGAGCAGGAGCAAGAACGTGGTATCACAATCACGTCTGCGGCGACTACTACCTTCTGGCGTGGTATGGAAGCACAATTCCAAGAGCACCGCGTTAACATCATCGACACCCCTGGACACGTTGACTTTACTATCGAAGTAGAGCGTTCTCTACGCGTACTTGATGGTGCAGTTGTTGTGTTCTGTGGTTCATCTGGTGTTGAACCTCAGTCTGAAACTGTATGGCGTCAAGCTGACAAGTACCACGTTCCACGTATGGTATTTGTAAACAAGATGGACCGTGCAGGCGCTGACTTCCTACGCGTTGTGGACCAAATTAAAAACCGTCTTGGTGCGAATCCTGTTCCAATCCAACTAAACGTTGGTGCAGAGGATGATTTCCGTGGTGTTATCGACCTTATCAAGATGAAGATGATCAACTGGAATGAAGCCGACCAAGGTATGTCGTTCACATACGACGAAATTCCAGCTGACATGCAAGAGCTTGCAGAAGAATGGCGCAACAACCTAGTTGAAGCGGCAGCAGAAGCAACTGAAGAGCTAATGGACAAGTACCTTGAAGAAGGTGAACTGTCTGAAGCAGAGATCAAACAAGCTCTACGTACTCGTACACTAAACAACGAAATCGTACTGGCTACTTGTGGTAGTGCGTTCAAAAACAAAGGTGTTCAAGCAGTACTAGACGCAGTGATCGAGTTCTTGCCATCGCCAATCGACGTACCTGCAATTAAAGGTATCGACGAAAGAGAGAACGAAGTTGAGCGTCACGCAGACGACAACGAACCGTTCTCAGCACTAGCATTCAAGATCGCGACTGACCCATTCGTGGGCACGCTAACTTTCATGCGCGTTTACTCAGGTGTTGTGAACTCAGGTGATGCTGTTTACAACTCAGTAAAAGACAAGAAAGAGCGTTTCGGTCGTATCGTTCAGATGCATGCGAACAAGCGTGAAGAAGTAAAAGAAGTTCGCGCTGGTGATATCGCAGCTGCTATCGGTCTGAAAGACGTTACAACAGGTGACACACTATGTGACCAGAACCACAAAGTGATTCTAGAACGCATGGAATTCCCTGAACCTGTAATTCAGATCGCTGTAGAACCTCGTTCTAAAGCAGACCAAGAGAAAATGGGTATCGCGCTAGGTAAACTGGCAGCGGAAGACCCATCATTCCGCGTGGAAACGGATGACGAAACAGGTCAAACTCTGATCTCTGGTATGGGTGAGCTTCACCTAGATATCATCGTTGACCGTATGAAGCGTGAATTCAGCGTTGACTGTAACGTTGGTAAACCTCAGGTTGCTTACCGTGAAACCATTCGTGGTAAAGCGGAAGTAGAAGGCAAGTTCGTTCGTCAATCTGGCGGTCGCGGTCAATACGGTCACGTATGGATCAAACTTGAACCTTCAGAGCCTGGTGAAGGTTTCGTATTCGTAGACGAGATTGTGGGTGGTGTGGTTCCTAAGGAATACATCAGCTCGGTATCGAAAGGTATCGAAGAACAAATGAATAGTGGTGTTCTAGCGGGTTACCCTGTTCTAGATATTAAAGCAACACTATTTGACGGTTCTTACCACGATGTTGACTCAAGCGAGATGGCGTTCAAGATCGCTGGCTCGATGGCATTCAAGAAAGGTGCACTAGAAGCACAACCTGTGATTCTAGAACCAATGATGAATGTTGAAGTAACTACGCCGGAAGATTGGATGGGTGACGTTGTTGGTGACCTAAACCGCCGCCGCGGTATGATCGAAGGTATGGATGAAGGTGTGGCTGGTCTTAAGATCATTCGTGCTCAAGTTCCACTATCTGAGATGTTTGGTTACGCAACTGACCTACGTTCTGCAACTCAAGGCCGTGCGTCTTACTCTATGGAGTTTAACGAGTACGCTGAAGTACCGAAAAACTTCGCAGATAAAATCATTGCAGACCGTGGTTACTAATTAAAACGCTTTGAGCTGAAAAAAAGTCCAGCTTTTTTTAAAGATCAATGCGTCCAAATATTGCGCTAACAGGCGTTGGCGCATAAAATAACAATTTCTGGCGCGTCGAGATCAATAATGATCACGGCGAATCATAACTAGGAAGGAACACGATTGTGTCTAAAGAAAAATTTGAACGTGTAAAACCGCACGTAAACGTTGGTACTATCGGCCACGTTGACCACGGTAAAACTACTCTAACTGCAGCTATCTGTACAACACTTGCTAAAGTATACGGCGGTGCTGCTCGTGACTTCGCATCTATCGATAACGCTCCAGAAGAGCGTGAGCGCGGTATCACAATCGCTACTTCTCACGTAGAGTACGACACTCCAACTCGTCACTACGCACACGTAGACTGTCCAGGACACGCGGATTATGTTAAAAACATGATCACTGGTGCTGCACAGATGGACGGTGGTATCCTAGTTGTTGCTGCGACAGATGGTCCAATGCCACAAACTCGTGAGCACATCCTACTAGGCCGTCAGGTTGGTATCCCATACATCATCGTATTCATGAACAAATGTGACATGGTTGACGATGAAGAGCTACTAGAACTAGTAGAAATGGAAGTTCGTGAACTTCTATCTGAGTACGACTTCCCAGGTGATGACCTACCAGTTATCCAAGGTTCTGCTCTAGGCGCACTAAACGGCGAAGAGCAATGGGAAGCTAAGATTGTTGAACTAGCAGAAGCGCTAGATTCATACATCCCTGAGCCAGAGCGTGCAGTAGATATGCCATTCCTAATGCCTATCGAAGACGTATTCTCAATCCAAGGTCGTGGTACAGTAGTAACTGGTCGTATCGAACGTGGTATCCTAAACGTAGGTGACGAAGTTGCTATCGTTGGTATCAAAGACACTACTACTACTACATGTACTGGTGTTGAAATGTTCCGTAAGCTTCTTGACGAAGGTCGTGCTGGTGAGAACGTTGGTGCACTTCTACGTGGTACTAAGCGTGATGAAGTTGAACGTGGTCAAGTACTAGCTAAGCCTGGTTCAATCACTCCACACACTAAGTTCGAGTCAGAAGTATACGTACTTTCTAAAGATGAAGGTGGTCGTCACACTCCATTCTTCAAAGGCTACCGTCCACAGTTCTACTTCCGTACAACTGACGTAACTGGTGACATCTCTCTACCAGAAGGCGTAGAAATGGTAATGCCAGGCGACAACATCCAAATGCAAGTTGAGCTAATCGCTCCAATCGCTATGGACGAAGGTCTACGTTTCGCTATCCGTGAAGGTGGCCGTACTGTAGGTGCTGGTGTTGTTGCTAAGATCTTCGACTAATTCTTACTGAATTAATCGTAATCTTGCACTCTTCTTCTTTTTGAAGAAAGCGCTAGAAAAAGGGAAGCTGAGGCTTCCCTTTTTTATATCTACAATTCTTCTTTTCAATATGGTTATAAGCCCATCACTCTTAGTCATGCTTTTTGTTTTTTAAAAACATGATCTTAGCTCTGCTCGATTTTCTCTTCTTTTTAGCTATCCGCTAAGTCACTGAAAAATGCCAAAGCGGTCCAGACCGTTATAACAAAACGTTCTGTAATTCATCTTAATACAACTGGTAACAAGAACGATTCTTGTTTATATTTCATTCCAAAGTGAAATTTAAAGGTTTTGAATATGTACGTTTGTCTTTGCCATGGTGTCTCTGACAAGAAAATTAGGAAGTTGGCGATAGATGAAGGCGTAACAGACATAAAAGGAATTAAACGATGTACTGCTTTGGGCAGCCAATGTGGTAAGTGCATTAAACAAGCCAAAGAGATTTTAGCGGAAACAGAATACCTAACACTGAAACAAGCTAGCTAATTATTAGCTAAGCCTTTTTGACACCTTCTCATTTGCTTCTACATTTAAATGAAGCCAAAGAGGAGGGCTTTGTCATGAAAGGCGATCCAATCATAATCCAACATCTCAATAAAGTGCTCGGCAACGAGCTCGTCGCTATCAATCAATATTTTCTGCATGCTCGTATGTACAAGGACTGGGGCTTAAAACACCTCGCCGACAAGGAGTACCACGAGTCGATCGATGAAATGAAGCACGCTGATCATCTAATCGAACGTATCCTGTTTCTAGAAGGCTTACCTAATTTGCAAGATCTCGGTAAATTGATGATCGGGGAAGATACCAAAGAAATGCTTGAGTGCGATTTGAAGCTCGAAATGGCAGCAATCCCAGATCTAAAAGATGCGATCGCTTATGCGGAGGATATCCGTGATTATGTATCACGCGACCTCTTCCAAGATATTCTTGAAGACGAAGAAGAGCACGTCGATTGGCTTGAAACGCAACTGGGCTTGATCGAAATGTCTGGTATCGAAAACTACCTACAAGCGCAATACGTTGATGAAGAGTGAGATTATATTTCGCTGTTTTCTCGCTGAAAGAAAGTGATTAAAAGTGCACCTGATCTGTCTATCAGGTGCCAATCATAGATATCTGGTCTAATCTCTTACATTATTACCTTTTTTAAGGATATCGCTCGCAATCTTGCCTATGAAGATTGACTTCTATCCTTTAGAATTTATTCCCCCTTACCGAAAAAATAACAAAAGAGAAACGATCCATGTCTGAAGACAATCGCCAAGAAGTCACCCCAGAAGAAGAACGCCGCCAACAAGCATTGGACTACCATGCGTACCCAACCCCAGGAAAAATCGCAGTAGAGCTGACTAAGCCAGCTGAAACTGCTAACGATCTTGCTCTGGCATACAGCCCTGGTGTTGCAGAGCCTGTACGCGAAATCGCACAAAATGCTGACAATGTGTACAAATACACGGCGAAAGGCAACATGGTTGCGGTTATCTCTAACGGCACGGCTATTCTTGGTCTTGGTAACCTTGGTCCGCTAGCTTCTAAACCAGTAATGGAAGGTAAAGCGCTGTTGTTCAAACGCTTTGCTGGTCTAGATTCAATTGATATCGAAGTGAAACACCGCACGATCGACGAATTTGTCGACACAGTAGCAAACATTGCAGATACTTTCGGTGGTATTAACCTAGAAGATATCAAAGCGCCTGATTGTTTTGAGATTGAAAAGCGCCTTATCGAACGCTGTGATGTACCTGTATTCCACGATGACCAACACGGCACTGCAATCGTAACGGCTGCGGGTATGCTGAACGCAATTGAGCTGCAAGGTAAGAAGCTAGAAGAATCAACCATCGTTTGTCTTGGTGCTGGTGCTGCGGCAGTGGCATGTATGGAGCTGTTGATCAAATGTGGCGCAATGCGTGAGAAGATCTACATGCTGGATCGTAAAGGGGTGATCCATACACGTCGTGACGACCTAAACGAATACAAACAGTTATTCGCAAACAACACAGATAAGCGTACGCTGGAAGACGTGATTGAAGGTGCGGATCTGTTCTTGGGTGTATCAGGTCCAAATTTACTACCTGCAGAAGCATTGAAGCTGATGGCAGATAAGCCTGTTGTGTTCGCATGTTCAAACCCAGATCCAGAAATCAAACCAGAATTGGCTCATGAAGTGCGTGATGACTTGATCATGGGCACTGGTCGTAGCGACTACCCGAACCAAGTAAACAACGTTCTGTGTTTCCCATTCATCTTCCGTGGTGCATTGGATGTTCGTGCGAGTGAAATTAATGATGAAATGAAGCTTGCGGCAGTCGATGCGATTCGTGAATTGGCAAAAGAGCCAGTACCAGAAGCTGTATTGAAGGCAGCTGGCGTAGACAAGCTAGAGTTTGGCTCTGATTACATCATTCCAAAACCAATGGATCCACGTCTACTACCACGCGTAGCAAAAGCGGTTGCTCAAGCTGCGGTTGATTCAGGTGTAGCGCGTATTGAGATGCCAGAAAACTACATGGCGGAGTAAGCCAAAGTCATTTCTGACAGCAAAGAAAAGGGACGCGATGGCGTCCCTTTTTAGTTTGGTCTGAAACTGTCCCCGGTGCAGCCTCATCGTGTTGACGAATTTGTAAGCAATTATTCTTCGTCAAACGCTTCGAATTCGATGCCCATTGCCGTCATCAGCGCTTTTGCTTCTGTAGGAATATCATCTGGGCGGTCTTTACGAAGGTCTTCATCAGTTGGCAGTGGTTGCCCTGTGTAAGCATGTAGGAATGCTTCACATAGTAGCTCACTGTTAGTCGCATGGCGTAAGTTATTGATCTGGCGGCGAGTTCGCTCATCAGTCAGCACTTTTAAAACTTTTAGCGGGATAGAGACGGTAATCTTTTTTACTTGTTCGCTTTTTTTACCGTGCTCAGCATACGGGCTAATGTATTCGCCATTCCAGTCAGCCATTGCGCACCTTCATTAATGTAATAAGTTAGAAAAATAAATATAGGTGCTGATTTTAGCTGCATTTACCGCCATAAGCAAAGACATATGGACGTCTAGAAGTGTTGACGTCTTATTTTTAGACAAGTAAAGTGAGGTTAATAGTTAGGGAAGAGTGTTAATCAATTGAGCAATACAAGCTAGATATAGCGCATTCCCATTTAGATGTCACCACCCGTGAAAGGATACACCCATGAGCACCCGTAAGCCTGCGACCATTGCTGTACGCACTGGTATCGAGTCAGACAGTCAATATCACGCTGTTGTACCACCAATCTACCTTTCTACTAACTACGGCTTCCCCGCGTTTGGTGAAGTTCCACAATACGACTACACACGTTCTGGTAACCCAAACCGAGGCTTGTTAGAAAAAGCATTGTACGAACTTGAGTCAGGTAAAGGAGCGGTTGTCACTAACTGCGGCACATCGGCACTAAACCTTTGGGTATCGGCGTTTCTTGGACCTGATGACTTAATTGTTGCACCGCATGATTGCTACGGCGGTACGTATCGTCTGTTCAATACTCGCGCCAACAAAGGCGACTTTAAAGTGCAGTTTGTTGACCAGTCGGATCAGCAAGCGTTGGCTGCGGCGATTGCGAAAAAGCCAAAGCTTATCTTGTTAGAAACTCCGTCAAACCCACTCGTACGCGTTGTTGATATTGCGGCTGTGTGTGAGAAGGCAAAACAAGTTGGCGCTTTAGTCGCAGTGGACAATACCTTTTTGACACCTGTGTACCAAAAGCCTTTGGAGCTTGGTGCGGATTTTGTTATCCACTCAACAACGAAATACATTAATGGTCACTCTGACGTGATTGGTGGTGTGGTGATCACTAAGAGCGAAGAGCATGCTGAAGAGTTAGCATGGTGGGGTAACTGCATTGGTGCAACGGGTACGCCATTCGACAGTTACATGACGCTTCGAGGAATTCGTACGCTGGGTGCGCGAATGCGAGTTCATGAAGAAAGCTCTCAGCAAGTGTTGGCGTATTTGCAAACGCAATCTTTGGTAGCGAAGATTTATCATCCAAGTTTGCCAGAGCATCCAGGCCATGACATCGCGAAGAAGCAACAATCGGGTTTTGGTTCTATGCTGAGCTTTGAGTTTGCTGGCTCATTTGAGCAGCTAAAAGTGTTTGTTAAAGAACTTGAACTCTTCTCTCTTGCTGAGTCGCTAGGTGGTGTAGAAAGCTTGATTTGTCACCCTGCGTCAATGACGCATCGTGCGATGGGTGAAGAAGCTCTGGCTGAAGCTGGTGTTTCTCAACAGTTACTGCGCTTATCTGTTGGCTTAGAAGATGCCCAAGATCTGATTGCTGATCTTGAGCAAGCATTTGCGAAAGCTACACAGTAATTGGGAGAGGTAAGGTCATGACTGTACAACGTCAGCTGCATAAATTTGGTGGTAGCAGCTTAGCGAACCCAGAATGTTACCAACGTGTGGTGGGTATTCTTAAAGAGTATTCAGCAGAAAATGATTTGGTGGTGGTATCGGCTGCAGGGAAAACCACTAACCGCTTGATCGAGTTTTTAGAAGGGCTGGATAAAGACGGTCGCATCGCACATGAAGCGCTACAAAACTTGCGACTGTTCCAGACAGAGTTAATTGAAGCTTTATTAGAAGGAGAAGCGCAAACGCAAGTGCTTGCTTCTCTTCAAGATGAATTCAGTACCTTAGCTGAGTTAACTGCGCCACTTACGGAAGCGCAAAAAGCAGCAGTGCTTGGGCATGGTGAAGTATGGTCGTCACGCTTACTGGCTGCACTGTTATCACAACAGGATCTTCCAGCGGTAGCGCAAGATTCTCGCGCCTTTTTACGCGCAGAAGCTGGAACGCAGCCAGAAGTCGACCGAGCTCGCTCTTATGCACTTATCAAAGAGGCGTTAACTCAACATAGCCACAAGCGTGTCATCATTACAGGCTTTATGGCGCAAAATGAAGTGGGTGAAACAGTACTGTTGGGGCGTAACGGCTCAGACTATTCAGCAACGGTGATTGGTGCATTGGCTGAGGTAAACACCGTGACCATCTGGAGTGATGTTGCTGGCGTTTACAGTGCAGACCCACGTTTAGTGTCGGATGCTTGCTTGTTGCCGTTGCTGCGTTTAGATGAGGCGAGTGAACTTGCGCGTTTGGCTGCGCCAGTGCTGCACAGTCGTACGCTACAGCCAGTTGCTCAAAGCACGATGGATTTGAGCCTCAAATGCAGCTATCAACCTGAATCAGGCTCAACGCGTATTGAGCGCGTATTGGTTTCAGGTCGCGGTGCTAAAATCATTACGTCTCTTGATGAAGTGTTGTTGGTTCAACTGTCTTTTATCCATGGTCATGATTTTGAGCGAGCGCAGAAAGAAGTTCTGCAAGCTTTAAAGCGTGCTCAATTGGAACCATTAGCATTTGAAGCACAACAAGATCAGCAAACTTTGCGTTTGGCGTATACCGCAGAGATTGCTGGCGGTGCATTAACTTATCTACAAGAGTTAGCCGTTGAAGCAGAAATCAAGCTTAAAGAGGGTTACTCACTTTTAGCGGCTGTTGGTGCCGGAGTGACGAAAAATGCAAATCACTGTTTTGGCTTCTATCAACAACTTAAGCATGCGCCTGTTGAGTTTATTTCAGAGACGGAATCAGGTTTGAGCTTGGTAGCAGTACTACGCCGTGCAGAAGTCGAAGAGTTGGTACAACGCATTCATAGTCAGTTGTTTCAAGCGCAAAAGCGTGTAGCGGTTGCGTTGTGTGGTAAAGGTAACATTGGCTCAAGTTGGTTATCGCTGTTTGCAGAGCAAAAAGAAGAGCTCGAAAAACGCCATGGTATGAGCTTTGATTTAGTAGCGGTTGTTGATAGTCAAACGTATTGGTTTGATGAAAACGGGATTGATGCAGCAACAGTTGCTCAGCGCTTTGATGATGAAAGCATCGAGAATGATGGCAACTGGTTGACGAAGCTCGGCGCGATACAAAACTTCGATGAAGCAGTCGTACTTGATGTCACGGCGAGTAAAGAGTTGGCGACACGTTATGTGGAAATTGCGCAGCAAGGTATTCACTTGATTTCAGCGAACAAAGTGGCAGGCTCGGCGGACAGTCAATATTACCACCAAGTACAAGACGCCTTTGCTAAAATTGGTCGTCATTGGCTTTATAACGCTACGGTTGGTGCAGGGTTACCGATCAACCATACTGTTCGAGACTTGCGTGAAAGCGGTGATGATGTCGTCGCACTATCGGGTATTTTCTCCGGTACGCTATCTTGGTTATTCCAGCAGTTTGATGGCTCAGTGCCGTTTGCTGAACTGGTCGATTTGGCATGGCAACAAGGTTTGACAGAGCCTGACCCTCGCTCTGATTTAGATGGCTCTGACGTGATGCGTAAGTTGGTTATCTTGGCTCGTGAATCTGGTTTGAGTATTGAACCAGAGAGTGTGAAAGTGGAATCACTTGTACCAGAAGAGTTGCGAGAACTGAGTCTAGACGCATTCTTTGACCAAGGTGATATTCTAAGTGAGATTCTACAAGAGCGTCTAACCAAGGCTCAGAAAAATGACCAAGTATTGCGTTATGTAGCGCGTTTAGAGCGTAATGGCAAAGCAACGGTGGGTGTTGAAGCATTATCACGTGAACATGCACTGGCAAACTTACTACCGTGTGACAATATCTTTGCTATTGAGAGTAAGTGGTACAAAGACAATCCATTGGTTATTCGAGGTCCAGGTGCTGGTCGTGAAGTCACGGCTGGTGCGATTCAATCTGACCTTAATCGCCTAGCTGGTTTGTTTTAAATTTCACCGAAACAATTTTTGCGAACGACAACAAAACCTCGGACTATCTCCGGGGTTTTTTATTATTTAGATAATGCCATACTGAATTGGGAAGTTCGGCTAGGGATTGGTCATAAAGGAACTTGAACTATCCTCATTATGAACTTGAGAAAAATTCATAATCACAAGGTTGACATTAAATCGCATTCAATACATTCTGTAGACATATAGACGTCTAAACGTCGATTTGAGGAATTTTGATTTCGTGGTGGAGTTGCCACAGGGAGAGTAAGATGGGATACACGCATGCAGGGCACATCGATGCCTTAAACCAGAATATCGCTGAACTATCAGACAACATCAACGTCTCATTTGAGTTTTTTCCACCAAGCAGTGAGAAGATGGAAGAAACACTGTGGAACTCAGTGCATCGTCTTAAAACTCTTCAACCAAAATTCGTTTCTGTCACATACGGCGCAAACTCAGGCGAGCGTGACAGAACCCATTCGATCATTAAAGAAATCAAAGCGGCAACAGGTCTTGTGGCTGCACCTCACCTAACGTGTATCGACGCAACTCGTGATGAATTGATCGACATTGCTGACGATTACTGGAATAACGGTATCAAAAACATCGTAGCGCTACGTGGTGATATTCCACCGGGTGGTGGTGCGCCAGATATGTACGCATCGGATTTGGTAGAACTGCTTAAAGCGCGTCACGATTTCGATATCTCAGTAGCGGCATTCCCAGAAGTTCACCCTGAAGCAAAAAGTGCTCAATCGGATCTGCTGAATCTAAAGCGTAAAGTTGACGCAGGTGCAAACCGCGCGATTACTCAGTTCTTCTTTGATGTGGAGTCTTACCTGCGCTTCCGTGACCGTTGTGTAGCGGCTGGTATTGATGTCGAAATTGTGCCGGGTATCTTGCCAGTATCGAACTTCAAACAAGCATCTCGCTTTGCGGCGCAGAATAATGTGAAAGTACCAGGTTGGATGAGCAAGCAGTTTGAAGGTTTGGATGATGATCCCGTGACGCGTCAGCTGGTTGGTGCAAGCCAAGCAATTGATATGGTTCGTGTATTAAGCCGTGAAGGTGTAAAAGATTTTCACTTCTACACATTGAACCGTGCAGAGATGACTTATGCACTTTGCCACACTCTAGGTGTTCGTCCACAAGTTGCAGTAGGGGCTTAATGCGCCTTCCCCAGATAAACAAAAGGCTTGCCCATCGGCAAGCCTTTTTCGTTTCATTTAAAGTGACGAATTAGCCGATCACTTCAAGTTCTGTTAGTACTTCTTCTGCCCAGTTAATCCAAGCTTCACGTAGCATTAGGTTACGACGAAGTGTTAGACGCTCAAGACGTGCTTGCTTGTCTAGTGTTGATGGCGTTGCGTAGTACGCTGCTTCGATTTCTTTGTAGTGAGAAACGAGCTTACGAGACTCTTCTACAAGTTCAGAAAGCTGGTCACGGTACGGTGCTGCTGGCTGCACGGCACAAGCCATTAGCTTAGCAGAGAATTCGTCACGTACAGTTGGGTGTGCAGTTGGTTGATCGAACCACTCGCCCAATGCGCTACGACCTGCGTCAGTGATTGAGTAAACCTTACGATCTGGTTTGCCTTCTTGAGGTTCTAGTACGCAAGTAACCAGCTCTTTCTCAGCCATCTTGTTAAGTTCACGATAAACTTGTTGATGGCTTGCTTTCCAGAAGTAACCGATGCTAGCTGAGAATTCTTTAGTGATGTCGTAACCGGTAGCGTCGCGAGTGCTAAGTACAGTTAGAATTACGTGTGGTAATGACATGTCTTCAATCCAAATGGTCAATAAACTTGTAAACAAGCTAGCTACACTTTCATTTGCGTTCTTAATGACGCTTGAGTTTTTTATGTGTAGATAGCACCAACAATGTTGGTCCTGTCACCTTAAAGCCGTTTATCACCTAGAGTGATGGTGTTTCCACCGAGCTGGAGCCTATTTGATTGGACTTGTGAGCTTCCAGCAGGCAAGTAGTATATAAATAATAAGCATGAAGTGGAATAGTAGGACAAAATTACCCAAAAAAACTAATAAAATACTCAATAGTGTTTTTTGGTAGTGAAATATCTTGTTGTGTAGAGACTTTTTGTTTTCTATTTGGATTAATAATCTAGGTCGGTATTGTTCGAATAGTGGAAGTGATTAGTAAATAACAATAAAGGCTGAGATTTCGCTCAGCCTTTTAGTCAACTTTATGTAATCAGATTAACCTGTATTACGCATGCCTGCTGCAATACCTGCAATCGTCACCATCAATGCTTCTTCTAAATTGGCAGAAGCTTCTTCAGTTTGACGAGTTCGGTATAGCAACTCGGCTTGAAGCATGTTCAATGGCTCAACGTAGATGTTACGTAGGCGAATAGATTCTAGACCCCAAGGGTCGCTTTGCATTAGGTTCTCGTTGTTCTCTACGTTTAGTACCGACTTGATATCACGCTGGAGTTGCTCACGTAGTCGATCACCTAATGGTAGAAGTTGATTCTCCACTAGGCGTTGATCATAGTAGCGAGAGATTTCCATGTTGCACTTGGTGTACACCATCTCAAGCATGCCTAGACGAGTAGAGAAGAACGGCCATTCACGACACATCTCTTCCAGTAGCGCCTGATGACCTTTGTCTACAGAGTACTGAATAGCCTCACCTGCGCCTAACCATGCTGGCAGAACCAAGCGGTTTTGGCTCCAAGAGAAGATCCATGGAATCGCACGCAAGCTTTCTACGCCACCGTTTGGATTACGTTTCGCTGGTCGTGAACCAAGTGGCAGTTTACCTAGCTCAAGCTCCGGTGTTGCTTGGCGGAAGTAAGGCACGAAATCTGGCTCGCCACGAACTACACTACGGTATGCTTCGCAGCTTACTTCTGACAAGACGTCCATTAGGTCACGCCACTCTTGCTTAGGCTCTGGTGGCGGCAGTAGGTTTGCTTCAAGGATTGCACTCGCGTACAGGTTGAAGCTATTAACTGCTACATCAGGTAGACCCAACTTAAAGCGGATCATCTCACCTTGCTCTGTTACACGCAGACCACCTTTTAGACTCTTAGGTGGTTGAGACAGTAGTGCTGCATGAGCAGGTGCACCACCACGACCAATCGTACCGCCACGACCGTGGAATAGTGTGAGTTCTACGCCTTCTTCTTCTGCAACCTTAACCAGTGAATCCATCGCGTGGTATTGCGCCCAGCCTGCTGACATTACGCCTGCGTCTTTTGCAGAGTCAGAGTAGCCGATCATCACCATTTGGTGGTTTTGGATAAAGCCGCGGTATAGGTCGATACCCATCAGCTGCTTGATTACCGCTTCTGCGTTGTTCAAATCGTCTAGCGTTTCGAACAGAGGACACACGTCCATGCGGTAAGGGCAACCTGCTTCTTGAAGTAGTAGGTGTACGGCAAGTACGTCAGAAGCGGTACGCGCCATTGAGATAACGTAAGCACCGAATGCTTCGCGAGGTTGTGCTGCAACAATCTTACAGGTATCCAAAACCTCTTTAACTGGTTCCGATGGTTCCCAGTCACGAGGCAGAAGAGGGCGCTTAGATGCGAGTTCGTTAGTTAGGAAAGCTACCTTATCTTGCTCGCTCCACTGTTCGTAGTCACCGATACCTAGGTAGCGAGTCAGTTCAGATAGAACGTCGGCATGACGCGTACTTTCTTGACGGATATCGAGACGAACTAGGTGGATACCGAATGCTTTAACACGGCGTAGTGTATCCAGCAGTGAGCCGTTAGCAATCACGCCCATGCCACATTCGTTTAGTGATTGGTAACACGCGTAAAGTGGTTCCCAAAGCTGCTCTACTTTTTGTAGCGGCGCTTTGACTGCCAGTTTCTGACCGTGAACTTTTGCGTCGAGAATGTCTTTTGTTTCGTTCAGTAGCGAACGTAGCTGTTTAAGGATCGCACGGTATGGTTCGTGTTGATCTTCACCCGCAAGCTCTCGAACTTTGTCGTTACACACTGTCATTGACAGTTCGCTGATCAGTTCGTTGATGTCGTTGAGGTATAGGTCTGCCGCTTTCCAACGAGACAGAAGCAGTACTTCACGAGTTACGCTGTGAGTTACAAATGGGTTACCGTCGCGGTCACCACCCATCCAAGATGAGAAGTGCACAGGGCGAGCATCAATCGGTAGACCTTCGCCAAGGTATGATTTTAGACGGTCGTTCATTTCACGTAAGAAGTCAGGTACGGCTTCCCATAGTGAGTTTTCTACTACAGCAAAGCCCCATTTGGCTTCATCAAGCGGTGTCGGGCGCTGTTGACGAATAACGTCAGAGTGCCAGCTTTGAACGATAAGTTGCTCAAGACGGCGTTCAGTTTTCTTACGCTCTTTGAAAGAGAGGTCGCTCAGCTCTAGCTTAGATAGACACTCGTTGATCTTTACAAGCTTGTTGATCATAGTGCGACGAGTGATTTCAGTTGGGTGTGCAGTCAGAACTAATTCAATGTTCAGATCGCGAACCGCTTGTGCCGTGTCTAGCTTACTCACATCATTTTGCACTAGTTTTGAGAACAGCGAATTAATTGCGTCAGGTTCGCAGATATGCTCTTCACAATGGCGTGAAATGGTGTGGTATTGCTCAGCAATATTGGTCAGGTTTAGAAATTGGTTGAACGCGCGGGTCACTGGCGTCAATTGCTCATCTGGTAAGCTTTTAATTTCTTCTATTAAGCTTTCTCTGTCAGCGTTATTTCCAGCTTGAGCCGATTTGGATAATTTACGAATGGTTTCCACTTTCTCGAAGATTTCTTCGCCATGAGCATCACGAATCGTGTTACCCAGAAGGTGGCCCAACATGCGCACATTGCTTTTAAGTGCGGCGTATTTCTCGTTCATTGTCATCCTGCCTCGTAAAAAAACTACATCCATTGTCCTTGTTAAGACTCCAATCTAGCGAAAATAACCAGTTCTAGTCAAATAAAGCAGAGTAAGTTTGCAATTATTCCGCTGCTGACCTGATTTAGAGCAAAATTAGGTCAGCTTATGCCACTCGAAGTGAAAATTAATTACAAAATTGCCGCTTAAAGAAGGATATAGCGTGCTAGAAGAATAGTGGCGAAGATAACAAAATGCAGCTCAATCGAGCTGCATTGTGAGGAAAGTACAGAATGCGACTAACAACAATATTTCACCATCGCACGTGATAACACGTCGATGGTTGGGTCGATAAAGTCGAAAGAGAGGAACTCATCTGGTTGATGAGCTTGATCAATTGAACCGGGACCTAGAACTAAGGTTGGACACAGTTGCTGCAGAAATGGCGCTTCAGTACAGTAGTTGACGGTTTCTGAGCTGGTTTGACAGATCTCTTCAACACCACCAATAAATGGGTGATCGTGTTGACATTCGTAGCCCGGAATTGGCTCGTGCAAGGGAATAATTTCTAATCGCCCTGGCCATTTCGCCTCGACTTCTTTCAATGCTCCGCGCAGCATGTTCTCTAAACCATCAAGGCTAATACCAGGAAGAGGACGAACGTCATAATGCAGTTCACAGCAACCGCAAATACGGTTTGCGCTGTCACCACCATGGATATGACCAAGGTTTAGGGTAGGGCTTGGAATAGCAAAACCCGGATGGTGATACTCTTTAACCAATTTGTCGCGCAGTTGCATCATGGCAAACATGACTTCATGCATTATTTCAATTGCGTTGACGCCGAGCGCAGGATCAGACGAATGACCGGACTTGCCTGTTACGCGAATGGCATTTGCCACATGCCCTTTATGACCTCGAATTGGTACGAGGCTGGTGGGTTCGCCAATGATGCAGTAATCCGGCTTAAAAGGCGCATTCTCAGTGAAATGACGGGCACCTAGCATGGTGGTTTCTTCATCACAGGTCGCCAATACATAAAGCGGCTTGGTTTGCTTACTCCAGTCGATTTTCTTTACCGCTTCATAAATGAAGGCAAAGAAGCCTTTCATATCAGCAGTACCCAAACCGTAAAAGCGGTTGTCTTTTTCGGTCAGCTTATGTGGGTCAAAACTCCAACGTCCTTCATCAAATGGCACTGTGTCGCTGTGACCTGCGAGAAGTAAGCCGCCTTCACCGTCACCCATACGTGCGATCATATTGTGTTTGCCTGGTTCCACTTCGATCACTTCAACACTAAAGCCAAGATCTTTAAACCAAGATGCCAGCTTCTCGATCACTTTGGCATTGCCTTGATCCCAACTTGGATCGGTTGAGCTTATCGAAGAGGTACTGATCAGTCCTTCATAGACCTCTAGAAAACTTGGTAATTGCATGGATTCTTCAATTCTCCTGTTGACAGACAGAGCACAAAAATGTAAAACACATATTAAATCATATTTATTGAATAAAAAATCAAAATAAAGCAAAAATTAAATATGAATAATCACTTTGAGCCTTAAGTATATGGATGTCATGTAATGCTAAAAACCACGATTATCGGAGCCAGCGGCTACACCGGCGCAGAGTTGGCTTTAATGGTCAACAAACACCCTGAACTCAAGCTATCAGGTTTATACGTTTCCGCCAATAGCGTAGATGCAGGAAAGAATATTGCTCAATTGCACGGCAAGTTAGCGGGTGTGATTGATATGCCAGTTTCGCCGCTGACTGACCCTGAGCAGGTTGCTCAAGCGTCAGATGTGGTCTTTCTGGCTACAGCACATGAAGTGAGCCACGACTTAGCTCCTATCTTCTTAGAGGCGGGATGTCAGGTATTCGATTTATCTGGTGCATTTCGTGTGAAAAGCGAAGGCTTCTACGACACCTTTTATGGCTTCGAACATCAATATAACAACTGGCTAGATAAAGCAGCATACGGCTTAGCAGAGTGGAACCAAGAATCAATAAAAACCACTCCTTTGATTGCAGTGGCAGGTTGCTACCCAACCGCTTCACAGCTTGCAATCAAACCTTTATTAGAACACGCATTACTGGATACCAACCAATGGCCTGTGATTAATGCAACCAGTGGTGTATCAGGTGCAGGGCGTAAAGCTTCCATGGTTAACAGCTTCTGCGAAGTGAGCTTGCAACCTTACGGTGTCTTTAACCATCGTCACCAACCCGAGATTGCTCAGCATTTGGGTTGCGATGTGATTTTCACGCCACACCTAGGCAACTTTAAGCGCGGCATTCTTGCCACTATCACGATGAAATTGGCGCAAGGCGTGACGGAAGCACAGGTGGCACAAGCGTTTGAACAAGCTTACCAAGGCAAGCCAGCGGTTCGCCTTAAAGGTGATGGTATTCCACGTATTCAGGATGTCGAAAATACCCCTTTCTGTGATATCGGATGGAAGGTACAAGGCGAACACATCATTGTGATTTCGGCGATCGACAACCTACTTAAAGGTGCATCGAGTCAAGCGATGCAATGTCTCAATATTCATTACGGTTACCCAGAACTGACAGCGTTGCTGTAGTCGTTGAAAGAGGGAAATGCGATGACGCAAACCAATCAAGCTCCTTTAGTCATTAAGCTCGGTGGTGCAGCTCTATCTTGCACTCAAACCTTAAGCCAACTGTTTGGCGCCATTGCGGCTTACCAAAAGTCGGCACAGCGACAAATCGCCATCGTTCATGGCGGTGGCTACCTAGTTGATGAGTTGATGGCAAAGCTTCAGCTTGAAACCGTAAAGAAAAACGGTCTTCGCGTGACGCCTTATGAGCAAATTCCTGTGATTGCAGGCGCGCTTGCAGGCACAGCAAACAAATTGCTTCAAGGTCAAGCGATTGCGGATGGTCTGAATGCAGTGGGTCTTAGTCTCGCTGATGGTGGGTTATGTCATGTTGAAGAACTTGACCCAGAGCTAGGCGCTGTAGGCAAAGCATCACCGGGTGATTCAACCCTATTACAAGCGGTGCTAAACGCAGGTGCACTGCCGATCATCAGCTCAATTGGTCTGACTGAAAAAGGTCAGATGATGAATGTGAATGCTGACCAAGCTGCGGTTGCTGTGGCCGGAGCATTGGATGCGGAGTTAGTGCTTCTGTCTGATGTGAGCGGTGTACTCGATGGCAAAGGGCATTTGATCAAAACGCTATCTGAGCAAGAAGCCGATGCATTGATCAAAGGGCAAGTGATCACCGACGGCATGATCGTCAAAGTTAAAGCCGCTTTGGAGGCCGCCAATGATCTTGGTCGTCCTATCGAAGTCGCGACATGGCGTTACCCAGAGAAACTGACCCAGCTATTCGCGGGTGAAAGTATTGGAACGCAGTTTCTGCCGCAATAAAGCAGAAGCAAAACAGTTAAAGAATTCAACATTAGGAAGTGGTTGGCACTGACCGCCGAGAGCAGCGCCAGTTAAGTTTGGAGAAAAAACATGAGCAAAGTGAACGTAAATAAAGTGGTAGTCGCATACTCAGGCGGTCTAGATACTTCAGTAATCATCCCGTGGCTAAAAGAGAACTACGACTGTGAAGTGGTGGCTTTCGTTGCCGATGTTGGTCAAGGTGCAGAAGAGCTAGAAGGCATTGAAGCAAAAGCAAAAGCTTCTGGTGCTTCTGAGTGTTACATCGCTGACCTGAAAGAAGAAATGGTCGCGGACTACATTTTCCCGACACTAAAAACCGGTGCTTACTATGAAGGTAAATACCTACTAGGTACATCAATGGCGCGTCCAATTATTGCTAAAGCGCAGGTTGAAGTCGCACGTAAAGTGGGCGCAGACGCGCTGTGTCATGGCTGTACAGGTAAGGGTAACGACCAAGTACGTTTTGAAGGTGCATTTGCAGCACTAGCACCAGATCTGCATGTTATTGCGCCTTGGCGTGAATGGGATCTAGTGAGCCGTGAAGAGTGCTTAGATTACCTAGCAGAGCGTAACATTCCTTGTTCAGCATCTCTTACTAAGATTTACTCGCGTGATGCGAACGCATGGCACATTTCTACTGAAGGTGGCGTTCTAGAAGATACATGGAACGCGCCAAATGAAGATTGCTGGGCTTGGACTGTAGACCCAGAGCAAGCACCGAATGAAGCAGAAACCGTGACGCTAAAAGTAGCGAAAGGTGAAGTTGTTGAGGTAGATGGTGAAGCGATGACACCATATAACGCGTTGGTTTACCTAAACGAAAAAGGTGCGAAGCACGGTGTTGGTCGTATCGATATTGTCGAAAACCGTCTAGTGGGAATGAAGTCTCGTGGTTGTTACGAAACTCCGGGGGGCACCATCATGATGGAAGCACTGCGTGCGGTAGAGCAACTGGTGCTGGATAAAGCGTCATTTGAATTCCGCGAGGAGCTTGGTCTGAAAGCATCACACCTTGTTTATGATGGTCGTTGGTTCACGCCGCTATGCAAGTCTATTCTTGCGGCTTCTGAAGAGCTCGCGCAAGACGTGAATGGCGAAGTGGTTGTGAAGCTTTACAAAGGTCACGCAACGGTAACGCAAAAACGTTCGGATAACAGTTTGTACTCTGAAGAGTTTGCTACTTTTGGTGAAGATGAAGTTTATGACCAAAGCCATGCTGAAGGCTTTATCCGTCTTTACTCACTATCAAGCCGTATCCGTGCGCTGAACAGCCAGAAAAAATAAGCCAATTTAACGTCTTATAAGATAAGAGACCTGCCACTATTGGCAGGTCTTTTTGGTTTTTGCTGACCTTATTGGCATAAAGATAAAATAGTCATGAATAAATATGTAAAAATATTGAATTTCTACTTTATTTTTATCTACGATTATCGTAACGTTGAGGCATAAGAAAAAGTGAGCAAATGACCACCGATTTGGTCAACACTTAATGAATAACACGTTAGCGTAAGCAATAGTCATCAGGAGAGACGCAATGGCATTATGGGGCGGAAGATTTACCCAAGCGGCAGATACCAGATTTAAAGACTTCAACGATTCGTTGCGTTTCGATTACCGATTGGCCGAGCAAGATATCGTAGGCTCAATTGCGTGGTCTAAAGCATTGCTGTCTGTTGACGTGTTATCTGCAGATGAACAACAAAAGCTTGAGCTAGCACTAAATGAACTCAAGCTTGAAGTGATGGAAGACCCACATCAAATCTTACGTTCAGACGCTGAAGATATCCACTCTTGGGTCGAGCAGCAACTGATCAATAAAGTTGGTGACCTAGGTAAAAAGCTACACACGGGACGTTCTCGTAACGACCAAGTTGCAACCGATCTCAAGCTTTGGTGTCGTCAGCAAGGTCAACAACTGTTGATTGCACTTGATCGCCTACAGACTCAAATGGTTGGCGTTGCTAAGCAGCATCAAGGTACTGTTCTTCCTGGTTATACGCACTTACAACGTGCTCAGCCTGTGACGTTTGCTCACTGGTGCTTGGCTTATGTTGAAATGTTTGAGCGTGATTACTCACGTCTGAACGATGCGCTAAAGCGTTTGGATACGTGTCCACTCGGCTCGGGTGCGCTTGCGGGGACCGCTTACCCTATCGACCGTGAAGAGCTGGCTCACAACCTTGGTTTCCACCGTGCGACACGTAACTCGCTAGACTCGGTTTCTGACCGTGACCATGTGATGGAGCTGATGTCTGTGGCATCTATTTCGATGTTGCACCTATCTCGCTTGGCAGAAGACATGATCTTCTACAACTCGGGTGAGTCTAACTTTATTGAACTAGCCGATACCGTGACGTCAGGCTCTTCGTTGATGCCACAAAAGAAAAACCCAGATGCATTAGAGCTTATTCGTGGCAAGACAGGTCGTGTATACGGCGCGCTTGCTGGCATGATGATGACGGTGAAAGCGCTGCCACTGGCTTACAACAAAGACATGCAAGAAGACAAAGAAGGTCTGTTCGATGCGCTTGATACATGGAATGACTGTATGGAAATGGCAGCATTGTGTTTCGATGGCATTAAGGTTAATGGCGAGCGTACGTTAGAAGCGGCGAAGCAAGGTTACGCAAACTCAACTGAGCTGGCGGATTACCTAGTGGCGAAAGGCATCCCATTCCGTGAAGCGCACCATATCGTCGGTGTTGCTGTGGTTGGTGCAATTGCCAAAGGCTGTGCGTTAGAAGAGTTGTCGATTGAAGAATTGAAATCTTTCTCTGAAGTGATTGAGGCGGATGTGTATGACATCTTGACCATCGATTCATGCCTTGAGAAACGTTGTGCGCTTGGTGGCGTGTCGCCGCAGCAAGTGGCTTATGCTGTCGACCAAGCAGACAAGCGTCTATCTCAACGTGACACTTCAGCAGTCAAAGTACGTCCAGCACGTCTGACGGATATTGAGACACTGGAAGGCATGGTGGCGTACTGGGCAAATATGGGTGAGAATCTACCACGCTCACGTAATGAGTTGGTACGTGACATTGGTTCTTTCGCGGTTGCCGAGCACCACGGAGAAGTCACTGGTTGTGCGTCTTTGTATGTCTATGACTCAGGCTTAGCAGAGATTCGCTCTTTAGGTATTGAAGCGGGTTGGCAAGGTCAAGGGCAGGGCAGTGCGATTGTGAACTATCTGGTTGAGAAGGCGCGCCAAATGGCTATTAAGAAAGTCTTTGTGCTGACACGTACGCCAGAGTTCTTTATGAAGCAAAGCTTCTTGCCAACGTCGAAGTCATTGCTGCCAGAGAAAGTACTGAAAGATTGCGATCAGTGCCCACGTCAGCATGCATGTGATGAAGTTGCACTGGAGATCAACTTGTTCGAACAATTGATCCAGAAAAGTAACGTAGCCTAGGTTAATGATTCTATTAGTATTTAAGAAAATACTAAAAAAATCAGAAAAAAATTTGGAACCTTTGAGAGGAAGCCCGGTCTATTAAAGTACCACTGCTTTTTCTTAGAAGAATCTAAGAGAGCCCCAAGACCGGTATTGGTTTTGGGGCTTTTTTCTATCTGTCATCTGGATGATGATCATCTTTATTTTGTTTTCTATGGCGGCGCTGCCACGGCAGAATAACGAAGCGCATCCAGAGGTGTAAAAACAGCAGACCATTAAACGCAAAGCCCGCAAAGATCAGTGCGATCGACTCGATGCTTTGTGGATCATCTTTAAATGCAAACCACCATACGATCCAACATAAGACAGAGAGCACGGTAAGTTGATCCATGCATCGCTGGCAACGCCCGATTTTTTTCCAAAACCAATGCTCTTGGCAACTTCGACAAGTCATTGTTCTACCCAAACTATCTATTTGCTTCTGATTATAACCTCAACTCCTGCTTGGTAGTGTTTTTGCTTGGTTTCTTAGTCTCGCTTATCAAACCAAAAATGAAAAATTAGCTTGGTCAAAATTGTGTAGCACGTAATTGATGTATGGTGCGCTGTCAGCCTGACAATAGGAAAAATAATAATGTCGACAGAACTTAAAGTAGCACTTGGTTTAGCGGGTAGCTTTTTCACGATTGGATTAACAGCCATTGTGTTGGTGAGTCGCTATGCAATGATGACTGCATAACCACAGCTCTATTGATTCTTGAATTGATAAAGCTGAAAGAAGAAAGCCTCGTCTATGACGAGGCTTTTTGTTTATCGATGTTAAGGAAAATGAGGGCAGGATTAGCAACCAGGACCACAGTCTAGGCAGTGCTTGATTGTCTCTGGACCTAAGTGAAGTTTTGCATTCAAATCTCGCAGTGCGGTGCGAACGCCTTCTTCAATTACTGGGTGGTAAAACGGCATATCCAACATTGCTGAAACTGTCATTTTATTTTGATGTGCCCAAGCGAGCAGGTGGGCTAAGTGCTCGGCGTTTGGTCCCATCATTTCTGCGCCCAAGAAGCGTCCGGTGCCTTGTTCTCCGTACACATGCAATATGCCTTTATTGCGTAGCATCACTCGTGAGCGACCTTGGCTTTCAAACGAGACCTCTCCGGTTGCGAAACAGCCGCAGGTGCCTAAACGTGCTTCCAATTGCTTAAAGGTTTCACCAACCATGGCAATTTGTGGATCAGAGAATACAGCAGAAATAGGCGAGCGGCGCAAACCTGCACGAATATCAGGAAAGCGGCCAGCGTTATCACCAGCAATACGACCTTGGTCTGCCGCTTCATGAAGCAGTGGAATTTGGTTACTTGCATCACCTGCGATGAAGATGCTCTCTACCGAAGTTTGCAATGTATAGTGATCCGCCGTTGGTACGCCGCGCTCATCTAATGCCACACTGGTGTTTTCAATCGCGAGCTTATCCACATTCGGGCGACGACCTGTTGCTGCCAATACGTAATCGACAATAAAGGTTTCTAGTTCACCATCGTGGTTGATGAACTGAATTTCGACCTTATCTTCACCGTTATTTTTTGGCGAAGCAATACGTTTCATGCTTTCGATTTTTACATCGGCATCAAGGTAAAACTCTTCTTTGAATGCTTTATCGGCGTACGCCATCACTTCAGGGTCCGTCAATGGTCCTACTTGACCACCAAGACCAAATAGCTTCACATTCACTCCTAAACGATGCAGCGCTTGACCCAATTCAAGACCAATGACACCTGGACCAAATACTGCAACGGATTCTGGCAAGTCATCCCAATCGAATACATCATCGTTAATGACTAGGCGATCGCCGAGCTCATTCCATACCGCTGGGTATGCTGGACGTGAGCCTGTTGCGATCACAATGCGTTTTGCGGTGATCTGGGTGTGGTCATTAACGACTAGCGTATTGTCATCAATAAACTTGGCATAGCCTGAAACTTTATCTTCAGCAGGGATCTCATCGACGCCTTCCAACACAAAGCCAACAAAGCGGTCACGTTCACGCTTTACTCGATCCATTACTTCACGACCGTTAATGTAAATCTCGCCTTGTGGGTGCACGCCGAAACCTGGTGCTTTCTCGATTTGATGTACGCTTTCTGCAGCAGCGATCAAAAGTTTTGAGGGCATACAACCTACACGAGCACATGTTGTGCCGTAAGGACCACCTTCGATCATCATAACACTGTCTGTGTGTGCTTTTGCTGCGCGGTATGCACCAAGACCTGCTGTACCACCACCAATGATTGCTACGTCAACATTTAACTGTTTCATAATGGATTCTCGTTTTGTCCAAACTGAGTTGAGATGACTAAGTTTAGAAGAGTGAATTTGAGTTCATTAATCTTGATAGTCCGAAGAAGAGCAGTGATCAAGACTAAGCATAGGAAGTGATTGAGGGGGGTAGTCTCCCGGGCGAGGGATGTTCCGGGAGACTAAGGGCTGAGTTCTGGACAGCTAAATTGCCAACCCAAGCCCATTAGGCAAATTATTAACCTAGGTAAGCTTCTAGTTCTTCGCTACCACCGATGTGTTTACCACCGATGAACACTTGAGGAACCGTCGTACGACCCGAAATTGCACGTAGACTGACTGTTGTTGCGTCTTTACCCAAAATCACTTCTTCATATTGAAGACCGTGGTCAATCAGATTTTGTTTCGCTTTCATGCAGAAAGGGCAACCTGGTTTAGTGAACACAGTGATCGATTCTTGAGTTTTGTACTCAGGTGCTACGTAGTTCATCATTGTGTCTGCATCAGAAACTTTGAACGGGTCGCCTGGTTCGTTTGGTTCAATAAACATTTTCTCAACCACACCGTTTTTCACTAGCATGCTGTAACGCCATGAACGCTTGCCGAAGCCGATGTCGTTTTTGTCTACTAGCATACCCATGCCATCTGTGAACTCACCGTTACCATCTGGGATGAAAGTGATGTTTTCAGCTTCTTGGTCAGCTTTCCATGCATTCATTACAAACGTGTCGTTTACTGATACACATAGAATCTCATCCACACCATGCTCTTTAAATACTGAGAATAACTCGTTGTAACGAGGTAGGTGGCTTGACGAACAGGTTGGAGTAAACGCACCCGGCAAGCTGAATACGATAACCGTTCTGTCTTTAAACAGTTCATCCGTGGTTACGTTCACCCATGCGTCACCTTTACGAACAGGAAAAGTAACTTGTGGTACAGCTTGACCTTCTTTTGATGCAAACATGATGATTTCCTTTTTAAATTTATGAAATAATTCGTTTTCGAGCTTAGCGTTATTTGTCGCTCAGTTTCGTTTTGTTGAGCTCATTATTGAAAAAAAACTTTGATAGCTCTAATCGTTTAATGCTATGGTTTTGATAGATTATTTCTATCGCCAAACAAGAAGCGAATCGTACGTATGAATATCCGAGATTTTGAGTACTTGGTGGCGCTTGCGGAGCACAAGCATTTTCGAAAAGCAGCAGAAGCCTGTTTTGTTAGCCAACCAACTTTAAGTGGCCAGATTCGAAAACTGGAAGACGAACTTGGTACAGCCTTACTAGAAAGGAGCAGCCGTCGAGTGCTGTTTACTGATTCTGGTTTGCAATTGGTGGAGCAAGCAAAACGCATCTTAAGTGAAGTGAAAACTTTCAAAGATATGGCGAGCGGTCAAAGCGGTGCGATGACCGGTCCAATGCACATTGGCTTTATTCCAACCGTTGGTCCTTACCTATTGCCAAAAATAGTCCCTCGACTGAAAGAAGAGTTTCCTGAGTTAGAACTGTTTTTACATGAGGCTCAAACCCACCAACTGGTACGTCAGTTGGAAGAAGGTAAGCTTGATTGCCTTGTACTAGCGTCAGTTGATGAAACAGCTCCGTTTAAAGAGATTGAGGTCTATAACGAGCCGTTGAGTGTTGCTGTACCTTGCGATCACGAATGGGCTGGTTTAGACCATATAGACATGTTGGATCTTAATGGTCGAACCGTTTTGGCGCTAGGAGATGGTCACTGCCTACGCGACCAAGCACTTGGTTTTTGCTTTGCTGCAGGAGCAAAAGATGACGAGCGCTTTAAAGCCACCAGTCTAGAAACATTACGTAATATGGTTGCGGCGGGCGCAGGTATCACGTTATTACCACAGTTATCTGTACCGCATGAGAAGAAGAAGGATGGTGTCTGTTATGTCCCTGCGATTAATCCAACGCCTTCTCGCAGCATTGTTTTAGTTTATCGTCCGGGCTCTCCACTGCGTGCTCGTTTCGAAACCTTGGCTGCAACGATTAAAGGGGTACTAGAGGCTCAGGAAGACTCTATTGCCGCTTAAGCACAAGTTAATATAGGAAAAGGGAGCCCAATGGCTCCCTTTTTTGTTTTATCTGATGAGTGGTTGTTAGAACAACTCTTCTGAGCCGCTACCACCACCTGAATAGATACTGTCTTCTAAACTGTTACCGACGTACTCAGTTGGCTCAGTTCCTTTCTCAAAATATTCGAACATGGATGAACCATCGACTTTATGAGTCAGAAGACCGCTATCACGATCAATACGAACACGGACGATATCTTCTGGGATGTTTTTCGCTTTTTGAGGCGTACCTTCAAGTGCGACGCGCATGAAATCAATCCAAGCTGGCTCAGCTGTCTTCGCCCCCGATTCCGCACCAGAAATCTGTCCTTTACCAAGGTTGCTGTTCACAGTCGTTCGACCTAGAGTGCGAGAGTGATCGTCAAAGCCAACCCATGCAATAGCGACAATGCCCGGACCGTAACCGTTATACCATGTATCTTTTGAATCGTTGGTTGTACCGGTTTTACCGCCAATATCGCGGCGTTCGAGTTTCTGAGCGCGCCAACCTGTGCCGTTCCAACCGGTACCATCACGCCAGCTACCGCCGCCCCAAATGTTGCTGTACATCATCTCACGCATTAAGAATGCGTTTTGTGCTGAGATAACTTGCTTCGCATATTGTGGTGTATTGTCTTCTAATGCGTTGTCTGATGTTGGCTCATCCATTGCGATATCTTGCTCGCCAAACTCTGCGGCAAACTTATCTTCAACCGGCGCTTCTTGCTCCATTTGAGGGCAATCATGCTGACAGATAACTTTTGGATTGGCTTTAAATAGCACTTCACCGAAAGAGTCTTCAACGTGGTCAATGTAGAATGGTTCAACATAGTAACCACCGTTGGCAAAGACCGAGTAACCTTGTGCTACTTTCATCGGTGTTAAGCTACCCGCACCAAGCGCAATAGTCTCTGAACGCGGCACTTCGTTGATATCAAAACCAAAGCGAGTCAGGTATTCGCGAGTCGCATCTAAGCCTACTTCACGCAAAGTGCGCACCGCCATTACGTTTTTCGATTGTGCTAAACCGATACGTAGGCGAGTAGGACCAATGTATGTCGGTGGTGAGTTCTTCGGACGCCATGCCGAGCCAGAACCTGCATCCCATTTGTTGATTGGAGCATCGTTAACTAATGATGCCAGCGTTAGACCTTTATTGATCGCAGCAGAGTAGATGAAAGGCTTAATACTTGAACCTACCTGACGGACCGACATGGTCGCACGGTTAAATTTGCTATGGACGAAGTTAAAACCACCAACGAGAGAAAGTACCGCACCATTTTCTGGGTTCATTGCGACAAACGCGGTGTTTGCATTTGGCACTTGGCTCAACTTCCAATTGTTGATGGTGTCGCCATCTTTGTCAGTTGTGCTGACTTCGCGAACCCAAACTTGCTGGCCGACTTCTAGGATCTCTTGCGCTGATTTTGGTGCTGCGCCTTGGCGTTCATCAGTCAGGAACTTACGAGCCCAGCTCATGCCTGTCCAAGCGAGAGTTTGTTCGTCGTTGTTTTTCACCCAAACTTGTGCCGTTTTACCGTCTACTTTGGTCACAACCGCTGGATAAAGTTGACCATATGTTGGCTGCTTCTTCAGATGCTTCTCAATCTGCTCTGTATCCCAAGCAGGTTCGCCTTGTTTCCACAGTACTTTCTCTGCTCCGCGATAGCCGTGACGTTCATCGTAAGCAAGGATATTGTTGATGGATGCTTTGTTTGCTGCGTCTTGAAGCTTGGAATCTACCGTCATGTAAATGTTCAAACCAGACGTATACGCTTTGTCTGCACCGTATTCTTTTACTGCCCAAGAACGTGCTAGTTCTGCGACGTATGGGGCAGACAGTTCGATTTCAGCGCTATGGTAGCGTGCCACAATTGGCTCTGCGCGTGCTTCATCGTATTGCGCTTGAGTGATGTATTTCTCATCCAGCATACGCATCAACACCACATTACGACGCTTTGTCGCTCGCTCTAGTGAGTAAAGTGGGTTCATGGTTGATGGCGCTTTTGGCATACCTGCTAACGTAGCAATCTCGCTGAGAGTCAGTTCATTCAAACTCTTACCGAAATAAACCTGAGCGGCTGCACCAAAACCGTAAGAGCGGTAGCCAAGGAAAATCTTGTTAACGTATAGCTCCATGATCTCTTGTTTTGTCAACAACTGCTCAATGTGAATCGCAATGAAGATCTCTTTCACTTTACGCATGATTTTCTTCTCATTAGATAAGAAGAAGTTACGCGCTAGCTGCTGAGTGATGGTACTCGCACCTTGTTTTGCAGAACCAGATAATGCCACCACAACAGCAGCACGAGTAATACCGATTGGATCGATACCAGGGTGCTCATAAAAGCGGCTATCTTCGGTCGCAATCAGCGCGTGAATCAAATCTTGCGGAATTTCGTCGTAGGTAACAGGAATTCGGCGCTTCTCGCCAAACTGTGCGATCAGTTTCCCATCTTGACTAAAAACCTGCATAGGTGTTTGTAATTCAACATCTTTTAGGGTTGCAACATCTGGCAATTCAGGCTTCACGTACTGATAGAAGCCAAAAATTGTGGTGACTCCAAGAATTATGCAAATCAATGTTAAAAATAATAAACGCTTTATGAACTTCACCGGAGAATCCCTGATTGGTTGAGGCTGTGTAACGGCAAACCCTTGTACTCTTAGGTCAAAAATTTAGCACATAAGAGGTATTAACTCCTATTTGGGTGCTAATAACAACCTTTGCACGAAGAAAATTCTCTGTGCGCTAACTACATAAGCACGCAGGAATTTCGGAGCGAGAGTAGAGATGGATAAGCTATTAGTTACGGGCATAGATATTGGCCATAACAGCCTCAAAGCCGTGGTACTTAAACCCAATGGCAACAGTTACGCCTTATTGGGTTACAAAGAAATAATACTTAAGGAAGGTATTGTCGCTGAAAATAACACCATAAATCATCAAGAAATTGTAAAGACCCTTAAAGAGATAAGAAAAGAGCTGCCATTTTGGGCTCGACGGGTCGCAATTTCTGTTCCTGATAATGCCGTGATCAGCAAGAAGCTGCAAATTGAGCAGAACTTGGAGGAGAGTGAGAAAGAGTTTGCCGTGGTGCAAGCTTTCTCGCATCAATCCCCATTTCCTGTTGAAGAGCTCAGTCTTGATTTTGTAAAGCTTGATGCCGATGAGCAGATGCGTGGAACAGACAGTTATCAAGTATTCGCGACTCGCAAAGATGTCGTTGAAACTCGTGTCGATGCTCTGCAAAAGTCAGGCTTGAAAACCGTGCTGGTGGACGTGCATTCACAAAGTTTAGGGCATATATGGAAACTGGCTGTCGAGCGCTTCCCTGAAAAGAGCAAGTATTGCTTGTTGGATATCAGTGCATTGAGCAGCTCTTTCACCATGTTTACAGAGCAGAGTGAATTGTTCCACAAGGAATTTCCTTACGGCACGCGAACTTCAAATGATCTATTTCAGCAAGACCCTCTTGCTGAAGACACGCAAGTTGCTACTGAGCAGTTTAATCGACAAATCGTTGATCGTGTAAAGCGCCAGATTCAGCTCTATACCTCGATTAATGGTAGTCAAGACATCAAAGGCATTTGGTTGTCTGGTGAAGGTGCAGCTACGCCAATGTTAGCAGAAGAACTTTCAAGTCAGTTGGCATTGGAGTGTGAGTTGCTTAATCCGCTCGGTCTATTCGAGATGAAAGTATCGAAACGCAAACGCCGTGCAGCAGATTGGCAGCATTTTACTGCGGCTGCGGGCTTAGCGGTTAGAGGTATTCAATGGCTAGGAGGCAAACATGCTGTATCACATTAACCTCCTTGCATGGCGTGAGAATCAACGTGAAGAACACCGCCGCCGCTTTCTCAGTTTGATCGTCTTGGGGGTGATTGTTGCGTTGGGCGTGCAATGGGGCATTGGTAAGTTCTATCAATATCAGCAGGATCAACAACAGCAGCGCCTTGATTATTTGGCGCACTATATCTCCCAGCTTGATAAACGAATCGAAGCGATGAAGATTGCTGAACAAGAGCACAGCAAGATCTTGGAGAGGTTAAAGATCGTTGAAGGTTTGCAAAATGGGCGTAATAAGACCACGGAGTTCATGAACCTGATGCCGTCGGTGATCCCTGAAGGAGTCTACGTCGATAAGATCAAAATGAATGATTATGAAATTGAAATCTCGGGTATCTCTGATAGTACACCTCGCTTGGCCACCATGCTCGACAACATGGAGCGTTCAGCCAAGCTGCTAGATGTCGACATGCATTCTATCGTTCATGGTAAAGCGCGTTTTGGGAAAGAGTTTCAGACTTTCAAAGTTTCCTTCATGTTCAAAGACGCCTCGGTGAAAGGAGGTAACCAACATGGTTAATTGGCAAGATCTAGAAATGGATGAGATCGCTGAGTGGCCATTGGTGCCTCAGATAGTAGTGATCTTGTTGTTAGTTGTGCTGATTCAAGGCCTTGGTTATTGGTTTTATTTAAAGCCAGAGCAAGAACAGCTGAATAACCTTATTCAAGAAGAACAAACCTTAAAAGTTGCGTTACGGATCAAAGCGAACAAAGTCGCTGCTTTGCCTCAATTGCAATCGCAACTTGATGAGCTTACTACTCGATACGAATTGCTACTGCAACAACTGCCTGCACAGAAAGAGCTGGCAACCATGTTGGCTTCGGTGAATGAACTCGGAATTGATAATAAGTTGACGTTCACCCGAATCGACTGGGGTGATAAGCAATCAGAACACTTCCTTTATCGTTTACCGCTCGACATTGAGTTGACAGGGGATTTTCATGATATCGGTCGTTTCTCCCAAGCGATTGCGACGTTGCCACGCATCATCACTTTTAAAGACGTGACTTGGCAGCGTGTCAGCCAAGAGAGTGAAACTCTGCACTTTCGTGTGAAAGCAAACACTTACCAGTTCAAACCAGAGGTGAAGAAAGATGAGAAGTAAATCTTTGCTGATGGTGTGTATTGCTGGCGTTTTGACTGCCTGCCAAGCCAATGATGAATCACTGACGGAATTTATTCGTGACGTGGAGAACCAAGCTCGCCGTGATGTCACCAAACTGCAGCCTGTTGAAGAGTATGTTGTCGTTAACTACGAACCAGAAATATTGCGTGCACCTTTCGAATTGCCAAAAGAGGCAACGATTGCAACTCAACCTGTTGCAAGAAAAGACTGCTGGCAACCTCCTTCAAGAAAGCGAACTGGCAAATTGGAAAGGTTTCCTCTTGCGCAACTGCGCTTGAAGGGTGTGATGGGTATCGGCAGCAGTGTTTCTGGGTTGGTTCAGGCTCCGAATGGCACTGTTTACAAAGTAAAACCAGGTCAATACCTTGGACGCAACAATGGCAAGGTTACCCATGTATCCCACAACTATTTATTGATTAATGAAACCTTGCCAGACGGTTTGGGCTGTTGGCAAAAACGCAAAGTTAAGTTGGCTTTGAGATAGGCATAGCTGCATTTATTTTTGATATTGAGTAATGATGAAAATGAGACAAGGATTAACACTGACACCAAGGAAGCTAACAGGGCTCTTCTCTTTATGGTTGTTTCTACTTTTAGCCCCTTTAGTCGCAGCGGAAGAAGTAAAGTCTAACTCGCTTAAGAGCATCGACTTCCGTACTAATAAAGATAAAGACGCGGTTATCGTCGTAGAGCTTGCATCGCCAGCTGCTATTGTTGATATCAAGCGTGTGCAAGAAGGTTTAAGTATCGACTTGCTCAATACGTCAGTTAAAGACGATCAGCTTTATCTACTTGATGTAAAAGACTTCTCTACAGTGGTAGAGAGTGTTGAGGTTTTCCGCGATACCTCTACGACGCGTTTGGTCGCTTACATTGATGAAGATTATACCCATGACTATCGCCTCACAGGGCGTTATCTAGAGGTGAAGGTTGGTAAGCTCAAAGCCAACGAAAAAGCACCAGACAAAAGTATTCTGGAAAAAGAAGGCAAGTTGATTTCGATTAACTTCCAAGATATTCCGGTGCGAAATGTGCTGCAGCTTATTGCTGATTACAACCAGTTTAACCTTGTGGTTTCAGACTCAGTTGAAGGGAACCTGACCTTGCGTTTGGACGGTGTACCTTGGCAACAAGTGCTGGATATCATCCTTCAAGTCAAAGGCTTGGATAAGCGTGTAGATGGTAACGTTATTTTGGTTGCTCCGAAGGATGAGCTCGATCTGCGCGAGAAGCAACAACTAGAAAAACAAAAGCTTGAACAAGAAATGGGTGAACTTTCTTCTGAAATTATCAAAGTGAATTTTGCGAAAGCATCGGATATTGCAGAGATGATTAACGGTGAAGGTAACATTAGTATGCTTTCTGATCGTGGCAGCATGACGATTGATGAGCGTACTAACTCATTATTGATCCGTGAGTTGCCGGAGAATATTCAAGTAATTCGTGAAATCATTGAATCATTAGATATTCCAGTAAAACAAGTTCAGATTGAAGCACGTATCGTGACTATCAATGAAGGTAACATGGATGAACTTGGCGTTCGCTGGGGCTTCACATCGATTAATGGTAGTCATACGGTTGGTGGATCGATCGAGAACAACCTTGCAACTATTGGTCTCTACGATGGCGGCGGTGGCGACGGCGATGGTGAAGACGGTGGCGGCAGTGTTGGTATTGATGACTTCCTGAACGTTAACCTTGCTGCAACCAGCCCAAATGCAACCAGTATTGCTTTCCAAGTTGCGAAACTAGGGTCTGACACTTTGTTGGATTTGGAGTTGTCTGCGTTGCAACAAGAATCAAAAGCAGAAATCATTTCTAGTCCGCGTTTAATTACTACCAATAAGAAGCCAGCTTATATTGAACAAGGTACTGAAATTCCTTACCTAGAATCCTCTTCCAGCGGTGCGACATCCGTAACGTTCAAAAAAGCGGTGCTGAGCTTAAAAGTGACACCGCAGATCACGCCTGATAACCGTTTGGTGCTGGATTTGAGTGTTACGCAAGATAGACCGGGTCAAGTGGTAAAAACTGGTACCGGTGAGGCAGTTGCGATTGATACTCAGCGTATTGGCACTCAAGTATTGGTGAATAATGGTGAGACGGTTGTGCTTGGTGGTATTTTCCAACACAGCATTACAAACTCCGTCGATAAGGTACCTTTATTAGGTGATTTACCGCTGTTAGGGGCACTTTTCCGTCGAAGTTACGAAAATGTCGGTAAAAGTGAGTTGCTGATTTTTGTTACGCCTAAAGTGGTGATTCAGTAAGACTCAGCGAGTAAAAAATCGATTAGATCAAAAATAAAGTTGCATTAGTGGCACCATGCTTGGATAATTTCGGGTCTTATCACGAATTATCTGTGAGGAATTGGTGCCACAAGCCTTGTAGAACAGCAGTTTGGCTGTGTGTTTCTTGTGGCGATCTTATTGAATTAACGTTGTAAATTATCGCTAAATATGGCTGAGAAACGTAATATTTTCCTTGTTGGCCCAATGGGTGCCGGCAAAAGTACAATTGGTAGACATCTAGCACAGCAACTGCATATGGAGTTCGTAGACTCTGATACAGTGATCGAAGAACGCACTGGTGCAGACATTGCTTGGGTTTTTGATGTAGAAGGCGAAGAAGGCTTCCGTAAGCGCGAAGAAGCGGTACTTGAAGACCTAACTCAAGAGCAAGGCATCGTGCTAGCAACAGGCGGTGGTTCTGTTAAGAGCAAAGAAAACCGTAACCGTCTTTCAGCACGTGGTGTTGTTGTTTACCTAGAAACAACTATTGAAAAGCAACTTGCGCGTACAAACCGCGACAAGAAGCGTCCTCTACTTCAAACTGAAAACCCTCGTGAAGTGTTGGAAAGTTTGGCAGGCGAACGTAACCCTCTATACGAAGAAGTAGCGGATTACACAGTTCGTACTGACGATCAGAGTGCAAAAGTGGTAGCCAACCAGATCGTAAAAATGCTAGAAGAGAGATAAGCATTTATCTTTTTCAAATTGGAGCACACCGATGGAACGGATTACGGTCAATCTAGCAGAGCGTAGCTACCCAATCTCAATTGGCGCCGGGTTATTTGAAGACCCGGCGTACCTTTCTCAAATTCTTTCAAGCAAAAACGCAAACCAGAAAGTGGTTGTGATCAGTAATGTTACGGTCGCGCCTCTGTATGCGGATAAAATTCTTAGCCAACTAAAACAGCTCGGTTGTGATGCATCCCTGCTTGAATTGCCAGATGGCGAACAATACAAAAGCTTAGACGTATTTAATCAAGTCATGAACTTCCTGCTAGAGGGAAGTTATGCTCGTGATGTGGTGATTATTGCGTTAGGTGGTGGTGTTATTGGCGACTTGGTAGGTTTTGCTTCGGCGTGTTACCAACGTGGTGTTGATTTCATTCAAATCCCAACCACATTATTGTCTCAAGTGGATTCATCAGTAGGTGGTAAAACCGCAGTTAACCATCCGCTGGGCAAAAACATGATTGGTGCCTTCTACCAACCTAAAGCCGTTATCATCGATACCAACTGCCTATCGACACTGCCAGAACGCGAGTTTGCAGCGGGTATTGCAGAAGTGATCAAATACGGCATCATTTACGATCCTGCTTTTTTCGATTGGCTAGAAGAGAATCTAGAACGATTGTATGCACTTGACGAAGAGGCGCTAACTTACGCTATTGCACGTTGTTGTGAAATCAAAGCGGAAGTGGTTGCTCAAGATGAGAAAGAGTCGGGCATTCGAGCGCTGTTGAACCTGGGTCATACCTTTGGTCATGCCATTGAAGCTGAACTTGGCTATGGTAACTGGCTACACGGTGAAGCGGTATCTTCGGGTACGATTATGGCGGCGAAAACATCTCATTTGCGTGGATTAATTTCGCAAGAGCAGCTTGATCGCATCATTTCCATTATGCGCCGAGCAAAACTGCCAGTGCATACGCCAGATAGCATGACTTTTGATGACTTTATGACGCACATGATGCGCGACAAAAAAGTATTGTCTGGTCAATTACGCTTAGTTTTACCTACGGGTATTGGTAGTGCCGAAGTCATTGCTGATACGCCGCAAGACATAATCAAACAAGCTATCGACTTCGGTCGAGACATTTAACCTTGTAATGGCGCCTTGGGGCGTCATTCTTGTAGTTTATTAAGGTTATTTAGATGAGTTTCGCTCACGTTCTTGAATTGGATTCACAAACCGAGTTATTAGACCGATTAGGCTTATTAACTAACTTTGCGTCTAATCTGATCGCTGTTAATGGTCAAGCCGGGTACGGAAAATCTTGGTTGGCACAGCGATACCTTGAGCTCGGTGCCAGTAACAAAAATCAATGTTTGTTACTTTGTCATTCAAATCAAGATGATGTGCAGCATCGCATGCTTATCTTGAGTCAGATCGTCTCGGATGCATTGTTCAATCAGCAAGATACTTTGCTCGATAGCTTGGAGAGAATCTTAGGTGATGACACGTGCGATATTGCCATCGTGGTCGATGATGCGCATTTGTTGAGTGAAAACCTAGTTTCAGAGTTATGGATGCTAGTGCTTGCAGCGCAAGCCAATCCAAATTGGAAAATCAACGTCTTACTGTTCACGCAAACTGGGCGTTTAGAGTCAGTATTGTCGCGTATTAGCTACGGACAAGAGTACAAGCCAGTTGAACTCGATATTGATATGCTGTCAGAAGTTGAAGCTCGTCGCTTTTTTGAGTCGCTAGTGATTCGATATGTCGATGATGACTCTGAAAAACGCGTTCGAGATGCATTCAAGAAAGTTGACCCGGTACCGGGTGACATCATGGCTTTAGGAGAGATGAAAGTGGAAAAAAGGATCATTATCCGCTCAATTGTCGGTTCGCCCCTTAACATTGCACTCGTTGTGCTGGTATTACTTTTGTTGGCGGCTGGTGGATATTGGTGGATGTATAATCAACCAAGCCCTGATGATAAAGCGCAGCAAATCACTGGAGTCATTGAGCAAACTGCCATTCCAACTCTAAACGAGCCAGAGGCTCAAATCAGTCGTGCAGATTCATCGATGGATGATGGCTCAGAGCCTTCGGATGATACTAACCTGACAGACGCTACGGATGATTCAGATGCTCTTCCTCCAGCGGTAACGAGTGAAGTAGCGAGTGTCGGCAGCGAAGATAAGCAGCAACGCGTTGTGATTGAGTCGGATGTCGTTGACGCACTTCTAGAAGGCAAGCCTGAAGCAGCCGATACCACTAACATTGAAACGGTTGTCGAAGAATCTATCCCTCAAGCGAAAAGCGCATCAAATTCCTCATTGATCAATGTGGTTCAAACCGGTCAGCAGCCTGAAGCAGAGAAAGCGACGTCTGGAAAACCGATAGTGAAGTTCTCTTTTGCTCGAGAAGAGCTGAAAGCACTATCGCCTCGTGCTTACACTTTACAGTTGGGGGCAATGACGGCGATGGAGGATGTACAAGCGTTTCTTGATAAGTACGACTTAAATGGTCAGGTGAGAATTTATCCAACCGTTCGTAGCGGAACAGAGTGGTACATTATCACTTACCAAGATTACCCTACGATTCAGCTGGCGCGAGACGCTGTTGAAAGCTTACCAGATGCACTTAAATCGGTGAGTCCATGGGCAAAATCACTGGGTCAAGTACATCGAGAAATTGATCGCGTGAAATAATCCTGAGCTTCGTTGAAAAATATGTTACATTCCGCAGCCTTAATTTTTGGTCGATAGATAGAGCAGTAGATGAAAAAGCAACGAGCCTTTCTTAAGTGGGCAGGAGGCAAATACGGTCTGGTTGAAGACATCCAACGTCATTTACCACCGGCTCGAAAGCTAGTTGAACCTTTTGTTGGTGCTGGCTCGGTTTTTCTAAATACCGACTATGACCACTATCTACTGGCGGATATCAACCCCGACCTGATTAATCTCTATAACTTACTAAAAGAGCGTCCTGAAGAGTACATCTCAGAAGCGAAGCGCTGGTTTGTTGCAGAGAACAATCGCAAAGAAGCGTACTTGAATATTCGCGCCGAGTTTAATAAAACGGATGACGTGATGTACCGCTCGTTGGCGTTCCTATACATGAACCGCTTTGGCTTTAATGGCTTATGTCGTTATAACAAAAAAGGCGGCTTTAATGTCCCGTTTGGTTCTTACAAAAAGCCTTATTTCCCAGAAGCGGAGCTAGAATTCTTTGCTGAAAAAGCAAAGAAAGCGACGTTCGTATGTGAAGGTTACCCAGAAACGTTCAGTCGAGCGCGTAAAGGCAGCGTGGTTTATTGCGATCCACCGTACGCACCGTTGTCGAACACGGCGAACTTTACCTCTTATGCTGGCAACGGCTTTACGCTGGATGATCAAGCTGCATTGGCTGATATTGCAGAGAAAGCCGCAACTGAACGTGGTATCCCTGTTCTGATCTCAAACCATGACACGACATTAACGCGTCGCCTTTATCATGGTGCGGAGCTTAATGTCGTAAAAGTGAAGCGAACCATCAGTCGTAATGGCAGTGGCCGTAATAAAGTTGACGAGTTGCTGGCGCTATTTCGTGCACCTGACGCGGACAAATCTGACTCTTAATTCTCACACTATTGCATTGAAATAGTGGATCTCCCCACTGGCTTCGGTAGAATTGCGCGCAAATTGTTTGCTGTTTGCTCGCCACTACTGAGGTCAGGTATGAAAGATTTTCTAATTGCTCCATCCATTTTATCGGCTGATTTTGCTCGTCTCGGTGAAGACGTAGAGAAAGTTCTCGCAGCGGGTGCGGATGTGGTGCACTTCGACGTTATGGATAACCACTATGTACCAAACCTGACTTTTGGTGCTCCAGTGTGTAAAGCGCTACGTGATTACGGCATCACAGCTCCAATTGATGTACACCTAATGGTGAAGCCAGTCGATCGCATCATTCCTGATTTCGCGAAAGCAGGTGCATCAATGATTACTTTCCACGTTGAGGCATCTGAGCACGTAGACCGTACGCTTCAACTAATCAAAGAGCACGGCTGTAAAGCTGGCGTGGTTCTAAACCCTGCCACCCCACTTGCTCACCTTGAGTTCATTATGGATAAAGTTGACTTGATCCTACTGATGTCAGTTAACCCAGGTTTTGGTGGTCAATCATTCATTCCTCACACATTAGATAAACTGCGCGCAGTGCGTAAGATGATTGATGAGTCTGGTCGTGATATTCGCCTAGAAATCGATGGTGGTGTGAAGGTGGACAACATTCGTGAAATCGCAGAAGCGGGTGCAGATATGTTTGTTGCTGGCTCTGCGATTTTCAGTGAGCCAGATTACAAGCAAGTGATCGATAAAATGCGCGCTGAGCTTGCAGAAGCAAAATAAGCGCGGATAAACACGTTCTTAAACTAGCGCGTTAACGCTATGATTTGAAAGGCTGCCACCGTACCGGCAGCCTTTGTTGTTTCTAGCGCGAACCGAGAAAAAATATCCATCGCGGTGTGCAAATAATCACTTGCCTATTTTGCGTCCTTTCTGTACTATTCGTGCTCCTTAAAACTCAGTCAATTTTCTTTAGTTCCTTGCTTCCTCTGGACGACTGAGCCATTTGTGGAAGCTGAATAATCCGTAAGGAGCAACCAATGCGTCATTACGAAATCGTATTCATGGTGCACCCAGATCAAAGCGAGCAAGTTGCTGGCATGATCGAGCGTTACACTGGTTCAATCACTGAAGCTGGCGGTAAAATCCACCGTCTAGAAGACTGGGGTCGTCGTCAACTGGCTTACCCAATCAACAAGCTTCACAAAGCTCACTACGTTCTAATGAACGTTGAAGCTGACCAAGCTGTAATCGATGAGCTAGAAACTGCTTTCCGTTTCAACGATGCAGTTCTACGTAACATGATCATGCGTACTAAAGCGGCTATCACTGAGCAATCTATCATGCTTAAGCAGAAAGAAGAGCGTGCTCCTCGTCGCGAAGAGCGTGCTGAAGCTAAGCCAGAAGCAACTGCTGAGTAATTTTTCTTTTGACCATCCGGATGGTGCTACTTGGCTTCATTGCCAAATTGCCCATTCGTAATTAAGCCTATTGATAATAAGACACTGTTGGTTTCGGATAGAGTTTTACTCTGCAGATTTAGACAGGTAGTCGTCACTGGGCTTAGGTCACAAGTATTCACTCAGATTTAGTACAAGGCAGTAGCATTAAGATAAGTGAGCTTATCACTTGTCACTCCAATCGAAAGATTTAGGAAGTTAGTGTTATCGCCGACAACATTACTCAAATTTAAGATCAGGAGATAGCCCATGGCTCGTTTCTTCCGTCGTCGTAAATTCTGCCGTTTCACTGCAGAAGGCGTACAAGAGATTGATTACAAAGACGTAGCAACTCTTAAAAACTACATCACTGAAGCTGGTAAAATCGTTCCTAGCCGTATCACTGGTACAAGCGCTAAATACCAACGTCAACTAGCTCGCGCTATCAAGCGTTCACGCTACCTAGCTCTACTACCGTACACTGATAAGCATCAGTAATCGGTCGTTTTATTAAGAAAGAGGATTAAGCAATGCAAGTTATTCTACTTGATAAAATCGGTAACCTAGGTGGTCTTGGCGACACAGTAAACGTTAAATCTGGCTACGCACGTAACTTCCTTATCCCTCAAGGTAAAGCAGTTATGGCGACTAAAGGCAACGTTGAAATGTTCGAAGCTCGTCGCGCTGAACTAGAAGCTAAAGTTGCTGAGCAACTAGCTGCTGCTGAAGCACGTGCTGAGAAAGTTAACGCTCTAGAAGCAGTTGTTCTTGCTTCTAAAGCTGGTGACGAAGGCAAACTATTCGGTTCTATCGGTACTCGTGACATCGCTGAAGCTATCACAGCTGCAGGCGTTGAAGTTGCTAAGAGCGAAGTTCGCCTTCCTGAAGGTGCTCTACGTAACACTGGTGAGTTCGAGATCAGCGTTCAACTTCACTCTGAAGTTTTCGCTACAATCAACCTACAAGTTGTTGCTGCTGAGTAATTCAGTACCAAGCGAAATAGTAAAAAGCACCTCCTCGGAGGTGCTTTTTTTATGTCTGAATATGATGAAAAGCGGGAGTTAGAAGGCAAACAAAAGGTTGACGGAAAATACACTATCCGCCTTGCTCAAGCCCTCTGGCACTTTATCGTGATATTGGCGAGAGTGCGCTAATTTAAGAGCAATGTCTTCGGTAATGTCATTGGTAACACTAAGATCACTGTCGACACGCGTGTTACTTCTACCACTCACTAACGTGATATCTGCAGAAAGGCTCAAGTTATCAAGTGCATGCCACGTGGTATTGATGTTACCACGCAAGATCCCTTCTTGAACGATATCTGGAAAGACGATGTCATCATCATCAATCTCATCTAAATTTGGCTCTTGGTAGCGAAAACCAGGACCAATTTCTGCCTCAAGGGTGAAGTTTTCAGTATAAGCGAACTGGTAACCCAGACCGCCAGAAAGAGTGTAGTCTTTAAAGTAAGCACTGTAGCGTGAATCAACCCCTTTAAAACTGCCATACAAGTATGTCTTTGGACCTAACTTGTAGTCGGTTTGTGCGCTATAGGTCGAAGAGCGTTTGTCTTCTTCGCCATCTTTGTAAAGGTTGTAGTACTTCCATTCGCCATTAGAACGGTGGCGACCAGAAGTGTATTCAGCACTCAGACGAGCATTCAGGGAACGAGAGTCCGTGTTACCTGTGTGAGCTTGATAGCCGAACTCGACCTCAGTTTTTAGAGGATCGGGCACTTCAATTTCTTGCTCTGGCTTTACTGATTCTTCAGCGTACGATGCTCCTGTGCAAAGTAAGCTAAAGCCAAGTAACCAGTATCGGGACACAAAAACCTCGAACGTAAATAAAAAGGAGGGGCATGATACTGATACAGATGTTTTATTGGGTCAATGATAGGTTAATTTTTATTAGACCTAAGTGGTAGAACCTTGTTAGACACCTTTATGAAGGCGTTAAACTTTACAAACAATATGCTTCAGTACGGATTGATGAGATTCTATCGTAATCGAACAAATTCGCACTATAAAAAGCCACTTTTTAGTTCTTCACTTGTGGAATTCTTAACAAGTAATTGTCTCATGAGGGAAGCATCTTAGCTAAGTTTAAGGTTATAATCTTGGGTCATTAGTAGTTATCGAGCAAAGTCATGGCGGAAAACAGAAATCGCAAACCTTCAGACAGTCAGGTCGAAGCACTCAAGGTGCCACCTCACTCGCTAGAAGCTGAGCAATCAGTAATTGGCGGTCTATTACTAGACAATGAACGTTGGGACACCGTAGCCGAACGTGTTGTAAGTAGTGATTTCTATAGTCGTCCCCATCGCCTGATTTTTGAAGGGGTTAAAACCATTCTTGAAGATGGTAAGCCTCTCGACTTGATCACGTTATCTGAACACCTAGAGCGTCACGAACAATTGGAAGACGTGGGTGGTTTTGCCTACCTTGCTGATCTTGCCAAAAACACCCCAAGTGCGGCGAACATTAACGCGTATGCTGATATTGTCGCGGAGCGCGCGATTGTACGCGGTTTGATTGGTGTCGCGAACGAAATCGCTGATGCTGGTTACGATCCTCAAGGTCGAAGCTCAGAAGACTTAATTGATATGGCGGAGAGTAAAGTTTTCGCCATTGCAGAATCACGCACTAGCGAGAATGAAGGTCCACAAAACGTGGATAACATTCTGGAGAAAACACTAGAGCGAATTGAGATTCTGTATAAAACCCCGCAAGACGGTGTGACGGGGGTAACGACCGGCTTTAATGACCTCAACAAGAAAACGGCAGGTCTACAAGGTTCGGATTTGGTTATCGTGGCGGCGCGTCCATCGATGGGTAAAACTACCTTTGCGATGAACTTGTGTGAAAACGCGGCGATGAGCCAAGACAAACCTGTACTTATCTTCTCGTTAGAGATGCCTGCTGAACAGCTGATGATGCGTATGTTGGCGTCCTTATCTCGTGTTGACCAAACGAAGATTCGTACTGGTCAGCTAGATGATGAAGATTGGGCGCGAATTTCTTCTACCATGGGCATTCTTATGGACAAGAAGAACATGTACATTGATGACAGTTCGGGTCTAACGCCAACCGAAGTGCGATCTCGTGCTCGTCGTATCGCTCGTGAGCATGGTGGTTTGTCCATGATCATGGTCGACTACCTTCAGCTAATGCGTGTGCCTGCTCTTTCGGATAACCGTACCTTGGAAATCGCGGAAATCTCGCGCTCACTTAAAGCGTTGGCGAAAGAGTTGAATGTGCCTGTCGTTGCGCTATCTCAGCTAAACCGTTCCCTAGAGCAACGCGCAGATAAACGTCCGGTTAACTCAGACTTGCGTGAATCGGGCTCTATCGAGCAGGATGCCGACTTGATCATGTTCATTTACCGTGACGAGGTTTACCATCCTGACAGCCCATACAAAGGCACGGCAGAAATCATTATTGGTAAGCAACGTAACGGTCCTATCGGTTCGGTTCGCTTAACATTCCAAGGTCAACACTCGCGCTTTGATAACTACGCGGGTCCAGCATTTGATATTGATGATGAGTAATGCAATGAGCTACATGAAAGCCGCGATGGCATGCATTGACTTGTCAGCACTGCAGCACAACTTACAGCGAGTAAAAGAACAAGCACCAGACAGCAAAGTGATGGCCGTGGTGAAGGCGAATGGCTACGGTCATGGTCTTCGTCATGTAGCTAAACACGCTACTCATGCGGATGCTTTTGGTGTTGCTCGTATCGAAGAAGCCCTTCAGTTACGCGCTTGTGGCGTAGTAAAGCCGATTCTTTTACTTGAAGGTTTTTACTCGCCAGGTGATTTGCCTGTATTGGTGACGAATAACATTCAAACGGTCGTCCACTGTGAAGAGCAGTTGACTGCGTTGGAGCAAGCAGAGCTTGAAACGCCAGTTGTCGTTTGGCTCAAAATCGATAGTGGCATGCACCGACTTGGTGTGCGTCCAGAGCAGTACGATGAATTCATCACACGCCTTAAAGAGTGTCCAAACGTGGCGAAACCGCTACGTTACATGAGTCACTTTGGCTGTGCCGATGAGCTAGGTAATAGTATTACGACAGAGCAGATCGACTTATTTATGTCGCTTACCGCAGGCTGTCAAGGAGAGCGCTCTTTAGCGGCGTCAGCAGGCTTACTTGCTTGGCCGCAAAGCCAGTTAGACTGGGTTCGTCCTGGAATCATCATGTACGGCGTGTCTCCATTTGATGATAAAACGGCACAAGACATGGGCTATAAACCCGTCATGACACTGAAATCGCACTTAATCGCGGTACGTGAAGTGAAGAAAGGTGAAAGTGTCGGCTATGGTGGCATGTGGACCAGTGAGCGAGATACTAAAGTCGGTGTCATTGCTGTTGGGTACGGAGATGGTTATCCACGAACAGCACCGAATGGTACGCCAGTTCTTGTTAACGGACGCAAAGTACCAATTGCAGGTCGCGTTTCTATGGATATGCTGACGGTCGATTTAGGTCCAGACGCGACTGATAAAGTAAGCGACGAAGCTATTTTGTGGGGTATGGATTTACCAGTAGAAGAAGTGGCGAGTCACATCGGCACTATCGCTTATGAATTGGTAACTAAACTGACTTCTCGCGTCGAAATGGAATATTCGAAGTAACCCATGAAGAAAAGATTATTCTCAGTGCTGGCATTCTCTGCCAGCCTTTTTTTATCCCCGCAGATAGTCGCGAAAGAGAAAGACTCAGCATTTGTTCCGTTCTATTTCAGTACGGATACCATGGGTAGCACGATCGGTTTAGCTGGTGTGGCAAAAGGTGTTGGTCAACCTCAAGCTGCATTGTTTGGTATGGGGCTGTATTCTGAGAAAGATAGCTATGTCGGTTTTCTTTCTGCCTTCAACTACGCTTTGTCATCAAATCTTTTGTTTAGCACGCAAATGTATCAAGCGCGCTTTAACGACAACCCATATTACCTAGACAATCAAGGTTCAAACAACTCTTCAACGGAAGACAAAACGATAACCAATGGGGATGAAGAGAACTATAAACTCGAGTTCAAGTACTTGCTTCCTTGGGGTAACGTTCGTGAACATGGGTTACTTGGTGCATTCCAACCTATTCGCGATGTAAGTTTTGCTTCTCCGGTCGATTCTGGTGTCAGCTCAATTATCTTCACGCCGTTTTATTCTTCTCGTGAATTAGACATCTACAACGATAAGAAAGAAGAAGCGACAGGGTTTAGCCTGACATTTGACTGGGACAACCGCGACAGTGTGCGTAATACCACGCGAGGCTCCCATACCTCGTTTGATTTAACCACAGGAGCAGACAGCTTACAGTCGGAAGACTTATGGCTAAAGTGGGAGTTCCAAAACAGTCAGTACTATTCCCTAGGTCCGTTAGGTGATTGGTTTGATCAGCAAGTTCTGGCATTCGATTTCTATACTGCAGATACACCGACATGGAATCAGTGCGATGGCGCAGTATGTAGTCGTCCTCCAGAGCAGGAGCAAGTTCGCTTGGGTGGCTTGTATCGCTTGCGTGGTTATACTGCGGGTCGTTACCATGGACGCAGCGCGATTCACTATTCTGCGGAATACCGCGTATTGCCAGACTGGCAGCCGCTTGATGATATTCCTCTGATCAACTATTACGACTTACCTTGGTGGCAATGGGTAGCGTTTGTTGAAGTGGGGCGAGTCGCGGACGATTATGACCTCAAGACATTGCATGAAGACATGAAATGGAACGTCGGTGGCGCAGTACGCTTCCAAGTGGAAGGGATTGTTGTTCGTGCCGAGATGGCAAAAGGTGCCGATGAAGGTACTTTCCGAGTCATGATAAACCAACCGTTCTAACTCGATATAAAACAAAGGCTAACCCTGAGGTTAGCCTTTGTTGTCTCTAAGCTATTCGCCGTTGATGGTGGCGATAATGCGTCGGCTGCCACCGTAGTCTCGATGCTCGCCTAAGTAAATGGCCTGCCATGTTCCCAACGCTAATTGACCGCTTTGAATAGGAATTGTCACACTGCTGCCAAGTAAAGACGCTTTTATATGAGCTGGCATGTCATCATCACCTTCATAAGTGTGTTGGTAGTAAGGGGCGCGCTCAGGCACAAACTTATTGAAGTGGGCTTCCATATCCATGCGTACTGTTGGGTCGGCATTTTCATTTAAAGTCAAACTGGCAGACGTATGCTGAATGAATAAATGTAACAAACCTACTGAAAGCGATTGGATTTGTGGTAATTGTTGTTCAATTTCATCAGTGACCAGATGAAAGCCTCGGCTACGTGCTTTTAATTGCAGAGTTTTTTGTGCCCACATATGCGTTCCTTTGGAAAAATTTGGTTTGGCGTCTATCCTAATCCAATTAGAGCCTGTCATTAGTAAATGATATGATTCCCAACGTCATAAATGAATTGTTTAAATTCGAAACAGGGAACGTGACCTAACTCAATGTGAGTGTAAGGGCACTCAGTCATAATTGGCGACTGAAAAAAAATTACAAAGACTTGTTTTGTGGCAATTCGCCCAAACATCTCATTTATATTCTATTTGCTAAATCGGGGATTCCGCAGTTTTCGCTAGACTGTAAGGAATGGAACCTACTGTAACATCGGGATAAAGACCATGTTGAAAAATATCAATCCAACGCAAACACAAGCTTGGAAAGCGCTAACTGCGCATTTCGAATCTGCACAAGATATGGATCTGAAAGAGCTATTTGCTCAAGACGCTGCGCGTTTCGACAAATACTCAGCACGCTTCGGCTCAGATATCCTAGTCGATTACTCAAAGAACCTAATCAACGGGGAAACTCTGAAGCACCTGTTCGCTCTTGCTAACGAGACTGAGCTTAAGTCAGCAATTGAAGCGATGTTCAGTGGTGAAGCGATCAACAAAACAGAAGATCGCGCTGTTCTTCACACTGCACTGCGTAACCGCTCGAACAAACCTGTAATGGTTGGCGGCGAAGACGTAATGCCAGCGGTAAACGCGGTTCTAGAAAAAATTAAATCCTTCACTGAGCGTGTAATCGGCGGTGAGTGGAAAGGTTACACAGGTAAAGCAATCACAGATATCGTAAACATCGGTATCGGCGGCTCAGACCTTGGTCCTTACATGGTGACAGAAGCATTGGCACCATACAAAAATCACCTGAACCTACACTTCGTTTCTAACGTTGATGGTACTCACATCGTTGAGACTTTGAAGAAAGTAGACCCAGAGACAACACTATTCTTGATCGCGTCTAAGACGTTCACGACTCAAGAAACCATGACAAACGCGCACTCTGCTCGTGATTGGTTCCTAGAAACTGCTGGCGATCAAGCACACGTTGCTAAGCACTTCGCAGCGCTATCTACTAATGCTCCTGCGGTATCTGAGTTTGGTATCGACACCGACAACATGTTTGAGTTCTGGGACTGGGTTGGTGGTCGTTACTCACTATGGTCAGCAATCGGTCTTTCAATTGCATTGTCTGTAGGTTACGACAACTTTATCGAGCTTCTAGACGGTGCTCACGAGATGGATAACCATTTCGTATCGACAGATCTAGAAAGCAACATCCCTGTGATTCTTGCTCTGATCGGTATTTGGTACAACAACTTCCACGGCGCTGAGTCTGAAGCAATCCTACCTTACGATCAGTACATGCACCGTTTCGCGGCGTACTTCCAGCAAGGTAACATGGAATCTAACGGTAAGTACGTTGACCGTGAAGGTAACGCAGTGACTTACCAAACTGGTCCTATCATCTGGGGTGAACCAGGAACTAACGGTCAGCACGCGTTCTACCAGTTGATTCACCAAGGCACTAAGCTGATCCCATGTGACTTCATTGCACCAGCAATCAGCCACAACCCAGCAAGCGATCACCACCAAAAACTGATGTCTAACTTCTTTGCACAAACAGAAGCATTGGCATTTGGTAAGTCAGCAGAAACAGTAAAAGCAGAATTTGCGAAAGCAGGTAAGAGCGAAGAAGAAATGGCGTCTCTAGTACCGTTCAAAGTATTTGAAGGTAACCGCCCAACGAACTCTATCCTAGTTAAGCAAATCACACCTCGCACGCTAGGTAACCTGATCGCAATGTACGAGCACAAAATCTTCGTTCAAGGCGTTATCTGGAACATCTTCAGCTTCGACCAATGGGGTGTTGAGCTAGGCAAACAACTAGCGAACCAAATCCTACCTGAGCTAGCTGATGAGTCTGAAATCAACTCACACGATAGCTCGACAAACGGTCTAATCAATGCATTTAAAGCGTTTAAAGCTTAATGTTTGAATAGAAAAAGAAAAGGTCAGCAAATGCTGACCTTTTTTATTGTCTGGGGCAGAAACAAAATAGGTTGGTACGGACCAACCTATTTTTTCTCTATTATTCGAAACAAATCTCGATGAAGGCATTTCCCCACTGTGAAGAGAAAGGCATGATGATGATTGAGCCTTCACACTTGTGGCGAATGGTGTGACCTCGACCAGATACTACAACTGGTGTTGCCATATCAAAGTCAAACCCACTTTCCGCTAGAATGCGTTTCGCACCGCCTGTCACCATATTAGTGATCTCACCAACCATATCCGTCACTTCTTCGTTCAGTCCATTTGGACGTTCACCAAGCATGTTCTGCATGATTTCCAGTGCTAACGCTTCATCAAAGGTAATCGACATTGAGCCACGAGTTTGTGGACCAACCATACCGATAAGACCAGAAACGTCACCTCGTGCGATCTCATCTTTCTTGATTCGCGGTTTTTGTGGCTTCAGTTCAAGCGAAGCCATAGTTTTTAGAACATTCATTAAAGAAGCTAAAAACGGGTTTACAAATTCAGCGCGCATAACGTTCTTCTATCTTTCTTATTTCGTCTCCGAGGAACATGCCTGGCATTCGCCATGGGTTTCGATAACTTGATTCGTCAGTTTGAATCCATGTTTCTCGGCGTTATTGGCTAATAAGGATATCAGCGTCTCGTCTTCAAGTTCAACGACATCGCCACATTTATCGCAAATTAGCAGTTGGAAAAAGTGCTGTTGAGTGTTGAACGAACAGCAAGTGATAAAGCTGTTGTTAGATTCCACTCGATGAATAAAGCCTTGTTCTAGAAGAAAATCTAATGCTCGGTATACCGTCGGTGGTTTCGCTTGTGGTTCACTCTCTTTCAGTTGCTCCAATAGCTCATACGCACTAGAGGCGCGGCGATTAGAACAAATGAGCTCAAAAACGCGTCGGCGTTGAGGCGTCAACCTTACTCCGCGCTCAGCGCAGATATGTTCAATTTGTTCAAGGATTGTTGGGTCCAAATCTTTCACCATAACTATCGGACGTGCTTTATGATAAACCATTTCTATACGAAGTTCGTTTAGAAAGGCTTCATTTTACCTACTATCAGAACGAAAATCATGAATTAAAGCAAGCCAGTGTATATCAGAGAGAGTAACCGATATCACAGAACGAGATCCCAATGCCGAAATATGTCTATTGGTAAGTAAGCTCACAACACTCGCATCCACTGCACAGTGGGTATACAATACCCGACTTCATTTTTTGAGCGCACCGTCGCGCTCTATCTTGGCAACGTAAAAACGGGTGTTTATATCATGACTCATTCTTGCAGGCTCTCTGTAGCACCAATGTTGGATTGGACGGATCGTCATTGTCGCTACTTCCATCGCTTAATGACCAAAGAAACCCTGCTGTACACCGAAATGGTGACCACAGGCGCGATCATTCATGGAAAAGGGGATTTCCTGGCTTATAACGAGGAAGAGCATCCGTTAGCCCTTCAGCTTGGTGGCTCAAACCCAACAGATTTGGCAACGTGTGCCAAGCTTGCGCAAGAGCGTGGCTACGATGAGATTAACCTAAACGTTGGTTGTCCATCGGATCGCGTTCAAAATGGTCGATTTGGTGCATGCCTAATGGCAGAGCCGCAGTTGGTCGCAGACTGCGTAGCCGCGATGAAAGATGTGGTAGACGTGCCTGTTACTGTGAAAACACGTATCGGCATCGATGACCAAGATTCTTATGAATTCCTAACGGATTTCGTGTCTATTGTTTCTGAGAAGGGCGGCTGTGAGCAGTTCACTATCCACGCACGTAAAGCATGGTTAAGTGGTCTAAGCCCGAAAGAGAACCGTGAGATCCCACCATTGGATTACCCACGCGCTTACCAATTGAAGAAGGACTTCTCACAGCTAACGATTGCGATTAACGGTGGCGTGAAATCTTTAGAAGAAGCGAAAGAGCATCTACAACACCTAGATGGTGTGATGATTGGTCGTGAGGCTTACCAAAGCCCTTACTTGCTAGCATCTGTTGACCAAGAGCTGTTTGGTTCAAATGCACCAGTGAAAAAGCGCAGCGAAATCGTTGAAGAGATGTTCCCGTATATTGAAGCGCAATTGGCAAAAGGTGCTTACCTTGGTCATATCTCGCGTCATATGTTGGGTCTGTTCCAAAACATGCCTGGTGCTCGTCAATGGCGTCGCCACATCAGTGAAAACGCGCACAAACCGGGTTCAGGTCTAGAAGTGCTGCAAGATGCACTGGCGAAGATTCCAAAAGAATTGAACGTGTAAATTTCACCAGTGGTTGGTGAAATTTACCAACTGACAAATAACAAAGCCAGAGTGCAGAAATGCCTCTGGCTTTATTTTTACTTATAGATCATGGTATTAGATATATATTTATAAGTTGGTATGGAACCTGCTCTAGTAAAACTAAAACAAAGGAGAAGTGATTATGTTGGAGCTGATCTTTATTTTAGTTTTCACAGCAACCCTATTAGTAACCGGTATTACTATGGTAACGGTATTTGCCGCAACAGGTATCGCATTGGTTGTGATGTTCTTATTGGGTATGGTAGGCGCTGTACTAAAACTATTGCCTTGGTTGATAGTCATTGCACTAGGTATATGGTTTTTTAAAAACTTCGTTGCCCAGCCTCGTTATAAGTAACGGATAGTAGAGATTTAGTTGATGGTGGGCTGTGAGAGTATGTTAGTATTTCTCATATGCCCCTTAATGTTGAAATCAGCTATCTCGGAGTAAAAATTACATGACATATAAAGCGACCATCGCTTTAGCGACACTATCGTTGGCTGCGTCTTACCCTTGTTTCGCAGAACAAGAGTCTTCTTTCACTACGACGGTTGGTGGGGAAGTTTGGGTAGCGGATACCAAAGTGAATGAAGTAAGAAGAGATAGCGACACAACGGGGTCTTTCTACGCTGCGATTGAGCATGACGTGAAATACGTACCTAATGCGCGCCTTCGTTACTCAAGTGTTGATGCGGATTACATGGGTTTTGACAAGCTCGACCTTACTCTTTACTACCAAATTCTTGAACACGACCTGATGCACTTCGATGCGGGTCTTACTTTTAGTAACTTGAGTGATACAAAATACGTAGACGCAGGCACTAATGCTCGTACGGAAGATTTTGATGAGCTGATTTGGGCTTGGTATGGCTACGCAGAAATCACTGTGCCAAATACAAACTTTGATGTAATTGGTGAGATGAACTTCGGTGATAACAAAGGTATCAAGAGTACTGATCTAATGGCTGGTGTTCAGTACCGAATTCCTTTTCAAGAGTCTCAACTCACTTTCCGTGGTGGTTACCGTGTGATTGATTTAGAGTCAGAGGAGTTTTTATCGAGCCTAGGTAAAGAGTTTATCTTTGCAGACGGCTTCTTCGTTGGTGCTCAATACTCTTTCTAACTACATAACCTCAAATCCTTTAAAACGTCGCTTTATAAGCGGCGTTTTTTTATATCACTTCATTATATTAAATCGAATTTCTCGCCCAAGTTTCACTCTTCTACCATGCTTATCTAGGAGCAATGTATAAAAGTTGGAGCAGGGATTGCGATGACAATAAACGAATTACGACATCTATTTCGTGACAACCAGCTAGTCGAAGCCATTATAGAGCCTTCAATTCAAGAGGGAGGATGGGTTGTCGAGTTTCGCCATGCCCGTGGTGGGTTTGTTTGCCTCACAGACAGTCATGGGGAAGAGTGCCTATATGATGATCTTGATACGGCATCAAAATCGGCGTTGGCGGTTGGCTTTCAACAAGTTCGTATTGAGGATCGTTGAGCACTAAGCTCAGCGTTCTTACTTCCAAAAAGTTATAAAACATTCTCTTCTATTCTTTCTTGTTATTAGAGAGAGTGGTTAATCTATCGTCACGCAATGAATAGGGATGTCGTGACAATGTCTTTTCAACAGAATGAATATTCTCACAAGAAAGTGTCGGAAGATAATAATGGGCAGGGTGCTAATCCACCAATCGCAAGCCCACTAAATGACCAGCAATTTAACTCACTCCAGCAAACTGTCTCAGAGTTGTCTTCACAGCAACTTGCATGGGTCAGCGGTTACTTCTGGGGACTCGCTCAAAACCAACCAAGTGCAGCGGCTGCAACACCAATCGCACAGGCTGCTGCTTCTGTTGCTGCAAAACCAGCAGGCAAGCTAAGCATCATTTTTGCTTCTCAGACTGGTAATGCGAAAGGCGTTGCTGAAGCGCTAGAGCAAGAAGCCAAAGCAGAAGGCATTGCTGTAGAGCTGTTTGATGCTAGCGATTACAAAGGCAAGAACTTAGCAAAAGAGACTCACGTGATCATCGTGGCGTCGACCAATGGTGAAGGCGAAGCGCCAGATAATGCCATTGAACTGCATGAGTTCCTTCAATCTAAAAAAGCACCCAAGTTACCAAATCTACAATACGCCGTGATCGCACTGGGCGATTCTAGTTATGAGTTCTTCTGCCAAACGGGCAAAGACTTCGATACTTACTTGTCTAAGTTAGGCGCAACTGCCTTCATCGATCGCATTGATTGTGATGTGGATTATGAAGTGCCGGCCGCTGAATGGCGTAAGCAAGCGCTTGAACAAGTAAAAGAAGCCCTTTCTTCAGGCAATGAAGCAGAAGTAGTCCAACTACCTGTTGGTCAAGCCGCTCCAGGACATTCTGCTTATAACAAGCAAAACCCATATACCGCAACGTTACTAACAAGCCAAAAAATCACAGGTCGTGATTCGGGTAAAGATGTTCGCCACGTAGAGATTGACCTTGAAGAATCAGGTTTAACTTATCAAGCCGGCGATGCTCTGGGTGTGTGGTTCGATAATAGTTCAGAGTTAGCCAACGCTATCTTAGCTAAGGCTGGTCTATCCGGTGTAGAAAGTGTTGAAGTCGATGGCGAAAGCCTTTCTATTCATAGTGCATTGGTTAGCAAGTACGAAATCACCGCATCAAACCCTCAGTTTGTCACTAAATTCGCAGAGCTATCTGGTAGCAAGAGACTACAAAAGCTAGTGGAAGATAAAGACAAGCTTCGTGAGTACGCTGCAAATACCCAAGTTGTAGATGTACTTGCAGAGAAGAAGACCAAGTTAAGTGCAGAAGAATTAGTTGGTTTACTTCGTCGATTGACACCTCGTCTATATTCTATCGCTTCGAGTCAAACGGAAGTCGATGAAGAAGTTCACCTTACCGTAGGCTTGGTTGAATACGACAAAGGTGATGAAAAGCGCTATGGCGGAGCATCAAGTTTCCTCGCTCAACGTCTAGAAGAAGGCGGTGAAGTGAAAGTGTTTGTTGAGCACAACAATAACTTCAAACTGCCACAAGATGACAACACACCAATCATCATGGTTGGTCCTGGTACTGGTATTGCACCTTTCCGCAGCTTTATTCAGGAGCGTGATAACCGTAACGCGGAAGGCAAGAACTGGTTGTTCTTTGGTGACCGTACCTTTACTCAAGATTTCCTTTACCAAGTTGAATGGCAGAAGTACCTCAAGTCAGGTTTGCTGACTCGCCTTGATGTTGCGTTTAGTCGTGACCAAGCAGAGAAGGTTTATGTTCAACATCGCATCTTAGAAAACGCTGAACAAGTGTGGCAATGGATGCAAGATGGAGCCTACATCTATGTATGTGGTGATGCCACTCGTATGGCAAAAGATGTTCACGATGCGCTGGTATTTGTAGCCGAGCAACAAGGCAAGCTATCTCGTGAAGAAGCCGAAGCATTTATCAACGATCTACGTAAAGCGAAACGTTACCAAAGGGATGTGTACTAATGAGCGCGAATCAACAATCAAACAGCCAAGAAGTATTAGGTGAGGTGCTTGGTCCACTCTCGGATAACGAGCGCCTTAAAAGAGAAAGTAATTTACTGCGTGGAACGATTGAACAAGATCTGCAAGACCGCATTACTGGTGGCTTTACTGCAGACAACTTCCAATTGATTCGTTTTCACGGAATGTACCAGCAAGATGACCGCGATATCCGTAACGAGCGTGCTAAACAAAAGTTGGAGCCGCTGCATAACGTCATGCTTCGTGCTCGTATGCCGGGTGGCATCATTACACCAAAGCAATGGCTAGCGATCGACAAGTTTGCAACCGAGCACTCTTTATATGGAAGTATTCGTCTTACTACTCGTCAAACGTTCCAGTTCCATGGCGTGCTAAAACCAAATATCAAGTTGATGCACCAAACGCTAAACAGCATTGGTATTGATTCGATTGCAACTGCGGGTGACGTTAACCGTAACGTGTTGTGTACCACTAACCCAGTGGAGTCGGAGCTACACCAAGAAGCTTACGAATGGGCGAAGAAGATCAGCGAGCATCTATTACCAAAGACGCGCGCTTATGCAGAGATTTGGTTGGACGGTGAAAAAGTAGAAAGCACGGAAGAAGACGAACCGATTCTAGGTAAGAACTACTTACCACGTAAGTTTAAAACCACAGTGGTTATCCCACCGCAAAATGACGTAGACGTACACGCTAACGATCTTAACTTCGTAGCGATTGCAGATAACGGCAAGCTAGTTGGTTTTAACGTGCTTGTTGGTGGTGGTCTAGCGATGACACATGGCGATACATCGACTTATCCACGTAGAGCGGATGACTTTGGTTTTATTCCATTAGAGAAGACGCTTGATGTTGCTGCTGCTGTAGTAACAACTCAACGTGATTGGGGTAACCGTTCTAACCGTAAGAATGCAAAAACCAAATACACATTAGATCGTGTCGGTAGTGATGTGTTTAAAGCGGAAGTAGAAAAACGTGCCGGTGTTAAGTTTGAGCAAAGCCGTCCTTACGAATTCACGGAACGTGGTGACCGTATCGGATGGGTTGAAGGTATCGATGGTAAGCATCACCTAGCACTCTTCATTGAAAATGGTCGTCTATTAGATTTCCCAGGTAAACCACTTAAGACAGGTGTTGCTGAAATTGCCAAAATCCACAAAGGCGATTTCCGTATGACAGCAAACCAAAACCTGATTGTTGCTGGTGTACCAAAAAGCCAAAAAGCGAAGATCGAGAAGATTGCTCGTGAACATGGCTTAATGGATGACGGCGTAAGTGAACAGCGTAAGAACTCGATGGCGTGTGTGGCGTTCCCAACATGTCCATTAGCAATGGCAGAAGCAGAGCGCTTCCTTCCTCAGTTCGTAACCGATGTAGAAGGTATTCTAGAAAAGCATGGTATCCCTGAAGAAGACAATATCATTCTGCGAGTAACAGGATGTCCAAATGGTTGTGGTCGAGCAATGCTGGCAGAAATCGGCTTAGTTGGTAAAGCACCAGGTCGATACAACTTACACCTAGGTGGTAACCGCGGTGGTACTCGAGTACCGAAGATGTATAAAGAGAACATTACGGATAAGCAAATCTTAGAAGAGATTGATCAACTGGTGGCTCGTTGGGCTGCTGAACGTGAAGAAGGCGAAGCATTTGGTGACTTCACAATTCGAGCTGGCATTATCCAAGAAGTGTTCGTATCAAAGAGGGACTTCCATGCTTGATTCTGTAGCGTCCAAACCGGAACTAACAGAGTTACTGACATTAACTAAGACGGAGCAAATCCTCCGTCTTGCTCAAATCAATGTCGAGCTCGAACAGCTTTCGGCACAAGATAGAGTAAAGTGGGCATTGGAGAATTTGGAAGGGGAGTTCGCTGTCTCGTCCAGTTTCGGTATCCAAGCCGCAGTGATGCTCCATCTTGTGACACAACAAAAACCGGACATTCCAATTATCCTAACGGATACCGGCTATCTATTTGCAGAGACATATCAATTCATCGATCAGTTGAAAGCGCAACTGAACCTTAACCTTAAAGTGTATCAAGCTAAAGAAAGTGCGAATTGGCAAGAAGCACGTTATGGAAAACTTTGGGAACAGGGTATAGAGGGAATTGAAAAGTACAACAAGATAAACAAAGTTGAGCCAATGCGACGAGCTCTGCGTGAGCAAAATGTTGGTACTTGGTTTTCAGGACTGCGTCGAGAGCAAAGTCAATCTCGTGCTGGTCTTCCAATCTTGTCGATCCAAAATGGCGTATTTAAATTCTTACCTGTGATCGACTGGACGAATAAAGATGTGCACTACTACCTAGAAGAGCATGGTTTGAGTTATCACCCTCTATGGGATCAAGGTTACCTTTCTGTCGGTGACACTCATACAACTAGAAAGTGGGAACCGGGCATGTCGGAAGAAGAAACTCGTTTCTTTGGTTTAAAGCGTGAATGTGGATTGCATGAAGACGATGGTAGTGAGCAGGATGGCTCAGGTATTTAGATGCTAATCTGGCAAAAGCCGTGTTTAGGGTAAATAAAGAAAGCTGCTGTAAAGCAGCTTTCTTTATATATAGTGAAAGAAAAAGGAGCATAAAAAGGATAACTCTGTGGATAAGTTGTATGCAGTCTTGGGGTAAAGTTGGATAAATAAGGCTTTGATCGAAAAGTCGTCGTTTAACTATTATTTTTGCAATTTTTGCAAAATAACGCTTGCCAATGTGAGCGCGATCTCTATAATGCCTCCTTGTCGACAGGGCAGAGCTCACAAGGGTTCGAAGCTAAGTCGGCAAGGTCAGAAAGAAAAGCGAAATAATTAATTGCCTTTACTTTTAAAAAGTAAAATAAATAGCAAAAAGTGTTTGACACAGAAAATTATCTCGCTAGAATGACCGCCTCTTCCGAAGTGATGTAAATCACAAAGAAGAGTAGCTCTTTAAAAATAAGAACCTATCAATCTGTGTGGGCACTCGTTGATGATAATCCAATTAGAAGCTTCGGCTTCAAATTAGGTTTCAATGAAACGAAGTGACCAATCAAGTCTTCGGACTTGGCACAGTCAATTCATTATCGTTCTGTTGGAACGATAATAGCTTTAAAATTACATTAGTAGTTTTGAAGTCAGTATTCATTGAGCCTCTCCCTATTTATTTAGG